>CAVYQE010000001.1:0-1595662 GCA_963770565.1 uncultured Actinomycetota bacterium
GAGATGCACGAGGAGATGCGGGCCGCGGCGACGGGGCTGCTGTTCGAGAAAGCGGCCCGGCTGCGCGGACGAAATCCACATGCTCGAAACGCTCGACAAGCAGGGCGACATCGACGAGGCATGCTCAGCCGGAAGTGTTTTACATCGATCCGAAAAAAGGGCTCGCCGGCTTGCGCAAAGTGCTCCATCTGGGCCGAGACGCCGCGGACGATCGAAGGGGTCGATATCGCCCACCTCGCGGGCGGCGAAACGGTGGCCAGCCTCGTCCCGCTTCATCGACAGCATGCCGTTCAAGCCGGGCTACAAGCGATTCAAAATTCGGGCCGTCGCCGGGGTGGACGATTTCAAGAGCATCCACGAAGTCGTCTCGCGACGGTTCCAGCGGCTCTCCGACGAATTCGGGGATTGTTCCCGACATCCTGCTCGTCGACGGAGGTCAGGGGCGATTGAACACGGCGCTGGTGACCTTCCGCGAGTTGGGCCTCACGCCGCCGACGGTGATCTCGCTGGCCAAGCGGGAAGAAGAGGTTTACGTCCCCGGCTACGGCGGAGCCGCTCCGCCTGAGCCGCCATGCGTTCGCCCTGCGGCTGCTGCAATATGTCCGCGACAGAGGCGCACCGCTTCGCCCAGCAATACCACCATCTGCTGCAGAAGAAATCGCAGATGGGGGAGTGAACGCGGCCGCGTGAGGCCGGCGCTGGGAGGCATCGAGACCGGCCGCGGCGAGGGGATGCTGGCCGCGAAAAGGGGGCGGGAGTCGATTTCGCCCGCTGAACGACCCGTAGTGCCAACCGCCATCATGGCGAAATCGACTCCCGACCCCCTTTCGCGGCTGTACTGGGTTTTCAGCGGGTGACACGAAAATCCTCGCGATTGACCATCCCTTCTTGTGGTAAGTGCAGCGGTGTTTCGGAGGCGAGAAGGGGGGCCAGCAGGCCGGGTTGCCGGTCTGGAGTGATGGAGGTCTACGATCTGCCGCGCTGTCCGGGCCCATTGAACGCCTGAGCCATGCCTTGAAAACTCCTGAAGGAACCCATTCAAGACCCGGAGAGGAATGTTTTCATCCACAGGTCCCCGTAGCCGCAGCCGTCAGGCCGCAACCAAGTTTTTACACGAGGTCACGGAAAAACCGAGAGCGAGAAGCACGGCGGCATGACAGATCGGGAACACTAATCCTCGCTAATCAGCACTAATCAGCATCCATACGCACGATTGCGCGTGTTCCTAAAACCGGCTGTACTGGGTTTTCAGCGGGTGACGCGAAAATCCTCGGCGATTCGCGCATCGCCCCTTGTGGTAAGCGTAGCGGTGTTTCGGAGGCGAGAAGGGGGCCAGCAGGCCGGGTTGCCGGTCTGGAGTGATGGAGGTCTACGATCTGCCCGCGCTGTCCGCCCCCATTGAACGCCTGAGCCATGCCTTGAAAACTCCTGAAGGAACCCATTCAAGACCCGGGGAGAGAATGTTTTCATCCACAGGACTGCCGTAGCGAGACCGTCAGGCCGCAACCAAGTTTTTACACGAGGTCACGGAAAAACCGAGAACGAGAAAGCACGGCGGCATGACAGATCGGGAACACTAATCATCGCTGATTAGCGCTTAATTAGCCGCCGATTAGTGTTCCTAAAACCGGCTGTACTGGGTTTTCAGCGGGTGACACGAAAATCCTCGCGATTAACGCATCCCTTCTTGTGGTAAGTGCAGCGGTGTTTCGGAGGCGAGAAGGGGGCCAGCAGGCCGGGTTGCCGGGTCTTGGAGTGATGGAGGTCTACGATCTGCCGCGCTGTCCGCCCCCCATTGAACGCCTGAGCCATGCCTTGAAAACTCCTGGAGGAACCCATTCAAGACCCGGGGAAATGTTTTCATCCACAGAATTCATGGCACAGCCGTCAGGCCGCAACCAAGTTTTTACACGAGGTCACGGAAAAACCGAGAGCGAGAAAGCACGGCGGCATGACAGATCGGGAACACTAATCATCGCTGATTACGCGTTAATTACCGCACGATTAGTGTTTCCTAAAACCGGCTGTACTGGGTTTTCAGCGGGTGACACGAAAATCCTCGGCGAATCGGCACATCCCTCTCTTGTGGTAAGTGCAGCGGTGTTTCGGAGGCGAGAAGGGGGCCAGCAGGCCGGGTTGCCGGTCTGGAGTGATGGAGGTCTACGATCTGCCGCAGTGTCCCCCCCATTGAACGCCTGAGCCATGCCTTGAAAACTCCTGAAGGAACCCATTCAAGACCCGGAAATGTTTTCATCCACAGATTGCATAGCGCAGCCGTCAGGCCGCAACCAAGTTTTTACACGAGGTCACGGAAAAACCGAGAGCGAGAAAGCACGGCGGCATGACAGATCGGGAACACTAATCATCGCTGATTAGCGCTAATTAGGCGCCGATTAGTGTTCCTAAAACCGGCTGTACTGGGTTTTCAGCGGGTGACACGAAAATCCTCGCGATTCGCGCATCCCTTCTTGTGGTAAGTGCAGCGGTGTTTCGGAGGCGAGAAGGGGGCCAGCAGGCCGGGTTGCCGGTCTGGAGTGATGGAGGTCTACGATCTGCCGCGCTGTCCGCCCCCCATTGAACGCCTGAGCCATGCCTTGAAAACTCCTGGAGGAACCCATTCAAGACCCGGAAATGTTTTCATCCACAGATTGCATAGCGCAGCCGTCAGGCCGCAACCAAGTTTTTACACGAGGTCACGGAAAAACCGAGAGCGAGAAAGCACGGCGGCATGACAGATCGGGAACACTAATCATCGCTGATTAGCGCTAACCGTTGCGCCGATTAGTGTTCCTAAAACCGGCTGTACTGGGTTTTCAGCGGGTGACACGAAAATCCTCGCGATTCGCGCATCCCTTCTTGTGGTAAGTGCAGCGGTGTTTCGGAGGCGAGAAGGGGGCCAGCAGGCCGGGTTGCCGGTCTGGAGTGATGGAGGTCTACGATCTGCCGCGCTGTCCGCCCCCCATTGAACGCCTGGGCGATGCCTTGAAAAATCCTGGAGGAACCCATTCAAGACCCGGAATACCCGGAAATGTTTTCATCCACAGATTGCATAGCGCAGCCGTCAGGCCGCAACCAAGTTTTTACACGAGGTCACGGAAAAACCGAGAGCGAGAAAGCACGGCGGCATGACAGATCGGGAACACTAATCAGCGCGATTAGCGCTAATTAGCGCCATTAGTGTCTCCTAAAACCGGCTGTACTGGGTTTTGAGTGGGTGACACGAAAATCCTCGCGATTTGCGCATCCCCTCTTGTTATGAGCGCAGCGGTGTTTCGGAGGCGAGAAGGGTGCCAGCAGGCCGGGTTGCCGGCCTGGAGTGATGGAGGTCTACGATCTGCCGCGCTGTCCGCCCCCCATTGAGCGCCTGAGCCATGCCTTGAAAAATCCTGGAGGAACCCATTCAAGACCCGGAATACCCGGAAATGTTTTCATCCACAGATTGCATAGCGCAGCCGTCAGGCCGCAACCAAGTTTTTACACGAGGTCACGGAAAAACCGAGAGCGAGAAAGCACGGCGGCATGACAGATCGGGAACACTAATCCTCGCTAATCAGCACTAATCAGCGCGAATTAGCGCCGATTAGTGTTCCTAAAACCGGCTGTACTGGGTTTTCAGCGGGTGACACGAAAATCCTCGCGATTCGCGCATCCCTTCTTGTGGTAAGCGTAGCGGTGTTTCGGAGGCGAGAAGGGTGCCAGCAGGCCGGGTTGCCGGCCTGGAGTGATGGAGGTCTACGATCTGCCGCGCTGCCCGCCCCCATTGAACGCCTGAGCCATGCCTTGAAAAATCCTGGAGGAACCCATTCAAGACCCGGAATACCCGGAAATGTTTTCATCCACAGATTGCATACGCAGCCGTCAGGCCGCAACCAAGTTTTTACACGAGGTCACGGAAAAACCGAGAGCGAGAAAGCACGGCGGCATGACAGATCGGGAACACTAATCCTCGCTAATCAGCACTAATCAGCGCTAATTAGCTGCCGATTAGTGTTCCTAAAACCGGCTGTACTGGGTTTTCAGCGGGTGACGAGAAAATCCTCGCGATTTGCGCATCCCCTCTTGTGATAAGTGCAGCGGTGTTTCGGAGGCGAGAAGGGGGCCAGCAGGCCGGGTTGCCGGCCTGGAGTGATGGAGGTCTACGATCTGCCGCGCTGTCCGCCCCCATTGAACGCCTGAGCCATGCCTTGAAAATCCTGGGGGCCTAGGGGCAAAGCCCCCAGTCTGTGCTTGCCCGCCGAAGGAGCCCACTCAAGACCCGGAATACCCCCCTTTGGCAACGCCAGCCGGTAGATATGCCGGTTCTCGGACAGTCTCCTCGTGTCCTGATCTTGGCTTGTTTATTGCTGCCTCTATCTCGGGGCGGGATGGCGGCGGCTCGAGCCGCCGCCACGCCGATTTCGTCACGGTCGCCACTCCACCTCGACCACTCCCGGAATGCCGGCCAACGTCTCGACGATCGGCGGCGTTCGATTGTCGATCAATTGCGCGCTCCATTCCAGATCGCAGCGCAGCCTTCGCAGCCGAGTCGCCGAGACGTATTTCACGGCGCACGACAAGATGCGAAAATTCGCGGCCGTCAAATCGTCGCGAATTCGCTGTTCCGTCGGGCCGTCGTCGCCGGCGACGAGCAGCAGCGTCGCCCGGCGATCGCGGTCCATTCGATTCTCGACGGATTTCAGGACCGAAAGGACGAGCATACCGCTCGCGAGCATGGTCAGGCCCAGCCCGATTTGTCCGCCGCCGAAGCACAGCCCCATCACAGTGACGAACCACAGCGTGGCGGCGGTCGTGACGCCGATCACCAGATTCCCGCGGCGAGAATCACTCCGCCGCCGATGAACCCCATGCCCGACAAGATGCCCAGCGGCAAGCGCATCAGATCGAGCATTACGAACGAATCGGCATGGCGGCCCGACATGCCCAGCAGCAGGTTGGCCTGGATCATGGCCGCGCTGGCCGCCAGGCCGACCAGAATCGTCGTGCGCATTCCCGCCGCGCGACCGTGCTCGCCGCGATTGAGGCCGATCAGCGCCCCGGCCGCCAGCGACAGCGCGAAGCGGATCGCGATTTCATCCCAACTCAGGTAGGTCGCCATAAACGCTCGCGGGTGATCGAAAAACCGGGCAGCGGCATTCTATCACGACGGCGCGCCTCGTAGCCGAATTGCTTCGAAAATACGGTTGAACTCCCGGCGACGCAAAAGTGCCGCCCCGCGGCATGACAACGCGCTGGAATTCCGTGGCTCGGGTAACTTGGGCGATCCGAATTCCGGCGAATTCGGCTACGGGCGGCTCGGGTGCGCTATCCTGTTAGGCCAGATCCCGATCTTCGAAGAGCACCAAGGCCAACAGCATCGCGACCGTGCAATAAAGCACGCAATAGCCCAAGACGGCCCACAGATAGATCGCCGGCACCGGGTTGCCCGTCGAGACCGTCGCCTCGATATCGAAATTATCGAGCACGGGAAACACCGCCGCCATCAATTGCCCGACGAAGCGAATGATGCCATACGTATCGCCGATCCGCGAGACGACGAGCATCGGCACCAAATGCCCGACGACATACACCGAACAGCACACGATGAGATTGGCCAGCATCGGCAGCCGTGTGGACAGCGCCACCCCGACCGCCGCCAGCGTCACCGTTTCGAGAAACGCCAGAAACAAGCCCGGCACCGAAGAGATCATCGGCTGAAAGCAGGCTTGCCAGACCGGCTCGAGCTGGGCCCCTTCGCGGGCGTCGTAGACCACTTTGTAAGAAACGGTGAGCAAAAACAGCGCCCCGAGGAAGAGAAACATCAGGGCCGCGGGGAGCACGACTCCCAGGAATTTGCCGAGGATGAATTGCCGCCGGCCGATCGGCTTCGAGAGCACGGTCATCGCCGTGCGGCCTTCGATCTCGCTGGAGATCGATTCGCTGGCCGTCCAAATCGCCACGATGATCGCCAAAACCTTGATCAGCATCGACGTCGGAGAGCTTGAGCATCTTGACGTCGTCGCCAAACGTGTTGTAGGGAACGAAGATCGTGCCACGATGATGGCGAAGCCGAGGCCATCACCACTTAAAACAGCGGCTGGACCATCACTTCGCGGGCCGTGGCCAGACCGATCGCCGTGATCTTCGGGCAGGCGAGCTTGAACGCCAAAAACAGCCCGACCAATCCAATCAGGGCGAAGGCCGTCTCAGGAATCGCCGCGACCTCGGGATATTCTTCGGCCGTCTTGCCGGTGAACGAAGGCTAGCCGGCTGATCGCCGAGATTCGTCACCGCCAATACGGATTTATCGCCATAGAACAGATTGTTTTCGGTGGCGACCTCATTGCTCTCGCTCTTGGCGCGCTCTTCCGAATGGCGCGGATCGACTTCATCCACTTGTAAGGCTCGTTATGAACGAGCGAGATTTTCGATTCCTTGGCCTGGTTGATGATCCCATACTCGACGAGCCGCAGCGTGAGATCCTGATCGCTCTTGATCTCGAGCGACTTCAGTTCGGCCGGGCGGATATCCAAATCGACTATTTGATCCTTGGCTTTGGGAGGGATCGTCTCCGAGACGTCCAAGCTCCCCGCCGTCGGCAGCCGCCGCAACGACCGCAGCAGATCGGCCACGGGCACGATCGGCGAGGCCGCCAGCGCCCCCACGGCGATGATCGCCGCCAGCAGCAGCACGGGGGTCACGAATCCTTCGCGCAGGCTATCGTTGAGAAAGTTCCCCACCGCCGCGACAAAAGTCGCGCCATGCCATAGACGATCGCCAGCACCAGCAGGCCCAGCCCGGCCCCAATGCCGATCAGCCACGGGGGGGTGAGCCAGGTGGAAAGCGTGGCCAACGGCAAGAGGGTCGAAATCATGCAACAACTCGGTATCTCTACCTATCGCGAACCATCGCGGCGCGGTGGCCGCTGACCAGTGGCTCAGAATCGAATCTCGAAAGCTGGGAACTCGGACGTGGCCGGAGCGGTCGCGACCGCGGCGTCGTGAATGAAACGTTTCATTTCCGTTCGAAGCCGATCGAGAAACCGATCGAGTTCGCCGGAGCCGCCCCTCGGCCACGAGCTGCACGCGGCCATCGCTCAGGTTGCGAACGAACCCGGTCACGGCGAACTGCTCCGCGATCCGTTCGGCCGTATAGCGAAAACCGACCCCTTGCACGCGGCCGCTGAAATAGATCGTCCTCCGCTCCCGCAATTCATCGCCGCTCACAGGCATCTCTCCTCCGGGTCGCGCGGCCACCGGGGCCCGAATTCAGTATAGCGCGACATGCGGAGCCATTCCAGGGGCTAGCGTGGCGGCTAGCGGTATAGTTCGCGTTTCAGATCGTACTCCTCACGCTCCGCGTGAGGAATTCTTCACGCGGAGCGTGAAGACTACTTCGAAACTGTACCACCACCGTGTGGCGGACGGCGGCTCCCAAGCAATCCGGCTAACGAACATGGCCCCTCCGACCCAACCCCCCCCCGGCCCCCGACCCAGGATGCGAAAAATCGGCCCTTCGAGACTTCGAAAGTTTATTCCCTATTTGTTCCGCTCGCGCCGGCGTGGTCGAGCGAAGCTGTTTCGACCGATCGAAAGTTGCCGCCGGCTTTTTCAGGTAGCCGCCGCAATTATGCGGCGGGGATTCGGCAGGGAAAGAACGTCGGCAGCCCCCTCGGGAGTCGGAAAGGTCGTCGAGTTGGCGTCATTCGTTTTTCGATTTGCTTATTCGGAAATCCGCGAAAATCCGTGCAATCCGCGGCAAGAAACAAGCATTTTGCCGCGGATTGCGCGGATTTTCGCGGATCGAGGAGAAGCGTGAGCGGGCAGTCTTTAGCAGGGATCGTATCGACGTTTATGCCGTTTTTTGTTCCGGGTTTTGGAAAGGACGGCAGGCGATCAAGGAACCCGGTAGGGTTCCCAGACATTAGCCGGTGGTTGAGGCCGTCAGGCCGATACCACCGGTCGTGAAATCGAATAATCCCTATTGCACCCCGATAGGGGTGCCAGCGCTCTGCGACCCCTACCGGGGTCGAAGCAAGTTTTTCGCGTTCCGATACCGGCGGTGTCGGCCTGCGGCCTCAACCGCCGGCTAATGTCTGCCATCCCTATCGGGATGAATTTCATGCCACCTCGGAGTCGGAATTGTGCGAGTACGTGGGCGGAACAAAAACCGACCAAAAAACGAACTCGAATTCCACTTCGAAACCGCACAGATTGCACAGCCGACCCCCGACCCCCGACCCCCGACCCCGAATTGACGGCTGCGGCTCTCGCTGGTCTAATGAAAATACTCATCGCTTTTCGCCTTTTCGCGAGGTTCCCGTGACCACCGAAACACGACCCGACAGCGATCCTTTCCCTCCGGCCGAGGCCGTCAACAAGCCGGGCGAACCGCGCTCCGCGGGGCGGAGGGCCGCCGATGGCAGCTTGTTGGCCGATCGCGTGAAATCGCTGCAATTGTCGCCGGACGTGACGGCCGGCCGATTCCGCTGGGGATTGCTCAAGTGGCTCGTGCTGCTGGCGATCGTCGTCGGCGGCGGCCGTGGTCGGCCAGCATCTATCTCGGCCGGCAAGACCGGCAACGCCGATGCCAAACCGGCCGACGGCAAATCGGCGGCAGGCGGCGGCCATGCGATGCCGGTAGATCCCAATGCCGGCGACGTGATTCTCGAATCCAAAGGCTACGTGATCCCCGTGCATGAAATCCTCGTCAGCCCGAAAATCTCCGGGCATGGTCGAGAAGCTCGACATCATCGAAGGGCAGCACGTCGAGCAGGGCAAGCGTGCTCGCCGTTTTGGAGAGTGTGGATTACAAGGCCGAACTGGAGCACGCCCAGGCTGTCCTCGACGGCGGCCAAGCAGACGGCTCTTGGAACTGCAAAATGGCAGTCGCCCGGAAGAAATCGAGGAGGCCGCGGCCGAGGGGCCGAAGCGAACGAGCAACTCACGCAGCTTAAATCGACCTTCGAGCGGACGAAGCGGTTGCACGATTTGGGAACCAAGGTGCGTCACCGACAACGAATTCGAAATTGCCGAGGCCGCCTATCGGGCGATGGTCCGCAAGGTCAACCGGCTCACCAGCGCCTATAATCTGATGAAGCTCGGCCCGCGGGTCGAGAAGATCGACGCGGCCAAAGCCGACGTGGCCCTGGCGCAGGCCGATTTGGACAAGGCGCAAATGGCGGTTCGACAATTGCACTGTCCGCGCCCCGGTCTCCGGCACGATCCTCAAGAAAAACGCCGAAGAAGGGAACATCGTCAACCCGATCGTCTTCAACGGCTCGTATAGCATCTGCACGATGGCCAACCTCGCCGATCTTGAAGTGGACCTGTCGATCCAAGAGCGCGACATCTCGAATGTGTTCGTCGGTCAGAAGTGCAAGATTCACACCGAAGCCTATCCCGATCAAAATCTGCGACGGATTCGTGTCGCGGCTGATGCCGACGGCCGATCGGGCGAAGGGAGCGATCCCGGTGCGCGTGAAGCTGAAGATCCCCGACGAGGGAAGAGGGAGTTTATTTCAAGCCGGAGATGGGGGCGGTGGTGTCGTTTTACAAGAAGGGGCTAGGGAATAGGGGTGAGGGGCTAGGGGAGCGAGCGCAAGCGGGGATGTGAGGCGACATGGCGAAGCAGTCGAGTTCAGAGTTTTGGTATCCGTTCATTCAGTTGCGCCCGGTGAAGGGTCTGCGATTCGAGTTCCTCGCCCCTCACCCCTCGCCCCGATCCCTATTGTCCGCGTCGGCGGCGTGCATAAGTTTTTCACGCGCGGCAGCGAGCAGGTCGATGTGCTCAACGATCTGACGCTCACCGTGCCCGACGGCGAGTTCATGGCCTTGATGGGCCCCAGCGGCTCGGGCAAGACCACGCTCTTGAATTTGATCGCCGGCCTCGATCGGCCGACGCAGGGCGAGGTGTGGGTCGGCGAGGAACTCGATCTCGCGGATGTCGGAGAGCCAACTGGCTCGTTGGCGGACGCGGCATATCGGCTTCGTGTTTCAGTTCTATCATTTGCTTCCGGTGTTGACCGCTTATGAGAACGTCGAGCTGCCGCTGCTGCTGTTGCCGATCTCCGCGGCGGCGCGGCGGCGGCAGGTGCTCACGGCCCTGGAACTCGTCGGCCTCGAGCCATCGCATGCATCATCGGCCCGGGCAGCTTTCCGGCGGGCAGCAGCAGCGGGTCGGCATCGCGCGGGCGATCGTCACCGATCCGACGCTGATCGTCGCCGACGAGCCGACCGGCGATCTCGACGCCAAAAGCGCCGAGGAGATTCTCGACCTGATTGACCGAGCTGCACACGGCCTTGCAAAAGACGATCATCCTCGTGACGCACGACCACCGCGCCGCCCAGCGTGCCCACCGCATCTTGCACCTGGAAAAGGGCCAGCTCGTGGCCGACGAACGCACGATGCCGGCCGTGGCGAAATGATGGCCGCTTTTTCGAAACGATGGAGCCGGTGCACGCAGCGTGCCCCAGGCGAGTCTGCCGTCACGCCCTGGGGCACGCCCTCCGCTTTGCTCCAGGCTCCCGCACCCAGATTTGCGATCCCGCTGCCATGCAATTCATCCGCCTGATCCTGAAAAACCTTCGCCGCAATTTGCTGCGGACGAGCCTCACGGCGCTGGGCACGATGGCCCTGGTGTTCGTGGTCACGCTCGTCTGGTCGATCCTCTCGTTTCTCGATCAACAGACCGCCGAAAAGAGCAACAACTTCAAGGCGATCATCACCGAGCGGTGGCAGATTCCCAGCCGCATGCCTTTTGCCTACGCCGCCGCTCTGGCCGACGGCGGCGGCCCGGCGGCCCGGCGATATCCACCCGCTGGATTCGATGAGCTGGCAGTTTTATGGCGGCACGACCGATCCGGGCAAGATGACCCGCGAGAGCATGATGTTCGCCTTCGCGCTGGAGCCGAAGAAGCTGGCCACGATGATGGACGATCTCGACGATCTTCCAGCCCCCGAGGCCAAGCGAACTCAGGCGAATATCAAGAAGCTCGAGGAGAACAAGCGGGGGATCATCGTCGGCCGCGAGCGGCTGGCGGCGATGAACAAGCGGGTCGGCGAGCGGATCAAGATCTACAGCATGAACTACAAGGGCATCGACCTGGAATTCGACATCGTCGGCACCTTTCCCGACGGCCGCTACAACCAGACGGCCGCCATGAACCGCGACTATCTCAACGACGCGCTCGACGACTATCCGCGGACCCACGCCGGCCAGCGGCACCATCCGATGGCCGACGCCAGTTTGAACCTCGTCTGGCTGCGCGTGGCCGATTCGACCGCGTTTCACGCGGATCGCGGGGCAGGTCATGTCGTCGCCGAATTTCACCAGCCCGGCGGTGAAATGCGAAACGGCGTCGTCGGGGATCGCCTCGTTTCTCGACGCCTACAAGGATCTGATCTGGGGCGATGCGGTGGCTGTTTCGCCGGCGATCCTGTTCACGCTGTCGCTGATTTTGGCCAACGCGATCAGCATCAACGTCCGCGAGCGGCGGATGGAGGTCGCGGTGTTCAAGGTGCTCGGCTTTCGCCCCGGGCACATCCTCGGCGATGGTGATCGGCGAGGCGGTGATGATCGGCGCGCTGTCCGGCCTGGCGAGCGCGGCGATCACATATCTGGTGGTGGACAAGGCGATCGGGGGGCTTGAAGTTTCCGATCGCGTTTTTCCCGGCGTTTTATATCCCGATCGAGGCGATCTGGTGGGGCCTGGCGATTGGCGCGCTGACTTCGCTGGCCGGCAGCATCATGCCGGCCTGGACGGCCTGCCGGATCAAGGTGTCGGAAGTGTTCGCGCGGGTGGCATGACTAAAAACGTCGGAACCGACTCGCGCTCCCGATCCTGCGCGTCCTCTCATTCCTCGTTCTCGCCCGAATCATTTCTGAAACGCAAACACGCATTTCCAATCGTTTTTCATGTTCACGACGGTCCAGCCGCGCGACTTGGCCTCGGTCAGGCCTTTATCGAGCCGGCCCACGTGCGATGCGCGGTCGTAGGCGTATTCGCGGCTGGCGTCGGTGTGATGCACGATCAGGCCGAAGCCCGGGCTGCCGCCGGCGGTCGTCCATTCGAGCATCTGCAAGTCGCCGTCGGAGTTGCCGAAGGCCATGATCGGCCGCCGGCCGATGACCTGTTGGATGCCGACCGGCTTGCCGCGCCCGTCGTCGATAAAACCGATCTCGGGAAGCTTGACGATCACTGGACGGCCCTGGCGGAACTCGAATTTCAGCTTGCCGCGGCTGCCGATGACCTGCTCCGGCGGGACGCCATATAGCTTCTCGGTGAATGGCCGCATGAATTCGACGCCGCCGCCGGACACAATGAAAGTCTTGAAACGATTGGCCCGCAAATAGTCGAGCAGTTCCACCATCGGCTGGTAGGTCAACTCCGTGTAGCGATGCTTGAATCGCGGGTGGGTGGCGGTGGCCGCCCAGGTCTTGACGATCCGGTCGAATTCGCCGGTGGTCATGCCGGCGTGGGTCGCCTCGACGACGGCCGCGATGGCGGGCTCTCCGCCGGAGAGCGCCGTTTTCAGATCGCCGGCCAGGATCGCCTTGAACGGCGCTTTCTCCTTCCACTCCGGATGCAGCGGCGAAAGCGCCTTGATCCGATCGAGGGCAAAGACCATTTCCACGTACAGCGGCTGCTCGCACCACAGCGTGCCGTCGTTGTCGAAGGCGGCGATGCGATCCGCGGGAGCGACGAACGCTTTGTCGCGCGGATCGGTCACGCGGGCGACGAAATCGACGATCGCCCGCTTCGCCGGACCGTCGTTCCACGAGGGAAGCGGATCGGCGGCAGAGGCCGCGGACGCAAGCAACGCCAACAGAACAGCCAGAACGCGAGTCGCTGCACGCATCGTTTCTCCAATTCGAGTTGGGATTTCCAGCGGATTGCATCCTACTCGCAGTCGCAATCCTCGGCCTTCTCGCGACGCGGCCGATGTCGAGCAGGAGTAGGATCAGGATTAGGATCAGGAATGGGATTACGAGAACGAATAGGGGTAGGATTCATCCGGCGAACCGGGCAGTTGCCGCCCCGCGCTCAATCCGCCAGGTGGAACAGCCGCTTGAAGGCTTCCAAGCAGCCCGTGCGGATGCCCATGCCGCGATTCGTCGCGGATCCGCTCCAGCGGCGGGTGGAGCATCTTGTTCACGTACCGCTCGAACGACGCGGCGGATTTCCTCGCGCTGCGGCTCGGTCAGGTTCGGCAGCTTGTTGAACAGCCGCACGCAGTTCCTGATCGCGCAGCTCTTGCCAGCTTCGCCGCAGCCGCTGGATGATCGGCCCGGTCGCCCGATGGTGCAAATCGTCCATGAACCGCCGCGTTTCGTCTTCGATGATCGCCACCGCGGCGGGCAGTTCGCCGTCGCGATCGCGGCGATTCCGCTGGCAAACCGCTTCCAGGTCGTCGATCGAATACAGATACACGCCCAGGCGATCGCCGATCGCCGGCTCGAAATCGCGCGGCACCGCCAGATCGAGAATCAACAGCGGCCGCTGATAGCGGCTCGCGCCTCGATCCGCTGAAACCGGTCGAGCGTCACGATCGGCTCGGCTGCCCCGGTCGTGCTGACCACCAGGTCGGCCGCGACGAGCCCTTCGTCGAGCTGCTCCCAAGCGGCGGCCCGGCCCGCCGAATTGCTCGGCCATCGCGGCGGCCCGCTCGGCGTTGCGATTGACGATCGTCAGTCTGCCGGGCCCCTTCGTCGCGCAAGATAGCGCAGGGCCTCCTCGCCCATTTCCCCGGCGCCGATCACTAGCACTTGCTTGTCGTCGAAGCGATCGAAGATGTCGCTGGGCGAAATCGCCGACGGCGACGCTGGCGATGCTCACCCGCTTGCGATAGAGCGACGTTTCGTTCGCCACGCGCTTGGCCACGCGCAGGGCCGCTTGAAACATCTCGTGCGTCAGCGGGCCGGCGCTTTGCTGCTGTTGGGCCAGCTCGATAGGCCTGCTTCACCTGGGCCAGGATCTGCGGCTCGCCGAGCACCATGCTGTCGAGACTGGCCGCCACGTTGAACAGATGCCGCACCGCCGCCTCCCCCGATTGCTCGAACAGATCGTCGAAGATCGCGAGACAGATCCAGCCCGTGAAACTCGGCCAGAAACTCGGCAACCTGCTGATGGCTCGGCCCTCGGCGCGTCGGTCTCCCAGGCGGTGTAGAGTTCGACCCGATTGCAGGTCGAAAGCAGCACGGCCTCGGCGGCGGGGAACCGTCGCCGCCAGAGGTCGAGCGCCTCCGGCCGCCTGCGCGGGATTGAAGGCCAGCCGCTCGCGGAGCGCGAGCGACGCATTATGATGGCTGCAGCCGATCATTTGCAACTTCATGGGACGAGGTCTCCCCGAAGCGGCGACGCGATCCCTGTCGGTCTTCGACCCTGAGGCTCGAGACGCCGAAGGGGTCGCGGCGAAACGGGTGGTCGAAGTCGCGGCTAAACTTGGCGCCAGTCTCCGCTCGCCGCTCTCTGCTCCCTGTTCCTGCTCCCTGCTCCGGCTAGCCGCTCGTCCGTCGTGCTCGGTGTGGCCGAGCAACTGGGCCGCCAGAAAAATCGCCAGAAATCCGAAGCTGGCCACCGTGAGATAGGCCACTTTGCGTCCCCGCCGGGCCGGCCGATAGAGCGCGCTGAACAGCGCCGCCACAAACAGCCAGCCGAACAGCCCCGCCGATCGCCAGACGATCGCGTCGCTCCAGGGCAGCGCATAATGCTGACCATGCTGGTCGGATGAGCGCTGATCAGATTAATGACGATCCCGGACGCCAGGCCCGCTCCGACCATCAGCGCCGAGATCACGATCGCCCGGCTGTTGGCCCGTTCGAGCCATTCGAGACTGGGCAAGCGGAGCCTCACGACGAAGCCGCTGCCTGCGGGACGTCGTCCGGGCGCGTCGGCCTTCGTTCCGCTGCGGGAGAGCCGCTTGAGCCGATTCGACTGCAACAAATACATCGCCCCGGCCACGAAGCCGATCATCACGGCCACGGTCCCCAGAAGCCAAAACGTGCCGTGGATCGCCCCCCAAATCTGGGCGGCCGGCGTCTGCGGCAAACGGCTCGTGCGAAGCAAAATGGGCCGCCGCGATCAACGCCAGCGCCAGCGGCAAGATGAACACCCCGCTCGCCGCCATCCGGTGAAGCAGCGACAGATAGAGATACACGGCCACCAGCGCGCGGCCGCCAGCAGATACCATTCATACGCGCTCGACAGCGGGACGCTCGCCGCCGTCGCCGCCCGAGACGCCAGAAACAGCGCCTCGGCCACCAGTCCGGCTGCCGCGAACCCGACCGCCAACGCCCCCCGCCAGCGGCCCCGAACGCCCCCCCGCACCAGCTCCAAGCGCCAGCGCGACCGCATAACTGCCGGCAAAACAAAGCGTCGTGATTCCAGCCATCGCAGACCGCCCGGAGGGGAGCATCTCGCAATCAAGCCATTCTCTTGATTCTACCCAGAATCGGGGCGATCGTCTGCCGGGGAGGGATGGCCGAGGTTCCGCGAAACGAGGCATTCGACCGTCTCGGAGCGGATAGCAGTCTTGTTCCGCGAGCCTCGCAGCGAAGGCGTCGATCTGCGTGGAATCCGATAGGGCTCCCGGATTGGTTTGGGCGGCCTGCGCAACAGGCATTCGACATCGCGAAAGAGAAACGCGCGAATTCACCCGCCCGGCCGAGAGTTGTCTCGTAGCTTGGCTGCGACGAGGTCGCGAAGTCCATCTGCGACGAGCTTGCACTGGCGCATTTCCTCGATCACCGCCTCGCAGAGCGACCAATAATGCTCCCAGGCGTCGGTCCCCACGATGCTTGCGAAGTCGACGTGGGTTGGAGCGAGTTGCCGCTCATACTCCTCAAGCCGCTCGACGCGATCCGCGAGCTTTTCAAGGCCGCGGCGCAGTTGGCGAGTGCGTCGCCTTGGGATTTACGATCCACATCGCCAGGCCGTTCCGCCCTTGCTTTGATTGCACTTGCCGCAGGCGGGGACGAGATTGGCGATTTCGGAAATGTACCCGGTGGGGCGGCGGTTGTTCACGATCGGCCGCAGGTGGTCCCATTCGCTCGATTTATCGCCGCAATAGGCGCAGCGGACGTCGCGCGGCGTCCAGGCCCAGGATCGCGAGCGAGCGCTCGATCTCGGCCGCCGTCGGCTGGATCACGGGGATGATCTGGCCGACGGCCGCATTGGTGATGCTCGATTTCCGCGAGACCATCGTTTGGACCGAGGGCATCTTGAACGCGGCCAAGATCAGCTTCTCGCCGCAAATCGTCGTTGCCAGCCGATCGTCACTTGCCGCGGCCTCCCTTGGCGGGCCGCCGCGCCTGCCGGCCGTCGAACCGCTTCAGCAGCCGCGTCGCTGCTTCCAACGGTTCGGTGCCGCAGGCCGAGGCGAACCGGCAGAATTCCAGCAAGTCGATTCGCCGCTGGCCTGTCTCGACATTCGAGACCCAGCTATGGGGCACTTTGAGGCTTGGTGGCCAAATCTCGCTGGGTGAGCCCGGCCGTTTCTCGCATGCTGCGCAACTCGGCGCGAAGCATCGCGTAGTCCGAAGTGTGAACGGATTTTTCCATTGCTCCAATTATGGGAACATGTTACGATGCTTGGAAATTCGGAGCAGCCGACCTCCCAGCGCACGCGCGGTCGAAAGTCGGCGGCGGCCCTGACGGCGCTTTGGTTCGACGTCACCAACGACAACCTTTTCCTTGGCGTTCCTGGCGTCTTGGCGGTTCATATGAAAGAGCTTAAGCTCGACGTCCCCACCTACAACGCCAATTACTACCCCAACGATGTCGCGAGCGGTCGCAGGCCGGAATTCGGCGAACCGACCGTGCCGGTCCTGATTCGCGACGCGGCAGGAGTGCGCATCGCAGCTCGGGATCGCACAAACAGGACGAGGATTTCGCGCCCGACATTCAAATCGAGCGGCAGCCGAACGGTTGGATGATCTTCTTGCATCCATTGGGAGGCAGCGATCCGTGCGGCTACGTGTATTTCCTCGACGACGGAAGGAGTTTCTCGTCAAAGAATCGGCCGGCGGTCCGACCCCGAATATCCGCATCTTGAAACCCGGCGAAAGAGTGCCCGACATCGACGGCCCCGCCCGTGAGCGGCCGGGGTGACCTTGCGGGTTTCCGGCGGGGATTCCCGGCGGGGAGTCCCGAGGTTCGGGCGGCGGGCGCGTGGCGGCTGTCGGCGGGCCCTCGGTAGTGTGCTAAGATCGTGTGCAACCCTGCCGCCCGCTAACGATTTCCGCCAGGCCGATTCGTCCACCGCATCTGCGGAATGAATCGGACCTCATTGATGAGCGGCGCATTGAACGGGCATTTTTCCGGTTCGGCTGGGAGCAAGTTGCGAATGGCCCAGACGCCAAACGGGCAAAGAGCCGCCACGGCAGTCACCACGACGAACAGCGTCTGCAGGCTGGATTGGAAGCGGCGGCGGGGAGCGGGAGGGGTCATGCCGCGATCATAGCGGATGCAATGGACACCTGCCCATCTTGACTGTCTTGCTTGTTGGACTAGCCTGTCTCGAAGTCTCGTCTGCATAGCATCTTGCGGGTTCGCACCGCCGGTTCGGCAAAAATACGAAGACGATCGTTTGACCTAAGTCCTTTGGTATGATATAATTAGGTCAAAGTATGAGTGGCTTGCGCGCCGATAGGAAAAGCAAAGCATGGAACTGTCTTTTGCGTTTTTGGCTAATATGGCCGACCACCTTGCCGATGGGCGGATGATCGTGATTGGACCTGATTTCGACATAGCAAGCTGCCCCCAGTTTCCGTTCGTCGTGCCGATTGCATTTGTTGTAAAAATGAAGGTCGAACCAGAGGAGGTCGGTCAGCCTCATACGATCAAGGTCGATTATCGGAAACCCGATGGAACATGCGCGAACCGCTTGGTGTCGAAACCCGCTTCGACACGATCATAAATCAAAATGATCCGACCAAAGCATCCAGTGCCTCTATTATCGTGAACGCAGGAATGCTTGCCGAAACTGCTGGGGATTATGTATTCCACATTTTCGTAGATGGGGTTGAAGTCAAGTCGTTGCCAATGACCGTACAGTTGCACGGAATGGTCGGGCAAATCGTGAGGCGATTGCAATGACAATCATAAACAACACGACCGGCGCGACGAAAATCGAGTGCGGTCGTCCTTCTGGTGCCCCTATTGCATGTGGCGTCTTTCTCGGATCATCCATTGCCATAGTCGGCGTTCTTTCACTGGACACCGGTTCGGTAGGGAAAACCGCAGCGACTTCCTTACACCTTGGTTGCTCGAACCTAGATGAACAGTCCATTTGGGACGACTTGGATCGAGAAGCCATGAGCGCGGTTAGGATCGACGGGATTGCCGATTACCTTCGGTCATCGGGGCAAGCGTCGGCATGATGTCTCGTGGCTGTACCGAAACGAATCTGCCTCGGAACGATCATCCTTGCCCCTGTTCGGGAACCTGTAAACCGAACTCTTATAGCGCCGCACTTTTCAATTGTTCTTAATCCGCAGTCCGAAATCGATGGCGGCTTAGACCTTCGCGTTGCGGTAATCAGCACGTCTTTCGATTATCCACTGCGATCGGGATGGTTCGATATGCTGTGGCAGCCCGGCGGCCATCCGATAACCGGACTAACTGACCGATGCGTTGTAAAAGCCACTTGGATCGACACTGTTCCGCAATCGACAATTATCGGCATTAAGGGTCGATCACCTGCCACTACTTATCGACTTGTCAAAAACTGGCTCGCCGATAAGGAACGCGAAATGATTCGACGCGCGAACCCACCCGCGTCATGACTGTCACAATTCTGCCGCTCTTCCGCCGATTGCAGTGTTTCGGAGAGCGGCCCGCGTCTTGAAGGCGGAGGCGTCTTGTAATCGTCCGAAGGGTGTCGCTGCGCGTGGCTGGGTTCGGTTTTCCATCTCTCCGCTAGGGCTTGCCTAGCATCCGGCGGCACGGCCTCTGTAATCGCTTGGGAGCGTTTCCAGCCGCGTTCGGCAGCTAGGCCATCAAGCTCGTCAAGCAACTCGCTCGGCACGCTCGCGGCAACCACAGTGGTCTTGCCCTCGGGATTGGCCACCTTGCGCCCCCGCCGCACTGCTTGCCGATCGCCGAACGGGCCGACTCTTCAAGTATGGGCAACCGCGGCGACCGGCAAGCAGTGGCACGCCGGGAACGACAGTGCCACTACTTGGCGGCTGCCCTAAACCGGCCGAGCTTCGCCGAATGACGCGACCGCAGCCGCCAAGCGAGTGCGCGGCGACCGACCGGCGCGCCGCACTGCTTGCCGATCGCCGAACGGGCCGACTCTTCAAGTATGGGCAACCGCCGCGACCGACCGGCAAGCAGTGGCACGCGGCGATTGGTCGAATTCCCACCGTTTAGAACGGTTTGCGGTCAACTGCCTGGACATTTTGCGTCCTTTCGACGCAAAAGGTGGCAATGCGCCGTCGGTCGCCCAGCAGCGTCAAGTCCTGCTTGGCCAACGGCTTTCGTCCGATCGTCGAAAATGATGAGTTTCCGGCGCATGATTTGCAGCCTCGCCACGGCCATTCCACTTCGGAACGCGGGACTCTCGGGGGGGCGTCCCCACGACCTTCACTCACGGAGGAACACGGCCATGTTGGTTCTCAGTCGCAAGGCGGGCGAGCAAATTCGCATCGGCAACAACATCACGCTGACGGTCGTCGAGATTCAGGGCAATCGCATGCGGTTGGGGATCGACGCCCCACGCGAATGCAAAATTCTGCGGAGCGAACTCCGCCAGCGGTCGGCCCCGGCCGAGCGCGGCGATTGTGTGCCGGCGAACGGCCGCCCCTCGTATGTCGAGTTCGAGTTGCCGGCGCTGGTGGGCGAAAGCCTGTTGGCGTTCAGCGGCGCGCCGGTTTGATGGTTCCGCGGCGAACTCTCAAAGGTGCTGTTCGCCGACTTCCCCCACCTCGCCGATGGGCAGGTCGCTCAATCCGGGCGTCCGCGGCTGCCAGGCGCTTCGCTGCCAATTGTCGATCGGGGGATGCTCGGTGACGATCGCCGGGACGGCCAGCAACAGATCGCGCGACAGAGCCCAGACGAACGGCTCGTACATCGCCCTCAACTCGGCCAATTTCGGCTCGATCACCGCCAAGTCGTGCATCTCGACGCCGGCCTCCTTGAGCCGCGCGGCGAGCCAGCGAAGCTGTTCGATCGGCAAGCGATCGGGATTCGTCACGCCGGATTCCAGCCTGAGCACGAGCGACAGATCGACGACGGCATGGCGCGCCATGGCAAAGGTGAGTTGGGCGCGGTAGGAGTCGTTCCCCTTCAGTCCGGCGAGGAGAAACGTGCAGGTGTCGAGCATCGTGGTCACGGCCGCCAGCCAGCTTTGATTGTCGTGCTGCGAGCGGTAATAGCCCAACAGCGGAAACGAGAGTTGGCTTTCCAACAACTCGGCGCACCACCGCTCCCATTCGGCGAGCAACTGCTCGCCGGCCACGATGTTGCCCGCCCGAGCGAAGCGGAGCAGCACTTCGCTGGCCGCAGGGGGCGATCCGGCCCGCGCGTCGAGCAGCGAGATCGTCACCTCGCGCCGCGAAAAGGCCTGATACAAGACAGGCATGTAGCTGAACACCAAGGCCAGAAATCCGAAGCCCAGGCCGGTTTCGGCCACCGCCAGCAGGCGGCCCAGCGGGGAGGCGGGCGTGATGTCGCCATAGCCGAGCGTGAAAAAGGTCACGCCGCTGGCATAGAGATAGGTCGCGAGGCTGACGACCTGATCGGAATGGGGCATGTCGATCGTGTGCATCGGGTTGCCGAGCGACCAATTCAACACCGCAAACCCGACGATCAACGCCACCATCCAATTGGCGAACAGCCCCAGCAACGACAGCGGGCCGAACCAACCGAGCATCGACTCGCGTCGCTTTCCCCGCCGAATCCGCACAGCGACAGCGCGCGATATCGCCCATGTCGTGCGATAATACAGCCGCACATAGCGGAAGCGGCGCATCACCTGGCGGGGCAACACCGTCGCCTCGAAGGCGTCGAACAGCATGAACAAAATGAGCAGCACGCTGGCCGCTGCGATGATGGCCCACATGGCGTCCCCCGGCGGATCGACATTTTCACCTCCCATGCTACAATCGGCCGTCCGGCAGGCAACGGCAAACGGGGGGCGATGGGCGGTGTCTTTTTTTTGGTAGCGCCCGGGCTTTGATTGCCAGGGGCTCATTGGCCGACGCGAGTCGGTAGTTTTGGGTAATCCAGGCATTCATCCTGGCAGCCAGACCGGAGGAAGGCCCCTTGTGCCCGCTTCAGCGGCCCTCTCCTTCCGGCTCGAGCCGCCTGCCACGCCGATGCGGCACAGCGGTCTGCTTGGCGGCGATCAGCGGGACAAATCGTATCGAACCAAATCGTATCGGGCATTGAAACTGGGCGAATCATGAATCGACTCCGGATCGGGCTGTTGTTTTGCGTGGTCGTCGCGGGGTGCGGTCAACTTAGACGATAGACGCGCGCCCTCAATCACATCCCGTTGCGGCCAACAAGTCGGCCCAAATTCCTGCAACGGCGCCCCTTTCGCTCTCTGCGGAGCGACGCGGTTTTCACACTCACATCATTCGCAAATCCAGTCCTGGAAAGCCGGCTCCTGCGCCACCGGCCGACGTTTTCACCTTGGTGCATTACACTTGCCGGTCGGACAGCTTGCCGCCTATCTGACTCTCGATCCGCACGACGGCGCTCGACACCCGGCGATCATTTGGATTACCGGCGGCGATTGCAACTCGATCGACGACGTTTGGTCTCCTCAGCCGGCAAATAACGATCAATCGGCCGCCGCGTACCGCAAAGCGGGGATCGTGATGATGTTTCCCTGGTTGCGTGGCGGCAACGACAACCCCGGAGTCAAAGAGGGGTATCTCGGGGAAGTGGACGACGTATTGGCCGCCGCCGACTTCTTGAAAAGCCGGAAGTATGTCGATCCGCAGCGAATCTACCTCGGCGGCCACAGCACGGGAGGCACGCTTGTGCTCCTCGTGGCCGAATGCTCCGACCGCTTTCGAGCTGTGTTCTCGTTTGGCCCGGTGGGGAGATCCGGTCGTCTATGCCAGCGAATATGCGCCCCCGGTGGATTCTTCCATGATGGGCAAGAGATATGGCCGCGGGTCACCGCTCTTTTGGTTGCGGTCGATCAAAAAGCCGACATTCGTCTTCGCGGGGGGAAGAAAAACCGTCCAACCTTCACCAACTGACAAATATGGCCAAATCCTCGCCGGCGTCGCGGGCGAAGTTCTATGTCGTTCCACGTGCGACCCATTTCACGATCCTGGCGCCGATGAATCGGCTGATCGCAGGAAAAATCCTGCGTGATACCGGACCGGAAACCAATCTGGCGTTCACGACCGAGGAGCTTGCAAAGCTGCTCCCCTAGGAGAGTGTTCCGAGAACCGGCATATCTTCCGGCGGGCATTGCCAAAGGGGGTCGGGAGTCGATTTCGCCATGATGCCGAGTTGGCGGTTGTTCAGGGCGTTAGCAATTGACTGCCCCGACCCCTTTCGCGCGAGCTCCCCTCGCCGCGGCCGGTTCTTGGACAGGCTCCTCGGGTGGCGGCGCGGTTATTTCCCGCCCTTCGCCGGCGGATGGCGGACGATCTCGACCGTCGCGAACAGGGCCTCGTCGTCGAACCGCAGCGTGGCCATCACTTCGTCGAGATTGGCGAGGAAGCGAGCAAACGATGAGTGCTCGTCGAGTCCCGGATTCTGCTTCGAGTCGGCCCGATTACCATGAACGCTGCATACGACCATGTCGTGCGCTGCGTCGAATTCATAATGCCCATGCTCGGGGCAGAAATAGCGCACGCCATATTTCAGCTCCGAAAGCCGCTCAACGTCGTCGAGCGGTGCGTCGTACAGCTTCGAGAGGGTGTAGATCGCCACGGCGTTGTGGTGGCAGGCCAGCCGGGACTTTTCCGCCCAATAGAGATCGAGCTGACTGCGGAGCCGATCCAGGCGCTTTGCGATTGAACCGCACCAGAAGCTGCACCGGCTCGGCCGCCGGCCCGGCCGGATTTGCCTCGGCATCAATCACCTGCTTCAAAATTTCCGGCTTCGTCGCGGCGACCAATTGATTGCCGACCAGCGCCACATGCAGCCGCAGCTTGATCGCGTAGACCTGGAAGCTGAACACATACTGCACGTGCTGCTTGTAATCGGGCAAGCGATAGGCGTCGAAATGCGTCGCCAGCCCGAAGACGTTGTCGTCCTTGAGCGGAATACGTTTCGAAAGTTGCTCGAGCAGCCGGGCCGCTTTGTCGCGGTCTTCCACGTCGATCGTCACATAGGTCGGCATCGTGGCCGCCGCGAGCATCGTCGAGACGATCATCTGCTCGTCGATCGACACATGTTGGATCAGCGGCAGATCGAGCGGGCGGAACCGCGTCGGATCGATTTCCAGCACCGTGTCGTCGTCGCAGAAATGGAGCGAAGCCCGATCGCCGAGCCACTTGAGATCGGCCAGCGTCGGATCGGCTTGCAACGACTTCGGCGACGCCCGGCAAATCGCGGACGAAATTGCCGATCGCCGCCCGCCCCGGCACCGCGGCCAGCGACACCACGGCCGACGACGCGATATGCCGCGTGTCGATCGTTTGCGGCTTGTCGGCCAGTCGCGACCGCAGCTCGTGATACAGCCCGCCGTTGGCGAACGGCAAGATGCACGTCTCCAGCTTCACCTGCGGCTCGACGGTGATTCGCACGGCGATCGGGTCGAACACGGTCCGCCAAAACTGCTCGTAACGCTGCTTATAGCGATCGTATTCCGCCTGCTCTTCCTGCGAGACTTTGAGGACCGAGAGTTCGCAATTGGGCGTGAGATACTTGAGCCGATTGTGCAGCGAGCAGGTGCAGGTGTCGTGGGCCGCGTCGATCGAATACGCTCCGCCGTGCGGGCAAACGACTTTGCTCGGATCGACGAAATGCCCCTCGACCAGGTCGTTGATCGACGTGGGGGATTTGCCGTTCTCCATCCGATACATGAGCGAGGCATTGTTCAGCATCACCAGATTGTTGAAACATTCCAATCGCCGCTTCTCGGAGATCTTTGCCGCCGGCGAAATCATCCGGCGAATGAACGCTTCGGAGGCGAACAGATAGCCGGAGTTGGCATCGTCGCTCGGCGGCAACAGCGTCGTGACATATTGGTAGTCGAGCGCGTCGTACAGCCGCGGGGCAATGCCCGTCGCCGCGTCGATCACGTCGCGAATCGCCCGATGCGAATTGGAATAGATCACATAGTCGCCGTGCGTCGCCACGAACGAGCTGACGACTCGGTCGTTCGTGTAGCGGGCGGCGATCTTGTGCCCGCGATAGTTGAATTCCTGCTCGACCAGATCGGGATGCTGCTGTTTCGTTTCGGCGAGCCAGGCATCGGCGGCCGCCTGAAACAATTCCGGCTTTTTGAGCCGCAGGATCAGCGTCACGTCGGTCCCTTCGAGCACGAACGGATCGGACCCCGCGATCGCCAATTCCGAGACGGCGCCGCCGGCGAACAGCTTCGTCAGCGGATCGCGGCGGAGGCAAAGCTGCTCTTCGAGTTTCTGCTGCACGCGGTTGTCCTGGGCGGTGACCGTGAACAGCCGCAGCAAACTATCGCCCCAATCGACGCTCAGATCGAGCACTTCGCCCGCCGCCTTGAGCGAATGAAAGTGCAAGAAGTATTGATCCTCGGGGATCAGCCTGGCGATATCGGCCCGCTTCGGCTGGCGCTTGTCTTTCGCCAATTTCTCGTCGAGCAATTGCCGATAGGGGAGCGATTGCATGGTCGGCGGCGTGAGCTGATTGATGAGCACGTTCAGATCGCCCTGGCGATGCCCGCCGCTGAGCGTCGCCGGCTGCAGGGCTTCGTGAACGGCCAGCGAGCCCGGTCACTATGTCGTACAGATCGGCTTCGAGATCGGTCGCGGGCCGGGCCGGCTTCGGCAGCGGGGGCGGACGCACGCCATAGCGCTGCTCCGATTGCAGCAGCACGTATTGAAAGAACGTCTCGTCGGGATAGAGCGTCAGCAGATCGCGAAAATACTCGTTCTGCTGCTCGGCCCATTGCTGGAAGATCGATCCGCGACCCGGTCGCCTCGGCGGGGATCGGGATCTCGATGTCCCCCTGCCGCACGTCCACGTGCCGCGAGCCGTCGAGATTCTCCGTCACCGATTCATACGAGAGCCGCACCTTCGCGACCCCCTTGCCGCGCAACCGGCCGAAAAACTCCGCATGCTTCTGATGAAATCGCGTCTGGGGCGGATAGACCAAATACGCATTGCGATCGAGCGGCGCGCAACCGCAGATAATTGCTCTTCTCGAATTCCTCGGCCAGAAACGGCTGCTCGAGCTTGAGCGAAAATGCGAACGACTGCGCCATCCTTGTCGCGATACACTTCCACTTTGTGGCTGAACGGCGAGCGGATCAGGCGCCGCAGCCGCGCGCAACGCGCAAACCCCAATGAAAGCGCCAGAGCGCAGAGTGCCACGACAAGTGCACATCCGCATGACGGTTTCTCCGATTCTCGGGTGAGACGAATTGGCTGGGAGCTGGCGCGAGGGTCGAGGCGATGAAAAGTGGACGACCGGAAAGGGGTCGGGAGTCGGTTTCGCCATTGCGCATCTGCAATTGCCGAACGTCCAACGAGGCGAAATCGAGTCCCAACCGCCGGCCCCGGCTACTGTCAATTACCCGGCCACGCCGCGCGGAGTTTCAAGCGTGTCGCGCAGGACGATACTTATGTCGGTGCGCGGGGCACAGAGCGGTGGCAGGGATTTGCATCGCAGGCCGCGGGGTCTCAGATCGGTGCGCGCGTCAGACAGCGCCGGTCGCGCCGGCCATCAGCGCCGGAGCATGGCTGCTTGCCGAGAGAAAATGATCGCCCCCGCGACGCTCAGAATGGCGATCGAGGCAAAGATCGGCAGCGCCGCCGTGGTGCGATCGACGAACTGCTTGAGGCGCGGAATTCGGGACAAGGCTTCGTTCGCCGCGGCACAGAGCAACGCGGCATACGACCAGGTCATGTATTGATAATGCCGCCAGAGCCAGTTGCGAATCCGCCGGCGGTAGACGATTTGTGCCGTCGCTCCGCCGATGATGAGCAAATTGATCAGCGCCAGCAGGTGAAAGATGTTGAATCGCCCCGTGATTTGATAAATTCCGAGCGCCGACAGACAGTTGCCGAACATGCCGGCAATATAGACTCGGCCCATCCAAACATGCCATCGCGACCCCTTCGGCGTCGACAGGATCGCTCCGCCGATCGCCAGCGAAAGCACAGCACACAGATAATGAAGCGATCCGAGCATCGGTCAATGAGTAGGTGGCCGCGGCCTGAGGCGCTATGAGGTGAACCCGGCCGTTCGTCATCGACGCGGATCGGCGACTCACGGCCCCGATTCGAAAAGACAGGGCCGTTTATTCCTGCACGCGAATCGTCCGCTGCGGCCACTCCTTCACTTCCCTGACGAGCTTTTTCAAAGAGCCCTCGATCAGCGGTCCGGGCTGGCCTTTGCCGGTCGAAAGATTGCGGGTGTTGAACAGGGCGGCGATGTTCACGTTGTCGGGCAAATGGATGAGTTCGGTCGAAGTGCCGTCGAGGCTGCCGTTGTGCTCGAAAGCGACTCGGCCCCGTTTGAGACGGTGAACCGACCAGCCGCATCCGTAATACGAAGTTTTCGGAGTGCCGTCCGGCTTCTGCCCGACCGCGCCGGCCGGCCGCCCCAGCATGGTGGCAATCATCGCCGGCTTCAACAGCGGCGAATGATCCGGATCGTCGAACGCCGAAGCGAACCGGGCCAAATCCACCGCCGAGGCGATCCAGCCGCCGTGAGAATCCATCGCCCCGATGCACCAGCCGCCGTACGGCCAGGGAACTTTTTGGCCGAGATTCTTTGCGAACACCGATCGGCCCGGCCCGGATTTCTCGTAGTAAGTCACTTCGCCCGGCGCCCGGTCTTCTTCGAGCGTCTTGCCGAGCCGCATCTCATGAATCCCCAGCGGATGGAGCACGTTTTTTTGGACGTACAATCCATAGTGCTCGCCCGTGACGCGCTCGATCACGCGCCCCAGCACGCAAAAGCCGAAATTGGAATAGACGTATTTCGTGCCCGGCGCGAAATCGAGCGGCATCCCTTCCATATAGCGAATGATCTGCCGCTGCCGCGCCGGCGGCTTGTGCCGAAAGCCTTGGCGATCGCAACGCTGCGAAACATCGGATCGAACGATTTGATCGAATCCCAGCCCCCCGTGTGATGCAGCAATTCCAGCACGGTGATCTGCTTGAGCCGCGGGTCGGGCTTCGCGTCCTTGCCGGCATAGGGCTTCAGGCCGAGCAGCTCGAACGGCTTGTCGTCGAGGCGGAGCTTGCCGCGCTCGACCAACTGGAGAATGGCGACCGCGGTGAACGGCTTCGAAATGCTGGCGATCCGGAACAGCGACGTCGGTTCGACCGGCGCCTTTGTCTTGCGGTCGGCATAGCCGAAGCCGCGGGCATAGACCACGCGGCCATCCTTGATGATGGCGAGCGATCCCCCGGGGATGCCATGCTCCGCGATGAAACGGCTCATCAGCTTGTCGAACGCGGCGAGTTCCGGCACCTCGACGCCGGTGATCACGACCGGCTTGGCCGGCTGCTCGATCCCGGGGCTCGGGGCGCGGCGGCAGCGACACTGCTCACCGCGGCCGGCCAGGCGGCGATCAGGCCGATGAAAACGAGCCACTTGGACCATCCGAAGTTTTCCGCCGCTATCGAAAGAAATCGCACGATTCGTCTCCTGATGAAATCAAACAGAGCGGTGTCTCGCCGCGACCAGCGACGAAATCCTCCGGCCGTGTCGCTCGCGGCGCCAAGCCACTTGGAAGTCGATTCTAAATGCCTACAATTCCTTCTGTCCACGCTTGCGTCCGCCAAATTCGCGAATTTCGAGAGTTTTATGACGAGTTCCTATATCCTGTCCGGCTGCCGCACGCCGATCGGCCGGTTTCTGGGCGGTCTGGCGGCGCTTCCCGCCCCGGAGTTGGGGGCCGCTGTGGTCCGCGAGGCGATCGTTCGCGCCGGCGTCGCCCCGGCGGCGATCGAAGAAGCGATCATGGGCTGCGTGCTTCCGGCGGGCGTCGGCCAGGCGCCGGCCCGGCAGGCGGCGCTCAAAGCCGGGGTTCCCCCCACGGTCGCCGCGGTGACCATCAACAAGGTCTGCGGCTCGGGGCTCAAGGCCGTCATGCTGGCCGATCAGGCGATTCGCTGCGGCGACGCGCGGCTGATCGTCGCCGGCGGCATGGAGAGCATGAGCCGGGCCCCGTTTCTTGCTGACCGGGGCCCGCGAGGGGTGGAAATTCGGCCCGCAGAAGGTGCTCGATTCGATGCTGCACGACGGCCTGTGGTGCGCGTTCGAAGACGTGTCGATGGGGGCCGAAGCGGATTACATCGCGTCGAGCCGCGAAGTGAATCGCGGCGATCAAGATGCTTTCGCTCTGGAAAGCCATCGTCGGGCGGTTGCGGCGATCGAGCATGGGCTGTTCGACGCCGAGATCGTGCCGATCGTCGTGCCGGGCCGCAACGGAGAGACGCGCGTCGCCCGCGACGAAGGGCCGCGGAGCGATTCGACCCTCGAAGGGCTCGCGAAGCTGCGCCCCTCGTTTGCCACCGATGGGACCGTCACGGCCGGCAACGCCTCGCAACTCAGCGACGGAGCGGCGGCGCTGATCGTCGCCGACGAGCGGCTGGCGAGCGACAGCAACTCACCGCTCAAGGCGCGGATCGTCGCGGCGGCCACTTCGGGCGTTCCGCCGAAAGAAATCTTCATCGCCCCGGTGACGGCGATCGAGCGCGTGCTGGAAAAAGCGCGGCTCAAGCTGTCCGACATCGACTTGGTCGAACTGAACGAAGCCTTCGCCGCCCAATGCCTCGCCTGCATGAGGCCGCTCGGCCTCGATCCGGCGAAGACGAACGTCAGCGGCGGCGCGATTGCGCTGGGCCATCCGATCGGGGCCAGCGGAGCGCGAGTGCTCGTGACGCTGATTTACAACCTGAAACGCCTCGGCCTGAAGCGCGGCCTGGCCTCGCTCTGCCTCGGCGGCGGAAATGCCGTGGCCATGATCGTGGAACGGCAGTGACGCGCGCGATGGGCGCACGACTCAATCGGTCGAACTGTCAAATTAGATGCAAACTAAACCACGAACCACAATCCAAAGCCTGAAATTCTTGCGGACTCTCCTTCGAGATGCGCCATCACGACTTCGCTGATAATATCTTCGATTGGATTAACGCTCTTCCGCCGCTTTGGCACTGGCTGATTGCCGGGGTCGGCGCGTTCCTGGGGCTCGTCTTTTTTGGCGGGCTCGTTTCAGAAGGTGAGGGCTGGGATCCGATCTTTACGACGCGGAACAAGCGCGAATTGCTCGTCGGAACGTTTACTTCGGCGCTCTGGGGCGCGATTGGCCTCATCTTATCAATCGTATTTCTTGCGCCGTGCCTGACCTTGTGGGGCTTATGGAAATGCAACGTCACATTATCGGAGGTGGTCGGCCTCCCGCTCGGATTGGCGTTGATGCTTGGATTCGTGTACAGTGTCGTGAAGATCGTCGATTGGCGGCGGCTGAGGCGCCATCGGAAACTTCTCGATCAGCCGCGTAAGCCGAATCGGAATTGAATAATTCAGCACTGCCGAGGAGCTACTCGAGGACCATGATTCAGCCCGATCCGATCGTTGAAGAAGTGCGAAAAGTGCGCGACGCTTATGCGGCACGATTCAATTATGACCTACGGCTGATCTTCGCCGATTTGAAACGGCAAGAGGCGGTGCGCGGCACGAAGCCGGCCCCTTCGGACCCGAAATGCGACCCTCCAATCGATTCCGACGGCGAATGAGTCCGCCGATTTGCCGATTCAATCATGAGCCTATCGATCGATGTCGAACGCGAACACGACGGCTGATGGATCGCCGAAGTAGGCGAGCTATCCGGCGCTTTGGCCTACGGCGCGACCCGGGACGAAGCGATTGCTCATGCGCAGGCGGCGCGCCTGAAAATCATCGCCGACCGGCTTGAACAAGCGGAGCCGGTTCCCGAATTGAACGACATCTTTTCGAGCGCGACATGAGCCGATGCGCGCAAGCATTTGACAGGCTTCGCGTCGGCTAGGCCCGGCATGGCGGAGGCCGTGGCGACGTTGCCGTTTACTTCCAGGAATTTGGTGTTCGAGTTGATCCACGAGCCGTCGCGCTGGCGCTTGGCCAGTTCGACCGGCAGGTCGTGCCGCCAATCGTGCTTTACGCCTTTGTCGTCCTCGATCTCGTTTCGGCCGACGGGCCTTGCCGCGATCAGCGGAGAGCCTGCGCGACGAGGATTCCGCCGACCGCGATCAGGCCCGCGTAGACGGCCCGAAAGAAACCGTCTCCTTGCAGCCGGTGATTGAGCGCCCGTCCGATCGGAATCGCAATCAGGATGCCCGGCAGCGACATCAGGGAGTAGCGAGTCACGTCGGGAATCCACAGGCCGCATGCCACGTATCCGGCCAACACGACCAAGCTCACCGGCAGAAAATAACCTTGCAAGGTCGCGCGAAATCGTTGCGGAGACCACTGCCGTAGCGAGCCATACACGGCCAGCGGCGGCCCGTTCATTCCATACGCGCCCCCCAACACGCCGGAGCAAAAGCCGGCGCCGAACAGCCACAGCAGATGGTCCTTCTCCAAACGGAGTTTCCTTTTCGCGAACAGCGAATAGAGGGCAAATCCGCTCACGACCAGGCCCAATAGCAGTTTCACGATCTGATCGCTCTCGCGCGTCAGCAACAGCAGCCCCAAGGGAACACCGAACAGCGCAAACACAATGAGCCACGCCGCGCTGCGAAACTCGATCTTCCGCCAATCTTGCGCAATGATCAAACCGGCCACGACAACCGACACCAGCACGGCCACCGGCGCAGCGACCGGGATCGGGATCCGCAGCGCCAACAACGGAACCGCGATCAACGCCTCGCCGAACCCGAATGTCGAGCGAATCAACGTCGCGCAGAAAACTACGATCAACACGTGAATCGTCGTGGGATCCATCAGTCGGCGGCGCCCCGGTCGGGTTCCATAGGGTCGGAATTGCCAGCCAGGCGTTGTGCGAATCGCGACTCGACGCGATGCTCAACCGGCCGGCGAGGTCAGCCGCCGGCGGTGGGTCGCGCCGGCGATTCGCGCAGGCAGCAATCCGCGGGGCAAATATCGTGACTCGGCCCGAATGCACCCACCGCGGGACGTTCCCCGCCGCCCTCGATCCGCTCGACGATCAACTCGCGAATCATCCGAATGAAGCGCGGATGCGTGCCGACGGTTGCGGCCCGGACCATTGTGATTCCAAGCTCGTCGCAAACGGCGCGGGCTGCGACGTCGAGATCGTAAATCACTTCCACATGATCGGAGATAAATCCGATGGGGACGATCACCACGTCGCCGGCCCCCTCGGTCATCGCCGTGCGCAGCCAATCACAGATGTCCGGCTCCAGCCAGGGCTGGCTGGGCGGCCCGCTGCGGCTTTGAAACGCCAGTTGCCACGATTCGCGGCCGACGCCCTCCGCAACCAGCCGGGAAGCTTCACGCAGTTGCTCCTCGTAGCGGCAGCCGTTAGCCATCGCCAGCGGAATGCTGTGAGCCGTGAAGGCCAGCCGCACGCCGTCGCGCCGCGCGGCGGGAATCCGCTCGATGGCCGCGCGCGTCCGGTCGATCATCGGCTCGATGAACCCCGGATGATTGAAGAACACGCGGAGCTTTTCGATCCGCGGCGCGGCCGGCCCGACTTCCGCGCGGGCCTGCTCGATGTTCTCGCGATACTGCCGGCAGCCTGAGTAAGAACTGTAAGCCGACGTGAAAAACGCCAGCGCCCGACGAACGCCATTTGTTGCCATCCGCCGCAGCGTATCGGGCAACAGCGGATGCCAATTGCGATTGCCCCAATAAATCGGCAGCCGCGGCCCCTGAGCTTCCAATTCCGCCTCGAGCGCCGCTATCAGGGCCCGATTCTGGGCATTGAGCGGGCTGACGCCGCCGAATTGCCGATAATGCTCGGCCACAGCCAGCATCCGCTCGCGCGGCACATTCTTCCCTCGGAGCACGTTTTCCAAAAACGGCAGCACGTCATCCATCCCCTCGGGCCCGCCGAAGGAGACGATCAAGATCGCGTCGTATTGCGTTGAATCCGTCATAGCGCCATTGTAAACTTGAATCGCGAACTCGGCACCCCGAGCGCCGGAGTTCGACGACAATTCATCGGCAACCTGCGATTGCGATATGCATCGAGACCGAACCTGTCGAACCAAGGCCTGCACATGGCGATAAGCCCCCCAAGCGATGTCATCGAATCCTTGGAGCCGCTGATTTTCACCGTCCGTGACCGCTGCATGATCTGAGGTTGTGCCGAGCCGGCTCAAGTGCGCAAGTCATTGCCCCACATGGTATTCCGGGTCTTGAGTGGATTCCTCCGGCGGGCAAGCACCAGACTAGGAGATCCCCAGGATTTTCAAGGCATCGCTCAGGCGTTCAAGGGGGGTGGGCAGCGCGGCAGATCGTAGACCTAGGCTGTGAAAAATCGGCCCTTCGAGAATTCGAAGGTTTATCCGCTTTTTGTTCCGGTCAGGCATGCGCGGCGTGGTCACCGAGGCTGTTTCGACAGCAATCAACCCCAACGGGGTTACGGCTCTAGCCCAGGGTTGATTGCCGCAGGCAATCTACCCTGGGTTCTAATCGGCGCAACACATTTACAACCCCAACGGGGTTGCGGCCGACGCCGCACGTCGGCGCGGGCCGCAACCCCGTTGGGGTTGTGAAGAAACAGGATTTGTTGCCTTTCGAACCCAGGGTAGGCCGCTGGCGCGGCCAACCCTGGGCTAGAGCCGTAACCCCATTGGGGTTGAAGCAAAGGCGCGGCAGCGTCCGATCGCGGAACAAAAACCGACCAAACCGCCGATTCCAATTCGACCTGAAACGGTCATGAATTTCACAGCCAATCGTAGACCTCCATCACTCCAGACCGGCAACCCGGCCTGCTGGCACCCTTCTCGCCTCCGAAACAGCGCCACGCTTACCAAAAGGGGCGATGCGCGAATCACGAGGATTTTCGCTTCACCCACTCAAAACCCAGTACAGCCGGTTTTGGGAACACTAATCGGCGCTAATTAGCGCTAATTAGCGAGGATTAGCGCTGATTAGCGAGGATTAGTGTTCCTGATCTGTCATGCCGCCATGCTTTCTCGCTCTCGGTTTTTCCGTGACCTCGTGTAAAAACTTGGTTGCGGCCTGACGGCTGCCCTATGCAATCTGTGGATGAAAACATTTCCGAGAATTCCGGTTATTCCGGGTCTTGAGCGGGTTCCTCCAGGATTTTCAAGGCATGGCTCAGGCGTTCAAGGGGGGCGGGCAGCGCGGCTCGTCTCGACGGTTGGAGGATAGGAATAAGCTCGCAAACCACGGAAAAATGGCCCGACAGCCGGCATTCCGACAGATCGTAGCTCCATCACTCCAGACCGGCAGCCCGGCCTGCTGGCACCCTTCTCGCCTCCGAAACACCACTACACTTACCACAAGGGGCGATGCGCGAATCCCGAGGATTTTCGTATCACCCACTCAAAACCCGGTACAGCCGCTCCACAGTCGGATGCGCCGAACCGGTCACAGTTTGTGACCAGTTCGAGTCGCCGGGGCGCCGCGTATCGCCCCTGGGCGTTTACGGAGCATGTTGATGGACGCCAACGTCCTTCGTAGCGATCGAGCCGTTCGAATGAGTGTGTTTTTGGTGAGGACTTTCGTGCGGCTACGCGAGCAGATCGCCGCGAACCAAGCGATCGTCAAACGATTGGCTGAAATCGACCGGACGCTGCTCGCCCACGATAGGCCCTGCGGGATCTTTATCAAAAGCTCTTGCCGCTACTGCAGCCGCCGCCTCAGCCGCCGCGCCGCCGTATCGGCTTCGGCGCGGCAGCCGGAGGTGACGGCTGAACCGACGACCCGAATCCCCCAAAATTCGAAATCCAAACACAATTGCCGGGCACTGCTGTCTGCGGTAAAATTGGGAAAAATGGGCTCATCCACGGAGACGCCGACATGGACACATTCCCTCCCGATCTTGAAGCCTATGTCCAATCCAAGCTCGCGACCGGTCAGTTCGGCTCGCGCGATGAGTTTGCGGCCGAGGCAGTCCGCGTCTACCGCGATCTCGAATCCAGCCGCAGCAAATTCAAGTCCGACGTCGAGGCCGCTATCGACGAGGCGAATCGCGGACTGGCCGCACCGCTCGATATCGACGCCATCAAGGCCGAATTGATCGCCGAACTCGCTCCCGACGGGCTACTGCTCTGATGGCCCGCAGCCGCGACGTTCCGGCGATCTGGCAAAACGAGTAGATCATAGCGGTTCAACGTTCGTTTCCCGCCGCTTGCCGCACCGGCTCGGGCAGTTCGTAGCCATAGCGCCGCAAATACTCGGCGCAGCGGCTGCGAATCTTGTCGATCAAGCGATCTTCCAGATCCCATTTGTTCGGTCGATAGCTCTTCACGCCGTCGAGATATTTCGCGACCGCGGGCCGCGCCGTTTCGAAATCGCCGAGTTTCAGCCGCTGATAGATCGCCTCAAGCTGAGGCAGCGGATCGGCCACGAGGTCTTCGTAGCGCAGTTCGTAGAAGTTCTCGTCGGGGATCAAGGCCCGCTCTTGCTCGAATCGCTCGTACATCAGTTCGAACATCTCGAACACGTGCTCTTCCAGCGGCCGTTCGCGGCGAATTTGCAGCGACACGGCGTCGTTCATCCGCGTCCACGTGCGTATCGCCGAGGGAATCACCGCCCGCGGATCGCGCACGATGTGGACGAATCGTGCGTCCGGATAAAGCTCGAGCAGCATCCGCACACGAGCCGTATGGCCGGGTGATTTGCAAACGATCCGGGCCGCCGGGTTTTTCAGATTCTGCCGCCGCATGAACCAGTCCAACGCTGCGAGCCAGCGCCGGCGTTTATCCGCGGGCAGTTTTTGCAGCGTGAGATAATCGGTGTGAAACGGGCGATTCGGAAATGCCCATTCCAAATACGGCGAACCGACCCCGAGGTTCATCAGCGCGAATTCGTCCTCTTGAGGCCGCTCGAAGCCGAACGCCATTTCGTCCATCGGCCGCGTCTTGGGAATCATCCACCCCAGCCAACGGCCGAGCAATCGCGCGGAGAGCAAAAAATGCCGCGGGGCCATGCAGTCGTAGGTCGTGGGATAGATGAATCGCGGGTCTTGCACGAGCAATTCGTGCAACAGCGTCGTGCCGGTCCGCCAATGTCCCAGGACGAACAGCGGCGGATGCGTCAGGGGAGTGCGGCGGCGCTGCCGGCCGTAAACCGCTTCGCTGCTCCAGGCCAGCGCCAGATTGAACCAGGCGACGATCGAAATGACGATCGCCATCGGAATCCGCGTCGGCGAGACGGCGAATCGATTGTCGGCCAGCAGCTTGAACCAAACGCCCGGCGTCATCCCATGCCACGGGCGCGGCGTCCGCATCGGCAGCGTTGTTCTCTTTTCTTTGCTCATCTTCCGGTTCAAATTCGAATTGCCAAATCGAGTCGCCGGCGGCAGGGATCGCCGCCAGCGCGTCGGGACCGGCTGACGTCGTGCGCCGCTGGGGCGGCCCGACTCGTCGGGTTGCTCCATTCTACCACGAACGGGGATCGCTTCGACCCGGCCGGTTTCCCAATACTTGGATCGGCGGTTGGCGACCTCCGATTGCCAAACTCCGCCATGCCTTGCCCGGATCGCCCTGCCGTTATTCTCTGCCAACGATCGGCGGAAACCGGGAAAGCTGAATGGCCCCGACTGGGTTTGGTGCAGCGGCCGCCGCCGGGAGGCCGAGTTGACTAAAGCGCGATGAGATGCGACCCGCCGCGCCCCCCTGGGCTGTGCAAAATCAGCCGTCCGAATGTTCAAAGTTTTTCCGCTTTTTGTTCCGCTCGGGCATGCGCGGCGTGGTCGGCCGAGGCTGTTTCGACAGCAATCAACCCCAACGGGGTTGCGGCCTCAGCCCAGGGTTGATTGCCGCAGGCAATCTACCCTGGGTTCGAATCGGCGCAACACCCTTTCAACCCCAACGGGGTTGGGGCCGACGTCGCACGTCGGCGCAGGCCGCAACCCCGTTGGGGTTGTGAAGAAACAGGATTTGTTGCCTTTCGAACCCAGGGTAGGCCGCTGGCGCGGCCAACCCTGGGCTAGAGCCGTAACCCCGTTGGGGTTGAAGCAAGGCGCGGCAGCGTCTGATCGCGGAACAAAAACCGACCAAACCGCCGATTCCAATTCGACCTGAGACGGTCACAAATTTCACAGCCTACCCCGCCCCCCCCTCCCGCCTACGCGTGGCCGTTGCTCCGCCCCCTGGCGGCCGTTGCCCTTGGCGGCGCTCGACTACCACTCCCTTCCCCGCGACGAGGCCTTACGTTGCCCATGCCTGCCCCCCTGCTGTCGATCTCGGTTGATCTCGAATCCCGTGCGACCAACGGTTCGATCTTTTCGGGCGAGACTTTGAGCTGGACGATTCGCCGACTGGTCGATTTGCTCACGGCCGAGCGCGTGAGTGCAACTTGGGTGGGCGCGATCCGGCCGGCTCGCAGGAAATCGGCTGGGCAGTCGAGACCGATTGCGGCCATGAAGCCGGCCTCTTGGCGGGCGAGGATTGGTCGGGGTACGAAAACGGCCGCAGTCGATTCGCCACGCAATGCGTGCGCCGGATGCGGCAAGCGGAGCAGGCCCGCATCCCCCTGACGACAGTGGCCATCGCGGGGGGCGCACTGCGCTGCGCATTGGGAATTGCTCGTTCGCTTGGGGATCTCCGGCATCCTTGCCGATCGGCCGGCAACGATCGCGGCGCTTTCGACCTCGCTCGTCGCCCGGCGGAATCGCTCCCTTGCGATACGGTCTCTGGCAATTGGCCGACGACCTGCGATTCCAGGGAGCAGGCCGGCTGGGAGAGCGATTTGCCGCTCGCAGCATGTGCCGGGCGATCGATCGGCGGATCGCGACGGGAGTCGCGGGCCATCTCACGATCGATGCCCCGGCGATCGCCAAGCAATCGAGCACGAAACTCGACAGCTTACGCGACGTGCTGCGCCATATCGCACGGCGCGAACGGGAAGGGCAAGTTCAAGCCGGCTCGGTGGCCCAAACCATTGCCCGCTTGGCCGCCCCGCGGCTGAGCCGCGCAGCCCACTCGATCCTCCGCGCAGCCTGAAAGAGCGCGCGAGGCTGCCCAACACGGCGGCGGGAGCGAGCCGCCGCGCCGCGTCAGGTTTGTTCTTTGAACGTGGCCCAGCTCAAGTAGCCGAGAATGGCCTGCGCAAATGATGGCGCCGATGTCCATGCCCATATTGGCGCGATCGAAGGGAAATTTGATCGCCGCGTCGAGCCCGAACAGGCAAAAGATCAATAGCGCGATCGCCATCCCGAAAATGGTCAGGGCCTTAGCCATCAGGTGCTTCCTCGAAGTCGGCAGACACAGCCGTGGTTCAAGCTATTCAGTATAGTTGGACGAACGGCAGTGTCACCTGCCTGAATCCCCCATCTTTCCCGGATTGTAGCGGGCCATGATTCGCGGCTCGTCGCGGCCCTACCCACGATTTTCGGCCCCAGGGCTTGATTTGCTTTAGTCAACAGCTTACATAGCAATTGCTTACGGCAAAGGGGGTTGGCCATCCGAAAGCCGAAAATATCGAAAAAAGTCGATATGAACAGCTTAGCACCACTCTCCGACTCGGGTTGGGACGACTTTCGCCGGCAAATGCCGGCCGCCGCCGCTTGGGCCTATTTCGATCATGCGGCCGTGGCGCCGCTACCCGCCGCCGCTGCCGAGGCGATGATCGCCTGGTGCGGGATTCGGCCGCCCGCGGAGTGCGGGCTGGCTCGACTGGAAAGCCCGCCGAGAATCGTTGCGGCAGCGGGCCGCGAGCCTGCTCGTGTGCAGCCGGAGGAGATCGCCCTGATCCGCAGCACCACCGAGGGGATCAATCTCGTGGCCGAGGGATTCCCTTGGCAGCCGGGCGATAATGTGGTGACGCTGGCCGACGAGTTTCCCTCGAATCTCTATCCGTGGATGAATCAGGCCCGCCGCGGCGTCGAGACGCGCCGCGTCGCCACCGACGAGGGGCGCGTCGATCTCGATCGGCTCGCCACAGCCTGCGACGAGCGCACCCGGATCGTCGCAATCAGTTGGATCGGCTATGCCAGCGGCTGGCGCAACGATCCGGCCGCCGTAGCGGAAATCGCCCATCGCCGCGGGGCGCTTCTTTTCCTCGATGCGATCCAAGGACTCGGCGCGTTTCCGCTCGACGTCGGCCGCGCGGCCGTCGATTTCCTGGCCGCCGACGGGCATAAATGGCTGCTCGGGCCGGAAGGGGCCGGCGTCTTTTTCATTCGCCGCGAGCATCTCGAGCGGTTGCAGCCGATCGGCGTGGGGTGGAACAGCGTGGCCCAGGCGTCGGACTTCACGCACATCGAGTTGACCTTCAAGGATTCGGCCGCCCGCTTCGAGGGAGGCTCGTCGAACATGGTCGGCTTCGCCGGGCTCGACGCCAGCCTGGAACTGCTGCTCCGCTGCGACATCGGGGCGATTTCCCAACGCATTCTGGCCCTGACCGATCTCGCCTGCCGCCGCTTGGGCGAGGCGGGCGCGATCATCGCCAGCCACCGCGACGATCCAGCCCATGCCTCGGGCATCGTCTCGTTCGACTTGCCCGGCCGCGATTTGCCCGCCATCCGCCGCCATCTGCAAGACCGCCGGATTCTCCTCAGTTGCCGCGCGGGAAAACTCCGCATCAGCCCTCATGCCTATAACAACGCCGACGACATCGAGCGGCTGATCGAGGAGATCGAAAACCTTGGATGAACCCGGGATAATCGAGCAGGGCTCGGCAAGGCCGCCGCGGCGCTTCGCAATCGCAGGCGGCTCGGCGCGCCGCAGCTCTCGAAGAATCCGATTGCACCTTCAGCCATTGCTCATCGACGACCGGCGCCCGGCACTGGCAGACTGCGCTTGCCAGTGGCACACGGCGCTCGGCGCATGATCGCCTTTCGCTTCCGCGAAAGAATGTGCGCTCTTTCGCGGAGCGAAAGGCGACAATGGCTCGTCCGGCACGGACAACCGCGCACGTGTGCCACGGGCAAGCAACGTCTGCCCGTGCTGCGCTGCCGCTCGCTCTCTACTCGCCGCTCATCGACAGCCGGCGCCCCCGGCACTGGCAGACTGCGCTTGCCAGTGCCACCCGCCGGGTGATCAACGACGGGCGTCTCGCTTCGCGTCTTCCATCGGCTTTGATCCGTAAACAAGCTTTCGAAGCCGCTCCGTTGTCGTATCATCATCGAGGAACTCCACGTCGCCGTTCCAATGCAATACCATAGCCCCACCGTTGTGGCGGCTCGAAATCGACAGCAACTTGGACTTGTCAACCCCGAGAACGGCGTCGGTCGCGGCTAGATCCCGGGGCTCCGACCAAGCGATCCGCGAGTTCGAGACCTCGGTGACCGCGACGGTGTTCCGCAGGTTGCGCTGTCTTCCGCGCCATCGGTTCGTTCCAAACTGTATTTGGCCCGACGATAGCGAGGTAGGAAACCGAAGAGTCACGGCGGTCCGCGCTGGGGCAGCGGAAGACGCTCGGCATCTCTCCAATCAGGGCTTTGTTGTGCGGTCCGTTCCATGGTTCGTCGAAGCGATACCGTTCGAACAACGGTATCTGCCCCAGATACGGTAGTAGTAAAGTACGCCAACTGTGTATAGGTTTTCCGCTGCCATCGACAACATCGGCCGGCGGAAGCATGCCGTGGTCGAGACGGTAGGCGCGGATAGCCATTCCGATCAGGGCTAGATTTCGCTTGCACCTGTTGCGCGCGTCGTTGTCATCAAGCGGCGAGCGCAGATCGACGACGATCAGGCCTACCCATATCGCGGCAGCCGCAACGCCGAGTAATGATCCGATTACAGCAAGCCTTTTCATGAGCAACCTGCGAACAGCGAATGAATGCCGTCCTCGGTATAACTAACACGACGGCAGTGCCATTCCAGACAGTCACCGATTTGGCTATTTGACCAGAGCGTGGGCAATTGGGCAAGTTCGTTGCGAGCGCTGGAGCGGCGGATTTTAGCGGCGCGATTGGAGTGCGATTCGCCGGCGGCCGAGCCGACGGCGCATCGTGAGCGGATTGAAGGCTGACGCCGGTTCGGGCGACCTTCCAGCCCGTCACCCTTTGCCCTCGCTTCCCCCTTCGCAATCTGCTCCCCTCGCGACATCCCCGCCATGGCTCGAAATCAGCTCGCCTCCCCTCCCCGCCGCGCTCAAAACGTGTCTGTCTGGACTGGTTCCCAGATTACGTAGGATGCTCTTCCGCCTTGATTGTGACCCCCTCTAAAATGGTTATTCGCCGTCGGCACTGTCCGCTTCGGGCAAGATCATACACCCCGGCAGACGCGCACCGAGTTCCTTGAGGCCGCTCTTGGTTATCCGCGTGCGGTAGACCTCAAGTCGCTTCAGCCGGCGGAGCGAGCAGATGTCGTCGATGCACTTGTCGCTGACCCGATCTCTGTACAAGCCGAGTTCCTCGAGGTTTTCGAACCGACGGAGAACCTTCCCGGATCGGTCGGTGATCGGTGCATTGAGATCAAGAATGCGCAATGTCCGTTGGCATGCGAGGTATTCAAGCCCGGCGTCGGTTGCTTTGGTTGCCCGCAGCCGGAGAACCTCCAAATGCTTGAGAGCAGCGAGCCTTTGCATTCCCGAATCGGTGATGTTTGCTCCTCCGATGCCCAGGCCTTTGACCGTGGTGAATCGACAGATTTCACCGAGAAGTTCGTCTGTGACGCCGTCGTCCATTCGGATACAGGCAATGTCCTGGAAGTAGTCGTCGCCGAGCGCAACGAAGCCACTTGGGCGCAGGAGGGCCGACGGGCCACTTTTGAGACGTCGGATTGATCGGACTCGCGAGAGGCTCGTAGTTCGGATCATAATAGGGACGATGATTCGTATACGAGGGGTAGTCAACAAGCACGCGCCATGGATCCGGTTCCCAGTCGTAGGTGATGCGCCCATCGAGTTGGCGAATCTTCTGGGAAAGGCGCGCACACTTCTGCCGTGCTTCGTGACGATCCCAAGCGACACTCCGATCGCCGTCGTCACCAATAGCAACGTGCGAAGGCTGAATCGCGGCCGCCGCAATCTTCGGATGAATGAACTCCACATGCCGCACCTATCGGCTACGCGCCGGGATTGATCTTGCACGATGCAATTATGTACGACAAGTTCGTCCGGCGCCAATCGCACTGAAAATAAACGTAGCCGGCGTTCTTGCCTTTCCCCAGGTACTGTTCCAGTGCAAACCAGTTGGGTAATGTACTTCGTCGCGACCCCCGGTTGATCCTGGATCATGATTTGGGGAAGCGGAGTATTGAAGAATTGGGCGTCGATCACGTCCGTGTCCTTGCCTTTGCCTTTCAGTTGGGCGGCGAAGGCTTTCTTGTCGTATGCAAGAAGGCGACCTTCCAGCCCAGCCGCCGTTTTCTTTCGCCTCTCAGCTTCCCGCTCTCCTCCCCTCGCGACATCCCCGCCATGGCTTGAAATCAGCTCGCCGCGCGCTCCGCGGCGTGGTCAATATGTGACTGTCTGGACTTGTTCCCCCATTACCATCATCCGAAGTCGCCCTAATTCCAAGCTGACGGCCAGCAACTGTGGTTTTTGACGTTCTTGCAACGACTTATCACTCGGGACTTATACACCATAACCGTTCCGGTGATCGCCAGCCAATCATTTCAACCACGCAGATCGCATTGTTTTGGGTACACCATCGAGCGCTTCTCACCTCACCCGCCCGAGCACATGCACAAGCACATTTGACGCTTCGTCAATTGGCTGAAACTGCAGCGAGCCGAATTCGCTAATGACATCCAATCCGGCGGCGACGTAAGCGGTCAGAAGTTCATTCCGAGTTACGAGCGCGACACTATACTCTTCACTGGCCACAATCGCGCCGGCAGCGCTGCGATAGTCCACATGGCACGTAGACGTCTGGCTGATCCAATCCCGAGTACACCTAAACTCTACCACAACCGGCCCAATAGCTGGCATATCAATCAGCTTCCTGGCGCTCGTAGTTGCTTTTGCCCAATTGTCGAAATCGTGCATAAACTGTACAACAACGATCCGACCGTGTTTTTCTAAAAGCGATCCAGCTGCGATAAGCGCCGCAATACGATCATTCACACCTATAAACTCGGAAATCACGTTGAACGCAAAAAGCACAAGGTCAAACGGTCCGTCAAGACAGCCAGTTAGAAAATCGAAGCACTTCACCGTCACGTGTGACGATTTAATCTGTGCGGCGGCATAATCAGCTCGTCCACGATCTTTTTCGATGCCGACTAGGTCGATCTCAGGCAGCCGTTCGCTAAGTGCCGACAAAAGTCTGCCCGTGCCACAACCAATCTCCAATACACGTCCGCATTCTCGGCTAATCTAGTCAGCGCAGATATGTCGCTTGTAATGCCCGCCATCCGGCAGGCAAAATAGTCGATGGCATTCGGAGAATGGCTCACCGTATCGCTCCTTTCAATCAAATTGCTTCTGGTTAACGACTGTAACCGCGAGCCTATTTTTACACCCAGCAAGGCCAACGGATCCAGTTCGGCGTTTCACACTCGTCTGCGATGCTCGTTGTTCGCTCGGTGCGACCACGCCATCCACGCATAACAATCGGGCGTAACTCGCATTCCGTGTCCATCTATTCTTACCAAGGTTCCAGACGACGCCATTCCAGACAGTCACCCATTAGACCACGTTGCAGACGCGAGGCAAGTTTGTTCCGAGCCTGGGAGCGGATGATCGCGGCGGCGCACGGGCCCTTTCAGACCGGACCTTTTCAGACAGTCACTTTGGCACGGTTTTCTCACACCGGCCCTTGCCTCACCTCCGCAACTTCGTTGAATCGGTGACTGCCTGGAGCTGCTTCTCGTGACTGTCTGGAACTGCTTCACGCTTTCCGCGCCACGTTAGTGGCCAAACAGGCGTTCCCCCGGCAAAGGGCCGGGCGGGGACGCCGCCGCTCCACCGGCCCCGTGCCGGTGGACGGAAACGTTTGGTCACTACAACGCCTCCGCTTCACGCTTTCCGCGCGACGTTAGTGGCCAAACATGCGTTCCCCCGGCACAGGGCCGGGCGGGGACGTCCCCGCTCCACCGGCCCCGTGCCGGTGGACGGAAACGTTTGGTCACTAGTGGCCAAACATGCGTTCCCCCGGCACAGGGCCGGGTGGGGACGCTCTCGCTCCATCGGCCCCATGCCGGTGGACGGAAGTGTTTGCGCGCTAGTGGCCAAACATGCGTTCCCCCGGCTCAGGGCCGGGCGGGGACGCTCTCGCTCCATCGGCCCCATGCCGGTGGACGGAAGTGTTTGCGCCACTAGTGGCCAAACATGCGTTCCCCCGGCTCAGGGCCGGGCGGGGACGCCCCCGCTCCACCGGCCCCGTGCCGGTGGACGGAACCGTTTGGTCACTAGTGGCCAAACATGCGTTCCCCCGGCACAGGGCCGGGCCGGGACGCCGCCGCTCCACCGGCCCCGGGCAGCGCTGAGAGTGGGGCAATTGCCCGGTTCCCCTCTCGACTTGCCCCCGGCGGCGGGCCAGAATGAGGCCGAGACTTCAGCCCTCGCGAGCGGGCCGACGGGCGCGTCCCTTGGCGAGCTGTCTGCCGGCGCTCGGAGTGAAGCCCCCCGGAGCCGTCGCCGCCCGTCCGAGATTCCGATGCCGAAAGCCACGAGTTACGACGAAGTCCCCTATCCGCGATTGGCGTTTCCGCTCACGCATCCTTCGCATTTGGGCACGATTGGGCGGCTGTTGGGGATGGCGCCGGCCGCCGTCGAATCGTGTCGCGTGCTGGAACTCGGCTGCGCGAGCGGCAGCAATCTCGTGCCGATGGCCTATGGTCTGCCGCAGAGCCGGTTCGTGGGGATCGATTTGTCGGAGCGGCAGATCGCCGACGGCCAGCAGTTCGTCGCCGCGCTGGGCTTGAACAACGTCCGCCTGACGCGGCTCGATATCCGTCAAGCCGGCGAGCAATTGCAGGCCGCAGGGCCGTTCGATTACATCATTGCCCACGGCATCTATTCCTGGATTCCCGATCCCGTGAAAGACGCCTTGCTGGCGGCTTGCAACCGGCTGCTGGCGCTCAGCGGGATCGCCTATGTCAGCTACAACTGCTATCCGGGCTGCCAGGGGCGCGACATGCTCCGGCAGATGAGTCAGTACCACGCCCGCCAGGCCGCCGGCCCGCGCGAATATGCCGCGATAACGCGGCAGTTTCTCGAGTGGCTGCGCCAGGGGCTCGGCACCGGCGACGACGCCTATCGCGGCGCGCTGCGGCAGCAGGTCGAGGATCTCGCGCAAGTGCCCGACGAGGTGCTGTTGCACGACGATCTCGAAGGGGACAACGACCCGCGCTTCTTCCATCAATTCATGGCCCACGCGGCGGAGCACGGCCTGCGCTATCTAGGCGACGCCTACTTCGGGCAAATGTTCGGCGCCGGGATCCAACCGGCGGCGCTGGAAAAAATCCGTCATGCGGGCGATCGGCTGGCCTTCGAGCAATACCTCGACTTCCTCTACGGCCGCTCGTTGCGCACGACGCTCTTGTGCCGCGCGGAAATCGGAGTGACCGGCGAGATTGCCTCCGAAGGAGTGCGCCACCTTTGGATCGCGGGCGCGGCGCGGCCGGTTTCCGCGACGAACGTCCCGCTCGACCTGGCGTCGCTGCGTTTGGACGGCGACGCCCCGATCGTTTTTCGCAGCGACGAATGCACGCTCTCGGTCGCGACGCCGGTCGGCAAGGCCGCCCTGTTCGAACTGGCGCTGGCCGCGCCGAAACCGATCCGCTTCGAGACGCTGCTCGATCGGGTGCGGATTCGGCTGGCGGCCCAGCCGGCGGCCGCGGGCAGTCCGCCGCCTGTCCAGCCGACCACCGAGGGGAATCGCGCCGCGGCCGCCGCGATCGAGCGGCAGTTGATCGAAATGACAGTCGAGTGGTTTGCCATGCGGCTGCTGGAATTGCAGGCCGCCTGCCCGCCGATCGCGACCGAGGCCGGCGCGCGGCCGGTGGCCAGCGCCGTTGCGCGGCATCAAGCGGCGCGGGGCTGGTGGCGCGTCACCAATCTTTTTCACCGCCGGATTCGGCTGGATGGCGAGTTGGGCGGGCGGATCATCGCGTTGCTCGACGGCCGCCACGATCGGGCCGCGATCGTCGAATCGCTCGTCGAGCCGGTCCGGAGCGGCCAAGTCGTGGTCCGCATCGACGGTCGATCGCTGAGCGATCCGGACCGGATTCGTCCGCTTTTGAAAGAGCGGATCGAGGTCTGCCTCGAGGATTTCGCCCGCCATGGATTGTTGATGGAGCCGGCATGACGACGAGCTACGACCAGATCCCGTATCCGCGGCATACCTATTGGTTCACGCATCCCGATCGGCTGGCGACGCTCGGCGCCCTGCATGGGATGAATCCGCCGCCGGTGGAGACCTGCCGGGTGTTGGAACTCGGCTGTGCCGCCGGCTCGAATCTGACTCCGATGGCTTATGCGCTGCCGGGGGCGACGTTCGTCGGCGTCGACATCTCGGCGCGGCAAATCGCCGAGGGGCAACGGTTCATCAACGCGGTCGGGCTCGAGAACATTCAGCTCGCGGCGGTCAACATTCGCGCGTATCGACGAGAGTTTCGGCCGCTTCGACTATATCATCGCCCACGGAGTCCATTCGTGGGTTCCCGCCGACGTGCAAGAGGCGATTCTGCGGGTCTGCGGCCGGCATTTGACCGAGCAGGGGGTGGCGCTGGTGAGCTACAACGCCTACCCCGGCTGCCATCTGCGGCAAATGGTGCGCGGGATGGCCCAGTTTCACGTGCGCGACATCGACGATCCGGCGGAGAAGGTCGGCCAGCTTCATGCGCTGGTGCGGTTTCTCGCGGATTCGCTGAGCGACGACTCCAAAGTCTATCGCCGCATCCTGCAGAGCGAAGCCGCGCGGCTGGCGATGCTCAGCGAGCCGTTCATCCTGCACGACGTATTCGAAGACGCCAATCTGCCCGTCTATTTCCATGAGTTCGTCGCGCAAGCCGCGGCCCACGGTTTGCAATATCTGGCCGAGGCGCTGCCGCTCGACCCGCGGCGGGCCGAGATTGCGCCGGCCTTGCTGGCCGAGTTCGATCGCGCCGGCGATCCGATCGCCTATGAGCAGCATCTCGATTTTCTCGACGGAACCGCCTTTCGACGCACGCTGATCTGCCGCGATTCGCTGCCGCTCGATCGCGCAATGCAGGCCCCGCCGCTCGAGCGGTTCTTGATTGCTTCACAGGCCGCTCCGACCGCGGCCGCTCCCGATTTGCACGGCGACGGCTCGGAGGAATTCGCCGCCCGCAAGGGGCAAATTGCGGCCGCGCTGCGTTGCGACCGGCCGATCGCCAAGGCGGCGCTCGTCACGCTCTTCGAGAGCTTCCCGCGGGCGTTGCCCTATGCGACGACTTTGAATTCGGCCGCCGAACGGCTCGGCCGGCGTCCAACGCCCGACGACGATCGCGAGTTGCGCGGCGTGTTGCTGGGCGGGTTCAACGTGGGGGCGATCGAACTTCATCGTTGGCAACCGGCGTTGGCCGATGGCGTCGGTGTTCGCCCCGAAGCCAGTCCGATGGCTCGCTATGAAGTGTCGCAAGGCTGGGAAGCGACAACGCTCTGGCATGAGCGATTGATTTTGACGCAGGCCGTTTTGCGTCATCTGATCATCAGTCTCGACGGCCACCGCGACCGCGAGCAAATCGCCGCCGATCTCACTTCCGCCATTCTCGCCGATCAACTTTCGAATCCCGGCGACGCGATGCGCTCGAAATCGGAAATCCGCGGCGAAGTCGATCGGCAGCTCGAAGCGGCGCTGCGCGATCTGGCCCGCGCGGCCGTGTTGATTGCCTAAAGCGTGCCACTGCTTGGCGGCTGCCGGCGGGCTGCACTGCTTGCCGCCCGCCGAATACGGCGACTCTCAAAGCATCGTCTACCGCGGCGGACGGCAAGCAGTGGCACGACCGACCTCACCGAACGACCGTGCCACTGCTCTCATGGCTCCAGGTCGATCCCGCGATAGAGCGGCAGGTAGCGGTAGTAAATCTCCAGCGTGCAGAGGGCGAGGCTGGTCATATAGATGCGGCCGCCGGTGCGGGTGTCGATGTCGCCGATCGCGCCGCCGCGCGGGGCCCAGCTTCCCGCGCGATGCCCGGCCCGCTCTTGCATGCGCCAGCAGCGTTTCGCGCATCGCGGCGTTCCACTGTTGCCAGGCCTCGCCGCCGACATTGTGCATGACTTGCGTGGCGTAGTACCAGTAATAGATATTCGGCCAGCGCGTGTTCGGCAGCGCTTTGCCGCATCAGGTGGCGGATGCCTTCGCGGAGGCCCGGCTGATCTTCCCGCCAGCCCAGATACTGCCGGCAGAGCAGGCCCTCGGCCGTCATCGTCGGCGACGGACTGCGGCCCCGGCTGATAGGCGAACAGGCCCCCGTGGCGGCCAGCCCGCACCGTGTCGAGAAATCGGCCGGCATGGCGGAAAGCCGACTTGGGGACTTTGAGATAAGCGTTCTTGCCGCTCTTGCAGCGCCATGAGCTGCCAGCCTTCGACGCTCGTATCCCCCTCTTCGCCCGGATGATAGCGCCAGCCTCCGCGGCGGTGCTGGGCATGGACGATGAAGTCGATCGCCCGCTGCGCCGCGGGGCGGAGCGACTCGTCGCCCGACATGGCCAGCGCCTCGCAGAGCACGATCGAGGCCAATCCGTGGGCATACATCCGCCCGCTGCCGGCGCCTTGCAGATCGCCGTCGGGCTTTTGATGCGCGACGATCCATTGCAAGCCATGCTCGATGGAATCCCGATACCGGCCCTGATTCGGCGATTGCCCCGCGCCGAGAAAGGGCAACAGCGCCAGGGCGGTCGCGGCCATGTCGGACCGCTCCCCCCTTCGCCGTCGCATTGGCCGTTGCAATCGCCGACGCGATCGAACCGATCGAGCGACCAACTGCCGTCGCGGGCTTGATGGTGATTGAGCCAGTGCAAACCGGCCGCGACGGCCGCCTCGGTATGGATCGAACCCCCCTCTTCATCGACCATTTCGCGGCGAATGCGCGGATCGCGCCCTTCGAGCATCCGGCGGCGCGATGGCGTTTTTACGGCCGCGATCACTTTCGCCAGCTCGGGCAGACCGCCCCGCGCATCCCGCGGCAGCGCCAGCTCATCCGCGCCGCGTTGGGCCTCGAGATCGGCCGGATTTCGCGGGATCGCGACGGTGTGGCTGGCGTGGACAGGCTTGTGGGTCGCCGGCGCTGGCTGCAAATGGGCGAGCGGCTTGGCCGTGATCGTGGAGGCGAGAGCCTGCCGATCGTCGTGCCGGAGCAGCGACCAAAGCCCGTAGGCCGCTCCGGCCGTCAACAGCAACAGGGCCGCCCAAGGCCAAATCGAGCGAAGCGGCCGACGCGCAGCCGGCGGTGTTTCCAGCGGCCCCGGTCGCACGAGTTTGGCCACCGGCGGGAGCGGAGGGGGAAGTTTCGGCAGCGGCGGCGGCTCGACCGGACGCGCCTTGACCAACTTGGCCACGGGCACGCTCGGCGCGGCCGGTACAACCGCCGGCGCCGGCTTTCGAGCTCGTGCCGGATTTCGAAGTGGCACGGGCCGGTGCGTTGGCGCCGCGGCCTTGGTCACGGGGGGAATCGGCGTAACCCGCGCCGCCAGCAGTCGTTCGGCCTGGCGCTGCTGCTCGAGCGTGAGTTCGATACTCGCGCCGCAATGCAAGCAGTCGGCCACCATCAGCCAAACGCGCACCGACATCGTGCGCGCCGCAATCGGGGCAGGCGCAAGCCAAAACATCGCCATTGAGCCAAATTGCCGACTTCGCGGCCGCAGCAGCGGCGACTTTCGGGGCGGCTTTGGTCTTGGCCGCCGTTTTGTGCGCGGTGGGCGCCCCTTCGGCTCGTGGCGAGCCAGTCGTCGAATCGGAATCTTTATGGAGTTCATCCATCATTCGACACACGATTGGCCGCGATTCGGCGGAATTTCTGCAACGGCGACTCGGCCCCTTCAACACCGTGCGTTGCGCCCGGCGCAATTCGCCGCCAGGCGGCAGGGCCAGTCGCCCTGTCGTCCGGCGTCCCTGTCGTCCGGCGTCTTTCGGGCCGCGCAGCGCAGGGCAACCGCCGGTTCCGTTTCCGCGTTTCTCCCGAAAGTCATTTGGCTTGCGGCCCGTAGCGGTTAATATACATGAGGCACGGCACGCGCTCAAATCGCCCGTGCGCTCGATCGGCAAAAACTTGGAATCGGAAGGGGACCGGATGGCGACGGAGATTCGAAGCTGCGTCGCGGAGTTGGAGGCCAACATGGCCCAGGTCGTCCTGGGCAAACCTCACGTCATTCGGATGTGCATCGTCACACTCTTGGCCGGCGAGCATCTGCTGCTGGAAGACGTTCCCGGCGTCGGCAAGACCCTGGTCGCCAAGGCGCTGGCCAAGAGCGTCAGCGGCGACTTCTGCCGCATCCAATTCACTCCCGATCTGCTTGCCGAGCGACATCATCGGCAGCAGCCTGTTTCAGGCCCCCACCGGCGAATTCGTATTCAGCCGCGGCCCCGTGTTCGCCAATATCGTGCTGGCCGACGAAATCAACCGCACGACGCCCCGCACGCAAAGCGCGCTGCTGGAGGCGATGAGCGATCGGCAGGTCTCGGTCGATGGGCAATCGCATCCCTTGCCGTTGCCCTTCATGGTGATCGCCACGCAAAACCCGTTCGAATTCGAGGGCACCTATCCGCTGCCGGAAAGCCAACTCGATCGGTTCTTGATGCGGATTTCGATCGGCTATCCGGGGCGGGGCGACGAATTGCAGGTGCTCTCGGCGCATCGCGGCGGCGAGCCGGTCGATGCGTTGCGGCCGGTCGTCGATGGCGATCGAATTCGCACGTTGCAGGAATCGGTCCGCCAGGTCGCCGTCGACGAGGCGATTCAAGAGTACCTGCTCGATATCATCGACGCGACGCGCCGCTGCGACGAGCTGCAGGTCGGCGCGAGCACGCGCGGTGCGCTCTGCCTGTATCGCGCGAGCCAGGCCCTGGCGGTGATCGAGGGGCGCGATTTCGTGATTCCCGACGACGTGAAGCGGTTGGCCGTGGCCGTGCTCGCCCACCGCGTGATTGCCAAGAGCTACGCTCACGCCGGGCAGCGTCACGCCTTGGAGCAGTTGATCGAGCGGCTGGTCGATCGTGTCGCCGTGCCGGAATAGCCGGCCGTGTCGCCGTGCCGGAACAGCCGGCCGTGTCGCCGTGCCGGAAAGCCGGTCGCGACGCACGCGGATTCCCGTGGCATTGGAACGTTTTCGCCAACCTCAACCGAAGCCTATTATGTTTTTCCGGGGACGAACGCGATTGACCCGCGAAGGATACTACTTCGTCGTCATCTTGGCGCTGGTGCTGGTGCGGGCGTCGATGAAAGACATCAATCTCATGCTGGCTTTCGCCGGGATGATGGTCGGAGCGATCTATTTCAATTGGTTTGCCCTGCGAATCATGCTCCGCAAGCTCACGCTTCGCCGCCGGCTGCCCGACGCGGTCTCGGCCGGCGAGATGGCGGTGATCGAGTTGGAAGCGTCGAGCCCGCATCGTGCGACGGGCATCGAGGTCGAGGACGCCTTCGAGTTGGCCGATTCGCCGCGGCGTGAAGACCACGGCCGCGGCCTGGCGATCTTCCCGCAACTTGTCGGCAGGCAGCCGGCGCGGGTTGCCTATCGGGTGCGGTTCGGGCGGCGCGGGCGCTATCGATTCGGGCCGATCCGGGCGACGAGCCGATATCCGTTTCGGCTGATTTCACGGACGATCGCATTCCGGCAACCGGAGCAGCTCATCGTGCTGCCGCGGCTGGGGCGGTTGACGAGCCGCTGGGCCGGGCTCCGCCGCGCGGCGGAGCCGGGCACGCATCACGTGTTTCAACGGCAAGGATTGAGCGAAGGCGATTTCTATGGCATGCGCGATTGGCGCTCCGGCGACAGCAAGCGGCTGATTCATTGGCGCACTTCCGCGCGCCGCGGCAGCCTCATGGTTCGGCAGTTCGAGCAGCCGCGGAGCGAGAATCTGACGTTGCTCGTCGACCTCTGGCAGCCCAGCGAGCCGACGCCCGCGCAGGAAGAGAATGTCGAATTGGCGGTGAGCTTCGCCGCCACCGTCGTAGCCGACACCTGCCGGCGCGGCGGCTGCCGATTGCGGCTGGTCGTGGCGGGCCGCGAACAGGTCGCCGTCGACGGCGGCGCGTCGCGGGCGTTGGCGGCCGACGCGCTCGCGCGGCTGGCGGTTGCCGAAGCGGCGCCGATCGCGCGCGGCGAATTATTCGAGCCATTCGGAATCGAGCGTCCGCCGACCGGTCGGCTGGTGCTCATCAGCACGCGCCCCGAGAGTCGCGCGGCTACCGGCGCGGCCGGCGCGCATGCCGCGGCGCCGCGGCACAGCGGGACGGCGGCGCGGCTGCTGCACATCGACGCCGGCAGCGACCAACTCTTCGAGTATTTCCAAATCGACTGAAATCCCCGGCCCGGACCACGGCTCACGATGCGCCTGCCGCAGATTCACCTTCGAACGCCCCCCGCGATTGCCGCAGCCAAGCCGTCGGCGCAGCGCATGCCAAGCCGCCGGCGCAGGCCCCGCTCGGGGCGGAACGGCTGTTGCAGATCAATGTCGCCCTGCTCGTGCCGTTGGGCGCATTGATGCTGGGCATGGGAGAGCGCAGCATGACGCTCCCCGCCGTCGTCGGCATCGTGGCGCTGGCTTCGATTTTCGTCACCGATCAATGGGGCTGGTTCCGGCTGAATCGGATGGTGGCCAATGCCGTCGCGATTTTAGCGACGGTCGCCTCGGTCGTGCTGTTCATCTCCGCGACGAGCGAAGAGCAACTCACGACGATCGCCAATTTGCTGGTCTATCTGCAAATCGTGCTGTTGCTGCAGAAGAAAAACGTCCGGCTGTATTGGCAACTGCTGGTGCTCAGCGGGTTGGAAGTCGTGGTGGCGACGGCGCTCGATTCGAGCCTGCTGTTCGGAGCGCTGTTGGTGGTGTATTTGTTCGTGGCGTTGGCCGCGCTGGGATTGATTTTCGTGCTCTGCGAAGCCGAATCCCATGCCGAGCGCGGCGGAGCGCCGCATTCCGTGGCCGTCCCTCCGTGCGGCGCCGGTCCGCACTGCGCCGGCGCGGTGGCCGCTCGCGCGGGGAATTCGCGTCGTGGCCGAGCCGCCGGCCGATCTGTCGCGGCAACTTCTCGGAGCGGGAATCTTCTGGCGGACCACCGGCATCGGGGTCGGCGCTGATCGTCGCCGCTGTCTGCTTCTTCTTTCTACCGCGGTTCGGCAAGGCGCTCGTCGAGGTCGCCGGTCAGCAGACTCTGATCGGTTACAATCCGACGGTCAAGCTCGGCGACATGGGGCCGCTCTTGCAGAATCCCGAAATCGTCATGCAGGCCCGCTTTCGCAATGCGGCCGGCGCGCCGCTCGCGCCGACGAGTCCCCCTTTGCTGCGCGGCTCGCTGCTCAATGATTATCATCGCGGGGAATGGAAGCTCAGCGGCGTCGGCACACGGTCTCGCGATCGGCTTGCCACCGCTCCGGACGATCCCGGCTTGGTCCGCGAACTCATCACGATCGAGCCGCTCAGCGACCCGGTGCTGTTCGGCGTCTATCCTCCGTATCGCTCCGGGTCGGTGCGGTCGAATCGGCACGTGCGGTACGATCCCGATCGGCAGCGACTCGTCCGCACCAATGGCGAGGTGCAATCGCAAGAATTCTCCTATGAGATTCTCACGACCGGATTGGTGAACGGCCGGCAGGTGCGGCTGGTTCCCCTGCTCGATCCGCGGGAAGTCGCCATGCCCGATCTGTTGCAGCTTCCCGACAAACGGCCGCGGGGCACGGCGGCTTCGCCCGCACCGCCGATCGACCGGCGCGACGCGCTCACCGGCCTGCGGGCCTTTGCCGCCCGCACGATCCGCGCGGCGAACATCCCGGCCGGCGATGCCTATGCCGAGGCCCGCGCGCTCGAGCGGGCCCTCAGCCGGCCGCCGTTCGAATATACGCTCGATCGGCCGCCGGCCACCGCCGGAATCGATCCGATCGAGGATTTCGTCACGCACAATCCGCGGGGGCACTGCGAATACTTTGCCACGCGCCCTGACGCTGATGCTCCGCAGCCAGGGGATTCCGGCCCGGATGGTGATCGGCTTTCACGGCGGCGATTGGAATCCCAACGGCTATTATTACGACGTGCGGCAGCTTCATGCCCATGCCTGGGTCGAGGCTTATCTCGATCCGCAACAAGTGCGCAAAGTCGCCGCGGGCGGAAATGCCGCCCGACCTGTCGTTCGGCGAGGGGGCCTGGCTGATTTTGGATCCGACTCCGGCCGCTCAAGCGGCCGACGCCTCCGCCGAAGGCTCGTTTCTGTCGTCGCTCGCCGATTTCTCGCACTACGTGCAAATGCTGTGGACGACTTATGTCGTCGGCCTCAATTCCGACCGGCAGGATCGGGCGATTTACCGGCCGCTGTCCAACTTCGTCCAGGCGCTGAAAAAGCTCGTGACTCATCCGAAACAGGCGGTATCGGACATCGTCGCCCATCTCCGACATTGGCTGTTCGGCGGAGGCAAGCCAACCGACAGCCGGTTCGATTGGTATGTGCTGGCGGCCTTGGCGCTGCTGGCGCTGGCCGCTTTTCTTGTCTATCGGCTGGGGCGGCGGATCGTGCGAGCCTGCCGGCGGGCCGGCAAACGCCGCCGCTCATCGGCCGTCGCCCGCAGCCGCGTCGGATTCTATCGCCGCTTCGAGATGATCTTGGCGCGGCATGGCATCCGCCGCAAGCAGGGGGAAACGCCGCTCGAGCTGGCCCATCGCGCGGGCCGAGCGTCTGGGCGGCGATCTCGGCCGGCACCGCGCCGCCGCGTTGCCGCCGCGTCTGGTCGCCAACTTCTACCGCGTCCGCTTCGGCCGCGCCGTTCTCGACCCCGCCGAAACCGATGCGATTGCCCGGATGCTCGTCGAAGTCAACGAAGGACTGGAGGCGGGACGTGGGGAACGAGGGACGCGGGGCTAGCGACTCTCTCGGCGGGGGTCCGTGGCCCGGCAGCGGCGCGAGTTGGGGACGAGGGAGGTTTGTCTTCGAGTGCTTGGTGCCATGCCCGCAGCCCGATCTTGCAGAAGCTGCTCGCCAGAAAGCCGAAAAACCCTCCGAGGATCGCCGCCGAGATCGAGCCGACGAGCATTTCCGGCGCGGTGGTTCTGGTCCAATAGGCATACGCGAGGCTGCTGAGCGTGCCCCCCAGCGCCGCGCCGGCCAGCGTGAGGATGGTGACCGATCGCCCCAGCGGCGTCCGCTCGCGCAGCCGGCTGGGGCCGTTGGCGACTTGATCGGGCAAAGGGGCGCCCCTCGCTGGAGCGGCCTCGCCGTGCGTCGACATCGCGGCCTCCTTCGGCGTTGAGCCGCGTTCCCAACGCGTTGCCCACCACATGAAATATCACCAGCAACAAATAGACGCACAGAACAATCGAGGCCAAGGGCCCGACCTCGCGCATCACGCCGAACAGCAGGCAACAGCCCGTGACCGCGAACATCAACGTCCGCAATCGAAATTGCAGGCCACGCGCCGCAGGCCGCTCACGCTCGGGCGCAGGCGACGAAACCGTTGCGGGCGTCAGGTCCGGCACGACCGGTTCGCCGCGCTGCGAGTCAACTCCGCGCTGAGCCGGCTTGGCCGCGGTGGAAGTCGCTTCCGACATGCGAGCCCTCGACATTTCATTCGCGGTTCCCCGCCGCCCGTCCGCTACGATCATGGTCGCTACGATCATTGCCGCTACGATCATGGCTCGGGTCGCGGGAACACCGTTCGTTTTGCCCGTCCAAATCACTGGGCAAAAACGATACCACCGCGGCCATGCCACCGGTGGGCATTATAGCAGCCGCTCTGGCGGCGGCGAAGCGGGGCCATCGAGGAGCCTGTCCGAGACCGGCCGCGGCGAGGGGGCCAGTGGTCGATCGGCCGAAAGGGGTCGGGAGTCGAATTTCGCCCGGTGAACGACCCGTAGAGCAATCGGCGTTTGATGAACTCCACAGACGCTCGATCAGCTTCAGATTGGGCAAGTCCACCGGAAGGTAAGAAGCGTGATCCCCAACTCCGTAGCCAGGGCATGGACTACGCGTTGCGCTGGTAACGGGCGTTGTCGAGCACCACGGTGATGGGACCGATCAAGCTTTTGGCGGCAATCTTCCGCAACAATTCGCACATCGTCTCGGTGTTCACGACCGTCGTGTTGGTCACGTAGGTCAGTTGCCGGGTCACGGCATTCCGGGCTCCGAGCACGTTGAACCGCTGCCGTCCCGACGCCGCCCGCACCCACAATCTCACGAACGACCACAGGCAGCACAGAAATGTCCCATAGACAAAATGGGCCGCATCCACGAAGAAGACGTGCCCTTGACCCCCTTGGGCAACGTCCACCGGAAGGTGTCAACTGTCGGCGATTATCGGACAGACTGCTTCAAGCGACACGCCCTCGAGACTTTTTTTGGGGGGAGTGGCACTCGATGCATCGCCACTCATCCCCATCCCTTTCATGAATTTCCTGACCTGGGTCGGACCACGCCGGAGGCCGGTCATTTTCTCGATCCGCTCGGCGGCCTCCGCCACGCTTCGGACCGGCTCTTTCTCGAACGATTCACGGATCAAATCCCGGTACGAAGCCAATTCGCTGGTGGGCCCCTTCCTGTTCCATTCTCGCAAACCGTCGAGGCCGCTAGTCCGAAAGGCCTCGACCGCGCGTTCCACTGTGGCCCTGCCTACCAGAGCGATCTTTGCCGCTACCACTCGAGTAAACCGAATGGCGGCCAGAGCGAGGATGCGCGCCGCAAAGGGGTCGGGAGTGCGATTTCGCCCGCTGAACGACCCCGTTCCCAACCGGCATCATGGCGAAATCGATTCCTGACCCCCTTTTGGCAACGTCCACCGGAAGGTAAGGCGATTATCGGACAGACTGCTAGTCGAGCGCACGCCCTCGCTAGCGCGTTGGGCTAGTGGGACCACTCGATAAACCATGGCGGCGAGGGGATGCGCCGCGAAAGGGGTCGGGAGTCGATTTCGCCCGCTGAACGACCCGTAGTACCAACCGGCATCATGGCGAAATCGATTCCCGACCCCCTTTTGGCAACGTCCACCGGAAGGTAAGGCGGTTATCGGACAGACTGCTAGTCAAGCGCACGCCCTCGCTAGCGCGTCGGGCTAGTGGGACCACTCGATAAACCATGGCGGCGAGGGGGTGCTCGCCGCGAAAGGGGTCGGGAGTCGATTTCGCCCGCTGAACGACCCGTAGTACCAACCGGCATCATGGCGAAATCGATTCCCGACCCCCTTTTGGCAACGTCCACCGGAAGGTAAGGCGGTTCTCGGAGAGGCTCCTAGCCAAGCGCACGCCCTCGCTAGCGCGTCGGGCTAGTGTGGCCGCTCGATAATTTGTCGCGGCGAGGGGATGCGCGCCGCGAAAGGGGTCGGGAGTCGATTTCGCCCGCTGAACGACCCGTCAGCGCCAACCGGCATCATGGCGAAATCGATTCCCGACCCCCTTTTGGCAACGTCCACCGGAAAGTAAGGCGGTTATCGGAGAGGCTCCTAGCCAAGCGCACGCCCTCGCTAGCGCGTCGGGCTAGTGGGACCACTCGATAAACCATGGCGGCGAGGGGATGCGCGCCGCGAAAGGGGTCGGGAGTCGATTTCGCCCGCTGAACGACGCGTAGTGCCAACCGGCATCATGGCGAAATCGACTCCCGCCCCCCTTTGGCAACGCCCACCGGAAGGTAAGCCGGCTGCTCGGACAGGCTGCTAGGGCGTCAAGCAGAGCCCGACCAGGATGTCGTAGAAAGCATGGCTGCCGGCGGCGATCCCGAATCCGCGATAGACGAACAGCACCGCGAAGAACGCCCCCGCCACGAAGCGGAACAGAAATGTCGAGAGTTCCAACGGCTGGCCGTGAGGGCCGATATAGTGCGCGGCCGAGAAGAGCACGCTGGTGATCAGCACCGCTCCGACCAACGCTTGCCGGGGCGTGCAGCCGGCCAACTTCAGCCCCCACGCCGCCAACGGCAGCAAAGTCAACCGAAACAGCACTTCCTCATAAATGCCCGCCCCGAAAAATGCGACCAGCTTGCCCGCGCCGTGCAGGGCGCCGCTGAGAATCGAGGCCGAGACGGGCCAGTCGCACTGGGCCGGCAGAAACATCGATAACAGCGATCCTTGAAGGCGGGCAATCACCACCAGCGCCAGCGCCAGCAGCAGGCATTCGGCAAACATCGCATACAGCACCCCCGGCACGACCCGCCAGGGTTGCCCCGTCGTATGATGCCAGCCGAGCAGAATCCCGATGGTCAAGACGGGGAGCAGAAAGTATTGGCCGAAGCCCAGCAGATCGAGCAGTTGGCGGAGCCAGACGTCGGCGCCGTTGCGCATCGCCTGGGCGCCGAGCCAGATCACGCCCGCTTCGTAGAGAACCAGCAGCGGAGCGATGAAGGCCAGGCAGGTGAGCGGTCGGCGCGATTGCTGCCAATAATACCCGCTCGCCTGGGGCCAGATGCACGTATTGCCGAAAAGCGTTGCAAGCACAGCGAGCGGGGAGAGACGATGATTGGAAGGCGAGGGAGTCGGCTGCTCGCCGTGGAACTTCCTTGTGAGATCGCGATGACTTGTCGCGCCGGCCATATTGATCATCGGAGTCGCTCCGCCAACCCTTGAAAACTTGGCCACCGCGCGTTGCCCTCTGCACGACCGCTGAAAACCGCACGCCGCTCGCAATCTTTTCGTTCCGTTGCGACACAAGCCCGACGCGCAAGCGAGAGAATCGGCGCGGCGCCGCCGGCCACCCGTATTCCCTCGCTAGCGCGTCGGGCTAGAGTGGCGTGACATTGCGCACGCGGCGCGAACGCCGCCAACCCCGTGCCGACGATCCTTTGTTGCCGCCGGTCGCGATGGGGTCACTGCCGGCTGCAATCGAACGGCCGGCTGCAATCGAACGGCGGCCTGCAATAGAAATGCGGCCTGCCGCAGCCCGAAATCTCCGAACAATCGAGCCCTGCGGTCCACCGCAATCGAGGCTGAAATGTCAGCCGTAGCGGGCCAGAATCCGCCGCACCAAGCCGGGAAAAGCCCGATTGAGCCGGCAGATCAGTCCCCCGCGAAAGTTCGGTATGATCTCCGCCTTGCCGCGGCGGATCGCCCGCACCGTCGCGCGGGCCACGGCAGCCGCCGAAACTCCGGGCTGCTCGGGCCAGAGCGTATTGCCGGTGCGCTCGACGACGTGCTCGAAGAACTCGGTTTCCGTCGAGCCGGGGCTGACCAGCAGCACGTCGATGCCGAGTTGCACGAACTCCGCCCGCAGCGCATCGCTCAACCCGCGGAGCGCGAATTTCGTCGCGCAGTATTCGCTGGTCCGCGGCACGGCGAAGTGGCCGAGAATCGAGCCGATATTGACGACAATCGGCTTGCGCCTTGCGCAACAGCGGCAGCGCCTCGCGGATGAATTCGGCGGCTGCGAAAAGATTCACCTCGAAAAGCCGCCGCAGCCGCTCCGGGCCGGCCTCGTCGAATCGGCCGACGGCGCCGACGCCGGCATTGTTGACCAGCACGTCGAGGCCGCCGAAACGCTCTGGGCCCGCTCGAGCGCCGCCCGCCGCAGCGCCGGATCGGTCACGTCGCCGACGACGCATTCGGCCCGCCCACCGGCGGCCCCGATCGCGGCCGCTACCTGCTCGAGCAGCTCGGCGCGGCGGGCGACGAGCACGACGGGCGATCCTCGGCGAGCCAATTCGAGCGCGATTGCCCGACCGATTCCGCCGGAAGCGCCGGTGACGAGCGATCGCGACCGCTGATTGTGCGATGGGCCACGGGAAATCAGCCTTGGGCTTGACCGTTGCCGAACTGACCGGCGGGTATGGCCGTTGGTGCTGGAGGGGGTCAGCCGCGGCCGGATCTCGGTGGCCTCCTCGCGAATCCGGCCGAGATGGTTTTCCGCGATCCGGCAATGGATGACCACGCGGCTGTCATGGTAGCTCTTCGAGAGCACCTCGCCATGCGCAGCCAAGAAGGCTTGCAGGCGGCCATTCTCGACCCCCGTCTCGATATCGACGTCAACAAAGCTCCGGCTCAGCGCCTCGCTCACCGCTCCGGCGAGCTGCGCCATGCCGACGCCGCTCCGGCGCTGATCGGCAGGGCAGTGGGATAACGGACCAGCAGGCCATTGAGATTCCGCGGCTCGGCGGCGTCAACTTTGTTGAGCACCAGGATCGTGTCCTTGGCTTCGATGCCGAGTTCCTCGAGCACGGCGTAAACCGCCGCGATCTGATCGGCGGCGGCGGGATTGCTCGCGTCGGCCACGTGCAGCAGCAGATTCGCCTGCCGGGCCTCTTCGAGCGTCGCCTTGAAGCTGGCGATCAAATGGTGCGGCAGGTCGCGAATGAACCCGACCGTGTCGCTCAGCAAGACCGGCCCCCAGCCGGGCAATTGCCAGCGGCGGGTGCGCGTGTCGAGCGTGGCGAAGAGCTTGTCTTCGGCCAACACCTGGCTCCCCGTCAGCTTGTTCAACAGCGTGCTCTTGCCGGCATTCGTATAGCCGACCAGCGAGACGGTCATGCGGTCGCGGCGGGCGGCGACTTCGCGCTCCTTGCGGCGTTGGATGCCCTTGAGTTCGACCCCCAGATCGTGAATCCGCTTTTCCACCAAGCGGCGGTCCACTTCCAACTGCTTTTCGCCGGGGCCGCGCATGCCGATCCCCATTTTGATCCGCGACAGATGCGTCCACATCCGTTTGAGCCGCGGCAACGCATATTGAAGCTGGGCCATTTCCACGGCCAAGCGGGCTTCGTATGTCTTCGCGCGGCCCGCGAAAATGTCGAGGATCAGCTCGGTGCGATCGACCACCTTGATGCTCAGTGCCTGTTCGAGATTTCGGACCTGAGCGGGCGAGAGATCGTTGTCGAAGAGCACCACGTCGGCCTCCTTGCCGGCGGCGAGTTGCTCGAGTTCGACCAGCTTCCCCTTGCCGAGATAGGTGGTCATGTCGGGGGCTTCGCGGCGCTGCGTCAGCCGCCCGACGACCCGCGCCCGGCCGTTTCGGCCAGGCCCTCCAATTCGTCGAGGGGATGCTCGTAATCCGTGCGCTCGGTCAGCAGAACGCCGACGAGAATCGCCGCTTCACTGGCGATGCTCTCGGTCCGTTTCATTTCAGTCACGGTGGGATTGGTCCTCCCTGTTGGATGTCGGCGATAGTCGATCCAGGTTGCGGTGGCCCGGCTATTCCATTCTAACATGCCGCGCCTGGGGCGGGAAAATCCGTCCGATGGCGGACAAACGATTTTTTCCGCCCCCAACCGCCCCAAACCGAATTCCGCGGTCGAAAAACAGCCCCCTGGCCGGCCCGCCGCTGATTCTCAGGACACTTGGGAGCGGGAATTGTTCGCATGTTCCGCCGGGACGGCCAGTTTTCGATAGGCGCCCCGCCGAGTTCTTCGAGGCAGGCCAGCACCGTCGGGTCGTCTCGCCCGGCGGCCATGACGGTCACGATCGGCTGCCCGGCTCGGATCGAAGCGCCGGCGGCCGGAATGTCGGCCACGACCGGCCACTCCGCAGCGCCGTTTTGCATTTCCACCCATTCCACGAATCGCGTGCCGACGATCGCATCGGCCGTCGCATGGAGAATCGCTTTGCCGTTGATCCGGGATTCGTCGGCCAGGTCGCGACGTTGTCGCGCGGCATCGAATCGAACCGGCGACCGTTCCGGGCCGATGAACTCGCGGCAGGCCGCCACGTGCCAGCCCACGGCGCTCGTTCCGCCGGCCCGTTCCAGCACTTCGACCGATGCCGGATAGCGGGGATTGACCTCGATGGTCCAAATCTCATCGCCGGCCAGAATGAAATCGACGCCGAACAACCCCGTCAGTTCGAATGCCTCGGCAACAACCGATCCCAGCCGATCGAGCCGGCCGCCCAACGCGGGGGAAACGGCCAGCGGCCCGATCGAACCGCAATAACGGAACCGATCGTTCGCCCCCCGCGCAACGCCGCACCACGGCAGCCCGAGGAGTTGCCGCGAAATGCCCCAGCAGATTGCCCCGTCGCGAGCCGCCAGATACACGGCGCTCGCCGGCAGCCCAGCGATTCGTTGTTGGAAATAGCACCGCGGCAAATCGCCAGTCTGCCCCGGCTCGCCGCCCTGCGCCGCCGCACCGACCCAAGGCTCAATGCGACAGCCGCCCGAAGAGGCCGCCGGTTTTACCAGCCACGAGCCATCGGTCGGCACGTCGGCTGCGAAAAGCGAACAGCCCGGCACGCAAAACCCTTCCGCCCGCAGCACTTCTGCCAGTCGCAACGGATCGCGCACCGCGCGCAGCGCCGCGCCGCCGACGCCGTAAAGCTGCCGGCTCGCGGCCAGCCGATCCACCAGGGCCGGATGGTTTTCGATCCCGCCGGTATACATCCACGGCCCGGCGGGCGCGGCCGCGAGCGACCGATTCCAGGCCCTGGGGATAGTCGAATCACGCGTTCGGCGCGGCCGCAGGCGAGCAAATCGCGATCCGCGAACAGGTCGGCTGCCCAAACTTTCAGGCCGGCGCGGCGGGCCGACGCGGCCGCGGCCCGCGCGCTGGCCCCGACGATGGCCAGCGGCAGCCCGCCATCCGGCCGATCGACCGGCTCATCGCAAGAATTGTTGGCACCAATAGCACGACCCATCGGTGGCAGTATAGGCCGCCACGCCGATCCAATGGTAGCCGGGATTGAGGATATTCGCCCGATGGCCGGGGGAATTCATCCACGAGACCATGACCTCTTGGGTGCTACGCTGGCCCCAAGCGATATTCTCGGCCACGCCGATCGACGAGTGCTGCATGTTATGGCTATTGGTCATCCAGGCCGCATGGCGGCGGGTCGTCTGTTCCAACTGCGGAGCGATTTTCAAGGCGGCCAGTCCGTAGCGGGCCCGCTGGGCATTCGCCGCATCGAGCATCGCCTGCTCCACACCGCCGAGCGTCGTCTGCGAGGCTTTCGGAGCCTTTGGAGCTATCGGAGCTTTTGGCGCGGGCGTCGCGACGACGCCGAGCGACAAGACGAGCGCGAACTTCACACAAGCTGAGAGCATGATTCCTCCTGAAAACAAAACGGGGACACAAACAAACCGATTTGTGCCGGCAACCCTCTCGTGGCAACCATCCGATGGCTGACGGGCTCAACCGGCCAAGGCTGGAACTTGCCGCTGGCCAACCGGTTCCCGACGTGTCTGAGGTGGGAGGGAACCCGATGGGGCAAACTGCGTTGAGTTTGCGGGCAAGTTCCCGTCAAGCATAGCCGCGAGCTGGCCTTTGACAAGGGGGCCACCCCCGTAGGACGGCTCTCCCGAGCCGTCCAGAGTTCACCGGACTGCTCGGAAGAACCACGCTCCCCAGACGAGGACGGCTCGGGAGAGCCGGCTTTACGTTGACCAGACGGCTCGGGAGAGCCGTCCTACATTGACCAGACGGCTCGGGAGACGGGCTTTACGTTGACCAGACGGCTCGGGAGAGCCGTCCTACATTGACCAGACGGCTCGGGAGAGCCGGCTTACGTTGGGCAGACGGCTCGGGAGAGCCGGCTTTACGTTGGGCGGACGGCTCGGGAGAGCCGTCCTACATTGACCAGACGGCTCGGGAGAGCCGGCTTACGTTGGGCAGACGGCTCGGGAGAGCCGTCCTACGTTGGGCAGACGGCTCGGGAGAGCCGTCCTACTGGCGGGACGCCGCTTCCACATTGGGCGGCGTGTCAGAACGGCTCGCCTGCCCCAACCCCGCTGGCGATGCGAATCGGATAGCCCAATCGCTTGTTGACCAGGTTCACGAGTGGTTGGCCCGCCAGATAACGCCGTAGATTCTCGCAAAACATCGCCGTGATGTCGTCGGCGCGGCGGCGCTCTCGCCGCCGACGTGCGGGCTGATGATCACGTTCGGCAGTTCCCAGAGCGGGCTGGCGGTCGGCAGCGGTTCGATCTCGGCCACGTTGACCCCCGCGCCGAAGAGCTGCCCGGATTCCAACGCGGCGACAAGATCGCGCTCGATGACGATCGGCCCGCGGGCGACGTTGATCAGGATCGCGCCGCGCCGCATCAGCGCCAGCCGCCGGGCGTCGATCATCCCCCGCGACTGATCGTTGAGCGGCAGGGTCAGCACGAGGACGTTGACCAGGGGCAGGAGGGCATCGAGTCGGTCGGCCGGCCAGAGTTCGGCGACGTGCGGCGGCCGATCGACCGGAAACATGTCGGTCGCGAGAATCCGCGTGCCGAATGCCGCCAGCGCTTCGGCAATGCGCCGCCCGACGCCCCCCAAGCCGACGATGCCCACCGTCGCGCCGTGCAGATCGCGAACCGGCCGGCGAATGTACTCCTTCGCCTGTTGGGCTCGGAAGAAAGTCGGCCAGCCGCGAATCAAACCCAACAGCATGGCCATCGCCGTCTCGCAAACCTGATAGGCCAGCACGCCGGCAATGTTCGTGATCACGATCGGCGATTCGACGACCGAAGGGACGAGCAGATGGTCGAGCCCCGCCGCCGACGATTGAATCCATTTGAGCCGACCGAGCCGCACCACTTCATCCCACGGCGTCGGCACCTTGGGATGCCCGCAAAAAATGTCGGCCCGGAGAATCTGCGCCGCGATCCCATCTTGCCCGGCGTTGACCAACTCGGCCCCCGGCGCGGCGGCCTGAATCCGATCCAAATGACGTTGTTCCAGCGGATAGCAGAGAACGATGCGCATGGCAAACTGCGGAGCAGGGAGCGACGGATTCCGATGGCAGGCGACTGCAATTGTGGCGTTTTCCCCCGGCGTGACAAGGGGGCTTCCCGCCGCAAAGGGCGGCCCGATGCCTACTCCTACTCCTACTCGTTCTCGTAATCCCAGTCCTAAGAACGATGAGGAGTAGAATTGGGGTCGGAGGCCAACGACGACCGGCACGCCCCCATTGGAGTTCACGCTTCAGCGCGTGCTTCCGGCACTGGCAGACTGCGCTTGGCAGTGCCACACCCTCGTCACTCGTCACTCGTCACTCGTCACTCGTCCCCCGTCACTTGCCCAACAGCGCGCGGCAGCGGTCGAGCGCGGCTCGGCGCAGCGGAGAAATGTATACAGGCTCGCTTGACGGGCCGGCAACGGAAAGCGGCGGATCGCGACGCGCTCGAAGCAGTGCCTGACGATCGCTTCGATTTCTGTCGGCCCGATTGGCATGTTCGTGGCGCATCAGGTCGCCATAATTGAGGCCGGTGCGCAGGCGGAACGAGAGGCCCACCGATGAGCGCCAGGCCAAGCCCCAGAGAAAACCGCCTTCCGACGGGATGCCGGCCGCGAACGGCCGCCGGGCTCGAGCAGCGTCGCCGCTTGGGCGACCAAGTTGCGGCAGGTTGAGCACGTGCTCGAGCGTGGCGATCGAGATGATTCGATCGTAGCGGTGGTCGCGCGGCACGTCGTCGATGTCGGCGTGAAACGTTCGCACCCGCGCCGCTTCCGGGCGGCCTTCATAGAGGGCCGTGTAGGGCTCGACGACGTCGTAGTCTTGCCCGGCGCTCTCGAATGGAAGATGGTTCAGCGTGCCCGCCCCGAGCTCCAGCACGGCTTGCCCCGCGAGCGGAATCGGCGGCCACGCGGCGGTGCATCCAGGCTTCGAGCGATTGGGTGATGCGATAGAGGACCCCGGCCTTCGCGGCTGGAAACATACGTTTCATGATAGATGGCGGCCAGCTTCGGCGGCAGCGGCGGGCCGGCGCGCGCGGATAGGTGGCGAGGAGGCTCGATGCGGCTCGATCGGTTTGCCATACCTCGCCCCCGTCGAAGGCTCACCGGCGGGCATCCTTCCCTGCGTGGGAGCGGGAGATTCGCGTGGCGTTCCCCGTCTGTCATGTCCGTTGTCTTCAATGCTGGCGAATTTTGGGGTGGAGCGGCTCGCGGGGGACGTTGGCCATGTCGAAGCCCAGAAAACTCAACAGCAATTGCGAGCCGATGATGACCGGCAACGCCGGCGAACATCACCGTGCCCGACGACGCGGGCGTATTGCCGCTCCGCCGCGACGATCCATTGCAGCACGCCGAAAATCACTCCGAACGCCAGCAGCCCGAATCCGCACACGAAGATTGATCGACGCCACACTGAAACCGCGGAGAAAGTAATTGTAGAAGATCCGCTTGAGGCAATTGCGGGCGTGATAAAGCGGAAATTGCACGAACGCCTTCGTCAGGCTCAGGCTGCTCGATCTCATCGGCGTAGCGGGCCTCCATCGGCACTTCGCCGACGACTGCCCGCAGCGTGTTCAAGCGAAACAGAATGTCGGACTCGAAGAAATACCGCGGATGCAGCTTGCCCAGCGGCAAGCGGGCGGCGACGGCCGCGTGAATCGCCGTGTAGCCGTTAGTCGGATCGAACAGGTTCCAATAGCCCGTCGATAGCTTCGAAAGAAACGACAAGCCGGCATTGCCGACAGCCGGGCGACCGGCATCGCCCGCAGGCTTTCGAGGTGATAAAAGCGATTTCCTTTCACATAGTCGGCTTCGCCGTCGGCCAGAGCGGGGCGATAAGTTCGCGGAATGCGGCGCGGGGTCCATCTGCCCGTCGCCATCGAGCTTGACGATCATTTCCGCCCCGTCGGCCAGGGCCTGCCGATAGCCGGTGACGACCGCCGCCCCGACGCCCCGATTTTGCTCGTGAACCAACAGGCGAATCCGCGGATCGTCGGCGGCCGCTGCGCAATGACCGTGCGACTCTGTTCGGGGCAACCGTCGTCGATGCAATAGATTCGCCACACCTCCGGCCCGATCGCATGGAGCACTCCGGCGATTTGCTTGCTGACGCGATAGCAGGGGATCACCACCGCCAAACGCGCGGGCATTTGTTCATCGCGTGGTAGAGTCGGCTCGGGCATAGCGCCATGGCGTCGCGAGATTCGCCGAAATTCCTGGCAGAAAAGATGGCGGAAGCCGTTTTGCGGAGTTGTCGCCGGTTGTCGCCCATGAGCCGCTGGAAGGAATTATACCCCGATTCGCCGCAGTTCACAATCGTTCCGATCGTAGCGCTCGCATTCCCAATCCTACTTCGACTCGTGCTCGTAATCCCATTCCCAATCCGTATCATGCTCCTCATCGTTCTCGACCGATGGGCCGCCGACAAGCGAAGAGTCCGATTACGATGACGATGACGATTATGAATGCGATTGGGATTGAGAGGCGCCTCGAGGCGCGTCAGCCTTCGCGGCCCCAAGCACGCCACGGACAGACGTTGCTTGCCCGTGGCACTCGGGTGTCGCTTGCCCGTGACACACGGTCCATCGTCGCCTTTCGTTCCGCGAAAGAGCCGGGCGCTCTTTCGCGAAGCGAACGACGACAACGACCCGAGCGGCTTGCCGACAGTCGATTGAAGAAAATCAGGCCGAATCTCGATATCGAGCCGAGGGCAATCGAACTTCAAGACTGTCCGCCGGCTGACGCCCGAGAACCTCCGCGCGGCCGGATCGGCCGGCTCAATCCTGGCTGCGTTGCTTGGCCGCCCCTGTCGACAAGGCCATGTTGATCGCCGAGTTGATCAACGCGATGTGCGAGAGCGCCTGCGGAAAATTGCCGACCAGCCGCGCGGCCTGCGGATCGTATTCCTCCGACAACAGCCCCACGTCGTTGCGGAACGCCAGCATCCGCTCGAACACCTGCTCCGCCTCGGCCGTCCGACCGGCCAACACGTAGTTGTCCGCCAGCCAAAACGTGCAAGGCAAGAACACGCCCTCGCCGGGAGGCAAGCCGTGAACGTGATTCGACTGCGCGTACCGGAGCAAGAACCCGTCGACGAGCAGCTCGCGCTCGATCGCGCGGACCGTCCCCTGCACGCGCGGATCGTCGGCCGGCAGAAACCCGACCAGCGGAATCATCAACAGCGCCGCATCCAGGGCCGAACTGCCGTAGTGCTGAACGAAGCTGTTTTGGCCCGCGTCGAACCCCCGATCGCAAACTTCGGCGGTGGATTTGCTCCCGCAGGGCGCGCCATTTCTCCACCGGTCCCTCGAGGCCGAACCGCTCGATGCTCTTGACGGATCGATCGATGGCGACCCAGGCCATGATCTTGGAATGGGTGAAATGTTGCGGCGGCCCGCGAATCTCCCAAATCCCCTCGTCGGGTTGCTGCCAAGCCGACTCGACGAAGTCGACCAGCATCCGCTCCAGATTCCAAGCGGCGGCCTCCGGGTGCAGGCCGGCCCGGCGAAACTGAAACATGGCGTCCAAAAGTTCGCCATAAACGTCGAGCTGAAACTGCTCGCAGGCCGCATTGCCGATCCGCACCGGCCGGCTCCCTTCGTAGCCGGCCAGCCAATCGAGCGTGAGTTCCGGCAGACGCCGCTCCCCTTGCACTCCGTAAGCGATCTGCAATTCGTCAGGGCTGCCGGCCACGGCCCGCAGCAGCCATTCGCGCCAGGCCGCCGCCTCCTCGGTGTAGCCGGCCGAGACCAAGGCGAACAACGTCATCGTCGCGTCGCGCAGCCAGCAATAGCGATAGTCCCAGTTGCGGCCGCCGCCGAGTTGCTCGGGCAACGAGGTGGTCGGCGCGGCGATGATCCCGCCGGTCGGCGCATAGGTCAGCGCTTGCAGGGTGATGAGCGAGCGGACCACCGCCTCGCGCCACGGCCCCCGATAGGTCGCATGACTGACCCAATCGAGCCACCACCGCTCCGTCTCGTCGAGCATTTTCAGGGCATTGCGGGGCGGCGGCGGATCGCGATGCGACTCGAACCAAGTCAACGAGAAGGCGACGCTTCGACCTTCGGCCACCTCGAAGTCGGCGACCGAGGTCAGGCCCTCGCCATGCACGGCGACGTCGGAATGCAAGACGACCCCATCCGGACCGCAAATGGCGCGGAAGCCGTTGTCCTGCCCCTGCACCCAGGGGACGATGCGGCCGTAATCGAAGCGGAGCACGAGCTGCATGTGCATGGGCACTTTGCCGCTGACTCCTTGGACGATGCGGATCAGCACCGGGGCGTCGGTGCGGAGCGGCATGAAATCGATGACATCGACCGTGCCGCCATCGGTTTCGTAGCGCGTTTCGAGCACCAACGTCTCGCCCCGATAGCGTCGCCGCGACGGCCGGCACTCGGCGGCGGGAGCAAGTTGCCAGCGGCCGTTCTCGGGTGTGCCGAGCAAGGCGGCGAAGCAGGCGTCGGAATCGAAGCGCGGCACGCAAAGCCAATCGATCGAGCCGTCGCGGCCGACCAGTGCCGCCGTCTCGTTGTCGCCGATCAGGGCGTAATCCTCGATTTTCGACGACATCGGCGTAGCGCCCCCTCGTGGCAAGACTCGATCCGAACCGGCATCTCCGGCGGAGCAACCGATTATACACCGAGGTCCGCGATTTTCGACCCGCGGCGGTCGGCGCGATTTCGGGGGAGCGCAAAAAAAGCCCGCCGCGGCCCGTTATCGGGTCCGCGGCGGGCATGTAAAAAATTCCGGCGATACCTACTCTCGCACTTTGGGTACTACCATCGGCTCTGAAAGCTTAACTACCGTGTTCGGAATGGGAACGGGTGTGACCTTTCAGATATGGTCACCGGAAAGAAGCGGCTCGGGCCGGTAGGCGCCGAGCCGCTTGGTGTCCAGAAAGACGTTGGCGGGCAAAACTTGCGGCGCCAACCGTCTTCGTCAAAGACAATTTGTTGTGGTAATCGGCAGCTCTTGGCATGGAATCCGAACTTCCGGGCTCCTCATGGCCAGCCCTTTGGCTGGAGTCACGCGGGGCCGATCGAGATCGGAGCGTTGGATCAAGGTGGTCAAGCATTCGTCCGTTAGTACCGGTTAGCTGAGCACATTGCTGTGCGGACACATCCGGCCTATCAACCTGGTCGTCTTCCAGGGGACTTTCGGTATAAACCCTACGAAACCTTATCTTGGAGCGGGCTTCACGCTTATATGCTTTCAGCGTTTATCCTTTCCGTTCATAGCTATCCAGCCATGCCGCTAGCGCGACAACTGGGACACCAGAGGAACGTCCTTCCAAATCCTCTCGTACTAAAGAAGAACCTCCGCAAGTTTCGTACGCCCACAGCAGATAGGGACCGACCTGTCTCACGACGGTCTGAACCCAGCTCACGTACCACTTTCATTGGCGAACAGCCAAACCCTTGGGAGCTTCTCCACCCCCAGGATGTGATGAGCCGACATCGAGGTGCCAAACCGCTTCGCCGCTATGGACGCTCGGAAGCGATAAGCCTGTTATCCCCGGAGTACCTTTTATCTGATGAGCGACGGCCTTTCCATCCAGCACCGCCGGATCACTAAGCCCTACTTTCGTATCTGCTCGACTTATGAGTCTCGCAGTCAAGCACCCTTCTACCTTTACGCTCGCTGCCTGATTGCCGACCAGGCTGAGAGTACCTTTGGACTCCTCCGTTACTCTTTTGGAGGAGACCGCCCCAGTCAAACTGCCCAACTGACACTGTCCTTCGCCCGGATTCACGGGAATCGAGAGTTAGAACTAAAACATGGTCAGGGTGGTATTTCAACGTTGGCTCCATGACGACTGGCGTCGCCACTTCACAGCCTCCCACCTATCCTACACAGAACATGTCCAGACCAATATCAGCCTACAGTAAAGGTTCACGGGGTCTTTCCGTCACACTGCGGGTACGTGGCATCTTCACCACGGCTACAATTTCACCGGGTCACTGGTTGAGACAGTGCATCAGTCGTTACGCCATTCATGCAGGTCGGAACTTCACGTGATTCCACAGTTACCTGTGGCGCAGACTATACCTTCACCTGATCGAAGCGAGTTGACGATCTCGCTCCGCGTGTACTTTCGTTTGCCCGATGGATTCATCTCCATCGCCAGCATGACGATTCGTTCCAGGCCTTCGACGTTCAAATGCTGCTTGCCATGAATCAGCGTGCAGATATCATCGAAGCGAAGCACATCGCGTTGCTTCGATGACAGAAGCGGAAAAGCTCGAAAATGGGGAAGAACCTTCTCCACCAAGTCCTGGACTTTTCGCACCTCATATTTCAACGTCTTGTCGGAACGGTCAGGCCGGATGAAACCGCATTTCCAGATTCGCTGGATCGTATACAGCAATTCTGCTCGGTCGCCGTTTTGGCTGACCGAAAAACTCGGTCGAACCTCCCAGCCACAGCAATGCCGTTTGCTGGGAATAAACGAGACACAAAAGCATCCTTCGCCATCGACGAAGCCAGAAATGTAGGATGCGATATTCATGACAAAGATCAGGGCCGGCGTGTTATGGAAACCCAGAGGCTTCCATCCAGGGCTGTCAAACCCTGAGTCGTTACGGGGATCGTCAGGCGACGATCTTACCCTCGGTATTACCCGCGACGCCCTGCATGGCGTCGGTGGGGCTCCACCGATTTGAGCCGGTGATCAAGGCGGAATCGCTTCCGCCACGGGCAATGTTACTTACCCGACAAGGAACTTCGCTACCTTAGGACCGTCCATTGTTGTTACTCAACCCTCCGGGAATCCGAAGATTCACTCGGCGGTTGGGCCAGATCATTTCTGCCTGGCTCTACGGCTCGCACCGCAGATCGGACTATATCATCCCCGCCGACACGGCCGGTCGACGGGGTTTGGCGTATAGTCTCTGAGGATTCCGGATCGACAACAGATCGATCCGGCCTTTCCTGCTGATTGCCTGCACCCACCGCATTGTCACTGCCCGACGGATCGGGCAAGTAGCTTGGGATACTCAGGTGTTCCAGCATTTAGCCAAATTTTACAACTACGAGAGGTTCATAGTTACGGCCGCCGTTTACCGGGGCTTCGGTCGCGAGCTTCGCCTTACGGCTAACCCTCTTCCTTAACCTACCGGCACCGGGCAGGCGTCAGACTCTATACTTCCTCTTGCGAGTTTGCAGAGTCCTGTGTTTTTGATAAACAGTCGCTGATGCCGATTTACTGTGACCCCCGAGAGCTTGCACCCCCGAGGGCACCCCTTATCGCGAACTTACGGGGCCAATTTGCAGAGTTCCTTAACCAGTGTTCTCCCGAGCGCCTTAGACTTCTCGTCTCGCCTACCTGTGTCAGTTTTAGTACGGTCACCAAAGTTTCAACCCTTAGGAGCTTTTCTTGGACGCCTTTCGGATGACTTCCGAACGTAAACGCGCTCGGTCCCGCCGTTGGCTTGCGGGGGCGGATTTGCCTTTCCCCCACCTTCCGACGGTCTACGGACATTTCTAATCGTACCGCTCACCTTACAGACGCCGTCCCTCCATCGGTCCATCTTGGTGGCGCAGGAATGTTGACCTGCTGTCCATCGTCTACGCCTTTCGGCCTCGACTAAGGTACCGGCTAACCCTGGGCGGATTTACCTTCCCCAGGAAACCTTAGGCTTTCGGCGGGCAGGATTCTCACCTGCCTTATCGTTACTCATTCCGGCATAATCACCTGTGACGCCCCAACACCGCTCCTTACGGTACGGCTCGTATCTGACGTCTACAGCGCTCTCCTACCACTCAGTAACCCGAGGGTCTGTCGAATCCACTGCTTCGGTGTAGAACTTACTCCCGTTCATTATCGGCGCAGAATTGCTCGGCCAGTAAGCTGTTACGCACTTTTTAAATGGTGGCTGCTTCTAAGCCAACATCCTGGCTGTCACGGCAACTCAACTTCCTTAGTGACTGAGTTCTACTTCGGGACCTTAGCAGATGGTCTGGGTTGTTTCCCTCTCGACCGCGAAGCTTATCCCTCGCGGACTGACTCCCGAGATAGTCGCACCGGTATTCGGAGTTTGGTTCAGCAGAGTAGTCTGGGAAGGCCCTCAAGCCGATTCAGTATCTCTACCCCCGTTGCGTAGTGGCTCAAGGCTAGCCCTAAAGCTATTTCGGAGAGAACGAGCTATCTCTGCGTTTGATTAGACTTTCACTCCTCCCCACAAGTCATCCCCTCGGTTTTCAACCCAAGTGGGTTCGGTCCTCCACGCGGTATAACCCGCGGTTCAACCTGCTCATGGGTAGTTCGTGCAGTTTCGCGTCTACCACCAGCGACCATTGTCGCCCTATTCAGACTCGGTTTCCCTATGGCTCCGGTCCTGAAGACCTTAACCGAGCCGCTGACGGTAACTCGCCGGATCATTATGCAAAAGGCACGCCGTCACGCATTGTCCACGCGGGCCATAGTGCTCCGACCGCTTGTAGGCACATGGTTTCAGGTTCAGTATCCTCCCCTAGCAGGGGTTCTTCCCATCTTTCAGTCGCCCTACTGAGTTTACTATCGGTCGTCAGGGAGTATTTAGCCTTACGGGATGGTCCCCGTAGATTCAGTCGGGGTTCCACGTGACCCGACCTACTCAGGTACTCCTCGGGAGGCTGTCCGCTTGTCGCATACGGGACTGTCACCCGCTATGGTCCAACTTTCCAGATGCGTTCTGCTAGCAGACCGCTTTGTAACTCCCATGTGAGAGGCCCTACAACCCCGCGGAGGAAAACCTCCGCGGTTTGGGCTATTTCCCGTTCGCTCGCCGCTACTGAGGAAATCGATTTTTCTTTCTTTTCCTGCGGTTACTGAGATGTTTCAGTTCGCCGCGTTTGCCGCACATGACCTATGGATTCAGTCGTGTGCCAGTTCGGGAATCTCGGGATCAACACTCGTTTGACAGCTCCCCCGAGCTTTTCGCAGTCTTCCACGCCCTTCAAAGCCTCCTGACGCCAAGACATCCCCCATGTGCCCTTAGTAGCTTGACCACATTGATCGAACGCTCTCGATTCCCCCCAAACCTCTCGCGAAGTCCGGAAGGCCGATCGCCTCGATCCGCTTTGTCAATCTACCGTATCTCGGCCATCATCGCCGGCAAGCGCGCCGACACCATGGCCGAGGGTAACGTTCTTTTTGATCTTTACGCTGCATTCCTTCCCGTCCCGACGTGCCGATCGCGGCCACAAGAGCCCCGATCTCACGGCAAAGCCGGAAACGAATGCGTGCTAAGAGCCTTGGAGAACAAAGACGACGACCGCTTGCGCGGGACGCCGCCATCGTTCAATTCAAGATGCCAATTACCACAAACCGAATTGTCAAAGATCGAACCCGCGAAAGTTCTTGCGCCCCGCGACGATTGCCACCGCCGCCAGCCGCAATACCTCTCGCCGACTGTCTTAATGGACAGGGGCCAACCTCGCCTAACCCGAACCGGCAAAATGCCGGCCGACTGGCGAACTTCGCCTCCGGCCACCCGGACCCAACACCTCTTGGACCCAACTACCTCTTGGACTCAGCACCGCCGCGTGAGTCTCACTCCGCCTGAACATACCGCGGAAGGGAAAAATATACCGGAGCCGCCAATCGTTGTAAAGAGGCGGCGAAAGATTTTTCACCGCTTCGATTCTTCCTCGGAAATCTCCGCGGCAACCGGGCGGCAAAATCGCGGCCGGATTCCCGCCCGAAAGAATTCGGCGAGGTGGGCCACGCAGAGCCCCATTGTAGAAACTCGCCGCCGCGAAACAAGGGGTATTTTTTTCCGGATCGAACCGCCGGTCGAAACGAGGCCGAATCGAAGCCGAAAATCGCGAAATCGTCGGCCCAGCCGGCGGCCCCCGCGCTGGGCAGCCGCTCGACCGGCCGCTGCGCAAGCGGCGTAAGTCACAATGGAAAAAGGACTTATAGCCGACGGCCAGCCCCTGGCCGGGCACTCGCGGGGCGCCGAGGCGGGTGGGCTTTGCGGGCCGCCGCCGATCCTGCGGCGACGTAGAGTTCGTTTGACAGTCGCCGCCGAAACGACTACATCGTCGTGGCGAATTCGCCCTGGGCGACTCCACCAGCCTTTCACGCTCCAGGAGACCGATTGTGGCCAAGCACGACATCGGAGAATACAAGAAAGTAGCGAAGGAAATGGAGAAAGAACAGGCTCAGACCCAAAAGGCCGCGGCCACCGCCAAGGCGGCGTTGGACAAGCTCGACAAGCTGTCGGCGTTTTCCGGGAAGGTCCGCAAGGAGCTGAGCGCCGAGCCGGATTGACGGGCCGCAGGGCGTCGCCCGCGCGGCATGAAGACATCGCACTGCCCTTCAGCAGGAATCCACCATGGGAAAGAAAACCACCGCTTTCATCAACGCCATCGGCAAGCAAATCGCCGACATCCGCGAACCGCTCTCGCAAGTCATGGGGGTCGCCGAGGCGATGGCCGACAAGCGCAAAGAGCACGGCGAACTGATGGACAAGATTCAGAAGGTCACCGATAAATACATGCCCAGCAACAATCAGGCGGACAACCGCAGCTCGCAAAAGGAAAATCCCGAGCAAAAGCTGGCCGCCGATCCGGAATTCAAGAAGCTCGAAGGGCACATGACGAAGGTCAACAAGGAAATGGAAGACTTGTTCGACTGGAAAGACAATCTCAAGAACGACATCAAGAAGCAGCGGGCCGCCCTCGATGCCGACCTCAAGGCCTTCGAGCAATTCGTCAAGAAAAAGAAAGACTCCTGGTTCGGCAGCAAGAAATCCGTCCCCGACGCCGAGCGGCTCATCAAGAACGGCAAAGACGCCTCGAAGACGATCAAGGAAGCGGTGAATAAGATTCCGTGAGCGGCGAGCGCTTTGCAAAGGTCGAAGCCTCGATGCGATCAGGGATCGGCCGTCGCCGTCTCGACGGCAAGGGCGTTGACCGTTCTCAGATGTTCGGCGACATCCTCGAGGAATCGGCAATCGAACCTCAGACTGCTTTTCATGGCGCGATTTAGGAAACCGGCCGTTGCACGAGCAGAGAGCGGGCGAAGTGGAAATCTCAGGAATTCCAAGAGCGGCGTTTGTGCTCGGATTACGGGCCACATCGACGCGCAGACTGCATTGCGCCGCTCCGATCTCCATAAGCGGCACTTGGCCATCGGCCGTCCGCAGCAATGGGCAGGCCCTCTTTGCAGACAGTTTTCCCTGGCGTCGCCAAGCGTCTGCCGATCCACGACGCGACGCGAACGCATACCGCGTTGCCGACAAGTCGCCAGCGGACCCCGGCCCGAGACGATATGGTCGCCGCGGGTTGAGTCCATTCGACAGGGAAGCCTTGAAGTCGCTCAGCGTCGCGCAGATCGATCGTCACTAATCGTCGTTCGGACGGAATCCAAATCGCGGGCGGCGATGGAATCCCGATTGTGGAACCACTTTTCAGCGTCGGGACGCAGTTTGGTGCCCATCCGAGCCCGGTCGCGCCCTCGGTCCAGTAGAAGCCAAAGGCTTCCGGGGAGCGGCATTCTATGGGCTCCGAATTCTCGTCGGCAAAGATTACTTCTCGAGGATCAGCGTCGAGAGAAGCGAGGATCACAACCCGTAATCGCCGCTGTGGAACGCCAAATGCCCTTGCATTGACAGTCCGGTAGGCCCAGCGGTAACCCGCCGTACCAGTGCGCCGGTAATAAGCCGCATTGCTCGACCCGAATCGAGGCAGAGCATAAACGGCACGTTCTCGAGCAAAACCCAGTTCGGTTTCTGTTTTGAACTGTCAATCAATCGAAAGACTTCATTGACCAGCGAAGATTCAGCACCCGTGACCCCCGCCGTCTTTCCGCACTGACTGAGGTCTTGGCACGGGAATCCGGCTGAAATCAGGTCGCACTGCGGCAATCGCTTTATTTCCCGGATGTCGCCGGCTAAGCGGATTTTCGGGAAATGAGACATCAGGACCGCCTTCGCAGTCGGCTCGATTTCCGATAAGATCACGGCGTCGTGGCCGTGCCGCCTCAGCCCCAATTCAATGCCGCCGACCCCGGCGAAGCATCCGGCGACTCGCAGCGACTGCGGCTTTTTTCTGCTTGCGATTTGTCTCAAGGTCGTGTTCGGGTAGGTCGGTTGGCGGTTCGCGATCCAGTATGCCATAGTCCCGCGAAAAACTTGAGACCTTTTCTCCAAGAAAATTCGACATGCAAGCCAATTCACAGCTAAAGCTGATCGCACAGAGCCAAAGGGACGACGCGGATCGCCAGATTCGGCGAGTCCAAAAGGAGATTCGGTTCGACACCCGCGATTTTCCGATCGAGACAATCGTCCATCGCTTCAACCGCGGCAGCTTCTTCATCCCGCCCTACCAGCCGAGTTTATTTGGAATCAGTCCGACCAAAGCCAATTCATCGAGTCGGTCATCATGGGGCTGCCTATCCCAATGATGTTCCTGGCTGAAGACGAGGAGGGAATGTTCGAGATCGTGGACGGCGCACAACGAATCCAGACATTGGACGCGTTTCTCGCCGGCGATCTTATTCTGGCCGACCTAACGAAACTTGATTCATTGAATGGTTTTCGATTTGTTGACCTTTCGGACATTCAACAAAACAAGCTGACCAGCCGCGCGCTTCGGATCGTGGTGCTAGATCAGGAAACGACCACCGAAAACCGTCAGGATCTATTCAACAAATCAACAAGTTTGGGCGGGTACTGGAGGCAAGCGAACGGCGGCGCGGCGCATTCGAAGGAAAGTTTGTAGACTTCCTGGAAATATGGCAAGAGACACGTTATTTCGGAACCTGTGCCCAATCACGCCGGCAAAGGAGAGGAGAAAGGAGCCAGCTCGAACTCGTGACGCGGTTCTTCGCCTATTCGGAACGATACTTAGAGTTCCAGCACGACGTGGATGGGTTCATCGACGAGTTCGTCAAATCACATCGAACGGACTTCGAAGAAGCGAGGTTTTCCTCGGAATTCACGAACACCATGCAATTCGTGCAAAAGCATTTTCCATATGGATTTGCCAAATCGCCGAATGCAAAGACGACGCCTCGGGTGAGATTCGAGGCGCTGGCGGTTGGGACAAACCTGGGCCTGTGCCAGAAGCCGCACCTCATCCCATTGCCAGTCACTTCCTGGTTGGCGACGGATGAATTCAAGCCCAGACTACGACTCACGCCAGTAACTCCGCGCTCGTTTACGAAGGCGCATGAATTGGTTCGAGACCATCTACTGGAAGGTGCGCAATAAACGATGTTCGTTCAGCTATTGGCGGATTTCAAAGATCGCGTACGCGAAGTTGACCTCTATTTTCAGCTTCTCTCGGCGATCGACAACGACGAGATCCTGGTCGGCAAGGGGAGCGGACAGCAGGTATTGCCAATCGGAGTAATGCCCAGCGATTTGGACGGTATCTTTAGACGGGCGGCATATCTTGTTCTTTACAATCTCGTCGAGGCGTTTGTTCGCCGCGGCTTTCAAGCTGTTTTCGACTCGATACACGCAGACGGGCTGTGTGGCATCGAGTTGACGGAATTGCTCCGCACGCAATGGGTAATGCAAAAGAACAGGAAGGTCAAAGCCTTCGACGGCTCACCGAAGGTGTACATGGAGATCGCTATCGACATTGTTGGCGAGATTATCGACAAGACGTCCGCAAAACTGCATCGCGACCAGCTTCCAATGTCGGGCAACTTGGACGCGGACGTTATCCGAGATGTCTGCATGCGACACGGTGTGGACGACCAGACACCGGCGGCGGCAAAGGGCGGCTCCGCGTTGACGATCGTGAAGAAGAAACGCAACTCACTGGCGCACGGCGACGAATCTTTTTCGGAGTGCGGCAGACAGACGACGGCCGCTCAACTTCTCGTTGCCAAAGATGAGGTCGTACTTTTTATTAGGGGGATTCTACACAACCTCGAGAAGTTTGCGACGAGCAAGTCCTACAAGGCACCGACAATCGTCGTATGAAAGAGAAACGACACCGGAGCAAGGTTCGTTGCCGAGAATGGACAATCTGACGCCAGTTCGTCGATCGCTGCTGATGTCTCGGGTTCGTGGCGCTGACACAAAGCCGGAAATCGCCGTTCGGCGGCGCTACACAAACTTGGATTGCGTTTTCGACTGCATTCGGTTGACTTGCCGGGCGAGCCCGACATCGTGCTGCCGCGAATGGAGAGTCGCTATATTCGTCCACGGCTGTTTCCGGCACCGGCATTCGAATTGCCGAAAGACGACGCATCCAAGCAGCAATCGCGAATTTTGGGAGCAGAAGTTCGCCGCAAACGTCGATCGCGATAGGCGATGCGTCAAAGCGTTCCGCAGGCTCGGCTGGACTGCTATGGTCGTTTGCGAGTGCCAAATGGCCGATGAACGAACGATGACGCAAAGCCTGGAAAGGCGATTCCACCGCTGATTACGGAGGGTAATCACAAATCGCTTCGTCAAGTTCTCTTGAACTGCTTATCCAACTCGTCCCGCGTGAAAACCAGCGCCGTCGGGCGGCCGTGGGGGCAGTGGTGGCTGTCTTGGGCCAGGTGGCGCTGCTCGACCAGGGCGGCGACCTCCTCGGGGGTGAGCGGGTCGCCCGCCTTGATCGCCGCTTTGCAGGCGATCATGTGCAGCAGGTCGTCGAGCACTTCGCGGCGGTCGGGCGTTTTGCCTCCTTCGAGCAATTGCGCGGCCAGTCCGCGGAGCAGTTCCGCCGGGCGCAGCTTGGCGAGCATGGCCGGGTAGCCGAGCACCAGCAGGGTGCCGCCGCCGAACGGCTCGATCTCGAGGCCCAGCCGGGCCAACAATTCCTTCTCGGCCAGTGCCGCGGCCTCTCGGCGGGATTCAAATCGACCGGCTCGGGAACCAACAGGCGCTGCGTTTCGAGCGCCCCCGAGAGCACCTTCTCGCGAATCTCCTCATACAACACGCGCTCGTGCAGGGCGTGCTGATCGATCACCACGACCCCCTCGTCGGTCTCGGCGACGAGATAGCGATCGTGGACCTGAATGGCCGCCGATCGTGCCCGAAACGCCGTCGGCGGCCGCCGGCTCTCCGCGGAGCCGCCGCCGAACTGCGATGCGCCGAAATGCGGACCATCGAAATGCGGACTGCGCACTGCGGAACTGTCGGCCGCGGCCGGATCCGGACGATACGCCGCGCTCCCGCCGCCGAGCTGGCCGCGATCGAGCGGCACGAGTTCCAGGGGCCGATGGGGCGTGGTGAAAAACCCGGCCGCGGCGCCGAATGGCGGCGGGATGGCAATCTGGGCGCCTGGCGGCGCGGCGGTCTCGGCGCCTGGTGGCGCGGCGATCTCGGCGCCTGGCGGCGTGGCGGCGTGCGTGGCTTGAATCGCTTGATCGAGCTGCCCTTTCGCCCAGGCGACCAATTCCCCTTGCAGCCGTGCGGCATGGCTCGGATCGTGGGCTTGTGTGGGATCCTGCACGGCGATCGACGACGAGGGGGCGGGCTGCAGCCGCGCGGTCAAGTCGGTCGTCAAGAATCGGGTCCGGAGCGTGCCGAGCAGTTGGCTATAGACGCGGCCGCCGTCTTGGAACCGGACTTCGAGCTTCGTCGGATGGACGTTGACGTCGATCTCCTCGGGAGGCATTTCGATTTCGAGAAAGGCGATCGGATAGCGCCCGGTGAGCAACAGCCCGCGATACGCCTCGCCCAGGGCATGTTGCAACGAACGATCGCGGATGGCGCGGCCGTTCAAGAACAGGAACTGCATCTTTTGATTCGCCCGGCTGTGGCTCGGATTGGCGACGTATCCCGAGAGCTGGAGCGCCCCGTCGCGGCTCTCGACGCGAATCAACTGGCCGGCCAGCTCCGCGCCGAAGAACGCGGCGATGCGGGCGCTCCAGTCGTCGGTGGGGGGCAGATCGTGCAACAGCTTGTCCTGATGGCGGAGGGTGAAATGCCGCCGGGGATAGGCCAGCGCCAGCCGGGTGAAGGCTTCGGTCGCATGGCCCAGCTCGGTCGGCGTCGCACGCAGGAATTTGCGGCGCACCGGCGTATTGAAGAAGAGATGGTGGACTTCGATGAGCGTTCCCGGCGGCGCGCCGCAGGGGGCGACGGGGCCGCGTTGGCCGCCGCTGATTTCGAGTTCCGCTCCGGCGGGGGCCTCGGGGGTGCGGCTGCGGATCACGGTCCGGCTGACTTCGGCGATCGAGGCCAGCGCCTCGCCGCGAAAGCCGAGCGTGCCGACGCGAAACAGATCGTCGGCCTCGCGAATCTTGCTCGTGGCATGGGGGGCGACGGCCAAGATCAACTGATCCGCCGCGATGCCGCAGCCGTTGTCCACGACGCGGACGAGTTCCGCCCCCCCTTGGGCCAGCGCCACATCGATCCGCTGCGCCCCGGCGTCGATGGCGTTTTCCATCAATTCCTTGACGACGCTTCCGGGCCGCTCGATCACCTCGCCCGCGGCAATCTTGTTGACGACGCTCGGAGAGAGTTGCCGGATGTCGGACATGGCTTAGAGTCCATACTCCTTGATTTTCCGATACAGCGTCCGCTCGCCGATGCCGAGCAATTCGGCGGCGTGCTCGCGGTTGCCGCCGGCGAAGCGGAGCGTCTCGGCGATGAACAGCTTCTCGATTTCGACCAGCGGCTTGCCGACGAGCCCCGCCACGCTGCCGGGCGACGCCTGCTCGGTCGCGGCCGGCATCGGTCCGGCCAATTCGGCTGGCAGATCGTCGAGATCGAGCACCCCGTCGAAATCGACCACCACCATGCTCTCGACGACGTTGCGCAACTGCCGCACATTGCCCGGCCAGGCGAAGCCCAGCAGCTTCAGCCGGGCGGCGGTCGACATGCTCTTGATCGTTTTGTGGTGCCGCTTGGCGAATTGGCGGATGAAATGCTCGATCAACAGCGGAATGTCCTCTTTGCGCTCGGCCAACCGCGGGAGGATGATCGTCACCACCTTGAGCCGATGATAGAGGTCGCTACGAAACGTGCCCGCGGCAATCGCGTCTTCGAGATTGCGGTTGGTGGCCGACAGAAACCGCACGTTGACCCGCACCTGATCGTTCGACCCGACGCGGGTGATTTCGCCGCTTTCGAGCACGCGGAGCAGTTTGATCTGCGTGGCCAGCGGCATGTCGCCCACCTCGTCGAGGAACAGGGTTCCCCCGTGGGCATACTCGAATTTACCGACCCGATCGGTCGAGGCGTCGGTGAACGCCCCGCGCACATGGCCGAACAACTCGCTCTCGAGGATGTTTTCGCTCAGGGCGGCGCAGTTCAGGGCGACGAACGGCTTGTTTTTTCGGGGGCTGTTTTGATGAATCGCCTGGGCGACGAGTTCCTTGCCGGTGCCTGTCTCGCCTTGGATCAGCACGCTGGCGTCGGTGGGGGCGATCCGCTTGAGCCGATCGATCACGGCGTTCATCTGCGGGCTCGAGCCGATGACCCCCTCGAAGCCGAATTTCTCGTCGAGCCGACGATGCAGTTCGATATTCGTGCGTCGCAGGCGGACCGCTTCCGAGGCCTTTTCGGCGATGATCCGCAGATGCCCCAGATCGAGGGGCTTTTGCAGATAATTGAACGCCCCTTGCTGCATGGCCGCCACCGCCGAGGGGATCGTGCCGTGACCGGTGACGACGATCACCTCCGCGTCGGGAAGAACTTTTTTGGCGCGGGCCAGGATTTCCAGGCCGTCGATATCGGCCATTTTCAGATCGGTGATGACGATGTTGAACGTCTCGCGTTCGATCATCGCCGCCCCTTGCGGGCCCGAGCCGGCCACTTCGCACTCGTAGCCGATGCGCTCGAGCCCCTCGGAGACGGTTTCGGCGTGCGATTGGTCGTTGTTGACGATCAACACGCGAATGTCGGTCGGCTTGGGTCGTTCGATTTCTGCGGCGACGGTCGCTACCATCCGGCCGATGATACAACATCCGCGGCGAATCGACCAGAACCGGGTGGACAAAGCGCAGCGCGGGCTCTCCCGGCGCGAGAGGCGAGCAAAATGGGCCCGGGGCGCCGTCCGGAGGCGATCACTTTTGGGCTGTCTGCCCCACGACGCCGGCCTCGGTCGCAGCGATGCGGGCTTGGACGTATTGCAGGTCGGACCGGCTCAGGCGATCCATCGGCACCGTCGTGTATTTGCCCGTATCCTTCAAGATCCGGACCGTGTGCGTCATGATTTTGACGAGCTTTCCGTGAATCCGATATTCGCCTGTATCATCTTGCCACCGGCGCATCGCCGGCTCGGCCAGCCCGACGAGTTCGGCGGCCGCGCCGAGCGTGCCGGCAGACTTCGTGGCAGCAGGTTTTTTGGCAGCCGGATCGGCGAACGGATCCTGAATCGGCGCATCGACTGGCTTGGACTTCGGACTCTTCGGCAGCGGGTTTGGCTGCTGCCGGTTCGAGCGGAGCCAACGCGGCCCGCGGCGGAGCGACCGCTTTGCCCGGCTCGGCAAATGGATCGGCGTCGGCGGGCTTCTTGGCATCTGCTGGTTTGGAGGTCGCTGGGCTCGTTGCCGCCGGTTCGGCTGCCGGCGCGGCGCTGGCCGGCGCGGGAGTGATCGGGGCGGGGACGGTCTTCGGCGTATTCGCGGCGGCCTTACCCGGTTGGGCGAACGGATCGGACGAATCGCCAGGATTGGCCTTGGGAAGGGTCGGCTCGGTGGGCGGAGTTGCGCTCTTCGGCAATGCTGTTGGCGGGGTGCTCTTCGGCGGCGCGGTTGGAGTCGGCTGAGCGAACGGATCGTCGCTGGGCTTGGTCACCGGTTTGACGGGTTCCTTCGGCAATGCGGGCGTGGGCGTCGTCACGGTCGTTTTGGGGGGAGTCGGCGCCGGCGTCGTCATCGGGAGAGTCGTCTTCGGCGGTGTCGGCTCGACCGGCGGCTGCTTGGGAAGCGTCGGTTCGACCGGCGCGGTGATCGCTTTGGGCGGGGTGGTCGCTTTCGGCGCGGTGGTCGCTTTCGGCGGGGCGGTCTCTTTCGGCAAAGTCGGCGTAGTTTCCGGCGGCATGGGAGGCTCGGGCGGCGCCGTCTCGGCCGGCAGCGACGGCTTTTCGGTCGAAGGGGAGGCCGACGATTTGGGCGGGGTGGGGGGCACGGTAGGAGGCGTTCGAGCGGCCGCCGGTGTCGTGCAGTTTGCCGATGCGCCATTCGCCGTCGTGCAGTTCTCCGTCGGGGAACATGGCTGACAGCACGTCACTTGTTGGCAACAACAATCCTGTCGCCATCGCAGAAATCGGCAAGCCGATGCCGTATCGAGCGACATCGACATGATCAATGTCCACACCAGCACGAATTGTCCCAAACGTCGCATGGCAAAGTTCCTCCCAAGTTTGGCACGCCGACGTTCCGCCGCGCGACGAACAGCCGAGTTCGACCCGCGGCCGGCAACCGGCGCAAAGCACGATGAATCTTATGCTAACTTGGGAAATTGGCGGTTGCAACCGAATTCGGGGCCGGTTTGCCGCCGGTCCGGAGCGGGTCGTTCGGTTGTGCGGCGCTCGGCGCGGCTGCGTCGTCGGGGTCGTTGCCCGACCGCCATCTTTTCAGCCCGCTCCCGGTTCGATATGGTGGGGTGATTCGCGGCGAACCATTTCGAAACCCCTTCCGGCGGCATAACCCCACCATGACTCCCGAACAAAAACTGGCCGACTTGAAATTGGATCTCCCGGCTGTCCCCACACCCCAGGGCATCTATCAACCGCTGGTCATCGTCGGCAATCTGGTCTATGTGTCGGGGCATGGACCGTTGCAATCCAACAAGACGCTGATTCAAGGCCGCGTCGGAGCGGATTTGGATCTCGAGGCAGGGCGCAGGGCGGCGCGGCAGGTCGGGCTGGCGATGCTCGCCACCTTGCGGCAATATCTCGGCAGCCTCGATCGCGTGCGGCGGCTGGTGAAAACGCTCGGGCTGGTGAATTGCACCGCCGATTTTCACCAGCAACCCGCCGTGATCAACGGCTTCAGCGAATTGATGGCCGAGATGTTCGGCGCCGAAAACGGCGTGGGGGCCCGCAGCGCCGTCGGCGCCCCCGCACTGCCGGGCAATATGGCCGTCGAAGTCGAGGCGATCTTCGAGATCGGCTAGGAAACGTAGCGGTGGCTTCCCACCGCCGTGCAAGGAAGCCGGGTATCGCATTTTGGCAAATTCGCCCGTAGGACGGCTCGGGAGAGCCGTCCTACGATCGAGATCGAATTTCGCAAGAACATCGGACTCTATTGGCAAAGACCCCCGCGCGGCGGCTGGAAGCCACCGCTACGAGAAGCACCCACTGCAGCCACGAGCGGCGCGAGCCGATTTCGATGAACCTCACGACCACCGCTCCCCGTTGCTCCGCGGCGATCTCCCGCGCTCTCGACTCGCGACAGGCCCTCGACCAAGCGCTCGACGAGGCCTGCGGCCGGCTCGACGCCGCGGGCCATTTGGCGTTTCTGTTTGCATCCGCTCATCATCGGCCGCAGTTCGAGCACTTCGGGCCGCGGTTGGTCGAGCGACTCGGGTCGGCGGCGATTCTCGGCTGCACGGGGGAATCGATCGTCGGGAACGATCGCGAGATCGAAGGCGAGCCGGCCCTGGCGCTGTGGCTGGCGCATTTGCCGGGCACCGACCTGCTGCCGATGCATTTGGAATTCGACCGGACACCCGAAGGAGGCGCATTCGTCGGATGGCCGAACGATCTGCCGCCCCGATGGCCCGCCGGCGCCGCACTCTTGCTGCTGGGCGACCCGTTCAGTTTTCCGGCCGATGCGCTGCTCGCACGGATCGACGACGACCATCCGGGAGTGCCCGTTTTGGGCGGAATGGCCAGCAGCGCGGCGCGACCGGGTGAGAATCGGTTGCTGCTCGGGGCGGCGAGCTACGACCGCGGGGCGGTGGCCGTGCTGGTGAGCGGCGCAACGCGCATTCGCAGCGTCGTCTCGCAAGGTTGTCGCCCGATCGGCCGGCCGTTTGTCATCACCAAGGCCGAAGCCAATGTGATTCACGAACTCGGCGGCGCCGGCCCTGGCCCGGCTGCAAGAAACCTACGGCGAGCTGACCCCCGCCGAACAGCAACTCGTGCGCAGCGGATTGCACGTCGGCCGCGTGTTCAGCGAGTATCGCGAGCATTTCGGCCGCGGCGATTTTCTGATCCGCAACGTGGTGGGCGCGGATCCCGCCAGCGGCGCGATCGCCATCGGCGATCACGTGCGGCCGGGGCAGACCGTGCAATTCCACATCCGCGACGCCGCGACGGCCGACGAAGACTTGCGGGCGCTGCTCTCGGCCGCGGCGGCCGAGACCGCCGCGCCGCCGGCGGGAGCGCTGCTGTTCACCTGCAACGGGCGGGGGACGCGGCTCTTTCCGAGCCCATCACGATGCCGAATGCGTCCGCGACTGCCTTGGCTGCATTCCCGTCGCCGGCTTTTTCGCCCAAGGCGAACTCGGTCCGATCGGGGGCAAGAATTTTCTGCACGGCTTCACCGCCAGTCTGGCCTTGATCGAAGGCTGAGGGGGATCGCCCCCGGTCGCCGGTCGTTTGGAACTTCTCGCCGGGTTTGGCCGTCAAAAGGGGCGGCGGTCGCGCCGCGGCGCGGCCTTGCAATCTCCTTCACCCCAGCGACGGAGGCCGATACCATGCGACTCACCCGCGACATCCCGAAATTGGCGGCCCTGCTTTCGCTGCTGGCCATCGCATCGGCCGCCGGCCGAAGTGCCGCCCAAGACGCGACGGAAAGCACCGAAAGTTATGTAAAAATTCGTGTCGATGTCGAGCTGCGCGGCACGCTCCATTGCACCCCGGCGGGAAGCACCGTCACCGCCGTCTGGCGAAACTACGAACTCTATCACGACGATCGGGAACTCCCCGGCCAGGGACCGGAAACTTGGAAACTCGATTTCCGCCGAGCCCGCCGATGGGAAGCGATGGCCAAGGCGCTCGATGGAAAGGAAGCGGTCGTCGTCGGCCGGAGCGAATTGCGTATGGTCTCGCCGCGATTGCCGCCCGGAGCGGGAGGCGGATTCTCCGGGCAAAACCCGCCGCCGAGCCCGACCTGGAGCGTGCATCACACCATTCTCGTCTCCGAACTGCGGTTGGCCGACAAGCCCTCGACCGCCCGGCAATCATCCGACAAAGCCAAGGCGATTGTCGATCGTCTGCGGCCGGACTTGGCCACCTTGGCCCTGTACTTGACCTACGTGCCCGCGGGGCGCGAAGAGCGGCCCAGTCTGGAACTCTATGCGCCGATCATCGTCGTTCATCCGGGCGGCGACCGATTTCATATCACCGCCGGGCAATGCCGGAATCTCTTCGATATTCTGGTCGCGGATGGATACTTCGCTCGGGCGACGCCAATGCTGGCGGTGAAAAAAAGCTCGCCGCCGCAGAAAGGGCCGTTCTACGACTTGAGGATCTCGGTCGGCGGCCAATCGCCCATGTATCATGCCTCGATCGGATGGGACCGGAACACGATCGAGAGATTGCAGGCCATCCAGGCGCGACTCGACGGCCAGCCGGCCAAGGCGGTCGGCCGCTTGATCGCGGCAGTCTCCAGCGATTTGGCGGAGCATTCAAAGCCGCTGCGCAACCCGTAACGACGTCCTGCCGGCGGCGAACTTGCGTAGACTATGGAAGAGATTTCGGTTTAGGATGGAGCAGCCGTAACAGAACTCCCCTCGATTAGTGTAGATTAGTGCAGATCAGTGTTCTGTCTCTCTCCTGCGGACCGGGGGGCGGCCGTCATCAAACCGACTTCCGTTCTTCGCTTCATCAAACACTTGGTGGAAAGGAACACTTATCTTGGCTAATCGACACCGATCGCGCACGTCGCCCCGCCTCCCCTCGATTAGTGTAGATTAGTGCAGATTAGTGTTCTGTCTCTTTCCTGCGGATCGGGGGGTGGGCGTCATCAAACCGACTTCCGACCTTTCTTCGCTTCATCAAACACTTGGCGGAAAGGAACACTTATCTTCGCTTATCGACACCGATCGCGCACGTCGCCCCGCCTCCCCTCGATTAGTGTAGATTAGTGCAGATTAGTGTTCTGTCTCTCTCCTGCGGACCGGGGGGCGGCCGTCATCAAACCGACTTCCGTTCTTCGCTTCATCAAACACTTGGTGGAAAGGAACACTTATCTTCGCTTATCGACACTGATCGCGCACATTGCCCCGCCTCCCCTCGATTAGTGTAGATTAGTGCAGATTAGTGTTCTGTCTCTCTCCTGCGGACCGGTGGCGGGCGTCATCAAACCGACTTCCGACCTTTCTTCGCTTCATCAAACACTTGGCGGAAAGGAACTTATCTTCGCTTATCGACACCGATCGCGCACGTCGCCCCGCCTCCCCTCGATTAGTGTAGATTAGTGCAGATTAGTGTTCTGTCTCTCTCCTGCGGACCGGTGGCGGGCGTCATCAAACCGACTTCCGACCTTTCGTTCTTCGCTTCATCAAACACTTGTTGGAAAGGAACACTTATCTTTGCTAATCTACACTGATCGCGCACGTTGCCCCGCCTGCCCGCAATAAGTGTAGATCGGATTGCACTTCTGTGGACAAACCAAGCGGTGACTGTCTGGAAGGTGGGTTTCATTCAACTCTTTCATCCGTCGCGTTGCCCTGGCTTGGGCCGGCGCCGTGGCGCCGTGTTTCTCGCTTGGGAATAAACATTATTGACGAGCGCGTTTCCGATGACGCTTGCAAGCGTGCCGCAACACGCCCAAACAATTGCTCCGACCTCAATGGATCGAAAAACCCGTTGAAGGCTCGCAGCGCCGAATAATTCAGTATATACTGCCGCGAGGAACAACCCAACGATTGGCAGAGCGACAAAGAAGACAAAGGAGACAGTCGCGACGGCAATCGAGATCAGCAATATCTTACCTGCGGTAAGTGGAGACATCGGGCGGACGGTCGCAGCGCAAACAGCGCAATCGCCGCGGCGAGCAGATATTGGTCGCGGCTTGCGCATTCGAACAGGCCAAGCGCTTCAACGCTCAGAACGCCCGCCATTCGCCAACGCATTATTGCTGCCGATTCACGCATATCATGCACTAATGACTGACCACAAGCCAGTCCAGACAATCGGTATTGGAGCACGGCGCGGAAGGCGGGGCAAGGTGGTTCCGAGCATCCGGGGGCATGGTCGTGGAGTCGAGCGAGGGACAAACCAAGCGGTGACTGTCTGGAAAGTGGGTTTCCCAGTTTCGACCTCCTGGCAAGATCGCCGCGCGAGTCTATAATGGTCAACAGCCGGACACGGGTGGCAGGGGCTGGCATCGCTGCCGAAGCTCTACCGTAGCGCGGCTCTCCCGAGCCGTCGGGTAAGACGGCACAGGACCGTAGGACGGCTCTCCCGAGCCGTCGCGCAAGACAGCACAGGACCGTAGGACGGCTCTCCCGAGCCGTCGCGCAAGACAGCACAGGACCGTAGGACGGCTCTCCCGAGCCGTCGCGCAAGACAGCACAGGACCGTAGCACGACTCTCCCGAGCCGTCGCGCAAGACGGCTCGGGAGAGCCGTCCTACGCTTGCTGCATCCGTGCGATTCGGGTAATCCGTGATTGAACCATTATGATAACCCATTTTTCGACGATCGACGACGCCGTGGCTGCCATTCGCCGTGGGGCGGTGGTGATCGTGGTCGATGCCGAGGACCGCGAGAATGAAGGCGACTTCATCTGCGCGGCCGAGAAGGTCGATCCCGAGATCGTCAACTTCATGATCACGCACGGCCGCGGGCAGCTTTGCATGCCCGTGCTGCCCGAGGTTTGCGAGCGGCTCAAGATTCCCTTGATGGTCGAGTCGAACACCGCCCCGCTGGGGACGAATTTCACGGTCCCCGTCGATCATCGCACGTCGAAAACGGGCATCACCGCGCAAGAGCGAGCCCGCACGATTCGCGCAATCCTCGATCCGACCAGCAAACCGAGCGATTTCGTTCGTCCGGGACACTTGTTTCCGCTCGTGGCGAAAGAAGGGGGCGTGCTCCGCCGGGCCGGGCATACCGAAGCGGCCGTCGATCTGGCCCGATTAGCGGAGCTGGCGCCGGCCGGCGTGCTCTGCGAAATCCTCGACGGCGAGGGGAACCGGGCCAATCGCAAGCTGCTCTTCGAATTGGCCGCTCGGCACGAACTCGAAATCATCTCGATCGAAGAGCTGATTCGCTATCGACGGATGCGCGAGAAGCTGGTCTATCGGATCGCCGAAGCGAAGCTCCCGACGCGGCACGGCCATTTCAAGCTGATCGCTTACGGCGTGAAATACGAGAGCCAGGAGCCGATCGTGTTGGTGCTGGGCGACCCGACAAAGGTCGTTGCCCCGCTGGTGCGGCTGCATTCGTCTTGCTTCACCGGCGACCTGCTCGATTCGCTCCGCTGCGATTGCGGCGACCAATTGCACATGGCGCTCGATATGATCGGCCGCGAGGGGAGCGGCGTGCTGGTCTATCTGCCACAAGAGGGGCGCGGCATCGGGCTGATCGAAAAGATCAAGGCCTATGAATTGCAAGACGGCGGGCTCGACACGGTCGAGGCGAATCTGGCGCTGGGCTTCAAGGCCGACACGCGCGACTATGGCGTCGGCATTCAATTGCTCAAGGATCTGGGGCTCTCGAAAGTGCGGCTGTTGACGAACAATCCGAAAAAGACCGACGCCTTCATCTATGGCGGCTTCGATCTGGAGGTGATCGACCAAGTGCCGATCCTGCCGCCCGTCCACGAGCACAACGCCCGCTACATGGCCACCAAGCGCGAGAAGCTCGGCCATCATCTGCCGGAAGATTCGGTGTAATCCGCGGGTTCGGCCCGATCGGGCTCCGGGGGCGGAGCTAGGCTGTGAAAAATGCTCGATTTGTTGCGGCACCGGGGTGGGGCGGTTTGATTGGTTTTTGTTCCGCGCGCTGCGATTGCCCGCGCTTCGCAATCAACCAGAGTCGTGGTCATGGCATTCGTCTCTCGTAGCCTCGGGCTGCGCCGGTGCTGTGCAATCTGTGCGGTTTCGAGGTGGAATTCGAGTTCGTGTTTTGGTCGGTTTTTGTTCCGCCTACGTACTCGCGCAATTCCGATTCTGAGGTGGCATGAAATTCATCCCGATAGGGATGGTAGACATTAGCCGGCGGTTTCGGCCGCAGGCCGACACCGCCGGTATCGGAACGCGAAAAACTTGCTTCGACCCCGGTAGGGGTCGCAGAGCGCTGGCACCCCTATCGGGGTGCAAAAGGGGTTATTCGATTTCACGACCGGTGGTATCGGCCTGACGGCCTCAACCACCGGCTAATGTCTGGGAACCCTACCGGGTTCCTTGATCTCCTGCCGTCCCTTCCAAAACCCGGAACAAAAACAGCATAAACGTTGACACGAACCCCGCTAAAGACTGCCGCGCTTGCCTCGATCCGCGAAAATCCGCGCAATCCGCGGCAAAATGCTTGTTTCTTGCCGCGGATTCGCGGATTTTCGCGGATTTTCGAATCGGCAAATCGAACAGCCGAACGACGCCAACTCGACGACCTTTTCCGACTCCTCGAGCGGGCTGCCGACGTTTTTTCCCTGCGGAATCGCCCGGCGGGAATGCCGCGGCTACTTGAAAAAGCCGGCGGCAACTTTCGATCGGTCGAAACAACATCGCTCGACCACGCCGCGCGCGAGCGGAACAAATAGGGAATAAACTTTCGAACTCTCGAAGGGCCGATTTTTCACAGCCTAGGGCGGAGCTGCCGGCTGGAGCACGGCTCTCCCGAGCCGGCTGTAGCACGGCTCTCCCGAGCCGGCTGGAGCACGGCTCTCCCGAGCCGGATGGAGCACGGCTCTCCCGAGCCGGATGTAGGACGGCTCTCCCGAGCCGTCCGTGGCTGTGGCATGGCTCTCCCGAGCCGTTTCCGCAACGCCGGACGGCTCGGGAGAGCCGTCCTACAGCGCCGATTTTCACAGCGTCGATTTCACAGCGCCCGCGCGTTGCCTTTTTGCAACGTATGTTTCTCTGCCGCCATCTCCTGGCGGCGGCTCGCCCGAGCGAGCGCGGCTTGAAATCGAATTCGCATCCCCGGCTCGACCATGCGCACGATCCGTTCGACAACGGTTTTCCAGCGAGCGATTGCGCTGGCGATCGTCGGCCTTGTCGCCGGTTGCGCGGCGCGGCGTTCGTCGGCCGCGGTCGATTTTCCGGATCCGCGGCCGCTGTCGCCCGTCGAAGCGCGGATGTTGGCCGACGGCGCGGGCGGGACATTTCATCGGTTTTCGTTGATCGATGCCGCGCTGGTGGCCAGCGGAATCGAGCGCGACGCGGATCGAGCCCGCTATCGCCGGAAATACGCGCTGTGGCGCGACGCGGCGCGGCGGTCGATCGCGGCCGAACCCTCGCCGCTGCGCCGCGCGGCGGCCCTGTTCGCGTTCATGCATCGCAAAATCCTCACGGGAAACTACGACGCAGCGGCGACCGAGTTGACCCATCCCCTCGACGAGGGCCGCTTCAATTGCGCCAGCGCCACGCTCCTGTTCACGGCGCTCGCCACCGATTGCGGGCTGACGGTTCACGCCATCGAGCGGCCGCGTCATGCGATGTGCGTTTTGGAGATCGACGGCCGGCGGACCGACGTCGAAACGACCTGTCCGAATTGGTTCGAAATCGCTCCCGCGGTCCGGCGGCAGGCGGAGATCGCCCTGGCCATGCGCCACGCGCGCGACGACAAGATGGCCGGCGGCGGGGTGTCCGGCGATGCGAAGATCGGCGCAAGCTCGACCGGCGATCGCGCGGCGCTGGGCCGGGAAATCGGCCCGGCGGCGCTTGTGGCCATGATCTATTACAACCGGGGCGTCGATCGGCTCCGCGAACGACGGTATGCCGCAGCGGTGTCGGAGAATCTGCGTGCTTTGCGGCTCGATCCGATCAACGAAACGGCCCGCGGCAATCTGCTGGCCGCGATCGACAATTGGGCGCTGGCGCGCTCGGCGGCGGGCGATTATCGCGCGGCTGCCGATCTGCTGGCCCGCGGGCTGGCGATCGCCCCCGACCACGAGCCATTCCTGCGCCAATCGGCGGCATGTGTATCGCACCTGGATTCAATCGCTCGTCGCCGCCGGCGAGCGGCGCGAAGCGATCGCCATCCTCGCCGCCGCGAGAAAAGCCGACCCCAACTCGCTCGTCTGGAATCTCTGGTCGCAAAGATTGGGGCTTTAACCGGGACTTCGGCGATCGAATCACTCCCTGCCACCGCGTCATGGCGAGTTGGATTCATCCGTTTGTCGAAATTGCCGGCCCCCGACCCCCGACCCCCGACCCCCGACCCCCGACCCCCGCCCCCCGACCCCCCGACCCCACCCCCGACCCCCGACCCCCGACCCCCGGCCCCCGACCCCCGACCCCCGACCCCCGACCCCAGGCCCCCCGACCCCCGACCCCCGGCTTCGTCCTGCCGTTGCGAGCCGCCGAGCGGTGGCGTATCTTAGTAGGTTTGGCGTTCGAGCGAGTCCGTAGTCTGTTCTCGACATCCGACCCCCCACGCAAATGCAGCGAGGTGATCCATGGCGACCGCGACCAAACCCCGTAGTGCGAATCAGCTTGTCACCGGCGCGGACGTGGTCGTCCAATCGCTGGTGAATCACGGGGTCGAGGTGATTTTCGCCTATCCGGGCGGAGCGAGCATGCCCCTGCATCAATCGCTCACGCGGTTCAAAGATCAACTCCGTACGATCCTCCCCCGCCATGAGCAGGGGGGCAGTTTCGCGGCCCAAGGCTATGCCCGCTCGACCGGCAAGCCGGGGGTTTGCATGGCCACGAGCGGCCCCGGCGCTTTGAACCTCGTGACCGCCATCGGCGACGCCAAGATGGACAGCATTCCGCTGGTCGCGCTGACCGGCCAGGTCGGCACGTCGGTGATCGGCTCCGACGCCTTTCAAGAAACGCCGATCGTCGAGGTCTGCCGCGGGATCACGAAGCATCATTATCTCGTGACCGACGTGCAGGACGTGGCCCGCGTGATGCGCGAGGCATTTCACATCGCGACGACCGGTCGGCCCGGCCCGGTGCTGGTCGATCTGCCGAAAAACGTGCAGCAGGCGCAGGTCGTGCCCGACTACGACGTGCCGATGAACTTGCCCGGCTATCGCGTCGAGCGGCATCGGCGCGGCCCGAGCAAATCGCCCAGGTCGCCGCGGCGATCCACCGCGCGGCGGCCGGTGATCTATGCCGGCGGCGGGATCATCTCCGGCGACGCCAGCGAAGAGCTGCGGGGCTGATTCACAAGACGGGCATCCCGATCACCACGACCGTCATGGGGCTCGGCGCCGTGCGCGGCGACGATCCGCTCTGGCTCGACATGCTCGGCATGCATGGCAGCGTCTATTCGAACTATGCGGTCGACGAGGCCGATCTCGTGCTGGCGCTGGGGGTGCGATTCGACGACCGCGTGACCGGCAAGAAGGAGGAATTCGCCAAGCCGCCTTCATCGTTCACATCGACATCGACCCCTCGGAGATCAACAAGAACAAGCTGGCTCATATCCCGATCGTCAGCGATTTGAAATTCGCGCTGGGGGAATTGAACAAGATCGTCGAGCCGCCGGCGGCCGACCTCGAGCCGTGGCACCGGCAGATCGCCGAGTGGAAGGCCGGCGATCCGCTGCATTACGACGCCTCGTTCGAGGGCATCCTGCCCCAGCACGCGATTGCCGAACTCTCGCGGCTGACCGGCGGCGAAGACACGATCATCACCGTCGGCGTCGGCCAGCATCAGATGTGGTCGGCCCAGTTCTACAAGTTCATGCACCCCCGCACCTGGCTTTCCAGCTCCGGCCTGGGGACGATGGGCTTCGGGCTGCCGGCCGCGATGGGGGCCAAGGCGGCTCATCCGGACAAGCTGGTCGTCGATATCGACGGCGATGGCAGCTTCATGATGAACATTCAAGAGTTGGCCACCTGCTTTTGCGAGAAGCTGCCGGTCAAGGTCATGCTGCTCAACAATCAGCATCTCGGGATGGTCGTGCAGTGGGAGGATCGATTTTTCAAGGGGAATCGGGCGCACACCTATCTCGGTCCGATCGACAATCCCGAGGCGACGGGCGAGGGAGACGGGCTGGGCCCGGCCGTTCGTTACCCCGACTTCGTGACGATCGCCAAGGGTTTCGGCTGCGGTGCGCGGCATGTGAAGAAGAAGGCCGAACTGACCGACGCCCTGCGCGAGATGATCGCCTACGACGGCCCGTTCGTGCTCGACGTCGAGGTGCCTTATCAAGAGCACGTCCTGCCGATGATCCCCTCGGGCATGACGGTCCGCGACTTGATCAAGGAATAGGGCCGAGCGGCACGGCGCCGTTGGAGAACGGCCGACCAAATCGATTTCTCGTTCCCAGGCTCCGCCTGGGAACGCACTGCTCCTGAGGCTCCGCCTCAACATCCTGGCGCCGCTCGGTTCGCAGTGCCCCTGTCGGGCGCTCCGCCGGCCGCTCACGGCCGCGGCGTGCCGGCGGTGGGACTCGCAGCCGAGTCGGGCGAGCATTGGGCACCATGTCGGCGCGGGGCGTCAGTCGCTGGCAATGACGACGAGGCGGAGCCTCGCGGGCAGTGCGGTCCCAGGCAGAGCCTGGGACCGAGGGAAAATGTACTCGTCACGCTCCGCGTGACGTTTCCGGTTACCGTACTCGTCACGCTCCGCGTGACGATCATCCTCACGCGGAGCGTGAGGAGTACATTTTTTTCTCGTTCCCAGGCTCCGCCTGGGAACGCACTGCTCCTGAGGCTCCGCCTCAACATCCTGGCGCCGCTCGGTTCGCAGTGCCCTGTCGGGCGCTCCGCCGGCCGCTCGCGGCCGTGCCGTGCCGGCGGTGGGTCTTGCTGCCGAGTCGGGCGAGCATTGGGCACCATGTCGGCGCGGGGCGTTAGTCGCTGGCAACGACGACGAGGCGGAGCCTCGCGGGCAGTGCGGTCCCAGGCAGAGCCTGGGACCGAGGGAACATGTACTCGTCACGCTCCGCGTGACGTTGGGGCGAACAAAGGGGACATTCTGCTGTTCCGGCATGAATAAAGCAGAATGTCCCAACTGCCGTCCCCTTAAATTGAGTCCGCCCTACCCGCGCTACCATCCTGGGCCGCTTCGCCTGCTGGGCGGCGAAACGAGACGGAGCATGTGGGGGTTAAACTCGTCTGGCGGCTCGCCGCGTTCAACGCAGTCGATCATTTTTATAAGGTCTGAAAAGCCGGAAATCCAATCATCCCAGAACTCGGGCTGCTCCCAGTCCTTCGGCCCGCGATCGGTGTTGACCCTATACGCGTCCTTGATCGCCTGTACCAAAAGCTGCTTGGTTGCGGGCGAAGCTGGCGCACATCTATTGTATAGTAAAGGTTGACCGCCTCGTCGTGCTCCAGCCACTCCGCGAATCCACGACCCTCTGGAGTGTCCGGCAGCGACTCAATTACATTCCGAACCAGAACCCTGAACGCCCAGCCGGATCGGCCATATGCACGCCCATCGCCGAGAACCAATAGGCCACCCATCACGCGTCCCTCCGTCCTGTGATTGATCCGATTTGAGTGATTTAAGGAATTGAGCGTGCGAGGGGACAGCAAACGGGAAGCATCGCGTGCAACGAGAAAGAGCCGATCCGGGAACCCGAGAAACCCTAATGGCGTAAGCTGAATCAGGCTTGCACGATAGGCTCTCGGACAGGCTCTGGGGCGAACAAAGGGGACATTCTATTGGAATGTCCCCTTTCCCGCCCTTGTAAATGGATTCTTGAATGGTCTTTCCACCATTTCGACGTTGGGATCGTATTTCAGGATGTCAACGTCGCCCAGCCATAATTCGAAAAACCCGTCGAGCGCGTAATCCTGAGGGAATAGCCGGCCGCCATCCAAGGTGTAAACACGCTGGATTCCGTCACACTTGACGCACGACAGGATTGCGCAACCCCCAACCGCAAAATGGCAGAAGGCCAGCTTCCCATGTTTTCCCCATTTCCCTATGATCGCGTTCGAGCATTTTGTATGTTGCCACGATATTCCCATAATCCGAGCAATGCCCGGCATCGACGCCCATAACGCCGCGGCCCGGGCCGAATCCGCCGTTTGCAATCTCCAGATAGCATTCCCGAAGCAACGGCGGCAAACCAAACCCGAGGTCCGCTTCCGCCTGGGCAATGCCGGCCGCATTGGCTGGCGGAACCGCCACGTCGAGACACCTCACTTCAATGAACCTCTTGATCCGATCGACTAGGCTGGACATAATTCTCCTCCGGTCACAAATCCAACCACCTTTCCGGTCGCGCCCAGCCAAAAGGTAATTGGCGTTCCGTTGAGAGCGTCCGAGATGGTGAGCGGGAACCAGGGGTCGGAAGTATTTAATAACTCGTTCTGCCCCTTTTTCCCGCCCAGCCGCCAAGCCGCCGCCTTGCCGGAAGTCCTTATCCAGCAACCGGCAGTGCCATTCGTGGCTGTCACCCTTTCCGTGCCCGGTTGGGCGCATTTTTTTGTTAGGCTTCTTTTACGACGATTGCACGTGATCGTAAACCATGCAAAAACGTTCTAATCTTTGTGGCATCGCCGTCGGAAATTGTTTCTGGCATTTCAAACGCGATTTCATATCTTGAATATACGCCGGTCACCCCATTGGAAAGCGTAAAAGTAAAGCGAGGACCATTTCGCAGAAACTCAAACCATGCCGATCGTTCCAGGAGGGGTTCGCCAGCGACGTGACGATATTTTTGATGCGCCCTATCCAATGTGTCAATCGAAACATCTTCGAAGGCATCATGCAGCGCTCGGGAAACCGCCTCGTGGCAGAAACAGGTCACGCCCTTACCCCAAAAGTCGATGGTGGCACTTACGCGCATAAAAGCCTAACTTGTTTCTAGACTGATCCGCATGTTACTGGTAGGCCGCATGCTTGCTGCCCGACGCGCACGCACCACTTTGTCGTAACTCGAATAGTAGTCGTCGGAATGCCCCCGTCACACCAATTAGCGCGTGATAGGCTGATTCCGCCTGGCGCTCATCGGTCCGCCCCACCTCCGGCGAACCAACCGAGGCGATTTAGGTTTTGTGAAGTCGCGGTCTTCGTGTGGTGGGCGAACAAATCGTTGCCGGACAGATCAAAAAGCGCGACCAAAGGGGACATTCTACTTTTCCGCCATGAATAAAGTAGAAAATCCCCTTTCCCGCCCCTTTCCGGCCCGTTATCACCGACTCAATGAGGCGCGCAGACCTGTCTTCCCGCGCGACGCCGCCTCCATGCCTTGGCTTATCCGAGCCAGTCCCTTTAACGTGTTCCAAACGCCGCTCAATGGTGTGCCCGCCTCGACCGGAAACGGGAGACGCTCGCCGCTCTTTGCGACGATCTGGACTTCGTTCATTTCCCGCTTTGTCTTCTCCAGTCCAAATGCATCGAGATCGACAACAGCATCACGAATATCCCTGGCAGCGATTGTGCGCAATTGCTTGCCGCAAAACCAAGTGGCCCTTTGCGTGGTAATAACAAACCAGCGCTCGCTCGATTCAACGCCGCCAAGAACAGGCGACTCGTCACTGTGCAATTGGACGGCGCTTAGTAAAGTGTCCCTTTGTCCTTCCGCTAATTCATCGAAAACACGCGCAAACTGCCCATTTGATCCGTGCCGCCTGAAGATCCGGACTAATCTTTCTTTGACAAAATCGGGGCTCTTATTGATTGTCACGGCACAGATCCTCTCAGGATAATCGTCTCTGAGTTCACAAGTTCGATGTCGAATCCAAGCCGAGCAGCCATCGTAGGGCTCACGTTCATGATCGACTGGTTGATGATCGCGTTTCCGGTTATACTGACGTCCAATGCACCTGCCGCGCTTGCTTCGTTTCGTATTGCATTTGCAAGCGAAAAAAGCCCTTCGCTGTCAGTGGTGCTATACAATCCCCAAATATTCATGTTGTAAGTGTTGCCAACGAGTCCTGAGCTTCCGGCAACTTCGTAGCCGGCGATGTTGCGGAGGGTGCCGCCATAGTAGGACGCGTCTTCCATCGGAACGAGTCCCGTCCCGCTCTCGGAAGCATTAGCCGAAACGTCCGCAGCGCCTCCTCCGAAGTCAGCCCCGGCGTCCGCCGCCAAGAATTCGCCGGCGCCGAGCCCGTCGGTCGCCAGCATAAATGGTAGCGAGGCGGCCATCGAATAGCCACCGACAAACGCCTTTATGTCCGACCCGGCCCCGGGTGCGTCGAATGAATGCCGATATTCGCTCCAGCCATCGAGTCCCAGGCCCAGTCGGAAAAGCGCGTCGGCGCGGGCCTCGCCCATGACGTCGAATTCGCTCTTTTCGCCGCCATTCGCGGCGGGCGAGTTTGTCACAACCGGGCCGCCGTAGGCCACGCCCGATGCATGGTGCGAGGGCGCGGCCGGCGCCGGTGTCTGGTGCGAACTCGGCGGCGGGGACCACGGCGATTTATCCGGCCAGCCGGGCGGGGACGGAATTCCGTCGTTGATCATCCATGCGAGGGCGTCCATATCGGCCTCATCCTTGATATGGAAACGGCTCGCCAACTCGCGTTGCGCCGCATCGCTTTCGTCCTCGTCGCCACACCAATACTGCTCCCGAAGGTCCAGGAAGTCTTTCTCGCTATCCGTGAGAGGCGGCACGTCGCCTTCCGACGCCAGCCCGCTGGGATCGACGAAATTCATCGGGCTGTTATTGGCGTATTCGAAGGGATTCGGGCCGGCGGCCAGGCCGGTGGGATCGGCGCTCATCCACCGCTCGAGGGCCGGGCTGTACCAGCGGCCGGGGACGCCGGTCCGCGGGTCGCTGTGGTATTCCAGGCCGGTCTCCTGGTCGAAGAACTTGCCCGTGTTCTCGAACAAGAATCCGCTGCCGCTGGCGAAGCTGCTGTATTCCGGGACTTCCTGGCCGAACGGATCGTAGGCCAAATGGGCGACCGGCGTCACCCACCCGCCATCGCCGGGGTCGCCGTAGCTGAACGGGAACGGCGTCGGGAACCGTTTCAGAAACGGCCCCTCACACATCTTCTGCCCCCGACCTCCGATCCTCGACCCCTGACCCTCGACCCCCGACCCCTCGACCCCGACCCCCGACCCCGACCCCCGACCCCACCCCGACCCCCGACCCCTGATTTGACGCTCCTCGTTTTGCGACCTAGAGTTCCATTGCAGGGTGCCAGACTGCCCGGCTTCCGTGGTCGGCATGATTGGCACATTCGGCGCCATGGCCAGGGTGCGTGATATGAACTCCGTCGTTTCTTTCCACCCGCCGCGCGGTGTCTTGCGCGGCAGTCGAGGCGGGGCGCAGCGCGGCCGTCGGCGCCGCGGATCGGCGGTCGTCGAGGCCGCGCTGATCCTACCGATCATGTTGACGATGATGCTGGGCGTGTGGGAAGTCGGGCGGATGATTCAAGTCAGCCAGATTCTCGACAATGCGGCCCGCGAAGGGGCCCGCGTCGCCGCCGGCGGCTATGTGAACGGCACGGCCGTCACGGCCGCGACCGTGCAAACGGCCGTGCAAAACTATTTGACCGCCGCGGGACTCCCGGCGACGGCCGTCAACGGCTCGACGGTGACGATCACTTGCCTTGCCTCGCCCGTTTGGACCGATCCCTATGCCGCGCTGCCGCTCGATCCGTTCACGGTGACCGTGACGATCCCATCCGGAGCGCCGTTCGACAGTCTGCGGTGGAATCTGCTCAATCGCATCACGTCGGTCAGCCAGCTTTCGGCCACCGTCTATTGGCAGTCGGCGAACAATTCGCTCGTGACGGTGAGCACGACGATCCCTTATTAGCGAGATGGCGATGTACTCCGCAGCAAAATCCGACTCGGGCTCCCAGCCGCGGTGGCGCCGCATCGCAACGTTCCGCCGTCGCGGCGCCGTGCGCCGCGGCTCAACCCTGGTGCAAACGGCGATCGTGCTGCCGATGGTGCTGCTGTTTTTGTTCGGCATCTTGGAATACTCGCGCTATGTGATGCTGCTGCAGATCATGAACAACGTCGCCCGCGAGGGTTGCCGCTATGCCGTGATGCATACCAACTCGGTCGTCATCAACGGCGTCACTTACGGCAGCAACACGTCCGACGTGACGACGCTCATCGACAATTGTCTGGCCGGACAAGCACTCTCCGGGCAAACGATCTCGATCTACGGCTCCGACGCCTTGGGCAACAGCACGGGGACCGCCTGGCAAGACACGCAATCCGGCGAGTGGATCACGGTGAAGATCACGGGCAATTTCGTGTCGATCTTGCCGGGGTTCCTGCACCTGGCCAACGCGGTGCCGATCACGGCGGAGTCGGTCATGCGCAGCGAGAGCAATTAGCCGCTCGGCGGCGCGGATACGAGGGGCCATGGATGAGAAGTGCGAAGCGGGAGTGCGAGGCGGGATGTTGGAACACGTTGTGTATCGGTCCTATCGTTCGCGAATGAAGTTGACAACCGAGGTGCTCGCCATGCGAAAGAATCATCGACGCCCGCGCCGCCGCGGGATGGTGCTGGTCTTGTTCGTGCTGACGTTGATCGCCCTGTTCTCGTTCCTGGCCTTGGCGATCGACTTGGGCCTGGTGGCGATGGCCCGCACGCAGTGCCAAGCCGCCGCCGATTCGGCGGCGATGTCCGGCGCGCGAACGCTCAACGGCACCTCAGGCAACAACTACGGCAGCGTCTCGCCCGATGCGATCGTGTCGGCCACGAGCAACTCGATTCTCGGCCAGCAAGTGGCCAGCAATCAGGTGACGATCAACATCGGCCGTTATACGTACAACGCGACCAATCAGGATTTCGAAGGGGAATTCCCCGGCCCCTCGACCGACAATTGGACCTTGGTGCAGGCGCAAGTGACGGCGAACATCACGAATCAATTGGCATTTTCGAAGATTTTCAATTTCACTCCGGCGAACATCACGACCGTCTCGACGGCCGTTCATCGCCCGCGCGATATTTGCATCGTTCTCGATTATTCCGGTTCGATGCGGTTCGCGAGTCTGTTGGGCATCGGGCCGTCGAGCAATCCGCGAACGGTGAACAATCCCGACAGCATCTATCCCACCTGGGCGCTTATTCGAGCGGGTCGGCCGCGATGCAAGCCACGTCGTTCTCGTCTCCTTACGACGAAGCGAACATTTCGACCACCACCAGCGACGGCCGCCCGCCGATCGTGCAGGATTTTTACAGCGATTCGAGCGGGACGGTGGCGTTTTCGGCGGCTTCGAGTTCCTATGCCAGCACTCCGGCCGGCGACGTGCCGCTCAAAACCAACAAGAACTCCGCCGCCGGCTATGCGCAAACGCTGGCCCAAGTGCTCAATATCGGCAGCCCAAGCAATTCCACTTACGACGCGACTTACGAATCGAAGGGCTACAAAGCCTACAGCATGACGGCGGGCTGCTCGCGCTACGTCGAAGGCCCCGCGTATTACGGCAAGACGTTCTTCAGTTGGCCCCCCGATCCGACCAACGGAACCGACGGCACGACCAACGACTGGCGGAAGCGTTATTTCCTGTATCCCAGCACGTTGACGGGCATGGACGACAACTCGAAGCTGTGGAGCACGAGCAACGGCGGCTGGCGTCAACCGGGCAGTTCGACCTATCAAATCAACTACACGGCGATCCTCGATTGGATCAAGAACATCGGCCCCAATCCGTTTCCCACGAGCCTGCGGTCGGGGCGGATCGTGTATTACACGTCGATCCCCAGCACGATCGACACCTCGTCGAATCCTCCCACCAATCTGGATCAGCGGTTTTGGAAAGATTATATCGACTATTGCCTGGGGCTGATCGACAACCAGAACGGATCGTGGACGTCGCTCAACGACAACAACGACGGTCTGGCCGGCTACGGCGCCGATTACACCTGGGGCACGTTCAAGATCACCGCCAAGAGCAGCCTGAGCGGGAGCCCCAAGCCGTTCATGCACTATGGAGACAATCCGCTTCGACCGCGGCTCCATTTCTGGTTCGGGCCGATGACGATGATCGACTTTCTCGGCAATTACAACATTTGGTACGATGTCAATCCGAGTTGCTCGCGCTATTGCTGGTGGCCCGGCACTTGCCACGAAGTCGCCGATGTATGCCTGCAAGCTCGGCATCCAAGCCGCCCTCAACGACATCTCCAACAATCATCCCAACGACATGGTGTCGCTGGTCATGTTCAGCGTCCCCCGCTCGTCGGCCTCGCAAAACGACGATTGCCGCTTCAATCGGGTGCGGGTGGGCCTGAGCCGCAATTACACGAACATGATCGAGTCGCTCTGGTATCCCCCCGCGACCGTCGGCAACTCGTCGGCGACGGTGACTCCGTATGACGCGAACAACATCGAGGTGCCGCGGGCCGAAGGGGGCACCTGCTACAGCATCGGACTGATGCTGGCCTTCAATCAGTTCAGCGCGAATTCGTCGCTCGTGAACTACAGCTCGGGCCAGCCGGCCGGCGACGCCGGGGGAACGGCCGCAAGGGCGCCCAGAAGATCATCATCTTCGAGACCGACGGCGCGCCGAACACGACCGCCAGCGCCACGCTCGTCAATAGCGGCTCCTACAATTCGTATTACAAGGTGCGCTACAACTACAGCAGCGCCGCCGGCAGCGAATATCCCGGCAGCATCAACGGCTACTCCGACAACGCCTCGACCGTCGTCAATCAAGTTCGACAGTCTTTGCACGCAATTGGCGGCCCTCGACAGCGCGGCGACGCCCGGCTATTCGACCGCCTCGAAGCCGCTGCTGATCCATTGCATCGGCTTCGGCCCCGCCTTCAGCCCCGACAGCGGCACGGCATCGGCCAATACGGCCACGCTCGAGGGCATGCAGACGATCGGCAACGTCAGCGACGGGATGCCGAGTTACAAGATCATCTACGGCGATCAATCGACGATCGTCAACGATTTGCAGCAGGCGTTCACGAAGATTCTGCAAAGCGGAGTACAAGTTTCGTTGATTCAATAGTCCCGCCCCTGCGAGTGCAAGGATGTTTCCCACCCGAGAAGAATCCGCCGTCCGTTTCGAAGCCGTGACCAAGACGTTCGCGCGGCCCGCTCTGCCGCCGCCGCGTGAGAGCCTTGGAGGGCGTCAGCTTTTCGATCGCCTCCGGCGAAGTGTTCGGACTGATCGGCCCCAACCGGGCCGGCAAGACGACTTTGGTCAAGATACTGCTCTCGATTTGCCGGCCGACCTCGGGCGCATTTGGCGGCTCGGGCGGAGCGGCAAGGATCGCGGCACACTCGCCCGCGTCGGTTATGTGCATGAGAGCCAGGCGTTTCCCCGCTATCTGACGGCCCACAATTTGCTCGAATACTACGGTGCGCTGTCGCGGCAGCCGGCGACGGTCGTGCGTCGCCGCGCCGCGGAATTGCTCGAGCGATTCGGCCTGGCGGATCGCAGCCGCGAGCCGATCGGCCGGTTCAGCAAGGGGATGGTCCAGCGGCTGTCGATGGCCCAGGCGCTGATCAACGATCCCGAGTTGCTGGTGCTCGACGAGCCGTCGGAAGGGATGGACCTGGCCGCGCGGCGGCTGTTGTACAACGTGATCCGCGAGCGCCGGGAGCAAGGGCATACGGCGGTGCTCGTCTCGCATTTGCTCGGCGACGTCGAGCGGCTGTGCGATCGCGTCGCCGTGCTGCGCTGCGGCAAGCTCGGCTTCCTCGGCACCGTCGGCGAACTTGAAGGCGATGCGCCGAATGACGATCCCCACGACTCGGCGGCGACCTTCGAAGAAGCCTTGGAGCCCTACTACGCCGGCGTGGGGAATTAGCGCCTTGGCGACCTCACGCTAGCCCGACGCGCTAGCGAGGGAGCACGCTCCGCGAGCTTGCGAGTTTATTAAGATGATCGCCGTGAGTCCTTGTTCGCCGTGCGAGCTTTGACGTTCGAATAAGGACTTACGACAACAAAATGGGCTGTACTGGGTTTTGAGTGGGCGACGCGAAAATCCTCGTGATTCGCGCATCCCTTCTTTTGGTAAGTGTAGCGGTGTTTCGGAGGCGAGAAGGGTGCCAGCAGGCCGGGTTGCCGGTCTGGAGTGAATGGAGGTCTACGATCTGCCGCGCTGCCCACGCCCATGGAACGCCTGAGCCATGCCTTGAAAATCCTGAGGGAACCCACCCAAGACCCGAAATACTCAGCAATGTTTTCATCCACAGATTGCATGGCGCAGCCGTCAGGCCGCAACCAAGTTTTTACACGAGGTCACGGAAAAACCGAGAGCGAGAAAGCACGGCGGCAGGACAGATCTGGAAACACTAATCATCGCTAATCAGCGCGAATTAGTGCCGATTAGTGCCGATTAGTGTTCCTAAAAACGACGAGACTTGCAATCGACTCCGACAACCACGCGATTTCGCGCGGCCCCACCGCAATCTCCAGTCCCACCGCGCAGCGGCTGGTAGCCACTGCTACGACGAAGTCCTCAACCCCTTGCCCCCCTATGTCCACCACCATCCGCTGGCTTATTCGCGACACGTTCCGCCAATCGTTGGCCTATGGCATCTTTTGGATCTTGCTGGCCGTGAGCGTCGTGACGATCGGCGTTTGCCTGAGTGTGCGCATCGAAGGGGCCCATGCACTGGCCGCGGCGGGCGACAAACCGGACTTTCTTCCCCAGAGCGATCCCGATGCGCACGACGCCGCCAAGCTCAAACAATCGGGCGTGGCCGTGGTCGGCGGCGAATTGACGATGGCCTTCGGGGCGATCCGCATTCCGCTGGGACGCGACGATCGGCACGCGGTGCATTTCGTGCAATTGCTGTTGGCCGGCGGAGTGGCCGATACACTCGGCTTGCTGCTGACGCTGATCTGGACGGCCGGCTTCCTGCCCGGCTTTCTCGACGGCCGGAGCGTGAGCGTGTTGTTGGCGAAGCCGGCGCCGCGATGGCTGCTGTTGGTGGGCAAATATATCGGGGTGCTGACATTCGTGCTGTTTCATGCCACGCTGTTCGTCGGCGGCACCTGGCTGGCGATCGGCCTGCGGACGGGAATCTGGGACGCGGCCTATCTGTATGCGATCCCGCTGCTGTTGCTGCATTTCGCCGTGTTTTTCAGCGTGTCGCTGCTGCTGGCCGTCTGCACGCGGAGCACGGTGGTCTGCGTGTTCGGCTCGATCTTGTTTTGGTGCATCGCTTGGGGAATGAACTACGGCCGCAACGTGCTCGAGGCCAGCGCAGCTCATGCCGGGCGGCCACTTTTCCTCGTCGATCGGTTTTCTCGTCGATCTGGGCTATTGGATTTTGCCCAAGCCGGCCGATTTCGGGATGCTGCTCTACGACGCGCTCGACGCCAAGACCTATTTCGGCTCGGCGTTCGATATCCACGCGCTCTCGGCCCACGGCTTCTCGATCGTGCTCTCCGTGCTCACGTCGCTGGCCTTCACGGTCTACATCCTGGTCGCCTCGGCCCGTAAATTCGCGGCGACCGATTATTGAGCGGTCCCACTAGCCCGACGCGCCAGCGAGGGCGTCGGAGCACACTAGCCCGACGCGCTAGCGAGGGAGTGCGCTTGGCTAGCAATCTGTCCGAGAGCCAGCTTATCTTCCGGTGGGCATTGCCCAAAGGGGGTCGGGAGTCGATTTCGCCATGCTGCCGGTTCGCACTACGAATCGTTCAGCCGGCGAAATCGACTCCCGACCCCTTTCCGCGGCGAGCATCTTCTCGCCGCGACGGATTATCGAGCGGTCCCACTCGCCCGAAGCGCTAGCGAGGGCGTCGGAGCACACTAGCCCAACGCGCTAGCGAGGGAGTGCGCTTGGCTAGCAATCTGTCCGATATCCGGCTTATCTTCCGGTGGGCGTTGCCCAAAGGGGGTCGGGAGTCGATTTCGCCATGCTGCCGGTTCGCACTACGAATCGCTCAGCCGGCGAAATCGACTCCCGACCCCTTTCCGCGGCGAGCATCCTCTCGCGGCGACGGATTATCGAGCGGTCCCACTCGCCCGAAGCTGCGCTTGGCTAGTCTTGACGCTCCGACTCCCTCGCTAGCGCGTCGGGCAAGTGTCGCGAATGGGCCAATCGTCGGTCGGGCCTTCATGATTTCGGTCGAGAAATTCTTTTTTCTCAACCGCTTGCATCGGGCTAACAATGCCATTAGAATAGGTCGAAGAGATGAGAATGAGTCTCAATTACCTTAATGCAACCTCTTGCTCGACGCGAATTGCCGGCCAAAAGGCCCGAGCCGTTGCCCCACCCTCCCGCCCGGCGCATTGCCCCGAGGACGACACCATGAGCGAACTGATTCCGCTGGATCGTATGCGGGCGGGCGAAATCGCCCAAATCGTCGAGGTCGTCGGTCGTCCCGAGCAGGTGCAACGCATCAAGGAGCTTGGCTTGCGCGGCGGCGTCGAGGTGGCGATGGTTTGTGCCGGGCGGCCCTGCATTCTCCGTTTGGCGGGACAAACACTCAGTTTTCGTGCGAATGAGTTTCTCAATGTGCTGGTCCGGCCCGCCGTGACCGCCTGAATTGCGCTCTCATGTGGCTCAACGAATTGGCGATCGGCGATAAGGCGCGGGTCGTTCGCGTCAACGGATTGGACGATGTGCAGCGCGCGGCTGCTGGAAATGGGTCTGACGCCTGGCGTCGGACTGGCGATTCTCGGCGCGCGCGCCGATGGGCGATCCGATCGAATTGGAATTGCGCGGCTACCGGCTGAGCGTCCGCAAATCGGAAGCGGCCCGCGTCGAAGTGGAAGCCCTCTAAGCCGACTGCACGCGTCCGTCCTGCCTTCGTGCCCCTGCCCCCTGCTCCCATGCCCGCCACCATTCTGCCGACGAAAACGCTGACGGTGGCTTTGATCGGCAACCCGAATACGGGCAAATCGACGCTGTTCACGGCGCTGGCCGGCGTGCGGCAACGGGTGGGCAACTATCCGGGCGTGACGGTCGAGAAGAAAATCGGCCATCTGGAATATGCCGGCCAGCGGTTTGCGCTGGTCGATCTGCCCGGCACCTATAGCCTCGCGCCCCGATCGCCGGACGAAATGGTGGCGGTCGATGTGCTGCTGGGGCGGCGCGGCGACGTGGCGGCCGCCCGACGTGGTGCTCTGCATCGTCGATGCCAGCAATTTGGAGCGGAATCTGTATCTCGTCAGCCAAGTGCTGGAACTCGGGCTGCCGACGGTCGTGGCGTTGAACATGATCGACGTGGCCGCGGAGCGCGGCGTGAAGATCGACGTTCCTCGATTGGCCAAGCGGCTGGGCGTTCCCGTGATCGAAGTGCAGGCGAATCGCCATCAGGGGGTCGAGCAGCTCAAGGTGACGTTGGCGGCGGCCCCGAATCGGAGCCCCGGCTGCGATCGAGAGCCCGCTGCCGGAGGCATTTCAGGCCGAGGTGGCGCGGCTGTCGGCATTGTTGGCAACCAACGGGCGTGCGGCCGCGGCATCGACGGGAGTGCCACCAACGGAAGTGCCACCAACGGGAGTGCGGCCAAGCCGGGGCGGCCGGCATGGCCACGCTATCTCGTCGAACGCCTGCTGCTCGATACGAGCGGCTATCTCGAGCAATCGGCCGGCAACGGCGCGCACGGCGATTTGCCGACCGCGCTGCAGGCGGCGCGGGGCCGGCTCGCCGAGGCGGGCTGCCAGGTGCCGGGGATCGAGGCGATGGCCCGCTATGAATGGGTCGGCAAGATTCTCGATGGAGCCATCAGCCGGCCGACCGAGCGGTCGGTGTCGCTCACCGACAAGCTCGATCGGATTCTGACGAATCGCTTTTGGGGCACCGCCGTGTTCGCGGTGTTGATGCTGCTGGTGTTCTCGTCGATTTTCATCGCCTCGAAGCCGCTGACGGATTCGATCGGCAAAGGCTCGGATTGGCTCGGCGGCCGCGTCGAAGCGATCATCCCGGCCGGCGCACTGCAATCGCTGGTGTCGAAGGGGATAATTGCGGGGGCGGGCAGCGTGATCCAATTCCTGCCGCAAATCTTGATTTTGTTCGGGTTCATCGCCGTGCTGGAGGATTGCGGCTACATGGCCCGCGCCGCCTATCTGATGGACCGGCTGATGGTCCGCGTGGGGCTCAGCGGCAAATCGTTCATCCCGCTGCTCTCCTCGTTCGCCTGCGCGATTCCGGGCGTCATGGCGACGCGCGTGATCGAAAACCGTCGCGACCGGCTGACGACGATCCTGGTCGCGCCGTTGATGAGCTGCTCGGCGCGGCTGCCGGTCTATGCGCTGTTGATCGGGGCCTTCATTCCGGACCGCAACTTATCTCGGCGGCTGGCTCGGCCTGCAAGGACTGACGCTCTTCGCGATGTATTTGGTCGGCATCGTCACGGCCGTGGCCGTCGGCGCTGGTGCTGAAGAAAACTCTGCTGCGCGGGGCGACGCCGCCGTTCGTGATGGAGTTGCCTCCTTACAAAATCCCGTCCATCACGATCGTTCTGCAGCGGATGGTCGAGCGGGGGTGGACGTTCATGCGGCGGGCGGGAACGTTGATCGTGGCGGTGGCGGTCATCGTGTGGGCGTTGCTCTATTATCCGCACGATCCGGCGGTCGTCGCCCGCGATCTTGGGCAGCAGCAGTCGCGCGTCGAGCAACGGCTGGCGGCCACCGGCGCCGCGGCGCCGGCGGCCGCCGAGCGTCGAATCGCTCGAGCATGAGCTGGCCCGCTTCGGCGATGCCGACGAGCGCAAGAAGCTCGAGGCAGGCGCCTATCAGCGGCAGAGCCTGCTTGCCAAAATGGGGCATGGGATCGAGCCGGCGGTCCGGCCGCTGGGTTGGGATTGGCGGATCGGCTGCGCGGCGATCGCCTCGTTTCCGGCCCGCGAAGTCGTGCTCGGCACGCTGGGGGTGATTTACAACCTCGGCGACGAAGTCGATATGGACGACACGCAGGGACAAACGCAGTTGCAGACCGAATTGCGGCGGGCCAAATGGGATGGCACCGAACCGCCCGGTGTATACGATTCCCGTGGCGCTGTCGTTGATGGTGTTTTTTGCTCTCGTGCGCCAGTGCGCGGCCACTTTGGCCGTCATCAAGCGCGAGACGAACAGTTGGAGATGGCCGATTTTCACCTTCACCTATATGACCGTTTTGGCGTATATCGCCGCCTTGGCAACGTATCAGATCGGCGCCTGGATCGCCGGAGCGTGACCCCGGCGGCGAGCCGGATTTGCGCGGGCGGCGGCGGCGCTCGACAGACATGAGATTCATTTGCGGGTGACTGGAATGACTTTCGACTGGCAAACTGCGATCGCTGGGGCGCTGGTTCTCGCGGCGGCCGTCTATCTGGTCCGTTGCGGTTGGCGCGTAGTCGCCCGCAAAGGTGGCGGCTGCGGCTCATGCGGCCATTGTGCCGCCACAAAGACGCCGGCGGGCAAGCAACTCCTGACGCTCGACCCGCCGCGAAAGCCGTCGTAAGCGATGGCAACCGCCGATCGCAGCATCGGTCGCAATCGGAATACTAGCCCGACGCGCAAGCGAGGGACGCGCTTGACCGGCGTGCCTTTCTTCGTAGCGGTGGCTTCCAGCCGCCGTCAATCGGTTTTTGATTGTGGCGTTTGGCGACCGCCGGTAGAGCGGCTCTCCGCGAGGCTAGGCTGTGCAAAATCAGCCGTCCGCATGTCCGAAAGTTTATCCGCTTTTTGTTCCGCTCAGGCGCACGGCGTGGTCGGCCGAGTCCGTTTCGACAGCAACCCCAACGGGGTTACGGCTCTAGCCCAGGGTTGTTCGCCGTAGGCGAACTACCCTGGGTTCGAATCGGCGCAACAGCTTTTCAACCCCAACGGGGTTGCGGCCGACGTCGCACGCCGGCGCGGGCCGCAACCCCGTTGGGGTTGTGAAGAAACAGGATTTGTTGCCTTTCGGACCCAGGGTAGGCCGCTGGCGCGGTCAACCCTGGGCTAGAGCCGTAACCCCGTTGGGGTTGAAGCAAGGCGCGGCAGTGTCCGATCGCGGAACAAAAAACCGCCCAAACCGCCGATTCCAATTCGATCTGAAACCGTCACAGATTTCACAGCCTACCCCGAGCCGTCCGATCGAATCGGGACGGCTCGGGAGAGCCGTCCGATCGAATCCAGACGGCTCGGGAGAGCGTCCGATCGAATCCAGACGGCTCGGGAGAGCCGTCCTACACTCGCCTTCGGCAAGCGGCGGTGCGGCGATTCCCTCGCTAGCGCTTCGGGCTAGTGTGCCGAGCGCTCGCGCCAATTGGGAATCAGCCCACCCATTTCACGGCCGCCGATTTCACGAGGCAGACCACCTCGGCGTTCACTTCCAGGCCAAGTTCGCGGGCGGATTCTCGCGTCACTTCCGCCCACAGCAAGACGCCCGCGTCGATCGCCACGAACATGCGCTCGGCCAGCGGCACCATCTCGCGGACGCGGCCGGGAAACTGATTGCGAATGCTCAGGCCGGCGATCGGCGCACAGGCTCAGGGCGACGTCGCTGGGCAGAAACTGCACGTAAACCGGCGCGGCCCGCTCCCCGGCGGCGCCTGGCAAGCGAAGCGGATGCCCTCCGACGCGCCCTTCCCAACGGCCCGCGACCTGCCGCACGTCGTCAACGCGCACCAGATTGAGCGGGCCGGGGCGCGATTGCATCTTGGCGATGACGGCTGCGTCGAGCGCGGCGACCGTCGGCCCGGCATCGACCACTTTTCCCGCTTCGAGCACGACGACCCGCTCGGCGAGCCGGCGGACGTCGGCCTGATCGTGGCTGACGAACAGCGTCGGAATCCGCCACTCGGCAAGCGCCCGTTCCAGATAGTCGAGAATCCGCTGCTTGAGGCCCCGATCCAGGGCCGTCAGCGGCTCATCCATCATCAACAGGGCCGGGCCGCGCAGGATGCCGCGGCCCAGGGCGACGCGCTGCTGCTGCCCGCCGCTGAGCTGCTGCGGATAGCGATCCAACAGGCCGCCGAGTTCGAGAATCTCGACCAATTTGGCCAGCCCAATCGGCTTGGTCTTCTGCCGCCGTTGGCCGAACCGCAAGTTGTCGGCCACCGTCAGATGCGGAAACAGCCGATGCTCCTGGAAGATGACGCCGACCTGCCGCTTTTCCGGCGGCAGGCAGATTCGCCGGGCCACGTCGAGCCAAACGGTTTCGCCCAGCGCGATCCGTCCGGCTTGGGGCCGCAACACGCCGGCGATCAGGGCCAGGCAGGTGCTCTTGCCGGCCCCCGACGGTCCGAACAGCGCGGTCACTCCGCCGTCGATCTCGAACCGCGCATCGAGTTCGAAACCGGAGGCAAAGCGGTGGCGGCAATCGAATTCGAGGCGGCGCATGGCGTCAGGTCGGCGACCGCTCCCCGCGCCCGCGACGATCGAGATACTCGCCGAGCGCCATGGCGGCGGCCGCGATGACGATCGACGCGGCGACGAGCCGCCAGGCTCGCTCCGCGCCGTCGGGCGATTCGAGCAAATTGTAGATCGCCAGCGGCATCGTCCGGGTCTCGCCGGGGATGTTGCCGGCGATCATGATCGTGGCCCCGAATTCGCCCAAGCCGCGGGCGAAGGCCAGCACGGCCCCGGCGACGACGCCGTTGCGCCCAGCGGCAGAGTGACGTGAAAGAACGTGTCCCAGGGGCCGGCGCCGAGAGTCCCGCGCCGCCTGTTCGAGCCGCGGATCGACATTCGAGAATGCCAACCGCATCGAGCGGACCATGAACGGAAATCCCATCACGGCCGCGGCCAAGGCGGCCCCTTTCCAATCGAAGACGATTTGCCAACCGAATCCTCGATCGAGCCAGCGACCGATAAATCCCCGGCGGCCGAATGTCACCAGCAGCAGATAGCCGGTCACAACCGGCGGCAGCACCAGCGGCAGATTGACGAGCGTTTCGACAAGCGTTTTGCCGATGAATCGCCGCCGCGCCAAAAGCCAAGCCAGCGCCATCCCCAACGGCAGACTCGCCACGACTCCCGAGAGCGCACCCACAGGCTCAGCTTCACGGCGGAGAATTCTTCGGCGGTGAACATGCCAGCCCCCGGGCCTCATTTCAACCGCGTAAAACCGAATTGCGCGAACACGGCGGCCGCCTTGTCGGAGAGCAGATAGGCTTCGAATTTCGTGGCGGCCGGGTTGCGCTTGCCGCGCTTGGTCAGCACCAGGGGATAAACGATTTTGGCGTGGGTCTGCGGATCGAACGTGTAGACGGCGGTCACTTTCGTGGACAGCTTCGCGTCGGTGGCATACACGATCCCCGCCTCGACTTCGCCCCGCTCGACGTAGCCGAGCGCCGCCCGCACGTCTTCGCCGCGGACGATCTTGCGTTGTCCGGCGAGCCGCCGATAGAGCTGCAGCTTTTCGAGCGATTGTTGGGCGTAGATTCCGGCGGGCACTTTTTCGCCGGCCAACGCGATCCGCCGCACCGGCTGCTTGGCCAGATCGGCCGGCGCGGCGATTTTCGCCGGGTTTCCCCGCGGGACGACAATCACCAAGCCGTTGCCCAACAGCGGCCGCACGTCGGCGGCCAATCCTTCGGTGCGCACTTTTTCGGCCCATTGCCGATTGGCCGAAAGGTAGAGATCGGCCGGAGCCCCGTTGATAATCTGGTTGGCCAGGGCGTTCGACGGTCCGGGACTGATGACGATTTTGACGCCGGTCTTTTTTTCGAACGCTCGGGCGATTTCCGCGACGGCGTCTTGGGTGCTCGCCGCGACGAGGATCGTGGCGGAGGGAAGCGGCGCATCGGCGGCCGCCGCAGCCTGCGGCGCGATCGCGATCGCAATCGCGCCGAGCGCCGCGGCCAGCTTCAGGATGCGGCCAAGCGGCCGATTCGGTGGGCAAATGCCGGACATGTTGCAACACGCAGTTGGCCAATGGCTGCTTCGGAAAGCTGCGCAGCGGCGCCTCGAAATCTCGGCGGACGCCGCGACAACACAGGCGTCATTCTAACACGGGAGCGGCCCCCTTGGAGCCTGTCCGAGAACCGGTAAATCTTCCGGGCGGCATCGCCAAAAGAGGGTCGGGAGTCGATTTCGCGATGATGCCGGTTGGCACTACGGGTCGTTCAGCGAGCGAAATCGACTCCCGACCCCTTTTCGCGGCGAGCATCACGCCGCGGCCCGTTCTTGGACAGGCCACGGAATTCCTGCGAGTTGTCATGCCGCGGAGCGGCACTCCGGACTGTGGAAATAGCCGATTTACGAAGGCTTTAGCTGCATTTTTCGGGGGCAATTCCGCTACCAAATACGCCGTGCTAGCAACCCCGTCGCCAGGCATATTCCCCCTAGCTGCCCCAGTTTTCGGCCCCGATCCGCCTTGCCATTTTCGGGCGATGTGGATATGAATTGTGCCCGAAATTGGCGTTTCGCGCGATGAAGATGGCCAGAGGGGGGCCATGGTTCCGAATACGAAGTTAGAGGCCGAGGCCGTTTGCCGGCGGTTCCCGATCGCCGTGTTTCGCAAACGCTCGGGAAGTCGGTTTCGGCAAGCGAGTGCAGGTTCCGAAGGTCGTCCGCGCCTTCGTCGGCGACTCCGGCGAAGGGCATAGTCGCCGCGTCGTCGAGGTCGGGCCCGCGACGTGGATCGTGGCCAAGCCGCATTGTCTCCAGGGAGCCGTTGGGTGGTCGCATCGGGCGTGAATTCGAGCGGGCTTCGGCCGCGCGGCGCAGGGGGGCCGCGGCGCGGCATGGCTCGCGCTGGCGGCAGCGCTGCTGCTCGCGGGTTGCCGACTCACTCCGACGAACGATCGCGATTCGGCGCACCGAATTGTCGAAATTGGCCACCGCCGACTTCCGCGGCGACGTGGTAACGATTCACAACGTCCGGGATTGCGTCTATCGCTCGGAAAACGATTTCGACGTTCACTACGAAGACCGCTCGTACCGATCTGTCGAAAGTCGATTCGGTCGATTACATCCTGGTGCCGTTTGCCGACATGCCGCGGGTGGCCCACACGTTTCTCAGCTTCGGCTTTCAGGGAGGCCAATATCTGGCGATCTCGATCGAAGTCCGCCGGCAGCGCGGCGAGGCGTATTCGCCCGTCCGGGATTTCTTCAACCAGAACGAGATTATTTACGTCGTCGGCGACGAGCGCGATCTGATCCGTCTGCGGACGAATATCCGCAAAGACGACGTCTATCTCTATCATGCCCGCACCACGCCGGCCGAATCGCAGGCGCTGTTCGTCGATATGCTCGAGCGAGCGAACAAGCTGGCCGTCAAGCCGGAATTCTACAACACGTTGACGAACAACTGCACGACGAATCTGGTGGCCCACGTGAACCACGTGATTCCGCACAAGATTCCTTATACCTATCAGGTGCTGCTGCCGGGGCTGTCCGACAGGCTGGCCTACAGTCTGGGTCTGATTCAGGCGCACGGCTCCTTCGACGCCACGCGGGCCGAGGCCCGAATCAATCGCTTGGCTTATATCTATCGCGACAGCCCCGATTTTTCGGAGCGGATTCGCCGGTTTTGAGGCGCCGACGACGCCAAAAAACTCGGCGACGCCAAACGGCGACGCCAAAGGGTCCGGCGACGCCAAAGGGTCGGGAGTCGATTTCGCAAATCCCGAGGATTTTCGCCTCACCCACTCGAAAACTCAGTACAGCCGGTTTTAGGAACACTAATCGGCGCTAATCGCGCTAATTAGCGCTGATTAGCGAGGATTAGTGTTCCCGATCTGTCATGCCGCCGTGCTTTCTCGCTCTCGGTTTTTCCGTGACCTCGTGTAAAAAACTTGGTTGCGGCCCGACGGCTGCGCTATGCAATCTGTGGATGAAAAACATTTCTGGATATTCCGGGTCTTGAGTGGCCCGACAGCCGGCGTTCCGACATATCGTAGACCCCCATCACTCCAGGCCGGCAACCCGGCCTGCTGGCACCCTTCTCGCCTCCGAAACACCGCTACGCTTACCATAAGGCGGGATGCGCGAATTGCGAGGATTTTCGTATCGCCCACTCAAAACCCAGTACAGCCTTTTCAAGTAGCCGCGGCATTAATGCGGGGGGGACTCGGCAGGGAACGAACGACGGCAGCCCGCTCGGGAGTCGGAAAAGCTCGTTGAGTTGGCGGCGTTCGGCTGTTCAATTTGCTTATTCGAAAATCCGCGATAATCCGCAATCCGCGGCAAGAAACAAGCATTTTGCCGCGGATTTCGCGGATCGAGGAAAGCGCGGCAGTCGTCAGTGGGCTTCGCTTCGGCGGCTTCAGCCGTGGGCCGTTTTGTAGATAGTGGCCGCGCCACCTCCAGCGCCGAGTGGCTAAAGCCGGTCCAAGACGGGTAAGTCCCCTGAAGGGGACTGCAATCGCCGGAGGGAGACGCGGTCCCAGGCATAAATGCCTAGGCTACATATAAGGCGGGGGCCGAGGCTATGCGAGACCGACGGGTCGGCCACGACTCGAGTTGCTTCCGAAGCGCACAGCGCACGGAACAAAAACCAACCAAACCGCCCCGCCCCGACGACCGCAACGAATCGAGCATATTTCACAGCCTACCCCTCGGCGCCCTAGATCCCACGATCGCGCGACGAATTGCTTGGATAAATCAACCAACTTTGATATGATCCGGGTAGCTCGATCGCGGTTCGAGGAGGTGTTTTGCTCGAGTCGCGGCTGCGGCTTGGTTCCTTCCCGCCTGCTCCTTCTTCCCCAGGAGTCCCGCCATGCTCACGATTCTCGGACAACCGCAACGGCAGCCGTTTTGCGACGGAGTGAAGCGCCGCGACTTCTTGAAGATCGGCGGCTTGGCGATGGGGGGCCTGGCGCTGCCGGATTTGCTCCGGGCCGAGGCGCAGGCCGGCATCCGCGGCTCGCACAAAGCCGTGATCATGATCTTTCTGCCGGGCGGACCGCCGCATCTCGATTTTCTCGATCTCAAGCCGGATGCCCCGGCCGAAATCCGCGGAGAATTCTCGCCGCGCAAGACGAACGTGCCGGGCGTCGAGATTTGCGAATTGCTCCCGCGGCTCTCCGGCATGGCCGACAAGTTCGCCGTCGTGCGCACGATCGTCGGGGCGACGGGGAATCACTATTCCTTCCAATGCATGACAGGCCGCCCGCATCGCCGGCAGCCTCCCGGCGGCTGGCCGTCGATCGGCTCGTGCCTGTCGAAGCTCAAAGGGCCGGTTGATCCCTCGGTGCCCCCGTTCGTCGGACTGGCGCCGAAAATGGGACACATGCCCTGGGCCGATCCCGGGCAGCCGGGCTTTCTGGGCATTGCCCACGCGGCCTTCCAGCCCTCGGGCAACGGGCATGCCGACATGGTGCTCAACGGTATTTCGCTCGATCGGCTCCGCAACCGCCAGGCGCTGCTCAAGAGTTTCGACCGCTTTCGCCGCGACGCCGACACAACCGGCGCGATGAAAGGGATGGATGCCTTCAATCGCCAGGCGCTCGGCGTGCTCACATCGAGCAAGCTGGCCGACGCGCTCGATCTGTCGAAGGAGGATCCGCGCCTGATCGAGCGCTATGGCCGCGGCAATCCCAAGAACCGCGCCGATGGCGGGCCGGCACTGATGTCGCACTTTCTCGTCGCCCGCCGCCTGGTCGAAGCCGGGGCGCGGTGCGTCACCTGCGCGTTCAGCCGCTGGGATTGGCACGGGCAAGACTTCAAGCGGGCCCGCGAGGACATGCCCATGTTGGATCAAGGCGTGAGCGCGTTGATCGAGGATTTGCACCACCGCGGGCTGGATCGCGATGTGTCGGTCGTCGTGTGGGGTGAATTCGGCCGCACACCGAAGATCAACACCAACGCCGGCCGCGACCATTGGCCGCAAGTCAGTTGCGCCTGTTGGCCTGCGGGGGAATGCGCACCGGGCAAGTGATCGGGGCCACCAACCGGCTGGCCGAATATCCGACCGAGCGCCCCGTCACCTTCGGCGAGGTTTTTGCCACGCTGTATCATAATCTGGGGATCGACGTGAACACCACCACGCTGGGCGACCTCTCCGGCCGCCCGCAATATCTGGTCGATCACGTGCAGCCGATGGCGGAGTTGATTTGATCGCCGCGAGTTTTTCCGACGCGAAAGCCGATCGGCGGCCCGGGCCGATCGATTGCCGGGCCGATCGGTTGCCGCGGGCTTCACTGCCCCGTCGCATCGCTTTTGGATTTGCTCAGGGAAGCTGCGAAGTCGAATGCGAAAACCGAAGATCGACGTGGAATGAATTCCACCGCAATCCGCAGCATTCGACTTTCCGTAAACTGCCTGTTTGGCATATAACTCCGCCATGAGCTTGGCCATCTTCTCTCCCGGCGCGTCGGAATCGATCGATCTGTTTGGCGGCTATCAGCCGCTGCCGGGGATTTACGACGAGACATTCGCCGCGCCCGGCGAACTGCGCCCCTGGTGGCGGCCGTTCGTCGAGTCGATGAACGCGATGGGGCCAGCCGAATTGGGCCGCCGCTGGGAGCAAGCGCAGCGGCTGATTCGCGAAAACGGCGTCACCTACAACGTGCATGGCGATCCCCAAGGGAAAGACCGTCCCTGGGAACTCGACGCCATTCCGCTGCTCTTGCCGGCTGCCGAATGGAGCGGCTTGGCGACCGGCCTCATCCAGCGCGCCCGGCTGCTGAATCTGATTCTGGCCGACGTTTATGGCCCGCAGTCGCTCGTGGCCGAGGGGCATCTGCCGCCGGAGTTGGTGTTCGGGCATACGGGGTTTCTCCGCCCCTGTCATCGGATTCCCGTGCCCGAGCAAACGCACCTGCATCTCCATGCCGTGCATTTGGCGCGGTCGGCCGACAACGGCGGTTGGCATGTCCTGTCGGACCGCACGCAGACCCCCTCGGGCGCCGGTTATGCCGTCGAGAATCGGATCGTGATCTCGCGGATGCTGCCGAACAAATTTCGCGATTGCCGGGTGCAGCGACTGGCGTCGTTTTTCCTGGCGGTCCGCGAAACTCTGCACGGCTTGGCCCAGCGTCATCGCGAGAATCCGCGGATCGTGCTGCTCAGCCCCGGTCCGAAAAGCCCCACCTATTTCGAAGACGCCTATTTGGCCCGCTATCTGGGATACACGCTGGTCGAAGGGGGGGATCTGACGGTCCGCGACAACCGCGTCTATCTCAAGACGCTGGGCGGACTGATTCAAGTCGACGTGCTGTTCCGCCGCGTGCCCGACGAGCAATGCGATCCGCTCGAACTCCGCGGCGATTCGCTGGCCGGGGTGCCCGGCTTGCTCCAGGCGGTGCGCGGGGGCCACGTCGTCGTGGCCAATTCGCTGGGAAGCGGGCTCCTCGAAGCGCCGGCCCTGTTGGCGTTTCTGCCGGAACTCGCGCGGCGGCTCATCGGCGAGGAATTGCGGATTCCCTCGGTCGCCACCTGGTGGTGCGGGCGGCCGGCCGATCTCGATCACGTGCTGCACAACATCGAGCACCTGGTCATCAAGCCGGCGTTCAATCTGGCGCGGGCCAGGCCGATCGTCGGCGGCCAACTGTGCCGCGGCGAATTGAGCGAATTGGTCGACCGGATCAAGGCCCGGCCGCGGCTCTATGTCGGTCAGCAATGGATCACGCGCTCGACCGCCCCGGTGATGACCGGCGCCGGCTTGCGGCCCTGGCATGTGGCGCTGCGGGCGTTTTTGGTCGCGGCCGAAGGGTCGTATCAAGTGATGCCCGGCGGGCTGACGCGCGTCTCCGCGGTCGGCGATCGGTTGGGCGATTCGATGCTCGCCGGGGAGGGGAGCAAAGACGTGTGGGTGCTTTCCGAAGGGCCGGTCGCGGCGGTGAGCCTGCTCCAATCGCCCGACACGCCCATTCCTTTGCGCCGCAGCGGCAACGATCTGCCCAGCCGCGTGGCCGACAATCTCTATTGGCTCGGCCGGCACGTCGAGCGGGCCGAAGCCGCCGTCCGTCTGTTGCGGGCGATCATTCTGCGGCTCACCAGCGAATCGGAGCCGGCCAATTTGCCGGAGCTGCCTTCGCTGTTGCGGGCGCTGGCCGAGCAGGGACAGATTCGGCCGGAGTTCGTGGTTCCCGCGGCGGGCCAGGAGACGCCGCTGGCGGATATGGAGATTCTGGCTTTCATCTTCGATCCGCAGCGGACGGGGAGCCTGCGGACGACGGTCGATGCGATGCGGCACGTGGCCTCGATCGTGCGCGATCGAATTTCGCTCGATAGCTGGCGCGTGTTGAGCCGCGTCGAGCAGGATTTCCTTTCGATTCAGAATCCGGCCGCGGTGCAATTGGGCGACGTGTTGGCGATGCTCAATCAGATGATCGTCGATCTGTCGGCGTTCAGCGGTTTGGGAACGGAAAGCATGACGCGGGGCCCCGGCTGGCGGTTTCTCGACATGGGCCGGCGCATCGAGCGCGCCCAACATACGATCAGCCTGCTGCGCAACACACTCATCGACGACGGGCACGACGAAAACCCGGTGCTCGAGGCGCTGCTCGAAATTGCCGATAGCTCGATGACCTATCGCAACCGCTATTTGACGACGCTTCGGCTCGCTCCGTTGCTCGATCTATTGATGACCGACGAGACGAATCCGCGGAGCGTGAGTTTTCAGCTTGTCGCCCTGGCTGGACACGTCGAGAATCTGCCGCGCGATCGGTCGGAGCCGCTGCTGACGCTCGAACAGCGGATGATGCTGGGCGTCTTGACGAACTTGCGGCTGGCCGATATCGATCAGCTCGGCCAATTGGATCGCGACGGCGCCCGCCGGCATCTCGATCGCTTGCTCAGCCGCCTGGCCCAGCAACTCCGGACCCTTTCCGACGGCATTACGCATCAGTATCTCGTTCACGCCGGGCCCTCGCGGCAACTCGCCGAAATCCGGCCCAGCGCGGCGTTGCCGCGGGACACCGAGTGACCGTGTGTGACACTGGCCGACCCCCGACCCCCGACCCCCGACCGCCGACCTAGGCTGTGAAAAATGCTCGATTTGTTGCGGTGCCGGGATGGGGTGGTTTGGTTGGTTTCTGTTCCGTCCACGTCCTCGCGCAATTCCGACGCCGAGATGGCATGAAATTCATCCCGATAGGGATGAACGAACGTTGCGCAGCGCGCTCGACGGAACAAAAACGGCATAAAATCGGATGCGGTCGGCAATCTCATTTTTCACAGCCGACCCCGACCCCGACCCCCGACCCCCGACCCCCGACCCCCGACCCCTGACCTCCGACCCCCGACCCCTGACCCCTGACCTCCGACCCACCCCATGGATTACAAAATCACGCATACGACCGTCTATTCCTACAGCGAGACGGTGCCGATCTGCCATAATGAAGTGCATCTCACGCCGCGCGAGCATCCGCGCCAAAAGCGCTTGGCCAATCGCTTGACCGTCCGCCCGCAGCCCGCCACGATCGAGAGCTTGCTCGATTATTTCGGCAATCCGGTGAGCCGATTCGCGATCGAGACGGGGCACGAACGGTTGACGGTGGCGGCCACGAGTCGCGTGCGTGTGAGCGAGCCGGCGCCGCCGCCGGCCGGCGGCATGGCATGGGAAGCGGCGCGCGACCGATTGGCCGCCGATCGCAGTCCGTCGCTGCTCGAAGCCTGCCAATTCGCCTTCGATTCGCCGCACGTGACGACCTCGGCCGAGTTGGCCACTTATGCGGGGCAATCGTTCGGGCCGGGACGAGGCTGGCTCGACGGGCTGTTGGATTTGACGAGCCGCATTCACCGCGAGTTTCGCTACGATCAAACGGCCACGACAGTGAGCACTCCGCTCGACGAAGTGCTACGGCTGCGACGCGGCGTGTGTCAGGATTTCGCCCATTTCGAGATCGGCTGCCTACGGTCGCTGGGACTCGCGGCCCGATATGTCAGCGGCTATCTTGTCACTTCGTCGCCGCCGGGGCAGCCGCGGCTGATCGGGGCCGACGCTTCGCACGCCTGGATTGCCGCATTTTCGCCGGAGCACGGCTGGATCGACGTCGATCCGACGAACGATCAAATCCCCTCGACCAAGCACATCACGCTCGCCTGGGGGCGCGATTATAGCGACGTCGCGCCCATCAAAGGGGTGTTCATCGGCGGCGGCCGGCATGGCATGAGCGTTTCGGTCGATGTCGCGCCGCTCTCGGCCGACGAGGGCTGAATCTCCGCGACGCGCGAGCGAACGGCAACGGCGATATTCGATCGGCGGGCGGTCCGCTACAATGAGCCGGCGGCGCCGCCGCCGTCGGCGCCGCCGCCGAATTCCGTTTGCTCCCACGCACCCCTGTCTGCCCTCCGCCGATGCCCACGAATGCCGCCGAAGCCGATGCCCTGCGTTGGAAAAAATTCCCCGTGCTCGACGACGGGTTCGTCTGCCTGGTCGACGTGATGGGAGACGACCAATCGGTCGTGCAGGCGGCCCGCGTGAGCTACGGCGAGGGGACGCGGAAGGTTTCCGACGATCGGGGGCTGATCCGCTATCTGATGCGGCACCGGCATTCGACGCCGTTCGAAATGGCCGAGATCAAATTCCTGGTCCGCGTGCCGATGGATTGCTGGCGGCAATGGATTCGGCATCGCACGGCCAACGTCAATGAATACAGCACCCGCTACTCGCTGGCGATCGACGCCGCCCAGGCGACGACACCCGATCAATGGCGGAGCCAAGCCGCCGCGAACCGCCAGGGAAGCGGCGCGGCGTTGGACGCGGCCCTCGGCGAGAGTTTATCGGCCGCCGAGGCGCGAGTTTCAAACCCGCGCCCGCGAGTTGTACGAACAGCGGATCAACGCCGGCGTCGCCCGCGAGCAAGCCCGCAAGGATTTGCCGCTGGCCACGTACACCGAGGCGTATTGGAAGATCGACTTGCACAACCTGCTGCATTTCCTGTCGCTGCGAATGGACTGCGCATGCCCAATTGGAAATCCGCGACTATGCCGCGACGATCGGCGAGCAGATTCTCCGCCCGCTGTTCCCGCTGGTGTGGGAGGCGTTCGTCGATTATCGCCTGGAGGCGATGTTCTTGACGCGGCTCGATCGCGAGGTGATCGCGCGGCTGATCGCAGCGTCTGGCGACCGCGGGCCGAGCACTGCCAACGACGAAGATTTCATGGCCGTGCAGGACTCCACCTGGCTGCGATCTCACCCGCTGCCGCGAGCGGGATGAATGTCGCGAAAAGCTGGTACAGCTTGGCTTGATGCAAGACCAGTAATGATCTGGTATGATTGAGTGTGGGGAGGCGTATATGAACCTAATTCTCAACCTGCCGCCGGAAACCGAAGCCAGACTTCGCCTCGTCTCCGTGCAATCCGGGAAAGCGCCGGAGGCCTTGGCCTTGGAAGCACTCGATGAGAAACTTTGCGGCGAATCCGGCTTGAAGCCAACGATTCCCCACGACGAATGGCTGCGGCACTTCGACGCCTGGGTGAGCAGCCTCACATCGCGGAATCCGCAGGTTGATGATTCGCGTGAGAGCATCTATCCGGATCGCTGATAATGCTTGTTCCGGCTGACACAAACGGTCTCTTGTTGCCAGCCGCCTAGAATAACTGCAAAGCACAGTCGTGTGATCGTTCTGTCTCCAGCCCAAAAACGGGATCAATCTGATGAATTATCGCGATTGGACCGACCGCGTGCGCTTGTTCTCTGAATCATTGCGAAGACTTCCCGGGGACATTGAAGTGTCCATAGAGATCGCGCCACCCGTTTCCCAGCGCGAACTCGACGAACTCTCGCCAAAGTGGCCGACGGGAATTCCGGAATCCTTGCGCAAGCTGTGGACCGAAGGTTCTGCGCAGATCAATTGCCCGTATTACTGGGAGCCACCCAGCTACCAGCTTGCTGAGTTGAAAAGCGTCTTCGACTACAACAACTACATTTACGGGGGCGCTCGATTCTATCCCCCCAACGAGGTTTTTCCAGGCAATTCTGGAGCCGAGATTGACGATCTGCTAGTTCGCGAAACGCTTGGCAAATTCGGACAGGAGCTGTGGTGCCGCTCCGCCGTCTTTCTGCACGTGGGCAATGGGGATTGCCTTGGTCTCGATCCCGAGAGCAATTCGGTCGATCCTAGAGTTGCGTACTTGCTCCACGACGGCGAGGAAACCGACTATATTGCCGATTCCTTTTCCGAGTTCCTGGCAACGTGGGAGGAGGTCTCTTACATCGGCCCTGAAATCTGGCTGCTGGATTATTGGATCGATCCCGCCACGCAGCGGATTGATCCGAATCGTTACAAGACCGGCACACTTCGTAAACTGCTGACGCCGTAGTCCTGACTGTGCGCATTGTCGCTGTCGGTTCAATTCCGATCGAGTCATAAATTCCAAATTGCGCACTCATCGTTCGTTCATGCCCCGCTACATCCTCGCTCTCGATCAAGGCACGAGTTCCAGTCGGGCGATCGTGTTCGGGCATGATGGCCGGGAGGTGGCGCAGGCGCAGCAGGAGTTTCCGCAGATTTTGCCCGCGCCGGGGATCGTCGAGCATGATCCGGAGGCGATTTGGTCTTCGCAATTGATGGTCGCTCGCGAGGCGATGCATCGCGGCGGCGTGGCGGCGGCCGATCTGGCGGCGATCGGCGTGACGAATCAGCGCGAGACGACCATTCTATGGGAACGCGATAGCGGCCGGCCGGTGGCCAATGCCATCGTCTGGCAAAGCCGCGTCACCGCCCCCGAGTGCGAGCGGCTCAAGGCTCAGGGGCTCGAGACGCTGTTTCGCGAAAAGACCGGTTTGGTGCTCGACGCCTATTTTTCGGGAACCAAGATCAAGCATCTCCTCGATGCCGACGCCGGCCTGCGCCGCCGGGCCGAGGCGGGCGAGATTCTGTTCGGCACCGTCGATTCGTTTCTCATCTGGCGGCTCAGCGGCGGGCGGCGGCATGTGACCGACGTGAGCAACGCCAGCCGCACGCTGATCTTCAACATCCACACGCTCGATTGGGACGAAGAACTGCTCGCCCTGCTCGCCATCCCGCGACAGATGCTGCCCGAAGTGCGCCCCTCGAGCGAAGTTTACTGTCGCGCCGCGGCCGAATGGCTCGGCGCCGAGGTGCCGATCGGCGGTTGCGCCGGCGATCAACAGGCCGCGACATTCGGACAAGCTTGTTTTGAAATCGGCGCCGCCAAGAACACCTATGGCACCGGCTGCTTTCTGTTGCTCAACACGGGCCCCCGCCCCGTCGCCTCGGCCAGCGGCCTGCTCACGACGATCGGTTGGCAGATCGGCGGCCGAACGACGTATTGCCTGGAGGGTTCGGTGTTCATCGCCGGGGCGGCGGTCCAGTGGCTTCGCGATGGGCTGGGGTTGATTCGCAATTCGGCGGAGATCGGGCCGCTCGCGGCGTCGGTTCCCGACGCCGGAGGAGTCGTCTTCGTGCCCGCGCTGGTCGGGCTCGGCGCGCCCTATTGGGATCCCTATGCCCGTGGGACGATCCTCGGCTTGAGCCGCGGCACGACCGCCGCGCACTTGGCGCGGGCGGCGGTCGAGGCGATGGCTTTTCAGACGCGCGATTTGCTCGAAGCGATGCAGCACGACGCCGGCGTCAGGCTGGCCCAGTTGAAAGTGGATGGCGGGGCGAGCGTCAACGATGACCTCCTGCAATTTCAGGCCGACTTGCTCGCTGTCGATGTGCTGCGGCCGGTCGTGGCCGAGACGACGGCGCTTGGGGCCGCGTATCTGGCGGGGTTGGCCGTCGGCTATTGGGACAATCTCGAGGATGTCGCGCGGAATTGGCTGCTCGAGCGGCGGTTCGCTCCGGCGATGGCGGCCGAGTTGCGAGAGCGGCGCTATCGGGAGTGGCGACGAGGCGTCGAGCGGGCGCGAGCTTGGGCGGTGGATGAGGAGATTTGAGATTTGAGATTTGAGATTTGAGATTTCAGATTTGAGATTTGAGATTTGAAATCCGAATCCGGATCGGGTGAAAATCGTTCGCACATTCCTCTTGCGGGCCGGCCGGCGTCGCCGCAAAATAGTGTTGCTGCTCATGTCTCAAGCGCTTTCCGCGATAGCTTCCCTGGCAGGAGTTTTCGATGAAGAGCTTGTCGAAGTCGCTGCGGTCGGTGGCCGCTGTTCTGAAGCGATTCTTGGGCGGGCACAGGGGCAAGCGATTGCCCTCGGATTTGCCCCCCAATTCCGTGCCGCGCACGCCTGTCATCCAGCCGGTCGGCGATCGGCAGCGGGTTTGGTCGGCTCGAAAGAGATATTGAGCCGGGGGGAGCGGGAGCATTCGCGCCGGGAGCCTGTCGAAGAACCGGCCGCAGCGAGATGGTGCTCGCCGCGAAAGGGGTCGGGAGTCGATTTCGCCCGCTGAACGACCCGTAGTGCCAACCGGCGTCTTGGCGAAATCGACTCCCGACCCCCTTTGGGCAACGCCTGCGGGAAAACGAGCCAGACCGTTCCGGTTCTCGGACAGGTTCCTAGCGGACGGCGGCGTGGGGCGGGTTTTCCGCTTGACGCACTTCCGCGGCGTAGCGACGCGGATTGTGTTGGAATCGTTCGAGCGTCTCGCCGTTGGCAAACAGATACATCCGTTTGTCGAAGAAGATGCCGAATTCGCGCCGGCCGCGAACCAATTGCCCCTTGTCGAAAGCCAGCACCGCGTCGTTGCCCGACAGCGCCGGCGCGAAGCGGTCGGGATTCGTCAGGAATCGCTTTTGCTCGCCCGGCCCGAGAAACAAATAGGTGATGCCGCGATGGACCACGCCCCACCGCGGATCGCCGCGAACCCAGCAGCGCGGATCGTCCGGCGCGGTATTCGACCGCTCGACGAGCGTCACCGGGCAGAAGCCATCCAGCCCTAGCGGCGGCGCGGCCGGCGGAATCGCCGGGCGGCCGACGACGAACTGCGGATGAACCGCCGCCCCGCGCGGCGCGGCGGCATACGAACTCGGCGGGGCATTGGCGGCCACCGCATGACTGGCTGGCGGTTGAGGCGGATTCGGCGCGGCAGCAACCGTCGCGGCCGGGGCCGTCGCGGCCGGCGTGGGGGCAATGCTCAGCGCCGACGGATTGGCCGCCGCATCGCGATTGAGATAGGCGGCGTAGTTGCTTTGCGAATAGACCGACATCCCGGCCGGATCGGCCACCGGCCCAGCCGCGGCGACGGCTGCCGGACCAGTCGCCACGGGTCGATAGGGGCTGCCCGCGGCGGCGGCCCGAGGTGGCTGAGTTTGTCGATTGGCAAACTGCCCGCCTGGCGGCGCGGCGGCCGCGGCGATGGCGTTTGCCGCCGCAGCCGCTTGATCGAGTTGAGCCAAATACTTGCCCGGGTCTTGTGGGCACCCGAGCCGGTAGAGCATGCGCCCGCCGGGCGTCATGATGACATCGGTGGGAAAGCAGCTCGATACCGTAGAGCCGCGAGGTCGCGGGATAATCGTCGGCATTGATTCGGACGGTCACGAAGCGGGCTTGCATGGCGCGTCCGACACCCGGCTTGGCGAAGACATTGGTTTCGAGTTTGCGGCAATAGATGCAATCGTTCATCACGAAATGAATCAGCACCAAGCGATGAGTTTGGGCCGCGACTTGCCGGGCCGTTTCGAGATTGGCCTCCCAATGCGGACCTTCCTCGGCCGCCGCCAAGGAAATCAGCGGCACCAAGACGAGAATCGTCGACACCAACCACCGGCTTGCCCGCATGGCGATACCCCGTGTTCCCTAGGTGGGGAGTTTGTTCGATGAAAAGCTTCAGAGTCCGTTATCGGGCGGGCAAGGTTGTCTGGTCGTATAAAAACTGCCGATTGTTCGGGAATTGTCGATTTCCCCTAATTGGTATGGGGTTGATGGGAATGGCCAAATGGCAAGCTCGGCAAGATCGACGGGTTGGAGAAAAAAGTTCGAAGTTTTGTGGCGATGGGCTCTACGGACCGCTTGACATGGGCCGACAACTGACTATGATTGGGCGCAGATCGAGTTCTGACTAGCAGTTAAGCCTAGCAGTCAGGTGTAGCCAGTCGCTGCGGAATCGAGCGACTGCCCCTCGCGACCGGAGGTCAACCCTTTGTGGGTCGCAAGGTGTCGGGGGAGTTAAAGACGCTTCTAATCTGATTCCTGCTCCCGGCCGGCAATGTCTTGCTCCTGAGTTTTTTCTCCGGAAGCGAGCGAGTTGTTGGCGAGGTTGTTTCGGCATCGCATTTGCAAATCAATGCTGACGATGCCGACGCGGCTGGGCAGGTATCCCACGTTGGTCCGTGCCGGCCGAATGGATTTCGGCCTTGGGCATGGTCTGCCCGTGGCGGGTGAGGAGCGGTCCGCCATAGCGCTCGCTCTAGGCATCTTTGCCGGAATTTGCATACAGGTTATCAGTCTAAAGAGGCTGTTTTTCTCTCTTATTCCCGACAGCGCACCGTAGGAGTCCCGTAGCCAATTCGCTGGAATTCGATTGCCCAGGTTGCCCGAACCAGGGAATTTTTGCGAATTCCGCTACAAGGTGCGCTGTCGTATTAACAGGCTGGCCGATTCGCGCGCCTGTCGAGGCGACAGCCCTATCGCCGCCGAGAGACGGAGTGCGGTTTTTGGATCCGTCGGATGACGGCTAGTGTTCTCGTTTTCGCCTCGCGGCGAAATCGGCTGTTTTCGGACCGGATATCGTCGGTCTTTCATGCCAATCAAGGCTGCCGCAAGTTGGCCAGGCGACTGCTCGCGGGCGAAGGTTCGCGGGCGAAGTGCGCCTGCATCGTTGAATGCGCATGCAGAGTGTTTGTCGCGCTGCCAGGGTGGTGGTGTCGTATCTGTTTTCAAGGATCGGGTCTTCAGGTGAATTCCATGGGTAAAAGGAAGAAGGGGCGTGGACGCGGTCGCGGGCCGCACGGAGGACATTCGGGGCCGGGACACTCGGGTCCAGGACATTCGGGATTGGGCCATTCGGGGCCGGGACTGGGTCCGGGGCCAGGCGTTGGAAGGGTTTACGACGGGGGCGGCGGGCGGATGCGGCACCGCGGCCGCCGCTATAACAACGGCGATGCCCCCCAGGGAATGGCCTATCAGGATAATGTCGAGTCCACGACCGAAAACGGCGAGCCGCTGCCCGTCGAGCCCGGCAGCGGCGTGCTGGAGATGCACCCCAACGGCTATGGCTTCCTCCGCAGCCCGGACAACAATCTCACCCGCGAGCGGACCGATCCCTTCGTCCCCGGCACGATGATCGAAAAGTTCCGCCTCCGCGAAGGCGTGCTGCTCAACGGCATGGTGCAGCAAGGGCGCCGCCAACAAGGCCCCCGTCTCAAGGAACTCATCGACGTCAACGGCATGAAGCCCGAGGACTATCCCAACGTCAAGACCTTCGATTCCTTGACCCCGATCAATCCGGAAAGTTGGCTCCGACTCGAGACCGGCCAGCAGCCGCTCACCACCCGCGTCATGGACCTGCTCACGCCGCTGGGCAAAGGGCAGCGGGCGCTGATCGTCGCTCCGCCGCGCACCGGCAAGACGATCCTCTTGCAGCAAGTCAGCCATGCGATCGCCGAGAATTATCCCGGCGTCAAGCTCATCATGCTGCTCGTCGACGAGCGTCCCGAGGAAGTCACCGACATGAAGCGCTGCGTTCGCGGCGACGTGATCGCCAGCAGCCTCGATCGCGACGTGGAAAGCCACGTCCGGCTCTCGCAGCTTGTCGTCGAGCGTTGCCGCCGGCTGGCCGAGATGGGCAAGGACGTCTTCCTGTTGATGGACTCGATCACCCGCATGGCCCGCGCCTTCAACAAGTGGGTGGGCAACACGGGTCGCACGATGAGCGGCGGCGTGGACGTGAAGGCCCTCGATATTCCCAAAAAGCTCTTCGCCACGGCCCGGGTGTTCGAGGAAGGGGGCTCGCTGACGATCGTCGCCACCGCCCTGATCGACACCGGCAGCCGGATGGACGACCTGATCTTCCAGGAGTTCAAGGGGACGGGCAACATGGAACTCGTGCTCGACCGCAAGCTGGCCGACCGCCGCGTGTGGCCCTCGATCGACATTTCTCAATCCGGCACGCGCCGCGAGGAAAAGCTGCTCGATCCCGAAACGCTGCACGCGGTGAACATGCTTCGCCGCACGCTCTCGACGATGCACCACGTCAACGCGATGGAACAGCTCACCAAGCAACTCGGCAAGTTCAAATCGAACAAAGAGTTCATCAATCTCATCGCCGGCTCGCGGGCCATGGATTGAGCCGCGAACGGCGCAGCGGCGCAACTCCCCATCGGGAATCCGCTGCGACACTAGCCCGACGCGCCAGCGAGGGACCACGGCGTCGCCAGCGAGGGATCACCAAAGCGCCGGCAAGGAATTGCGATGGGCGGAATTCATTTTATTACAGAAAAACGAGCGGCAAAAAACAAGGAAGGAAGATCATCCGGCTTCGTCTTTTTGCCCCCCATTTTTGTCTTTTATTGCTCGACCTGGCCGATCGGTCCGGCGCTTCCATCGTCGGCTTGAATCGGGCGTCGGCGCCGCGACGATCCGACTCCCTCGCTAGCGCTTCGGGCTAGTGGGGCGATCGACGCCGCCGGAGCAAAAACCAATGAAATCGGCAATCGGACGGAATCCGAAAACGGCGCCATTTTCCGTCGCATGCCAAACCAACCACGCCGCAAACATCAAGACGCCGATCGGCTCAAGCGCCTTTGCCGCGGGAAAGACGCCGGATAGCAGCCGCTCCGTTCCGCCGAGGCCGAGGATGTAGGTCGTGAAATAAGTGAGGCTGATCCAGACTCTGCCGCGCCGGCTTCGAAACGCCGTCAGCACGGCCCAGGCCAGCGCCGGGGCGATGATGTTGTAGGTCAGCCGCTCGGTGCCGGGGCCGAAGACTAGCTGCCACGCGCTCCAGGCCGCGATCGTGAAGATGACAAGTTGCCGCGCCGTCCAGCCGCGCCGCCGCTGCCACAGACACCAGCCGAGCGTCGCCAATCCGGCAGCAATCTGCAACAGCAGATACGCCGGCCTATCGACGGGCGTGCGAAACTGCTCCCAGATCGTCCAAGCGTCGCGATAGCCGGGAAAGCGGAACTCGGTCGCCTGCCGATGCACAAGGCAATCATACCACTGGCCATACGAAGCGATCGCCGCCGTGGCGGGCTTCGTCGCGAAAGGGACGAGCCCCAATATGGCCAGGCAGACCGCGGCCCGCCCGATCAGCCGCTTCGGCCATTGCACGCAAAACAATGCCAGCGCCACGACCGGCCAGATCTTGATATACACCGGAGCGGCCAACAGAGCCGCCGCCCGCCACCAGCGGCCGCGCACGATCGCCGCCGCCGCGAAGAGCACCAGCGCGATGAGAATCGCATTGCTCTGGCCCGACCAGACGCTCCGCACGGTGCCCAGCATCACAAGCAAATGAAACCAGCCTTCGACTTCCTGCGGGAGCAAAGGAGCAAGGGGCGAGGGGTGAGGGGCGAGAGTCGCGCGGACGGAACTCGTTTCGTCGCGATCGATCTTCCTTCCCTTGGCGATCTCCTCGCCTTGGCGGTTCGATCCGTCGTCGGTCCCGCCCGCCAGAACGTCGCGAAAGAAGACGCGCAAGCTCCAAACCAAGAGGCCGACGCTCGCGAAATTCCAGAGCACGCCGCCGAACCAATTCGCCCAGACCGCGAACGGCGTCATCAGGATGGCGAAGGTCGGGCTATAGTAATAGGCCCGCTCGAGGTAAAGCGAATGGCCGTCCCACCAATCGCGGCTGCCGTGGGAGAAGGCCGTATAGACCGTGTGCAACTCGGGTTCGATGATCGTCTTCACACTCGCCGCGATCGCCAGCGCAATCCAAGCGCTCAATGCGATTCGCAACCAAGTCGTTCCGCTCCATGATCGCATGATTCTCTCGTTGTCGCATGACGGCGTAGGACGGCTCTCCCGAGCCGTCGCGCCGGTCGAACGCGCCACACATTGTGCCAGCCGCGAATGGCCGGCTCGGGAGAGCCGGCCTACGGTGTTCCGCTACCGCCGCACGTCGTCCCGCCTCAGTCCGCCCGCTGCGATGTTGTACAGCCGGCGGCCGACGATCACCCGTTTGGTCGGATGATCGTGCCGCAGCCGGTCGCAGGGAATCTCGCCGATCTCATGCCAGGCGAAGGGAAACGGCGGCATATAGTCGCGGTCCCACGTGAAGCAAAAGTAATCGTGCCCGCCCGCCAGATCGGCTTCCGTCGGCGGCCAATGCCGCGGCTCGATCGGCGCACCGTAATAAAAGCTGAACAGCGTCTCGGTGAGGCCGAAGCTCGCCAGCTTCACGTGCGGCGGCAGCTTCGCTTTCAATTCCGCCACCGCCGGTCCCGCGTTGGCGCTCGCCTTGGCCATGCTGCCGATCACGATCCCCACGTGGGTCAGCCCGACAAACGCCGCCAGACTGATGACGAATGCATAGCCGCGCGGCGCCGATTGTTGCGAGCCGCGCCACAGCATCGTGGCCAACGTCGCCATGGCCAGCCCCAAATACAATGCGGCAAACCACCCCGGCTGCGACAGCTCGGGCATCCGGAATCCTTCGAACCAACTGGCCCCCGCCACGGCCAATCCGCCGAAAGCCACCGTTCCCGCCGCGCCGACAACATACATCAGCCAGCCGATCCGCATCGCCCGCGGCGCACCGGCCGCCAAAGCCCGCTGGATCACCAGCCCGATCAGCGGGGCGAGGCAGGGAAACAGCGGCATGAAATAGCGTTCCTTCGCCCCCGGCACGAGCCAGCAGGTGGGAAACGCGACGGCCAGACTCACGCCCAGAAACGCCACAAACGGACCCGCCTCGGCGATGCGCCGCCGAAAGCAGCGAAACAGATAGGCCGAGAGCAGCGGCGACCACGGCAGCACCGAAATCATGATGCCCAGCGGATAGAACAGCAGATGCAAGGCGGTCATCGTCCAACTGGCATCCGCAAACCGCAGCCCCACGTCGGAGGTCCAAATCGCTCGCACCGATGCCCAATCGGTGGCCAGCCAGAACGGAATTTGCCAGGCGGCGATCACGGCGGCGAAGAGCGCGATCCCCGCCAGATGCGACCAACTGAAGAGGCTTCGCCAATCGCGCCGAATCGCCAGATAGAGCACGACCGCCCCGACGAAGTAGGCCGGGGCTTGCGGGCCTTTGGTGAGCGCTCCCAACGCGGCCAGCAGATAGCCGGCCAACCAGGGCCAAGGGCCGCCGCCAATTTGCCCGATAGCCCCAGTGCCAAATCAAGAGCGAGCCGCTGACGAACAGTGTGAAGAGCGCATCGGTCTCGGCCAATCGGCCAAGTTGCAGCACCATTCCCCCGGTGGCGAACGCCAGCCCGGCGGCCAAGGCCCCCAGCCGCGAGAGAAACTGCCGGCTATAGCCATAGATGAGCAGCGTAGTGAGCCAAACCGCCAGCACGCTCGGCAGCCGCACAGCCAGCAGCGACCCGGCGCCCAGCAACATTTCCAACAGCGCGATGGGATAGCTACCTAGCGGGGGCCGGCTGAGAAACGGCTCCCCTTGTTGCCGGGGCACGATCCAATCTCCCGTGCCGAGCATTTCGGTCGCCACCTCGGCCCGCCGCGTCTCCTCGCCGCGGATGGGGAGCGTCGTGAGCCGCGTGCCATAGATGGCGGCCGTCAGCAGCGCCAAAACGAGCAACTCCCATTCCCGCAAATAGCGGAAGCGACCCGGTTTTCCAGCCATGGGTTGCGAATCCATCGTCAACGGCTCTCCCCATCGGGCAAATTTCAGACGCCGCGAATTCGACGTTTTGCTCGGCCGGCAATAAAAACGGCTCGATCGAACGAAAAACGTGGCGGACTATCGCAGAAAGCCCGGATTCACGCAAGAGTGCCGCGATTCGAAAAAAGTCGGCATCTGGGAAGCGCGCCGGTTCGTGTTGGGTCATGCTGTCGCAGGGCACGAAGCTGTTCCGGTTTTCGCCGAAAAGTGCTTGTAGTTCTCGTTGGGACGCCGTCAAATAAACTGGTGCGTGGATCGACTCGATTTGTTTTGCATTATCAAAGGAAAGGCGACGATGCGAACTCGTTATCCGATCGTTGGCGATGCGCGGCGGGCGGAGCATTCGACGGCGGTCCCCTTGTGCTTGGTGGCGGCTGCCCTGTTGAGCCTGATCGTCGCGAGTTCGGCGTCGGCCGCGGACGGGCCGCCGGCAAAACCCAGCGGCCCGATTTTCACAAAGACTCCAGGCGTTTCTCCCGCCGAGAAGCAGCGCGAGAAAGCGATCGCCGCCGCCCTCGCTTGGCTGCGCCGTCATCAGTCGCAAGCCGGCAATTGGAGCTTCAAGGAATACCAAAAGCAGTGCAAAGACAAGACATGCACCGGACCGGGAAGCCAGGAATCGCTCTCGGCGGCGACGGCCCTGGGCATCCTGCCGTTTCTCGCCGCCGGTCAGTCGCATTTGCATCCCGGCCCCTACCAACGCACCGTCATGACGGGAATCTACTGGCTCATACTTCATCAGAAGCCCGACGGCGATCTCTCGGCCGGGGCCGACCAGCAGATGTATTCCCATGGCCTGGCGGCGATCGCGCTGTGCGACGATTACGAGGCCACCCACGACAAAGCGGTCGGCAAAGCGGCCCAACAGGCGATCAACTTCATCGAAGCCGCCCAAAACGCCAAGACCGGCGGCTGGCGATATCATCCGGGCGATGAAGGAGACACGTCGGTCCTCGGTTTTCAACTGACGGCGCTCGAAAGCGGCCGACTCGCCGGTCTGAAGGTCAAACCGGCCACGTTCGCCGGCGCCCGCAAGTTTCTCGCATCGACCGCCAAGCTGGGAGCCGACGGCAAACAGAACGGCACGTTTGCCTACCAGCCGGAGGACGCCGCCACCCCGACGATGTCGGCGGTCGGCATCCTTTGCGAGCAATACCTCAAGGCCGACCGCTCCGGCCCGCTGATCGTCGGCGGCGAGAAGTATCTCATGGCCCATCAGCCCGACCCGAACGATCGCAACATTTATTACTGGATTTACGCCACCCAGGCGATGCACAACATGGCCGACCAGGATTGGGTCGCTTGGAACTCCAAGATGAGCAAAATTCTGATCGACACCCAAGCCCATCAAGGCTGCGCCGCGGGAAGCTGGTCGCCCGATCTACCCCTCCGCGACGCCTGGGGCCCGGTCGGCGGCCGTGTGATGATCACCAGCCTCTCCTGCCTGACGCTCGAAGTCTATTATCGCTATCTGCCGACTTTCAAACTGGATAAGCCGGCCGCACGGAAAGAGAAAAAATGATCGCATCCATGAGGTCATCGCGCAGTGAACGGGCGGGCGTCGGACTCGGCCGGGCGCTGGCTTTCCTGTTGGCATACGCCGCGGCGATTCCCCTGTTCGCCGCCGATAAACCGGCGAACAAGTCGGTCGAGATGCTCAAGCGAAAGCCCGAGAAATACGCCGTGGCTGCCAGCCTGTATTGGTTCGCACGCCATCAAGCCGAGCAGGGGAATTGGAGCCTGCGCGATTACACGAAGCAGTGCAAAGACAAAACCTGCACCGGCACGGCGAAGCAAGAATCGCTCTCGGCCGCCACAGCGCTGGGGCTGCTCCCCTTCCTGGCCGCCGGACAAACACAAGCCAATGACGGGCCGTTTAAGAAAACAGTCAAGGGGAGCGTCGATTGGCTCGTGAGCCATCAGGCCGCTTCGGGAGACCTCTCGGCGGGCGCGCCGCAGCAAATGTATTCACACGGCCTGGCGACGTTCGCGCTGTCCGAAGACTTTGGGATGACGCACGACAAAACAGTCGGCGCCGCGGCGCAAAAGGCAATCGACTTCATCGAGAACTCCCAAAACGCGAGGACCGGCGGTTGGCGCGATCATCCAGGCGCGAAAGGGGATACGTTGGTCCTTGGGTGGCAAATCGCCGCACTCAAAAGCGGCCAGATGTCGGATCTGCAAGTCAAACCGGAAGTTTTCCAAGGGGCCAAGAGGTTTCTCGCCACGGTCGCCAAACACTCGCCGGATGGCAAGCCGAACGGACAGTTTAGTTATCATCCTGGCGGTGACGCGAACGCCGCGATGTCGGCCATCGGCCTTCTGGCAAATCAATACCTGCATACCAAGCAAACAGATCCTTCGATGATCGCCGGAAAGGCGTACCTGATATCCCACCTGCCCGACGAGCATTCCCGAAAAATCTATTGTTGGTATTACGCGACACAGTTCATGCACAATCTGCGCGACAAAGACTGGGACATTTGGAATCGAAAAATGCGGAAGGCGCTCTTCGACAGCCAAATCCGCGAAGGCTGCGCCGCGGGGAGTTGGGATCCCGAAAAGCCGTCCACCGATGCTTGGGGCGCGGCTGGCGGACGGCTGACGGTCACGAGTCTCTCCTGTTTGACATTGGAGGTTTACTACTATCGCGGATTCAGCGGACTGCCGCTGTACAAACTCGACAAGACTCCCTAGGTGTCTGTCGAAGAACAGGCCGCGGCAAGGGGATGCTCGCCGCGAAAGGGGTCGGGAGTCGATTTCGCCCGTTGAACGATCCGTAGTGCGAACCGGCGCCATGGCGAAATCGACTCCCGACCCCCTTTTGGCAACGCCCGCCGGAAGCTCTGCCGGTTCTCGGACAGGCTCCTATGAGCCTGTCGGAGAATCGGCCAGATCGAGCTAAGGTGACGTTGAAGGGGGTCGGGAGTCGATTTCGCCGGATGAACGATTGGCAGTTCGAACCGAAGTCCTGGCGAAATCGACTCCCGACCCCTTTGGCGATGGCGGTCCGCATATCTCTCACAAGCCCGTCCGAGGACTTTTTCCATGTTGAACACGACGGTGGCCGGCGGACTCTGTTTGCGAATTGCCATGCTCGGCGGAGTATTGCTTGTCGCGACGGCGGCCCAACCCGCTGCCGACGATCCCTTCCGCCGGTTCGTGGCGAATCCCTTTCCCGAGGGCGCCGGCTCTCACCGCGCGCAACTGCAAGCCGATGGCGGCAGCAAGGGAACGGAGCGGGCCGTGATCCTGGCGCTCGATTGGTTCGCACGCCATCAAGATGCCGACGGAAGCTGGAGCCTGCAAAAATTCACGCGCCACTGCACCGACAAAACATGCACCGCGCGGCCGGGGAAGAGTCGCGCTCCGCGGCGACGGCCCTCTCGACCTTGCCGTTTCTGGCGATCGGCCAAACGGCCTCCGCCCGCGGACCCTATCGGCGCTGGTCAAGTCGGCAATCGCATGGCTCGCCAAGCATCAAGCGCCTAGCGGAGATCTTTCGGCGGGAGCCGCGCAGCAGATGTATTCGCACGCCTTGGCCACGATCGTCCTCTCCAATGCGTTTGCGATGGCCCACGACAAGCCACTCGGCGACGCCGCGCAAAAGGCGCTCGACTTCATCGAGCAGTCGCAGGATTTGCGAACCGGCGGCTGGAACAATCGAGCGCACACGAGCGGCGGAACGACGATCGTGGGTTGGAACATGCTGGCCCTCGAGAGCGGGCAACTCGCCGGCTTGCAGGTCAAGCCGGCCACGCTCGACAATGTGAAAAAGTACCTCGCCTCGGTTGCCGTTCCGCAGCCCGACGGCCGGCCGACCGGTAGATATTTCTATCGCCCCGACACCCACGCTACGCCGACCATGACGGCGATCGGTCTCGTGTGCAACCAGAATCTGGGCCTTGCCCATTCCGATCCGTTGATTGCCGGCGGGGTGAACGACGTGTTGCGGAATCTGCCCGAATACGACATCCGCGACGTCCACTATTGGTTCTTCGCAACCGAAGCGATGCATCGGATGAACGACAGCGATTGGGCGCGGTGGAACCACCAAATGCGGAAGGTTCTCGTGCTGTCGCAAATGCGCGAGGGCTGCTGCGCAGGAAGCTGGGATCCCAACAAGCCGGTGCGCGACGTGAACGCCGCTGTCGGCGGCCGGCTGACCATGACCAGCCTGGCCTGCCTGACGCTCGAAGTCTATTACCGCTATTTGCCGATCTTCCAGGCCGGCAAACCGCCGGCGGCCGAGAAAAAGTAAGGCCCGACTTCTCCGGCAGAGCGATCGGCAGGTCGATGCCGGCGAGACGGCTCGATTGCCTGTGAGAAGCGGGCCACTCGGCAAAAGCCGCGGAATGAAAGACAAAAATACAGGAAGGAAGAATGTTCATTTTCATTTTTTGCCCCTCGGTTTTTTTACAATAAACGGACTTCCGCCGATCGCAATCCCTCGCCAGGTACGCCGGCCGAGCCCGGCGATTGCGGCCGACTCGAAAACCGGGCCGGGAATCGGGCGGGGACTCCCCGAATCGCACGCGGCTATTTAGAATGGCGGGCTGCCGTAAACTGCCCTGCCACTCCAATTCAGGAGCGCGATTGCGCCATGGAAGAGATCGAAGTCCCCACCGAGCATCTGCACGAAGCGATCCATCACGAGGCCCATCATTCGCAAGAGACTTGGATCACCTGGGTGGCGTTGAGCACCGCGCTGCTGGCGGCCTTGGCCGCGGTGACCGCGCTGCTGAGCGGAGAGAACGCCAACGAGGCGGTGATCGAGCACGTCACGGCGTCGGATTTCTGGGGCGAATTCCAGGCCAACGGCATCAAGCTCGCCGTGATGCAAGGCAATGTCGATCAGCTCCAGTCGGACAACAAGCCCGTTCCGGCAGCCTACGTGAAGAAAATCGAAAAATATCAATCGGAAAAGAATCGCACGAGAACCTCAGCCACGAAATTCGATCATTCGTACCGAGAGCGTTTCGATCGTCACGAAACGCTGGCCATGGGCGTCACCATGTTTCAAATCGCCATTGCCATCGCGGCGATCTCCGTGCTGACCAAGCGCAGGTGGTTCTGGCACCTCGGGCTGGGCTCGGGCGCCATCGGTGTGCTGTGTCTGATTGCGGCCTATGTCTTGCCGATGGGCGAGACAGCCGAGGGAGCGAAACCCGAAAAGACCGAGCACAAAGAAAAGACCAAAGCCGATCACGGCGCGAAGAAGCCGCCGATCGAAAAAAAACCGAAACCGCCCCAAGGCGAGTCGAGCGCCGACTTCCTCGCGCCCGGCTCGGATTGGTTGGCGGCAGACTTCTTCTCGACTTACCTGGGGTCATTCGCTCCCACCGGTTCGGACGATCGGTCCGAGTTGTCCCGCTATTGTTCCATCCGCGCTCCGCGGCGCCGCCCAGCGTCGGTTAGCCGGCTCGCTTGCGAGCCGCCGTCCGAGAAAGGGAAGCGATTCGACTCCGGCGGACCCAGCCGACAAGGCCGAGGAATGAAAGGCAAAAGAGTGGGGTGCGAAAACAGGCTGACAGAATATCGAGCTTCATTTTTTGCCCCTCGTTTTTTGCCCTAAAAGTGAATTCCGGCGGGCGTGATCCAGCCACACTAGCCCAAAGCGCTAGCGAGGGAGCGCGGCGCTAGCGAGGGAGTCGAGGACTTGCGGGTTATCGGCGCGACCGGCCCTTCCCTCGCTAGCGCTTCGGGCTAGTGTGGCGATTGCCTGCCGGCGGAACAAAAACTTCCGAAATCGGCAATCGCGCGGCCGGAACGCCAGGCGTTTCTTCCCAATCCCACCTTCACCCCCGTCCGACATGACCACCAAGACCGCTGCCATCGTCCCCCTTTCCCAGCTTGCCTCGGGCCAGGAGGCCGATCTCTTCCTGCTGCTCACGGCCAAGGAGGAATCGACCACCCGCGACGGCAAGCCGTATTTCAAGGTCGCATTTCGCGATCATGCCCGCGAGGTCAGCTTTCCGATCTGGAACGACTCGACCTGGGCCGACGAGTGCCGCGAAAACTGGCGCCCCGGCGATTTCTACAAGCTGCGGGCCGTGTATCGCGAGACGAACTACGGCCCGCAACTCGACATCCGCAAGATTCGCGCAGACGATCGACGCCGACGCGGCCGACGGCTTCGATCCGCTGATGTGCCTGCCGCAAACGCGGTTCGATCCGGCGGCGATGTTCGACGAACTGCGCGGCGATCGCCCGCGAGCGAATCGCCGACGCCAAGCTCTGCGAGCTTGGTGATCGACATATCTGGCGGCCCAACCGCGAGCCGCTGCTGCCGCTGCCCGCGGCGACGCGCAATCATCATGCTTTCGTCGGCGGCTAGCTGGAGCACGTGCTGAGCGTCACCCGGACCTGCGTCCTTCTGGCCGACAAGTACGACGATTATTATCCCGATCTCAAGCCGCGGCTCGACAAGGGGCTGGTCGTGGCCGGGGGCATCCTGCACGACATCGGCAAGCTCCGCGAGATTCGCCAAGAGCCGCAAGGGGCCGTCTACACCGCCGAGGGAACGCTGATCGGCCACATGCTGGAAGGACGCGACATGGTCCGCGAGGCGGCCGCGGGGCGGCGGCATTCGCCGCCGAGACGATGCTGCGGCTGGAGCACATCATCATCTCGCATCAGCGGCTGCCCGAATGGGGCTCGCCCAAGCCGCCGATGACGCCCGAAGCCCTGATCGTCCACTACGCCGACGATCTCGACGCCAAGTATCAGATGATGTACATGGCGCTCCGCGACGACACGACTCCCGGCCCGCTGACGTCGAAGAAGAACACGCTATATCAGCAAGTGTATCGAGGGGGAGAGGAGTGACGCGTGGCGCGCCACCGGCAAGCGGAGTCTGCCGTTGCTGTCCTACTCCTACTCGTAATCGTCATCCTAATCCCATTCCTAGGAGGCTGTCCAAGAACCGGTCGCGGCGAGGGGATGCTTGCCGCGAAAGGGGTCGGGAGTCGATTTCGCCCACTGAACGACCCGTAGTGCCAACCGGGATCATGGCGAAATTGACTCCCGACCCCCTTTGGCAACGCCCGCCGGAGAATATGCCGGTTCTCGGACAGGCTCCTAATCGTAATCGACTCCAGCCTCGCCGCCGGCCCTTCCGTCGAGAAGGATGAGGAGCAGGATTGGGAATCTATGTCGAGCCGCGGCGAGTGTGGCGCCGGCAAGTGCGGTTCCTCACGGCGGAGCGTGAGGAGTACAGAGACGTTCGGCAGCGGGCTTCGTTATTTGCGCGATGAGCCATCGTAGCGCGAAGCGATTTCCTGAAAGCTCTTGGCTTCTGCGATGTGGCCGAGCTGGCGATGCATGGCGGCCAGATTGCCGTAGGGAATCGCCAGGGCCTTTCTGTCGAGCAGCTTGGAATCGACGGCCTTGGCCATCAGGTTGACCCCCTTTTGCGTCAGAGCCAGCGCCTTGTCGCGCTGTCCTGTCTGCCAATAGGAGATCCCCATCGCGACGAACGATTGGCCGTGCCGACCGAGGTTGGCCAACCCGTTGGGCGGCAGGGGTCGATCCAACAGCGGCATCGCCTTGTCGAACCAGACGACGGCGGCGGCATGGTCCTTTTCGCGCGTGGCATGGATCACGCCGATGTGGGCGTATAGCCGGCCGATAAGATAGAGATCCTCGGCCGTTTGCTGGCGGTGCTTGGCCCCGGCTTCGAGATACTGCAAGTCGAGCATGCTGTCGGTCAGCGAATGGTCGCTGAAGCCGGCCAGATGATCGAGTTCGCCGATATCGAACAGGGCCCGTCCCAATTCCCATTCGAGCCCCTGGCGGCGGAGCGGATCGTCGGCCGTCTCGATCAGTTTTTGGCCCTCTTCCAGCGCGTGGATCGTCCAGTCCGACGCATCCCAGCGGCCTTCGATCGCGACCCGATCGTCCAAGGCCCGGCGCACGACGCGCAGCCGCAACGCCGGATCGGCCCCTTCATGTTGGATCAAATCCTTGGCCAGCTCATCGGCGCGGGTGATCCAGCGGGCGGTCGTCGCCTCTTTCTGTTGCCAGACGCCGAACGCAATATCGTCGGCCGCCCCCAAATGAGCCGCCAGCATGACCCGTTTCGCCCCGCGGCGGATGGCCGAGCGATGGTCGGCCGCCAGCGGCAGAGCCGCCTTGATCGCCGACAGGTGCAATTCGATCGCCTGCGGATAGTCGTGATCGGGCCCGCTCGCCACCAGATCGGCAAGCCGATTCAATGCTTGCGCCTTGGCCAGCGGGGCGAGATCGGCCGCGGCCAGCACCCCTTTGGTGATGGCGATCGCTTCCGCATTGCGATCCAAGCGGCCGAGGATTTCGGCTTTGTCGAGCAAATAGGCCGGCCGCTTCGGGTCGAGGCGCAGCGCGGCATCGACCGATTCGAGCGCATCGCCGAAGCGTCCCATCTGCAAGAGCAACTCGCTGCGCAGCCAATGGGCTTGCGACGATCGGGGATCGAGCGCCAGCGCGTAATCGAGGTCGCGCAGACTCCGCCGCACCTGCACGTCGCCGTTGGCCGCCGCCCGCATGATGAACGGCTGGGCGTCGATCGGCTCCAAGAGCATCTGCGTGACAAGCTGCGTGTCGGCGCGTAGCTGAACAAAATTCCCCGCTCGGGAAACGAGCGTCCCAACGGCTGGTCCGATTCGTCGAGCACGGGAACCGAAACCAACGACTCCATGTGGAGATGTTTGGCGAGCGCGTCGGGATCGAACGGCTTTTCGAGCTGCACGGCGATCGAGGCGACCTTATGCCCGGCCATCGTCACCGCGACGCGATGATAAGGCGCGATCTGATAGATCCAGCGGGCGGTTCCATCGTGGGTCGGCGCCGCGACGCCATCCCCCCAGTGCTTGAGCAAGTCGTCCATTGTTGACGTGCCGGGCTGAATTCCCTTGAACGAAGCCGGATCGACGGCCATCGCGGGCAGCGGGGGCAAATCTTGGATTCCCTTGAACGCCAGAGCCGGCGTCGGATCGACGGCGTGCGCCGAGGTGGCGTCCGCGGAGGCTGGGTTCGAAGAGCCGCCGTTCAGCGAACCGGGGTTCGAGGAGTTCGGCGTTGGCAAGATCGGGTTCGACAAGGCCGGCGTTAGGCCCCTCGCCGCGGGCGGAGCGACGATCGGCGGCAAGGCTCGAAGCGCTGCCGCAGGGGACATGGCCGGAGCGGACCGAGGAGCGACATCATCGGAATCGCTGGCCGCGGCCGCGGCCGCTCCCGCCTGCGGAGCAGCCGCCGCGCAGGGGGCGCCGCCGTCACCACGGGGCCGACGGTGCGCAGGGCGGGGAGCCCTTCTTGAGCTGCTGCCGCGGGCTGAACGAGCGGCGCGGCGCCGCCCGACTCTTCCGATGAGGTTTTTGCCGTCGGCGCGGCGAGAAAGCCGAATGCCGCCGCGCAAGCGACCAGCCGCAATCCGATCCACGAAACTCGTGCGCCGCCGCGCGCCCATGCTACTGCTTGCACGCCCGTTCCTCCTGAACTATCGCGTGGAGCACGGGCGTCTTCAGCCTCCGAGCCTGGCCATCCATGCCGGCTCCCGTGCTGCAACGAGAAAGAGACAATCCCGGCATCCGGACCGGGGAAGGCAAGCTAACGTTTGCCGCCGCTATCGTCCAGAGCAATTTGGCGAAAATCCGGCGACTCGGCGGCACCGGCGAACGGCGAACGGCGAGTGGTGGTGGGACACTGGCCAAGCGCAGCCTGCCAATGCCGGAGCGCGCGGCCCGCGGCCGCGAAAGGGGTCGGGAGTCGATTTCGCCCGCTGAACGATCCGTAGTGCGAACCGGCACCATGGCGAAATCGACTCCCGACCCCCTTTGGGCAACGCCCGCCGGTAGACAAGCCGGTTCTCTGACAGATACTAGCCCGACGCGCTAGCGAGGGAGTTACCCGTGGCCAGCCCTACGAGGCCGTCCAAGAACTGGCCGGGGCGAGAGACGCTCGCCGCGAAAGGGGTCGGGAGTCGATTTCGCCGCCTGAACGATCCGTAGTGCGAACCCGCATCATGGCGAAATCGACTCCCGACCCCCTTTTGGCAACGCCCGCCGGAAGACAAGCCGGTTCTCTGACAGACACTAGCCCGACGCGCTAGCGAGGGAGTTACCCGCGGCCAGCCCCGACGGTCCAACTCCCTCGCTAGCGCTTCGGGCTAGTGTGGCGATTGATGCTTGCGGACTGAAAACCGCCTGACTTTTGCGCAGCCCCCGCCCAACAGTCCACCCAGCACCAGCAATGCAAAGCTCGACGGCTCGGGAATCGACAATTCGGCCACGAAACCGTGGTTCACCAGCGACGTGTCCACATACTCGCCGACCACCAAGTCGCCCGAAATGCCGTAGGCTTGAGTGCCCGCCGAGTCGGGAAACGGCACATTGAGCGTTCGACCAGGTGGCCCCGTCGAACAGGAAGCCGTGATAGATGCCCGCGGCGTCTTGATAATCGCCGACGATATTGCCGTCCGAAATGCCATACGCGGCGGTCGAGGTGCTGCCGGGAAAGTCGAGCGTCGTGTAGCTCGAGCCGTCGAACGAAAAACCGTGGAATCGATCGCCCACCAGATAATAGCCGACGATCTCGTTGCCGCTGATCCCATTGGCCACGGTCAACAGCGCGCGGGCGCCGGATCGGCGAGCGTGGTCCACTGCCCGCCGTTGTAGAGAAACCCGTTGATGCCGCTTGCGCCGCTGAAGTAACCGACGATGTTGCCCCCCGAGATGCCGTTGGCCACCGTGTGATTGCCGGCGGGATCGTCGAGCGAACTCCAATTCGCGCCGTCGTAGAGAAAGCCGTGCGTCGCCGCGGCGCCGTCGGTATAGAATCCGACGATCTCATTGCCCGAGATTCCCAGCGTGGTGGTCGTCGCGCTGCCGGGGAAATCGAGCGGGATGAACGATGCGCCGTTGTAGAGAAAGCCGTGGCTGGCGGCGGTGGCCGAATAATAGCCCCCCACGATATTGTCGCCGGACACGCCGACCGCAAATGTCCCCTTGACGGCTTGCGGCGCGTTGAGCGACTGCGGGGCGTCGAGCGGTGCGATGAGCGTGGCGAACGTCGGCCGGGGGGCGGAGAGAATCAGCATGGCCGTTGCGAGCCCTGCCGTCAGCCAAGCGCTCGATCGTTTGGCGGTGCAAATTCGTTGGTCGTTCATGAGCGGCCCCCCTCGATACAACCAGACTAATCGTCGGAATCGCGCAATGCAAGAGATGGGCGCGGATCGGCGCGGATTTGGGCAGCTGCGCGGCGATTTCGACCGGTTCGCTCGGCTGACTGGTGCCGTCGCGTCCGGGAAAGCGTAGAATGAAAGCGGAGCGGTCGCCATGCGGCGGCCGGCGCGGCGATGGAACTTGACGACGAACTCTGCCTTTGTTTTCATGTGACCCGGCGGAAGGTCGTGAACTTTCTGCGCGTGGAAAAGCCGCGCCGCGTCGGGCAGTTGAGCGAATGTTTCGGAGCGGGAACCGGCTGCGGGTGGTGCCGCCCCTTTTTGCAGCGGCTCTTCGACGCGGCTGCCGCCGGGAGTCAAATCGACTCGCCGTTGCCGACCGCCGCCGACTATGCCCGAGAGCGCGGCCGCTATGTGCGCGGCGGCGGTGGAACGCCCCCCGCAGGCGCCACGCCGATCGCGGCGGCGGACGACGTTCGAGCCGTACGCCGGCTTGGATCGGCACGAAAGCGAGCCTCCGTAGGACGGCTCTCCCGAGCCGTCCAGACGTAGGACGGCTCTCCCGAGCCGTCCTACGGCATCGCCGAGGAATCGAGTCGCGACGTACTCTTCACGCTCCGCGTGAAGAATTCCTCACGCGGAGCGTGAGGAGTACGATCCGTACGATCCGGCACGGGCGCTTTGCTCGCGCTCGGCGGCTGCGTTATTCTGGCGATAGTTCGAATGCTTCTTTCTTGGCGGCCGTCTTATGGTGGCACGACGTTCTCTCGGTTGGCCGATCACGCTGGGCGTGGTGATGATCGTGCTGTTGGTCGCCCTGACCGTCGGGTGGGTGATCGTGTCGGTGTCGGCGGCTCAAGTCGTCGATCGCCTGGCCCTATTGGACGGTGCTGGCGATCGGCACGACGTTTCTCGTGCTGGTGCTCGTCGGCGTGGTGTTCTATTTGGCGCTGTCGATCAAGTCGTATCACCTGAACCAGCGGCAATCGAATTTCATCGACAGCGTGACGCACGAATTGAAAAGCCCGATCGCCTCGCTCAAACTGTGCCTGCAAACGCTCAGCCGGCATCAACTCGGTGCCGAGCAGGAAGCCGATTTTCATCGCTACATGCTCGAAGACCTCCAGCGGCTCGACAACCTCATCAACCACTTGCTCGATGCGGCCCGGCTGGACCATAACCCGCTCGAGCAAGGCCTGGAAGAAGTCGATCTGGCCGCCTTGCTCAAACGTTGCGCCGAAATGACCTCGCAGCGCTATCGGCTCCCCGACGCGACGATCAAGATGCGCCTCGAGCCGGCGAATTCCCGCTCGGCCGATCGACCTGGAAATGATTTTTCGCAATCTGTTGGACAACGCCGTGAAATACGCGGCGCCGGCGGCCGAAGTCGCCGTCGAATTGGTCCGGCCCGCCGAAGAACTCGTGCGGGTGCGGATCAGCGACAATGGTCCCGGCATCCCCTCGAAGTTCCGCCGCAAGATTTTCGGCCGTTTCGTCCGAATCGGCAGCGAACTCGAGCGCTCGAAGCCGGGCACAGGACTGGGACTCTACATCGTCCGCACGCTGGTCAAGCGCATGCACGGCCAAGTGACCGTCCGCGGCCGCGGCGCACAAAGCGGCACCGTATTCGAAGTCGATCTCCCCACGTTCAACGGCCAAGTCGGCGCGAATGCGAATGACGAATGACGAGTGGTGGGTGCCGAATGGTGGTGGCGAGAAACGAGTCCGACACTAGCCCGACTCGCAAGCGAGGGAGATCACACTAGCCCGACGCGCAAGCGAGGGAGATCACACTAGCCCGACGCGCTAGCGAGGGAGATCATACTAGCCCAACGCGCAAGCGAGGGAGTGCGCGCTCGCGCACCGCAACGAGGCGCAGCTCCCTCGCTTGCACGAGCGGGCTCGTGCTTGCGCGTCGGGCTAGTGTGGCGCGTCGGGCTAGTGTGGCGCGTCGGGGTCGCGTGGCGGCCGACGTTGGCGGAAGGCGCCCGACGAAATCGGCAACTGCCTGCGACCGGGGAATCGGCCGGTTTTTCAAGTCACGGGCTCGCACGCGGCGGCTGGAAACCACCGCTACCGCCGACCCCTGACCTAGGCTGTGCAAAATGAGACTGTCGACCGCATCCGATTTTATGCCGTTTTTGTTCCGTCGAGCGCACCGCGCAACGATCGTTAGCCGGTTCGCTTGCGAAAGGACGGCAGGAGATCGAGGAACCCGGTAGGGTTCCCAGACATTAGCCGGTGGTTGAGGCCGTCAGGCCGATACCACCGGTCGTGAAATCGAATAATCCGTTTTGCACCCCGATAGGGGTGCCGGCGCTCTGCGACCCCTACCGGGGTCGAAGAAAAGTTTTCGCGTTCCGGTGCCGGCGGTGTCGGCCTGCGGCCTCAACCGCCGGCTCATGTCTGCCATCCCTATCGGGATGAATTTCATGCCACCTCGGAATCGGAATTGTGCGAGTACGTGGGCGGAACAAAAACCGACCAAAACACGAACTCGAATTCCACCTCGAAACCGCACAGATTGCACAGCCTACCCCTGACCCCCGATCCCCGACCCCCCGACCCCCGACCCCTGACCCCCGACCCCTGCCCTTGGCGATCAACCGCCTCGGGCCGAGCCGGCTCGAACTGCGGCGGCGCCCCCATGAGCATCGTAGCTGCCGTGGCCGGCGGCGCCGGGCCGTTGCGGCTCGTGGACGGTGCCGGCGAGGATGTTGTCGATGTGCGACTCCGCGCGGAGCCGATCGAATTCTTGGGCCATGGCGGCGCGGATTTTCTTTTCGTGAATGTCGTCGTACAACAGATCTTTCACGTCGGCCATTTCGACTTTTTCCGGCTCGGTATAGCCTTCGCAATAAAGAATCAGCGATTTATCGCCGATGGCGATGATCCCCGACATTTCGCCCGGCTTGAGTTTGAAAGCTTCGTTCTCGAGTTCGGGCATGCCGCCGTAGCGTTGAATCGGAGGCACGCGGCCTTGCAACGTCCGGCTGGGATCGATCGAGTATTGCTCGGCCAGGCGGCCGAAGAAATTCGGATCGGGGTGCTGTTTTTGCAATTCGCCGCGGGCCAAATCCCAGACTTCCTGCGCCTTGCGCTCGTTCGCCAGCATGATCACCCGGCATTCGCACCCGCGGACCATAGTTGGCCACGAAGCCCCGCTGCATGTCTTGCTGCGTGACCGGCACGTCGCCGACGAGCTTCTTCAGCGCCACCGACGGCCAAACGGCGTCGCGGTAATACATGTCCTCGGTGATCCCCTGGTCTTTCGCGACCGTGGCGATCCAGCCGCGGATGTCGGGACGATTCTGCTTGTCGAACTTTGCCCATGGCCTTGGCGGCGCGGGCGACTTCGGCATTGAGATCGGCGTCGGTAACGGTGAGCTTCTTGCGGCGCAGCCCTTGCTCGAGCAAGCGGCGGTTGATCGTTCCCTCGAGCACCTCGGTCCCATGCCGATCGATGCATTCTTCGGCCAACTCGCGGAGCGTGATCGCCCGATTGTTTACGATCGCGGCCACGCCCGGCATTTCCCGGCTTGCGCTCGGGGTCGTTGAACACGTTTTGCACGACCGCTTTCTCCTGCAGCCGTTTGAAAACGTCGGCGGCCGCGGCATGCAGCTTGCGATCGCGAATCGATTCGACCAGCTTTGTCGCGCACGTCGTCGAACTGCACGCTGGCGCCGGGCATGCGGGCATCGCACTTGAGAATCGCATAATGACCGTTGAAGGGGATCGGATCGGAAACCTGGCCCGGTTTCGCGGAGAAGGCCCATTGCTCGATCTGGGGTCGCCGACGTGCCGCCGAATCGGCGGAATCATGCCGTTGGCGCTGGCGCTGGCGTCGATCGAGTCGGTCACGGCCAGGGCCGCGAATCGGGCCGGATCGCTCTGGGCCTCGGCGGCGACCTTGTTGGCGATCGCCAATTCTTGACGATGATGATCCGGGCTCGAACGGCCTCGCCGTATTGGGTGTCGAAGGCTTCCTGCAATTCCTCTGCCGTCGGCCGCAGCCGGTTCGCGGCGAGCTTCTTGAGGGCCAGCGTCGGCCAGACGATGTCGTTGGCATATTGGTCCGGCGTCACGCCCCGCTCTTGCTTGAGCATCTTCATCCATTGATCGACGGTCAGGTTGAATTTGCGGGCCATTCGGTCGATTTCGGCGTTGACTTCCTCCTTGCCGACCGCGGACATTGTGCTGCCGGCAATATTGGACGATCAGATACTTGTTGACCATCGCCTCGAGCACTTCTTTGCCGTAGTGCGCGAGGCATTCTTGGGCCAGCTCTTGGCGGCCGATTTGCTCGTTGTTCACCACGGCCACGATCTCGGCCGGTTGCGGCGTCGTGGTGGCAGTCGCTTGCCGCACGCCGCTCCGCTCGGCCGCCGGGCCGGATCGCGGGCTTCCGGCCGTGCGGGACCGCGGATCGAACGAATCGCCATGCAGACGGCGATGACCGCGAAGGCCCCCAGCGTTATACCCACACGGCTCTTCCAACGGCTCGAGAGCAGATATGCTGCCGAGCAACATCCTTGCGAAACATCGCGGTTTCTCCATAAACCGTCGGCAGAGCCGAGCCGAAAAAGCGCCAGCCATTCCGTGCCGTCTGGCATGACGGGGCGGGCAATATAGAAACCGTGCCCCCGAGGGTCAAGAGAAGATGAGGAGAAATACCGTAACGAATCGCTCGAGCGCGTACCTTGCGTCTCATCCTGCCTTACCGCCTGCTTTCGGCCCGTGGCGAGTATCCATTCTGTCGTGTGTGCCGGCTCGCGCGATCGGCCTCGCGCGAGCGTCCTCTTCCGCCGCGGAGAATGTAAAAACGCGACGTTCATCGAGTTACGGCCGCCTCGACAGCCTGACACATTCGATCTTCGTTTTAATGGATACTCGCCTGGTCCATTTCCCCCTTGACACCATGCGGAAAGCCGGTGAAAAGCGAAGGCACTTGGCAACCGATTTCAAGCCGCGGTCGTCGCGCCGCCCAATTGACTGAGCACTTCGCCGGTAACGAAGCTCGAATCGGCGTCGGACGCGAAAAAGACATAAGCCGGAGCCATCTCTTCGGGCTGGGCCGGCCTCCCCAGCGGAGTCTTCATTCCGAATTCCGCCACCTTGCTTTCCGGAAGGCCCGGGTCCGAGACATTCAAGGGCGTCCAGACTGGTCCCGGAGCAATCGCGTTGACGCGAATCCCCTTGTCGAGCAAGTTTTGGGCCAGCGCTTTCACAAAAGCATTGATGGCCCCTTTCGTCGAAGAATAGTCGAGCAGCGAGACGCGATCCCTCCAAGCCGGTAATGGAACTTGTGGCGATGATGGCCGCGCCCGGCTTGAGATGCGGAATTGCCGCCCGTGCCAACCGAAAGAATGCACCGATATTCGTCGCGAACGTCCGCTCCCATTCTTCATCGGTGATCTCTTCGAGGCTAGGCTTCCGGGATTGATGGGCCGCATTATTCACCAAAATGTCCAACGAACCAAATTCGGCGAGCGTCCTCTCGACGGCTTGATCGCAAAATTCCGCGTCGGTCAGAGTCGCCCGGCAGCAGCAAGCATTGCCGTCCCTAGCCCCTCGATGACTTTTTGCGTTTCTTCCGGCGTCGGACTGCTCCTCCGGCAAATAGACGATGGCCACGTCGGCGCCTTCGCGGGCATAGATCACGGCCACGGCACGGCCGATGCCCGAGTCTCCGCCGGTGATCAAGGCGTGTTTTCCCGCCAGCTTGTCGGCAGGGCGATAGTGCGGCGCTGATAATTCGGCCGAGGATCCATATCGCTCCTCAAGCCAGGCTGTTTTGGTGCTGCTTCGGAAACGGGCCTTTCGGCTCGTTTTTCACTTGCGGCTTCGAGCGGGTCGTGGGCATGGCGGCGACTCCCTGAATCGGGGCGGGTGCAGAGGAAGAAAGCATGGACGCTTGCCGGGAGTTCGTGCAAATCGAGTGCCAACCGCGGACCAGGAACCCACCCCGCCAATGAACGTCGGGCAACATGAATTTCTGGGCGAGAATCGGCGAGCGATTCGCCAGCGGCCCGCCGGGTTGACCGCTCGGCTAGAATCCAGCGAGGGCCGAAAATCGGCCACCGAGATGGCTTGTGAACCCTCAGCGGCATCGCCTCGCTCGGAAAGGAATGCAGCATGAAACCCCAATCGACAAATTGCCGCCGGTCCGCGATTCGCTCCGCTGGAACGTCGTGATCGAATCACCCCGAAGGCTCGCCGATCAAATTCAAATTCGACAAGCAGGATGGGCTGTTGCGGCTCGACAAAATTCTTCCCGCGGGGATGACGTTTCCTTACGATTTCGGATTCATTCCCGCGACGCAGGGAGAAGACGGCGATCCTCTCGATGTCTTGTTGCTCAACGACGCTCCGACGTTTCCGGGGTGCGTGGTTCCGGCCCGGATCATCGGCGTGATCGAAGCCGAGCAGAGTCGACGGCAGCGCAGATCATTCGCAACGACCGCCTCGTCGCGGTCGTCGAGACTCGGTACAATCCGGCCCGATACAAAACGCTCGACGAGGTGGGCGACCAGCGGCTGGCGGAGATCGAGCACTTCTTCGTCGCCTACAATGAAGTCGAAGGGCGCGAGTTCAAGCCGATCGCCCGCCGCGGCGCCGAAGACGCCCACAGACTGCTGGACGAAGCCACCCGTTCGCGCGCCGCCGGAAACGGCCGCAAATCGACTCGGCGGCCCAGCCGGAAATGATCGAGGACTTCCCGCGAAGAGAAGGAGCGAATCATGGCGTTTGAATTGCGGTCCGACGAGTCGCTTCACAAAGGGATTCGCCGCGTCGCGCGGAAGCAATTGGACAAGGCGGTGAGGCTGGCTGACCGCCGCCGATCAAGACCCGCGAGACGAGGCCGTTCACGAAGCCCGCAAGTCGCTCAAAAAACTACGGGCCACGTCTTCGCCTGGCACGACCGGCGATCGACGACGATGTTTATCACGCCGAGAACATCTGCTTTCGCGACGCCGCGCGGCCGCTGACGGAAATTCGCGATGCGAAAATCCTGGTCGAGACGTTCGACAAGTTGCTCGATCGTTTCGCCGAGCACGTCTCGAGCCGGTCGTTCGACGCGACGCGGGCCGCTCTCCAGGCCAATCTGCGGTCGGTCCGCCGGCGCGTTCTCGACAAGCAGAACGCATTTGCCAACGTGGTCGCGGTCGTTCGCCGAGCCCGCGAGCGAACGGGACGCTGGTCCGATGTGCCGAATCGATCTTGGGTGGTCGTCGAGGGGATCGAGAAGGTCGATCGGCAAGCCGCGCTCGCGCCTTCCGGGAGGCGGCCGCGGATCCCACCACCGAGAAACTGCACGAATGGCGAAAACAAGCCAAGTATCTGCGCTATCAGCTCGAGCTGGTGCGACCCCTGTGGCCCGAGCGGATGGACGAAATGATCGACGACGCTCATCGAATGACCGACGACCTGGGAGACGATCATGACGCCGCTGCATTGCGGCAAACGCTGACCGGGAGCGGGGGATGCTTCGACGATTCGGCGGCCGAAACCTTGCTGGCCCTGATCGACCGGCGACGCTCCGAACTCCAACAACAGGCCCTACGGCTCGGCGAGCGATTCTTCGCCGATTCGCCGGGTCACTTTGCCGGCCTGTTGAAGAGTTACTGGAAAATCTGGCGGGCCGGAGCGACCTGCCAGCCGAACTGAGTCGGGATCGACCGATCGGCCGGCCGCGGATTCCCGCCAGGTTCTTCGAGAGAACTCGAGACGGAAGTTTTGTCGCCGGCCCGCCACGGCCGTTGCGGCGGGTGCAATCCGTGAAGATCTGCACTATGGCAAGCCGCTAGTTCTCCATCACTTCGGCTTCCTTGGCCTCGGCCAAGCTGCCGACCCGGCCTTCGAATTTCTTCGTCAGTTCTTGGATCTCTTCCTTGAGCGCGTCGCGGTCGTCCTCGGTGAGGATTTTGTCCTTCTGCTCCACGTCGGCCGCCTTGTTGCCGTCGCGGCGGACGTTGCGGATGGCCACTTTCGCCTCTTCCCCCAAATCCTTGATCCGCGCGACGAGCTTCCGCCGCACGTCGGTCGACAGCGGCGGGATGTTGATCCGGATCACGCGGCCGTCGTTCTGCGGGTTGAGCCCCAGATCGCTGGCGCGGATCGCCTTCTCGATGTCCTTGATCGTGCCTGGATCGAACGGTCGAATCACGATCTGCGTCGGCTCCGGCGGCGCCGACTTGAGCCACCGCTTTGATCGGCGTTTGGGCGCCGTAAACCTCGACTCGCAACGAATCGACCAAGCCGGGATTGGCCCGGCCGGTGCGGATACCCGCCAACGCGTGCTTGAACACGTCGACGGCTTTTTCCATCCGTTCTTCGCTATCCATCAGGATTTCGTCGGCGGACATGGCAGTGAGCATGGAGCAGAGGGGAACGCAGAACGGGGGGAAAGGGATATGGCTGATTATGCCGTATCGGGAGCGATCGGAAAAGAGCCTCGGCCTCGATGGGATCGCGATTCAAGCAAGCCGCCATCGACGCCGCTTGCACGTCCTCCCTGCTCTGGGCTGTGCAATCTGTGCGGTTTCGAAGCGGAATTCGAGTTCGTGTTTTGGTCGGTTTTTGTTCCGTCCACGTACTCGCACAATTCCGACTTCTGAGGTGGCCTGAAATTCATCCCGATAGGGATGGCAGACATTAGCCGGCGGTTGAGACCGCAGGCCGACACCGCCGGTATCGGAACGCGAAAACTTTTCTTCGACCCCGGTAGGGGTCGCAGAGCGCTGGCACCCCTGTCGGGGTGCAAACGGGATGTTCGATTTCACGACCGGTGACAGTCTCATTTTTCACAGCCTATCCCCGCTCCCCACTCCCTGCTCCCCGCTCCCTGCTCTGCTCTTCAGTCCTTGGCCGCGATGATCGTGCCCACGCGCTCGCCGTTGACGGCCCGCTCGATGTTGCGTTCCTTTTTGAAGTTGAACACGAGGATCGGCATCGAGTGTTCCATGCATTGGGCAATGGCGGTGGGGTCCATAACCCGCAAGATTTTGCTCGCGGACGGCGTGATAGGTAAGTTCATGATACAAAACGGCATGGGGATTCTTTTCCGGATCATCGGAGAAGACGCCGTTGACGCGGGTGGCCTTGAGCAGGATATCGGCCTCGAGTTCCAAGGCGCGTTGGGCGGCGGCCGTGTCGGTCGTGACGAAGGGGCTCCCCGTGCCGGCGGCCAAGAGCACGATCCGCCCTTTTTCCAGATGGCGGCGGGCGCGGCGGCGAATATAGGGCTCGGCCACGCCGTCCATGCGGATCGCGGTCAGCAGCCGCGTCTGGCAGCCCAGCGATTCCAGCGCGTCTTGCAGCGCCAAGCCGTTGATCACCGTGGCCAGCATGCCCATGTAGTGGGCCGTCGCCTCTTGAATGCTGGAATTGCCGGCCGTGAACTGGGCGCCGCGGAGGATATTGCCGCCCCCCATGACGATCGCGATCTGCACGCCCCGCTGCGCCGCTTGAACCGTCTGCCGCGCAATGTGGACCACTTCGGGCATGCTGATTCCGCGCTCCCCCGCATGGCAAAAGCTCTCGCCGGAGAGCTTGAGACGACGCGACGATAGCGCGGCGATAGCATGGGGATGTCGACTGCGGGACCTGGTGGAATGACAACGTCTAAGGAACGGCGGACATGAAGCCACTTGCGCCCGCTACGCAATTCGTATCGCCAGAATTCGTAATCGACTTTTATTCCTTGCCGAGTTCCCAGCGGACGAACCGTTTGACTTGCAGCCCGGCCTTTTTGGCGATTTGGCCGACCGTTTGCTTGTCGTCCTTCACGAACGGCTGTTCGAGCAGCACTTTTTCGCTGAAGAAGTTGCGCAAGCGGCCTTCGACCATCTTGGCGATGATATTCTCGGGCTTCCCTTCGGTCCGCGCGGCGACGGAAAGGATGTCGCGCTCCTTTTCGATGTCGGCGGGGTCGAGATGCTCCTTGGCGACGACTTTCGGCTTTTGGGCGGCGACGTGCATCGACACATCTTTGGCCGTTTCGTTGTCGCCCCCGCTCACTTCGACCAGGGCGCCGATCGAGCCGTCGTGATGCGCGTAGCCGCCGGTCGGGCCGACGAACCGGACGATCCGCCCGACCTTCACGACCTCGCGCATGCGATTGAAAAGATCGTCTTTTTGTTGGCCGAGGGTTTCGCCCGGCTTGGAGGGAGAGGGCTGAGCGAGCAATTCGTCGGCGGTCGCGGCCCCTGGCCCGGTGGCCAATTGCTTGGCCAAGTCGTTGGCCAATTGGCGGAAATCGGCGCTGCTCGAGACCGGCGCGCTCTCGCAGATACAGCTCGATCATGGCGCCGGCCGGTTGCCCGACATCGGCGAACACAGCGATTCGCCCGGCCGATGTGTCGCGGCCAAGGCGCGTTTCTTGGGTCTTGATACCCCGCTTGCGGAGCCAATCGACGGCGGCCGCTTCGTCGCCGCCGGTCTCTTGGAGGGCCTTTTTGCATTCCATCATCGGTAGGCCGGTGCGCTCGCGGAGCGACTTGACCGTGGCCGCGGTAATTTCTGGCATGAACGATCTCCCTCGGTTATCTCGCTGGAAGTTGTGCGTAAGAAATCATGTCGCCGGAGCGGCGGCTTGGGTTCGCGCAGAGCCGGCCTGATCGGATCACTGCCGCCCGGGGCCGAATCACTGCCGCCCCGGCCGAATCACTGCCGCCCCGGCCGAAACACTGCCGCCCCGGCCGAAACACTGCCATCCGGATCGGATCACTGCGGCCCCGACCTGACACTGCGGCCCCCGACCGGACACTGCGGCTCGGGCCGAATCGCAGCCGCCGGAGCGGATCGCTGCGGCCCGATCGCCAGCGCCGACGATCAGGCGCCGACGATCAGGCATTGGCCTTTTCGGCAATTTCGGCGGCTTCGGCGGCATGGCCATTCGATGGCGAATCGGCGTCCGGCTTGGCCGCTGCGTCTTTGCGCCGCGGAGGCCTCGCCCTTGCCATGCCCCATCGTGGCCGCCTCGGTGCGGCCTTCGAGCACCGCGTCGGCCAATTGCTGCATGATCAATTCGATCGAACGGATGCTGTCGTCGTTGCCCGGGATCGGCAAATCGATCAAATCCGGATCGCAATCCGTGTCGATCAGGGCCAGGGTGGAAACGCCGACTTTGCGGGCTTCGCTGACGGCGTTCTTTTCCTTTTTCGGGTCGATGATCACCATGCATTCGGGGGCCCGATTCATGGTGCGGATGCCGTTGAGATTGCGATACATCTTGCGGAATTCGCGTTTCAGGGCCGATTGCATCTTTTTCGAATAGGTGGCGAACTCTTCCGACGCCATGAGCTTTTCGAGTTCTTCCAAACGGCCCAGCCGGCTGCGGATCGTGCGGAAATTGGTCAGAGTGCCGCCGAGCCAGCGATCGTTGGCAAACGGCATTCCGCAACGCAGCGCTCGCGCTGCACCGTGTCGGCCGCTTGCCGCTTGGTGCCGACGAACAGAACCAGGCTCCCCCCCGCCGCCACTTGCTTGAGATACTTCTTGGCCCGCAGCAAACCGCGGATCGTTTCGCGCACGTCGATGATATGGATGAGATTGCGGCGGCCGAAGATATAGGGCCGCATGCGGGGATTCCAGCGACTGGCGCGATGGCCGAAATGGACGCCCGCTTCGATCAAGTCTTTCGCGGAAACACTGGGCACAGAACAGACTCCCGGGGTGAGTTGGGGCACACCGGACTTGGGGCCACGCGCATCGGAGCCGGACGTCTCGCCGGCCCGCCCGCACCGCCCTCTCCGGCGTTGGGTGGAAACTTCGTCACGCTCGATACTTACATTCCTCGACCAACGTCAAGGGACAAGCCATCCAAGGTAGCAATTCCGGTGCCGACCGTCAATCGCCACCCGAACCCGACGCGTCACACAAGCCCAACGCGCTAGCAAGGGAGCCCGCTCGGCAAGCCGCGACGCGCTAGGAACTTGTCCAAGAACCGGCCGTGGTGAGGGATACTCGCCGCGAAACGGGTCGGGAGTCGATTTCGCCATGATGCCGGTTCGCGCTGCGGGTCGTTCAGCGGGCGAAATCGACTCCCGACCCCTTTTGGCAACGCCCGCCGGAAAATGCCCCAGTCCTCGCCGGTTCTCCGACAGTCTCGTGGACGGTTCGGCCAATGGTATAGCATTGCAGCACCATCGTGGGATCGGGGCAAATCCGCGTTCGCGCGGCGGAAATCTTCAATCCTCGATCCGATACAAGCACTCTTTCGTCCGCAGGATGAGCGCTTGGCCGGCGACGGCCGGAGAGGCTTTGCAGCCGTCGTCGAGCAGGTTGGCGGCGAGCGCTTCGTATTTGCGGCCCGGCTTGACGACGGTCGTCTTGCCGTTTTCGTCGCAGAAATAGATGCGGCCGGCGGCGGCGATCGGCGAGGCCGAAAAATCGCCCCCCAGCCGCTTCGCCCACACGATCTTGCCCGTCTTGGCGTCCAGACACGATGCCACGCCCGAATCGCTCACGTCATACAGCAGATCGTCGAGGAACAACGGCGAGGGCTTCGAGCCGATCGCTTTGGTCTGCTTCCAGACGATGTTCGTTCGGGTCAGGTCGCCGCTTCCTCCCGGACGCACGGCCAGCAGATTCGCCTTGCCCATACCCGTGTTGATGAACAGCAGCCCGTCGCCGAAGACGGGCCGCGCGGCCGTCGAGAAGCCGTTGTGATGAATCCGCCACAGTTCCTTGCCCGTGTGTGGATCGTAGGCCAGCGCCGCCTTCGAGCAGGCGCTGATCATCTGCAATCGGCCGCCGGTCTCGATCACCAGCGGCGTCGAAAAGGCCTTTTTGAAATCGCCGTTCGTCGTGCCGTAATCGACCGTGCGATCGGTCTTCCAGACGGTCCGGCCGGTGTGCTTGTCGAGCGCGACGAGATACTGATAATCGAAGCCGTCGAAATCGAGGATCAGCAAGTTCTCGAACAGAATCGGAGACGAGCCGGGGCCGCGAAAATGATTGCAGGGCAAATCCTGCCGCCGCCACAGCACCTGGCCGCTGCCGCTGTTGAACGCAGGCCGTGCCATAGCTGCCGAACGAGAGATAGACGCGCCCCTCTTCGATCACCGGGGTGGGCGAGGCGTAGCTGTTGTATTGCCGCGTGTCGGCCGGATGCGCGATGTCGAAGAGTTCGATGTCGTGCAGAATCCGCCCCGTCGCCGCATCGAGGCACATCGCATAGAGCTTTTTCCCGTCGGCCGTCGCGGTGGTGAGCCAGATGCGATTGCCCCACACGACCGGGCTCGACCAGCCGCGATCGTGAATCGGCGTCTTCCAGCGGATATGCTGCGTCTCGCTCCAGGTGAGCGGCAGCTTCGTCGCGGCCGAGTGCCCCTGCCCATCCGGCCCGCGGAATTGCGGCCAGTTTTCGGCGGCGCGCAGCGAAGGGGCTGCCACGACGGAGAGCAGCAAGGCCAATCCGAAAATCATGCGAGTTTTTGGCATTTGTCAAACGCTTCGAAGATCGAGGGAAGGAAACAGTCTGTTGAGCCAGCGCAACAGCGCCAGCGCCTCGGGGGAGTCGTGACGGAGAAACTCGGCAATGATGACGGTCCCAAACGGAATGCCCGGCTCGGTCTGCCACGACAACCAGCAGTGAATCCAGGCCTTATCGAAATCGGTGTCGCTGAAACGAGCGCCGAGGTCTTTGGCCTTGCGCGTGCTCGTTTCGGAATGCGCCCACAGCGCGTCGCCGCCGGGAACCAACGTTTTCAACAGGTGCTCGAGTTTGCCGTGATCGGTGGCGCAATCGGGCATCATCCAAACGCCCCTCGGATGCGGGTAGCTCGGGATCCGATCGACATAACCATCCGGCGGGCAAACGGCGGGCGGCTCGAGCCCGACTGCGATCAACCGCGAACGCACCGCGCTCCACCGATCGGCGATCTTCACATCGACGTCCAGGACAAACCCTATCGGCCGATCGGTGGCGGTGCGCACGGCATCGCCCATGTTGGCCAAAAGTGCTTCGACCCCTTCGGCTTTGGTTGCGACATTCTCGACCACTTGGATCTGCAAGGGCCTCTTCGCTTCGGACAAATCGACGCCGTGCCGTTGGAGCAAAGCCGCGACCGTATGCAGATCGTTTTTGCCCTCTACGTGCAAGATCGGTCGATCGCTCATGATGCTCATCAGCGGGGATCGATACGGCCCTTCACCATCCGCACCAGCGCATCGCCCGAAAACTCGATGCTGTGCGGTATGAACCGATCGATTTTGTGAATCGCCACCTCGCTCATCAGGCTCGGCTGGCTCGCGCATAACAGGGACAAGCCTTCGATGCAGTCCCAACTGTGAGTCGTCGCGAAGACCTGTGCATTCGCGGCGGCAGCTCGTTCGACGATCAGCTTCCAAACATCCGGCATCACCGAATAATGAAAGCCCGTGTCGATTTCGTCCACAAATAGGCAGCCGTTTTGCGAAACGGCCAATGAAATCGCCAGCGCCATGATCCGCCGCATCCCATCGCCCATGCTGCCCAGCGGAATTCGCGCTTCTTGGCCCTGCATCCCGACCACGAACCCGGCGCGGGAAGGGGCATATCCCGATCCGAGCATTCCGGTCAGCGGGCGAACGGATTCGACTTGGCTTTCGAGGATCCGCAGCGCCCCCTCGACGTCGGCTTCTTGACCCTTGGTCAAAGTGACCTCGTCCCACATCATGGCCATGTCGATCGCCTCCAGCGAATCCGGACCGATAAACCGCGAACCGGGGCCGTGCGTGCCGCGCGGCGCAGCCACGTGTCCCAACCGATGGGGAAATCCGAAATCCACGGCGCCATCGCGAGTCATTTCGAACAAGGGCTGCTCCCGCTGCTCGGTTTCCGTCTCGGTAGGCGACCCCCTGATTTGGAAATACAGCCCCGCACCGGTCTCCGGCTCGACACGAGCGACGCCCGAGTTGAGCCGACCGTTTTCGCGAACGGTTGCCTTGACATCGACGGGAGCGCTATCGTTGTTGCCGGCGAGCGAAAAGGATGCATCGGCCACCAGTTTATGTCCGTGGAAAAAACGGGCAATATCGACCCTGACGGGGTTCCTTCCGGCGAGGCTTCGAACGATGACTTCTCCTCGTCTCTCCGCCGCCTCGGCAAGCACGTTGGGATCGCCGCCGGTTGCCAAGAACTGAATTCCTTCCAGAATCGCCGTTTTGCCGCTGTTGTTCTTGCCGACGAGCAGATTGACCCGCGACAAGCCCTCCAGGCGATAGGACTTGAAACCGCGGTAGTTCTCGATTGAGACGCAGGTCAACATGCGAAGCTCTCGTGTGTGTCTTGCGAAGCCATTGTAGAGCATCGGACCACGCGCTGCCACCATTGCGGCGGAGCTTCGGATTGCAATGCTTGGACCAAACTCTTAGAATCCCGATGAATCATACAGCGCGATCGGCCGCCGGTCGCGCGGCCGGGGGGAACGGATGCTCGTTGTGGATCGTGCAAAACTGCAGGGCCGTTCGATGGCCGCCAGCGGCGGAATCCTCGGGGTGGCCGATTTGGAAATCGGCGATCGGTTGGCCGTGCATCTCGCCGGCGGCGGCAGCCGGCTGGAGGTGCCTGCGCTGCTTGCCGACCGCACGGCCCCGCTACCGCAGTTGGAGGATGAGACCGGGGCGGCGCTCGAGTTCCGCGTCCATTCCGCCGAATCGACCCCCTGCTGGCATGTGCCGCGATTGGCCGAATCGGCGAAAAACATCGGGCCGGATGCGTGGCTCGAATTTCGCGGCGAGGGGCGATTCCGCCTTGTCTCCGGAAAAGCGCCTGCCCCGTTTGCCGACGAGGAATTCACGACCGAGCAGGGGATTCGCGTCGTCTTGAAGGGCGAGCCCGATTGGAAGCTGCTCTTCGATCGGCAGCCCCATATCGCCTCGCTCGACGAAGTGAATCTCGCGTTGCGGGCCGCCCGGCTGGCCACGCACGCCGGCTTCGATCAATTGATTTCCTTGCCGCAAGTCCGCGACATGGAACTGCTCGAGCATCAAATCCGCACCGCCCGCACCGTGCTCCGCCGCTTCCGCGGCCGGGCCATGCTCTGCGACGAAGTCGGCCTGGGCAAGACGGTCGAGGCCGGGTTGATCCTCTCGGAGTTGCATTTGCGCGGGCTGGCGCGGTCGGTGCTGATTCTCGTCCCCCCGTCGCTCATCGAGCAGTGGCAGGGAGAATTGCGGCGCAAGTTTTCACTCGATTTCACGTCGCACGACGCGGCCGAGTTTCGCGGCGAGGGGACCGCGGCCTGGAGTCAGTTCGACCGGGTGATCGTTTCGATCCACACGGCCAAGCGCGATCCGCATCGCTCGGCCATCTTGGCCCGGCATTGGGATCTCGTGATCGTCGACGAGGCCCATCATCTGCGCAACCGCACGACGCAGCTTTGGCGGTTCGCCAGCCAGTTGGACAAGCAATTCATGCTGCTGCTAACCGCCACGCCCGTGCAAAACAATCTCGACGAACTGTTCAATCTGGTGACGCTGTTGGAGCCGGGCTTGCTCTCGACCGCCAAGCAATTCCAGCGGCATTTCGTCGATCGCCGCGACAAGCTCACGCCGCAAAACGTCGACGAGCTGCACGGCCTGCTCGCCGAAGTGATGGTCCGCAACCGTCGGAGCACGGTCGGGCTGCAATTCACGCGCCGCTGGGCGCGCACCGAGAGCCTCCCGCTGTCGCCGGCCGAGCAGGCGCTCTACGACAATGTGACCGGCTTCGTCCGGCAGCATTCGAAGCGCGACGAAAAAACAGACCAGAGCGATGAAGCGGAAAAGAGCGACAAGCCCCGCGGCGCGATCAACCGCATGGCCCTGATCGCCTTGCAAATGGCGCTGGGCAGCAGCGCCCCGGCGGCGGCGGGCACGCTCGAAAACATGGCCGCCAACGCCAAGCTGCCGGCCGACGTGCGCGGGCAGCTCGCGCAATCGGCCGCCGCCGCCCGCGCCATCCCCGACAGCAGCAAAACGACGCGGCTCTTGCACATCCTGCAAGAATTCCCCGACAAGATGGTGATCTTCACCCAATTCCGCGCCACGCAGGCCATGCTCGCCGAGCGGCTGCGGCAAGCCGGTCACGAGGTGGCCGTGTTTCACGGCGGCCTCGGCCGCATGGAAAAGGAGGCCGTGATCGGCCAATTCCGCGGACCGGCCCGCCTGCTGCTGGCGACCGAAGCCGGCAGCGAAGGGCGCAATCTGCAATTCGCCCATGCCATCTGCAATTTCGATCTGCCCTGGAATCCGATGAAGATCGAGCAACGGATCGGCCGCTTGAGCCGGATCGGCCAGACGCACGACGTGCATGTCTTCAATCTCGTATCGGCGGGGACGATCGAAGCGGCCGTGCTGCACTTGCTCGATGCCAAGCTGAGCATGTTCGAATTGGTTATCGGCGAGATCGACATGATCCTCGGCAATTTGGACGACGAGCAGGAATTCCAGGAAGTGGTCGCCGACCTATGGGCCGCGTCGGCCGACAGCGACGATTTCGCGCGGCGGATGGAAGAACTCGGCGACAAGCTATTGGCGGCCAAGGCGGCTTACTTCGAGCAGCGGAAGCACGACGACCGGCTGTTCGGCAATCAATTCGCCCCGGATGCGTGAGGGAAGGATACGCAAGAATCCGTAGGACGGCTCTCCCGAGCCGTCCAGTTGGACCACTCGAGAAAGCCATGTTGCCAACTCGACGGCTCGGGAGAGCTGTCCTACTGCGCAACAACTGTGACGAAACCCCATGACCGACGTCTTCGAAGACACATCGACCGCGCAATCCGGGTTGGAACTTTTCGTCCGCGATTACGTCGAGGCGGTCGGCGGCGTGTGGGACGAAATCGAGCCGCAAGTTTACGATCTGCTCCTGCCCGCCGATGCGCCGGCGGGCGGCGCTGCTTCGACTCCTGCGGAAGAGCGCTCGCTGCGCGTGGCCTTCGATCCCGAGGCGCTGCCCGAGCATCCCCGAGCGCAGTTGGCCAGCTTCGGCACTCCGCTGGTCGATCGCCTGCTGGCCGAGGCCGTCGATCGCGGGCGGCATGGCGAACTGCACTTGATGGGCTTGAATCTCGATCTTTTCAATTTGCCGAACCGCCTGGCCCGCGGGCTGACGCTGGCCGACGATCTCGAATTGCGGATCGAGCGGATTCGGGCGTTCGAGTTTCCGATCGCCGCCTATTGGTTCGAGGCCACGTTTATCAGCGACCAGAAGGAGCAGGAGATCGTGTCGGTCGCGATCGACTTGCATTCGGGCGCGAGGTGCGGCACGTCGAGCGGCTGCTCGATCCGGCTCGGCTGGCCGACAAGCCGGCGGCGATTTTGGCGGCCGCTTCGAGCATCGAGCCGGCGGCGGCCTATCGCACGGCGCGAGCAAGTGCTGCGCACTCTCACCGGGCTGGCCAATCTCCGCGGCCGCGAGTTGCAAGAGCGGCTCAAAAAACAGGCGGCGCGGATGACCCAATACTACGACGACTTGCTCCGCGAACTGGACGAAGAAGCTCATCGCGCCCGCAACCGCGACGCCGACGCCAATGCCGCGAAATTCGCCAACCGCCGCACGACGATCGAGCGCGAGCGGCACACGCGGATCGCCGAACTCCATCACAAAAACGCGCTGACCGTCGAACTCGAACTGCTCAACTTCCTCGTCGTGCGGCAGCCGAAACTGGCCGCCGCCGCGACGATTGCGGACAAAGACGGCGCAGCCACCGCGATCGAATTGATCTGGGATCCGCTGCTCGAAGCGGTCGAGCCGGTCCCCTGCTCGGTCTGCGGCCATCCGACTTTCGCACTCGTCCGCCGCCGCCGCGGCGAACTCACCTGCCCCGCCTGCGGCAAAGCCAAGCCCCCCGCGCAACGCGCGGCCGGCCGCAATGAAACGACGCGGAAGCGTCGCCTTTCGCTCCCCCGAAAGTTGCGCAGAGTTGCCATCGGAAATCGCTTGTCGATTTCGCAAGCCGCGGCCCCGATGCGCAAGCCGCGGGGCGGCTGTTTTTGGAGCAGCGGTCGGGGGTCGGGGGGTCGGGCGTCGGGGGTCAGGGGTCGGGGGTCAGGGGTCGGTAGGGGGGCACGGTGTGGCTTCGCCACACTAGCCCGACGCGCTAGCGAGGGGGTACGCTTGGCAAGCCGCAACGCTCTGTTTGCGTCGCTCGATCGGGCGGCGCCAAGCGAACGTGGCTCTGAAACCGGACGCCGGCGAAAACGGGTAATGCCGGCTTTGGAATATCGTACAGCCCACTTCGCTCGCGGAAATCGCGTTGGGAGGATTGAAACACGCGCCCCTGAGCTTTCGGCCCTCGCGCAGTGCGCGGAGCTTGACTTGCTTTACCGGCGAATCCGGCAGTTCGATCGTGGTCTTCATTCCTCGATTTGGCTGCCTTCCCGGCTTCGGGTCAAGCGAACTGGGCGATCGCATCTTTCAGCTTCCCATACAGCTCGTCCAGATCGTGTTCCGACGGCACGGCCATTTGTCCGTCGTTGATTTCGATGAGGATCCATTCACCCTGTTCGGTTTCGGCCAGATCGAGCGTGAAGAATGTCGTGAAGCGGGCCGCGATTTCGGCAATCCGCCCGGCCATTGCCAGGCACTCGTCGGTCATGGCCGCCTGCTGCAAGCAGTCGCCGATCGACCAATAATACCCGACGCTCAGCAAAGTCGTCTTGAAGAAGAAAAACCGCCACTCGTTCGTATAGGGCAAGTCGTTCCGGCCCACTTCGAATGTCTTCAGCGGCACGTACTTCCGGTAGACCACTCCCTGCTCGCTGATTTCCGAATCCTCCTTGAGGCGCTGGCCGAGCGCCAAGGCCGCGGGCTTGGTCTCGGCGAACATGTGTGTCTTCCATTGCCACTTCTTCGAGCTGCGCTTCCCCTTGACGACGAATGGCCCGGCGTGCTGGCACAGATGAATGGATTCGTCGTCCCACGTTTCCGGCGTGAAGTCCTTGACTTCTCGATAGTAGTCGAAGGAAGAAATCCATGCATGCTCGGCGACGGTATTGATCAATCGGCTGCCGATCAGCCGCAGGTCGCGGTCCAACTCTTCGTAGTATGGCAGAACCGAATACCGGCCGACGACGAGCCGATCGTGGCAAGCAAGTCGGCTTTCTTCCATGCGAAAATACCGACCGGCGATTTGCCGCTCGTATTTGCTCATATGTCGGGAACGGACCAGCAGGAGTGATTCCATGGCACGCCTTTGTCTCCAAACTCGATTCCCCGACACGTCCGATTTCGGGCTCATCCGACCGAGGTGCGCACCGCCTACCGAGCGGAGGGCAATCCTCGCGCGGCTTTCGGCGGATACGGACTCCTCTTCTCTATCCACGCGTCGTGCGCGTCGGGCGGTTGCATTGACGCGGCGGTCATCGCCTTGCTCGAGCGGGCATTGTCGCGGTTCCTCCGACGGTTTGACAGCCCTGCCATCAGAGAAGAGCAACCCGTTTTCGTCGCGGCGGAGCAATCTCGGCCGGAAGAACTTGCGTTGAACGAATCGCATGGATAGAAAAGGGGGTATTCCGGGTCTTGTGGGTTCCTCCGGCGGGCAAGTGCCAGACTGGGGGCTTCGCCCCCAGACTAGGCTGTGAAAAATGCTCGATTTGTTGCAGCGCCGGGTCCGGCGGTTTGATGGGTTTTTGTTCCGTGGCGCGATTGCCGCGCGCTTCGCAATCAACCGGAGTCGTGGTCAGGGCATCCGTCCCGCGTAGCCTCGGGCTGCGCCTGGGCTGTGCAATCTGCGCGGTTTCGAAGTGGAATCCGAGTTCGTGTTTTGCTCGGTTTTTGCTCCGTCCACGTACTCGCGCAATTCCGACTCCGAGGTGGCATGAAATTCATCCCGATAGGGATGGCAGACATTAGCCGGCGGTTGAGGCCGCAGGCCGACACCGCCGGTGTCGGAACGCGAAAGCTTTTCTTCGACCCCGGTAGGGGTCGTAGAGCGCTGGCACCCCTATCGGGGTGCAACAGGGATTATTCGATTTCGCGCCCGGTGGTATCGGCCTGACGGCCTCAACCACCGGCTAATGGCTGGGAACCCTACCGGGTTCCCTGAACTCCTGCCGTTCTTTCCAAAACCCGGAACAAAAAACAGCATAAACGTCGATACGATCCCATCTCACAAACTGCGCAGCCGGGCCCCCGCCTTATATGCAGCCCATGGCATTTATGCCTGGGACCGCGTCCTCCCTGCGGTGAATCCAGTCCCCTTCCAGGGGATTTAGCCGTCTCGGGCCGGCTTTTAGCCACCGGCGCCGGAGGGTGCGCGGCCACTATCTACAAAACGGCCCAGGGCTGAAGCCGCCGAAGCGAAGCCCGCTAAAGACCGCCGCGCTTTCCTCGATCCGCGAGAATCCGTGAAATCCGCGGCAAAAAAGCCTGTTGGTTTTGCCGCGGATTGCGCGGATTTTCGCGGATTTCCGAATCGGCAATTTGAAAAGCCGGCGGCTACTTTCGGTCTGCCGAAACAGCATCGCTCGACTACGCCGCGCATGCGAGCGGAACAAATAGCGAATAAACTTTCGAACTCTCGACGGGCCGATTTTTCATAGCCTACCCCCAGACCCCCAGGATTTTCAAGGCATGGCTCAGGCGTTCAATGGAGGCGGGCAGCGCGGCAGATCGTAGACCTCCATCCCTCCAGACCGGCAAGCCGGCCTGCTGGCACTCTTCTCGTCTCGTATCCGAAACACCGCTACACTTACCACAAGAGGGGATGCGCGAATCCCGAGGATTTTCGTGTCACCCACTCAAAACCCAGTAACAGCCGGTTTTAGGAACACTAATCGGCGCTAATTCGCGCTGATTAGCGCTGATTAGCGCTGATTAGTGTTCCCGATCTGTCGTGCCGCCGTGCTTTCTCGCTGGCAGCGCGCTGCGACCCCTGCCGGGGTCGGAGCTAGGCCATCCCATCTCGACCGGCGGTGTCAGCCGTTGGCTGAAACCGCCGGCTACCGTCTTTCATTCCAGTCGGGATGCTCGTGATCGTGAACCGTCGTGTCAGCCAGCAGGAATCTGCCGAAACCAAAACGCACGGAGAGTGCCGAGCGCAGCCGGCATTGCCACCGGCGGGCTGTGCGCAAGCCAAGGCGATCCTATTCGTGAAAAAAATCACGAATTTGGCGGCCCGCACGTTGACTCCCCGGAATGCCTGGATTAGATTGGGCACGTCTCGGGCTGAGAACTCCGCAATTCGGCAACTGCGGCGGCTTGCTGCGTAGCCGCACGGCTTGCTGCGTAGCCGCAGGGAGGGGGCGGCAACGCCCTGAAAACCGACGAGCAAGGCGGTTCGCAACGTGCCGACCTCGAACGATAAATCGCCACTTGCCGCGGCAGCGCAGTGGGTAGGGCGGATCGTCGCCGTGGGGCTGGAGATGGTGCTGCCGGGTGTGGCCGGCAAATGGCTCGACGAGCGGTGGGGAACGAGTCCGTTGTTGACTCTGGGGGGATTTGTCCTGGGAATGGTCGGCGGTGTGTGGCATCTCCTGCTCATGACGGCAGCCGAAAACAAAAATAAACAGCCGCGGCGGCCGCCCGACGACTCGCGGCCCGACTGATCCGCGATTTCACCATCACCCGACCCCGGATTTCACCCGGCCCCTAATTTCACCGGCGCGGCCGATCGGCCCAGCCGACTTCGCCAATCTACTCCCAAACCCTATCGAGATTGCCGACGATGAGGCTCGAGTTCGTGAGCGATCCCCTGAGCGTCCCACCGCCCGAGGCGGCCGCGCCCGCCGCTGGGCCTGGGTCGCGCTTGCGCGGCCCTAACGGTCGTGATGGCGGCGGCCTATCCCGTCGTCGCACTCGTCGGCTCGCGAATCACCAGCGCTCCGGTATGGGGAGCCGCGGCATTGGCGGCGGCCATCTGCTGGTTTGCCGCCGCCTTGGCGCTGGTATTGTTTCACCTGTTTCAGCGGGCCGGCAATCCGCTTTCCGGCGCACTGGTCGGAATGCTCGTTCGCTTCGGGATTCCGCTGGGCGCGGGGCTCGTGGCGACGGTTGCCGGGGGACCGCTGAGAGAGGGAGGGTTCATCGAGTTTATCCTGGTGTTCTATTTCGTCGGCTTGGCGACCGAAACGGTGCTGTCGCTGGCGATGTCGCGGCTGAAAACTCGGCCGGGCCGGCCCGCGCGGAGGGATCGCGCCATGGCTGACTCGATGCTGCATATCAAGGACAGCTACTTCTTCGAGGTGCCGAAGTTCATGTGGCACCACCATTGGACGAGCCTCGACCAGGTGCCGCATTATCTTACCGCGGCCCGTCCGGGTGTCACGAACGTCGAAAAGTGGAATGAGGCGATGGCGGGCAAGATTCTGATCCCGCAGCCGTTTGGGACGCTCAAAAATTTAACCGACGAACGCGGATGCGGATTTTGCATTTCGAAGTTCATGATTTTGGAACTCGTCGCGGCGATTGTGTTGGTCGCGGTGTTCGTGCGGCTTGGCGCAGCAAGATTCGCATGGGAGCGGGCGCCGCGGGGCGGGCTTTGGAATATGGCTCGAGGCGTTCTTGGATACTTGCGCGACGACGTCGCGCGGCCGGCGATCGGCAAGCCATGACGCCGACCGGTTCGTGCCCTTGTTGTGGACCGTGTTCCTGTTCATCTTGTGTTTGCAATCTGTGCGGCATGGTGCCGTGGGCCGGGTCGCCGACGGGTTCGATCGCGGTGACATTGGCGTTGGCGATGATCATGCTGTTCGACGGTTCTGATGTCGGGCATGCGGCGTTTCGGCCCTTTCGGCTATTTTCTCAATCTCGTGCCCAAGCTGGATTTGCCGCTGCCGGTGCGTCTGCCGATCCAAAGTGGGGTGTTGGTGATCGAAGTGGCGGCTTGGTTATTCGGCATTGCGTGTTGGCGATTCGTCTGTTGGCCAACATGGTGGCGGGTCACTTGGTGCTGTTGGCGATCCTGGGGATGATTGCTGTCATCGCGGCAAAAACGAGCGACGACGGAATGGAATCTGGTGACGCTCATCGCCGTGATCGGCTCGGCGGTGTTGAGTTTGTTGGAGTTGTTCGTGGCGTTCTTGCAGGCCTATGTGTTTACATTTTTATCGGCCCTGTTCATCGGTGCGGCGATTCATCATCACTGATCGTTCGTTCTGCTCTGCGACGGCCGAAATCGGCGGCCAGGCAGCGGGGGATTTCATTTTTCTGTCAACGTCTTTTGCGAGAAGGAGAGTAATCCAGTGAGCAAATTAGTTCAGATTGTCGTCACGGCATTGGCTTCGGTGCTGATCATGGCGGTGACTCCCGCCATGGGCGCCGATGGCAGCGCCGTCAGCTTCAGTGGAGCGATCGGGGCGGGATTGGTCGTGATCGGCGGCGGCTTCGGCATTGGCAAGCTGGCCGGAGCGGCGATGGAAGGCATGGCCCGCCAGCCGGAAGTCGCCGGACAGATTCAGACCGGCATGATCATCGCGGCCGCTTTGATCGAGGGCTTCACGTTTTTTGCGTTGTACATCTGCATGACTCAGAATCCGTGGGCGGTCCATTAACGCCCGCTAAGAGCGAGAACTCACGTGAACCGTTTCCAATTGCTACGTTTCGTCCCTATCGTTCTTGGGTTGCTCGCGGTCGCTTATGCGCTGCCTGCCCGATCGGCCGATCGACGCCCGCGTCCGGCAAGCAAACGGCGAAGGCGGAGAAGCCCTCGACGACAGCCGCTCCCGCAGCGGCAAACGAGCAGGAACTCGGCGGCACCGGGGAAAGTCGCTGGTCCCGACGAGTTCAGTCAGAAGGAAGTTGATTTGGCCGTCTACACGGCCGTCGTGTTCTTCATTCTCTTGGCGATCCTCTGGAAATTCGCCTGGGGACCGATCGTCACGGGTTTGGAGAAACGCGAGCAAGGGATTGCCGACAACATCGCCGCGGCGCAGAAGTCGGCCGACGACGCCAAGCTCATGTTGGCCGACTACGATCGCAAGTTGGCGGGGGCGGCGGACCAGATTCGGGTGATGATGGACGAAGCCCGCAAGGAGGGCGAGCAGGCCAAGGCGCAAATCGTCGCCGAGGCCAAGGAGGCCGCTAAGCAGGAATTCGACCGCAGCCGGCGCGAGTTGCAGCGGGCAACCGATCAGGCGCTCAAGGAATTATCCGAGCGAGCGACGAATCTGGCGGTCGATTTGGCCAGCAAGATCGTGAGGGCGCAGCTTAAGTCGCAGGATCATACCCGGTTGGTGCAGGAAGCCATGGCCGAATTTGCGGCGCGGAGTCCCAGCAGCAATTGATTGTGAGGCGGAATCTGGTTGACTGAAGATGAGCGAGATTTTTATGTAGCCCAGGCAAACCAAGCGATGCCCCCAGCCAACGTCATCAAACGCACCTTTTCCAATCGCCACGTCAACGTGGGCGCCAAGCAAGTGGCGACCGTGTATGCCCGCGCTGGGAGAGGCGGCGGCGGCGGCGGGAAAGGTCGACGCGACTTTGGCCGAATTCGATAGCTTCATGGCCGACGTGCTCGGCGGAGTGCCGAAGCTCGAAATGGTGCTCAGTTCGGCGATGGTGGGATTCGAGGCGAAAAACGCCTTGCTCGACAAGCGCGCTCGGCTCTCAGGCTTCGCCGCTGTTTCTGAATTTCCTCAAGGTCGTCTCGCGCCATGGCCGGCTCGATATTCTCCGCGCAATTCACTTGGCGGCCCACGACCTGTTCGACAAGATGCGGAACATCGTGCGGGTGTATGTCGTTTCGGCCTCCGCTTTGGAAGAGTCCGTCAAGCGGCAGGTGACCGATTCGGCAAAAAAAATGCTCGGGCGAGAGGCCCGTTCTGGAGACTGAAAGTTGGCCGGAACTCGTCGGCGGCATGATGATGCGCGTCGGCGACACGGTCTACGACGGCTCGATCTCCACCCGCCTCGAAACAATTCGTCAAAAGATGATCGACAGGAGCGTCCATGAGATTCAAAGCCGACGAGATCGCTTCAGTTCTCCAGAAGGAAATTGAACATTACGAGTCCCAGATCGACGTCCGCGAGGTCGGGCGCGTCTTGGAGGTCGGCGACGGCATTGCGCGCGTCTACGGCCTGTCCGGCGTGATGGCCGGCGAAATGGTCGAGTTTCCCAACGGCATGATCGGCCTGGCCTTCAACCTCGAAGAGAACTCGGTCGGCGTGATCATCCTCGGCGATTTCTTGCAAATCAACGAAGGGGACGAGGTCAAGAGCACCGGCCAGCTGTTGAGCGTGCCGGTCGGCGACGCCGTGATCGGCCGCGTGGTCGATCCGCTGGGCAACCCGCTCGACGGCAAGGGCCCGATCGTCACCAGCGAGCGCCGGCCCGGTCGAGAGCATGGCTCCCGGCGTCGTCGCAGCGGCAGCCGGTCCGCGAGCCGCTGCAAACCGGCATCAAGGCCATCGACGCCATGACCCCCATCGGCCGCGGCCAGCGCGAGTTGATCATCGGCGACCGCAAGACGGGCAAGACGGCCATCGGCATCGACGCGATCATCAATCAGAAGGATTCCGGCGTGAAGTGCTTCTACGTCGCCGTCGGCCAGAAGGACTCGACCGTGGCCAACGTGATCGAGGCCCTGCGGCAAGCACGGGGCGATGGACTACACGACCGTGGTCGTGGCCGGGGCCAGTTCGCCCGCCCCGCTGCAATACGTCGCCCCCTATGCGGGCACCGCGATGGCCGAGCATTTCATGTACAACGGCGGCCATGCCCTGATCGTATACGACGACTTGTCGAAGCAGGCCCAGGCCTATCGCCAGTTGTCGCTCTTGATGCGGCGCCCGCCGGGCCGCGAGGCCTATCCGGGCGACGTGTTTTATGCCCACAGCCGGCTGCTCGAGCGGTCGGCCAAGCTCAGCGCCGAGCTCGGCGGCGGCTCGCTCACGTCGCTGCCGATCATCGAAACGCTCGAAGGCGAAGTGTCGGCCTATATTCCGACGAACGTGATCTCGATCACCGACGGGCAGATTTATTTGCAGCCCGACCTGTTCTTCCGCGGCCAGCGACCGGCCATGAACGTGGGCATTTCGGTGTCGCGCGTCGGCGGGGCGGCCCAGATCAAGGCGATGAAGAAGAGTGGCCGGCGGCTTGCGGCTCGACCTGGCCGCGTTCCGCGAGTTGGAAGCGTTTGCCCAGTTGGGCACCGAACTCGACGCCGGCCACGCAGGGCCGGCTCGATCGCGGCTATCGGATGGTCGAAATGCTCAAGCAGGGGCAGTACTGCGCCGATGGACGTGATCGACGAGGTGCTGATGATCTTCGCCGGCACGCGCGGCTATTTGGACAACGTCCCGCTCGAATCGCGTGGCCGAATGGGAGCACGACTTTCTTGAATTTCATGCGCGATCAGAAGCCGGCGAATCCGCAACAAGATCGTCGAGACGAAGGATCTCGACGACGCCACGATGCCAAGGAATTGGCCGCCGCAATCGGCGAATTCAAGGCGCAGTTTGCGACGAAGGCGAAGAAGTGAATGACTAATGTCTAATGACGATTGACTAAAGGATGACGAAGCAAGAATGACCAATGGCAAGTGGTAGATCGAACTCCGCACGAGCCTGCGGAACAAGGAATCGCGATAACGACCCCCGACCCCCGACCCCCGACCCCTGACCACCCCGACCCCCGACCCCTGACCCATGGCCAAAGCCCGCGCCCTCGACAGACGCCGCAAGTCGATCCGCAACATCCGCAAGATCACGCGGACGATGGAGCTGATCGCGACTGCGCGCTTCAAGAAGGCGATGGACCGCGCCTACGCCGCCACCGCCTACACCCGGCGCATCACGCAATTGGTCGCCGATCTGGCCCACAGCGGACTGGAAGTCAGCCATCCGCTGCTTGGAAGGGCGCGAGAAGACCGAGCGGGCGATCTGCTGGTGCTCACCGGCAATCGCGGCCTGTGCGGCGGCTACAATTCGAATGTCGTCCGTATGGCCAATGCCCGATTCACCGAACTCAAAGCCACCGTGCCGCAGCGTGCAGATGGAAATCTCCGGCAAGCGGGGCATCTCGGCCTTTCGCTATCGCGGCGTCACGCCGACGGAAAAGTACACGACGTTCGAGGACAAGGTCACGTTCGCCGAAGTCGATGTCCTGGCCAAGCGTTATCTGGAAGCTTACATCGCCGGCACAGCTCGACCGGCTCGACGTGGCCTACACGCGGTTCGAAAGCATCAGCAAGCAAATGGCCGTCGTCGAGACGCTGCTGCCGCTGGGCTCGCTCGCCGGGGCCGATGCACCCCGGCCGGCGACAACGATGGCGGTGGATCGGAACAGCGGCAAACAGGCCGCAGCATCCGGCATCCAGTCGCAATACGAGTTTTTGCCTTCGGCCGCGAGCATCCTCGAAGAGGTCGTGCCGACGAGCTTCAAGGTCAAGCTGTTCAAGTGCTTTCTCGACTGCGGCCGTCAGCGAGCAGATCGCCCGCATGGTGGCCATGAAATCGGCCACCGAAAACGCCGACAAGATGATCAAGAGCCTGAGCCGCGCCTACAACCGGGCCCGGCAAAGCCAGATCACCGGCGAAATCATGGAAGTGCTCGGCGGCGTCGAGGCGCTGAAGGGATAAGGATGAAGGCGGAAGGATGAACGGATAGGGGCAACTCGGCAACTGACAATCGACAAGCTGACAATCGACAACTAACAACCGACAACCGACAAATCATGGCCACCGCGACAAAAACGAACTCCCAACCGGGGCACCCGCGAACAAAGGCGTCGGCCGCGTGACGCAGGTCATCGGCTCGACGTTCGACGTCGAGTTTCCCGAAGACAGCCTGCCGGCGATCTACAACGCCGTGAAGGTCAAATCCGACTACAAGGGCGTGAATCTCGATCTGACCGGCGAGGTGCAGCAGCATCTCGGCGGCGGCCGCGTCCGCTGCGTCGCCTTGGGCAGCACCGACGGCATGGTCCGCGGCCAAGAGTGCGTCGATACCGGCTCGCCCGTCACGGTGCCGGTCGGCAAGGCGACGCTCGGCCGCGTGTTCAATCTGCTCGGCGATCCGATCGACGGCCGCGGCCCGGTGCATGCCGACGCCTACTGGCCGATCCACCGCGATGCTCCCGCCGCTCACCGATCTCACGACCAAGACCGAAATCTTCGAGACCGGCATCAAGGTCATCGACCTGCTCACGCCGTTCGTCCGCGGCGGCAAGGCCGGCCTGTTCGGCGGGGCCGGCCTGGGCAAGACCGTCATCCTCACCGAACTCATCGCCCGCATCGCCAGCGCCCACGGCGGCTATTCGGTCTTCGCCGGCGTCGGCGAGCGAACCCGCGAAGGGACCGACCTCTGGCTCGAAATGCAGGAAGCCAAGATCGGCGACACGGGCCAGCAGCGTCATCGAGCAGACGTCATGGTCTTCGGCCAGATGAACGAGCCGCCGGGCGCCCGGCTGCGCGTCGCGCTGTCGGCCCTGACGATGGCCGAATATTTCCGCGACACGACCGGCGCCGACACGCTGCTGTTCATCGACAACATCTTCCGCTTCTCGCAGGCCGGCAGCGAAGTGCTCCGCCTTGCTCGGCCGCATGCCCAGCGCCGTCGGCTACCAGCCGACGCTGGCCACCGAGATGGGCGCACTTGCAGGAGCGGATCGCTTCGACCACCAAGGGGGCCATCACCTCCGTGCAGGCCGTTTACGTGCCGGCCGACGATCCGACCGATCCCGCCCCCGCCACGGCGTTCGGCAATCTCGATGCGTTCCTCTATCTGGAGCGGTCGATCTCGGAGAAGGGCATTTATCCGGCCGTCGATCCGCTGGCCTCGTCGAGCCGCATTCTCGATCCGCAATACGTCGGCGAGCGGCATTACGCCATCGCCCGCCGCGTGCAGCGCACCTTGCAGCGCTATCGCGAGTTGCAAGACATCATCGCGATTCTCGGCGTCGACGAATTGAGCGAAGAGGACAAGCTGGTCGTGCATCGCGCCCGCCGCATGGAGCGGTTCCTCTCGCAGCCGTTCCTCGTGGCCGAAGTGTTCACCGGCAAGCCGGGCGAAATCACGCCGCTGGCCGACACGATCCGCAGCTTCGAGGAAATCGCCGACGGCAAGTGGGACCACCTCCGCGAACCGGCGTTCATGTACGTCGGCCCGATCGAGCAGGCCGAAGAGCAAGCGAAGAAGATGGCGAAGAAGAGTTGAGGCGGAAGGATGAAGGACGAGAGATGAAGGACGAGGGACGAGGGACGAGGGATAAGCGAACTGGCACTTTTGGCGGCGCGTCGGGCGCCGATTGATGTTTATGGCTGAGAAGCACGATCGCGGCACGCCCGGCCGGCTCGAATGCAGCGTCGTCACTCCCGAGGCGAGCGCGCTGGAGACGACGGCCGATTTCATTGCCTTGCCGCTCTATGACGGCGAGATCGGCATCGCCCCCGCCCATAGCCCGTTCATCGGCCGGCTGGGATACGGCGAGATTGCGGGTCGTCGATGGCGACCGGACGGAGCGCTACTATGTCGAACGGCGGTTTCGTCCAAGTGGCGCAACAACGTCGTCTCGGTGCTGACGAATTACTCCACTCCCGCCGGGCAACTCGACTCTCAAGCGGCCCGCGCGCAGTTGGCCACGGCGCGGGCCGGCAAGGCGAATTCGCCCGAATTGTTGGCCGAGCGCGCGCGGGCCGAATTGCAAGCCCGCGCGAAATTGCGATTGGCCGAGAAGGCCGGCCGCTAGGAGCCTGTCCGAGAACCGGCTTATCTTCCGGCGGCCGTTGCCAAAAGGGGGTCGGGAGTCGATTTCGCCATGCAGCCGGTTCGCACTACGGAGCGTTCAGCCGGCGAAATCGACTCCCGACCCCTTTCGCGGCGACCATCTCCCGCCGCGGCCGGTTCGTGGACAGCCTCCTAGCTAGCGCCCGTCGCGGCCCGCCAACCCCACTCGCACTCACGTAGCGGTGGCTTCCAGCCGCCGTGATACTCCGCGATCCGGGAGCCTGTCCGAGAACCGCCATATCTTCGGCGGGCGTTGCCAAAAGGGGGTCGGGAGTCGATTTCGCCATGACGCCGGTTGGCACTACGGGTCGTTCAGCGGGCGAAATCGACTCCCGACCCCTTTCGCGGCGACCATCTCGCGCAGCGGCCGGTTCGTGGACAGACTCCTCGCGCCCGTCGCGGCCCGCCAACCCCACTCGCACTTACGTAGCGGTGGCTTCCAGCCGCCGTGATACTCCGCGATCCGGGAGCCTGTCCGAGAACCGCCATATCTTCGGTGGGCGTTGCCAAAAGGGGGTCGGGAGTCGATTTCGCCATGCAGCCGGTTCGCACTACGGGTCGTTCAGCGGGCGAAATCGACTCCCGACCCCTTTCGCGGCGACCATCTCCCGCCGCGGCCGGTTCGTGGACAGCCTCCTAGCTACGCGCCCGTCGCGGCCCGCCAACCCCACTCGCACTCACGTAGCGGTGGCTTCCAGCCGCCGTGATACTCCGCGATCCGGGAGCCTGTCCGAGAACCGCCATATCTTCGGCGGGCGTTGCCAAAAGGGGGTCGGGAGTCGATTTCGCCATGACGCCGGTTGGCACTACGGGTCGTTCAGCGGGCGAAATCGACTCCCGACCCCTTTTCGCGGCGAGCATCCCCTCGACGCGGCCGGTTCGTGGACAGCCTCCTGGCCGACTCTCTCGCTTGCGCAGTCACGGCTCAGCGATACGTCATCAAGATCCAGCCGATGGCGAATGCGCAAATGCCGGCCACCAGCATTTGCAACATCTGCCCTTCGGTGATGGTACCCGTCAATTCCAAAATGCTTCCCAGCGGAAGAAGGATCAACCCGAGAATCTGAAAGAATCGGCCGATGGATCGCATTGGAGGCAGGGAGCGGGGGAGCAGGAGCGGGGAGCGGGGCTGGCGAATCGGAAGCTGCGGGCGTTCAGCGCTGCATATCCGCTATGTTCGCCCGCATTTTATCGGATTGCCCACCCTGCGTAAGAGTTAATCTCAACGCAGGCGTTGGCGGCGGCCGATTGTCACTTTGTCCGGCCCTCGACTTGAGGCAATTCGATCGACAATGACAATCGTCACGGGCGTGAACGGCCTGGTGACATGAATTCGGCAGCGAGGAATCCTGCATGTCTCCGCTCGATTTTCAGATTCAGAACGCCCTGCAGCAAAATCCGTATTTCTCGGCCGGGCATCTGCGATTCGAAATGAGCGAAGGCCGGCTGACTCTGCATGGCACGGTGCGTTCGTTCTTCCACAAGCAAATGGCGCAAGAGTCGCTCCGCAATCTGGCCGGAGTCGCCGAAATCGAAAACCGCTTGGAAGTCCGCTGGGCCTGACGGTCGCTCGGTCGATGCGGCAAAAGGGGCCGGGAGTCGATTTCGCCACGGCGCGCCGGCAATTGGCAAACGACCAACCGGCGAAATCGACTCCCGCCCCCCCTTGCGCTCGGCCCCTTGCGCTCGGCCACCTCGCGCTCATCTCGGACGGGCGCGAGGCCATCACGGCTTCGCCGCGGTCCCGATAATTCGGCAAGATGGCGCTCAGCCGGCTGATCGACAGCACTTCTTGATTGTCGGGCGAGAGGCCGCAGATCCGCAGCAAACCATCGTGCGTGTGGACGCGCTTGGAGAGCATCACGAGTTGCCCGATCAGACAACTGCGCAGCAACGTGATCTGATCGAGTTCGAGTACGACGCGATAGATGAAGTTCTGCTCCAGAATGGCCCACACGGCTTCGGCCAACGGAGGCGCATCGTCCCAAGTTTTTCCTTCGGGCGGATTGACACGCACGAACATCCAGTCCGGACCCCGCTCGACATCCAACTTCAATCCCGACGTAGTATCCAACATGGCCCTGATGCTCCTTTTCCCCCTGGGCTGGCGAGGCGTCTGCCCATGCGTGCCATCATAAGCGATTTGGCTCGCATTGCAATGATTTTTCGAAATCCTATCACCGGGCCGGAAGCGGGCATGCTAGCATCCGGCATCCGCATCGTTGACGTTCCGCGGCGGGGGCCTTAAACTTTGACGGCAATGGGCATCTGGCGGAGCCGGCGGGCGCGGTGACTGCCGCGACGGCCCACCGATCCCTGGAACATCGGAACTCGCCGTCAATCCTGCGGGCAGCGCCGCCCGGTCTCGGCCCTGGAAAACAAGGGGGAATATCATGTCGGCATCGACCGCCAATCTCGAACTTCTGGCCATCAACACGATCCGCACCTTGGCGATGGATGCCGTCCAGGCGGCCAACAGCGGCCATCCGGGCACGCCGATGGCCCTGGCCCCGGTGGCCTATGCGCTCTGGAAGCATGTGCTGCGATACGATCCGGACGCTCCGCATCTGGCCCGGCCGCGACCGGTTCGTGCTCTCGTGCGGCCATGCCTCGATGCTGCTCTATTCGCTGCTGCACCTGGCGGGCGTGAAGCAGGTCGACGACGCCGGCAGGCCGACCGGCGAGTTGGCCGTGCCGCTGGACCAGATCAAGCGCTTCCGCCAGTTGCATAGCCGCTGCCCCGGCCATCCCGAGGCCCGCGACACCAGCGGCGTCGAGACGACGACCGGCCCGCTCGGGCAAGGGTTGCGGCAACAGCGTCGGCATGGCGATCGCCCAGCGCTGGCTGGCGGCTCATTTCAATCGGCCGGGCTTCGATCTGTTCGACTACAACGTCTACGCGTTGTGCAGCGACGGCGACATGATGGAAGGCGTGGGCAACGAAGCCGCCTCGATCGCCGGGCATCTGAAGCTCTCGAACCTGTGCTGGATCTACGACGACAATCACATCACGATCGAGGGCAACACCGAGCTGGCCTTCGACGAAGACGTCGGCACGCGATTCACAGGGCTCGGCTGGCACGTGATCCACGTGGCCGACGCCAACGACCTCGAAGCCTTGGCATGCGGCCTATCAAGAGTTTCGCGCGACCGACGATCGGCCGACGCTGATCATCGTCCGCAGCCACATCGGCTAGGGCTCGCCGCAATCAAGCAAGACACGGCCAAGGCCCACGGCGAAGCGCTCGGCGAAGAAGAAATGCGGCTGACGAAGGGCGTCTACGGCTGGCCGGAGGACGCCAAGTTCCTCGTGCCCGACGAAGTGCGCGGCCGATTTCGCCGACGGGATCGTGGCCCGCGGCAAGAAGCTGCACGCCGCGTGGCAGACGCAGTTCGCCGAGTACGCCAAGAAATTCCCCGAGCTGGCCGCCCAATGGCGAGCAGATGGATCGCCGCGAGTTGCCCGCCGGCTGGGACGCGGGGATTCCCGACGTTTCCGGCCGACGCCAAGGGGATGGCCACCCGGATTTCGTCGCGGCAAGGTGCTCAACGCGATCGCCAAGCACGTGCCTGGCTGATCGGCGGCGCGGCCGACTTGGCTCCCTCGACGATGACGCTGCTTGACGTTCGACGGGGCCGGGGATTTCGAGGCCGGACCATTACGGCGGCCGGAATTTTCACTTCGGCATTCGCGAGCACGGCATGGCCGCCGCGGTCAACGGCATGGCGCTCTCGAAAGTGCGGCCGTTCGGCGCGACGTTCTTCGTGTTCATCGACTATCTGCGGCCGTCGATCCGGCTCGGCGCGATCGGCCAGCTGCCGGTGATCTACGTCTTCACGCACGATTCGATCGGCCTGGGCGAAGACGGGCCGACGCATCAGCCGATCGAGCATCTGGCGGCCGCCCGCGCGATTCCCGAACGTGGTCATCCTTCGTCCCGGCGACGCCAACGAAGTGGCCGAGGCGTGGCGAGCGATCATGCCGATCACCGATCGTCCGGTGGTGCTGGTGCTCACGCGGCAGAATCTGCCGACGCTCGATCGGACGAAGTACGGCGCGGCCGCGGGCGTCGCGCGCGGGGCGCTATGTGCTGGCCGACGCGGCCGGGGGCAAGCCCGAGCGTGATCCTGATGGCCACCGGCAGCGAGGTTTCGTTGTGCGTCGCGGCCCACGAGCAGCTGCGTCAAGGAGGGGATCGCGGCCCGCGTGGTGAGCATGCCGTGTTGGGAGTTGTTCGAGGCGCAAGACGCAGGCCTATCGCGACAGCGTGCTGCCGCCGGCCGTGACGGCCCGGGTCGGCGTCGGAAGCGGCGAGCGGCTTCGGCTGGGATCGCTGGCTGGGCCCGAGGGGCGATTCGTCGGCATGAAGACGTTCGGCGCCTCGGCGCCGGGCAGCGCGGCGATGAAGTATTTCGGCTTCACCGTCGAGCACGTGGTCGCGGAAGCGAAGGCGGCGCTGGGTTGATCGCGCGGGAAAAGCGAGGGATCCGTTAGGAGTGTCCGGCCTGGGCATGGCGTTCGGCGGCACGATTCCATCGCTTCCGTCGATTCTCGGCCGAAAACTTGACCCTGGGCTCGAATCGTACTTATAATGAAGTTCTCGCGGGGTTCGCATCGGGCGCCTGGTTTCCAGGCCCGGCGATCGGTTTCGATCTTGTCTGCCGCAGAGAGAGGCTTGCGATGTTTCATCGTGTGGGTGGTTCGGTAAAGTTCTGGGCTGCATATCCGTATTGGGCTGCTGCTGTTTGCTGGCCGTGATGGCGTTGGGGCCGACGGCGGCCGGGCTGCGGGCGACGCCGCCGGCCGGCTTTCGCCGGCTCGCGCCGGGGTCGAAACTACGATCCCCCCGGCGGTCGATCCGCACGACACGGTCACTTATCACAACGTCGTCGAGTTGCTCGCCCCGGGCGTCGTGCGCCGACCTGGGCTGGACCCCGACCTACACGTCGCCGACCAAAACATTGCAAGCCTTGGCCACGAATCGCCCCTTCCGCAGCACGACCTGGTATCTGGAATTCATTTTCAAGCCGTTGCGGGTCATTCATGTCGATCTGCCCAACGACAACGGGCGATCTGCAGCGCAAGACCGTCTGGTACATGGTCTATCGAGTGAAGAATATCGGCGGCCATCTCAAGCCGTTGGAAAAGGCGGCTGCCGAGCCGGCGGTCTGCCGACGGCCCCCGAGGTGGAGGCCGTCAACGATATCGGGGCGCCGATTCATTTCTTCCCCAGTTCACGATGGAAGCGAGATCGAAGGGAAGAAGAAGGTCTATCTCGACAAAGTCATGCCGCTGGCCGACGAGGCGATCCGCAATCGCGAAGACCCGAACCGGCCGCTGCTCAATTCCGTCGAGATCGGCGCCCAGCCGATCAAGCTCAGCACGGCGACCGAGGACAACAGCGTCTGGGGTGTCGCGACCTGGGTCGATGTCGATCCGCGCATCGATTTTTTTTCGATTTACGTGCACCGGCCTGACCAATGCCTATCGCTGGACCGATCCGCCGGGGGCATTCAAGGCGGGCGATCCTCCGGCCACCGGCCGCAAATTCACGCACAAGACGCTGCAATTGAATTTCTGGCGTCCGGGGGATGAATTCGGCATGTACGAGGATCAGATCTACATCGGTTCGCCCGCCGATAAAGTGACCAAGCCGGCCGATCCGGACAATCCCGCCCTCCGGCGGCAGCCGGCAACGCCGCTCCCTCGTCGGGGGCAGCGAAATTGGGATAAGATCATTGACTACCGCTGGGTTTTCCGCTAAAAGAGGCGATTCGCCGCATGGCTCGCTCGAATGCCGCGACGGGGCCATAATCGGGCCGAGCGGGTTGCCGTTGGCTACCGGCTAAACGGGCCACTGAATTGCGGCGCTCGATTCGAACCGAAATTCGCAAGCAGTTTTCATTGGCCGGATTCCCCGGCTCCGACGGAGTATCATGCAATGGCACATAAGAAAGGCCAAGGTTCCAGCCGCAACGGCCGCGATTCGCATGCCTCAGCGGCGCGGCGTCAAGCGTTTTGCCGGCCAGCAGGTCCGGGCCGGCAATATCCTCGTTCGCCAGGTGGGCAATCGGTTTCATCCCGGCCGCAACGTCGGCCAAGGGAACGGATTTCACCCTCTACGCGGTGCCGACGGCGTCGTGATGTTCGATCGCGAAGGGCGCCGCATCAACGTCGTGCAAACCGCGACGTGACGCCCTCCGGCGATCTGCCGCGCCGGCTGCGATCCAATCGGAGATTATTGCCCCCGCGAATTCGTCTCGCGACCTGAGATGTCGCCGCCTCTCACAGATTGCCTCGTGCGCCATGTTCGTTGACCGCGTGAAAATCTTCGTGGCCGCCGGCAAGGGGGGCAACGGCTGCGTCAGCTTTCGCCGCGAGAAATTCGTTCCCCGCGGCGGACCCGATGGCGGCGACGGCGGCGATGGCGGCAGCGTCATCGTGGTGGCCGAAGCCGGCGTCGATAGCCTGGCCGCCCTCGCCCACCGCAAGCATTGGCGGGCCAAATCCGGGCGCGCCCGGCACCGGCAACGATTGTCATGGCCGAATGCGCCGAGGATCTGGTGATTCGCGTCCCGCCGGGCACGGTCGTCCACGATGCCGACGGCCATTTCCTGCTCAAGGATCTCGATCGGGCCGGCGAGCAGGTCGTCGTGGCCCGCGGCGGCCGCGGCGGCAAGGGAAACGTGCATTTCAAGTCGGCCACCAACCGCGCCCCCCGCGAGCATACTCCCGGCGGCGAAGGGGAACGCGCAATCTGATGCTCGAACTCAAGGTGATCGCCGACGTCGGGCTGATCGGCAAGCCGAATGCCGGCAAGAGCACGCTCTTGAGCCGCCTGTCCCGGGCTCGGCCGGAAATCGCCGCTTATCCCTTCACCACCAAGTATCCCGAATCTGGGCATGGTCGATATCGACCGCGACCGCTCGTTCGTCATGGCCGATTTGCCCGGCCTGATCGAAGGGGCGCATGCCGGCGTCGGCCTGGGGCACGAATTCCTGCGGCACATCGAGCGGGCCGGCATTTTCGTGCATTTGGTCGAGCCGGTGCCGACCGATGGCAGCGATCCGGTGGCGAATTACCACGTCATCCGCCGCGAACTCGAGCAATATGCCTCCGAACTGGGCATCGGCCGGAGATCGTGGTGCTCACCAAATGCGAATTGCCCGGCGCTGCCGAAGCCCAGCCGGCTGCAGCTCGACGAGGCGATCAGGCGGCGCACGGCTGCTCGGCGATCGAGCGCCGTGACGGGCCGAAGGGCTCGACCTGGCTGCTGCGGGAGATCACGCGGATGCATCAGATATGACTTAACGCGAGTTCGGAGCCGTATCGCCGCGGATGGCCGCTGGAACTCTGATTTTCCGCAGTCGCCGCTCCGCGAAATCCGCGGTGCCATGATCGCCGATCCCGCCACTCCGCTGATCGCAATCGACATCGGCAACAGCCGCGATCAAGTTGGGGTTGTTCGATCGGATCGACGCGGCCGAGGGCTTGCCGCTGCCCAGCCGGGTCTTGGAATTGCCGGCCGATCGCTGGGACGAGGCTCAATTGATGGCCTGGTTGCCCGCATCGCCGGACTGGCCGGAATGGCGCGTGGCCAGCGTGAATCGGCCGGCGGCCGCGCGGTTGACGGCTTGGATCGGCGCAGCGTGTCGCACGCCCGCCGAACTCCCCCCGCCGCGCGACTGTTGACCGCAGCCGATCTGCCGATCTCGCGGGGACTTGGAGCATCCCGAGCGCGTCGGCATCGATCGGCTGGCGGCCGCGGCGGCCGTGAATCGGCTGCGGGCGGCACAGCGGCCGGCGATCGTGGTCGATACGGGCAGCGCCGTCACGGTCGATCTCGTTTCGGCGGACGGGGTGTTTTGCGGCGGAGCGATCTGTCCGGGGATCGAAATGGCGGCCCGCTCGCTGCACGAATGCACCGACCTGCTTCCGTTCGTTTCGCTGAGCGAGTTGTCCGAACCGCCCCCCGCGTTGGGAATTTCGACGGTCACTGCGATTCGCAGCGGGCTGTATTGGGGAGTGATCGGGACGGTTCGCGAGTTGGTCGCGCGGCTGTCGGCCGAGATGCCGAAAGCGCCGGAGTTGTTTTTCACCGGCGGGGCGGCCGCGCATCTCGTCCGCCCATTGGGCCTCGAGGCCCGCTACGAGCCGCACTTGGTGCTCGGCGGAATTGCGCATGGCGCGACCGTAAACGGTTTTGACGAGGGTGATCGGTAGTGGCGCAGCGTGCCACTGCTTGACGGCTGCCAATCGTAGTTGAGATTCGCCACAGGCCTCCGCGGCAGCCGTCAAGCCGTGCTTCGCCGCCGCACTGCTTGACGGACGCCGAATAGGGCCGATCTGTCGGCTACGATGACCGCGGCGTCCGTCAAGCAGTGGCACGTGTCGAATTGCGACTTGGGCCTTTGGCAAGAGACGAAGCACGACTGTCCCGAGCCGTTCGGAGGGAATTGCCGATGAGCCAACGTCCCGCCACGCGCGTCGTGAGGCTCACGCCGGATGGCCGCGGCGCCATTGCCGTCGTGCTCGTCGCAGGGCCGGAGGCCGCCGAGCACGTCGGACGGCATTTCATCGGACATTTGCCCGCGCCGTTGGACTCCCGCCGGCCGAATCGGATTCTGCATGGGCATTGGGGCGGGCCCACGGGGGAGGAGATCGTCGTGTGCCGCACTGGCGGCGGAGGTGGAGATTCATTGCCATGGCGGCAGCGCGGCCGCCGAGCGGATCATGGCCGACTTGGCCGGCGAGGGCGCGGCGGCGACCGCGTGGCCCGCTTGGCTGGGCGGACTTGAAACGAGCCCCATCCGCGCCGAAGCGCGATGGCTGCTGGCCGCGGCGGGCACCGAAAAAACGGCGGCGATTCTCCTCGACCAATATCAGGGGGCGCTCGACGCGGCGCTCGACGCGATCGCCGGCCGGCTCGAGCGCGGCGATGCCGCCGACGGCCCGCGCCGATCTCGCGGCACTCGTCGCCCGCTCCGACGTCGGCTTGCACCTCATCAAGCCGTGGCGGGTGGTCTTGGCCGGGCCGCCGAACGTCGGCAAGAGCAGCTTGATCAACGCTTTGGTCGGCTATCGCCGCTCGATCGTGTTCGACCAGCCGGGCACGACTCGCGATGTCGTGTCGGTCGTCACGGCCCTCGACGGCTGGCCGATCGAGCTTTCCGATACGGCCGGATTGCGGGCCGAGCGACGATTCTCTGGAAGCCGCGGGAATCGATCTCGCCCACCGTCAATTGGCGGACGCCGATTGCGTGGTGCTCGTCTTCGATGCCCGCGAGCAAGCGACGGACAGAAACCGCCGTGTTGCTCCGGCAATGGCCGGCGGCGATCGCGGTGGCGAACAAGGCCGATTTGCTCGAACCCGCTCGGATCGCGCCTCCGCCGGCAGCGGCCGACGACCGGGCGCGCCTCGTCACCAGCGCGGTCGCGTTGCGCGGAATCGACGAACTCGCGGCCGCGATCGTCGCCCGGCTGATCGGCGTCGAGCCGCAGGCCGGCGATGCAATTCCGTTTACGGCCGGGCAGGCCGAATCGCTCCGCGCGGCCGCCGCCGCCATCGACGGCGGCGATTTGCCCGGCGCCATCGAGAGCTTGGCCGATCTCCGCCCGCCCAACTCCGGATGATAAGCTCCGTCGGTGGCAGCCGCCAAGCAGTGGCACGATGTCGCCAAGGAAGCTTCGCACAGGGTGCAAGTCGCGGCTTGCAATTCGATGTCGCGACGCCGAAACGCAGGAATTTGCGAAGGATCGCGAGGATCGGGGTTCAACACGGTCCGTGGTGACACGATCACGTTCAGCGATTTCACACTCATTGCAAGTACGCCCTCGGGTAGGCCGTGAAAAATCAGTCCGGCGAGTGTCGCAGTTTGTGAGATGGGATCGTATCGACGGTTTATGCTGTTTTTGTTCCGGGTTTTGGAAAGGACGGCAGGAGTTCAAGGAACCCGGTAGGGTTCCCAGACATTAGCCGGTGGTTGAGGCCGTCAGGCCGATACCACCGGTCGTGAAATCGGAATAATCCGTTTTGCACCCCGATAGGGGTGCCAGCGCTCTGCGACCCCTATCGGGGTCGAGTCTGGTTTTCGCGTTCCGATACCGGCGGTGTCGGCCTGCGGCCTCAACCGCCGGCTCATGTCTGCCATCCCTATCGGGATGAATTTCAGGCCACCTCAGCGTCGGAATTGTGCGAGTACGTGGGCGGGAACAAAAACCCACCAAACCGCCCCACCCCGGCGCCGCAACAAATCGAGCATTTTTCACAGCCTAGCCCTCGGGCCTGACCGGTCCCGATGGAACGTCTTCGACCATCATCTTTTCGGATGTGACGGGCGGCGTCCGAGTTACGATTCAGCCTCGTTTCTCGGCAGCCGACACATCGCACCCCTACCTACGAGCCTGTCCAAGAACCGGCCGCGGCAAGGGGATGCTCGCCGCGAAAGGGGTCGGGAGTCGATTTCGCCCACTGAACGACCCGTAGTGCCAACCGGCATCATGGCGAAATCGACTCCCGACCCCCTTTGGCAACGCCCGCCGGAAGATATGCCGGTTTTCGGAGAATGATGGTTCGGGCACGGATTTCTTGCTCGGAACCACCGCAGTTCCAGAACCGGCAACGGTGACCGCGCTCTTCGGCATGGCCATGGTGGGAATCGGCGGAGTCTTTATGTCGCGACGTTGGTTCAAGTGCCCCCGCCGTTAATCGAGGCCTAACCGTCGCTCTTTCCGGCCACGAGGTGCAGCGTGTGAGGCATCTCGGCGCAATGCCGAATTGGGCCCGCTTACTCCCCGATCACCTTCACCAGCACCCGCTTTGGCTCTTCGCCCGTCGAATTCGCCGTAGAAGATCTGCTCCCAGGGGCCGAAGTCGAGCTTGCCGGCGGTGATCGGCCACGACGACTTCGCGGCCCATGACCTGCCGCTTCAGGTGGGCGTCGGCGTTGTCCTCGCCGGTGCGGTTGTGGTGATAGCGCTGGGGCGACGGGTCGAACGGGGCGAGTCCTTCGAGCCATTGCTTGTAGTCCTCGTGCAAGCCCGGCTCGTCGTCGTTGATGAACACGCTGGCCGTGATGTGCATCGCGTTGACCAGGCACAGCCCCTCCCGGACGCCGCTCTGCGCGACCACCGCCTCGACCTCGGGCGTGATGTTGCGAAACGCCATCCGGGCGGGGATGTTGAACGTCAGGTATTCGGTGAGAGACTTCATGACTGGCAGTCGGAATCGAAACACGGGCCGGGAATTCGCCGGCGACCGGCGATCGGTTGCATCATATAATGGCGGGGACGCGGAAAACAGAGGGAGTGCGCCGATCGCGCCGCCGCTTCGAATTTCGCCCCGATCTGTGAGAGTGACCGGATGAAAGACTGGCTGACCGAACCCGACCCGAAACCGTCGCTCGCCATGCAAGTGTTGCAAGCGATCTGCAAGACGCTGCTCGCGATCGTGCGGGTCGCAGCCTTTCTTTGGAGCGGGCGCTGAATTCGCGTTTCCGGTTCAATCTGCCGAGGCTGCCGGATTCGCACATCCCCGCTTGTGGTAAGCGTAGCGGTGTTTCGGAGGCGAGAAGGGTGCCAGCAGGCCGGGCTGCCGGTCTGGAGTAATGGAGGTCTACGGTCTGCCGCGCTGCCCGCCCCCATCGAACGCCTGAGCTATGCCTTGAAAATTCTGGAGGAATCCACTCAAGACCCGGAATACCCAGAAATTCTTCCATCCACAGATTGCATAGCGCAGCCGTCAGGCCGCAACCAAGTGTTTATGCGAGGGCACGGAAAAACCGAAAGCGAGAAAGCACGGCGGCATGACAGGATCGGGAACACTAATCCTCGCTAATCAGCGCTAATTAGCGCCGATTAGTGTTCCCAAAACCGGCTATACTGGGTTTTGAGTGGGTGAAGCGAAAATCCTCGTGATTCGCGCATCGCCCCTTGTGGTGAGCGTAGCGGTGTTTCGGAGGCGAGAAGGGTGCCAGCAGGCCGGGTTGCCGGTCTGGAGTGATGGGGGGTCTAAGATTGCATAGTCGCAGCCATCAGGCCGCAACCAAGTTTTTTACACGAGGTCACGGAAAAACCGAGAACGAGAAAGCACGACGGCATGACAGATCAGGAACACTAATCCTCGCTAATCAGCACTAATTAGCGTGCAGTTACGCGCCGATTAGTGTTCCTAAAACCGGCTGTACTAGGTTTTGAGTGGGTGAAGCGAAAATCCTCGGGATTCGCGCATCCACTCTTGTGGTAAGTATAGCGGTGTTTCGGAGGCGAGAAGGGTGCCAGCAGGCCGGGTTGCCGGTCTGGAGTGATGGGGGGTCTAAGATTGCATAGCGCAGCCATCAGGCCGCAACCAAGTTTTTTACACGAGGTCACGGAAAAACCGAGAGCGAGAAAGCACGGCGGCATGACAGATCAGGAACACTAATCATCGCTAATCAGCACTAATTAGCGCGAATTAGCGCCGATTAGTGTTCCTAAAACCGGCTGTACTAGGTTTTGTTGGGTGACGCGAAAATCCTCGGGATTCGCGCATCCACTCTTGTGGTACGTATAGCGGTGTTTCGGAGGCGAGAAGGGTGCCAGCAGGCCGGGTTGCCGGTCCGGAGTGATGCCGATCGCTTCTTATGGCCGGCTGCCGGTTGCGGCGCGGCGAGGGGGATGAATCGAAAGGACGTCTCGCGCGCGCCAACGCTGCTTCGCGAATTGGCCCGCCGGCGTTCGACGCGGGCCGGCGCGTTGGTCATCCTTCACGGCCGCACGACCAGGTTCCCGCTGACGCGGCGAATCAGGCGGCGCATTTCGAGGACGCTGATCGTCGAGAGAACTTGAGCGGCAGGGAGTTCGCTGGTGGCTAGACGACTTGGTCGATCGAGGTTGGGATCGTGCGGACCGCGGCCAACACGCGCTGCTCCGGCTCGTTGAGCAGAAGTTCGGCCGGATGATGCACGACTTGGCCTTCGCGCGAGGAGGTGGCCGCGACCAGCGGGCCGAGTTCCTCCAAAACGTCGTCGGCCGACTCGACGAGCTTCGCCCCGTCGCGGATCAAGCGATGGCAGCCTTGCGACATCCGGCTATCGACCCGGCCGGGCACGGCGAACACGTCGCGCCCCTGCTCGCCGGCATGACGGGCCGTGATGAGCGCCCCGGACCGCGAGGACGCCTCGACGACGATCACGCCCAGCGACATGCCGCTGATGATCCGATTGCGCTGCGGAAAGGCCCCGCTCAGCGGCTCGCCGCGCGGCGGGGCTTCGCTCGAACAGCGCGCCATGCTGGCGCGACGTCGCCGCCAACTCGCGGTTTTCCGGCGGATAGATATTCATCACGCCGCTGCCCAGAATGGCCAGCGTACGGCCGCCGGCCGCCAGCGCGCCGCGATGGGCGGCGGCGTCGATCCCGCGAGCCAGTCCGCTGATCACCGTCAGGCCGGCCCGCGCGAGACTGCCGGCCAGCCGTTCGGCCTGCGTCAGGCCATAGTGCGTGGCATGGCGCGAGCCGACGATGCGCGATGCCCAGCGAATCGGCCGGCTCGCGTGTCCCTTGACTGAAAAGCAGCGCCGGCGGGTCGGCGATTTCGGCGAGCGACCGCGGGTAGTCCGGATGATCGCGGGTGAGGATGTCGATGCCGTGTCGCGCGGCAGTCGGCGATTTCGGCCTCGGCGTCGATCTCGTCGTGCGCAGCGGCGATTTTGCTTGCTCAACTTCGGGCCGACGCCCGGCACTGCGCGGAGCGCGCTGGCCGGGGCGGCGAACACGGCCGCCGGAGTGCCGAACCGCTCGATGAGTGTCTGCCAGAGCCGCGGGCCGACGCCCGAAACGAGCGCCAGCCGCACGGAACTCACGAGCGGATCGCTCTCGTCGGACGGGGGCACCGTGTCATGCATCGGGGATGGCGAGCCAAGGCCGCGGGAAATCGAGACGAACAGGCGCGTCGGCGGGGGCGCCGCGCGAGACCGCATTGTACCGGCCCGGCCGCGGATCGCCAGGGATTCTCCGGCGCGGAGCATGTGAGGCCGAGCGGTGACACGATCGTTGCCAAGAAATCTTGCCACACTCTTCTGTGATTACCCCTGAGGCGCTGTCGCCGTGGCATGGTATCATGGCGAACCGCTCGGTGAGCCGACCGCCCCGCGCCGACTGCCCCAGCGCCGACTGCCCCAGCGCCGATCGGCGTGCAGGCAGCGCGGGAGCAGGCAGCGTGCGAACCGAAGGCCGCCGAGTCCGCGGGGCGCTGCAGTCGCGGCAGCGGTCTGCCGATACTATTTCGGTGGCCGGCGATTTGCCGGCGCGCCGCCAAATCACTACGGCTCTCCTCGGCATCAGGGACTCCTGCCCCAGTCCCCGCAGGGGAGAGCCGTTTTTCATGCGATCGCAGCGGTTGCCGGCGGCGGATCTGCGGCGACGGATCGGCGGCGCGCGTTGCGGCAACGCCGAAAATGGGCGTCTCTCCGCGAGCAGCAGCCGGGGACTGGGGCATTTTCCGGCCGGCGTTGCCAAATGGGGTCGGGAGTCGATTTCGCCGTCGGAACGATCGGCAGCGCTAACCGGCATCATGGCGAAATCGACACCGACGTCTTTCGCGGCGAGCAGCCTCTCGCCGCGGCCGGTTCTTGGACAGACGCCTGATCCGAAGGCAACCGCCGCGGATCAATCCGCCGAGCGGGTGGGATGGGTGTCGGGGGCGTCGGCGCGCGCGGCGCAAGCGGGGCCTGCTCCTCCGCGATGAGCACGGCCCGGACGAGTTCGGCCAAAGAGTCGACTTGCATTTTTTTCATGAGGGCGGCCCGCCGCGCTTCGACCGTCCGCAAGCCGAGGCCCAGTTCGGCGGCTACGGTTTTGTTCGCCTTGCCGGCCAACAGCCGATGCAGAATCTCGACTTCGCCGGGGGTCAGCGTAGCGCGGCGGGCGACGATCGCGCCGAGATCGCGGCGCTGTTGCTCGCAACGCGATTCCGCGTCGAGGGCGGCTTGAACGCTTTGCCAAAGTTCCTGGGTGGGGCAAGGCTTTTCCAAGAAGGTGATCGCGCCGTTTCGCATCGCGCGCACAGCCATCGGAATGTCGGCAAAGCCGGTGATGACGATCACGGGCAGCGGGTCGCCCTGGGCCGCGAGTCGCTGCTGCAAATCGAGGCCGCTCATCCCGGCCATGCGGACATCGGCGATCAGGCAGCCGCGCCGGCCGGGCCGATAGGCCGCGAGAAATTCCTCAGCCGAGGCAAAGGCCTCGGCGGCGAGACCGTGCGAGCCGGCGAGCGCGGCTACCGAGCCGCGGGCTGCCGGGTCGTCGTCAACGATGAACACCGTGACGCTATTGTCCATGAGCAGCTTCCTGAGTGGCGACGGGCAACGTGAATTGAAACGTCAATCCGCGATCGGGATTGGGAATCGCCTCCATATGGCCGCCGTGGGCCTCGACAATCGAATGGCTGATGGAAAGCCCCATGCCCATGCCGTTGGCCTTGGTGGTGAAAAACGGCTCGAACAAGCGATTGAGTTCCCGTTCGCTCAAGCCGCGCCCCTCGTCGCGGACCGCGATCCGCACCGCGCCGCTGGACAGCAACTCGGTCCGCACGACGAGCGGCCTCCGCGGAGCCGGTTGTCCGGCCATCGCCTCCAGCGCATTGCGCAAGAGATTGACGAGCACCTGCTCGATCTGCACGCGATCGACGTTGACCGGCGGGGTGTCGGCCAACCGCAATTGCAGATCGACGGCCTCCATCCGCTCGCCGAAGCTCAACAGCCCGACCACCGCGCGGATGATTTCGTTGACGTCGGCGGGGGCCAATTTGGCGGGCGACTTGCGTACGAAGCGGCCGATGCGGCGGATGATCTCGCCGGCCCGATTGGCTTGCCGGGCGATCTGGTCGAGCCAGGCGACGATCTCGCCCCCGACGGTCCCTTGCGATCGGAGGAGTTGCAGCGAAGCCTCGGCGAAATTCGAAATCGCATAGAGCGGCTGACTGATTTCGTGGGAAACTTCCGACATGAGTTCGCCCATTGTTTGCAAGCGCGTGACATGGGCCGTCTCGGCCAAATGCCGCCGGGCCTGTTCCTGAATCCGGCGCCGATCGGCGACGTCGCGGAGCACGTGCTCGAGCGCCGGCAGCCCCTCGTCGAGGCAGAGGGCGACGATCGTTTCGACTTCGACCACCTCGCCATCGAGCCGCACGATTTGCTCTTCGACCAAACGCGCCGGGCGGCGATGGTCCAGAACCTCCGCGGACCGCCGGCCGACCGCCGCACGATCGTCGGGATGAACGAAATCGAGAAACGGCCGCCCGGTCACGTCCGCCGGGCCCGCGGCGCCGAGCAAGCGAATCCCCGCGCCGTTGACATAGACGATCCGGTCGTCGCGGGTGACGAAGATCGCGTCGGGGGCATCATCGACGAGTTGTCGATAGCGGTGCTCGCTTTGCCGGAGCCGTTCGTCGGCGGCGCGGCGCTGGTCGCGGAGACCTTTTTCCTCGAGCGCCTCGCGAAGCGCCGCCGCGAGGCCGCCGAGTCGCTCGCGCGCGAGATAATTCGCGGCCCCACGTTTGACGTGGCGGACGGCCGCCTCGGGGTCGGGGCGATCCGCAATGACAATCAGCGGAATATCGAGTTGCCGAGCCTGGAGCAGCTCGAGCGCCTCGGCGGCGCCGAAGCGCGGCCCGCCGAGGTGCGCTCGGTCAGTGTGTGCATCGTCGGCATCTGCACCGCCGACCCGCGGCCCGCGGTCGGCGGCCAGAATCGCCACGGGCCGCTCGTCCCGTTCGAGGCGGATCAGGCAATCGGCGGCGTCGGCCGCGCCTGCCAGCGCGGGTTCAGTCCGGCTTGGCGCAAGGCCTCGACGATTTGCCCGGCCTCCGCATCGCGCTGTTCGATGATGAGCAGATTCAGGTCCAAGAAATCAAACCGCCAGGCTGGCGAAATGGGGACAAAACGACGCCGCGTCGGCGACCGAGGGCCACGTCGATCAGCCGCGGAATACAATACCGGGGATCGAGCGCCTCTCGGACGGTGAAACCGCCAAGACGCCAAGACGCCAAGTTGGTTGCATTATGTTCGAGAATCGAGCGCCTCCCGGACCGCTGTGGCAGCGACGCCCCCGACCAGCTCGACTTCGCCTAGCCGCGTGGGAAGCACGAACCGGAGTTGCCCCTGTGCGGCTTTTTTGTCGCGCGCCATCGCGGCGACCAGCGCCGCGTGATCGATCGGCGGCAGCGCGACGGGAAGCCCCAACGCCGTCAGCAGCGCTTGCTGCCGGCCGACGAATTCCGCATCGACCCGCCCCAGCCGCCGGGCCAATCGGGCCGCGCACATCATGCCGATCGCGACGGCCTCGCCGTGCAGCAGCGCGCCGTAGCCGGCGACGGCTTCCAGGGCGTGACCGAACGTGTGTCCATAATTCAAGGCGGCCCGGCGCCAGCCGGTCTCGCGCTCGTCGGCCTCGACCACGTCGGCCTTCAGGCGGCAGCAGCGGGCGATCACCGTCGCCAGCGCGGCCGGCCGACGATCGTTGATCTCCGCCACCTGGGCTTCCAAAGAGGCAAAAAACTCGGCGTCGAGGATCACGCCGTATTTGACGACCTCGGCCAACCGCCGAGACAAACTCCCGGCGCGGCAAACTGCCCAGCACTGCGGTGTCGATCAACACGCCGATCGGCTGCCAAAAGGCGCCGACCATGTTTTTCGCGCCCGGCAGATTGATTCCGACCTTGCCCCCCACCGAGCTATCGACCTGGGCCAGCAGAGTGGTCGGGATTTGCAGGAGGCGAATTCCGCGGGCGAACGTGGCCGCGACGAAGCCGGCCAAATCGCCGATCACTCCGCCGCCCAGCGCCGCGACCACGGTCTGGCGATCGGCGCCGAGGCGAAGCAGATTCTCCCAGGTCGAGGCGGCCACCGCGGCCCGCTTCGACGGCTCGCCCGCCTCGATCACCACCTGATCGACGGTCGCGGGGGCGTGGGCCAGGCTCTCGGCCACCGCCGCGGCATACAGCGGAGCCACATGGGAATCGGTGATCAGCACGACATGCGCGGCGCCGCCGAGCCCGGCCAGGAATGCGCCGGCCTCCGCCAGATTGCCGGCGCCGATTGCGATCGGATAGCTCCGCGATTCCAAGGCGACGCGGATGGTTTGCGTGGCGGAGGGCAGGGAAGGGGGCATGTTTTCGCCGCGGATTACGCGGATGCACGCGGATTCTTGTGGTTTGTTTCGACCGACGTGCCGTACCGCAACTCCGGCCTTCGATGCGTTCGGTTTCCGTAAGGTCATCCTGTTTCCCGCGAGCTTCCCAGCGATCCGCATGCATCCGCGTGCATCGGCGGCAAAAACCGCCCGGCACTCGCCGCGGACGACTTTAGCCGACTCCCAATCGACTTCTTGGCGTCCTCGGCGCCTTGGCGGTCGAACACCTCGCCGCGGCCGACCTCAGCCGACCCCCAGCCGCTCGAGATCGGCCGGGCCGACGGTGATCTGGCGGCAAAAGCCCGAGTGTTGGCGAATGTACTCCAATTCGGCGGCTTGCTGCGGGTCGGCGTGCAACGGCGCCTCGATCCGCTGCCGATCCGCGAGAGACCAGTCGTCGTATTGTTCGGGCCAAACCGTGGTCATCTCGACCACCAGCGCTTCACGATAGGGATCGAACTCGTTTGCCACGGCACGTCGGGGGCTGGAGAATCGGGACCGAAAATCGAAAGCCATTGGACCCGGCCGGCTTATCCGGCAGGCCCATGCGCAAGTATACTGGCGGCATGGGGAATCGGGAAATGGTTCGCCCCCGTGAGAGGAAAGAGGAGTCGATGGCCGAGCCGGCAAAACCGATGAGCGGCGTGCGGGTGCTCGATCTGGCGCGGATCCTGGCCGGACCGTTTTGCACGCAATTGCTCGCCGATCTGGGGGCCGACGTGGTGAAGGTCGAGCGCCCGCCGCGGGGAGACGACACGCGGCAATGGGGCCCCCCGTTCTTGCCCGACGGCGGCCCAAGCGCGTATTACGTCTCGTGCAATCGGGGCAAACGCTCGCTGGCCTTGGATTTGGCGTCGCCCGCGGGGCGCGCGAGGTGCTCGACGATTTGATCCGCCGGGCCGACGCGCTGATCGAAAACTTTCTCCCCCAATCGCTCGCCGGCTTGGGCCTCGCGCCCGAGCGGTTGGAGAGCTTGAATCCGCGGTTGGTGCGGGCGTCGATCTCGGGCTATGGCCGGACCGGCCCCGAGGCCGAAACGCCGGGCTACGATCTGGTCGTCCAGGCGACGGCCGGGATCATGTCGATCACCGGCGACCGCGGACGGATTGCCCATGAAGATCGGCGTGGCGATCACCGACGTATTGACCGGGCTCTATGCGGCCGTGAGCATCTTGGCCGGGCTTTACCAGCGCGACGCGACAGGGCCATCGAGCCGGGGCACGCACGCCGCAGCTCCCCGGCAGAACGCGGCGCCGCCGGCCTTCGATCTGGCGTTGGCGGATTGCACGCTTGCCGCGATGGTCAATATCGTCGAAGGGGTGCTGGTCACGGGCGAGCGACCGCAGCGGCTTGGCAACGCCCATCCGCAGATCGTTCCCTACGAGGCCTTCGCCACGGCGGATGGATATTTGGTGCTGGCCGTCGGCAACGATCGGCAGTGGGAGCGGTTTTGCGAGGTGGCAAAGCATCCCGAGTGGGCCGCCGACCCGCGGTTTGCCACGAATCCCGCTCGTGTCGAGCATCGGGCGGTCTTGATTCCGCTGCTCGAGGAGTTATTGGCCGCGCACCGACAGACGCCTGGCGGGCGTTGCTTTCCTCGGCCGACATCCCGCATGCGCCGGTGCTGGCGCTCGATGAAATCCTGGCCACGCCGCAAGTCGCCGCCCGGCGGATGGTGCAGGCGATCACGGCCGCCGACGGCCGCGCGTACCGCGTCGTGGCCAGCCCGATCCATAGCGATGGAGAACCGTTGTGCGCTGCGCCGCACCGCCGGGGCTGGGCGAGCAATCCGACGAGGTGCTCCGCGAATGGCTCGGCTATGACGATGGAAAAATCACCGCCCTGCGCGCCGCCGGAGTCGTGGTATAATCAAGCGCCGGCCTTGGCGCACGCCGCGGTGAACGAATGGCCGAAAACCGGCGACTCATCCTGCGAGACTCTTTCATGCATCGCGGTAAATCCGTCATCTTGCTGATGGCCTTGGTCGGCTGCCTGCTGGGTTGGGTGAGCGTTTCGTTCAGCCCCTGGCTCTCGCGGCATGCGATTCCGCTGTGGGGAAGCGCGGGGGTCGCATCGATCCGCACCGCGCCGCACGTCGCCGCCTTGGAGCTGCGCCGGAGGGACCGGCCGGAGCTGGGATCATTGTGGCTGGGCCGACCGGCGCTGGGCCGACCGGCGCTGGGCCGGTGGAGATTCTCGACATCGCCGGCGACCGCTATCTGGTGAGCCGGCGGCAGGATGTCACCGACGCAGCGGGGCTCGACCACATCCGCCACGAGCTGTTGGTCGATGGCAATTTCGTCCTCGATCGGCGGCCGGCGACAAACCGGTCTGGCAAAGCGGACTCGAATTCACCGGCGGCGGCCACAAGTTTATCGTGATCTTCGATTGGAAAGCGGGAGAGATCGGCCGCGCGGATGGAGGCGAGACCGCGGGGATCGATCGGGCCGCGACCGGCTGGCAAGAATTCTTCGCCGACCATCTCCCGGCGGCCGCAACCAAGCGATCACCGGCCCCTCGGCCACCGCAGCCCGGCAAACCTCCGCGCTAGCCAATTCCGTCCCCGTCTGCTACCTTAACCTCTCCCCGCTCCCTGCCCTCTTCCCTCTGCCCTCTGCCCTCTGCTCCCTGCTCCCTGCTCCCTGCTCCCTGCTCCCTGCTCCCCGACCCCCGACCCCCGACCCCCGACCCCTGCCCCATGTCCACAGCTTTACGCACCAAGCCGCGTCGCGAAGAGTTGCAGCCCGAGGAAGTGCTCTGCGCACATTGCACGGCGAAGTGCTGCCGCTATTTCGCATTGCCGTTGGACGAGCCGACCGAGCTGGAGGATTTCGAGTTCATTCGCTGGTTTCTGTTGCACGATCAGGCGACGGTCTTTACGGAAGAGGGAACCTGGTATCTGCTGGTTCACACGACCTGCAAGCATTTGCAGAGCGACAATCGCTGCGGGATTTACCATACCCGGCCGCAGGTTTGCCGGGAATACTCGACCGACACCTGCGAATACGAGGACAACTGGGTCTACGACCACTATTTCGAGACCTCCGAGCAAGTCGAGGACTACATGGAGGCGGTGCTGGGGCCGACCGATGGCGATATTCGCAGCCCCAAGCCGCCGCTGTTGCCGATTCTGTGAGCATATCCAACGCCGCCTAACTCCGACCACCGGCCCCATCGTGATCGAGCCGCGCACACTCAAGGGCTTTCGCGACTATCTTCCCGCGGCGATGATTCCCCGCGAGCGGCTGATCGCCACGGCGCGGCGCGTCTATCGGTCGTATGGGTTCAGTCCGATCGACACGCCCGCGCTGGAGTACGAAGAAATCCTCATTGGCAAGGGCGGGGGCGAGACCGACAAGCAGATGTACCGCTTCGAGCATGGGCGGCACCGGCTGGCGATGCGGTTCGATCTGACCGTGCCGCTGGCCCGATTCGCGGCCCAACATATCGGCGAACTCGGCACGCCGTTCAAGCGCTATCACATCGCGACGGTCTGGCGCGGGGAAAACACGCAGCGCGGCCGCTATCGCGAGTTCATGCAGTGCGATTTCGACACGATCGGCACGCTCTCGCCCGTGGCCGATATCGAAACGGCGCTGGTGATCCACGATCTGTTTTGCGCGATCGGCTTTGCCGACGCTTTCACGATCCACGTCAACAACCGGCTGGTCTTGACCGGGCTGCTCGAGCGGCTGGGGCTGGTCGAGCACTCGGCCGAAGTGCTGCGAGCGCTCGACAAACTGCCCAAGATCGGCCCGGCGGCCGTGGCCGAGGAGATGGGCGCGACCGCCGGCACGACCGGCGAGCAGGCCGCCGCGGTGCTCAAGTTGGCCGAAATCACCGGCGACAACGATGCCATTCTGCGGCAGATCGAGCCGCTGGTGGCCGGCAACGAAACCGGGCAAACGGGCATCGGTCGGCTTGCCGAATTGCTCGCCGCGGCGCGGGCCGCCGGAGTGCCCGACGCGCGGCTGCATCTCGACGTGGCGATCGCCCGCGGCCTGGATTACTACACGGGGACGGTGTTCGAGACGTTTCTCGACGCCCGGCCGTCGCTGGGGAGCGTCTGCTCCGGCGGGCGGTACGACAATCTGGCCGAGTTGTATACACATCAAAAACTGCCCGGCGTGGGGGCCAGTCTGGGGCTCGATCGGCTGTTGGCGGGAATGGAGGAACTCGGCATGTTGCCGCAGGTCGCCACGCCCGCCGAGATTTTCATTCCGTTGTTCGAGGCGGCCCGATTGGCCGACTATCTGAAATTGGCCGCCCGCTTGCGGGGGGCCGGCTTCGGCGTCGAGTTGTTTCCCGAGCCCAAAAAGCTCGGCCAGCAGCTCAAGTATGCCGATCGCCGCGGCTTCCGCGTGGCGCTGGTGGCGGGAGAAAACGAATTCGCCGCCGGGACGATCCAAGTCAAGAATCTCGCGACGGCCCAGAGCCAAACGGCGCCGTGGACTTCGGATGCGGCGGAGTTGATCGCGCTGTTGAAATCGCTGTTGGGAGGCTGAGGCGGAGCGGCGACCGCCAAGACGCCAAGGACGCCCAAGAGGAAATACAGCCGGCTGTACTGGCTTTTGAGTGGGTGAGGCGAAAATCATCGGGATTTGCGCATCGCCCCTTGTGGTAAGTGTAGCGGCGTTTCGGAGGCGAGAAGGGTGCCCAGCAGGCCGGGTTGCCGGTCTGGAGTGGTGGAGGTCTACGATCTGTCGCGCTGCCCGCCCCCAATGAACGCCTGAGCTATGCCTTGAAAATCCGGGGGAACCCACTCAAGATCCGGAATACCCAGAAATGTTTTCATCTACAGATTGCATAGCGCAGCCGTCGGGCCGCAACCAAGTTTTTACACGAGGTCATGGAAAAACCGAGACCGAGAAAGCACGGCGGCATGACAGATCAGGGACACTAATCAGCGCTAATCAGCGCTGATTAGCGCCGATTAGTGTTCCTAAAAAATGAAGCCTTTCCAGACAGCCACATTCCCAAACTTGCGGGAAAGTCGCCATGGCACGGCCTGCTTCCCCGCGGCCATCGCCTCACCCTTTGCAATTCGGACCATTCGGTGACTGTGTGGAGCGTGTCCCTGTTCATTTTCGTTCCGTTGGTTTCAAGCCGACTGACAATGAAGGATCGGCATCGACACCATCCCGGCAGGGATCAAAGACATTAGCCGGCGGTTTCAGCCAGCGGCTGACACCGCCGGTCAGCAGGGGGACAACACCCGATTCGACCCCGCTAGGGGTCGCAGCGCACTGTCACCCCTGCGGGTGAAAAAATCGTATTTGACGATTGGCGACCGGTGGTATCGGCCTGGCGGCCTCAACCACCGGCTAATGTCTGGGAAACCCTATCGGGTTCCATGCAGCTCGACGCATCCGCTACGAGATTCCCGGACCGATAGCGGGCTGAATCCCGGGGATAAAACCCAAAAATGTTTTTCGTCCACAGATTGCGATCGCGCAGCCGCCAGGCCGCAATCAAGTTTTTACACGAGGGTCACGGAAAAACCGAGAGCGAGAAAGCACGGCGGCATGACAGATCGGGAACACTAATCCTCGCTAATCATCGCTAATCATCGCTAATTAGAGCCGATTAGTGCCGATTAGTGCCGATTAGTGTTCCTAAAACCACGGCGTCCTTCCCCGCGGCCATCGCCTCACCCTCTGCAATTCGGACCATTCGGTGATCTGTCTGGAGCGTGTCCCTGTCCATTTTCGTTCCTTTGGTTTCAAGCCGACTGACAATGAAGGATCGGCGTCAACACCATCCCGGCAGGGATGAAAGACATTAGCCGGCGGTTTCAGCCAACGGCTGACACCGCCGGTCAGCAGGGGACAGCCCCCGATTCGACCCGCTAGGGGTCGCAGCGCAGTGTCACCCTGCGGGTGAAAAAGTCGTATTTGATGATTGGCGACCGGTGGTATCGGCCTGGCGGCCTCAACCACCGGCTAATGTCTGGGAAACCCTATCGGGTTCCATGCAGCTCGACGCATCCGCTACGAGATTCCCGAACAGATAGCGGGCTGAATCCCGGGGATAAAGCTCAAAAATGTTTTCATCCACAGATTGCGTAGCGCAGCCGTCAGGCCGCAACCAAGTTTTTACACGAGGTCATGGAAAAACCGAGAGCGAGAAAACGCGGCGGCATGACAGATCAGGAACACTAATCCTCGCTAATCATCGCTAATAGATATTAGTGCCGATTAGTGTTCCTAAAACCACGGCGTCCTTCCCCGCGGCCATCGCCTCACCCTTTGCAATTCGGACCATTCGGTGACTGTCTGGAGCGTGTCCCTGTCCGATTTTCGTTCCGTTGGTTTCAAGCCGACTGACAATGAAGGATCGGCATCGACACCATCCCGGCAGGGATGAAAGACATTAGCCGGCGGTTTCAGCCAACGGCTGACACCGCCGGTCAGCAGGGGGACAAGACCCGATCCGACCCCGGTAGGGGTCGCAGCGCACTGTCACCCCTGCGGGGTGAAAAAATCGTATTTGATGATTGGCGACCGGTGGTATCGGCCTGGCGGCCTCAACCACCGGCTCATGTCTGGGAAACCCTATCGGGTTGCATGCAGCTCGATGCGTCCGCTACGAGATTCCCGGACCGATAGTGGGGTGAATCCCGGGGATAAAGCCCAAAAATGTTTTTCATCCACAGATTGCATAGCGCAGCCGTCAGGCCGCAACCAAGTTTTTACACGAGGTCATGGAAAAACCGAGAGCGAGAAAGCACGGCGGCATGACAGATCGGGAACACTAATCATCGCTAATCGGCGCTAATCAGCGCGAATCAGCGCCGATTAGTGTTCCTAAAACCGACTGTAACTGGGTTTTGAGTGGGTGACACGAAAATCCTCGTGATTCGCGCATCCCCTCTTGTGGTAAGCATTGCGGTGTTTCGGAGGCGAGGGTTGTTTGTCCACGATTGTCGGCGATTGCGGTCATTGCGCCATCCCCGCCCAAAACTCCGGGCAGAGAAGAGGAACCCGTGTCCGTGTGGTATGATACGGACCGGAGATCGAGTGATTCTCATGGCCAATCGCGAAAATCCCTACGAAGCGGCGTTCGAGGAGTATCTCCGCGCGCGGAGGATTCCCTATGTCGCCGTCAACGAATCGAAGCGGAGCCTGTGGGGGGACGGGTCGCTCAAGAGCTTGGATTTCATCGTCTCGGTAGCGGAGGGCACCTCCTGGCTGATCGACATCAAAGGGCGGCGATTCCCAACCGCCTCCGGCGAGGGAAAGCAATACTGGAAGAATTGGTCAACGCGCGACGATCTGCGGAGCCTGGCAGCCTGGCAGCGGCTGTTCGGCGGCGGATTTCACAGCCTGCTGGTCTTCGCCTACGACGTGCTCGGGGATCGCGCCCCGCTGCCGGCCGAGCAATTGTTCGAGCATCGCGGGGCGCTGTATGGCTTCGTCGCGCTGCGGCTCGAGGATTATGCGTTCCATGCCCGGCCGATCTCGCTGGCCTGGGACACGGTGGCCATGCCGACCGCCATTTTTCGGCAGTCGGCCATTCCGATCGATGCGCTCTTCGGCGGGCCATCGCCGGCCACGCCCGTGGAATCGCCCCGCAAGCTGCCAGCCTAAGCGCCGCCTGACGAACGCCGCCCGCCCTCCACCCTCGGCTCCCTGCTCCCCGCTCCCTGCTCTCTGCTCCCTGCTCTCTGCTCCCTGCTCCCCGTTATTTCTCCGATTGGTCTTCTCTCGGGCACACGTTTTTGGTATCTACGCGGCACCGAAGGCCGGTTTGCCCTGTGACGGGCGGAACCGGCGCATTTCCCTCGCCCGCAATATCGGTCGGGCAATCCAATTCTGGCTTGATTCCTTTTCCGTGGGGACTCTCCCGATGAAACGGTGGTTGCTGCGCCTCTCCGCGCTTTCCGGGGTCGTTGTTTTGGGTCTGTTCGCTATCGCTCAAGCGCAACGGAGCACGGCGGCGACCGACAATCTGGCGGTCGATCCTCCGGCCACCGCTCCCCTGACGTTGCCGGCCGAGGGAGCGAGCCCGCGCGCAGCTCGAGACATCGATCCGCCCAACCGCTTCAGCGCGGATTCGACGGCCCGGATCATCTCGATCGAGGATCAACCCGCGCGGCGGCTCCGCCCGGACGCTCCGGCGCCCCGCGGCGCCGATGGGGTCGCCGACGGCGCCCTCGCTCCGGGCGATCCCTTCAATTTGCATGATCGGGCGGCGCCGGCCGCCGCCCCGGATCGCTTTCCCGCCGCACAGGTTACCGCCGCCTATCCGGCCGACCCTGCGCCGGCCGCCGACGGCTCGCGCGGGGCAGCGCCTGAAGGACGCGGCGACGGAAGTTCGATCTATGGCAATGGGGGTCGAGCCCCTCGTTCCGATCGCAGCGAGGTCCGCCCGGTCGCCGCCACGGCGCCGGCGGCGACCTTCGACGATCGCGACGCGCGGCCGCTCGCCGGCCATCCCGATTTCGAGCCGGCTCGAATCCCGCCGGCCGACGGCGCGGCGCCGAGGGCGTTGCCAGCGGCCGAAGGCCGCGACATCGGCGCCGATGAGCGCAGTCCCGCGGCTGGCGGCGGCAGGGGAAGCCCTTTTGGGTCCGACCGGTCAGCCACCAGTTCGGTCATGAAGGGCGACAGCGACTCGAACCATGCATTGCATTCGACGGCGGACGATTCCGCTTCGGCGACGCCCGCCGCGGTGGAAGGGACGGGGCGTCCCGGCGTCAAGCAGCTCGAAGGCCCGCAATCGCCCCATCTGACGATCGAAAAAACCGCGCCCGCCGAGGTGCAAATCGGCAAGCCGGCCAAATTCGAAATCAAAATCCGCAACGACGGCAACGTGGCCGCCGAGGGGATCGAGATTCGCGACGAGGTGCCCAAGGGAACGCGATTGATCGCGACGACGCCCGCCGCGTCGGTCGGCCCGCGCGGGCAATTGAGTTGGTCGTTCAATACGCTCAACCCCGGCGAGCAGTTGGTCGCGCAGCTCGAACTCATGCCGATCGCCGAAGGGGAGATCGGCAGCGTGGCCAGCGTCACGTTTCGGGCGGAAGCCTCGGCCCGCGCCCTCGCCACGCGGCCGCAGCTTGCCCTGCAGGTCACTGCGCCCAAACAAGTGATGATCGGCAGCGATGCCCGGCTCGTGATTCGGCTGAGCAATCCGGGCACCGGCGCCGCCAGCGGCGTCGTGCTCTCCGAGCGCGTGCCGGCCGGATTGAAACATCCCGCCGGCAGCGAACTCGAATTCGACGTCGGCACGCTCAAGCCGGGCGAATCGCGGCAAATCGAACTTGCGCTCAATGCCGTTCAAGCCGGCCATGCGACGAACGTGCTCACGGCCCACGGCGATGGAAATCTCAAGGCCCAAGAGCGGGCCGACATCCAAGTGATTGCTCCGGCCCTGGCCGTGGCGATGACCGGCCCGTCGCGGCGCTATTTGGAGCGGCAAGCGACCTACACCGTGTCGGTCTCGAATCCCGGCACGGCCCCGGCCAAAGACGTGCAGCTCGTCACGCAACTGCCCAAGGGGATGAAATTCGTCAAGGCCAACAACTCCGGCCAATTCGATCCCAATACGAACACGGTGACCTGGAGCCTCGAGGAACTGCCGGCCACCGAAACGGGGAGCGTCAGCCTGGTGGCCGTTCCCGTCGAGATCGGCGAGCAGCGGTTGACGGTTCAGGGGAAGGCGCGGCAGGGATTGAGCGCCGAAAAGGAGCAAACCGTGGTCGTCGAAGGGTTGGCGTCGTTGGCGTTCGAGGTGCAGGGCGCCGATGAAGCGATCGAAATCGGCGGCGAAACGACCTATCAGATTCACGTCGTCAATCAGGGGTCGAAGGGGGCCAGCAACGTCCGGATCACCGCCATCTTCCCCCCCGAACTCAAGGCGCTGCGGGCCGAAGGGCCCACCCGCGAGTCGGTCGAGGACCATCGCGTCGGCTTCGAGCCGATCGCCCGGCTGGCGCCCAAGGCGGAAGCCACGTTCCGGATTCGGGCTCAAGCCTTGAAGGCCGGCGATCTGCGCGTCAAGGTGCAGATCACCAGCGATGACGCCCGGCAGCCGATTCTCAAGGAAGAGAGCACGCGGGTCTATACGGACCATTAGTCGCGTCTCTGCGGACCGATGCGGTCCGGCGAACCGTAGCGGCTGGGGCGGACCGTGCGGCTGGAGCGAACCTTGCGGCTGGGGTCGGCCGTGAAAAATCAGCCGGGCGAGAGTTCGAAAGTTTATCCTCTATTTGTTCCGCTCACACGCGCGGCGTGGTCGAGCGATGCTGTTTCGATAGACCGAAAGTTGCCGCCGGCTTTTTCAAGTAGCCGCGGCATTTGCGCCCGCGGACTCGGCAGGGAAAGAACGTCGGCAGCCCGCTCGGGAGCCGGAAAAGTCGTCGAGTTGGCGGCGTTCGGCTTTTCGATTTGCTTATGCGAAAATCCGCGAAAATCCGCGCAATCCGCGGCAAGAAACAAGCATCTTTTTGCCGCGGATTTCGCGGATTTTCGCGGATCGAGGAAAGCGCGGCAGTCGTCAGCGGGTTTCGCTTCGGCGCTTCAACCCTGAGGCCGTTTTGTCGATGGTGGCCGCGCACCTCTGGTTCGCAAGTGGCTAAAGCCGGCACGAGACGGGTAAGTCCCCTGAAGGGGACTGCAATCGCCGGAGGGAGGACGCAGTCCCAGGCATAAATGCCGGGGCTACATATAGGGCGGGGGCCGAGGCGACGCGAGACCGACGGGTCGGCCACGACTCGGGTTGATTCCGAAGCGCACGGCGCGCGGAACAAAAACCAACCAAACCACCCCACCCCGGCGCCGCAACAAATCGAGCATTTTTCACAGACTACGGCTGGCGCGAACCGGCGTTGCCCCTGGCAAGGCTGCCCGAACTCGCTACAATACCAACGGGCGGGGCGGATCCTTGGCATCTTGATTGGCGCGGCAAGCTCGGCGGCGCTGCGCGACCGGCTGGGCCTCGCCAAGCGCGACCGCCTGCCCGATCGGACCTGCCATTCCCGCTCCGAAATTCCGCTCGGCAATCCTCCGACCCTCGACTTTCCGTCATGCACTCGCCGCTGGCCAAAACGCCGCTTTACGATTGGCACGCCGCCCACGGCGGGAAGCTGGTGGATTTCGCCGGCTGGTCGATGCCCGTGCATTATGGCTCGATCGTGGCCGAGCATCGGGCGACGCGCGCCGCCGCCGGGCTGTTCGACGTCTCGCACATGGGCCGGCTGAGATTCGCGGGCCCGGGCGGAGGAGAGTTTCTCGAATCGCTCCTGACCCGCCGCGTCGCCGACATGGCGATCGGGCAGATTCGCTATGCGCTGGTGACGAACGACGCCGGGGGCATTCTCGACGACGTGCTCGTCTATCGGCTCGCGGATTCCGGCGCCACGCCGCTGCATCTGCTGGTCGTCAATGCCAGTAACCGCCATAAGATTCTCAATTGGGTCCGGTTTCGCTTGTCGGGCCGCTACGACGTGCTGCTCAACGACGTAACGTCCGATACGGCCATGATCGCCCTGCAAGGGCCGCTGGCGCTCGAACTGGCCCAGCCGCTGGTGTCGGCCGAACTCGCCGCCATCAAGTATTATCATGGACAGCCGGCCGAAGTGGCCGGCCAGCGGACCATCGTCAGCCGCACGGGCTATACGGGCGAGGACGGCATCGAACTGATCGTTCCCGCCGCCGCCGCGGTCGGCATCTGGGAAAAGCTGCTGGCCGCCGGGAAAGACCGCGGGGTGCTGGCCGCCGGCCTGGGGGCTCGCGACACGCTGCGGCTCGAAGCGGCGATGCCGCTCTACGGCCATGAACTTTCGGAAACGATCGATCCGCTCGAGGCCGGGCTCGGGTTTGCCGTCAATTTGGAAAACCGGATGTTTCCCGGCCGCGATGCGCTGGCCAAGATCAAGCAAGCGCCGTTGCCGCGGGTGCGCATCGGGCTGGAACTTTCGGGCAAGCGCGTCCCGCGCGAGCATTATCCGATCGTCGGCGGCGCCGCCGCTACGAGCCCTGCGATCGGGGAAGTGACCAGCGGCACGTTTTCGCCGACGTTCGACCGCCCGATCGCGATGGGCTACGTGCAGCCCGATCGGGCCGAGCCGGGGTCGGAACTGTTCGTCAACGTGCGGGGGCAGGCCGAGCCGGCGCGCGTCGTGAAGCTGCCCTTTTATCGCCGCAAATCGTAACGGCGGCGCAAGATCGTCGCCCGGCGGCGCGGTTTTTTTGCCACGAAGAGCATAACCCTCAGCAACACACGACCTCCGAGGTTCGAACCCATGAAACCCGAACAATTGCTCTACGCCAAAACGCATGAATGGGTCGCGATCGAGCCCGCTGCGAGCGGCGAGAAGGTCGCGACGATCGGCGTCTCGGCCTTCGCCGTCGAATCGCTCACCGATCTGGTCTTCATGCAGCTTCCCGAAGTCGGCCGCCAGGTGACGCGCCGGCGAAGCGTTCGGCGAGATCGAGTCGGTCAAAGCGGTCAGCGATCTGTACAGCCCCGTGACCGGACAGGTGATCGCCGTGAACGACGCGCTGCCGAACAAACTGGAAACGCTCTCGAGCGACCCCTTCGGCGCGGGCTGGATCGCAAAAATCAAGATCACCGACGACGCCTCGCTCCAAGGGCTGATGGACTTCACGGCCTATCAAAAGCAGTGCGCGGAAGAAGCGCACTGACTCCAAGCCCATCGACGGAATCGCAGTCCTCGCTTTCGAAGGACTTCATTATGCGCCTGAAGGAAATCGGCATAAACAAGCTGTTTCGGTTGTTCGATTACCGAATTCCGCTGAACATGAACGATCGAATCACCATCATTCACGGGCCGAACGGCTACGGAAAGACGGCGATTCTCCGCCTGACGGCCGGGCTGCTCGACGGCCGATACTCCGCCTTGCGCCAATTGCCTTTCGAATCGCTTTCTCTGACGTTTGACGATGAATCGATATTAACCGTCACAAGGGAAGATAGTATCCAACACAACGGCAACCGCGCTCGTCGCCCGGTGCTTACCCTGCAGTATCCGCCGCATCGCTCGTTCAGGATCCCGGAATCGGTTTCCGCCGATCGACAATTGCCGTTTCCGCTGTCCGCAATCGATTCGATGATTCCCGAACTGGAGCGCGTCGGCCCGCAGCAATGGGTCGTTTTATCCACGGATGAGATTCTCGATTTGGAGGAATTGCTGCTCCGATATTCCGACACACTTCCGATCGAGCCCGGAACGTGGTCGAAGACGCCTGAATGGTTGATGGAACTTCGGGCGTCGATCCCCGTCCATCTCATTCAAGCCAATCGCCTCGAGCGTCTTGACGACTCGGTGCCGCCGCGTTGGCCTCTCTCGGAACGCCGGTTCAGGCCGGTCACGGCGGTCGCAAAATACTCGGCCGAACTCGCATCGCGCATCCAGCAAACGCTCGCGCAATACGCCGCCCTCTCGCAATCGCTGGATCGCTCCTTTCCGCAAAGACTGGTCGGCGCCCCCGGTCAACCCCAGCTAGAGCGCACGCTGATCAATCAACGGCTTTCCGAATTGGAGAACAAGCGCACTCGGTTGACCGAGGCGGGCCTTCTCGACAAAGAAGAAAAGTCGCATTTCGATCTACCGTCGTCGTTCGACGAATCGAAAATCGACGTGCTGTCGGTGTATATCGCCGACGCGGAAAAGAAATTGGCCGTATTCGACGACCTGTTCCGGAGAATCAGCCTGTTCAAGTCGATTATCACGCCGCGGTTTGCGTATAAATCCATCGCCATGAACAAAGACGACGGTTTTGTGTTCGAAACGCGCGACGGACAAGTCTTGGCTCCGACTGGCCTCTCGACGGGCGAGCAACATGAAATCGTGTTGCTCTACGAATTATTGTTCAAGGTCGAGCCCAACTCGTTGATTCTGATCGACGAGCCGGAAATCTCGCTGCATGTCGCCTGGCAGGAGCAGTTTTTGAGCGACATCGAACAGATTACCGAAATCTCTCGATTCGACGTGCTGATTGCCACGCATTCGCCGCAAATCATCAGCAATCGGTGGGACTTGACCGTGAAACTCAAGGGTCCGAAATGATGGAGGAATCGATCAATGGATATACGCTTGCCAACACGATCCGCATGTGGCGCAATCAATACGACGGGTCGTTTTTCCTTGTCGAGGGGACCAGTGATGAGGTGTTCTTCCGATTCATCGTGGACCACGAAGCGTGCCGGATTCTCATCGGACACGGCAAGCACAATGTCGTTGACGCGATCCGCATCTTGAACGGCGACGGCTTCGACGGTGCGCTCGGTGTCGTCGATGCCGATTTCGCTCGCATCGAGCGACAGTCCGAACCGGGTGAGAACCTTTTTATGACGGAGCACCACGACTTGGAATGCCTCCTCTGCGCTTCGCCATCGCTCGACCGAGTCGTCGCGGAATTCGGTTCGGCCGAGCGCGTGGAAGCCTATACGGCAATGCACGGGCCACTGCTGGGAACTGTTCTTGCCCGAAACGCGATGCCGATCGGCGCGCTTCTTTTCATTTCACTCGGACAGGATCTTGGTTTCGATTTCGAAGATCTGGCGTTTGGGAAGTTCGTCGATCCCGGCACGCTGCAAGTCAACGTTCGTGCCATGGTCAAGGTGGTGCTCGACAAAAGCAGGAAACATGACATCGATGCGCAATCGCTCGTGCCCCGAATCGAGGAATGCTGCCAGGGCGTGAACGATCCTTGGCAGATCTCGCGGGGACACGATATGATTTGCTTGCTGTCGATCGGATTGGAGAAGGCTCTGGGCGCGAAAGCGAGGCAACGCATCGCGCCGAAGGTCTTGGAACGGGCCTTGCGATTGGCGTATCACGTGGTGGATTTCCGCGATACGACTCTGTATTTGCAAATCGTCGGCTGGGAATCGCTCCACACGCCGTATAAGATTCTCGGTGAATCCTGAGACAGACACGCGGCTATGCCGAATGCCCCCGGGAACGTGTCAACAGATTCGTGGGATGGCTCTCCCGAGCCCTCGCGTCGGCTCGGGAGAGCCGCCCTACAAACAAGTGTTTCGCCGATTACGACTCAAGAGACCGAAATGGGATACATCCTCAACACTCCTGAAGATCAGCGGGCGATGCTCGCGGCGATCGGGGCCGCGTCGCTGGATGATTTGTTCGCGAAGATTCCCGCCGAATTGCGGCTCGGTCGCGCGCTGAACATCCCCCCCGCGCTCTCGGAGATCGAGTTGGCCGCTCACATGAGCGACTTGGCTGCCCAGAATGTGGCGGCGGGGGAGAAGGTCTGCTTTCTCGGCGGGGGGAGCTACGACCATTTCGTGCCCGCCGTGGTCGATTACGTCGCCTCGCGCGGCGAGTTTTACACGTCGTACACCCCCTATCAGCCGGAAGCCAGCCAGGGCAACTTGCAGGCCTTCTTCGAGTATCAGACGCTCATCGCCGAGCTGACCGGCATGGACGTCTCGAACGCCAGCCTGTACGACGGCGGCAGCGCGGCGGCCGAAGCCGTGCTGATGAGCATCTCGACCACCCGGCGGCACGGCCGCGTGGTCGTCGCCGCGCAGCGTCCATCCCGAATACCGCCAGGTGATCGCCACCTATCTGGCGAATCTCGGCGTGGAATTGGTCACCGTCGGCACGCCGGAGGGCACCGTCGCCCCCGACGAATTGGCCCGCGCCATCACCGACGACACGGCCTGCGTGCTCATCCAACAACCCAACTTTTTCGGCTGCCTCGAAGCGGCCGATGCGCTGGCGCAAGCGACCCACGAGCGCGGAGCACTGTTGGTCGTGGCCGTCGATCCGATCAGCCTCGGCCTGCTCAAGCGGCCGGGAGATTACGGGGCCGACATCGTCGTGGCCGAGGGGCAATCGCTGGGCACGCCGATGCAATTCGGCGGACCGTACTTGGGCATTATGGCTTGCAGCGAGCAATTCGTCCGCCGCATGCCGGGGCGGATCGCCGGGCAAACGGTCGATCGCCGCGGCAAACGCTGCTGGGTGCTCACGCTGCAAACCCGCGAGCAGCACATCCGCCGCGAAAAAGCCACCAGCAACGTCTGCACCAATCAGGGCTTGTTCGCGCTGCGTGCCACGGTGTATTTGGCCGCCCTGGGCCCGCAAGGGATGCGCGAGCTGGCCGAATCGTGCCTGCGCAAAGCCCATTATGCCGCGGGGCAACTCACCCGCGGCCGCCGGTTCACTATGCCCTTCGATCGGCCGACGTTCAAGGAATTCGTCGTCCGCGACGCGGCCGGCGGGATCGACGAGCTGATCTCGGCCGGGCTCGAGGCGGGCCTTTTTGTCGGGGTGCCGCTGGAACGCTGGTATCCCGAACTCGCCGATTGCCTGCTCGTTTGCGTGACGGAGAAGCGGACCCGCGCCGAGATCGATGCACTGGCTGCTTTTGCGGCTCACCATCAACCTCGAATTCGTGCAACAGTGTCAGTTTGAAGGTGGGCGCATGGCACTGGCAAGCGCAGTCTGCCAGTGCCGACCTGCGCGTTGGGGTGGAACTCCGCTGTCAATGACGCATCGAAAGAGTATTGGCGAGGGATGCTGTCTGCAACTGGGGTCAACTCGGTTTTCGAACCGATACCGGTGGACTTTGCTTGCCGGGATGGTTGGTGAATTAGGGCGTGAGAAGCGCCGACGACGCCACTGGCAGACTGCGCTTGCCAGTGGCACGCGAGGTTGGTTGGTGAGTTTAGGGCTTGAGAAGTGCCGAGGACGCCACTGGCAGACTGCGCTTGCCAGTGGCACACGGGGTTGGTTAGTGAGTTAGGGCTTGAGAAGTGCCGAGGACGCCACTGGCAGACTGCGCTTGCCAGTGGCACGCGAGGTTGGTCGGTGAGTTAGGGCTCGAGAAGTGCCGAGGACGCCACTGGCAGACTGCGCTTGCCAGTGGCACACGAGGTTGGTTGGTGAGTTTAGGGCTTGAGAAGTGCCGAGGACGCCACTGGCAGACTGCGCTTGCCAGTGGCACACGAAGTTGGTCGGTGAGTTAGGGCTTGAGAAGTGCCGAGGACGCCACTGGCAGACTGCGCTTGCCAGTGGCACACGAAGTTGGTCGGTGAGTTAGGGCTCGAGAAGTGCCGAGGACGCCACTGGCAGACTGCGCTTGCCAGTGGCACACGAAGTTGGTCGGTGAGTTTAGGGCTTGAGAAGTGCCGAGGACGCCACTGGCAGACTGCGCTTGCCAGTGGCACACGAGGTTGGTTGGTGAGTTGGGGCTTGAGAAGTGCCGAGGACGCCACTGGCAGGCTGCGCTTGCCAGTGGCACACGACCCGATTGTTGCATGCCAAGGGATCTATGAATTATGCGTAACACCCGCGCGACGCAACTGCTGTTCGAACTTTCCAAACCGGGCCGCCGGGCGATGCGGATTCCCGCGAGCGACGTCCCCGACGTGCCGCTCGACGCGCTGCTTCCCGCGGCGCACCGCGCGAAGACGCTCCCGCCGCTGCCGGAACTCGCCGAGCCGGATATCGTGCGGCATTTCACCAATCTCTCGACGCAGAACATGTCGGTGGATACCCACTTCTATCCGCTCGGCTCCTGCACGATGAAGTACAATCCCAAGCGGAACGAGCGGTGCCGCGGCTCGCCGGGCATCGCCGATCTGCATCCCTATCAGCCCGAGGAGACGCTGCAAGGGATGCTGCAACTGCTGTTCGAAATGCAGCAGATTCTCATCGAGATTTCGGGCCTCGACGCCGCTTCGCTTCAGCCGGCCGCCGGGGCGCACGGCGAATTGACGGCCCTGATGGTCGCCGCGGCCTATTTCCGCGATCGGGGAGAGCGGCGCACCAAGGTGCTCGCTCCCGACAGCGCTCACGGCACCAATCCGGCCAGCGCCGCCATGGCCGGCTTCGACGCGGTCACCGTGAAGAGCAATCCGCAAGGGCAGGTCGATCTCGACGACCTGCGCGGCGAAGCTCGACGAGCAAGTGGCCGTGTTCATGATCACCAATCCCAACACGCTCGGGATGTTCGAGCGGCAAGTGCGGCAGATCGCCGACAAGGTGCATGCCCAGGCGGCGCTGATCTATCTCGACGGAGCCAACATGAACGCCATTCTGGGGATCACGCGCCCGGGCGATTTCGGCGCCGACATGATGCACTTCAATCCGCACAAGACGTTCAGTGGCCCACACGGCGGCGGCGGGCCGGGAGCGGGGCCGATCACAGTGCGGAGCCGGCTCGAGCCCTATCTGCCGTCGCCCATCGTCGAGCGCGTCGGCGAGCGTTACCGGCTGGCTTACGACCGGCCGAAGTCGATCGGCCAGGTGCGGAGCTTTTTCGGCAACGTCGGCGTGTTGGTGCGGGCCTATTGCTACATTCGCACCTACGGACCGGCCGGGTTGAAGAGCGTGGCGGAAAACGCCGTGCTCAACGCCAATTATCTGTTGAGCCGCGTGAAGCACATTTTGCCCGTGCCGCACGGAGATCGCTGCCTGCACGAATTCGTCGCCACCGCGGCGAAGCTCAAGGCCGAGCGCGGCGTCTCGGCGATGGATTTGGCCAAGCGGCTGTTGGACTACGGCTTCCACGCCCCAACGGTTTACTTTCCGCTCACGGTCAAAGAGTCGCTGATGATCGAGCCGACGGAGACGGAAAGCAAGGAGACGCTCGACGCCTTCGCCGAAACATTGTTTCGCATCACCGAGGAATCGCCCGAGCTGCTGCACGAGGCGCCGCACACCACGCCGATCAGCCGTCCGGACGAAGTGCTCGCCGCGCGGCAACCGGTGCTGACTTGGTTGCGCGCGGGGCAACAGAAGTAGCAGACCTAGTCGATCTCCCGCGCCAGACGACGAGAATCCGCGCTGCGCTCACCATGCCCTCTTTCCCTCCACTGGCCTGCCGCCGCTTGATTCATGGTCCCGCCGAGGGCACCTGGAACATGGCTTGCGACGAAGCGCTGACTCGAATCGGCGGCCCACGACGGCGTCGCGACGCTACGGCTCTACGAATGGTCGGCGCCGACTTTGTCGCTGGGTTATTTTCAAGCGGCCGCCGACCGCCGGCGGCATCCGGCGAGTCTCGCTTGCCCGCTGGTCCGCCGAGCGAGCGGCGGCGGGGCGATTGTTCACGACCGCGAGTTGACCTACAGCTTGGCGATCCCGAGCGACCAGCCGTGGGCCCGCGACGCCCGGCAGCTCTACTTCGCTACCCACGAAGCGCTGGCCGCGGCGCTCGGGGCTCTGGCCGTCGCCGCGCAGCTTCACCGCGCGCGGCGCCGCTGCCGACGACGACCGCATCCGCCGCGGAAGCCCCCTTTCTCTGCTTTCAGCGCCGCGCGCCCGGCGACCTGCTGATCGGCGATCGCAAAATCGCCGGCAGCGCTCAGCGCCGCGCGCGGGGGCAATCCTCCAGCACGGAAGCATCCTGCTCGCTCGATCGCGCGGTGCGCCGGAACTGCCGGGAATTGCCGAATTGTCCGGCCGGCAGATCGAATCTCGCGCGCTCGGCGCATTGTTGCTGACGGCTCTGGGCGAGCGCTTGAATCTGCAATGGGCCGGCACGGGGGACGAAGCCGTTCTCGCGCCGCGGATCGCGACGATCGCCCGCGAAAAGTACGCCGCGGCGGCTTGGACTCGGCGGCGCTGACTCCCGGCCACGGCGAGCGGGAGCTTCGCCGCGAAAGGGGTCGCGAGTCGATTTCGCCGACCAAGCGATCTGAAATGTGAACCGGCATCATGGCGAAATCGACTCCCGACCCCATTTGGCAACGCCGGCCGGAAGATAAGCCGGTTCTCGGACAGCTACCTACAGGTTTTGCAGGGCCTTATTGGACCCGAGCCGCCGCCAGCGCCGCCAAGACGTCCCGCTGCGGCAGGCGCTCTTGCTCCAAGCGGAGCCGCTCGTCGCGGCAGCGCACGAAGGCGGCCCGCTCGCCGGCCGTGAGGTGCGGCGGCGGCGGACCGGTGAAGGAGTTGCCCGGGCCGGCGAGCGGCTCGAATTGCCGGAGCGTTTCCTCGTCCATCAGCAGGCTCCGGGCGTGAGGAAAGATGGCGCGAAAGTTCGACAGGATCAGCAACCCCTCCACGTCGAGATCGCCCCAATAGGTCAGCCGATTGTCGTCCAGCCAGCCGATCGCCTGGAATTCGACGGCCGCGCTACCCCACGCCCCCCAGCGCAATTGCCCGCGGCACCCCAGGCAGCGTGAGCAGATTCACCTTGTTCTCGACGAGGAACACCTGAGCGTCATGCACGGCCAAGGCCGCAAGCGCCGTGAGCGGCAGCGAAAGTTCCGCGAAAGGGGAGCCGCAGTTCGTCTTGCAGCTCCGGATCGAGCCAGCGGACGAGGAACTGCGGCTCGGCGTACCGCAACCCGTAGCGGCGCTCGAAATGCGTCTCTGCGGCCCGGATCGTGTGCGGCGGCAGCACCAAATCGAACCAGGCTCGCAGCACCCCCTGATGCCGCTCGATGAACTTCGTATCGACCGCCAGCGGCAATTCGCGGGCGAACAGCCCCGGCCGCGGATGGCGCGACGAAATGCCGCAGCACCTCGATGAGTCCGTCGATCGCGGGGGCCGACTCGATCAGCGCGCGGCTGTTCGAGCGAATCCAATCGTCGAGAATCGGAAACTCCGTCCGCAATCGCTCGACGGCCGCGGCGAACCGCTCGAATTCGCGCTGCCGGCCGATCAGCCGCAGCAGGTCGTCGCGCGTTTCGAACAGAATCCGCTCGGGAAAGAGATTCCGGCCGTAGCCGGCGCGATTTCACCTCGCGCCACGCGACCGTATAACCGAAGCCGCGCTCGGCCTTCGAGCCTTCCCGCAGCAGCCGAACGGCTTGGATCGCGGCGGCGAGATCGTCGGCGGCCAATCGCTTTTCGGCGGGCACCAGGTGCGGGAAAAACGTCTCGTTCCCCGCCAGCCAGGCCTGCAGCGCGTCGGGATAAAGCCGCTGGGCCTTCGCGCGGATTTCGTCGGGAGTGATCATCGGCGGCAGGCTTCAGCGGCGGCGCGCCGCGCCGCGCGCGGCGATGGCAGCGCGGCGCGTGAACCGGCGGCGAATCTTGCGACGGTTCCAGCGCGACTTGCTGCTCGAATTCGCGGGCCGTCATGCTCAACACCTCCGAGCAGTTCGTGTCGGCGTTCTTGACCACGTGCAGATAGCAGCCGACGTACGGCTCGGTGACGCGGGCTTTGGCGTCCAAGGGCGCGACGATCAACAGTTGCAAGCCGAACTTCTCGAAAAGCTGCAGCGCATATTCCGAATACTGATCGTCCACCTTGGAAAACATCTCGTCGACCACGACGAAATGGAAGCGGTCGCTCCGCGGCCGGCCCGGATCGAGATCGTACTGATAGGCGATCGCCGCCACGAGGATCGTGAAGGCCAGCTTGGCCTTCTCGCCGCCCGATTGACCCGTGCTGTCTTCATAATACCGCAACTCCTTGTCGGTCGCGTCGTCGAATTCGCGGGCGGCGAAGTCGAACCAGCGGCGGACGTCGGTCACTTTGTTCCGCCACCGCTCTTCGTCGCGGAGCCGGGCGATCAGCTTCTCGATTTGCAGGAAGCGGGCTTCGTCGGCCTCGGGCGTGCCCTCGAACGTGCCGGCCAGGCATTGCGCGAGCGCCTCGCGGAAATCGCCGATCTCGCGATCGCGGACGGCCTTGGCCTCGAGCCGCATGTGCGTGCCGTCGCGATAGGCGAGTTGCTGAGCGACGATTGAGCAATTCGATCCGGTCTTCGATGGCCGACCGCTCGGTCTGCAGGGCGCCGTTCAAGAGGCCGATCTCGTGCGTCACTTTTTCGTTGAGCCGGTCCTTGAACCGCTGCTCGTGCCGCGGCAGGTCTTCCTCGCGGATTTGATCCAGCAGGCCCAGAAAACTATCGACGATAGCGGACCGAGGGCTGCAAATCGGCCCGCTCATCGGGGAATTTCGAGAGAAACCGGCCCATCGCCGCGGTGAGTTCGATTCTTGCGCGGGACGCAGTTGATGTAGCAGCCGATCGCGCTGTTCGCCGAGCGCCTTGGCAAACGCCGCGCTCCCGTTCGGCAAGTGCGGCGGCGGCTGAGCGGCTTGCTCGCGCAGGCGGGCCTCGATCGCCGGGAAACCGTAGCGTGAGCCGCTCGAGTTCGTCGGCCTTGTGCCGGCGATCGAGTTCCTTGCGGGCATTGGCGATCAGCCGCTCGGCGTCGGCGACGTTGCGCTCCAAATCGGCCGATCGTGCTTGACCGCTTGTCGCGCTCGCCTTCGAACGCCTGTTCGCGGGCTTGCTCTTCGGCCAGCCGCTGCTTGAGCAGCCGGATGGCGTCGCTTTGCTCTTCGAGCATTTGCCGCTCTTGCACGAGCCGGGCGATCTCCTGTTCGTGCGCGCGCGAAGTCGATGGCCGCGAAATCGCCGAATTGCCGAGCTTGCTCGATCGCCGTCTTGCCGGCCGCGGAGGACGGCGAGCTTCGATTCGAGGCCGTCGATGCGCCGATTCAGCCGCGCGAGCGATTCCGCAAGCGTAGCGATCCGCTCGGCCAAGTGGCGGCGCTTTTCGCGATTGTCCCAACCGAGCACGAAATGCCGCGGGTCGACGGTCCGCTCGCGATCGTCCTTTTCGTGCCGCAGACCGCGCATCTTCACATGCCGTTCGGGCGGTCAACGCGCGCAGCGGCGACTGCTGCGAAATTCCTCGATCGTGTCGCAGCAGCGAAAGTCGAATCGCTCGGCCAATTCCGCTTGAACCCAGGGCAACAGCGCATGGCCCGCGCGGAAATCGAGCTTGCGGAGCAGCGATTGGGGATGCAATCCGGCTGCGGGGGTTTCGTCGCCGCGGGTGTCGATTTTCAAGATACACGAATTTTTGGCCGCGGTTTTGCGCGTCGGCCAGCCGCGTCCGATCGACGTAGCCGCTCACCAGGGCGTAAAATCTCGGCGGCACGAGCAGGCTCAGCGCGAATCCCCGCAGCACCATTTCCAGCGACGGCTCCCAGCGACGCTCGGCGGGCTTGACGGCAATCAGTTCCGCGGCAAACGGCAGATCCTTTTCCGAGAGCCGCAATTCCTCGCACAACCGCCGCCGCGTTTGCGCCAGGGCCTCGGGCAGATTCCCCTGCCGCTGCTTGAGAGCCGCGAGTTCGGCTTCGTCCTCGCGCAGCTCCTTGACGACCGTGCCGCGCTCGAAGATCAGCTCGTTCCGCCGCGGCTCTCCCGCGGCCAATTCCTGCTCGATGTCCTTGACGAGCGGCGGCAGTTGCGCCGAACCGCGGCGAATCGCTCGGGCGTCGCCGCGCGGTCGCGGATTCCGGCGGCCTCGAGCGCGGCGTGAAAGCGGCGATCGGCGTCGCGCTTGGCGGCAAGATACGATTCTTCCAGCCGGATCAAGCCGGGGATTTCGCGGAGCCGCGCGCCCCCCTGCTGCTCGATTTCGTTTTGCAGCTTGCGCTGCGGCGTCGCGGGCGGCGGCGAGATCCTGCTCCAAGCCGCTGCTTCGACTTCCTCCGCGCGGGATTTTTCCGCCAGCCACTCGTCGCGGGCCGGCTCGAACAGATCGATCGTGCGTTGGCGGAAGAAGGGCCCGGCCGCTTCGAGGAGTTGCTCGGCCTCGTCGAGCGCCGCGGCTTTTTCGCGATAGGCGGCGCCATGCATGGCGATCGGTTGCAACAGCTCGAATTGCTTTCGCACGCGGACGAGGCTCTGATGGGCGGCGCTCAATTCGCTGAAATGGGTCAACAGGTTTTGGACCCGCTCGCCCCAGGGCCTGTTCTCGAGCATGTGCTCGCGAATGAAATCGTTGAGCCGCTGAATGTCCTTGACGGCCACGGTCTGGTTGAACATGTCCATCGCCTTGGGCTGCACGCCGGTCAGCTTGCGAAACCATTCGTGGAACTCGCTGTACGTGGTCGTCACCCGAAAGCCGCGCCGCTCCATCGCCGGCTTGAGCCGGTCCATGCCGGTGAGCCGCGAGCAATCGGCGGCGATCGACCGCTCGTCGCCGGCGAGGCAATAAACCTTCTTGCTCTGGCCGTCGGAGTCGATGTAGAGGATTTGGGCGATCGGTGAATACGCGGTCGGCCGCGACGTTGCGAAAGCAGGCCAGCAGCGCGGAATAATGGGCATGGCCGGGGCGGAGGAATTGCATGTCGGCCCGCTCGGCGTCGTCGCGGCTGAAGCGGCCGAAGGCCCCTTTGATGTAGGTCCGCTCGTCGCGCTCGCGCTTGCCGGCCCCGGCGGCAACGTTGTAGTTCCGCACGGCCGGGCGGACGAGCAAGCGTGAGCAGGGCGTCGACGAGCGTCGATTTCCCCGAGCCGTTCTGCCCGATCAACAGGGCCGTTTGCCCCTCGGGGCGGATCGTGTAGACGCGGCCGCGGGTGGCGTCGCCGGCGCTGTCGAAGGTGCCCCAGTTGTAGACCTCCAGCTTATGGAGGCGGAAGCCGGGCCGGGCCGAGCCGTTGGTTTCGAATAGCCTCAGCACATGCGATTCCCCCTGTTGCCGATTCCGGGTCGGTGCTGCGTCCGCGGCCTCGGCGACGAGCCGTGCGCGAAGCGTTTCCAATTCTTCGGCCGGACACGCGGGCTTTCAGGATGCGGCGAATCTCCCATTCCTCCGGCTCGGCCGTGATCTGGCGGATGAACTTCAGCTCGACCAGCGAGCGAATCGCCGCGTCGAACTGCTTCTTCAGCCGCACCTCGTCTTGCTCCGGCGGAAAGAAGGGCCGCCATTGCTCGAACAAGACCCGCCGCCGTCGACCACGCACCGCTCGTTTTGCACCTCTTCCTCCTCGAACCGCCGCAATTCCTCGCGCAGCAGCACGCAGAGCAGCGTCGCCCCGTAGCTCAGCCGGCTCTTGTGAAACAGCTTGGGAAGCCGGTCGTATCCCTCGGGCAATTCGTCATCGGCAAGCTGCCGCAAATAGGCCAAGCCCTCCGGCTCATCGACGACCAGCAGCAAGCCGAGCCGGGCGAAATGGCTCTCCAGCGGCGAGATATGGCCGAGCACGATGTCCCAAACTTTGGCGTCGTCGGAATAAACCACCCCTTGCAATAAATGCACGGCGGCAATGCTCCAATCCTGAAACGGCGGCAATGCGGCGGGTTGCGAGTTGATTATTGATGACATCATCGTGAATCCCAGTTGTGGATCAATCAGGTTTTGGATCGGTCTCCCGACCCAGGTTGTGGATCGGTCTCCCGACCGTTCCACACACCCGACCGTAGGTCTCCAGAAGCGGCCGTTGCGAGCCGCCTTCGGGAGACCTGCGGTCGAGCAAATGGCATGGTCGGGAGACCATGCCATAACGAGGGAGACCATGCCATAACGAGGGAGACCATGCCATAACGAGCAGCGTTGTGGATCGGTCTCCCGACCGTTCCACCCCCACACACTCGACCGTAGGTCTCCAGAAGCGGCCGTTGCGAGCCGCCCACGGGAGACCTGCGGTCGAACGAATGGCATGGTCGGGAGACCATGCCATAACGAAGTCCACGTTGTGGATCGGTCTCCCGACCGTTCCACACACTCGACCGTAGGTCTCCAGAAGCGGCCGTTGCGAGCCGCCCCCGGGAGACCTGCGGTCGAACGAATGGCATGGTCGGGAGACCATGCCATAACGAAGTCCACGTTGTGGATCGGTCTCCCGACCGTTCCACACACCCGACCGTAGGTCTCCAGAAGCGGCCGTTGCGAGCCGCCTTCGGGAGACCTGCGGTCGAGCAAATGGCATGGTCGGGAGACCATGCCATAACGAGGGAGACCATGCCATAACGAAGTCCACGTTGTGGATCGGTCTCCCGACCGTTCCACACACCCGACCGTAGGTCTCCAGAAGCGGCGATTGCCAGCCGCGCCGGGAGACCTGCGGTCGAACGAATGGCATGGTCGGGAGACCATGCCATAACGAGAGGCATGGTCGGGAGACCATGCCATAACGAGAGTCGGGAGACCATGCCATAACGATGACCATGCCATAACCATGCCATAACGATCACACAATCGTGAATCAAGTTCCTTTGGCGATGAATGTGACCAGCGGAAAGGTGATCGCCATCGGCCGCGCGTCGCCGCGCCGCCGCGGCAACACAATCTCTTCGGTCGCCTCGCTGCTGATCGATGCCCTTCGTCGTTGGCGATTTGCAAGTAGCCGAACAGATCGATCACGCCCGAGTCGGGCGGATGCTCGCCGAGCAGGCTTCCCAAAGTGACATGGCCGCTGCGCTCGACGGCCTCTTGCACCTGGCGGCGCAGCCGCCGCCAATCGATCCGCGGCAAGTCCTTGAAACTGCGGAGGAATTCGAGCCGCTGCTCGTCGGCGACGATATGCTCGGCCAGCTCCACGCGCTCGAAGCGCCCCGGCTCGGTCCAGAAGGTGCGGGCCAGGGGCGATTCGATCTCGATCCGGGCGTCGATTTCCAGGGCGATCGCGTCGCCCGGCGGCTGGGAGGCCAGCGCCGCCGCCAGGCCGCGAATCTCGCGGAGCAATTCCGCGACGCGCCGCCGCTCGCGGTGGGCCTTCACATCGAGCAGCCGCCGGAGGGTCGAAGTGAGCCGCCGGGTGGTTTGCGTCACCTTTTCCGCTTCGGCCAACAGCAGCGGCACCATCCGCCGCACGGCCTCGATCCCTTCGGTTTGCTCGGCGAGTTCCTCGATCCGCAACGATTTGCTGAATGATGGCCCGCAGCCGGTCTTGCTGCGGCGGTGAATGGATGAAGCGGAGGAATTCGAAGAAGCTGACGCCTTGATCCTCTTGTTTCAAAGCGTCTTCGGCGTCGAGGGCCTCGCCGAGAATGCCGCCGCGCGAGGTGGTGCCTTGCACTTGCCGCTGCTGCACATCGCCGGTGATCTCGCGAAACTTTTCCTCGACCGCGCGAAAATCCCCTTGCAACTCCTTGAGCAACGAGACGGCCGTGGCAAACTGCTCGCGGATCCGCGTCGGCTTGTAGCGATCGACGAAGCCGTCGCTCTCGATTTGCGCGATCTGCTGGGCGATGCGGTCTTGCTCGGCCCGCAGCCGCTCGAGATGGACGGTCGGATCGTCCGAGGCGCCGATCACCAGGCGGTCCAATGTTTCGATGACCAGCTTGAGCCGCGATTCGGTGCCGACGAAGCCCTGCTCGGGGGCGATCGCCTTGTCGAGAAAGGCCAGCACTTGCTCGGTGTGCGGCGAAAGTTCGTAGACCGGCTCGTTCCGCTCGACGCCGAATCGCCGCACCAACCACCGCCGCTCGCCGACGCACCATTCGGTGAGATACGTCTCGGGGCGGTCGCGGAGCACCTCGGCATCGACCTCGCGGGCTTCTTCGATATAGGCGGCGAGCGCCGGCAGCAAATCGCTGTGCGGCACGACGATCAGTTCCGTGGCCTTGAACTGCCGGTTGCAGAAAATCGACCACATAGGGGGCCTGTTGCGCGGAGCAGCTTGATCGCCGGCGAGGTCTCGAAATACACCAAAAGCGCGCTGAAGATTCATGCCCTCTACTATACAAGACGCCAGTGAGCGCCGGCGACAGGGGCCGGCAAAAAACGCCCGAGTTTCTCGCCTCGGCCCATAGCAGAAGCGGCGTCCCCCGGCTTGCGCCGATGTGGAAGCGGCGTCCCGCCGCTCGATTCGACGGGAAAACCGGCGGGACGCCGGCGAGCAACCGCACGTTAGCCGGCTTGCGTGCCAGCCTCCGTCGGGATTGGATCGACCGTCGATGGCCGCCATGCTTCGGCGCCGCCGGCCGAATCCGCACGGCGGTTCGCCAGCGAACCGGCTCACGAATACGGCGAGACGCCGCTTCCCCATGGGCCGCCGCGGCGACTTTTCGCGATCGCCGGCCTCAAATCGCCGCAAAGCTCGAACCGAGCGCCTCGATGATGAAGTCGCTCGATTCGATCCCGACCGAAAGCCGGATCGTCCCCCCGTTGATGCCCAGCGCTTCGCGGGCGGCCGGGGACATGGCGCGGTGGCTGGTCGATTCGGGATGCGTCTGCGTCGTGGACAATTCGCCCAGCGATGGGCAGAAGGGAATGCGGCTGGCGGCAGCAATGAACCGCGTCGCCGCCTCCGTGCCGCCGGCGAAGCGTGAACGTCACGACCGCCCCGAAGCGCCCGCCGAATTGCCGCTTGGCTAGGGCATGGTCGGGGTGGCTGGCCAGCCCCGGATAGTGGACGATCTCGACTTCCGGCCGTGTCGGCGAGAAACTGGGCGACCGCCAAGGCATTGTCCGACGCCCGCTCGGCCCGCAGATGCAGGGTGCCCAGGCCGCGCAGGGCGAGCCAGCAATCCCAGCGGGGCCGGGCTCCAGCCCCAGGTCGAGAGGGCCGTCGGCACGCGCTGCCAGATTTCCTCGCGCCCGCAAAGCAGCCCGAGCAGCACGTCGCTATGGCCGTTCATGATTTTGGTCAGGCTCTCCAGAACCAAATCGGCGCCGAATTCCAGCGGCCGGCAGAGCGTCGGCGAGGCGAACGTGTTATCGACCAACAACAGCGCCCCGCCGGCTGTGGGCCAGCTCGGCGAAGGCCCGCGAAATCGGACGACCCGCAACAGCGGGTTGGTGATCGTCTCGACGATCAGCAGCTTCGTGGCGGGGGTCAGGGCGGCGGCGGTCGCGCCTGGGATCGCAGGCGTCGACCGTCGTGGCCGCGATCCCCAGCCGTTGGGCCTCATCGACCAACAGCAGCAAGCTGCGGCCGTACATCTGGTTGCCGACGACGATATGATCTCCTTGGCGGCATTGGGAAACGAGGGCCAGGGCCATCGCCCCCATGCCCGAGGCCGTGATCGCGGCTCGCGGCTGCTCCGTGCAGTTCGCGGCATTTTTCCGCCAGCAGCTCGGAATTGGGGTGGCCGTCGCGACGGTAGGCATGGCCCGGCAGTTCGCCCGCCAAGCAGCGCGGCGGCCTGGGTCGGGTCGGCGCAGCGATAGACGGAACTGGGATAAATCGGTGCGACCAGGGGCTCGGTAGGTTGCGTAGGCAATCTAGCGGGGCGGGGGCAAATATCGTCGGATCGGTCGGTCATAATTGTCAAAAGGCTTGCATTTCATCGCTACCTCCGTTCAATTTAAGGATGCGGCCCGCCGGGGCCGATGATGTAGCGCTTAGTCCTAGTTTAACGAATATCCGGGGTGGTTGTCGCCGGTTGAGCTAAGATTCCTAGGTTCGGCCCAAGGTGATGGTCGGATTGGCTCAGCGCCACGCGGTCGTTCGGCCGTCGGTAATGTAGGGAACGGCCTGGGTGCCGATTTGGAGCGTTACGACGGATGATAGCACTCGTTGCGCCCGGAACGCCACCGAGGGCATTCCCGACAGATCCCGAGCCGGACGAGAGTTAATACTGTTCGCGTGAGTTTCTCTACTATCTTGAATGCACTTGAGTCGGCTCGCTCTACCTGAGTCGCCCCCCATGAGTTCCGCCTCCTCCTTTGATCCCGATTTGATCGACCAAACGCGGCAGCAGCTCCGCACGCTGGTCCATGAGATCGAGGGGCTTTCGCGCTCGGAGTTGTCGCCAGGCGAGTTTTACGAGGGCTTCCTGACCCGGATCGTCTCGGCTCTGGCGGCCGTCGGCGGAGCGATCTGGACGCTCGACGAAGGGGGCCTGAAGCTCAGCTACCAGATGAATCTCCAGCAGGCCCGGCTCGGCGAGACCAACGAAGAAGATCAGCAGCGCCACGGCCGCCTGTTGCACAAAGTGGCCGCCGACGGGCAAGGGCTGCTCGTGCAGCCTCATTCCGGCGAAGGCGAAAGCGGCGAGGCCGCCAATCCCACCGAATACCTGCTCGTGATCGGCGCGCTCAAAAGCGACACGCAGGTTCAAGGGATCGTCGAAATCTTTCAGCGGCCCGGCGGGCGGCCGACCGTCGAGCGCGGCTATCTGCGGTTCCTCCAGCAGATGTGCGATCTGGCCGGCGACTATCTCAAGACCCGCCACCTGCGGTCGTTCGCCGATCGGCAGGTCATGTGGTCGCAGCTCGAGCAATTCACGCGGCTGGTGCATGAGGGGCTCGACCCGCGGCAAACGGCCTACACGATCGCCAACGAAGGGCGGCGGCTGATCGGCTGCGACCGCGTGAGCGTGGCGCTCGAGCGCGGCGGCCGCTGCCGCATCGAGGCGATCAGCGGGCAGGAATTGCTCGACAACCGCTCCAACACGGTCACCCTGCTCGGCAAGCTGGCGACGATCGTCGTGGCCGGCGGCGAAGACCTGTGGTACAACGGCGACACCTCGAACCTCCCGCCGCAGATCGAGGAATCGGTCGAGACCTACGCCGACGAATCCCATTCGAAGATGGTCGCGGTGCTGCCGCTCGAACGGCCGCGCGACGACACCGACGCCGAAGCCGACGAGAACGCGCCTCCCGAATTCCTCGGCGCCCTGATCATCGAGCAGATCGCCGACGACGCGGTCAGTGAATCGATGCGGCGGCGGATCGACGTGGTGGCCGACCATAGCGCGCTGGCCCTGGCCAATGCCCGCGAGCACAACGAGCTGTTCCTGATGCCGGTTTGGCGTCTGATCGGCAAATCGCGGTGGATGGTGGCGGCCCGCACGTTGCCCAAGACGCTCGCCATCTCGGGAGCGATCCTGGTGGCGCTGTTGGTGCTGTTTCTGTGGCCGATGAAATTCCAGCTTTCGGGCAAGGGGACGCTCGAGCCGGCCGAGCGCCGCGACGTGTTCGCCCCCGTCAAGGGAACCGTCACCAAAATCCACGTCCAGCACGGCGACCTGGTCGAGCCGGGCCAATTGCTGCTCACCCTTTATAACAACGACATCGAGCAGGCCCTCACCGAAACCGAGGGCAAGCTCAGCTCCACCCGCGAGCAACGACTGGGAGACGAGCAGCAGCTCTTGGGAAGCAGCGGCAGCCATCTATCGCGCGAGGAATACGACCGCATCTCGGGCCAGGTGCGGCAATACCGCAGCACCGAGGATAGCCTCGACAGCCAACTCAAGCTGTTGCGCGAGAAGAAAAAACTGTTGGAAATCCGCAGCCCGATCAAGGGTCAGGTGGTCACCTGGCAGATCAACGAAAAGCTGCTCCAGCGGCCGGTCGAGGAGGGGCAGTTATTGCTCACCGTGGCCGATCCGACCGGCCAATGGGAACTCGACGTGCTGATGCCCGAGGACCGACATGGGCTTCGTCTCCCGCGCGGCGAACGAGAAGCGCCGCGGCGGCCGATGCCGGTAAGCTGCGGCCGGCGCCGATCCCGCTATCGCTGCCCAGCTCGACGCCTCCTACATCCTGGCGACCAACCCGGGCACGCGGCATCAAGGCAAAGTGTTTTCCATCGAGCCCTCGGCCCACGTCCACGGCGACGACGGCAACGTCGTGCTGTTGAAGGTGGCCATCGACAAATCCGAGCACGACCCGGCCGATCTGCGCCCGGCGCCACGGTCACGGCCAAAGTCGATTGCGGCACGGCGTCGGTCGGCTATTGCTGGTTTCACGACGTGATTTCGTTCGTTCAATCGCGGATTCTGTTCCGCCTGTGGTAGGAGGAGGAATTCATGCGAAGGTCTAAATTTGTGGCGCGGTTCTCGTGGCAGTTCTGGCCACCGCGGCCCAGTCGGGTTTGGCCGCGGCGGACGACGGTCGCAACAGTCCAGCACTGCCTGGTCACTTTGAAAGACGAGGCCCAAGTGCCGGCGCAAGAGGCCGGTGTGGTCACCGAAATCATGGTCAAGGAAGGGCAAGTGGTGAAAGAAGGGCAAATCCTCGCCCAAATCGACGACGCCATTCCCCAGGCCGAATTGAAAAAAGCCGAACGCCGATCGCGAGGCGGCCAAGGAGAAGGCCGAAAGCGATGTCGACATCCGCTATGCCAACGCCGCCGCCGACGTGGCCCTCTATGAGTATCTCAAGAACAAGGAAGCCTACGACAAGGTGAAGAACTCCGTCCCGTGGGTCGAAGTCAAACGCCTGGAATTCGCCCATCAGCGGGCCGTCCTGCAAATCGAGCAATCGCAAATCGAGCAAGCGGATCGCCAAGCTCACGACCAACTCCAAAGCCGCCGACGTGCTCGCGGCCGAGGAAGGAATCGAGCATCGCCAGATCAAATCGCCTCTGGCTGGCGACGCCATCGTCGTGCAAGTCACTCCCCACAAAGGGGAATGGGTCAAGCCGGGCGACACCGTGCTGCGGCTGGTCCGCATGGATCGTTTGCGGGTCGAGGGCTTCTTGAATTCCGCCAAGTTCTCGCCGCAAGACGTCCGCGGCCGAAGAAGGTGACGATGACGGTTGACGTTGGCCCATCATGCCGAACCGGTCGAGTTCAAGGTCAGATCGTGTTCGTCAGCCCGTTGGACGAGGCGGGGAGCGAATATCGCGTCTGGGCCGAGGTGGAAAACCGGCACGATCCCCGACGGCAAGAGGAATGGCTCCTCCGCCCCGGCGCGACGGCGACCATGACGATCGGCATACGAAGGGCGAGTGAGGGGCAGGGGTCGGGGGTCGGGGGTCGGGGGTCAGGGCAGCGACGGGCCGGCGCAGTGCGCCGCACGTTCACGGATCCACCGCGCACTGACGCGCCGCCCGCTCCCTGCTCCCTGCTCCCTGCTCCCGTGCTCGCCCGCTCCTGACCCCTCGCCCCCTACGACCCCTCGACCCCCGACCCCCGACCCCTGCTCCCCCCGGCCCGTGCCTACACTTGCCGACAGTCTGCTCTCCAGTTCCGCCCGCCCGCTGGGATTGCGGATGCGGCCGGACCTGACGGCGCATCAGCAGCGCTATCAAGGGCGGCTCTATTGGGTGCTCAAGGATCCGATCGGGCTGAACTATTTCCGCTTTCAGGAGGAAGAGTTCGCCCTGTTGAAAATGCTCGACGGCCAATCGAGCCTGGACGATCTCAAGCGGGGCTTCGAGGAGCTGTTCGCCCCGCAGCAAATCAGCGTCGAGGAGTTGGGGCAGTTCGTCGGCATGTTGCACCGCAGCAATCTGGTGATTGCCGACATGCCCGGCCAGGGTCGGCAACTGCTCAAGCGGCGCGGCGAGCGGAAGTGGCAGGAGTTTCTCGCGGCGATCTCGAATGTGCTGGCCGTTCGCTTCAAGGGGATCGATCCCGAGCGGATCTTGAATTGGCTCTATCCGCAAGCTGTGGTGGTTTTTCACGCGCACGGCGGTGGTGATCTGTTGCCTGTTGGCCCTGTCGGCGCTCTCGCTGGTGACGGTGCAGTTCGACCTGTTCTGGTCGAAGCTGCCGAGCTTCCACCAATTCTTCGCCGGGGAAACTGGCTCTGGCTGGCCGTGGCCGTGGCCGTGACCAAGATTTGCCATGAATTCGGGCACGGGCTGAGCTGCAAGCATTTCGGGGGCGAATGCCATGAATTGGGCTTCATGCTGCTCGTATTGACCCCTTGCTTGTATTGCAACGTGTCGGACTCCTGGATGCTGCCGAACAAATGGCATCGGGCGGCGATCGGCGTGGCGGGGATGTATGTCGAGCTGGTGATTGCGTCGCTGGCCACCTTCGTCTGGTGGTTCAGCCAGCCGGGGTTCGAAAACGAAATGGCCCTGAACGTGATGTTCGTCTGCTCGGTGAGCACGGTGATCTTCAACGCCAATCCGCTGTTGCGCTACGACGGCTATTACATCCTCGCCGACATCACCGAGATTCCCAATCTGCGGCAAAAGGCCACCACGATCCTGAGCCGCACGCTGGGCACCTGGTGCCTGGGCATGGACGAGCCGGAAGACCCGTTCCTGCCGCAACGCAATCAGGTGTTCTTCGCGTTGTATTCGGTCGCCTCGGCCCTCTATACTTGGTTTATCACCTTCTCGATTCTGATCTTCCTGCAAAAAGTGTTCGAGCCGTATGGCTTGCAGGTCATCGGGCAGATCATCGGCATGGCGGCGATCGGCGGCCTCGTGATCCGGCCGCTCTGGCAGCTTGGCAATTACTTCTGGGTTCCCGGACGGTTGGAACAAGTGAAAAAAGAACGATTCCGAATCACGGTGGCGGTGGTCGGCGCGGCGATCCTGGCGTTTCTGTTTCTGCCGCTGCCCTATCACATCATTTGCACGCTCGACGTCGAAGCTCAGGACGCCAAAAAGGTGTTCGTCGAGGTGCCCGGCTCGTTGGTCGAGTTGTGCGTTCATGCCGGGCAACACGTCGAGCAGGGCCAAGTGCTGGCCCGGCTGCGGAATATGGACATCAAGCTCGCGGTGGCCGATCTCACCGCCCGCCGCGATCAATTGCAATCGCAATTGCAAAGCCTCGAAGCGCGAACGGCACGACGATCCGCAAACGGGGCTCGAGATTCCGCACGTGCTGGACTCGCTCTCCGCCGTGACCGATCAATTGGCCGACAAGCAGCGCGACTTGGCCGACCTCGAGCTGCGGGCCCCCATCGCCGGGTTCGTCATTCCGCCCGAGCCCGTGCCCGCCCAGCCGCACAACCGCGGAAACGAGCGGCTGCCAACCTGGTCGGGCACGCCGCTGGAAACGAAAAACATCGGCGCCTATTTGAAGCCCGGCGTCACCTTCTGCCAAATCGGCGATCCCAAGAAGATGCAAGCCAACTTGGTGATCGATCAATCCGACATCAACTTGGTCGTGGCCCGCAATGGAAAAAAGCCCGGCTCGGCCGTCGTCGTCAAGCTCGATGAACTCCCGAGCGACACTTTCAAGACGGAAATCGTCGCCATTTCGAATTACGAGCTGCAAGCCAGCCCGCGCGAGCTGAGCCACAAGACGGGCGGCGATCTGCAAACGAAAACCGACCCGACCTCGGGCGTCGAGCGCCCTCTGAATGCCTCCTATCAGGCGCATCGCTCCGCTCGACAACGATCAAGAACTGCTCGTCGTCGGCCTCCGCGGGCGAGCACGGGTCGCATCGCATCATTGGATCAGCCTCGGCAACCGCGTCTGGCGGTGGTTCGGCCAGACGTTCCATTTCCGAATCTGAGCCTGGCAGCTTACGCATTTCCCCCGCCTTTTCAGGATTGCGAACAATCTCGCGCGGATTTTCCTGGCGCGGAAGATCGAATCAACTGGGCAGGTCCGGTTTGCCGATCAAGGGGACTGGATAAACTTTGAGGTCGCCCGGCACGGCCGACCGGCATGGATGGCCGGCATCGCCGCCTGGCATGGATGGCCGCCCGGCATGGATGGCCGCCCGGCATGGATGGCCGCGCGGTATGGCGGACGAAACGCCGTTTCGCGGCGGCCGGACTAGTCTCGGGCAGCGCCGCCGCGCCGCCTCGATTTGCGCTTTCGAAGGTCATCGCCGATGCCCCGTCGCCATGACTCGCCCGCCAACCGGACCGCTGCCAAAGGCAACGATCGGTCCGCTACCAACGGCGCAGACCGGCCGGCAGCCAGCGGCGCAGACCGGCCCGCTGCCAAACTCCAGACGCGGATCGATCCGCCCCACCGATTGGCCGCGGTGCCCGAACCGATCGACGTTGTCCGCAACGAGCCGGTCGAGATCGTCGGCGCGAGCGAACCGACGCCAAATGCAGCGGCGCCGAGGGAAGCGCTGCCGCCCGAGACGGCGCTCGACAACCAGGCGGCCAATGAGTCGGCGGCCGGCGGCGCATCGGCCCCGCGGGCGGCCGAACAGCGTCAGCTTCAGGCGGAACAACTGGCGGCCTATTTGCAGGCCCAGCAGGAGCAACTCGATCGCCGCGAGGCCGATCTGCATGCCCAAACGGCCCAGCAGGAAAACGGCGCCCGCGGCGCGCGGCTCTGGTTTCGCGAGCGTCAACAAGAGCTTTCCGAGCGCGAAGCGGACCTCGTTCGCCGCGAGCGCGAGTTCGACGAAAGCGGCGGCAAGACCTCGCGCAAGGCGAGACCCGCCTGGCCGAGCGCGCGACGCGGCCCAAGCCGATGAGCGGCGGCAACAGGAAACCTCGCCGCCCGGCAGCGCGAGCTGGACGGGCGGCAAAAGGCCCTCGATGGGCAAGATGCGGAAAATGCCGCGATTGCCGCCGCGCTGGCCCGTTCGGCAGCCGAGCAAGAGCAATTCAACGACCGCCTCCGCGCACGCCAGCGGAATCTCGAAGAGGCGGAGATATTGCTCGCCGACGGCCAAGCGGAACTCGAAGAAAATCGCCGCCGCTTGGAGGCCGACCGGCTCGACGCCCAGCAGCGCACCGCCGCCGAGCGGCAAGCCGCGGCCGCAGCCCAAGCGCGAATCGAAGCCGACTGGGAAAAGCGATCGCATGTGATCAAAAGTCGGGCCGAGCATCTCGAACGCCGGGCGGCGGCCCTCGATCAACTCCGCGTCGAGGTGCTGCGCACTCAACGCGAGACGCTCGAATTGCGGCTGGCCACCGATGAACTCTGGGCCCAGATGATCGGCGCCGCTCCCCCCGCCGCGCTGAGCCAATCGCTGGCCCGCATCCGCGGCCAGCTTGCCGAGCAATATCAGGCGGAGCGGGCCGAAATCGCCGGCCGGCAACAGGGCCTGGAAATGGCCGCCGCCCGCCTCGACGAACAACGCCAGCGGCTGGCCCAGCAGAAGCACGAGCTCGAGAAATGGGCCGCCGATCGGCAGGCCGACGTCGCGGGCCAAGCCGCGCGGCTGGCCGCCCGCGAACAGCAACTCGATCGGCAGCAAGCCGAATGGGAGCGGCTGCGCTGGCAGCACGCCACCGATCGGCGTGCCTACGAGCAGGAAATCCGCCGCTTGCTGGGCCAATTGCGCCGCGAAAGCGGCCCCGACTCGGCCCCCCGCGCCGCGTAGCAGGCGCCAAGCCCCGACGCGACGACTTCCTCGCTAGCGCGTCGGGCTAGTGTCCGAGGCACTCCGGTGTTCAGGCCTGCATTTTCATCAGTGCCGTCGTCAGCCGCGCGCCAGCTTCTTGATGGCCGCTTGCAGACCAGGATCCTTCAAACTCCCGTCCGGCTCGAAGGCTTCATGAGCCTTCGCGATCGCCACCTGATCCGGCAGGATAAAGACGCCGATATTGCCCAAAATCGCCCGCACGTGAACCAGCCCGCGCAAGCCTCCCAAGCCGCTGGGCGAAGCGCTCATCAAGACCGCCAGCTTGTCCGTAAAGCAATTCAGCGGCGGCTGATCGGGAACCGGCCGCGACACCCAATCGATCAGATTTTTCAACGCGGACGAGATCGAGCTGTTATGCTCGGGCGACGAAATCATCAAGCCCTGGTGGGCCAGAAAAATGTCTTTGAGCGTTCGGGCATTGGCGGGCAATCCCTCGGCCGCCTCCAGATCGCCGTCGTACAGAGGCAACGGATAATCGCGCAGGTTGACGATCGTCACTTCCGCACCCGCCTCGCGTGCCGGCGGCCGCGATCCGCACGAGTCTCTTGTTGAACGATTGCGTCCGCGCGCTGCCGGCGATAGCGAGGATTTTCGGCGTGGCCATGAATGGTCTCGGGCTGGGTTAGCGATGTCAGCTTCGACGCCGTGTTTCAGTTTCACGGCTTTGCCGCCAAAATGCAATACGCTTGGCGGGACGGAGTCGCTCCGAAACGCGACGCGCCGTAGGGCGGCTCTCCCGAGCCGCCCGAGCCGTAGCATGGCTCTCCCGCATTGCATCGACCATGAAAGCGCACATGAGGAGCCTGTCCAAGAACCAACCGTGGCGAGGGGGATGCTCGTCGTGAAAGGGGTCGGGAGTCGATTTCGCCGGCTGAACGACCTGGAGCGCGAACCGGCGTCATGGCCAAATCGACTCCCGACCCCTTTTGGCATGCGTCGAGTTTAACCGCATTTCCGGAGCTATTCCGCTCCAAGGTGCGCTGTCGCACTGCAAGACGGCTCGGGAGAGCCGTCCTACAATCGAGTGCCGCTGCGTCATGGCGATCGTGACGACGCGGTCACCGGCATCCGCCGATAAAGGCGATAGCGCGACATCGCGGTCGGCACCTCCACATATCCGGACGGAAACGTTCGCGCATCGGCCCGCCCGACGAGATAGAGCTGCGGCTGGGGGATGCTCTCCGCGCCGAGGAAATCCCAGCGGGCCAGATAGTTTTTCAGCGGATAGTCGGTCGCCAAATCCTCGGTGAGCGCGACGAATCCCGATTTCGGAAAGATCCGGCCCAAAACGAGCACGTCGTGATACACGTCCTTGTCGCGGCGCGGCCGGCCGGCGAACAGACACGATGCGAGGGCCAGCAAAGCCACTGCCGCCGCCGACCCGACGCGGAGCGATCGATGCCGCCGACCGATCGCGGGCTGCCCGTCGCGCGCCGCCAACAACTCGACAACCGCCGGGCGCACCAGGCCGCCAGCGCGAGCATATAGAAAGGATACGAGGGGAATGCGTAGTGCCCCGATTGCTTCGGACTGACTATGATCGGCATCGAAGCGCAAAGCCCCATCGCCAGGCCGAACAAGATCAGGCCGCGATCCCCCCGCGGCGGCGCGGCCGATTCCGCCGGCGCCGTCGATTCGCCGCGAACATCATTGCGGCGGCTCAACCACATCAAAGCGGCGGCCACCGCGGCGGGAAAGAGCAACTCCGTGGCGACCTTCCAAACGATTGCCAAGCGGCCCAGCAGCGAGCCGACCATCTCGCGCTGGCCGCGCAAGCTGGCGAGCAGTTGCACATGCAGATATCGATCGAAATACGCCCACGCCCCAGGTAGCCGGCAGATCGCGAATAGCGCCCCGGCGACCAGCGCCGCCAGCGCCGCGCATTGCGCAACCGCCCGGCCGACCGGCTGATTCCGCAATGCCCACCAAGCGACCAGCGGAGTGACCAACGGATAGAGCCCGACCGGTCCCTTGCTGAGCACGGCCGCCGCCACGGCAGCCGCCGCGGCCATCACCCAAGCCGGCGCCGGCGCCCCCCCTCGCCGGCCCGCAGCAACGCATACACGGCCGCGACCGCAAACAGCCCCAGCGTGTTTTCCAACATGTTGTTGCCATACATCCAGCCCCAGCCGGGCAGGATCACCCACAAAGCGACCGGCAGCCAATCACACTCCGCCAGACCCTCTCGCCCGCGCACCAATCGCCGCCAGACCGCTGCAATCAGCCCGGCCGTTATCAGGCCGGTCGCCGCGGAGAACAGCTTTTCGACCCAAAAATGATCGCCGAAAATGCGGAAGAAAAACGATTCGAGCAGGAATCCCAGCGTCGGCTGCTCGTGATAGCCGGAGTAATCCGTCGCCAAGAAGACAGGATGCCAAACGTCGCCGATCCCCAGCGCCATGTTGGCGCGATCGTCGCATGGGTCACGCCGTCGAAAAACATGCCCGGCTGCACCAGCCCCGGCAACAGGCGAAACGCGATCAACGCGACCGTCAGCAGCCAACCGGTGACAACCAGCGGCGCGCGGCGAGAACGTGAAAGAGCAGCCATCCCCGGAAATCCTTTTCCAACAGGCCCTGGCCGCTTTGTCTTCGGCGGCACGCGAGCCGGGATTATCGGGCCCAGCGGCAGAGCGGGTCAAGATGAATCGGAGGAATCCCCCCACCGGACGACTCGACAAATCGCCGGCTCGGGCTCGTCTTTCCGGAAACGGCGTTGGATGGCTATCATAAAGAGCACGAGTTCGAACCTCCCAACCATGGCTTCCCGAACACGCGGCCCGCGCATGGCGTTGCTCATCGACGGATACAATCTGCTCAATGCGGTCAGCATTCTGGGACGCGGCCGCGGTCCGGGCGGACTGCAACGCGCGCGGGAAGCGATGCTCAATGTCTTGGCCGAGTCGATCCCACCCGACGAGGTGCCACGAACCATCGTCGTGTTCGACGCTTCGGAATCGCCCTGGGGCTCGGCCAGGGCGCTGCTGCACAAAGGGCTCCGCGTCCAATTCGCCCCGCGACGCCGATGCCGATACCCTGATCGAGGAATTGATCCTCGCCGATTCGGCCCCCAAGCGGCTGACGGTCGTTTCCAGCGACCACCGGTTGCAACGGGCCGCCCATCGCCGCAAAGCCACCGCGGTGGACAGCGACATCTGGTTCGCCCAACTCATGCGCGACCGCCACGCGCGCTCGATGCGCAACCCGAGACGAACGTCAAACCCGAAGGCCCCTTCTCCCCCGGCGAAGTCGAATTCTGGCTGAAACAATTCGGCGCAGGAGGAGGAGTAGCCGCAGCCTAGGCTGTGAAAAATGCTCGATTCGTTGCGCAGTGCTCGCACAATTCCGACTCCGAGGTGGCACGAAATTCATCCCGATAGGGATGGCAGACATTAGCCGGCGGTTGAGGCCGCAGGCCGACACCGCCGGTATCGGAACGCGAAAACTTTTCTTCGACCCCGGTAGGGGTCGCAGAGCGCTACTACGCGATGTTGCCGGCAGGTTCTCGGATTGGCTCTAAACGAATTTCGCCAGCGCCTTGTCGGAAATATCCTTCCGGCACCAGGCGCCGTCCCAGCGGATTGGCTTGACGGCCGTGTAGGCGTGGAGCTTGGCGGCCGAGATCGTCGTGCCCAGCGCCGTCACGGCCAGCACGCGGCCGCCGTTGGTGACGACCTGGCCGTCGAGCCGTGCGCCGTGCCGGCGTGAAACACCTTGACGTCGGGCAGCCTTGGCCGCTTCGTCCAGCCCGCGAATCGGCTTGCCCGCGCTCGTATTTGCCGGGATAGCCCTCGCTGGCCATGACGACGCACACCGCCGGACGCGGATCCCATTCCGGCGGCGTCGATCGATCGAGCCGCCCGTCGACCGTCGCCTCCAGCACATCGAGCAGGTCGCTCTTCAACCGCATCAAGAGCGGCTGGCACTCGGGATCGCCGAAACGCACGTTGTATTCCAGCACCTTCGGCCCTTGATTGGTCATCATCAGCCCGGCATAGAGCACGCCGCGGAACGGCCGCCGCGACCGCTTCATCGCATGAACGGTCGGCACCAGCACGTGCTCTTCGATCCGGCGCAGCATCGGCGTCGTCGACCAGCGGCGTCGGGCAATAGGCGCCCATGCCGCCGGTGTTCGGACCGGTGTCGCCGTCGAAGGCCGTCTTGTGATCCTGGGCCGGCGGGCAGCGTGACGATCGTCTGGCCGTCGGTGATCGCCAGCACGCTGGCTTCCTGCGCCGTCGAGCCGCTCTTCGATCACGATCTGGTTGCCGGCGTCGCCGAACTCGCGGTCGCGGCCGATGCGCTCGACGGCCTCCAGCGCCTCGGCGCGGCCCGAGCAAACGATCACGCCCTTGCCGGCCGCCAGGCCGTCGGCCTTGACGACCACCGGCACGTCCTCGCGATCGTTGACGAAACGTGACGGCGCGGTCCGCGTCGCGAAACACGCTGATAGTCGGCCGTCGGCACGTCGGCATGCCGCAGCAGGTTCTTGCAAAAGACCTTGCTCCCTTCCAGTTCGGCGGCGGCCTTGCTCGGGCCGAAAACGCGCAGCTTCTCCGCGGCAAAGGCATCGACGATGCCCGCCGTCAGCGGCGCCTCGGGCCCGACGACGGTCAGGCCGACCTTGTTTTGCTTGGCGAACTTGATGAGCCGCGGAAAGTCGGTCGGCGGCAGATGTCGACATTCTCGGCGTCGGCTGCCGTGCCCGCGTTGCCCGGCGCGACGAAAACGCGCTCGACCCGCGGGCTTGGCCTTGAATTTCCAAGCCAGCGCATGCTCGCGCCCGCCGCTGCCGATCACAAGCACGTTCATGGTTGTTCGCCCCCAGGAGTCGAAAAACGAAACAGATCACGCCGGCCCCGGCAGCATTCGTGCCCGCCCCGACGCCGCCACGCGAAACGATGCCGAACGCGCGACCCTCGATCGACGCCACGCCGCGGGCCGATCGGCCGCAAACCGAACCCGCAAAACCCTCCTCATTCTTCCCGCGGCACGCCATTTTGGCAATGACAGCTTTGACGAGGGCGTGGCAAGTCTGCTTGGCGCGGGTCGTGCCACTGCTTGGCGGCTGCCATCGGCGGCCATGTTCCACCAGAAATCACGGCCGCCGCGCGGGGCTCCTCGCCGCGAAAGGGGTCGGGAGTCGATTTCGCCCGCTGAACGATCCATAGTGCGAACCGACATCATGGCGAAATCGACTCCCGATCCCCTTTGGGCAACGCCGCCGGAAGATAAGCCGGTTCTCGAACAGGCTCTTAGGAGCCTGTCCGAGAACCGGCCAAAATCTCCATACTAGCCCGACGCGCTAGCGAGGGCGTATCGGCGACGACTCCCTCGCTGGCGCATTGGGCTAGTATGCGCCGAAATCGACTCCCGACCCCCTTTAGGCAACGCCCCCGGAAGATAAGCCGGTTCTCGAACAGGCTCCTGGGGCATCGACAACCGCGGCCCTGCAAGCAATGGCACGAACTGCCGAGACTGCGATTCACTGCATCGCATGGATCGCCGCCACGACTTCATCGCGCGCTTGGCCGAGCTTCGCCCCGTCGAACTCGCAACAGCGGCCCGCGCCATTGCTCGGCGATCAAGCCGCGCAATAGCTCCCCTCGGCGGCCGGCGGTCCCGGCAGCGGCGATTCCGGCCTCATCGGCCGACGGCGGACGCTAGGCATCAACGACATGATCGACACCGGCGCGGTTCCCGGCGGGTCGATGACCACGAGCAATTTCGGCTCGGAAACCGACGTCGCCAATTCGCGGAACCGATCGACCCATTCTCGTATCCGCTCGACGCCGCCCATCAGCGGAATGCCCACTTCGCCAAACCAGTAATCGCTGATCACCATGAATGCGTCCGACGTCCAGCCCATCATGCCGATCGGGTGCGCCCGCCGCTCCAGCAGATCGACCGGATTCTGGCCGGATCGCCTGAAATGCTCGGCGATCGAACCGAAATCCAAGTCGAACGGCTCGGGGGCGCAAATCGCCGCCCCGCCACCGCCGCGGCCACGGCGGTCGCCAAGGCGGTTCGCTCGGCGGCCCTCACGCCCGTAACCGCCGCGACATACGGCCCTCTCGTGCGGACTCGCCTGCACAGCTCGTCGATCGTCGCTCCGATCGTCGGATGCATCATGCCGGGGGCGATCTCCGCGGCCGGCTCGAGCACAAAGCGGCGGAACGACATCCGCGGGTGGGGCACGACGAGATTCGGTGTGTCGATCACTTCCTGTTCGTAGAGGAGCAAGTCGAGATCGAGCGTTCGCGGCCCCCACCGCTCGTCGCGGGTTCGCCCGGCGGCGGCCTCGATCTGCTCGAGCGCGGCGAACAGCGCCTCGGGCGCGAGCGACGTGTCGACGCGCACCGCGCCATTGAGAAACTCCCCTTGCCCCGCCGACCCGCCGACGGGCCGCGTGGCTCGCCAGGAACTTCGGCACACGAAACGGCTCTCCGGCAGCAACCTCAACCGCGCGACGGCCTCGCCGAGCGTCCGCGCGCGGTCGCCGAGATTCGAGCCCAAAGCAATCAGCGCGGCGGCCATAACAAGCAATGGCGAGAGGTGAAACGAGCAAACCCAGCCGCTTGAGTCTACCGCGCACCCCCCGCCCCCCGCGACGCCCCACCCCGCGCTCCGCTCTCTGCTCTCCGCTCTTCGCTCTTCGCTCTCGGCCGTGCCGCCCGCCAATGTAGCCGGCACGCTCCGCCGTGCCGCAGCCAATGTAGCAGCCACGCTTCGCCGTGCGCCCGCTAGCTCAATGTAGCAGCCACGCTCCGCCGTGCCGTAGCCAATGTAGCAGCCACACTCCGCCGTGCCGCCCGCCCCTCTCCGCTCTCCGCTCTCTGCTCTCCGCTCCTTCCTATCGATCGATCCATGCCGCCAAAGCTTCACACCTTCGCACCTTCGCACCTCATCCCGCCTCGGCAGGCCGGCGGAATCGAAGAAAGTCGTGACCGGCGATCCGCTCAAGAATCCCGTTTCAATCCGCCGCCGGTCTTTCGACCGGCGGAATCGGGCGACCATCTGGAACACGTAAACGCCCAGTTTCAATCCGCCGCCGGTCTTTCGACCGGCGGAATCGTCCGTGTAGAGGATGATGCTCGAGTAGACAAAGTGTTTCAATCCGCCGCCGGTCTTTCGACCGGCGGAATCGCCGTAGTCGCGGGCGTCGGCCTCGGCTTGCAAACGGGTTTCAATCCGCCGCCGGTCTTTCGACCGGCGGAATCCACAAACGGCTGTATCAATTCTTCGCCGACGGCTGTTTCAATCCGCCGCCGGTCTTTCGACCGGCGGAATCAGCCTTATGCCGTAAGGAGTTACGGAAATGGTTGCAAGTTTCAATCCGCCGCCGGTCTTTCGACCGGCGGAATCGGTTCAGTTCCTCGGCGTCAATCGCAAGCCGCAAGGTTTCAATCCGCCGCCGGTCTTGCGACCGGCGGAATCCCGGAGGAGGTTGACCGGGCCATGGCGAACGGTCGTTTCAATCCGCCGCCGGTCTTTCGACCGGCGGAATCCGTGCGTTGCAGAGTGTGACCGCCGGGCTTGCGTGTTTCAATCCGCCGCCGGTCTTTCGACCGGCGGAATCTATGCTCTACATCCTCGCCAATCGATCAAACTTTCGTTTCAATCCGCCGCCGGTCTTTCGACCGGCGGAATCGATAAATCCGACGCTGCCCGGCTCGAGAACGCCAGTTTCAATCCGCCGCCGGTCTTGCGACCGGCGGAATCCGTCACGCTGCGCATGGCTAGCGGCACGATCGACGTTTCAATCCGCCGCCGGTCACGCGACCGGCGGAATCCGTGGAACGGACGCAGCCGCGTCTCGCTTCACTTGTTTCAATCCGCCGCCGGTCACGCGACCGGCGGAATCGCCTACGCCCCTTAACTCTCTGAGGTGATTTATGTTTCAATCCGCCGCCGGTCATTCGACCGGCGGAATCGTCGCGCCGATCAGTGCACCAATCACGGGCCGAATACACGTTTCAATCCGCCGCCGGTCATGCGACCGGCGGAATCGATGTTCGTTGGCAACGTCGCCGCGCGGCGGCCAAGCTGGTTTCAATCCGCCGCCGGTCACGCGACCGGCGGAATCGGACGGATAACACGTCGAGCATCTCGCAAGCGGTTTCAATCCGCCGCCGGTCACGCGACCGGCGGAATCTGACCGCTGAGGCTTTATGATCCTCAGCTCAAGATGTTTCAATCCGCCGCCGGTCTTTGACCGGCGGAATCAGTAGCAGCGATTTGGGCCGACGGGTGGCAGGGGGTTTCAATCCGCCGCCGGTCACGCGACCGGCGGAATCCTACTATATATAGTGACTAACCGATAAGGCTTGTGTGTTTCAATCCGCCGCCGGTCACGCGACCGGCGGAATCGCGGGCTGCGAATCGGCCTGCTCGACGATCTATGGTTTCTCCGCCGCCGTCGTCGACGCATCGCATCACCCGCTGCATGCACTGGATAATGTGTTTCAATCCGCCGCCGGTCTTTCGACCGGCGGAATCGCCGCCGTTGTCCTGCTGCCGCGTGGTCGATACGAGCGTTTCAATCCGCCGCCGGTCATGCGACCGGCGGAATCGCGGCTGACGGCATGCGACTGTCAAAGAGCAAATCCTGTTTCAATCCGCCGCCGGTCACGCGACCGGCGGAATCTCAGCTACCAAACGGCCGCACTCTACCCGTTGGCGTTTCAATCCGCCGCCGGTCACTCGACCGGCGGAATCGATCGCAGTGCTGAGTCACAGCCGTTGATCCATCGGGTTTCAATCCGCCGCCGGTCTCTCGACCGGCGGAATCTCGTCGGGTCGCATACGGCTAGACGATCAGTGATCAGCGTTTCAATCCGCCGCCGGTCATGCGACCGGCGGAATCGCTGGCTGATTAGACGCCGCCCATAACGGACCGTCCATGTTTCAATCCGCCGCCGGTCTTTCGACCGGCGGAATCTTGCCACGAACTGAGGACCGTTGAACACGGATTGTTTCAATCCGCCGCCGGTCTTTCGACCGGCGGAATGAGTGCGAACTGATCGAGGACGAGTGCAATGATGGGTTTCAATCCGCCGCCGGTCTTTCGACCGGCGGAATCGCGAGCGTTTACGGTGGACGCGTCAATTCTCCGGTTTCAATCCGCCGCCGGTCTTTCGACCGGCGGAATCGGCCCGAGGCCGGTTAGACCGCCGCCTCCTGACCCGGCGAATGGCCTATGGACCGGCTGCATACTCGGGATTTGCTGATTTGTCCGGTGCAACATCTGGACGCCTGTTCGGCTTGCGGACGCGAAGGAAGCGTGGCAAGCTAGGAGTAGGTGATTTGTGTCCCCTCAACGGAGAATCGCTATGCGACCACCCCAAAGCAACGTCGAGCAATTGGCAGGCATGTTGGTGAGTATGATCGTCGGAGCGTTCTGCATCGTCTTCATTTCCCCATTTCTTCTGGCTGTCGCCTTCACCTGGCCTAGAGTCTTTTTGATCGGCTTGGCGGCGCTGCTCTGCACGCTCGCCGGGATTGGGTTCCATCGCCTTTTCCGCCGACTATTCGTTCGGCGGAATTAGACCGTTGATCCACTCTTCGAAGCTACTCTTAAAAAGCGGCGGATTGCCACCGTTATTGTACTGGATTGGCAGCCAGCTTCCGTCGCCAGAAATTGCGGTATTCCACGGATTTTCGCGGTAGTTGAAGAATAAATGCACGTCGTAGATATTGTTGCCCTGCCAATCTCCATAAGGGGCAATCACGACGGAATCGAACAGCAATGTCAGCGCATCGGCACCAAAAATTGGATTTGCGTTGATCGTACCGCAGTATTTCTGCACTGAGCAGATTGCCGCGTTCGTCAACACCGTGGCCGTGGACGCGTCAATTCTCCGGTTTCAATCCGCCGCCGGTCTTTCGACCGGCGGAATCTTCGGCGGGGCCAGTCATTCGCCGGCCCGTGACGTTTCAATCCGCCGCCGGTCTTTCGACCGGCGGAATCCGACAGTCGCGGTCGTCTTATTGCAGCAGGCATGGTTTCAATCCGCCGCCGGTCTTTTGACCGGCGGAATCGCACAGGGCCGGAACATCCGCCAGGGCGGCACGGTTTCAATCCGCCGCCGGTCTTTCGACCGGCGGAATCTCGCCGATCGGACGTCAGCGACTCGGAACGAAGCGTTTCAATCCGCCGCCGGTCTTTCGACCGGCGGAATCGGAAGTGCCGTCGATGCACGTCAGCCCGCTGTGTTTCAATCCGCCGCCGGTCTTTCGACCGGCGGAATCGCGGCGACCGATTCTATCGCCGCGAGCATCGTGGTTTCAATCCGCCGCCGGTCTTTTGACCGGCGGAATCCGGCTCCGCGTGACTTTAGCCATTCAGCGGGTCATGTTTCAATCCGCCGCCGGTCTTTTGACCGGCGGAATCGCCGAACGAAATGCCCTGCCGGATCAACAGCAGTTTCAATCCGCCGCCGGTCTTTCGACCGGCGGAATCATCTGTGAGCCGCGTGATCCATTCCAGTCGATGTTTCAATCCGCCGCCGGTCTTTCGACCGGCGGAATCGCCGAACGCACACGGTGTCGCGAGGAGCCGCTCGTTTCAATCCGCCGCCGGTCTTTCGACCGGCGGAATCGGTGCATGATCTGCACTGCCAGGCCTTGCGGATGGTTTCAATCCGCCGCCGGTCTTTCGACCGGCGGAATCGCTCGTCAACTCGTCGCGGCAATGCGAACGGCAATCGTTTCAATCCGCCGCCGGTCTTTTGACCGGCGGAATCTCTCTTGCGGCGGGATGCACGGCATCGTGATCGGGTTTCAATCCGCCGCCGGTCTTTCGACCGGCGGAATCGGGGCCCGCGTCGAACGCTCCGCTCGCTCCAAATGTTTCAATCCGCCGCCGGTCTTTCGACCGGCGGAATCGCCGACTTCGTCGAGCGGGCGATGGTCGTGGATTGTTTCAATCCGCCGCCGGTCTTTTGACCGGCGGAATCCGAGGATGCGGCTATGCAGCTGCGACGAATCGAGACGTTTCAATCCGCCGCCGGTCTTTCGACCGGCGGAATCGCATAGCCGCCAAGGGGACCGACGCGGGCTGTCGGTTTCAATCCGCCGCCGGTCTTTCGACCGGCGGAATCCGACACGTTAGCATCGTGCCGATGACGCCTCCGAGTTTCAATCCGCCGCCGGTCTTTCGACCGGCGGAATCCATCCGTCCGCCAAGGGGTGAACTGATCAGTAGTTTCAATCCGCCGCCGGTCTTCGACCGGCGGAATCCGGCCATAATCCCGCACGAAAGTTAAGGCCGTTAGTTTCAATCCGCCGCCGGTCTTTCGACCGGCGGAATCGGCTTCATATCCGAATGTCTCGAATTGGAAAAGTTTCAATCCGCCGCCGGTCTTTCGACCGGCGGAATCCGATGCTCGGCTGAGTTGTAGAGGATTCCGGTTTCAATCCGCCGCCGGTCTTTCGACCGGCGGAATCGGTGCGTCGAACGCGGGATCGCTGACGTCACGGTTTCAATCCGCCGCCGGTCTTTCGACCGGCGGAATCTGCTGGCGTTCGATCGGCACTTCGCCGCGCAGTAGGGTTTCAATCCGCCGCCGGTCTTGCGACCGGCGGAATCAAGGTGATACGCACGTGGAAGGACTGATTGCGGTTTCAATCCGCCGCCGGTCTTTCGACCGGCGGAATCGCTGAATCTAAACGCAGATAATCTGACCGGCGGTCGTTTCAATCCGCCGCCGGTCTTTCGACCGGCGGAATCTTGACTCTCGACCGCGATGCAAGCGGAGCTATCAGTTTCAATCCGCCGCCGGTCATTCGACCGGCGGAATCGGAGACCCTTGACGCCGCCGCGCCGAGAAGTTTCAATCCGCCGCCGGTCTTTCGACCGGCGGAATCGAATGGTGTTCATCGCCGATAACATGCCACTCGATGTTTCAATCCGCCGCCGGTCTTTCGACCGGCGGAATCGGCGAGACGAACAGCGAAGACTTCAACCGACAGTTTCAATCCGCCGCCGGTCTTTCGACCGGCGGAATCCGCCGGTCATGTCGGCGATCCGGCGGAATCCCGGTCGAATTCGGCAATGTTTCAATCCGCCGCCGGTCTTTCGACCGGCGGAATCCGGCATCCGTAAGCAATTGCCTCGCCGGTTCATGTTTCAATCCGCCGCCGGTCTTTTGACCGGCGGAATCCAAATTGCCACTCGCATGGTGAGTAGGTGTTTCAATCCGCCGCCGGTCTTTCGACCGGCGGAATCAACTGCGTGCCCGGAGACGATACGAAGTTTCAATCCGCCGCCGGTCTTTCGACCGGCGGAATCGGCAGCACCGTCGATCACCGCTCAAACAGGTTTCAATCCGCCGCCGGTCTTTCGACCGGCGGAATCGATGGCGGTTTACTTCGCCGTCCCGAGCGCCACGGTTTCAATCCGCCGCCGGTCTTTCGACCGGCGGAATCGGGTTGTCACCATCGCGAAACCTGGAAATCAATGTTTCAATCCGCCGCCGGTCTTTCGACCGGCGGAATCGAGTGCTGCGCAGTTCTCACGGGTAGACGCAGGTTGTTTCAATCCGCCGCCGGTCTTTCGACCGGCGGAATCGCGATCGGACTCACTCTGCCGTATAGAATCCGGCGTGTTTCAATCCGCCGCCGGTCTTTCGACCGGCGGAATCAGTGCAGATCGCAGATCATCGTCGCAACGTCAGCGATGGTTTCAATCCGCCGCCGGTCTTTCGACCGGCGGAATCGCGACGCCACTCCGAGCTACGATTTGCACGATGTTTCAATCCGCCGCCGGTCTTTCGACCGGCGGAATCCGAGCTCGAATCACGGCGAAATTGCTCGATGGATGTTTCAATCCGCCGCCGGTCTTTCGACCGGCGGAATCAGCATTCGAGCACATCAAACGTCCTAGGCGTATCTGTTTCAATCCGCCGCCGGTCTTTCGACCGGCGGAATCGTGACGTGCATGTGTCTTCCCGATTTCCGCAGCTGTTTCAATCCGCCGCCGGTCTTTCGACCGGCGGAATCTCGACCGCTCCGTGACTTTGCACAGCACTGAACGTTTCAATCCGCCGCCGGTCTTTCGACCGGCGGAATCGCGTGCGCGGTTCGCAGTGGCAAGATAGTTTCTGTTTCAATCCGCCGCCGGTCTTTCGACCGGCGGAATCGTCTCCGCAACGGTCGTCATGCCGACGTCGATGTTTCAATCCGCCGCCGGTCTTTCGACCGGCGGAATCTCTGTCTCGCGGTCAGCCACGCCGATTTGTAAGTTTCAATCCGCCGCCGGTCTTTCGACCGGCGGAATCGCTCTGTGTTGGAATGCGCTGACAGATGATCCGTTTCAATCCGCCGCCGGTCTTTCGACCGGCGGAATCGTCGGCACCGATCTTTCGATGCATCATGTTCTTATGTTTCAATCCGCCGCCGGTCTTTCGACCGGCGGAATCGCGGCGTGGAGTTATCAGGCCGACGTCGAGCTTGTTTCAATCCGCCGCCGGTCTTTCGACCGGCGGAATCCGGCGACTGTGCACGCCATGCCGACATGGCAACGAGGTTTCAATCCGCCGCCGGTCTTTCGACCGGCGGAATCGGCCGGACAGATATCTGTTACGACTGTCGATCGAACTGTTTCAATCCGCCGCCGGTCTTTCGACCGGCGGAATCGGCGGCATTGAACGCCGAAGCCGTTGACTGCTGCTGTTTCAATCCGCCGCCGGTCTTTCGACCGGCGGAATCGGTCGCAGTCGCGGCATGAATCGCACATCAGACGAAGTTTCAATCCGCCGCCGGTCTTTCGACCGGCGGAATGCGACACCGGAACGCGATCTGCGCGCGATGTAGATGTTTCAATCCGCCGCCGGTCTTTCGACCGGCGGAATCGGCGGCAAGTCGGGCAGACACGTCGGAGATACAGTTTCAATCCGCCGCCGGTCTTTCGACCGGCGGAATCATAGCTGACCGCAGCATCGACCGCAAGCGCCGTAGCATCGTTTCAATCCGCCGCCGGTCTTTCGACCGGCGGAATCGAGCTCGAGCGTCGAACATGTCGAGCTGTACACATGTTTCAATCCGCCGCCGGTCTTTCGACCGGCGGAATCGCCGGTGCACTGCTGATCGGACGCCGTGTCAGATGTTTCAATCCGCCGCCGGTCTTTCGACCGGCGGAATCGCTGATTCGTCCACTGGCGGACGATCCACTACATTGTTTCAATCCGCCGCCGGTCTTTCGACCGGCGGAATCGCGTCGCTGCTCATTCTGCCGGCAGTTCTGCATGTTTCAATCCGCCGCCGGTCTTTCGACCGGCGGAATCGTCGTGCCATCGCGTGAACCATGTCGAAATGTTTCAATCCGCCGCCGGTCTTTCGACCGGCGGAATCTGAAGGTGATTCGGCTCGGCGGCACTTCGTTTCAATCCGCCGCCGGTCTTTCGACCGGCGGAATCCGCTGGCTTCCCAAGTCGAAGGCTGGCAATCGGTTGCGCTGGTCAATCGCGGACCTCCAGCAGCGCGGGGCAATCGCCGTTTTGTCGCAGCCATGTCGTCGCCCTAACTCGAGAAGAATGCCCGACTTGCAGCTTCCGCGAACTCCCCGGCAAAATCGCCGGCGCTTGGGGTCCGCGAACGGCCGATCGGCCGGGCCAGCAGTGCCGCCATCATATCACGAGCGGGCCGTCCATGTCGGTCGGCTCGTGCGCCATGATGTTCGACACGCGTATCGCCGTCGAGGAAGTAGAAGCGGAGCGAGTCCTCGCGCGCCTCGATCAATCCCACCAGCCGGGGCGCAATCGCACCCACTCCGTCGTCCCGACAAGGCACTCGAAAACCGACTTCTGTACTCGCTGCCCAAAGTCCTCGCAACATTGGGCCACCTGCCGCAGCCGCTTGCAGCCCGCGGGAGTCGCCGTCGCCACGTCGTAAACGATGAGAACTTTCATGGTTCGCCGTAGACCATCGCCGCCATGAGGCAATACTTATGCGCCGCGTCGCAAACGATGGGGACGTTCATGGTTCGCCGGCCTCCGCGGCCCCCAGCCTTGCCGCTCAGTTCTTGGGGACGAACGGAACGTAATCGGCCAAATCGCCGCGGATGTGCCGCGCCAGAATGCGGGCTTGCAAAAAGGGCATGCGGCCGAACGTCGTCTTCTGCGCGAGCAGCGGATGCATCAACTCCTCGCGCTTTCGCCGGTGATACTCCGCGAGCACGATGCGCCGCGTCGCGTCGTTCATCTCGACGCTGCCGCCGTCGCGCGTCGTGAATCCCTCGGCCTTGACCTGCTGCCGATTGACCAGGGCCAGCGCCAGCCGATCGGCCGCCAGCGCGCGGAACTCCTCCATGAGATCGAGCGCCAAGCCGGGCCGGCCGGGTCGATCGACGTGCAGGAACCCGACATTTGGATCGAGTCCCGCCGCCGCCGCCGCCGACACGCAATCGTTCAACAACATGCCGTACAGAAACGACAACAGCGCGTTCATCGGATCGAGCGGGGGTCGGCGCGACCGCCCCTTGGGCGCGAACGTCGCACGCTCGTTGCGGACGAGGGCGGGAAACGCGGCAAAATAGTTTCGGGCGGCATCCCCTTCATACCCGCGAACCGAATCGACGGACTCCGCGACCGGCAACCGGGGAATGGCGTCGGCCAGCCGCGCGGCGGCTTGTTGCAGGGCTTGCCGATCGCCCGCGTCGTCGGTCTCGCGGGCGCCGCGGAGGATCAGATTGCGGCAGTTGTGAATTTTGCCGGCCACGACCTGGGCCGTGATTTGCCGGATGCGATCCGGCAGGCTGGCCAAGCGAAATTGCTCGCGGCGGAGCAGAACGTTCCCCGAGCCGGGGGCGTCGACGCGGGCCCGCAGCCGGCCCGACTCGGTGAGGAAATTGACGGCCACTCCGTTATCCGCGCAGAGGCCCATCGCGCCGGGCGTGACATGCACGCCGCCGAACGCAGCCACCGATTCCAATTGATGCACGGGGACCGCGAGCTTCACCTTGCGCTCGACGACGACTTGCAGGGTGAGATGGTCGCGGCGGATCGACGATCCGCGCGTCACGACATAGAGCGTGTTGAGTTGGATTTCCATGGCGGATCACTTCGATGGGAGAACCTCGCCGGCCGCGTCGCCGACGGTGAACAATTCGGCTGCCGCTCGGCGATAGGCCGCCGGGGCGGAGACCAATTCCGGCAAGCAAAGTGCATACAGCGAGCATTGCCGGCATTTCGGGTGCAGGATCGGCGGGGGCGTGACGCCGCAGGCGAGCAGCTCATGCAAGCGGGCGGCGGCGTCGCTCGTTTTGCGGCGCAGCGATGCATCGAAGGCGACGTCGCGCCGCCGCCGAGATTTGACGTGGAAAATCGCCCCCCGCGGCACGAACACGCCCAGCATTTCCTCGAGGCAGATCGCCTGGGCACAGAGCTGCACGTCGTCGTTGTCCCACTTCCGCCTCTTCCCGCGCTTGTACTCGATGGGAAACGGCGTCTCGGCGGCGTCCTGGGGAAACAGCGGCGGCGGCGGGCCATGGAGCGGGGTTCGCCAAGATTCCAAGCCGGAGTCGCGCGGCTTGTTGCGCGGCGGGACAACTCCCTCACCCCCGTTCGACAAGCTCGCGGCAGGCAGGCCCTCTGTCGTCAAGGGAGAGGGAGCGGACAAGGGGGAACTCGAAATATTCCCGGCCGGACCTTCGTTTGGCGGCGGATGAAACTCGACCAGATCGGCCACGCCGACCAGCCGCAGCCGATGACTCACCAGCCGCAGCCCGCGCCGTTCGAAACGGCACCTCCTCGGCATCCCGCGGCTCATGCGCCCGCCGATGATCGAGTGTCCCCGCCTGGGTGTGCATATTCTCGACCCAAATCCCCTCCAGCCGATGCAGCGCGCACCGCCGCGGGCAGAACAACAGATCGTTCAACGCCGAAAGCGGCGGATAGTCGTCGGAAACGGCATTGGTCGTGGCGGGATCGCTCGACATGGTCTCGCATCTCCACGGGGCTGAAACCGGTTTTGCACCGCCGCAACCTTCAGCCAACCATCCTGTGCAACCTAACGCCAGCGGGCAAGTCTTTCTCGTCGATTGCGATTTGCGGCCGATAATCGTCAAAGCCGCGAGGGGCCTTATCGGGGCCGAGAGCGGGGGTTCGGATACGGGCGAACAAGTCTGCGCCGGCGCGGCGCCGAGAGGCGAATCGTGCTCGAAGACATACAGCCCGCGAGTACACATCAAGCCGCGGCTGGCCGAACGATCGATTTCCCACATCACTCCTTTGAGCGCCGACCAAAGCAATTCCAGATCGGCGTCGGAGAAGCCGGTATCGCGAGCCAAATACGGGCTGACGAAGCCGTGGCAGCGATAGAGCGCGTAAGGGATCGTATTCTTGCGGCCCATGGTTCCCGTAATGCTGCCGTCCTTTTCGGATTGTTTTTTGGCCTCATCTTCGGTCGTAACGGACTTTCTTGTAATCGAAAACTCCAGCGGAACGATCACGTCGAGGGAGCGCGCGAATGTGATCTGGACGGGGCCGCGAACTTGGCCGCAGTTCACCCCGGTTGTCATCACAGCACCGAAAGCGCGGATGTCGTAGAAGTTCTCGCACATCCAATGGCGAGCCTTGCCGGTGTTTTCGGCTTTCTTTCTGGCGTCCTTTTCATCGGCGGCGCCGACGGCGGCATGGGCTCGCTGGTGCTGGAGATTAAGAACCCGTTTCTCGTAGACCGCATCCTGCGTCTGAAAGTAGAGTTCGCAACCCGGGCGATTCTCGGCCAATACCGAGATGGCGTTGCGAATCTTCCGCTTCAAGCAACCATCCGTGACCAGACCTTGGAGCGATTGCGGATCGATGCGCGGCATGTTGCCGGAATCCGGATCGCCATTGGGATTGCCGTCCAAAACGTCGAAAAGAAACGCGAAATCGTATCGCCGTGAAACGGGAAGGGCCGAAGTTGCTACTGTCGCCATAATGGAATTCTCCAAATGAGGATGGTCCGTGGTTGTTTACTCACGCCGAAGCCGATTCGAGCGATTTCGCCTTCCGCTCGGCGATTTGCTCGAATTGTTCAGCGCGTTGGTGATAGTATCCCAACGCAAAACGCCCTTGATCTTGCAACGAGAGTTGGCCTTTCGGGCCCGATGGCGGCAACAGCCTGGAGACCTCGGTCAAGAGCTTGTCGAGAGCCACAAAGGAGCCCGGCTTCTCCCCGCGCAGCTTTCGCAGATGATTCTCCGCATCGGCGTAGAGCCGAGAGAAAACGAGCGACGGCGCGGAGCTGAACGTGCCGTAGAACTTGTCCACGACGTTCGCGTTGACATCGCCGAGCGCCGCGTACTGAATCTGCTCGAACACCGCCAACAGTCGGCCGTAAAGATACGCCGGCTGGCGCTCATCGGAATCCAATGTGTCAGTCACGGGAATGTCCCTTCGTAAAAGAATGAGCTTGATCAGAGCCATCCGGACCGCCCGGAAGCCAGAGCGGCCTTCGCGCGCAATCGCCGGAGGCATGCGACAAGCAACGATTCGCAAAGCGGAGTGCCGGCGATCGCGGATTCGAGCAACCGTGCCGGCGTGTCGGGGGCCACCTGATCGGAGTCGAAGGCGGTCGCGGCGGCAAGTTGCCAGAGCGGAAATGCGCGTGGTGGGCTTTCCGCCGCCGTGCTTGGAGACGTCGGCAATCCGCAATTGCCTGAACCAGCGGACGAGGTTTTCCATCGGCGCGGCATCGGCAGTTCGAGATAGTCGCGAACGACTGCCCGAGCGGCGTTTCCGCTCAGGACGAGCACATAGAATGCATTGACGTCGTCAACGGCATGGGACTCGACGCCCTTGAAGATCGATTCCAGCAGATGCTCGAATTGTTCCGCGGACGCTTCGAAGATTCCCATGAACGAGGTGTCGGTCGGCTCGCGCGTCCAGAACAGAACGATGACGTCGCCCAATCGGATGCTGGTCCGCGGATTCCCGGGAACCTTATTTCGAATCAAGGCGTTCAGAGCGCGGCAATAACCGTCGACGGCGGCATATCCGAGACCGGCGTTCGCGGTCCCATCGAGGCCGTAGCTCTCGAATGCCGCCTTGTCATAGGAGACGATGCTCACTCCAGTCGAAAGACCTCCGGGAATTCCGCTCAACTTGATCGGATGCGTCGTCGGGATCGGGCCGAATTCGCGGGTCACCTGACATAGCCCGTGCGGGCCGCCCTGCTGTTTCGCAAGGCTCACTCGGGCAAACAATTCGGTGTACCACGCGCGGACTTTCGGTCGCTCGACGATCGTTTTTCCGTTGTCGGGATTCCAGGCAAAAGTGCAGCGGTCGCCGGCGCCGGGCTTGAGTTCGGCAAACTCCGCCCCGACTTTCGCGGCCAGCGATGCGTCGGCCTGAAGGGCATGCCCGAACTTCGCGACGGCGAGCAGCGCGGGATCGTCGGTCGCGGCGGCGGCTTCGTCGATTTGCCGCCAGAAGGTCGCTCGGCTCCGCTCGGCCTTTTCGCGGCTCTCGTCGTCGATGGCGACGGGCAACACGCGCGGGAGCGTGTCGGCAAAGTATTTGGCAAAGCCTTGATTGGCCGCGTTGCCGTGCGCCATCGGCACCGACAATGGATTTCCGCGATCGGGCTTCGGCTTTGCCGTTTTGCCTTTCGCCGGCAAAAACCCGCGCCGCTCGACGATGCCAAGATAGTTGCCGTCATCGCCGATCTGAATGATCCAGGGGACCGGCAATGTCTCGAAAGCCAAATCGTCGGTCAGGCCATCTCTTTTCGCCAATTCGTAAAGCCGATTGAGGATCATGCCGCGGTCTCCTCTTTTTCCCAGCCGAGAATTTTGACGGGAGGCTCGCCGTTTGGTCCCGCGGCCTCGCGATCGCAATGCAACACGCCGCGAACGACATTGGCGTCGAAGTATCCCGGCTGATTCTTGCCGTTTTGGCCGTACTGAAGGTCATAGAGCATCAGGCCGAGGGATTGATTCCAGTCGGTCAACGGCGCTTCCAATCCGTTGAACGGGAGCGAATTGGCAAGCAAACTCGCGGCAGCCCAAGTACGGCCGATGAAAGCACTGGCCCTTGGCCACGCGGCGGTTGAACATCGCGACATACTTGGCGACGTTGTCCGGCCCGCCGTCTTCATCGACATCGGGCGGTTTCATTCGCGGGCGATTGGCCTTGTCGGTCAGGAAGATCGACGCATCGATGCGATAAGCGACGTGTTGCAAGCAAAGCGAATTCCGCTGCGTGCGATTCTGACCTTGCGCACTTTCGCGGCCCGCCGAATCGACGAGATACGGCTGGAACGTCGAGGGATTCTTGATCCAACCTTCGACGGTCCGGGGAGCGATTTTCCCTTGAATCTCATTCCGGCGAATGCCGATCAGGCGATACGGCATCTCCGCCGCCGCGGGCGGGAAATCCGGTGGAAATGCCGGCCTGAGCGCCGTGATGCGGCGAACGTGCCATCGCATCTGCGGCTTGAAGAGAACCGCCTCCAGCGCCCCGCGCCGCGGAGGGGGTCATGAGCGGATAAGAAAGCCGCTCGACCTTCAACTCGGGGCGAGTAAACATCGCGAATTCGCCCCAGACCTTAATTGAGGCAACCGGCGTGGACATAACGCTCTCCTTTGCTCGCTAGACTACAAGCGCGGTTTCGGCGGCCTCGCCGCTCACGCCAAGATACGCATCATACGCTCCGTAATAGACGAGCAAACCCAGATTCTCGGTAAGCTGGGCAACCAAGCCGGTCATTTTCGCGATTTCGTGTCGCCGCAAGTTCACCTGAAACGGGACCAACGCCCGGAAATTGGCGCGGGATTTGTCGGCGCGAAGATTGTCGAGCAAGATCTCTATCTCCGCTGTGCGCTCGCGCCACGTTGCCACGACAACCGGCACACTGTCGTCGTCGATGAGCGAGTAGAGCTTGGCCACTTCAGCGAAGTTGCCGGTCTTGCGATGGCCTTCGATGTTGTGGGCGTCGAGGTCTCCGGAATGAAACAGCCTCGTGAAATAGGCGAGGATATCGGCTGGTTCGTCGATTCGCGGAGGATTGCCCGCGGCGAGAAAGTTCGCTTCAAGAATCTGGCGGCCGGCCTTGTACCATGGATCGCGCGGCATCGAATCCTCGGCCGCGCGGAACACCACGACTTCGCCGCCCGGTCAACCGTCGGGGCCGTTGAGCAGCCCTTCGCGATTGCACCGACCCGCGGCTTGAATCACCGATTCGAGCGGCCCGATTTCGCGCATAACGAGCGGAAAATCCACATCGACGCCGGCCTCGATCAACTGCGTCGAGGCCAAGTGGCAGGGTTCGCCGCGCCGGAGCCGCTCGCGCACCGCGTCAAGGACGGCGAGGCGATGGGCCGGACACATCGCCGTCGAGAGATGAAACGCCGCATCGCCGACGCGCTGTTGAAGCTCCAAGAAGACGTTTCGGGCAGCGGCCCGCGTGTTGACGACGCACAGCGCAGCCCGACCGCCGCCGATAGCCCGGCCGTCGGTCATCCGCTCGGCAACCTGCGCCCAGGTGAGCGGCTCGTCGCCGCGCAGTGGCCAAACCACTTCGACTCGCTTCAGCCGACGGAACAGCTCCAGCCCGTCGGGGATGATTTCTGCGGCCCGGAGCCTTTCGTCCTCCGCAAGCTGCTCGTGGTCGAAAGCCGGTTGAGTCGCGGTGCAAAGAATAATCGACGCGCCGAGCGAATCGGCGACTTGCCGCAGCATGGCGCATGTCGGAGCAGCCAAACCCGGCGGCACGGATTGACATTCATCGAGGATGATGACGCTACGGGCGATGTTGTGCAGCTTTCGGCATCGCGACGGCCGATTGGAAAACAGGCTCTCGAAGAACTGCACGTTGGTCGTGACGATCAGCGGCGCGTCCCAATTCTCGGCGCGGCGAACGGCGTGCTGCGCGCCGTCTCGTCGCCATCGTCGCCGCCATAGGGCTCGGCCAAGCTGTGATGCTCGAAGAGATCGAGATCGGAACGGCCGATCCCGAGCCCTCGCGAATGACGGCGGCGTTTTGCTCCAGGATGGTCAAATACGGAGCGACATAGATTATTCGCCGCAGGCCGTTGAGCGCGGCATGCCGCAGTGCGAAGGCGAGGCCCGAGAGTGTTTTTCCGCCGCCGGTTGGAACCGTCAGCGAGAACAGGCCGGTTGCTTTTTCTGCGGCACTGAGGCAAGCCTGTAAGACTTCATCGCGGATTGTCGCGATCGCTCGCTGACACGACTTCGCGCGAATTTGGATGTGCTGAAGCAAGACCGCGAGCCGATCGGCCGGATTCAATCGAGGCGGCGCGGGTTCGAGCGGCAACATGTTGACCGACCGCTCGTGAATCGAGCTATCGGTCCAATCGGCGTCGATCAAGCAACTGAAGATGATGCGCGTGAGGAACTCGGCTCCCAATGCGTCAACCGACCCGGCGAGACCCAAAGAAAGCGCGGCGATAGGCGGGCAGTCGGAGGCGACTGCCGCCGAGATCGCCGCCGCGTCGGAGGTCGCGAGCGGTGATTTGATCAGGCTGGCCAATGCGGCGCGGTCGGGGATCCCGCCGTGATGCCCGGCGATGGCGAAGGCAACGGGAACATTTCCAGCCCGCGCCGTTCGCGCGGCGCCGGCCTGCTTGTGAAACGTCTGCTCGCGCGGAACGGTAAGCGGCCGCCTGTCGAATCGGCAGTCGAGCAGCGTTTGAAATCCCGTCCGGTACTTTCCCAGGTCGTGCAGCCAACCGGCAATCTTGGCGGTGGAAATAAAGGCGTCGTCGGCCGGGCATGCCGCGCGGGCGAAATCCTCCGCAAGCCGGGCGACGTTGGCCAAGTGCTCGCGGAGCAACTGCCAATCGGCGCGATCGGCGCGGTGGCCGGAATGGGCGTAGTAAATGGACATGCGTGCGCAACCCTCGGGAGGGTAGCATAAGCCGCTGCGGGGTGCGCGCACAAGCAGTTTTGCCGTCGCGAGGGAAGAAAAAGCGAAGCGGCGGGCGGCACGCGCGGGGCGCGCGGCTACGGTTGCGCGGCTGTCGAGACGCCGGCGTGCTGGTCGCGGAGCCTCATCGAGAATTCGGACGCGCCAAGCTGGATTGGGGCGATGATGATTGCACAAACTTTCGCGGGAGCGAAAGGCGACTGCGGATTGCGCAACCTCTCGCGGGAGCGAAAGGCGACAGCGGATCCGCAGCTTTCGCGGGAGCGAAAGGCGACTGGGGTTGCGCGCCTCGCCGCGTCGGCCGCGCTAGACCGGCAGGTCGATGTTGTGATAGATCTCCTGCACGTCTTCGCAATCGTTCAACAAGCTGAGGAACTTTTCGAACTGGGCCAGGTCTTCCGGGCTCAGCGTCTTGCTGGTCTGCGCGACGAAGGTGATCTCTTGAGTTTCCAACTCGACTTTCGGAAAGGCTTTCAACAACGCCGTTTTGGCTTTGAAGAATTCGGCCGGCGGCGCGACGATCGTGATCCGCCCGCCTTGGCCTTCGACCTCGGTGACATTGACGTCGGCGTCCAACATCGCTTCGAGCACCTGCTCTTCATTGTCGCCCGCAAACGACAACACCGCCAAGTGATCGAACGACAGGGCGACCGAACCGGCGGCGGCCAATTTCGAGCCCGTCTTCGTGAAGCAACTGCGGACCTCCGAGATCGTGCGTTGATAGTTGTCGGTCAAGCAATCGACGATCACCAACGAACCGCCGGGGCCGAATCCTTCGTAGCGGGCGGAGACGAAGTCCTCGCCGCCGACGCCGCGCGCTTTCTGAACCGCCTTTTCGATTACATGGGCCGGCACTTGATCTTTCTTGGCTTTCTCGATCAAGCTCCGCAATGCCGGATTGCCTTCGGGGTCCGGAACGCCGTTCTTGGCGGCAACGTAGAGCAGCGTGCCATATTTGGAATACAGCTTCGACTTCTGAGCCGCCGTCTTGAAGATCGAGTTCTTGCGATTTTCGAAATTTCTTCCCATATCGATTCTCGGGTTCGTTTTCGTGGCAAAAGGCCCGCAGGCTTCGGCACGGTCGGGCATCTCGCGGCCGTATTGCGGGGGGCAGCGACGCGGCCTCCGCGCGAGGTCGCCGGCTGGTCGCACCGACACTATTCTACCGTATTGCGGATTTTTTTCGCGGGGGCCACGGCGAGGCAGCCAAAGCCGATGGGGAACAGGCCGGAAGCCCGCGCGAGGCCGCGAAAAGCGGTGCGGCCCCGCTCCCAGGTCAGTCCGAGCCGGGCGTCGCCGCGGGGGGGCGGCTTGCCGGCCTGGCGTCGGTCGTTTTTATGCCCTGGGGCGGGGCCTGGAACCGCTCACGTGACAGCCCAAAGCCCGTGTTTTTCGGCGTTGCGGCAGCAAAACGGAGGCTAAATCAGGCGTCCTTGGGAAACCCGCCCGCCGAGTCCGAACAGCGCGTTGACCAGCGCATCGGCCGCGTCCGACGCACGGGGGGTCGCCGCGCGGGCATCGTGCGCAATCGTCGAGGCGAATGGCGAATCGACTATGCCGGCGATGCGGGCTGCGCTGGCGACGCGGGCGGCGCCGGCGACGCGGGCGGCGCCGGATGTCGAAGTGGGGTTCGTGGTGACTGTCGCGACGAGCGCGTTGTTCGTCGCCGTCGTGACGATCCCGCCGAAGCTGCCCAAGCCGATCGGGAATTTCGGCGGCGGAGGCAGATACTCGCTGTGGATCAGGTCGTTGACCAGCAGATTGGCGACGGGGGTGCCGCGGCCGGTGGTTTGATCGAATCCGACTGTGGCCTTGTAGAAACCGGTGCTGCCGGTGGTGATGTCGTGGAAATCGGTTGCCGGCAGGCTATAGATGTCGGCCACCGTGTTGGCCAGGGTGTCTCCGCCCAATTGAGCGCGGCCTTGGTTGGCCAATGCGATCAGACCTGCCCATTGCGGAGCGCCGGCGCTGGTGCCGTTGACGGTTTCCCAGCCGCCGTCGACCGAGTTGAACACCCAAAAATCTGTGGCCCCGTAAGCCACGTCCGGCACGGAGCGCATCGAGTTCGAATTGAAACCGTTTTGATAGGCCGGCCGCGATTCCACGCCGCTGAACCCGCCGCCGCCATAGCTCCAGGCGGATTCCGTGTCGTACGACATCAATTGGGGGTTCGCTGGGCCGGTGGTCACTGCGGGCCTCGCGATAACGCTGCCTGACGTCGAGTTAGCGACGGTCACGAGGCTTACGGAGGCCGTGATCACCGTGCCGCCAACGGCCAACACATTGGGCGACGTCGAGGGGTATTCCACCAGCGATCCGACGTCCCCCGCCGAGGCCACGAACGAGACCGGGCGGTGGCCTTGGGGCGTCGTAAACACATTGCTGTCGTAGTCGGTCTGGTTTTCGTCGAACCAGGAACTGGGGTTCCAGGTCCGCTCGAACTCCCGGCTGCCGAAGCTCATCGAGACGACGCTGACGCCGGGCGAATTCCGGGCATAATCGGCCATGTACAACAGGTTGTCGTTGTTGCTGTCGGTGGCCTGGCAAAGGAGGATTTTCGCACCCGGGGCGATGGCATGCGCCCATTCGACATCCAACGCCGTTTCGGTCGACCAGCCGGCGTCGGCCCGCGGCGGATTGCCGTTGCCGTCGATTTCCTTGGCAATCGACACGCTTGGATCGGGGAGTCCGAATTCCTGGTCGAACACATGCAGGTCTTGAACCAGCGTCGGATCGTCGTAGGCATCGATAATGGCGATCGTCGTGCCGGCGCCGTTGAGCGACAGCTTGTTGAAGCCATAGATCGAGCGGATTTGGGTGGGGGTGAACGGTCCGGTGCTGGTCGTCGTGAGCGCGACCGGCGGCGAGACCGTGAGTGCCGGCATCTCGGTGGGGCCGGCCGGTACTGCGAGCGGCCCCTGGACCTTGATGATCGTGCTGGCGCTGAGCATTTGCCGCGGTTCGAGGGCTTCGAAAGTGAACGATCGGCGCTGTTTGCGGGCGGACGGGCGCAAGATTTTGCGGTGCATGACATTGGCTCCCGGAAAGAGATCGTGGCGGAGAAACGACTCGGCTGCCGGACGGCCGAGCGACGCACCGGCTCTCAGGTGCGCAGCGCCGCAGGATCCGCCGTTTTGCCGATTCTCTTGTAGAGCGCAAATGACACAGCTTTGTTACACGACGGGCACGGCGACACGGGCACTGCGGCCGACGGAATTACCGAAAATCGGGCGTTCCAGGAGACTGTCCGAGAACCGGCATTAGCTTCCGGCGGGCGTTGCCAAAAGGGGGTCGGGAGTCGATTTCGCCCGCTGAACGACCCGTAGTGCCAACCTCGATCATGGCGAAATCGACTCCCGACCCCTTTCGCGGCGAGCATCCCCTTCGCCGCGGCCGGTTCTTGGACAGGCTCCTAGGCGCAGGATTCCGGCTCCAATAAAATACTTTCGCAGGCGGCCAGGCTCCCAGGGGGCACGTTGTGAATCGGACATTGCCCACTCCCTGGAAACCCACCAAGGCCCAGCTCCTCGCCGCGCACGACAAGCTCGTGCCCGGATCTCGTCGCCAAAAACCTCATCGTCCTCTTCGCCGGCATCAACCCCGGCCTCTACACCGCCGCGATCGGCCGCCATTTCGGCCGCCCCGGCAACCGCTTCTGGCCCGCCCTCTACGGCGGCGGCTTCACCCCGCGGCTCTTCTCCCCCTTTGAAGAATCGCTCCTTCTCGACCTCAAATTCGGCATCACCAACATCGTCGAACGCGCCACCGCCCGCGCCGATGAACTCACCGACGACGAACTTCGCGCCGGCGGCCGAGCGCCTCGAAGCCAAAGTCAAACGCTGGCGCCCCACCGTCGTCGCCTTCGTCGGCATCGGCCCCTACCGCATCGTCTCCGGCATCAAAGACGCCCGCGTCGGCCTCCAAAAGGCCCCCTTCGGCGGCAGCCACGCCTGGGTCCTCCCCAACCCCAGCGGCCTCAACGCCCACTACCAGCCCGCCGCCCTCGCACAACTCTTCGGAGACCTCCGCCTTTGGGCGGTCGCTCGGCACAAGCGCGGCGAAAATCGGCGCCGCGGAAATAGGCGCCGCGGAAATAGGCACGCGATTTCCCAATTGTTATAGGAACAGGAGGGCCTATGGTAGGCTGTGAAAAATGAGACTGTCAACGGCATCCGATTTTATGCCGTTTTTGTTCCATCGAGCGCGCCGCGCAACGATCGTTAGCCGGTTCGCTTGCGAAAGGACGGCAGGAGATCGAGGAACCCGGTAGGGTTCCCGGACCATCCCTATCGGGATGAATTTCATGCCACCTTGGAGTCGGAATTGCGCGAGTACGTGGTCGGAACAAAAACCAACCGAAACACAAACTCGAATTCCACCTCGAAACCGCACAGATTGCACAGCCTAGGCCTATGGCGTTGCAATAGATGCTGGATACGTTTCGTCAGTGCCGTCGCGGGCCTGCCGTTCCGCTCGCCAGTGGAATCGAAAGGCATCTGGAACCGAGTCGCATTTTGCAAGTGCGGGAAATCAGCGAACAGATCAAGTCGCGGATCAGATTCAATGCCGTCGTCGAGACCGGCGTTCCGGGGTTTATACCCAGAGGCAAGTGATGGCGAGACGCGTCGAAACTGCTACTTTGTGACTTTCGCTGCTGGCGGCGAGGCTCAAGGGGGTCGCTTTTTTCAAGAACCTGCCAAGCGGGATTTCGTAGCAAGCCCAGCCTGGCTGCTCCGGTTGGCCAGCGACCCGTTTGGCGAGGATCCGAATCCGGGCGCGGTCGGCAAACTCCTTGCGGATTTGCAATTGCCCCGCGCCGGCCGTCTCGGGTTGGTTTCAACACGAACGGCGCCTTGACGTCATAAGAATGGCCGCCTTGGCTATCGGTCTCCTTGCTGAACGCAATCAGTTCGATTGTAGCGATGGGCTTCAATCGTCCTTCGTCGGCGAGCGTCAACTTGACGCTCAGCGTGCCGCCACCCGCGTCGCCGACCTGCACGTCGTACTTCAATCCCCACTCGTCTTTCGAGGGTCCAAGCAGATTATAGACCGCCCAACAGCGGCCGGCGTCAGTAAAGCTGACTGCGACCATCAAGATCGTCGTCGCGAGGCGTGGTAATCGAATGTTCATTGCGCGTTCACCTTTCGAAAATGCGCCGCAGCGCTGTCGCCGATCAGGCGTCGGGGCCTCGGCTGGTAACCTGTCCGGCCGACTATTCAAGCCGCGCGCGACGGCTGGGGCAATACCAATTTGAGATCGGTCGTAGAGATTCCACTTGACACGGTGCGAGAGCGACTCTTGGCGGTAGCTGAATTCGCAAGGATTCAGATCGCCGAATTGCTCGGAATTCCTGCGAATTCCGCTGCGCCTGGGCGTTGCCAAAAAATCTTGCCACAACCCCCTTGACACGATTATTTGTTCATCATGTACAGTATGTCTTCGGCGCTGTCATTCGACCTAAACGGCCGTCGTTTGGCCGCGGAACCCCGCTTTTTGCCCTCGGTGATTGGGCAAAGCCACGTCTCGCAGTGGGGGGACGTCATGGTCGCGAAATCGTGTCAAGTTGCGTTCACCAATCGGCAGTGGGAAGCGTATCAATTCGTGCTGAATTTTCACCGGCAGCGGCGCCGTGCGCCGACCGCCGCCGAACTCAGCCCGGCCCTTGGCATCACCCTCGTCGAGTCGGCCAAGCTGATCGGCGCCCTCACGGCAAAAGGCGTTCTCGAGCGTCGTGTCTACCACGTCCTGGCGATCGTGCCGCCGAGTTACCCGAGCGAAGAATTGGCGGAGGTTTGAGCCGTGGTCTGCGCCTCAATCCCCTGCGCCGGCAAGCCGATTCTTGCGAACTGGGCGGCGATATGGGAAGATGCAGCGGACGCTGCCTGGCCGGAAACGTCGGCCATACGGGGCGTGAAGGTTTCGTGCCAAGCAAAACCATGCCTTTCGGGGCATGTCGCTGGATCCACCCCTCAAGCCGCACTATCGCGTCGATCGTCAAAGGAGAAAGCCAACGTACAGCGCCATCGCTAGGAGCGAGCTTCATTGTTTTCAATTCATTTGGCGTCGCCCAACGGAGTTCAATATGCTCACGACACGTGGCTGTCCATCGATAAAACGGGCATAAAAACCAGCAGAAACTGCGAACCGTCGTCGCGGATGATAAACTCGGGCCGCCCGACTTCCAATGTTTGAACGCCCAATTCCTCGCGCAACTCTTCGTGTAAGGGCCGCTGCCAATGACTCCCCCTCGCGGCATTTCCCTCCGGGAAACTCCCAAAGGCCGCCGTGCCGCTTGTTGTACGGCCTTTGACAGATTAGCAATTCGTCTCCCCTCGAAACGACTGCCGCAACTACGCGTACAAGCAGCTTTCCCATAGACAGAACCCAGTGGAATTGACTGCCGACTTTCTTCAAAACCACGCAGCAGGGTAGCAACTTCACGCGGAACTTTGCTATTATAGGAGTCGCGGAGCCCTCCGCAACAACACCCCTCGATCGGGTCGCCGTACTGCCCGGACATGCGCATCGCATTTTTCAGATCATTTCTACGACGTCTCCAGGTTAAACGTTTCAAAAAGGCTCTAGGTTGGAACTCGCGTTTGATTCCAGAATCCTTCGAACGATCTGCCAGCGCGGGCCGAAGGAGCGACCGGCTCGGCCGAGACGTCGCGACGAAGTTGCGAAATCGGCTCGCGGATCTTGTGGCAGCGTCATCTGTCAACGATCTTGTGGCAGGCCGCCCTCGGCCGGTAGAGAATCAACCCGAGCAAATGCAGGCTGGAACTTGGCAATGGCACTTCGCTCTTCTTTAAGGCAAACCACCAAAAGAACCCGGTCAACCAAGACGAACGATCGACTGGTGTCGGTTCGTCGATTAAAGATTATGAGGATTGAATCGGCGCCCCCCGACCCAGCGGCTTTTGTCCTGACTGGAAGTCGTCACCTGGCGACACAATTGTGCACGCGATGGAAGAGAAAGGTTTGTCCGAAGCCGACCTGCGAGTCAGCTTGGTCGAACGCACTGGCAAACGCGCCCTTTTTAAAGGAAGGGCAGCGGTAGGCATTAAGATCGCCAGGGTGTCCAGCGCATGCTTGGTGGATCCGTGGAGTTTTGGATGTCGCGTGATTTTCAGTACCGGAACGAGGCCAACAAAGGCTCCGTGAACGAACGTGAGCTGATTCGCAAGCTACCATTGAGCGACATGATTAAATTCGGTTTGATAGAGCTCAAACTCCACGTCCGACGGAAGAACTCGCAGCTTGCTGCGTTTTTTTGACGTTCCGGATAAAGACGCGTTGGTCGCAATGTGTTCGTCAATTCAGCACATGGTGGCATTTCGATCATCCCCGTCGTTCGAATCGTGGCCAGCGGCGACAGCGGCATGGCTTCGCCAGGGCGAGATCGAGGCCGATAGGATTTCTTGTCGTCAATGGAATCCAAGTCGCGTTTGAGGAGCACCTTACTTCAATAAGGAACCTCACCCGCGAAGATGATCCTCGACGATTCCTGCCATCCTTCGGGAAGGCTCTCGCGGAGTGTGGTGTGGCTGTTGTTGTTGTAAGATGCCCAACGGGGTGCCGGTCAGCGGCGCGGCACGGTTTGTCAACCCGACGAAGGCCGTGCTGCAGCTTAGTTTCAGATTCCTAACCGACGACCATTTGTGGTTCACGTTTTTTCACGAAGCGGGTCATCTGCTGTTGCATCTTCAAGGCCAGCTGTTTTAGGGAGCGAGTTTACCTCGAGGGTAATGAAACAGCTCCGTCGAAGATGAGGTCGAAGCGGATTCGTTTGGCAGAGGATACTAATACCTGACGAATATCAAGATGCGGTGCGTAGCCTTCCTCGCGACGCACGCTCGATCATGAGATTTGCAAGGAGAATTGGAGTATCGCGAGGTATTGTCGTCGGTCAGTTGCAACACGCAGGCAAGATTCGTCTGAATCATATGAACTCCCTAAAGGTGCGATATAATTGGGATGACATGACGTCCTAACCACGAAACCGGACAAACGTAGTCGGACTCTTTTGCCAATTACAGAGCGAATCTTCCAGTACCTGCATGCCGACCTCAAGGACGTCGTTCAATTCGACAAGAAAACCATCAGCATCTCTCGCCCGGATGATGGTTCGTCCGCCAAAAAGCAAGCGCGCACCTCTCAGCGGACCTGTCGAACCCGCTAGATACGCGGACCCCGGTTCAATCGCGGCAAGTCCAAGCTTCGAAACCATACATAAATAGTCGAACCTAGCCATTGGACCGATCGGCGACACTTTTCATTGATCCGTAGAGTCGGTCGAACGCTTGTGTCGCGCCGCCACCTGAGTCGCGGATTGCCTGCTCGAACATCTCTTCATGTGTACGTGGCGCGCACCTACCCACCTACGTAGGTGTCCACGGCCTGCCCGGTGCCGTTCGTGCCCAGAGCGTCGAGACTTTCGTATTTTCGATGATTTCCAAATCCGCCCGGCACGCCAAGCCGTTTCAATTGAGCTTGTTTTCGATACAGCCAATTTCGAAAGCCGGTTGGATCCCGGCTCGTGGAAGCCCAGTCCCAGAAAGCGCCATCGCCGAGACGTCCGTACACCTCGCCGATGTAGCGCACAACCGCCGCGCAAATTTCGACCAAAATGAACGAATAAAAACACCATCCAGAATGCGTCTTCGAGACAGCCGTCTCGATGGAACAACATTGCCGCCTTGAGCGGGTCGAACAGGTCGCTAGTCGGATCCCGACGGGCCTCGCATATCTCACGTTCGCGAATTGTCGCAATATATCTGACCCTATGAACGCTCTCCATAATTTGTTCAAGCAGACAACTTCGGGCGGCGGCATCTTGGATTCCGGGCAGTGGATGCCTCTCGATATGAAAAGCCAGTATCGCGTCTTCCAGCTGCCGAGCACGTTGTCGATCGCGCGGTCTCACGCAAGCACCTCTTCCGACGAGGACGCAAGCCACTTCGAATTGCTTCGATTGCCCGAGAAGTTACTCCGTAGCTGCTTTGAAGATTGAGGTTGAAGCCGAGGATTAGAATACGTCGTCCAAGATCCATGCCTGACATTGCGTCAGCGGTCGCCGTATAGGCGATCCCGTTGATATCGGCACTTGATCGTCGATTGAGGGACCAGCCGCTTGCATGTTGGGACCGAAGAGAGATGCCGGTGAGTGATTGGAAATGTAAGGCGACCGAACGCCCGTTGAGAATAAGGACATCCACCGGCGAGTCCATAGAGCACGCACAAACAGATCCCTCGAAACTGAGAAAAGCGAGCTGCGTTCGCGCGACGAAAGTTCAGTCCACTTTTGAGTTGTAGCATAGGGAACGAGGTCTAAATGGCAGGCTGATGGGGCGTCTCCATAAAATGTGGCTCGCATGGCCGACACCAAGTGCTCAAGTCGCTTGAACCATATGTTGTACGGATTGCGTTGGAAGTATTGCGTACATGAGTCGGTGATTTGTTCGATGTGGCGGCAGTCTGCTCCGGCCCAGGTGGATAGCCCAAGCGAATTCAGCGTATGAAATCGCCGCGATCTCCCCGCAAGCTCGTTGCCGCGTTCGTCAACAAACTCCGATTGCTCGGATTGATTCCTACCGTCGCAATCCTCGCACTGGCCGGATCTCCACAAATCGGGACAGGGCATCCCCATTTGATGACACCAGTTCCCGCAATCGTTCGACTGTCGAGTCTATTTAATAGTGCCGAAATTGTTGAGTACATGCAGCAACCACTTGTTTGAAATGAGCGGCTGGGATTCAGTTGATCCCTCTTACTACCGGTTCGGGTTACGTTAGGGCTTGTAACTTAGCGTCGATAATACATTGTAGACTTGTGACGCCATTTCGGAGCGAATTCGCGCAACGCCGTCAACATTGTTATCCTTCGCGAGCCGAAAGATCTGCAGCAGGCGAACTAAGTCAGCCCAGAGGGGACCCAATCGCTCAAACCTTGAAGTTCAGGAGTTTTATGCGTGCGAAGGCGGTCTTCCGCCTCAAGAAGAGGGCGCACAATCGACGGGCGAGGATCGCCGCGCGGCATCTCCGGCATCGTGATAGAAGACTGCCAGCCTTCATTAAGAAACCGCTTTGTGGCCACGAAGTGTTTTTCGTAGATATGTAGGCTTCCCGTCACATGACAGTAGAAACCAAGATTGGTCGATAGGATTCTGGCAATCATCTCTTGGAGCATAGTGAAGCAAAATACGTCGTGCGGCAGTCCGATGTAAGCATCGTTTGACCTCATATTTGTGACCATATCCAATGCATTACCGCGTATCATAAACTGAAACGTGCATGTGCATGGAACGTCTTTGTGATGGACAGAAATATCGACAGCATCAAACAGTTGGATGACGGCACGTCGAGATTCCGGTTTTTCATTCAGCAAATTGACGATGTTGGCAATCTGATTTTGGTCTTCCAGTGGGTCAGGCGAGGGCCGTATCCACCGTAGATCAAACCATCTTCCGCCATCTTCGTAATCGGGTAGGTAGTACGAGATGAATCCGGCATCATTTCGCCCCGACAAGTACCAACAGAACTCACCTAGGCCTTAGCCAAGCGTACCCCGTCGCGGAATTTTCATTGGCGGCATGAAAAAACTCGGAAACTCTCGGCGGGCAGCGGTGTTTAAGGGGTAATCGCCAGGGCTTTGTACTAGCATTGTTAATGTTATATCCTGTTTCAACTTGCGTTCAGAAGTCGGGCGGTGGCGATGTGGTTTCGTTTGCGTTTGTTCATCTTCGGCGGCGGTTTCTTGGGACCGCGTTTGTGCTTGCGATAACACACGGGAACCGCTTGGCGAGCAATGCGGAGGAGTTCACTCGCCATGTCCCGTGGCGTAGATTGCGATAGCGCTTGGTCCAATAGGCGTCGCCCACCGCGATTTCCAATCCGCCATAGCAGTGCGCGACCTCCGCCGCCAAATAGTAAATCGAAATCCCATGTTTGTCTGCCACCTCGGGATGCACGGTCGCGATGCACCGTTGAATCACGCTCAGCGAGTTGTAAGCAACCAGCGCGACAGAATCCGAACAACGCCGCCCGCGGATAACCGAGCGTCTCGATTTCGCCTTCCAGGTTTTGAGCCACTTCGTTGAATGCATTTTCGATGGTCCATCGCTGGCGATAGAGGGCGGCAACCTTCATGCCGAAATCTTGCGCGGGAGGTTTGTCAAGATATGGATCTCGGTGTCCCCGTCTCGGGTTGGTTCATCCAACACGATCGTGATGCGGCGAATCTTGGCGACCGTCCCGTCGGCATCGGTGATCCGCATCCACTGCTCGTAGACATGGCCCGTTTCATACTCGTCCCACATAGCTGCGGCGGCCGACGAGTTCAACGGTAATTGCCGTGCTGGCGCGTCACGAAAAACGCCTTGCGGGCACGGGTTCCGAACAGGAACGCCAGCGTGCAAAAATTGCGATCGTTGACCCACACGTCGTTCGGCTTCACCGTCTCCAACACCTGCGGCAGCAGCGATCGTTCTTGGGCGTGCGCATCCTCACAGGGAAAAAACATCCACCACCAGCTTCCACTGCGGATCCAAAACCACCAGCGAATGACCGGGCAACGGGGCGGCGTTTACGGTGTGCAGTACCTCCAGCCGCCGCTGGGTTCGTCGCATATGGTTGCCGTCCAAAATCCGCACGTTGTAGCCGGGCAACGGATCGGCCCGCGGATCGCCCATTTTCTTGAGAAACGTTTTTCGTTCTCGCGGCCGTTTGTCGCAGCAGGGCTTGCGAGACGCCGCCGCGGATTCGCTGAAGCTTGTCGTAGACGGCCTTGACCGTAACGGCGATCTCGGCGGAGGCGACCTTCGTCTGATATACTGCATGAACCGACGGGCGAACCTGCGTCGCCACCAGCCCCATGATTTCGACGAGCGTGGAAAACAACAGCACGCCATCCAGCTGCTTGTGGTCATATTGGCTATAAATCGCGTCCAATCGCTCCGGCGAAAGAACATTTTCCAGCAATGCCCTGGCCATTACGCAAACCGGAGCCTTTTGCTCGAACCGATCGACCATGTTCTGCATAATCATTGTGTCACCTCAGGCGGTTTGTGGACGTAACACGCAACCTGATGACACTTTACCGAAAAACAGCCCGTCTTGGCAAATCCACGCTAGCACGGCATATCCGTGCTAGTACATAGCCCTGGGGTATTAGCCAATCCCATTCACCGCGCACAAGGAGGGTTTTCGAGTGAACACTACCATACGACAACGATTAGCGCGATGCAAGCGGCGGATCGAGCGACGACTGGACAAGGACGACCTGCGTGGTTTGCGAGCGGCCGATGTTCACCGCCAGCAACATTCATTACGAGATGGCCGAGCGCACACGGGCCGTTTCCCACGGCGGCATCGGCGCGATGCACTGTTCGTCAAAGCGCTCGGTCTGGCCGAGGCCATCGACCGGTCCGTCGTTGTTCAAGTTCCACTTGCCGTATCACGAGTCCGATCACGTCCTCAACATCGCCTACAACGTTTTGTGCGAAGGCACCTGCTTGGAACATATCGAACTGCGCCGCAACGACGAGGCCTACCTCGACGCCCTGGGCGCCCGGCGCATTCCCGACCCGACCACGGCCGGCGACTTCTGCCGCCGCTTCCGCGAGGGCGACATATTCCTTGCAGCAGGTATTCCACGACGTGCGCCTGAAGGTCTGGGCCAGCAGCCTGCCGCCTTCTTCGACGGGCGATCCTCGACATGGACGGCACAATGGTCGACACCACGGCGATGCAAGCAAGGGATGGACATCACCTACAAGGGGAATGGGGATACCATCCGCTGTTGGTGTCGCTGGCCAACACCGGCGAAGTGCTGTGCCTGGTCAATCGCCCCGGCAATCGGCCCAGCCACGAGGGCGCGGCCGCGGAGATCGATCTGGCTGGCGCTTGTGCCGTCAGGCCGGCTTCCGGCGCATCTGTTGCGTGGCGACACCGATTTCTCGCAGACCGAGCGGCTCGACGGCTGGGACGAGCCGGGTGACAGTTCATCTTCGGCATCGACGCGATGCAGAACTCAACGAATTGGCGGAAAAACTGCCGGAAAACGCCTGGAAGCTCTTGCAGCGGCCGCAGCCGAAGGCCCGCGGCAAGCCGCGCAAAGACCGGAGAACGTCAAGGAGCAGATCGTCGAAGAACGGAGTTATAAAAACATCCGGCTCAAGACGGAGGACGTGGCCGAGTTCGACTACCGGCCGGCCGAGTGCAAGAAGACGTATCGCATGGTGGTCGTCTGGAAAGAACTTGAGGAATCGGACGGGCAAGGCCACCTGTTCGACAAGAGTCGCTGCTTCTTCTACATCACCAACGATCGGAAGCTTCGCCCGAACAAGTCGTGTTCTGCGCCAACGACCGCTGCAACCAGGAGAACCTGATCGCCCAACTCAAGAACGGCGTGCGGGCCTTCACGGCGCCGGTCGACAATCTAGTGAGCAACTGGGCCTACATGGTGATGGCGTCATTGGCGTGGAACCTGAAGGCGTGGTTGGCATTGATGCTGCCGGAGACGGGCCGCTGGGAGAAACACGCTGCGAAGAAAAGCAGACGCTGCTGCGTATGGACTTCGCCACTTTCCGTAACGCGATGATCAACATCCCGGCCCAAATCATTCGCAGCGGTCGGCGAATCATCTATCGGCTGTTGGCCTGGAATCTTGGCAGCCCGTGTTCTTCCGTCTGCTCGATCAGCTTGCGCTGCCGTTGCGCTGCTGACCTCGATCATTTGAAGCCGGAGTCTGGATGCTCCGGTATCCGCCGCGGCCCCGAACCAAGAAACGATCCTACCCCGATGAAGCACCGAAAACTTACACGACCCTCAGGCAGTCAGTCGCTGTCCCGCTGGCGAACGCGCCGCCCGCAACGGCCAAATTCCGGCGTAGGGTTCGCTTGATTTGGGCCTAGGCAACTGAATATCTTGCCTCTCCCCTCCGTCCGACTAAGTTGTGCAAGTGGATTGCTCAGGCGAAATTGAGCCCCAATCAACTCTCGATTCGGTCCCTTTTCGTTGGGTTGTTTGGCAATCCATGCGCGTCAATCGCCTGGTAGACGGCCCGCAAGACGTCGTCGAGTGAGTCGGCCGAGAAGAAGGGCAACTCCACAAGTTCCCTCTGGCAGGGTGCAGGGTGGTGTCTCTGCGTGCCATTAGGACAGGTGAGCTGGCTTTCGTCAAGGCGTCCCGATGCCAACGATGCATCAGGTGTCCTCGGTATTGCACCCGACGTAGGGGGTCTCGGGGTCTGAGAACGAACGATTCCAACTTTGCCTCGCTCCGGCCAGCTCGCGCGGATTGCTGGCTCGAGCACGTTCGCGCGTGGCGTTGCGTATTCCCGGTTCAAGTCGCCGATGGCTTGAACGCTTGTTGATCCTCTCGCACGTCCGAATTCCGCACTTCCCGCATGTGCTTCATTGCTGAAGTCGCGGCGAGGGTCGCCTTTGTCGCTCATGCGCATGCCGAAGAGGTCATCGACGGCGTTGGACACGATGACTCGGAGCAGCGTGCGGTTAACCGGGTCGAGGGTGGCGTCGCTGCAGCTCTTCGGCGTTCATTTCACCGCGACCCTTGAAGCAGGTGATCGTCGGAGCCTTTTCGCCGGCCGAGCGGATGGCCGCGAAAAAACCTCGGAGGCGGGAGAGGCCGACAAGAAGTACGTTGTTACTGCTCGGCGGCCGGCTCTCCGTCGGCGTGATGGTGAATAAAAGCTGGAACTGGATCCGTTCCTTAACGGGCAACTTGTCGATCTTGGCGATCGCCTTTTAGATGCTTTCAGCGGCGCCTCGTTGACGTCTTTGGACTGGTACTTGATTTTCACAGTGCGCCCCGCAGGAGTGTTGGTGAATTCGACGATGATGAGCTTGCATGAGGATTCGACTCTGACGACCGGCGCGATGTCATAACGACGTCGCCGGTCATCAAGATAGATTGCGCCGCGATTCGACGCTCGCGATTGAGCGCCTCCGGGGCTTTTCTTTGGTCCAGCCCCGGGCACCGGGCTCGGCGCAGAGGGCACCCCGCTGCCCGTAGCACACGGCGACGGCACCTTCCCCCCGGCCCTCTCCCAAAGGGAGAGGGAGTTGATGCGAGGCTGCTCGCGGATCATTGCCGCCCGCTCGTCACTCGCGGCACGTCGCCCTTCTAGACATCCAAATTCCGCACTTCCAGCGCGTGCTTCTCGATGAAGTCGCGGCGGGGTTCGACTTTGTCGCCCATGAGCACTCGGAACAGGTCGTCGGCGGCGGCGGCGTCGGACATGGTGACTTGCAGCAGGGTGCGGTGGACTGGGTCGAGGGTGGTGTCGCGGAGCTCTTCGGCGTTCATTTCGCCTAAGCCTTTGAAGCGGGTGATGGTGAGGCCTTTTTCGCCGGCGGAGCGGATCGCCGCCAACAGGCCGCGGAGGTCGGAGAGGCCGACGGTGTTTTCCCCGCGGCGGAGGGTGTAGCGCGGCTCTTCGGTGCCGGTCCGCTCTTGCGGGATGAGCGACTGGATGTCGAAGCCCATTTTGGCGAGGTCGGCGAGAAGCGAGTTGATCGAGCGGACTTCGTGCAGCTCGACGATGTGCAGGCGGCTGGCCCGCGGGACGCCGTCATCGGCGGCCCCTTCGCCGCCGGGTGCCGCAGCGCCGTTGGTGGCCGCCGCGCCAAGCGTTGCGTCGTCACCGCTCACCGGCGCCGCCGCCGGCATCGTGCGGCTGAGCATCTTGCGGTCGCTGGCGGCTGCCGCCGGAGAGGGACGTATCGGCGACGGTCAATTCTTCGCCGGAGGCTGGCCTCTTCGCGGGCGACGAAGGCGTCGAGATCTTCGCGGCGGGTGAACCAATGCTCTTCGCCGCCGAGAAAGACATGATAGATCGGGAGTTTGCCGGTGGTCGCGTCCTGGCGCTTGGCATGTTCGCTGAGTCCGATGCCGCGGCGCTCCAGCGCGAGCAGGCGTCTTCGAGCGCGGCCAGAGCGCGGCAGAGCTTGGCCATCTCGGCCCCTTGGATTTCGCGGCCGTCGCCCGGGGTCGAACACGCCTTCGCCCAGGCCCTGCTCGAGAAGCTGGGTCTTCATTTCCTCTTCGGTCTGAACGTAGTAGGTGAGCTTCTTGCTCTTCACGCGGAACAGCGGCGGCTGGGCGACGTAGACGTGCCCGGCGGCGACGAGTTGATACATCTGGCGATAGAAGAAAGTGAGCAGCAGGGTGCGGATGTGGGAGCCATCGACGTCGGCGTCGGTCATGATGACGATTTTGTTGTAGCGGCGTTTGCCGAGATCGGCGTCGTCGCCGATGCCGCTGCCGATGGCGGAGATCATGCTGCGGACTTCTTCGTTGGCGAGCACTTTGTCGTCGCGCGATTTGTAGGCGTTGATGATCTTGCCCCGCAAGGGGAGGATCGCCTGGTACTCGCGCAAGCGGCCTCCTTCGGCCGAGCCGCCGGCGGAATCGCCCTCGACCAGGTAGAGTTCGCAGCGGGCGACGTCGCGGCTGGTGCAATCGCGGAGCTTGCCGGGCAGGCCGCCGCCGCTGAGGGCGCCCTTGCGCTCGCGGAGCAGGGCCTTCGCCTTGCGGGCCGCTTCGCGAGCCTCGGCGGCGAGCACGGCCTTCGAGGCGATGACCTTCGCGATCTTGGGATTCTCTTCGAGATAGCTGGTGAGGAAATCGCCGACGGCCGAGTTGACGATCCCTTCGACCTCGGGATTGAGCAGCTTGAACTTCGATTGCGATTCGAACGTCGGCTCGGGCACGCGCACCGAGACGATCGCGGTAAGCCCCTCGCGGAAGTCTTCGCCGGTGGGCGCAGACGTCCTTGAAGATGTCGTTCTTCTTGCCGTAGGCGTTGAGCGTGCGGGTGAGAGCCGTGCGGAAGCCGGAGGAGTGCGTGCCGCCATCGGGCGTGTTGATGTTGTTGGCGTAGCAGTGGAGGTTTTCGGTGAATTCGGCCGTGTATTGAAAGGCGACTTCGATCTCGATTTCATCCTGCGTCTTGTGGATGTAGATGACGTCGGGATGGGCGGCGTCGGTGGCCCGGTTGAGATACTCGACGAATTGCACGAGGCCGCGGTCGTATTGCATCGTCTCGCCTTCGCCGGAGCGGTCGTCGCGAAAGACGATCTTGACCCCCTTGTTGAGAAAGGCGAGTTCCTGCAAGCGGCGGTGGAGGAGTGTTGTATTCGAACTTGGTGCTGGGAAAAACTTGCGAGTCGGGCTTGAAGGTGATCTTGGTGCCGGTGCTTGTCGGCGCTGCCGACGCGGCGGACGGGGCCGTCGGGGCGCCCGCGGCTGTACTCCTGTTGATAGACGTGCCCGTCGCGGCGGACTTCGACTTCGCACCATTCGGAGAGGAAGTTGACGACTTTGGCTCCCATGCCGTGCAAGCCGCCGGACGTTTTGTAGGCTTGCTTGTCGAATTTGCCGCCGAACTTGAGAACGGTCATCACGGCTTCGAGCGTCGAGATGTCGTGGCCGAGCTGTTCGCTCAGTTGGGGATGGCGTTCGACGGGGATGCCGCGGCCGTCGTCGGCGACCACGACCGAGCCATCGACGTTGATCGTCACCGTGATTTCCTTGGCATGGCCGGCCATCGCTTCGTCGATCGCGTTATCGACTAGCTCGCTGACGAGGTGATGCAGGCCGCGGGGGCCGTTGTCGCCGATATACATGCCGATCCGCTGGCGGACGTGCTCCAGATCGGAGAGATACTTCATCTGGTCGGCGGTGTAGGCCCCTTCGACCTTCTGCTGCTCGGTGTCGGCCATGTTCTGGTCGGCGGAGGAGGGAAGTTTGCTGGCGGGCGTTTGCTTTGGTTCGTTTTCTTCGGACATTTCTGATCTTTATGTTGATCGGTTTTCGGTTTTTAGTGTGAGAGTCGGACGAAATTCGCGTTAGCCGGTTCGCTTGCGAAGCGACGGAAGCCGATCCACGTCGATGGGCACTCCGGTTCGCCCTGCGGTCCGAGTCTCGGGGTCGAAGACAAGCGAACCGGCCAAAGGGCGTCTGGCGGATCGCGACGACTTTCCGTCAAGCGACGATTCTCGATCATGCGGAATCGAACGAGGCCAACGCGGAAGCGGAGGTTCGCAAGCTTCTCGTCGGGGAGGAGTTGCCGGAGTTTCTCTAAAAGCTCGATTTTTGGAACGTCAGTTCTTGCATCAAGGTGGAATTGGCGACGAACACTTCCAGCGCCCCGCGGCGGATTGCCCCGGCCCGCGTGAAGCGGGCGATGGCCTCGCCGACGGCCGAGCGCCAGGCGTCGTCGTAAGCGGCAGCCGATTGCTCGCGGGCATAACCGCGGCGCGCCATGAGCTGGGCCATGATGTCGGCGATCGGTTTGGGGCGGCCGTTGGCCATGGTGCTCTCGGCTGAAGATCGTAGGACGGCTCTCCCGAGCCGTCCGGCCTGTGACGGCTCGGGAGAGCCGTCCTACGAAACTTGCTCCTATCGTCGCGAGCCACGGATACGATGACGTAGCCGTTCGTCGGTGTGGCCGTCATGCTCTGGACGGCTCGGGAGAGCCGCCTGATTGTAGGACGGCTCTCCGAGCCGTCCGGCCTGTGACGGCTCGGGAGAGCCGTCCTACGAAACTTGCTCCTATCGTCGCGGGCCACGGGTACGCTGACGTAGCCGTCGTCGGTGTGCCCGTCATGCTCTGGACGGCTCGGGAGAGCCGCCTGATTGTAGGACGGCTCTCCCGAGCCGTCCGGCCTGTGACGGCTCGGGAGAGCCGTCCTACAGGGCTCGCTCCTATCGGTCGCGGGCCAGCGGCATGATGACGTAGCCATAGCCGTCGTCGGTGTGGCAGACGGCGGCACTGGCGGCGTCTTTCAACTCCATCGTGAATGTTTTCTCTTGATCGAGCACCTTGAGGAAATCGCCGAGATACCGCGGATCGAGCGTGATCACGACGCTCGGGCCTTCGTAGCTGATCGGCAACTCGACGTGCGACTCGCCCAATTCGGCCGCCCGGCCGTGAGCACGCATTCTCCATCGGCAAACGTGAAATCGACGCCGCGGCTCTCTTCGCTGGTGACGATCTGCCGCCTGCCGCACGGCGGCGTAAAACGGTCCGACCGGCAATTCGATCTTCTGCACGTCGTGCCGCTGCGGAAACACATCGCGCCATTTGGGGAATCGCCCTTCGACCAGTCGCGAATAGATCGTCACCCGCGGGCTGCGCACGAGCACGTCGTTGGCTTTGGCCGCGATCTGGACCTGCTCGTCGGCGTCGGTGAAGGCGCGCTCCATGAATCGCATGGCGTTGGCGGGAACGATCGTCATCATGTCGGCATTGGAATGGCCGCCGACGCTTTGGGCGGGGCCCTCCATTTTGGCGAGTCGGCGGCCATCGGTGCCGACGGCGGTGATCTTCTTTTCGGTCATTTCGAGCAGCACGCCCCCCAGCGCGTAGCGGCTGCTCTCGTTGTCGGTGGCGAAGATCGTGCGGCGAATCAACTCGCGGAACAGCCGGGCCGGCACTTCGTGATACTTGGTGTCGCTGAACTCGGCGACGCCGGGGAATTCGTCCGGATTCTCGCCGGGCAGGCGGAACTCGCTCCGCTCCCCTTTGATGACCGTGCCTGTCTGATCGGTCTCGATCAGCAGCCGGCTATCGCCGCTTTCGCGGAGGATCGGGTTGACGCGGCCGATCGGCAAGAGGGCGATTCCCGGATCGTCGACTTCGATTCCCAAGACCTTGATTCGGATGCCGACTTCCTGGTCGGTCGCGAGCAGCATGACGCCGTCTTTGGTGGCCTCGATCTTGACGTTCTGGAGGATCGGCTTGGGGCTACGGACGGGAGCGACAGCCGCGGCCGTTTGAAAGGCCGAGAGGAGCTGATCGCGATCGCACATGAGTTTCATCGGGGAAACCGCCTTTCTGGGCTTGCTTTCTCTTTTCGGTAATTTCTTTTTTACAGCAGTATTAGAAGAGGCGCGGCGGCGATTGTCGATGACCGCCGCGGCGAATTTCGAAAATCGTCGTTTTTCGGCCCCCGAACGGCGGCAACTTGCCCAATTTCCGCTCTGGAAAATCTGTCGGCAAAGCGTCGGCGGAATGACGGCGGGGTGGCGATGGGCAAAGGCAGATCCGGGATGCGGCGCGGCGGATGTCGGCCGCTGTTGGCCGGCGCGAATCGACCGACACTCCGGCGACACGTTTTCCACCGCCGGGCGAATCTCGAAGTTCACGATTTGCGAAGTGGCTGTTCACGCTTGGGCAATCAGCTTGCGGACGTCGGCCACCGCCCGGCGAATCGTCGGGTCGCTGCGCAGCCGCGCTTCGATCGAACGAAAACTATGCAACACGGTCGTATGATCGCGGCCGCCGAAATAGCCGCCGATCTGGCCCAGGCTCTTGTCGGTGAGTTGGCGGGCCAAATACACGGCGACGGCCCGGGCTTGCACGATGCCGCGGCGCCGCGACGGGCTGGTGAGATCGCTCATTCGCAGGCAGAAGTATTTGGCCGAGAGCGCGGCGATCGTGCGCAAGCTGGGACGCAGACGAAGCTGACGCGCGGCGAGAAACCGCCGCACGCGGCTCAGGTCGATCGCGACGCCGTCGACCTCGGCTTGCATCTGCAATTCGGCCAAAGCCCCCGACAACTCGGGCGCCGTGACGCTCAACCCATCGGCCAACGCGCGGGCTGCGGCCGCGGGAATCGCGATCTGCCGCATCGCTGCAAATCGCTCGACCAGCGCCAGCCGCGCCGCCGCGGCCGGCAGCGCCAGCGAAACGGCCAGCCCGCCGGAAAGCCGACTCCGCAGCGGGGCCGAGAGCGTGGCGATGCGGTCGGGCGCGGTGCGCGAGGTGACGACGGCTTGCCCGCCGGAGTCGATCACCGCATCGAGCGTGTGGACCAACTCTTGCTGGGCGACGCGCTTCGTGGCCAGTTGCGTCAGATCGTCGAGAATCAACAGCGCGGCGCCGCGAAATCGCTCGCGAAAGGCGGGCGTCGCATCCCCTTCGATCGCTTCGAACAACAACCGCCCGAAATCGGCGCCGCTCGCGAACACCACGCGATTCATCGCGGCGCGGCCCGCAAGCTCCGATCGACGCCGAGCCGCCAGCCCACGGGCGAGGTGCGATTTGCCCGTTCCGGGCGCACCGCAAATCACGAGCGGATTATAGCGCGGCAGCGGCTCTTCGAGCAGCGCGGCGACGGCCACGCCGATCAAACGATTCTCCGGGCCGGCGAGAAACTCGCAGCCGGGCGACGGCGGGGTGCCCCGCCGTTAGTCGAACTGCCGTTAGTTGAACTGCCGCCTGCTTGGCAATCGCGAGATTTGCTGTGGCAGGCCGCGACGATGGCGATGCCGCTCGCGGGGCGGTGCGGGGCCGCCGCTGGCTGCCCGTTGCGGGCGCAGACGGCTCACCCTCCGGTTCGGCGACCGGCAAATTTCCGACCAAAGGAATCGAAAAGACGCTCTCGACCACTGCGGTTCCGTCCACGAAAAGCGAGTTTCTGCCCGAGACGGCAGAGGGATTCGAACGAAACCAAGATTATAGCCGTTTTCAAGCCCTGCCGCGAGGATCTGCGGCGAATTTTTCCAGCAATTTTCGGCGACGTAAGTCATTGCCGCGTAGGAAGATACGGATAGACATTTTCGTGCCTTGCCGATTCGGCAACCCGGCGTTCGCGGCAGGAGGGTTTACCGGTCTTTTTCGGCGCGAATCCACGGCTCGGAAGGACTCGCACGACGGGCATACCAACCCAGCGGCAGGTCCGCGAGTTCCAGGACTGAGTTGTCTAGGAGCCTCTCCGATAACCGCCTTATCTTCCGCGGGCGTTGCCAAAAGGGGGTCGGGAGTCGATTTCGCCATGATGCCGGTTGGCACTGCGGGTCGTACAGCGGGCGAAATCGACTCCCGACCCCTTTCGCGGCGAGCATCCCCTCGCCGTGGCCGGTTCTTGGACAAGCTCCTAGTTGCACGATTTCTTTCAGACTGAGAACCACGGCGTTGTCCTCGCGGACGGCGCTGCCGTCGAGAAACTGCCAACAACCATCTTCATCGTCGTGTGAAACAAAGACGATCGGTTGCCCGTCGCGGCGACCTCAGGAAAGCCTGCCCGTTGGCGTGCCTTCTTCGTTTCGGTCACGATGACGTTGCAAGTTCGTTTGAGTCGAGTTCGATCGCTCGTATCGAGAAATGGAATCAATTGCCAGTCGTCCGAGGCGGCGGCAACATCGCCTCCGTTGTTCTTCGACATGCGAACGACGAAAGAGGCCGGGAACTTGATTCCAAGATTCGCCTCGGCGGCACTGACAAACTTCACGTCAACGCGAAAGGCCATCGGAATTCGCCTTGTAAGCACGTTCGCGCAGCCGCGCCAATCGTCGTGCGTCATGGGCCGCGAATGGCCGCCCGCCGACGATTCCAGCGCTTGCTCGACAAGCGCCATGTGCTCGTCGGGAACCAGCGGAATCTCGTCGTTCTTCTCTTCGAAGCGCGGCAAGAGCCGCTTCGATTGCCGGCTCCATCGACGTTGTCCGACCGCTGGCAACGATCGTTTCCAGGTTCGCCTCGGCTTCGGCGATGAATGCGTTTTGCAACCTTTCACTTCGTCGCGGCGGACTTGATCGACGGCCTCGTTCATCTTCTTCATGATATGGAACCGATCGAGCACGTGGATCGCCTGGCCGATCTGCTCGCGGATCACGTTGAGGTACGGCTTCCACATGTCGCTGCACACGAAGCGGATGCCGGCCCGCGTGTCGTCGCTCAAGGTTTGGAAGAATCCCCGCAGGCTTTCCTCGGTTCGCTCGCCGCCGATCCACAGCAGCCGCTTGAGGCCGTCTTCGATCTGGTAGACCAAGGTCACGTACTTGTGGCCGCGGCTCCATTGGATCTCATCGATTCCCAGGGCTTCCAGGCCGCTCAAGTCGCGGTGGGCCAAACCCCAGGAAACCGCGTGCTTTACCGCCCGAAACACGTTGTCCCAAGGGGTGTGAAACACGCGGGCCACTTCCTGCCACGACAGCCGCTTCGCCCAGCGGGCCAGAAACCAGCGGTAGCTGGTGGTCAGACGGCATTTGCCGTCGGCCCAGGGAACTTGTTCCACCGTGACGCCGCAGGTCGGGCAATCGACCCGCCGCATCGCGTACAGCAAGAACACCGGCATGGCCCACAGCGGCACATACTCGAAGCGGCGGACCGGCAAACGGTCGTAGCCCGGCCGCGCCCGCCCGCAGCCGGAGCAGATCGGCCGGCCGTTGGCTCGCGGCCGGAGCGTGACTTCGATCGACAGTTGGTTTTGCTTGTCGATCATTTGGGCTTGGGCGTACACAAACGACTTGAAATGTTCGATCCGATTGAGGATAGTCTTGAGTTGCATCCTGGGGCGCCTCCGGAGTGATGGGTTCTCGCAAACACATCTATACCGGTTGCCGCCGCAGGATGCACTTGTTTTTGCCCTCGGCTCGGCCCTGCTACACTGACGGGCGCCTGGTGAAACGGAGTCGGGCTCTGCTGGGAAGCAACCCGACAAGGGATAACCGGGTCAGGGCGGGTGAATGCTCCTGCTCAGCCCTGGCGGCTCTAACCGCCGGGGGCGCTTTTCTTCTTCACCCCCATGCGTTTTTTGACGCGCCGGGCCGACTCGAGATTGGCGGCGATGGACGGATAGGCCGGATTATCGCTGGCGGCGTTTTCGAGAAGCAAGACCTCGCGACTTGCTTCCTCGATCTGCTTTCGCAGTTCATGGAGAGTGCTCATTTCATCAAACCTTTGATTCCGTCTCGACGAACCGATCTCGAAAACCGAGTTACGCACAACTCGCGCAACTCGGCGAGCGAAAGTTTATGAAAACCCTCCGGCAAGAGCGGCAGAAACTCATTTTTGGCATCAGACTCCCCCATGCGTGGTATAATAGTTCGATTACCGCGATGCGTCAATTCGCGGCGACGGCACCAGAATCAGGACCGATATTCGCCGCGCGATTCGCGAATTGACATGGGAATCCGCGAGTTGCCGAGCACTTTCACGATTCGATTCACAGCCTCGTCGATTTCTTTCTCGGTCGTCGTCGCGGCCAAGCTGAAGCGGATGCTGCTGCCCACAAGTTCGTCGGGCAGTCCCATTGCCAAAAGTGTCGGCGAGGGGTCGCTCGAGCCGCTCGCGCAGGCGCTGCCCGTCGAGCAGCAGACGCCGGCAAGGTCCAGCGCCATGACCAGCGCTTGACGATCGAGGCCGGGCAAGGCGATGCAGGTGGTGTTTGGCAGGCGCGGGGCGGTGCGGCCATGGACGACGGCCGAGGGATAGGCGGCTATGAGCGCATCTTCCAGGCGGTCGCGAAGCTGCGTCATGCGGTCGATGCGGGCCGATTGATCGCGGGCGAAGATTTGCAATGCCACATGCATGCCGACGGCCAGCGCGACCGGCTCGGTGCCGGGGCGCAGGCCCTGCTGCTGGAAGCCGCCGAACAATTGGGGGTCGAGCGGCACGCCGCCGCGGACGATCAAGGCGCCGATGCCGCGCGGGCCGTGGAATTTGTGCGCGGCGATCGTCATCGCCGCGACGCCCAATTCGCGAAAGTTCACCCTCAGCTTGCCGGCCGCTTGCACGGCGTCGGTGTGAAGCAGCACGCCGGCGGCTGCGGCGCGGGTCGCCAACTCGCCCAGCGGCTGAATCACACCGGTTTCGTTGTTGGCGAGCATGACGCTGATTAGCCGGGGAGGATTCGCCATTTCCACAGAAAGGCGCTCGGTATCGATGATGCCATCCGACGAGACGGGCCAGCGATCGACGTGCCAGCCGCGCCGTGCCAGAGCCGCCGTCGGCTGGGCAACGCTCGGATGCTCGATCGCGGAAATGAGCAGTTGCGACGGGTGCGGATGCGCCATCGCGCCGACCAGGCCGAACAGCGCCAGATTGTTCGCCTCGGTGCCGCCGCTGGTGAAGATCATGCGATCCGCCGAGCGGCCGCCGAGATCGACGCCGAGAATCTCGGCGATTCCCTCGCGGGCCTCCTCGAGCGCGCGGCGGGCACGGCGGCCGAGCTGATGCTGGCTTTCGGGATTGGCGAAACCGAAGGCTTGGCACTGGGCCATCGCCGCGGCCGCCTCGGGCGCGAGTGGCGTCGTGGCATTATGGTCGAGATAAATCGGTTGCATCAGGGCATTATAGTGTGGAGCGGTCGATAGTGGGCCAGTGTACTCCTCACGCTTCGGCGCGGGGAACGTCATCACGGCGGAGCGTGATGAGTACACTCCGTCGTGAGGAAGGTCATCACGGCGGAGCGTGATGAGTACACTCCATCGTGAGGAACGTCATCACGGCGGAGCGTGATGACTACACTTTCGCGTGATGAGCACGCTCCGTCGCGGGGAATGTCATCACGGCGGAGCGTGATGACTACATTTCCGCGTGATGACTACATTTCCGCGTGATGACTACATTTCCGCGTGATGACTACACTTCCGCGTGATGACTACATTTCTGCGTGATGAGCACACTTTCGCTGGCTCACAGTTTCAGTTTCCGATCGTCGAACAGCGCGAATCCCGCCTGGCGAGCGATCGGGGCAAGCGCCGGGCTGAGCGTGAATAGCGGCGCTTGGCTGTCGATCGCGTGGGCGGCGATGAGGGCGTTGGTGGCCGAGCAGGGGATTCGCTTGGCCAGGCAGTCCCGCGCGATGCGGGCGGCCTCGAGATGATGGCGCTCGGTCGCCAGCAGGATCGGAAAGGCCGCGAGATGGGCCTGCATTTGCCGAACCGCCCCGTCGCTCCGCACTCCGGCGAGCAATTCTTGCCAGACGATGCCGGGGATCGCCAGCGCCACATTCTCGCGAATCATGAGGCGCAGCGCCGCGACGGGCGCGGATCGGGGCCGGCGCAGCTTCTGGTAGGCCAGCGCCAGGAGCGATGTTTCGAGCAGGATCATGCGTGAACTCTCCGCGGCCGGCGCTTCAGCGCTTGGCCTTCTTGGCCGGCTTGCCGGCGGGAGCGCGATACTCGACCGTCCCGAAGAGCTTGAGCCCCGCGACGCGCTTGCGATGGTCGATGTATTCCCGGAGGGCCTCGTTGACCGTGGCCTTCTTGGTCTTCTGCCCGCCGATATGCAGGGCCTCGACGAGCAGCTTTTCATCGATGCCGAGATTCGTCGCCATGTCGATTCACCTCGCGGTTGCCGTCGCCATTAGGTCCACACACATTATTACACAAATCGGGCCGGCTGGCAAGCAAGCCGCAGCGGTTGCCAGCCGGACGCCGGCGCGACGCTCAGCACCCCTGAACCGGAATGAGAAAGAGCGCGACGAACGTTGCGACCGTCGATGCCAGGCGCGCAACAGAAGATCAACCGCAACGAACGGCCGATCGAAAGATCGCGGCGAATCCAGCTCGGAATTCCGAGGGTCGCCAGGGCCGCAACGGTAATTCCCGAATTGACGATCGGCCCGCCCGCCAGCGCTATCCCCATTGTCACCCAACTATGATCGCGGATCTGCTCGACCAGGGCGATCACGGTCCAGCCGGCAATCAAAATGAGGAAAAATGCCGTGGTGAGAAACACGAAATATGAATAACGGGGCAGTTCGCACCATTGTCGCCGGGGGCCGCTGCCGGCGCTCGATAGGGATTCGGATCGCTGGAAGTGCTCATGGTTGCATTGCGCCGATCTCAACAGGATTGTCGTCGAACGAGTCCACGGCGCGAGCGATTCGCGGCCGAGAGCTATTTATGCGGCGCGATTCCCTTGGTGACGACGTCTTTTCCGGCGAGGTAGGATTTGGCGGTGAACGAATCGCCGAGCAGGGTCACGACGATGAGGGTCTGGCCGGAGCGCATCATGCCGGTGCCGACGACTGCGAATTGTCGCGGCTGCGGTTTCTTCCCCACGAGGCTGGCGTCGGTGAACTCGGCGAACAGACAGGTTCCGCTTTTGGTGTCGAGCGACTTGATCGTCGTCTTCTTCTCCACCGAGCCTTCGGCGTATTGCCCGGCCGCGATCTTGAACGCCGCTTCGAGTTTGGCTTTCGAGTCGTCGGCCCCCTTCTTTATGGCAAAGAACCAGATCAGCAGGATCATATCCTTGTTGAGCGTGGTGAGCGACGTGGCGGCGGGAAGAGCGGGAAGATTTGGATTGGTTTTGAACGTCTCGACGGCCCAACCGCTGGGCACGGCAATGTCGAACTTCGCGCCGTTGGCCGTTGTCACGGTCGTCGGCTTCGTCTTGTCGGCGTCGGCGGCCAACGCGGTGACGGCGAAACTCAGAAACAGCAGCGGCAGCAGCTTTTTCATCTCAGGCCTCGAAATGAGAAACTCGCGCGCGGGCTCCGGCGATTCTCGCATGGAGGATTCGGCAAGTCAAACTGCCGCGATCCGCTCGCGCGTGACCGGCTCGATCAGGCCCCGCTCGCAGATGATCGCCCGGATCAAGCCGGGCCGGAGTGACGTCGAAAGCCGGGTTGTAGACGTGGATTCCCTCGGGGGCGGTGCGGCGGCCGAAGCCGTGGGTGATCTCCTCCGGGCGGCGCTGCTCGATCGGGATTTGTTCGCCCGATGGCGATCGACAGATCGAACGTGCTCAGCGGCGCGGCGACGTAGAAGGGGATGTTGTGGGCGGCGGCCAACAGCGCCACGCCGTAGGTGCCGATCTTGTTGGCCGTGTCGCCGTTGGCGGCGATCCGATCGGCGCCGGTGACGACGGCCTGCACGCGCCCTTCGCGCATGACCTGCGCGGCCATCGAATCGCAGATCAGCGTGACGTCGATCCCGCGCTGCTGGAGTTCCCAAGCAGTGAGCCGAGCGCCCTGCAACAGCGGCCGCGTTTCGTCGGCATACACGTGCAGCCGCTTGCCCGACTTCCTGCGCGGAGAAGAACACGGCCAGCGCCGTGCCGTAATCGGCGGTGGCCAGCCCGCCGGCGTTGCAATGCGTGAGCACGCCTTGGCCGTCGTGCAACAGCGCCGCCCCGTGCCGGCCGATCGCGCGGCAGATTCGCCGGTCTTCTTCGAGGATGGCATGCGCCTCGGCGAGCAGTGCGGCGAGAATCTCGCGCGGCGGCTGCGCCGCGCGCCGCTCGGCCAGCTTTCGCAATCGCTCGAGCGCCCAGAAGAGATTCACGGCCGTCGGCCGGCTCGACGGCCAGATAGCGGCTCACTTCGTCGAGCCGGGCGAAGAAGCCGGCTTCATCCGCTGGCGGCCGCCGGTTGCAATCCGAGCACAGGCCATACGCCGCGGCAATGCCGATGGCCGGCGCCCCGCGCACCCGCAGCGAGCGGATCGCCTCCCAGACCGTCTCGACGTCGCGGCAGTCGATCTCGACCAATTCCTCCGGGAGCAGCGTCTGATCGATCAACCGCAGATTCCCATCGACGCCGCCGAGCCAATGAAGCGTGACGAATCGGGAGGCGAGGGGGGTGAAGGTGCGGTCATCGGGGAGGGAGTGGCGAGGCTGTTGAAATCTGAAATCTGAAATCGGAGATTCGAAATCTGAAATTTGAGACTCGCGATTTGAAATCTGAAATCTGAAATCTGAAATCTGAAATTTCGCGATTCGCGCTATGCTCCGAACCGCGGATTATACGTCAAGCCGAACGTCTCGGCCACGGCGCGATTGGTCACTTCTGCCGTCATGATGTTGACGGCCCGGGCGATCGGCGGCAGCGTTTCCGCGGCGCGGAGCAGGCCGCGGTTGGCGATGTGCAAGGCCCAGGGGAGCGTCACGTTGCACAGGGCATAGGTGCTGGTGCGCCCCACGGCGCCGGGCATGTTCGTGACGCAATAGTGCAGCACCTCGTCGACAGATGAACTCGGCTCGCTGTGCGTCGTCGGCCGGCTCGTCGCCACGCAGCCTCCTTGATCGATGGCCACGTCGATGATCACGCTGCCCGGCTTCATCAGCTTCAGGTCTTCGCGCTCGATGAGCCGCGGCGCCTTCGCGCCGGGAATCAGCACGGCGCCGATCACCAGGTCGGCCCGAGCCAATTGCTCGCGGATCGTGTGCCGATCGCTGAACAGCACATCGACGTTGGCGGGCATGATGTCGTCGAGATAGCGGAGCCGGTCCATGTTGATGTCGAGCAGGCCGATGTCGGCGCCGAAGCCGGCGGCCACCTTGGCGGCGTTGGCCCCGACGACGCCGCCGCCGAGGATCGTGATATGGGCCGGAGCGACGCCGGGCACGCCGCCCAGCAGGATGCCGCGCCCCATTTGCGGGCGTTCGAGATACTTGGCCCCTTCCTGAATGCTCATCCGCCCGGCGACTTCGCTCATCGGCGTCAGCAGCGGCAGCCGGCCTTGATCGTCGCGCAGCGTTTCGTAGGCGACGGCCGTCGCGCCGGTGGCCAGCACCGCCTCGGTCAGCTTCCGATCGGCGGCGAAATGGAAATAGGTGAAACGACTTGCCCCGGCGAATCAGCGGCCACTCGGGCGCGAGCGGCTCCTTGACCTTGACGATCATCTCGGCCTCGGCGAACACCTCCTCGGCCGTATCGACCAGCTTCGCCCCCTGCTCCTCGTAAAGCTGGTCGGGCAAGCCCGAGCCGAGCCCCGCCCCGCGCTCGACCAGCACCCGATGCTTGGCCCGCGTCAATTCCTCGACGCCGACGGGCAAAATGGCGACGCGATATTCATCGCGCTTGATTTCTTTGGGAATGCCGACGATCACGCGTTGTCTCCTTTCAAGCGGTAGCGAGTGTGCCACTGGCGAGCGCAGGATGGTGTGCCACTGGCAAGCGTAGTCTGCCAGTGCCGGCGGGCGAGCGGACGTTGAATTGCTCTCCAAGTTTCCATATTGGCGAATCGAGAAATCTGTGCAGTGCAATCGAGTTTGCCGAAGCGAAAGTTCAACCTTCACCCACTGGCCGGCACTGGCAAGCGCAGATGGTGTGCCACTGGCAAGCGAAGTCTGCCAGTGCGCGCGGGCGAGCGGACGATGAATTGCCCTCAAAGTTTTCATGTTGGCGAATCGAGCAATCTGTGCAGTGCAATCGAGTTCTGCCGAAGCGAAAGTTCAACCTTCACCCACTGGCCGGCACTGGCAAGCGCAGATGGTGTGCCACTGGCAAGCGAAGTCTGCCAGTGCCCGCGGGCGAGCGGATGATGAATTGCTCTCAAAGTTTCCATATTGGCGAATCGAGAAATCTGTGCAGTGCAATCGAGTTCTGCCGAAGCGAAAGTTCAACCTTCACCCACTGGCCGGCACTGGCAAGCGCAGATGGTGTGCCACTGGCAAGCGAAGTCTGCCAGTGCCCGCGGGCGAGCGGACGACGAATTGCTCTCCAAGTTTCCATATTGGCGAATCGAGAAATCTGTGCAGTGCAATCGAGATCTGCCGAAGCGAAAGTTCAACCTTCACCCACTGGCCGGCACTGGCAAGCGCAGATGGTGTGCCACTGGCAAGCGAAGTCTGCCAGTGCCCGCGGGCGAGCGGACGACGAATTGCTCTCAAAGTTTCCATGTTGGCGAATCGAGAAATCTGTGCAGTGCAATCGAGTTCTGCCGAAGCGAAAGTTCAACCTTCACCCACTGGGCGGCACTGGCAAGCGCAGATGGTGTGCCACTGGCAAGCGAAGTCTGCCAGTGCCCGCGGGCGAGCGGACGACGAATTGCTCTCAAAGTTTCCATGTTGGCGAATCGAGAAATCTGTGCAGTGCAATCGAGTTCTGCCGAAGCGAAAGTTCAACCTTCACCCACTGGGCGGCACTGGCAAGCGCAGATGGTGTGCCACTGGCAAGCGAAGTCTGCCAGTGCCCGCGGGCGAGCGGACGTCGAATTGCTCTCAAAGTTTCCATATTGGCGAATCGAGCAATCTGTGCAGTGCAATCGAGTTTGCCGAAGCGAAAGTTCAACCTTCACCCACTGGCCGGCTGCGCTTGCCAGTGCCACACGACGCTCGCTTGCCAGTGCCCGCGGGCGAGCGGACGACGAATTGCTCTCAAAGGTTTCATATTGGCGAATCGAAATCTGCGAAGTGCAATCGAGTTTTGCCGAAGCGAAAGTTCAATCTTCACCCACTGGCCGGCACTGGCAGACTGCGCTTGCCAGTGCCACACGACGCTCGCTTGCCAGGGCCATACGACTGCTGGAGCATCGCTTCGTCACTCCTCGATCGTCGTCTCCGGCTGCTCCCCTTCCCGCACCGCGGCCCCCGAGCCTTGGCCGCGGTTCGCGTCTTCGCGCCGCCGCAGGTAGAGCTTGATCGGGACTTCCGAAAAGCGGATGCGGTCGCGGAACACGCCCAGCAGGTAGCGGCGATAGGGCTGCGAGAAATAGGCCGGATCGTTGCAAAACAGCACGATCGTCGGCGGCTCGACTCCCACCTGCGTGCCATAAAAAATCTTCGCCGGCCGATGCTGGTGCAGCGGCGGCGGATTGGCCGTCAACGCCTCGTCGAGAATGCGGTTCAAATCGCGACGTCGCCACGCGATAGCGCGGCCTGCTTGAACAGCATCTGCGCATGGTTCAACAGCGCCTTGACGTTCTTGCCCGTCTGCCCGGTGATGAAGGCGATCGGCACGTGATGCATCGTGCGGAACGTGTCGCGGAGGTAGCCGACCCACCGCTCGGTGGGCATCGACTCGACCAGCAGATCCCACTTGTTGACGACGAAGATGCAGGGCTTGTATTGCCCGGCGATATAGTCGCAAAGCTGCTTATCGACCTTGCTGATCGTTTGCGAGGGATCGAAGAAGAGCAGCACCACGTCGGCCCGGCGGATGCTCCGCTGAGCCCGATGGGTGCTGTAAAAATCGATGTCGGTCGTGATGCTCTTCGTTCGCCGCAGGCCGGGCGTGTCGATCGCGACGAACTTCTTGCCGTCCAGCTCGAACCGCACGTCGACGCTGTCGCGCGTGGTGCCCGGCACCTCGCTGACGATCATCCGCTCGGCTTGGGCCAGCGTGTTCACGAAGGTGCTTTTGCCCGTGTTGCGGCGGCCGACGATGGCCACCTTCATTTCGGGCTCGGCCGTCTCCGCCGGCTTCCGATTCATTTTGGACCGGCAGCCGCTCGACGATCATGTCGAGCAACTGGTCGCGGTTGCGGTTTTGCAGCGTGCTGGTGCAGACGAGCTTGCCGCGGCCGAGGCGATAAAACTCGTTGGCCTGGGCATCGAGCGCCGGATCGTCGGCCTTGTTGGCGACGCAAATCGTCGGCACGTCGACATACCGCAGCCGCTGGGCCACCTCCTTGTCGAGCGGCACCACGCCGTCGCGGGTGTCGACCACAAATAGGATCACCGCCGCCGATTCGATGGCCGTGTTGATCTGATCCTCGACGTGCTGCGTGAGATTATCGACGTCCTCGTTTCCCATGCCGCCGGTATCGACCAGCTCGAAATACCGGTCGTTGTGGCACATCAGATACGTTGAGCCGATCGCGCGTGACGCCGGCCGTGCGATCGACAATGGCCAAACGCTTCCCCACCAGCCAATTGAACAGGCTGGATTTGCCCACATTCGGGCGGCCGACGATGACGACTTGAGGTACGCCCATGGAACCGAGGTGGGGAGAGCGGGAAGCGGGGAGGGGACGGCAGGGAGCAGGGAGCGGGAGCAGGGAGCGGGGAGCGGGGAGCGGGGATTCGGGGAGCTGGCTGGCGTGCAGGAGCGAGGCCGGGATTGCGACGCCGATCTTGATTCGCTTGCCATCCATGATAATTGACTTTGCCCGGCGGCGACAGGTGCGAAGAATTCAACCTACCTGCTGCACGAGCGGTCGGGTAAACTGGGCCGGCATGAGCATCAAGTCCGACTCGACCTTGTTGACATTCGCCATCGTTGGCGGAATCGGCTTCCTGGTGGCCGCCGTGGTCAGCTACATCAACGGCGACAAGTCGGAGGCGATCGACCGCGGGATTGGGGCCGCGGGACTTTTCGCCGCCGTTCTATACCTTTCGGCAAAGAAGCCGAAGACCCTTTGAATTCGCGCACTTCCGATAAGAGTGCCTGCCACCGATCAAGCGCTCGGCCCGATCGCGGGGCTGGCGCGGCGCTCTGCCGTCGATTGTCCGGCCTTGCACCGGCTTGGATGCATCCGCGCTGGTAGCAAGCGAGTCACGCATCCGCGCCGTTTTCGAACGCTCCGATCGGACCGACCGGCATGCGGAAAACTTTTCATGGCCCCGTCTTTCCGGCTTAAGCGGCTGCGGTAGTGCCCGCGGGAACTCGGCTGCGGTTGTCGCCTGTCTCATGATCTTGCTTCGGCGCGCCAGTTGCATTGCCGGACCGAGGGAAACTTGCCGATCGAACGGAGGAGACAAACCATGCCCTCGAAAACCAGCAATTCGTCCAAGAGAACGACCGACCACCAAACAATTCGCGAGTGGGCCGAAGACCGCGGAGGCCAGCCGGCCACGGTCACTGCCACAGAACGCGATGATCGCCCCGGCGTGCTCCGGATCGATTTTCCCGGCCGCTCGGGCGAAGGGACACTCGAACACATCTCATGGGAGGACTTTTTCCAAAAGTTCGACTGCGCCAATTTGGCCCTGGTCTACCAAGATCGGACAGCCGACGGCGAACAAAGTCGATTCTGCAAATTCGTCAATCGCGAGAGCGATGAATAGCAGGAGCGAGAATCGCCGGCAGTTCACTTTGGCTTCTCTGAGTGTCTGTGGTCGGTTGCGTGAGCGCGGCGCGACTGCATCCTCGATGCGGCGGCACGCCTGCTGCTCCGGCAGGAACACTTGGCGCGACGCGCAGTGCCAAGTTGCGCCGCGCCCTCGGCGCCGGTTTCCGACGCTCCCGCTGGCGACATCGACTCGCCCGTCTCTCGATTCGCGGACGCTTGTAATTGCCGATTGCGGCAGCTATGATGAAAAATCCGGCTCATCCGATCGGCAGCTTTGATGAAGGAGATTCTCGTCATGACGCGTCGTCCGTCGTTTATCGTCGCGGCCATTGCGGTGCTGCTCGCCGCATTCGCGGTCTGTCTGTCGGCGGGAAGGAAAGAACGCATTTTTGCCGCGGACAGCCCGTCCAGAGCCATCAACCCCGATGCAGCGAAGAGTTCGACTGCCGACGAAACGGCAATCCGCGACACGGCCGATGGATTCACCAAGGCGTTCAATGCGGGGGATGCCAAGGCGATCGGCGCCGAGTGGACGACCGACGCCGAGTATACGGACGAAACCGGAAAGGTGTATTCCGGCGCGAAGCCATCCAGAACGCATACGCCGAACTCTTCGAAGAGCATCCCGGTGCGATCGTTCGCCTGACGATCGAGTCGATCCGCTTTCCCGCCCCCGACGTGGCGATCGAAAAGGGAATTGCCCGAGTCGAAACGCCCCCCGACCACAGTCGATCGGCGTCGCGCTACATGGTCGTTCATGTCCGGCGCGACGGGCATTGGCAGATGACCATGGGGCGCGATGATCCCTACGTGCCGACTTCGAACGAGGATTTCCTGCAAGACATCGGATGGATGGTCGGCGAGTGGTCGCCGAAGAACGCGGCGCATGGCCCGAAGCTCAAAGTGGAATGGATGGCGCAAAAGAACTTCATCCGCAACTCGATCACGAAAATCAAGGACCAGAAGACCACGCTGTCGAGTGTTCAGGTCATCGGCTGGAATCCCAAGCTCGGCGCCATCGTCTCTTGGCATTTCGACGCCAACGGCGGATTCGGCAACGACCGCTGGACTCAGGATGGATCGAAATGGTTGATCGAGGCGACGGGCCTTTCTCGCAATGGCGACGAGAGTTCCGCCCTGAACGTCATCACCCCGATCAACGCCAACAGCTTCCGTTGGCAGTCGTTCCGGCGCACGCTCAATGGCAAGCCGCTGCCCGATGCGGCGCCCGTCGTCATGGTGCGCGTCGCGGCCGGCAAGTGAAGCTTTTTCCTCCCAACAATTGCATCAGGAGCCGCACCGGTAATTCCGGAACGGATTGATCATGTACAAGCCCTTGCGAATTCTGGTGATTTGCGCCGGTTTGATCGGACTTGGCACTCAGGCGGGTTATGCGCGCGGATTCGGCGGGACACACAGCAGCGGCTCGCGCAGCCACGAAAGCAGTTATAGCGGTTCTCATTATTCCGGCAGCAGCGAGGGGAGTTACAGCCGAGGCAGCGGCTATAGCGGTAGCCACGAAGGGAGTTCCAGCGGTTCTCATTATTCCGGCAGCAACGAGGGGAGCTACAACCGAGGCAGCGGCTATAGCGGTAGCCACGAAGGGAGTTCCAGCGGTTCTCATTATTCCGGCAGCAACGAGGGGAGCTACAACCGAGGCAGCGGCTATAGCGGTAGCCATGAAGGGAGTTCCAGCGGCGATCGGTACTCCGGCAGCCATGAAGGGAGCACGACGGACGGAAGCTATAGCGGTTCGCGTCAGGGAACCTATAACGGCGCAGAGTATCAAGGCGACCATCAGGCCAGCTACAACGCCAGCCGCGAAGGAGCCGGCGCCTACGGCGCACGCGTCAAGGAAGCTATAACGGTGCCGCTTATGGGGCCAATCGCGAGACCGCTTATGGCGCCAATCGCGAAACCGCTTACGGCGGCAATCGCGAAGTCAACGCTGCCTACAGCGGCTCGCGCCAAGTGGATTATAACGTCCAAGCGCCGCTTCCCCCCCCTCGAGTCGGCGCCCTATGTCGTGCCCGTTGCTCCCGCCGCGCCGGTGGGCTACGGCGCCGCGGCCTATGGCCAGGGTTACGCGGCGGCCGCCGACCAAAACGCGGCGGCCCAGCAGCAGTATGTCGCCGGCGAGCAAGCCGCTTTGCCCACCGACGCCGGATTTGCCCAGCCGGGACCGGTCGGACGCGCATTATTGATTCGCGGCGGATTCCGGTGAACCGGCACGTACCGCTTCCGTTCGGCGCTTTCCGATCGGTTCGGAGCATCAAGCGCGCCCGATTCCGTAGATGACGACCGGCCAGACATCCTTGACGGGGATCGGCGGCGGCAGGTGCGACTTGTCGGTCGTTGCGTCGTCAACTTGTGCCTCATCGGCGCAGCCGAATTGGCCACCGATCAAGCGCTCGGCCCGATCGCGGGGCTGGCGCGGCGCGTTGCCGTGGTTCGCCCTGCCGCGCGGCGCGATCCGGCGATCCAGCGTTTCATCCGCAGAGCCTGGGCCTTCATGGCCAGCGGGGCATAATAGGGATAATGATAGCTGGTTTGGACGCGCGTCGCCCAATGACGCTTGACATCCGGCGAGCCGGCGCCGAGGTCGATGAGCCGGTCGCCCCGCTGGAAGCTATCTTCGATCATCCGCCGCAAGAGCACGCTGCCGCTCCCTTCGCCGCTCACCTCGCGGTCGAATCCCATCCGCAGGCCATAGACCGAGCCGCGGTAATGATTGTTGTAGGCGAAGGCCGCCGGCCGGCCGCCGATAAGGAGCAGATTGAGGTCCAGCCCGCCCGCCGCCGCCGCCGTGGCATGGGCGTCGCGGAGATATTCGCGGACGCAATCATGGCTGAGCGTCGTGCCATCGTCGGCCGCGCCCTGCCAGCTTCGCCGGGCAATCGCTTCGCAAGCGTCGTACAGATCCCAGCGCGGGTCGCCATCGCCATAGCGGCTTCCCTCGGGGCGATAGCGGAGATAGGTCACTTCGCCGGCCTCGGCCAAACGTCGCTCGGCGCGGGCCACATTCTGTCGCCAGCGGGCTTTGCGGCCGGCCCAATACGCCTCCCGGGATAGGAAGTCGCTGCAACGCCGCTCGGGGAAAGAGCGGCGGGCGCACGCGCGCATGCCTGAACGGCACGGAATTGCTCGGCGTCGCAGCTAGTTCGATTTGGGCCGCTTGGACCAGCGGCGCCGGCTTGGCGGAAAGGCCGGCGGCGCGGAGGGCTTGGCGCGTGCGGCCGGCGTCGATCCCGTCGGCATCGATCCAGCGGAAGTCGGCAAGATCCCAGTCGCGCGTGCGTCGCGTTCAGATGTCGGAGCCCCGCCCAGAGCGTGGCCGTCGGATTCGGACCGATCGGGCCATAAAAGGTTCCCCACCCGTCGAGCGGATAGGTCAACACGCGGATTGTCCCGAGCCGTGTTCGCTCGCGAATCACCGTGAGCGGCAGAATTCCGATCGGGCGATCGTCCGCCGCGACGATCAGCACTCGCATCCGCTGCCGATCGCCATGGTGCCGCCAATAGGTTTCGAGCCACTCGAACGACTGAAAGAAGGTCGCCCCGCGCGTCTGCGGCAGCAGGGCATTCCAGAGCAACCGGTAAGGGGCCAACTCCTCAAGGCAATGAATTTCGGTCACTCGAGTCATCGGCGGTCTCGGGCTGCTCCGAGGAGGAATTCGCCGCTCGCTCGTTCGAGGCGGCGGCGGCGTGCGCTTGAGCTTCGTCGAAAAGATAACGCAAGCCGGCGTGGCAGGCTATCAACTGCAAGTGGGATGCCCCTTTTGGAGGTTTTTTGTTGACTTTCGAAGGCAGAAGTTGTTTATTGTTAGCTGGCCGTGGTTTGCGGCACAAGCAGCGGCGGCCGGTCGGGTTTTCCGGCCCGGCCGGTTGCGGCGAAAAGGCAACACGGTGTCGTTTGGGCAACGGCCCGGCAATGCGGGAGGCTGCGGAGTAGGCTTGCCAAGGAGAACTTCTCGGCGAGTCCACCGAAACATCCGGGGGCCTTGGGTGTTGAATATCGTAGCGGATTTCGCGAGAATTCCGTGATTCGGCCAGTTTGGGGGCAATTCTCAGACGAGGAAGGGCCATGATGTTGCGAACGATCCGCTGGGGCTTTCTGGGTTTCTCGGGCTTTCTGGGATCGGCGGCCGGTTTGGCATTGCTCTGCTGGCTCCCCACCGCGGCAAACGCCGCCGCAAATGCCGCAGTGAATGCCGCAGTGAATGCCCATCAAGCCGCGATCCGAACCGATCAATTGCTGGATACGGAGATGGCCGGCGCCGAATCGGCAAACACCGCGTCGGCAAACACGACCCCCCAGGGCACGACCCCCCCGGGCACCACATCGGCCAATGCTTCCTCGCCGAGCGCCGTAGCCGTTTCGAAATCGGCGCCGCAAGCCAATCGCCCCGCGAAGCTGGCCGATGACGAGACATTCCTCCGCCGCGCGTCGATGGACCTGATCGGCACGCCGCCGAGCCCGGCGAAATCACGCGGTTCGTGCTCGATCCATCCCCGAACAAGCGGGCCAAGCTGGTCGATCGCTTGCTGGCGAATCCGGAGTTCGGCGAAAACTGGGCCCGCTATTGGCGCGACGTGATCATGTATCGCCGGAGCGAAGATCGGGCCGTGTTGGCCGCGCCTGCCCTCACCCAGTATCTCGCCAAGGAGTTCAACAAGGACGTTCCTTGGGACAAGATCGCGCGGTCGTTCATCACGGCCACCGGCGATGTGCGCGAGAACGGCGCCACGGGGCTGATCGCGGCCCAATTCGGCGCAAGCTCCCGAGGTGACGGCCGAAGTGTCGCGAATTTTTCTGGGAATCGAGATTCAATGCGCCAATTGCCACGACCATCCCACCGACCGCTGGAAGCGCACGCAGTTTCACGAGTTGGCGGCCTTTTTTCCGCGACTGGCGATCAGGCGTGTCAAGAAGGGCAAGGGGGAAAGGCGTCGTTCGAGGTTCTCGGCAACGATCGGGCCCGGCGCGTCCGCCGGAAAAACGCCGCCGTGCCGCGCGGCGAGCCCGAGCATTACATGCCCGACCTGAAAAACCCGACGGCGAAGGGGACGCTCATGCAGCCGGTCTTCTTCCTCACCGGCCAGAAACTGCCCGAGGGAACCACCGACGCCGTGCGTCGCGCGACGATCGCCAAATGGATCACGTCCAAACAGGATGCCTGGTTCGCCAAGGCTTTCGTCAATCGGATCTGGGAGGAGTTGGTCGGCGAAGGCTTTTATGAGCCGGTCGACGACATGGGTCCCGATCGCGATTGCACCGACCCCAAAACGCTCGACTATCTGGCCGCGCAATTCGCGGACCACGATTACGACGTCAAGTGGCTCTACCGCACGATCATGGCGACCGACGCCTATCAGCGCGAGAGCCGCTCGCGGCATTTGCCCGGCGAAACGGCGTTCGAAGCCAATTGCCCCCAACGCCTCCGCGGCGATGAATTGTTCACCTCGCTGATGTCGGCGATCGGCATTGCAAGACGAAAAACTGGCCGGCGCCGGCCGCAAAAAGGGCAAACGCTATCAACCGCGCAACGTGCGGGCCGTGTTCGACGCCGTGTTCGGCTACGATCCGAGCGTCCGCCGCGACGACGTCACGGGATCGATTCCCCAAGCGCTGGTGCTGATGAATTCGCCGCTGTTGGCCAAGGCCATCGACGGGAAGCACAAATCGACCGCGCTGGGCGAGCTGCTCGCGACCACCAAGGACGACAAGGCGGTCGCCACCGAACTCTATCTCCGCTGCCTGGCCCGCGAGCCGAAGCCGACGAAATGAAGACCTGTTTCGATTACGTGCGGAAATCCAGCAAAAGCCGCGCCGAGGGCTTCGAGGATGTGCTCTGGGCGCTGGTGAACTCGACCGAGTTCTTGAATCGAAAATGACAGAATCGAAAGTGAGCGGCGATCGGGGCCGTGCCGACATTATATCCAGTGGATTTCTCGATTCTCGAAACCTTCCACGCTTGAATGTGAATTCCGGAGTTCGAAAACGTCCCGCCAATACTTACCCCCGGCCAGATCATGAATCCCTCCCGCGATCCTTTCGCCCCCAATCCCGCTTCGCTTCCCACCGCCTATCACCATTGCGTTCGTGTGGCGGTCGATCGTTCGCATGTGATCGGCCGGCGCGATTTCCTGCGGGGGATTTCGGCGCGCCGGATTGGCGGCCGGCGCCTTGAGTTGGACCGACCTGATGACGGCCCAAGCCGATCAACTGCGGAAACAGGGGAAGGCTTGCATTCTGCTGTGGATGTCGGGCGGCCCGAGCCAGTTCGAGACGTTCAGCCCCAAGCCCGATCATCCCAATGGCGGCCCGACGAAAGCGATCGCGACGGCGGTGCCCGGCATCCAAATCGCCGAGAATTTTCCGAAGATGGCAGCGGCGATGAACGACTTCGCCGTCATCCGCTCGATGACGAGCAAGGAGGGGAGCCATCCGCGCGGCACCTTCGTCATGCATACCGGCTATATCCCCAGCGCCAGCGTGAAGTATCCCAGCTTCGGCGCCGTGGTCGCCCACGAAATCGGCGATCCCAAGAGCGATCTGCCGTCGTTCGTTCGCGTCGGTGGGCGGGGGCGGGCCGGCACCAACGGCGGATTCCTCGGCGTGCAATACGATCCGTTCGACATCGCCAATCCGGCCAAACTGCCGACCAATACGGTTCCGACCACCGGCGTCGATCGCTATCGCCGCCGCCTGTCGCTGTTGGGCAATCTCGAGCAGCGATTTCGCCGCCACGGCCCCCGAGGAAGTCGGCGATCATCGAAAGCAATACGCCAGCACGGCCAAAATGATCCTCAGCCCGCGGATGAAGGCCTTCGACCTCGCCCAAGAGCCCGACGCGATGCGCGACGCCTACGGCCAGACGCAGTTCGGCAACAGTTGCCTGTTGGCCCGCCGCTTGATCGAGGCCGGCGTGACCTTTATCGAGATCGATCTGGGGGGCTGGGACACCCACGCCGAGAATTTCCCCAGAACAAAGAAACTCGCCGGCGAACTCGATCAACCGTTCGCCCACTTGATCGCCGATCTCAAGCAACGCGGCCTGTTCGATTCGACCGTGATCATGTGGATGGGCGAATTCGGCCGCACTCCGAAGATCAACCCCCGCGCCGGCCGCGACCATTATCCGCGGGCTTTCAACACGCTCGTGGCGGGCGGCGGGCTGCGCGGCGGTCAGGTGATCGGCGCAACGGATAAATCCGGCTCGACCATCACCTCCGATCCGGTCACGATTCAGGATCTCTTTCAGACCGTTTGCCACAGCCTGAAGATCACCGCGGCCAAGGAAAACATGAGCCCCGTCGGCCGGCCGATCAAGGTCGTCGACGGCGGCAGCCCGGTGAAATCGTTGATCGGCTGACGTAGAAATCCGGTCTGGTGACGCAGGGGTCGGCAAAAATCGCGCGGCGGATGTTCTCCGTCCGGCGCGGAGGGAATGGCGCCGGCGCCCTAGGCTGTGAAAAATACTCGATTTGTTGCGGCGCCGGGGTGGGGCGGTTGGGTTGGTTTTTGTTCCGCGCGCTGTGCGCTTCGGAATCAACTCGAGTCGTGGCCAAGCTGTCGGTCTCGCGTAGCCTCGGGCTAGGCTTCGCAGTTTGTGAGATGGGATCGTATCGACGTTGATGCTGTTTTTGTTCCGGGTTTTGGAAAGGACGGCAGGAGATCAAGGAACCCGGTAGGGTTCCCAGACATTAGCCGGTGGTTGAGGCCGTCAGGCCGATACCACCGGTCGTGAAATCGAATAATCCCTTTTGCACCCCGATAGGGGTGCCAGCGCTCTGCGACCCCTACCGGGGTCGAAGTAAGGTTTCGCGTTCCGATACCGGCGGTGTCGGCCTGCGGCCTCAACCGCCGGCTAATGTCTGCCATCCCTATCGGGATGAATTCCATGCCACCTCAGAAGTCGGAATTGTGCGAGTACTCGGCGCAACAAAAACCGACCAAAACACGAACTCGAATTCCAATTCGACCTGAAACGGTCACAAATTTCACAGCCTAGCCCCGGCCCCCGCCTCATATGTAGCCTAGGCATTTATGCCTGGGACCGCGCCCTCCGTCCGGCGATTCCAGTCCCCTTCAAGGGACTTACCCATCGGGCCGGCTTTAGCCACTGCCGCGCCGGAGGTGCTCGACTCTCCTCGACAAACGGACGAAGGCTGAAGCCGCCGAAGCGAACCCCGCTAAAGACTGCCGCGTTTTCCTCGATCCGCGAAAATCCGCGAAATCCGCGGCAAAAGAGCCTGTTTTTTGCCGCGGATTCTCGCGGATTTTCGAAATCGGCAATTCGAACAGCCGAACGACGCCAACTCGACGACCTTTTCCGACTCCCGAGAAGGGTGCCGTCGTTCTTTCCCTGCCGAATCTCCCCGCATAAATGCCGCGGCTACTTGAAAAAGCCGGCGGCAAATTTCGGTCTGTCGAAACAGCATCGCTCGACCACGCCGCGCGTGCGAGCGGAAGAAATCGAGGATAAACTTTCGAACACTCGCCGGGCTGATTTTTGACGCCCCGCCCGCGAGTTCATTCGTCGGGATACTCATTCGTCGGAATACTGGGGCGGGCTTTTTCCGACGCGCTTCGTGACCTTGGGAAACTTGCCCTTGGGCACCTTGTCGGCGATGGCGACGACATCGATCTGATGCCACCAATCGTCGCCGAAGTCGAACCAATAACCGAAAGCGCGATCGACCGTCAGGCCGAGCGACTCGAGCGTCGTTCGATCGACATAGCCGGCAGCCTCCTTGTTTCCCCCCGGCCCCGACAATATGTCGTCATCCGGCATAACGTACCGCTGGCCGGCCGGGTCCATCGGCCCCTTGCCGAATTGAAACTCATACATATGCTCGTCCCAGCGATCGAAGGCTGTGAAGATCGCGTCGTGCAAATCGAGCAGCGTTTGGTCGCCGCGAATCTGGATTGTGCGGGAGATGACCGGATTCTTCTCGGCAAACCGTTCGTCGATCGGGCCGGCGATGACCGCCACGTCGAGGGTGTAAAGCCGGGCGGTGGCCGGTGTCGTTTTTGCGACGAGCGTGGCCGATGCCTTCTTCTTCCGCGCCATCGCTGGTCCTTTCTGTTTTGTGTCGATCGACCTGGCGTTTTTCGGAACCTGCGCCGCACGGCCAGCTTAACAAATCGGCGGAAATCGGTGAAGTCGATTTTGTCGCCGCATTGCCGCATGTTGGCGGATCGAACCGGACGGGGCACTGGATCGTGCCACTGCCAGCCAACCGCCGCGGTTGTCGATGCGGCAAGCGTCGGCCTGTTCGGCGGTTGGCAAGCCGTGCGGCGCTCCGGTTGCCGCGAGCACTGCTTGGCGGCGGCCGCCGTGATTCCCCGCGAGTCTTGGCCCAGGGGAGTGGCCGCCAAGCCGTGGCACGATTCATGGGGAGCCAAAAACGAGCCGCGCGCGTATAATCCAGGCGTCGCCGAGTTTCCATCGAGAGAATCGAGGTCGATTACGATGCCATCTCTGTTTTGGTGGGATTTGCGGTTGCTGCTGTGGATTTCGCCGGCCCTGATTCTGGGCCTGTGGGCGCAGTGGCGGATCAGCATGACGTATAACGCGGCCCAGCGGCAGCCGGCCCCGTTGAGCGGCGCGGCCGCAGCGCGGCACATTCTCGATTCGGCCGGACTGCAAGATGTCGCGATCGAGGAAGTGCCGGGCCATCTGACGGATCATTACGACCCCACCCAGCGCGTGCTGCGGCTCAGCAGCGACGTCTATCGCAGCCAGACGTTGGCCGCGGTCGGAATCGCCGCGCACGAATCGGGGCACGCCCTGCAACATGCCCAGCAATACGCTCTGATGGGCATTCGCAACGCCGCCGTGCCGGTGGCCAGTTTCGGCAGCGGGGCGGGAATGCTGCTGCTGATTCTGGGAATGGTGCTGAATTTCAAGATGCTGTTTCTGCTCGGCGTCGTGGCCTTTGCCGGCGTGGTCTTCTTTCAAGTCGTCAATCTACCGGTCGAATACGACGCCAGCCATCGGGCCAAGCTCCAATTGGTCGAATTGGGAATCGTGCCGCAGGCGGAAATGGTCTACGTCAACCGCGTGCTCAACGCGGCGGCCCTGACCTACGTCGCCGCCACGCTCCAATCGATCCTGACGCTGCTCTACTATCTGTCGATGCTCTCGGGCAGCGATCGACGAAGCTGAACGGCGCTGCTGCCCGGGCGCCGAATCGTGCCACTGCGAGCCAACCGCCGCGGTTGTCGGTGCGCCAAGCGTCGGCCTGGTCGGCGGTTGGCAAGCAGTGCGGCGCACCGGTTGCCGCGAGCACTGCTTGGCGGCTGCCGCCGTGATCTCTCGTGGTGCTTGGTCACCGGTGGCAGCCGCCAAGCAGTAGCACGATCGGGCGTGTTGATCGTTCTCGGGTTTCCGCGGTGTCGCCAAGAAGTCTTGCCACACCCTCCGGAATCTCCGAAATCCGGCGGGTTGACCGGGCGTTGCGGGGGATTTAGAGTGTAGGTTTGCCCGGTGCGTTGGCCGGGGCGGATGGCCGATGCGGTCTCGAAAGGCCGGCCATTTGCCTTCCCGGCGGCGCGGGTGGTCGTGAAATTCCCGGTGGTCGTGGACATGCTGGCGAAGCGCGTGATTCCCTGTTTGGATGTCGATCGCGGCCGCGTGGTGAAGGGGACGAATTTCCTCAACCTGCGCGATGCCGGCGATCCCGTGGAAGTGGCCAAGCGCGTACGAAGCCGAAGGGGCCGACGAACTCGTGTTCCTCGACATCACGGCCAGCCACGAAGCCCGCGGGATCATGCTCGACGTGGTGCGGCGGACGGCCGAAGTCGTGTTCATGCCGCTCACCGTAGGCGGCGGCATCCGCGCGATCGACGACATCCGCGACCTGCTCAACGCGGGGAGCGACAAGGTGTCGATCAACTCGGCGGCCGTGCGCGATCCGGAGTTCGTTCGCCAAGCGGCCCGGCGATTCGGCAGCCAATGCATCGTGGTGAATATCGATCCCAAGCGGGTTCGCAAAAACGGCACCGATCGCGAGGTCTGGGAAGTGCATATCAACGGCGGGCGGATCGGCACGGGGCTCGAAGCGGTCGCCTGGGCCCGCGAGGTCGAGCGGCTGGGGGCCGGCGAGATCGTGCTCACCAGCATGGATGCCGACGGCACCAAGAACGGCTTCGATCTTGGAGATCACCGCGGCGGTGAGTCGGGCCGTGGCGATCCCGGTCGTGGCCAGCGGCGGGGCGGGGCGGCCGGAGCATTTTGCCGATGCCATCCTGCTGGGTCATGCCGACGCGGCGCTGGCGGCGGGGATTTTTCACTTCGGCGAATTCACCATCGCCGAGGTCAAGCAATGCCTGCGCGACCGAGGCATTCCGGTCCGCAGCATGGAGAGCCGTTCGGCCGCCTGAGCGGCCCGGCAGGTCGCCTGCAAAGGAAGGCGGCAGACCGACAGGACATGTGTTTTCGCCGTGCTCGACTCCAGGGGTTGCGCCGGCATAGCTCATCCGATACGCCATGAATCCTCATACCTCCAACACCGACGACAGCGCAACCGAGTTAACCGAAGACCGCTTCCTGTTGCAGCGTCAGGAATTGGAAATCGACAAATTGTTTCGCGCGCTGGTCAAGCTCGAAGGGAGCGATCTGCATCTCAAGGTCAGCCGGCCCCCTTATGTCCGCGTGCATGGCACCTTGCGGCCGATGAATCGCGGCCCGCTGGACGACGCCGAGGCCGTGCGGCTGATCATGCCGATGTTCAATGCTTATCGCCGCAAGATTCTCGACGAGACCGGCGGCGCCGATTTCGCCTATGTCGTCGACGTCGACGGCGAGCCGTGGCGATTCCGCGTGAACGTTTTGCAGCAGCAGGGCCATTTGGGCATGGTCGCCCGCCGCGTGAGCCGATTCATTCCCGATTTCGCCAAGCTGAATCTCCCGCCGGTCATCGAGAAACTGTGCAAATTCGATCAGGGGATGGTCTTGTTGGCCGGGGTGACCGGGTCGGGCAAATCGACGACGATCGCCTCGATGCTCGACTTCATCAACCACAACTACCGCAAGCACATCCTGACGCTCGAAGACCCGATCGAATTCACCTTCACCGAAGACAAATGCCTGATCAATCAGCGCGAGATCGGCATCGACGTGGTGGATTTCGAGTTGGGGATGAAGCACGCCGTCCGCGAGGATCCCGACGTGATGCTGGTCGGCGAAATGCGCGATCGCACCTCGTTTCACACGGCGATTCAGGCGGCCGAGACGGGGCATCTCGTGTTCGGCACGATCCATGCCTCGACCGCCCCCTCGACGATCGGCCGTATTCTCAATCTGTTTCCGCAGGAGATGCATGCCGAATTGCGCAGCGCCATCGCCCAGAACATGAAAGCGATCATCGCGCAAAAGCTGCTCCCTTCGATCAAGCCGGGGGTCGGGCGGGTGCCGACCGCCGAGATCATGATCTTCAATCCCACCGTGCGCAAGCTGATCCTCGAAGGCCGTGACGAAAAACTCGGCGATTTGATCCGGATGTCGATCAAGGAGGATATGCAAGATTTCACACACAGCTTGAAGAGTCTCGTCGATCGGGAGTTGATCGACCGCGCGGTTGCGCTGGAGGTGGCGCCCAACGTGGAAGCGCTGAAGATGGCGCTCAAAGGCATCGACGTCTCGCAACCTGGAATCCTTTGATGGCTCGCATTCGGAAGGCGTTTCTCGCCGCGGCGGTCCGGCTGACGACCGCGGGGGCCGTGGCCCTGTTGTTGCTGGCCGACGTGCAATCCGCGTGGGCCGATTCGACCGGCCCGTGGCCCAATATGGACGCCCCCTTTCACCGCGGGCCCGGCGGCTATCTCAGCATCACCAAGATCGTCCTCTGCTGGCTCTTGTTTCTGCTGTGGGTCAAGACGACCGATTTCGTCAGCCAGGATTGCCAGCGGATGCGGCTGAGCTACGTGCTCTGGAACTCGGTCGTGTTCTTCAGCTTCGTCGGGGCCTTTCTCTTGCTGTGGATGATTCCGCTGTTCGGGATCGGGTTTCTCCTGCTGCTGGTGGCCTATGCCGCGCCGTTGACGACGTACGTCATGTTTCGCAACGCGACGGTCACCGCCGACAAGAAAATCCTCACCGCCGAGCATCTCAAGCATCTCTACGAAACCCGCATCAAGCAATTCGGCGTCAAGGTCGATCCGGAAAAGAAAAAGGCCAAGAAGGAAGGCCCCCCCGTCGCCTTCACCGGCCAAGGGGGCAAAACCGACCGCGAGAACACCGCCAATGCCCTGCTCGCCAAGCAGTCGCCCGGCTGGCCCGTCGCCCGCGAATTGATCGCCGACGCCATGAACCATCGGGCCGATGGCGTGATGCTCGACTACACCGAAACGGCCGTCGGCGTCCGCTATCAGATCGACGGCGTGTGGCACAATTTCGATCCTCGCGATCGGGCCTCGGGCGACGTGATGCTGGCCGTCTTCAAGACGGTGGCGGCGCTCAACGCCAACGAGCGGCGGGCGAAGCAAGACGGCGCGTTCGGCGTCGAGTTCAAGGGGGTCAAGCGGAATTGCCGCTTCGCCAGTCAAGGCGTGCAAACCGGCGAGCGGGTGCTCATCCAGATGAGCGATCCGGTCGATCGGATGTGGACCTTCGAGGAACTCGGGATGCGGGGCAAGCTCGAGGAGCAATTACGCGAGGCGCTGGGCCGCCCTCAGGGGTTCGTACTGTTCTCGGCGTTGCCCGCCGGCGGATTGACTGCGACCCTCGATACGGCGGTCCGCTCGATCGATCGGTTCATGCGCGACGTGGCGGCGGTCGAAGACGCGGCCCACCACGAGCATGAGATTCAGAACGTTCAGGTGAGCGCTTTCGACGGCGCCGCCGGCGAAACGGCGCTGGCCTGCCTGACCAAGGCGGTGCGCAGCTATCCCAATGTGATCGTGCTCCGCGACCTGCCCGACGCCGACACCGTCGATTTCCTCTGCGATCAGGTCAAATCCGAGCGGCTGGTGATCGGCGGCATCCGGGCCAAGGAGAGCGCCGAGGCCTTGCTGCGGGTGCTGATGCTGAAGGTTCCGGCGAAGACCTTCGCCCCGGCCGTGACGGCGGTCGTGAATCAGCGGATGATTCGCAAGCTCTGCGAGAAGTGCAAGGAGGCCTACAATCCGCCGGCCGAGACGCTCAAGCAGCTTGGCGTGCCGGCGGGTCGGGTGCAGGCGCTGTATCGGCTGCCGTCGCCGCCGCCGCCGGGCGAAAAAGCGCCGCCCCCCTGCGACGAGTGCGGCGGCATGGGCTACAAAGGGCGGACCGCCATTTTCGAATTGCTGATCGTCAACGACGCGCTGCGGCAAGTGCTTCGGACGACGCCCAAGCTCGATCTCGTTCGTGCCGCCGCCCGCAAGGCCGGGATGAAGACGATTCAAGAAGAAGGGATCGTGCTGGTGGTGAAAGGGACGACGTCGCTGCAAGAGTTGATGCGGGTGTTGAAGGGGTAGCGCGTCGGGAAGACGCCGCGGAGGAGGAAGAGTAGGATCAGGATCGGGAAGCGGATTGGGATCAAGAGGTGCGCTGCGCGGGAGCACTGCGTTTGGGGAAGGGCCAAGCGAGGTTTGTCATGTATGTCGATTTGGTTTTGTTGGTGGTCTTTTTCGCCGTGGTGGCGATGTTGGTTCGCGAGGGGTTGTGGAGCAATGCCATCTCGTTTTTCAACGTGATGACCGCGGCGATGCTGGCCTCGAACTATTTCGAGACGCTGGCCGATTGGCTCACCAAGAAATTCCCGTCTTACACCTATTTGCTCGATTTTCTCTCGCTGTGGGCGATCTTTTGCGCCGTGCTCATCGTATTGCGCTTGTTGACCGACAGGATTTCCCGCGTCAAAGTGCGGTTCAAGATGCCGGTGGAATGGGCGGGAGGGATCTTTTTCGCGCTGTGGGTCGGCTGGATCATGGTCTGCTTCACGACATTCTCGCTGCACACCGCCCCGCTGGCCCGCAACAGCTTCGGGGGTGATTTTCAACCGACGCCGACGAGCGACATGTTTTTCGGCTTGGCCCCCGATCGGCAATGGCTCGCCTGGATGCATACGATGTCGCTGGACGGCGCGGCTCGCCCGCGGCCGCCCCGAGGGAAACAAAACCCTGAACGTGTTCGATCCCCATGCCGATTTCATCCTCCGCTACGCGGCCCGCCGCAAGGCCTTCGAAGATGCCAGCTCGCTGCGCGTCAGGCCGGGCGAAACAAAATACTGAGTCGAACACGAGGGTCCTGTCCAAGAACCGGCCGCGGCGAGGCAATGCTCGCCGCGAAAGGGGTCGGGAGTCGATTTCGCCCGCTGAACGACCCTCAGTGCCAACCGGCATCATGGCGAAATCGACTCCCGACCCTCTTTGGCAACGGCGGCCGGAAGCCACCGCTACGCCCGCGCTGGCAATCGACTCGTCGCCCGATCGGATCGAAAAAACCTGTGATGGTCTGTAGGCCCTTATGTCGCCGTCCGCGCACCACGATTCGTTGCCGGAGCATCCCGATCCCGATCTGACGGCGTATCGGCCCGTGAGCGGCTGGGGGGTGGCGGCGTTGTTGGTGGGGCTCGCGTCGGCTGTGGCCTTGGCCCATCCGCTGTTGTGGTCGGTGCCGCTGGTGGGCGTGGTCGTGGCCGTCATCGCACTCCGGCGGATTCGGCGATCGGAGATCAAGCTGCTGGGGCGCAAAGCGGCGATCGTCGGCCTGGCGTTTTCCTTGATCTACGGCGTCGCCGCGCCGGCCCACCTGTTGAGCCGGAATCATTGGCTGGCGGCCAGGGCGCAACGGCTGGCCGACGAGTTTATCGAACTCGTCCGCACGCATCAGGTCGATCGCGCGTTTGCCTTGACGCTCAAGTCGGCCGAGACCTACTCGCCGCGCCGCCGCCCGATGCCGGGCGAAAACCCCGAAACGGCGCCGAAGACCCAGGAAGAGGCGTTTCTGGCGGAGCCCCCCGTCTCGACGCTCGTCTCGCTGGGGACGAAGGCCCACATCACGCACCTCGAAACCGTGGTTTATATCGTCGAGGGGGGCCGGCAATCGGTCGGCGTGCTCTACGAAGTTCACTACCAGGGGGAGCACACGCTCAACCCGCTCGAAGTGCTCGTCTACGTCGAGCAATCGTTCGACGCCAAAGGGCACGAGCGATGGTGGATCAGCAGCGTCTCGACTCCCCCCTTGCCGCAGCTCTCGATGTAGCGGATCGCCAAGCGGGCCGCCCCTTGTCGCCTTTTGCTCCGCAAAAGAGCGCCCCGTCTCAAGAGCGCCCCGTGTTCGGCGGCCATGCGCCGCGAGCTGCGCTCAGCGGCCATCGCGCGAGCGGATGATGATCTGCCCGACCAGCGCCCAAATCGCCAGAAAGGCAACGCCGATCGTCGGGGGAATCAAGTCGGGAGGCATAACGGGCCTGGACGCTTTCGGAGCAGGGGAGCGGGGTGGGCTTCGCAGAAACGTGCGGTTTTCGGATCGCGGGCAATTGCCGACTTCTTCGCCCAGGGTTGAAACTCCGCGCGGCAGCGCGGCGTGCGTCGGATGTTTTCGGTCGGCCGACGCCCTGCACTCGACATGGACGATTGCGGGCCGTAAGACCCGAGAAAGCGGCGAAGTTTCGCCAGTTCACCAGCCGCCGGCCGACGCCTGGGAAGTCGCCCGGTCGCTCGCGCAGATTATGTACAAAACTGTGTACATAATCTTTCCTATTATTTCGCGGAAAAACCTTCGGCCCTTCAAGCACCGCGGCGGCTGATCCGGGCCATCTCGAGCTTGGCGCACGACTGGGCGGCCCACCGCTCGAGGTGGGCCAGCCACAGGTCGGCCTTCTTGCCGTGAATCGAAAGCACCGTCTCCGGCTCGCTTCGCAGGATGCCGGCCATCTGCCGCAAATCTGCGGCAATATCGAGAATCCGCAAGGCCGTCTGGTCCAAGCGGTCGGCATCGTAGGGCGAGAGCGTCATGGGATCGGCCTCCTGATCCGCGGGAATTCCCAATGCCGCGCGGGCGGCGCCGGCGGGCGGTTCGGCCGCGCCGCCGGCGATTCAGAGCGCGACGAAGGCCTCAGTATACGTGCCGGTGAAAATGTGTCAATAAATGTCCAAAATAACTCTTGCAAGTGGGCCGCGGTATTATGTACATAGGTACACTATAAGCCCAGCCGGCCGCGGCGCTCCGCCGCCCAGCGCCAGGCCGCTCGATCGTCACGCCGGGCATAACCGATTTTCCGGAGGAGTGCGTCATGGTCCCTTCGTCTTTTCCCGCCGCCCCCAGCGATGCTCTCGATGATTCCCTCAACCGCCCGACGGCTCTGCGAGAACCGCCGCCCCCGGCCGGAGATCCCGGCGACCGGCCGGCCGCAGGGGACGACGAGCCGGAATTTGCCGAACCGGACTTTGCCGGGCCGGATTTCGCCGAGCCGGATTTCGACGAGCCGGATTTCGACGATGCCGACGAGCCGGACGATTTCGACGGCAGCGAACCGGCCGATTTCGACTTCGAATTGGACGATGAGCCCGATCCCGAACCGGGCGATTTCTGGGGGGATCCGGATGACGACGACGAATAGCACCAGGAGATGCCGACATGCTCGCCGAACCGCTGGTCGAACGCGTGTTTCGAATGCTCTCGGAGGGACGCGTATCGCAACGCCGAATTGCGAGCTTCACCGGGGTCAGCCGGGGAACCGTCGGGGCGATCGCCCGCGGCCGGCGGCGGCTCGATCTGCGGCCGAAATGCGCCGACGCCGATCCACTGCGGCCGCTCGGTCCGCCGGCGCAGTTGCCGAGGTTGCGGCGGGATGGTGTATCACCCCTGCCGGCTCTGCCAGGTCCCGGCACGGGCAGGCGATCAACGCGCGCATCGCGAGGCTGGAGCGATCGCTGGATTCGGCCGAAGATGCGGGCGAGGCATAGATCGGTTTGGGTATTGCTGAATCGCCGCTGCGCAGGTTTGGGAAACTTTTTGCGCGGCATACCAAGCCAGGCGACGGCTCGGGAGAGCCGTGCCTACAGGGGAACGACGGCTCGGGAGAGCCGTGCTACGGGGGAACGACGGCTCGGGAGAGCCGTGCTACGGCGGCCGGGGATTGAAACTGCCCGCGCCGTCGCGCACATAACAGAGCCTACGGTTCGATCGAGCCGGCCTGCATTTTCCCACCTCCGCTTCGCCATCCCTTGAGTGACTTCCATGATGACAACCGTCTCGCGGTGCTTCGTTGCCTTGTCGATCATCCTGCTGGCCGCGGCCGGGCTTTCCGCCGCCCGGCTTTCCGCCGCCGAATGGCAGCCGGCGCATGGCCCGCTGGCGACGCGGTGGGCGAAGGACGTTTCGCCGACCAATGCGCTGCCCGAATATCCGCGGCCGCAGATGGTGCGGAAGGAGTGGCAGAATCTCAACGGCCTGTGGGATTACGCGATTCGCCCGCAAGGCCGACGATCAGCCGGCAGAAATTCGAAGGGCAGATTCTCGTGCCGTATCCGATCGAGTCGGCGCTGTCGGGCGTGATGAAGCGCGTGAGCGAGATCGAGCGGCTCTGGTATCGCCGGACGTTCACGGTTCCGAAGGAGTGGGCCGGGAAGAATGTGCTGCTTGCATTTCGGGGCGGTCGAATTGGGAATCGACGGTTTGGGTGAATGGGAAGAAGCTCGGCGAGCATCGCGGCGGTTACGACGGCTTCAGCTCGACCTGACCGACGTCGCTCAAGCCGGAGGGCGAGCAAGAGATCGTCGTCTCGGCCTGGAATCCGATCGACTGCGGCACGCAGCCGCGCGGCAAGCAAGTTCGGCGGCCAGGCGGAATTTTCTACACGCCGACCACCGGCATCTGGCAGACCGTCTGGCTCGAACCGGTGCCGAAGGCGGCATCGATTCAGTCGAAATCGTGCCAGACATCGATAAGAAAATCGTGCGAATCACGACTCGTGTGCATGAAGCCGGCGCGGGCCATCTTTGCCAGCGATGTGAAAGTCAAGGCGGTCGCACACGACGGCAACACGCAAATCGGCGAATCGGAAGTGAACGAGGAGCAGGTCATTGAATTGCCGATCAACGATATGAAATTGTGGTCGCCGGATACAGCCCATTTTGTACGGGCTCACGATTTCGATGACGGATAAATTGGGGAACCATGATTCCGTCGAAAGCTATTTCGGCATGCGCAAAATCTCGATCGCCAAAGACGACAAGGGCGTCACGCGGATTTTCTTGAACAACAAGCCGCAGTTCATGGTCGGCCCGCTGGATCAGGGCTTCTGGCCCGACGGGATTTACACGGCGCCGACCGACGAGGCGCTGCGGTACGACATCGAGATGACGCGCAAGCTGGGCTTCAACATGGCGCGCAAGCATGTCAAGGTCGAGCCGGATCGCTGGTATTATTGGTGCCGACAAGCTGGGCCTGTTGGTGTTGCAGGACATGCCGAGCGGCGACCGCGGGATCGGCGGGAATGCGCCCGATCTCACGCCTAGCCGCGAGTCGGCCGATGCAATTCAAGCTGGAACTCGGGCGGATGATCGACGGCCGCGAGAATCATCCCTCGATCGTGATGTGGGTCGTGTTCAACGAAGGCTGGGGGCAGCACGACACGGCGGCTCTGACCAAATGGGTGAAGAAGCGCGACCCGTCGCGGCTGGTCGATTGCGCCAGCGGCTGGACCGACCGCAACGTGGGCGACGTGCATGACATTCACGTCTATCCCGGCCCCGGCTCGCCGCAGCCGGAGGAGCATCGGGCGGCCGTGCTGGGCGAATTCGGCGGCCTGGGCCTGCCGATCGAAGGGCACACCTGGCAGGCGAAGAGCAACTGGGGCTATCGCAGCTTCACCGATCGCGGCCGCGCTGACCGACGCCTATCTCGGCGCTGATCCACCGCTTGCATCCGCTCGATCGGCGACCCCGGCCTTCGGCCGCCGTCTACACGCAAACGACCGACGTCGAGACGGAAGTGAACGGCCTGATGACCTACGACCGCGCGATCGTCAAGCCGGACCTGGAGCGGATGGCGGCGGCCAATCGCAGGGCTGTTCCTCCCGCCGCCGAAGATCAAGACGATCTCGCCGACCTCGGAGGCACGCGCCGCACGACTGGCATTACACGCTCGCCAAACCGGCAGACGGTTGGGAAAAGCCCGATTTCGACGATACGGCCTGGAAGACCGGCCCGGCCGGCTTCGGCACCGACGGCACGCCCGGCGCCGTGGTGCGGACCGAGTGGAAAACCTCCGACATCTGGCTGCGCCGCACGATCGACCTGGCCGACGACAAATTCAGCGAGCCCAAGCCTGCTGATGCACCACGACGACGACGCGGAGGTCTATATCAACGGCGTGCTCGCGGCGAAGGCCACTGGCTACACCGGCCGCTACGAGCCGTTCACGATCCGCGACGAAGCCCGCCGCACGCTGCACGCCGGCAAGAACACGATCGCCGTCCATTGCCATCAGAACTGCGGGCGGCCAATATATCGACGTGGGATTGGTGGATTTGGAGGAGGGGAAGTACGGGGATTTCAGATTTCAAATTTGAGATTTGAGATTGCCCGCGGAACTGGATTTCCATTCATCGACGATTGCTGCAAACCGATGCGACTTTGCGAGTCACCGTTCTTAATGTCGCGAACCACGGAAAGTCGTTTCGCACCCCAATGAGATTCACACGGAGCAATCGTAGCAGCCTACGCGGCCAATATCGTCGCATAAAGATCGTTGGCCGCCCATACCCGATCCCATAAACCGAATCGTGGATCACATCATGCAGTTCGCCGCACTTGCTTTTCCAACGGCCATCGGAGAGGCGTTTGGCGGCATGCGTCCAGGCGCCATTGTTTCACGAGTCATACGCCGCGAAAGATCTCGCGCTGCGGGTGGATTCACGAGTCATCCGGCGGCGGAAAATCTTGCGGCCGTGCTGGCGCATCATGTCGTTGATTTTCTCTTTGAACGCCTCGGCTCGGCGTTCGGTCTCGAACAGAATGCCGGGAAAGGTGACGAGTTGCGAGTTTCAAATCCACTGGCAGGAGTAAAATCGCGATTCATCTCGGCTTGTTCAGTGCAGGCGATCGACCGCGGACGAGGCAGTGCAGGGATGCCTCCAGGGTTCGGTGAAACCGCAATGCCGGAGTTGCCGACGGCAAACGGGCTTGTCAATGTTGTATAGATTCCAGTGAGCGCGCCGTATGGATAAAGGCCGTCGGGGACGATGCGACAATCCCGAACTGATCGAAGAGCAGAACTGCTCCGCGCATCTCGATAATCGTAGGGAAGAAATGCTCCCTGGCGATGCGCTCATATTCTCGCTGGCCACTGGAACGGGCTCTCTGGCGGGCGCGGTACTCAAAGCGATGCCTCCATTTCTCCTGTGACAATCATCGAGTGATGTTTCGCATCGCTCCAATGCGCGATCGCATCGAGCAGATCGGCAACGTTGTCGGCGTCGCGATGATAGTTGAACGCGAACTGGAGAACTTCATCGGACGCGCCCTCCGCTTGCGAAGAAACCGTCGGTCCGATGGTCAGGTTCAAGCGGAAGCCAAGTTCATCTTTGCTGTAATACGTCGCCGAACTTCGCATCGGGACTGTCGAAAAGTTGTGCGCCGGGGCGTCCGGCCGGAAAAGGCGGACCGCGACACCACCGCAACAGTCTTTCCCTTCGTTGGCCGGTAATGCCAGGTGAAGTTCAAGCCAATCGCCCTGTAGGGTGTGTGAGGAAGCAATTCGATGAGCCGTCCGAGGCGCCCCGAGACCAGTTCTTGCTTTCGATCTTCCGGGCACCCTGGGGTGAATCGCATTTGGATCTGGTTGGGAATCGCCAAGATGCAAACGACGGCGTCTCGAATTGCACCATTCCAGGGCTGAAAATAACCGGCCCGATAAACTCCTCCGTCGAACGATCTCGTTGTTGACCAACCAAATCTGTTGGATCAAGCTGACATTGAACATATTAGCCGTAACGACAACATTCTCGGTAAACAATTTCATCATAGGGCTCGCGAATACTCAACGAGGTGGTTTCTACCAAGCGATATCGTAGCAAGGCATGGACCAGCCTGCTGTATTCTACGCCAACTGCATGTTTCGCAATCCAATTCATTCGCGGTATTCCCTCACGCACCCTCCCCCGGCGCAATCGGTTGCGGGTGGGCCATCGTGCCGAGGATGTATTGCCGCCAGGTGTCGAGCTGCTCGACGGTGAGGCTGTTTTCGCGATTGATTTCGTGCTGCAGTTCGCTTGTCGAGTGCCGGCCACTTTCACTTCGATCGTCAAGCCGGCCGTTTTCGGCGTAGCGAAACTTCACTTCGATCGGCGTCTCGACCGGCAGAGTCGGCGGGCAGATCGCGGACGACGCATTTGCCGAGCTGCGAGCAATCTTCGGGCGAGGCGCTTTCTCCCTCGACGATCTGCACCAGGATCGAGCGCTGGTTCGCCTTTTGCGTCTTGAAGATCCGCTTGGCGGCGACCGGCAGCGCCGTGTTGCGCGGAATCAGGATGGCGTTGCGCGGGCGGCCCGTCTTGCCGTCGACCGCCACGACGCCCAGGCTGTGCGAATTGACGTTTTTGATCTTGAACGGCACGCGGTTGCCTTGCTTGCGGGCGGAGCAGGATTCCGGCGTGCAGCGCCGCGCCGTGGGCCACCGCTTCGTCGGCCGAGACCGAGGCGTCGGGCTCCTTGCCCGAGATGTCTTTGAGCATCGCGCGAACCATCGGCATCCGGGTCGAGCCGCCGACCAACAGCACGCGGTCGATCTGCTGCCCAGTCGCAGCCGGCGGCCTGCAGCGTCTGCCGGGTGGTGAAGCGGGTGCGGTCGAGCAGGTCGTGGGTGATTTCCTCGAACTTTTCGCGGGTGATTTCCAGGCGCACGGCCATCCCCTTGAAATCGTAGCTGACCGAGGCGCTTTGCCGCGGAGCGAGAGCGTGCGCTTGGCGTCTTCGCATTCGCGCCACAGCCGGCCGGCGGCGTTGGGGTCTTCGCGCGGGTCGAGCCGATGCTGGCGGATGAATTCCTCGGCCACGAAATCGACGAGCCGCTGGTCCCAGTCCTGGCCGCCCAGCTGCACGTCGCCGTCGGTGGCCAGGGCGGTGAACTTCGTGCCCGTTGATCTCCATCACGGTCACGTCGAACGTGCCGCCGCCCAGGTCGTAGACGAGAATCTTCTGCGGCTTGGTCGCGCGCCGCCTTGGGCGTTCAGAAAGCCCTGCTGAAAGCCGAAGGCCACGGCGGCGGCGGTCGGCTCGTTGATGATGTCCAGCACCTCGAGGCCGGCCATGTAGCCGGCGTCTTGCGTCGCCTTGCGGCGGACTTCGTCGAAATAGGCGGGCACGGTGATGACCACGCGGGTGATCGGGCCGAGCTGCCGCTCGGCGTCGTGCTTGAGCTTGTTGAGCACCCAGGCCTGGATCGCCTCGGGCGGATAGCGATGCCCTTCGATCACGCGATGAAAGGCCCGCTCGCCCAGATCGCGCTTGGCGCAGCATCGGCCACGTGCTCGGCCTCGGAGACGATGGCCTTGATCGCCTCCTTGCCGACGACGGTCGTTTCGCCGTCGAACAGCACGACGCTGGGCGTGATCAAATCCCCTTCGGCGTTGACGATCGTGAGCGGCCGGCCCGTCTCGTCGAGATAAGCGACGACCGAATAGGTGGTGCCGAGATCGATTCCGACGGCGGGAGATTTTCGCAGGATCGAGGAGGGAGAATGGCTCATGCGAGGCCCCTGGGGGATAAGGACGAAAGGTCCGAGCGATTGCGAACCGATGGCGGAAAGGCGCCTCGCGGCCGACCGATTTCGCGAATGTCGGCCGCGGTCCGGCGCCAGCCACCCCGGCGTTCAACAACCTCGGGGGCAAACATTAGTTTACTTCCCCGCCATCGCCGCCGCCAGAATGCGGCGACGTGCTTTCGCGCATGATTCGCGGATCGACTTGCCTGCCCTCCAGCAGCGTTTTGCGGACATCCTTGCCCGAGATGAAGACAGGTTTTTCGTCTTTGTGGTTTTCCATCAGATCCACGCGACCGGCCGAATCGTAGTAGGCGGCAAATCCGACTTTGACCGGCTGAATCTGCAGATCGCCCTGCAGCTTGCCGAAATTTCCTGAGCGTCGAAATCCCCCCAGATATGTGCGTGCCGTCGGCGATAGGGGGCGTCGGCGTGCTTGCGGCCGATCACGATGTCGGTGAAGCCGAAATTCTGGCGATAGATCGCGTGCATGATCGCTTCCTTCGGGCCGCCGTAGAACATCTTGATGTCGAGCCCGAGCAGAATGACCCGATCGGGGACCGACTCGCCGCGCGGCCCCCACAGCGCGGGATCACTATCTCCTTGGCCGAGGCCGCGCTCGTCGATCAGCGCTTCGTAGGTGTGCATGCGGACGTCGGCGGGCACGTCGTCCCCCTTGGTTTCGCCGATCAGCGGATTGAGGCAGGCCCCGGCGTTGTAGCCGGCCTTGAGCAGCGTTTCCAGGCCGTAGACCAGGGCGTATTCATGGGCGCGATGCAGCGGATTGCGGGTTTGAAAGGCCACGACCCGATTCCAGCCTTTGCTCGCCAGCAGGCGGCGCACTTCGCGCGGCGAGAGCACGTATTTGCCGAATTTGGGGTTTTTCGGCTGCGGCAGCACGCGGATCGTGCCGCCCACGAGATGCGTCTTGTCGGCGTCGGCCTTAAGCACCATCTCGGCGCCGGGGTGGTCGGTGCGGTCGGTGAGATAGACGCTCTTGATGTATTTCGGCTTGTCCCAGGGAAAGATGTCGCTGATGTCGAGCATGGCGACGACCGTCCCGGCCGAATTCACCACCGCGGCCCGCTGCCCGACTTTCAACTGCCCGGCGAGTTCCGCCGTTACGGGCAGGGCCAGCGGAATGGTCCAGGCATAGAGCTTCCCGTCCTGCTCGATGACCGCTTCGTCGAGCACCCGATTGTAGACGGCCGAGTTCATCGGTCCGGTCAAGCGGGCTCAGGGCCCCATCGCCGAAGCGATAGACCGCGGAGAGATCGGCGTCGGAGACGGGCAGCTTGGGGAGCTGGGCCGCCTCGGCTTGGAACGGCCCGATCTCGTCGGGAGCGACGGTCAAATTCAACGGTTCCTTCGAACCGCCATGCGGAGGGATCAGATCGGCCATAAGGAAAAAGCCTCTTCTTTCGAGCCACCGGTTGCCGGAGAAACGCTGCCAATTTCGCATCTGCGAAGGGCAACAGTATAGAGCAATGCCGCCCGCCGCTCAACCGCGGGTGAGCGAGCGGCGAGGAGGTGCCGGCGAGGAGGTGCCACTGGCAAGCGCAGTCTGCCAGTGGCGAATGGCGGGTGACGAGGGTGGCACTGGCAATTCTCCACGAGCCTCCCGTTCTCGAAGAAAGGAGAATATCCGGTCGACGGTCTCCTTGAAGCCAGGATTCGGGTGGCCGCTCATCTCCTCGAGGAGTTCGGCGCATTCTTGCGGTTCGACGAATTCCGCCCGGAGGAGCTGATCGAGGATGCGAGCGGCGCCGTTCCGGACATTCACTTCGGGGTCGTGAAGATAGCCGCGAACCCACGGCAGCACGCTCCTGTCGCCGAGATACGCGAGCAGGAACACGGCGTCGGCACGTCGTTCCCGTGCTTCGCTGGTATTGCGAGCGATCTCATGGCAATGGTGCATCGCCGACCAAGGATGGACCAACCAGAGGACCGAGCGGGCAAGTTCGGACCCCGGTTCGAGGTCGATGCAGTAATCGAGAGCAGCCGGCCATTCCGTTTCGGCGATGATCGCTTCAATCGCCTTTTGCGCCCTTTCCGAGCCTCCTTCCTCGCCATACTCCGTGAACGATCCAAGGTGGCTGGCCAATCGTTCCCAATCGATTGCAGGCGGCACAGGCAGGTGATCTTCCCTAAATCCGATTTGATCGCGGCTTAAGCGGAAGAATCGTCCTTGACCGTGATATTGGCGGGCTTGGCATCGTAATAGTATATTCCGAACTGCCGGAGCGACGAAAGGAGAGCTTTGACTCTTGGCCAGCGATCTTCGAACCGCGATCTGCAATCCTCGAGCCACTCTTCGTAGCCGCCCTCCTCGAATTCCATCGGTCGATCGAGCCAAGCCTTGGCGAAGTCGAGGATGAAGGGCGGCGTCACGATTCGCATTTCGATCACGAAAAGACGCGGGTCGGTTCGGATCAGTTCCGGTACGGCAAATTCGCCGAGCTTTCCGATGTTTGCCGACCTGAATCGTTCATAGCATTCGGCCTCCGTGAATAATTCTTTTCCAGCTTGAGGGCTTTGATCGCCGTCTTGTTGCTCGATTTCCACACGCACCCGTCGGTTCCGTGCCCTAATGGGCTTTGCAAATCGAGCGTCATTCCCCATAACGATGCATACTGATTCGCCCGCGAAATGAGGATGGAGTCGGACATGGGTCAAAAATGGTTCGATGGCTACTCCGCGGACGTGGAAATCTACTTGCTGCACGACGGCAAGCGGTTCGACGTGGCGCAGATCGGCGGCGGCTCTCTCATTCTTCGTCGGCCGGCACGATCCCGGCGGCCACGCACGTCACCCTCGTCATCATAATCGACGGACATGAAGTCTCCGAAAAAGTGTGGCTGGCCGAGGCCGCAGACTGTGCCGACCGGCATGTGCCATTTATTTGATTTTCCGGGAGCCTGCCCGAGAACTGCCCGTAAAGACCTGTCGGACGAGGTGTTGAAGGTCGTCCATAGACGGGTCCGTGGCACGACGGCTCGGGCGGATCGGGTTGTGCCAAGCCGGTTGCACCGGCTTCCGGCGAGGGGGGGCCGATTCGGTCGCGCCGATTGGGCCGGTTGTGGCGCCGCGGGTTTCCGCAGTTTTTGCCGAGAGCGGCCAGAAAGCGGCCCTCGATTTGCCGTTGCGCCGCTGCAATCTAATCTTGCGAGTGCTTATGGGGCGCGCGATGGCAACGATCCGCGCCGTTTCAACAGAGTTTTCGAGTTTGCGCCGGTGCTCGGCCGGCGCGGCGTCGAGAGGGATGAAGCTTATGTCGCATCAGTCGATGTTTTATGTCACGACGCCATCTGGCGCGCACCAAATCGGTGATCGTGTCGGAATTCGAGCGCTGCGAGCTTTCCGCAAGCGAGCCCTATCAAGGCGTGCTGGCGGCGCGGTTCGATCCGCGGAAATTCGAGCAGCTTTCCACGGCGCTCACGGCCGAATTGGCCCCCGACGACCTGCGGCAGACAAAATGTCGGATCGTCAGCGACACCGTGGTCCCCTCGCCGGCCGATCTGATGCAAACCCAGTCGCTCGACAACTTCCTGTCTTGGATTCGCAGCCAATGGCTGTCGCATCTGATTCGCGAGCGGCGGCTGACCACCTGGTTTCAGCCGATCGTCGATTGCCACCTGCCGCACCGCGTGTTTGCCCATGAGTGCTTGCTCCGCGGAACCCAGCCCGACGGCGAGATGATCCCACCCGATCTGCTGTTTGCGGCGGCGCGGGCGACCAGTCAACTGGCAGTGCTCGATGCAGCGGCCAAGCGGGTCCACATCGAATCCGCGGCGGCTCACTCGCTCACCGGGCGCGTGTTCATCAATTTCAATCCGTCGGCGATCGAGCCATCCGACGATTGCCTCGAGGAAACTCTGGCGGCCGTGGCCGAAACGGGCTTGCCGGCCGAACGATTCATTTTCGAGGTCGTCGAGAGCGATCGAACGACCGACGCCCATGCCCTGGTGCGGATTCTGGACGTTTATCGCGAGCATGGCTTTCAAGTCGCGCTCGACGACATCGGCGCCGGCTACAACTCGCTCAATCTGCTCACCGAGATCAAGCCCGACTTCATCAAGCTCGACATGCATCTGACGCGCAACGTGGATCGCGATCCGTACAAAGCCCGCGTCGCCTCGAAAGTCTTGGAGCTTGCTCAGGAACTCGATATCGCCACCGTCGCCGAAGGAATCGAGACGCCGGGACAATGGCAATGGGCGGCCGATCACGGGGCCGATTATGCGCAGGGCTATCTGTTTGCCTTGCCGGCACCGATCCCACCGAAACCGCGCTTCCGCCCGGAATTGGTCTAGGAGCCTGTTCGAGAACCGGCATGCCTTCCGGCGGGCGTTGCCAAAGGGGGTCGGGAGTCGATTTCGCCATGATGCCGGTTGACACTTCGGGTCGTTACGCGGGCGAAATCGACTCCCGACCCCTTTTGCGGCGGGCATCCGCTCGCCGCGGCCGGTTCTTGGACAGGCTCCTAGCCCAGCCGTAGGACGGCTCTCCCGAGCCGTCCCACTTCGTCCTGCTTGCGGTCGTTTGCACTTTGCCGCTGCGCGGGTAGACTGGCGGGGGATTCCATTTCAACCCCGCGCTGCGATCGTGGCTGCATCCTTGGCGATTGACGATTGCCGCTGGCTGGTGAGCGACGCAGCGACGCGGTGGCTCGAACTGGCTGCGGCAGGCGAAGGGTCCGCGCCGGCCCCGGCGCTGGCGGCCAAGCTGCGGAAAGACCTGACGCCGCGGCAGACGCATCTCGTGCTCGAGCAGGCGGCGCTGCGTCGCCGCGGAGCGGAAAAATTCGCCCTCGCCGAGCGGATGTTCTTTACGCCGATCGCGCTGGAGCAAGCGACCGACGAATGGATCGCTCGGTACAAAGCGGCACGATTTCCTCCGGCCGCGGCGATGGCCGATTTGTGCTGCGGAATCGGCGGCGATCTGCTGGCTCTGGCGGCGCACGGCCCGACGATCGGCGTCGATCGCGATCCGTCGATCGCGCTGTTCGCCGAGGCGAATCTGGCGTCGGCGCGGCGGCCCGCTCGGGGTGCGGAAAGTCGTCGGTTCGGGCCGCCGACGTGCGCCAGATCGACCTCGCTCCGCTGGCGGCTTGGCATCTCGATCCGGACCGCCGACCGGCCGGCCGCCGAACGAACGCGCACCGTGGCCCATGATCCGCCCCCCGAGGTCATCGAGGCATTGCTCGGGGCGTGTCCGGCCGGGGCGATCAAATTGGCCCCCGTCGCCGAATGGCCCGCCGACTGGGCGTGCCGCTGCGAATTGGAATGGATCAGCCGCAAACGGGAATGCCGGCAGCTCGTGGCCTGGTTCGGCGCGCTGACCGAGAGGGTCGGCAGCCGGCGGGCGACGATTCTCGACGCCGAGGGAATTGTGCAGCGCGCCGTCCGGGGGGAGCCGAAGATGGCGCTGTCGCCGGCGACAAACGTCGGCCGCTATGTCTACGAGCCTGACGCGGCCGTGCTGGCGGCGCAACGTACCGAGGCGCTGGCCGGCGAGCGGGGCTTGGCGGAAATCACTCCCGGCATCGCCTACCTCACCGGCGACGAGCCGCTCGACGACGCGGCTCTGGCCGGCTTCAAGGTGCTCGATCTGCTGCCGCTGCGGGTGAAGACGGTGAAGCGCTGGTTGCAACAGCGGAGCGTCGGCCGCCTGGAGGTCAAAAAACGCGGCGTCGCGCTCGATCCGGCCCGATTCCGCCAAGAGCTGCAAGTGGCCGGAGATAACGACGCTACGCTGTTGATAACCCGCCGCGACGGCCGCCCAACCGTGATCGCCGCGCGGCGGCTTGGATGTGCCCTCCCTTGCTAGCGCTTCGGGCTAGTGTGCGGCGATTTCCGACACGAGCCCGACGCGCCAGCGAGGGAGTCGTCGCGGCGCAGATCGCGCCGCTAATTGCGGCGAATGCCGTTCGGGCCGGCGGCGACGGCAGGGCCCTGGCTGTCGAAAATCGTCCAGATCGGGTTTTCCTGCGCAGCTTCGTCAGATAGGCCTCGGATTTCTGCTTGTATCGCTCCTGCTTGAGCTGCTTGCGAATCGCGACTTGGGCTTCGAGAAACGGAGTGCGATAAGCATCTTTCCGCTCGATCACGCGCGACGATGTGATAGCCTTCGTCGTCTTCCAAGATTCGGCTCATTCGCATGACGGGCAAGCCGAAGAGCGCCGCGTCGAGGACGGTCGATTTCAGGCTTCCCTGAGTGGTCCAATCGCGCTGGCCGCCGCTGCTGGCCGTGGGGCCCTGCGAGTGGGCCTTGGCCACTTCGGCGAAGGGGACGCCCCGCAGCACGTCGTTTCCCATGTTGCACAGCGCCGCACGCGCCTCCGGCTTGCTCCCGAATTTGTCGAAATCGACCGTCAGCTCCTCCCATCGCGCGCGGGCCTGGTGGTCGAATTTCGTGCCGTTGTTTTGATAGTAGGCGAAGATGTCGGCATAGGGGATTTCCTCCTCTTTCACGTTTTGCTGGAGCCACATCTTGGCCACGTTGTTTTCGAAGAACACCCTGCGGCGGCGCTCGAGCGATGTTCCGACTTCGTGCAGCTTTGCATCGAGTTCCTCTTTCGTCTTGCACTTGGCCCGCTCCATCATCGCCGTGACTTGCGATTTGTAGAACTCGTCGTTGAGCTTCTTTTCGATGTCCTTGAGGCCTTCGGCGGGAATGGTCTTGGAGGCTTCGGCGAACAGGATTTTGCTGTCGGCCATTCCGCGGATTTCATCGAGCAATTCGGCCCGGACGGGGGCCAGCACCGAGTCCGGCGCTCCCTCGGCTTGGGCCTTGGCATAGGCGGCGTATTTTCCCAGAAAATCCGAGGCGAGAATCGTATCGGCGCCGACGCGGGCGACGATCAGGGCGCTATCCAAATTGCGAATCGGCCCGGCGCCGGCGATCGGGCGGCCCTGACCGTAGGGACTGTTTCCCGCCGGAGTCCGGCCGTCGGACGGGGCCGTCGGATACCGCAACGGGATCGGCTGCATGGGCGCCTGGGGAATGTTCTCGAATTGCGCTCTCACGCGCGGATCGATCCCCGGATCGATCCCTTGCCCATACGCCGGATCGGGCGCTTGGGCCCGCACCTGATTCGCGAAATTCACCAATTCTTGCCCGAGGCCGGGGCGCAAGAGAATCGCTCCCAGCAGCACGAGCGTCGAGCAGAAGATCGTCGGGTAAAGCGAGCGTGGCACGGCGGAGGTCAGGGGTCGGGGGTCGGGGGTCGGGGGTCGGGGTGGGTCGGGGGTCGGAGGTCGTCGCGGAAGCGCCGGGGCTCTCGCGACGGCGGCTCTTGGAAGCCACCGCTACGGGTCGATGGATCGGAATCAGGAGAAGCGATGTGTGACGAGCCGCAGTCGGCGCGGGCGGCGCGCACCTGTCACGGGGGCGGGATTATAGGCGCGGCTCACGAAGGCCGCAACAGCGATTTGATCGCTGCGGCCAGCCGCTCGAAATCGAGCACCCCTTTTTCCAAAGGCTGATAAGCGCTGCGGTCGTCGACCAGCCGCAGCCGCCCCGGCTGGGATTTCGCCAATTCCTCGATCCGGCGGCGATTGCGGTAGTCGTACACCACAAATCCCTCTTCGCGGCGGATCGCGTCGATCTGCCAAAAGGCCGCCGCGATCCGCAACTCCGCTTGCTCGATGAGCCTGCCGACCGGTGGCGGCGGTGGACCGAAACGATCGAGCATTTCCGCCGTCAAATCGGCCAATTCCTCGGCCGCGGCCACCCGCGCCAATCGCCGATAAAGGTCGATCTTCAGCCGCATGTCGGGCACATAGGTCGGCGGAATGAAGGCCTCTCCCGGCAGATCGACATGCACGTCGAGCACCGCCTTGGGGGGCATCTGTTGCAGCTTCCGCACCGCCTGCTCGAGCAATTCGCAATAGAGTTCGTAGCCGACGACCGCGATATGGCCGCTCTGCTGCGTACCGAGAATGTTGCCCGCCCCGCGGATTTCCAGATCGCGCATGGCGATGGCGAAGCCGGCCCCGATCGCGCTGAATTCCTCGATGGCCCGCAGACGGCGGACCGAATTGCCGGAGACGTATTTGTTCGGATCGAGCAGCAGATAGCAATAGGCCCGATGTTTGTAGCGCCCGACCCGGCCGCGCAATTGATGCAGATCGGCCAGTCCATAGCGATCGGCCTCGTCGATGAAGATCGTGTTGGCGTTGGGAATGTCGAGGCCGCTTTCGACGATCGTGGTGGCCAGCAGAATGTCGAAATCGTGGGCCACGAAGCCGAGCATCACCTCTTCCAATTCGCCCTCGGCCATTTGGCCGTGGCCGATGCGGAGCCGCGCCTCGGGCACGATCCGCCGCAGCTTGGCCGCGACGAGTTCGATGTCGTTGATCCGATTGTGGACGAAAAAGGCTTGCCCATCGCGATTGAGTTCGCGCAGCAGGGCCTGGCGGATCAGCTCTTCGTCGAACCGCGTGACGCGGGTCTCGACGGCCAGGCGGTCTTCGGGGGGCGTTTCCAGGTTCGAGATGTCGCGGAGGCCCAAGAGCGACATATGCAAAGTGCGCGGGATCGGCGTGGCGGTCATGGTGAGCACGTCGATCGTTTCCCGCAGCTTCTTGAGCCGCTCCTTGACCTCGACGCCGAACCGCTGCTCCTCGTCGATGATCACCAGGCCGAGATTGGCGAACGCGATGTCGGCCTGGGCGAGCCGATGGGTGCCGATCACGACGTCGATCGATCCGGCTTTCAGCCCCTTGAGGATCTTGGTTTGCTCGCGGCCGGTGCAAAACCGGCTCAGGGCCGCGATCTGAAAGGGGAATTCCGCCATTCGCTCGGTGAACGTCCGGCGATGTTGCTCGCAAAGGATCGTTGTCGGCACCAACAGGGCCACTTGATAGCCGGCCTCGACCGCCTTGAACACGGCCCGCATCGCCACTTCCGTCTTGCCGAAGCCCACGTCGCCGCACAGCAGCCGATCCATCGGCCGCGCAGAGCTGCATGTCGTGTCTTGATCGCGGCAATGGCGCTCGAGCTGATCGGTCGTCTCGCGATAGGGAAAGGCCGCGTCGAATTCCTGCTGCCACGGCGTGTCGGCGGGAAAATGGATTCCCGGCCGCGACGAACGGTCGCTTGCATCCGCAGCATGTCGGCCGCCAGATCGGTGACGGCCTCGCGGGCGGCCTCTTTCTGCTTGTTCCACAGCCGGCCGCCGACGTGGGCCAGGCTCGGCCGCGATTTGCTCCCGCCCACGTATTTCTGCACGAGTTCGATATTGGCCGCGGGGACGAAGATTTTCGTCCCCCCGTGGAACTCGAGTTCCAGATGCTCCTCGATCTGATCGTCTTTCTCGAGCAGCTTGAGCCCGCGGTAGCGGCCGATGCCGTGCGCCAGATGAACGATGAAATCCCCTTCGCGGAGATCGAGAAAGCTATCGACCACGCGGCTCAGGCGGCGCTGGCTGGGGCGATTGAGATCGCTGCGATGAAAAAGTTCATGGCCGCTGACCAGGATCAGCCGCCGCGCCACCAGGCGAAAGCCGGCGGCGAGCCGGCCGGCGACGAAGCCCAGGCTTCCCTGGGCGGCCAGCCGCGTCGTGCCGAAGATTTCCCGCAGCCGCTCGATCTCGGCCTCCGTCTGGCAGACGATGGTCACTTCATATCCGTCGGCGGCCGAATCGAGTTCCTCGCGCACTTTCGGCGATGTCGCCGGAAAATCGCTCGACGCTTTCGATCCGCAATTGGCAGGTCGCTTCGAGCGTGCCGCCGGAAATCGCCGCCGCCGTCACCGACGGGAAACGATACGCATCGTTGAGCACTTCCGCCGTGGTGTGAAAATCCTGCGGCCGATCGACGCGGTTGAGATAATGCCGGGCCTCCTCTTGAATCTCTTCCGGCTCGATCGACAGAAACCAGCCCGCGGCGGAAGATAGCCGGTGAGGTGGTCGCGCTGCTCCGGCCTCGGCTTGAGGATCGTGATCTCCAGGGCTCTCGAGCGGCTGCAAGCTCCGCTGGCTGGCAACCTCGAAGCGGCCGGAGCGACTCGACCCGATCGCCGAAGAATTCGATCCGCACGGGATCGTCCCAATCGGGGGCGAACACGATCGACGATCCCCCCGCGCAGCGAGAATTCGCCCGGCAATTGCACGGCGGGCGTGTTTTCGAAAGACCGCTGGCCGCGATCCAGCGGAGCAGTTCATCGACGTCGGTCTCCTGCGCCGACGCGAAGCCGCCGTGTCTGGGCGGCTAGCAGCGGCCGGCGAAGCGACCGGTTGCAACAGGCTTTGAATGCTGGTCACGAGCAATCGCGGCGGCTCGGCCGCGGGCCGGCCAGGCAGTTTGAGCACGCGGAGCCGGTCGCCATGAATTTGGTCGTCAACGGCCCGCTCGGCGGCAGTGGTTTCCCAAGCGGGGAACGCTTCGGCGGGCGTGGCGGTGAAGAGGGCCAAATCGTCGCAGAGCGCGTCGATATCGCCCGCCCGCGAGACAGACGATGACGAGCATGGCGGGGGCTCGGCTTCGATCGCGGCCGCGGCCAGCGCGCAGCTCGATCCCCAGATGCCGCCCAGCGTGGCCCCTTGGCCTGATTTCAGGCTGGCCACGACTTCGGCGAAACCCGGCTCATCGTGCAGCACACCGGCCAGTTCGAGCAGCCGGCCGGCCACGTCGGTTTCCGTCGGATTCGTGACGCACCATGCTCCTTCACCAGAACGTCAATCGTCCATTGTAGCGCCGTGGCGGCGAGTGTCGTCAGCGGCGATTCTTTCGCGATGACCGCCGACGGAACAAGACGGGCGAATGCCCCAGTTCGGTCAACCGTATCGAGCTTTGACAGACCGCCCCTACTCTTCCTCGGCCACGTCGAGCAGCGAATGGCCCTCGTGTTCCTCGACTTCGACCTCATGCATCACTTCAGCCACCTCGCGGCGGCTCGCCAGATAGTAGCAGACGCCGATCAGGGCCACGGCGAACGTCAGGATGCGAAACGCCAGCGAGACCAGGGCTCCGACGCCGTGCGCCGGCGGCAGCACACCCGCCCCTTGATCGCCTGCGGCACGTGGCGATACAGGACCTCGGCTGCCCCTTCGACAGCCCCAACCCCATCATCGGCAGCGGCACGATGCTGGCCACCGTGGCCAGCGGCACGATGACCATGTGGGCTCCCAGCGAGGGATGATTCTCGAGCAGGCCCGCCGAAACCAAAAAAAACGACACCGCGAAAGCCCTTGCGCGACCAGCGTCGCCAACAGCGCCAGGCCCAGCACCCAGGTCTGCCGCCGATAGCGGCGCATCGCGGCAATCAGCCGCTCGCAGACCGGCCCACCGCGGCAGCCGCGCCAGCCGCCGCTCGATCGCATGCCAAGCCGCGTCGGGCAGCAGCAGCAAGCCCGCGATGCTAGCCCGCCGACCGCCGTGCAAATCAACGTGGCCCGATAGAGCGCCGCGATCCAGGCGGCCGTTTCGGCATGCCAGGCCCCCGTCGAGACCAGAATGCGCGATCGTCGCCAAGAGAAACATGCCGAACAGCCCGATCAGCCGGTCCACGACGACCGTGGCGACACGGCCTCGGCGCGGCGGCCTTGCAATTCGCGGGCGACGAAGATCGCCTTGAACAAATCCCCCCCGACGAATCCGAACAAGAGAAAATTCAGCAGGCAGCCGAGATATCCCAGCCGCAGCGCAATCGCGCAGCCCGACCGGCAAGTCCGAGCGCCAACATCAGCCAATGCCAGCGGACGATCGTCAGCGTGGTGCCGACCAACGTGAGGCCCAGCGCCGCGGCCAACAGATCCCAATGCTTGCGGTCGCTGAGCTTGGCGAAGCTGTCGTTCGACGACAAATAATAAATCAGGTACGCCAGGATCGCCGCCAAGCACGCCCCATTGCACAACGCGGACGGCAATTCTGGCGGCGGAGTTTTTCAAAGCGGCGCGGTCTCGTAGCGGTGGCTTTCCGTCGCCGCGCTCCGGAGCACGATGCTCACGCAACGACCGGCGGGATCCCGATTCCCTGGTATGGCAAACCTCGGGAAGTCTGTCCGAGAACCCACCGGGCGGCGAGTTTCAAGTATAGGCGGAACGGCCATGCGACAATATATGGGAATGGCGCGCCTTCGGCGCGCCGCCGCCGGCCGCCAAAAAAACTCGCTCCGATTGCTCTGGAGTCGGTTCGGCCCGGAAGCTATTCTACTCCCCCAGCTTGCCGCAAATCGGCGATCGTTCTCGGATTGGCGGCGTTCAAGCCCAAGGAGGCGTTCGTGCGAAGGCTGCTGATTCTGTTGCTCGTGGCCGGCGCCGGCGGCTGGTTCTTCTTCCATAAGTATCGGATCGACGGGATCGACCGCATCACGTTGCGGCCGCGCTCTCCAGGCGGTGTTGCCGCGGCGGGCAATTCCGGCGGCAGCCCCGTCGCGACGCGGCAACGGCCGACGAATACGATCCGCATCGCTGCGTTCGATCTCGATCGATTCGATGCGGCGAAGCTCGGCAATCCCCCGGTCTTGAAAGCCCTGCTCGACGTGGCGCGGCAGTTCGACGTGATCGCCCTCGAAGGGATCACGACGCCGCGCGACGACTTGATGGCGGCGCTGATCGAGCAGCTTGATGCCGGTGGTCGGCATTTCGACTATGTGATCGGCCCCCGATTGGGACGCGACGCCACTCCGGAGCAGTTCGCCTTCGTGTTCGACGCCGCCAGCGTCGAGGTCGATCGGACCACGATGTACACGGTCAACGATCCGGGGCGACTGTTGCTGCGCGATCCGCTGGTGGCGACATTTCGCGTGCGCGGTCCGGCGGCGAAAGACGCTTTCACTTTCACGCTGGTCAACGTGCATCTCGATCCACAGCGCGCCCCCGGCGAACTCGACGCGCTGGCCGAAGTCTATCGCGCCGTGCGCGACAATGGCCTGCACGAAGACGACATCATCCTGCTCGGCGATCTCGAGGCCGATGATCGGCGACTGGGCCTGTTGGGAGAACTGCCCAACATGACCACGGCCCTGGCGGGAGTGCCCACCAACACGCGCGGGACGAAGATGTACGACAACATCCTCTTCAATCGCGAGGCGACCAGCGAATTCACCGGTCGCGCCGGCGTGATCGATCTGTTGCATGAATGCAGCCTGACAATGCCGCAGGCGCTCGCAGTTTCCGATCATCTGCCGATTTGGGCTGAGTTCAGCATCTATGAAGGGGGCCAGCCGGGACGGATGGCGGTGCCGGCAGGGGTCGGGGGTCGGGGGCCGGGGGTCGGGGAGTGACGGGCGCCGCGGACGAAGTACGTTGACAACCGCGATTGGTTCTCAACCGATCCACTCACCGCTCGCCATTCGCTGCTTGGCGCTTGAAATTGTGCCACCTCTTCCGATATAGTCGCGTGAGTTGAGCGGTATCAGCGGAGCCTGACAAGAACCAGGTATCTCAAGAGCCCGCCGTCGGACGTTTGTCCGGCGGCGGGCTTTTTTCGTTGTTCCGCGTCCCCTCGCGTTCTCATTCCCTCGGAGGTTGCAATGAAATTGTTTCAATGGTTGCTGGCCAACCAAGACGCGTTGTTGGCGATCGTCGCGGAGTTGGAGACGATCTTCGGCGGCTCGTCTCCTACGCCCGCGCCCCAGACGATCGATCTGAGCGGCATCCAAGCGTTCATCGCCGCGGTGGAAAAGTGGCTCCCCGTGATCGAAGCGATTGTCGCCCAGTTCGCGGCCAATTGATTGTTCCCGTTGGAGTTCACGCTTTGGCGTGCCGCGGAACGCACGAGTGTGATTTCGAACAAACGCACGCCGAAGCGTGAACTCCAACGGCTGAATTCCAACTTTGTTTCCAATGCGATCTTCAACATGGGACTCTCGAACGATGATTCTTCATGGAAAACTCGGCAAGCTGCCGGCTCGGCATGATGTGCGCACGCTCCGCTTCGCCCGCTACGACCGCGCCTTGCCCGCGCCGCCGGCCACTTGCGATTATTCGATCAAAGTGCCCTCCTGGCCGATGCTCGGCAACGATCGCTATGGCGATTGCACGTTTGCCGGGGCGGCTCATCTCAGTCAATGCTGGGTGGACAACGCCGGCTCGACGCCGGGCGGATTCCTGCCCGACGATCGGGCCGTCGTCGCCGAATACCTCGCCTTCACCGGTGGAGAAGACACGGGCTGCGTCGAGTTGGACGTGCTCAAGACTTGGCGGGCCGACGGGATCGTCGGGCACAAGATCGGCGCCTTTGCCGCGCTGCGGGCGGGCGATCACGACGAGGCGCACGACGCCGTGTTTCTGTTCGGCGGCGCCTATTTGGGAGTCGCCATGCCGCTCTCGGCCCAGAAGCAGCAGGTGTGGGACGTGCCGCGGCGCGGGCCGATCGGCCGCGGCTCGCCCGGCTCGTGGGGCGGCCATTGCGTGGTCGTCGTGGCCTATGACGCGCGGGGGCCGATCGTCGTCACCTGGGGGCAGCTCCAGCCGATGACCTGGGCCTTTTACGACGCCTATGTCAACGAAGCGTATGCGATTCTCGCAGCCGACTTTTTCAACGGCGCGAGCGTCGCACCCAACGGCTTCGATCTCGCTGCGCTCACGGCCGATCTGGCGCTGGTCGGCCGAATGGAATCCCCCTCGCGTGCCACGGTTTGACGATCGCCGCGATCGACTTCGACCTTCGGAACAAACTCGACCGGCGTCCGTCAAGCCGTGCGACCCCGAGAGTTCGCCGCAGCCCGCACGGCTTGATCGGCGCCGGCAACGATCGTGCTCGACGCGGCGACCTGTTCGGCGTCGATCAAACAGTGGCACGAGCATCCCCCAACAAACACACTTTATCTTCCTCCATGCCGCGTCTTGCTCTACTTATCGCCGTCGTCCTGCCGCTGGGCGGTTCGCTTCGTGCGCAGTCGCCCACAAGCGAGTTGCGCGCCGCGGTGGCCGACATCGAGCGGCTGCCGGCGGAAGTGCGGCCGGGAGTGCGGTATCTATCGCTCTACGCGATTCCGGCCCGGCGCTGCGCGGAGACCGCGCGCGTCGTGAGCTACACGCTCAATGCCCTGAGCCGAACGCGGACGATCACGCCGCCGACCGCCGTATCGCCGACGCTGCTGCGGTTTTCGATCACCAACTACATCGCCGACCGGGCGGAATTCGACGCCTGGGCGGCCGCCTGGGAACAGCTTGTCAAGGCCGATCCCTATTGGCATTTGCAGACGGAGATTCTCGCGGCGAGCGCCGCGAACCCCGCGTCGAAATCGGCTGCATTACACGCGACGCATCGCGCTCAAACGACCACCGTCACCGTCGATGGCGGCTGGCTCGATCTCGCCCTCGCCGCCAAGCTGTGCGCCGATTCCGGCAGTGCCGGAGCGCTGTTGCGGGCCGACGACTTCATCGCCCACGCCACGGCCGCGCCGCATTATTACGCGCTGGCCGGCATTCCGCCGACCGAGGCCGAGTTCGTCAAATCGCTGGGAGTCGATGCGGCGACGATCGAGCGGTTGCGAGCCGACGCCGGGGCGAATCTGCTGATTTCCGGAGTGACGCAAAAGCCGCGGCGAATCATCTGGTCGCAGGGGCCGCTCGGCGGCGTCTACGAAACGCTCGATGTCAAGCAAGTCGATGCCCGCCGCGATCCGATTCGCCGGCCGATCTCCGTCGGCAAGGTGAAACTGAAATACGACGCGGGGGAATGGTTTGCCGTCTGCGCCCAACGGTTTGTGGCGCGTCGCCCTGTACGATGCGGCCGGCAAGTTGCAACAGTCGGTCCCCGACAAAATCGCCAAAGACACCAGCGATCCCCGCGGCGACGGGATCGTCACGCCGCTGATCTCGTGCATCCGCTGCCACACCGAAAGCGGCTTGCGGCCGTTTCGCGACGATCAATCGCGATTGCTCGCCTCAGGCCGCGTCGATTTCGAAAGCGGCGATCCGGCGATCGTCCGCCGCGCGGCCGAATTCTATGACGAGCCCCGCTTGCAGCGGCAAATGGAGTTCGATCGCGAAACCTATGCCCAGGCCGTCGCGCGGGCGGCCGGCATGAAGCCCGAGGAATTGGCGGCCGCGTTGGCCCGCACGGTCCGCGAATTCGCCTATTTGCCTGTCACGCGCGCGCAGGCGGCCCGCGAACTCGGCGTGCCGGAAGCGGAATTCGCCGCCGCGCTCCGTTCATCGCACGACCCGATCGTGCTGACGCTCATCGAAGGCCGCCCGGTGCTGCGCGGGCAATGGGAGAGCAGCTTCGCCGAAGCGGCGGGGGGAGTCAGGGGTCGGGGGTCGGGGGTCGGGGGTCAGGGGTCGGGGGTCAGGGGTCGCGGGGAGTGACGCGTGGCGCGTGTGGCACTGGCAAGCGCAGTCTGCCAGTGCCGTGTGGGTCGTGACGAGTGGCGAGTGGCGAGTCACAACAAACAACTGACAGAGGTTTTCCATGAAAGTCGAACGCTTCACAATCTTTGCGCTCATGACGTTTGCCGCACTCTGGATGGTTGCCGGTTTTTGGGCTCCGAATGCGCTATCCGCCGCCTGCCGCGTGCAGACGGCGGTCGTGGCGGCCAATGTCGTGGCCGTGCCGGTCGCCCTGTCGATCGGAGTGCCGGTGGCCGACGCAGCGCCGTATCGATACAGCTATCGAGCCTTCGCACCGCCGCCCCCCGAGCCGATCGGCGAAGCCGAGATCGAAGCGATTGCCGCGCGCGTGGCCGAGAAGCTACGGCCGGCGAACGGGAATTCATCGGCAAACGCAATTCCCGCTTCGCCACGACCGCCGCCAAGTCGGCCGCCGGCCGCCACGTCGCTCGTCGCGCAAAGTGTGCGCGATGTCACGGCGGAGCCGCGCCGAGAGCGAATCTCTCGTTCGAAAACCTCAACCGACTCGATTGCCGCACGCGCTTGGCGGCCGTTCGAGCCGTGCTCGACGAGTCGATGCCGAAAGACGGCCCGAGGCTCACCCCCGAAGAGGCCGGCCAAGTGCTCGAAGAATTGACGGATGAAAGGGGCAAGTGACGAGGGTGTGCCACTGGCAGGCAGTCTGCCAGTGCCCGTGGCGCGTGACGACTGGCAAGGGTGTGTCACTGGCAAGCACCGCCCAGTGCGGCGTGGTGACGGGCGATGTGTGCTTCCAGGCAGAGCAAAGAACAAGATTATCGGTTCCCTTTTTCTCGGAGGTGTTGTAATGAAGAAGAGTATGACGAGTCTGTTGGTCGTGACGGTTTCGATCTTCGCGGCCGCCGTCGGTTCGGCATCGGCTTGCCCGGTGGCGATCGGCCCTGCGGCACCTGTCGCGTTTGCAGTTCAAGCCGTCGCGGCGCCGGTCGTCGTGTCGGCGGCGCCGATTGTCGTGCCGACCGCGCCGATTGTCGTGCAGTACACTCCGGCCGTCTATCTTACTGCACCAGTGTTGACGGCGCCGGTGTTGGCCGCGCCGACCGTGTCGCTGTCGGCAGTTCCGCTGGTGATCGAGCACGTGGTGAGGATCAAGTCGCGGCGGGCGTGTCGCACGCCGCTGCGCCGCCGGCTGTTTCGCTAACGCAGCGCCCTTGCGATTTGTGGAACGGTCGGCTGATTCCGCTCCGGCGCCGCCTTGGCGTGCGTCCGGAGCTTGTTCCGACAGAGAGGTCACGATCCATGACGAATTCGGCTGGAAATCGCGTCAGCCTGACGCCCGGCGATTGGCTCAAGGTGGTGATGTTTCTCGTCGTGCAATCGGCGGCTTTGATCGGGGTCGGCGTCGATATGCGCGAGCGGCTGGTGATCGTCGAGACCCGGCTCCAGGCGCACGACGACAGCTTCGCCGACCTCCGCGGTGACGTGGCCGAGATGCGCAAGGAAATCGCCGAGCTGAGGACGAAATAATGAACATCCGCGATCGAATCAAGGAATTGCGGCGCGTGAGGGCGGCGAGCTGCGCCCCAATCCGCGCAACTGGCGCACGCATTCCGCCGCCCAGCGCGACGCTCTGCAAGGCATCCTGGCCGAGGTCGGCTACGCCGGCGCGCTCTTGGCCCGCGAGTTGCCCGACGGCTCGCTCGAATTGATCGACGGCCATTTGCGGGCCGAGACGACCCCCGAGATGTCTGTGCCCGTGCTGGTGCTCGACGTGAACGAAGCGGAGGCGAACAAAATTCTCGCCACGCATGATCCGCTCGGCAATCTGGCGGGCTGCGACGCCGCGGCGCTCGAATCGCTCGTAGCCGACGTGCAGACCGACAACGCCGCGCTGCAAAAGCTATTGGACGACATGCTGCAAACGCCGGCAGGTTCCGAGCCGGATGAATTCCCGCGGTCCGAAACGAGCATCCCGCATTTGTTCCAAATCGTCGTCGAATGCCGCGACGAGGCCGAGCAGCAGTCGGTGTACGAGCGGCTGATCGAAGACGGATTGAAATGCCGGTTGATGATGTTGTGAGCCTCGTTCCCAGGCTCTGCCTGGGAACGCCCTGCACTTGAGGCTCCGCCTCAACGTCAGCAGCGGATCGAGCCGACTTCGCCGACAAACGACGAGGCAGAGCCTCGCAGGCAGTGCGTTCCCAGGCTCTGCCTGGCAGCGCAGTTTGTGAGATGGAATCGTATCGACGTTTATGCTGTTTTTGTTCGGGGCTTTGGAAAGGACGGCAGGAGATCAAGGAACCCGGTAGGGTTCCCAGACATGAGCCGGTGGTTGACGCCGTCAGGCCGATACCACCGGTCGTGAAATCGAACAATCCCTTTTGCACCCCGATAGGGGTGCCAGCGCTCTGCGACCCCTACCGGGGTCGAAGAAAAGTTTTCGCGTTCCGATGCCGGCGGTGTCGGCCTGCGGCCTCAACCGCCGGCTAATGTCTGCCATCCCTATCGGGATGAATTTCATGCCACCTCGGAGTCGGGAATTGTGCGAGTACGTGGGCGGAACAAAAACCGACCAAAACACGAACTCGAATTCCACTTCGAAACTCCACAGATTGCACAGCCCAGGCTCCGCCTCGTCATCACGACCCGCCACCAATCGCCACGCAACGAGCCGTGCCGCGCGGCAGAGCCGTGCCCGCAGTGCGTTCCCAGGCAGAGCCTGGGAACGAGATGCGAACAGCCGACAACCGACAACCGACCAAGGACCAATCCGATGCTCGAAATCATCAACTCCTGTCCGCTGCACGATTCGTTTCGCGTCCAACAGGTCGCCGGGATGTTCGATGTGCCGCTGGCCGAGAAGCTCAGCGAGCGTTTTACGGTCGAGATGCCGGCGCTCGACGGTGATTGGCGGATCGGGCTGATCGTCGGCCCGTCGGGCAGCGGCAAAACGACGCTCGCCCGGCGGCTCTTCGGCGATGCGCTGGTCGAGCGGACCGAGTGGCCGGCGAATCGGGCCGTCGTCGATTGTTTCGGCGACCTGCCGATCGGAGAAATCGTCGGGTTGCTCATCGCTGTCGGATTCAGCTCGCCCCCGTCGTGGATCAAGCCCTACGCCGTGCTCAGCGGCGGCGAACGCTTCCGCTGCGATCTGGCGCGGGCGTTGAGCGGAGGGCAGAGAGCAAAGAGCGGAGCGCCGGACACTTCTCCGCTCTCTGCTCCCTGCTCTTCGCTCGCACCGCTTGTGGCCTTCGACGAATTCACCAGCGTCGTCGATCGCACCGTGGCGAAGTTCGGCTCGGCGGCGGTGGCGAAGGGAATTCGCAACGGGCGAATCGACTGTCGATTCGTCGCGATGACTTGTCATTACGACGTGATCGAGTGGCTCGCGCCCGATTGGGTGCTCGATATGGCCAGCCGCGAATTCCAATGGAGGTCGCTTCGGCGACCGCCAATCGAGCTGGACATCTTTCGTTGCCGGAGTCGTGCATGGGCCTTGTTTGCGAAGCATCACTATTTGAACGGCCGCTTGAACCGCTCGGCCCGCTGCTTTATGGCATTGTGGGACGGGCGCCGGCGGCGTTTTGCGCGACGTTGCCGGTCATCGGCCGCGCGCGGCGATGGCGGATCACGCGGCTGGTGACGCTCCCGGATTTTCAGGGCATCGGCATCGGCTTGCGCCTGGCGGAGGCGGTCGGCGATCGGCATCGTGCCCAGGGAGAACGCTATAGCATCACCGCCAGCCATCCGGCCGTGATCGGCCATTGCCGAAATTCGCCGCGCTGGCGGGCGACGCAAGTGATGAAGACCGGCTCGCGGCCTACTCTCGGGATTCCGAGCTATCGCGGCTCGTGCGGTCGCGCCGTCGTGTCGTTCGAATACGTTTCAGCTTCGGAACCTCGACCGTGAACAAACCCATATTGCCCGTGACGGGAAACGGCTCGATCGCCTGGGCGTCGGCCAGCTCCCACGCATATTTATCGGCAGAACCCTCGAAGCCAGCCCCCGCGGCATCGCTCGGCAGAAAACGGCGAACATCAATGAGATTCACCACGCCGACGGCCACGCCGACCGGATCATCGCCGTGCGGCCGTTTGGTGGCGCAAATCAACAACGGCCCGCGATGCGACGTGGCCCACGAGCGGACCTCGATGGTCTTCTTCCCCGCGGCAATCAGCGAGGCCCAAGGTTGATGGACGGAGAGCGCTTTCATGGAGATGAAGATAGCGGCTGGCTTGCGAGAATCAAGGCGACGATGCACGTAGGACGGCTCTCCCGAGCCGTCGTACCAGACGGCTCGGGAGAGCCGTCCTACGGGATCCGCCACCCGTCAACCCGAGGCCATTCGAATCGCACCCGTGAAATCCAGCCGCTATAAACTCGACGAAACCAAGCAGCGCGAGATCTGCGCGATTCTCGCCGTCGGCGGCACTCGGCTGATGGCCGCCGCGTATGTCGGCTGCTGTGTGGCGACGATCCGCCGCGCGGCGCTGCGCGAAGCGGCGTTCGCCGCGCAGCTTCGCAAAGCGGAGAGCAGCGCCGAGATCACGTTCCTCAAGAGCATCCACGCCGCCGCGAGCGACGTCAAGCAGTGGCGGGCCGCGGCCTGGGCCCTCGAGCGGCTGTTCCCCGAGCGCTACGCCCGCCGCCTGCCCGACTCGATCACCGTCGAGCAAATGACCGAAATCATCAAGGCCCTGGGAGCGATCATCGTCGGCGAAGTGCCGGTCAAGCGATATCGCCAGCGCGTGCTGGCTCGCTTGGCGGACTTGCTGGCGGAGCAGCCGCCGAACAAGAAGGTAAAGGCATCCCGTGGAAAGTAATCTGATCTTCGGCTGGCGCGGGCTCGACGCGGCGAACCGTTCGCTCCGCATCCTGCACGAGTCGATCGAGAATGAGGGGAACGTCGATCGCCGCCCGGCCGCAATCGCCCGGCAATGGAGCTTGCTCGATTGGGGCCGCGCTTATTTGCCCGATCATTTCCGCGTCGCCCCGTCGCGGATGCACGTCTGGCTGGCCGAACAGTTCGACGAAATGAAAAACCATCGCGGCCGAAAGCTCAATGTGCTCGGCCCGCGCGGCGGGGCAAAGTCGACGATCGCTACGCTGGCGTTCGTGCTCCGCTCGGCCCTCGAAGGCCGCGAGCCGTATATCTGGATCATCTCCGACACCAAGCATCAGGCCATCGCGCATCTGGAAAACGTCAAGGCCGAGTTGCGCGACAATCCGCTGATCGCCGCCGATTATCCCGAGGCGGCCGCGGCGGGGCGACGCTGGCGCGAGAATCTCATCGGGCTGGCGAATGGCGTCACGATCGAAGCCTTCGGCACGGGGCAGCGGATCCGCGGCCGCCGCAGCCGCGAGCATCGGCCGACGCTCATCGTGTGCGACGATTTGCAGGACGATCGGCATATCGAATCGCGCCTGGCCGCGCGAACATTCGGCCCGTTGGTTTCACGGAAAGTTGCTGAAGGCGGGAACGAAGCGAACGAACGTGGTGAATCTGGCCACCGCCCTGCATCGCGAGGCGCTGGCCCTGGTTCTCGACGAGACGCCCGGCTGGATTTCGCGGCGGTTCGCGGCCATCGAGCGCTGGCCCGACAATATGCCGCTGTGGGCCGAGTGGGAGCAGATCTATGCCGACGTTGAACGACCGGATAGCCGCGAAGCCGCGCGGGCGTTCTTCGAAGCGCATCGCGCGGCGATGGAGGCCGGCGCCGAGTTGCTCTGGCCCGAGGAAGAGGACTTGTACACGCTGATGGCGATGCGCGTCGAGGAGGGGCGGACGGCGTTCGAGCGCGAGAAGCAGAATGTGCCGATCAATCCGGAAGCGTGCGAATGGCCCGAGGAGTATTTCGGCGATGGGCTGTGGTTCGACGATTGGCCGGCCGACGTGCAGGTGAAAACGCTGGCCCTCGATCCGAGCAAGGGGCACGACGCCGGCCGCGGCGACTATTCGGCCTTCGTCATGCTGGCCGTGGATCGCCGCGGGCTGCTCTATCTCGAAGCCGATCTGGCCCGACGGCCGACGCCGCAGATCGTCAGCGACGGGGTGGAACTCTGCCGGCGATTCAAGCCCGACGTGTTCGGAATCGAGGCGAATCAGTTCCAGGAATTGCTCGCCGGCGAGTTTGCCGCGGAACTCGCGCGGCAGCGCGTCTACAACGTCGCCCCGTGGGGAATCGAAAACCGGATGAATAAGCAGACGCGAATCCGCCGCCTCGGGCCGTTCTTGTCGTGCAAGCGGTTGAAGTTCAAGTCCCACTCGCCCGCCACGCGATTATTAGTGGAGCAGTTGAAAGAATTCCCCGTCGCCGATCACGACGATGGCCCGGACGCCGCGGAGATGGCGATTCGCCTGGCGGCCGAATGGCTGGAAGGCCGGAAACCCTCGGATGGCTTGGGAGATCGATTTCGCTTGAGCGTCTAATGTCGCCTTTCGCTCCGCGAAAGAGCGTTTTCCCGCCGAGTTGTGGTCCGGTCTCGCGCGAGTTGTGGTCCGGTCTCCCGACCGGACCACTGTTGCCGACCGAAGGTCTCCGGCGCTTGGGAGACCTTCGGTCGGCTTGCGTGGCATGGTCGGGAGACCATGCCACAACCTGGAAACGATGTCGGCACTAACGCGGTCTGGCACCCCTATCGGGGTGCAAGGAGTTTTCTCGTTATCGAACCGGTGGTATCGGCCTTCGGCCTCAACCACCGGCTACCGTCTGCGAACCCTGCCGGGTTCGACTCGGAGTGTGTCTGCTACATTACCTTAACCCCGAGTTCAAAATATGACCACCAACACCACACCTCTCTCCCGTCTCGAAAACCGTCTTCAGGAAGCCTACGAACAATTCTGCTCCACCATCGTCAACCCGCTCGATGCGCTGTTCGACGGCGATGGCGCTGCCTGGTTGCCGCTCGGCGGCGGGCTCGATGCGACCGGCCTCGGCGGCTGCGGGCCGACCACCGAAACGCAGCTTCGCGAAATCCGCCATCAATGCCGGCTGCTCGCCCTGACCAACGAAATCGCCATCAACGGCCATGAGAATCGGGTGAGCTTCATCGTCGGCGCGGGGCACACCTATCGGGCGGCCGTGAAGAAGGGGCAGCCGGCGGCGCCCGATTGGGCCGCGGCCGTGCAGAGCGTGCTCGACGAATTCATCAAGCTCAACTCCTGGCAGCGACGGCAGCAGGAGATCGTGCTCCGCCGCGATCGCGACGGCGAAGTTTTCCTGCGCCTGTTCGCAGCCCCCGACGGCACGACCCGCGTTCGCTTCGTCGAGCCGGGGCAAGTCGCCACGCCCGCGAATCGCGCGGCCGATCCGTCGGCCCAATTGGGCATCCTCACCGATCGCGACGACGTCGAAACCGTGCTCGCCTATTGCGTCGATGGCCAGCTCGTCGACGCCGGCGAGATTCAGCATCGCAAGGCCAATGTCGATGGCAATGTGCGCCGCGGGCTGCCGCTGTTCTTTCCCGTGCGGAAAAATCTGCGCCGGGCGGAAAAGCTGCTCCGCAATATGAGCGTCGTGGCCGAGATCCAATCGGCGATCGCCCTGATCCGCAAACATCATCGCAGCAATCGCAGCGCCGTCGAGCAATTCGCCGCCGCCGGGGCCGATGCCCGCGTGACGAATACGCTGAGCGGGCAAACGACGAACGTTCGCCGCTACGGTCCCGGCACGATTCTCGATACGCATGCCGACATCGACTACGACTTTCCCGCCGCCGCGATCGACGCCGGCAGCTTCATCGCCGTGCTGCAGGCCGAATTGCGGGCGATTGCCAGCCGGCTGGTCATGCCCGAGTTCATGCTGACTTCCGACGCCTCGAACGCGAACTACGCCTCGACGATGGTGGCCGAAGGGCCGGCGATGCGGATGTTCGCCCGGCTGCAAGCGGAGCAAGTGGCCGACGACGTTGAGTTGATGACCCGCGTGGTGGCGAACGCCGTGGCGGCCGGCCGACTGCCGCGCGAGGTGCTTTCCGCGATCGAGATCATCGGCATCGCCCCGACGCTCACTGTGCGCGATCAGATGCAAGAGGCCCAGCGGTTCCAGATCGAGCACGCCAACGGCATCCTCTCGCCGCAAACCTGGAGCCAACGGCTGGGACTCGATTACGAGCAAGAGCAAGCGAATTTCGCAACGCATGCCGGCCGGTAAAGTCGCGGAGCGACGACCGGCGAATAGCCGGGGGTGGAGCGTAGCGGAGCCCCGAATGCAGTCGCGGAGCGACGACCGGTGAATAGCCGGGGGCGGAGCGCAGCGGAGCCCCCGGTTTCGAATATCGGGATTTTCCCGCAGCCGCGTAGCGGCGAAACATCCCGCCGCGCCCTCATGTTTCGCCGCTACGCGGCTGGCGGTTCATATTGCCCGGCGACCGGGGGTTGCGCTGCGCTTCACCCCCGGCTATTCGAAGGTCGTCGCTCCGCGACTGCAAGATGTGATCGCTCCGCGACTGCAAGATGTGATCGCTCCGCGACTGCAAGATGTGATTGTTCCGCGACGGCGTTGGCGCCGGGCCGTTTCGAGCATCAAGACCACAGATTGTTTTTGAATGGCACAAAAATGTCGTTGAACCGAAACGTGAACATATGTATAATACACCCATGCTGACGCTACGAACCACGACCGCGAATCAAACGAAAGTGAGCCAGTTGGAAACCGCCTTGGCGGAACTGCTGGCCGAATCGCTCCGCCGCGGCTTTCACGGCAAAGCGGCCATCGAGCTGGCCATCCAAGATGGCACGATCCAGCATATCCGCCGCGTGGTCGAGCGGATCGAGAAATAGGAAATCCATCGGTATCGCGTCGAGCCCGCTCCGGCGGGCATCTGCGTGAGCCCACGGCGGTTCTGCAAAGTGCCGCACGTGGGTTTTTTGTTGCGCCAAACAATGGAGAAAATCAGCATGAACGAAACGCTCTTGGAATACTGCAACTCGCGGGGAGTGCCGATCCGTGTCGATCGCACGGCCGGCGTGATCCGCGGCGTGAAAATTCTCGGCCTCCGCTCGCGCAACGGCCGCGAGTATCTGCCCGAGGCGCTCGGCCGGGCCGCCGCCCTCTATGAAGGGGCCAAGGTCAATGTAAATCATCCCAAGGGGAGCCCCGCCGCCCCGCGCGATTATCAAGATCGGATCGGCACCGTGCGCGGCGTCGCCGCCCGAGCGGGCGAGGGCCTGTTCGGCGATCTCCATTTCAATCCCAAGCACGCCCTGGCCGAGCAGCTCATCTGGGACGCCGAGCATGCTCCCGAGAACGTCGGCTTCTCGCACAACGTGCAAGCCCGCACCGCGCGGCGCGACGATTTGCTCGTCGTCGAGGAGATCACCCGCGTCGAGAGCGTCGATCTGGTGGCTGATCCGGCGACGACCCGCGGGCTGTATGAAGCGGAAGGACAGGGGTCGGAGAACGTTGTGCCTCGGTCTCCCGACCATGACCAAGTTGTGTCTCGGTCTCCCGACCACGTTGTGTCTCGGTCTCCCGACCACGTTGTGTCTCGGTCTCCCGACCGTGACTATGTTGTGTCTCGGTCCAATGTTGTGTCTCGGTCTCCCGACCATGTTGTGTCTCGGTCTCCCGACCGTGACACCCGCGCGACCAATGTTGTGTCTCGGTCCAATGTTGTGTCTCGGTCTCCCGACCATGTTGTGTCTCGGTCTCCTGACCGTGACACCCGCGCGACCGAAGGTCCACTGCGCGCCGGAGACCTACGGTCGGATTCTGTGGCACGGTCGGGAGACCGAGCCATAACCGGCGTGGCACGGTCGGGAGACCGAGCCACAACTGCGGCCGAAGGTTCGAACGAGGGGTCAGGGGTCGGGGGCCGGGGGTCGGAAGGGCAAGCGGAACTCGCCGAGTTGGCGGAGCTTCGCAGCCGGTTGCTGCGGCCTCGAAGCCGAACATGCGGCCGTGCTGTTGGAGCAATCCATTTCCGACGAGCTGCTGGCCGCCCAAGTCGCGCCGCCGCTGGTCAGCGAACTCTTTCGCCAGCAGCTTCGCGCGGCGGGCAGTCCCGAAGCGCGCCGGCAGTTGATCGTCGAACGGTTGCAAATCGCCCGCGCGGCCGCCGCCGCCCGGCCGGCGAGCAAAGACCAGTATTTGGCCGAATCGACCGCTCCGAGCCGATTGCCGACCGATCCCAAAAGCTTTGCCGATTCGATCACGGCCTGATGGCGCCGCAGCGGAATTCGCAAGAATTCCGAGAGCCGACCACAACGACCGCGTCTGAATTCTTGCGAATTCAGCTACGACCCCCAACCCAAGGAACTCCTCCATGACCAAGCTCATCGACTTGCTCGATCAACTCAAGCATCGCCGCACGTTCGGCTTTCTCGACGATTTCGATTGGTATCTCAGCCCGCACCGCTGGACCAGCGTGTTCAGTCATAGCGGCACGGTGACGATCGCCGACGCCGCGGGCGGGATCGCGACGATCGCGGCCAGCGGCGGATCGGTCGCCGCGAACGACGAAAGCTACGTGCATACCAGCCACGCCGTGTTCGAATTCGCCGGCGACAAGCCGATCCTGTTCGAGGCGGCCGTGCAGTTCAGCGAGGCCAACGTCGATCAAGCGAATATCCTCGTCGGCCTGATGGACTCGGTAGCCGCCGGAATGCTGGCCGACGACAACGCCGGACCGAAAGCATCGTACAGCGGCATGGTCTTCTTCAAGGCCGGGGAAGCAACGTCTGGAGCTGCCAATCGTCGGTCGGCTCGGCGAAAACGACGACCGTCACCTCGACTCCTGCCGGCGGCGCCGCCTATCAAACGCTCACCGGCCAATGGCAGCCGATCAACGCGACTCAAGCCGAAGCGGCGTTCTTCATCGACGGGCTGCTCGTGGCCCGGCAACTCTTCACGTTCACCGGCGGCGTGGCGATGCAACTTTGCGTCGGCGTGAAAAACGGCAGCGCCACGCTCGAAACGTTGAACGTCGATTACTCGGCCGGCTATCAACTGCGATGAATGGCAGTTGTCCTGTTGTGGCTCGGTCACTGTTGTGGCTCGGTCTCACTGTTGTGGCTCGGTCTCCCGACCGTGCCACATGCCGCGACCGCAGGTCTCCCATGCATTGCGAGCCGTGTGGTGATTCGGGAGACCTTCGGTCGGATCCGTGGCATGGTCGGGAGACCATGCCACAACACAGTGGCTCGGTCACTGTTGTGGCTCGGTCTCACTGCTGTGTGGCTCGGTCTCCCGACCGAGCCACATGCCGCGACCGCAGGTCTCCCTGCCTCGCGGGCCGTGTGGTGATTCAGGAGACCTTCGGTCGGATCCGTGGCATGGTCGGGAGACCATGCCACAACACGGGAGACCATGGCCACAACACCGGCGGACAAAGCACAACGGACAACGGACAACGGACAACTCTCGATTTCCAATCACTCTCAACCTATTCGGAGACGCTTGATTATGACCAAAGCCGTCAACTATCGCGAACTGAAACGCCTGTACGAAACGATGGGCTCCCAGCAGGTCTGCCGCCATTTGCGCGAGTCGCTCGGCGACGGGCATCTCCGCCCCGAGGATTTCTCGCTCCGCGATCTGGCCGAAGCGACGATCCCCGACGGCCGCGAGTTCGTCCGGCTGCTCGATCCGCGCTCGAAGGCCGGCGGGATCGATCTGCTCGAAGCGGCCGACGCCGTCGATACGGCCACGTTCAGCAATATCACCGGCCAGATCGTTTTCGCGAAGATCATGGAGGGCTTCTCGTCGGAGGCCTTCGTCGCCGGCCGAATGGTCGAGACGATTCCCACCCGCTTCAGCGGCGAGAAAATCCCCGGCATCGGCCCAATGGGCGACGCGGCCGAGGCGATCGACGAAGGGCGGCCCTACCCGCACGTCGGCCTCTCCGAGGATTACATCGAAACGCCCGCCACCACCAAGCGCGGCATGATCGTCCCCGTCACCAAGGAAGCGATCTTCTTCGATCGCACGCATCTCGTGCTCCAGCGGGCCGGCGAGGTCGGCGAGTTTCTCGGCCTCAACAAGGAGAAGCGGATTCTCGATTGCCTCATCGATGCCAACAGCACCGATCATCGCTACAAGTGGCGCGGGACGAGCTACGCGACCTATCAGACGTCCGACCCTTGGATCAACATCAAGGCGACCAATCCGCTGGTGGATTGGACCGACGTCGATGCGGCCGAGCAGCTTCTGGCCGACATCACCGATCCGAATACGGGCGAGCCGGTGCTGATCATGGCCGACACGATCCTGGTGTGCCCCGAATTGCTGCACGCCGCGCGGCGGATCGTCGATGCCACCGAGATCGAACAGGTTGACAACCAGGCCGCCGCCAAGACGGTCCGCACTCTGGCCCCCAATCCGATGGCCGGCAGCTACCGCATCCTGTCGAGCCGGCTGCTGCGGTCGCGGCTCACGGCGGCCGGCCAGGCCACGAGCAATTGGTATCTCGGCAATTTCCGCAAGGCCTTCGCCTACATGGAGAATTGGCCGATCACCGTCACCCAGGCCCCGCAAAACAGCGAAGCCGAATTCACCCAAGACATCATGATCCGCTTCAAGGCCAGCGAGCGCGGCGCGGCGGCCACGCTCGAACCCCGCTACGTCGTCAAGAACACGGCCTGAGCACTCATCATGCTCCGCCCTGTACTCATCACGCTCCGCGTGATGACACGTTCGCCGTGATGACCGTTCTGAATACTCATCACGACGGAGCGTGACGACGACGGTTCATCACGACGGAGCGTGATGACCACAATTGTACTCATCACGCTCCGCGTGATGATCGCTCCGCCGTGATGACCACGTCGTCATGCTCACGGCTCAGCCCGATTCGCACGCCAAGCTTCGTCACGACGGAGCGTGATGACGACGGTTCATCACGACGGAGCGTGATGAGTACATTAAATATTCATCACGACGGAGCGTGATGAGTACATTTGTACTCATCACGCTCCGCGTGATGATCACGCTTACCGCTGCCCTCACAAATCTCCCGGAAAACCCAGAAACGCGGCTCAGCCATGTTGACCGACTGCCAAACGATTGCGGCCATCCGCAGCCAAGCCCTCGCGCAATTGCTCGATCTGCGGGCGAATCCCAAGCCGACTTACACGATCGACGGGCAAAGCGTCTCGTGGGAGAGCTACGCCCGGTCGCTGCAAGAAACGATCGATTGGTGCGACTTGAAGTCGATCGGATTGGCGCCGTTCGAAATCCGCTCGCGAGGAGTCACCTGATGGCCGCGGCATTCGACGTGCAAGCCGATTTCGCGCAAGTGGCCGACCAGCTCGAGGCGGTGACGCTCGAGCGGGCCGACGGCGCCGAGTCATCGCCGCTCGCCGGCGCGCTGCGGCGTGCGATCGGCACGCGCGAAGCGGCCGCGAGCGGCGGCAAGTACACGGCCGCGGATGTCCGCTGGCATCTCGCGGCCGCCGTGTTGGCCGCGGCGCCGCGGCTCGGCGATCGGATCATCGACGCCGCGGGTGAGGCTTGGACGATTTTGGAAACGCGGCTGGCCACTTGCGGTTCGCGCTACGAATGCGCGAGCCGCAATCTGGCGATCGCCGCCGGGCTCGACACTTCGATCACGATCCGCCGCGAGCAGATCGCGAAGAGCGCCAGCGGGGCCGTCGAACGCTGCTGGACGGATTATCGCATCAATGTCCGGGCGCGGATTCAAGAGCAATCGGCCCGCCGCGGCGAGCAGCACGGCCGCCAATCGGGAATCGTGACGGCCAAGATTTATTTGGCTGAGCAGATCGCGATCGACAACGGTTTTCGAATCGTAGCCGCCGACGGCACGCTCTATGAAGTGATCGGCTGCGCCAACCCCGACTCGATTACCGGCCTATTCACAATCACCGCCGAACGTAGGTTGTAACGAACGCGAGGCAATGTCGCCTTTCGCTCCGCGAAAGTCGCGCTCTCTTTCGCGGGAGCGAAAGGCGACATCGAACTCCTCCCCGACCCCAATCCCTGCCCCCTCCTCCCCGACCCCCGACCCCCGACGCCCGACCCCTGCCCAGTGACCATCGAACGCGCAATCCACGAGCATTGGAGCGGCTGGCGCCCGCTGACGGCGCTGGTGCCGCCCGAGCGGATATACACCGGCTTGCCGCCGATCTGCGACGCCGCGGGAGAAACGCTGACGTTTCCCTACGTGTCGATCGCCGCCGAGCAACAGGACCGGCAGACGCGCACCTCGAGCGGCACAACATTGGCCGTCGAGCGGATCCGCTTTTCGATTTACGGCCAAAGTTACGACGCGGCGCGGCGGATCGACCGCGCGATTTGCGAGTATTTCGACCGCCGCGATTTCGCCTGGTCGGAGGGCCGAGTGCTCGACATGCAGCCCGCCGGCCGCACCGAGAGCGAAAGCCCCGACGACGGCGTGTGGCTCGTCGCCCGCGATTTTCTCGTTCGCTTTTCCGACACGTTTGGGAGCCAACTTCGATGACCACGCTTGCCAGTGAAATCCGCGTTTCGATGCAGTGGCTATTCCAGGAGCCGCTGGCCTTGACCACGGTCGGCGACGCTTCGCAACTCGCTTACGACGAAACGCTCGCCAGCGGCACAGCGGCCGACCAGGCCGACCGCATCTGGTCGGACCAACGCACGCTGGCGGCCGGGGCGGATGACGACCTCGATCTGACGGCGCTTACGCAATCGCTGTTCGGCTCGACGGTGACGATCGACTTCGCCCGCGTGAAGGCGATCTTGATCGTTCACACCTCGACCACGGCCGGGGAAAAGCTGTCGCTCGACTCCTCGGTGACCAACGGTTTCACCGGCCCGTTCGCCGGCTCCGCCACGAGCAAGCTGGAGATCGGCGCCGATAGCGCCGCCCTGTTGGCCAGCAAGAAAGACGGCTGGGCCACGGCCTCGGGCAATAAAGTGCTGCGAATCCACAACGGCGGCTCGGCCACGGCGATTTACAACGTCGTCGTGCTCGGGACGAGCGCGTGAAGCTGAAGGATGAAGGCTGAAGGCTGAAGGATGAAGGATGAACGCGGCGGTCCAATGCAATCGCGATGATTGCACTGCGCTGCACGGGCAACTGACGACTGACAACTGACAACTGACAACCGGCAACCGGCAACTGACAACCAACCGCCAATCATGTCCCAACCTATCTCCGGCAAAAGTGGCTTCGTCAAGATCGGCGACGATGCGGTCGCCGAAGTGACGCGCTGGTCGTTCGCCAAACAGGCCCACTCGAGCCGGTATGCTTCGAGCAGTACGGGCGGATTTACGCGGAGCATTCCGGGAGTGAAATCGGGCAGCGGCGAAATCGAATTCGCGTTCGACATCGCCGCCGCCGGCCCGCTGGTCGAAGGCGCCGCCGTGACGCTCCAGCTCTACCTCGACGCGACCCACTTTTACTCCGTTCCCGCGATCGTCACCGGATTGGAAGTCGAAGTCGATATCGACAGCGGCGCGGTGATCGCGGGCACAGCCCGCTTCGACACCGACGGCGCCTGGACGGAGCCGGACTTGGGATAGGAGCAGGGAGCGGGTAGCAGGGAGTAGGGAGTAGGGGGGGAGCAGGGAGCGGGGAGCGAAGGGTCGGGAGCAACTTTTTCCGCAAGGCGATTTTCATGGATAAGCATCATGCCATGGCCGGCGTCGGGGGGACGATCCGCATCGGCGCGATCGACTTTCGCCTCCGGCCGCTGACGCTCGGTGATCTGGCCGAACTCAAGGCCCACGTCGTCGCCCGGCGCGAGCCCGCTCGAAACGCTCGCCCGCGATCTCGAGCGCATCGATCCGCGGCAACATGCCGAGCGGATTCGCGATGCTTGGGCGCTGCGCGGATCGGGCGCGGCGCGACGGCCGAAGAAATCGACGATTATCTGCAATCGTTTCGCGGCACGGCGCATTTGTTCTGGCTCATGGCCCGCGAGGATTGCCCCGCGCTCGATTCGTTGGCGGCGGCCCGCTCGTGCCTGGCGGAATATGCCGAGGGCCGGCTGCTGGAACTTCACGGCCGTCTCGATCAAGCGACCGGTTTTCTTTCGGACACGGCCAATTTGGCCAACGCGCCGAGCGCCGGGACCGCCGGTTTTCATTGGGCGCGGCTCTATCGTCATTTGAGCCTGACCTATGGTTGGACCCCGGCCGAGATCAACCGCCTGACTCCGTTTCAAGCGACGATGTACGCGAATCCGCAACTCTCGGAAAACGGCACGATCCGCATGAAACTCAGCGATGCAGTCGGGGCCGGAGCGCGCCGTGCGCCGCGGCGGCCACGCGGCGAACCTTCCGACGCCGGCAATATCGGCCGCGGCAGCACCGGTGCGCGATTCAGATAGCCTATTTCAGAGTGCGGGCCGAATCGGGGCTGCGCAAAACCCGCAGTGTCGATGCCATCTGCCGTTGGCGCTTTCCCTATTGTTTTTGTTTCGGCGGATTCATCCTGCGCCGCAGAAAGGGGTCGGGAGTCGATTTCGCCCGCTGAACGACCCGTAGTGCCGGCATCATGGCGAAATCGACTCCCGACCCCCTTTGGCAACGCCCGCCGGAAGATATGCCGGTTCTCAAACAGGTTCCTAGGCCGCCGGCTGGAAGCCACCGCTACGAGATCTCAACCCCCAACCCGTCGCGCACATGTCCATCGCCTTTCAAGAACTCGCCGGCTCGCCGCGATTGCGGATTCTCGAATCGGGGCTGATCGTCGGCGAGCGCGATTTTCAAGTCGCCTGGGACGATTGGGTTCCGCTCGTCAACGCGCTGCGAGGGCTTTATTTCTCGGCCGGCTCGCAGGGGGCGGCGCTGATCAGCCCCGCTTATTTTCCCGGCAATCCGGCGCTGCGCGTCGTCGCGATCGCGATGACGCCATTCGACGAGCAATCGCCCGACGGCGACGCGGCGCTGGCCGATCTCTCGACGGGGCTGAACAGCTATGCAGGGGGCGCGCGGCTGCATGTGGAATATGGCCTGGTCGAGGCGGCGGCCGACAAGCGCAAGCCGCCGCATCCGGCCGGCACGTTTCTGCGTTGGGAGCGCGACGTGGGGGTCGATATGCTCTCGATCCCCGCCCGCTATTGGAAATGGTCCGGCGGCCCGAACACGATTCTCGAAGACGACTTGCCGATCGGAGTTCGGGTGCCGACGGCGACGCACACGCTCATTTGGAGCAACGTCGCCCGGCCCCCTTACGACACGATCCAAGCCACGCGCGGCACGGTCAATTCCTCTGCGATTCTCGGCGCGCCTGCCGGCTGCCTGCTGTTCGTCGGGGCGAAGATCACCGAGATCTATCAGCTCGACGGCACGCTTCGTTATACCTTGCGGTACATTTTCGCCGAGAAGACCGTCCCCTTGATCGCGGATCCCGACACCGTGGTCGGCCACAACTACTTTTATTACGGCCCCGGCTCGAGCGGCGAGAATTGGTTCGAGGTCGTCTCGGTCGCCGGCGGGCACGCGGTCTACCCGGCGACCGAGTTCGGGCCGTTGTTTCAATACGAGTAAGCCAGAGGCTCACCGGATGTCGAACCGCCAAGGACGCCAAGGACGCCAAGAAGCTATTCGATAATCTCATTTCAAGTCTTGGCGTCCTTGGCGTCTTGGCGGTTCAATGCGACAATCCGCATGACACAGACGCAGAAACGTGTTTTTCGACAACTCCTTCGGACCTCAGGGAATGGAGTCGACTGAAATCGACCAAAGCTGGTTTTAGGAACACTAATCGGCGCTAATTAGCGCTAATCAGCGATGATTAGTTTTCCCAATCTGTCATGCCGCCGTTCTTTCTCGCTCTCGGTTTTTCCGTGACCTCGTGTAAAAACTTGGTTGCGGCGTGACGCCCGCGCTATGCAATCTGTGGATAAAAATATCTCTGATTTCTTGGCGTCCTTGGCGTCTTGGCGGTTCAATGCGACAATCCGCATGACACAGACGCAGAAACGTGTTTTTCGACAACTCCTTCGGACCTCAGGGAATGGAGTCGACTGAAATCGACCAAAGCTGGTTTTAGGAACACTAATCGGCGCTAATCAGCGCTAATCAGCGATGATTAGTTTTCCCAATCTGTCATGCCGCCGTTCTTTCTCGCTCTCGGTTTTTCCGTGACCTCGTGTAAAAACTTGGTTGCGGCGTGACGCCCGCGCTATGCAATCTGTGGATAAAAATATCTCTGATTTCTTGGCGTCCTTGGCGTCTTGGCGGTTCAATGCGACAATCCGCATGACACAGACGCAGAAACGTGTTTTTCGACAACTCCTTCGGACCTCAGGGAATGGAGTCAACTGAAATCGACCAAAGCTGGTTTTAGGAACACTAATCGGCGCTAATCCGCGCTAATCAGCGATGATTAGTTTTCCCGATCTGTCATGCCGCCGTTCTTTCTCGCTCTCGGTTTTTCCGTGACCTCGTGTAAAAACTTGGTAGCGGCGTGACGGCCGCGCTATGCAATCCGTGGATAAAAATATCTCTGATTTCTTGGCGTCCTTGGCGTCTTGGCGGTTCAATGCGACAATCCGCATGACACAGACGCAGAAACGTGTGTCTCGACAACTCCTTCGGACCTCAGGGACTGGAGTCGACTGAAATCGACCAAAGCTGGTTTTAGGAACACTAATCGGCGCTAATCAGCGCTAATCAGCGAAGATTAGTGTTCCCGATCTGTCATGCCGCCGTGCTTTCTCGCTCTCGGTGTTTCCCTGACTCGTGTAAAAACTTGGTAGCGGCGTGACGGCCGCGCTATGCAATCCGTGGATAAAAAGATCTCTGATTTCTTGGCGTCCTTGGCGTCTTGGCGGTTCAATGCGACAGTCTGCATGACACAGACGCAGAAACGTGTTTTTCGACAACTCCTTCGAATCTCAGAGAAATGGAGTCGACCGAAATCGACCAAAGCTGGTTTTAGGAACACTAATCGGCGCGTAATCAGCGCTAATCAGCGATGATTAGTGTTCCTGATCTGTCATGCCACCGTGCTTTTTCGCTCTCGGTTGTTCCGTGACCTCGTGTAAACACTTGGTTGCGGCGTGACGGCCGCGTTATGCAATCTGTGGATGAAAACATTTCTGCCCTCTCGGCGTCCTTGGCGTCTTGGCGGTTCAATGCAGGGCGATTGCATCATGTTGCATACGATGTGGAAGTTTGCGGTATCGCCGACACGGCCCAGTTCATCTTGACGTAACCGACCAATTATGCCGCGGAGGCTGAAGCTGCTGCTCGCATACTCGATCTCGCCATTTCGAATCAATACCGAATGTTGGTTGCCCAATCCCCGCCATCATTGCCAGTGTGGTGCAATCGCCCTGCGGTTCAATGCGACAGTCTGCATGACAAAGACGCAGAAACGTGATTTTCGACAACTCCTTCGGACCTCAGGGAATGGAGTTAACTGAAATCGACCAAAGCTGGTTTTAGGAACACTAATCGGCGCTAATTAGCGCTAATCAGCGATGATTAGTTTTCCCAATCTGTCATGCCGCCGTTCTTTCTCGCTCTCGGTTTTTCCGTGACCTCGTGTAAAAACTTGGTTGCGGCGTGACGCCCGCGCTATGCAATCTGTGGATAAAAATATCTCTGATTTCTTGGCGTCCTTGGCGTCTTGGCGGTTCAATGCGACAATCCGCATGACACAGACGCAGAAACGTGTTTTTCGACAACTCCTTCGGACCTCAGGGAATGGAGTCAACTGAAATCGACCAAAGCTGGTTTTAGGAACACTAATCGGCGCTAATTCGCGCTAATCAGCGATGATTAGTTTTCCCAATCTGTCATGCCGCCGTTCTTTCTCGCTCTCGGTTTTTCCGTGACCTCGTGTAAAAACTTGGTTGCGGCGTGACGCCCGCGCTATGCAATCTGTGGATAAAAATATCTCTGATTTCTTGGCGTCCTTGGCGTCTTGGCGGTTCAATGCGACAATCCGCATGACACAGACGCAGAAACGTGTGTCTCGACAACTCCTTCGGACCTCAGGGACTGGAGTCAACTGAAATCGACCAAAGCTGGTTTTAGGAACACTAATCGGCGCTAATCAGCGCTAATCAGCGAAGATTAGTGTTCCCGATCTGTCATGCCGCCGTGCTTTCTCGCTCTCGGTGTTTCCCTGACTCGTGTAAAAACGTGGTAGCGGCGTGACGGCCGCGCTATGCAATCCGTGGATAAAAAGATCTCTGATTTCTTGGCGTCCTTGGCGTCTTGGCGGTTCAATGCGACAATCCGCATGACACAGATGCAGAAACGTGATTTTCGACAACTCCTTCGAACCTCAGAGAAATGGAGTCGACTGAAATCGACCAGAGCTGGTTTTAGGAACACTAATCGGCGCTAATCAGCGCTAATCAGCGATGATTAGTGTTCCCGATCTGTCATGCCGCCGTGCTTTTTCGCTCTCGATTGTTCCGTGACTCGTGTAAACACTTGGTTGCGGCCTGACGGCTTTCTGCTTTCTTGGCGTCCTTGGCGCCTTGGCGGTTCAATCGGAGACTGACCGATGAGCAATCTTGGAAAGGTCGCCCCCGGCGAGCCGATCACGGCCGAGTGGGCCAATGCGCTGGTCGAGGCCGTGGTCTCGCTGGGGCGGATCGTCGGCGTCGCGCCGGTGCTAGTCCAATATAGCGACGTCGGAATTCAGATCAGCCTGCCCACGCTGCCGCGGTTCGATCTCGTCGAACTCAAAGACACGATCGAGGCCCGCGACACCGACAAGCAAGCCGCGCGATTCTCCTTCGATCCCGCCGCCACCGACAAATGGATCGACGCCGCTCAAACGCTCGACCACACGGCCGACGCCCAGCAGGGACTCGCTCTCGCCGGCGAACGGCATCTGACGTTCTTTCATCCGGCGGCCGGCCAACGGATTCCGTTGCCGGGCGTGCAATACCATTTCGGCAAGTTGAGCGCGGCGCTCGCGGCCGGCGGCTCGGCGGCCTGCGCGGTTTGGAAAGTCGCCGGCGGCAGCCCGGCCGATTCGACCTATAGTGTGACCGTCTACGACTGGCTCTTGCCGCCCGGCGGGCAACTCGCGTCCGGAACGCCCGTCATGCTGCTCTTTCACTTGCAGTCGAAACGATTCTATGTCGCCGCTTCGAATTCCATCGGCCTGGTGATCGGAAAATCGTCCGGCCCGATCGACAAAGGGGCCAGCGGCACGGTCGCTGTTTATAACGGCGCGGCCGGCAGCGAAACGGACTCGGGAAGCACGATCGCAGCCTACAACCCCTTCGCCGACGTGGCCGACGGCAAGTGGGTCGCGGCCGGAGAGATCAACGGGCAATGGTATCTGCTGGCCGCAGAGTGTTAAGCGGCGGGAAGAAGAAAACGCGACAGAGTATGAGGATGACGATCTCGCGATCCTAATCCTTCTCGTACTCCTGCTCGCAGTCCAATTCCCAATCTTAATCCTTATCCTACTCCTGCTCCGCTCCCCGTTCACCCTTCAGCCTTTCCCAACCATGGGCTTTAAACTCTTCGGCTGCGGATGCTGCGGCGGCCGGGATTGCTCCCCCTGTTGCTCGGCGAGCCCGGCGACGGCGACGATCGATTGGCCCGGCGGTTTGACCGCCTTGGCCGATTGCGACGGCTGCGACAAGATTCCCGTCGGCGATTATGTCGTCGCGGCCGAGACCGATTACGCGCCGTTCGGCGAAGCCTGTTATTGGATCATCGAGCTGGGCGCGGCGACGTTTATCCCGATTGCGACGCGGGGTTGATCTTCGGGACCGATCCCGCCGCGCCGGGCCCGGAGGCGACCTTTCTGGCCGCTCTGGTGTACGATCTCGTCAGCGGCCAGTGCTATCTGGCCGTGACCGTGTCGGTCGCGATCACGAGCGCCGCGAGTGGAGGCGGAAACACGGTCAACTTCCTGGCCGGAGCGCTGTATGTGAGCGAGCCATCCGACGAGGCCGATCGTTTTTGCAGCGGTACGTTCACATTGAACCTCGTCTCAGCCGATCCGGGCTACCACGATGCGGCGGGCAATTTGCTCTGGACCGAGCCGAATTTCGGCGACCCATTCACGACGACCGATTTCACGCCGTACAGCGGCGGCTGCGCCGGCTCGCTGCCGAGTTCGTTGACCGTGACATTTTGAGGTTTAAGGCCGCGGACCGCGCGGATTGAAGAAGAGAATCCACGAGAATCCGCGAATATCCGCGGCAAAAACAATGCCCGAATGCGTTTTCGAATTGATCGGCGAGCAAGGCGCGGCGTTCCTGCATCGCTGCCGCCATTGCGGCCGGCCACACACGTCGCGGCGTCGCCGATCCGAGCGCGATCCATCGCGCGTGCCGCGTCTCTTCGCCCTCCGCTCTTCGCTCTTTGCTCCTCCCTTCGCTTGCCCGCCGCGCCCTGAATTTCGCCCGCAGCTTGCCGCCGCATCTCTTGGCCGGGGCGCCGCTGGCAACTCAAGAGCAAATCGACGCTCGGCTGGCGATCTGTCGAAGCTGCCCGCACTTCACCGGCACGCGTTGCGGGCACTGCGGCTGCCAATGCCACGGCCGCCGCGTGTTTCTCAATGCCCTGGCCTGGGCCGACAAGGCTTGCCCGATCGGACGCTGGGGGCGGCTCGATCGGCCCGGTTGACAAGGACATAAACGTATGTATACTATTCGGCGGCAGGAAAAACTGTCGAATTCGCGAATTGGCCGAATCGGGAGCGACCACCATGACAACCGCGCGGGCGAAGACCTGGCCTCTGTTTCGCGTTTGGATCACGCGGTTCGAGCGTTGGCAGCCGCGGGCGTGGGACGAACTCCCGCCGCGGGCGACCGCCGTCGAGCCGGCGGAGCCGATGGCCCTGTCGGCCCGCGAGGCGATCCGCTTTCTCGAAGGCTTCAACCGCACGATGCTCGCCCGGCTGCTGCCGATCTGGGCCGTGGCCGTGCCCGTGACGATTCATTATGAAGGCGATTTGCGGGAGGGCGCGATCATCACGCGGCGGGTGAAATTGCTCGATTGCCGGCGGCCGGTGGCCGAGGAGCCGGCGGCGGTCGGTTAGGAGCCTGTCCGTGAAACGGCCGCGGCGAGGGGATGCTCGCCGCGAAAGGGGTCGGGAGTCGATTTCGCCGACTGAACGATTCGTAGTGCGAACCGACATCATGGCGAAATCGACTCCCGACCCCCTTTTGGCAACGCCCGCCGGACGATAAGCCGGTTCTTGGACAGCCTCCTAGTGAGTGGCGAGGGGTTGTACTCGTCACGCTCCGCCGTGACGAATATTGTAGTCGTCACGCTCCGCCGTGACGAAAGGGGTGACGAAAGGTCATCACGACGGAGCGTGATGACTACGTCATCACGACGGAGCGTGATGAGTACAGCGCTATCACGACGGAGCGTGATGAGTACAGTGCCCATCACGACGGAGCGTGATGAGTACAGAGATACCTTCCAGACAGTCAACTTTCGGTTCCCCCTCCGCACCGCGCTTTCCGCCGCGCGACTATCCGCGCCAAGGCTTGCAAGCAGCTTGGCTCCCCGCAGCGGCGTGGGACGATAAGGGGACTGTCTGGAATGGCACTGCGACCATCGGGATCGACTTGGCGTGGTAGATTGCAGGGCGCCTGCTATTCGCTTAGCGTTAGGTTGAAATAAGGCATCGACTCGAGGTGTCGATCGTCCCTGCGGTCCCACTCGAAGGCGCGCACATAGTCTGCCGCAGCGGCGTTTGTGCGCTCAACGAATTGCTCCCAGTCCTCCCCGTCATGTTGCCGTGTTTCGAATGTATAGATAAACGGTGTCGGTATTCTCGGGCCCGGAGTTGACGGAAGCCAGATTTCCCCGCCCAGTACGGCTATGTGCGACGCAGACGCCAGATCAATCACTTTCAACGCTTCGTGTCGCGGCCATCCCGGCTCGCCGTCGAACGAGAAAAACGCAGTTGACAGCAAGTCATCGGGAATCTGCAGCATCGTTACACCGTTCGCTCTCGGGCGGATAGATCGGTGATCCTGATAACAACCGAGTCTCGAGAATCCAAGTTTCATCCAGGAGCAGCAAATGTCTGGCGCGTATGAAACGAAGAATTCATTCCAGGCTCTCACCTATTTGAGCGTAGCATCGGCAATTAGGCAAGTTGCTGTTACTCGTTGGTTCCCTCTTTCGTCCGCCAATCTCCAGCGGCCGACAGGATTGACGACCGTGCGTCGCCGCCAGCCTTTTCATGTAGCCCCAGCACTTATGCCGGGGGATTCGGCTTCAGCGGGCCTCAATTTGGCGGCTTCAGCCATGGTCCGTTTGTCGAGGAGAATCGAGCACCTCCGGTGGCGCCGATGGCTAAAGCCGGCCCGATGGGTAAGTCCCCTGAAGGGGACTGGAATCGCCGGGGGCAGGGCGCGGTCCCAGGCATAAATGCCTGGGCAACGTATAAGGCGCGGCCCGAGTTTACGCGAGACCAACGGCTCGGGCACGACTCGCGTTGATTCCGAAGCACCTGCCGCAATCGCCCGCGCGGAACAAAAGATCAACGAAACCGCCCCTCCCCGCGCCGCAACGAATCGAGCATTTTCCACAGCCTAGAGCAGGGGTCGGAGAGCAGGGAGCCGGTTCCTGATTCTTCTCGTACTCGTAGTCCCACTCCTAATCTTAATCGTACTCCTCATCCTTCTCGACGCGACCGACTGCGGTGGCCATCGCAAGACCGCCGTTGGAGTTCACGCTTCAGCGTGTAGGCGGCACGCTAAAGCGTGAACTCCAGCGAACTCGTCGCTATTCATAGCGCAGGGCTTCGATCGGATCGAGGCGCGAGGCTTTCCAGGCCGGGTAGAAGCCGAACACCAGGCCCACCGTCAGCGAGACGGCCACCGCCGCGATCACCGCCGGCAGCGAGAATTGGGTGGGCAAATGCCCGACCCGTCGCGCGACGACCGAAATGATCCGCGCGATGGTGATCCCGATCGCCCCGCCGAGCAAGCAGATAATGACCGCCTCGGTGATGAACTGGCGGAGGATGTCCTTGGGCCGGGCGCCGACGGCCATCCGCAGCCCGATTTCGCGGGTCCGTTCGGTCACCGAGACGAGCATGATGTTCATGATCCCCACGCCGCCGACCAACAGCGAAATGCCGGCCACCACCAACAGGAAGATCGTCATCGTGCCGACGACCTTGAACAGGGCATGGCTGATTTCGGTCATGTCGCGGATGCTGAAATCGTTGGGATTGCCCGGCTTGATGCGGTGCCGCTCGTGCAACAGATCGGTGATCTGCGCGATGGCGGCGGGCACCTCCTCGGCCGAGCGGCCTTGGACGAGGATTTGGTCGACCGAAGTGAAGCGGATCGGCTGCGGCCGATCGGCGGCCTCGGTCGCCGAAAGGGCCGGATAGAGCGAGGTCACGACGCTCGGATAAAGCTGGTTGAGCGTGTTGACCGCGGTGCTCGTGCTGCCGTTGGCCGCGCTGGCCGAGGAACTCTGATTCACGTTGCCCAGCGACGAGCCGCTCACGCGATACTTGATCGTGGTCCAGGGAGCGAGCACGAAATCGTCTTGATCCATGCCGAAAGTGTTTGCCCCTTTGACGCTCAGCAGGCCGACCACGCGGAACGTGACGTTCTGCATCCGCACGTCCTTGCCGATGGGCGATTCGTCGCCGAAGAGATTCTTCGCCACTGTTTGGCCGAGCACGCAGACGGCCGCGCTGTTGCGGACGTCGCGATTGGTGAATACCGCCCCGGCCGCCAGATTCTCCCAATCGCGGATCTTGAGAAAATCGGGCGTGCTGCCGTAGATGCTCATCGGCACCCAATTGCGGCTGCCGTGGACGATCTGGCAGCGGGCCCGCACCACCGGCGCGACGGCCGTGACGGCCGGGCATTCGCGGGCAATCGCTTCGGCGTCTTGGGGCGTGAGCGTCATCACGCTGCCGCTGCCGAAGCTCACTCCGCCGCTGGAGGCCGTTCCCGGCATCACCTGCAACAGATTGGCCCCCATGCTGGCCATCGTCTTCTTCATGGCGGCCGACGAGCCTTGGCCGATCTCGATCACCGAGATCACCGCGGCAATCCCGATGATGATCCCCAGGGCGGTCAGGATCGAGCGAAAGATATTCCGCTTGAGGGCGATCAGCGCCGTGCTGATGGTTCGCGGCATCAAGCGCACCGCCGGCATCCGCAGCGGGACGGCCCTGGCGCGGCGGGCGGCGATCGATTCGATGACCGGCTCCGCCACCGCCGGCGCGGTTGCCGATGCCGCCGCCGGCTCGGCTACCGCGACGGCCGCCGTGGCCGCGTGGATCGGCGCGACGCCGGCCTGCGTGTCGTCGCCGCCGCCGCCTGCCGTCGCCACCGCAACCGCCTCGGGTGCCCGTGCCTCGATCCGGCCGTTCCCCGACGCGAAACCGTTCCCGCCCGACCCATTTCCGTTCGACCCATTTCCGCCCAACCCATTTCCGCCCGCCCCGTTTCCGTTCGACCCGTTTCCGCTTGGACCATGACTGCCCGCGGCGCGGTCGTGATCGACCGACCCATTGCCGTGGTGCGAATTGGCTGATCCGTTTGCCCCGCCGGGACCGGCGGGCGCGACATCGAGCGAACTCTCCATCCCGGCGGGGTCGCCGATCAGGCCGTCTTTGATGAAGATGATGCGATCGGCATGACGGGCGACGTTCATATCGTGCGTCACCAAGATCACGGTGATGCCTTGCTCGCGATTGAGCCGCCGAAACATTTCGAGGATTTCGACGCTTGTTTTGGAATCCAGATTTCCGGTTGGCTCGTCGGCCAGCAGGATCGGCGGATGATTGACCAACGACCGCGAGATGGCGACGCGCTGCTGCTGGCCGCCGGAAAGCTGCGACGGCTCGTGGTAGACGCGATCGCCGAGGCCCACCTCGGTGAGCAGCGCGGTAGCCCGCTCGAGTTCGTGGCGATTCGACCAGGGCTTCAAGGCATAGCTCAGCGGCATCCGCACGTTGTCGATGGCGGTGGTGCGGGCGAGCAGATTGAAGCTTTGAAAGACGAACCCGATATTGCGGTTGCGAACTCTGGCCCGTTTGTCGGCGGAGAGTTGCGACACCTCCTCGCCATTGAGCCAGAATTGCCCCGAGGTCGGGCGATCGAGCAGCCCGAGGATGTTCATCAGCGTCGATTTGCCCGAGCCCGAGGCGCCCATCAGCGCGACCATCTCCCCCTCCGCGATCGCCAACGAGATTCCCTTGAGCACAGGCACATCGACCTCGCCCAGGAAATAGGTCTTATACAGATTCTCGATGCGGATGATTTCCATGGGATTTCATTCGTCCTTGCGCCGATTCGCTGTGCCGCGCGAGTGCGTTCGGCGGCGGTGGGCGTGATCGAGCGCGATGCTGTGGGTGCGCGGCGGATTGGACTTTAGTGGTGCTTGCCGAACAGTTTCGGAGCAAACGGATTCTCGACCGAGCCGCCGGCGTCGCCGTGCGATTCGCCGGTGACGACCTGGTCGCCTGCCTTGATGTCGCCGCCGGTGATTTCGGTCGAGGTGCCGTCCGAGGCGCCGATCTTCACCTTGATCGGTTGCACGAACTCTCCGTCGGCGAGCCAAAGCGTGCCCTGCTGGCGCTGCTTCTTCTCGGCCTTCAGGTTGGGGGCCTTCCCCGCGCCCTCGGAACCCTCAGGGGGGCCGTTATGACTTCGCGCCTTGAGCTGCTTGGCGAAGGCCGCCCGGTCTTCCGGCCGGACTTGCTGCACTTGCGGCCGCCAGCGCAGGGCGATGTTCGGCGCCAGGACGACGTTGTCGTGCTTGCCCGCGTCGAACTGCACATTGGCCGTTTGATAGGGGAGCAGCTTGCCCTCGGAGTTGTCGGCCGTGATCACCACCGTGTAGGTCACGACGTTTTGCGTCATCTGGGCGTTCAAGCGGAGTTGGCTGACCGTCCCCTTGAAGACCAGATCGGGCTGGGCGTCGACCGTGAATGTCACGTCCTGTCCCGGATGGATCTGACCGATATCGGCCTCGTTCACCGCCGACCAAATCTGCATCCGCTTGAGATCGCGGGCGATCAGAAACAGGCTGGGGGCGTTGAGACTGGCCACCACCGTCTGGCCGACGTTCACGCGGCGGTCGATGATCGTGCCGTTCACGGGCGATTTGATTTCGGTGTAACCGAGGTTGATCTTGGCCTGCTTGAGAGCGGCGTTGGCTTGGTCGACTTCGGAATGGGCCAGGGCCAGCGACGCGATGGCCAGTTTCTGATTGGCCACCGCGGCGTCGTAGTCGGCTTGGCTGATGGCTTGGCTCGGCAATTCCTTCGTATCTCGGTCCAAATCGGCCTTGGCTTGGTCGATCTTTGCTTGGGCCGAGAGGACATCGGCATTGGCCTTCTCCCAATTCGCCTGGGCCGAATCGACCTGCGTTTGATAAAGGGCCGGGTCGATATGCGCCAAGAGCGTGCCCGCCTGGACCCGCGAGTTGTAGTCGATCGGCTGGTCGGGATGATCGAGATCATGGCCGAAAGAAACGATCAGGCCGGCCACCTGGGCGCCGACGTCGATCACTTCTTCCGGTTCGAGCGTGCCGGTGGCCCGAATCACCAGATCGAGATTGCCGCGATCGACCTTGACGGTCGTGAAATGAGTGGCCGGGGCGCTCTCGTAATTCTGATAGAAATAGTATCCGCCGCCGGCGACCATCGCGATGAACGCCAGTGAAATGATGAAGGTCTTCATGGTAGGATGTCTTTCAACGGGATGGCTTGACTCTCGACGATTCCATTTATCCATTACGCGGCTTGAGAAGGCGGCGTTCGACTGGCATTATAGGCGAAAACCGCTCGTCCCACCTAGATTATCCTGTCGGCTTGTCCCCGATTCCCCGCCAAGTCGGAGATTTCGTCATATCTACCGCTGCGGAAATGGTTTCGGTCGATTCGGCGACTGCGCAGCGGCCGACGACGCGCTGATCTGGAATAGAATTGCCGTTCGGCCGATTTACCGGACAAATTCGACTGACAACGGACGACGGCTCACCGACAAAGTTCAACCGCGACCCGCCAGGGGGGCGCGGCAACGGACCACGAACCCCCCCATGAAATTCGCGATCTGCAACGAGACGTTCCGCGATTGGCCGTTGCCGCCGGCTTTGGACTTTGCCGCCCGTTGCGGCTATGGGGGGATCGAATTTGCCCCCTTCACGCTCGGCCCATCGGTCGGCGAAATCTCGGCCGAGCGGCGCCGCGAGGTGGCCCGCGCGGTTCGCGAGGCCGGCTTGCAGACCGTCGGCCTGCATTGGCTGTTGGCCCAAACCGAGGGGCTGCATCTGACTTCCCCCGACTCGACGGTTCGCGGCCGGACGGCCGATTATCTGGCCCAACTCGCCCGCCTTTGCGCCGATCTGGGCGGCGCGCTCATGGTGCTCGGCTCGCCGCAGCAACGCAATCTCGCGCCGGGCGTCGGCGCGGGCGAGGGGCTGCATTATGCCGCCGACGTGATTCGCAGGGCGCTCCCCACGCTGGAAGCGACCGGCGTGGTGCTGGCGATCGAACCGCTCGGTCCGGCGGAGGGCAACTTCCTGCTCACGGCCGCCGAGGCGGTGCAATTGATCGACCTGATCGGTTCGCCCCACTGTCGGCTGCACCTGGATTGCAAGGCCATGTCGAGCGAAGCGACGCCGATTCCGGACCTGATCCGCCGGCATCGGGAGCAACTTGTGCATTTTCATGCCAATGATCCGAATCGCCAAGGCCCGGGGTTCGGCGAACTCAAGTTCGAGCCGATCCTGGCGGCGCTCGAGGAGATCGGCTATCGGGGTTGGGTTTCGGTCGAAGTGTTCGACTACAGCCCCGGCATCGAGCCGCTGGCCCGCCGCAGCATCGAATATCTGCGCGCCTGTGAGGCGCGGATTGCCGCGGCCAACGGATGATCCAGAGGAGTGGCAAAGGCGTCCGTCTCGCATAGCCGCGGGCTGCGCACGGGCTGTGCAATCTGTGCGGTTTCGAAGTGGAATTCGAATTAGTGTTTTGGTTGGTTTTTGTTCCGCCCAAGTACTCGCGCGATTCCGACTCCGAGGTGGCATGAAATTCATCCCGACAGGGATGCCAGACACTAGCCGGCGGTTGAGGCCGCAGGCCGACACCGCCAGTATCGGAACGCGAAAACCAGCTTCGACCCCGGTAGGGGTCGCAGAGCGCTGGCACCCCTATCGGGGTGCAAAAGGGGATTATTCGATTTCACGACCGGTGGTATCGGCCTGACGGCCTCAACCACCGGCTAATGTCTGGGAACCCTACCGGGTTCCTGGTGCTCGACCACCATCGACAAACGGACCAAGGCTGAGGTCGCCGAAGGGAAGCCCGCTCGAGCGGGCTGCCGAAATTCTTTCCGTGCGGAATCCCGCGGCATAAATGCCGGGGCCACGTGAAAAAGCCGGCGCCGCCTTTTGCTCGTCCTTATTGGCGGTCGCCCTCGCCGCAGACTGTGCGATCCGTGACGGTTTTCGGCCGATTCGGAGCTGCGCTGCTACTTCGTCTCGCGTTGTGCGACGGTCACGACGCGCAGGTCGCAGACGTTGGTGTGCGTCGGCCCGGTTTGCAGTAGCGCGTCGAGCGGCTGGAAATAATGGTAGGCGTCGTTGCGATGCAGGAAATCGTCGGCGTCGAGATTCCGCCGCTGCCCGGCCGCGATGACCGCCGCATCGACAATCGCCCCGGCCGCGTCGGTCGGACCGTCCTCGCCGTCGGTCCCCGCGGAGACCAGCGCGATGCCTTGCGGATCGTGCTGAGCCAGGCGGATCAGGGCGGCCAGGGCAAGCTGCTGATTTCGCCCCCCCAGGCCACGCTCTTGTTCGGCCACGAGTCGCACCGTCCCCTCGCCGCCGGAGATCAAGCAATCGGGGCCCCGCGAGTCGCGCATTGCCAGCGCCATGTCGGCCAGATGTCGGCCGATCTCCTCGACCGGTCCTTCCGGCTGCGTCGCGGAAATCATCGCGTGAGAATAGCCGAATCGTTCCGCTGCGAGCCCCGCCGCATCGACGGCCGTCGCATTGTTGCCGATCACGACATTCGTCACGCGGCAACGCGGGGCACTTCGCCGCAAGTCCGGCCCGCGCGACGCATCGGCTGGCGAGAGATGCTCCCTCACGCTCGCGGGAATCGCCGTCTCATCTGGATCGAATTGCTTGAGCACGGCCAGGGCTTCGGCGGCCGTCGAGCGATCTTCGACCGTCGGTCCCGAGGCGATCACGTCGAGCGGATCGCCGGGCACGTCGGAGATCACCAGGGCCAGCAGCCGGCCGGCGCGGCAGGCCCGCGCAAGCCGCCCCCTTTGATGCGGCTGAGTTGCTTGCGCACGATGTTGAGTTGCTCGATATTCGCGCCGGCCGCGCTCAAGTGCCGCGTGACGGCGAGCAGATCGGCGAGCGAAATCCCGGCCACGGGAGCGGGCAACAGCGCCGATCCCCCGCCCGAGATCAGGGCGATGCACAAATCGTCGGCCTCCAACGCGCCGACAATCCGCAGAATCTCTTCCGCCCCGGCGATCCCTGCCGCAGTCGGCTCGTTTTGCCCGGCGGGACGCGCAGCGTGCAGCCGAATCCGGTCGAGCGGCCGCACGCAATCGGCCGGCACATTGACCCAGCCGTCGAGCCGCTTCGCCGCGGACCACTCCGGGCCGATCGTCTGCTCGAGCGCGGCGGCCATTCCGGCCCCGGCCTTCCCCGCTCCGACCACGGCGATTCGCCCGACGCCGCGCAAATCGATCGGCTCTTCATCGCCGGCCGTCAACCAGTGGTCGTCGAGGCGGAGCGCCTCGGTCATCAACCGCTCCGACTGCACGGCTTCGAGCCCGGCCCGCCAAATCTGCAGGGCCTCGTCGCGCAGTTGGCTGGGGGAGCGATGGTTCATCGTTCGATGCGTGGGTTGGCGATCCAGATTGTTCGTCGCGCGAGGGTCGGGCGGCGTATCGTGCGGCGCAGAGCTTGATTATCTTCCGTCGGCGGCCGGATGGGCAAGCGGATTTGCGACGTATTCGCGGGCGGAAGCTGGCGCGGTGCGGGAAGCTTTCCTGGCGACGATTGTGCCACTGCTTGGCGGCTACCACCGGCGGTGAAGTGTCACCAGGAATCGCGACGGCAGCCGCCAAGCAGTGCTCGCGGCAACCGGCGCGCCGCACTGCTTGCCAACCGCCGAACAGCCCGACTCTTGGGGCATCGACAACCGCGACGGTTGGCAAGCAGTGGCACGAACTGCCGACGCTGCACCCTCACCGGAATTCCGGTATCGCCAAAAATCCTTGCCGCGCTGCGCCCGGCACCGCGCCTGGCACCGAGGGAGCAAAACCGATCGACGTCTGTTACTATAGGGAAAAATGCTTTCGATTCACGCAATCCGAGGCCCGATTGGCATGAAAACATTTCAAACTGTCGCCGTGGCGCCGTTCGCGGTTCGCAACCCCGCGATGACTGCTCGCTTGGCCCGCCGCGCGCTCGTTAGCGCGAGCGGCTCGTTGCTGCTGCTGCTCGCGGCGGCCGGTCCGCTCCGGGCCCAGGGGACTCGGGCCGATTACAACCGCGCGAATCATCTGGCGGAGACCGTGCGGCATAAAGTGTTTCGCGCCACGGTCACGCCGCATTGGTTCGCAAAGGATCGGTTTTGGTATCGAAACGATCTGGCCGGCGGCGGCCGCGAATTCATCGTGGTCGATGCGGCGGCGGGAACGCGCCGCCCGGCATTCGATCCAGTCCGGCTCGCGGCGGCGCTCGCCAAGCGCTCGGGCCAGGAGATCGCCGCCGACAAGCTGCCGATCGACCGCATCGAGTTTGCCGGATCGGACGGGCCGCTCGTGTTCGCCGCCTTGGGCCGCGGTTGGCAACTCGACTTGGCGACCTACAAGATCAAAGAGCATGCGCCGCCGAAGCCGCTCGACGATCGCCCGCAACGGCGCGGCGAGCGGGGCGGGCGCGGCATTCGCGGCGGCCGCCGGCAAAGCCCGCCCCCCGACGCCGACTCGCCCGACGGCCATTGGCGGGCCTTCGTCAAACACAACAACGTCTATCTGCGCCACCTGAAAGACGGAGCCGAATCCAAACTCAGCGACGACGGCGCGCCCGACGACGCCTACTCCGGACAATTCTACTGGTCTCCCGACTCGAAGCGGCTCGTCGCCCTGCGCACCAAGCCGGGGCAGCAGCACAAAGTCTATCTCATCGAATCCTCGCCCCCCGACCAATTGCAGCCGAAGCTCCTCTCTTACGACTATCTCAAGCCGGGCGATCGCATCCCGCTCACCAAGCCGCACCTTTTCGACGTGACCGAGAAAAAGCAAATCCCCGTGAGCGACGAACTGTTTCCCAATCCTTGGAGCATCGGCCAGGTGCGCTGGGACCGCGACTCGCGGCGATTCACGTTTCTCTACAACCAGCGCGGCCATCAAACGCTCCGGATCATTGCCGTCGACGCCGACAGCGGCGCAGCCCGCGCGCTCATCGACGAACGCAGCAAAACCTTCATCGACTATGCCGGCAAGACGTTCGTGCGCTATCTCGACGCCCCGGGCGAAATCATCTGGATGTCGGAGCGCGACGGCTGGAATCACCTCTATCTCTACGACGCCAAGACGGGCAAAGTGAAGAACCAGATCACGCGCGGCTCGTGGGTCGTGCGCGGCATCGATCGGGTGGACGACAAGAAGCGGCAAATCTGGTTTCGCGCGGGGGGAATTCGTCCCGAGCAGGATCCCTATTTCATCCATTATTGCCGCGTGAATTTCGACGGCAGCGGCTTGACGATCCTCACCGCGGGAAACGGCACGCACACGGTCGCGTTTTCGCCCGACCGCCGGTTCTTGCTCGACACCTGGTCGCGCGTCGATCAGCCGCCGGTCACCGAGCTGCGCAGCGCCGAGAGCGGCAAGTTGATCTGCCCGCTGGAAAAGGCCGACGCCAAGCGTCTGTTGGCAATCGGCTGGAAGATGCCCGAGCCGTTTGTGGCCAAGGGGCGCGACGGCAAGACCGATATCTACGGCGTCATCTATCGGCCGATGCAGTTCGATCCGCACCGGAAGTATCCCGTGCTCGAAGACATTTACGCCGGCCCGCAAGATTCGTTCGTTCCCAAGTCGTTCCGCGAATTTCGCCGCCAGCAGGCGATGGCCGAATTGGGATTCATCGTCGTGCAGATCGACGGGATGGGGACATCGAACCGCTCGAAGGCGTTTCACGACGTGTGCTGGAAGAATCTGGCCGATGCGGGGTTGCCCGATCGGATCGCTTGGATCAAAGCGGCGGCGGCGAAGTATCCGGCGCTCGACACGCAGCGCGTCGGCATCTATGGCACGTCGGCCGGCGGGCAAAGCGCGCTGGGGGCGCTGTTGTTCCACGGCGATTTCTACAAGGCGGCGGTCGCCGATTGCGGCTGCCACGACAATCGGATGGACAAAATCTGGTGGAACGAACTCTGGATGGGCTGGCCGATCGGGCCGCAATACGCGGCAAGTTCCAATGTGACCAACGCCCACCGCCTGAAGGGCAAGCTGCTGTTGATCGTCGGCGAGACCGATCACAATGTCGATCCGGCCTCGACGATGCAAGTGGTGAATGCCCTGATCAAGGCCGACAAGGATTTCGACCTGCTCGTGATCCCCGGCGCCGACCACGGCCAAGACGGCGCGTATGGCAACCGACGCCGCGAGGATTTCTTCGTGCGCAATCTGCTGGGGGTCGAGCCGCGGGCCAAGTGAACGCATTCGCGGCCGGCGGCGTGCGGCAAACCGCAACAGGCAGCGGCAGCGCAGCGTGCCAAGCGGCTCGGTTCAGTCGCGCGCGTCCTTCGCGCGACGCTGCGCGCTGCATAGCCCGGCCGGCAAAGACGCCGGAACCAGAACGAGCCGGAAATGAATCGAACAGCGCCAAAAAGCGTGGGGGGGACATCCAGGCCACGACCAGGTCGTCGAACTTTCGATCCCTACAGCCGCCGCCCCCCAAGCGAAAATTCCAACTGATTTATCCAGGTCCGCGAAAAACCAAGCTCGGCGCAATCTCAGCGCCGTTCGATCCGCCGGGATCTTCTTGCCTGGGAACCCACCGACCGGCTGGCTCAGGCAAACGGTCGCGGGCCATCATCGGCCGCGATCGCCAACAACTAGAACTCAGCCGCCGAGCCTGCAACCACCCAAAAAACTTCTCACTGGGAATCCGCTGAATTGGGAATCCAGTGAAGTTGAATTGCCGAACTGATGGAAACCTACGCGCAACGCGCTGGAATCAAAACGACATTTTGCTGCGCGTTTCCAAATTGTCAAGCAACAATTCGATGAAGTTTTTTCTCCCCGCGCAGAGGCTTGTTTTTCTCGAGCCGGCGCTCGCCGAAGTGCTAGCACGCGCACAGCGACGCGGCGCTTCGAACCGGCGCCATGGCGCAATCGACTCCCGGCCCCGCCGCGGCTTGCTGCGCCTCGATCAGCGCACCGTCGGCGACCGACGCGCCTCGCGCAGCGCCGCGGATCGCCCCGCGATCACGGGAATCGCCAACGCCGGTCGCGGGCCATGCCAGGGATAGTTGAATGTCTCGCGATAATCGTACGGCACCGCATAGTTGCCCGGATAGAACGCCGCACAATCCTTCAGCAGCCAAACGGGAGAATAGTTCCGGCAGCCGATCCACCCGTCGCGCGCGTCGATCCCGCCGGCGGGCGAAAAAGCCCGCGACTGCGGTTCTGCATCGCCGATCAGCCCGCGGCCGGTTGGAGCGGACACGACGCATTCGCCGACTTGAGCCGCCTGGGGCGCCGGCAGAGACTGCGCGACCACGATTGCGGGGGGATTCGCCCGCGCGCGGTCGCCCGAATTACCGCATGCGCCGGCCATCAACAAAACGGAAACAACGGCTGCTTGCATCACGCGCTCCTTCAAGTGCCCGAGTCCGGCCGGCGCAACCGCGCGGGAGGTCGGCGCAAAACCGGCCGGAAGATCTGGATGTGTTAGTCTTATCGGCTCGGATGGTGCAGTCGCTTTAATCGGAAAAGCGAGTTCTCGCGGCGAATTCCCGAATCGCGGAGTTTCGGCTCTCGGCGATTCGGCGATTCGGCGATTCGGCGCTCGGGGCGTCAGCTCGCCGGGCCGGAGCTGGCCAGCAACAGCGAGATCTTGCGGTCGATTTCGGTCATCCGGGTGAGCAATTCGGTTTGGCGAACCACGTCCGGACCCGGCTTGACGGCGGCGAAGGAAATGACGCCGCCCGGTTCGAGCACGGCCCGATCGACTTCGCTCAAGCTGGCGAAGCCCTGTTTGTGGGCGGCGATTTCCAACTCGGCGAGCGTCATCAATTCGCTTTTGAGGCGCTCCATGCGGACTTTGCCGTTTTCGACAAGCACGTCCGGATCGCCTTCGATCAGCCGATCGAGCTTTTCATGCTTGTAAAGAAAGCGCACGAACAGGGCATTGGTGACCAACAGAGAAGTCGCCCCGATCACCCCCCCGCTGATCGAATTGTCGGCGCCGATGATCGCGTTTTGCACGGTGTTCGAGAGCGTGAGCAGCACGATCAAGTCGAACGTGTTGAGCTGGGCCAGCTCGCGCTTGCCGGCCAACCGCAAGCTGATGATGAGAAAGAAGTAGACGATGACCGGGCGAATGATTTTTTCGAGCACCGGCAACTCCGAAACGAACATCCGTTGCAGCGCAATATGATCGAGCATGGCGGCCTCGGGGCAGTGGGGGAGGGTAAAGTCGCCCATTATGTCAGGGCGCAGGGGGGGAAGGGAATCGGCCCCCGCCGCCGGACGCGGCAAAGTTTTCTTGGCGATGCCGGCGCCGCGGCATGGCGGCTGCCCTACACAATGCAGATTTTGCGGAGGCCGCGGCGCACCCGAGTAGGGACCGGCTTACTGAGTAGGGACCGGCTTACCGAGAAAGGACCGGCTTACGGGGCATGATTCAGCGTCGGCACCTGCCGCGAGACGCTGTGCAATGCGCCCCGCTGCGAAGTCAGCCGCGAGCAATCGATGCCGATCACTTTCCAATCGGGCAGCGCTTCGTGATAGACGCCGAGGGCCACGCGATCGAGATCGGGATTCGTGTCGGGATATTGGGGCACGAGGACGACGCCGTTGGCATAGATGACGCTGGTGTACGTGCGCCATACGCCGTCGCGATGGCTGGGCATCGGAATGCGGAGCACCTCGAGTGGCCCTTTCTTCGTCGCCTCGCCCTTGAGCACCGTCGCGTTCCGATCGAGAATCAGGGCGTTGACCGGGTCGTCGTCCAAGCGATAGAAGCCCAGGATGGCTTTGTTCGTCGCCGGCAGCGTGAGAAAGGTATCGACGTGGCCGGTCGGCTCGTCGTCGAGCGGCTCGAGATGCACCCAGCGGTTGAAGTGAAAGTGGTCGTGCAGGAAACCGCCCGTCTGCTGCTCGTCGTAGCCGCGCTGCATGTTGCGGGCCCGGAGCTTCGTCGTGCTGACGCACATTCCGTCGCCGTTCGAGAGTAGATTGCCCCCTTCGAGCGTCAGGTGGGAATGATCGTAGTGCAGGTGAAAGGTGGCCGCGAAAGCCACGTTGAAATCGTCTTCGAGATCGCGATTATGCTCGGGATAGGCGAAATCGACGACGGTCGCGTGCTCTCCGACGACGAAAAACGGCCCATAATCGCGCATGCACATCGCCGCCACCGGCCAGTGGAAGAAATCGACGCAGCTTACCGGAAGATGGTTGGCCCGGAGCAGCGCGATCGCTTGCCGCTGCCGGTCGTCGTCGGCCACGACGCCGATGATCTTGATCCGATCGTGAACGGCCGCGATGATCTGCGCCAGGATCTCGGGATGGTCTTGGAGCAGATCATCGATCCCCAGAATCAGCGCCGCTTGATGCTCGAATTCCCCGTGAATCCGCCCGTGGGTCGTCGCATCGGTCACCGGCCGGACGTGCTCGTCGATCGTCCGATTCAAGGAGTGGGCGCCAGCGGCGGCGGGAACGGCCGGGCGAACGGCGGCCTCGGTGCGCACATCGCCATGCTCCTCGACTTGGCTCCCGGCGAAAAAACCCGCCAAAGCCAGCAGAATTCCGCAAACCAAGAGTATGGGGAGGGGTCGCCTCTTCGGCATGACGCGCGCGATTCTGGGAGGTTCCGGCTCCCGGCCAAATCATCCAGTTTGCCCCTGGAGTATAAAGTATAACCTCCCGCGGACCGTTTTGTATCGCGAATTCCTGGTCGAAGTCGAGCAAAAACCGTTTCGCTCGGTGATTGCCACACCAACCCGACGCGACACCAGGAGCCTGTCCAAGAACCGGCTGCGGCGAGGGGATGCGCCGCGAAAGGGGTCGGGAGTCGATTTCGCCGGCTGGACGATCTGAAGCGCGAACCGGCGTCATGGCGAAATCGACTCCCGACCCCCTTTGGCAACGCCTGCGGGAAAGCGAGCCGGTCCCCGCCGGTTCATGGACACTCTCCTAGCCCGCCGCGCTACGGCCTGTTGATTTAGTCCGAAAAATTCATATCCGCCGACATGAAATAACGACTTACGGCAATTGCTGTCGTTGTAACTCGTTATTTCGCGTCGCGTGCGCGGCTAAATCAACAAGGCGGCTAGCGAGGGAATACGTTCGCCCATTGCGACGCTCCGACTCCCTCGCTAGCGCTTCGGGCTAGTGTCGCCGGAATCGAGATTGGCGGCGCTTAGGGAATCAAGAAGGCCGTGCCGGTCGCGGCCGAGCATTCCAGCACCATGCCGCGCAGACTGATCGGGACGGCGTCGATGATCCAGGGGGCGCAACTCCCCGGCCGATAATAGCCCAGCGAGTATTCGCACTCGTTCGGCGGCTCGACCCCCATTTCATACGGCAACAGCGGCACGCACACGAAGAAGTGGGCCGCCGACACGAGGGGATCGAGGATCGGCCCGCGCGAATGCCCATAACGCTCGAGATTCACCTCTTCGAAATACAGCGGTTTGTGGCAAGTGGCCGCCGCTTTCCAGGTGTAGGTGATGCACGACCAGGTGCGCGGCACGAAGCGCGCTTGGCCCAGGCCGCATTCGCCGGGCAGCTTGTCGGATCCCCGCAGGGGCGGCGCGATGTCGATCCGCACCTTGTCCACGGTGTCGGCCATCAGTTGCCGCAATTCTTTATCGCAACTGTCCTTGTTCGTCGTGGTGTTCACGTTGGCCGGCGGATTGGGGCTCGGAATGAGCGTCGGGGGAAGCGCCGGCGTCTGGTCGCCCGGAAAGCCGGGGTTCGTTCGCGCAGGGGCGAACGGATTGCTCGGCGGAAGGGCGGCCGGCCCCGACTCCGGCAAGCTGCCGTCCGGCAAGCTGCCGCCCGGCAAGGCCGCGGCGGGCGGATTCGAGCCGGGCAACGTCGGCGTGCGCGTCGCAGGGCCGGGCAACTCGGTCGCTTTCTTCTGTTGGTCGTCGAACGGATTGGCCGGCGGATCGGCGGCCGCCGCTTGGCGAACGCGACCGTCGCGCGGCCTCCGGCTCTTCGCCGGGGCGCATTGCCGAGCGGTCCGTCGGCATCGGCAACGGGCTCCTCGTCGCTGGTTTGCGCACAGCCCGGAGCGAATGGCTCTCGACCCGTTCGGCCGGCCGCGCCGCAGCCGCCGAATGAGCGGGACGACACGGCCGCCAGCGGAGGTGCGATCCGTGCGTTTGATCGACTGTGGCCCAGCCGCCGGCCGATGGCGCAGCGGGCGCTTGGGGAGCGGCCGCTTGCGGAGCATTGTCGCCCGCCAGCGTGAGGGCGGGAAATGCGACGGCGGCGGCCAGTGTCAGCAAGCCGATGGCCACATGGCGGGCAGCGGGGACGAGGCGCGCGGCGGCGCCCGGCGCGTGGCGATCAGACGGTGTCGGCGGTTTTGAATTCCGCGGAGTAATTCGGCGCTTCCTGCGTAATGGCGATGTCATGTGGATGACTCTCCCGCACACTCGCTGGCGAGACTTGGATGAATCGTGCTTCCTTGCGCAACTCGTCGATCGTTCGCGCACCGCAATAACCCATGCCGGCCCTCAGGCCGCCCACGAGCTGATAGACGAACGGGCTCAACGCCCCCTTGAAGGGCACCCGCCCTTCGACCCCTTCGGGAACCAATTTATCCGGGCCGCGCGAACTGCTCGCTTTGCCGATAGCGCTCGCTCGAGCCCTTGACCATCGCTCCCAGCGAGCCCATGCCGCGATACACTTTGAACGTCCGCCCTTGATAGAGAATCTGCTGACCCGGGCTCTCGGCCAGTCCGGCCAACAAGCCGCCGATCATCACGGTGTGCGCGCCGGCGGCGATCGCCTTGGTCAGGTCGCCCGAGTAGCGAATTCCTCCATCGGCGATGAGGGGGATTCCGGCGGCTTCCGCGGCCTGGGCGGCCTGGAGAATCGCCGTGATTTGCGGAACTCCGACGCCCGAAATCACCCGCGTCGTGCAGATCGAACCGGGTCCGATGCCGATTTTCACGGCGTCGGCCCCGGCATCGATCAGATCGCGGCATCCCTCGTCGGTCGCCACGTTGCCGGCGACCACGTCGATATTCCATCGTTGCTTGATCTTCTTGACCGTCTCGACCACGTTGGCCGAATGGCCGTGGGCGCTATCGACGACCAGCACGTCGACATCTTTGGCGATCAGGCTTTCGGCCCGCTCGAAGTCGTGGACTCCGACGGCCGCCCCGACGCGCAGCCTCCCTTGCCTGTCTTTGCAGGCATTGGGGAACCGCTTGAGCATGTCGATATCTTTGATCGTAATCAGGCCGGTCAGTGTGTAATTTTCGTCAACCAGCAAAAGTTTCTCGACCTTATTTGCCATCAAAATCTTTTCAGCTTCCTCAAGCGTCACAGTCCCCGTCGCCGTGACCAGCTTGTCGCGGGTCATCACTTCCGACACTTTCATGTCGCTCGCTTCGAGAAACCGCAGGTCGCGGCGGGTGATGATCCCGCCGAGCCGCTTGCCGGCCGTGGTGATCGGCACGCCCGACACGTTGTATTGCCGCATCATCTCGCGGGCCCGGGCCGACCGTGGCGTCGGGGGGGAGCGTGACCGGATCGAAGATGATGCCGTTGGCGCTGCGTTTCACCTGATCGACCTCTTCGGTCTGCCGCTCGATCGACATGTTCTTGTGAATGACCCCCAGGCCTCCTTCCTGGGCCAGGGCAATGGCCATCTCGCTCTCGGTGACCGTGTCCATCGGCGAACTGAGAATGGGGATATTGAGGCGAATGCGCGATGTGAGCAGGCTGGCGACATCGACCTCCGCCGGAACCACCGAGGAATAGCGGGGTTCGAGCAGCACGTCGTCGAAAGTGATTCCTCGGGCGACGATCCGATGCGATGTATCGGGCATTTCGGGTTCCTCTCTGCCGGCGGCCGATGAGCAGGGTGAATCCCGAATTATGCCGATTGCCGGGCGATTTGGCAACCGACGAGCAGCTCCGATAGTGGTATCGTTTGCGTTTCGGATCGTACTCCTCACGCTCCGCGTGAGGAATTGTTCACGCGGAGCGTGAAGACGACTTCGCCAAGCCGTGGCACGATCGTCGCCAAGAGACCTTGCCACACCCTATCGTAAATCGGCGAATGCTTGCTTGATCTGCGGCCGCGCGCTCATAATGAAGCCGGGGCATCATCGGGTCGTCTTTCGGAACCAAGGAGATCGCGCTATGACTCGGCAGCCGCAGCTTTCGATCGGACGATTCGCAGTCGCGGCGGCGCTCGCGGCGCTGCTGCTCGGGGCGACGTTGCTCGGGGCGACGTTGCTCGTTGCGGCGCCGCGCGACGCTGCGAAGAGCGACGCTGCGAAGAGCGACGCTGCGAAGAGTGAAACTGCGAAGAGCGACACCGTCTCGATCCACGACGATTTTTCCCACGGGGCGACGCGCTGGCAGCCGAGCGATCCGGCGGCCTGGAAAGTGATCAAGACCGATCGCGGCCCGGCCTATCGTCTCGCCAAGCTCAGCAAGTCGAAGCCGCCGTTTCGCAGCCCCTTCGGGTTGAGTCTGCTCAAGGACGTCGTCGTGACCGATTTCACTCTCGCCGTCGATGCCAAGAGCACGACCAAGGAGTATCCGCACCAGGATATTTGCCTGTTCTTCGGCTACCAAGACCCGGGCCATTTCTATTACGTCCATCTGGGCCGCAAGACCGACGACCATTGCAATCAGATTTTCATCGTCAACGGGGCGGACCGGGCGAAGATTTCCAAGAAGACGACCGCCGGCACTCGCTGGGGCAAAGGTTGGCACCATTTGAAACTCGTCCGCAACACGGGCGATGGCTCGATCGCCGTCTATTTCGACGACCTCAAAACGCCCGCCATGACCGCCACCGACAAGCATTTTCTTTGGGGCCGAGTCGGCCTCGGCTCGTTCGACGACACGGGGAACTTTGCGAATTTCGAACTCACCGGCACGCTGCGCGGTGGCCGTGCCTATCGTGAAGAAGAAGTAGCGCTCGCGCGATTCCGAGGGCCAACGGCCCGCAACATTCCAGCCTGGGGCAACGCCCCAGGACCACTACACGCACCAACCGCGGACCACACAGTCGATCAAGGGCTGAAAGCCCGCAACATGGCGATGCATGAACGCCGAGCAACCAAGACCGATCGCCGCCGATCCGCCGCCGACGTTCTCGCTGCGGACGATGTTTCTGATCGTCACATGCGTTGCGATTTTTTGCGCGGGGTTTCGGATTGCCGGGCCGAGCGAACGGCTCTGGTCTGCGCCGGCTCCTCTTTTCGGCTTCCTCATCATTTGGTTCTTGCTTACGAAGCGTCTCTGCGCCGCGCTCGAGATATTCCTAGCGGTCGCCGCGGTTTTCCTTGTTGCGTTGCCATTCCTTTTGCCTCGAGTTCGACAGCCATCCCTCTACGCCGCGCGAGGTGTGCTCGAACGAACTCCGCGAAATCGGCTTCGCCTTGCAAGAGTATCGCCAGCATTACGGCAGCTTTCCCCCGGCGTATGTGGCCGATGCTCGCGGCAAGCCGCTGTTCAGTTGGCGCGTCATCATCCAGCCATTTCTGGATCATGACAGTTTCTACAAGGCATTTCATCTCGACCAGGCGTGGGACAGCGCCGCCAACCGCCAGCTATCGCAGATGGGGACGGACTATTTTTCTTGTCCGGCGGATGGACAAGCGAGGACGATGACCAACTACGTCGCCGTGGTGGGGCCGAACACGGCCTGGCCCGGCGCGAAGGGGAGCAAGCTGGCCGACTTCAAGGATCCGAGCAAGACGATCCTTTTGGTCGAGGTGGCCAACTCGGGAATCCACTGGGCCGAGCCGCGCGATCTGTATATCGGCCAAATGGCCCCCGGCGTGAATCCGGCCGGCGGCCAAGGCATTTCCAGCGAGCACAAAGGAGGCGCCAACGTCCTCTTCGCCGACGGCCACGTCGAATTCCTTCCCGACGACATCGATCCGAAGAAGTTCGCGAGAATGCTGGAAATCAATCCGGCGGCGCCGTAAGGGGCCGGGAGCAGGGGTGGGCTGCGCAGTTTGTGAGATGGGATCGTATCGACGTTTATGCTGTTTTTGTTCCGGTTTTTGGAAAGGACGGCAGGAGTTCAAGGAACCCGGTAGGGTTCCCAGACCATCCCTATCGGGATGAATTTCATGCCACCTCGGAGTCGGAATTGCGCGAGTACGTGGGCGGAACAAAAACCAACCAAACCGCCCCAGCCCGGCGCCGCAACAAATCGAGCATTTTTCACAGCCTACGCCTGGGCTACCCAAAAAAGTCGGCCAGATTTCCGGCGGCGTCGAGCGGCAAATCGCGCGGGGCGGTCAGGATCTCCAGATCGGCGCGGTCGGTCGCCTCGGCCAAATAGGCCACAGAACATTCGACCTCGGCCAGTTCCAGCGTGTTTTTGATCCAGAGGATTTTGGCGTGCGGCGGCTCGACCAGGCCGATGATGGCCAAGGCCGCGTCGAGCAATTCGCGGTCGGTCTCGAAATGCAACGGAAAGGCGGACAGCGCGACCGAGCCACTCGTCAGGCCGTTCACCCAGGTCGCGTCGCGGTCGGTCTCGCGAATCAGACGGCTCTTGCAAAAGTCGGCCAGCCCGACCCCATGCGCGATTCCTCCCGTCGCCGCCGACAAACCGCGGACGATGATCCGCCGCACCTCGGGCTCGGCGGCGGCGGCCCGCCGCCCGGCGCGGTACTTTCGCCCCACGACGTTGGTGTCCATCCCCGTGCCGCTGATGTTCTTGCCGATCTCGTCGACGATCAGGAGATGGGCGAAGGCGAAAGGAAGTCGCGGCATCCACTGCTTGGCCAGCGGAGCAGCGCCTCGTCGGCCTGCTCGAAATCGTCGGGCGCGACGGCGGCCAGCCGCGCCACTTCGTTGTAAGCATTCTCGACGATCGCCAGACCGCCGCGGATGTGCTGCCCCGCGAGCACGCGGCGTCCCACGCGGCGGACGATCTCGTCGAAGGGGAAATCGTGAATCGCGCGATGAAACAGCTTGGCTCCCTCGTGCTTTCCCAGCCCGACGAGCAACATCTTCATCAGGCCGCTCTCGATCGGGCCGTCGAAGGTGGTGTGCGGCTTGACCCGCGCCGCGAGGAACACGTGATCGGCCTCGGCGGCGAGCCGGTCGAAATGGATCGGAAAGCCCAGGGCGGTCCGATCGATCACCAGCGTCTCCATGCCAGCGCGGATCGGGCAGCCGCAAGACGACTCGGTGATGCCGTACGATGCGAGCAGCCGTTGCTGGCCGGCGGCCGTGGCCCCGCCGTGGCTGCCCATCGCGGGGACGATGAAGGGCCGCGCGCCGAGCCGGATGAAATGGCCGACGATGCCGCGGACGATCAGCGGGATTTCGGCGATCCCGCGGCTGCCCACGGCGATCGCGACCGAATCCCCCGGCCGCACCTGCCGCGCGAGTTCGAGCCGCGCGAGTTCGGCGTCGAGGGCCGCGGGCAGATCATCGATCCGGGGCCGCTCCCAAATCTGTCGCACGCGAAATATCTGCGGGTAAGGGGACATGGCGGATGAGCGGCTGGTGAGCGGCTGGCGATCGCGGGCCGGGCAACATGATTTATGATTCATCGCACCGGCCACGTGCAATCCCCGCGGGCGAACAGGAATTGCACATTGCGGCGCAGCGCCGCCGACCGCCCCGCGGCTTCGAATTGAGGGTGCCACTGCTTGACCGACGCCACAACAGGCATTGGCCTTGCGAGAAACCACTGTTCGGCGTCGGTCAAGCAGTGCGTGAATTCACGGGAATCCGATTGAGTCGGCGGAGCGGGATCGCAGAAACAGATTGGCACGCAATGTGCATTCTTAAACGGGTGTTTGCCGATGCGGCCTTCGTGGCCGCGTTGAATCTTCGGTCGCCGGGCGGACGGCGGCCAATCGGTTTCTTGAACAAGGAGAAGCGATCATGCCACGGGGAGATAAATCGAAATACACCGGAAAACAGAAACGGCAAGCCGAGCATATCGAGAAGGGATATGAAAAACGTGGAGTTTCGGAGAAGGAGGCCGAACGCCGCGCCTGGGCGACAGTCAACGATATGACTCACGGAGGCAAGAAGTCCGGCGGCAGCGGACGCGGCAAAAAGACCGACAAATCGGCCGCCAAAAAAGGAGGCCGCCTCGGCGGCAAGGCCTCGGCCCATCGCTCCGCCGCCGAACGATCGGCCTCGGCCAAGAAAGCAGCCGCCACCCGGCGGCGTCATAAAAAAGAACATGCCCACAGCAAGTGACAACCGACAATAGGAGGGCGACAATCATGATCCGCAAACTCGCATCCGGAGAATACCGGCTCTATTCGCGGAAAAAGAATCCCGACTCCGGAAAACGCCGCAACCTCGGCACCTTCAAGACCCGCAAGGCCGCCGAGAAACACGAACAAGAAGTCCAATACTTCAAGCATCATTGACGCGGCGAGACGAGCCGCGCCGACGGCCCGATTCCGACACTAGCCCGACGCGCTAGCGAGGGAGTCGGGAAGGTAGACTCGATAACCGGAACCGACTAGCTCATCTTCTGGCGGGCGTTGCCCAAAGGGGGTCGGGAGTCGATTTCGCCATAATGCCGGTTCGCACTGCGGGTCGCTCAGCCGGCGAAATCGACTCCCGACCCCTTTCGGGATGCGGCTGGGTTGGATCGAACGCCGATCGTCGACCTCGCGCGTACGGAGGTCCGCAAGCGAACCGGCTAACGCGGCGGCCGGCGAGCATTGGCGGTGGTGGTACAGTTTTGAAGTAGTCTTCACGCTCCGAGCTTGTGAATTTATTAAGATGATCGACGTAAGTCCTTATTCGCCGTGCGAAGCTTTGACGTTCGAATAAGGACTTACGACAACAAAATGTAACCGCGGCCAATAAACTCACACGCTCTCCGCGTGAAGACATCCTCACGCGGAGCGTGAGGAGTACGATCTGAAACGCAAACTATACCACTATCGCATTGCCACGGCCGTACACTTCGCGACGCGGATTCGGTATGATGGGGTGGTTTCGGTCAGCCCCCGGCGAGCGCGGAAAGCTGCGCGATGCCCGGCGGGCCGAAGTTCCCCGCCAGTCGCCATCAGTGACGATCGTCCGCGTGTCGCACGTTTCCACCACCACGCCTCATCTCGATCCGGCCGCGGCGACGCTGGCCCTGGAGCAGGTGTCTGCGCAGCGTCGATGAGCTGATCGGGGCCTGGGAGTCGCCGCAGCGGCCGCCGACACTGAGCCAATTCCTTCCCGAGCAGCCGCTCGAATTGCGGCGGCTGGTGCTGACGGAATTGATCAAGGTCGATTTGGAATATCGCTGGCAGCAGCATCATCTGCCCAAAACGATCGAGGAGTACCTGACCGAGTTTCCGGAATTGGCCGAGACGGGGAAGATTCCCTGCGATTTGATCTATGAAGAATATCTTGTCCGGCGGCGCGACGCTTCCCCTCCCGAGCCGGCCGAATATCTACGACGATTTCCCGAGCAGGAGCAGCAATTGCGGCGGATGCTCGATTTGCAGGACAATCCGACGACGACGCTGGCGGTCGGCCGCCGGCGTCCGCCGACGGACATCGGCCAGCAGATCGACGATTTCGACGTGCTGCTCCGCTTGGGCGAAGGGGCGTTCGCCTCGGTCTATTTGGCGCGGCAGCGGTCGATGCAGCGGTTGGTGGCGCTCAAGGTCTCGCGCGATCATGGGACGGAGTCGCAAACTCTGGCCCAGCTCGACCATCAGGAACATCGTCCGCGTTTACGATCAGCGAATCTTGCCGGCCGAGCATTTGCGGCTGATGTATATGCAGCACGTGCCCGGCGGCACGCTGCAAGACGTCGTTCAAGCCGCGCAAAGTGCCGGCGACGACTTGGACCGGCAAGACGCTGCTCGGGGCGATCGACGCGGCGTTGGAAAAGCATGGCGAAACGCCCCCCGACGGGTCGCCGATCCGGCGGCGGCTGGCTGCGGCGAGTTGGGGAGAGGCGGTCTGCTGGGTGGGGGCGCGGCTGGCCGCGGCGCTGGCTTATGCCCATCGCCGCGGCGTGCTCCATCGCGACGTGAAACCGGCCAATGTGCTGCTGTCCGCCGAAGGATTCCCCAAGCTCGCCGATTTCAACATCAGCTTCAGCTCGAAGCTCGACGGGGCCACTCCGGCCGCCTATTTCGGCGGCAGCCTGGCCTATATGTCGCCCGAGCAACTCGAAGCGAGCAATCCCGAGCACAATCGCCAGCCCGACAGGAACTCGACGGCCGCAGCGACATTTATTCGCTGGCGGTGATGCTCTGGGAATTGCTCACCGGGGTGCGCCCTTCGGCGACGAGCAGGTGGCCGCCAACATGGCCGAAACGCTCAATCAGCTCGCCGCGCGGCGGCGGGCCGGCGTGCCCGAAAGCGCGATTGCCGCCTTGCCGCCGGACTTGCCGCCGGGGCTCGACCAGGTGCTGCTGACCTGCCTGGCGCCGAATCCCGACGACCGCCCCGCCTCGGGCGCGCGAAAGCGCTCCGCCAACTCGAGCTGTGTCTGCAGCCACAAGTGCAGCGGTTGCTCCGTCCGCGGGCCGGCTCGCTGCGGCAAAAGATGCGCGATTTTCCGATTCGGGTGTTCATCATCGCGGGAGTGATTCCGCACGTGGTGTTCAGCGTATTGAGCGTCCTGGTCAATAAATGGCTGGTCATCGATCACCTGCCGACGGAAGCCAAGAATCTGTTTTGGAATCAGGTGGTGGCCGTGAATTCGCTGGCCTATGGGCTGGGGGTCGGTTTGGGCGTGTACTTCGTGTGGCCGGTCATCAAAGCGGTGCGCGGGTTTGGCCAGAAGACTCCTCCCGCCCGCGAGAATCTTCCCGGCCTGCGGCGGCGCAGCTTGTTGATCGGCGATTATGTCACTTGGCTTGGGTTCGGACTGTGGTTGATTTCGGGATTCGTATTTCCGGCCTGGCTGCGGGCCGCCGGCTATTATGATCCTCAAAAGACGAATGATTATCTCTACTTCTCGCTGTCGCAGGTGATCTGCGGTTTGATTGCTTCGACTCAGACCTTTTTCATGTTGACGTTCTTGGCGGTGCGCGGTTTTCATCCGATGCTGGTGCAAACGGATCAGATCGACCTTGACGAAATCTCTCGGCTGGTCCGGCTGGATCGGCGCGTCTATTGGTATCTGGGCTTGGCCATCGTTGCTCCGTTTCTGGCGATCATCGTGTTCGGCCTGATCGACCTTCCCGGTGCGGGCAGCAAATGGGCCACGGTCGGTTTGGCGGTGATCGGGATTCTCAGCGTGGTTCTGATCTCGTTTTTGTTGAAGGCGATTCGCGGCGATATCGCCGCGTTGCTGGCCGCCGCCGATCCCGAGCGCAAGGCGCCGCAATCGGGTCTGGGCACGCTCGACTCGTTTTGGATCTCGTCGCGATAGAATATACTGGGGGGCCGAGACGGTGAAACACATTCGACCGCGGTGCATGGCGAGCGCATTTTTTTGCGCTCGATCGGCGCCGCGAAACATTCCGAATACCGGACCGTTTTCGGCAGCCTGCGCCCGACCTGATTTCGGAAGAACGATCCCGCTTGGCGGCGAACATCCATACACACCCCGGAAAGACCCCGTGCCCGCGCTCAAAATCGGAATTCAACTGGCCAGTTTTCGGGAGCCGTTTCGGGCGGCCTTGGCATCCGCGCATCGCTTGGGTGTGCAGGGAGTCGAACTCGAAGCCCGCGGCGAACTCCGTCCCTCGCAAATGACCGAGACGGCCGTCCGTCAGATTCGCAAGCTGTTGGAAGACTACAGCCTGCGCATCGCCGCGATCGACTTTCCGACGCGCCGCGGATACGACGTGGCCGACGATCTCGATGCCCGCATGGCCGGCACGAAGGACGCCATCAAGCTGGCCTATCAGCTCCGCGCCCCGTCGTGGTGATCCAAGTCGGGCCGGTTCCCGCCGAACCAACGGGGCCGGTTTGGAATCAGCTCGTCGATGTGCTCGGCGATCTGGGGCGATTCTCGCATCGGGCCGGGGCGATGCTGGCGGCGCAAACGGGGACCGAAAGCGGGGCCGATTTGGCCCGTCTCGTCAACGCACTTCCCGCCGGGTCGCTGGGCGTCGATCTCGATCCGGCCGGCTTGATCGTCAACGGCTTTTCGCCGCTCGAGGCGGTCGATGCGCTGGCGGCGCACATTCTGCACGTTCATGCGACCGATGCCGTGCGCGATCTGGCTCGCGGCCGCGGCAGCGAGGTGCCGCTGCGGGCGCGGAATGGCCGATTTTCCGAGTTTGCTGGGCAAGCTGGAGGAGCGGAACTATCGCGGCTATCTCACGATCGCACGCCACGCGGCCAACGATCCCTTGGTCGAGATCGGCGCGGCAGTAGAATACTTGCGGAGTCTGTGAGTGGAGAGCAGAGGGCAGAGAGCGGAGGGGCCTTTGATGCTGGGATTTCTCGTTCGGAGTGCTGGGTTCTTTGTTTCGGCAAACGCCGAGAAATGGAGATCGTCATGCAACGCATAGCGCCAAGAGTTCTGTTTACCGCCGCAATGGCCGGAGCATTGTCCGCCATAATGGCCGCCGCCGGGGCCGCCGTCATTATGTCGTCGTCGATCGCTCGGGCTGCCGACGCGCCCGCGGAAAAGGCAGCCCAGCCGCAGCCGACCGCCAAGGCCATGCAAAAATCGGCGCATCGAAAAGAAGTTCGCCGAGAGCCTCAGCGGCGCAACGCTCGACGGCTACTTCACGGAGGACTCCGGCGATGAATCCAAACCGGAAGCGTCGAAGTACGTCCTCACGAAGGTCTCGAAACTCAAGGGCAATCTATGGGTCTTCGAAACGCGGATCAAATACGGCGAGCACGACGTGACGCTGCCGATCCCGCTCACCGTCCGTTGGGCGGGCGACACGCCGGTCATCACGCTCGACAACGCGGGGATACCTGGCCTGGGCACCTTCACGGCCCGCGTGCTGATTTACGACGGCGCCTTCGCCGGAACCTGGAGCGGCGGGGAGCATGGCGGCCAACTTTATGGTCGCGTCGTCAAGACCGGCGCAAAGACAAGACGAAGTGAGAGAATCTCGCGAGCCGCTTGTTTGTCGGGCGGTTGGAACTCACGCTTCGGTGTGCGTCGCGTTGGAGCGCACGCTTCAGCATGCTTCGCCGCGCCAAGCCCGCCGTGTTGGAGTTTACGCTTCAGCCTGCGTCGCATATTGGCGGACACGCGGACAAGCTGAAGCGTACACTCCAACAATGGGGCGGCAAGCGGATGAGCCACTTGCCGCCGTCGAGTGTTCGCCGGGGGTAGACGTCGATTTCCATGTGACCATCCCTTGCCGGACCTCCAGCCGATGTTTCTCTACTTCGATCTTGGCAACGTCGTGGCGCGTTTCGACCATCTCCACGGCTGCCGGCAGGTGGCCGAAGCGGCCGGCATTGCGCCGGAGCAAGTGCTGGCGGCAATTTACGACAGCGGTTTGGGTCGCCGGTTCGAATTGGGCGAAGTCTCCAGCGACGCGTTCCACGCGGAATTCTGCCGCGCGACGGGAACGCATCCCGAGGTGGCCGCTTTCTTTCGCTTGGAACGACATTTTTGCCCTGAACCGGTCGTTGATTCCCGTCATCGCGGCCTTGGAAGCGGCCGGCTATCGGTTGGGAATCCTGTCGAACACGTGTGAAGCGCATTGGCAATGGCTGCTCGCCGAGGATTACGGAGTTTTGCCCACGGCGTTTTCCGTCTTCGCGCTGAGCTTTCGGATCGGCGCCATGAAACCCGATCCGCGCATCTATGCCAAGGCGGCCGAATTGGCCGGCGTCGCCCCCCGCGAGATTTTCTTCTGCGACGACATCGCCGGACACGTGGCGGCCGCCAACGAGGCGGGCTTCGATGCCGTTCAATACACGACCACTCCCGCGCTCGTCGCCGCCATGCGCCGCCGCGGCCTGCGCTTCAATTATTGACTCGCGACGAGAGTTCTCGCGCTCGCCGGGCTTTCCGCTCGCTCAGCCCTGCTGGGCCTGTCCAAGAACCGGCTTATCTTCCGGGGGGCGTTGCCCAAAGGGGGTCGGGAGTCGATTTCGCCATGATGTCGGTTCGCACAACCGAGCGTTCAGCCGGCGAAATCGACTCCCGACCCCTTTCGCGGTGAGCATCTCTCGCCGCGGCCCGTTCTCGCGCGGCCTCCTAATGGGCCTGCATCGCGACCAGCCGCCGTTGCATCTCGTCGGCCCCGACATCTTCGATGTGCGTGCCGAGGGTCCAGGTATGTCCGAACGGGTCTTCGAGCATCCCGGAGCGGTCGCCATAGAATTGATCCTTCACCGGGCGCAATTCCTTGCCCCCCGCGGCGATCGCCTTGGGAAATTGCTCATCGACGTTTTCGACGTAGAGCATCAGGCTGATCGGCGAGCCGCCGAGCGATTTGGGGCTGCGGGCCCTCATTTCCGGATGCTCGTCGGCGAGCATGACGACCGAATCGCCGATCAGGATTTCGGCGTGGCCGATCTTGCCGTCGGGACCGGGCAAGCGGAGCGTCTCGATCGCCCCGAACGCCCGCTTGTAATAGTCGATCGCCGCCGTCGCGTCGTGGACGATCAGATACGGCGTCACGGAATGATAGCCATCGGGAATCGGTTTGACGGTCATGAGGGATGATCTCCTGGGAATGGGGTGCCGGGCTGAATCTCGGCGCGGGCGACGCAATCGGTATGAGGGAAAAGCTGAAACAATCGATCTCGATTCTCGCGATCGGCGATCATTCGCGAGGCTCTTGGTTGACGGGCCGCTCCAGCCGGCGGAAGGGGCACCAAAAGCCGATGGCGCCGCCCAAGGCGATCATGAGCAAAGTCACCGTCCGCAAGCTGAAAAGGTGCTCGACGAAAAAGCGGAGGCTCTGATCTTTGGCAAAGGGAAACTCCAGCCATTCGGCGAAAACGCCCAAGGCGAGGGCGAACAAGCCGCACAGAATAGCGACGAAAATCGACCGATTCTTGGTGAAGCTCGCGCCGATTCCCGCCGAGCCGCCGGGCAGAATGAGACCATACAGCCCTTGCGCGAGCAGCCATTGGAATCCGACAAGGCCGACGGTGCCGCCGATGATTGCGCCCCCCAACGCGAGCAAATTGTGTTTCATGGCCTCGCCCCGCTCGGAGATCCGCTTGCCGCGCCCTCAAGGTTAGCGGATTCCGCGGCGAAGTTCAATTCGCACGACGGGCCGAACGGGCCGATCGCGGCAGATTCGTTGGCGACGATCTTGCCACTGCTTGGCGGCTTCCACGACTTCAACCCCAACGGGGTTACGGCTCTAGCCCAGGGTTGACCGCGCCAGCGGCCTATCCTGGGTCCGAAAGGTAACAAATCCTGTTTCTTCACAACCCCAACGGGGTTGCGGCCCGCGCCGGCGTGCGACGTCGGCCGCAACCCCGATGGGGTTGAAAGGGTGTTGCGCCGATTCGAACCTAGGGTAGATTGCCTGCGGCAATCAACCCTGGGCTAGAGCCGTAACCCCGTTGGGGTTGATTGCTGTCGAAACAGCCTCGGTGACCACGCCGCGCATGCCTGAGCGGGACAAAATGTGGATAAACTTTCGAACTCTCGAAGGGCGGATTTTTCACAGCCTAGACTGGGGGCTTGTCCCCAGACCCCCAGGATTTTCAAGGCATGGCTCAGGCGTTCAATGGGGGCGGGCAGCGCGGCACTTCGTAGACCTCTATCACTCCAGACCGGCAACCCGGCCTGCTGGCACCCTTCTCGGCTCCGAAACACCGCTACACTTTCCACAAGGCGGGATGCGCAAATCCCGAGGATTTTCGCTTCACCCACTCAAAAACTCAGTACAGCCGGTTTTAGGAACACTAATCGGCGCTAATCGGCACTAATTAGCGCTAATTAGCGCTGATTAGCGCTGATTAGTGTTCCCAATCTGTCATGCCGCCATGCTTTCTCGGTTGCGGCCTGACGGCTGCGCCATGCAATCTGTGCGACGGCAAGCCGCCAAGCAGTGCTCGTGGCAGCCGGGCGCCGCTCTGCTTGTCAGCCGCAGAACAGGCCGACTCCGAGGGCATCGACAACCTCGGCGGCTGGCAAGCAGTGGCACGAACCCCCAAGCCAGCCCCCCAACACTCCCCTTTACGGAAACGGCGGGGTTAAGGATAATGCCGTAATCCGCGGTCTGGAGGAAAGATCGGCGAAACCGGCCGCCGCGACCGGCGGAATGAGTCGGCGGCAGTGCATAGCACTCCGCCAAGGTGCGCATTGTTCCGGCGGGCCGCGTTTCCGTACAATTCATCCGGTCAGTACACGGCGCGCGAGCGACGAGCCGGCCGACGATCGAGAATGCCATCCGCGGAACCACGCGGCGAATCGCCGGCAGGAGGCCGATCGCTCGTCTCTAACGCTTTTGAGGAACACAACTTATGTCCAGAGGCGAAATCACCCACGGAACTTCCCAGCGAGCAACCAACGGTGCCGTCCACGATGAAATCCCCGGCGATCACGCGGATCTCGGCGATGCGGAAATGCAAACCGCGAACGGCTACGACGGCGATGCCGCCCCGGCCGACGATTCGTCGGCCGACGTAGCCGCGGATGAAATGCCGGCTGCCGATGACTCCGCCGCCGCTTCCGATGCCGCCTCGGCCGCCGTGGCAGACACCGATCCGGCCGAAACCCAGGAATGGCTCGAATCGCTCCAATATGTGCTCGAAAGCAAGGGGCCCGAGCGCGTCAGCTATCTGCTCTCGGTGCTCGACGAAAAGGCCCATCGCTCGGGTGTCGAGTTGCCGTTTTCCGCAACCACTCCCTATATCAACACGATTCCGGCCGACGACCAGCCCCCCTTTCCCGGCAATCGCGAGATCGAGCGCCGCATCAAAAGCATCATCCGCTGGAATGCGATGGCGATGGTCGTGCGGGCGAACAAAGAGTCGCACGGGCATCGGCGGCCATATTTCGACCTATGCCTCGGCCGCGACGCTCTACGAAGTCGCCTTCAATCATTTCTTCCACGGCAAGGGGGACGATTTCTCCGGGGACCAGATTTATTTTCAGGGGCATGCCTCGCCTGGAATCTATGCCCGAGCTTTTCTCGAAGGGCGGCTGAGCGAAGAGCAGCTTGCGAATTTCCGCCGCGAGTTGGCCCCCGGCGGCGGCCTTTCGTCGTATCCGCATCCCTGGTTGATGCCTGAATTCTGGGAGTTCCCGACCGTCTCGATGGGACTGGGGCCGATCATGTCGATCTATCAGGCCCGCTTCAACAAGTATCTTCAGGATCGGGGGCTCAAGGACACCAGCGGATCGCATGTCTGGGCGTTTGTGGGAGACGGCGAGTGCGACGAGCCCGAAACGCTCGGCGCGATCACGCTCGCTTCGCGCGAGAGCCTCGACAATCTGATCTTCGTCATCAACTGCAATCTTGCAGCGGCTCGACGGCCCGGTGCGCGGCAACGGCAAGATCATTCAGGAACTCGAGGGGATCTTCCGCGGCGCCGGCTGGAATGTGATCAAGGTGATCTGGGGCGACGATTGGGATCCGAACTGCTCGCCAAGCGACAAAACCGGCATGCTCGTCCAGCGGATGGGCGAGGTCGTCGACGGCGAGTATCAGAAGTACATCGTCATGCCCGGCTGCTTATATCCGCGAGCATTTCTTCGGCAAGTATCCCGAGCTGCTGGAAATGGTCAGCCACCTCTCCGACGAGAAGCTGAAAAAGCTCCGCCGCGGCGGGCACGATCCCGAAAAGGTCTACGCCGCCTACAAGGCGGCTGTCGAATGCAAGGGGAAGCCGACCGTGATCCTGGCCAAGACGATCAAGGGCTACGGCCTGGGCGAAGCCGGCGAAGGGCGCAACGCCACGCATCAGCAGAAAAAGCTCAACGAAGACGAGCTGCGCGAATTCCGCTCGCGATTCGGGATTCCCATCTCCGACGACGAAGTGGCCGAAAGCCCCGTTCTATCGCCCCGCCGACGATTCGCCCGAGATGAAGTATCTCGCAAGAGCGGCGGGCGGCGCTGGGGGGCTATGTGCCGGGCCGGCCGATGGTGCCGCTGCCGCTCAAAACACCCAAGCTGAAGGAATATCTTCCGAGTTCATCGAGAAGACCGTCGGTCGCGACGTTTCGACGACGACCGGCGTTCGTGCGACTCATGAGGACGCTCCTGCAAAGACAAGTCGATCGGCAAGTTCATCGTGCCGATCGTCCCGACGAATCGCGCACCTTCGGCATGGAGCCCGCTCTTCAAGCAGTGCGGCATCTACAGCCACGACGGCCAGCTGTACGAGCCGGTCGATTCCGATCAAGTTGCTCTATTATCGCGAGGCGAACGACGGGCAGATTCTCGAAGAGGGAATCACCGAGGCCGGCTCGATGTCCTCGTTCATCGCCGCCGGCACGGCGTATGCCACCCACGGCGTCACAATGATTCCGTTCTTCATCTACTACTCGATGTTCGGCTTCCAGCGGATCGGCGATCATGATCTGGGCCGCCGTCGACTCGCGAGCCAAGGGCTTCATGTTCGGCGGCACAGCCGGCCGCACGACGCTCGACGGCGAAGGTTTGCAGCATCAGGACGGCAACAGCCATCTGTTTGCCATCGCCTATCCCAATATCCGCAGCTACGACCCGGCCTTCGCCTATGAATCGACCGTGATTATTCTGGAAGGCATGCGTCGGATGTATGAAGAAGTGCGAAGACGCCGTTCTACTACATCACGATCGGCAACGAAAACTACAAGATGCCTTCGATGCCCGCCGGCGTCGAGGAAGGGATCGTCCGCGGCATCTACAAGTCTCGACACGGTCGAGGCGGGTGAGAAATCGCCGCGCGTGCAACTCTTCGGCAGCGGGGCGATCTTGCGCGAAGTGCAGCGGCGCAGACGATCCTGGCCGAGAAGTATGGCGTGTCGAGCGACGTCTGGAGCGTGACCAGCTACAAGGAGCTGCGCCGCGACGCCCAGGCCTGCCGCCGCTGGAATATGCTCCATCCGACCGAGACGCCGCGGAAATCGTATTTCGAGCAAGCGATTGCCGAAACAAAAGGCCCGTTCGTCGCGGCCTCCGACTATGTGCGGGGCGTGCCCGAGCAGCTTGACCCCTGGGTTCCCGGCGGATTGTACGTATTGGGGACCGACGGCTTCGGGCGGAGCGAATGCCGCTCGGCTTTGCGGCGGTTTTTCGAGGTCGACGCGGAATGCATCGCCGTCGCCGCGCTCTACGCGATTGGCCGACAGCAACCAATGTCGATCGTGGCAAAATCGCCGCCGCGATTCGCGATCTGGAAATCGATCCGGAGAAATCGGATCCGTTTGCCTCGTGAGCGTTTGCTGGCCGGCCTGCGCGGCCAAAGCAGCCCGAAACGAACGCCGCCACCGACAACTGACAACCGACAACCGACAACTGACACTTCCCGCCATGGCCTGAATTCAAACTGCCGGACCTTGGTGAAAACATTGCCTCGGGCGACGTCGTGAGCCTGCTGGTCAACGAAGGAGACGTCGTCCAGGCCGCAGCAGAACGTGATCGAGATCGAAACCGAGAAAGCGACATCGCGGTCCCCTGTCCGCTCGGCGGCCGCGTGAAAAAGATTCACGTCAAGCCGGGGGAAACCGTCAAAGTCGGCCAAGTGCTGCTCTCGCTGGAAGAAGCGGCGTCCGCTGCCATCAAGCCGCCCGCACTGGCAAACAAACCGCCTGCGAGCAAGCCTGCAGCGAACAAGCCTGCTGCAAGCAAACCCGCTGCGAGCAAGCCCTCCGTCCACGCAGACCAAGCCGCCAAGCCGCAGCCCGCCAAAGCGCCGGCCAAGCCCGAGCCGACTCAGGCCAAGCCCCGTCCTGCCGCGGCCCCCGAGCGCTCCGCCGCGCCATCGGCGGCCAGGCATGGCAACGGCCGCTCCGCCGAGCCGATCCCGTCGCGGGCCGCTCCGTCGATGGCCGCGCTGGATCTTGAAGAGGCTGCCGGCCCGGAGGCGGCCCCCGCCGCGCCGGCCGGTCCCGCCGTGCGCCGCTTGGCTCGCGAACTCGGCGTGGAACTCTCCCACGTCGCGCGGCACGGGGCCCGACGGGCGGATCCTCCGCGAGGACGTGATCGCGGCCGTCCGCCATGCGACCGGCAACGCCGCGGCGTCCGCCGGCCGACTCCCCGAGGCGCAGGATCGCGACGCCTGGGGGCCGATCCGCCGCGAGTCGCTCCCCAAGATGCGCAAGACGATCGCGACCAACATGGTCCGCTCGGCCTTCACGATTCCGCATCTGACGAATTTCGACGACGCCGACATCACCGAACTCGAGCGAATTCGCAAAGGGAGCGTCGCCGACTACGCCGGCTCGCACGTCAAGCTCACCTCGCTCGTCTTCGTGATGAAGGCGGTCGCCCTGGCCCTCAAGCAGAATCCGCTGCTCAACGCCTCGCTCGACATGGAAGGGGGCGAAATCATTTACAAGGATTACGTGAATCTCGGGATCGCCGTCGACACCGAGCGCGGGCTGGTCGTGCCGGTCGTGCGCGACGTCGACAAGCTGACGATCTCCGCACATCGCCCAATCGCTGACCACTCTGGCCGAACAGGCCAAGGCCACCCGCTACACGCTCGACGATCTCCGCGGCGGCTCGTTCACGATCAGCAATTTGGGCGCGATCGGCGGCACCTATTCCACGCCGATCATCAACTATCCCGAGGTCGCGATCCTGCTGGTCGGCCGCTCGCGGAAGCTGCCGGTCGTCGTCGAAGATCGGATCGAGCCGCGGCTGATGATGCCGCTGAGCCTATCCTACGACCACCGCCTGGTGGACGGCGCCGCCGCGGCCCGGTTTTTGAACGACGTGATCGCCTACTTGCAATCGCCGGGCCGGCTGCTGCTCGCGCCGTGAACCTGCTCGCCATTTACCGAAGACGACATTGTTGAGATCGTCGTTACGCACGATCAATGGGATTTCGGCCGAGAGAAATAGGCGGCCAACAGAGGCCGGAATACCCCGTTTTTGCCCTGACCGAAGGTTTCCCGGTCCCGATTCGAAATAGCCCGCCACTTGATTCCACTGTTTGCAACCGCGAGAATAATCGAAATGTCGTTTACTTTGGAACGGGAAATCCAGGATGTCCATCGCGACGCTTGAAATACGAGTGGCGACTCTCGAAAAACAGGTCCGAGAGTTGCTCGCCAACGGCGGTCGAGGGCCGCGGGCCAAGGATTGGCGCCGCACTCGCGGAGCCTTTACCGGCGACGATCTCATGCGGCAGGTTTTCGAAGAAGGCCGCAAAGCGGCGCGAATCGCAAAGAAAGGCGGTCAAGCCTTCAACCCGAAAGAAACGGCAAGCCCGTCCATGATCCTCCTCGATACCGATCACCTTTCGGTTTTCATGGACGAACGCGATGCTCGACATGGACCGCTGAATACACGCATGGAAGCCGCGACCGAGCGGGTTGCACGCACGATCGTGAGCGCAGAGGAAATGCTTCGCGGGTGGTCAGCCGCTATTCATCGCCTGCGTGAGGAATCCAAAATCACGCGCAGCCCTCCGCTGCATCTCACCTCCGAAAGGCTCGCTATGCTTCGCTCATGCTCCGTCGTCCGTGCCGCGTGTTTCGTCCTGCTGTCGCTGGCGGCGACGGCGCTCTGTGCCGAGCAGTACAAGTTCGGGCCCGATTCGCAGCGCCACGAGGGGGTGCCGCGCGGCGTGGTGGCCAAGCATCTGTGGAAGAGCAAAATTTTCGCCGGCACCGTTCGCGAGTATTACGTCTATGTGCCCAAGCAATACGATCCGGCGAAGCCGCCGCCGTGATGGTGTTTCAGGACGGGCATGCTTATGTGAGCGAGACGGGGGATTTTCGCGTCCCGATCGTGTTCGACAATCTGATCGCCAAGAAGGAGATGCCGGTGACGATCGGCATTTTCATCAATCCGGGCAGCAAAGTCGGAGAAGCCGCCGAAGAATCCCTGGAACGCCGACAACCGCAGCTTCGAATACGACACGCTCGACGGTCGCTATGCCCGGTTCCTGCTCGAAGAGATGCTGCCCGAGGTCGGGAAAGAGTACAAGCTGACCGACAGACGCGGCGGAGCGGGCGATTTGCGGGATCAGCTCGGGGGGAATTTGCGCCTTCACGGTGGCCTGGCAGCGGCCGGATGCCTTCGGCAAAGTGCTCAGCCACGTGGGGAGCTTCACGAATATCCGCGGAGGGTACGTCTATCCGTCGCTGATTCGCGAGACGCGGCCGGTCAAGCCGATTCGCGTGTTTCTGCAAGACGGGGCGAACGATTTGGACAATCGAGTTCGGCAATTGGCCGCTGGCGAACCAACAGATGGCCGCGGCGTTGAAGTTCGCGAAATACGATTATCGCTTCGTATTCGGCACGGAAGGGCACAACGGCAAACAAGGGGGCGCGATTCTGCCCGATTCGCTCCGCTGGCTATGGCGCGATGAAAAGAGGCCGTGAGACAGTAGTCATCACGCTCCACCGTGATGACATGCCTCACGACGGAGCGTGAGGAGTGCATTGACATGCCTCAGTAGTCATCACGCTCCGCCGTGATGACGTTCCTCACGACGGAGCGTGAGGAGTACACTTTCGTGGTCATCACGCTCCGCCGTGATGACATCCCTCACGGCGGAGCGTGAGGAGTACATTGACATGCCTCAGTGGTCATCACGCTCCGCCGTGATGACGTTCCTCACGGCGGAGCGTGAGGAGTACATTGACATCCCTCACGACGGAGCGTGAGGAGTACATTGTGTTTTGCCTCAGTCGAATCTGGAAGACGGCTCCGCTTGGGTTGGAATAAATCCAGAAGGAGCGAGTGTGCCGCAGGCAAACGCGGTCTGCCGTTGCCGGACGCACTCCCCTTTGGAGTGTACGCTCTAGCGAGTGGGCGGCACGCTAAAGCATGCACTCCAATGGCACGCGTCGTGCCTCTCAGGCCCATTCGCGGCCGGTCGCTTTGCGGATGCGATGATCGAAGTCGCCCAATAGGCCGCCGATCACGTCCCAGCGGTCGCGGCGGCGGACTTCGATATCCCCTTGCAGATTGATCCGCACCAGGCAGCGCTCGGTCAAACCGGCCGCCTTGAGCTGCTCGGGCGTCACTTCGTCCGGGCCGAGGATCGTCATCAACTCGCCGCCGGATAATTCGATGAACTTCATGGCTCGTTGCTCCCTGCTCCTGATAGTGTCCGATGTCCGTTGTCAGTGGTCCGTTGTCGATGGCCGGGTCTGCGACGCGAAGGGAAGTTGCGGCGGCCGGCCGAGGTTTACGTTAATCGGCGGCGCGGCGGCGGACAAGGGCCGCGCCAGGCCGAATTCCCGCACCGGCAAACTGCGCAAGGCCGCGCGACTCGGGGCCGCGCGAGAATCATGGCCGCGCGACTCGGGGCCGCGCGAATCAGGCCCGCCGCGATTCCCCAGCCAATCGCTCCTGGACGGCAACGGCCAATCGAAGCACTGTGGCCACATCCAACTCTTCCGCCCGCGTCGCGGCCGGAATGCCCTGCCCGACGAGAATGGCATCGACGTCGGATTTGTCGAGTTGCCCCTTGAACACGCTCGGCAGCACGCTTCGCAGGAATTTGCGGCGATGGCGAAACAGCCCCCGCGCGAAGAGATGAAAAAACGCGCGATCGGCGATCCGCCCGCGCCGCTCGGGATCCAGGCGAATCTGCAACATCGCCGACGTGACTTTCGGCCGGGGCCAAAACGCTTCCGGCGGAATCAGCCGCAACAGTTCCACCGCGCATTGGCTCTGCACCCAGATGCTCAGCGATCCGTAGTCCTTCGTCGCCGGAACCGCGACGACCCGCTCCGCGAGTTCCCGCTGGATCGTCACGGTCATCGACTCCGGCGGGCGATCGAGATCGAGCAAATTGGAGATCACCGGCGTGGCGACGCTGTACGGCAGATTGGCGACGAGCTTGAATCGCCGCTCCGGCCGCTCGGCCAGCTTGACCGCGACGGTCTCCAACACGCCTGGATCGAGCGCATTCTTGTGCTTGAGCGCGTCTTGCTGGAGCAGCGTCACATTGTCGAAGTCGATCAACTCCTCGGAGGCGATCTGATGCAGCCGACGATCGATTTCCACCGTGACGACCGCGGCCGCCCGCGGAGCGATCAGCTCGGTCAGGCCGCCGGTCCCCGTGCCGACTTCCAAGATCACGTCGTCGGGGCCGACCGCGGCGGCCTCGGCCAAGAGCCCCAAAAGATTGAGATCGGTGAGGAAATTCTGCCCATGGCGCGATTGCAGCGTCATGCCGACCTCGGCAAACCGCTGCTTGAGATAGGAAACCGTTTGTCGTCGCATGGGAGCGGGGAGCAGGGAGCGGGGAGCGGGGAGCGGGCGAGCAGGGAGCAGGGAGCAGGGAGCAGGAAGCAGGAAGCAGGAAGCAGGAAGCAGGCGAGCAGGGTCAGATTGTGCCGCGAGCGGCGAGTTGCCGCGCGACGTATTTCGCGATCGGATCGGTCTCCAAATTCACCGTGCCGCCGACCGGCAAGCGGCCCAATGTCGTGACGGCGAGCGTATGCGGAATCAGGGCCACGCTGAACCGCGTGGAATCGGCGTCCACCACCGTCAGGCTCACGCCGTCCACCGCGATCGATCCTTTGGAGGCGATCTGGCGCATGAGTTCGACGGTCGTCTCGAACCGCAACGTGGACCATGGGCCATTGTCGCGGCGTTCGACGAGCGTGGCGAGACCGTCGATATGTCCCGTGACCAGATGCCCGCCGATGCGATCTCCGAGGAGCAAGGACCGTTCGAGATTGACGAAGCTGCCCGGCGCGAGGCGGCCGAGATTCGTGCGGCGGAGCGTTTCTTCGCCGGCCTGAAAGCCGAGCGTCTCGCCTGCGATCTGCACCACGGTCAAGCAGCAGCCGTTCAGGGCGATGCTCCGGCCGATCGCCGCGTCCGTGGCCGCGGCGCCGGCCGCGACCGACAGCCGCACGCCGGGCGGCTCGGGGTCGATGGCGACAACGCGCGCAAGGCTTTCGATGAGGCCGGTGAACATGGTCGGTTGGCGGGAGATCGGCGGTTGCAAAATCGGCGGTTGCGAAGAATCGATCGAGGCGACCGGCGCCGCTGGCCGCCGCGGACAAGGCATGCGCGACGCCGGCTGCGGTCAAAACATCGGCTCGCTCTCGGCGTTGCGCTGCTGCAAGCGCAGCCAGATGAATTTGACCGGCGGCCCGAGCACGAAGCCGGTGCATAGGATCGGAATCGAATAGGCGCGGATCGCCATGATCGCCACCAAGGCGAACACCACCCCCACGATATGGCTGAAGCTCCGCTGCCCACGAAACATCTGATTCACGATATGGGGGTAGGGAATCCGCGAGACCATCAGGGCCGAGACGGCCAGCGCGAGGATGCAGACCCAAATTTCCATGATCGAATCGATCTGATGGATGCTGGCCAGCGGGCTCGAATCCTGCCGCAGCGAATAGAACAGGATCGCGAACCCGGCGATCGAGCCGGCCGCCGCCGGGCTGGGGAGCCCGCTGAAGAACAAGTGCGAGTCGTTCTCGGATGTTTCGACGTTGAAGCGGGCCAGCCGCAAGGCCGCGCAAATCGGCACGGCCGTGGCGATGATCCACACCGCTTCGCGAAAATGATAGGTCAGCGAAGGGCACATCGCCACCAGCAGAAACCCCGGCGCCACGCCGAACGAGACCACATCGCAGAGGCTGTCCAACTCGGCGCCGAATTCGGTCGAGGTGCGAGCGAGTCGGGCGACGTGTCCGTCGAGCGCGTCGAAGATCATGGCCAGGAAGATCAACCAGCCGCTGAGCATCGCATTCTGCGTGGGATCGCTGGCGTCCAAGCCGCCCAAGCCGATCGGCCCCTGAAACGAAATCTGGGCGGCCGTCGGCGGCTCGGGGCTGAGCGGACGATCGACGCGCGAGGAGACGACGATGCTGAAAAACCCGCACACGAGGTTTCCCAGCGTGAACAGGGTGGGCAAAACGGCGATCGTGCGGATTTTTTTCATGCGTTCGAAATACTGTCGCGTTTCCGTAGCGGTCATGCCCCGCAGGAAGGCGGCTCTCCCGAGCCGCGCAGTGATTGACGGCTCGGGAGAGCCGTCTTACGGGTTTGCGCCCCGGCCTCCGCACTCAGGCATACCGCGCCACGATGTCGCGTCCCCCTTGGATATGTTGACCGACTTCGACCAGCACTTCCAGCCCTGCGGCCGGGAGGATCAACTCGGTGCGCGAGCCGAGCTTGATCATGCCGATCTTTTCGCCGCGAGCAACCGTTTGCCCCGGCCGCAAGTCGCAGACGATCCGCCGCGCCACCTGCCCGGCCACTTGGCGCAGCGCCAGCTTGCGATGCGGCGCGGCCTCTTCCTCCAGGCCGATCCACATGAATTCGTTATGGATCGCACACTCGGGATTGAGGGCGCTGAGGAAGCGGCCCGGCGAGTATTTCAGCCGAATCACCCGCGCCGCGCACGGGGCGCGGTTGATATGCACATTGAAGATCGAGAGGAAAATGGCGATCCGCACGGCCGGCCCGCCGACGAATTCGTCCTGTTCGAGCGGCGTCACCTCGACCACCTTGCCGTCGGCCGGGGCGACAATCGCCCCGACTTCTTGAGGCACGATCCGCGCCGGATCGCGAAAGAAATACACCACGAGAAACAGCGGAATCGCCGTCAGCGGCGCCAAATACCAGGCCGTCGCCAACAGTGCGATCGTCGCCGCCAACAGCGGCCAGCCCATGATCTGCAGTTCGGCCAATCCCCAGCGGGCAAACGGAATCCGCTCGCGCCAGGCAAACGGATCATCGAGCGGATCCCAATGGCAATCGGTCTGGTTGCGCAGGTATTTCAAATCGCGGGGGTCGAGAATCTCATGGGGGCAGCCGGCCGGATCGCCGCGGCGCGAGGCCCGCATCTGGCGGACAAAGCCGCGATTGAACGTCTTGAGCAACCACCGCCGCCCGCGCCCCCAGGCCAACTCGATGCGGTAGCAGACACCCCCGCCCGGCTGCGTGCTCTTGATTTCCGGAGGCAGCGGTTCCGGCTCGGCGCACGCCGGCTCGGCATGCAGGGGCGCCGAGGCAGCAGCGGACGTTTCAGCCGGACTCATCGACATCGCGATTTTCCCTCGGGGCGGCGGGGCCGCACGAATTCGGCATGGCCGGAACTCCAAATCCTACTTCTCCCGAGCGGCGGCCGGTAGCCCAGACCGACGTTGGGTGGGAGAATGAGTACAAGTCGCGGTTCGCGCACGACGGAGCAGCTCGCCGCGAAAGGGGTCGGGAGTCGATTTCGCCCACCTTACGACCCGTAGTGCCAACCGGCATCATGGCGAAATCGACTCCCGACCCCCTTTGGCAACGCCCGCCGGAAGATATGCCGGTTTTCGGACAGTCTCCTAGTGTTGCCGCGCGGCGGCTCAGGGTAAATAGATGTCGAGCACCACGGCGTGCGGAGGTTGGGGCGCGAGCTTGATCTGGCCGGCCGCAGCGGGAACGAGAATTGTTTCTCCCAGACGCAGCGGCCGCTCGGCCGGATCCCCCTCGACCTCGACCGCTCCCTCGATTACGGAGAAAATGTGGAAGCGGTCGTCCCCCGCCACTTCGCGAGGCAAGGCGATCTGCCAGCGATCGAGCACGAATTTGTCGCAAGCAGTCAGCCGCATCACCTGCGGCCGCTCCGTCGCCACCGGCTGCGAAGGCCCCACGGGCCCTTGGTCGTAGTCGATCGCCTCGAGCACCGCGTCGATATGCAAAGTCCGCGGCCGGTCATCCGGCCCCAGCCGATCCCAATCGAACAGCCGATAGGTCGTGTCGCTCGATTGCTGAATTTCGGCGATGAGCAAGCCGGCTCCCAACGCATGCACGGTGCCCGAGGGCAACAGAATGCAATCCCCCGCCCGCGGCTCGAACCGATGCAGGCAGAGTTCGCAGGTGCCGCGGGCGACTTCGCGGGCCAGCGCCGCGCGATCGAAGCCGCGCTTCAAGCCGGCATAGATCTTGCTTCCCGGTTCGGCGGCCAGCACGACCCAAGCTTCGGTCTTGCCGGAGCCGGGGGGCGTGAGTTCGGCGGCGCGCGCATCGTTGGGATGCACTTGCACCGACAGCGCCGCCTGGGCATCGAGAAACTTGAAGAGCAGCGGAAAGGTCGCTTGGCGCGGATGCCGGCCGAAAAGTTCCGCACCGTGCCCGACGACGATCTCGTGGAGCGTCTGTCCGGCCAGCGGCCCTGCGGCCACGCGGCTCCGATCCGCTCCATGATCGACGATCTCCCAACTTTCCGCATAATCGGCTTCCGGGCCGATCGGCTTGCCCAATACGGTTCCCAGCCGCCGGCCTCCCCACAGATAGCGGCGCCAAATCGGCTCGAAACGCAGGGGATACAGCGCGGGCATGGCCAACCTCACTCGCCGCCGATTTTCACGCTGAGCGATCCGGAAGCGGCATCCAATTCGCCGCAGGAAACATTCGAGCGCAGATAGAGGGTGCCGGACTGCTTCGGCCGAATCGTCGCGCCCAGCCCGATCGTCAGCGGCGAGGTCAAGGGGCTGTCCGGGTTGTATTGGCCGTCCGGCCGTACCGCGGCGAGCAAGATGCCCAGCGGCTTGCCGTGCCAATAGCGAATGGAGACGCCTCCCGGCTCGCACCACCAGATGCGCGGCTTCTTGGCCACCTGATAGCGTCCGCTGGCCGTCAAACGATAGGTCTTGCCCGCCGTCAATTCCACGCCGCTATTCTGCCAACCGCGGTCGATGGCGACCGTCACCGTCGCGCCGGCGGCGGGCAGCGGGCGGCCGGGCGTGAAGTCGATCGCCGTGCGGCGAAAATCGTAGCCATAGGTCAAATCGCTCGCGAACACCTGAAATTCCTCGGCCAATTCGGCGCCGTCGCGGGCGAATTTCTTGGCGAAGTTTCGATTGAAATTCGGCGCTGCGGCCAGCCGCCAAACTTCGTGGAACCGGTCGCGATAGCGCGGATGATGATCGAGAAAGGCAACCGCCGCCCAACTCCAGGCATAGGGATCGACCTTCAAATGGGCATGGGTGTCGTAGGCCAGGATATCGGCCAGCGAATGAACGCGATGATGGGCCTCGTCGTCCTGAATGATCTCGATCCGCCCCAGCTTCGGCACCTCCGACGCCTTGGCGGGAAAATAGTCGAGCGTGAGCTTGCCGTCGTGCCAGCGATGAGTTCCCAACAGCTCGGCCATCCCTTCGCTATACCAGGGCGGGCCCCAACCTCCCAGCACCGTGAGCATGAAGCCGTGCGTCCCTTCATGCAGCAGCAAATGCCGGCGAAAGTAGTCGCTCAAGGGCACGGCTTGGCCATGATCGATCGCTCGGTTGTAGAGCCAAGATTCGTCCCCCTGCGTGTAACCGAACAAGAACGGCGGCAAATCGGCGGGGAACAACCCGCTCGCTTGAAAACGGCGCGTGTCTTGCATGAGATAGGCGGTGTGATGCCAATCGGCATGCGTCTGTTCATCGATGCCGAAATAGGCGCACCACTGCGTAAACGCCTGATCGAAGACCTCCGGCAATTCATCGATAGTCGGACGCGACGGGACGTCGGTGTAGAGCGTGAGCCGTTTGCTGTTGAGCGTCCGGATTCCCGCGGCCCGCACCCGCGCCGCGTCGATCTGCCGGGCTTGCGCGGCCGACGGAGCCAACAGACCGGCGGCGAACATCAGCAGGCTGGCCACGAGCATTCCGCGCCGGACTACCGCGGCCTGGCCGAGCAGGGTCGATCATCGGGAATGCTTTCGGCAATGCTTCTCTCCTCGCGACCCGTGCCGCTCTCCCCATGATGCGCGTGCATCACGAATCCGTCGATACTCTCGGTTCCATCCTCCTCATTCTAATCTCCACCATCGATCTCCCCAAGTGGCCACACTAGCCCGAAGCGCTAGCGAGGGAGTCGGAACGAAGCGCTAGCGAGGGAGTCGGAACGAAGCGCTAGCGACGGAGTCGGAACGAAGCGCTAGGAGACTGTCCGAGAACGGGCATAGCTTCCGGCGGGCGTTGCGAAAAGGGGGTCGGGAGTCGATTTCGCCCGCTGAACGACCCGTAGTGCCGACCTGCATCATGGCGAAATCGACTCCCGACCCCTTTTCGCTGCGAGCATCCCCTCGCCGCAGCCCGTTCTTGGACAGGCTCCTAGTGTGGCGCGGCGGGATAGTGTGGCGGGCGGTCCGCGCACGAGCCTTCTCCGCCGAGAATGCCCAACAGTATTCGCCGCACTTTCGCTTCCGACCTGGCGGCGGCGGCGATGACTTCCGCGCCGGTCGTTTTGTTCGGGGCGTCGGGCAGGCCGATGTTGGTGATTGTGGATAGGGCCAGGATGCGCAGGCCGAGCCGCGCGGCGGCGAGCACCTCCGGCACGGTCGACATCCCCACGGCGTCTCCGCCGATCCGCCGCAGGAAGCGATATTCGGCGCGGGTTTCGTAATTCGGCCCCGTCACGCCGATGTACACGCCTTGATGAGCGGCGAAATTCGCGCGGCGGGCGATCGCTGCGGCCCGATCGACGAGATCCCGATCGTAAGCGGTCGGGCGGAATGCGTCGGCCGCGCGATCGGCGGATTGCCGCGGTTCGGCGCCGCCGGCCGCGCCCGCTGCCGCCCAGGGCGGCCCGCGGCTCGGCTCGAGGCGGGGCAGCAAGTTGATGTGATCCGTAATCAGCAGAATGTCGCCCGGCGCGAGCGCGGATCGAGCCCCCCGGCCGCATTGGTGACGATCAGGGTCTCGATGCCCAGTGCCCCCATCACGCGGGTGGGAAACGTAATTTCCTCGAGCGAATAACCTTCGTAGGCATGTAGCCGGCCATCCATGACGACAACCGCTTGTCCCGCCGCGCGGCCGCAGACCAATCGTCCCCGATGCCCTAGCGCCGTGGCCCGGCGGAAATGGGGGATCGCCTCATAGGGCAAAATCGCCTCGGCCGCGATCTCATCGACGAAAGGCCCGAGTCCGGTGCCGAGGATGATCCCGGCTTGCGGCCGGCAATTCCAGCGGTCGCGAATCCAGTTCGCGGCTTGGGCAATTTGTGACGCCGGATCGAGCGAATTCTGGCATGGCATGGCGGACCGATCATACCCGAGCACCGAGAAAAGTGGTATTCTTTGACGCACACACTATGCTCACAATCTCCACGATCGCCGAATTTCTGGAAAACTTCGCCCCGGCCCGCTTGGCCGAGTCGTGGGATAACGTCGGATTGTTGGTGGGCGACGCTCGGCGGCCGATCGAGCGGCTGATGACCTGCCTGACTCTCACGACCCACAGTGTCGCCGAAGCGGTCGCCGAACGGGTCGATCTCGTTGTCACGCATCACCCGCTCCCCTTTCGGCCGCTCAAGCGGCTGACGACCGACTCGGTCGAGGGACGGTTGCTGCTTGAATTGATCGAGGCCCGCGTCGCCGTTTATAGCCCGCATACCGGCTTCGATTCGACCGGCGGCGGGATCAACGAGCGGTTGGCCGCCGGGCTGGGTTTGAAGGCGCTGGCGCCGCTGGTGGCCGACGCGGCCGATCCGGCGATCGGCACGGGCCGCTGGGGCCAACTCTCCCCGCCGCTGCCGCTGGCGGAGTTGGCGTTGAAGGCCGCCCGGTTCCTGGCGATCGAAACGGTCCAATTCGTCGGGCGGCCCGATTGCCCCGTCGGCCGCGTCGCTGTCGGTTGCGGCAGCGCGGGAGAATTGCTCGCCGCGGCGCAAAATCTGCACTGCGATGCCTTCGTCACCGGCGAGGCCCGGTTTCATGCCTGTCTCGAAGCCGAAGCGACCGGCATCGGGCTGGTGTTGGCGGGTCATTATGCCAGCGAGCGGTTTGCCATCGAGCAGTTGGCGGAATTGCTGGCAACGGAGTTCACCGGGATCAGCGTGTGGGCCAGTCGCCAAGAACGGGATCCACTCGGCTGGCTCCAAACGAACTGTCTCTGACGCAAGTCCTTTGGCAGCCGGAGCGAATGGCCGTTCGTTGACGAACAAACGGGCCGGTCTAAAATGAGGCGGGAGGGAGCGGAGAGCCGGGAGCCGGGGGCCGGGAGCGGAGAGCAGTCAGCGCGGAGCAGGGAGCAGGGAGGGAGCGAGCCGCGACGCGGAACGCTCAATTTCATACTTCATCGTCCGAATTCAGGTCGTCATCCATGTCGTCGCGATTTTCTCACGGCCCTGCCGGTTTACAACGAGGTCGGCCACGTCACGGCCGTTCTCGATGAAGTCTTGCGGTATAGCCCCGACGTGCTGGTGGTCGACGATGGCTCGAACGACGGCACTTCGGAGTTGCTCGCTGCCCGGCACGACATTCGCCGCGTCACGCATGAGGTCAATCGCGGCTATGGGGCGGCGCTGCGATCGGCCTTCGATTATGCGCTGGCCCACGGTTTCGACACGTTGGTGACGATCGACTGCGATGGCCAGCATACGCCGCAACGGATTCCGCTGTTCGTGGCGGCTGCGGCCGACGCCGACATCGTCTCCGGGAGCCGCTATCTGGAGCGGTTCGACGCCGACAGCTTGCCCCCGGCCGATCGCCGCCGGATCAACCAGCAAGTCACCGCCGAATTGAACCGCCGCTTGGGCCTGAATCTGACCGACGCCTTTTGCGGGTTCAAGGCCTACCGAGCCACGGCGCTCGAGGCCCTGGACATTCGGGAGCCGGGTTACGCGATGCCGTTGGAGTTGTGGGTGCAGGCAGCCTGCGCCAGGCTGAAGATCGTCGAACTGGCCGTGCCGCTCATTTATTTGGAGGAGGAGCGTTCGTTCGGCGGCTCGCTCGACGATGCCCGCACCCGGCTGAAATACTATCACGAAATCATCGATCGCAGCCTGGCCGCGCTCGATGCCGGCCCGCGGCGCGATTGCCTCGCGTCGGGGCGCGACGCCAAACAGACTTAGGGCGAGGGACCGCCGGAGTTTTCCCGCCGCCCCGTCGCGGCACGACGTATTGCCCTTCCCTTCGCACTTTTTCGCGGCTCAGAGATCGTGATCATCGAAACACCTTGCGCAACCCGTTGCTTGACTCCCAAACGCCCCATCTCGAATGCGGAACTTTCGGCCCCGCGGACGAGCGGCGCGAAGCTCATCGAGCCGCCGCTCGGCGCGGCCGACGACTTGGCCGCCGCCAACCGCCGCCGGATCGACGATTCGGATTATGAATTGCAAGGGCGGCGCTTGCCGGTTCTGGCTGCGCAGGCCCGCGAGCAGCTTCTGGCAGCGGCCTTGCGCTACACGCGGCACCTATCGCGACGTCGATCCGCCGCCGGCCGACGGCCCTCTGTTTCTGGCCGGCCATCAACCCGAGATGTTTCATCCGGGCGTCTGGTTGAAGAACTTCGTCTTGGCGCGGCTGGCCCGGCGGAATGCAGGAGCGGCCGTCAATCTGGTTATCGACAGCGACACGATCAAATCCTCGTCGCTGCGCGTGCCCGGCGGCTCGGTCGCCGCGCCCACGCTCGAAGGGGTCTTGATCGATCGCCCCTCGGCCGAGATTCCGTTTCAGGCCCGCGAGATTCAGGATCTCGAGTTGTTCGCGAGTTTCGGGGGGCGGGCCAGCGCGCGGCTGAGTTCGCTGGTCCGCGATCCGCTGTTGCGCGACTATTGGCCGAAAGCCGTGGAGTGTTCGCGGCGAACGCGGAATCTGGGCGAATGCTTGGCCCAATCGCGGCATCAATGGGAAGGCGGTTGGGGGATTTCGACGCTCGAGATTCCCCAAAGCGAAGTTTGCCATTTGGAGGCGTTTCAATGGCTGACGGCCCATTTGCTGGCCCATTTGCCGCGGTTCTGGGACGTGTATAACTCGGCGCTGGCCTGTTATCGGCGTTGCTATCATGTGCCGCAGCCATGCGCATCCCGCCCCGGAATTGGCGACCGACGGCGACTGGCTCGAAGCGCCGTTCTGGATTTGGACCGACCACGACCCGCGGCGGCGGCGCGTGTTTGCCCGCCAACGCGGCGATGAGCTGCTGCTCACCGATCGCGAGGGGCTCGAAATCCCACTCGCCCTCTGCGCCGAGTGCGACGCGGACCGGGCCATCGAGCAATTCGCGGCCCTCGCTCCGCGGGGCATCCACTTGCGGAGCCGCGCCCTGTTGACGACGCTCGCCGCGCGGCTGCTCTTCGGCGACGTGTTCCTGCATGGAATCGGCGGGGCGAAATACGATCGGCTGACCGATGCCATCATCGAACGCTTCTTCGGGCTCGAGGCGCCGGTTTATATGGTCGTGTCGGGCACCTTGCATCTGCCGATCGCGCGGCCGGCCGTCAGCGGCGATGATTTGCGCGGCGCCGAGCGCGCGCTGCGCGAAATGACTTTTCATCCCGAGCGGTTTCTCGACGGTGCCGCGGGCGCGGGATCGGGATCGGTCGGGGCCGGCAGCAGCGCGGCAACCCGAGATAGCGGGCGAAGCATCGTCCGGCGACCGCTCCGTGAACGGCGCGGCGGCGACGTGGATCGAGCAAAAGCGGCATTGGATCGCCGCCCCCTTCGCGCCGAGCGCAGCCCGCGAGCGGACCCGTGCGATCCGACAGGCGAATGAACAGCTTCAGGCGGCCGTGGCGACTCGCCGCGACGCGGGCCGCCGCCCGCGCGGAGCGGCTCCGCCGCGAGCTGCGCGCGGAAAAGATTCTGGCGGCGCGCGATTATGGATTCTGTCTGTATCCGGAAAAAAGTTTGCGCGAATTTCTACTGGCTTTTCCCGGCGAGAGCGTTTAGTCTGTTATCCAATAGGGGTACTCAAGGATCGAAGTCCAGCCAACACGACAGCCCGCCTCTTAGCGGAATTCGCTGGAATTCCGCGGTTCGGGCAACCTCGGACATCCGAATTCCAATAAATTCGGCTACGGGGCTCCTAAGCTGCGCTGTCGTACCAAGAAGGGATTCTCAATGAGTCGCTCGGCAAGTGGGGCGGTCGGTTCGGCAACGCAACGTGCGGCGGTGGCAACCGCCGAAGGAACGAAGAGTCGCCCGCCGTCGCGACGGACGCTCGTGTCACGGCCGACGCCCGCGTTGCAACCGACGCCCGTGTCGTCACCGAGACGCGTGTCGCGACCGACAGGCGTGTCGGATCGTCGGCGAGACGCGAATCGCTCTGGGCTCGCCGAGCCCAAACCGCCGCGTCTGCCGGAAGGGAAGACCTCCTCGCCGGACGATCATCGGTCCACTGCGCGGGAAAGCTCTCGCCGCCGCAGCGCCCGAGCGCCGCGCTCGAATCGGCTCGCAAGGCGCCTCCCCGCGCCGCCGCGGCTTCCCGAGGGGAACGCCCGCGCGACACGGCGCGGTCGCCGGCGCGGTCGCACGACGCGGTCGCGCCCAACCGTCGGCGGGTGCGCCGGATTGGACGGTGCTGGCCGCGCGGGCCGGCGACCATCCCGGCATTTATGACTGGCTGTTGAGCCTGTTTCATGCTCCGACGCGGCAAGAGTTCCAAGCCGAGCAGGACGATCCGACCTACGAACCGACGAACCGCCTGCTGGTGAAGCGCGATCGCGGATCATCGCCCACGCCCAGCTCATCCAGCGCACGATGCTGTTCGGCTCGCTCCGGTTGCCGATCGATCAAGTCGCCTGGCTGGGAACACTTCCCGAGTTTCGCCGCCAAGGGGCGGCCAGCGCGCTGCTCTCGGCGAGCGATGAAAAGATGCTCCGCGACGGCGCCGCGCTGGGCCTGTTGCGGACCCGCGTGCCGCATTTCTTTCATCGTTGCGGATGGGCGGTCTGTGGGCGCCATTGCTATTCCAAGGCCAAGACCCGCGACATCTTGGCCCGCTATTGGGCCGAGCCGGGTTTGCGCCGCGGGACGATGAACATCCGCCTGTGGAAGCATTTCGAGATGCCGGCCTTGATGCGGATCTATGCCCAAAACACGGCCGGCGGCTGCGGCCCGCTGGCCCGCAGCGAAACCTATTGGCGATGGCTGATTTCGCGCGGCGCGTTCGACCAGATCATGATCGCCCTGGCCGGTCCCGATCGATTGGACTTGAACGAAATCTCGGCGCCGATCGCCGGCTATGCCGTGGTCCGCCAAGAGCGCGTGGTCGAATTGCTCACCGATCCCGCCTATCCGCGCGCCGGCGTGCAATTGCTGGCCCGGGCCTGCTCGGATGCGATCGAGCGGCGCGGCAACGAGATCGTGCTGGAAGCACAATCTCAGGGTCGCGCGCGACCTGCAGACTCATCACGTTCGGGCCGAGATCGGACGCCTCGCCCGCACCGACCGCGTCCCGCTGAGCGAGCTCGACACCGCGGTACAGACCGCGGTCGACACCGCACTGTCACCAGCGGTGTCGATCGCGCTAGTGGCGGACACGATGCGATTACGGAGCCGGCGGGGTTGTGTCGGCGGACGGCGCGAGCGTGTTCACCGTCGCCGGCTCCCAGCTCTACACCTCCCCGGAGATCCTGGCGGCGGAGCGCCGGCTGCTCGCTGCCGCGGATCCACCGATGGACACCGGGTCCCGGATGGTTTGGTTGAGCTGTGCCTGCTCGAGGCCCGGGTGAGCGGAGCGGGTTGAACCCGGCGCAAGAACAGCTGGTCCGCGATCTCGCCACATCAGGGCAACGGGTGCAGCTCGCCTTGGCGCCAGCCGGGACCGAAAGACCACCGCGCTCGGGACACTGGCCGGCGCGTGGCGCGACAGTGGCGGCACGGTGATCGGATTGGCGCCCTCTGCGGTCGCCGCCGCCGAGCTCCGCGCCGCGCTAGGCGGGCCGGCCGACACGGTCGCGAAGCTGCTCCACGGTCTCGACGGTGGGGAAGTACCGGCCGAGCTCGGCAGGATCAACAAGGGCACGTTGGTGGTGATCGACGAGGCCGGGATGGCGGGTACGTTCGACCTGGACCGCACCATCAGCCACGTCCTCGACCGTGGCGGCAGCGTGCGCCTGGTCGGGACACCCGCCAGCTCGCCGCAGTCGCCAGCGGCGGGATCCTCCGCGACATCGCCCGGACCCACCCGGTCGCCAGATTGGACGCGCCGGTCCGGTTCGCTGATCCGGTCGAAGGTCACGCCTCCCTCGCCCTGCGCGTCGGTGAACCGATCGCGCTGGGCTACTACCTCGATCACGACCGGATCCACTCCGGTGATCGCACCACCACCATCGACGCCGCGTTCAGCGCGTGGCTAACCGACCGTGCCGCAAACCGCGACGCGATTCTGCTCGCCGCGACCAACACCACAGTCCGCGACCTCAACATTCGCGCCCGTGCCGACCGGCTCGGCGGCCAGCCCGCCGACTGCGACGTTCCGTTGCACGACGGAACGCACGCCAGTGCCGGGGATCTGATCGTGACCCGCCGTAACAATCGGCAACTGATGATCAGCGCGACCGACTGGGTGAAGAACGGTGACCGCTGGCAGATCCACACCGTCACCCCTGACGGCTCGCTCCAGGTCCGTCACCTCACCACCCGGCGAAGGATCACCCTGCCCGCCGGCTACGTCCAAGCGCACGTCGAGCTCGGCTATGCCACCACGATCCACCTCGCGCAAGGCCGCACCGCCGACACCTGTCACACCGTGTTCACCGGGCGGGAGGACCGTCACGACCTTTACGTCGCGATGACCCGCGGCCGGGCCGCGAACCACCTCTACCTCGACACGTCCGCTCCTGGACCGCACGACGCGACCGCTCCGGACGCGGTCACGCCACCGACCAGCGTCGAGACCCTGGAACGGATCCTCGCCCGCGAACCCGATCAGCGATCCGCAACCAGCCAGCACCAGACCGACCTCGACCCCGCCACCGTCCTGCGGCGTGCGGTCGAGCGCTACCTCGAGGCCGTCACGATCGCCGGCGGAGGACCCGGAGAAGGACCACGACCGCTGCGCTGGCTCCCACCCATCCCGGACATCGATGACCAGGAGTGGGCGCAGTACCTGCAGCAGCGCTACCAGCTCGTCACCACCGCCGCCGCCCGCGTGCAAGCCAGCACGCTGCCCGACGAAGACTGGGCCGACTACCTGCGGCTCAAAGACCGGACTCTCGCCCGCGAGCTGGCGATCTGGCGCGCGGCGATCGGCTGCGACCCCGACCACCCCGACCCCTGCGGGCCCGACCAGTGCACCGCACCCGGCTACCGCGAGTACCTCAGCCAGCGAGTGCAAGCCGTCGCCACCATCGCATACCGGTCACACGACTGGACGAAGCTGCTGCGCGAGCTCGACCCGCGGATCACCGCCGACCCCAGCTGGCCCTGGCTCGTCCGAGGCCTCACCCGAGCCGCCCGCACCGGCTACAACGCCCCCGCCCGCCTCCCTGCACTTGTCAACGACGAGCATCCACTGCCCGACCAGCACCCAGCCCGAGCCCTGCTCTACCGGCTCGCCCAAGACTGGCCCCAAGCAATCACTCCACCCAGCAGCACCCGGCAGCGCGACCGCGACAACGACCGCATCGCCCAACAACGACAAGCCGTCGAGTACGCACGCGAGCACCACCGCGGCCACGAACACTCGAGAGGACTCAGCCGATGACCAGCCAGCCGAGGGACCTCCCGCACCGGAGCGTTGGATTTGAGTTCTCGCCCGACCAGTTGTTGTTCACAACGGAGGAGGCCGCTGAGGTACTGCGCGTGGGGCGGACCACTGTTTACGCCCTCATCAGGAGTGGCGATCTTCGGCCGGTCCATATCGGTCGTTGCTGTCGGATCTCTCGAGGCGAGCTCGATCGCTACGTCGAGCGCCTCGATACGGCCCAGGCCAGACCGTCGGTACCGATCTGGCGACCCAGGCTCTCCGAAGCAGACCTGGAGGGTGCCGTTGCCGATGGCTCTCCACAGGACGCCGCCTGGGCGTTGCCAACCGTCAGACCCAGAGCGCAGGATCAACAACAGGTAGGCGTGCGGCACGACAAGCCAACGGAGTCCAAACGGACGGCGGAGGCTTAGCTAAAACGAGGTGAATCAATGACAGGCAAGCGAGCGTCGGGCGAGAGCTCGATTTACCAGGACGACGAGGGGCGCTGGCACGGATACGTCAGCATGGGTCTGAAATCTGGTGGCCGTCGTGATCGCCGTCACGTCTCCGGTGCCAAGCGCGCCGATGTTGTGACGAAGGTCCGTGCGCTTGAGCGCAAGCGTGATGCCGGCATGATCGAGGCATCCGGTCGCCCGATCACCGTTGAGCAGTGGCTTACCCATTGGCAAGACACGATCGCGGAACCCAAGGTACGGCCATCGACTCTCGTCCGTTACAAGCAGTTCGGCGTACATCGCCTCGACATGCTCGGGCTGCAGCCGATCGAGGCGATGATGGCCGATCCCCGGAATGATCTGGTGCTTGATCAACTGCTTGTAACGGACGAGAGTCGATGGCCGTACCTTGGGTTCCGCGATCGTGTCTTGCCAATGGGTAAGCCACTGCTCAACGGTGATCGGGCGACCGGATGCCTCGATCATGCCGGCATCACGCTTGCGCTCAAGCGCACGGACCTTCGTCACAACATCGGCGCGCTTGGCACCGGAGACGTGACGGCGATCACGACGGCCACCAGATTTCAGACCCATGCTGACGTATCCGTGCCAGCGCCCTTCGTCGTCCTGGTAAATCGAGCTCTCGCCCGATGCTCGCTTGCCTGTCATTGCTTCACCTCGTTTTAGCTAGGCCTCCGCCGTCCGTTTGGACTCCGTTGGCTTGTCGTGCCGGACGCCTACCTGTTGTTGATCCTGCGCTCTGGGTCTGACGGTTGGCAACGCCTAGGCGGCGTCCTGTGGAGAGCCATCGGCAACGGCACCCTCCAGGTCTGCCTCGGAGAGCCTGGACGCCAGATCGGTACCGACGGTCTGGCCTGGGCCGTATCGAGGCGCTCGACGTAGCGATCGAGCTCGCCTCGAGAGATCCGACAGCAACGACCGATATGGACCGGCCGAAGATCGCCACTCCTGATGAGGGCGTAAACAGTGGTCCGCCCCACGCGCAGTACCTCAGCCGCCTCCTCCGTTGTGAACAACAACTGGTCGGGCGAGAACTCAAATCCGACGCTCCGGTGCGGGAGGTCCCTCGGCTGGCTGGTCATCGGCTGAGTCCTCTCGAGTGTTCGTGGCCGGGGTGGTGCTCGCGTGCGTATTCGACGGCTTGTCGTTGTTGGACGATGCGGTCGTTGTCGCGGTCGTGCCGCCGGGTGCCGCTGGGTGGGGTGATTGCTTGGGGCCAGTCTTGGGCGAGCCGGTATAGCAGGGCTCGGGCTGGGTGCTGGTCGGGAAGTGGATGCTCGTCGTTGACAAGTCCAGGGAGGCGGGCGGGGGCGTTGTAGCCGGTGCGGGCGGCTCGGGTGAGGCCTCGGACGAGCCAGGGCCAGCTGGGGTCGGCGGTGATCCGCGGGTCGAGCTCGCGCAGCAGCTTCGTCCAGTCGTGTGACCGGTAGGCGATGGTGGCGACGGCTTGGACTCGCTGGCTGAGGTACTCGCGGTAGCCGGGTGCGGTGCACTGGTCGGGCCCGCAGGGGTCGGGGTGGTCGGGGTCGCAGCCGATCGCCGCGCGCCAGATCGCGAGCTCGCGGGCGAGGGTCCGGTCTTTGAGCCGGAGGTAGTCGGCCCAGTCTTCGTCGGGCAGCGTGCTGGCTTGCACGCGGGCGGCGGCGGTGGTGACGAGTTGGTAGCGCTGCTGCAGGTAGTGCGCCCACTCCTGGTCATCGATGTCCGGGATGGGTGGGAGCCAGCGCAGCGGTCGTGGTCCTTCTCCGGGTCCTCCGCCGGCGATCGTGACGGCCTCGAGGTAGCGCTCGACCGCACGCCGCAGGACGGTGGCGGGGTCGAGGCCTGCCTGGTGCTGGCTGGTTGCGGATCGCTGATCGGGTTCGCGGGCGAGGATCCGTTCCAGGGTCTCGACACTGGTCGGCGGCGTGATCGCGTCCGGGGCGGTCGCGTCGTGCGGTCCAGGAGCGGACGTGTCGAGGTAGAGGTGGTTCGCGTCCCGGCCGCGGGTCATCGCGACGTAAAGGTCGTGACGGTTCTCCCGCCCGGTGAGCACGGTGTGACAGGTGTCGGCGGTGCGGCCTTGCGCGAGGTGGATCGTGGTGGCATAGCCGAGCTCGACGTGCTCGCGGACGTAGTCGGCGGGCAGGGTGACGCTGCGCCGGGTGGCGAGGTGACGGACCGGAGCGAGCCGTCAGGGGTGACGGTGTGGATCTGCCAGCGGTCGCCGTTCTTCACCCAGTCGGTCGCGCTGATCATCAGCCGCCGGTTGTTGCGGCGGGTCACGATCAGATCCCCGGCACTGGCGCGCGTTCCGTCGTGCAACGGAACCTCGCGGTCGGCGGGCTGGCCGCCGAGCCGGTCGGCACGGGCGCGAATGTTGAGGTCGCGGACTGTGGTGTTGGTCGCGGCGAGCAGGATCGCGTCGCGGCCGGCGGCACGGTCGGCCTGCCACGCGCTGAACGCGGCGTCGAAGGTGGTGGTGCGGTCACCGGAGTGGATCCGGTCGTGGTCGAGGTAGTAGCCCAGCGCGACCGGATCACCGACGCGCAGGGCGAGGGAGGCGTGACCTTCGACCGGATCAGCGAACCGGACCGGCGCGTCCAGAGTCTGGCGACCGGGTGGGTCGCGGCGATGTCGCGCAGCACCCCGCCGCTGGCGACCGCGGCGAGCTGGCGGGTGTCCCCGACCAGGCGGACGCTGCCGCCGCGGGCGAGGACGTGGCTGACGGTGCGGTCGAGGTCGAACGTGCCGGCCATCCCGGCCTCATCGATCACCACCAATGTGCCCGAGTCGATCGAGCCGAGCCCGGCGGGGACAGGCCCGCCGTCGAGGCCGTGGAGCAGCTTGGCGATCGTGTCGGTCGTCCCGCCGAGCGCGGCGCGGAGCTCGGCGGCGGCGACCGCGGACGGGCGCCAGGCCGATCACCGTGCCGCCGCTCGTCGCGCCACGCGGCGGCCAAGTGACCGAGCGCGGTGGTCTTCCCGGTTCCGGCCGGCGCCAAGCGCGAGCTGCACCCGGCGCCCGGAGGTCGCGAGATCGCGGACCAGCTGTTCCTGCGCCGGGTTCAACACCCGGCCGCTCACCCGGGCCTCGAGCAGCGACAGCTCGACCAAACCGTCCGGGACCCGGTCGACCATCAGTGCGGTCCGCAGCGGCGAGCAGCCGGGACTCCGCCGCCAGGATCTCCGGGGACGTGTAGAGCTGGGAGCCGGCGACGGTGAACACACTCGCGCCGTCCCGCCGGCGCAACCCGGCCGGCTCGGCGATCGCATCGTGTCCGCCGCCTAGCGCGATCGACACCGCTGGTGACAGTGCGGTATCGACCGCGGTCTGCACCGCGGTGTCGAGCTCGCTGAGCGGGAGCCGGTCGGTGCGGGCGAGGCGTTCGATCTCGGCGCGAACATGATGGGTCTGCCAGGTCGCGCGCGACCCAGAGATCGTCATGACCGCTCGCCGCCCGGCTTGCTCGCACCAGTCCCGGACCCGTTCGGGCTCGGACCGGTTCGACGGCGCGACCGGGAGGTAGCGCGCCCGTGAGCATGGCGTCGACCGCCCGGCTGTCACCCAAGACCTCGACCGCTTCCTCGTGCCAGTCAGCGCGTTGCTCGGCGAGAGCTCGGGGTCCGGACTTGTCGGGGCGGGTCATCAGGTTCGCTTGCGCGAACAGGTCATGGGTTTCACCGGCATCCGGTGACCGGCCGTGAGTGCGGGTGAACTCTGCCGCCAACTCCGCCTGCCGGGTGGTGATCGCCTCCCGGCGTGAGGACCACACCGCCAACAGCTCGGGGTCGATTCCAGTGATCTCCCGCACCGGCCGCTTCCCCCGCCCGGTCACTCGGTCAGCAAACGTGACCCCGAGCCGGTCGACGAGCTGCGCTTCTAGGCGGGTGTTGTACCGCTCGGAGGCGGCGACCGCCGCCTTGTGCAACACCCGGCCGTCCAACGCCCGCCACCGACCATCAGGCGTTTGAACCTTGTTGGAGATCGCGACATGGGTGTGCAGGTCCGGGTCCCCGGTCCGGGAATCCCGGTGGGTGAACGCAACGGCGACCAGTCCGTTCACGTCGACCTGACGGACCCCGTTGTGCCCGAGCCGGGTGAACGTCGCGGTGTCCTCCAGCCAGCCGATCACATCGCGGACCGCCGCGTCGTGCGCCGCCAGCACCTGAGCGGACACCACCGGATCGGCGAGCGCCCACAGCGCGGAGACGCTTTTCACTGGGGAGAACGTCAGGTCATACCCGGCCACCGACCCCACCCCGCGCCGGCCCACCGTGGCCAGGAAGTCGGTCAGCTCCCGCGCGTCCGGCACCCAGCCGTGCGCCTCGATGAACCACTCCGTACCCAGCTCGCTGCGCAACGTCGCCCGGATCGTGGCGTCCACCGGCGCCGCGACCGGCTGCCCGATCTTCGTGTTGTGCTCGCCGATCCGGGCCGCGAGCTCCCGCGCGAACCCGGTCCCGGCGTCGCGGACCGTGAACCCCCGGCCCAACGGGATCTCCTTGTGGTTGGGGTGGTGGCCGTGCCCGAACAACGCCACCATCTGGGACTCGCGGACCACAGAACCCGCGACCGGCCCGCCGTCCAACCCGGCCAGGCCACGGCCCAGCCACACCCCGGGGGCCTCGCCGCGTTCGCTGTAGTAGGAGGCCAGGTTCTCGTACCGACCGCCGGGGTGTCGTGGGTCTGCGACGTGACGGGTCAGATACGTGTAGCCGTTCCCGGCCGAGAGCTTGTGCAAGGTCATCACCGGCCACCACCGACCACAACCACAGCACGGCTGGCGGTGACTTCGGCGAGCGAGGTCGTCTGACCCCGGCCGGCGCAGCCACAGCCGGCGGGCGAGATCGCGGTGCGCGTACATGACCGCGAACCTGCCAGCGGTGCGCACCAGAAACGTCACCACGTCAGACCGCACCGGGGCAGCACCACGCCAGGCGAGGTGCGCACAAAATCTCAAAAACGTCACCACGTGCGGCGGTCGGCAGCGGGGCTCAGCGGCCGCCAGCCACCGGCGGCAGGTGAGGACACGCGGGGCCGACGCACGATCGAGCGGGTTCATGCGCCGCAGGATCAGCGGGGTGTACCCCGAAACGTACTGGTCGGCGTACCGGTGAACGTACCCCCAGCAGGAAAGCTCGGCGAGGGGCGCCGCGAGATGACTTCATGCCGCTTACGGTGCGCGGCAGGTGTCCCCCCGAACGTCCCCACCCGTCAGACCTGACAAGTTATGAGCGTGAGAACGAGTCCGGCCGGAGGCACGCAGACACCGTCCGGCGGTTCCGTCGCGGCGTACCCCTACTCGTCACTGACAAGTGTGGGGACGCACCACTCCGTCCTACCCGCTCGTACGCTAGGCAAATGAGCGCCACCCGGACCCGCCGCTGCGCCCACTGCGGGGGGGAGTTCACCTCCGCGCGCAAGCCCGGACCCGCACCGAAATACTGCAGCCACGCCCACCGCCAACAGGCCTACCAGATCCGCCGCGGCACCACCGGCCGCACCGGACAAGACGAGCTGACCGAAGAAGTACAACGACTGCAGGCCCGGATCCGGCGACTCGAACACGACAACACCCGCCTCCGCGAGGAACTCACCGAAACCAGCCGCGAGATGGGCCGGCTCTACCGCGAGCTACACCCCACCCCACCCGCGCTCGCCGCCCTCACCGGCCAACCCGAACCGATCCACTCGCCCGCGCACACCGTCACCCGTAAACTCCGCTGGGGCCGTGGCACCGACACCTGACCTGCACTGCGGCCAGGCAGCTATCCACAACTTGGACCCGACGATCCGCGACCGCTCCGAGCCGGTGGATCGTGGCCGGGTGGACAACGACGCCGCCCGTGACTACCCGTGGCTCGCCGAACATGACGACCGGTTCACCCTCGCGCTCGTCCTCGATGTCTGCGAGGTGCTGGCCCGCCACGGCTACCCGGCACCGACCGGAGCCACGCTCGTCGACCTCGCAGCTGGTCTGCACCACGCCCTGCACGGGTACCGGCCGCCACCCCTCCACTGAACCCGCCGACCACCGACCACCGACCACCGACCACCGACCACCGACCACCACCACCGACCACCGACCACCGACCACCGACCACCGACCACCGACCACCGACCACCGACCACCGACCACCGACCACCGACCACCGACCACCGACCACCGACCACCGACCACCGACCACCGACCACCGACCACCGACCACGACCACCGACCACCGACCACCGACCACCGACCACCGACCACCGACCACCGACCACCGACCACCGACCACCGACCACCGACCACCGACCACCGACCACCGACCACCGACCACCACACCCCCAAATCCCCGGCACACCTCTTGCATCAATCTGCCGACAGCAGGATCAGGCCGCGGCCCACGTGTTCGGGGGACCGCAGTCGCTAGTCAACGGCCCGCGGAATGGCAGTCGAGTGACGGCTTGAGGGCGGGTCCGACCGCGCGCCTTAACGGAGGCGTCAGAGACATGGCGTTGAATCCGACCATGGGGACGGCGTGGAAGGTCAAACTTGAGCGGGCGGATGAGTTGATCGACGACCTCGCCGACGAGATAGCCGCATACCTACGCAACGACTCCATTGACGTAGTCGCGACACCGAGCGCGACGCTTCGGTCGGCATGGGACCTGCGGCTCCAGCTCGGCGTTAGCCCGCCGACGCGATGGAGCGCGGTTATCGGCGACGTGCTGCACAACGAACGTTCCGCCCTGGACGCGTACGCCTATGACGTAATCACGAGCAGCGCAACCACATTCACCGAAAAGCAACTTCGACGACTTGCGTTCCCGCTCTCTGCGGACCAGGACGCTTTTGACAGCTACGGGTGGTGCGCCGGCCTCAAACCACCGGACGAGATCAGGGACGCGTTCCGCTACGCGCAGCCTTGGTACCCGCTCAGTGAGGCGGGACTCGATGGCTTCGACAACCCGGCCGGCTTCGTCGAAGCAACCGGGTTGCGTCGCTTGTCACGGCTCAACAACGACGACAAACACAAGATGATCCACGTCACGGTGTGTAACCCGAGCATGATGTGGAGCGCTCTACCCGAGGGGGCGGCGGTGACCAGTTGGACTCACGATGCCACCTGGCCTTGGGTCGACGGAGCGACGATTGCGACGGTCACCGTTGACGGTTTGGTCGGCGACGCCACGCCTTCGTTCGGCCACACATTCGACGTGGCGCTGGTCGCCGATGCCGCGCCGCTGCAAGCGCACTCGCTGATCAGCCGGTTGCGTGAGTTTCGGGCCGCCGCCGCTGAGGCGATCACGCATGTCCAGTGGGTTCTTGGCAACAACTGACGTATCGCCGGTCAAGCGAGACCTGCCGGACCACGCAGCGAGCGAGGCGTGCCATCGAGGCCATGGCAAATCGGTGACCGTCCACTGGCCAGTTCGTTACCTAGCCGGGCGGCAGGATCCATGGCGCCGTCCTCAGCGTTTGGGCGGGTTCCCAGCGGAGGCGGTGCGGTACCTGAGGTAGTGGCGCACTCACGAACGACCCTCGAGCGCGCCGATCTCTCTCATCGTCGCAGGGCCTCGACTGGCTCCAGCCGAGCACCTTGAGGGCGGGGTAAAGGCCAGCGATCAGTCCGGTGGCCATTCCGGCTAGCGGTGCGAGTGCGATCACGGTGATATCGAGGGCAGGGATCCAGTGTCGGAGGGTGCTGACGACGACGATGGCGATGACACCGATGGCGCAGCCGATGACGCCACCGAGGATGCCGAGCAGCCCGCTTTCGATCAGGAACTGTCCGGCAATGTGTCGGCGTTGCGCGCCGAGGGAGCGCCGGAGTCCGATTTCATCGGTGCGTTCCAGGACGGAGACGAGGGTGGTGTTGCCGATCCCGACCATCCCGATGAGTAGCGAGATTCCGGCGAGGATGAGGAACAGGTCGTTGAGGTCGGCGTTGACGGCGTTACGGATAAGGGTCGCGTTCGGGGGTGCGGTGGCCAGCACACGCTCGGGGTCGTTCGGATGAAGCACAGCAGGTATCTCGGAGGCGACGGTTCCGGCCGCGCCGGGGAGGGTGGCAACGATGGCTTGTGCCCCGTCCGGTGTGTAGCCCCAGGTCCGAACCGCGGTGCTCTGCGGGATCATGACGGAGAGCAGAGCGTCTGGTCGGCGCTGATCGTTGCGAAGAATGCCGACGACGAGGAACGGCTGACCGCCGATGAATACGGCGGGTTGTTCGGACAGTGAGGGAAGACCGAGCGAGGTGGCAACAGACGATCCGAGGACCGCCACCTGCTCGTGGTGGGCTTCCTCGAATGCGGTGATCGGGCCGCCCGCTGAGAAGCTGGATTGCAGCACGCTGAATGCATCTGGTGTCGCCGCGTCGACGGTCGCCGTGTTTGGGGCGATGATCTGCTGTTCGTATGCGGCATTTCCGGTGGTGATGTGTGCGTCGCCAATCTGGACTTGCCAGAAGGCGCCGGCTGCCGTGACGCCGCGGAGCCTGCCGAGGGTGCGCTCGAACCCGTCGGGGAACGCGGGGTTGGTGGCGGCGAGGGCGGGTTTGGCGTCTTGCAACGTCACTGATGTGGCGAGTAGCGCATTGAACTTTTCGTTGACTTCGTCGTGTGCGGTGGCGGTGAACCCGAGGACGGCGACGAGGGCGGCGGTGCCCAGGACGGTGCCTAGCGCAGTCAGCGCCGAGCGGGCAGGGCGCCAGCTGATACCGGAGGTCGCTTCGGCGAGCAGATCACGGAGCTTCATCCGCTGAGCATCCGTCCGTCCTGCATCCGAATCAGGCGGCTCGCGTGGCGGGCGACGTCAGGGTCGTGGGTAGCGATGATGATGGTGGTGCCGGCCCGATTGAGCTGGTCGAGCAGGTTCATGACACCCGCTGAGTTGGTCGAGTCAAGGTTGCCAGTCGGTTCGTCGCAGATGACTAGTGCGGGTTCAACTGCGAGCGCCCGGGCGATCGCCACCCGTTGCCGTTCACCGCCCGAGAGTTGGGTCGGTACGGCGTGGGCGCGATGGTCGAGCCCGACTGAGGCCAACGCGTCCATGGCACGGTCTTTACGGTCGCGGTGGGATGTGCCGCTGTAGAGCAGCGACATCTCGACGTTCTCGATCGCCGAGCGGTAGGGAATGAGATGAAAGGCCTGGAAGACGAAACCGATCCGTCGTCCTCGTAGCTGGGTTCGGGCGGCGTCACCGATTGTGGTGGCGTCACGATCCTCGAACCAAACCCGTCCAGAGGTGGGTGGGTCGAGCAGACCGATCAGGTTGAGCAGGGTGGACTTTCCTGACCCGGACGCGCCCATCAACGCCAGGAACTCACCCGACGGGACGCGGAGGGTAAGTGGTTGGACCGCGACGAGCGGCGGCGGACCCGGGTATGCCTTCATCACGCCGTCGAGGTGCACGACTGGCGCGGTCGTTGTCATAGAGGCGAGGCTCATCGGGCGATGAGAACGTTCACGCCGGCCGCCAGTGCCCCGCTAGGGGACGGATGAACCTCGACGTAGCCATCCCCGGACACGCCGACCGTCACCGGTACTGCGGTCGGTGTCTGCTGGTCGACGGACTCGACGTAGACCTCGGCGGTGCCAGCGGCGGTAGTCGAGATCGCGGACGCGGGCACAGCGAGCACCGGCCCGGGAGTACGGGCGAGGATGACAGTGACAACCACAGGGTCAGCCCACAACGACTCGCGCAGCGGACGGGTCGGGGTAATCGTGATGGCGCCGCTACCCGTGATCGATTTGATCTTTCCGGTGCCGTGGCCTGATGCGCCGGTGACGCTCCATCGAACCCGGTCACCTACCTTCAGTGAGCCGCCGGGTTGATCGAGTCTTGCCGCGATGACGTGCGGACCGTCAGAAACCACGATCTTCGACGCAGCGGGGGATGCGCCGAGCTTGATCCGGTTGGTGATGACCCGCGCGGGAAGCGTAGGGGTGAATACGATCGCTGTGCGCGGAAGGTAGACCTGTGGTTTCGGGTGGGGCTTCTTGTCGCTCGGGGCTGACGCGTCCGGGTTCAGCCCGGTCGGTGCGGTGTAGCCCCGGTCAAGGAACAACGACGCCACAGCGTCACTCGTCGCGGCGTCGAACGTTCCTGTCGTAACGCTCAACAGGCCGAGTCGTTGCAGCGATTGCTGTAACTGCAGGACATCGCCGCCCGAGTCACCGACATACAGCGTCCGGTACGCGGGCACCGAGCCTTCGAGCAGGAAGACCGGCTGCCCTGATACTTCGGTAAGGACGTCGCCCTCGGTCAGTGTCTGTCCAAGGTGCGTCAAGACCTTTGAGATCACCGCGATCCCGCCGTTCGCCACGTCCACGTCATCGGGGATGCTCAGTGTGGTTTGGTCGCTTGGCTTCACGCGGCCTGACGCGGTGTCGCTATCCTCGACCACTCTCATCCGCACGGGCGCCGTCAGTTGCATGCGGATACTCGCTGCGCTCTGAAGTCGCGGCGGATGCTGGGTGTCCCGCCCGACCCAGAACGCGACCGCGGCCAGCCCGACCGCGACGACCACGAACCCGATCAGGGTTCGCCGACCTTTCCGAACCGGCGAGGCTGACGCTTGGCTCACGAGTTTCCCGCGAGCAGCGCTTTCGCGCGTGCCACCGCCTGGGTCTCGAACTGCTCAAGGGTCAAGATCTCGCCTTGCACGGTGGCCGACATCCGGTGCAGGTACTTGTCCTGCACTTGCGCGGTGATCGCTCGGAGCCTGGACGTCGCGTCGCACTTCGCGTCCGCGTCCGCGATCCTGATCTCCTGCTGGTGGATCGACGGCTGCGGGCCGTGGGCGGCGTATTCCTGTTGCAGCTTCCCGATCGCCTGACCTGGCGATGTGTAGGAGAACCCCGCTTGTCTCATGCAGACTTGCCACTGTTGGCCCGCGACCACGTAGGCGTGATTTCCCTGCACCTGCTGAGAAATCTGGTTGTGCAGGATCTGTGGCTCCATCTGGAGCTCCGCTTGTTCGGAGAGGCTGCCGTAAATCTGCTTCTCCGCCGCCCCGAGGCACCCGCCCGTAGCGAACCCGATTTGGGCGACGCCGGGCAACGTGACCGAACCGTGGTCTGAGGGAGAACCCTCAAAAGCGCGCGAGTACGCCTTCTGTTGCGCGGCTGGTAAGGACAGGACGTAGCGGTCCTGCTCATCTGAGGGCGGCCCGCCGAACACGCCCGCCGATGCGCTGGCCGGCAACTGAACGGAGGTTCCAAGCGCGTTGTTAGTGGCATTCGTTTCTGCTTGAGCGAATAGCCCGTACCCGTCGGCCGGATGGGGAGAGATCTGATCAGCCGTTGCCGTGTCGGTCGCTGGAAGTGGACCGAAGTCGGGCTCGTAATAGCGGAAGCCATGCGACGCCATGCAGCGCCGGACGAGTTCGGATTGAACGCGTCCCAGGTACCACTGGTCTTGCTCGGCTTGGACGGTCCCGCCGAGGATGCTTTCTGACAGCAGTGCAGCAGACGCATCCGAGCTCACTCCCCGCGAATTCGTCACCGACGGATGCGGGGAGGCACCGGATTGGTTGGTATGTGACGAGTTGTTGCTCCCTCCGCAGGCACTAAGCAGCACAAGCAAGGCAATTGGCACTGCTCGCACAATCCTGGTCATGGCGCGACGCATCCGAGGAAGCCCCCGCGCGAGGCAGTCCAAGTACCCGCGGAGTCCGGTTCGACGACCAGCGACACGGCCGCGCGTGCTGGCTGGCTCGGGCCCGCAGAGAAAGTCTCCTCGATCCATTCCGATCCGGCCGGCGGCCTCGCGCCGCTCAGCAGGAACCGTCCAGTACCCCCGATCGTCTCATCGGCGTGCGTGCCGCCACCCGCACCGGTGTTCACCAGGATCGGGATCCACTTCGCTCTGTCGCTCGGCAGTCTGAGTCCAGTTGTCGCGGAGGCGCTGTGATCAATGCTCACGTTGGGCAACTGGCCAGAGGAGCAACCGAACACCCGAAGTCCGTTACCCACAGGTGTGGCCGACGCGCTCGGCCTCACTCCCCCCAGCTGGGCAACTGAGCCACTTGATGTTTGGTTGCCCAATGTGAAGGAACCGACCGCGACAGCGATCGCCGCGACCGCCGCGGCGATCCCCACAGCGGTGTACTGGCGCCGAGCCATCCGTCGGCTGCGAGCGTAGACACCGCTGAGCAAATCAGTTGGCGGTCGAGCCGCAGCTGCCTGTTCCGTCAAGCACTCGCGGAGCAGGGTTTCAACGTTGCTCATGGCATCCTCCAGTAACGAGATCTGACGCTGTGGCTTCGGCCGCGGCTTCGACTGCCGAACGCAATCGAGCCAGCGCCTTGGATATGTGCGCCCGCACCGTGCCGGGCGAGCAGGACAACAGAAGCCCGATCTCGCTGTCGTCGAGGTCTTCGTAGAACCGCAAGACAAGAACCGCGCGCTGCCGCGGCGGCAACGTTCCGAGTAGAGACCACATCTCGGCGCGTGCTTCCGTCGTCGCAGAGTGCGGGGCGACCGGCCGTTCAGGGATCTCCGCGGTCGGCTGCTCCATCCACGACCGGCGACGACGCCACGAAAGCAGCTGGTTGAGCATGATCTTGCGGACGTAGGCGTCAGGGCTGTCATACCGACCGCCTTGCGCCCAGTGCCGGTGCAGCCGAGCCAGACCCTCTTGCGCGAGATCCTCGGCCAGCTGATGATCCCGCACCATCAGGAACGCCAATCGGACCAGAGCGGGGCCACGCGCCCTCGCGAAATCATCGAAGCCGGAGCCGGCCAGCTCGATGCTTTTCCCGCCGCTCATACCTCTAGTGACGCACTGACCGGCCGATTTGTAGCCTCCGCGATCCGTCCTGATCGTCGGTCCGCACTCGGCCCCGCTCTGCTGCGCACTTCTAGACGCTGGTACCCCCGTGGCTCGTTGCTTGCCCGTCCGGAGGGCTCGCAGGGAGCCGCGGCCGCCAATGGCTGCGTCGCGCCTCCGACCGGGCCGGAAAAGCACCAGCCGACGCAGGCCCGAGCGGGTCGCTTGTCAGCTTTTCAAACTGACAGTGCGGGTTCGATTCCCGTCACCCGCGCGTCTGTCACCCGCACGACGCTCCGCCGCAGGCTCAGAAGGCTGCCCACGGCCCCCGGTCGTTCGCAGGTACCCGCTCCGAACTCGCGTGCCCGGCTGCGTGCCCGATCATGCGTACGACACGAGAGGCGCAATGGCGACGACCGCCACCGCACGCGGTTCGGGACTTGACAGCCACACCTCCGCAGCCGATAGTAGGAGTTATTAGGACCTAATAGGAGTCAGCCATGTCGGTATCAAGCCTGCACGACGCACCCCACAGCCTTACCGAGACGTGCCCGTGGTGCGAACAACCGGTAAGCCACGCAAAGTTCGAAGAGATCCACGAACGGATCAAGGCAAACGAGCGCGCGCAGACGAGGGCGATCGAGCGCCGGCTCAACGAAGAGCACGAGCGCAAGGTCTCCGAGGCAAAGGCGCGCGCTGACGCCGAGGTCGCCAAGGCCAAGAAAGTCGCCGCAGATGCAATCCTCCGCGCGGCGAAACAAAATGGGGCGGACATCGAGACCGCGCGGCAGACGGCCGTCAAGCAGACGCAGGATGAAAGTGCCGCCAGGATCAAAGCCGCGGAAGACGCCAAGGCGTTCGCCGATAAGCAGGTCGTCGTCGAGCGGGCAGTTGCGGCCGAGGCCGTGATGAAAGCTAAGCAAGAAGCCGACGCTGCGGTGGCACTCGCGGCCGAGCAGGCCGAAGCTGCCGTCGTCGTCGCGCGCACGACAGCCCTGACCGAAGCCGCCGAGAAAGGCGCGGCCAAGATCAAAGCCGCGGAAGACGCTAAGACCCTTGCCGACAAGCAGCTCGTCGACGAACGGGCAGCAGCGGCCGCGAGACTGTCCGAGCAGCGCGAAGCACTCGAGAACCACAGCGCCGAACTCCTCGCGGCCGAGAAGGCCCGAGCCTTCCAAGACCAGCAAAAGTGGGAACGCAAGATCGACGATCTGAAACGCCAGGTCCAGAACAAGACCGCCGGTGAACTCGGCGAGGGAGCCGAGCTCGACCTCTTCGAAGAGTTGAAGCGCGAGTATCCGACGGACGACATTCGACGCGTGAAAAAGGGCCTGCCTGGCGCTGACATCGTTCACAACATCATCGAGCACGGCGCGATCGTGGGCTGTGTGGTGTACGACGCGAAGAACCGGTCGCAATGGCGTAACGACTACGTGACCAAGCTTCGTGTGGATCAACTCGCGGCAAAGGCTGACCACGCGATCCTCGCCACTCGGGTGTTCCCGTCGGGAACCGCGCAGCTCGCCACGCAGGACGGCGTTATCGTCGCCAATCCGGCCCGGGTCGTCGAGCTGGCTCGCCTCATTCGCGGGCACGTGACCCACGTGGCGACGCTTCGCCTCAGTGAGTCCGACCGAGCCGAGAAAATGGCCGCCGTCTACGACTTCGTCACCTCGGATCGGTGCAATCAGCTCTTCGCGCAGATGGACAACGTCTCGGACAACATGCTTGAACTCGACACAAAGGAGATGAAGGCGCACAACGACACCTGGAAGAAGCGAGGAGAGCTGCTCAGGTCGTTGCAGAAAACGCAGGGAACCCTCACAAACGAGATCAGTATGATCGTCGCCGCCACCGCTGCGCCGGCAAAGCCGACGCCATGACGCAGCCACAAGCCGAAGCGGGCTCGTCCGTGGGTCGCGTCGCCGCCTTTCAGGAACGCCGACTGGGTGGAACGGTCCTGCGGACACGGCGAGCGCGCGTGGACATCGACGAGCTAATTCCCAACGAGCGGCAGCCGCGCCTCGGCGCTAAGGAAGACGAGGAGCTTCAACGTCAGATCGACGCAAACGAGGGACTCTTCGAGCCGCTGCTCGTTGAGCCTCATCCAGATATCGCCGACAAACTTCGGATCATTGATGGTGAGCGTCGGTGGACCAATTCGGTGGCACTAGTCCAACAGGGCAAGACGCAGTTTCGCCAACTACCAGTCGAGATCACCGACAGAACGCTCTCGGACGAGGAACGACTTCGGGCCTGGATTTACATCCACCGGCAACGCAAGGAGTGGGACGCTAAAGAGAAGGAGATGGTCGCCTACCGCCTCGTCGATCTCGTCGGGAGAGCAAGCGCGGCGAACATTCTCGGGGTCACGATTCGCGAACTGGACAAGCTTGTTCAGGTGTTCGAACTATCCGAGCGATTCGTCAATCTCAGAGAGCCGGGCTCGGGGATCACATGGGCACGCGAACTGACCGGCGTGAGCAAAGCACTTCTGACACCTTCCATCACGGATGCGGTCGTACAGAAGGTGGCACGCAAGCAGATCACAAACTCGAAGGATCTTCGCAAGCTCCGCGTCATTTTGCGCGACCCGGTCGCGAAGGCGCACTTTCTCGAGGATGACTCCGACATAGATTCGGCATTGCTCCGGGTTGCCAGCGCCAAACCAGTCAACACGGGACTTGAAGCACAGCTCGAGGCCGCCATGGACGCTGTGCGCCGGATGCCTTGGACCGACCTGCAGGAGCTTCGGGGCGATCCGGCGATCCTCAAGACCATCGACGAGGCGACCAAACTGCTCGCCGACCTCCGAACGAACCTTCGAAGCGACTGACGTGGGCAGCGCGAGTCTTATGCCTTCTTGTGAGTTCGATCGAGATGAGCCGGCCTTGCGTTAGGCAGTGGGCGACCAAGGACCGGCAGTCTCTGCGTGCGCACCACGATCCGTACGTGTGGGTGGCGCATCGCGGTGACGATTTTGGTGCGCTCATGGTGTAGGCGCCGGCCGTCTCGCAACCGACAACCAGGTCGCTCTGGAACGAGTTGCGACCCCAGCGACCTCTCGCTGGTGGCGGCTCCGCGACAGCGGACAAATGCATTGAGGCTTCATCAGGTCATCGCGTTACGAGTTCGCCGTTGGCCCCGGTCGGGGTCGAGGGCCCCGTCGCGTGCCAGTGGTCTACACGCCAAGTGCAAACGTCGTTGCTCAGTGACAGAGTCGCGGTATGCCTGATTCGGACTCGCCGCGTTCGGCGTGGCTAGAGACCCGGTTAGTGCCTGCTCGTGCGGCTTATCTCATCCGGGCTGGAAGCACCAGAGGACTTCGCCGAGCCGTCCAGGAGGCGTCGACACGATGGGGTGGGGTCACTGAGCCGATTATCCCCGTTAGCCGAGGGGGTCGAATCGCACCATGGTGGCGGCAGGTTGTGGAACTCAGTTCCGTTGAGGGCCTCGTCGATGTTGACGCTGGTGACGACGGCGCGGTCCTGGCTGAACAGCTCCGCTTGCCGCTGGTCCCGATTGCTCAGATCGACCGTGCCGGTGTGACCATGTGGACCTGCAACCCGGTCAGCCTGCCGGGTGGCGATCTCGCGCACGCACCGGTCATCGCAACGAGACGACGCCCGCTGTGGGAAGTGACCGCTGCCGGCGACGTCACCGACGAGCACGCGAGCAGCTTCGAAGCCGAGGGCATCCCATTTCGCCGGGCTATGAGCAACGACCAGGTGGCGCGCGCGATGGTGCTGAAGAGCACGCTCCTTGACCGGACGACGGCCGCATTCTGGGAGACCCGCGCGACCGGTGTCAGCGCACACCCTGCGTTGATCTGGCTGACGAAGGAGAACGGTTACAGGGACTGCTTGTGGTTCTGGAACCTGCGGGCGCTGCGGTCGTTGCGGTTTGACCCTGCGCCCATGTTGCTGCTGCCGGATGACGGTGTTGAAGACTGGCTGCGCGTGGACGACGTCATCGCATCTGTCCTGTCTCGTCCCGACGAGTTCAAGCCGGACGTCGTGATGTCCAGCTTGGGCTGCGACGATGGCGCGCTGCACAAGATGGCCGAGCTGCTGGGGCTGAGGCACCATGAAGGTGAAGTCTCATCTGGGCATCGGTGGCCGACCTCGATGCGGTCGCCTCCGTACTCGTATCTCACCCGCGTCGACTACCGCCTGTGGGTGGCGTTCGATCGTGAGTACGGCGAACCGGCTGAACAGCAGGTCCACTTCACGGCCGGGCAGGGATCGCTCAGGGTCGATTCCCCGGTGGCATTTCAATCCGGCGGTAACACTCTGCTACGTCTTCGCTCGGCAGCTTTCAACAGATACCCACGGCGAGACCATGTCGCCGGGCAGATAGTCCCGAACGGGGTTTGGCGAGGCGACCAGATCCAGATCGCGACGAGCTGTCTTCGCCACTATCGTCTCGAACTGTCGTTGCCGACATCGAGTGAAGTACTGGCCGAGCATCTGCGCCGATGCACTGTCGGGTATCGATTGTCGGGACAGGGACGCGTAGCCACCGCGCTGCTTGAACGCGCGGACCCTTCCGAGCTGCTGAGTCCGGGGCTGCCGCAGGCCGTGTCGGCGCTCACCACACCACGATCACGATCACTCGAAAAGGATCTTCATCGGCTTCGTGCCGAGGGATCCTCCGATTCCGATCTCGTCGAGCTTGCTCACACGTGGGGCAGCCGCGGACCGCGTCGGTACCGATCGGCCCGCGAGGTGCGCAGCGAAGTAGGCAGCCACCACCTTGAGGCCCTGGAGTCGCTGTGTGCGCTTGGTTGGTCGGAACGAGGGTTCGAAACGAACTGCCAACGATGTGGTGTCCGCACCTTCGTGCCGGTCGCTGACACGACCAAGGTCCCGACTTGCCCCGGCTGTCACGCGCGCACCGAGTTCACCGTTGTCGGGCCGGCGATCGAAATCTTCTACCGACTCGACACCTACGTCGACCAGGCCAGCGATCAGGGCGCCGTTCCCCAGGCCATCGCCGCAGCGGCCCTCATTAGCCGCGATCCAGAGACGTTTGTCATGCCTGGGGTAGAGCTTGAGTTGCCGGATGGCACCAGCACAGAGATCGACTTGATCGCGGTTCATGGCGCTCGAATAGCAACTGGCGAGGTCAAGACCAGCCCTGCGGACTTCACCGACTCGCAGCTAGAGAAGGACGTTCGCAAGAGCAAACTCGTTGACGCGGATGTTTATCTCATGGCGACGATCTATCCGTTGCCGGTCGGACGCGTCGATATGGCTCGGACGATGGCATCCGAGGTTGGCCTCGAATTAGCTGTTCTCGACGGTGACGGTCTGATCTGGCCTTAGCGCGCGAAGCCGACACCGGCGCCATTCTCGTGCCAGTTGAGAAGAGATTTGCCGGGTCCTGGTCCGCAACCGCTTGGCGCTCCTGCTGGCTGGAGCAGGCCGGGACGATGGTGCCAGCGTGGTGGCCTAACTTCACGTTCGCGCTGGTTCGCTGCCGTTCGTCGCTGTGAAATCCCTTTGCTTTGAGCGTAAGCGGACCGCAGCGGACCACTGCGAATGTGCATCGGTGACACTTTTAATCCGTAGGTTGTGGGTTCGAGTCCCACACGGCCCACTATCTGCGCAGGTCAGAGGCATGATCAACGATCTTGAGGCCAAAATCGTTGGTGCGGATGGAATCCGCAGGTGCTTCCGGGCCGATTCGGGGTCTGACCTGGGCCGTTGCTGAGAGCTCGTGGCGTAACGGGACCGGCATGGGGACAAGATGGGGACACGGCGACGCTCTGACGACACGCGCGGCGTCCCGTCAGGTCGTCCGTTCGAGGATGTCGGCGACGTTGAACTTCCAGTTCTTGTGTAGGGCGTCGCGGACCGTTCATCGGACCGCTCGGGTCAGTGCGCTCCCGTCGAATCTGTTGGCGCGACGGCCGACGGAAAGGTCCGCAAACCCAGACGAGATCATCCGCATACCCTGCGTTATCGAATGCCCACGGGAGAGGCCAAGGATGACGACGCCGGTGGTGCAAGGGACGGCGATCGACGCCCGGTCACTGACCAAGTCCTACGGAAGTCAACGCGGCATCGTTGAGGTGGACTTGGCCGTCACCGTCGGCGAAGTGGTCGGGCTCGTCGGCGCCAACGGCGCGGGAAAGACCACCTTCATCCGTACAGTTTTGGACTTCATCCGTCCGAGCGGCGGCGAGCTACGGGTGTTCGGGCTGGACAGTGTCCGGGATTCCGTCGAGGTGCGGCGCCGAACCGCCTACCTTCCGGGGGACCTCGTCCTGCCACCTCGACTCAGGGGCTTCGAGGCGCTGCGCCGGTATACCGCGGTGCGGTCCGCGCTCGAGCCGGCCCGGGTCCGCGCGCTGGCTGCTCGTCTTGACCTGGACCTCTCGCGTCGCGTGGAGGACCTGTCGAAGGGGAACCGGCAGAAGGTCGGGTTGATGCTCGCCTTCGCGCCGCGGGTCGACCTGCTGGTGCTCGATGAACCGACCAGCGGGTTGGATCCGCTGCTGCAACGGGAGTTCGCGAGTCTGGTGAGTGAGGCCGCGAATGACGGCGCGACAGTCTTGCTTTCCAGCCACGTGATGTCCGAGGTCGAACAGGTCGCCCAGCGGGTCGCGTTGATGCGTGACGGGCGGATCGTCGCGGTCGATGACCTGGCCTCGCTCCATGCCAGGGCACGTCGGCGAGGACGAATCCGTCCGCTCGATCCCAGCGACCTCCCGCGGATCGCCGATGCACTGCGCGCCATCGCGAGCATCACGGACTCGACCATCGATGGTGACGTGGTCGCGTTCGCCTGCGTCGGCACGATGGACGACGTGATCAAGACGCTGGGAAACTTCGGGGTCGCCGAACTCGACGTCGCGCACAGTGACCTCGAGGACGCGTTCTTCTCCGCCTACGACGACCCGGCTAACTCCGGATGACCGGATCTCCGGGGGTTCGGATGCTCCGCAGCGAGCTTCGGCTGTCGTTGCGGTCGGTGCTGGTGTGGTCGGTGTCGATCGCGGCGCTGGTCGTCCTGGTCGTCGGGGTCTATCCCTCGATCCGTGGCAACCACTCGTTCGACTCCTTGTACGGCAACCTGTCCCCCACGATGCAGGCGCTTCTCGGCGGCTCGAGTCTCACCTCGGCGACCGGCTATCTCAGCACCCAGCTCTTCGCGTTCTTCCTGCCCGCTGTGATGCTCGTCTTTGCGATCAGCCGAGGCGCTGCGGCGGTTGCCGGCGAGGAGGAGCAACACACCCTCGACCTGCTGCTCGCCCAACCAATTCGACGCAGGAACGTCTACCTGCAGAAGTCCGCCGCCGTCCTGGCCGGTATCGCGGCGTTGACCGTCGCGAGCTGGATCCCGTTAGCAGCGATGGACTCGGCGGTCCGGCTCAACGTGGCCCTCAGCAACCTGACCGGAATCTGTCTGCAGATGGGTTTGTTCTGTTGCGTCCTCGCCCTCAGCGCACAGGCGGTCGCGACAGCGTTCGGCCGGCGGGTCGCAGGCATCGCCGCCGTGGTCGCCTACACGGTGGTCGGATACGTCCTGTACGGGCTCAGCATGACGGTGCATCCGCTGTCCTACCTGCGACCGTTCCTGGTCTGGCGCTGGTACCTGTCCAACGACCCACTCCACACCGGCACCGGCGCTACGGAGGTAGGTGTCCTGCTCGCCGTGTGCGTCGCCGCTGAGATCGCGGGCGTCCTCGCGTTCAACCGCCGGGACCTGCGCAACTAACCCGCGGTCCTCCCGAGCCGTGCCAACGAGCGCATGAACCACGGGCTTGAAGCCGGCTGATCAAACAACGGCACAACGGTGCCGGGCTAGGGTCGTCTGCGGTGCGCCGGGAAGTCTGGTCGGCAGTCGGTCAACGTTGCCTAACCCCGAGGATCCTGTGCCGGACACCATCGCCTTCGCTGAACTGCTGCTGGCACTGTCGCTCGCAGCGACCGTTGCGGTCCTGTCCAACCGGATCAGCGCCCTCACCCGGGTGCCGGCGCCGCTGTTCTTCCTGGCTGGGGCCGCCGTCGCCGTCACTGTCGTGACGAAGCTGAACGCCCCACCGGAGCGAACCGTGGAACGGCTGGTCACGGTCTGCCTGATCTGCATTTTGTTCGACGGTGGCATGCGGATCGGTCGTGATCGGTTCCAAGCCGCGATGACCCCGATCTTGCTGGTGGGGGTGGCGGGAACGTTCCTGACCACCGCCGCCGTGGCTGTGCTGGTCAATCTCGGGTTCGGTTTCAGCTGGTACGCCGCGGTGCTGCTCGGCGCGGTGTTGGCGCCGACCGACCCCGCGGTGGTGTTCTCGGTGCTCGGTCGACGCGAGATCACTGGCCGGTCGGGCACCATCCTCGAAGGCGAGTCCGGCGCCAACGACCCGGTCGGCATTGCGCTGGTAGCCAGTCTGCTCAGTGTGGGCCGCTTGACCGGCGGCAGTGTGGGACACGTCACTGGGCTCTTTGTGTTGCAGATGGGCGTCGGAGCGGTCGTCGGGGTAGTCGGTGGGATAGGGCTGCTGTGGTTTATGCGGCGGATCGCTCTGCCGAGTGAAGGGCTCTATCCGCTGCGCACGCTCGCGTTTGTCTTTGTCCTGTATGCGGTGGCCGCACTGCTGCATGGGTCCGGATTTCTCGCGGTCTTCGTCGCCGGCATCGTCGTGGGCGATGAGCGCGCGCCGTTCAAGCGGGAGGTCGAACGCTTCCATTCCGCGCTTGCCAGTCTCGCGGAGATCGCCGCGTTCGTCGTCCTCGGTCTCACGGTCACGTTGCGGGATCTGGTCCGTCTCGACGTGTGGGTCCCCGTCGTGGTCATTGCAGTAGTTCTCGCCGCCGTCATCCGGCCGTTGTGTGTCGGGGTGTGCCTTGCCCGGGCCGGGCTAAGGCGTAACGAGATGGGCTTCGTCCTGTTCGCTGGGCTCAAGGGCGCCGTGCCGCTTCTGCTCGGTACAACGTTGCTCGCGGCGCGCGTAGACGCCCCGACCCGGCTGTACAGCATCGTGGTCGGGGTCGTTGTGCTTTCCGTACTCGTTCAAGGCAGCCTGGTGCCCTGGGTCGCGAGCCGGGTACGGCTGCCGATTCGGCTGGTGCAACCTCAGCCGTGGGCCTTCGGCGTTCGACTCACCGACGAACCGACCGACGTCCTACGCCTGACCGTACGGCCTGGCTCGGCAGCGGTCGGACAATCGATCCGGCAGTTCGGTGAAAGCGCCTCGGACTCGGAGGAGTTGTGGGTCCACCTCATCGTCCGAGACGGCAGACTGCTCTCGACCCACGGTGATACGACCCTCGAGGCGGGTGATGAACTCGTCATCTCCGCCGACCCCGCCTCGCACCTGCGCATCGAAACCCAAGTCGCCGGTCCGTCGTTACTGCACTGAACGGCTGCACAGTCAGCTCACATTAACGGTGCATCGGATGCAGGATCTGGTCGAGCGCGCGACGCCGACAGCGCCAGCAGCGGTGATGCGGTGAGACCGGGCTTACGCGCAGGTGACCACAGTCGGGGTAACGCGGTCCCGACCACGGGGTGAGGATGCTGAGCACACCGATCCACTCCATGTAGGCAGTTGCGACGAGAAGCACAATGCCGAGAACGATGATGATCGCGAGATATCCGGTCATTTGTGGCCCTTTCTAGGTCATGACCCCTGCTCGGTATTGACGGTGACCCGAACCAGTTCGCCAGGTGGGAGGCGGGTGAACCGGTTGTAGATGACGCGCGGCTTCTGGTCGCCGAACACACGCCGCCGCGCCTCGGCAACGAGCGCGAGATTCCGCCGGTCGGTGACCTCCACGGTCAGCGAACGCGCAGCGGATAGCCGCTGGCCCAACCCGTCGAGGAAGTCACTGAGCCGGCGGAAGCAGACCAGCGCTTGCGCATCGACGGTCCCGCCATCGGCCTCAAACTTGGCGACGGTCACGCTCGACTCCTCACTCCTGAATCCGTGCAACTATCCGACTGCTCTGTGCCTCTCGGAGCGCCGGCAACAGGGTCGACGCGACTGGTCCCCGCAGCGTCGGTGGCCCGATGCGGTTGCTCGTCCGAATGACTGCCGTGGACGTGGTTGCTGTAAGCACGGAGGACGTCGCGGTGGGTGAGCCAGCCCGCAACCGCGGCACCCTCGATGACGGGTAACCCGGAGCGGTCGTTGGTGATGAGCACGCGAAGGGCGTCCTCCAGGGTCTGCTCGGCCCGGATTGTGGGCGTGAGTACCGCAAGGTCGCCGGCGGTGGCATCGACCGCATCGTCACGGGCACCGGCCTCGAGCTGTGCCGAGGTGACGGTTCCTCGGTACCGCCCATCGGGGTCAATGACTGGCAGGGCGTCGGCGTCCTCGCCGTCGAAGCGGTCGATGATCTCGGCCAGCGGCGTGGCCTGCGCGAGCGGGTTCGGTACGGGTCGCATCGCGTCACGGACCGTCAGGATGGTCATGACGTTCGTGGCGCGGCTGCGCATGATGTCGATGCCCCGCCGGCGGAGCTTGAGGGTGTAGATGGTGTCGGCGGAGAGCAGGTTCGACATGCCGGCGGCGAGCACGATCGCGGCCATCAGCGGCAGGACGATCCGGTAGTCGGCGGTCAGCTCGAAGATGATTAGTACGGCGGTGATCGGGGCGCGCGCGGCACCGGCGAACACGGCACCCATGCCGATCAGCCCGTAGGCGCCAGCGGGTCCGGCCACACCGGGGAACAGCATGTGCGCGAGGTCGCCGAGTGCCGTGCCGAGCATCGCTCCCATAAACAGAGACGGTGCGAACACCCCGCCGGAGCCACCGATGGCGATGGTGAGGCAGACGGCGAGCAGCTTCCCGGCGAGGAGCAGGATGAGGAAACCACCGTGGTAGTGCCCTTCGATTCCGGCTTCGAGCACCGGGTAGCCGACGCCGTACATCTGCGGGAGCGCGAGCAGCAGCCCGCCGAGCAGCACCCCCCCGGTGGCAGGCCGCAGCCACATCGGGCCAGGCCACCACCGGTCGAACAGGTCCTCCATCCCATAGAGCGCCCGGATGAACGCCACGCCGACAAACGCCGCGACCAGACCGAGTAGGGCGTAGAGGAGGTAGTCCCACCCGGAGGTGACGGTGAAGCCCGGCAGCGCCAGGAAGGCCGCGTTACCGAACGCCGCGCGCCCGATCACGTCCGCGGTAACCGACGACAACACCACGATTCCAAAGGACTCGGTGGCGAAGTCGCGCAGGATCATCTCGAGGCCGAAGAAGACACCGGCGAGCGGCGCGTTGAACGTCGCCGAGATTCCGCCGGCTGCCCCGCAGGCCACCATCAGCCGCAGCCGGCTCTCCGGAAGCCGCAGCCGTTGGCCGATCGTGGATCCGAGCGCCGAGCCGATCTGCACGATCGGGCCCTCCCGACCCACGGACCCGCCGGTGCCGATGCACAGCGCCGAGGCGAGGGACTTGACCACCGCGACGCCCGGTCCGATCCGCCCGCCGCGTTCCGCGACCGCGAGCATGACCTCGGGGACGCCGTGGCCGCGGGCCTCTTTCGCGAACCGGTCGATCAGTGGTCCGTAGATCAGGCCGCCGATCACCGGGACCAGCAGCACGAAGTAGACTCCGAGCCCGGGAAAGTGCGGGCTGCCGACCCGACCGGCGTTGCTGTAGTCGTGCCTGCCGGTCGCGAGCTCGGTCACCCAGAGGATGAGGTAGCGGAACAGCACGGCGCCGGCACCGGCGCCCGCACCGACCAGGAGGCCGAGCGGGACGAGCCCGAACGCCGATCCGCGGACCCAGTCGAACGCCGTGTCCCGAAGATCACTCGGCAACGGCAGCCTGACGGTGGGCGTCCAGATCCGTCGCTGCTCGCTCACAGCGCCATGCCGAGCGCCAACGTGCGTTCCGGCGCCTCACCCGCGGCGGCGTTGAACACCCGCAGGGCATCAATCAGCCGCAGCTGCTCAGCCGCCGGGATTCTGGCCAGCACCCGGCGCAGCTCACGACGCCGTCGGTTCGTGACCTCGCTGACCAGTGCCCGTCCGTCCGCCGACAGGCGCAACTCGACCTCGCGCCGGTCACTGTCGCGATGAATTCGCTCCACCAGTTCTTTGCGGACCAACCGGTCGCACATCCGGGTGGCAGTGGACGGGCTGACGTCCAGCGCGTCGGCCAGGTCGACCGGCCGCAGCCGGTCACGGCTGGCAAGGACTACCAGCGCCCGGTACTGAGGAAGTGTCACCTGGTCCTCAACCTGCGCAAGCGAGCGAGCCGCGATCGCCACCAAAGCACGGCTCGCCGTTACCAGCAGATCGGTGGCCGAATCCGACCCCGCAGCCCCAGTTCGCTCCATCCCAGCATTATTGCACTACAGCAATAAATGTGCCTGGGCAGTGTTTAGTGAGCATCAACGATAGGGAACGGATGAGGGGTGATCTCCATTGTCGGACCGGGATACGGAGGCGGCGTAACCGTGATACCGAAAGGGCACCCGATCGGGCGCTGGACCCGCGGCCCCCTGCAAACCGCACGTTCTCAGACCGACCTCACCGTAGGCGTCGGCGTCAGCGATTTTGTCCATACGCATCGCAGGACCTCGTGCCGTGCCAACTAACCCTGGCTCCCCGAGCGCCTCGGCACATGCGACAACCGGCCCACAGTGGGCGTGCGTCGCACTTATCGCCGCAGGCGCGGTGATCAGCGGCATCGCCCTGATCGAGTGGGTATGGCCCGCGTTCTGGACGGGCATCGGAGTAGTCGTCGCTGGAGCCGCGCTCGCCGCGAGGCTCGGAATCATGGAAGCGGTCAGCGAGTGGAAGCCCCCGGATAGCCGGTCAGAACCTGAAGCGAGTCGTGGCGGCGATCTTTATCCAGATCCGAGCCGTCGGCCGCGGGTGCCGAACCGCCTCGGACAAGAAGGGCAGCGTGGGAGTTGAGATGTTCGCGTTCACCGAGACCATCGAAGTAGTTGCGCCGAAGCACTCCGTGTGGGACTTGATGTGTGACATCCGCGAATGGTGGCCGCCGTCCAACCCTGAACACGAAAGCCTGGACTTTCTCGATGGCAGCAGCGAGATCGGCGTAGGCACCAGACTCCGAATCCGCGAGCGGGTCGCCGGGGTCCCCGGTGAGGCAGTCGGCACGATCACCCGCTTCGAGGTCGGCGATGAGGTCACCTGGGAGGCCCCCGAAGCCCGATACCGTCTGTTCGGCGTACCCGTCATGGTCGCCGAGGGCGTGACTTGGACCTTTGTGGCGCGAGGATCGCGGACCCAGGTCAGTGCGCACGTATGGTCGGCTCTTCCGCATCGCTGGCTTGGCCGGATTCTCGAGTGGGGGTTCAAGCTGCTCGGTGGGGTCGACAAAGATCGCAAGCACGCCCGCCAGGAGCTCGCGTATCTGAAACAGCGCATCGAAATGGGCGCGCCCTCTCGCGAGGACACCGCTCCGCCGTGAGACCGCCGCACCGCCTCACGCCGAGTCGCGGGAGGCGTGGCGCTGCCAGGGGAGATCCGACGAGGCGATGCCGCATCTAGCAAGAAGGCGGCTCACCTCGACAGAGAACAACGGAGGTTTGCCATGGGCGACACGGTCGCGGACCGGTTACTGGAACGGCTGCGGGAATGGGGTGTGCCGCAGGTTTTTGGGTATCCGGGTGACGGGATCAACGGGCTGCTCGCGGCCTGGGGCCGGGCGGAGAATGAGCCGCAGTTCGTGCAGTCCCGGCATGAGGAGATGTCGGCGTTCGAGGCGGTGGGCTACGCCAAGTTCTCCGGCAGGGTGGGCGTGTGCGCGGCGACCAGCGGCCCCGGCGCGGTGCATCTGCTCAACGGTCTGTACGACGCGAAACTCGACCACGTCCCGGTCGTGGCGATCGTCGGACAGACCGAACGTTCGGCGATGGGAGGGTCCTATCAGCAGGAGATCGACCTGCTCACGCTGTTCAAGGACGTATGCAGCGACTACGTGCAGATGTGCACCGTGCCGGAGCAGTTGCCGAACCTGCTCGACCGCGCGATCCGCGTCGCGCTGACCGAGCATGCGCCGACTTGCTTGATCTTCCCCTCCGACGTCCTCGAGCTGCCCTACGAGCCGCCCGGCCATGCGTTCAAGCAAGTGCCGTCAAGCCTTGGGATCCGGACGGCGACTGCGACTGCGGACACGGAGGGCGTCCGCGCCGCCGCCGACCTGCTCAACGCCGGCGAGAAGGTCGCGATCCTCATCGGTCAGGGCGCCCGTGACGCCGCCGATGAAGTGGTCCAGGTCGCGGATCTGCTCGGCGCCGGTGTCGCGAAAGCGCTGCTCGGCAAAGACGTTCTGCCGGACGACCTGCCATTCGTCACGGGCTCGATCGGCCTGCTCGGTACGACCGCCAGCTACCTGCTGATGCGCGACTGCGACACCTTGCTGACGGTGGGATCCAACTTCCCGTACACGCAGTTCTTGCCGGAGTTGGATCAGGCCCGGGCAGTGCAGATCGACCGGGACGGCAAGTGGATCGGGATGCGCTACCCCTACGACGTGAACCTCGTCGGCGACGCCACGACGACGCTGCGGGCGCTGCTCCCGCTCCTGCAGCGCAAGACGGACCGATCCTGGCGGGAGCAGGTCGAGAGCAACGTGGCCGAGTGGTGGCATACCGGCGAGCGTCGCGCCATGACCGACGCCGACCCGATCAACCCGATGCGGATCGTGCACGAGCTGTCCGAGCGGCTGCCGGACAACGCGATCGTCGCGGCCGACTCCGGCTCCGCCGCGAACTGGTACGCCCGGCACCTGAAGATCCGAGGACAGGTCCGCGGCTCACTGTCCGGCACGCTGGCCACTATGGGCCCTGGGGTGCCGTACGTGATCGGCGCGAAATGGGCGCATCCGGACCGGCCATCAATCGCGCTGGTCGGTGACGGTGCGATGCAGATGAACGGCCTGGCGGAGCTGATCACTGTCAAGCACTACTGGCGGCAGTGGGCCGACCCTCGGCTGATCGTCGCGATCCTTCACAACGACGACCTCAACCAGGTCACCTGGGAGATGCGTGCCATGGAGAGCTCACCGAAGTTCGCCGCCTCCCAGTCGTTGCCGGATGTCGACTACGCCGCGTTCGCCCGCAGCCTGGGACTCGGGGGAATCAACGTCGAGAAGACCGATGAGATCGGTACAGCGTGGGACGAGGCGCTCGCCGCCGACCGGCCCACTGTGTTGGACATCCGCTGTGACCCGGACGTGCCGCCGATCCCGCCGCACGCCACGTTCGAGCAGGCCAAGTCGGTCGGGATGGCTGTGCTGTTCGGCGACGAGGACCGGTGGGGGTTCGTCAAGCAAGGGCTCAAACAGAAGGTGCAGCAGTACCTGCCCGGTAGCAAGGAGGACTCATGAGGGTTCCGACCGTTCTGCGCCGGTCGGCATCCTCAACAGCGATCGGTATCGATCGGCTGATCGGCGTCGTTCAGACCGGCCGGTTCGAACGCAGCCTGGCGGCGCTGACCGCCGCCGGAGCTGTGATCACGACCGCCGAGATTTACACCGAGCACGACTCGGCCAGTTTCGGCAACCGGATGATGTGGTGGCCGATCGTGATCGTGCCGACCCTGGTCCCGAGCGGTGTCGCCGCCGTCCTGTCCCGACGGGCCGCGAAGACCGTCCTACCTCTGGCTTCTGCGGTTGTCGTCGCGAACGGTCTGCAAGGCACCTACCTGCACGCCCGCGGGATCGGGCAGAAGCCGGGCGGCTGGCGGTTCGCGGCGTACAACCTGGAGATGGGTCCGCCGTTGTTCGCGCCGCTACTGGCCGCGATGGTCGGCGGGATGGGGCTGCTCGCCTCCGTCCTGCGCCGTGAAGAAGACCCGGCGGTTCCCGCCTGATGCCCTACCGCAGCCCGAACCAGCGGGCGGTGACCCCGCAGAATCGCGGCCGGTTCCCCGGCTTCGACGTGCTCGACGAGGCCGACCGGTGGGACGACGTCACCGCTGGTGTCGTCCTTGCCCGCCTCGCGCCGATCACCGAACTGTCCTTCTTCACCCAAGCCGAGAACGCCACCGCCACCGCCCTGTGCGACCTGCTCCTCGCTCAGGACGGGGAGCCGCGGGTTCCGGTCGTCGCGCTGATCGACTCCCGGCTCGCCCTCGGTGAGACCGATGGCTGGCACTACGACGACATGCCCGAAGACGGCCAAGCCTGGCGCGACACCCTGCGGCTCCTGGACGAGGACGCGCATGATCTGGCGGGAGTTCCGTTCGCTCAGCTCGACCGCCACTATCAGGTCAGCGTCGTGCAGCACGTGCAGGATCTCGCGACGGATTCCGCGACCTGGCACGAGCTACCGGCAAGCCACGTGTGGAGCATGTGGACTCGGTACGCGACGACAGCCTTCTACTCCCATCCCTGGGCGTGGAACGAGATCGGGTTCGGCGGCCCCGCCTACCCCCGCGGCTACAAGAATCGCGGCGTCGACCGCCGGGAACACTGGGAGGTCACCGACCACGACGACAGTGACCCGGTGCCCGTCGCCGATCGCGTCGAACAAGCCCGCCGCAGCCATGCCGAACTGTTCCAGCGCCGGGACCAAGCGTGAGGCGCCGCCGGTTGGACCGCGACGACAACGTACGAGAGCGCAACAACTCAGCATGGCTCATCCCCAACGACGGCACCCGGACCAACCACCAACTGCGCAACGACATGCGCCGATACGACGAGGACGACGAGGTTGATCTCGTCGTCGTGGGAGCCGGTGCGGGCGGCGGCGTGCTCACCCAACGACTCGCCCGGCGGGGTTGGCGCGTCGTGACCTTCGACGCCGGTCCGTTCTGGGATCCCGACGCCGACTGGGTGAGCGACGAGCGAGGCGCGCACCGCCTGTACTGGACCGAACCGCGCCAGATCGGCGGTGCCAACCCGGTGCCGCTCGGCTCGAACAACTCCGGACGTGGCGTCGGCGGGTCGATGGTTCACTACGCCGGCTACACCCCCCGGTTTCACCCGTCGGACTTCCACACCGCCAGCACCGATGGCGTCGGTGCTGACTGGCCGATCGATTACACCGCGCTCAAGACCTACTACGAGCAGATCGAAGCCGAACTACCCGTCGCCGGCGAAGACTGGCCGTGGGGCGACCCGCACACCTACCCCCATCACGCCCACCCGGTTGGCGGCAACGGGGAGATCTTCCAGCGCGGTGCCCACGCCCTCGGCATCCCGGTCCGGGTCGGGCCGGTCGCGATCACCAACGGCCGATTCGGCAACCGGCCACACTGCATCTACCGCGGCTTCTGCCTGCAAGGCTGCAAGGTCAACGCCAAAGCCAGCCCGCTGATCACTCACATCCCCGACGGCCTCGCGCACGGCGCCGAGATCCGCCCCGACAGTCACGTCACCCGCATCCTGCTCGATGACCGCACCGGCCGGGCCACCGGAGTCAGCTACGTCCACCGCGGTGTCGAACATCGTCAGCGTGCACGACTGGTCGCCATCGCGGGCTACTCCATCGAAACCCCACGGCTGTTGCTGCTCAGCACCTCGAAGCGCTGGCCGGACGGACTCGGCAATCACCACGACCAGGTCGGGCGCTACCTGATGGTCCAAGGTGCACCGCAGACCGCCGGGCGGTTCGAAGAGGAGATCCGGATGTACAAAGCGCCGCCGCCGGAGGTCAGCACCGAACACTTCTACGAGACCGACCCGGCCAAGCCCTACCAGCGCGGCTGGTCGATCCAGACCGTCAGCCCGATGCCGATCACCTGGGCCGAGCACATCGGCGCCCAAGGGCACTGGGGCGAAACGCTGCGGGAGTACATGCGTGACTACGTGCACTGGGCCACCCTCGGCGCACTGTGCGAACTGCTGCCTCAGCCGGACAACCGGGTCACCCTCGCCGACGAGACCGACCGGCACGGACTGCCCGTCGCGCACTTCGCCTACACCCAGTGCGACAACGACAAGCAGCTGATCAAAGCCGCCACGGAGGTCATGAACGAGCTGCTCCACGCCGCGGGTGCCGAAGAGGTCATCACCATCGAGCGGTACGCCCACCTCGTCGGCGGTGCGCGGATGGCCAACCGACCCGAAGACGGCGCGGTCGACCGGAACCAACGGGTCTTCGGCACCGACAACGTCTACCTCGCCGACGGCAGCGTGCTGCCGACACAGGGCTCGGCCAACCCGGCGTTAACGATCATGGCGCTCGCCGCGCGGCTCGCCGACCACCTCGCGGCCCGCCGCGGATGAACGACAGCGGAGCACCCATCACCGCGGTCCGCACGACGGTCCGCGAGTTCCCGACCGCACAGCCGGAAAGCGACGGCACGTTGACCTGGACCTCCACTACCGCCGTGATCGCGCAGGTCGTCGCCGGCGGTCACACCGGCCTCGGATGGACCTACAGCTCACCGGCCGCCGCCAGCATCATCACCGACAAGCTCACCCCGGCAATCAACGGTCGTGACGCCTTCGACACACCCGCAGCTTGGGAGGCGATGGTCCGCATCTGCCGCAACCTGGGCCGTCCCGGCGTCGTCTCCCAGGCCGTCGCCGCCGTCGACATCGCAATGTGGGACCTCAAAGCCCGGCTCCTCGACCTCCCGCTGCACCAGCTGTTCGGCGCAGCCCGCGACAGCATCCCGGTCTACGGCAGTGGCGGCTTCACCAACCTCACCGACGTCCAGCTCGAGGAGCAGGTCGCCGGATGGCTGGCCGCCGGATGCACGGGAGTGAAGATCAAAGTCGCTCAAGACTGGGGACAGGCGATCCGGCGTGACCTGCAGCGCGTCGGACTGGTCCGGTCCTGGATCTCCGACGACATCCAGCTCATGGTCGACGCGAACGGCGGCTACACCTGCGAGCAAGCAGCGCGTGTGGGCGCCGCCTACGACGACCTCGGCGTCGTGTGGTTCGAAGAGCCCGTCAGCTCCGACAACCTCGACAGCCTCAGCCGGCTCCGCGACCGGCTGCGCTGCGACATCACGGCCGGTGAGTACGCCGACTCGGTGCAGTACGTGCAACGGATGTGCGCGGCTGGCGCTGTCGACTGCCTCCAGATCGACGTCACCCGCTGCGCCGGTTATACCGAATGGCTGCGCTGCGCGGCCATCGCCGCCTCCTATGACCTGCAGGTCAGCGCCCACTGTGCGCCCGCCCTGCACGCGCCCATCGCCGCTGCCATCCCCAACCTGCGACACGTCGAATGGTTCGCCGACCATGCCCACCTCGAACCCCAACTCGTCGACGGCGCCCCCGCGGTGACCCACGGCGTCATGCGCATGACCAACGAACCGGGCCACGGCATGGTCCTGCGCGACTCGCCCCGACACGGACCAGACATCACCCGAGCACACAGGAGTTGAGAACCATGCCCCGCATCATCGCCGTCACCGGCGCCAGCGCCGGGATCGGACGGGCCACCGCGACAGCGTTCGGCGCCCGCGGAGACACCGTCGCCCTGCTCGCCCGCGGAGAGGCGGGTCTCGCAGCCGCGGCCCGCGACGTCGAAAGCGCCGGCGGCACGGCGCTCGCGATCCCGGTCGACGTCGCCGACTCCGTCGCGGTGTTCGACGCCGTGAAACGCATCGAAGCCGAGCTGGGCGGGATCGAGGTGTGGGTGAACGTCGCGTTCACCTCGGTGTTCTCCCCCTTCGACCAGATCACCCCGCAGGAATACCAGCGCGCCACCGAAGTCAGCTACCTCGGCTACGTGTACACCACGATGGCCGCGCTCGGCGTGATGAAGCCCCGTGATCACGGCACGATCGTGCAGGTCGGCTCCGCCCTCGCCTACCGGGGCATCCCGCTGCAGACCGCGTACTGCGGTGCCAAGCACGCCATCCAGGGGTTCCACGAGTCGCTGCGATGCGAACTGTTGCACGAGAAAAGCAACGTGCGGGTCACGATGGTGCAGATGCCGGCTGTCAACACACCGCAGTTCTCCTGGGTGCTGTCCCGGCTGCCGAAGCATCCTCAGCCGGTACCGCCGATCTACCAGCCGGAAGTCGCCGCAAAAGGCGTGCTCTACGCCGCAGACCACCCCCGGCGCCGCGAGTATTGGGTCGGCGCGTCCACCATGGGGACACTGGCCGCGAACGCGCTCGCGCCCGGCCTACTGGACCGTTATCTCGCTCGGACCGGCTTCGCCTCACAACAGACCGACGAACCCCCGCCGTCAGATGCTCCGGTCAACCTGTGGGAGCCCGCTGACAGCGATCACGGTAAGGACTTCGGTGCTCGCGGAGCCTTCGATAGCCGCGCCCACCGCAGCGACCCGCAGTTGTGGGCCTCCCAGCATCACGGTCTGCTTGGCGCGCTGGTCGCTGGCGTCGGGGTGACCGTCGGCGCCGGATGGTGGGCGCGGCGGCGATGACCACCGCTTCCATCGCTGTGGCGGCGTTTCGTGCCTGTGCCGTTGAACGTGCCGTCGCCGGACTGACGCTGCTGAGCAAGCCCGACGCCGTCAGCAGGCTGATCGCCCCGGCGCCGACAACCGCGCCACCCACCTGGCTTTCGCGAGCGCTGGGCGCAAGGCTGCTGGCCCAAGCCCTCGTCGAGTACGCCCGGCCGACCCGGCACGTGGCACTCGCCGGCGCGGCTATCGACGCGACCCATGCCGGCAGCATGATTCCGCTCGCGGCGAGTCACCCGGCGTACCGGCGGGTTGCGGCGGCAAGCGCCCTGGAGGCCGCCGCAGCAGCCGTCGTTGCCGGCCTCGTGGCAAGGCGCCTGCCGTGACCACAACACGCCAGAACGGCGGCCCGCGACGCACCGCCAGGCCATTGCAAGCCGCGCACCCGCCGCACGTTCTGCGCGAGTACGCGCTGCTGGCCGACGGTGAGCGAGGAGCCGTCGTCGGCCCCCGCGGCGACATCGTCTGGCTCTGCGTACCCCGTTGGGACAGCGACGCCGTCTTCACCGCGCTCATCGGTGGGCGAGGCGCCTACACCGTGACGCCGGAGGATCGTTATGTCTGGGGCGGCTACTACGAAGGCGCGTCGATGATCTGGCGGCACCGGTGGACCACCCAGGCGGGAGTCGTCGAATGCCGGGACGCCCTGGCTTTTCCCGCCGATCCCGATCGCGTCATTCTGCTTCGGCAGCTACATGCGGTCGATGCGCCCGCGTCAGTAACAGTTGCGTTGGAACCCCATGTCGGCAACGACCAACACGCGATGCGCGACGTGCATCGACACGATGGGATCTGGACGGCCACCGTCGGGCGGTTGCACGTGCGCTGGAGCGGAGCCGGGGACGCCCGAGCGCGGCACGACGGCGAACAATTGATTCTCCCGTTGTCGTTGGACACAGGCGAACGTCGCGATCTCGTACTGGAAATCGGCGCGCGGCCACTCCCCGACCAATTGGTCGACACTGACACAACCTGGCACGCCACCGAAGCCGCCTGGGCGAACGACATCCCCGACTTCGACGAAGGGCTTGCGCCCCGAGAGTGTCGACGCAGCTACGCGGTGCTGCGAGGTCTCACCAGCACGACCGGCGGCATGGTCGCCGCCGCCACCACAAGCCTTCCCGAACGAGCCGAAGCCGGCCGCAACTACGACTATCGGTACGTCTGGATCCGCGACCAGTGCTACGCCGGTCTCGCGGGCGCCGCCGCCGGCGCGTTCCCGCTGCTGGACGACGCGGTCGGCTTCGTCACCGCGAGGCTGACGGATCATCGGGAACAGATGGCGCCCGCCTACACCACCCAGGGTGCGCCCGTCCCCGATCAGGAACACCTAGGACTCGCTGGCTACCCCGGTGGCGACGACATCACCGGCAACTGGGTGAACCAACAGTTCCAGCTCGACGCGTTCGGTGAAGCCTTGCAGCTGCTTGCCGCTGCCGCGCGGCACGACCGGCTCGACAGCGACCAGTGGCGGGCCGCTGAGATCGCGGCCGCCGCGATCGAGCATCGCTGGACCGAGCCCGACGCCGGCATTTGGGAGATCGAGCCGAGGGCCTGGACCCACAGCCGACTGGCCGCCGCAGGAGGTCTGCGGGCTGTCGCCGCCGCACGGCCACGATCAACTCAAGCAGCCGACTGGCTGGCGCTCGCCGACCAGATCACCGCCGACACATCCACCAACGCACTGCACCCGAACGGTCACTGGCAGCGGTCGCCCGACGACCCCGGGCTCGACGCCTCACTGCTCCTACCCGGACTGCGTGGCGCCGTACCGTTCGACGATCTGCGGACCACCGGCACCCTCGATGCCTACCTGGCCGACCTCACCATCGACGGCTACGCCTACCGCTACCGTCACGACCAACGGCCCATCGGTGAGGCCGAAGGATCCTTCCTGCTCTGCGGATTCATCACCGCCCTGGCTCTCCATCAACAAGGTCAAACGCTGGACGCCCGAGCCTGGTACGAACGCACCAGAGCCGCCACCGGACCGCCAGAACTGTTCAGCGAAGAGTACGACGTCACCCAACACCAGATGCGCGGCAACCTCCCGCAGGCCTTCGTCCACGCCCTCATGCTCGAAACCTCAACCCGACTCGCCCGCAACCCCGCAAAGATGCGGTTTCTGTGCGGAGAACGGGCCACAGGGAACATCGCGGACTAGCGCATGAGCCTCGACGTGCCTGGAAGGTCGCAGTCAGATGGGTATCAAGCCACGTGAGGTCGCGGCCGACCCTCACCGCGGCCGAAGGCTCGTCGTGCACCGAGCTGCTCGGGGCGTTAGCCCGGGCTCAGGTGGGTGCGGACCTCGTACTCGCGGATCTCGGGTGGTGCGAGGCCGAGTTCTTCCACCTCTTGGACTCGCCGGGTGGGGACAAGATGGGGACACGGTGTCGGATACACGACGCGGCTGCTGCAGCCGGAGGACACTAGTGAGACGGGGATCATGCTCAGCCGCAACGTCATGTCACGGGTTGGCACGTATGGGACCCAGAAGTTGCGTCTTTTAGTCCGCGGGTTCCGGGTTCGATCCCCGGGCGGCCCACCGCCTCCTGTGTTACTTCGGCTGATGCCTCTCGCTCGACCTTCGGGTGATGGGTGACACCTACTTCGGCTGATGGGTGACATTCTCGGGCTGTGACGACGCGACGACTGGCGCTCGGTTGCGAGTTCAGGTACGACGCCGCGATCCCGACGCTGGCGGTCTTTCAGGTCCAACCGACTGCCTCGGAGCGAGTCCGGTTGCGATCCGAGCGTTGGTCTTCGACTCCCCCGGCTGCGCTGCACGGCTACGTGGATCTGTACGGCAACCCGTGTACTCGAGTGGTGCTACCTCTTGGTCGGTCGACCTTCCGATACGACGCCGACGTCGAGGTACCGGACGCGCCCGAAGACGTGGATGAGGCCGCACGCGAGATCGCTCCGGCCGACCTACCGGACGACGTGCTGATCTACACCTTGCCGAGCCGGTACTGCCTGCCCGACGTGCTCGGCGATGAGGCCTGGGCGCTGTTCGGGTCCCGGCCGCGTGGCTACGGCCGGGTGCGGGCCATCTGCGATCACGTCCACTCGCATCTGACGTTCCGGTACGGCAGCTCGACGGCCTGGTCGACGGCGGCCGACGTCAACAGCACCAGACTCGGTGTTTGTCGCGACTACACGCATCTCGCGATCTCGTTCTGCCGGGCGCTGAACATCCCGGCCCGATACGTCTTCGGCTACCTCCCCGACCTGGACGTCTCGATCGAGTCGTCGACGATGGACTTCGCGGCGTGGATGGAGGTGTGGCTCGACGACGCATGGTGGACTTTCGACCCGCGCAACAACATGCCGCGAAAGGGCCGGGTGGTGATCGGTAGCGGTCGCGACGCAAGTGATGTCGCGATGGCGACCACCTTCGGCGGCCCTCATCTCGAGGCGATGACCGTGCGCGCGGAGGAGGTGCGGCGATGGGATTAGCATCGGCTCTCGTGCTCGCTTCACAGGTCTATGACCCTGGGCAGTGGAACGACTTCTTCATCCTGGTAGGCACTGGCTCCGCCACCCTTGCCGGCCTGGTGTTCTTAGCGATGACCATCAACCTCAAAGGTCTGGCTGGAGATGCCACGCACAGGTATCGGGCCATCAACATGCTCACTGGCTTCACGTCGGTATTCGTCGTGGGTTCTCTAGCGTTGATGGGGCACCAGACCCACCGCACCTTGGGCGTCGAGTGGTTGATCGTGTCCCTGCTGGCAACAGCGGTGAACACCAACGGATATGTACAGGCATTCAGGCGGCGCGGCAGCCTCTATGCCCTCGGCCCTTTTCGGATGGTGGGCGGAAGCGCGTGCTATCTGGGCCAGATCGTTGGCTCCTTGATGTTGTTGTTCGGTGCTCGAGCCGGAACGTATGTCGCCGCAACAGCGCTAATCGTCAATTTCGGCTTCCTGATCTCAGGCTCATGGCTTCTGATCCTGGGCACGTTGCAGAGCTCTGATCAAGCCTCAGCGTGATCCTGCGCCGCCTTCGCGAGCGCTTTCATCTGCTTCTTGTGGTCGCGCACCTTGGTGAGCGACGCGTTGTCGACGATGTCGGCGACCGACAGGTACGAGCCCGCCGCGCCGAAGTCGCCAGCCCCCGCACGCCAACCGTTCGGCCGCACGCCGTACTGCTTGCCGAGCAAGGCGACGAAGATCTTGGCCTTGTGCCGGCCGAAGCCGGGCAGTGCCTCGATCCGCTTGCGCAGGTCCTCGCCGGACTTCACGGCCGCCCAGATGTGCTCGGGCACTCCGTCGTAGTCGGCCACGATGATCCGGCACAGCTCCTGCACCCGTCCGGCCATCGAGCTCGGGAACCGGTGTATGGCGGGCGGCGTGGCGAAGACCTTCGCCATCGCCTCGGGGTCCCGCGCGGCGAGGTCTGCGGCGTCGAGGTCGCGACCGAGCCGGTTCGCGATCGTCAGCGGGCCGGTGAACGCCCATTCCAGCGGGATCTGCTGGTCCAGCACCATCCCGATCAGCAGAGCGAGCGGGCTGCCGGACAGCAGGGCGTCAGCGTCAGGATTCTGCGCGAGGCAGATCGTCGCGGCCACCGGAAAACGGTACCGCCCGGGCTCGCCGGGCACCTACCCCACGCATGGGCCATCCGTGGGGCTATAGCCCCACCGATGGGCCATGCGTGTGGCTGCGCGTCACGGGAAGACGCCGCAACCTTTCGGGTACGCCGCCTGGATCGTCTTGTCGAACAGCGTCGCTTCTCCCAGGCTGGCGGACAAACCGAAGAAGCTGGCATCGGCGCCGGCGACCCCTTCGATCTCCATCTGCCGCGTATCGCAGCCGGGGCCGTACGTGGAGATGCCGGTGCTGCCGAGCAGGGTGATGTTGCCTGCGACGTTGAGGCCCTTGGTCCCGAGCCCGAGCTCGATCTGGGGCATCTGCGCGCCGAAGATGAAGCTCAGCGGACCCTTGTTCACGGCATCCGCGGCGTTCAGGATGATGTCGCTCAGGCCCTTGATCACTCCAGCGCCCGAGGTCGCGCCTGACTTCGCCATGCTGAAGCCGCCCTCGCCGTTGTAGCTGAAGGTGTAGCTGCCGCTGATCTTCTGGTCGAAGCCGGAGAAGCCGGCGCTGGCAAAGAAGGCCACCTTGATGCCGAGGAAGAACGGCACCGGCCCGACGAAGAACGGCACCGCGAGCTCGGCCGGCAACGTGATCTTGATCCCGCCCGCCTGACCGAGCCCGAAGGCTGAGATCGGTTTGGCGGAGTAGGTCAGCTTGAACTCGCCTTTGAGGTGGTTGGCCAGCATCTTGGCCTTGCTGACCGCCCCGTCAGCGATCGCCATGTTCCCGGTCGTCGTCAGGTTGTCGAGCGTTCCAGTGATCTTCGCTTCGACGTCGACGGGCTTGGACTTGCTGATGGTGATCTCGACCGCAACAGCCTTGCCTTGCTGCTTGAAGTTCGCCGAATAGCTGTAGGAGTGGGTCTTGCCCTTGAGCGTGATCCCCTTGCTGGACATCGGGACCAGGCCGAACCGCGCCGCTATGGATGGCGACGTTCCGCCCGCTCGGCGTACGTCCTCGGCCGGGACCGCCGACCCACCAAGTCCGTAGCCATTGGCGAAGTTGATCGACTTGTTCCACGACAGCGTGCCGTTCGCGATCAGGTCGGTGAGGGCGGCCGGCTTGGTGCTGACGACGAGATGGCCATGCGACTTTGCGGTCTTGGTGACGTTACGCACCGCGATGTGCTCAAGCAGCATGACGCTGCCGGTCTTGAGCTTCGCCAGCGCTCCCGTCTTTGACTTGAACGTGTATGTCGCACCGTTCGGGGACACCGAGAGCAACTGCTTCTTGATCGTCGCGGTGGGGACCAGGACGGTTTGCTTCGTGTACTTGATGGCGCCCGCGTGAGGCGTCGCGGCATTCTCGCGGTGCACGACTGCTGCCCCAGCAGCGGGTACGACGGCTGCGGTGGCGAGCACCAGCCCGACTGCGGTGGCCGACACGAGCCGGCGCCGGGCCGAGCGCCTGATGCCGGGGCGTCCTGGATTCGTCGAGTCGTTGCGCAACGCTCCCCCTCCGAGAAGTTCCGGTCGCGATCGTAGACCGTTACAGCTCGACACCCGCCTCGCGATAGATCGCGACACACGCATCCCGAGTCTCCGGCGGGAGTTGCGCCATGCCGGCTCGCACCGCGTCGATCTTCATCTGCCGGTACGCCGCCGGCGTCGCAACGATGGACGCCGCCATCATCTGCGCCGAGTTGACCGCCATCTGGTGAAACTGGTCCGCGCTGATCGGCGGTGCCGACGACGGCGGTGGCGCGGCGGCCAGCTGGGCCGCGCTCGACATCTGCTGCGCCGCGAGCCGCATCGCATCGTCGATCGCACCCTGCAACCCGGCCGGCACGTGCTTGTTCGCGCGCCCCATCTGCCGGCCGGCGTCGCGCAGCATCGCGGCCGCCTCGGGTGGCATCCCACCCTGGTCGGCGAGGTCGCGGGCTGCCTGCGCCGCCTGCTCGGTACCCGTCCCGTCCGCCAGGTTCGGCGCCGGCATCCCGGTGCCCTGCTGGAGCTCCTGAATCTGCGCCGCCCGGGCGTCGACCTGCTCCTGCATCAGCTGGCCGACCTTCGCCATCCGCTCTGGCACCTCGTCCCACACGACCTGAACGTCGTTCGGGTCGGTGAGCGAGACCTCGACCGGCAGCCACGGATAGAGCGTCGGATCCAGATTCACCGGCTTGGACCGCGGCGACTTGAAGTGCCTGATGAGGACGGCGTACGGCGACCCGCCTGGGACGCTGACGGTGAGGACGGTGTCGTTGCCGCGGATCGACCGCTGCGGACCGGGGTTCTCACGATCGACGGCAGGCGAGCCGTCGAGGTTGTGCTCGATGCTGCGCATCTCCATCCGGATCGCAGTCAGGATCGCAACCGCCCGGGTCTTGCCCGGTGCCGCCGGCTTGGACGGTGCGGCCGCCAGCTCGCGGTCGAAGTCCTCGAACCATGAGGAGGTGTCGAGCGACGGCCGCGGGACGTAGGACGCTGCCGGGTTGGTGCCGATCCAGGCCTGCGACGACACCCGGGAGATCACGCCGCTCGGCGCGTCCGCCGGAGTCGGGGCCGCCTTCGCCGCGGCCAAGGCCGCAGCTCGGGCAGCCCGTGGGTCAGCGACGACCGCGTCGTTGGCAGCCACGAGTTGCTCGATCGTTGGCACCTGGTCGAAGTCGATCTCGAACGGCTTGACGCGATCGAGCTTGTCGGGATCGACGTCGATGGTGACTCTGAGGCCCGGCAGCAGCCAGCGGTCCTTCGGCAATGGCACCACCGACCGGAGATTCGCCGCACCGCCACCAGCATCGGCGACCAACCAGACCCAGTCGCCGTAGTGCGGTACGACGAGGCTGTGCGGCGGTGCCGCCGCGTCGGTCACCATCGCCTCGACGGTCAGGGTGCGGGATCGGCCGGGCAACTTCATGTCGAACCTCCCGCGAAGACCTTCGCCACGAGATGGTGCTCGCCGCATCATCGCAGTGCCGTTCGACGCCGACAACCGGCACAAGGAGCGACGGTCAGGGCCGCGACTGAAGCCACCAAGCCGCGTCGAGAGCCTGCTCGACTGCCACCGGCGTTGCCTTGGCCAGATTGACCGCCACCATCATGTGGGCGCGGAACCGGGTGGGCACCCAGAACATGTCGGGGAACTGCTCGACCAACGCCGACCGCGCGTCGAACTCGGTCCGGATCGCGATCGAGCGGGCGCCCAGCTGCCGGGCGACGAGGCGCCCGTGGAGCCGCCAAACCCGCAGCCCATTCTGTGTCCCGAGGTGTACCCCGTCGAGGCGGCTGGCCAGTGCCTCGACCTCATCCCAGCGCATCGTCGTGCCGCCGGCGGGTGATCTGTGAAGCGTCGGTCCCGACCCCGCCGACGTACTGCATGGGGTCGCCCGAACCGAGGTCACCGATACCCGCGGACTCCAGCGCACCGATCGCGATGGTGCGGCGGAAGGCCGCGAAGGTCAGGACATGGGCCAGGACGCCGGCATAGCTGAAGGTTCTCGGCGGGTCACACATCGCGTCGATGAAGGTGTCGCCGCCTCGTCCCGCCGCCACCGGGTCCAGCACCAGTTCCTGGAACTTCGGGCCGGCCGCGGCGAGCCGGGTCCGCATGCCGGCCGGCGAGCGATCGGTCGGCTGCGGCATCTCGGTGCCCCCTTCGAGTGAGGTCACCCACATCTCGAGCTGCCCGACCAGCCGGTCCATCGTTCCGCGCAGCGTCATGTCGGCATCGATGCTCTCGACCGAGAGCTCGATCGGGGCGTCAAGCGTGGCGGGGTCGAGCTGGTCGGCGCGGTCGATGATCTCGGCGACCAAGGTCAGATGGTGGTCGAGCATGCCGGTAACGACATCCATGGTGGTGCTCCTCGAACTTGCCGGAAGCCGAAGTCCTCCGGGCGGGTGGAAGTGGATTCCGCTCGTCGCCGGCAACCGGTAGTCCGGATCGGCGGCGGAGCGAAACTGTGACGGTGAGACCCCGAACCCACGCGCGAACGCGCGGGTGAAGGCCTCCGGGGAACCGAAGTCCGCCTCGACCGCGACATCGAGTACGGAGCGGGTCGAGGTGATCAGCCGATAGGCGGCTCGCTCCAGGAGGACCCGACGGCGGAATGCCGCGGGTGGCTCGCCGAAGGTCGCCGAAACCAGCCGGTCGAAGTGGAACCGCGACAGGTACGCGCGCTCCGCAAGCTGAGTGCCGGTCACGTCGCGCTCCTCGAGGCTGGACTGAAGCACCCCGAGATAGCTGCGGAGCCGGTCCTCGCTGGTCACCCCCGAAGTCTCACGCCTGAGATGCCCGCGTGTCCTGATCGTTCTTGCGGTTCGGAGAATGGGTGTTGACAAGACATCTAGTGACAAGGTACCTTGTGACAAGACATCTAGTGAAGGTCGCTGACGAGAGGATAGTGCGATGCACCCCGCATTCGCAGAAGAGCTGGTCCGCCAGCGGATGGAAGAGCTGCACCGGCGTCCGATTGGTAGGCAGCAGCGCGACCGGGTGGCACTGCACCGGGTGCGGCGCTCGACCGGGTGGTTCCTGGTCAACCTCGGGCTGCGGCTCGCGGCGCCGACCACCTCGTTGTCGCCCGCGGCCCGATGAGCGCTGCTCGCGCCAAGCCCGAGAAGGACAGCCCGGCCCGCGCCGTCCGCAAGGTCACCGACCCACTCGCGATGCGCGCCTTGGCGCATCCGATGCGGATCGCCCTGCTCGAGGCGCTGTCCCGGGAAGGGCCGTTGACCGCGACGCGTGCCGCGGAGCTCCTCGACGACTCGCCGGGCAACATGTCCTGGCATCTGCAGACGCTGGCCAAGTACGGCTACGTTGAGGAGGCCGGTGGCGGTCACGGCCGCAGTCGGCCGTGGAAGGCTGTGAACGTCACCTACGACTTCGACACCACGACGGACAACGCCGACGTTGCGACTGCGGGCGAGGCGCTCGAAGCCAGCATTCAGGAGCTCAACTACAAAGCGTTGCAGGAGTGGTGGGCCAAGCGCCGATCGTTCCCGGTGAAGTGGCGCCGATCCGCGTTCTCGTCCAACTCGGTCACGTACCTGACGTCCCAGGAGCTGAAACAGCTCGGCCAAGACTTTGCGAAGCTGGTGCTCGCTTACTCCGACCGCCACGACAAGGACAAGCGACCCGCTGCGGCGCTACCGGTCCACCTCGTGGCGTACGGGCACCCGATGCCGCCATCACCGACCGGGAGACTGACTCAGCTAACTCGAGTCGCTGGAGTTCGTCCCGTACGCCGGTGCGAACAGGACCAGCAGGGCGAGGTCCTCGACGATGTCGACGAAGCGGTGCTCCTCGCCCGCCGGCACGAAGATCACCGAACCCGGCCCGACCTCGACCGCGCCGTCCACGGGCGTTGCGATCCGAGCCCGACCGGTGGTCACCACGTAGATCTCATCCTCGGTATGAGGCTCCTGGTCGTCCACGCCGCCGGCCGGAATGCAGTACGTCCCGACTGACAGCGCCGGGACCTCGAACTGCTCAGCCCAATCGGTCGCCTCGCCGGCATTCGGCGCGGTCCATTGCCCGGCACCCTCGATGATCTGCACAGAGCGAATCCTAGGCAGTTTAGCGGGGCCGGCCGGCATTGGAGACGATGTCCGGGTGAGCGTCCAGGAAGTCGTCCCGGTCGTTGCCGGGCCCGGCCCGCCCCGGGTCTTCGCGATTGCTCTGACGCCGGCTGGCGGGATCGTCGTGGGCACCGTGGCCCGCGGCGTCGTCTGCTCGTTCGACGGAGGTCAGAGCTGGACGCCGCCGGACCGTCAGCCGGGCGACGGCACCGTCACCGCAATTGCCCTCGAGTCGGACGGCAGTCTGCTGGCGACCACCGAGACCAGCGGCTTACACGAGTCGACCGACGGCGGCCGGACCTGGCAGCCGCTTGCCGGTGACCTCGGCGCACTCCCGCTGCACGCGGTACTGCCGCAGCGCGACGGCTCGCTGCTCGTCGGCACCGGCGGACGGGGCGCCATGTCTTCCCCCGATCGTGGCCGCACCTGGACTGCGATCGAGGGCGACCTCGGCGACCAGACGGTCTACCGGCTGATCCAGGACGGTCCGGGCCGGGTCCTCGCCGCGACCTCGACCGATGGCTGCTGGGCGATTGGCGGCAACCACGCCGAGCCGGCCGGTCTGCCCGGCGCGACCGTGCACGCGTTGTTGCGGCTCGACGACGGGACCGTGATCGCCGGCACCAGCGGTCAGGGAATCTGGCGGCGGCAGGGCGACTCATGGAGCCCGGCGGTGCATCCGGACGCGGCCGGCGTGGTCCACGTTCTCTGCGCCGACGCCTCAGGCACTCTGTACGCCGGTTGCGGTAGTGGCGTCGTGCGATCCGCTGACGGCGGGCGGCATTGGGAGTCCGCCGCCCGGGGCTTGAGCGACCGGCGGATCTTTGCACTCGCCGCGACTCCGGCCGGGACGGTGTTCGCCGGCAGCTATGACGGAGTGTGGTTCACGGTCGACGAAGGCCGGCTGTGGGCGCCGACCGACATCGGCCTGTCCGGTGCTGACACGTTCGGCATTGCGGTTGCGCCCGACGGCGCCCTTGCGGCAGCGGGGGCCGGGGGTGCATGGACGTCGACCGACCTCGGCGAGTCCTGGGCACCGGCGGGATCAGGGCTGTCGCCGTACGCCGGGTATGGCTGGTGCTGGCTGGAGAGCGGCGATGTGCTCCTCGCCACCGACGACGGCGTCTATCGACGGTCCGGTGATTCCGGTGACTGGTCGCCGTCTGGGCTGAGCGGGCAGCGTGCGTACGTCGTCAGCCAACCCGCCGCACCCGTCGTTTTGGCCGGCACGCTAGGCGCCGGCCTCTACCGGTCGGTCGACGACGGCCTCAGCTGGACCGGTTGCCCGGAGATCACCGATCCACTCATCTTCGACCTGCTCCGCACTCGCTCCGGGCACGTGCTCGTCGCGACCGGCGATCCCGGCGCCGGGGTGAAGCGTGGTGGCATCTTCCGCTCGACCGACGACGGCGCGCACTGGCAGCGGCTGGCCACTCCCGCGGTGTCGGTGTACGGCGTCGCTGAGGACGACGCGGGTCGGCTCTATGCAGCCGCCCAGCGGTGCACCGTGCTCCGATCCGAGGACGGCGGCGTCAGCTGGTTCGAGCTCTCGGCGCCGGGCTCCGGCACCGACAAGAGCTACGCGATCACGGTCGACCGCGACGGGCGGGTCTACCTCGGCACCGACTCGGGCGTGTTTCGCAGCGACGACCAGGCGATGTCCTGGACGGACTGCAGCGAAGGTCTCGCCGGCGCGACGCCCTACGGGTTGTGCGCCCTTGCGGCCGGACCGGTGTTCGCGGCGACCACTCGTGGCGTCCTGCGCTGGACGGACACCTCGGGCTGGCAGTAGCGACTCAGCGTTCGGATTCGGGCCGGAACGTGAGGCTTTCGACTCTAGGCGAAGGTCGATCTCGCGGCGCAGGGTGAAGACGAGCTAGTCGAAAGAGAGGGACGGCCATGAAGGCACTCGTTTATCACGGACCCGGCGAGAAGGCGTGGGACGACGTTCCCGACCCGGTCATCATCGATCCAACCGACGCGATCATCGGCGTCGATGCCGCAACGATCTGCGGCACCGACCTGCACATCCTCAAGGGCGACGTACCCGCCGTCACGCCCGGCCGGATCCTCGGCCACGAGGCGATCGGCACGGTCGAGGCGGTCGGCAGCCAGGTGACGTCGGTTCGACCCGGCGACCGGGTGCTCGTGTCGTGCATCACCGCCTGCGGCCACTGCCGATACTGCCGCGACCACGCCTACGGCCAGTGCCTCGGCGGAGGCGGTTGGATCCTCGGGCACAAGATTGACGGCGTACAGGCGGAGTTCGTCCGCGTTCCGTTCGCCGACAACTCGACGTACCCGATTCCGGCCGGCGTCACCGACGAGGCCGTGCTGATGCTGGCCGACATCCTGCCGACGTCGTTCGAAGTCGGAGTGCTGAACGGGCAGGTCGAGCCCGGCAGCGTGGTGGCGATCGTCGGTGCCGGCCCGATCGGCCTGGCCGCGGTCCTCACCGCCCGGCTCTACACGCCGAGTCACATCGTGGCCATTGACGTGACCGACGCGCGGCTCGACCTGGCCAAGCGGTTCGGTGCCGACGTCGTGATCAATCCCGCCAACGAGGACGCGGTCGAGCGGGTTCGGCAGCTGACCGAAGGGTTGGGCGCGGACGTGTCGATCGAGGCGGTCGGCGTGCCGGACACCTTCGATCTCTGCACCCGACTGGTCCGTCCTGGTGGTCACATCGCCAACGTCGGTGTGCACGGAGCTCCGGTGACTCTGCACATGGAAGACCTGTGGATCCGCAACGTGACGATCACAACCGGTCTGGTCGACGCGTACTCGACGCCGATGCTGCTGAAGCTGCTCAGGGGCGGACAGCTCGACGCCGGTCGGTTCGTCACCCATCAGTTCGAGTTGAACGACATCATCAAGGCCTACGACGTGTTCGCAAACTCCGGAGACTCCGGGGCCTTGAAGGTGATGCTCACCAAGAACTGAGCCTTCGCCAGTTGCCGGCTCTCCCATAAAGTGATATCAATCAGATATCACTTAGAGTGGGGAGCAAGGCGATGAGCACAGGTCAGGATGTTCCGTTGCCGGTGGCCGCGCCGGTAGGACACGAAGGCGCGCGGGTCGAGATCCAGGAACGCCCGGCGCTCGCGATCAACGGCTGGTACGGCGTCCTCGTGCTGGCGATCGCGATCGCCGCCGCGATCCTGGTCGGTCGGAGCTCGAACTCGGGGTGGACCTGGCTGCCGAGCCTGATCGGCGTGATCGTGCTGATCTCGCTGACCATCGTGCAACCGGGTCAGACCCACGTCGTGCAGTTCTTCGGCCGATACATCGGCACGGTCCGTCGTACTGGTCTGGTGATGGTCCTGCCGCTGACGAATCGGCGCGGGGTCAGCGTGCGAGTGCGCAACTTCGAGACCAACCACCTCAAGGTCAATGACGCTGACGGCAACCCGGTGGAGATCGCGGCAATCGTGGTGTGGCAGGTCGCTGACACCTCGCGAGCGCTCTTCGCCGTCGACAACTACCACAACTTCGTCTCGGTCCAGGCCGAGTCTGCGCTCCGGCACGTTGCAACCACGCACCCGTACGACAACGCCAACGAGGACGGTACGTCGTTGCGTGGCTCGACCGACATCGTTGCGGCCGAGCTCGCCACCGAGGTGGCGCAACGGGTCATCCTGGCCGGCGTCGAGATCGTCGAGGTGCGGATCAGCCACCTCGCCTACGCATCGGAAATCGCGCAGGCGATGCTCCGCCGGCAGCAGGCGAATGCGGTGGTTGCCGCACGGTCACGGATCGTCGAAGGCGCGGTCGGGATGGTCGAGATGGCGCTGGCCCGGCTGAGCGAGCGCGAGATCGTCACTCTGGACGAGGAGCGCAAAGCGGCGATGGTCAGCAACCTGATGGTTGTCCTCTGTGGTGACCAACCGGCGTCACCCATCGTGAATGCCGGGTCGCTCTACACGTGAGCCAGGAGCGCAAGCCAGTCCTGTTGCGCATCGATCCTGAAGTGCACGATGCGTTGGCCCGGTGGGCGACCGACGAGTATCGCAGCCTCAACGCCCACATAGAAATGCTGTTGCGCCAAGCCCTGACGAACGCGGGCCGGATGCCGAAGCGCGCCGGCCCGCTGCCGAAGCGGGGTCGCCCGCCTGCGGCTGGCTGACGATTCAGTGCGCTAGGTCTTGACCGAGATCCTGGCGTGGAAGGTGGTCTTCACGCCGGTCGAGTCCGTCGCGGTCACCCTGACGATGTACTTGCCCGCGTGGTGCCAGGTGTGCGACACGTTCAGGCCCTTGCTGGTGTGGTGGTCACCCCAGTTCCAGTGCACGTGCCGGACCTTGCCGCCGGTGTTCCGATCGATGACCTCGGCACTGAACTTGGCCTTGTGACCGGCCTGGATCACGATCGTGCGGAACACGACGATCTTGAGCTTCTTGCCGACGGTGATCTTCCCGTGAGTGACGCTCTGGTGGCCTGAGCTGTCGGTCACGGTCAGGGTGACGGTGTGCGTGCCGGACTTCGTGTAGGTGTGCTTGGCGTGCACGGAGGTGCTGCTCGTGCTGCGACCGTCACCCCAGCTGTAGAAGTACTTGGTGATGTGGGCGCCGCTGATCCGCGGAGTCGCGTGCGCGGTGAAGGTCGCGGCATGGTGCAGCTTCACCACCTTCGGCGTAGTGAGCGAGACGACCGGGCTGTTCGAGGTGAACAGTCGTACGCCGATCGGCGTCCCGACGCCGGACGGGCCGTCGTAGCCGATGCCCGCATTGCATTCAGAGCTCAGTGGCGGCGGTGACACCGGGTCGGTGTTGTTGCGCGGGAAGCTGCAATCGACCGTGCCGGCGCCGAGCGCGTTCGGGTTGTGGGTGGCGCCGTTGCTGAACTCGTCGAACACCGCGTTGCCGCAGTTCGTGGTGCTATCGCCGCCGCAGAAGCTGTTGCCGCCAATCGTGATGTCGGTGAGCCAGCTCGGATGCAGCTTGGCGTTCTGGTAGATGGTCTGGGCCGGGTACGGCGTGCCGCCCGAGCCGCCGGCGAGTGCAAACAGCGCGGCCACGAGTGGTGAGGCGAGCGACGTCCCGCCGACGGTTCGCCAGCCGGCGTCCGAAGGAGCAGTTCCCCAGCTGTCGTACTCGTCGAAGCCGGTGGCCGGGTCGGCCAAGTCCGAGATGTCCGCGGCCAGCCGCTTGCCTGCGCATCCGGTCGCGCTGTATCCGCTGAAGTGTGCCTGCCAGCTCTTCGCGGTGAACAGCTGACTGCAGCCGCCGCCGCCCGCGCCGTCGGACCGACCGTCGGTCGCCCCGTTGATGTCGTCGGCGCCATCGTTGTTCCAGACGTACTGGTTGCCGGTCGTGTCCGACGTCGGCTGGAAGCCGGTGCCGCCGACCGACACGACGTCGGGAGACGTGGACGGGAACGACGCGGCCTGTGGGTTCGGCGGTGACGCAGCGTTGGCGAAGTCCCAGTCGAACCAGCCGTCGTCACCGGTCGATGCCGTGATCACGACGCCCGGGTGGTTGAACGCGGCGACGAAGCTTGAGGGCAGCGGTCCTTCGGGGCCGCCGAAGGAGTTACTGACCTCGGTGGCGCCCATCCGCACCGCGGTGTTCTCGGCGGCGCCAATGTCCGTGACGGTGGGCCCCTTTGCCTCGACGAGCAAGATCCTGCAGGTGTTGCACACGCCGCGCACGGTCTCGACGTCGAGGGCGATCTCGTCCGCGGACGACCTGCCCTCCGAGCTCGACGGCAGTGGCGAGGTCTTGCCGTTCTGGTTGACCTTGCGGAACGACTTCGAGGTTTCGGCCTTCAGGCCGTACTGCGCATCGAAGTGTCCAAGGTCGCTGCGGATGTGCGGGTCGTCGAACCAGTCGACGATGCCGACGGTCTGGCCGGACCGACTGAGGGCCGGGTTGAAGCCGTAGAACGACGCGAGGTCAGCGGGGGTGAAGCCGCCGGCCGGGCCCGGCCCGACGGTGTCCGACTTGAGGTACTCGTAGGCGCCCGGGGTGCCCTTTTTCACGGCAACCCGCTGCATCGCGTAGCAGGTCACCTGCCCGACCTTCACGACCCTCGAGCACAGCGGTCGGTTCACGGCGTACCCGATCTCGCGCGCGGGCGCGTGCAGCGCGGGCTGCGGATGTCCCGGCAGCACGGTCGATGCGGACGCGGCGCTGCTCGCCATCAGGCCGCAGCCGATGGCGACGGCCGCAATCGCGGCGATCAGGCGCGGCCGACGGCCGACCGACAGGTGCAATGGAACCTTCAATATGTGAACCTTCCCCGCGCCTTAGGCGCTCGCCTTTGGGCACGGTGACCCCACCTTGTGCCTTCTACTATGAAAACGTGATCTCCGTGACAAACCTGATCGGCCTAACGGGTGAACGCGAGGGCGTATTGCCCAGTCAGTGGCTCGCTTCGGCCATTTCCGAGGGCGTCATCGACGCCGGCGGCTTCACGATCCCGAAGGACAACATCCAGCCGGCCAGCCTCGACCTGCGGCTCGGCGAGGTCGCGTATCGGATCCGCTGCAGCTTCCTGCCCGGTGCCGACACCGTCGAGCGACGGGTCAAGGACTTCGTCGTCGACGAGATCAACCTCCATCGCGAAGGTGTCGTGCTGGAGACCAACCGGCCTTATCTGATCCCGCTGAAGGAGCGGCTGTCGCTGCCGGCCGGCGTCCGTGGCAAGGCCAACCCGAAAAGCTCGACCGGCCGCGCCGACGTGTTCACCAGGGTGATCACCGACGGCAGTTCGCGCTTCGACGAGATCGCGGACGGCTATCACGGCGGGCTCTATCTCGAGGTTGTCCCGCTGTCGTTCCCGGTGCGGGTGCGCGAGGACCTTTCGCTCAACCAGCTGCGGCTCGCGATCGGCCGGGCCCAGCTCACCGATGACGAGGTACGCCGGCATCACGAAGCCGAGCCGATCCTCTACCTCGACGGCGAGCCGGTGCCGGTGGGCTCGCTCGAGCTCTCGGACGGTTTGTTCCTCGGCCTCGACCTGCGTGGCGACGCCCACGGGCGGGTCGGCTACCGGGCCCGCGAGAGCGCGCCGCTGCTCGACCTCACCCGCACCGGCGAGGCCGATCCGGACAGCTACTGGGAGTCGGTCCGTCGCGAGGACGGCGACCGGATCATCCTGAGTCCGCGCAACTTCTATCTGCTCATGTCGCGCGAGGCGGTGAGTATCCCGCCGTCGCTCGCCGCCGAGATGACGGCGTACGACCCGACCAGTGGCGAGTTGCGCACGCACTACGCCGGCTTCTTTGACCCCGGGTTCGGCTACGACCCGACCGGCGGATTCTCCGGGTCGACCGCGGCGCTCGAGGTCCGCGCGCACGACGTGCCGTTCATGGTCGAGCACCACCAGCGGGTCTGCAAGCTCACCTTCGAGCGGATGCTCGAGCCGCCGACCGTGCTCTACGGCCAGGGCATCGGGTCCAACTACCAGCGGCAGACCGAGACCCTCGGCAAGCACTTCCGTCGGTGACGCCCGCCCGCGACGACCAGGCCTGATCGACCACTCCCCGGTTCAGCACACAACAGCCGTCGCAGCGGCCGGCGGGACCGGACGAGCCGTGCGCGACGGACCCACAACGCACGTCCGACGGCGGCGTTGTGTGCTGAGACGGGGAGGGCGGGTCCGGGAGATTCGCGGTACGGAGCGGGGTCAGTCGATCAGGTGGTTGCGGCGTGCGACGGCGACCGCCTCAGTGCGGCTCCCGGCGTCGAGCTTCGCCATGACGTTGGAGATGTGCACGCTCACCGTCTTGGCGCTGATGAACAGTTGCTGGGCGATCTCGCGATTGCTGCGCCCGGTGGCGACCAGCGTGAGCACCTCGCGCTCGCGGGTGGTCAGTGCGTCGGCGTCTCGCGACCTTGGCGCGCGGCCGGCAGTGGCGGTCGAGCCGGTCAGGGCCCGCAGCTCCTCGAGCAGCGGGCGCGCGCCGAGGGCGGTGGCTGACGCGCGCGCCAAGTCGGCTTCGGCGCCGGCCTCGGCGGACTTGCCGGCAGCGAACAGTACCGCGGCAAGTCGGGTGCGGCTGCGCGCGGTCTCATACACGTGCCCGAAGTCGTCGAACGTCGCGACCGCGTGCCGCCAGACGGCGATCAGGTCGGCCTCCTCGGGCGGGGTGATCCCGGCGAGCCAGTGCAAACGGGCGTGCTCGGCCTTGACCCGCGCCGTCCACGCCAGCCCTTCCGGGCCGACCGTTCGGCCTTTGGAGGCGATGACGTCGGCGGAGGCGGCGAGCTCGTCGCCACGGGCGACGAATGCCTCGCGCTCAGTCGCGGTCGCACCCGCGGCCGCGGTCGCGAGCTGGCCGAGCAGCAGCCCCGCCAGCCGGGTCCGCGCCGGGAACGCGGTGCGCTGCCACAACATGGAGACGGTGTCCACCGTGTCGTCGTGGACCGCGATGGCCCTCGCGATGTCGCCGGCCGCGCCGTGCAGGTCGATCGCGGCAGCACCGCTGGTGATCGGGACCAGGCCATCGATGTGCCACGACTTGCGCAGGCGCGGCATTGTTGCCAGCGCCCCGACGTCGCCGCGGCCGGCGGCGATCTCCAGCCCGATCGAGGTCAGCAACGCCTCGGCGAACTCCGGCGGCGACTCGCCGGTGACGTCGATCATCTTCTCGGCCGCCGCCCAGTCGCCGGTGACGACCGTCACGATCGCGCCGGTGGCCACCGCGTCCAGCCCGTACGGCGCCCACCGCCGGCCGATTCCGCACGCCTTGCGGACGGCTTGGTCGAACAGCTCGATCGCCGAGCTCAGCCGGCCCCGGGAGTACTGCATGCTCGCGAGGTGGTAGAGGCCGCGAAGCTCGGCGAAGGAGTCGCCGGCCGCCCTCGCCTCGTCGATGACCGCCGCGAGGGCCGACTCCGCGGCCTCCGGGTCGCCGGCTCGCTCGTCGAGCTTGGCCAGTTGGATCGTCGCGTCAGTCGCGACGGCGGCGAAGTTGAGGTCGCGCGCAATGGCCAGCGCCTCGGAGGCCCACATGGCGGCATCGTCGTCGCGGGCCCGGTCCGCGGTCGCTCGCGCGTGGACGCTGAGGATGTTGGCGCGCAGCTTGCTGGGCGGCTGGTCGGCCATCAGCTGGACCGCCTCGGTGGTGAGCGCGAGCAGGTCGAGCTTGTGATCCATCACCAGCGCGGTGACCGCGATCGCGTGGATCAGCCGCACCCGATCGAGCGGGGGCGCGTCCTCGGGCAGCGCGCCCAGCTGAGTCTCCGCCAGGGCCAGCGACCTGACCAGGTGGCCGGCCGCGGCGGCCGCGTTGCTGGCCCGCACCACGACGTCGGTGCGGTCGAGCGGGTCGATGTCGCCGTCGGTGCTCGTGACCCCGGCTGCCACGCCGGGATCGGCTAGCAGCTCGAGGGCCATTTCGTAGTGCCGCAGCGCCTCCTCCGGGCCGCCAACCGACATCGCTTCGTCGCCGGCCTGGACGCTTGCGCGGGTCGCGGTGACCAGGTCGTGCGAGGCGCGCGCGTGCCGCGAAAGCTCCGCGGCCGAGCCTTCGACCCGATGGGCGGCGAGGGCACCGGCGTACATCGCATGCAGTCGCACCCGCTCGCCGGGCAGCAGGTCCTGGTAGATCGCCTCGGCCAGCAGGGCGTGCCGGAAGGCGTAGCCGTCGGAGCCGAGCGCGACCAGGATGTTGGCCTCGACCGCGGCGCGCAGCGCCTCCTCGAGCGCTGCTGCGTCGAGGTCGGTGCCGTGCGCGAGCAGGTTGTGCGACACCCGTCGCCCGGCCACCGCCGCGGCGCGCACGACCAGCCGGCCGTGGTCGTCGAGCTGGTCGAGCCGGACCAGAAGCAGGTCGGCCAGGTCGGCCGGGACCAGTCCGCCGCTGACCTCGGCGGCCGCGACCAGCTCCTCGATGAAGAACGGGTTGCCTTCGGCGCGGGTGAGGATCTGCCGGAGCTCCTGCTCTGGCATCGGGTCGGGGTGCAGCTCGCGGACCAGGTCGCGGGACTCCTGCTTGCTCAACGGGCCGAGTTGCAGGCGCGACACGGTCGGCAGCCGGACCCACTCGGACAGCGCGGTCCGCAGCGGGTGCCGGCGGTGTAGGTCGTCGCTGCGGTAGGTCGCGAGGATCGCGACCGGGGAGCTGAACTGTCGAGCGAACAGCAGCCGGAGCAGGTCCCGGGTGGACTGGTCGGCCCAATGGACATCCTCGACGATCAACAGGACGGAGGTGTCCTCGCTCAGCCGGGACAGACCGGCGTGTACCGCGTCGAACAGAGCGGCCCGTCCGGTCGGCTCGGGCGCGGGATCCTCGGTCAGCAGGCGGTGGGCCGGCATCAGGACCGAGATCGAAGGGTCAACGTCAACGAGCGAGGCCGCCAGCCCGGGGCTGTCCGCTGCCAGTCGGCCGAGTGCCTCGCTGAAGGGAAGGTACGGCGGCGAGCCGTCGCCGAAGTCGAGGCAGTGCCCCACCAGCACCCGCCAGCCGTCGGCGAGCACCCGGGCGCGCAGCTCGGCCACGAGCCGGCTCTTGCCGGCCCCGGCGTCGCCGCCGAGCAGCACTGCTCCGCCGGCGACGTCGCCGGCTCCGACCAGCTCGGCGAGCTGGCGGATCTCCTCGACCCGTCCCACCAGCGGCGTCGGCGTCACGTCTAACGGCACGAACCCATCATGCTGCGTGGCGGTGACGGTTCCTAGCGGGATTTCGCCCTCCCGCGCTCTGTGGAGCCGCGCGGAGTCAGGCGACCGAGCATCGTCCGCTCGCGTGTCAGTGGTGCGGGGCCGGCCGCAGGCCGGACGGGTGGTTGGCCTCGGCCCGCCGCTTCTGGCTGATCAGGCCGATCGGCCACTTGAGGTGCAGCTTGCGAGGTGACCGGGCGAATTCAGCCGCGAGCCGCTCGGCGCGGTAGTTCACGTCGGCGAGGGCCATGAGTTGAGTGGTCTGTCCGAGCATCGTGGTCGCTTCCCTTCGGACGCTTTGCTGTCCTTGTTGACAGGCTCAACATTGCGCGTCTGAGGTAGGCCGCCACATCGGGAGGAATCCTTATTTCGAGCGTGGAATCGCGGCCGGACCGCCTTAGGCCGGAGGGGGTCCTTAGGCCGCCTTAGCCGCCTAGACCTTGACCTCCGCCAGCTCGAGTTCTGCCTTCGAAGGTGCTTTCGGCTCCCGCGCGAAGCGCGGAAGCAGCGGCGACAAGGCCAGCAGCGCGAGCGTCGTACCGATCTGGACGATCAGGACCCGCCGCAGGCCCAGGTGGAAGTCGCCGGACGTGATCGCGTCGAAGAAGATCGTGCCGAGGACGGCGACCCCGATCGAGTTGGCCAGCTGCTGTCCGGCGTTGAGGACGCCGGAGGCCGAGCCGGTCTCGGCATCGGTGACCGACGCCAGGATGATGTCGAACATCGGCGCGACGACCAGCCCGAGACCCACGCCGGTCACGAGCAGACCGGGCATGAGGTCGAGGAAACCGATGGTGGAGTGCCCGCGCAGCGCCACGGCCAGCAGCACCCAGCCCAGGACGCTGACGGCCAGGCCCGCCTGCAGGGTCCGCCGGCCGAACTTCGGCCCGAGCACGCCGCCGGACAGGCCGGCACCGATGACCAGGCCGACCGACAGCGGGACCGTGCAGATGGCTGCGTGGATCGGGGTGAAACCCTGCCCGATCTGCAGGAACAGGGTGGCGCAGAGCAAAGCGCCGCCCATCCCGCTGAAGAAGAGCATCGCGAAGACCAGGCCGGCCGAGTAGCCACGGTGCCCGAAGACGCTCGGCGTGACGAGCGGGGCCTGCCCGGCCGCATCCCGGCGGCGCTGGTGCGCGGCGAAGCCGAGCAGGAGCGCGATGCCGGCCGCGATCATCGTGTAGGTCCACCACGGCCAGCCGTAGACCCGGCCCTGGATCAGCGGATAGACGACAAGTACGGCGAATCCGCTCACCAGAGCGGTACCGGTCAGGTCGAGCCGGGTGCCGCGATCCGGGAGTGAGGGAGGCAGCAGCCGTGCGGCGCCGATGATCGCGGCGATCCCGAGCGGCACGTTGACGAGGAAGACCAGCCGCCAGCCGCTGCCGAACAGGTTCCAGTCGATCAGCGAACCACCGATGATCGGGCCGAGCACGGCCGAGAAGCCGATCACCGGCCCGAAGATCGCGAAGGCCTGCTGGCGCTCGTCGGGCGGGAACACCTCACGCAGGATGCCGAACCCCTGCGGCAGCATCAGCGCGGCGAACCCACCTTGGATCAACCGGGCCGCGATCAGGACCGTGGTGTCGGGGGCGAGGCCACACAGGGTGGACGCCAGCACGAAGCCGGCCGCACCCATGAGGAACATCCGCTTGCGTCCGATCAGGTCGCCGAGCCGGCCGCCGGTGATCAGCCCGACCGCGATCGCCAGCGGGTAGCCGCCGACGATCCACTGCAGCGAGGTCGACGACGCGTGGAACTGGCGAGCGATCTGTGGCGCCGCGACATTGACCACGGTGGAGTCGATCAGGTCCATGCACTCGGCGGCCAGCACGACCGCGAGGATCAGCCACCGGTGCCGGTAGAAGATCGAATCTGGGGCGGAAGCGTCGGCTTTCTCAGCGGCGGCGCGAACATCGTTCGTCATAACGAACACTGTTCCAACGAACAATGTTCGTGTCAAGTGGTTTACTTGATCTGTGAGGAAGGCGTCGGAGACCACGGCGCTCCCGCCCGCGCCACGCCGGCAGGGCCCGCCCCGCCAGACCCAGCAGCGCACTCCGCGCACGCTCAGCCGCGGAGCGATCGTCGATGCTGCGGTGCGAGTGCTCGACGCCGAGGGGCTCGGGGCGGTGACGATGCGCCGGGTGGCGGACGAGCTCGGCACCGGGCCGGCGTCCCTCTACGCCCATGTCGCCGACAAGGACGAGATGGTGGCCGCGGTCCTCGACCGGGTGATCAGCGAGGTGGAGATCCCCGATCCGATCGACCCGGAGCGATGGCAGGAACAGCTCAAGGAGCTGGCCCGCTCGGTGCGACGGACCTTCGCGCAGCATCGCGACATCGCCCGCGCCAGCCTCGGCAACATCCCCACCGGAGAAGGCGCGCTGCCCGGGATGGACGCGATGGTCGGCATCCTGCTTGCGGGCGGGGTCAGCCCGGTGGTGGCCGGCCTCTCGGTGGACATCCTGGCGCTCTACTTCACTGCGTCGGCGTTCGAGGAGAGTCTCGAGACCTTCCCCGTCGGCGAGCAGGAGAAGCAGGCGTTCCACGAGGAGCTGAGACAGTTCTTCGCCGCGCTGCCGGCCGACCGCTTCCCACACTTGGTCGGGATGGCCGGACCACTGACCTCCGGTGACGGTGACGAGCGGTTCGAGTTCGGTCTCGACCTGCTCGTCCGCGGCATCGCCTCGACCGTCAAGGCGGCGAAGAAGTCACGCAAGAAGAAGCGCTAGCCGGCGTCGCGCGGAGTTGATCATGGCAAAGAGCGGCGTTTTCTCGCCGATATTGCCTCGGTTTGCCATGATCAACTTCTGGTGCCGCCTAGCATCGAGGCGTGGACCTGCCGCGGTCGGCGTTGCTCGACCAGATCCGCGACGCGGTGATCGGCGACGACACGCTGATCGACGGGCCGTACGGCCCGCGGCGGGTCACCTACGCCGACTACACCGCGAGCGGCCGGGCGCTGAGCTTCATCGAGGACTTCATCCGGGACGCGGTCCTTCCGACGTACGCCAACACCCACACCGAGTCGAGCGGCACCGGGCTGCAGACCACCCGGCTGCGCGAGGAGGCGCGGCGGATCATCCGCGATGCGCTCGGCGGCGACGACGACACGGTGGTGATCTTCACCGGCTCCGGCGCGACCGCGGCGGTGGACAAGATGGTCCGGATCCTCGGGATCCGGATCCCGTCGCAGCTCGAGGACCGCTACACGCTCTCGCAGCTGATCCCGCCGGCCGAGCGGCCGGTCGTGTTCGTCGGCCCGTTCGAGCATCACTCCAACGAGCTTGCCGTGGCGTGAGTCGATCGCCGACGTGGTCGAGATTCCTGCCGACGCGGACGGGCACATCGACCCAGCGGTGCTCGAGCGGCACTTGATCGAGTACGCCGACCGGCCGTTGCGGATCGGGTCGTTCTCCGCCGCTTCCAACGTCACCGGCGTGGTCAGCGACACCGCCGGGATTGCCCGGCTGTTGCACCGGCACGGCGCGCTGTCGTTCTGGGACTTCGCCGCGGCCGCGCCGTACGTCGAGATCGCGATGTCGCCGGCCGATGACCCGGATGCGCGGCTGGATGCAGTCTTCCTCTCGCCCCACAAGCTGATCGGCGGCCCGGGCACTCCCGGGGTGCTCGCCGTACGACGGGAGCTCGTCACCAACCGGGTGCCCACGGTGCCGGGCGGCGGCACGGTTGCGTACGTCAACCCGCTCGAGCACGTGTATCTGGCCGATCCGGTCGCCCGCGAAGAAGGCGGCACGCCCGACATCATCGGCTCGATCCGGGCCGGCTTGGTGTTTGCGCTCAAGCAAGCCGTGGGCGCACCGCTGATCAAGGCGGTCGAGGCGGCGCTGCTCGAGCGCGCGGTCGAGGTGTGGTCGGCCGAGCCGGCGATCGAGATCCTCGGCAACCTCGACGCCGAGCGGCTGTCGATCGTCTCGTTCGTGGTGAAGCGGCCGGGGGGCTTCTACCTGCACCACAACTTCGTCGTGGCGTTGCTCAACGACCTGTTCGGGATCCAGGCCCGTGGCGGCTGCTCATGCGCCGGCCCGTACGGACACCGCCTGCTGGGTATCGACATCGAGCATTCGCATGCGTTCCAGCACGAGATCGCCGCCGGTTGCGAGGGAATCAAGCCGGGCTGGGTGCGGGTCAACTTCACCTACTTCCTCGACGAAACGGTCGCCGACTACATCATCGAGGCGGTGCGGTTCGTCGCTCGCGAGGGCGATCGCTTCCTCACCGACTATCGCTTCGACCCGCCGTCGGGGTTATGGCACCACCGCAACGCCGCGGCCGACCCGCCGCTGCGGCTGGCCGACGTGCACTTCGACACACCGGATCACGTGATGGTCTTCCCGGCGCACTCGGCCCGCGCCGACGTCTCAGTGCTGCAGGACCACCTGCACGACGCCGAGCGGCTCGCGGCCGAGCGGGAGCGACCGCCGTCGGGGCAGCCGGCGGGGGAGGCGCTGACCGGCCTGCGGCCCGACGTCGAAGCGTTGCGGTGGTTCGACCTGCCGCCCGGCTGCCTGGTCGGCGACGCTCCGGAAGACTAGATCGCTGCGAAGAGGCTAGATCTCGGACGGGTCGCCGCACGCGGCGGTGAAGGCAGCGGTTGCCTCGGGCGACTCCCAGTGCACGGTGTGGCCGGCCTCGACGAAGGCTGCGATGCCTTCCCAGCCGTCGATGATCTCGCCGGTCCGAGCGCCGGAGGCCCACCAGGTGCCGTCGTCGTGTTGCGTGATCAAGACCTCACCCATGGCGGCAGGCTATCCGCGCGACCGGGCTCGGCACGACGGTGATCGCCCCACCAATGGCCCATGCGTGGGGCTATGACCCCACCGATGGGCCACGGGTGGGGCTATGACCCCACCAATGGGCCACGGGTGGGGCTATGACCCCACCGATGGGCCATGCGTGTGGTTAGCCGAAGGTGAAGTCGTAGGCCTTGACGCCGGGCGAGACGTCCAGTTGCAGGAGGCCGTGCTGCAGGTTCGATCCCGAGATGACCGTGTACAACGACGGCACTCCGGCGACGTGCTGGGTCGGGAGCGCCTTGCCGTTCAGGGTTGCCGTCACCGTGCCGGTCCCGGAGAGTACGAGGTAGACGTCGGAGGCGTCGATGTCGATTCTCAGCTCGGCCGCGGAGCCGGCCACGATGTCCTCGCTCTGGACCGTCCACTGGCCGGACAGGCTGAGGTCGTTCGCCGGCAGCGACGAGGGGAAGCGGTAGGTCGCGGCCCGGTCCTTCACGATCGAGGTTCCGACGTACCGGGCCAGCCGCTCGTAGCCGAGGTAGCTCTCCGGTGTCGAGGCCTGGGTCGGCGTGCGGTCCGGTACGTCGGTCGGCGGCGGCAGCGTCGCGCCGTTGGCCTTGAGCAGCGCGCGGATCGCGCCCTCGGTGGTGCCGTAGTCGCCTTCGCCAACCGAGCCGTAGCGGACATGACCGCTCGGATCGATCAGGTATTCGGCCGGCCAGGAGTTGTTGCCCCACGCGTCCCAGGTGCCGTAGTCGTTGTCCATGGCGACCGGGTATTTCACGCCGAGGCGCTGCACGGCGGAGATCACGTTGCCCGCCACGTGTTCGAAGTCGAACTCCGGGGTGTGCACGCCGATCACGTCGAACCCGGCGTTGTGGTAGCGGTCGTACCAGGCTTCGACGTGCGGCAGGCTGCGCAGGCAGTTGATGCACGAGTAGGTCCAGAAGTCGATCAGCACCACGTGGCCGCGCAGCTGCGACAGGTGCAGGGCAGCGCCGGCCGGGGTGTTGATCCAGCGGGTGACGTCCGCGAAGTCCGGCGCCGGTCCGTAGTTGGGCAACGAGGAGGCGGACAGCGTCGGCACCTGGTCGGCCATCGGGACGATGCTCGGACCGGACGGCGTGATGGTCGCGTTCAGCGAGCCCTGGATCCGCTTGGCGTTGTCGGACTCGTGCGGGTTGCTGATGTGGGCGATCCGGCCGCTGATCGACTTGCTGTCGGTGAGGTGGTGCTCGATCGTCGCCGAGTACGACGGAACCGCGGTCTGCAACGCGGTAGCGGCACCGAACATGATCGCGACCGCGCTCCCAGCCAGCGCAACGCCGCCGGCCCGCCGCAGCCCGATCGCGTGCGCCCGCAGCCAGCCGGTCGCGCTCGACACCCGCTCGGTGAGCAGGACCAGCCCGAAGACCGGCAGGGCGATCCCGAGTGCGTAGGCGACGGTCAGCGCGACCGCGTCGACGCCGAGCGCGTTGTGCGGGCTCCCGACCGCGGCGATCGTGGCGAGGATCGGACCGCCACACGGCAGGTAGAGCAGCCCGAGCGTCGCGCCGAGCACGAAGCCGCTCGCCGTACCGTCGGGGGAGCGGTTCACGCCGAGCCGGGCGAACGGCCGCTCGAGCAGCTGACCGACCTGAGGAATCAGGAAACCCGCGGCCAGGACGAACAGCACGCCGATGGCGATGTCGTAGCGCAGGCCCAGCGGCAGCCCGAGCGCCTGGAGCAGGCGGATGCTGAACAGCGCCGAGACGCCGAAGGCCAGGGCGAGGCCGGTCGCGATGGCGGCGGCTCGGCGCCGCCCACCGGCCGTCACGCCCGAAGCGACAACCGCCGGCAGCACCGGCAGGATGCACGGCGAGACGATCGTGAGCAGCCCGGCGAGGAAGCCGATGAACAGCAGCAGGCCAGTTGTCACGTCCGCCTTCTGGAGTCGAGGGTGTCGCGCCCCGCCGCAACAGTCCAGGTCCTTTGTACCAACGTGGGGCGGGCTGGCCCGGGCTCACAGCTGATCCGTAAGCAAATCGTTCGAAATCCGCCCGGTTGAACTGCGCTTGCACTGCGGGGGACGATGTCGGTGGTCGGGGTTAGGTTCATGCGGTGACCGCCGACGACCTCGCCGCCCACTTCCTCGCCCTGCACGGCGGTCCGACCCCGTTGCTCATCCCCAATCCGTGGGACGCGGGCTCGGCCCGGGTTCTCGCCTCGCTCGGATTCCAGGCGTTGGCGACGACCAGCAGCGGGTTCGCGGCCACGCTCGGGCGGCTCGACGGGTCGGTGAGCCGCGACGAGGCGCTCGCCCACGCGGCCGCGATCGCGGCGGCCACCGATCTGCCGGTCTCGGCCGACCTGGAGAACTGCTTCGCGGACGAGCCGGCGGGAGTCGCCGAGACCGTGACCCTGGCCGCAAGCACTGGCCTGGCCGGGTGCTCGATCGAGGACTTCACGGGTGATCAGTCCGACCCGATCTACGACCTCGGGCCGGCCACCGAGCGGGTGGCGGCCGCCGCTGAGGCCGCGCACGGCGGCCCGACCCGGCTGGTGCTCACTGCGCGGTCCGAGAACTACCTGCACGGACGCGCCGACCTCGCCGACACGATCGCTCGGCTGCAGGCCTACTCGGCGGCCGGCGCCGACGTGCTCTATGCGCCGGGGCTGACCAGGCTCGAGGACATCCGGGAGGTGGTCGACTCGGTCGACCGGCCGGTCAACGTGCTCGCGTTGCCGAGCGGTCCCGACGTCGGGGCGCTGGCCACGTTCGGCGTACGCCGGATCTCGGTCGGCGGCGCATTCGCGTACGCCGCACTCGCTGGGCTGGTCGATGCCGGGCGGGAGCTCATCGAGCGCGGCACGCTCGGGTTCTGGGACCGTGCCGCGGTCGGCGGAGCGGCTGCCCGGGCGGCCTTCGCGAGCACCTGATCCTGAAGATCCACCAAAGGCGGAACCGGCTAGCGTCGGATCGTGCCTGTTGACGTCCCCGACGACGAGGAGGAGCCAAAGGAGCGGCTTCACATCTCGCTCTCGCAGATGGCGGCGAGTTCGCTCGCGGCCGTCTCTGCGGCTGTCCTCTGCTCGCTGTTCGGGGTCGCCGGCACCGTGATCGGCACGGCGGTCGCGAGCGTGTTGTTCACCATCGGCAGCGCGTTGTACGTCCACACTCTGCGCCGTACCAAGGCTCGGCTGCGACGGATGCATCAGGCCGGCGCAGCGTCGCCGTCGTTCCGCGAGGTGATGAAGACGGCGAGGCTGCAGGGCCGGCGGCTGTTGGACAACGTGCCGTGGCGGCTTTCCGGCGCGATCGCCGCGTCGGTCTTCGTGATCTCGATCGGGGTCGTGACCGCGATCGAGGCCGGCGTTGGCGAGCCGCTGTCGGCGCTGCTCGGCGTCTCGCATGCTGGCGATCGAAACACGAGTGCGGGCTCCCTGGTTGGCGCCGGCCCCAAGCGTCACCACCACAAGGCGAAACCGACGCCGACCGTGACCGAGACCGTCACGGCCACTCCGACCTCGCCCCCGCCGTCGTCGAGCACTTCACCGACACCGACGGACACGCCCACCAAGAAGCCCACTCACTCGCCGACCCACTCACCGTCGACGACCCCGACACCAACGACGACGCCGACCGCAACCGGGTCGCCTTAGCACGGTCGCGGTCGGCGAGGCGGCCTACTTAGGCCTTGAGCAGCTTGGCGTCATGCTCCAGCCAGTCCAGGACCAGGCCGGTCGTCCAGTCCGGCGCCTCGAGCATCGGGACGTGGCCGATGTCCTTGGCGACCTCGAACCGCCAGGCCGGGAAGGCCCGCGCGGTCGCGACCGCGAGGTTGATCGGCACCAACCGGTCCTGGTCGCCGTGCAGCATGAGGACCGGCGCGGTCACCCGCTCGAACGTACGGCGGACCACCTGGGGTCGGGCCAGCAGCCGGATCAGCGACCGGCCGGCGTCGACCACGTCCGCGGCGCTGAAGTCGCCTGGCCGCCGGCTCTCGATCGAGGCGATCCCGGCTTCGATGACCTCGGGCGGCACCCGGGACATGTCGACCGTGCACAACATCAGCGTGTTGTAGACCTGCGTCGATACGCTCTGCCGCCTCCGTCGGCGGTCGAGCAGCATTCCGCCGATGCCCGGCGCGGCGATGATGGCGAACTGCAGCGCGACCCGCTTGTCGACCCGCGACAACAGCGGGTGGGGCAGGGCGGGATCGACGAGGACCGCACCCGCGACCTGGGCGGGCGCGATCGCGGACTCGAGCAGGGTGATCAGGCCGCCCATCGAGTTGCCCATCAATACGACCGGCTCCTCGATGACCTCACGAAGGAACCGGTCGAGCAGCGCGCGGTTGGCCAGCACCGCGGTCGACCGCCCGGCGGCCGGACTCAGGCCGTGCCCGGCCAGGTCGATCGCGACCATCCGGCAGCGTTCGGTCAGGCGGGGGGCGACCGCCAGCCAGTTCCAGGCCGACCCGCCGAGCCCGTGAACCGCGACGATCAGCGGCCCGTCGGCCGGCCCGCCGAAGTCGAGGTAGTGGGTCGGACCGTCGAGGTCGACGATTCGCGAGACGGCGGCGTGGGTGGTAGTCACCCCTCCACGATGCCTTATGGCGGCGAGAGGCAGCCCACCGAACGTCATTTGCGGTGAGGGTGAACCGTCATCTGGGGTTCACTTTGGCGTTGCCCAACGGCTGCGCACAGTACCGTCGGGGGTCGAGATTCTGGCGCGTGACGTCGGCGGGAGGACGGGCTGATGACGCACGACGGGATTCCCGAGCTGGTGTATTCGGACGGCACGGTTGCCGACGACGACCTGCTCGATGCGCTCGACGATCTCGAGATCGACGTACTCATCGACGACGACGGCGAGCCGACGTTGCTCGATGCACAAGGCCGGCCGGTCGAGACCTGGCGCGAGGGCTACCCCTATGACCGGCGGATGACCCGGTTCGACTACGAGCGCACGAAGCGGCTGCTCCAGATCGAGCTGCTGAAGCTCCAGTCCTGGGTCAAGGCGGACGGCCGGCGGCTGGTCCTGCTGTTCGAGGGTCGGGACGCGGCCGGCAAGGGCGGCACGATCCGGCGCTACACCGAGCATCTGAACCCGCGCGGCGCCCGCGTGGTGGCGCTCGAGAAACCGACCGACGTCGAGCGTGGCCAGTGGTATTTCCAGCGGTACGTCGAGCAGCTGCCCGCGGCCGGGGAGATCGTGTTCTTCGACCGCTCCTGGTACAACCGGGCCGGCGTCGAGCGGGTGATGGGGTTCTGCAGCGACGAGGAGTACCACCGGTTCATGGTCCAGGCGCCGCCGTTCGAGCGGATGCTGGTCGAGGACGGCATCGACCTGGTCAAGTTCTGGTTCTCGGTGACCCGCAGCGAGCAGCGCACCCGCTTCACGCTGCGCCGGGTCGACCCGGTCAAGCAGTGGAAGCTCAGCCCGATGGACCTCGCATCCCTGGATAAATGGGATGAATACACCGCGGCGAAGGAGCAGATGTTCCGCTCGACGCACACCTCGTTCGCTCCGTGGATGGTGGTGAAGAGCAACGACAAGCGGCGTGGGCGGATCGAGTCGATGCGCTACGTGCTGTCGCGGTTCGACTATCCGGGCAAGAACCGGGCCGTGGTGGGAGCGCCTGATCCGGTCCTCGTGGGCTCTCCCGACGCGGTGCTCGAGGACCGCTAGGAGCGCTACTCACAGCGCAACTTCTGGCGTTCATCTAGTGGTCATCCGGCGTTCGGCTTCCGTGCGTCGGTTGTCGTCGTCCGTCGGTTGTCGTGGTGTGACGGCAAATGCGTCAATCCGTGAGCGTTGCCACGACGAGGAGGAGTTGCGTGAAGTCGCCGCGGTTTCTGTTCGTCGTGGGCGTCGGTCGCGGCCCGGAGGCGCACCCGGTCTGGCCGGACGTGCACCAGAACTTCGAGGGTGAGGTCGACGCCGACGAGTCGTGGGTCGCGTGGCGCCTGACCGGCGCCAACCATCGCGAGCTCGGCCGCAGTTCGCGGGTGTTTCCGGACCTGACCACAGCCCGAGAGGACGCGATCGCTCTGCACGAGCGGATCGACCAGGCCCAGGCGCACATCCTCACCGTGCCGCACACCGGCACCTGGGGGTGGCGGCTGCGGCTCGACGACGTGCCGGTCGCGACTTCGAGCCGGGGATACGCCCGGCACCGCGAGTGCACCTACAACGTGGCGGCCTTCATGGCCGCCGCTGCCGTGGCGGAGCTCTCCGAAGGAGAGTTTCCGCGGGCCTGGAAGTTTCACATCGAGCCGATAGTTGGACCCGCGCTATGACGACTGAGGGAGTATCGATGACCACGGTTGCGCCACCGGTAATTGACATCGCGGTGGCCGAGTTGCCGCAGCGCAATCCCACCGGTGCCCATCTGGACGCGCAGCGTGTTTCGGCGTGGTTCGGCACGAACAAGGTGCTTGAACGGGTTTCGTTGTCAATGCCGCCGGGCGTGGTGACGGCGCTCATCGGTCCGTCCGGGTGTGGAAAGTCGACCTTCCTCCGAATCCTCAACCGGATGCACGAGTCGGTGGTGGGCGCGAAGCTCGCCGGTGAGGTCCTGCTCAACGGTTCGGACATCTACGCTCCAAGCGCTCGGACGACCGAGACCAGGCGGCGGATCGGGATGGTCTTCCAGAAGCCCAACCCGTTCCCGACCATGTCGATCGCAGAGAACGTCACGGCCGGGCTCAGGCTCACCGGTACCAAGATCGCTAGATCTGATCGAACCGCTCTGGTCGAGGACTGCCTGCAACGCGGCGGGTTGTGGGGCGAGGTGAAGGACCGGCTCGACTCGCCTGGTGGCGCGTTGTCGGGCGGCCAGCAACAGCGGCTGTGCATTGCCCGCTCGCTGGCGGTTAACCCCGACGTGCTCCTGATGGACGAGCCATGCTCGGCGCTCGATCCGACCTCGACCCGACGGATCGAGGAGACCATCGCCGTCCTGCGCGAGCAGGTCACGATCGTCATCGTCACGCACAACATGCAGCAGGCCGCGCGGGTTTCCCAGCAGTGTGCGTTCTTTCTGGCCGAGCAGGGGACCCCGGGCCAGATCGTCGAGGCCGGGTCAACCGAGGACATCTTTGAACGGCCCAAGGACTCGCGCACCGCGGACTACGTCCACGGCCGCTTCGGCTGATCGACATTTCTCACGGCCGGTCCGCCGGCCCGTCCTGCCTGCACGCCTGGCTGGTCGACACGGGCTCGGTGGTTGCTCCCGGACAAGCGGTAGGGGCGTCACCTCGATCGAGGTGACGCCCCTACCAATGGGCGACCGGTGGCCTACTTCTTGATCTTCGTCGCAGCGGTTGTCGCAGTTCCGCTGGCATAGCCGGTCTTGTGCGCAGTCACCTTGCAGGTGAGCTTCTTGCCCTTGTCCGAGCTCGGTACCTTGAGCGAGGACTTGGTCGCATGCTTGATCTTCTTGCCGTTCACGTACCACTGGTAGCTGTACGACGAAGCGGCCGGCGACCACTTACCCTTCGAGGCCTTCTCCGTCTTGCCGACCGTGTGCGGTCCGGAGAGCGTGGGCTTCGTCGTGGCGTGAAGTGCCTTGCCGATCGCGACCTTCTTCGACGTACTGGTGCCCGGCGTCGACCCGCCGCCGTTCGTCCCGGTTGCTCGGCAGGCGAGCGACTTCTTGTATTGGGATCCCGGAATCGTGTACGTGCTCTTGGTCGCGCCGGAGATCGCCTTCGTACTCGCCAGCCACTGGTAGCTGACCGACGTGGCTCCGGTGAAGGAAGCGTGGCAGGTCACCTTGTCGCCGACCCGGACGGTGCCGGAGAGCGTGACCTTGCCGTTGAGGGTCGGCGCAGCGCCCGGGTAGACGACCGTCCAGGTGTTGGCACCGGCGTCCACCGCGATGTCTACGCGGTCGTAGGCGCTGGTGTCAGGTTCCTGGCCCGGCCCCAGGGTGAAGATTCGCATCTCGTAAAGGTTCTGGTAGCCCGAATCGGTGAGGTTGTTCGGGTACTCACCGATGTAGTCGTCCATCGTCAGGTCTTCGGCCGTTCCAACTACGAACGGGTTGCCGCTGGCAGTTACTGCGGCTGGTACGCCGCCCGGCGCCGGGTCGTACTGGCCTGCGCTCAGAAGGTCGCCACTCCACGTCTGTGGGTTCGCACCGCCCTCCTGGGGTGTGTAGGCGTAGAGGTCGGCGTGGTTGTCACCGGAACGGCCCGCGTGACCGGCCACGGCGTACGCGGCAAAGGGCGCGCTGTCCAGTGTGCCGCCCGTGATCACGTGTCCGCTGGAGTCGTAGAAGGTGATCGAGCCGATCGCGTTCGGGTCCGGCTCCCAGCCCGGCGTGACCGTAGCGGCTGACGTCCCTCCCATCGTGGTGAGCAGCGTGCCGACCGAGATCGCGAGTGCGCCGATCCCGGCGACCAGTCGCTGTCGCGTGAGCATCATCGTTAGCCTCCGTCTCAGTGGCACTGGTCCCAAGACCCGCCTGACTTTCCCTGTCACCCTAGGTCGCACAAGCCCTTCGGTGATCGGCGCGAAGGACGCGTCGGCGGTTGTTCATTGGTCGGCCGCTGCTCGTTAACCTGCCAGTCGTTCCGTACCGGAATGGGTGGCACCGCTGAGGGCGCCTGGCGTCTCGGCCGCGCTCGAAACCGGCGGTCAGACGGCGGCCGCGGAGGACATCTGTTATTCGTCTTTGTGACACCCGGTGTTAGGTTTCAGTCTTCTCCACGGTTGCCAAAGGCCCGCAGTTTGGGCATTGCGCGGCTTGTCGCGCCCTAGGCACCTGGAGGGGAACTGGTCTGATGACCACTGACACCCTTCGCCTCGCCCCAGGGCCTGAGTCCGAACCTGACGTCCCGCGCGCAATCAGCGGTGGGCATACGAGGCCGGACCAGGTCTTCAACGGCGTGGCTCGCGCGTTCGGGCTGTTCGTTCTGGTGCTGATGGCGGCGATCGGACTCTTTCTCGGGCTGCAGATGATCCCGGTGTTGAGGCATTACGGCTTCAACTTCTTCACCCGGGCGCAATGGGACCCGGACTTGAATCAGGTCGGTGTCAAGGCGGCAGTTTGGGGAACCATCGAGATCGCCTTTATCGCCCTCGTGGTCGGCTTCCCGCTGGCATTGGGCACCGCCCTGTTCATCACAGAGCTTGCTCCCCGGCGGCTCAGATCGTTCCTCGTGTCAATGGTCGATCTGATGGCTGCTGTGCCCAGCATCATCTACGGCTTGTGGGGCTTGAACCTGCTCGAACCGCATGTGATTCACCTGTCCCGGTGGCTAGCGGAGTACTTCGGTTGGTTCCCGCTCTTTCACGTGGACACGGACACCCACGCTGCCGTTTGGCAGACGTCAAAGTTCACCTCGTCCGCATTCATTGCAGGGCTCGCGGTCTCCATGATGGTGACACCGCTGACCTGCGCGATCATGCGTGGCGTGTTCGCGCAGGCACCACTCGGTGAGCGCGAGGCGGCGCTCGCGCTTGGCGCGACCAAATGGGGGGTGATCCGCTCGGTCGTGCTCCCCTTCGGTCGTGGCGGCATGATCGGCGGCACGATGCTCGGGCTCGGGCGAGCGTTGGGCGAGACAGTTGCGGTCCTTTTGATCATGGCGCAGTCGTTCAAGATCAGCCTGCATGCGCTGCAGAACGGTTACATCTCGATCTCCGCGCTCATCGCTAACTTCTTCAACTCCGCAACCTCGCTGCAACTGAAGGCATTGCTGGCCGCCGGATTCGTGCTGTTCGTGATGACCCTGATCGTCAACACGATCGCGGGAATCATCGTGAACCGCAGCCGCAGCGGCGCGGCGACGGAGATCTGAAATGGCCGCGATCACTTCAGCCGTGGAATCCGTCGACGCCAGCGCCGCGCCGGCTCCGGAGCCCGACCAGCCACGACGACTGGGCACCACCACCGTCGACGATGTGATGTCGCTGCTTGGCTCGATCGTGGGCGCGTTCGGGCTGGTGTGGATCGTTCTCTACCGCCTGCTCCCGCTGTCCGGAACGCTCGGTTTCGTCGTCTGCTGGTATGTCGTCTTCCTCGCGCTGTACACAGCGGTCACGGCGATGTCGCACCCGAAGCCGATCGTCGTCGATCGGCTGGCGCGGAGCTTGATCTGCGGTGTTGCCGGAATCGTCGCCCTGGCGCTGGCGTCGACGATCCTCGACACCTTCCTTCGTGGCCGGCATGCCCTGGTGCACTGGAACTTCTACTCCAAGGACGCCAACGGCGTATCGCCGACGGCACCGTTGAACCAAGGCGGGATCCTGCACGCGATCGCCGGAACGTTCGTCGAGCTCGGCATCGCGACGGCAATTTCCCTTCCGTTGGGGATCGGCGCCGCGATCTACATGAGTGAGGTAGGCGGCCGACTGGCTCGCACGGTGCGCACGGTCGTCGAGGCGATGACCGCCCTTCCGGACCTGCTGGCTGGTCTGTTCATCTATACGACCGTGATCGTCGCGCTGAGATTCGAGAAGAGCGGCCTGACGGCCGCGCTTGCCCTTGCCATCACGATGCTCCCGATCATCGCCCGCTCGGCTGAGCTTCAGCTGCGGGTCGTGCCTGGCGGGTTGCGGGAGGCCGGGCTTGCCCTCGGCGCGCCGAAATGGCGCATGGTGCTGCGGGTCGTGCTGCCGACCGCGGCCACCGGCCTCGCGACCGCCCTCATCCTCGCCTTCGCTCGCGCGGTCGGCGAGACCGCTCCCGTGCTGATCGCGTCGGGGGCCACGCCGTTCCTTCGCTTCAATCCGACCGGTGAGCCGATGATGTCGCTCCCGCTATACATCTTCACCGAGGTACGAAGCGGCCAGCCATTGGAGATCGAGCGCGCGTACGGAGCCGCCTGCGTGTTGCTGGCAATTGTGCTCGTGTTGTTCATGGCCCTACGGGTCCTGGCCCGACGGAAAGGCACTGTTCGGTGAACGCTCGCCGGCTTCGTCCGACTCGGCTCGCCGTCCTTGCGGCGGCGATGCTGATGTCGGTCTTCTGGACCATGCCCACGCCCGCGTTCGCCTCGGGCACCACGCAGATCAACGGCTCGGGCTCGACCTGGGCCTACAACGCGGTCAACGCCTGGATCGGCGAGGTGTCTGCCCAGGGCCTTCGGGTGACGTTCAACCCGAACGGCTCGGCAGCGGGCCGCCAGGATTTCGCGAACCGAGCGGTCGACTACGCCGTCTCCGACATCGGCTTCCAGGGAAAGGACCCGTTGACCGGCACCAACGACACCTCGAGCGGGCGAGCGTTCGCGTACGTCCCACTGGTGGCGGGTGGCACGTCGTTTCCGTATCACCTGACGGTTGCGGGACAGCTGGTGCGCAACCTCAGGTTGTCCGGTGCGACCTTGGCAGGAATCTTCACGGGTTCGATCACCAACTGGGACGCGCCGCAGATCAGCAAAGACAACAACGGGAGGAAGTTCCCCTCGATTCCGATCGTGCCGCTCGTGCACTCGGAGGGCTCTGGGACGAGCTACCAGTTCTCCGCGTATCTGGCTCAGGATTTCTCCAGCGTCTGGTCCTCCTTCGCGGGCAAGGACAAGCCGACCGAGTATTGGCCGAGCGACAAGGCCAACGAGATCGCGCTGAACGGGTCGGACCAGTTGATGAACTACCTCGCATCGCAATCGGGCCAGGGAGCGATCGGCTACGACGAATACTCGTATGCGATCGCAAAGAACATTCCGGTCGCCAAGATCGAAAACCAGGCGGGCTACTTCACACTCCCCACCCAGTACAACGTCGCGGTGGCGCTCACCCAGGCGATCATCAACTACAACCAGAACTCGCCGGACTACCTGCTCGAGAGTCTCAAGGACGTATACGGGTACTCGGATAAGCGCACCTATCCGCTGTCGTCGTACTCGTACGGCATCATCCCTACGGCGGCGAACGACGGGACGATGAGCACTCCCAAGCGGCAGGCCCTCGCCGACTTCCTCTACACCTCGATCTGTCAAGGTCAAGGTGCGATCGGCCAGATCGGCTATTCAGCACTTCCGATCAACCTGGTTCAGGCTGCGTTCAAGCAAGTCGGCCTGCTCAAGAAGGTCGACTCGCAAGTCTCGCTCACCAACCTGAACGTGACGACCTGCGGCAACCCCACGTTCGTGGCCGGGAAGCCCAAGGAAAACCACCTGGCCCAGATCGCGCCCGAGCCGCCGTTGTGCGACGAGGTCGGGCATGGCCCCTGCACCACCAGCAACGACACCACCGGCCCGACCCCAACGACGGGCGGGAAGAGCTCGTCGCCGACCGGCTCGAAGAAGGGGAAAGGTGGCCACCACTCGAGCAGCCCGAGTCCCGGGACAAGCCCGAGTCCCGGGACCAGCCCGAGTCCCGGGACGAGTACTGGTGGAGGCATCGATCCAGTGACCGGGCTGCGCAGTAGCGACCCGAACGGCACCTCGGGCACAGGGACGGTCGAGACCGAGCCGGTCACGCTCGGCACCGGTGCGTCGTCCGGCACCGCGCTTGCGGTGCTTGCCGCTGTGCTCTTCCTCGCGGCGATCGTTGTCCCTCCGACCTTGGCTCGACGCTGGCTCCGCAGGAAGTGATGGCGCGAGTGCGATCAACGAGCCCGACCCGGCACCCTCGCGCGTACATCGGCGCGGCAACCCTTGCGGTGGTGCTGGCCGGTCCGCTTGCCGTGGCATCCGGATCGCCGGCGGCAGAGGGCATTTCCGACCACCCGGTGACAGTGAGCAAGACGGTCACCCGCACGAACATCCTGCCTGATGGCCAGCAGCAGACTGTCGTCAAGAAGAAGGTGACGGTCTCAGTCAGCGCAACGACGGGGCTTCGGACGCTTCAGCAGATCAACGTGTCTTGGAAGGGCGCATATCCGACCAACTACATAGACCCGGACCCGAACTCAGCGAATGCCTCGTCGTATCAGGAGTATCCGGTTGTTGTCCTTGAATGCCGTGGCGTGGACTCGACGAAGGTTCCGCCGAAGGACCGGCTGAGCCAGCAAAACTGTTGGACCCAGTACAACATCGAGCGAAATGCTTCTGCGCCGGGCACCGAGTTCCCGCCGTGGCGAATGGACCGGTACGCCGGCAATCTCGGCCTGTTCCCCCACAAACCGAAGAAGCTGCCAACCGGTTGTTCGCCGTACAGCTTTGGTGAAGCCGATTATTTCGAGCCGCTGAGGGCGCTGAACGGGAGGAGCTACTACGGCGGGCCGACGCTCGCCTGTAGCACGTTGTCTCCGGAGCAGTCGGGATTCACGGCCGACTTCCCGGACAACACGACCTTCGGCGTGACCGGTGCGGGTGGTGCGGGTCGGGCAAAGTTCGTGGTGTGGAGCAGCGAGACGAACGAGACGCTGGGCTGCTCGGCGACTGTGAAGTGCTCACTCGTTGTGATTCCGATCGTCGGGATCAGCTGTGATGAGCGGTCAAAGTCCGCGGATGAGACCCCGCAGGACGTCGACCATTGCGACTATGCCGACACCGAGCATGGCCTGCTCGAGAATGCCGCTGGTGAGCTCAGCAGCCCTGGCCAGATGGCGCTGGAGTCTGTGACCGGCGAGCTGTGGTGGTCGGCGTCGAACTGGCGCAACCGGATCTCGATCCCGCTGTCATTCGCGCTGCCCTCTGATTACTGCGCCGTCGTGAACAAGCGTGCATCAGTGTTCGTGTACGGATCGGAACTGATGAACGAAGCTGCGCAGCAGTGGAGCCCCGAATTCTGCACCGACTCAAAGCGGACGCCGTTCACCCAGATCGCGCAGGCTGAACCCGCGGCTGTGAACGAGCTCAATGAGCGTTCGATCGATGCTGCGTACGAGACCTATCCTCCCAAACCCGCCGGTAGAGCCGGGCCACCGGTCGTGAACGCACCGGTGGCGGTCAGCGGCTTCGCAATATCGACAGTGGTCGACGATGCACAGCACAACGAGGACTTTGATGTCAAGCTCGACCCTCGGCTGCTCGCCAAACTCCTGACCGAGTCCTATCCGGACCTTCCCGACATCGCCCAGAACGACGGTATGGCGAACAACCCACTCAACATCACGCTCGACCCTGAGTTTCGGGCGCTCAACCCCGACGTGCCCGAGGAGACCGCAAGTTCGGGCTTCCAGATCATCACCGATGCCCGTGCCACGCTGATGGCACTGTCCTCGGACTCCGATGTGACGCACGCGTTGACCGCATACATCGCGGCCGATCCGGCGGCAATGGCCTTCATCGACGGCAAGCCCGATCCGTGGGGCATGGTCGTCAATCCCAGCTACAAGGGGACGAAGCTGCCGACTGACTTCTGGCCGCTGAAGGACACTTATATTCCATATGCCGTCTACAACAGTGACCAGACGTCCTGCTTCGCCCAGGCTCGCTATCAGGTGCCGTACCTTCCGCTGGTCGCCTCGCCGTTGCTGACCTTGTCGAGCATCGCGTACGACCTCGAGTTCTCGTTGCCGAACTCGGTGACCTCCTGTTTCGTCAGTGTGGGAACCCCCGAGGCGGACAAGCTGATCACCGGCCCCCGACAAGCTCCCGGTGAAAGATTCCTGCTCGGTATCACATCTTTGTCTGAAGCCAAGCGCTACGACCTTGACACGGCCGAACTCGAATCCCAATCGACGGTGTCGCCGACGACGGCATTCACGAGTGCAGAGGGGAGCACGTTCGTCCACCCGACTAACGCCTCGTTGACCGCCGCGACGAAGGCGCTCGTGCCCGACAAGGCGGACAACAGTTGGCGTCTTGACTACGACAAGCTGCGCACGAGTCCCTCGGAGGCAAACGCCTACCCCGGGACCATGCTGGTGTCGATGAGCGTTCCGACGGCGGGGCTTGCCGCCGCGGACGCCAAGGCGTACTCACAAATGCTCGCGTTTTCGGCCGGGCTGGGCCAAACGCCCGGGCCAGACTTCGGCCAACTTGCCGCGGGATACCTGCCGATGACGACCGCGAACGGTCTCGGCGCATTAGCGAGCTACACGCAGCGGGCCGCCGCGGTAGTCGCTGCGCAGCAATGTGAAGTCCCCAACGTGGACAACTCGGCTCAGGCCCGCTCCACGTGGAGCGGATGCCCACCGCCGCCACCACCTCCGTCGCACTCACCCTCGCCAACCCCTGACTCGAGCTCGACATCGCAGCCATCGTCCGGACAGACCTCGATTCCCGCGGTGAACAGTCCATCGGCGAGCGCTTCGCCGAGCTCACCGGGAGGTAGTCCGACGGTTGCCCCGTCCCCGTCGCCGACTCCAGTCGCCGAGGCCACGCCGATCTCGCCAGTGGGATCGTGGGTGTATTTCCTGCCGGCGGTGGTTTTCGCTGGGCTGCTCTGCGGCGGCGCCGTGGGCGGCACCTGGCTGCTTCGGCGTTATCGCGGTAGACGCGGGTCGGCTCCGTGAGCGCTGGTGTCCTCGACGATCGGGCGCAGCCGGATGCGACGTCAGGTGTGACGTCCGGCCGTCGCCGCCCGCGGGCGCCGCAGGCACCCCTGTCCACTCCGGCAGCGATCTCGGTCGCGGCTGCGGCGATCCTCTTTGCGGTCGCGATCTGGGCCATTCTCTACGCGTTCGTGCTTAGTGGCGTGCAGGAGCACACCGCCCAACGCGGCCTGTACGCGAAGCTTCGATTGGAACTGGCGAACGAGGTGGCGCCGGTCGGGGGGCAGGTCGCCGACGGCGCCCCGATCGCCCTCATCAACGTGCCTGCGCTGGACCTGAAGGACAACGTGGTGGTCGAGGGGACCACCACGACGGACCTGCAGAACGGGCCCGGTCACCAGGTCAACACGGTGTTTCCGGGCCAGGCGGGCGTGTCGGTGATCTACGGCAAGAGCGCCACCTTCGGCGCTCCGTTCCGGAGCGTGTCCCATCTTCGATCCGGCGACAAGGTCATTGCCACCACAGGGCAGGGCACCTTCACCTACACGGTCAACGACGTGCGCCGGGCCGGCGATCCACTGCCGCAGCCGCTGGCGGCCGGTCAGGGCCGACTGACCTTAGTCGCCGCGGTCGGCCACGGTTGGCGCGCTGGTTGGGCGCCTTCGCAGATCGTCTACATCGACGCCACGTTGAACGGCAAAGGCAAGGCCTCGCCGTCGGGTGGCCCGGCCCTGCAGCCCGCCAGCCAACTTCCCATGTCGCGTGACGACTCGGCGCTGACCCCATTGGTGCTGTGGTTGGAGTTGCTGGTCGTTACTTCTGTCGCTTTTGTGTGGGCCCGAGGTCGCTGGGGCGGTTGGCAGGTGTGGCTGGTGGGAACTCCTGCACTTCTTGCAGTCGTTTGGGTTGTGACGGAGACGGCCGCGCGACTATTGCCCAATCTGCTCTGAGGCAAACACTGCCGGGCATCGTTCGTCTGCTGTTCAGCATCTAGCGACCTTCTAGCCCGATGACCTCCCTAGGTTTGGCGGGTCGGAGATGGACTCCGTAAAACCTCCCGAGGAGGGTGCATGTTCAAAAGGGCCAAAACCGCCCTGGCGATCGGCGCCGTGGGATCGACCGCCGCGCTGCTCGTTACGATGCAGCCGGCGTTCGCTGACCCCCAGGCGCGGCCAGGTGACGCGGTCGTTGTGGGTTCTGACACTGTGCAGAACGCTGCCGACTTCCTGTTCAGCGGCGATGTCAGTGGCGACCCGGCATACAACACCGGCAAGACCAACGAGATCTACAACATCACCGCGACCGGCGACAACAACGGCCGAGCTCTCTATGACCCCAATGGCAACCTGCTGTACGGCGTCGGCACCACCTCAGTCGTGATGCGGGCCGGCACCAAGCCGGTCGAGCGGGTCGATGGCTCAGGGGCTGGCATCACCGCCTTGACCGCCGACTCCCTTGGCGGCGCGGGCTACAACGGGCTGGTTAACGGATCGTTCACCTTCTCGCGCTCCTCGCGGCTGCCAAAGGCTGCGGAGCAGTCGGCGTGTGCAGCAATCGCGGGCTGCGGCGGGCTGCACGTCTTCCAGCTCGCCACGGACAACCTCGAAATGGCGGTCAGCAGCGTCTCCACGAACGCGTTCCCGATGTCGACCACGCAGCTGGCGTATGTCTACAGCCACTGTGACGGCTCTCAGGGCGTCGAGTTTTCCGAGGTCCCCAATGCTCCTGGTGGGGCTTCGAACAACCACATCATCCCAACAATCCCGCAGGCCGGCTCGGGCACGCGCGGCTCGTTCGAGTCCGACATCGGGGTTTCGGACGCCACGATCACGTCAACCCCCTGCCTTCGGATCAGCGAAGAGCACGACCCGACCGGCGTTACCCTCGCGACGCAACCGGGATCTAGCACGCTCGACCCGGCGGACGCGATCGAGCCGTTCTCAGTGGGCAAGATCAAGCTCATCCAGAGCGGGTACTACGGCAACAGCGGTCAGCCGGCGTCGAACTTCCAGATCACGCTGATGACGGGTTGCACAACCGGCGACCAGACACCGAACTGCCCGACGGCCCACCAGATCCTGGCCAGCGACGGCAATCCGGTGTACGACAACACCCGAGGCATGTACCTGCTGGCGCGTGACTTCGACCTCAACCTGACGCCTGGTGTGGGCGTATGCGCCTCAGGTGGAGCCGATGCAAGCTACGGCCAGTGCAAGCCGTCGCAGCCCGGTGGCACCAAGAACTGGGTGAACGATGTGTTGAAGGGCGCGACGTCCTGGATTGCTCGGGCGGCAAACGCCCCGGACATTGCAGCGGCCGGCTTCACCGCGAACTACGCGGACCTCGGCGACGCCTCGTCCGGCTGATCGGATTCTTCGCAATCTCGTGAGGTAATGCCTCTCCCCGGTGCCACGGCTTGGCAGCGGGCACCGGGGAGAGGACTTCGAAGGGGACCGGACCAGGGCCCAGCCCCTCGTCCATCATGCGCCCTTTCGGATTGATCGTCCAAGTCGAATCGACTCAAACAGGGAGACAATCCGTGAGAATCAGTCTTAAGCGTGCGTCCACCGGGGTGGGAGCCCTGGCGCTCGCGGCCGGCCTTGTGCTTGCCTCGAGCGGGGTGGCGTCCGCATCCACCAACGTCGGGTGGGAGCCCGACCCGAACGCGATCGGCACGATCACGCTGCTCGACTCGAACGGCGTGCCGATCACGGGCGGCAGTCTCGACTCGCACCCGTTTGCGGCGTACGCAGTCGCCTCGCACCAGGGACGTAGCGGGATCGACAGCAAGGGCCAACTCTACGCATACACCCCACAGGTCGGCACCAACCCGCAGACCTGGAGCGGCGACCTGCTCAGCGCCGGCACCTATAGCCCCGCGCCCGCAGGGACCCCGGCGGACGTGTCGAGTACGGGTCTTCCATTCGTCACCGGTGGATCCGCCGACTTCTCCTTCAACGACTACATCAGTGAGTACCCGAACACGCTGTCGACGACCGGCTACGTGAACCTCTACCAGTTGAGGTTCTACACCGCCGGCTCGCAGGCGCCGGACACCACCGCGTACGACGTCGTGGACATCCAGGTCAACACCTCTGCGGACACCTGGCAGGTCGTCTACCCGGGTGCGGCGAACGGCAACTACCCGGACGCCACGGATGCCACCACGACGACGCTTACCACTACGCCGAGCAGCCCGGACACGTCCAGCAACAACCCGGAGACGGTAACCCTGCACGCGTCCGTCAGTGCCGCCACGGCGGTTCCGTCCGGCTACACCGGCGGGATCGGCACGGTGTCGTTCTTCGACGGGACCACGCCGGTCGGCTCACCGCAACTGGTCAGCGGAACTGGCCCTTACACGGCCAGCGTCACCGACTCAGTGCCCAACCCGTCGTCGCACACGTTCACGGCGAAGTTCGCTCCGTATGTCGGCACCGGCCTGGCCGCCTCACAAGGGTCAGCACCGTTCCAGGTCGGCGCTCCGGTTCCTGGCACCACCACGGCTCTCTCGGTGACCCCGGGTCAGTTTGCGGGTGACCAGAACAGCTACACCGCCACGGTTACGTACCCGGCGGGGACGAACTGCACCGGTACCGTCAACTTCTTCGACGGCACGACACTTGTTGCAGGGCCGATCAGCCCGAAGCCGGGTACTCCGAACGAGTTCGACGCGACGAACACCTTCAACGCGCCGGACTCGCACTCAATTACTGCGGCGTTCACCCCGGCCGACCCGTCCGTTTGCGGTGGGTCGACCTCGTCGCCGTCGACGTTCTCGCAGGGCGCAAACCCGAACGGTCCTTGTGCGACGTCGAACGGCGGTCAGTGCACCGATGTCCAGACGATCACGACCACGGTGCCCCAGGGCATCTTGGTCATCTCCACGCCCTACACGGCCAGCAACCCGCTGAACCTGGGGACGATGTCACTGGACAGCACCGGCACGATGTTCACTGCGCACGCTACGTTCGGCGCGAGCTCGACGGACGCGACGCAGGACATCTACGTCACCGACACCCGTTCGGGTGACCTCCCGTGGACGGCTCAGGCGCAGGCCTCGAACCTGTCCGACGGTGGGTCGAACGTCAGCTCGCAGATCAGCGGCGAGAACGTCGGGCTGTCCGGTCTCACGGAGGTTCCGGTCACGGGTAACGGGTTCGACGGTACGGCGACGAACTTCACCACCTACAACAACTTCGCCGCCAGCCCGGCCGTTGCTCCGACCGACACAGGTACCGCCGGTCTCGGGAACGCTGCGCATGACATCGCTCAGGCGCAGCACGGTACTGGTTCGATCGGTCTCACCGGGACGCTCACTGTGAACGCCCCGAGCTCCACCGAGCCCGGTACGTTCACCGGCACGGTTACCTTCACGCTGGTCGGCAGCCTGGTTTAGGCCAGCGCGCTGACAAGCGTCGGCACAGCAGAAGGGTCGGGGCGGGCCGAAGCGGCCCGCCCCGACCTCTTTACTCTCTGTTCATCCCTGGATCGATGGGCGTTCATGCATTCACGGTTACCTCTTGATGTGACTCGCACGGCCGGTCGTCTGCGCGCCGCGCTGCGGGCGGCAGTCTTCGGGCTTGCTGTCGCAGTCGCGACCCTCGTGGTCAACGCCGGCGGTTCGTCGGCAAGAGCGAAGCCGACGAGCGTCGCCTTTCGCCTGGTCGAGAAGAGCGGTAGCGGGTCATCCCAGAAGGCGGCAGCGAAGAACAAGGCAACCTGGGGGATCGGTCCTGCGTCGCGCAAGAAGATCGACGGTCGGCCGGACTACAAATGGTTCGTCTCACCCGGCGCAGTCCTGCACGACCATGTCGCGATCGAAAATCTCAGCAAGCGCTCACTCAAGTTGTTCGTGTATGCGCGGGACGCCACCAATGCTCCCAACGGCCAGCTCGCCCTCCAGCCCAGGCAGGCTGCGCCGCAGGGAATTGGCGCCTGGGTGACGATCGACCTTCCGCAGCACCGAGATTGGGTGATCGTCGGAGCCCGGTCGACGCTGATTCTGCCCTTTACTCTGCAGGTTCCCACCAATGCTGACCCTGGTGACTACACCGGTGGGGTCATCTCCGCGCTGAACGCGCAGGTGACGACCAGCGGCGGCCAAGCGATCTCTCCTACGCTCCAGCAGCGGGTTGCGGTACCGATGATCGCTCGGGTATCCGGACCACTCCATCCGGGCCTCTCGATCACGAATCTGCACACCTCCTACAAGGGGACGTTCAACCCGATCGGCGATGGACAAGCGACCGTCACTTACCGCGTCGTCAACACGGGTAACGTCAACCTCGGGGCCCAACAGCAGGTCACGCTCCGCGGCTTGTTCGGCACCACAACGCGGATCGGCGCGGCGAACGTTCCAGCACTCCTGCCCGGCAGCTCCGAGACGATCACGGTGCCGGTGGCCGGCGTCTTTCCGGAGTTCCTCGAGACCGCGAAGGTGATCCTCCAGCCGTTGATTCCCGCCGGCGATGTCGATGGGCCGGTGCCCCAGCCGCACGCAAGTTCTCGATTACTCGCCATACCGTGGATGCTTATTCTCTTGGTCGCACTTCTTGTGGCGCTCGTCGTTCTCGAGGTGCGTCGCCGTCGTACCTCCGCTCGAAACCGGCGGGCTGCAGCGTCTGGCCGCGCCGGCCGACTCGATACCGCCCCGAACGCGCCGGAAACAACATGACAGGTGAATCACGATGAGTCGATTGCGCCGCGTGGCCAGCGTTGGCCTCCCCCTCTTGATCGCAGTCGGCCCCATGGTCGGGCCGGCGGTTGTTGCGGCTCGTGCCGTCACAGCACCCGCCGACAACTACGCGCAGGGCTACGTCGGGCTGTGCGACAAACAGGGCCAGAATGTCACCAGCGGAAGCGTGTACGACAAGCCGTTCATCTGGCGCGCGGTCGGCTCGGTGGCGGCGCCGGTGCCGTTCAACGCCTCGAGCCGCAAGGCCACTCTGTATGCCTTCCAACCCCGTCCAGGGGTCGACGCGAGCGAATGGAGCGGTACCACCATGACCGCCGCCTCGCCCTACTCGAACCCGTCGGTCCCCATGGCGCAGGCGAACCATCGCGACCTGGGGCTATCGGACTACCTCAACGACTATCCGGCCGAGGTGAACGGAATCGTGGAGCTTCGGCTTCTCTACAGCTCCGCGGATACCGGCTTCTCCACGAGCTACGCCGCGTCGTTTATCCAGGTTCACGGCACGACTTGGACCCTGATCAAGGGGGGCAAGGTCAACTGCACGGCGGGCAGGGCGACTTCCCCGGAAGCGAAGCTGCCCAAGTACGACAAGGCGGGAAAGCAGCCTCCCCAGTTGTTGTCGGTCGTGGCGGCCAAGTCGGTCGGCGCTCCGACCAGCCGGGCTGCGAACCTTGCCGCTCGGAACGCGGCGCTTCACGGTCCCGGCACGGAGACGTCACCGTCTGCGACTTCTTCGACAGGGTCGACCCCTCCCTCCGGCTCGCCGATCGGCGCTTCTACTAGCCCCGCGACGTCCGGTGGTGAGGCTGCGGCTGGCGGCTCAAGCGGATCATCCGCTGGGCTGATTGCTCTCGCGATCGCGATCGCGGTCGTCATCGCGGGCGGCGGATTGTTCTGGTGGAAGCGCGGAACGGGCGCGACCGGGTAGCGGTAGCGGACCTGACGGATTGAGCCCAGCCAGACTTACGGCTGGTCCGACGATCCCCCGCCGTCCGGTGGGCCCTGAACGGCGGCCGCGTGCTTGGCCCTGATTCGCCGCTTACGTCGTCCCATTGCCCACCAGAAGCCCGTGCCCGCCAGAAACGTCAGGGCTGCTGCGCCGGCCAGTGCGGGAAGCCGGGTGGAGGTGTGCCGCGGGGCGGAGGGCGTGCTCGTCGAGGGTGGTTGGCCGCCGCCCACCACCGCGGTCGTGATGGGCGCGGGACTCGGGCTCGCAGTCGTACTCGGGCTCGGGCTCGCACTCGGGCTCGGGCTCGGGCTCGGCCTGGCACTTGGGCCGGCCCCTGGACTCCGGTGGTGCTTGTGGTGGTGCTTGTGGTGGTGCTCGTGGTGGTGCCGCTTCGGTGGCTTCACCGGAACGACGGCTCTGCTGCAGCCGACGGTGAACGTCAGCGTGCCGCGGTAGCTGCCAGGCGGTGTGGACGTGGGTGCCACCACCCGAAGATCGCCCGACAGCGTCACGACTCCGCGACCGCGTCGGGCCGATGCGATGACGTGCGGTCGGCCGCCCAACCCATCCGTGCCCTCGGCATCCTCAGCGACGGCGGGGTCCGCGGGAGGGTTGTTGTGCAAACGGAGGTTTCGCGCTGATGGGTCGAAAGTTGAGCCCTTGGATGCGATGACGTGCACATGGACCAGCCCGACGTCTTGGTCGTCGATGGCGTTGATCGTATGGTGGATCGAAACCTTGGCCCGCAGCCTTGAGGCCTCGCCTCGCAAGGTCCAAGGGCGCTCCCTGTGGCGCGAGTCGTGGACGGTAATCCCGCTAAACGCGACGGTGGCGACGTACTGGTCCGCGCGTGCGTTCAAGACCAAGAGGAGCGTGAACCGGAGCGGATGGCGGCTCGTGTAGGGCGATGACACTCGAAGCTGGCAGTGCGGATGGCGAACGGGTGGGGCGGCGGCGGCCGGGACGGTCATCCAGGCGGAGCCAAGCGTGAGGATCGCCGCCAATGCCGATCGGAACCCGACCTCCGACCGACCGCCCACCTCTGAGTCAACTCCCGCGATGGCTCGGTGTCGTGAATTGGCTTGAGAGTACGACGTCGGCCGACTCCGGGATGGGCGTTTTGGATCATTTCACCCACTCGGGTAGTAGTCGCAATCGAGCGTCAGTGATGATGCGGGAGCTTCGTCGGCAGCGAGGGAGACGGGGTAGGGGTTGGGCGGGCTGACAAGGTCGGGCTCGGAATCGGCTGGGGCGGCGCCGGCGAGGCCGGAGGGGTCGGGTTGGTTGGTGGAATCCCGGTCGGCTGACTCGGCGGAACGATCTGCATGGGGATTAGTCGTCGGCGACGCTTGGGCAGGCCGTTGATCCCTAGCTTGGCCGGGTTGATGTGGCGATAGGCCGCAATGGCGGTGAGTACCGAGCGCACGTATATATGGGAGTGGTTGTAGGTGTAGACCGCCCGGATCAGGTTGGGCGGGCGATTAAGGCTGCTGGCCGCCGCACAGAGGTAATGTGCCGCCGCGAGAGTGGCATCGTCGATGTCCTGCGGGTTTCGCATTCCGTCGTGGTTGCCGTCGGCCCCGTAGTAGGCCCACGTCGACGGCAGGATCTGCATCGGGCCGACGGCGCGGTCCCACCGACGGTCGCCGTCGTAGGTACCGCGGTCGGTGTCCGGCACGCGCGCGACCCCGCCATTCCCGTCGAGAACGGGACCGTAGATCGGAGGATTCGCAACGCCATCCCAATGGGGGCTAGCCGACCCTCCGGACACTGCATTGTCCGACTCCACAAGACCGATGCCGGCGAGTACCTGCCACGCCAACCTGCATTCACGATCGGACGTGGCGGTGAGGCGTGCTGCGTTCACATAGGCGGCGAGCACCGGGCGCGGGATGGCGGCCGCTGGCACCGGTACGACCCTGTTCTGCGGCAATGGCACGAGCGCGGCGACGGGCGTAGCCAGAGCTTGCGCGCTCGCCAGTCGCTGGATGACCCGGGCGGTGAGTGGGGTCGTTGGAGGGATCGCGTCGAAGGGCATGGTGGTGCTTGGTGCGCTCGACGCTTGGTCGGCGACGCTGCCACGGGCGCTGCCCCCCGCGGGTTGAGTCGGTCCGACGGATAACCCGACCGCGAGCAGTACCGTCGCCGCGGCCAGCCTGCCTAGGCTGAATCGAGCGCGGGTCAACTCGGCCACCCTCTTACACCTCCGGGCGCCGTAGCGGGCATCGGACACACTCACGCTAGAAGCCCTCCAGGCGCTGCGGGCGCTGGTGCCCGACCATTCATCCAGGCGTCACTTGTTGTCCACGACCGTCCGATGCACGGGTTGTCGCGACGTGTTCGAGCGCCTTTTATGAGTGGGACGCGCCGAGTGGTCGAACTTCTGCTTGAGTCGATCTTGGACTTGTGGATAACGTGCCGTGTAACCGAAACGTGACCTGCTGACCTCCCCTGGTTAGCGACGTCTCGGGACCGCCGAGTCGCGTGGGTTCACCGGTTGTGACGCCGGGGGGCTCGCCAGAGCCGGGGACCCGTTCCCCAGGGGTGAGTCGGCGTCGCGCAAGCGGCGTCGTAGGGCGAAGTTCTTCCGCGCCCGAACCCGGCAGCTAACCCGGTAGGCGGGGATGACGGAAGAAAGGCGCCGCCCCGCTGATGCTGCGACAAGCTAAGTTGACGGGGCGCAGGCTGGTGGCAACCGGGATTGCCGCGACCGTGATCACCGGTTTTGTGGTCGCCGTGCCGCTCTCCGCGCACGCCGAGAGCGCGAAGCAGGTCAAGGCCGATATCGCCGCTGCCCAGGTCACGCTGCGCGCCCTCGACAACCAGGCCGAGGCCGCCAGTGAGCGGTACGACGCCGCGCGGATCAAGCTCGCGGCAGCTCAGCGCGGCGCGGCGGTGGCGAAGGACAACTTGTCCCGGGCGCAAGCCAAGATGGCGGCCCTGCAGTCCTCGGTGACGGCTTTCGCGGTCGCGGCTTACCGCGGTCAGACCGACACCTCGATGCTCACGTTGATGAATGGCTCGGCCAACAACCTGGTCGGTCGGGTCTCCTCACTGCAGGCGATTTCCGCGAGCGAGGCCGAGACGCTGGTCCGCGTCGACGCGGCCCGCCGGGTCGAGGAGCAGGCGCAGGCGAGCGCAACGGCCGCACTGGCCGCTCAGCAGTCAGCGACGACCGCAATGGCCGCGGACCGCACCGCGATCCTCGCTGCCGCGGCGAAGGAACAGACGATCTTGCAAGGGCTTCAGGCTAAGGAGGCCGCGATCATCAAGGCCGCCAAGGCCCGCGCCGCCCGGTTGGCGGCCGAGCGGGCGGCCGCTGCGTTGCGGCGGCAGCGGGAAGCGGCTGCGGCGGCCGCACGGCAGGTGAAGTCACAGCCGGTCTCGCCGCCGACGCCCACCCCGGTGCCGGGCTCGGGCGGAGCGGCGACCGCGGTGGCCTGGGCTTACCGCGAGATCGGCAAGCCATACGTGTGGGGTGCGGCCGGGCCGAACTCCTTCGACTGCTCAGGTCTGGCGATGTACGTCTGGGCCAAGGCCGGCGTCGCACTCGAGCACTTCACCGGCGACCAGTGGCACGAGGGGACGCACGTCTCGCGGTCGCAGCTCGAGCCGGGCGACCTGGTGTTCTTCGCCTACAACACCTCCGATCCCGGGACCATCCACCACGTGGGCATCTACATCGGCGGCGGCGAGATGATCGATGCGCCGTACACCGGGGTGGACGTCCGCAAGGACCCGGCCTTCCGCTCCGACTACATCGGCGCGGTCCGTCCGGGCTAGTCCCGTTTCGCGCCGGTAGAGCCACCAGGTACGCCGGATCCGGGCCGGGTGATGATCATCCGCAATCCGCCGGATTGCGCGCGCGAGCGCCTATAGTCACCCCGACCCAGCAATCGCCTGAGCAACCGTCCTGCTCGCTCGGCCACAAGCCGTGGCAGCAGTCGTTCAAAGGGGCTGGCTATGCACCTCAACGCCGGTGACACCGCCTGGATGCTGACATCGACCGCTCTGGTGTTGTTCATGATGCCGGGGCTCGCGTTGTTCTACGGCGGGCTGGTGGGCGCCAAGAACGTCGTCGCGACCATGGTCCAGTCGTTCATAGCGATCGGCCTGATCAGCGTGTTGTGGGCGGTCATCGGCTACACCTTGACCTTCGGCCCCGATCACGGCGGCGTGATCGGCGGCCTGCGCTACTTCATGCTGCACGACGTCACCGGCCAGCCGAACGCCTACGCCCCGACCATTCCGGCCTTGGTCTACATGGCGTTCCAGATGAAGTTCGCGGTGATCACGCCAGCGTTGATCGCGGGCGCCTTCTGTGAGCGGATGCGCTTCCGCGGCTATCTCGTCTTCATCGGGCTGTGGTCACTTTTCGTCTACTCGCCGTTCGCCCACGCAGTGTGGGGCGGCGGATTCCTCGGCAGTGGCGGCCTTCATGCGATCGACTTCGCCGGTGGCTCCGTCGTGCACGAGCTGGCCGGAGCAGCGGCCCTCGCGACTGCGTTGTATCTGCGCCGGCGGCACCAGCTCGAGCGACCGCACAGCGTGCCGCTCGTCCTGCTCGGTGCCGGCATCCTGTGGTTCGGCTGGTTCGGTTTCAACGCCGGCAGTGCGCTCTCAGCCGGGCAGGTCGCCGGCTATGCGTTGGTGAACACCCAGCTCGGAGCCTCGACCGCGATGCTCGCCTGGATGGCGATCGAGTGGTGGCAGCGCGGCCGGCCGACCGGCGTCGGCATCGCGACCGGCGCGGTGGCCGGGCTGGCCGCGATCACCCCGGCGTCCGGATACGTGCAGCCGTGGGCATCGATCGTGATCGGTGCCGCCGCTGGAGTCATCTGCTACGGCGCGGTGCACCTGAAGGACATCTTCCATTACGACGACTCGCTCGACGTCGTCGGCGTACACATGGTGGCCGGCGCGATCGGCGTGGTGTTGACCGGCGTCTTCGCCAGCCTGGCGGTCAACGCGGCCGGGGAGGCCGGCGGATGGACGCAGCTCGGCCGACAGTCGGTGCTGGCTGTCATCGCGATCGCCTACCCGTTCGTCATGACCTGGATCATCTTGTGGATCACCGACCGGGTCGTCGGCCTGCAGGTGAGCCCGGAGGTCGAGGAGCGCGGGCTCGACCTGGCCGAGCTCGGGGAGTCGGGCTACGAGTGGCCCCTGTCGGGCAGTGACACGACCGATGGCATGGTCGGCGCGGCGGGGGGCGCCCAGTCCGGCGGGTGAGCCGACGACAACCATTTACCTAGGGTTTCCGAACCGGTCACCATCGGTTGCCGACCCGGTCAACTTGCGGGGAAGGCCGACCGCATGTCGACTTCCAGCAGCCCATTCGCCACTGCCAACGCTGCTCGACCGCGCCACCGGACCACGCGACGATCGCGCGCTGTCCTGGCGTCGGTGGGCGCACTCACCCTCGTGGCGGCCTCGATGGCCGCGGCCCTGCCCGCCGTCGCCTCGACCGCGCACAACCGGGTACCCCGAAACGTCACGATCTCCAGCACCGGGCTGAAGCCCGGCCAGATCAAACACGTCTGGCTGATCATCCTGGAGAACAAGTCCTATGACGCGACGTTCACCGGCCTCAACCAGAACAGCTATCTGTGGAAGACCCTGCCCAGTCAGGGGGTGCTGCTGAAGAACTACTACGGCACGGGGCACTCGAGCATGGACAACTACCTCGCGATGGTGTCCGGGCAGGCGCCCGAGGAGGACACCCAGAGCGACTGCAGCGTCGCCGACACCAACTTCTCCAGCAACGCCGACATCGTCACCGCCGGCGGATCGCTGCGGAACAACCCGAACTACGGCCAGGCCGCCTCGGCCGCGAACGCAGCCCAGCCGTCAGGTGCGAACGCGCCGAACGGCGCCAACGGCTGCACCTACCCGCTGGATGTGCCGACCCTGTTCAACCAGCTCGACGCCGCGGGTCAGACCTGGAAGGGCTACGCCCAGGACCTGCACAACCAGCCGAATCGTGAGGACGCCGTCTGCGGCGGCCCGGGCGAGGCGAGCAACAACCCGGACACCAACCCAACCTTCCTGACCCCGACCGCGAGTAACCCGTTGCCGCCCGGGGTCACCAGCTTCACCGGTGCCCAGGCCAACGACCAGTACGTCGCAAAGCACTTCCCGTTCCCCTGGTTTCACTCGATCACCGGCAGTGTGACCTCGACCGGCACCACTCCTGGTCTGACCACGCCGGTCCAGGGCGGCACCGACTGCGACAGCGCGCACATCGCCAACCTCGACGACCCGAGCAACGGGCTGTTCCACGACTTGCAGCAGGCGTCGACCACGCCGGCTTTCTCCTGGATCACGCCCAACAACTGCAGCGACGCCCACGACGCGATCTGCAAGGGCAACAACCTGTCCGGCTCGTTCACCTCGAGTGGTCAGCCGATCTACCAGTCCCCGACCCCCGACCCGCAGTCCACGACGCCGATCAACTTCACCGGCGGCCTGTATGCCTCGGACCTGTTCCTCGAGTACTACATCCCGATGATCGAGAAGTCGCCGGCGTTCCGGAACGGCGGGCTGATCGACGTTACGTTCGACGAGGGGTTCCCGCCGTTCACCTACACCGGCAACAGCTTCAACAACGCGAACGCGTACGGCCCGACGCTGGGCGACCGGCCGGACGCGTCGTCGAGCCTCACCGCCGATTCCGCGGGGGAGTACCTGTTCGGGCAGAACGTGCACACCGAGCCGACCGGACCGAACTCCACCCTGGGCACCGACAGCAGCGGCAACCAGCTCTACCCCGGTCCCGGCAACAACACGTTCATCGACCGGCCACCGGCATGTACGTCGACCAGCCCGAACGTGCCGTCGGACTGCGTGCCGGGGATCGTCCGCGGCGGCTCCGGCAACAGCCCGGGCGCGCGCACGGACGCGGTGGCCGGCAACTCCTCGTCGAGCTTCGTCGAGGACAAGTCAATCGTCGCTGACGACACCGGCCGTCAGGTCACGGACACCACGGACAGCCCCGACCCGATCCCGGCGAACACCTTCGTCGGCGCGGTCAGCGACACCGGACCGGACTTCCCGACCAGCAGTTCCGGACAGGTCACGAACGGGTCGTTCCAGCTGGTCGACCAGAGCGGCAACCCGGTCACGCCGACCGGCACGGTCTCGAGCCTCACGCTGAGCGCCGAAGGCGATCCCGGTGACCTCGCTCCCGGCCAGACCGCGGACCCGCTGTGGGACGCCGCCCACCCGACCACGGGCGGTGGCGACACCGGCAGCGTGCTGATCAGCCCGCTGATCCTGCCCGGCTCGGTCAGCACCACCTTCTACAACCACTACAGCTGGTTGCGGACGATGGAGGACATCTTCGGGGTGTCGCACGGGCATGATCACGCCCCGCTGCCGGCCGGGACGGTGTCCGGCGGCCTGGACGGCAACGGCCACATCGGCTACGCCGCTCAGCCCGGTCTCGCGCCGTTCGGCCCCGACGTGTTCAACAACGCGCGGGGGTTCGGCGGTGGGCACGGCCACCAGGTCGCGGTCCCGTGGCTGCCGCTGACCACCGGCGGCGGCTTGGCGGTCGTGACGGCGCTGGGTCTGCTGGTCTGGTACCGCCGTGAGCGCCGGCTGGTCGCACCTGAAGGCCGTGCTGGCCACGTGAGGTTCCGAAGCCGCCGAGCCGTGCTCGGAGTGGCCGCCCTCGTGGCGGCCGCTTCGAGCCTGCTCGGTGTCGGCATCGCGGAGGCGGTTAGCGGGGCGAGCGGGCCCGGCGGCGGGTCATATGGCGCCTTGCCGGCGTACTTGCCGACGTCGACGATCCAGCCCGACTCGACCCTGACCGGCTCGGCTGCGCACCCGGCGCTCACCTCGGAGGGCGACGCGGTCGAGGTGCGGCTACCGCACGGATCGGTGCTGGCAACCGTGTCGGGGCCGGTGGTGCCCGGTGAGGGCTTGCCCTACCAGGCGAGTGCGACGACCGCGACCTGGACGGTGACGCTCTCGCACGCCACCACCCGGATCCCGATCGACATCAAAGCGTTCAGCGCGATCGACGAGCAGGGCCGGATCTACCACCCGGGGCTGGTCCCCGGGCAGCGCCGTCCGCCGGGTGCGATCGGTCCGGGTCAGACCGTGCGGTTCGAGCTACGCCAGGTCGTCGCGGTCGGCGAGGGGATGATGCGCTGGGCGCCGGCGCACCGCGATCTGGTCGCCACCTGGGACTACGTGGTCGAGAACGACTGAGTCTCAGCTGGCGAGGGAGCAGGATCGGCGCGGAGCGGCGCCCGGCTGTCCGGCGACCGCCTCGTCGTAGCGGTCGAGGACGATCTCGGCCAGCAGCGGGTGGGCGCCGAGCGGAGCGGCGCGCACGGGCGAGCGGACGCCCGTGATGACGGCGGCGTAGCGGCCGGGACCGATCAGGTACGGCACGACCGCCTCGCCCGCCACCGTGGCGAGCGCCGGCTCGCCGGAGCCCGCGAACACCGCGCGGGCAGCAGCGCCGGTCAGCTGGGTGAGGGCGTGCGCGACCCGTCGTACGTCGTCGAGCGCGGCTTCGTCCGCGGATCCGGCGCCGACGACTGCGACGGAACGGCGCCCGTCCCAACCCGCCTCCCGCAACCGGTTGGCGAGCACGCGTGCGAGCCGCGGATCCGGTCCGATCGCGGCCGCGATCGTCGCCCCCGGCGCGCGGGACGGAATGTCGATGTGTGCGTGGTAGCCGTTGGTCAGCAGCGCCGGGACGACGACCGTGCCCGGGTCGGCGACATCAGCAAGGTCGGGCGGGCCGTGCTCGAGATAGCCGATCCGGACGTCGAGACCCGGGCGCGCGGACGCAACGGTCGACGCCAAGGTGGTGATGACCGCGTGGAACCCGGGGTCGGCGCTCCCGTGCGCAGCAAGCACGAGCGGCGCCGTGGCGCGCGTCATCCGTGCAGTCCGCACTCCACTTTCGGTAGTCCGAGCCATCGGCCGGTCCGGCCCTCCCCGCGATGGGTGCAGGGCGCGCAGCCGATCGAGCCGTAGCCCTCCGACATCAGCGGGTTGACCAGGATGTCGTTGTCGACGATGTAGCGCTGGACGTCGTCGTGGGTCCAGGTCGCGAGCGGGTTGACCTTCACCATCTGGTGCCGCTCGTCCCACTCGACCACGCCGACGTCGGACCGCGTGGTCGTCTCGTCGCGCCGGATCCCCGAGATCCACGCGACGTACGGCGCAAGGGCCTTGGCGAGCGGTGCGACCTTGCGCATCGCGCAGCACAGGTCGGGGTCGCGGGCGAACAGGTCCTGGCCGAACGCGGCGTCCTGGCCGGCGACCGAAAGGTGCGGCCGGACCCGGACCAGCTCGATCGGCAAGGTGGCGTCGAGCGCATCCGCGGTGCCGATCGTCTCGGCGAAGTGATAGCCGGTGTCGAGGAACAGCACCCGGATACCCGGCCGGACCGCGGCGGCCATGTGCGCCACCACGCCGTCGGCCATCGAGGAGGTGACGACGAGGCGTTGGCCGAACCGGTCGACGGCCCAGCGCAGCACTTCCTCGGCGGTCGCGCCTTCCAGTGCCGCGCCGGCATGCGCCGCTAGATGGGCGAGGCCGTCAGAGCTGTCATACAGATCTTGAAGCACGGTGGCCTCGTCGTGCAGGAACGACAGCGACGGTGCCGTTTGCGACGCTGCTGCCGTGGCAGTTGTGGTAATCACCCGATGTCCTCAAGGCAGTGGAAATGGTGCGGGCGCGTAGGTTCAACGCGCGCAACACACAGAGCTCTGAACGCGCTGCAGGTCGATGTGCAGGCGCGCTACCAGGAGCAGCTGCGAGGACATACAGGTAGTCTGCCATACGACGGGAAGGCCTGCCCAGCGCAGTGACCCCGTCCCGTCACGCGAGACAACGGCGTCTCCCTCCGCAGCCCGATCGGAAGCCTCGTCTGATGCCACCACCACGCCGCAGCCCAGGCCAGGGCCAGTGGGCGCTCGGTCACCTCGAGCCGCTCACGCCTCAGGAGCGGATGAAAAAGGACGACGACGGCCTCAATGTCCGCGCCCGGATAGAGAACATCTACTCCAAGGCCGGTTTCGCCTCGATCGACCCTTCTGACCTGCGCGGGCGGATGCGCTGGTGGGGGCTCTACACCCAGCGCCGGCCCGGGATCGAGGGCGGCCGGACCGCGATCCTCGAGCCCGAGGAACTCGACGACGAGTACTTCATGCTGCGGATCCGGATCCCCGGCGGGGCCATGACCAGCGAACAGCTGCGGGTCGTGGCCGGGATCGCGTCGGAGTTCGGCCGCGACTTCGCGGACGTCACTGACCGGCAGAACATCCAGCTCCACTACATCCGGATCGAGGACGTGCCCGAGATCTGGCGGCGGCTGGAGGAGGTCGGGCTCAGCACCGGCGAGGCGTGCGGCGACACCCCGCGCAACATCCTTGGCTGCCCGCTGGCCGGCGTCGACGCCGACGAGGTCCTCGACGCCACCAAGGCGCTGGTCGAGATCAACGACCACGCCCTCGGCAACACGGAGTTCTCCAACCTGCCGCGCAAGTACAAGACCGCGATCAGCGGCTGCCCGGTCCAGTGCACGGCGCACGAGATCAACTGCGTGTCGTTCGTCGGGGTCCGTCACGACGACGGCCGGGTCGGCTACGACCTGTGGGTCGGTGGCGGCCTTTCGACCAACCCCAAGCTCGCCCAGCGACTCGGGGTCTTCATCCCGCCCGGCGAGACCCTCGAAGCCTGGGTGGGGGTGACCCGGATCTTCCGCGACTACGGCTACCGGCGCTCGCGCAACCGGGCCCGGCTGAAGTTCCTGGTCGCCGACTGGGGTCCGGAGCGCTTCCGCGAGATGCTCGAAAGCGCCGAATACCTCGGCCACCGGCTCGAGGACGGGCCGGCGCCGGTCGAGCTGACCGGAGACCGCGACCATGTCGGCGTACGCCGGCAGAAGGACGGCCGCAACTACGTCGGTTTCGCCTTCCGAACCGGCCGGACCAGCGGCACGGAGCTCACCGCGATCGCGGACCTGGCGGACCAGCACGGCAGCGGCCGGGTCGCCGCGACGGTCGAGCAGAAGATGGTCATTCTCGACGTGGCGGACGACCAGGTCGAGGACCTGGTCGCGGCGCTCGAGGCGCGTGACATCGCGGTCCGGCCGTCGGCGTTCCGCCGCGGGATGATGGCCTGCACCGGGATCGAGTTCTGCAAGCTCGCGATCGTCGAGACCAAGGCCCGGGCGATCGACCTGTACGCCGAGCTCGACCGGCGGCTGCCGGACTTCGACACCCCGATCACGATCAACCTCAACGGCTGCCCGAACTCCTGTGCACGGTTCCAGGTGGGGGACATCGGGCTCAAGGGCATGATCGTCGACGACCGCGAGGGCTTCCAGGTGCACCTCGGGGGTGCGATCGGGATGGATGCCGGGTTCGGCCGCAAGCTGCGCGGGTTGAAGGTCACCGCCGACGAGCTGCCCGACTACGTCGAGCGGGTGCTCCGCAACTACCTGGGGGATCGGACCGAGGGCGAGCGGTTTGCGACCTGGGTCCGGCGCGCCGACGAGGCCCTGGTCCAGTGACCCAGCGGGCCGTCCCGTTCTACTGCCCCTACTGCGGTGACGAGGACCTGCAGCCTTACGCCGACCATCACGGCGCCTGGTGGTGCCAATCGTGCCGCCGGGCGTGGTCGCTGTCGATGATCGGCACCGGCACCCCGAGCCAGATCGCGGCGCAGGTCGCCGACGACGCCGAATCGACCCGCTAGCGCGCTCGTGAGCGAGCTGGGCCGATTCCGGTAGGTCGGCCTATTGGCGAGGCCGGATGGATCTGCCACGATGCGCGCAACGGGCGTGAGTGAGGTGGCGGATGAGCGGCGAGGCCGGCGAGTGCATCGCCGTCGTCGTATATCGGGAGAACGGCGTCTGGCAGTCGGGCGTCCTGCCGGATCGGGTCGGGAGCGATCTCGACGGTCTGATCCAGGTGCTGCGCCAGCAGCCGGCGGAGAACGTCGCGATCGCGCTGGTCAACGTCGCCGACGAGTTCTTCGTCGCGGTGCGGATGCGCGGCGACGACGTCCGCCTGATGTTGTCGGACGTGACCGCCGCCGTCGAGTGGGATCTCGCCCGCCAGGTGGTCGAGCGGCTCGGCATCGAGGCGCCGAGTGACGACGGCCTCGAGGAGGTGTGGCCGGTCGGCGACGTCGCGATCTTTGCCGATCTCGGACTCGACGAGATGGAGCTCAGCGCGATGCTGGGCGATCTCGACGCGTACGCCGACGAGATGCTGTTGTCAGTAGCGGACCGGCTCGGCTTCGCCGAGGTCTACGACCGCGCACTGGAGGCGCTTCCGCGTTGAGTATTTTCAAGGTCGGTAACGACTTGAGGAGTGGCTCGTGACCTACGCCGCGGCGGCCCTTGCCCGCGTCGATGGCGCGTGGTTCGGCGACGAGCTCGACCTGGCGGACGTCGAGGATCTCGACGGCGTCGTCGAACTGCTTCGCGAGGTGGTCGGCGACGACGCCACCACCGCATTGCTCTTCGTCGAGGAAGACGATGAGTGGTTCGCCGTACTCCGGGTCGACTCCGACAACGAGCCGCGAGTGTTCGTCTCCGACGCCAGGGTGATCGCGTCGAGCGACACTGCTGCGCTGTTCGCCGAGGCGGCGGTGGAGGTCAGCGTCGATGACGATGACGACGCGGACGAAGATGACGAGGCGGACGAGGAAGAAGACGCCGACGAAGGCACTCGCGCGGACGGCGACCCGACGGGCGACGCGACCCTGCTGGCCGATCTGGGCACGCCCGCACATCGGCTCCTGGAGCTGTGCGCCGAGGAAGGCCAGCTGCCTGCGGACGTCATCACGGCGCTCTGCGAGGCGGCCGGCTGCCTCGACGTGCTGGAGAAGCTTCGCGGCGTGTGAGTGCCGACGAGACGTCGATGCGCCTGGCGCTCGACGAGGCCCGGCAGGCGGAAGCCGCGGGCGAGGTCCCGATCGGTGCGGTCGTCGTCGATGCCGGGGGCGAGGTCATCGGCGCGGGCCACAACCAGCGCGAGTCGAGCTCCGACCCGACCGCGCACGCCGAGGTGCTCGCGATTCGTGCGGCGGGCGCTCGGCTCGGCAGCTGGCGACTCGAGGGCTGCAACCTGTTCGTGACCCTGGAGCCCTGCACGATGTGTGCAGGTGCGATCGTGCTGGCCCGCCTCGACCGGCTGGTGTACGGCGCGATCGATCCCAAGGCCGGCGCGGTTGGCTCGCTGTGGGATGTGGTCCGGGACCGGCGGCTCAACCACCGGCCGGAGGTCGTGAGCGGCGTACTCGATGCCGAGTGCGGCGAGCTGCTGCGTGGGTGGTTCGACGCCAAGCGCGGGTAACGAACTGGGCCGCCGGCCGTCGTCCTCCGAGGTTCACATGACAGACGGTCGAGAAGACCGGCTCGACCCTGCCGGCTCGCGTAGGCCTAGTCAGTCCCGGCCGCCGTCCCAGGGATGAGCGCGAACGTCTAGCCTCGTGCCGTGAAGGCATTGGTCAAGGCAGCGGCCGAGCCCGGCTTGGTGTGGTCGGACGTGCCGGTCCCCGGGGTCGGCCGTGACGACGTACTGATCAAAGTGCTTCGCACCGGCGTCTGCGGGACGGACCTGCACATCTACTCCTGGGATCCCTGGGCGCAGTCGCATGTCCCTGTCCCGCTCGTGGTCGGCCACGAGTTCGTCGGCGTCATCGCCGAGATCGGCAACGACGTGCACGACCTTGCCGTCGGCGACTTGGTCAGCGGCGAGGGGCACCTGGTGTGCGGACGCTGCCGCAACTGCATGGCCGGACGTCGGGTGGAATGCGCGCGGACCAAAGCTGTCGGCGTCAACCACCCCGGTTGCTTCGCCGAGTACATCGCGCTACCAGCGACCAATGTCTGGCGGCACCACGACGACATCGACCTCGACGTCGCGGCGATCTTCGACCCGTTCGGCAACGCGGTGCACACCGCGCTCGCCTTTCCGGTGCTCGGGGAGGACGTGCTCATCACCGGAGCCGGACCGATCGGCGTCATGGCCGCGCTCGTCGCCCGCCACGCCGGTGCGCGATTCGTTGTCATCACCGACGTCTCGGACTACCGCCTCGATCTGGCCCGGCGGCTCGGGGTGAGCCGAGCTGTCGACGTGCGCACCGAAACGCTGGACACGACGATGCGTTCCCTCGGCATGACCGAAGGGTTCGATGTCGGTCTGGAGATGTCCGGGCGCCCGGAGGCGTTGCGCTCGATGCTGGCGAGCATGCGCCACGGCGGGTCGATCGCCATGCTCGGCCTGCCCACCGAAGACTTCGGCATCGACTGGAACTATCTCGTCCTCAACATGATCACCATTCGCGGCATATATGGCCGGCGCATGTTCGAGACGTGGTACGAGATGGGCGTCCTCATCCAGTCCGGCCTCGACATCTCCCCCGTCATCACCCACCGGTTCGCGGCCGCCGATTTCGAGGCGGCTTTCAGCGTTGTCGGCGGTGGGCAGTGCGGCAAAGTCATCCTCGAATGGGGCGACCGCTGACAGGAGGCTCACATGGTCTTCACGACTGTCCGTGAGGAACTGCGCTCGACCTTGGGCGAGATCCGGGACGCCGGTCTCTACAAGACCGAGCGCGTCATCGACACGCCCCAACGCGCCGATATCCGGGTCGGCGGCACCGAGGTGCTGAACCTCTGCGCCAACAACTACCTCGGCCTGGCGGACCACCCAGATGTCGTTGCCGCCGCCCGGGACGCCCTGGACCGTTGGGGCTACGGAATGGCGAGCGTGCGCTTCATCTGCGGCACGCAGGAGGTGCACAAGGAGCTCGAACGCCGGCTATCGCGGTTCCTCGGCAGTGAGGACACAATCCTCTACTCATCTTGCTTCGACGCCAACGGCGGATTGTTCGAGACACTGCTCGACGAGAGCGACGCCGTGATCAGCGACGAGCTGAACCACGCGTCGATCATCGACGGAATCAGATTGTCCAAGGCGCAGCGCTACCGCTATCGCAACCGCGACATGGCGGATCTCGAGGAGCAGCTTCAGGCAGCCCGGGGAGCCCGGCGTCGACTGATCGCGACCGACGGCGTGTTCTCGATGGATGGCTACGTCGCCCCGTTGGCGGACATCTGCGACCTGGCCGAGATGCACGACGCGATGGTCATGGTCGACGACTCACATGCCATCGGCTTCGTCGGCGAGCGGGGACGCGGCACTCCCGATCTGCACGGCGTCACGGACCGGGTCGACATCGTCACCGGCACTTTCGGCAAGGCCCTCGGCGGCGCGAGCGGCGGCTTCGTCGCGGCGCGGCAGGAGATCGTCGACCTGCTGCGTCAGCGTTCGCGCCCGTACCTGTTCTCCAACTCGGTCGCCCCTCCAATCGTCGCTGCGTCGCTCGCAGTGCTCGACCTGTTGGAGGGCAGCGCCGACCTGCGCGAGAAGCTGCGCGACAACACGGCGTGGTTCCGGGAGCGGATGACGGAGCTCGGCTTCAACATCCTGCCCGGCGACCATCCGATCGTCCCGGTGATGATCGGCGACGCCGCGCTCGCCACGCGGACAGCCGATCTTCTCCTCGAACGCGGTGTGTATGTGATCGGGTTCAGCTATCCCGTCGTACCGATGGGCAAGGCACGCATTCGCACGCAGGTGTCGGCGGCACACTCCCGGGCCGACCTCGAACGTGCGGTTGCCGCCTTCGAGGCCGTCCGCACCGAGCTGGGTTGATGCTCGGCTGGACCTGAGCAGCTGGTGACCAGTTACCGCCCGGTAGGTGACCTTGGTCTCTAGGATCGAGCACCGGCGATGCGGGATCTTCGGGGATGGTCGGCTGGCGACCGCTGGTGATGGAGGCGATGCGGTGCCTGCGATGAGCGTGTCCCCGACCCTGCGCCCGATCGAGGCGGTCGCCTCCGACCTGGGGCTGTCCGCCGATGACATCAGCGTGCACGGGCACTACCGCGCAAGGGTGCATCTCGACCTCCCGCAATCGGATCGACGCGGCCGCTATGTGCTGCTCACCGCGTCCACGCCGACCGCATCGGGCAGTGGCAAGACCGTGTCGGCGATCGGACTCGGCATGGGCTTGCGGCAGCTCGGTCACCGCAGCGTCGTGACACTTCGGGAGTCGGCCGTCGGGCCCACCTTCGGGATGAAGGGCGGCGGGGCGGGTGGTGGAGCTGCGCAAGTGTTGCCGCTCGAGGAGTGCCTGCTACGACTCACCGACACTCCGGCAGTCACCGCAGCCCACAACTTGCTGGCGGCCGTCGTCGATGACGCACTGCACCGCGGCACCGGCATCGACCCGGCTGCCATCACCTGGCGGCGGGTCCTCGATGTCGATGACCGCGCCCTGCGGCACATCGTGGTCGGGCTCGGCGGAGCGGCCAACGGGCCGTCGCGCGAGACCGGCTTCGACATCACCGCCTCCAGCGAGGTCATGGCTCTGCTCGCGCTCAGCCGCGATCCCGCCGACCTGCGCGACCGGCTCAACGCCCTCGTAGTCGGGTGGGACCGCGAGGGCAAGCCCGTCACGGCGGGCGGGCTGGGCGCCGCCGGGGCGATGGCCGTGTTGCTGAGCGACTCCCTTCAACCAAACCTCATGCAGAGCAGCGAGGGGACCCCGGTCGTCGTACACACCGGCCCGTTCGGCAACCTGGCCGCCGGCAACTCGTCAGTCATTGGCGACCGATTGCTGTTGCCGAGAACCGACTACCTCGTCACGGAGGCCGGCTTCGCCGCAGACCTCGGCGCGGAGAAGTTCTTCGACATCAAGTGCCGCGCGTCCGGACTCGAGCCGGACGCGGTCGTCCTCGTCACGAACGTCCCGTCGTTGCGCGCGCACGGAGGTGGCGAGCCACGCGAACCCGACGTAGCCGCAGTCGCGGCCGGCTGTGCGAACCTGCGCCATCACGTGCGGGTGTTGCTCCGCTACGGCCGCCCGGTGGTCGTCGCGATCAACACCTTCCCCGATGACCAGCCCGATGAGACCGCTGTCGTGGTGGAGGCCGCGCTCGGCGCCGGCGCCGTTGCCGCCGTACCTCATCACGCTTTCACCCGAGGCGGTGCCGGTTGCGAGGACCTCGCTGCCGCCGTTGTCGGCGCGTGCGACGACGCACCCACGACGCCGATCACTCCCGTCTACGCCCTTGAGGCGAGCTATGAGGACAAGGTGCACGCCATCGCGACGGGGGTGTACGGCGCTGCTGATGTGGCGTGGTCTGCGAGCGCGCGGCGCGACCTCTCCCGGTTCGTCAATGCCGGGTACAACGGCCTGCCGGTATGCATGGCCAAGACACCGCTGTCCCTTTCGCACGACCCGACGCTGCTCGGCGCGCCAACCGGGTTCACGCTGCCGGTGCAGAGCGTCCGGCTAGCCGCAGGTGCCGGCTATCTGACGGTGCTGACCGGCGACATTATGACGATGCCGGGGTTACCTGCGCACCCGCGCCTGCTCGACATGGACGTCGACGCCAGCGGCGCCATCGTCGGTTTGGTCTGAGCTGTTGGCGGGTCCAGCGCTCGGCTAGGCTCGACGACGGTGGAGTGTCCGAGCGGTCGAAGGAGCACGCCTCGAAAGCGTGTGAGGGGGCAACTCCTCCGTGGGTTCAAATCCCACCTCCACCGCCAAGTGCTCGGCCGCTGACCTGGGGTTTTGCGGCTGCGCGGCCTGAAGGCGTCTTCAGTTGCGGTCCCTACACTCCGAGCGTGGCGGTCCTGACGCGCGCCGGCCCATTGGGTCGCGACAACGCACCTGAAGTAGCTGGCGCAGCCGCTTCGCTGATCGTCGCGATCGTGTTGTTCACGCGATTCTCGCTGGCTGACTCGCTGGGCCGCGACGAGGCGATCTACGCGTACGGCGGGCAACGGATGGCGCACGGGGTCCCGCCCTACACCAGCATCTTCGACCCGAAGACCCCGATGGCGACGCTGGTGTCGGGGGTCGCTGCGGGCCTCGCGCGACTGACCGGACGTAACGAGCTGGCCGCCATCCGGCTCGCTTTCTTCCTGATCGCCCTGCTGATGGTCCTGGCGATCTACGTGCTCGCCCTGCGGCTCTGGCACTCGGTTGCCGGCGCCGTGATCGGCGCGGTCGTGTTCGCGAGCTTCAACCTCATCGCCAGCGATGCTCTCGGCGGTCCGGACGCCAAGGCGCCGGGCATCCTCGCCGCGATCCTCACGATGTGGCTGGTCATTGAGCGACGCTGGTTCTGGGCGGCGTTCGCCGGCGCGGCCGCGTTCCTGAGCTGGCAGCCGTTGGTCATCTACCCGGTCATGGTCGGTGTGATCGTTCTGGTCGAGGCGATCAAGAAGCGGGAGTGGCGGACATTCGCGAACATGCTGGCCGGCACGGCGTTGCCGTTCGTCGTAGTGACGATCTACTTCGCGGCCACCCAGGGGCTCGGCAACTTCTGGGTGTCGGCCTTCGAGTTTCCGGCGACCGGGATCGTTCGCCCGCCGTACGTCTTCAGCGCCCACATGCGGCGCATCTTCGACACCGTCACCGATGCGTACGGATTCAGCGGGGCGCTGCTGTGGGCAGGTGACCTGATCCTGCTGGGGCTGATCGTCACTTACCTGATTCGCCACCGTGACAACCTGCGTGGCGCGGTCCGTAACCCGCTGGTCTGCATCGTTCTGGTCACGATGCTGGCCGAGTTGGGCTACGCGATCTATGACTTCGAGGGTCCACCCGACGTCTACCCGTTCCTGGCGTATCCGCCGCTCGGGTTCGCCGGGCTCACGGCGCTCGCGGTCAGATCGGTCGCCTCGACCACGCGCCGCCGGGTGGCGACCGGGTCGGCGCTCACCGCGGCGGCGGTTCTTGCCGGCTTCTCCTTCGTGTGGTTCAAGGACAGCCCGATCCACGACGGCGGTCTGCGCGCCCAGCAGGCCGACGCCTGTGCCGTCGACCGAATCCTCGGCGCCGGATCGGGCTTGTACTCGGTCGGCGATCCGATCCCGCTCGTCATGACCCAGCGAGTGAACCCCGATCGATTCATCTACCTGCTCGAGAGCGTCGACCGGTGGAAGATCGACCACACGCCGGGCGGGTTTGCGGGATGGACCCGCCAGATCCAGGCCGCCGATCCTTCTGTGCTCATTGTCGAGAAGTTCCCGAGCCGGTACCAGGACGAGATGAGGGCCTGGGCCAAGTCCGATGGATACCAAGCGCGCTTCGCGGGTCACTGGCACCTGTTCCTGCGGCCCGCGACGGTCCGGCAGGCGGCGCAGCGCGGAGTGGCACTGACCGCAGGTCCGACGGCGTACGCCACCGGGGTCGACGGTCGGGAACTGCCGATCGGCGGATGCCAATGAGCGAGCGGCTGCAGTCCGTCGGGTCAGGTACCGTCGTATCAAAGGCAGCGCCAGGGGGCGAGGCGTCCGCCCCGTCGACCCCCTGGACGGTAAGGCCATGACCCGCCCCGCAGGCTTCTCTCACGACATCGTCGTCATCGGCGGCTGCGGCCGGGTGGGTCTCCCGCTCGCGATCGCATTCGCCGACCGCGGAGCCTCGGTCGTCATCTACGACATCAACGAGGCCGCAGTGGCCCTTGTCAACGACGCGACGCTGCCCTTCGACGAGCCCGGCGCGGACGACGTCCTGAAGGCCGTCATCAACAGCGGCGCGTTGTGGGCATCGACCGACCCCGCGGTGGTGGGCTGGGCCGAGAACGTCGTCGTGGTCATCGGCACTCCGGTGGACGAGCATCTCAATCCGGACCCGCAGGCTTTGCCGCGCGCCCTCGACGTGGCCGGTCAATGCCTTCGCGACGGGCAGCTGCTCGTGCTTCGAAGCACGGTGTTTCCCGGAGTGACCGCGCTGATCGAACGGCTGATCCACCAACGCGGACTGGCCATCGACGTCTCGTTCTGCCCGGAACGGATCGCCGAGGGCCGGGCCATGACCGAGCTCTACGACCTGCCGCAGATCGTGTCCGGCAGCGACCAGATCAGCCGTGACCGGGCAGCCGCGTTGTTCCGGCGCCTCACTGACGAGATCGTCGAACTCGAGCCCGAGGAGGCCGAGCTGGCGAAGCTGTTCACGAACGCCTGGCGCTACATCAAGTTCGCGGCCGTCAACCAGCTCTTCATGATCGCGGACAATCGCGGACTGGACTTCGAACGCATTCGAATTGCGCTCGTTCACGACTACCCGCGGGCTGCTGACATGCCATCGGCCGGTTTCGCGGCCGGGCCGTGCCTCTTCAAGGACACGATGCAGCTCGCCGCCTTCAACGACAACGACTTCGCCCTCGGCCACGCTGCCATGCTCGTCAACGAAGGTCTCCCGCTGCATGTCGTGAGCCGCCTCGCCGAGCAGTACGACCTGTCCACGCTGACGGTCGGGATTCTCGGTGCGGCGTTCAAGGCCGGCTCCGACGACATCCGGTCGAGCCTGGCCTACAAGCTCAAGCGCATCCTGACCTTCAAGGCGCGGCGCGTGCTGATGACCGATCCCTACGTCACCGTCGACCCGGATCTTGTTCCGCTCGGGCAGGTGCTCGACGAGTCCGATGTGCTGATCGTCGCGAGCCCGCACCCCGAGTACGCCGGCATTGTGACCGACAAACCGGTCGCCGACGTGTGGAACATCCTCGGCCGGGACGCCCGCACATGATGTTGATCGAGCCCCGGGTCGCGGTGGTCATCCCGGCGTACAACGAGGGTGCGGCCATCGTGCCGGTGCTGGACCGGCTGATCGAGTTCGTCACCACGCCGTGCGAGGTCCTGGTCGTCGTCGACTTCCCCGAAGACACCACGGTCCCGGTGGTCGAGGCGTATGCGGCCGACAAGCAGCCGAGCATCCGGGCGGTGGTCAACGACTTCGGGCCCGGGCCGGCCAACGCGATCCGCTTCGGCATGCAAGCCGCCCGCGCGCCCGTCGTGGTCGTCACGATGGCCGACGGGTGCGACGACCTGCAGCAGATCGATGTCCTGACCCGGCTGGTCGAGCGGGGAGTGGTGATCGCCGCCGCCTCGCGCTACATGCCGGGAGGGCAGCAGGTCGGCGGGCCACTGCTCAAGAAGTGGCTGTCCTCCGGCGCCGGCCGGTCGCTGTTCTGGTTCGCCCGGGTCGGCACTCGGGATGCGACGAACTCGTTCAAGGCATACAGCAAGGCCTTCATCGACGACGTCGGCATCGACAGCCGCGACGGGTTCGAGATCGGTTTGGAACTGACCGCCAAGGCCCGTCGCCTGCGCTTGCCGGTGGCGGAGATCCCCACCATCTGGCTGGACCGGGAGGCCGGCGTGTCACGCTTCAGGCTGGCCAGATGGCTTCCCAAGTACCTTCGGTGGTATCGCTTTGCCTATGGCCCGAAGCTGGACCTGCCGGCGCTCGAAGCGCACCTCCCTGAGGCGGCCAAATCGCCGTCGACCGAGGGAGTCATGACGTGAGGACCCTGGTCAGCGGTTCGGCGGGGTTCATCGGCGGTTACGTCGTCGATGAGCTGCTCAAGCGCGGCCACGACGTGGTGGGGGTGGACAACCTCTCGAAGTACGGCAAGGTGGCGAAGTCCTACGACGACCACCCGCGCTACACCCTGGTGCTGGGCGATGCTCGCGACACCGACCTGATGTCGGACCTGCTTGCCGACTGCGACCACTTCATCGCCGGTGCGGCCCTGATCGGCGGCATCTCGTACTTTCATGCCTACGCCTACGACCTGATCGCGGCCAACGAGCGGATCATCGCCGCCTCTTGTGACGCGGCGATCAAGGCACACGGTGCGGGCCGACTGCAGAAGGTGACGTACCTGAGCTCGTCGATGGTCTTCGAGTCGACGACGCACTGGCCGTCGACCGAGGGGGACGAGCTCAAGGTCCCGCCGCCGCTGTCGTCGTACGGCTTCCAGAAGCTCGCGGTCGAGTACTTCGCCCGGGCCGCGTGGGATCAGTACTCGCTGCCGTACACGATCATCCGGCCGTTCAACTGTGTCGGAACCGGCGAGGGCCGCGCCCTCGGCGACGTGGAGATCGAGTCCGGCAACGTCAAGCTCGCGATGAGCCACGTCGTCCCCGACCTGGTGCAGAAGGTGCTCAAGGGCCAGGACCCGCTCCACCTCCTGGGCACCGGTGAGCAGGTGCGCCACTACACCTACGGCGGCGACCTCGCGCGGGGAATCGTCGATGCCGTCGAAAGTGACGCGGCCCGCAATGACGACTTCAACCTGTCCACCGCTGAGTCGACGACGGTGCTCGAACTCGCTGAGCTGATCTGGACGAAGATCAAGGGACCGGACGTCGCGTTCAACTACGTCCTGGACCCCGGGTACGAACACGACGTTCAGCGGCGGGTCCCGAACACCGAGAAAGCCGAACGGGTCCTGGGCTTCACGGCGACTACGAGCCTGTCGGAGATGCTCGACGAAGTGATCCCGTGGATCGCTAAGGCAATCGAGAACGGCACCATCTGACCGGGTTGGGCCGAGCGTGCGCGCCGTGTCCCTACAACGCAGGGAGCCGGGCGGAGTAGATCGAGTAGCCGTCGAGGTAGCGGGCGACCGTAGTGGCGATCACGGTCGCGACGATCATTGCCACGACGAGCGAGTTGGTGGTGTTAGTGAGTTCGAGCATCAGCACCAGTCCGGCAAGTGGTGCCTGCAAACCCGCGCCCAACATGGCCGCGGCGCCGACGACGGCATAGGCCCCGATCGGTGCTCCGGACCACAGGTGGGTCCAGGCAAGGCCGAGGAAGCCACCGAGGACCGCGCCGATGCTCAGAGTCGGCGTGAAGAGCCCTCCGGTCGCGCCGCTTCCGATACACGCCGCGGTCGCCAGCGGCTTGAGCGCGGAGAGTGCGAGGAGCAGACCCGTCGACCCCACGCCGAGGAACGCCGGCCCGGCCATATCGGCGCCGTTGCCCAGCAGCTGTGGGTAGTGCAGTCCGACCAGGCCGACGAGGGTGAAGGCGATCAACGGGCCGACCGCCATTCGCCAGCCGGTCGGCCGGTGTGCGGACACCCAACCGATCAGCCGAACGTGACACACGCTGAGCGCTCCGATCAGCACCCCGGCCGGCAGGGTCCAGACCAGCAGCGCCGCGTCGAGGTGGTAAACGGGAACCAGCGTGTACGTCGGCCGGTTTGGCAGCACCAGCCAGGACGTCACAGTCGCGATGACCGAGCAGGCGAGAGCCGGTAGCACCACGGCGAGCGCCAGGCTGCCGTACAAGACCTCGGCCGCGAGCAATGCGCCGCCGAGCGGCACGTTGTAGATCGCGCCCATGCCCGCGCCGCCGCCGCAGGCGACCAGCAGTCGCCGCTGCTCCGGAGTCAGTCCCGCCCAGCCGGCCAGGGCACTTCCGGACGCCGCACCCACCAGTTTCGGCGCGGCCTCGAGGCCCATCGACGCCCCGCAGCCAACTGCGATCTCGGAGAGGACACCGGAGGCAAAGCTGCGCCGTAGCGACAATTGCGCGTGCCCGGCCCACAGCGCGTCGTCGAGGTCCGAGCTGTGCGAGGACATGACCCGGCGCAGGACGTACCAACCGATCCCGGTGACAAGACCACCGACCGCAAGCGCGAGCACGCGCCTCGATCCGGCTGCCTCGGCGACGCCGGCAGCGAAGGTCCCGTGGTCGAAGCCGAAGGCCACGTGCTCCACCAGGGTGAGCACCTCGTGCATCACGATGCCGAGCAGGCCCGTGACGACGCCGGTGACGCAGGTCAGCAGCCACGTCATCGGTGTCAGCTGTGCGTCCTCGTCGCCGGTGGCATTCGGCTGTTCGGTCGCGCCACGGCCTGACGGCAGTCGCCTGCGCAGCAAGGGAGGCGGGTTCCGGACCCGGTCGAAGCCCGGTTTCGACGCGTCCTCGCGACTCACGGTCGGCTCGCAGTCCTAACTCGCGGCAGTGGCCGTAAGGATCTTCTCAATCGCGGCGTCCTGGGCCGCAAGGTGGGCCTGGATCTGTTTTGCCTCGGCGAGCACGGCGGCCGCGTCTTGGTACGTCGCCAGGGAACGGGCGTCCGCCGCGGCGGCCTGCACGTTCTGGCCGACGATGATGATCGGCAGCAGGACCAGCTGGAGGAAGGTCTGCGCGATCCAGGCCACGATGATCAGCTTGTCCCCGCTGCTGAAGGCGGTCGGCGCGCTGATGAGGGCGAGCAGGGTGAACACGTAGGCGCACCACATCGTGCCGACGATCACGGTGATGCGCAGCCCGATCTTCGCGTTCAGCCGGCCGAGCCGGCCCGGGCCATGGATCTCCTCGAGTGCCTTCGCAACGGTCGGTGGGCCGGCCGCCTTACGGGCCTCGATGTGTGGATGCGGAACGTATTGGAACAGCGATGACATGCCCTAAAGGTCCCACGAGACAACGCGATCACCGGCCATTGCCGAGCGCCGTCGCCTTGTCGCCGACCAGTGGTTTGCGGCCGGCACGGTGGCATCAAGGGTGAGCCGTCGTACGTCGATACAGAACGGTGCGTACCTGCGGGCAGTGCGGCGCCGTTACGCCGCCTTCGGCTGCCTGGTGCGGCCAGTGCTACCTGCCCTTCCAGGCCGCGGTGCCGGTGATGTCGTACGCCAGGGTGGCTGCGGGGGTCGCCGCCGGTCCCGCTGTTTGGCCGGCCCCGCCGGTCGTCGCGCCACGTCCTGGCTGGGCGCCCGCGCCGCTGGCCGCGCGCTACACCGAGGCCGAGGCACGGCGCGACGGACGCCTGCTCGACCACCGGGCGCTGGTGCTGGTCGTCGCGGCTATCGGTCTGGGCGGGCTCATCCAGCTGGTGGCCGTGGCGCTGTCGCACATCACGTCGATCGAGCCGGAAGCCTTGATCCGGTACGACATCGTGCTGACCGTCGGCATGTACGCGATCGTCGCCGCGATGATCGTCAGCCAGATCACGCCGTCGGTGCGACTCCGCTGGGGTGAGGGCGCACTCGCCGGTCGAATCGGTCTAGGCGCTTGCGTCGGCGTGGGCATCAGCCTGGCTTTGCTCGGGCTGGTGTACGTGATTGCCGGTCACGTGCAATCCGATCCGCGGATCGTCCTGTTGATGAGCGAGGGCGACCCCACGCACATCATCGCGACCGTCTTCATCGGCTGCGTTGCAGCGCCGCTGGTCGAGGAGACCTTGTTTCGCGGGTTGCTGCTCGAGTCGCTGCGGCCCCGCGGCAAGGCGGTCGCCGTCGTTGGATCAGCCGGTGCCTTTGCGGTCTGGCACTTCATGCCGGCCTCGCTGATCTACTACGCCGCGCTGGGTGCGGTGCTCGGCGGGCTGTATCTCAAGCGCGGGCTGGCCTGTTCGATCGCGGCACACGTCGGATTCAACGCGGTGCTGACGGTGGCGGCCATCTCGATCGTGCTCGGACCGGCCCGCACGATCGAGGTGGGCGGGCTGAACCTGACCGCGCCGAGTGGCTGGTCGGTTGCGTCGATGTCGGCGGGGGAGACGTTCCCGGGCGTGGGGATGCTGCTCGGTCCCGATGATGCCCAGCTGGAGGTCGTTCACGCGCAGGTCGCCCGGCAGTTGAGTCCCGACGAGGTGGCGACCCGGTTGCGGAGCGGGACGCTGGCGCTGCCGCCCGGACTGGAGCTTGACTCGAGCTCGGTCACCGAGACGTCGTCGCCAGCCGGCGAGGTGGTCGAGGACGGCCTCACCGTCGAGGGACGGCAGGGCGAGGTCGCGTTCCTGCAGGCCGGTGGCCAGGGCTATGAGCTGGTGTTTCTCAGTGCCGGGAGCAATCGGGCTCAGCGGGACTTCCAGGCCATGCTCGGCTCGCTCCAGGTCGCCTGATTCCCGACTGCGAAAACCAGGTCGAACCGTGGCCGCGCGTCACCCGCACGGCCACGGCCGAGCCGTTAGTGCGTGCGGAGCTTCAGCTTCAGCTTCTCGCCGACCCGGATGACGCCGGGGTCGGCCCCGATCACGTGCCGGTTGTCGCGATAAATCGCGTGCCACCCTCCTTTGACATCGTGGCGGCGCGCGATCTCGGCGAGGGTGTCACCGTGCTTGACGGTGTAGTGCACCCAGGTGCCGTGCTGGTGCGTGCCCTTGGCGTCGTGGTGGTGGCGGCCGGTGTGACGGTGGGCCGCGCGCAGCTCAGGGGTGCTCGGCCCGGGCGCTCCGGCGTACTGCGAGCACACCGGCCAGGCGTGCCAGCCCTGCCGCTTGAGAACGCGGTTGGCGACATCCATCTGCTGCGCCTTGGTGGCGAGGTCGGCGCGGCTGGCGTAGTTGTCGACGTCGAACGACGTCCACGTCGAAGCGGAGAACTGCAGGCCGCCGTAGTAGCCGTTGCCGGTGTCGATGTGCCAGCGGTCGCCGGACTCGCAGTTCGCGACCCGCTCCCACTGGACGTTGGTCGCCGCGTGCGCGGCGGCCGGGCTGAGGATGGATGCTGCGATCGTGCCGGCCCCGATGGCACTGGCGGCGGTCAGCCGGCCGGCGTTCGAGGGTTTGCGATGACGGCCCCGTTTTTGGGCGTGGCGCATTGAAGGGTCCCTTCCCTGCGCCTACGAAGTGAGCTGACGGGTTCGGGCTGGAAGGTGCCCGGCCGGCCCTGGTTCGGCCGACTTAACCCCATGCGTGCGGTGTCGGAATCGACGCCGTCCGCGGTGGGTCCCCCGCTCCTGCCGTGAGGTTCTGATCGCTACGGCCGGCAGGACTCGGCGCACCGTAGTGGTCTCAAGCGTTTGCTGTGAGCAAGCGCCAGGCTAGTCAACTAAGCGTTGCTAAGCCAAATCCGCAGGTCGGATCGCGTGTCGGGCGCTTGCAACAGCTAGCACTACGAGGAGAGCGATCAGCAGGACCGGTGACACGACGTCGCGCATCCCGAACGCCACCGTGTGCATCGCCCCGTGCAGCGTGACGGCAGCCCGGCCGGGGATATACGCGAGGGACAGTACGGCGGTATGTGCGAGCAGCAGCAGGTCGAGCCGGCTCGCGGCCAGCAGCGGGATCAGCACCCAGGGGACCGCGTCGTACCAGGGCAGTGAGTACGGCGCGGACAGGACGTAGCCGAGCGAAAGCGCGAAGGCGAGGGCAGCCGGTGCCCCGCTCCTGACCTCGGCGTTGACCCGTTGGAGTGCGTACACGATTGCGACAAATAGGACAATAGCGAGGGCGCCGATCAGCTGCCTCGAGGCGCCGTGGCCGAAGGCCGGGTCGGTCAGGTCGGCGAGCGGGCGCCAGGGGGTCGCGAGCGAGACCTGGTGGGAGGCGCGGCCGAGCGCCCGCAGCGCGCCGAGGCCGGCGAACCCGTAGCCGATGCCCACCACCGCGGCGGCGCCCACTGTGACCTCGATCAGCGAGCGCCGCGACCGGCGGGCGGCCCAGACCAGCGCGATCCAGACCAGCCCGGCGGGTGCCTTGACCGAGGCGGCGACGGCAGCCAGCACGCCCGCGGCGAGGCGGCTGCGGGCCGCGACCGCGATCGCCGCCAGCACCCCGACCGCCGCGATGACGTCGAGATGGGCGCCGGCGACTAGCTGAAGCCACATCAGCGGATTGGCGGTCCACAGCAGGGCACTGCGAAGCCGCCCGGGCTCGGTACGGGCGATCCGCTGCAGCAGGAGTGCGGCGGCGATGAAGGCGGCGGATCCGACCAGGTCGAGCAAGAGGACCGTGACCGCGATGTCGGTGCCGGCCAGCTGCGAGGCGGCCGCCTGCTCGGCGGTGGCGACCGGCCCGTAGACCGAAGGGGTGTGCTGCCAGGGCACCTCGACTGCCCGCTCGACCGGGTCGGAGGCGGCCAGCTGGGACGGCTTGGTGGTCCAGGGGTCGTGGCCGGTGGCGACCATCCGGCCGTAGGCGGCGTAGGACAGCGGGTCGGCCGAGCCGATCGGCGCCAGCAGGCCGAGCGCGGTGGCGGCCAGGATCCCCCCGACGACCAGCCGGCGCGGGTCGGGCCGCCAGCGGCCGCTGAGCCCGAGTGCGACGGCGGCAACGCCCGAGACGATCGCGATCGCGAGCAGCGCGGTGACGAGCCACGGCGACGGCGAGGCGGCGACGTGCCATGGCGGGGTGGCGCCGTTGTCATGGACGCCGAGCGGTGCTTCGGCAGCGCTCGGTCCGAGCAGCTGCGTGGTCGCGATCGCGACGAAGCTGAGCGCGAGCAGGGCGGGTCCGGCGTACCGGACCGAGGCATCGGAGCGATCGGATGGCAGGGCTGGTGGCTCCGCCCGGCTGGCGATCGCAGGCCTCCAAGTCGGGGATGTCGGCGGGCGATGACCTGGCGGAGGATGCGAGATTCGAACTCGCGAGGGGTTGCCCCCAACACGCTTTCCAAGCGTGCGCCATAGGCCAACTAGGCGAATCCTCCGTCGCGGAGTCTATCGAAACCCGCCGTGTCCCAAGCAATGTCACATTGCCCCGCACTTCGTGGGGGCAATGTGACACCACCCCCACGAATCCCGGGGCAATGTGACATCGCTTGGGGGTGTTGGGGTGGGTGCGCGGGCCTGGCCGGGTGTCGGCGGGCGCGGCTACAGTGGGCGCCGACCCCTCGTGCGGCGTTATCCCGCCCAACTCCCCCAGGGCCGGAAGGCAGCAAGGGTAAGCGGGCTCTGGCGGGTGTGCGAGGGGTCCTCGTTTTGGGTGTGGAGGCCGCTCGATGTCGTTGGCGCTGTACCGGAAATACCGGCCTGGCACGTTCGCCGAGGTGATCGGGCAGGAGCACGTCACCGAGCCGCTGTGCCGGGCGCTCGAGTCCGGGCGGATCCACCACGCGTACCTGTTCAGTGGGCCGCGGGGCTGCGGTAAGACCTCCAGTGCGCGGATCCTGGCCCGCTCGCTCAACTGCGAGAAGGGCCCGACGCCCACTCCGTGCGGGGTCTGCGACTCGTGCGTCGCGCTCGCCCCAAACGGCCCGGGATCGCTCGATGTGATCGAGATTGACGCGGCCTCGCACGGTCTCGTGGACGACGCCCGCGACCTGCGGGAGCGGGCCTTCTTCGCGCCGGTCTCCTCGCGGTTCAAGATCTACGTGATCGACGAGGCGCACATGATCACGACCGCTGCGTTCAACGCGTTGCTCAAGGTGGTTGAGGAGCCGCCGCCGCACGTGAAGTTCATCTTCGCGACGACCGAGCCGGACAAGGTCCTCGTGACGATCAAGTCACGCACCTTCCACTACCGCTTCCGGCTGATCCCGCCGCAGGTCATGCGCGAGGACCTGGCCCGGCTCTGCGAGCGCGAGGGCATCACGATCGAGCCGGCCGTCCTGCCACTGATCGTGCGGGCCGGCGCCGGGTCGGCGCGCGACGCGCAGTCGATCCTGGACCAGCTGGCCGCCGGGTCTGGCGACGCCGGGATCAGCTACGACCGGGCGCTTTCGTTGCTCGGCTACACCGACGCGGCGCTGCTCGAGGAGGTGGTCGGGGCGTTCGCGGCGGGCGACGGCGCGGCAGTCTTCCAGGCGGTCGACCGGGTCATTGACGCCGGCATCGAGCCGCGCCGATTCGCGCAGGACCTGCTCGAGCGCTTCCGCGACCTGCTCGTGCTCGACGCCGTACCCAATGCCGCCGACAAGGGACTGATCGACGCACCCGCCGACCAGCTCGACCGGATGCACGCCCAGGCCGCGCACTACGGCCGCCCGTCGCTGTCCCGCGCCGCCGATGTCATGGCACAGGCACTCGTGGACATGCGGGGTACGACGTCGCCGCGGCTGGTCCTGGAGCTGGCCTGCGCGCGGGTGCTCCTGCCGGGCGCGGCCGACGACACCGCCGCCCTGCTGGCCCGCCTCGACGCCTTCGAGCGGCGCCTCGGTGCCACCGGCGCCGCGGTGCCGCTTGTGGCTGACCTCCCGGCCGCCGAGCCGGCGGCCCCCGCGCCGAAGGTTTCGGCGCCGAGCGATGTGCCGGCCGAGACTGCCGCACCGCCGGCCGAGGTCACCGAACGACCTGGCCTGGCGGCGCCCGACACTGAGCGGACCGAGCCGGCTGCGGCCGACGGCATGCCGGCCGAGCCGAGCGCCCCGACCGTGCCGGGCCGGATCGACCTGGTCGCGCTGGAACGGCTGTGGGACCCGGTCCTCGACGCGGTCAAGAAGCGCAGCCGCACCGCGCACGCGCTGATGTTCTCGGCCGAAATCGAGTCGCTGGAAGGCAAGACGCTGACCCTGACCTTCCAGACCCCGACGCTGGCGACCCGGTTCGCCAACGACGTGTCCGACTTCGTCGTCGAGGCGTTGAAGGAGGTGCTGGGGGTCGATCTCGTCGTCCGCACCACGCATGCCGCCAGATCAGCACCCCCGCCGCCCGATGACCCGCCGTCGGCGGCCGAGCCCTCGACCGGACCGTCCTCCGGCCCGCCGGCCGGCCCGGCGAGCCCGTCGACACCAGAACCGCCCGGCGGTCGGTTGAGCGGGCCGGCGTCCGGCTCGGTGGCCGCCGGCGAGCCGCAGCCCGAGGATCTCGACGAGATGGGTGACATCGAGTCTTCGACCACGGTCGACCCCGAGGACTCCGCGCTTGCGCTGCTCAAGGAAGGCCTCGGCGCCCAGGTGATCGGCGAGATCGACCGCAGCTGACCCACACGCATGGCCCATTGGTGGGGCTACAGCCACACCCGTGGCCCATTGGTGGGGCTATAGCCCCACCCGTGGCCCATTGGTGGGGCGACACCACACGCATGGGCCGTTCGTGTTGCCGGGCCGACACCGGCGTCCGCAGCCGGGAACGTCGGATCCGGGCCGTAGGCTCGGGGCATGCCTCCGCAGCCCAACATGCAGCAGCTGATGAAGCAGGCGCAGCAGATGCAGCAGCAGCTCGCTGCCGCCCAGGACGAGCTCGCGTCGACGACCGTCGACGGCAGCGCCGGCGGCGGGTTGGTGCGCGCGACAATGACCGGCACCGGCGAGCTGGCGACGCTCGAGATCGATCCGACGGCGGTCGATCCGGACGACCTCGAGACCCTGCAGGACCTGATAGTCGCCGCGGTCCGCGACGCCAAGCGGGCCGCCGACGAGCTCGCGGCCCAGAAGATGGGACCGCTAACCGGCGGCATGGCGGGCAGCCTCGGGCTGTCAGGCTTCTAGGCCGAGCCCGCGTTGTACGAAGGCCCGGTCCAGGACCTCATCGACGAGCTCGGGCGGCTCCCCGGCGTGGGTCCCAAGGGCGCCCAGCGGATCGCGTTCTACCTGCTCGCCGCCGATCCCGATGACGTCCGGCGCCTGGTTAGCGCTCTGACCGAGGTGAAGGACAAGGTGCGCTTCTGCACGATCTGCGGCAACGTCGCTGAGCAGGAGCAGTGCCGGGTCTGTCGCGACCCGCGGCGCGACCTGTCCGTCATCTGCGTCGTCGAGGAGCCGAAGGACGTCGTCGCGATCGAACGCACTCGCGAGTTCCGCGGCCGCTACCACGTGCTCGGCGGCGCGATCTCCCCGATCGAGGGGGTCGGCCCGGACGACCTGCGGATCCGCGAGCTGATGACCAGGCTGGCCGACGACACGGTCACCGAGGTGATTATCGCGACCGATCCCAACCTCGAAGGCGAGGCGACCGCGACGTACCTCGCCCGGATGATCAAGCCGATGGGCCTGCGGGTCACCCGGCTGGCCTCCGGGCTGCCGGTCGGTGGCGACCTCGAGTACGCCGACGAGGTCACGCTGGGGCGCGCCTTCGAGGGCCGTCGCTTGCTCGACGTCTAGCGTTCACCGAGGTCGCAAACGCCGATAAATGGCAAGGGTGTGCGCAGGAAGCGTCCGTAGACTTGAGGGCATGGCCCTGGTCGTCCAGAAGTACGGCGGGTCGTCGGTCGGTGACGCCGAGCGGATCAAGAGCGTCGCGCAGCGGATCGTCGACGCGCGCCGGTCGGGCGACGACGTCGTCGTCGTCGTGTCGGCGATGGGCGACACCACTGACGAGCTCCGCGACCTCGCGCAGCAGGTGTCGCCGCTTCCGCCGCCGCGCGAGCTCGACATGTTGCTGACCGCGGGCGAGCGGATCTCGATGGCGCTGCTGGCCATGGCGATCGCCAACCAGGGCTTCGAGGCACGTTCGTTCACCGGCTCACAGGCCGGCGTGATCACCGACTCGAACCACGGCCGGGCCCGGATCATCGACATCACCCCCGGCCGGATCGTCGAGGCGATCTCGGCCGGCTACATCGCGATTGTGGCGGGATTCCAAGGTGTCTCGCAGGACACCAAGGACATCACCACGCTCGGCCGCGGCGCGTCGGACACCACCGCGGTCGCGCTTGCCGCTGCGCTCGACGCGGACCGCTGCGAGATCTACACCGACGTCGACGGCGTCTACTCCGCCGACCCGAGGCTGGTGCCCAACGCGCGCAAGCTCGACCGGATCAGCTACGAGGAGATGCTCGAGTTCGCGGCGAGTGGCGCCAAGGTCCTCATGCTGCGATGTGTGGAGTACGCCCGGCGCTACGGCGTACCGGTCCATGTGCGCTCGTCATTTTCCGACCGCGACGGCACCTGGGTCGTACGAATCCCCGAGGAGGAACTGGTGGAGCAGGCGATCATCTCCGGTGTCGCCCACGACCTGTCCGAGGCACGCATCACGGTGGTCGGGGTGCCCGACAAGCCGGGCGAGGCGGCGGGGATCTTCCGCGCGATCGCCGATGCGAACGTCAACATCGACATGATCGTGCAGAACGTCTCCGGCTCGACCGGCCGCACCGACGTGTCGTTCACGTTGTCGCGCGCCGATGGTGCGACTGCGATGGAGGCGCTCGAGCGGGTACGCCCGGCGATCGGCTTCGAGTCGCTGTTGTACGACGACCGAATCGGCAAGGTCTCGTTGATCGGCGCCGGCATGCGGTCGCACCCCGGCGTCTCGGCGACGTTCTTCGAAGCGCTCGCGTCGGCCGGCGTCAACGTGCAGAACATCTCGACCTCGGAGATCCGGATCTCGGTCGTCTGCGAAGACAGCGAGGTGCAGGCTGCGGTGCGCGCGGTGCACGAGGCGTTCGACCTCGAGGATCCCAACGGCGCACCCGCGACCGTGCACGCGGGGACCGGTAGATGAGGGTGCAGCGATGAGCGAGTACCGCAGCGAAGCGGAGGTGGCTCGCTCCAATGAGGTCGGCGTCTCCGCATCGGTGCGCCCGATGAGGCTGCAGCGATGACTGGTTTGCGGATCGGGGTCGTCGGCGCAACCGGCCAGGTCGGCTCGGTCATGCGTCAGATCCTCGCCGAGCGCGAGTTTCCGCTGTCGTCCATCAGGTTCTTCGCCTCATCGCGGTCGGCCGGGATGACGCTGCCGTGGGCCGGTGGCACGGTCACGGTCGAGGATCTGGCCACCGCCGACCCGGCCGGGATCGACATCGCGCTGTTCTCGATCGGGTCGGGCGCGTCCCGCGAGCAGGCACCGCGGTTCGCGGCGGCCGGCGCGATCGTCATCGACAACTCTTCGGCCTGGCGGATGGATCCCGATGTCCCGCTGGTCGTCAGCGAGGTCAACCCCGACGAGATCGGCGCGGCGCGCAAGGGCATCATCGCCAATCCGAACTGCACGACGATGGCCGCGATGCCGGTGCTTGGTCCGCTGCATGCCGAAGCCGGCCTGATCCGGCTGGTGGTCAGCACCTATCAGGCTGTGTCGGGAAGTGGGCCGGCCGGGGTCGACGATCTCGACAAGCAGATCCGCCAGGTTGCCGACCGCGCGAGCGAGCTGGTGCACGACGGCGCCAGCGTGACGTTCCCCGAGCCGGCGAAGTACGTCGCACCCATCGCGTTCAACGTGTTGCCGCTCGCGGGCTCCCTGATCGACGATGGCGAGTTCGAGACCGACGAAGAGAAGAAGCTGCGCAACGAGAGCCGCAAGATCCTCGGGATCCCCGAGCTCGCGGTCTCCGGGACCTGCGTCCGGGTGCCCGTCTTCACCGGCCACTCGTTGTCGATCAACGCGGAGTTCGCCCGGCCGCTGTCGGTTGCTCGCGCGACCGAATTGCTCGCCTCCGCGCCTGGGGTCGAGCTGGCCGACGTGCCGACGCCACTGCACGCCGCCGGGCGCGACCCCAGCTACGTCGGGCGGATCCGGGTTGATCCCGGGGTGCCGGACGGTCGCGGTCTTGCGTTGTTCGTGAGCAACGACAACCTGCGCAAGGGTGCGGCGCTCAACGCCGTACAGATCGCCGAACTGATCGCCGCACGCCGCTGACCGCCGGTCGCCCCACCTCGCCGCCGACTGTCGCCGGCGGAATGCCCGCGATCGAGGTCCACGGCTTGGTCAAGTCGTACCCGGGCACCCCTGCCGTTCGCGGCATCGACCTTGCGATCCGCCAGGGCGAGGTCTTTGCGCTGCTCGGCCCGAACGGCGCCGGCAAGACCACGACGGTTGAGATTCTCGAGGGGTATCGGTCGCGCGACCAGGGCGAGGTGAGCGTTCTAGGGGTCGACCCGGGGCGCGAGCGGGCCAAGCTCAAGAACCGGATCGGGATCGTGTTGCAGTCGACCGGCGTCGATCGGTATCTCACCGTGCGCGAGACGGTCGCGATGTACGCGACCCTCTACCCCCACCCGAGACCGGTTGACGAGGTCGTCAGCCTGGTCGGTCTCGACGACAAGAGCGGGGCGCGGGTCCTCAAGCTCTCCGGCGGCCAGCAGCGGCGGCTGGACGTCGCGATTGCGTTGGTCGGAAACCCGGAGCTGCTCTTCCTCGACGAACCGACGACTGGCTTCGACCCGTCGGCTCGGCACGAGGCCTGGGTGGTGATCAAGACCCTTGCGACGCTCGGAATGACGGTCTTGCTCACCACGCATTACATGGACGAGGCACAGTTTCTCGCCGATCGCGTGGCGGTGATCGTGGCTGGCCGAATCGTCGCCGAAGGCCCACCTGCCACGCTTGGTGATCGCAACCTGGCCAAGTCGCGCATCCGATACCGCGTCCCCAACGGCATTGACCTTCCCGCCGATCTTGACGTCCCACCGGGGCCGGACGGATACGTCGAGATCACGCCGGACGAGCCGCTCCGGGTGATGCATCGGCTCACCGGCTGGGCGATCGATCAGGGGATCGGCCTCGATGAGCTGGAGATGACGAGGCCTTCGCTCGAGGACATCTATCTCTCGCTCACCGCCGACCCGTCGGGTGACGCACGATTCCGACCACCCGAGCCGACCGTGACCGAGCAATGAGCGCGGCAAGGCTCACGCTGTCGCAGATGCGATACGTGAACAAGGCCTATTGGCGGAATCCTGCCTCGGCGTTCTTCGCCTTTGCGTATCCGCTCATGTTCCTGGTGATCTTCACCTCGATCTTCCGTAACTCGACGGTGCAGTACGGCGCGAGGACGGTGAACGAAGCGACGTACTACATACCGGCGATGGTGTCGCTGGCGGTGATCACCGTCTGCTTCAACAACATCGCGGTCGCAGTCACCTTCCAACGCGACTCCGGGGTGCTCAAGCGCATCAACGGGACCCCGCTGCCGAGCGGCCCGTTCTTCGGCGCGCGAATTTTGCACGCGGTGCTCGTCTCACTTCTGCTCGTGGTCATCACGGCTGGGTTCGGTCGCCTGTTCTACAGCGCCGACATCCCCACCGGGGCCACCCTCGGGCGCACGCTCGTGATGCTCACCGTCGGTGCCGCTGCGTTCTGCGCGCTCGGATTCGCGATCTCTTCGATCATCCCGAACTCGGATGCCTCGCTGCCGATCGTCAACGGGGTCATCCTGCCTTTGTTGTTCCTCTCCGGCGTGTTCATCCCGCTCGGAAGCAACCCGCCCGCCTGGATGAACTGGGTGGGCCGGGCCTTTCCGATCAAGCACTTCCTCAACGGCATGCAGGCTGCCTTTCTCGGCGGTTCCTTCGACTGGATCGACGTACTGATCGTGGCGGCGTGGGGGGCTGGTGGGCTCGCGTTTGCGATTCGCTTCTTTCGTTGGGAACCGCGGACGGACTGACCCAGTCGGTCGTAGCGCCTCCGAGCGGTCACCACCTAGCCGCGAGTGATCCGCAGCTTCGACTGAACGTGTCCGAGTTGCTCCCAGTCGTCCATGAACTCCGCCTTGAGGCCGTGCCGCTCGGCCGCCGCGACCAGGGTCTCAGTGCGGTAGTACCAGTCCTCACCCAGCCGTGCGTGTTCGCTGCCGTCGGTGCGGTTGAAGGTGAAGTCGAAGAACGCATCGGGCTTCATCACCCGCGGCAGGTTGCTGAAGCACTCCTCGATCACGGCGAGTGGTGAGTGCGAGAACACGCTGTGCGCGTGTACGACGTCGAAGTACTCGCCCGGCAGGAAGCTGAACGTCATGTTCTTGACGAGCGTCAAGTGCGGCAGCTTGTCGGCGAGATCGTGGTCGGCGACGATCGCCTGTGCCGCGAAGAGCACCTCGAGCGAGATGTCGATGCCGTAGTAGTTGCCGGCGTCGAGATAGTCGATGAACCGCCAGCCGGCTCGCAGGTTGCCACAGCCGATCTCGAGCAGACGATCCTGCGGCGTCAGCCCGTGCTGCTTGAGGTAGTTGAACTGCATCAGACCGATCTCGTTCCAGCCGCGTCGGCCGGTGTTGCCGACTGCGGTCGCCTCGCCGTGCACGATCGCGTCGTCGACGACGGCGCTGTAGTAGGCGATGTGATCGCGGTGGCGTAGCCGGAGGACGACGTCGCGTCGCAACCGGCGCAGATAACGGCGCGCGCGCTGCGGATACTGCATGGCGTGTCGAACTGATCCGAGCGCTCCGCGTCGTTGCGCCATCGCCGTCCGGTCCGATCTGGCCCGCGAGGATCGCGAGGGAATGGCGGGCCGAGTGTGATGATGACACGACGCGGCCGGTTGCCGGTGTCGCGACGAGCACGGCGCCGAGCTGCCCGCCAGAGCTGGGGTGGTTGACATGCACCTGCCGGACATGTGGATCGCCGGTGCAATGGAGCGGGCCGCCAAGACGGTGGCTCAAACGCTCGCCACGGGTCTGCTCGCGCTCAACATCGCGACGTTGACCACCTTCACGCCGATCAGGAACGCGCTGGTGGTTGCGGTGAGCGCCGGCGTCCTGTCGGTCCTCACCTCGCTTGGGTCCATTCGGTTGTCCAAGGGACAGTCCTTCGTCAAGAACACGATGTTGCGGTCCGCGCTGACTTTCGTGCAGACCCTGGGTGGGGTGGCCGCCGCCGCCAAGCCGTTCAATGTCATTGACTTCCACTGGCCAATGGCACTTGCGACCGCCGGTGTCGCAGCCCTCGCGTCGGTGCTGACCTCGCTCGCCTCAGCCAAGCCCGGTCAGCCGGACTCGCCGTCACTGATCGCCGGCGTCGACTGATCAAGGGCACTGTCGTCACAGCACAAAGCCCTGGACCCGAAGGCCCAGGGACCCGATCTCGGCGGAGATCAGATTGGTCGGGATGACAGTGTTCTGGTCCAGGACATCGGAATGGGGTGTCCCGCGACATCGGAATAGCGTGTCGCAGGTCTTCGGAATAGGTGGTGGCCCGCAGGCTGCGGGATGTCGAAACGTCGTCTTGTCATCAGCGCTGTTCTGACCGGCCAGTCGCAGTCCGAGGTTGCCCGTGCCTACGGCGTCTCCCAGGGTTGGGTCAGCCGGCTGATGGCCCGCTACCGGGTGGAGGGTGAGGCGTCGTTCGAGCCGCGGTCCCGGGCCCCGAAGACCAGCCCCGGGCGCGACCGGGCCGGCGACCGTCGAAGGGGTGCTGCGGCTGCGTAAGCAGCTGGCCGAGGCCGGTCTGGACGCCGGCGCGGACACGATCGGCTGGCATCTGGCGCACCACCACGGCACCAGGCTGGGACGCACCACGATCAACCGGATCCTGGAACGCGCCGGAGTGGTCATCCCGGACCCGTCGAAGCGACCGAAAAGCTCCTACCTGCGGTTCGAAGCCGAGCTGCCGAACGAGATGTGGCAGTCCGACTTCACCCACTACCCGCTCGCTGACGGCACCGGGACCGAGATCCTGACCTGGCTCGATGACTGCTCCCGCTACGCACTATCGGTCACCGCTCATGTCCGGGTCACCGGCCCGGTCGTGCTCGTCACGTTCCGCAAAACGGTTGCGGCTCATGGCGTTCCGGCTTCTACCCTGACCGATAACGGGATGGTGTTCACCACCCGGTTCGCCGGCGGCAAAGGCGGCCGCAACAGCTTCGAACACGAACTACGCCGGCTGCACGTGACCCAGAAGAACTCCCGACCGAACCACCCCACGACCTGCGGCAAAGTCGAACGGTTCCAGCAAACGATGAAGAAATGGCTACGGGCCCAACCCGCCCAACCAGCAACGATCGGTGAGCTGCAAACCCTCATCGACGCGTTCGTCGACGAATACAACCACCGGCGGCCGCACCGGTCGCTACCGCACCGCGCAACCCCGGCCGCGACCTACCAGAACCTGCCCAAAGCCACCCCCAGCACCAGCCGCGACGCTGACCGCCTCGACCGGATCCGCCGCGACCGCATCGACGACAGCGGCGTCGTCACGCTGCGCCACGCCGGCCGACTCCACCACATCGGCGTCGGCCGAACCCACGCCCGAACCCCCATCATCCTGCTCATCCACGACCTGCAGATCCGCGTCGTCGACGCCACCACCGGCGAGCTCCTGCGAGAACTGGTCCTCAACCCCGACATCGACTACCAGCCCCAACAACCCCCAGAAACGACAGAAAACCCCTGAACCCGCAGGTTCAAACGTTTCCTATGTCGCGAGAGATCACATTGGTCGGGATGACAGGATTTGAACCTGCGACCCCCTCGTCCCGAACGAGGTGCGCTACCAAGCTGCGCTACATCCCGAAGCGTCAGCGAGTCTAGGGCAGATCGCTCACGGGCTCCGCGGAGTAAGGGTCAGCAGGGTTGCCTCCGGCGGGCAGGCGAAGCGCACCGGAGCGTACGGCGAGGTGCCGAGACCGGCCGACACGTGCAGCCAGCCGCCGTTCGGCCACTTCGACAGGCCGCGGGCCCGGCTGCGCTCGAGGCCGCAGTTCGTGACGAGCGCACCGACTCCCGGCACTCTCAGCTGGCCGCCGTGGGTGTGCCCGCTCATGACCAGCGAGAACCCGTCCGAGGTGAACGCGTCGATCACCCGCGGCTCGGGACTGTGCGAGAGCCCGATCGCGACGTCCCCGGTGGCCGCGCCGGCGATCCGGTCGTAGTGGTCGGCGTGCAGGTGTGCGTCGCTCACCCCGCCGAGCTCGACCTGCACTCCGCGCACCGCGATCGTCGTACGCCGGTGGGTGAGGTCGAGCCAGCCCGCGTCGGTGAACGACGATCTTAGCGGCCCCCACGGCAGCGGGCGGCCGGCGTCCCGGGGCTTGGACTCCGGGAAGAAGTACATCGCCGGGTTCTTCGGGATCGGCGCGAACCAGTCGTTGGAACCCGGCACGAAGGCGCCCGGCCGCTCGAGCAGCGGACCGTACGCGTCGAGCACGACCGGGCCGCCGTCCATCGACGCCAGGTTGTCGCCGGTGTTGACGACCAGGTCGGGCTCGAGCTCGCCGAGCGACCGAACCCAGGCGACCTTCCACGGCTGGCCCGGGGTCGCGTGCAGGTCGGAGACATGCAGGACGGTGAGGTTCGGCGCGCCGGGCGGAAGGATCGGCACCGAGACCTGTCGAAGCCGGAACGCCTTGCGCTCGTAGGCCCAGCCGTACGCCGCCGCGCCGAGTCCAGCGGCGGCGAGTCCCAGTGGCAGTGCGACGAAGCGGCGCATGTGTCAAGCCTAGGCTGAGTGCATGGCCCTCAAGGAACAACTGCGCACCGACATGGTGGCCGCGCTCAAGAGCAAGGACGAGTTGCGGTTGTCGACGTTGCGGATGGCGCTGAGCGCGATTACCACCGAGGAGGTGGCCGGCAAGGCGGCTCGGGAGCTCTCCGACGACGACGTCGTGAAGGTGCTCGCGCGTGAGGCCAAGAAGCGCCGGGAGGCTGCTGAGGCGTTCGAGTCCGCGGGTCGCGCCGAGCTCGCGGCGAAGGAGCGCGCCGAGGGCACCGTCCTCGACGAATACCTGCCGACCCAGCTCGGCGACGACGAGTTGGCGGCGATCGTGCGCGCCGCGCTCGCCGAGACCGGCGCGAGCGGACCGCAGGCGATGGGTCAGGTCATGAAAGTGGTGCAGCCGCAGGTCGCCGGCCGGGCCGAAGGCGGGCGGATCGCAGCGGAGGTACGCCGACAGCTCGCTGAGTGACGCTGCGCCTGCCGGTGCGGCTCAGTGCCGGTGATGCCCGTGGTGATGGTGCCCATGCCCGCGGCGCAGCTTCGTCGGCTTGGTGGTCGGCGACACCGGTGGGCTCGACGGCGGCGGCGTCGGCGGTGAGGACGACGGCGGCGGCGAGCTCGGCGGCGGCGAGGGGCTCTTCGTCGGCTTGGGGGTGCCGTCGCTGAGGAAGACCTTGACCGAGGTGCCGATCGAAGCCTCCGAGCCGCCCGCCGGCGCGGTCCGCGCGACGGTGCCGGCCGGTTGGTTGCTGTGGACCGTCTTGGATTCGATGACCGGGCTGAACCCGGCTGCCGTGAGCGTGGCCTCGGCGTTGGCCGGGGTGTCACCGGTCACGTCCGGGACCTTGGTCAGGATCCCGATCTCGTAGAAGCTGTCCGGCCCGGAGAACGGCACGACCGGGTCACCCAGGAGGGCAGCGTTCAAGGTCGCCTGCCAGATCTTGCCGGCGATGGTCGCGCCGAAGACCTCGCCGTACGTCACTCCGCCGATGTTCAGCCCGTCGAGGGTCTTGTTCGGTTCGGCCGGGATGCCGGCCCAGACCGCGGAGGCGAGCTGCGGGGTGTAGCCGGCGAACCAGGACCCGTTGTAGTTGTCGACGGTGCCGGTCTTGGCCGCGGCCGGCCGGCCGGACAGCGCGTCCGTCGTCCCGGTCGCTCCCGGGATGGTCAGCACGCCTTCCAGGATCGACGTGACCGTGTTGGCCAGGCCCTGCGGCACGACCTGCTGGCACTTCGACTTCGGCACCGGGTAGCTGTGCCCGGTGCGGTCGACGATGCTGGTGATGACGATCGGGCTGCAGTACTTGCCGTGCGCCGCCATCGTCGCGTACGCCCCGGCGACATCGAGCGGGGTGAAGCCGTACTGCGCGCCGCCGCCGAGGACGAACGGGCCGATCTGCTCGGGCGGCTTGCCGGTGCCCTGCGTGACGCCCATCGCCTCGGCGAGCTTGACCGGCTCGCAGAGTCCGGTGCGCTCCTCGAGCTGGGCGAAGAACGTGTTGACCGAGAACCACGTGCCGGACTCGAGGTTGAACGTGCCGCTCTCACTGTCGCTCGCGTTGTGCACGGGCCACGGTGCGACCGGCTAGGCCGGCACAGTTGGTCAGGCCGTTGATCGTGATCGACCCGGGCGCGTGGATCCTGGTCGAGAGCGGGATGCCCTCTTTCAATGCGGCCGTCAGCACGAAGAGCTTGAACGTCGACCCGGCGTGGAAGCCCGGGCTGCCACCCCACTTCTGGTCGACCGCGTAGTCGATGCTGTTCTCGCCCTTCTTCGGGTTGTTGCCGTACGGCGTACTGACCGCGAGCGCCTTCACCTCGCCGGTGCCGGGTTGGACTACTGCCTCCGCGGAGACGACATGGGAGGTCTTCTCGTGCGCGTGCACGTACTGGTGGATGCCGTTCTCGGCGGCCCTTTGCACCTTCGGCGACAGCGTGGTCGTCACGGTTAGACCGCCGCGTTGCAGCATCGTCAGGCTCAGGCCGGGGGTGTGCTCGAACACGTGCTTCACGTAGTCGCAGAAATAGGCGTACCCGTGCTTCGAGGCGATGCAGTCCGCGGGCTGGTTGTGGATGTGCAGCTTGATCGGCTGGGCGACCGCCTGGTCGTACGTCGCCTGCGTGATCGAGTGGTACTTCAGCATCTGGCCGAGCACCGTGTCGCGGCGTTCGCGGGCGAGCTTCGGGTAGTAGCGCGGGTCGTAGGCCTCGGGTGACTGGACCAGGCCGGCGAGCAGCGCGCTCTGGTCGAGGGTCAGCTTGGTGACCGGCTCGTTGAAGAAGTGCCGCGCGGCGGTCCCGATCCCGTAGGCGCCGTCGCCGAAGTAGGCGATGTTGAGGTAGTCGTCGAGGATCTGCGCCTTCGTCAGGACCTTCTCGAGCTCGATCGCATACCGCGCCTCTTTGAGCTTGCGCGCGAAGGTGTCTGCGATCGCGGCTTCGCGCTCCTTCTTGGTCCGAGCGTCCTCGATCAGGACGTTCTTCACGTATTGCTGGGTGAGGGTCGACCCGCCCTGGCTGACCGACCCCGACGATCCGTTGTGCAGCAAGGCGCGAAGGGTGCCCTCGACGTCGAGGCCGGCGTGCTCGTAGAACCTGACGTCCTCGACGTCAATAAGTGCGGTCTGCATCTGTACCGGGATCTGCGAGAGCGGCACGATCACGCGGTCCTGGTCGTAGAACGTCGCAATCTTGGTTCCGTTGGCGGCCAACACTTTCGACACCTGGGGCAGCGGGTTTCGCTTCAGGTCGGCCGGATACTTCTGGAAGTCGGTGACCGCAGTCCGGGCAGCGACCCCGGCGCCGCCGACGAACGGCAGCAGCATCCCGGCCATCAGGATGCCGGCGACGATGCTGACCGCGATCAGCACGCCGATGCTCTGCGTCACCCGCGCCACGTCATTAGCCTAGGTGGGTGCCGGATCCCCTGGGCCGATTGCCACACAACCGGACAAACTTGATCGGCCGAACGAGTGAAGTTCACCCTCATTTCGGACTACGAGAAAAGGGTGCCAACGGGTAGTGTTGCCCGTCCTGTCCGGTTCGTACTGTTACCACATGCCGTGGACACATGATTGGACCCTGCGCGCCGCCTGTCGACGCGTGGCGCCCGACGAGTTGTTCACCACCGGCGCGGCCCAACATCGGGCCAAAACCGTCTGTCGCGGCTGCCCGGTCCGCACCGAGTGCCTCGCCGACGCCCTCGACAATCGGGTCGAATTCGGCGTCTGGGGTGGGCTGACCGAACGCGAACGCCGATCGCTGTTACGCCGTCGGCCCAACGTCGACTCGTGGCAGGCGCTGCTGTCCAGTGCGATGCAGGAGTTCGAGCGGTCCGCGCAGGTCGACGGCGCGGTCGCGGTCTGACTCGACCGTCGTCCTCGCTTGCCCCTGATCCGGCTACTTGGCCGCCACCCGCGGGGCTGACGCTTCGGGTCCGTTCGACAGTTCGATGCCGATCTCGCGCAGACCGTCCAGATCATGGACATCCCCGGCCTGCGCCGCCACCGCGACCATGCGGACGCTCGGGTACGCCGAGTGGAACTGCGCCGCCCGCCGGGCATCGCGCGCCGAGGTCGCCAGCCGTTCGGCGTGCACCCGCAGCACCGCGGCGGCCAGCGGCTCGTCGCCGGTCTCGTCGAGCGCCTCCGCCGCGGCGAGCGAGCGCTCGACCGACAACGCGGGTGCGGCGCTCGAGTGCACCCGGTTCAGGACCAGCCCGGCGAGCGGCATCCGATCGGTCTCGAGCCGCTCGACGAAGTACGCCGCTTCGCGCAAGGCGTCGCGTTCGGGCACTGCGACGACGATGAACGACGTACCGGCCTCTTTGAGCAGCTGGTAGGTCCGGTCAGCCCGCTCGCGGAAGCCGCCGAACATCGACTCGAGCGACGACACGAACAGGCTCAGGTCGCGCAGGGTCTGGCCCCCGAGGATTCGGTTGAGGACGTCGGTGAAGACCTTCAGGCCGATCGTGAAGACCTTGAGGTAGGCCCGGCCACCGACCCGTGCCGGCGCGGTCAGCATCCGGATCATCCGGCCGTCGAGGAACCGGCCGAGCCGCTGCGGGGCGTCGAGGAAGTCCAGCGCCGAGCGGCTCGGCGGGGTGTCGACGACGATGAGATCCCAGCGGGCTTCCGCCTTGAGCTGGCCGAGCTTCTCCATCGCCATGTATTCCTGCGTGCCGGCAAAGCTCGACGACAGCGACACGTAGAACGGGTTGGCCAGGATCGCCTTGGCCCGGCCGGGTTCGGCGTGCGTGATGACGATGTCGTCGAACGTCCGCTTCATGTCGAGCATCATCGCGTCGAGCCGGCCACCCGCCGCGGTGTCGATTCCCTTGACCTCGCGCGGGGTGTTGTCGAGCTCGGTGAGCCCGATCGACTGGGCGAGCCGCCGGGCCGGGTCGATCGTGAGGACGCACACGTTGCGCCCGCGCTCCGCCGCGCGAAGTGCCAGGGCGGCGGCGGTGGTGGTCTTGCCGACGCCGCCGGCACCGCAGCACACGATGATCTCGGCGCGGTCGAGCAGCCGATCGACGTCGAAATCCTTCGTGGCGGCCACGGTCACACCATCCCGACGTCGTGCAAGCGGGTGGCGAGCTCCTGCAGGCCGCCGAGCTCGGTGGCGTCCGCGATCATCGGAAGCTCGTACGTCGGGCGCTCGAGGGCCTCGAGGACGGCTCGCTCTTGCTGCTCCAGCATGACCCGGCCGGCATGATCGGCCGCCTCCGCGGTCAAGGCCGCAACGGTGGCCGGGTCTGGGTCGAGCCCGGCCGCCTTGAGGCCGCGGGAAACCTCGGCGCGGTCCAATCGGCCGGTGGCGGCCTCCTCGAGCCGACCCGGCGGCAGCAGCGGGCCCCGGACCATGTTCACGATCACTGCACCGACCGGGAGTCCGGCCTCCCGTAGCCCGGCGACGCCGTCGGTGGTCTCCTGGACCGGCATCTCCTCGAGGACGGTCACGATGTGGACCGCGGTCTTGGGCGACTGAATCAGTCGCATGACACTTTCGGCCTGGTTGCGCACAGGACCCATCCGGGCCAGCGCGGCGACCTCGGTGTTGACGTTCAGGAAGCGGGCGATCCGGCCGGTCGGTGGTGCGTCGAGCACCACCGCGTCGTACAGCCGGCCCCCGCCACGCCGCTCGCGGGTCGCGGCTTCCATCACCTTGCCGGTCACCAGGACGTCGCGCATTCCCGGCGCGATCGTGGTCGCAAAGTCGATCGCGCCGATCTTCTTCAGCATCGATCCGGCCCGGCGCAGGTTGTAGAAGCGCTCGAGATATTCGATCAATGCCAGCTCGGGGTCGATGGCGAGTGCGTACACCTCCCCGCCGCCGCGGGCGACCGCGACCCGGCGTTCCTCGTACGGCAGCGGCGGCGTGTCGAAGAGCTGGGCGATGCCCTGCCGGGCCTCGACCTCGGTGAGGAGCACCTGTCGCCCACCGGCAGCGAGCGCGAGGGCGAGCGAGGCCGCGACCGTGGTCTTGCCGGTGCCGCCCTTCCCGCTCACCACGTGCAGCTTGACCGCGGGGAAGTCGCTCACGCATCGAGGGTAGAAGCAATGTCACATTGCCCCGCGCTTCGCGGGGGCAATGTGAGGTTCCCCCGGGGTTTGGCTGGGCAATGTGACATTGCTTGGTACGGGGGTGGGGGGTCGATTGGGGTGGGTCGTACGCTCGGGCCGTGCAGAAATGGGAGTACGTGACAGTTCCGCTGCTCGTCCACGCGACGAAGCAGATCCTCGACACCTGGGGCATCGACGGCTGGGAGCTGATCCAGGTCGTCCCGGCGCCGGGCGGCGGCGATCAGCTGGTCGCCTACATGAAGCGGCCGTTGCCGTGAACGCAGGCGCGTCGCGGTACGCCGGGCCGGGCGCGGCCATGGACGGGCGGGCGCCATGACCGGGGCGGAGGCTCGACTCGCCGAGCTCGGGGTGGCGCTGCCGGCGGTCACCCGGCCGGTCGCGTCGTACATTCCGGCCAACCGGATCGGCGACCTGGTCTGGGTGTCCGGACAGTTGCCGATGGTCGACGGGCAGCTCGCCGCGACCGGAAAGGTCGGTGTCGAGGTGGAGCCCGAAACGGCCGCCGACCTGGCGCGGACCTGCGCGATCAACGCGCTCGCCGCCATCAAGTCGGTGACCGGCGACCTCGACGCGGTCGTGCGGGTCGTGAAGGTGGTCGGCTTCGTGGCGAGTGCGCCGTCGTTCACCGGTCAGCCGGCCGTGATCAACGGGGCGAGCAACCTGCTGACCGATGTCTTCGGGGACGCCGGCAAGCATGCGCGCAGCGCGGTCGGGGTCGCTGCGCTGCCGCTCGATGCGCCGGTCGAGGTCGAACTGGTCGTGCAGGTGCGTTCCGACCTGGCCTTCTAGAGGCGTCGGGGCCGTGGTCGACGACGCAACCGCGAGCCTGTTTTCGGGGCTGGTCGACGCGGTGAAGCGACTCGCCAGCGGCGAGGTGACCGCGGCCGAGCCGCGGTCGGCCGCAACCGTGGTTCTGCTCCGCGACCGGACCGGTGGCCCCGAGGTCTATGTGCTCCGGCGCAAACCGACGATGGCCTTCGCGGCCGGCTTCTTCGTCTTCCCCGGCGGGTCGGTCGATCCCCGCGACGAGAGCCTCCCCGACCACGCCTGGGTCGGACCGCCGCCGGCCACCTGGGCAGCGACCTTGGCCTGCGACGAGCCACAGGCGCGGGCGCTGGTCTGCGCCGCGGTTCGCGAGACCTTCGAGGAGTCCGGCGTCATGCTTGCCGGGGAGAGCGCGGATCAGGTGGTCGCCGACACCAGCGGCGACGATTGGGAGGCCGATCGGGTCGCGTTGCTCGACCGGTCGCTGTCGCTGGCCGAGTTGCTGGAACGACGCGGCCTCGTGCTCAGGGCGGACCTGCTCAGGCTGTGGTCGCACTGGATCACCCCGGAGGTCGAGCCCAAGCGGTTCGACACCCGGTTCTTCGTCGCGGTGATGCCGGCCGGTCAGCACACCCGCGACGTGGGCGGCGAGGCGGATCGGGTGACCTGGCTGACCGCGCCGGAAGCCCTGGCCGCGAACATTGCCGGCGAAATGGCGATGTTGCCGCCCACGCTGGCGGCGCTCGGCGATCTCGCGGCGTACCCATCGTCAGTCGCGGTCATGACGGCGGCCGACGCCCGGGTGGTCGAGCCGGTGATGCCCAAGCTGGTGCTCGACGACAACGACCGGGTCCGCTTCCTGCTACCCGGCGACCCGGACTATCCGGCCGGAGCGACGCCGTGAGCGGGCTCGAGCCGGTTACCCGGCTGGCCGCCCGGATGCTGGCGCCCAACCCCGGCCCGATGACCCTGGACGGCACCAACACCTGGGTGCTCCGCGAGCCCGACGGCGAGAGCTGTGTCGTCGTCGATCCCGGTCCGCTCGACCATGGCCACGTCGATGAGGTCGCCGCACTGGGCCCGATCGACCTGGTCGTCCTGACGCACGGTCATTTCGACCACAGCGAGTCGGCGCCCCGGCTGCACGAGCTGACCGGAGCACCGGTCACTGCCCGCGACCCCGGGCTGTGCATCGGTGCCGAGCCGTTGTCGGACGCGACCGGCCGGACCTCGGTCGCCGGTCTCGACTGGCTGACGATCATCACGCCCGGGCACAGCAGCGACTCGATCTGCTTGTTGCTCGAGCCCGATGCCGCGCTGCTCACCGGTGACACCGTGCTCGGGCGGGGCACTGCGGTCGTCGCGCACCCTGACGGCCGACTCGGCGACTACCTCGACTCGCTGCAGCGGCTGCGCGACCTCGCGGCGAGCGAGGTGTCGGTCGTCCTGCCGGGCCATGGCCCGGTGGTGAGCCAACCGTTGCAGGTGCTCGACTACTACCTCGCGCATCGCCAGGAACGTCTCGACCAGGTCCGGGCTGCGCTCGCCGCCGGTGACGAGACGCCGGCCGCGATCGTCCGGCGGGTCTATGCCGACGTCGACGAGGTTCTGTGGCCGGCGGCGGAGCAGTCGGTGCGCGCGCAGCTCGACTACCTCCGCGAGGCTGCGGGCTGACCGTCGCGGCTAGTGCGCCCGGCGGGCGAGCCGATCCGGGTCGAGCAGCAACACGCTGCGCCCGTCGATCTGCAGCCAGCCCCGATGCGCGAACTCCGACAAGGCCTTGTTGACGGTCTCGCGGCTCGCGCCGACCAGCTGCGCGAGCTCTTCCTGGGTCAGGTCGTGCCGCACCCTCGTCGCGCCGTCCTCGGCCACGCCGAACTTCGCCGACAGGTCGAGGAGCGCTTTCGCGACCCGGCCGGGCACGTCGGTGAACACCAGGTCGGCCATCGCTTCGTTGGTACGGCGCAGCCGTTGCGCGAGCGCCTTCAACAACTGGACGGCGACCCCGGGCCGCTCGAACAACAGCGGTCGGAGGTCGTCGTGATCGAGTGAGGCCAGCGTCGAGGACGTGACGGTGATCGCGCTCGCGGTCCGTGGCCGCGGGTCGAACAGCGAAAGCTCGCCGAACATCTCCCCGGCCCCGAGCAGGGCGAGCAGGTTCTCCCGGCCATCCGGTGCGGCTCGCGAGATCTTGACCTTGCCGTCGAGGATCACGAACAGGCGGTCGCCCGGGTCGCCCTCGGCGAACACGACGTGCCCGCGTGGCACCTTGCGGGTGGTCATCGTGGCTTCGAGGCTGACCGCCGACTCGGCATCGAGCGCCGCGAACAACGGCACGCCGGCGAGCAGCCCTTCCACCGTTGACCTCCACGATTCGCGACCGACTCGCGTCGAGTCTGCCCCACTTGTCGCGATCCGTGCGAGCCCGACGTCATGGGCCGGCAAAGCCGCCACCGACGCTATCCGCCGATCGGGCCGAGGCTGACCGTGCCGTCGGGCGCCTCCGACCAGCCGGGGTTGGTCGCGATCTCCCACCGGAAGCCGCTCGGGTCGGCGAAGTAGCCGTGGAAGCCGCCGAAGTCGGCGCACTGGGCCGGCTTCAGGATCGTCGCACCGGCCGTCTCGGCCGCGGCGAGGGTGGCGACGACCTCGTCCTCGGTCTGCAGCACCTGGGCGAATGTGATCGGCGCCGGACCGACCCCGTGGCCGGGCTGGCCGATATCGGCGTCGAGGTCGTCTGACCCGAACAGTCCGAGCAACAGGCCTGGCCCGACTTGGATGAAGGTGATCACGCCCGGCACCTCGAAGGTGGGTGACCAGCCGAGCCCGTCGACGTAGAACGCCCGAGCCTGGGCGACGTCGGGCACGCCGAGGGTGATCAGTTGCACACGTGGTTGCATCGCTCGATCGTGCCAGCCCGGGCCGACAGGATCGCTACTGCGAGGCCGCCTTGGGTGTGGACGGCGACGGCAGGACGGTCAGGCACAGGTCCGGGTGCTCGCGATAGCGCGCGATCAACTCGCTGGTGGCACTCGACAGCCGGCGATGTAGTGCCGACCGGTACGCCGACAACTGGACCTCCGCCGCGGACAGGTCGCGGATCAGCGAGGCGTTATGCCCGGTGTCGTCGATCTTCGGCTGGCGCGACCACAACCCGGCGAGATCCGGCAGCGGCGGCATGTCGTCGACCGGCAGGATCGTGATCAACGCGCTGCGGTTCCCGGTCAGCCGCTCCTCGGAGAACATCGAGCGCAGGTCCTCGACGCTGGCCGCCGTACCGGTGTCTGCGGCCCGCACGAGGTCGAGGCGGGCCTGGATGATGCGACGCCAGTAGGAGACCCGGCCCTCTTCGCTGCTCAAGGTCGCGCGGTAGTGGCGGAGTCCGTCCAGCGAAAGGTGGTCGAAGTCCGCGCTGCGCTCCGGCGGCGCTTGAAGTCGGTCCGCTGTGGGCCGGTTCGGCATCGTCACTCTCCGCAACTGTTATCGCGGCATCGGCGGACAAACGGGGGTGCTTGAGGCATCCGGACCGCGCGTCACCCCTACGGACTACCCACCCGTAGGCTGAATGATGTGTCCGAATCCGAAACTCATACGGCGTTGGTACGCCGGGCGAGACGGATCGACCGGATCCTCACCCAGACCTATCCGGACGCTCACTGCGAGCTTGATTTCACCTCTCCGTTGCAGTTGCTGGTCGCCACCATCCTTTCGGCGCAGTGCACCGACAAGAAGGTGAACGAGGTCACACCAGCGGTGTTCCGGCGCTACCCGGATGCCGCGGCCTACGCCGCCGCGGATCGCGCCGAGATGGAGGACATGCTCCGCCCGACCGGGTTCTTCCGGGCGAAGACCAACAGCCTGATCACGCTCGGGCAGGCGCTCACCGAGCGGTACGGCGGCGAGGTGCCTGGTCGCCTCGATGACCTCGTGACGCTGCCGGGTGTCGGCCGCAAGACCGCGAACGTCGTGCTCGGCAACGCGTTCGGCGTCCCTGGCATCACCGTCGACACCCACTTCGGGCGGCTGTCGCGGCGGTTCGGCTGGACCACCGAGGACGACCCGGTCAAGGTCGAACACGAGGTTGGCGCACTGTTCGAGAAGAAGGACTGGACCGGGCTGTCGCACCGCTTGATCTGGCACGGCCGCCGGATCTGTCACTCGAGAAAGCCGGCGTGCGGCGCGTGCCCGGTGGCGACGCTGTGCCCGTCGTACGGCGTCGGGCCGACCGACCCGGTCGAGGCCGCGAAGCTGCTGAAGCCCGCGTCACAGATGGCGGCCGCACCGTGACCCGTCGGCGGCTGCTCGTGGCCGCTCTGCTCGTGGCGGCCGCGGCCGCGTGTTCGTCCTCGCCGTCCTCTATATCGCCGGGACCCGGCGGCGACCAGTCGTCGCTGACGAAGCTGATCGCTACTGCCGACCTCCAGCGCTGCCCGGCATCGTCGACGACCGTGGTCTCCGGTGGCCTGCCCAACGTCACCTTGCCGTGCCTCGGCAACGGCCCGGCGGTGCACATGGCCGGACTGACCGGCACGCCTACCGTGGTGAACATCTGGGGTTCGTGGTGCCCGCCCTGCCAGGCCGAGATGACCTATCTGTCGCGCGCGGCCCGGGCCGATCAGGGTCGGGTGCGCTTCCTCGGCGTCGATACGGTCGACGAAGCCGACAGCGCGCTCGACTTCGACGCTCACGTCACCCCGCCGGTGCACTTCCCGTCGGTGTTCGACGCGGACCGTAAGGTGCTGCTCGGCGCGCATCTGCCTCCGTCGCCGCCGGTGACCTTGCTGATCTCGGCGGCCGGCAAGGTGGTGCACACCGAGCACGGCGCCTACACCAGCACCGCGCAGTTGCAGGCGCAGATCGCGACTTACCTGCACGTCTCGGCGTAGCCCGCGCGCGTCCGATGCAGCCTGATCCGACGAACCGGCCCGAGTGGCTGGCGCCATTGATCGACCGGCTGGAGTCGCCCGGCCGGGTCCCGTTCCTGGTCCCGCCGGCGGATCAGGTCGACGGCCTGCGGGCCGCGGCGGTTCTGGTGTTGTTTGGCGAGGGACCGCACGGCCCGGACGTGCTGCTGTTGCAGCGCAGCGCGGACATGCGCAGTCACCCCGGTCAGCCGGCCTTCCCCGGCGGGCGAATCGACCCGAGCGACGACGGCCCGGTCGGCGCGGCCTTGCGCGAGGCGGAGGAGGAGACCGGCCTCGACCCGACCGGCGTCGACGTGCTCGGGTCGTTGCCGGAGCTGTGGCTGCCGCCGAGCGGCAATGTGGTCACGCCGGTGGTCGGCTGGTGGCGGACGCCGAGCGAGGTTGCGCCGGCCGATCCGGCCGAGGTCGAAACCGTTGCGCGGGTGCCGATCGCCGACCTCGTCGATCCGGCGAACCGGCTCACCGTTCGGCACCCGCTCGGGCATACCTCACCGGCGTTTCGGGTCGCCAACATGCTGGTCTGGGGATTCACTGCAGGTGTGTTGAGTTGGCTGCTCGTGCTGGCGGGCTGGGAGCGCGAGTGGGACCGCAGCGTCGTCGAGCCGCTGCCGTCGGTTCTTGGCTGATGGACGGTCTCGACGTCGTACTGATCGCGGTGTGCTTGGCGTTCGCATGGAGCGGCTACCGGCAGGGCTTCGTCGTCGGGTTCCTGTCCTTCGCCGGGTTCATCGGGGGCGGCGCCCTCGGCGCGAAGTACGCCGACACGCTGCACTCGCACGTCACCTTCGGCCTCGATGCGGCGCTGTTCGGTCTGCTGGTCGTCGTGATCGGCGCGATGGTCGGTCAGCTGCTCGCAACCTTGCTGGGCGCGGCGCTGCGGCGCGAGCTGACCTGGCGCCCGCTGCGGACGCTCGACTCGGTGGCAGGCGGGCTGATCAGCGTGGTGTCCGTCCTGCTCGTCGCCTGGCTGTTGGGTGCGGCGATCGCCAACGCCTCGTCCGGCGGTGTGTCGGCGCAGGTCCGAAACTCGAGCGTGCTGCAGGGTGTCGACAAGCTGATCCCGTCACAGGCGAGTACTTGGTTCGGGTCGTTCCGACGGCTGCTCGACCAGGACCTTGACCGCAACGGCTTTCCCGAGGTGTTCGGCGGGATCGGACCGTATTCGATCGTTCCGGTTTCGCCGCCGGACGCGAAACTGGCTCGTAGCCCGGCCGTCGTCGCAGCGAAACCCGACGTCGTGAAGATCGAAGGCATCGCCTCGTCGTGCAGCCGCTCGCTCGAGGGCAGTGGTTTCATCTACTCAGCGGATCGGGTGATGACCAACGCGCACGTCGTCGCCGGCGTCTTGTCGCCGGAGGTCCTCACCACCGACGGCCGCCAACTGCGAGCCACCGTGGTGTTGTACGACCCGCACCGGGACGTCGCCGTGCTGTCCGTGCCGGGCCTCGGCGGCACACCGCTGCAGTTCGCCGGCCCACTCTCGCGCGGCCAGAGTGCGATCGTCCTCGGCTATCCCGAGAACGGCCCCTTCTCCGCAGAGCCGGCCCGGGTTCGCACGGTTCAGAACGCCCGTGGTCCGGACATCTACCAAAGCCGTGAGGTCACCCGGCAGATCTACTCGCTCTATTCAATCGTGCGGCCCGGCAACTCCGGCGGCCCGCTGCTCACGCCGGGTGGGCGGGTGGCCGGAGTGGTCTTCGCCGCCGCCGTGGACAACTCGCACACCGGGTACGCCCTCACTGCGCACGAGGTCGCGCCGGACGCAGCAACCGGGGTGACGGCCACGAGCACCGTTTCGACGCAGGGTTGCGATTAGGCCAATATTCCCAAGAAATCCGACGTTTTCCGGCGGGAACACCGTGGGTGCTTGCTATAGTTAGCACTAGTGAGGTGCCATCGCGGCGACCGAAGGAGGCGGACATGCCCCGCATCGAGGTGACGCGACGCGTGGCCGCCGATCCGGCCGGTGTTGCCCTCTTGCTCGCCGAGCCGCAACCCTGGGTGGAGCCCGATCAATCCTGGGCGGTTGAGGCACCACAACGGGTCGCGGACGGCTTCGACGCAGTGATCCGGGTCAGCGATCCGATCGGCCGGCTGGCCATCGGCTCCGTGACGGTACGCCCGGCCATCGGCCCGGGTTGCTACATCCGGCTCGAGATCGAGACCCAGAGCCGGGTCGTGGCCCGCCTCTTGAAGCAATCCGCGGCGAGTTTTCTCGACACGCTGTCGGAGCGGGCGCAAGCCCGCTCGTTCGCGGCCTAGTCTCCCGCCGTCAGCCCCATGCATGGCCCATGCGTGGCGCTATAGCCCCACCGATGGGCCATGCGTGGGCTACTGGCCCGGCGTTCGGGTCAGTCGCGGCGGCCGGCTCGTCATCGACAGGTCGGCGCAGGCTGCATCGGCCCACCTCCGGACCCCGTCGACGTCGACCCGGTCCGTGGTCGTGCCCGCGAAGGCGGTCAGGCTGTCGCTTCCCCGCCGCAAGAGGGTGCGCGCTCCGGGCTCGTTGCCGCGCAAGGCATGGGTGATCCCCACCGCGATCTGAGCGAGGCCACGCCACAGCTCGCGGTCCGCGCCGCTGGCCTGCTTCCATACCGCCTCGAAGACCTCGTGCGCGGCGAAGGGCCGACCGGCATCGAGCAGTTCTTGGGCGTGTAGGAGCGCCACGGGTTTCGGCAGCGGGCCAGGTTCCTCGACCACCATGCCGGTGTCGTCGCGATCGAGCGGTCGGCCAAGTTCGTCGCGCGGCCGGGCGTTCTTCGGCCGGCCGCTCTGGTCGCGGTCCCGGTCGAGTTCACCAGGCAACCGGACTCAGCCCTTGGACCATCGCAGCAACTCCCCGGTCACGAGTTCGGGTGACTCTTCGTGCGGGAAGTGGCCGACGCCGTCGAGCAGTCGCCACTCGTAGTCGGCGGCGACGTACTGTCCTGACCCCTGCGCGGTCTGCGGCAAGACGCAGCGATCGACGGCGCCATGTAATTGCAGCGTCGGGACCCCGATCGGCGCGGTCATTGCCCGGCGATAGCGCCGCCCGTCGGTGCGGGTGGTCGACCGGGCCGACCAGCGGAAGTACTCGAGCGACCGGTTGGGCGTGTAGAGGATCTGCATTCCGTCGCGGCAGCGTCGCTCGGTTTCCGGATCGGGGAATCCCGGTCCGCCCCATTCGTGCAGCAGGGCCGCGACGTTGGCAGCGTCGTCCTCGACCAGCCAGCGCTCCGGCCGCCATGGCAGCTGGAACCGCAAGGCCGGGCGGCTCGCAACCCGTTGCTTAGCGTCGTGGCGGAACGCCGGCACCCACCGGAGCGGATGCGGGCTCGACAGCACGACCAGCCGGCGAACCACGGCCGGGTGCAGGACCGCGAGCGACCACGCGAGATGGCCGCCCCAGTCATGCCCGACGACGATCGCGTCGCGCTCGCCAAGAGCGCGCACCATCCCGGCCACGTCCGAGGTGAGGGTCGGGGCGTCGTACCCGCGTGGTGGTTTGTCGCTCGCGCCGTAGCCGCGAAGGTCAGGCGCGACCGCGCGATATCCCGCGTCGGCAAGTGCGGTCAGCTGATGGCGCCACGACCACCAGAACTCGGGGAAGCCGTGCAGCAGGAGGACGAGGGGTCCTGCGCCGGCCTCCGCGATGTGCAGGCGGACGCCGTTGGCGGTGATGTGCCGATGAGTCCACGGCCCGTCGATCATGACCGCGGATTCCTCGATCAGTCGCCGTTCGTGCGGCATCGCTGCAGCGTCGCACGTCGGCCCGGCCGCGTCACTCCGCGGAGGGGGTCTTCGTGCGTCGCGGGTGCCTGGCCCAGGCCAGGTTGGTCTTCACGGTGCTCGTCGTGCGGGCCGGACCGCTCAACCCCTTCACCCGGAAGACGCCGAGCCCGCCGAGGATCGCGGCCAGGAAGGCATAGACCCCTGCCATGCACAGGAAGCCTGCCCACACCCCGATGTCGAGGCCGGTAGAGAAACCGAACCCGCCGGCGAACGATGCCAGCACCAAGGCGAACAACCCCAGGATGCCGGCCCCGCTCAGCAGGCCGGCACCGATCCCGACCCGGGTCGCCTGCGCCGCAAGCTCGGTCTTGGCGAGCTCGACCTCCTGGTGGATCAGCAGCGACATGTCGCGGCTCGCGGTGGCGAACAGCTCCCCGAGCGACTGCTCGTCGACCGGGGTGCCGTTGCCGCCGTACGTTCGGGTTGACGCCATGTCGCCTCCAGAGGTGGTGCGTCGCGTTGCCTCAGTTGTACCCGGGCCGGGTGAGCGGGTGGCTAGCCGGCCCGGCGGCCGTAGACCCGCACCGCACGCCAGCTGGCGGCCGCGGCGACGACCGCGGCTCCGGCCATGCCGACCGCGACCGATCGGCTCGGCGCCGGCAGCTTCGGGAAGCGGGCGCGCAGTGGGACCGGGTGGTCGAACTCGAGCACCGGCCACTCCCGCGCCGCGGCCTCGCGCCGCAACGCGCGGTCCGGGTTGACCGCAAACGGGTGGCCGACCACCTCGAGCATCGGTACGTCGGTGAACGAGTCGGTGTAGGCGAAGCTCTCGGCCAGGCTCCAGTCGTACTGCTTGGCCAGGTCGTTCATCGCGTCGGCCTTGAACGGGCCGAAGGCGTAGAAGTCGACCTCGCCGGTGTAGCGGCCCTCGTCGACGACCATTCGGCTCGCGACCACGTGGTCGGCGCCGAGCATCGCGCCGATCGGGGCAACGACCTCCTCGCCGCTGCTCGACACGATGACCACCGCGCGTCCGGCGGCCCGGTGCTCCTCGATCAGCGCGGCCGCCTCGTCGTAGACCAGCGGGTCGATCAGCTCGTAAAGCGCCTCCGCGATCACCGTACGGACCTGCTCGGCATCCCACCCGGTGACGGTCTTCGCCATGCCGTCGCGCAGCCGATCCATCCGGTCGGCGTCCACCCCACCGAGGTGGTAGACGAACCGGGCGTAGGCCCCCTTGACCACGTCCTTACGCGAGATCAGGCCGGCGTTATAGAAGGCCCGGCCGAGCGCGAGAGTGCTCGACGTCGCGATGATCGTCTTGTCGAGGTCGAAAAAGGCCGCGGATCCGGACATGCGTCACAGACTAGGCGCCGCCCACGACCGGCGATCGATGCGCACAAAAGGTTTGAGCTCCCAGGTTTGACCGCGGTCGACCGGGGAATCACGGCTGATGTCATCGATGATGACCAGAGGAGCTGGTCCGACTCAACCCCCCCGGGTCGGGCCTTGCGACGGCCCCCGCTATCCCCCCCAGCGGGGGCCGTCCCTTCCCTGAGGGCGCGTTGTGGGGCTCAGCTGGCCGCTGGCTGCGTTCTCGTCGCCTCCGATAGGTGACTATCGGAGGCTCCTCGGCCTTGCCAGCGCCCACCTGACCTCCCACACCGCGCCCCCAGCTCCTTCGTGGTTCGTGTCCTCCTCGGCCTTGCCGGCGCCCACCTGACCTCCCACACCGCGCCCCCAGCTCCTTCGTGGTTCGTGTCCTCCTCGGCCTTGCCGGCGCCCACCTGACCTCCCACACCGCGCCCCCAGTTCCGTCGTGGGCGGCCCCCTGAGGTTTCTCGCTGCCGATCGCTGATCGGACCCCTGTTTCAGCGCTTTTGGTTTGTCCCCAGGTGGTCGGTTGGCGCGGGGAATCCACAGGGTGGACGGGTTGGTCGGCTAGGCGGACGTCGTACGCGAAAGTCGTGGGATGTCCACTCCTCGACGGGTTGTTGTGCTGAGCACGAGCGAGGCGCTGGTGGCGACCGTGGTGCGGCTCGGTGCGCTTGCCGGGGCCGAGGTCGAAACGGTGCGGAGCAGCGCCGGGGCGCGCGCGGGCTGGCGGTCCGCGCACCTCGTGGTGGTGGGATCCGACCTGCTGGTGGTCTTGGCGTCAGCGCAGCTGCCGCGTCGAGCGGAGGTGGTGGTCGCCACCGGTCAGGCGCTTGACGAAGCGTCGTGGCGGGCCGCGATTGACCTTGGTGCGCGTTGTGTCGTGTCGTTGCCGGCCGAGGAGCACACCCTGATGGAGCTCATCGGCGCCGCCGTTGATGAGGATCAGGGCCTTGGTACGACGATCGCCGTGGTCGGTGGCTGCGGCGGCGCCGGGGCATCGACCTTGGCCGCAGCGCTTGGTGTCACGGCCGCTCGGGTCGGCTCGGCGGTGTTGATCGACGGCGACCCCTACGGCGGCGGCCTTGATGTGCTGCTCGGTGCCGAGCAACAGCCAGGGGCTCGCTGGCCGGATCTGGCCGCCACCCGCGGTCGGCTGCGCAGCGCCGCGCTCGTTGGCACGCTGGTCGCGCTCGACGGGCTGGCGCTGCTCTCGTGCGACCGTTCCGGGTCGGTCGAGTTGCCGGACGCCGCGGCCGCGGCCGTGATCGACGCGGCCAGGCGCGGGTTTCGCTGGGTGGTCGTCGACCTGCCGCGACGGTTCGACCAGGCGGCGGGCGTACTCGCGGGTGCCGCCGACTTGGTGGTGCTGGTGGTGCCGGCCACCGTTCGGGCGGTGGCGGCGTCGTCGCTGGTCGTCGCACAGACTCAGGCCGTCTGTGGCGAGATCCGAGTCGTGGTTCGCCTCGGCGGATCCGGCCAGCTGTCGGTCGCCGAGATCGCCGGCGCATTGCGGCTCCCCGTGCTCGCTGCGGTCCAGAGCGAGACCGCGGTCACCGCGGCCGCTGAGCGCGGCGAGCCACCGTTGCGCCGGCCGAAAGGCTCGTTGCACGACGCGTGTGGGGCCGTCCTCGCCGCGGTGAACGAAGGGGGCGTTGCCGCCTGAGCACAGATGACGCGCTGGTCGATCGGGTGCGCCGCCGGATGCTCAGCGCGCCGGGCGGAGTCGACGGCGGCGCCCTAGGTTCCGCGCTCCGCGATGAGGCGCCGATGGCGGGTGCGACCACGCTGCTCGAGGTCGCCGGCACCGTGCTGGCGGACATCGGTGGCGCAGGGGTGCTCGAACCGCTGCTCCGGGAGCCGCTGGTCACCGACGTTCTCGTGAACGGCCCGGGACCGGTGTGGGTCGACCGTGGACACGGTCCGCAGCCGAGTCCGATCCGGATCCCGGACGAAGTGGCCGCCCGGCGGCTCGCCGTTCGCCTGGTCTCGGCGGGCGGCCGCCGGCTCGACGACGCCTCGCCGTACGCCGACGCCCGGCTGCCGGACGGCACCCGGGTCCACGCGGTGCTGCCGCCGCTGTCCGCGCAGGGGACCTGCATCTGCCTTCGAGTGCCACCCCGGCGGACCTTCACGCTCGCCGACCTGATCACCGCGGGCTCGCTGCCGGCGGCCGGCGCCGATCTGCTCCGGCGGCTGGTTGCGACCCGAGCCGCGATCCTGCTGACCGGCGGGACCGGAAGCGGCAAGACCACCGTTCTCTCGACCCTGCTGTCGAACGTCGAGCCGGCCGAGCGGCTGGTCCTCGTCGAAGATGCTGCCGAGCTGCGTCCCGACCACCCGCACGTCGTCCGGCTCGAGGCGCGCGCGCCGAACGCCGAGGGGGCCGGCGGCGTCTCGCTCGATGTCCTCGTCCGCCAGGCACTGCGGATGCGCCCGGATCGCCTGGTGGTCGGCGAGGTGCGCGGCGACGAGGTGCTCGACCTGTTGGCCGCGCTCAACACCGGGCACGAAGGCGGCTGCGGCACCGTCCATGCCAATCGCGCGGAGCACGTGCCGGCCCGGATCGAGTCGCTGTGCGGGCGGGCCGGTGTGCCGAGAGCCGCGGCGCACAGCCTGCTGCTGGCCGCCGTCGATGCGATCGTTCACCTGGTCCGCGGCGGTGACGGCCGGCGCCGGATCGCGGGCGTTGCGGTGCTCGCGACGGATCCCAGCGGACATGCGGTCGTCCTTCCGGCATACCGATTCGGTGCCGAGATCCTCATCCGCGGGCCAGGCGCTGACGCACTGGACCGCCGACTGGCTAACGCATGACCGCGATCTGGCTGTGCGGGCTGTCGGTTGCGGCCCTGATCACCATGTCTGCCCGACATCCGCCTGGCGGCCGGCTGGCCTGGTTGCGCGAACCGCCGCCTGATGGTGCCCGGCCGACGGCAACTGCCCTCGCTGCGGCGGTCGTCGCGATCGGTGGGCTGCTGATGGCGATGCAGGTGTCCCTCGCCCTCGTTGTCGTGATTGTCGCCGCAGTGGTTGTGGTGGACCGGTTACGACGGACCCGGCGACTGACCAAGGCGGCCGAGGATCGGCGCGCGGCCACGGTCGAAGTCACGTTCGCGCTGGCCGGCGAGCTGCGAGCCGGCCGGACCACCGCCGAGGCGCTGGCCGCCGTTGCCGGCGGCGCCGGTCCGCTCGAGCCGGGGTTCGCGGCCGCGGCGCGCGCGGTCCAGGCCGGAGGCGACGCATTCGAAGAGCTCGGGCGGCTGGCCGAGCTCCCCGGGGCCGAGCGACTTCGCTCGGTGGTTGCGGCCTGGTCGGTCGCTGCCGCGGCGGGCGGTCGAGTCGCGGTCGTCCTCGAGCGACTCAGCGATGCAATGGACAGCGAGGACGAACTGCGACGGGAGCTCGACGCCGCGCTCGCGGGACCGCGGGCGACCATGGCGCTGCTCGCGATGCTGCCGGTGCTCGGGCTCGGCCTCGGGCAGGCAGTCGGTGCGCGCCCTTTGCAACTGCTGCTTCATCGTCCGCTCGGTTGGCTGCTGCTCGGCGGCGCGACGATCCTCGATGTCGGGGGCGTGGTGGCCACCAAGGCGATCGCGCGAACTGCGTTGCGGACGTGAGCGGAGTCGTTTGCGTCGCGGCGGTGATGCTCGCGGCCGGTTGCTTCGGACCCGCGCCGCAACGACGCGAGCGGCGCCTCGACACAGTGGTGCCTGACCCGACCACAGTCGGCGCGCCAAGCGCGGACCGTCGCCCAGCCCGATCGTCACCACCGGCCCGACTACTTGTCCTCGCGGCGGTGGCGCTGCTCGCCGGGATCGTTGCGGTCGGCGGAATGATCGGCGTAGTGCTCGGTGCGGCGGGTGCAGTGGTGGCGATCGTCGTACGACCTGGATCTGCGGCCGCCCCCATCAACCCGGACGACGTGCCGCTCGTGGCCGACCTGATCGCCGGCTGCCTGGCGGCCGGCGCGCCGCTGCCGAACGCTCTGATGGCGGCGTCGACGGTGGCCGACGCCGCGATGCGCGGGTGCTGTGCGGCGGTGGCCGACGCCCTGCGGTCCGGCGCGCTCGCCGAGGAGGCCTGGCAGCCGTGGCTGGCGATCCCGGCCTTGGCGCCGGTCGCGCGGACCCTGGTGCGTACCACGGTGACCGGAGCCGCCGCCGCGGCCGACCTGGAGCGGACGGCGGCCCGGCTCCGGGCCCAGCGCCGAGCGGGCGCAGAGCACCGGGTCAGGCGTGCGTCGGTCTGGCTGGTGGTGCCGCTCGGGTTGGGTTTCCTCCCGGCGTTCGTGCTGGTCGCCGTCGTGCCGCTCGTGGTCGGCTTGGTGCCAGCGCTGCATTGAACGAGATGCGACGGTCACCTCCACAGCGGCATCGGCGGCCCGGGTTGTGCACATCGTGATCACGCCCGCGGCTCGACGCCCGGATTGCGGCGAGCCTCGGAAGCGTCCCGGCATCGCCGGGGTCCGCGCCGGTCGGCTGCCGGCGAGAAGGGAGTTGGCGATGCGGCGAGTCTGGGCTGCGTTGCGCAGCCGTGCCCGCACAGTGTCCGACGCCGGAATGTCAACGGCGGAGTACGCCGTCGGCACCGTGGCCGCCTGCGGCTTCGGCGCCCTGCTGTTCAAGATCCTCACCAGTGGCTTTGCGACCAGCTTGCTCGAGAGCATCATTTCTCGCGCGCTGCACCTCGGCTTGTGACGAGTCGGTTCGGCCGGGTCGGGTCGGTAGTTGCCGGCCCGGCCGCGCCGCGTCGACTCGCGCGCGACGACGGAATGGTGACCGCCGAGTTTGCGGTGGCACTGCCGGCCTTCGTCGTCGTGGTCCTGCTCGCGCTCGGCGGCGTGGCGGTGATGACGGCGCAACTTCGGTGCGTCGATGCGGCCGAGGCAGCGGCCCGAATGGCGGCGCGCGGTGACTCGGTTGCCCTCGTTCGTTCCACCGCGCTTGGTAGCGCACCCGGCGGCTCGACGCTCTCCGTGACGACGGCCGATGAGGTGGTGACGGCCACCGTGCAGGCGAACATTTCGTTGCCAGGACTGGCCAAACTGCTCCCTGGCATCACCGTGCGAGCGCAGGTGTCAGACCCGCTCGAACCGGGTCCGCCCCAGTGACCCGCGACCAACGTGGCCGGACTCCCGATCGCGACGAGCGCGGGTTTGCGACCGTTTGGGTGATCACCGCGATGGCCCTCGTCACGGTGATCACCGGGGTCGCGATCTGTTTCGGAGTGGCGCTCGTGCAGCAACGCCGAGCCGCCGCTGCGGCCGATGCAGCGGCACTTTCCGCAGCGCTGCTCGCCGTACAAGGTCCGACAGCGGCCTGCCAGTCGGGCACGGCGATCGGCCGGCGTGACGATGCGAGCATCACCCATTGCGAGTTGCGAGGCGCAGACGCCTACGTCGTGGTCGCGGTCCCGCTTCCGCCACCGATCAGGTGGTTGGGACCGGCCGTCGGCCGGGCCAGAGCCGGGCCGGCCGGCGAGGCGCCGACCTCATCCCCAGCACTCGCGGATGACCGCTGACAGCAGCCGCTGCGCGGCGGCCTTGTCGAGCGGCTCGTTGCCGTTGCCGCATTTCGGTGACTGCACACAGGACGGGCAGCCGGCCTCGCACTCGCATGCGGCGATGGCGTCGCGGGTCGCGGTCAGCCATTGCTCGGCCCGGTGAAAGGCGCGCTCGGCAAAGCCGGCCCCGCCGGCGTGCCCGTCGTACACGAAGACGGTCGGGAGCCCGGTGTCGGGGTGTAGTGCGGTCGAGACGCCGCCGACGTCCCACCGGTCGCAGGTCGCGACGAGCGGCAGCAGGCCGATCGATGCGTGTTCGGCGGCGTGGGCCGCGCCGGGCAGCTGCGCGGCGTCGATGCCGGCGTCGGCGAGCAGCTCATCGGTCACCGTCCACCAGGCGGAGGTGGTGCGCAGCTGGCGGGGTGGCAGGTCAAGTGGCTCCTCGCCCAGCACCTCGCCGGACCCGAGCCGGCGGCGCAGGAACGACACCACCTGCTGGGTGACATCGACCGTCCCGAGGTGAAGGGCCACCGGCCCTCGGTCGATGGACCGCGACGTAGCGACGATCGAGATGTCGGTGATGTCGCGGGCCGAGGTCGACCAGTCCGGCGTTGCCGGGTCGACAAGTGCGGTCGAGTCGTCGAGGTCGAGGGCGCGGACCAGGAAGGTCTGGCCCTGGTGGAGATAGACCGCGCCGTCGTGCACGGTCGCATGGGACGCGGATGCGTCCACGGTCCCGAGCAGCCGCCCGGTGTCGGCCTCGCAGATCCTGACCGGTTCACCACCGGTGCCGCGCAGATCGGCCAGCGCGCTGGCGCGCTCGCGCCGGGTCCAGAACCACCCGGTCGGGCGTCGGCGCAGCAGCCCGGCAGCCACCAGCTCGTCGATCGCCGCGCTGGCCGCGGGTCCGAACAGCTCGACGTCGGCGTCGGTGAGCGGCAGCTCGGCCGCGGCGGCGGCCAGGTGCGGGGCAACGACGTACGGGTTGTCGGGGTCGAGGACCGCGGCTTCGACCGGCTGGCTGAAGATCGCCTCTGGGTGATGGACCAGGTAGGTGTCGAGGGGGTCATCGCGCGCGACCAGGATCGCCAGCGCGTGACCGCCCCGCCGACCGGCCCGACCGGCCTGTTGCCACAGCGAGGCCCGGGTCCCCGGCCAGCCGGCGATGACGACCGCGTCCAGGCCACTCACGTCCACACCTAGCTCGAGCGCGTTGGTACTCGCCATCCCGAGGATGTCGCCGCGGTGCAGCGCGCGTTCGAGCGCACGCCGATCTTCCGGCAGGTAGCCGGCGCGATACGCCGCGATCCGGTCGGCGAGCTCGGGCACCGACTCCTGCAGGCTCCGCCGAGCGCCGAGCGCGATCGACTCGGCGCCCCGGCGCGACCGGACGAACGCCAGCGTGCGCACACCGCTGAGGACCAGGTCGGCCAGCAGGTCGGCGGTCTCGGCGGTGGCGGTACGGCGGACCGGTGCGCCGTGCTCACCGTTCAGTTCGAGGAGTGGTGGCTCCCAGAGCACCATGTCGATCGGCGCGCGCGGCGATCCGTCGTCGACGACTTCCGCCACGTCCAATGAGAGCAGAGACCGGGCGGTGGTCGCCGGATCGGCGACCGTGGCCGAGGCGAGGATGAAGACCGGCTCCGCGCCGTAGTGCGCGGCGATCCGGCGCAGTCGCCGCAGGACCTGCGCGACATGGGCGCCGAACACCCCGCGATAGCCGTGGCATTCGTCGACCACGACGAAGCGCAGCCGCTTGAAGAACGTCGACCAGCGCACATGGCCCGGCAGCAACGAGTGATGGGCCATGTCCGGATTGGTCAGCACGAGGTCGGCATGCCGCCGCGCCCAGTCACGCTCCTCGAGCGGGGTGTCGCCGTCGAACGTCGCGGCCCGCACATCGGCGAGGCCCAGCTCGCCGATCGCCCGCAGCTGGTCACCGGCGAGCGCCTTCGTCGGCGCGAGATAGAGGGTGGTGCCCTCGCCCTGCAGCGCACAGGTGAGAGCGGGGAGCAGGTAGCCCAGCGACTTGCCCGACGCGGTCCCGGTCGCGAGTACCACCGAGCGCCCGGACCAGGCCAGCTCGGCGGTTGTGACCTGATGGGCCCAGGGCCGCTCGACGCCCTGGGCCCGCAGGGCTTCGATCAGCTCCGGCGCCACCCATTCGGGCCAGTCCGCGCAACGGCTCGCGCGGGCCGCGAGCCGCTCGACGTGGGTGATCCGGTCCCGATGCCGCGCGTTGCGCAGCAACAGCGTCAGGGGCGCTCGCGCCGGGCTCGCGACGGCGGTCACCGCGGGCTCATCGAGCCTGACTCGTCGCGCAGGTTCGAGGGAGTGATCAAGGTGGGCACGGCGTACCCCGACCATCGCGACCATCGATCACCTTTAAGAGTGTGCCAGCGGGGTACGACTGGGCGCGCAGCGGCAATCGGTGATTGACGCGGCGTGATGGTTTGATGGGAGGGGACCGTGAATGAGGTTTTGCCGGCCGCTGGAGGACGCGTGGATCTGACCCTTTCGACCAAGGTAGAAGGAGACCGCACCGTTGTTGCGGTGGGCGGGGAGATCGACGTCTACACCGCGCCGAGGCTTCGCGAGCACCTCATCGACCTGGTGTCCGGTGGCAGCTACCACCTGATCATCGACATGGAGAGCGTCGACTTTCTCGACTCCACCGGCCTCGGGGTCCTCGTCGGGGGCCTCAAGCGGGTGCGATCGCACGAGGGCTCGCTGCACCTGGTCTGCACGCAGGACCGAATCCTGAAGATCTTCCGCATCACCGGCCTCACTAAGGTTTTCCCGATCCACGCGACCGTGGACGAAGCCCTCGCCGCTGCCGAATAGGCCGAGGCTCCCCCCGATGGCCACGGTGGACGTCAGCTTCACCCCCTTACCGGCGCACGTGCGGACGGCGCGGCTGGTGGCGCTCGCGATGGCGCGGCGCATCGGGGTGGCCGAGGACACCCTGGACGAGGTCCGGCTCGCGGTCGGCGAGGCGTGCTCGCGGGCGGTCGGCGTCCACGCCGCCCGCGCCCCGAGCACTCCGGTCACGATGCGGCTGTCCGACGATGACGGGTGTTTCACCGTGGAGGTCACCGACGCCGGGGTGCTCGACGACGACGAGGAGAGCGAGTTCGGGGCGCTCGATGCCTCGCGGCTGAGTGCCGCGGTCGTTCCCGACGGGCCACTTGATGCGCTTCCGCCGGGCTTCGGGCTGGTCGTGATCGGCGGCTTGGTCGAGCAGCTCGATGTCCACTGCGACGAGTCGGGCACCCACGTCACGATGACCTGGCCGGCGCCCGGCCCGATCGACCTGACCAGGGACTGACCGCACCGGCGTTTTCGGCACTCCCGCACACCCGGCTGGCCGCTGGCGACTACACTCTCGGCGCTACAACACCGTGCCCGCTTCTAGACCCTGCCCGCTCGCACAACGCCCGCTCCTTCGACGCTGCGCTACCGCGCCTGCATCGGGTCGGGCGCCACGTGTCGCTGACGCCGACCCGAAGGACCTCGATGTCGCCGCTCGCTCTGGCCGTACCGGTTTCCGCTGTGCATCGGACCCTCGCGGATCCCGCCTCCCTGACGAGTAAGGAACACGCCATCGTCGCGGTGATCGCGGTGATCGCGGTGTTGGCGCTCGGCGTCTCGGCGTTCTTCGCCCGGCAGGTCCTGGCCTATGACCAGGGCACCGCGAAGATGCAGGAGATTTCCAAAGCCGTGCAGGAGGGGGCGAGCGCCTACCTCCGGCGGCAGTTCAAGACCCTCGCGCCGTTCGCCGTCATCATCTTCGGCCTGCTGTTCATCCTCCCGGCCGACACCACCGGCTCGCGGATCGGGCGGTCCGCGTTCTTCCTCGTGGGCGCGGCGTTCTCGGCGTTCGTCGGCTTCTGCGGCATGACCCTGGCGACCCGGGCGAACGTCCGCACCGCAGCGGCGGCGCAGGCAAGTGGTGCCAAGGCAGCGACCAGGGTCGCCTTCCGCTCCGGCGGTACGGTCGGCATGCTCACGGTCGGGCTCGGCCTGCTGGGCGCGAGCGTGGTCACGCTGATCTTCAACAGTCACGCGCCGCAGGTGCTCGAGGGTTTCGGCTTCGGCGCCGCCCTGCTCGCGATGTTCATGCGGGTCGGCGGCGGCATCTTCACCAAGGCCGCCGATGTCGGCGCCGACCTGGTCGGCAAGGTCGAGCAGGGCATCCCCGAAGACGACCCGCGCAACGCCGCCACCATTGCCGACAACGTCGGTGACAACGTCGGTGACTGTGCGGGGATGGCGGCCGACCTGTTCGAGTCGTACGCCGTGACCCTCGTCGCGTCGCTGTTGCTCGGCCAGGTCGCCTTCGGGCGGGACGGGCTGGTGCTCCCGCTGCTCATCCCGGCGGTCGGTGTCCTCACCGCCGTACTCGGGGTCTTCGTGACCGCACCGCGCGAGGGGGACCGCAACGGCCTGGTCGCGATCAACCGGGGTTTCTTCATCTCGGCAATCGCGGCGGCGATCGGCGTGGCCATCGTGGCGTTCGCCTTCCTTCCCTCGTCGTTCGCGAAGCTCGGCGTCGGCGGGGCCGAGGGCGACGTTTCCGGGCTTTCGGGCAATCCGCGGGTGATGGCCTTCCTCGCCGTCCTTGTCGGGCTCGTGCTCGCCAGCGCGATCCAGATGCTCACCGGCTACTTCACCGAGGTCGAGCGCCGGCCGGTCCAGGACATCGGCCGGGCCTCACTGACCGGCGCCGCCACGGTGATTCTCGGCGGCGTCTCGATCGGGCTGGAGTCCGCGGTCTACTCCGCCATCCTGATCGGCGGAGCGGTGTACGTCGCCTTCCTGCTCGGGCACGGCGTCGTCGTGCTCTCGCTGTTTGCGGTCGCGCTGGCCGGCACCGGCCTGCTGACCACGGTCGGCGTAATCGTCGCGATGGACACCTTCGGGCCGATCTCCGACAACGCCCAGGGTGTGGCCGAGATGTCCGGCGACGTGACCGGCACGGGCGCCGAGGTGCTGACCGCGCTCGATGCGGTCGGCAATACGACCAAGGCGATCACCAAGGGAATCGCGATCGCGACCGCGGTGCTCGCCGCGACCGCGCTGTTCGGGTCGTTCGCGACCTCGGTCGAGGCGATCAAGGCACAGCAGTCGACCGGGTTCCACTTCGCGCTCGCGGTCGACAAACCGAACGTTTTGTTCGGGCTGATCATCGGTGCCTCGGTGGTGTTCCTCTTCTCCGGTCTGGCAATCAGCGCGGTCGCCCGCGCCGCCGGCCGGGTGGTGATCGAGGTCCGAGACCAATTCCGGAACAACCCTGGGATCATGGACGGCACCGTCCGGCCTGACTACGCCCGGGTCGTCGACATCTGCACGAAGGATTCGTTGCGCGAGCTCGCCACGCCCGGACTGCTCGCGGTGCTCGCGCCGATCGCCACCGGGTTCTGGCTCGGCTGGGAGCCGCTTGGCGCCTACCTCGCGGGCGCGATCGCCGCAGGTGTGTTGATGGCGATCTTCCTGGCCAACTCCGGTGGCGCCTGGGACAACGCCAAGAAGCTGGTGGAGGACGGCAACTACGGCGGCAAGGGCTCGCCGGCGCACGAGGCCACGGTGATCGGCGACACGGTCGGCGACCCGTTCAAGGACACTGCGGGCCCGGCGCTCAACCCGCTGATCAAGGTCATGAACCTGGTCGCGTTGCTGATCGCGCCCACGGTCGTGAAGTACGGCGTACACGGACCGCACCAGAACAACGCGGTCCGGATCATCGTCGGGGTGCTGGCGCTCGGTGGCATCGTCGCCGCCGTGATCGTGAGCAAGCGCCGCCACGTCGACATGAGCAGCCCGGCGGCGACCTAGTTCTCCCGGTCCTTGTGCGGCGGCGAACCGCCGCCGACACGCTGGAGAAACGGCCCCGGCAGCGATTATCAGCCTTGGGGTGGCGTCGGAGGACTGAAGGCGTGTATACCCTTGCGCCGGTCTGATCGACCGACGAGGAAGGACCCGCGTGGCAAGCGACACCGAGGTGGCTGTGGCCGACGGCGATGGTCGGCGCCGGCTCGTCATCGTCGAGTCGCCCGCCAAGGCCCGCACGATCGCGGGCTACCTCGGCAGCGGCTACATCGTCGAGTCCTCGATCGGTCACATCCGGGATCTGCCCGGTGGCGCCGGCGAGATGCCGAAGGAACAAAAGCATCTGTGGAAGACCTACGGCATCGACGTCGACCACGATTTCGAGCCGGTCTACGTGGTCAACCCGGACAAGCGCCAGCAGGTCGCGAAGCTGAAGGCCGCCCTCAAGGGCGTCGACGAGCTGTTACTCGCCACTGACGAGGACCGCGAGGGCGAGGCGATCGCCTGGCACTTGCGCGAGGTGCTGAAGCCGAAGGTCCCGGTGCACCGGATGGTCTTCCACGAGATCACGCCGTCGGCGATTGCCGACGCCGTGGCGCATCCGCGCGACATCGACCAGGCTCTCGTCGACGCGCAGGAGACCCGCCGGATCGTGGACCGGCTCTACGGGTACGGCGTCTCGCCGGTGCTCTGGAAGAAGGTCATGCCGCGGTTGTCAGCCGGCCGGGTGCAGTCGGTCGCGACCCGGTTGCTGGTCGAGCGTGAGCGGGCCCGGATCCGGTTCCGGTCGGCCGACTATTGGGATCTGACGGCCGAGTTCGACACCGGTGTGGCGCCGGCAGTGCCGGGTGACCCGACGTCGTTCGAGGCCGGGCTGATCGCGATCGACGGGCGCCGGGTGGCGACCGGGCGCGATTTCGGCGAGGACGGTCAGCTCGTCCGCGACGTGGTTCGGCTGCTCGAGCCCGACGCGGTCGGTCTGGCCGCCCGGCTGGACGACACCGAGTTCTCGGTTCGCGCGGTAGACGAGCGGCCTTACCGCCGGTCGCCGTACCCGCCGTTCATGACCAGCACGCTGCAGCAGGAAGGCAGTCGCAAGCTGCGGCTGACCGCCCGGCTGGTCATGTCGCTCGCGCAGCGGCTGTATGAGAACGGCTACATCACCTATATGCGGACCGACTCGACCACGCTGTCGGAGACCGCGTTGACCGCGGCCCGGGCACAGGCGCGGGAGCTCTACGGCGCCGAGTACGTGCCGGACGCGCCGCGGCGCTACGAGCGCAAGGTGAAGAACGCGCAAGAGGCGCACGAGGCGATCCGGCCGGCCGGCGACTCGTTCCGGACGCCGGCGTCGCTGCGCGGCGAGCTCAGCAACGACGAATACCGGCTGTACGAGCTGATCTGGCAGCGCACGGTTGCCTCGCAGATGGCCGACGCGGTCGGCCGCTCGGTCACCGTTCGGGTCGGGGGTGCGTCGTCGAGCGGTGAGGACGTCGAGTTCTCGGCGAGCGGCAAGGTCATCACCTTTCCCGGGTTCCTGCGGGCGTACGTCGAGGAGACCGAGGACGACACCGCGGAGCGCGACGACCGGGAGACCCGGCTGCCGCAGGTCGAGCAGGCCCAGCCGCTCACCGCGAACCGGATCGAGCCCCAGTCGCACTCGACCTCACCGCCGGCCCGCTACACCGAGGCCAGCCTGGTGAAGGCGCTCGAGGAGCTGGGCATCGGTCGGCCGTCGACGTACGCCTCGATCCTCGGCACGATCCAGGACCGCGGTTACGTGTTCAAGCGCGGCACCGCGCTGGTGCCGTCGTTCACCGCCTTCGCCGTCGTCGGGCTGCTGGAACAGCACTTCGGCCAGCTGGTGGACTACGGGTTCACCGCGGCGATGGAGGACGGTCTCGACGCGATCGCCAACGGCTCCGCGCAGTCGACCCAGTGGCTGGCGAACTTCTACTTCGGTGACGAGACCTCGACCGACGCCGACCCGCATGGCCTCAAGCAGCTGGTCGGCGACCGGCTGGGCGAGATCGACGCCCGCGAGGTCAACTCATTGCCGGTCGGCGACGCCGAGGACGGCGAGTTGGTCGTCGCCCGGGTCGGTCGCTACGGCCCGTACGTCCAGAAGGGTGAGCTGCGAGCGAGCATCCCCGATGACCTGCCGCCCGACGAGCTGACCGTCGAGCGGGCAATGTCGCTGCTCAACAAGACCAGCGACGAGCGGCTGCTCGGCCAGGACCCCGACACCGCCGAGCCGATCCTGGTGCGCAGCGGCCGCTACGGGCCATATGTCACGACGCAGCCCCTCGACGGCGGCGAGATCAGGACCGCGTCGCTGTTCAAGGACATGTCGGTCGAGTCGGTCTCGCTCGACGATGCGCTCCGGCTGCTCTCGCTGCCGCGCGCGCTCGGTGTCGATCCCGGCACTGGCGAGGAGATCACGGCTCAGAACGGGCGCTATGGACCGTACGTGAAGCGCGGCGCCGACTCACGCTCGCTGGAGAACGAGCCGGCGCTGTTCACGACGACCCTGGCCGACGCCCTCGCGCTGTTTGCCCAGCCGAAGCCGCGGGGCCGCCGGGCTGCGGCCGCTCCGGTCCGCGAGATCGGGGCGGACCCCTCCAGCGGCAAGCCGATCGTGGCGCGCGAGGGCCGGTTCGGCCCGTACGTGACCGACGGCGAGACCAACGCCTCGCTACGCAAGGGCGACAACATCGAGTCGCTCACCGTCGACCGCGCCGCCGAGCTGCTCGCCGAGCGTCGCGCGCGGGGTCCGGCGCCGGCCAAGCGGGCCACCCGGCGGGCCCCGGCGAAGAAGACGGCGGCCCGGAAGACGGCGGCCAGGAAGACCACCGCGAAGAAGGGAACGGCCAAGAAGGCCGCGGCCAAGAAGGCGGCTGACTGAGCGGGTCGGCCGCGGTGTCCCGGGCGATGGCTGAGGCGACTCAATTGGCTGGCGCGGCCGACCGGATCCCTGGATACGATCGGCTCGCACATTCCCTGCTAGCGAGGAGCGGGACATTCCTCGGTCACGGCGCCTGATTCGCGATGGGGCGCACGTACGCGACCTCAGCGAGGTGGCGGCGGCCCCGCCGCAGGAGCTCGAGGTCCGCAGCGTCCTTGCGATCAAGCCGTTCCGCCGGCTGTGGATCTCGTTGTCGCTGTCGAGCCTCGGCGACTGGCTCGGCTTCCTGGCCACGACCGCGCTGGCGTACGAACTCAACCACTCCTACTCCGCCAAGGAGTACGCCGTCGCCGGCGTGCTGTTCGTGCGGTTGCTGCCGGCTCTACTGATCGGCCCGATCGCCGGCGCGTGGGCGGACCGGTTCAACCGGCGCACCACGATGGTGGTCACCGACATCATCCGGTTCCTGTTGTTCCTCTCCATCCCGCTCGAGCCCCATCTGTGGTGGCTGCTGGTCGCGTCGTTCCTGATCGAGTGCGCGAGCCTGTTCTGGATCCCGGCCAAGGAGGCGTCGATCCCCAACCTGGTGCCGCGCAACCAGCTGGAGTCGGCCAACCAGCTCAACTTGGTGACGACCTATGGTTTCGGTGCGGTCGCGGCGGCGCTGTTCGCGGCGCTGGCGTTCGTCAACCGGGTGCTGGCCCACGACCTGTCGTTCTTCCGGACCAACCCGGTCAACCTCGCGCTCTACATCGACGCAGCCACGTTCATGGTGTCGGCGCTGACGATCGTCAACCTGCACCAGATCAACAGCGTTGCGCCGAGGATCGCCGAGGACGGCGACGCCGGCGAGCAGGTCGGTCTGATCCGGTCCATCGCGCAGGGGGCCCGCTTCCTCGGCGGCCAGCGCTGGCTGAAGGGCCTGGTGCTCGGCATCTGCGGCGCGACCGGCGCCGGTGCCGCCGTGATCAGCCTGTCGCAGCGGTTTGCCCACGACCTGCAGGGTGGCGACGCGGCGTACGGCACGTTGTTCGGAACCGTGTTCATCGGACTTGCCTCTGGCATGTTCCTCGGCCCGCGGTTGCTCGGACCGTTCCCGCGCCGGCGGGTGGTCGGGCTCGGGATCGTCGCGTGCGGCGTGACCCTCGCGATCGAGGCGCTGGTGCCGAACCTTGCCCTCGCCATCCTGACCACCGGGATCATGGGTTTCTGGGCCGGGCTGGTCTGGGTGGTCGCGCTCACCCTGGTCGGTCTCGAGGTCAGCGACGAGCTGCGCGGCCGGACCTTCGCCTTCATCTACAACCTGATGCGGCTGGTGCTGCTGGTCATGGTGGTCGCGGCACCGACGATCGCCGGTCTGATCGGACGACATTCGCTGATCTTCGACGAGTCGCAGGTCCGTCTAGACGGCGTCACCCTGACCCTCTTCGGCGCGGGATTGCTCGCCGTTGTCCTGGGTCTGGTGTGTTATCGGCTGATGGACGACCGCCGAGACGTGCCGCTGTGGGTGGACATCGTGTCCGCGCTGCGTCGCCATCGCCCGCGGCTGGGGCGCGGCACCACAGCGGGGCTGTTCATCGCGTTCGAAGGTGGCGAGGGCGCCGGCAAGTCGACCCAGGTCCGGCGGCTGGCCAAGGGGCTGGAGGGGCTTGGCTACGAGGTCGTGGTCAGTTTCGAGCCCGGCGCGACGGCGGTCGGTGCCCGGCTGCGCGAGATCCTGCTCGACAAGGACACCGGTGAGCTCGCGCCGATGTCCGAAGCACTCCTGTACGCCGCCGACCGCGGCCAGCACGTCACGGACGTCGTGCGGCCGGCGCTCGAGCGCGGCGCAGTCGTGATCTCCGACCGGTACGTCGACTCCTCGATCGCCTATCAAGCGGGAGGGCGGCAGCTGCCGGTCAGCGACATCCGGCGGCTGTCGACGCTGGCGACCGGCGGCCTGCGTCCGGACCTCACCATCCTGCTCGACATCCCGCCCCGGGTCGGTCTGTCCCGATTGACCGGCCCGGCGGACCGGCTCGAGTCGGAGACGGTGGAGTTCCACCAGCGGGTGCGGCGGGCGTTCCTCGATCTCGCCAGCCAGAGCCGCGAGCGCTACGTCGTGCTCGACGCGACCTTGACCGAGGACCAGATCTTCACCGTCGTGATGGCTCGGACCGCGCGGCTGTTGCCCGCCACGACCGCACGCCTCGCGGAGCGGCGGCCGCTGGCCGACGTCCGGCCGTGACTGCATCCTGCGCGGCCGGGCAGGCGGCGACGTGAGCACGTTCGACGCCCTCGTCGGACAGGAGCAAGTCGTCGACGAGCTCAGGAACGCGGTCGAGGCGGCGCAGGCGGTTGTGCGCGGCAACTCCGACGTACGGATGGCCCACGCGTGGTTGTTCACCGGGCCGCCCGGATCCGGCCGGTCGGTGGCGGCCTGCGCGTTCGCCGCGGCGTTGCAGTGTGGTGACGGCGGCTGCGGCACCTGCCATGAATGCCGTACGGCTATGGCGGGCACCCATGCCGATGTCGAGATCGTGTTGCCGGCCGGCTTGTCCTACAGCGTGGCCGAGACCCGCGAGCTGGTGGCTCGAGCCGCGCTCGCGCCGACCCGCGGGCGCTGGCAGGTGACGATCGTCGAGGACGCCGACCGCTTCACCGAGCAGGCGCTGAATGCGCTGCTGAAGTCGCTCGAGGAGCCTCCGCCGCGCGGGGTGTGGCTGCTGTGCGCCCCGTCCACCGAGGATCTGCTGCCGACGATTCGATCTCGCTGCCGGGTCGTGACCCTGCGGATCCCGTCGAGCAGCGCGGTGGCCGGATACCTCGAACGCGAGGGGGTCGAGCCGGACGTGGCCAAGTTCGCGGCGCGTGCCTCGCAGGGTCACATCGGCCGGGCCCGCCGGCTAGCGGTCGACGCAGAGGCGGCTCGCCGCCGCCGGGAGGTGCTCGAGTTGCCGATGCAGGTCGAGCGGGTCGGCAGCTGCTTTGCCGCGGCCGAGCGGCTGGTCAACGCGGCGAAGGAAGAGGCCGCCGCGGTCAGCGACGCACTCGACGGCGATGAGAAGGCTGCGCTTCGCGAGGCCCTCGGCGACATCGGTGGCCGCGGCGTCGCCAAGCCTCGCGGCGTCGCCGGCGCGATCTCGGAGCTTGAACGCCGGCAGCGCTCGCGAGCCACCCGCACGCAGCGGGATGCGCTCGACCGGGCGCTGGTCGATCTGGCCTCGTTCTATCGCGACGTGCTCGTGCTCCAGCTCGGCGCACCGGTCGAGACGATCAACGCCGACCTAGACCCCACCCTGGCGAAGCTGGCCGGGGCGGCATCGCCCGAGGCGACCTTGCGCCGGATCGAGGCGGTTCTTGCCGCGCGAGAGGCGATCGAAACCAACGTGGCGCCGCTGCTTGCGGTCGAGGCGATGGCGATCTCGCTGCACACCGGCTGACCGACTCGCCCGCCGGTCAGCGATTGCCCGGCGCCGTACGCTTCGATGGTGGCGTTCGTGATGGCGGATCATGTGGCCCGCGACAGTGTCGTCGGACGACTGCCGGCGTCCGATCCTGGAGCGTCGTCATCCGGCGCTTGATCCTCGGCCTGTCTCTCGTCGCCGTCGCGATGGCCGGCTGCACGACGTCGGGCTCGTCGCCGTCCAAGCAGGCGAGGACGTCGAGCCCGCCCCCAGCGGCGGTCACCGCATCGCCGCCCGACCTGCGGCGCTTCTACACCCAGCAACTGGTCTGGCAGCCGTGCGACAACAGCTTCCAGTGCGCGAGCCTGCTTGTGCCGCTCGATTACAGCCACCCGAGCGGCGCGACGCTGCACATCGCGGTCGTCCGGCAGCCGTCGTCGGGCAGTCACGAGGGCTCGCTGATCATCAACCCGGGTGGGCCGGGCGCATCCGGGATCAGCTTCGAGGAGGAGGCCGCGTCGGCGTTCTCCCAGCTCACCGACCACTACGACCTGGTGTCGTTCGATCCGCGCGGGGTCGGGCAATCCAACCCGATCCGTTGTCTGTCGTCGGCGCAGCTCGATGCCTACGTCAACACCGACCCGGTGCCGGCCAACGCGGGACAGCTCGCTGCGGTGGTCAACGAAGCGAAGCTCTTTGCCAACGACTGCTACAAGCGCAACGGCAGCTATCTCGAACATGTCGGCACGATCGACCAGGCGCGAGACATGGACGTGCTGCGGGCCGCGCTCGGTGACGCCAAGCTCACTTACTACGGCGCTTCCTACGGGACCTATCTGGGCGCGAAGTATGCCCAGCTGTTCCCCACTCACATCCGGGCCATGGTGCTCGACGGCGCGCTGAATCCGGAAGAGCCGGTGACGCAGGAAAACCTCATTCAGGCCAAGGGTTTTCAGACCGACCTCGAGGACTTCCTCGCGGCCTGTGTCCGTTCCGGCTCATGTCCGCTCGGGTCCACCGACGCCGGTGCGCTCGCCGATGTCGATGCGTTGCAGGCGCGGCTCACCACGACGCCGGAGAACGTCAACGGACGTGAGCTCGGTGCGGGGGAGTTCTTCGAAGGGCTCGCGGCCGGGTTGTATTCGCCGAGCGACTGGCCCGAGTTGTGGAAGACCCTCGGCAACGCGCAGGCCGGTGACGGCACCGACCTGTTGTTGTTTGCCGACTCGCTGACCGAGCGACAGTCCGACGGCAGCTACACCAACCTGATCGAGTCCAACATGGCGATCAACTGCATCGACCGGCCGTCGCCCCGGTCGGTGTCGACGTACGTCGCCGACGCAAAGGCCTTTGCCAAGCAGGCGCCGGACTTCGGTGCCGCGATCGAGTATGGCTCGCTGCCCTGCGCGTTCTGGCACGTGCCACCGGTCGAGCAGCTGCATCCGGTCACCGCGCCGGGCGCGCCGCCGATTCTCGTCATCGGCACGACTCGCGACCCGGCCACGCCGTACGTCTGGGCCCAGGCGCTGGCCAAGCAGCTGTCGTCGGGCGTGCTCCTGACGTACGTCGGCGACGGCCACACCGCCTACCTCCGGCACGATGCCTGCGTCGACGCGGTCGTGCAGAGCTATGTCGACGACCTCGTGACGCCGAAGCCGGGGAAGACCTGCGGATAACGCCGTGATCCAGCCGACCCGGCACGGCTAGACTTCCTCGCGTTGCGCCGCTCGCCCGGCGTACGCCGCCTTAGCTCAGTCGGTAGAGCGATTCACTCGTAATGAATAGGTCGTCGGTTCGATTCCGACAGGCGGCTCCGTGTGCCCGACCGGGTCGTGGCAAGGTCGGGGGTAGAGGAGGACCACGTGACAGAGCAGCACTACAAGAAGCCCGATTGGTTCACCACGCACGTCTTCAACCCGACCGTCGCGGGCCTCACCCGGATGGGCGTGAGCGTCTGGGGCTCGCGGGTCCTGGAGGTCCGGGGCCGCACCAGCGGCGAGCCGCGCCGGACACCGGTCAACCTGCTGACCTTCGAAGGTGCGCAGTACCTCGTCGCGCCTCGGGGTGAAACCCAATGGGTGCGCAACCTGCGGGTCGCCGGCGACGGCGTACTCCTGGTCGGCCGGCGCCGGCAGGCGTTCACTGCGGAGGAGCTGCCCGACGGCGAGAAGCCCGAAGTGCTGCGGGCGTATCTCAAGCGCTGGAAGGCCGAGGTCGGCGTCTTCTTCGACGGCGTGAGCGCCACCTCGACCGACGCCGAGCTCGACCGGATCGCTCCCCGCCACCCGGTCTTCCGGATCGCCTCGAAGTAGCGCCGGTAGTGAGAGGCAGCTCGCAGCTCGGACCGCGAGAGCGCGAAGACGCCTGGAAGTCACTCGATGGTGGCAGCGTCGACGTGCTCGTCGTCGGCGCTGGAGTGGTCGGCAGCGGGGCCGCGCTCGACGCGGCGACCCGCGGCCTGAGCACCGCCCTGGTCGAGGCCCGGGACATCGCGAGCGGCACGTCGTCGCGGTCGAGCAAGCTCTTCCACGGCGGGCTGCGCTACCTCGAGCAGTTCGACTTCGGCCTGGTGCGCGAGGCACTGCACGAACGCGAGCTGGTCCTGACTCGGCTCGCCCCGCATCTGGTGAAGCCGGTCTCGTTCCTTTACCCGCTGACCCACTACGGCTGGGAGCGGATCTATGTCGGCGCCGGCCTTGCGTTGTACGACGCGATCGGCGGCGCCCGATCGTTGCCGCGCCACGAGCATCTGACCCGGCGCGGCGCTCGCGCGTTGGCCCCGGCGCTGCGGAACGACGCCCTCGTCGGCGGCATTCGCTACTACGACGCCGAGTGCGACGACGCCCGCTACACCTTGACGCTCGCCCGCACGGCCGCGTCGTACGGCGCGGTGGTCCGATCCTCGACCGAGGTCGTGGGGTTCGTTCGAGAGGGTGGCCGGATCACCGGCGCGGAGCTGCGCGACACCGAGACCGGGGCGACCTGCATGGTGCGCACCGGCGTGGTGATCAACGCGACTGGCGTGTGGACCGACGACGTGCAACGGCTCGCCGACTCGCGCGGAGAGTTCAAGGTGCGGGCGTCGAAGGGCATCCACATCGTGGTGCCCAGGGACCGGATCTCCTCGACGACCGGGCTGATCCTGCGGACCGACGTGTCGGTGTTGTTCGTGATCCCGTGGGGTGACTACTGGATCATCGGAACGACCGACGACGACTGGAACCACGACAAGGCGCATCCGGCCGCGAGTCGCGTCGACATCGACTACCTGCTCCACCACGTCAACCGGGTGCTTGCGGTTCCGCTGACGCGCGACGACATCTCCGGCGTGTACGCGGGGTTGCGGCCGCTGCTGTCCGGCGAGCACGAGGAGACCTCGCAGCTCTCGCGCGAGCACGCGATCAGCCGATCACCGCGCGGCATGGTGTCGGTGGCGGGCGGGAAGTACACGACGTACCGGGTGATGGCGAAGGACGCGGTCGACGCCGCGGTCGACGATCTCGGCCGGCACACGCCGTCGTGCGTCACCGAACACGTCCGCCTACTCGGCGCCGACGGCTACCACGCCCTGGCCAACCAGGTGGAGTCGCTGGCCGCCGGTCTCGACCTGCCGCGATGGCGGATGGATCACCTGCTCAATCGTTACGGCGCCATGGTGTACGACGTGCTGGCGCCGGCCCGCGACGATCCGGCGTTGCTCGAGCCGGTGCGCGGCGCCGGTCTCTACCTGATGGCCGAGGTCCGCTACGCGGCGACCCACGAGGGCGCGCTGCATCTCGATGACGTGCTCGCCCGCCGGACCCGGATCTCGATCGAGACGACGCATCGCGGGGTCGAGTCCGCGCGCGGGGTGGCCGCGCTGCTGGCGTCGGTGCTCGGGTGGGACGACGCGACCAGAGAGCGCGAGGTGGCGACGTACTTCGGCCGGGTCGAGGCAGAACGGTTGTCGCAGGAGCAGACCGACGACGCGAACGCCGACGCCTGGCGGCTGCTCGCACCCGACACCCGCCAAACCATCACCGACTCCCGCTGAGCACCACGCATGGCCCACGCGTGGGGCTATAGCCCCACCGATGGGCCATGCGTGGGGCTATAGCCCCACCAATGGGCCATGCGTGTGGCTAGGTGCGGCGGTTGCGGACGGCGCGTACGCCGCGCCAGACTCCGTAGCCGACCCCGGTCGACGCGGCCGCGCCGACGGTCAGGAACGCGATCGACAGCCCCGGCCGGGCACCACTGATCGCGCCCCGAGCAGGTACGGCGGCCCGCGACCGCACACTGCGCTGGTCGGCGCGGGCGAGCAGGTCCTCGAGCAACCCGGGCGGCGGCTCGGGCGGCTGGGTGCGCAGCGAAGCGAGCGCCTCGGCAAGCTGCTCCTGTCGTGCGAGCTCCGCGGAGCAGTCCGCGCAACGGCGAAGGTGCGCACGGGTCACGTGCAGCGACCAGCCGGACAGCTCGCCGGCGGTCAGCGCCGGGAACTGGGAGCGGGCCTCGCGGCAGAACCGCGGCGGTTCGCGGTCGGCGGTCATGCCGGCTCGCCAAATGAGTCGCCGGTGCCGACGACGAGGGCCCGCAACCGGGTGTGAGCGCGGTGCAGTCGCACCTTCACGACCGTCTCGGTGACCCCGAGCAACTCCGCCACCTCTTTCGTCGACAACCCCTCGATGTCTCGCAACACCACCACCGCCCTGGCGTCTTCCGGCAGGGTGGCGAGCGCGGCTTCCGACCGCGCGGCGAGGTCGGCGGTGGCCGCGAGGTCGTCCGGTTGCGGACCCCGGGCGGCAAGCGCGGACTCGTCCGCGGGCAGGCCGAACGGCGAGTGCCCGGCGACAAGGCCGGCTTCCCGGGCCCGCGCGCGCTTGCGCAGCATGGTGAGGCAGACGTTGACCGTGACCCGATGCAGCCAGGTGCCGAAGGTCGAGTCGCCCCGGAATCCGAGCACCGATCTCATCACCCGCACGAACACCTCCTGCGTCGCGTCGGCCGCCTCCTCCGGATCGACGAGCATCCGGCGGGCCAGGGCGTAGACATCGGCGTACGTCGCTCGGATCAGCGCGTCGAGGGCCCCCGCCTCGCCGCGCTGGCAAGCCCGCACAAGTGCCGGGTCCACCTCCACTGTTGGGTTCGACTCCTTCGCGTTCGGATCCGTTACCGGGACATCGGCCGAAATTGGTCGGTAACCAAGGCTGCGCCGCGAAGTCAAAACAGGTGAAGCGGCGCGCCGTGCGTCGCGGAGGAGGAGTAGTCCGATGTACGCATTCGTCGTGTTCGTGGGTCTTGCGCTCGCGCTCGCCGTAGTGGGCGAGGTGCTCGGCGAGGTGCTTCCTGTCAAGGCCCCGAAAGCGCTCACGACCACGTTGTCGGTCGGGATCGCGATCCTCATCGCCTGGGCTCTGGACTGGTCGGTCTTCCGCGCGTTCGGGCAGCCGCTGCGTGAGGCGTGGATGAACCCGGTTGCCACCGGCGTCGTGTTGGTCGGCATGGGTGCCGCCATCCGGGCGCTCGTGGGCAACCTCGGCCTGAGCATCTCGATCGGCTCCAGGTCGAAGACCGCGTAACGCTCCGGACGCCTCGGCGTCACTCGAGCAGCCCCGCCCGCCGTACTGCGATTCCCCGGTACGGCGGGCGGACCGCGTTCTGCGTGGGCGCTGCCCTCAGTGGCCGGCGTCGGCCAGTCGCTGCCGGGACGCAGCAATCTCGGCTTCGGCGTCGTCCCGCCCGGCCCAGTGCGCGCCCTCGACGCTCTTGCCGGGTTCGAGGTCCTTGTAGACCTCGAAGAAGTGCTGGATCTCCAGCCGGTCGAACTCCGGCATGTCATTGACGTCGCGAAGGTGCTGCTGGCGCGGGTCGTTGGCCGGCACGCACATGACCTTGTCGTCGCGACCCTTCTCGTCGGTCATCCGGAACATCCCGATCGCCCGGCACTTGATCAGGCAGCCCGGGAAGGTCGGCTCGGGAAGCAGCACCATCGCGTCGAGCGGATCGCCGTCCTGACCGAGGGTGTCCTCGATGAACCCGTAGTCGGCGGGGTACTGGGTCGAGGTGAACAGCGTGCGGTCCAGCCGGATCCGGCCGGTCTCGTGGTCCATCTCGTACTTGTTGCGGTGACCCTTCGGAATCTCGATCGTGACGTCGAACTCCACGCGGGCTCCTATCGGCTCGTCAGGTTCACCACGTAGTGTCCCGCGAGGTGCGGACCTCTCGGCTGGTGACCCTCGCGGCGGCTGTTGCCGTGACCGCGGGCGTTGCCGCCGGGTACGTCGTCACCCGCAACCACTCCTCGTCGCCCGCCGCCGCCGCGCCGACGACGTCCCCCTCGACGTCGCCGCTGCCGGTGCCGAGCAGCCCGCCGCCGCGCGGTCCAGTCCTCGCCGGCCTTTCCGCCACCGCCCCGGTCCCGACCGCGGCGGGGGTCGCAGCCGACCTGCAGGGGCTGGCGCAAACCGTGGCTGGGGGCGCCGAACTGGTCGGGGAAGTGGTCGACGCGGACACCGGTGCCCGGTTGTGGGCCCGCGATGCTTCTCAGCCCGCGCCGCCGGCGTCGACGACGAAGCTGCTGACCGCAGCGGCGGCGCTGAGCGCGCTGGGGCCCGACTACCGGATTGCGACCACGACCAGGCGATCCGGGCATACCGTCTACCTGGTCGGCGGCGGCGATCCGACCATCGTGCGCACCCCCGGTTCGTTCTACAGCCCGCGCTATCCGCGACCGGCGTCGCTCGCCGGCCTGGCCCGGCTGACGATCGCCGCCCTCGGTGGCGTTCACCGGGTCCGGCTGCGCCTGGACACCAGCGCGTGGTCCGGCCCGGCGATGGCGGTCGGCTGGAAGCCGAGCTATGTCACCGAAGGCGATGTCACCCCGCCGAGTCCGCTCGAGCTCGACGAGGGTCGGGTCAACCCGCACGACGAGTTCGCGGCGCGGACCGAGACTCCGGCGCGCAGGCGGGCGCGGCGTTCGCCGCATTGCTGGCCAACGGCGGCGTGCAGGTGGTCGGCCCGGTGACTGCTGGTACGGCGACGCCCGGCTCGGTCCCGTTGGCCAGCGTCTCCTCGCCTCCGCTCGCCGAGCTGGTTCAGCGGATGCTGACCGAGAGCGACGACGACCTGGCCGAAGCCCTCGGCCGGGCGGTCGCGATCCATGACCAGCTCGCCCCGACCTTCCTCGGTGCGGCCACCGCGGTGGAGCGCCAGGTGCGCGCCCTCGGCATCTCGGTGCAGGGGGTCTCACTCCAGGACGCCAGCGGGTTGTCGCATCGCGACCGGATCACCCCTGGGGCGCTGGTCAACGTCCTGCGGGCGGCGGCCTCACCCACACAGCGGGTCATGCGGCCAATCCTCGAAGGGCTACCGATCGCGGGGCTGACCGGCACGCTGGCAACCCGTTATCGCGACTTGCCGACCGCCAAGGCGGCCGGAGTGCTGCGGGCCAAGACCGGCACGTTGACCGGTGTCAATGCGCTGGCCGGGTTCGTGGTCGACCGCAGCGGGCGGCTGCTGATCTTCGCGTTCCTTGCCTCGCAAGCGGCCGATCCCGGCCTGACGGTTCCCGAGCTCGACCGGATGGCGGCGCGGCTGGCCCGATGCGGCTGTGCCGGGTGACGGCGTACCGCTTGAACGATGAGGCGGCCGCGCAGCGATGCAGTGGGGTGAGGATCGGGGCGTAGGTTCTACTCCGTGCAACTGGTGGACTGGCGACTGGCGGCCGCGACCGGCACCCGGCTGGTGCCACCCGGGCCCACGATCGACCTCGCCGACGCCGTTGCCACGGTCGAAGACCTTCGCCGGATCGCTGATACGGCCGACCAGCACGTAGCGCGGGTGACCGGTCTCGACGCGGCGAGCAGCTCCGCGGCGACCGTCGTCGTCGACCGGCCGGACTGGATCCGGGCGAACGTCGAGAGCTTCCAGGTCCTCGTCGACCCGATCATCGAAGCGCTGATGGCGAGCAAGTCGGCCAATCCGCCGGGCGCGTTTGCGGCCGCGATCGGGTCGCGGGCGGCCGGCATCGAGGTCGGCATCGTGCTGAGCTATCTCGGCACCCGGGTGCTCGGCCAGTTCGAGCTGCTCGGGCCGCCCCGCACTGCTGCCGGCGAGCACGCGCCGGGCCGGCTCACCCTGGTCGCGCCCAACATCGTCGCCGCCGAGCGGGCCCTGCAGGTCGACCCGGCCGACTTCCGGCTGTGGGTGTGCCTGCACGAGGTCACCCACCGCTCCCAGTTCGGCGCGGCGCCCTGGCTGCACGCGCACGTCCAGGACCTGCTCCGCGAATACCTGCTCGCCTCGGACCTCGACACCAACGTCGTACTCGAGCGGTTGCGCCAGGCGCTGTCCGGCCTTGCGCAGGTCGCGCGCGGCCAGCGTGAGGCCAGCCTGGTCGAGCTGATCCAGACCCCGGCCCAGAAGGAGATCCTCGACCGGATCACCGGCTTGATGAGCCTGCTCGAGGGTCACGCGGACGTGGTCATGGACACGGTCGGACCCTCGGTCGTGCCCTCGGTGGCGACCATCCGCGCCCGGTTCGACCGCCGCCGCCGCCAGGCCAACCCGCTGTCGCGAATCGTCCGGCGCCTGCTCGGCCTCGAGATGAAGCTCAAGCAGTACGCCGAAGGCGCGGTGTTCGTTCGTGCCGTGATCGACGAGGTGGGGATGCCCGGCTTGAACACGGTCTGGACCGCGCCGGCCCAGCTTCCGACCGCGGCGGAGATCCGCGACCCGAAGCTCTGGCTGAAGCGGGTCGGCCTTCCGCCGGCGGTGAGTGCGTGAAGGTGGAGCCGGCGGTCGCCGCGATCAGGGTCGCGGTGCGCGAGTGCCTGACCGACCTGCCGAGCGGCGAGCTGGTCCTGGCCGCGGTCAGCGGCGGCGCCGACTCGCTGGCGCTGGCCGCCGCGCTCGCGCACGAAGCGCCGCGGCTGGAGCTGCGGGCCGGGGCGGTCACGGTCGATCACGGGCTGCAGGACGGGTCGCCGGAGCGGGCCGCCGATGTCGCGGCGACCTGCGCCGATCTCGACCTCGATCCGGTGGTCATCGAGTCGGTGACGGTCGGTAACGAGGGCGGCCCGGAGGGAGCGGCGCGCGAAGCGCGGTACGCCGCGTTGAACGACGTGGCGACCCGCACCGGCGCGATCGCGGTCCTGCTGGGGCACACCCTCGACGACCAGGCCGAGACCGTGCTGCTCAGCCTCGCGCGGGGGTCCGGGGCACGGTCGCTGTCGGGCATGCCCCCGCAGCGGGAGCGGTTCCGGCGACCGCTGTTGGCGATCCGGCGGGTGACGACGAACGAGGCGTGCCAGGCCCTCGACCTCGTCCCGTGGGCCGACCCGCACAACTCCGACCCGGCCTTCGCCCGGGCTCGGGTCCGCCAGCAGGTGCTGCCGGCGATGGTCGACGCGCTCGGCGACGGGATCCCGGAGGCGCTGGCCCGCACCGCCGCGCTGCTGCGCGACGACGCCGATGCGCTCGACGAGTGGGCCAAGACGATCACCGACCCGACCGACGTCGGTGCACTGTCCGAGTTGCCGAGCGCGGTGCGCAGGCGGGTCATTCGCAACGCCGCGTTCGCAGCGGGTGTCCCGGCCAGCAGCCTTACCGCCAGTCACGTCCACGAAATCGAGCGGCTTGTGACCCACTGGCACGGCCAAGGCGCCGTGAGCCTACCCGGGGGCTTGGTGGCAGATCGGTCGTATGACAGGCTTTCGTTCCGATGACCGCGCCGCTTCTTCCGATGGAATCGATGGCCGAACAACCTGCCGATCTGCATCCAGATATCGAGGCGGTCCTGGTCTCCCAGGAACAGATCGCCGAGAAGATCACCGAGATGGCCGCGAAGATCGACGCGGACTATGCCGGCCGCGAGGTGCTCCTGGTCGGGGTGCTGAAGGGCGCCGTCATGGTCATGGCCGACCTGGCCCGGGCGCTGACGATTCCGGTCTCGATGGAGTTCATGGCGGTGTCGTCGTACGGATCGTCGACGTCGTCATCCGGGGTCGTGCGGATCCTCAAGGACCTCGACTGCGACATCAGCGGATGCCACGTGCTGGTGGTGGAGGACATCATCGACTCCGGGCTGACGCTGTCGTGGCTGCTGCGCAACCTGCGGTCGCGCCAGCCGGCGTCGGTCGAGGTCGTGGCCCTGCTGCGCAAGCCGGAGGCGGCCCAGGTCGAGGTGCCGGTCGGCTACATGGGGTTCGACATCCCGAGCGTGTTCGTGGTGGGTTACGGCCTGGACTACGCCCAGCGCTATCGGGGCCTGCCGTATGTGGGCACTTTGCGCCCCGAGGTGTATTCCAGCTAGGGCGCCACCGCTCCACAGCTCCCGAATGGGCCCGGCGCAGTTCAGTCAGCCGGTGTACCGTCGATACTTGCGGAGGAGTGTTTTTCCGGCCTTCGTGATCAACCGCGTCCGCAGCGTCGAGCAGGAGCCATGAACCTTCGCCGCACCTTCCGTGGACCCCTCCTGTGGGTCGTCGTGGCGATCCTGGTCGTGTTCGGCCTGCTCGAGGTCGCCACCTCAGGCAGCAGCTACAAGAGCGTGCCGCTGCCGACCATCGAGACGGCGATCGCCAACCATGAGATCGCCACGGCGACGATCAACGACACCACCCAGCTGGTCCAGGTCACGCTGACCAAGGGCCACACGATCGACGGTGCGACGAAGCTGCAGTCCTACTACACCGTCCACTACGACACCACGCTGTACGGCGAGTTCCACGCGGCCGGTTTCAACCAGACCAAGGTCGCGGAGTCGCACAGCAACCCGATCGTGTCGCTGCTGCTGCAGCTGCTGCCGTTCGTGCTGCTCGTCGTCGTGATGCTGTTCTTCCTGAACCAGATGCAGGGCGGCGGCGGCCGGGTCATGCAGTTCGGCAAGGCCAAGGCGAAGCTGGTCAGCAAGGACACTCCGAAGACCACGTTCGCGGACGTCGCGGGAGTCGACGAAGCGATCGAAGAGCTGCAGGAGATCAAGGAGTTCCTCGAGAACCCGGCGAAGTTCCAGGCGATCGGGGCGAAGATCCCGAAGGGCGTCCTGCTTTACGGCCCGCCCGGCACCGGCAAGACGCTGCTCGCGCGCGCCGTCGCCGGCGAGGCAGGGGTGCCCTTCTACTCGATCTCGGGCTCTGACTTCGTCGAGATGTTCGTCGGTGTCGGTGCCTCCCGGGTCCGCGACCTGTTCGAGCAGGCGAAGACCAACGCGCCCGCGATCATCTTCGTCGACGAGATCGACGCCGTCGGCCGTCATCGTGGCGCAGGTCTCGGCGGTGGCCACGACGAGCGCGAGCAGACCCTCAACCAGATGCTGGTCGAGATGGACGGCTTCGACGTCAACCGCGGTGTGATCCTGATCGCTGCGACGAACCGGCCCGACATCCTCGACCCGGCGCTGCTGCGCCCCGGTCGGTTCGACCGGCAGATCGTCGTCGACCGGCCCGACCTCGAAGGCCGCAAGGCGATCCTCAGCGTCCACGCCAAGGGCAAGCCGTTCTCGCCCGACGTCGACCTCGGGGTGATCGCCCGGCGGACGCCCGGGTTCACCGGTGCCGACCTCGCCAACGTGATCAACGAAGGTGCGCTGCTGACCGCTCGCGACAACGCCAAGCAGATCACCAACCTGATCCTCGAGGAGTCGATCGACCGCGTCGTTGCCGGCCCGATGCGCAAGACCCGGGTGATGAGCGACAAGGAGAAGAAGGTCACGGCGTACCACGAAGGCGGGCACGCCCTGGTGGCGTGGGCACTGCCCGACACCGCGCCGGTGCACAAGATCAGCATCGTCGCCCGCGGCCGGTCGCTCGGCCACACGCTGGTGCTGCCCGAAGAGGACAAGTACAACCAGACCCGCTCCGAGATGATGGACATGCTCGCCTACGCCTTGGGCGGGCGGGCCGCCGAGGAGCTGGTGTTCCACGAGCCGACCACCGGTGCGTCCAACGACATCGAGAAGGCGACCGCGACCGCGCGCGCCATGGTCATGACTTACGGCATGAGCGAGAAGCTGGGACCATTGAAGTTCGGACGCGGCGAGGGCGATGTCTTCCTCGGCCGCGACCTCGGTCACGAGCGCGACTTCTCCGAGGAAGTCGCCTCGCAGATCGACGACGAGGTCCGCGCGCTGATCGAGCGGGCGCACAACGAGGCCTGGGAGATCCTGGTCAAGCACCGTGACGTCCTCGACGACATGGTCCTCAAGCTGCTCGACAAGGAGACCCTCACCAAGGCCGATCTCACCGAGATCTTTGCCTCGGTCGAGAAGCGTCCCTCGCGTGACTACGTGTCGACCCGCAAGCCACCCGCCGGCCGCCCGCCGGTGCTGACTCCCGCAGAGATCGCCGAGCTCGGCCCCGAGGCGGCGGCCGCCCTCGCGGACGACGGCACGAACGCCAACGGCGCCAAGGCAAACGGCGCCCGCACGAACGGCACCCGGGCCGGCGCGTCGGCGCGGTCGCGGGCCAACCGCACCGCGAAGCAACCCGCGCCGAGCCGCACACCGCGAAAGCGCACCGACGGCCGACAGGCGCCGGGGACCACGGGCTGACCGAAGCCACCGTGCGGGGGTTGCCGGACTTCGGGCGATGCCTGGTGATGGGTGTCGTCAACGTCACACCGGACTCGTTCAGCGACGGCGGCCGCCACTACGAGACCAGCTCCGCGATCGACCACGGCCTCGCGCTGGTGGCCGATGGCGCCGATCTCGTCGACGTGGGCGGGGAATCGACCCGCCCGGGCGCTGATCGGGTCGATCCGGCCGAGGAGGCCCGCCGGGTGCTCCCCGTCGTACGGGAGCTCGCCGCCGCCGGGATCCGGGTGAGCATCGACACGATGCGCCGGGAGACCGCCGAGGCGGCCCTGGCAGCCGGCGCGGTCATGGTCAACGACGTGTCGGGTGGTGCGGCCGATCCCGGGTTGCCCCGCCTGGTCGCCGAGGCAGCAGTTCCGTACGTCGTCATGCACTGGCGCGGACACAGCGCGGACATGCAGCAGCGGGCGGAGTACGCCGACGTCGTGGCCGAGGTCTGCGCTGAGCTCTCGCAACGACTCGACGCGGTGGTCGCCGCCGGCGTCGATCCCGACCAGGTGGTGCTCGACCCGGGGATCGGCTTTGCGAAGACCGCGGCTCACAACTGGGCGCTGCTGGCGCACCTGGAGCGGCTGGTCGCGATCGGGCCGCCACTCCTGGTCGGTGCGAGCCGGAAGTCGTTCCTCGGCACGCTGCTCGCTCGCGACGGCGAGCCGCGGGACAGCGACCATCGCGCGGACGCCACGGTGGCGATCACCGCGCTGGCGGCTGCCGCCGGTGCGTGGGGGGTGCGGGTGCACGACGTACCCGGCAACGCCGACGCGGTGCGGGTGGTCTCCGCCATCCTCGAGGCGCGGTGAGTGGCGTGGGTGATGTCGAGGACGTGACCGAGGCCAACGCGCAGTTCTACGCCGCGATCGAGTCCGGCGACCTCGGGCGGATCGAGCAGCTGTGGGACGCCGGCGACGACGTCGTGTGTGTGCATCCGGGCTGGCCCTCGGTGCGGGGACGGTCCCGGGTGCTTCGGTCGTGGGCGGTGATCATGGCCAACACCTCCTACATACAGTTCTTCCTCACCGGGGTTGATGTGAGCATGGCTGGCGACGTCGCCGTGGTCACCTGCCAGCACAGCTTGCTGGCCGGGAGCACGGACGCCGAAGGCGAGTTGGGCGAGACTGCAACGGTGGTGGCCACCAATATGTTTCGGCGGCGGGAGCAGGGCTGGCGGCTGTGGGCCCATCATGCTTCTCCTGTGATGACCGCGAGCGAGGAAGGGCAGGCAACATGACCGACACGATCTCGCTGCGTGGACTGCGGGTCCGGGGCTTCCACGGCGTGCTGCCGGAGGAGCGCCGGGTCGGGCAGCTGTTCGTCGTCGACGTCGACCTCTCGGTCGACACCCGGCTGGCGGCCACTGAGGACGACGTGGCGGCCACCGTCGACTACTCGACCCTGGCGCATCTGCTCGCGGAGGTCATCGGAGGCGAGCCGGTCGCGCTGATCGAGACGCTCGCGCAACGGCTGGCCGACGTCTGTCTCGGTGACCCGATGGTGCACGCCGTCGAGGTCACGGTGCACAAGCCAGACGCCCCGGTCGGCCTGCCGGTCAGCGACGTGATGGTGACGATCCAGCGAGAGCGTCACGAGTGACGGCGGTGGTCTCGCTCGGCACCAATCTCGGTGACCGGATGGCCCGGCTACGGGCCGGTCTGGAAGTCATCGCGCAGCAAGTGCCGGTTCGCGCGGTCTCACCGGTCTACGAGACCGCGCCGGTCGGTGTCACCGATCAGCCCGCCTACCTCAACGCGGTCGCGCTGCTCGACAGCGACGACCCGGAGGCGGTCTTCACCGCGACCCAGGCCGCCGAGCAGTCCCAGGGCCGGCTGCGCTCCAGGCGCTGGGGCCCGCGGACCCTGGATGTCGACGTCATCGCGGTCGATGCCGTGATCAGCGATGACCCGCGACTGACCCTGCCGCATCCACGCGCCTACGAGCGCGGTTTCGTACTCACCCCATGGCTCGCCGTCGACCCGGCCGCGAGCCTGCCGGGCCGCGGCTCGGTCCGCGCCCTGCTCAGCGGGCTCGGTCCGCAGCAGGTCCGGCGGGTGGCCGACCCGTTGCCCTTGCCGTGATGAAGCCCACGAGAGCATCGCTACTGCTGCTGGTCGCCGTAGTGGCCGGCGGGATCGCGTACCTGGTCACCCGGTCGCAGTTCAACAGCCTTCCGACGCCGACCATCTACGCGTTGTCCTGGCTCGTGTTGCTGGCGTTCGCGGAGCTGTACATGGCGTTGATGACCCGGGCCAGGCTGGCCGGCCGGCACGGCACCCGGCCGATCAACCCGCTGGTCGTCGCGCGACTGGTCGCCCTCGCGAAGGCGTCGTCGATCGTCGGCGCGGTCGCCACCGGCGGGTACGCCGGATACCTGGCCTGGGTGGCCAAGATCGATTCAGTGACCGCCGACCGGGACACCCGGACCGCGGCGTTCGGAGTGGGTTTCGGGCTGGTCCTCGTGGCCGGCGCGTTGTTCCTGGAACGGGTCTGCCGGGTGCCCAAGGGCAAGGACGACGACGAATGGGAGCCACCGGCCGGCGACTGAGGCCGGTAGGCTTCGCTGCCATGCCCAACGACTCGAGTGATCAGTCGCCCACGGTCGCCGAGCTCGAGGCGCTGACGACCGCCGAACTTCGTGAGCGGGCGTTCGCCCGCGCCGAGCGACACCGCGACATCGGCTTCTTCTGGGACCTGGTCAAGCACCTGCCGTCGAGCGAGAGCCTCGGCGCTGACGACGGCTCGGCCGGCGGGCTGGGCGAGAGCATCAGTGGCGCGGTCGAGCTGGCCCAGGAGCTGCTCGGCCGGCACGAAGGCTCGCTCGAGCCCTTGCTCCGGGCCCGCTACATCGAATACCTGCGCACCGGCGACTGACTGCCGGGTCAGCTCACCGCGGCTCTGGCAACCTTCGAAGGGCGGCTGTCGCCCACCACGTTCTCGGCCACCACTCGTACGTCGTAGGTGTGACCGGCGCTGAGTCCGGTGATCGTGACCCGTCGGTGGCGCGCGGCGACGAGCGTCGAGGCGAAGTGGCAGCCCAACGCGCCGGGACGGCAGGTCGCGTACTCGACCCGGTACTTGCGGATCGGCCGGCCGCCGTCCTGGGTCGGCTTCGACCAGCCAACCGAGATCGCGTGGTCACCACCGACCGCGAGCACACTGCGCGGTGCGGTCGGCACGGACAGCGGGGTCAGGGACGCCGACCGCGCGCCGGGCGACCCGCCGAAGACGTTGACCGCCTGCACGAGGAAGGAATAGGTCCGGCCGTACTGCAGGTGGTGGATCGTGGTGTGGGTCTTGGTCGTCGTGAGACCGAACACGCCTTCGCCACCTCCCGAGCCCACTGTGACGCCGTGACCCAGCCTGACGATCGTTTCGACCTCGTAGCCGAGCAGACCACCGCCGCTGACCGTCGGCGCGTCCCAGCGGACGGTGGCTGATCGGTGGTGGACGACGGCCCGGACGTTCGTCGGGGCGCCCGGCGGCACGCCGGTCACGGTGAGAGCCGCGGGCTGGCCAGGGCCCGAGCCGACGCCGGTGATGGTGCGGATCGGTGCGGCGTCGCCGTGTGCGTTGGTGCCGAACACGCTGACCGTGTGGCTCGTGGCATCGGCGACCTCCAGCTCGCCGATCGCGTCGATGGCGAGCCCGCTCGGGTCATCGATTCCGGTGTCCGTGCCCTTCAGGACCGCCAGGGCCGGTGTCCTGGGGCCACCGAACAGCGAGATCAGCTCCGTCACCGAATGCGCGCCGCCGTCAGCGACCCAGAGCAGGAAGCCGGCGCTGGCGATCGCGGTCGGCGCGCTGAAGGCATGCGCGGTCGTGCCCTTCACCACGGTCAGGGGCGCGATGTTGCCGTACCGGTCGCTGAGGTACGACGTGAGGCTCGACGCACCGATGGTCGGTGTGTTGAGAACCGTGATCAACGGGAGGCCGATGGCAACGGTGATGGCGATCGGGTGATCGAGCTGCGTCTTGGGGCCCGCGATCGTCTCGGCCGGCAGGACGTTGCCGCTGGTGCCCGGGCTGAACGCCTCGACCGTGTTCGCCGAGGGGTTGGTGATCCAGACCTGCCCGGAACCGATCGTCACCGAGCTCGGGCCATCGAGTCCGGTCTGCGGGCCTGAGATCGTGGCCTTGGGAGCCGTGTCGCCCTGGGTGCCGGCGGCGTACTCGGTGATCGAGTCGCTGAGCGAGTTGGCGACATAGATCGTGCCCGAGGGCCCGACCGCTACTCCGGTGGGGCCGTCAAGTCCGGTGCTCCCGCCGGCGATTGTGGCGACCGGCGCGGCCGCGCCCGACGCGTCGGCGGCGTATGCGGTCAGGCTGTTGGCCGCGGTGTCGACCGTCCAGGTGACGCCGTACGACGGGGCCGCGTCGGAGTGCCGACCGGCGGCCGCTGCGCCTACGCCCGGCGTCACGATGCTGGCGGCGACAATTGCGCCGATCACGACTGAGGTGCGACGCATCGGCCCAACCTAGAGGGTTTCGGTGATCTTGGGGCAGTTTCACGAAATCGAAGCCGGGCCCCGCGATCAGTTGCGGCTTCGCGCCATCGTGACGACATCGCCGGCGGTGAGAACGCCGAGGTAGTGGCCGCGCTCCGTGACGATGGCGCCCGGCGCGTTGCCGGCCAGGATCGCGGCCAGCGCCCGCTCGAGGCTCTCGCCCACCTCGACCGTGTCGGCCGGCTCGAGCCGATCGCCCGCGGTGCCGCCGCCACCGGCGTCCGTGCGGGCCAGCCAGCCGTCGACCGTGCTGTCCTCGCAGACGACCGCCCACGATGCCTCTGCCGCGTCCATGAGCGCGATGCAGTCGGCCAATCGATCCTTGGGTCCGACGGTGGGCCAGCGATGCAGGCCGGTCGCCCGCACATCGACGACCGAGAGCCGGCGCAGGGTGCGCTCGGCGCCCACGAAATCGGCCACGAAGTCGGTCGCCGGGTCGGAGAGCAACGTGGCGGGGTCGGCGAACTGCTCGAGGTGACCGCCCTCGCGCATGACCGCGATCCGGTCGCCGAGCCGGATCGCTTCGTCGATGTCGTGGGTGACGAACACCACGGTCGTGCACACCTGCTCGTGCAGTCGCAGGAACTCGGCCTGTAGCCGGTCGCGGGCGATCGGGTCGACCGCGGCGAATGGCTCGTCCATCAGCAGCACGGGCGGGTCGGCCGCGAGCGCCCGAGCGACGCCGACACGTTGCCGCTGGCCGCCGGAGAGCTCCTGCGGGTAGCGCTTGCCGTACGCCGCATCGAGGCCGACGAGCTCGAGCAGCTCACTGACCCGGGCCTTCGCCCTGGCCCTGTTCCACCCGAGCAAGGTCGGCACGGTCGCGATGTTGGTGGCGACGGTCTGGTGCGGAAACAGCCCGACCTGCTGGATGACGTAGCCGATCCGGCGACGTAGTTGCACCGGATCGACGCTCGTGACGTCGTCGCCGTCGACCAGGATCCGGCCGCCAGAGGGCTCGACCAGCCGGTTGATCATCCGCATCGTCGTGGTCTTGCCGCACCCCGAAGGCCCGACCAGGACCGCGATCTCGCCGGCCGCGATGTCGAGGGAGAGCGCTTCGACCGCCACCGTGCCGTCGGGGTACTCCTTGCGTACGCCGTCGAGAAGAATGCTCGCACCGGCTCCGCTAGCGTCCACCTCGTGCATCCTCCTGCCGGCGGTTTCACCCTTCACGTGGGCAACCCGTGGTTCAGCTGGCACTACGTCACCAGCAATTGGAGCACGATCGAGTCGGCCGGCCGCGAACACGTCATCTTGACATTGCTCTCCGTCGGCATCGGGTTCGGCGTCGCCTTGCCCATCTCGGCGGTGGCGCGTCAGTCGCCGTGGTTGCGGACGCTCGTGCTCGGCACGACGAGTGCGTTGTACGCAATACCGTCGCTGGCCGCGATTGTCGCGCTGTATCCGTTCTTCGGGTTCAGCCGCTGGACGGTCGTGATCCCGCTGGCGGCGTACTCGCTGGTGATCCTCGTGCGCAACATCCTGACCGGGCTGGACGGGGTGCCGGTCGAGGCGATCGAGGCGGCGACCGGGATGGGGTTCTCGAGCTTCGGCACATTCTTGCGGGTGCGGCTGCCGCTGGCGGTGCCGACGATCGTCGCCGGGCTGCGGCTGGCCACCGTGTCGACGATCGAGCTCGTCGTGATCGGTGGGTACGTCGGCACCGGAGGCTTCGGCGAGTTCATCATCGAGGGCTTCGAGAACAACTTCTACAAGGCCGAGATCACGACGTACATCATCGCGACGGTCCTGCTCGCCCTGATCGCCGACGCGCTGTTGCTCTTGGCGCAGCGGGCGGTCACGCCGTGGGCCCGGCGCGGGGCGGCCTGATGGCGAACCACAGCATCCCGCACCAGATCGCGACCTGGTTCTCGACGCGGTCGAGCTACACCGGCAGCAACGGCGCGGTGTTGCGGCTGGAACAGCACCTCGAGATCTCAGCGCTGGCGATCGGGCTGGCGGCGGTCGTCTCGATCCCGCTGGGCATCGCGCTGGCCCGCTGGCGGCGTGGCGGGGTGGTGGTCACGAGCATCGCGAACGCGGCCCGCGCGATCCCGATTCTCGGGATCCTGATCCTGCTGGCGGTCGGCACGCTCGGCGTCGGCACCGCGTCGGCCGTCGTGGCACTGGCGATCTTCGCGGTCCCGCCGATGCTCACCAACACCTTCACCGGGATCCAGCAGGTCGATCAGGACACCCGGCGGGCTGCCGTGGGGATGGGGATGACGCGCTGGCAGCTGACCCGACGGGTCGAGGTGCCGCTCGCGATCCCGCTGATCGCCACCGGCTTCCGGCTCGCGACCGTCCAGGTCTGGGCTACGGCGACGCTGGCGGCGATCGTCGGCAGCGGTGGCCTCGGGCAGCTGGTCATCACCGGCCGGGAGATCCAGGACTACGGCGAACTGTACGGCGGGGTGGTGTTCATCGTCGTGACCGCGCTGATGATCGAGGGTGGGCTGGCGCTCGTCGAACGCGCGCTGCGCCGCCGGTTCGGCGACAGCGGTGCCCAGCGGCCGCCGGGGATGGCCGTGGCGAGCGTGGAACCGGTTGCGAGCAGGCTCCGGTGACGGTCACGGTCGGGTATCAATAGCGACCGGGTCCGATATCCCGGTTGGCGGTGTCAGTGGGGCGTGCCAGGATCGGTTCGTGCGGGGAAACCCGCCAGGACACGCGCGGCCAGCCCGGCCGCGGGACACAGAAGGCGGCTGATCCCCATGCCAAGACTCCCTCGTCGTTCACTGCTCGGTTTCACCGCAGCCTCTATCGTGCTCGCGCTCAGCGCCGCCGCCTGTGGCTCGTCGAGCAGTGGGGGCAAGCTCTCGACGACCTCCGTGCCGACGTTCTGCGGCTCGACCGCGGGGTCGGGCAGCGTGGTCATCGGGGCGTTCAACTTCTCCGAGTCCGAGCTGCTCGCCAACATCTACGCCGCAGCGCTCAACAAGTGCGGGTTCTCCGCGACCGTGAAGGCGCTCGGCGCGCGCGAGGTGGTCTACCCCGCGTTGAAGAAGGGCTCGCTCGCCGCCGTGCCCGAGTACGCCGCGACGCTGACCGACTTCATCAATGACGCCGCCAACGGTGCGAACGCGCCGAGCAAGGCGTCGGGCAACATCGACACCACCATGGTGGCGCTGCGGGCCGAGCTGCCCGCGAACCTGGTCGCGCTCGACCCGGCATCTGCGACCGACAAGAACTCCTTCGCGGTCAAGTCGAGCTTTGCGACCGCCAACAACATCACGACGATGTCGCAGCTCGGGACCTACTCCCAGTCCCACCCGCTGACCCTCGGCGGTCCGGCCGAGTGCCAGACCCGGCCGTTCTGCGAGCCCGGCCTGAAGCAGACCTACGGGATGAAGTTCTCTAAGTTCGTCACGCTCGATGCCGGCGGCCCGCTCACCGTGAAGGCGCTCAAGCAGGGCAAGATCGACATCGGTCTGGTCTTCAGCTCCGACCCGACTGTCGAGCAGGCCGGCCTGACCGTGCTGACCGACGACAAGAACCTGCAGGCGTCGGACAACATCGTGGCGATCGTGCAGAAGAAGTACTCGACCGGCCCGTTCGCCACTGCCCTCAACGCGGTCGACTCCAAGCTGACCCAGGACGTCCTGGTCGGCCTCAACAAGTCAGTCGGCATCGACCGCACCCCGATCCCAACCGCCGCGTCCGCGTTCCTCACCCAGGTCGGCCTGTCCTAGCCGCGAGGCCAGCGGCACAGCTGCACCGCTGCCGGCGTTCTCGGTCGCTTGCGGGCGTCAGCCCGCGGCGCTCCCTGCGGCCTTGGCAGCGGCACAGCTGCACCGCTGCCGGCGTTCTCGGTCGCTTGCGGGCGTCAGCCCGCGGCGCTCCCTGCGGCCTTGGCAGCGGCACAGCTGCACCGCTGCCGGCGCCGGAGCGAGCTGTTGATCATGGCGAAACGAGCGTTTTTCGTCGCGGAAATGGCGCTTTTCGCCATGATCAACAGGTGGTGGGGGGCTATTTGTCGAGGTCGCCGATCACGAAGAACAGGCTGGTGAGGATCGGCACCAGGTCGCCGACGTGGGCGCCGGCAAGCAGCTCGGGCAGCACCTGGACGTTGTTGAACGATGCGCTGCGCAGCTTCAGTCGCCACGGCGTCCGTTCACCGCGCGAGACCAGGTAGTAGCCGTTGATCCCCAACGGGTTCTCGGTCCAGGCGTAGGTGGCGCCCTCGGGGGCCTTGACGACCTTCGGCAGCCGCAGGTTGATCGGACCGGGCGGCAGTTGCTCGAGGACCGCCGTGCAGTGCTCGGCGATGTCCAGGCTGATCGCGACCTGTTCGAGCAGGCACTCGAGCCGGGCCAGCACGTCCCCCTCCACCCTGACCGGGATCCGGAGCACGCCGGGCGGTAGGTCGGCGTACGCCAGGTAGGGGTCGTCGCGCCGCAGGTCGAGATCGAGCCCGCTGGCTCGCGCGATCGGGCCTGAGACGCCGAATCCCTCCGCGACGGATCGATCGAGCCGGCCGAGGCCCCGGGCGCGCGCCCGCACCGTCTCATCGCCGCGCACCACGGGCTCGAGGTCGCGCTGAACCCCGGCACGTACCTCGGCGACCGCCGATCCGACCCGTTCCAGCCAACCCGCAGGCAGATCCTGCTTCAGGCCGCCGACCTGGTTGAACATGTAGTGCATCCGGCCGCCGCAGAACTCCTCCATCACGGTCTGGATCACCTCGCGCCCGGCGAAGGCGCTCGCGATCGGCGAGACCGCGGCTGAGTCGTACGGGTAACACCCGAGGAACATCAGGTGGCTCAGCACCCGGTTGAGCTCCGCGAGCAGCGTCCTGGTCCAGGTCGCCCGAACCGGGACCTCCATGCCGAGCATCCGCTCGACCGCGAGCACGATGCCCAGTTCGTTGCTGAACGCCGACAGCCAGTCGTGCCGGTTGGCCAGCACGAGGATCTGGCGGTAGTCGCGGGCTTCGAACAGCTTCTCGGCGCCGCGATGCATGTAGCCGACGATCGGGGTGGCCCGCGCGATGGTCTCGCCGTCGAGGACGAGGGCGAGCCGGAGGATTCCGTGCGCGGCCGGATGTTGCGGCGCGATGTTGAGTACGACGTCGGACTCGGCGAACTCACCGGTCGAGACGGTGACCTCTCGGCTGCCGGCCCGCGCGCTGCTCACGCGGGCGATCCTTGCAAACCCGCGCGATCAGTCGCGCCGCGGTGTCCATCGGAAGTGCCGGACCGCGAACACCGTGCCCACCACTCCCCAGATCAGCAGCGATCCCAGCTGGTGCGGCGACCACGCGCTGCCGGTCGTTCGCGGGTCGAAGGCCTTGAACATCGCGACGATGAACGGCCGCAGCGGAAGCCAAGCGGCGACCTTGGCCAAGCCGCCGTTGATCGGGAAGTACGTACCCGAGATGAAGACCAGCACGAAGTAGGGCAGGTTCACGATCGCCGGACCGGCGTCCATGTTCGGGATGAGCGACGACGCGGCAATGCCCAACGCGCAGAACACGAGAGCCGCGAGCGCGATGGTGACGATCAGCGGCAGGATGTGCGACGCCGGCAGCGACACGCCGTACACGAGGATCGCGAACACGATGCACGCCAACGAAAGCAGCGTCGCGACGACAACCGCGTTGCCGATGATGCCCCCGATGAACGCCCACGATGGCAGCGGGGTGCCGCGCATCCGCTTGAGAATGCCGAACTCGCGCTGGCGCACCAAGGTCAGCGAGATGCTCAGGAAGCACGCACTCATCACACCGTAGGCAAGGACGCTCGGCGTGTAGTACTGCGCGAGCTTGACGCCCGGAAGAACGCTTTGGTCGTGCCCACCGCCGGCCAACCCGACCAGGATGAAGAAGAACACCAGCGGGAAGGCGAAGGTGAAGAACGCCGCACCCGGGTTACGCCAGTAGCTCTTCTGCTCGTACCGGATCTGCGTTGCCACGAGGGCGATGTCGCTGCTCATCGATGTGCTCCAGTGGTCTGCGGGTCGCTCGGCTCGGTCAGCAGTTCGTGACCGACGAGCGAGAGGTAGATGTCCTCGAGGCTCGGGCGGGTCGACACCAGGCCCTCGAGCGGTACGCCGTTGTCGATGGACCATCCGGTCAGCTCGTGGAGGACCCGGATGTCGTCGTCGCTGGTCAGCGTGCAGAAGCCGTGCACGTCGAGGGTGGTGGCGACCGGCAGCAGGGCCGGGTCGACTCCGTCGGGAAGGCGGAACCTGATGTGCGCGGCGGCGGTGTCGCGGCCACCGAGTGCGTCGGGCGTGCCCTCGGCGACGACCTGGCCGCTACCGATCACCACGATGTTGTCGGCGAGCTCTTGCGCTTCGTCCATGTAGTGCGTGGTCAGCATGATCGTCGTACCGAGGGTGCGCAGATCCCTGACCATGTCCCACGCACCGCGGCGGGCGGAGGGATCGAAGCCGGTGGTGGGCTCATCGAGGAAGAGCAGCCGCGGGTTGCCGATGATCCCGTACGCCACGTCGAGGCGGCGCTGCTGTCCGCCGGAGAGCTTGTTGACCCGCGAGTCCGCCTTCTCGCCCAGGCCGACCAACTCGATCACCTCGTCGACCGGGCGGGGTCGCGGGTAGAAGCCGGCGGTCCGCGAGAGCGTCTCGCGCACGGTGAGATATGGGTCGACGGCGGTGCCTTGCAACACGATGCCGATCCCTTCGCGCCACGACCGATCGCCGTGCTGCGGGTCGTTGCCGAGCACCTCGACGCGTCCTGAGTCGCGCTTGAGATAGCCCTCGAGCACCTCGAGCGTGGTGGTCTTACCGGCACCGTTCGGGCCGAGCAGGGCGACACATGCGCCTTCGTCGACTGCGAAGCTCACTCCGCGTACGGCGAGGGTTGTGCCGTAGCTCTTGTGCAAATCGTCGACGACGATTGCAGTCATCTCATCGGCCTTTCGTCGACTTCGGGTCCGGTTGCGTTCCCGACGTTACGTGCCCACGGAGAGCCCGGTCGTCACATCACGGGTGGATCACGGGTGGAGAGTGGTCTCAACCCGTAGACCGATTCGCTGGCGCCGTCCGGCGTCTACCTTCGTGGTGTGACCGACCAGTGTCGAAGCGCCGCCCCCACCGTGCGTGGGATGGGCGACTTCCTCCCGCCGTGGATGCGGGTCGGTTTACGGCAGGCCGTCACGCTGATCACCTTGGCGCAGACCCTGGCTGCCTTCGGCCGGCTCTCGACCCAGCAGCGGGTGCTCGCGATCGGGCTGGAAGTGGTGCTCGCCGCGTGCTGGGGAATGATCGCGCACCGGCGCCGCGGCGACTGGCTGAACATCCTCGCGCTGATCGCTCTGGTCGGGCTCGGCGGTTGGTTGCATGTCATCACCGGCAACGGACAGGTCTTCGTCGTCAGCTACGCCGTGCTGTTCGTTGCGCCGGTCTGGTATCCGATGCCGCGCGCGTTGCTGCCGGCCGGCTGCGGTGTGGTGGCGGTGACGCTGTCCACGATGTTCGTCGGCACTCGCGACATCGCTGGAGGGATCGGCAACGGCGTGGGTGCGGCGTTCTTTGGCCTGGCCGCATTGTTCTTCGGGCAGGTGCGCGACTCGGCCGAGCGCAATGCGCAGCTCGTCGACGAGCTCAGGCAGAGCCGTGACGCACAGGAGCGCAGCGCGGTGGTGGCGGAGCGCGCGCGCCTGGCGCGCGAACTGCACGATGTGCTCGCGCACACGTTGTCGAGCCTCTCGTTGCATCTCGAATCGACCCGCGCGCTTGCTGCATCGCGCGACGTGGATCCGGAGGTGCGCAGCCGGATCGAGCGCGCGGTCGCACTTGCGCGGAGCGGTCTCGAGGAGGCCCGCGATGCGGTGGGCACGTTGCGCGATGACGCGCTTCCCGGGCCGGAACGGATCCCGCTGCTGGTCGGCGAATTCGAGCGGGCCACATCGGTCGCTTCCAGCTTCGAACAGGTCGGAGAGCCGGCCGCGCTTGCCCCGGACGCGAGCGTTGCGTTGTTCCGCGGCGCGCAGGAGGCGCTGACGAACGTCGGCAAGCATGCAGCGGCAACCCGGGTCGACGTCCGGCTCGAGTGGGGTGAGTCGCTGGTCACCCTGCGGGTGATCGACGAAGGCGGCAGCGATGCCGGGGTGGCGCTGCCCGGCGGCGGCAACGGGCTACGCGGCATGCGGGAGCGGGCGGAGCTCGCCGGCGGGCAGATGGATGCCGGCCCGACCTCCCGCGGCTTCGCGGTCGAGCTCCGGCTGCCGGTCGTGCGAGCCGCCTCGGTGCACGAGGTGCCGGCGTGAGCGAGTACGTCGATGGGGTGATCCGGGTCGTGATCGCCGACGACCAGACGCTGGTCCGCGAAGGGCTCGCGCTGATGCTCGGGCTGGTCGACGGCATCGAAGTGGTGGGCATCGGTGTGGACGGCGAGCAGGCGGTCTCGCTGGTCGCGGCGAGCTCGCCCCACGTCGCGCTGCTCGATCTGCGGATGCCGCGCGTCGACGGCGTGGAGGCCACCCGCCGGATCCGCGCGGACTGTCCCGGCGTCGAGGTGGTCGTCCTCACGACGTACGCCGACGACGAGTCGGTGATGGCGGCGCTTCGCGCCGGCGCCCGCGGGTACCTCACGAAGGACGCGAGCTCGGAGGAGATCGAACGCGCCATCCGCGATGCGACGCAGGGCCGCACCCGGCTCGACCACGCGGTCCAGGAGCGCCTGGTCGAGCTGGTGACATCGGGACCGACCACAGCGCAGGCCGACGCGATTCCACCCGGCGGCTCGCTCACCGAGCGCGAGACCGAGGTGCTGCAGTTGATGGCGGAGGGCCTTAACAACCGCCAGATCGCGGCTCGGTTGTTCGTGACCGAGGCGACCGTGAAGACCCACGTGAACAACGTGTTCGGCAAGCTCGACGTGAACGACCGAGCCGCCGCCGTTGCCTGGGCCTTTCGCGCCGGCGTGGCCTCGCTGTAGCCAGCGCGGGCGTGGCGGCCGATTCGCTGTCGAAGAGCGCAGCGAGGTGGCCATGATCTTGCTCGCGACCTCACAGCGGCGGCTCGATGCCGACGCAGTGGACGAGCCAGGTGAAGTCGCCCAGGCCGCTCGGGTCGAGCAGCTCAGCGGCTTGGCCGGCGGCCGCCAGCCCGTCCAGGTAGCCGGCCGGGTCGCCGTCGTACCTCGGCTGCCGGCCGAGGACTCCGAGCGACTGCAGGGCGGCTCGCTGGCTCAGCACGACGTCACCGTCCGCGCGCAGCGACTCGAACAGCACGTGGGCGGTGAGGTCGCGCCGGCCGTCGGGGATCGCCGCCACCTGGCGGCCGTCGCGGTAGCCGGCCAGCGTGCCGCCGGTGTCCCGCGACGGGTTGGCCGCGTAGTCGATGCCGACCGCCGCGCCACGGGTCAGCCTGGACGTCAGCGCGTGCCACAGGTCGTCCCGCGGCCAGCCGATCTCGGCGCGATCGCCGAGCTCGGGGGTCGGCCACCACGCCCCCAGCCATTGTGCGTCCCGCCCGGCCACCAGCTCACCGGCCTGCTCCTGCCCCGCCGGTGAGACCGTCACCAAACGGACGCCATCCGGGTCGCGGACCGCGACATCGACCGGTACGACGTCGAGGAGCTCGACGGCAACGATCAACCCGACGACTGCGTCGGGCGGTTCGGGCTGCCACTCGACGCGTTCGGACAGGTCAGGCGGTCGCGGGGCGGGATCGACGCCGACCAGCGACCAGCTCGGCGGGGCCAGCTCGGCGAGTCCGGTCAGCAACTCGCCGCCACCCGCGCCGACGTCAACCACGCTGAACGCCGCGGTGGAGCCGAGCGCGTCCGCCACCCGGACGGCGAGCCGGTGGATGGCGGCGGCCCACGGCGCAGCCTGGCCGGCGGTCCGGAAGTGCCGGCCCGGCGCGCCGGCGGTCAGGTAGAAGCCGCCCTCGCCGTAGAGGGCCTCCGACATCGCAGTGCGCCAGGTCCGCGGGCGGGGGTCGGCCACGATCGAGACGGTACGACGTACCCTCGTGCCGTCCGGTACCCCGCCTGTCACGAGGACTGGAACGACGAATGAGCGTGCTACCTCCGGCCGAGCGGCCGGCCCGGCTTGCGGTCGGCGTGATCGGTGCCGGCCGGGTTGGCGCCGTGCTCGGGGCCGCGCTGGTCAGGGCCGGCCACCGGGTGGCCGCGGTTGCGGCCGTCTCCGAGCCGAGTCGGGCCCGCGCGGCGCTGCTGTTGCCAGGCGCGCCGATCAAGCCGGTCGACGAGGTGGCGGCAGCGGCCGAGCTACTGGTGCTGGCCGTGCCCGACGATGCCCTCGCCGGTCTGGTCACCGGGCTGGCGAACGCGGCCGCGGTCGGCGCCGGGACGCTCGTCGCCCACACCAGCGGCGCGCACGGGATCGAGGTGCTCGAGCCGCTGACGGTGCGAGGCGCCTTGCCGCTGGCGCTGCATCCGGTCATGACCTTCACCGGTACCGAGGTCGACCTCCAGCGCCTCGATGGCGCCTGCTTCGGGGTCACCACGACCGAGCGGCTGCGTCCGGTCGCCGAGGCGCTTGTGATCGAGATGGGCTCGGAGCCGGTGTGGATCGCCGAGGAGCTGCGGACCACGTATCACGCCGGGCTCGCCTTCGGCGCGAACAACCTCGTGACCCTGGTCGCCGAAGCGGCGGACGTGTTGTCCCGAGCGGGCGTCGAACACCCCCAACGGATGCTTGGACCGCTGCTCGGGGCGGCGCTCGACAATGCGCTTCGCCGCGGCGATCGGGCGTTGACCGGACCGGTTGCGCGCGGCGACGCCGGGACGGTTGCGGCCCATCTCGCCGCGATCAGGTCGATGGCGCCCGAGGCCATCGCGGCGTACGTCGAGATGTCGCGGCTGACCGCGCTACGCGCGCTGGCGGCCGGAACCTTGAGCGCCGAGGACGCGAGCGCGTTGCTGGACGTGCTCGCCGCGCCGGAGCCGACGTGAGTGCGCTGCTCGTGGTCACGACCCGCGCCGAGCTTGCGGCGGCGCGCGAGGCGATGGCCGGGCGGGTCGCGGTCGTGATGACGATGGGCGCGATCCATGCGGGTCATCGCCGTTTGATGCAGGTCGCTCGTGCGCAGGCCGACAGTGTGCTCGTCACGATCTTCGTGAACCCGCTCCAGTTCGGCGCAGGCGAGGACTTCCAGCGCTATCCCCGCGACCTCGAAGCCGACTTGGCCTCCTGCGCGGAGGAGGGGGTCGACGTCGCCTTCACCCCCGACGAGACGGTGATGTATCCGCCCGGCGCGGGGCTGGTCCATCGTGAGGCGGGTCCGCTCGGCGCACAGTTCGAAGGGACGATCCGGCCGGGGCACTTCGACGGTGTCCTTACCGCCGTGGCGGAGTTGCTGACGCTGACGAAACCGGACCTTGCCGTCTTCGGCGAGAAGGACGCACAACAGCTCGAGCTGATCAGGCGGCTCGTCGCCGAGCTCGACGAGCCGGTCGAGATCCAGTCGGTCGAGACGGTTCGTGAGCCCGACGGCCTGGCCTTGTCGAGCCGCAACCAATACCTCAACGGCGACGAACGTGAGGCCGCCCGGTCCCTGTCGCAGGCGCTTCGTGCCGGCGCCGCCAATGCCGGTGGCGGAGTGGCGGCTGCGCTTTCCGCGGCGCGGGCCGTGCTCGACGCGCAGCCGTTGATCGATGTCGACTACCTCGCGGCGGTCGACGACCGGACCTGGCACGAACCCGATGCCACCACCGAACGGCTGCGACTTCTCGTGGCGGGCCGGATCGGGAGCACCCGCTTGATCGACAATGTGGTGGTCGACCGATCCGCCGCCGGAGGAGCCTGAGCCATGCTTCTGACCATCGATGTCGGCAACACCAACACCGTCATCGGGCACTTCGACGGCGATCGCCTCGTCGAGTCGTGGCGGATCAAGACCGACACTCGCGCCACCGCCGACGAGCTGGCCCTGTTGTTGCGGGGCTTGCTCGTCGACAGCGAGAAGCCCGACGGGATCGCGGCCTGCTCGACCGTGCCGGCCGTGTTGCACGAGCTTCGTGGCGTCTTCTCGCGTTACTACTCGACGGTGCCGGCGGTGATCGTCGAGCCCGGGGTGAAGACCGGCGTACCGCTGTTGTACGACAACCCGCGCGAGGTCGGCGCCGATCGGATCGTGAACACCCTGGCTGCCTACCACCTGTTCGGCGGGCCGGCGATCGTCGTGGACTTCGGGACCTCGACCAACTTCGACGTAGTCAGCGACAAGGGCGAGTTTCTCGGGGGCGCGATTGCTCCCGGGATCGAGCTGTCGATCGACGCCCTCGCGGCCCGCGGCGCCCGGCTCTTCAAGGTCGAGCTGGCCCGGCCGCGGTCGGTCATCGGCAAGAGCACGGTCGAAGCGCTGCAGTCCGGGCTGATCTACGGTTTCGCCGGTCAGATCGATGGCCTGGTTCGCCGGATCAGCGAGGAGCTCGCCGCCGACCCGGTCGTGGTGGCGACCGGTGGTCTTGCCGCGCTGGTGATCGACGAGTGCGAGACCGTGACCGAGTACGAGCCCGACCTCACCCTGATCGGCCTGCGCCTGGTCTTCGACCGGAACCAGACCTGACCCCCGCGACGCACCTCCCCGCGTTCCAAGCCATGTCGCATTGCCCCGCACTTCGTGGGGGCAATGCGACAGCACCCCCCGGAAACGCGTTGCAATGTGACATCGCTTAGTCGGTAGCCTGCGGCACATGGTTGGGCGGGGATCCGAGGAGCGTTCCGAGCAGGAGGCGGTACGCCTGGCGAAACTGCAGCGATTGCAGGCCGACGGCGTCGATGCGTACCCGGTCGGAGTTCCCCGTACGACGACCAACGCGGCATTGCGGGCTCGCTTCCCCGACCTTGCTCCTGACACCGCGACCGGTGAGCACGTTTCGGTGGTCGGGCGGGTGATGTTGAAGCGGGACGGCGGCAAGCTGTGTTTTGCCACCTTGCGGGACGGATCCGGCGAGGTGCAGGTCATGTTGTCCGTCGACCGGCTCGGCGCGGACCGGCTCGGCGACTGGAAGCGCGACATCGACCTCGGTGATCACGTCAGTGTCGACGGTGAGGTGATCGCGAGCCGCAGTGGTGAGCTCTCGGTGCTCGCCGACTCCTGGACGCTCGCGAGCAAGGCGCTGCGGCCGCTGCCGGAGAAGTGGCGCGGGCTGGCCGACCAGGAGGCTCGAGTCCGCCGGCGCTACCTCGACCTGCTGGTCAACCCGGACAGCCGGCGCTTCGTCGAGGCCCGTGCGACGGTGCTCCACTCGATCCGCCAGACCTTGAACGAGCGCGGGTTCCTCGAGGTCGAGACGCCGATGTTGCAGGTCATGCACGGCGGCGCGTCGGCGCGCCCGTTCGCGACCCATCTCAACGCCTTGGGCGAGCAGCGATTCCTGCGGATCGCGATCGAGCTGTGGTTGAAGCGGATGGTGGTCGGCGGATTCGAGCGGGTCTTCGAGATCGGCCGCAACTTCCGCAACGAAGGCGTCGACACCACGCACAGCCCGGAATTCACCATGCTCGAGGTGTACGAAGCCTTCGGCGACTACGACACGATGGCCGACCTCACCCGCGCGATCGTGCTCGATGCCGCCCGCGCCCTCGGCTCGACCGTGGTGCCGCGAACCGATGGCGGCGAGCTCGAGCTCGACCAGCCGTGGCGACGGCTGCCGATCTTCGAGGCAGTGAGCCAAGCGACCGGCGCATCGATCACACCGGACACCTCGATCGAAGATCTTCGCCGGATCTGCGGCGACCGTGAGATCGGCCTGCAGCCGGGGTGGAACGCCGGCGAGATCGTGCTCGAGATCTACGAGCAACTGGTCGAGCACACCTTGATCGAGCCGACCTTCGTTATGGACTATCCGGCCTCGGTGCGCCCACTCGCGCGACCACATCGTGACGATCCGCGACTGGCCGAGGCGTGGGACCTGGTGATCAACGGGGTCGAGCTGGCCCCGGCGTACTCCGAGCTGGTGGACCCGGTGGAGCAACGTCGCCGGCTGACCGAGCAGTCGGCCAAGGCCGCGGGTGGCGATCCGGAAGCGATGCAGCTGGACGAGGATTTCCTTCGCGCCCTCGAATACGGCGCACCGCCGATGGGCGGAATGGGTCTCGGTGTCGATCGACTGCTGATGTTGCTGACCGGTGGAAACATTCGCGACGTGATCATCTTCCCGATGGTGCGCGGCGAATAGTCGCGAGCGCTTTACCCCTTACCGCTTTTCGGCGGGTGAAATTCGCTGCGCTAATGTGGGCGGAAACGTACTCGGGTGAGGGGAATTCACAATGGCGCAGCGATTCCAGGTTCTGTTGGTTTGCGACCTGCACGGTGATGACACCGCAGGAGTCGAGACCGTGCGATTCGCTGTCGATGGTGCGGCGTACGAAATCGACGTCTGCGAGCGCCACGGCGCAAAGCTGCGCGAAGCATTCGCTCCGTACGTCGCCGCCGGCCGCAGGGCCGGGCGGGCAGCGGGCGGCCCAGCGCGGCGCCGCGGCCAGCGTTCGGCAGGTGGCGTCGACTCCTCGGCCGTGCGCGCCTGGGCTCGTTCGCACAACATCAAGGTGAGCGAGCGGGGCCGGATCAGCGCCGACGTGCTCGCGCGCTACGCCGCGTCGAAGAAGTAGCGATTGCACCCGTCTGGCCGAAACAAGATTCCGCCAGCGGCTGAACCGGAATGGCATCCGGGCCGATGAGGTTGTATCTCGCGTAGCGGGTTCCGGATCGCGACCCATGTCTGAGTCGCGCCCGGGCTAGCATGCGGGTGAGGACAAGCGGGTTCCCCCGCGCCGCTTCGGCCGAGGAGCAGGCATGTTTGAACGGTTTACCGACCGCGCACGGCGGGTGGTCGTCCTGGCACAGGAAGAAGCCAGGATGCTCAACCACAACTACATCGGCACCGAGCACATCCTGCTTGGCTTGATCCACGAGGGCGAAGGCGTCGCGGCCAAGGCGCTCGAGTCGCTGGGCATCTCACTCGAAGGTGTGCGGCAGCAGGTCGAAGAGATCATTGGTCAGGGCCAGCAGGCACCCAGCGGCCACATCCCGTTTACGCCTCGAGCGAAGAAGGTCCTTGAGCTCAGCCTGCGCGAAGCGTTGCAACTTGGTCACAACTACATCGGCACCGAGCACATCCTGCTCGGCTTGATCCGCGAGGGCGAAGGCGTCGCCGCGCAGGTCCTGGTCAAGCTCGGTGCGGACCTCAACCGGGTCCGCCAGCAGGTGATCCAGCTGCTCAGCGGATATCAGGGCAAGGAGCCGGTTGCGCCAGGGGCGGCCGGCGAGGGTGCGCCCAGTACGAGCCTCGTGCTCGACCAGTTCGGCCGCAATCTGACCCAGGCCGCCCGCGAAGGCAAGCTCGACCCCGTCATCGGCCGGGAAAAGGAAATCGAGCGGGTTATGCAGGTGCTTTCCCGCCGTACCAAGAACAACCCGGTTCTGATCGGGGAGCCGGGCGTCGGCAAGACCGCGGTGGTCGAAGGGCTCGCCCAGGCCATTGTGAAGGCCGAGGTGCCGGAAAACCTCAAGGACAAGCAGCTTTACACCCTTGACCTCGGCGCATTGGTCGCCGGCAGCCGCTATCGCGGCGACTTCGAGGAGCGTTTGAAGAAAGTCCTGAAGGAGATTCGCACCCGCGGCGACATCATCTTGTTCATTGACGAGATTCACACTTTGGTCGGCGCCGGCGCGGCCGAGGGCGCGATTGACGCGGCCAGCATTCTGAAGCCGATGCTCGCGCGCGGCGAGCTGCAGACCATCGGTGCGACCACGGTCGAGGAATACCGCAAGTACCTCGAGAAGGACGCTGCGCTCGAGCGGCGCTTCCAGCCGATCCAGGTCGGCGAGCCCTCGCTCGCCCACACGATCGAGATCCTCAAGGGTCTGCGCGACCGCTATGAGGCGCACCACCGGGTGTCGATCACCGACGCCGCGTTGGTCGCTGCTGCAACGCTCGCCGACCGCTACATCTCCGACCGGTTCCTTCCCGACAAGGCGATCGACCTGATCGACGAGGCCGGTTCGCGGATGCGGATCAGGCGGATGACCGCGCCGCCGGACCTGCGCGAGTTCGACGAGCGGATCGCCGCGGTTCGGCGCGAGAAGGAAAGCGCGATCGACGCGCAGGACTTCGAGAAGGCCGCGTCACTGCGCGACCGCGAGAAGACCCTGCTCGCCCAGAAGGCCGACCGCGAGCGCGAGTGGAAGGCCGGCGACATGGACGTCGTCGCCGAGGTCAGCGACGAGGAGATCGCCGAGGTTCTCGCGACCTGGACCGGCATCCCGGTCTTCAAGCTGACCGAGGAAGAGACCTCGCGGCTGCTCCGGATGGAAGACGAGCTGCACAAGCGGGTCATCGGCCAGGAGCAAGCGGTCAAGGCTGTATCGCAGGCGATTCGGCGTACCCGGGCCGGCCTGAAGGACCCGAAGCGGCCCGGCGGCTCGTTCATCTTCGCCGGCCCGTCCGGGGTCGGGAAGACCGAGTTGTCGAAGACCCTCGCGGAGTTCCTGTTCGGCGACGAGGACGCGCTGATTCAGCTCGACATGAGTGAGTTCATGGAGAAGCACAGCGTGTCCCGGCTGGTAGGTTCACCCCCCGGGTACGTCGGCTACGAAGAGGGCGGCCAGCTCACCGAGCGGGTGCGGCGCAAGCCGTTCTCGGTCGTGCTGTTCGACGAGGTCGAGAAGGCCCACCCCGACGTCTTCAACACGTTGCTGCAGGTGCTCGAGGACGGCCGGCTGACCGACTCGCAGGGTCGCACGGTCGACTTCAAGAACACCGTGATCATCATGACCACCAACCTCGGTACGCGGGACATCGCGAAGGGCCTCAACCTCGGCTTCGCCGGTGGTGACCACGACGCGAACAACTACGACCGGATGCGGATGAAGGTCAACGAGGAGCTCAAGGCGCACTTCAAGCCGGAGTTCCTCAACCGGGTCGACGACACGATCGTCTTCCACCAGCTCACCGAGGACGACATCGTCCAGATCGTCGATCTGATGATCAGCCGGGTGGACGCCGCGATGAAGAACCGTGACATGGCGATCGAACTCACCGCCGACGCCAAGCGGGTGCTTGCCAAGAAGGGCTACGACCCCGTGCTCGGAGCGCGCCCGCTGCGGCGCACCATCCAGCGCGAGATCGAGGACATCCTGTCCGAGAAGATCCTCTACGGCGAGCTCACTGCCGGTCAGATCGTCGTGGTCGACACCGAAACCGTCGACGAGGAAGAGCGGTTCACTTTCCGCGGCGAGGTCAAGCCGGTGGCCCCGGACGCGCTGCCGGTCGAGACCGTCGCAGAAGGTGCCGGCTCCGCCGTCGAGACTCCCGCGACCGAGGCCTAACCAGCCGCTTCGAGGGCAGCCCGCATCCGGTCGACGTGGTCACTGAACACGCCGTCGAGCCCGATCGCAAGCGACCGGTCGAGCGATGACCGCCGCTGCGCGTCGTACCCGAATGCCTGCATCCCCAGCGCGTGCACCTCGTCGACGAGCGGTCGGGTCCACCACAGCCACCGCGCGTTGACCGCTTCGGCACCGGCGGCGCGGGCCCGTGCGAGCACAGTCCGCCGCCGGCGGGAGCGGATCTCGTTGCCACGGATGGTCACCGCGCGATGGCCGGCCGCAAGGTGCTCGATGTACGCCGGATCCGATGCAACTACCCACAGCCGGGCGTCGGCGGCGTACTCCGCGGCCACGGCAGCGACCGAATCGGCGATGCCCTCGGACTTGACGTCGATCGCGAGGTCGAAGTCGATGCCGCAGCGTTCGTAGAGCTCGGCGAGGGTCGGGATGTGCGCGGGGAGATCCGCGCGCCCCGCGGTTGCGATCGGGTCGCGGCGGTCCAAGCCGGCCAGGCCGTCGTGATCGAGGACGACCAACCCGTCGCGGGTGAGCCAGGCGTCTGTCTCGAGCCCTGGCGCGCCTTTGGCGAGCGCGGTCTCGAACGAGACCAGCGTGTTGTCAGGCCCGTGCGAGCCGCCCCGATGTGCGAACCCGTACCTCATGCCGGCAACCGGTATCGGCCCGGTCCGGCGGGCTGGACCAGCCCGTCGGCCAGCAGTCCGGCCAGTGCCCGCTCGCGCTGGACGTCGTCGTCCCACACGGCGTCGAGCTCGAGCCGCGGTACTGCGCCGGTGGCATCTCGGAGGACCGCCAGCAACCGGCCGCGCACCTGGCGGTCGGTCCCCGCATAGGTCTGCACCGGGCGGGTCCGGCCACCCTCCGGCCGGCCGGCCCGATACCACGCACAGGTCGAGCTGGTCGGGCATTGACCGCACGCCGGTGCGCGGGCGGTGCAGACCAGCGCGCCGAGCTCCATCACCGCGACGCTGTAGGCCGCCGGGTCCGCCAGCGGCACCCGGGCGAGGGCCGCCTCGCGTTCGGCCGTGGTCGGCGCGGAGGTCCTCGCGTCGGCCACGCCATCGAAGACCCGGGCGTAGACCCGCCGCACGTTGGTGTCGAGGACGGCATGGCGAGCGCCGAAGCCGAAGGTCGCGACCGCCGCCGCGGTGTAGGACCCGATGCCCGGAAGCGCTTGCAGCTCCTCGAGGCCGGCGGGTACGGCGCCGCCGTGGCGGTCGACGATCGCGACCGCGGCTTCGTGCAGTCGAAGTGCGCGGCGGGGGTAGCCGAGCCGCCCCCATGCGCGGACCGCCTCGCCAGGTGAGTCCGCGGCCAGGGCGGCCGGCGTCGGCCAACGCGCCAGCCACTGTTCCCAGCTCGGGATCACCCGCGTCGCCGGCGTCTGCTGGAGCATCACCTCGCTGACCAGGACGCCCCACGGGCTCACCCCCGCGGCCCGCCAGGGCAGGTCGCGGGCGTTCGCGGCGTACCAGGCGGTGACGGTGGCGGTGAACGACGATGCCATGACGGTCGGAGAGTCTGTCACGAGGACGCCGGGGATTGGCCGGGCTGGACCTTACGATCAAGATCGTGAGCACCGTGCTCTGGCCGGTAGGTCCGCACGAGCCGCGGGTCTACTGGATCCGGCGCGGGGTGCTTCTGGTCGTCATCGTGGCCATCGTCGTCGTGCTGGTCAACCTGCTCTCGGGCGGCGGGTCCAAGAAGCCAACGACCGGGCACCACTCCTCGCCGACCCCGTCGACCTCGACCTCACCGCCGTCGACCCCGCCCGCTGTGGCGGCCTGCAATCCGAGCGTGATCACGCTCGTGCTGTCGACCAGCGCGTCCGGTTACACCTCGGGGGAGTCCGCCACGTTGATCGGTTCGTTCAGCAACCCGTCGACCTCACCGTGCCGGCTGACCTCGACGCCGTCGAACGAAGCCTGGACGATCACCTCCGGTAGCGACCACATCTGGACCACGAAGGGCTGCCCGAGCACGCTGCCGGCGAAGACGATCAAGATCAAGGCGGGCGGGACGAAGACGATCACGACCGTCTGGGACGGTCACCGGCTCGATACCGGGTGCGCCGCGGGCAGCGCGGCGCTTCCGGGTGAGTACGTGTTGCACGCGACGCTGGACGGCATCAAGGGCAAGCCCGCGGTGTTCCACGTCACGTCGTAGCACGCGAATTGTTCTGAACCGGGCGGATTCGGGCGGGCTGCCCGCTCAAGCACCTTCGGTTCAGCGACGACACCTCAACAGTGAGCGCGCAGCCGGAGAGCCCAGCTCCGGTCTCCATCGTGGTCGTTGACGACTCCGCGACCCAACGACGCTTCATTCGTACCGCGTTGTCCGCGGACCCGACCCTCGAGGTGGTCGGCGAGGCCCGGACCGGCCGTGACGCGGTTGCCCTCGTCGAGCGGCTGCGCCCGTCCGTCGTCCTGATGGACCTGCACCTGCCGGTGATGGACGGCATCCAGGCGATCGAGCGGATCATGGCCACCCGGCCGACCCCGATCGTGGTCTACTCCTCGTTCGTCGACGGGATGGACCGCGACAACGCCGCCTCGGCGTACTCGGCCGGTGCCGTCGATGTGATCGCCAAGCCCGGCCCGCACGACAGCGGCCGGCTCGAGGCGTACGCCGAAGTGCTCTGCCAGCGGCTGAAGGTGGCCGGCCGGGTCCGGGTGATCACCCACCCGCGCGGTCGGCTCGGCATGTCGGGTACGGCGCTGACCACGCTGAGGCTCGACGCGCCACCGGGGAGTACGGGCGAGGGGCGCGGCCGGGCCCGTGAGGCCGGCCAGCCGCGAGGATCGCACTCGCGCCGGGCGTCCGCGCCACCACGACGGATCGACCCGGCCGAACTGCGCGAGGTCAAGGTGCTGGCGATCGGTGCGTCGACCGGCGGCCCGCAGGCGCTCGCGATGCTGCTGTCCGGACTCTCGCCCGACACGACGGCCGCGATCGTCGTGGTCCAGCACATGGCGGACGGCTTCATGGAGGGGTTGGCGTCCTGGCTGAACGACGTCTGCCCGCTCCCGGTCGAACTCGGCGCGAACGGCAAGCGGATGGTGCCCGGCACCGTGACGATCGCTCCGAGCGGCCTGAACCTCGTCGTCCACGACCGGTTGCGACTGACCACGCACGACCCTGAGCCGGGGCAGTACCACGTCCCTGGCATCGACGCGACGTTCTCCTCGGTAGCGCAGGCCTATGGCGCGGCCGCGGTCGGGGTGTTGCTGACCGGGATGGGGCGTGACGGCGCGCGCGGGCTCAAGCGGATGCGGGACCACGGCGCGTTGACCCTCGTGCAGGACGAGTCGACCAGCGCGGTGTACGGAATGCCGGCCGCGGCGATGTCCGCCGGCGCGGTCGACGTCCAGCTGCCGCTACCTGAGATCTGCTCGGCGGTCTATCGGTTGTTGGAGACCGGGTCACTGGCCACGGACGAGGATGGCTCGGGATGACCCGCGTCGTACTGAGCGACTACGAGTTCGCCTCGATCGCGAGCCTGCTGCACGACGCGGCCGGCCTCACCTTCGACGAGTCGCGGCGCGACTCGCTCACCTTCAGCGTCGCCGAGCGGATGAACGTCACCGGCGCCCCCGACGTGGCGGCGTACCTCGCGATCCTCATCGACCCCGACGGGGCGTCGGAGCGGCAGGCGCTCATCGACGAGGTGACGATCCCGGAGACCCACTTCTTCCGCAATCCGCCGCAGGTTCGCGCGCTGCGGACGTACGTGCTGCCGGAACTGCTGCGGCAGGCGGCCGCGGGCCGGCGGTTGCGGATCTGGAGTGCCGGGTGCTCGACCGGCGAGGAGGCCTACACGGTCGCGATCCTGATCCGTGAGCTGCTCCCGCCGAACGCCGACTGGGACGTCAAGGTGATCGCGACGGACGTGTCGAAGCGGGCGCTCGCGACCGCCGGCGCAGCGCACTACTCGGAGCGCTCGTTCGTCATGACCGACCCGCTCGATCTCGCCCGCTGGTTCGTCCTCGACACCGAGAGCGGCTGCTGGGTCGTCCGCGACGAGGTCCGGGAGCTGGTCGAGTTCCGCCACCACAACCTGGTGACCGACCACCCGCCGTTCGAGCTCGATCAGGCCGACCTGATCCTCTGCCGGAACGTGACGATCTACTTCGACCGCGAGACCACCCGGCGGCTGATGAAGCGGCTGCACAACCGGCTCCGCGACGGCGGCTACCTGTTCCTCGGGCACGCCGAGACGCTGTGGCAGATCAGCGACGACTTCTCGCTGGTGTCGCTGGGCGATGCCTTTGTCTACCGCCGGCTCGAGCAGCCCACCGAGGGCGAGAAGCGGCGCTGGGTGCTGCGTGACCGCCGGACCGAGGACGAGCTCCGTCCGACCCGGGCCGACCGTCGCCGCGGCGACGCCGACCGGCGCGGGCGTGCCTCGCGCGAGGTTCCGGCGCCGCGTCGCTCCGAGGCCGAACTGCTGCTGTCCGACGTCGAACCGGTCCCGCCCTCGCCGACCCGTGACCCGCTCGACGCGGTCCGGGTAGCGATTGCCCAAGGCCGGTACGCCGAGGCCGCCGACCTGGCCGGCGAAGTCGTCGCGGCCACGCCGCTGTGGGCGCAGGCGCACTATCTACAGGGCGTTGCGCTCACCAACCTCGGCCGGGATGCCGATGCTCTGGTCGTGCTGCGAAAGGCCGTCTACCTCGACCCCGACCATGGCTTCGCCCATTTCCTGCTCGGCGGTGCGCTCGATCGCCTCGACGAGCCGGTCGCGGCGTCGCGGTCGTACCGGGCCGCCGCGAACACGCTCGGCCGGCGCCCGATGGACGGTGTGGCCGCCGAGCTCGGTGGCCGGAGCGTGGTCGAGCTCGCCGACCTCTGCGACCAGCTGGCCCGCCGCGCCGATGCGGCATCCAAGGCCCAGGAGCGCTCGCCGTGACCCCCGGATACGTGATGTTCCGGGTCGCTGATCAGGCCTTCGCGCTCTCGCTCAGCGACACCCGCGAGATCGTACGACTGCACGGGCTCGAGCATCTGCCCGGCACCCGGCCGCCGATGGCCGGCGTCATCACCTTGCGTGGCAACCCGCTGCCGGTGCTCGATCTTCGCGGTCCGGACGCGCCCGACGACCGCGGCGACGTCCTGGTGATGGAGGTCGCGGGTGATCCGGTCGGCGTGGCCGTCGACGAGGTCATCGCGGTGCTGTCCGCGAAGGACCTGCCGGCTGCCGCGGAGCCGCCGGCCAAGACCTTGCCGTCGTACGTGATCGGGCTTCGTCGTAGCGCGAGTGGGCCGGTGCTTCTCGTCGACCTGCAGCGCATGCTCGACGTCACCGCCGAGGGCTGGGCCGACACCCTGCCCGGTGGTAGCTCTTCGGTCCTCGCGTCCTGACCGCTTCGCGGAAGCTCAGACGTAGCGTTCGAGGATCGACGACTCGGCCAGCCGCGACAGGCCCTCCCGCACCGAGCGAGCCCGGGTGTCGCCGACGCCTTCGACGAGCTGCAGGTCGTCGATCGAGGCGGCAAGCAGCTTCTGCAGCCCGCCGAAGTGCTCGACCAGGCGGTCGACGACCGCGGGTGGCAGCCGCGGGACCCGGGCCAGCAGCCGGTAGCCGCGCGGCGAGACGGCGTTGTCGAGTACGTCGGAGCTCGCACCGAAACCGCACACCCGGGCGATGACGGCGAGGTCGAGCAGGTCGGTGGCCGAGACGTTGTCGAGGTCGGCCCGGACGTCGGCCACGGTGCGAGGCTTGCGGCCGTGCTGGGTCGGCAGGTAGTCGCGCACGATCAGGTCGCGCTCCTGCGTGACGCCGGCCATCAGCTCGTCGAGCTGCAGCGACAGCAAGCGGCCGTCGGTGCCGAGCTCGACGACGTACCCCTCGATCTCCGAGGCGATCCGCAGCACCATCTCGAGCCGCTGCGTCACCGCGACCGCGTCGCGGACCGTGACCAGGTCTTCGATCTCGAGTGCCGACAGCGTGCCGTTGACCTCGTCGAGGCGCATCTTGTAGCGCTCGAGCGTGGCGAGCGCCTGGTTGGCACGGGACAGGATTGCCGCGGAGTTGTCCAGGACGTAACGGCGACCTTCGACGTACAGCGCGATGATCTGCATCGACTGGCTCACGCTGACCACGGGGTATCCGGTCTGCTTTGCCACTCGCTCCGCGGTGCGGTGCCGGGTGCCGGACTCGTCGGTCGGGATGGTGGGGTCAGGCACCAGGTGGGTCGCCGCCCACACGATCTTGGTCAACGAGTCGTCGAGCACGACCGCGCCGTCCATCTTGGCCAGTTCGCGCAGCCGGGTGGACGACAGCTCCACGTCGAGCGGGAACCCGCCGGTGCACAGCGACTCGACCGTCTTGTCGTAGCCGAACACGATCAGCGCACCGGTGTGACCGCGCAGGATCCGCTCAAGGCCGTCGCGAAGCGCGGTCCCGGGAGCGATCTGGGCGAGAGTTGCGCGCAGCTGTTCGCCGTCGGGTCGGTCGGAGGTTGCCACCGGACTCCTCGTCGCGCGCTCGATGAAGGCGACTTTGAGTCTACGGGCGACTGCGGTCCGCTCTGGTCACCGTGCGGTCACGATGGCGCCGGGCTTGCGGGTACGACATCGCGGCGTGCAGACGAGCTGAGCCGGGCCACTGCGCGCACGGCCTCCGCGAGGTCGGCGGCCTCGATGACGTCGAGCTGGCTGTGGGTGCTGCCGCAGTTGCGTGGCACGAGCACGGTGGTGAAGCCGAGCCGGGCGGCTTCGGCCAGCCGGGCGCGGACGGCCGAGACCGGGCGGAGCTCACCCGCTAGGCCGACCTCGCCGATCGCCACCAGCCCCGGGCTGAGGGCTTTGTCGCGTAGCGATCCGGCGATCGCCAGCGCAAGGGCAAGATCGGCCGCGGGCTCCGCGAGGCGTACGCCCCCGACGGTCGCCGCGTAGACCTCGCGACGGGACAGCTTGAGTCCCAGCCGGCGCTCGAGCACCGCGAGCAGCATCGCGATCCGCTGCCCGTCGAGACCGCTGGTCGCGCGCCGCGGGGTCATCGGCTGCTCCTCACCGACCAGTGCCTGGACCTCGGTCAACAGCGCGCGCCGACCCTCCATCGTGACCGTCACGCAGGTGCCGGGAACCGGAGCCGTGCCGTGGGCGAGGAACAGCCCGGATGGGTCGGGCAGGCCGACGATGCCTTCGTCGCTCAGGTCGAAGCAGCCGACCTCGTCGGCCGGCCCGAAGCGGTTCTTCACCGTTCGCACCAGGCGCAGCCGCGAGTGCCGGTCGCCTTCGAACGACAGCACCGTGTCGACCAGGTGCTCGAGCGTGCGCGGTCCCGCGATCGCGCCGTCCTTGGTGACGTGCCCGACGAGCAGCACCGCGATGCCGCGCGACTTCGCCACCCGGATCAGCGCAGTCGCGACCTCACGGACCTGCGCCACCCCGCCGGCCGACCCGTCGATGCCGGCGGACGCGATGGTCTGCACCGAATCGACGATCAGGACAGCGGGTTGCACTGCGTCGACGTGACCCAGCACCGCCGACAGGTCGGTCTCGGCGGCGAGGTAGAGGTGGTCGGCGAGTGCCTTGATCCGGCCGGCCCGCATCCGGACCTGCGCCGCGGACTCCTCGCCGGTGATCAGCAGGCAGGTCGAGCCGCCGGCGGCGATCCGGGCGGCGGCGCTGACCAGCAGCGTGGACTTGCCGACGCCAGGCTCGCCGGCGACCAGGACCACTGATCCGGGCACCAGCCCGCCACCGAGAACCCGATCGAGCTCAGGCTCGCCGGTGGGCCGGTGCTGGGCGTCGTGCGCGGGAACGTCCGCGATCGGCAGTGCGGCGGTCGTCACCGGCCCGGCAACCACGGTCAGCCCGGGCCGCGCGCCGACCTCGAGCACGCTGCCCCAGGCCTGGCACTCCGGGCACCGGCCGACCCACTTCGCCACCTCGAGCCCGCATTCCTCGCACCGATATGCCGGCCGGGTCGCGGCCTTGGTCGCCATGGGGTGACGCTAGATCCGGCGTACGACGGTTTGCCATCGCGACGCGCCGCTGTGGACGACCGTCCTGGACAGGCACTTCGGCTCGTGCCCTGCCGGCCCAGCCGAGGCTCATGCTCGGTAGTGCTTTCGAGCTTTACGTTGCGCCTTCTTGTGTTTCGCGCTCGGTTGCAGCGCACCGATCTGCTGCACACGGTTGCCGCTCCTTGGGCAGACCCAGCAGGCGTTACCGTCAATGACATCGGCCTTGAGCGGGTGGGTTCGAGGATGCTCGGGGCATTCCGGCCACACGGCGGGCAAGCCAATTCCTGGCAGACCCTCGACGACCCGTTCCTCAAGCTGGTCCGCCAGACTAGCGATCTGCTTCTCTGGGTCCTCGCCAGCGAGGACCCAGATACCGCACCCGTTTCCACCGGGCCACCACGATCGCGGCAACCTGGCTGTCATTCCCTGCCGAATCCTCCGCCTCGATTCGCGGAACCAAGGCGCTGGTCAATGACAGGTCCCGCATCACCGGGATCAGCGCTTCGGCCAGTTCCGCCGGCACGGCCTCGGTCACCGGCGCATCCTCACACGAGCCTCACCAGCGTGCGAGTACGAGCGGCACCTCGCGTGCGGGCGCCGCCTTGCGGCTCTTGAGGAGCAGACTGGCTGTCATGCCCCCGCCTTACACGTCCGACGACTTCGCCCAGCACCTCGATCGAGCGCGAGAAGCCCTGGCTGAGGCTGCCGCAGCGTCAGATCATGAGAGCTCCCTCCTCGTCGCCGAGGCGCAAGCGCACGCAACCGTCGCGCAGACGATCGCGATCTGGCTGCAGCACAGCAACTAGGGGACCGACCCCGCTCGTCCGAGAACGAAGCCTCTGCAGCCTTCAAGCGCTGCCGTCCATCGCCTCTTGGGCAAGCGGTTGGGCGCAATGATCTTGGGTTCGGGCGAGGTTTCGTAGCGCCTGGCTCACTTAGCCTTCAGTTCGCCGCTTGCCTTACAGACGGTCAATGCGTCGCGGGCGGCTGGCCAAGGGTTGCTGTCCGTACGCAGACGCACCCCGTAATACTCCGCAACTCCATCGGTAGCGGATCCGTCGAACAGTGCGCCCCCCGCCCGTCTCACCAGGCCCATCACGGTGCCGGCTGAGGAGTGGTCGTGTATGCGGGCGGTACTCGCCTGCCGTAGCAGGAGACACCCCGTCTCGACACTCATACCTTGGACGCCAGTCGCCTCAAATCTTTGGTGTGCAACGTCACTCGTCACCGGCCCGGTCCCCGCTGAAGGCGCCAGACTGAGGTGAGTCACCGACTGCTGCACCGCAGGATGGGCGCCACAGCCTGCGAGCACGACTACGGTTCCGAGGAGCAGGACGCATCCAGCGGCTCTAGGCTGAGCAGCGCCCCACCGCCCACGACTCCTTCGAGCACCTCGCGCTGTCATGGGGACAATATCGGCGCGCCACCACCCAGTCTGAGCCATCGACCAGGGGCAATCCTGTGACGCTCAGCCGACCAGTTCGCCGAAGGGCAAACCTGCTCCTACCTGGCGCTTGCAAGCGGCACGTACGCACGCTTCCAGATCTTCGTGTTCGCGACCACTTCTACGGCGTAGCGAAAACCGGTAACGAAGGCGAAGATCAGCGGCGGACTCTAACGGCTCTGCGCGGTTCGTGAACTGTACGGAGTAGGCGTACTGGTAGCGGTTCGCAAACTGTTGGCGTACGCCGGCTACGCGCGGTTCACCCGCGCCCGCACCGAGAGGGCATCTCCTGTGGTCGGCCATGGCCCCACCGGTCGGCCATCCATGTACGCGGTCGGGTCAGGCCGGGTCGGCGGGGTGGACCGCGACCCGCGACTTCAGGGCCTGCTCGCACAGCTCGACCAGGACGTCGTACGCCGGCTGACCGATCAGCGCGATCAGCTCGGCCTGGTAGCCGAGATAGAGCGGCTCGGCCGCGACGTGCGCCTCGGTGGCGCCGGTGCACCACCAGTCGAGGTCGTGGCCTCCGGCACCCCACCCGCGCCGGTCGTACTCGCCGATGATCGTGATCAGCACCTCGGTGCCGTCGGGTCGGGTGACCCGCTCGTAGCTGCGCCGGACCGGCAGCTGCCAGCAGACGTCGGGCTTGGTCTCGAGCGGGTGCCGGCCGGTGTTGAGGGCATGCAGGTGCAACGCACACCCCGCACCGGCTGAGAAGCCGGGCCGGTTCAAGAAGATGCACGCGCCGTTGTGCCGGCGGGTGCGCCGGTTGCCGTCCTCCACCTCGCTGATGCCGAGCTTCTGGCCCTGCTTGCGGTACTGCCACTCGTCGGCGGTGAGCTCTTTCGCGAACCGCCGGACCCGCTTCTCATCCGCTTTGTCGGAGTAGTAGGCGCCGTGCGAGCAGCAGCCGTCGTCGGGTCGCTTGGCCAGGATTCCCTTGCAGCCGCTGCCATAGATGCAGGTCCAGCGCGACAGCAACCAGGTCAGATCGCAGCGCAGAAGCTGCTCGCTGTCGATCGGATCCACGAACTCGATCCACTGTCGGGGGAAGTTCAGGTCGACCTCGGGCACCCGCCAACTGTAGTGACCTGCATACCCTCGGGCGGTGGCAGTCGTGCAGGTCCCCGACGCGAAGGTCGTGCTCTCGACCGCATCGGTCTATCCCGAGACGACCGCGACGGCCTTCGAGCTCGCCGCCCGGCTCGGTTACGACGGCATCGAAGTCATGGTGTGGACCGACCCGATCAGCCAGGACATCGAGGCGCTGCGCCGGCTGTCGGACTACCACGGCATCGCCATACATGCGATCCATGCGCCGTGCCTCATCGTGACCCAGCGGGTGTGGGGAACTGAGCCCTGGGCGAAGCTGGTCCGCGCCCGCGAGGCCGCCGAGACCCTCGGTGCGTCGACCGTCGTCGTCCACCCGCCGTTCCGTTGGCAGCGCGAATACGCCCGCGACTTCATCACCGGCATCGAGCGGATGGCGGGGGAGACCGATGTCCGTTTCGCGGTCGAGAACATGTTCCCGCTGCGGGCGCGCGGCCGCTCGGTCGTGCCGTACTCGCCCGACTACGACCCGAGCGAGACCGAGTTCCGGCACTTCACCCTCGACCTCTCGCACACCTCCGTGGCGCAGAACGACGCCCTCGCGATGGCCGAGCGGATGGGTGACCGACTCGCCCACGTCCACATCGCCGACGGGATTGGTACGGCGCGCGACGAGCACCTCGTTCCCGGCCGGGGCGACCAGCCGTGTGCGCAACTGCTCGAGAGCCTCGCCGCACGTGGTTTCGAGGGTCACGTCGTCGTCGAGATCAATACCCGCCGGGCCGACAGCCGGGCCGAGCGCGAGGCCGACCTGGCCGAGGCGCTCGCCTATACCCGGTTGCACCTGGCTGCCCCGGCCGCCCGGACATGAGTGACGTCGACGACTTCGGCCGGCGATTCGGCCGGGTCGCCGATCTCTACGACGAGGCGCGGCCGAGTTATCCGGACGAGTTGTTCGACGCGCTCGACGACGCGATCGGCGGCATCGCCGGCACGGCGATCGTCGATCTCGCGGCCGGAACCGGCGTGCAGACCCGTGCGCTCGAAGCGCGCGGAGCGAGGATCGTCGCTGTCGACGCCGACCTCACGATGCTCCAGCGGCTTCGGTCACGAAGCCCCGACGTGCCGGTCGTGGTCGGCCGGTCCGAGTGGCTGCCGTTGCGCGATGCCGTCGCCGACGTCGTGACGTGTGCGACCGCCTGGCACTGGCTACCGACAGACCGGACGGTCGCCGAAGTCGCGCGGGTGTTGCGACCAGATGGACACCTTGCGCTGTGGTGGGCGGTGAACCTGTGGGGTGACGGCATCGACTGGGAGGAGGCGCAGAGCGCAGTCTTCGACCGTTGGGATCGGTTGTGTGGCCCTGGCCCCGACCGGCCCGGCGCCCGTCCGAGCGATGCCGCCGACGACCTGCGCGCCCGCGGCATCGAGGTCGTCGTCCGCCATGAGTTCACCTGGACCCGGCCGGTCACCCGCGCGGAGCACCTGCGCACCATCGCGACCTACTCTTCGCAGCTGGCCCGGCCCGAGGACCAGCGCCGCGCGCTGCTCGCCGAGATCGATGCGGTGCTCGCGCCCTGGCCGGTCATCGCCCAGCGCTTCTGGGGCCCGCTCATCGTCGCTCGGTTCTGAGCGGCCGCGCCGTACGCTCTGGGCTGTGTTGCAGTCGGGAATGCGGGCGGTGCTGCTGACCGCGTCGCGACGCAAGAGCGTGCGGCGGGTCGTCGAGCACGCACCGATCTCCCGGCAGGTGGTTCGCCGGTTCGTCGCCGGCGCTTCGGTCGAGGACGCCGTCCGCGCCACCCGAGGGTTGGTCGACTCCGGCTTGTGTGTCTCGCTCGACCATCTCGGCGAGGACACCACCGAGATCGCGCAGGCGAAGGCGACGACCGAGGCATATCTGACGTTGCTCGAGCACCTGGTCGAGTCCGGGCTCGCGGCCAAGACCGAGGTTTCGGTCAAGCTCTCGGCGGTCGGGCAGGCGCTCGACCGGTCCCTGTCGGTCGACAACGCGAGCCAGATCTGCGCCGCCGCGAAGGCCGCCGCTACGACGGTGACCGTCGACATGGAGGACCACACGACCACCGACTCCACCCTCGACATCGTGCGGGAGCTGCGGTCGGACTTCCCGTCGGTCGGCGCGGTGCTGCAGTCGTACCTGCACCGCACCGAAGCCGACTGCCAGGACCTTGCCGGCACCGGGTCCCGGGTCCGGCTCTGCAAGGGCGCCTACAACGAGCCGGAGTCGGTGGCGTATCAGCGGCGCGAGGACGTGGACGATTCGTACCTCCGCTGCCTGCGAATCCTGGTCGAGGGGTACGGCTACCCGATGATCGCCACCCACGACCCGGCGCTGGTGGAGGCTGCGGAGTCGCTGCTCGCCGAGGTCGGTCGCGCCGACGACACGTATGAGTTCCAGATGCTCTACGGGATCCGGCCGGACGAGCAGCAGCGGCTCGCGCAAGCCGGCCGCACCGTCCGGGTGTACGTCCCCTACGGCGACGAGTGGTACGAGTACCTCATGCGGCGCCTGGCCGAGCGGCCGGCGAACGTGAAGTTCTTCCTCAGGGCGCTGGCCAGCCGCGACTGAGCGCCGCGCGACGCGGACGTGCGACGATCGATACATGGGTGAAACCGTTGCGGTGCTCGGCGCCGGCAAGATGGGCGAGGCCTTGCTGTCAGCGATGGTGAGATCGGGTCGACCGGCATCGAGCCTGCTGTTCACCGAGCGGCATCCCGAGCGGGCCGCCGAGATCGGTGGCCGACTGGGCATCGAGTCGGTCAGCACGGTGGTCGCGGCGGAGCGGGCCGACACGCTGTTGGTGGCGGTCAAGCCGCAGGAGATCGGGCCGCTGCTTGATGACCTGTCCCCGGTGGTCACGCCGCGCAACCTGGTCATCTCGATCGCGGCCGGCATCCCGACCACGACGATTGAGAAGCGGCTGGCTGAAGGCACGCCGGTCGTGCGAGTCATGAGCAACACCCCGGTCTTCGTCGACGAGGCGATGAGCGCAATCTCCGCCGGCACCCACGCCGGTGAGGATCACCTGCAGCGCACCGAGGACCTGCTGCGCCCGGTCGGCAAGGTGATCAGGCTGCCCGAGTCGCAGCTCGACGCGGTGACGGCGCTGTCGGGCAGCGGTCCGGCGTACTTCTTCTTCCTGGTCGAGGCGATGATCGACGCCGGCATCCTGCTCGGCCTGCCGCGGGCGATCGCCGCCGAGCTCATCGTGCAGACCGCGTACGGATCTGCGGTGATGCTCCGCGACTCCGGCGAGCATCCGGTGCAGTTGCGCGAGGCGGTCACCAGCCCGGGCGGTACGACGATCGCGGCGATCCGGGAGCTGGAGAACCACGGGGTGCGTGCGGCCCTGCTTTCCGCGCTCGAGGCCGCGCGGGACCGCTCGCGAGAGCTAGCCGCGGGGGCGGGCTAGCGAGTGTCCCTTCAACCGACGTTCGCCCCGCTGCGCGTCGTTCAGGCGGCGACCGGCGGCGTTCTCGTCGGCCCCGATGGCGCTGCCATCGCGACCTCCTCGGCCTTGCCGCTCATCCACCTGAACGTCGCTCGCGACGGACAACGTCGGTTGAAGGGGCACTAGTGGGTTGTTCCGTTGCCGCGCCCTGGGACCCCCGGCTGCTCGGCTACGACTTCGGACCGTCTCATCCGCTGGCGCCGGTCCGGGTCGAGCTCACGATGGCGCTAGCCACTGAACTCGGGGTCGTCGACCGGCTCGATGTGGCTGAGTTCGACGCCGCTCCCGATGAGATGTTGCGGCTGGTCCACACGGCCGGCTACATCGAGGCGGTCCGCCGGGCCGGGGACACGCTGCGGCCTGATCCGGCCCACGGGCTCGGCACGGCGGACGACCCGGTGTTCGAGGCGATGCACGAGGCGAGTGCGCTGGTGGCCGGCTCGACGCTCGCGGCGGCTCGGGCGGTCTTCGAGGGCTCGCACGAGCACGGCGTCAGCGTGTCCGGCGGACTGCATCACGCGATGCCCGACCGGGCCTCGGGCTTCTGCGTCTACAACGATCCGGCCATTGCGATCGCCTGGCTGCTGAGCCAGGGGGTCGAGCGGGTCGCGTACGTCGACATCGACGTGCATCACGGCGACGGAGTGCAGGCGATCTTCTGGGACGACCCGCGGGTGTTGACGATCAGCCTGCACGAGTCGGGACGAACACTGTTCCCCGGCACCGGGGACCCGTCCGAGGTCGGTGGCCCGAACGCGCGCGGTAGCGCGATCAACGTTGCCTTCCAGGCCGGCACCGGAGACGTCGCGTGGCACGCGGCGTTCGACGCGGTCGTGCCGGACGCCATTCGCGCGTTTGCCCCGACCTACCTGGTGTCACAGCACGGCTGCGACACGCACGCCCTCGACCCGCTCGCGAACCTGCTGCTGACCGTCGACGGGCAGCGGTCGGCGCATCTGAAGCTCCACGACCTCGGCCACGAGGTCTGTGAGGGCCGCTGGCTTGCGGTCGGCGGTGGCGGGTATGAGCTGGTGCAGGTGGTGCCGCGGACCTGGACCCACCTGCTGGCGATCGCGAGCGGGGAACCGATCGACCCGCACACCGACACCCCGATGGCGTGGCGGGACTTCGTCAAACGGCGGACCGGCGAGACCGCGCCAACCAGGATGACCGACCGTCCGCCGCCTACCGACCAGGAGGCATCGTGAGGGTGCCCGTACGCCGCGGGATGGTCTGCATGGTCGCGCTTGCGGCGACTGCTCTGTTGGCGGCCGCCTGCGGGTCGAGCCCGGGCCAGGCGAAGGGTGCCTCGGCCGCGCCCCGTGCGGGCGGCGCGTCACCGATCGAGTCCGGCGCGGTCGTGGCGGAGAGCTCGTCGGCGGCTGCGGCGAGGACCAAAGCCTCGGGTACGTCGTCGACGGTCGTGCGGATCTCGGCGGTCGGCGACACCATGCTCGGCGACACCCCCAACCTGCCACCCGACCCGCGCGACTACCTCGACTCGGTGCGACAACGCCCTGAAGGGGCGGGCGCAGATCGTCTTCGGCAACCTCGAGGGGACGCTGACCGACGTGAGCAGCGGCAAGTGCGGCGGCCACAACGGCGGCGACTGCTTTGCCTTCCGCGACCCGCCGCACTACGCGCGCTACCTCGCCGCCGACGGGTTCACCCTGCTCAACGACGCCAACAACCACTCGCACGACTTCGGCCAGGCCGGGCTCGACCAGACGATTCACGCGATTCACAAGTTTGGGATGAAGCAGACCGGCCTGCCGGGCGAGATCACGGTGGTCAAGGCCGGACCGGTGAAGGTCGCGTTCGTCGCCTTTGCGCCGTACCCCAACACCGCCGACCTGCTCGACCTGTCCGCGGCGTCCGCGCTGATCCACCAGGCCCGCAGCGAGGCCCGGATCGTCGTGGTCTACATGCATGCCGGCGCCGAGGGTTCCGACGCCGATCACGTGACCGGGCACGAGGAGTTCTACGTCGGAGAGGATCGGGGCAACCCGGAGAAGTTCGCGCACATGGCGATTCGCAGCGGCGCCAGCCTGGTGATCGCGAGTGGCCCGCACGTGGTGCGCGGGATGGAGTTCTACCACCACCACCTCATCGCCTACAGCCTGGGAAACTTCGCGAACTTCCACAACTTCGGCGGCGGCGGGATCCTCTCCGAGTCGGCGATCCTGCACGTGTCACTGACCTCGACCGGCGTGTTCGCCTCGGCTCAGCTGATCCCGGTCGAGCTGGACGGCGCCGGTCATCCCACCCTCGGCGGTGGAACAGTCGGGCTGATCCGGCGGCTGTCGAAGGAGGACTTCGGCGCTGCCCGTGCGCATTTCAGTACCAAGGGTGACATCTCGGCCCCGACCGGCTGAAGGCGGCATTCGGGGCCGCAGGGCGAACCATGATCACTCGATCGGGTGAAGTCTCACCCGCATCAGTGACGCGATGCTGCCACAGCCGATACAGTCCTCACAACACGTATGCGGTGTGTGCGCCGGAGGGGAAGCCGGCGCGCCGTGCACGTGGGAGGGCGGTTGTTCCATGGCTGCGGACCCTGGTGGTGCGGCAAGCGGTGCCGGCGGTGCCGCGACCGCGAATCCCGGTGGTCGCGAGGCGGAGCGGCTCGGTGAACTGCGGTTTTTGACCGTCGCCGAGGTCGCCAGCTTGATGCGCGTGTCGAAGATGACGGTCTACCGGCTGGTCAACGCCGCGACCCTGCCGGCCGTGCGGGTCGGGCGCTCGGTGCGGGTGCCTGAGCAGGCCGTGCACGACTACCTGCAGCACTCCTTCGTCGAAGCCGGCTGACCCGGTCGCGAGCGGGCCGCTAACCTGTTGCCCAGGTTTCGCTGACAGCTGTCGGAAAGGCTCCTCGTGGGTTCGGTCATCAAGAAGCGTCGTAAGCGCATGGCGAAGAAGAAGCATCGCAAGCTGCTGAAGAAGACGCGCGTCCAGCGGCGTAACAAGAAGTAGCGGGAGGGCCGCTCGATGGCTGAGTCGAAGCAACGGCGCTACGACTGGCTGACCTTCACCTCGGACTACGGCCTGGACGACGTCTTCGTCGGCGTCTGCAAGGGCGTGGTGGCCCAGATCGCCCCGCACGCGCGGGTGCTCGACGTCTCGCACCTGGTGACCGCGCAGGACGTCGCCCAGGGGGCGACCAGCCTCGCCGCGGCGATTCCCTACCTCCCGGTGGCCGTCAACCTCGCCCTCGTCGATCCGATGCACGGCGCCACCGCGCGGGGCGTGGTGGTCGAGACCGGCGACGGGTCGCTGCTGGTGGGCCCCGACAACGGCATCCTGTCGCTCGCCTGGGACGCCCGAGGCGGGATCGTCCGCGTGGTCGAGATCTCCAACCCGGAGCTGTGCCGGGAGACGATCCACCGAACTTTCCGCGGCCGCGACATCTTCGCGCCGGTTGCCGCCCACCTCGCCAACGGGCACGACCTCGCCGACGTGGGGCCCGCGATCGACCCGGACACCCTGGTTCGGCTCCCGGTGCGCGGCGTCATCGTCGACGACGACCACGTCCACGGCGAGGTCAGCCTGGTCGACCACTTCGGCAACGTCTCGCTGAACGTCTGCCGGGCCGACCTCGAGGCGGCTGGGATGACCTTCGGTGACACCGTCGAGGTGCGCTGCAACGGGCGCGCGCTGAACGTCCCGTTCACGGCGACGTACGGCGATGTCGCGCGCGGCCGGCTCACCCTCTGTGAGGACTCCTTCCGCGCGATCATGCTCGCGGTCAACGCCGGGCACGCCAGTCGCGAGCTGCGGGTCTCCCGCGGTGAGCCGGTGGTGATCGCCCGGCTGCCGCAGCAATCCGCGCGGGCCGGCTCGCTCAACTGAGCTGCGCCCGGCGGCCGGTTGCGGCCGGCGGGACCGGGTGACGGGCTGAGGATCGGCATTACCATCGCGCTGTGAGCACTCGCGTCGTCATGGTGACCGGGGTCTCCCGTTACCAGGGCGGCCTGCTGGCGGCGCGACTGTCCGAGGACGACTCGATCGAACGGGTGATCGGGGTCGATGTCGAGCCGCCGAAGAACGATGTCGGCCGGACCGAGTTCGTTCGGGCCGACATCCGCAACCCGATCATCGCGAAGGTCATCGCGTCGGCGAAGGTCGACACGGTCGTCCACCTGAGCGTGATCGCGACGCCGTTCGGCGCCGGTGGCCGGACCGCGATGAAGGAGATCAACGTCATCGGCACCATGCAGCTGCTCGCCGCCTGCCAGAAGGCGCCGAGCGTGCGGAAGCTCGTGGTGAAGTCGACGACCGCGGTCTACGGCTCGTCCTCGCGCGACCCGGCGTTGTTCACCGAGGACATGGAACCCCGGGCGCTGCCACGGTCCGGCTACGCCAAGGACTCGGTCGAGGTCGAGGGCTATGTGCGAGGTCTCGGGCGCCGCCGGCCGGACATCGACGTGACGTTGCTCCGCTTCGCAAACTTCATCGGCCCCAACATCGACACCCCGCTGACCCGCTACTTCTCGCTGCCGGTGGTGCCGACCGTGTTCGGCTTCGACCCGCGGCTTCAGCTGCTCCACGAGGACGACGGCATGGAGGTGCTGCGGCGAGCTGTGGTCGAGGACCACCGCGGCACGTTCAACGTCGCTGCCGACGGGGTGTTGTTGCTCTCGCAGGCGATCCGGCGCTCCGGACGTACATCGGTGCAGTTCCCGTCCCGCGCGGTGACCGTGGTCGGCTCGGCGTTCCGGCGTACCGGTCTGGTGGACTTCTCACCGGAGCAGCTGCAGTTCCTGCTGTACGGGCGCGGCGTGGCGACCAAACGGTTGGCCGAGGACTTCGGCTACACGACCCGCTACACGACGGTGGAGGCCTTCGACGACTTCGTGTCCGGCAGCGGCCTGCGGCCGGTGATCGACCCGGTCCGGATCGAGGCGGCCGAGGAGCGGCTCGGCGGTTTGCTCGAGCGACTGAGCCCGGCCCATGTCTGACGCGCGGGTCATCCCGCTGGACGGCGGTGACGGGCCGACCGGGCGTCGCCGCAAGCCGCGTGCGGCTGAGCCGCCACCCGGGCCCGAGGAGCCGGTCGAGGTCGCCGCCGAGGCGCCGGACTGGGAGCGCACGATCGCGGGCGCGATGGCGTTCCTGCGTCGCCGGATCACCGGCGACTACGAGGTCGACGACTTCGGCTTCGACACCGACCTGACCGACAACGTTCTGCTGCCGCTGATGCGGCCGCTGTACGACAAGTGGTTCCGGGTCGAGATCAACGGGATCGAGAACGTCCCGGTCGTGGGCGGCGCGTTGATCGTCGCGAACCACTCCGGCACGATCCCGGTCGACGCGGCGATGACGCAGCTGGCGCTCTACGACCACCATCCGGCGCACCGCCACCTGCGGATGCTCGCCGCCGACCTGGTCTTCACGCTGCCGGTTGTGGCGCCGATGGCCCGCAAGGCCGGGGCGACCCTGGCCTGCAACGAGGACGCCGAGCGACTGCTGGGTGCGGGCGAGCTGGTCGGCGTGTGGCCCGAGGGCTTCAAGGGCATCGGCAAGCCGTTCAGCGAGCGCTACAAGCTGCAGCGCTTCGGCCGCGGTGGCTTCGTGTCGGCGGCGTTGCGGTCCGGCGTACCGATCATTCCCTGCTCGATCGTCGGCGCGGAGGAGATCTACCCGCTGATCGGCAACATCCCGGCGCTGGCGCGCGCGTTCGGGCTGCCCTACATCCCGATCACGCCGTTCTTCCCGCTGCTCGGGCCGCTCGGCCTGTTGCCGCTGCCGTCGAAGTGGATCATCGAGTTCGGCGAGCCGATCGAGACCGACAAGATCGGCTCCGGCGGCGCGGACGACCCGATGCTCGTGTTCAACCTGACCGACCAGATCCGCGAGACCATCCAGCAGACCCTTTACAAGCTCCTTCTCGCCCGACGCAGCGTCTTCTTCTGACCGCCTGCCGAGCAATGTCACATTGCCCCCCACTCCGTGGGGGCAATGTGACACCACCCCCACGAACAGCGGGGCAATGTGACATTGCTCGGTCAGGATCTGAGGGCGCGGCGGACTGAGGCGATTGCGCTGTTGTGGCGGCGGTGCATGGCGAGGCCGACCGCGATTCCGCCGGCGATCGCTCCCGCACCTGCAGCAGCCGGTACGCCGATCTTTGCCGCCTTGCGTCCGGTGCGGAAGTCCCGCACATCCCACCCGCGCTCGCGGGCGATCCGCTTGAGCTGAGCATCGGGGTTCACCGCTACCGGGTGGCCGACGGTCGTGAGCATCGGCAGGTCGTTGGCGCTGTCGGAGTACGCCGAGCACTGCGCGAGGTCGAGGCCCTCCTTCGCGGCCAGCGCGATGATCGCCTCGGCCTTGGCCGGGCCGTGCAACGGCTCACCGACCAGCCGGCCGGTGTAGATCCCGCCCTTGATCTCCGACACGGTGCCGAGCGCGCCGGTCAGCCCCAGCCGGCGGGCGAGCAGGGAGGCGAGCTCGGCCGGCGCAGCGGTCACCAGCCAGACCCGCTGCCCGGCATCGAGATGCAGCTGGGCAAGGGCGCGGGTGCCGGACCAGATCTTGTCCGCGATCAGCTCGTCGTAGATGTCCTCGGCGAGCGTGGTGACCTCGACGACCGAGTGACCGGCGATGAACCCGAGCGCGGCCTGCTTCGCCTCCTCCATGTGCTCGAGGTCCTCGGTCCCGCTGAGGCGGAACGCCACCTGCTTCCAGGCGAACGCGGCCAGGTCACGCCAGGTGAAGAAGTCGCGCGCCGCCAGCCCGCGGGCGAAGTGGTAGATCGACGCGCCCTGCAGCATCGTGTTGTCGACGTCGAAGAAGCCGGCCGCGTGCGGATCGACCGGGATCGCGAGGCTCGCCTCGACCTCGGCAACCGCCGCCGAGGCCATGCCCGCCTCGACGGCGCTGCGCCGCGATCGCGACCTGGCGGCCATGCTCCTCAGCCTAGTGTCCGGCACATCGCCGAGAGCTCTGGTTAGGGTCGAGGGGTGCCCGCCGCGACCCCGCCGAGCCGGTTGCCGGCCGGTCGCAGCCCGGCCGCCCGGCGCAGCGCCGCGTCCGCGGTCGCCGCTCGGGAGTCCCGCTCGCGCCAGGAACGCCGCCGCCGCCGTCAGGTGCTGATCTGGTTCGTCGTCGCCGTACTGGTGGCCGTGGGCACCTTCGTTTCGGGCCTGGTCGCCGCGCCGCTTAACTACAACTTCCAGCCGGTGCCGCCCAAGTCGGTGCTTCTGCTCGACTCGGCCGGCCAGCCGTTCGCCACCATTCGCTCGCCGCAGGTCGAGGACCCGGTGCGGGGATCGCAGATCCCGCTCGTGATGCGACAGGCGATCGTCGCGGCCGAGGACCAGCGGTTCTACTCGAGCGTCGGGATCGACCCGGTCGCGATCGCCCGGGCGGCGTGGCGCGACATCACCGGCCATCAGATCCAGGGCGGGTCGACGATCACCCAGCAGTACGTGAAGAACGTCTACACCGGCAGCCAGCGCACGCCGTTGCGCAAGCTGCGCGAGGCGTCCTTGGCGATCCGGCTCGAGCAGCACCTCACCAAGGACGAGATCCTCACCCGATACCTCAACACCCTGTACCTGGGCAACGGCACGGCCGGAGTGGAGGCGGCGAGCCGGTTCTACTTCGGCGTCCCGGTCTCCTCGCTCGGGCTTAACACCGCGACCGGCAAGCAGGACCCGTCGCTGGCGCTGGCCCGAGCGGCCACCCTGGCCGGCATCGCGCCCGCGCCGTCGGACTGGAACCCGCTGCAGGATCCCCAGCAGGCGCGGGCCCGCGAGCTCTACGTGCTCAACCGGATGCAGGTGTCCGGCTACATCAACTCCGAGCAGGCCGGCGACGCGTACGGTACGTCGCTCCCGCCGATCGTCGCCGCCGCCGAGCCCGAGGCGCAGACCATCGCGCCGGAGTTCCGCGACCTCATCGCTCAACAGCTTCAGCACTACGGGGACTCGACGCTGTTCACCTCGGGCGGCATGCAGGTACGGACCACCCTCGACCTGAGCCTCCAGCAGGCGGCCACTGAGGCGCTCAGCGAGGTGCTGCCCAAGCAGCACGGGCTCAACGCGGTGGTCGTGGCCGTCGACCCACGTAACGGCGATCTCCGCGCGCTCGCCGAGCACAAGGCGGGCGGATACGTCCAGAACGGCGAGGACCTGGCCGACCCGCCGGTGGCCGACATCACCCGCTCCTCCGGCTCGACGATCAAGCCGTTCACGCTGGCGGTGGCGCTGGAGCACGGGCATGCCCTGGATGAGACGGTCCAGGCGCCCGAATGCGTCCAGATCACCGCCGGCTACCGGCCGTGCAATGCCGAGGGTGGCGCCGGCACCTACACGCTCCAGACCGCGCTCGAGCAGTCCATCAACACCGTCTACGCGCCGCTCGCCGTTGACGTCGGGCTGAACCGCGTCGTGGCCTTCGCCAAGCGGGCCGGGATGGTGGTGGGTCGGCTCGACAGCGGTCGGTCCTGCGGGGCCCGCAAGGGCTCGATCTGCCCGTCGTACGCGCTGGGGATCCCGGTCAGCCCGCTGTCCGAAGCGGATGCCTACGGGTCGTTCGTGGATCAGGGCGTCCACCATGCGGTGCGCAGCATTCTGGCGGTGCGGACGCCGGCCCAGGGCGAGTTGTTCCGGGCCGCGCCGCTGCCGGCCGGCAAGCGGGTGATGCCGGCGAAGATCGCCGACGACGTGACCACGGCGATGCAGGGTGTCGTGGACTCCGGCACCGGGATGGCCGCCCGTCAACCGTTCCCGGTCTACGGCAAGACCGGGACGACCGACCACTTCACCGATGCCTGGTTCACCGGGTGCACCCGCACGCTGTGCATCACGATCTGGATGGGCGACACGAATCCGCGTGAGCTGCGGGACGCGAGCGGTGCGCCGGTGTACGGCGGGACGCTGCCGGCGAAGCTGTTCGCGCAGACCTTTGCCGACTATCGGGCGGTGCAGAGCGGGCAGTCCTAGCCGGCCTCGGCGGCGTTCCGGACCAGGTTCCGGGCGCTTGCAAGTGTGAAACACTTTGCGGTATGGCCGCCCGCAACCTCGCTGATCTGGTGCGGGATGCGGCCGAGGCCAACCCGGACAAGATCGCGCTGATCGACGGCGAGGTCACGGTCACCTGGGCCGAGCTCGACGCCCTGGTCGCCCGAGCCGCGAACGGGTTGCGCGCGGCCGGCTGCGAGGTGGGAGACCGGGTCGGGATCCTGCTTCCCAACTGCATCGAGTTCGCGACCGCGTACTTCGGGACGTTGCGCGCGGGCTTCGTCGCCGTACCGTTCAACACCGCCTACACCCCGCACGAGCTGCGATTCCAGCTAGCGGATGCGTCGGTGCGGCTGGTGGTCACCGACACCGCCCACCTGAGTCAGCTCGGCGATCTCACCGAGGACTCGCTCGTGGTGGTCGGAGCCGAGTCGGGCTCGTGGCAGCAGCTGCTCGATGCCGGCGACGCCGGACCGGCGGCCGGTGACCCGGTCGGCGGCGAGGACCTTGCGCTGCTGCTCTACACCTCCGGTACTTCGGGCCGCCCGCGCGGCGCGATGCTGAGCCATCGCGCGCTGCTGGCCAACCTCGACCAACTGCACGCGATCGAGCCACCGGTCGCGACGCCCGACGATCGGGTGCTGTTGGTGCTGCCGCTCTTCCACGTTTACGGGCTCAACTCCGGGCTCGGCCTGGTCGCGCGGATCGGCGCGACCGGGGTGCTGGCCCGCCGGTTCGACCCGATCGAGACGCTGGCGCTCGTCCACGACCAGCAGGTCAGCTGCATCGTCGGCGCCCCCCCGATGTACGTCGCGTGGGCGGCGCTCCCGAAGCTCGGCGAGGGTCTGAGCTCAGTGCGCCTGGCGCTGTCGGGTGCGGCGCCACTGCCCCCGGCCGTGGTCGCAGCCATTCTCGAGGCCAGCGGACATCACGTCTTCGAGGGTTACGGCCTGACCGAGACGGCTCCGGTGCTGACCACGACGCTGTGCAGCCCGGTCGCAAAGGCCGGCAGCGTCGGACGACCGGTTCCAGGTGTCGAGGTCAAGATCCTCGACGACGCCGAGGAGGAGGTCGACGAGCACGATCCCGGTGAGTTGATCGTGCGTGGCGACAACCTGTTCTCCGGCTACTGGCCGGACGCCGAGGGCGGCCCGGACGCCGAGGGCTGGTTCCGGACCGGCGACATCGCCTACGCCGACGCCGAGGGCGACCTGTATCTCGTGGACCGGGCTCGCGAGCTGATCCTCGTTAGCGGTTTCAACGTCTATCCGCGCGAGGTGGAAGATGCGCTCGCCGACCACGAGGCGGTCGACGAGGTGGCGGTGATCGGCGTCCCGCACCTCTACACCGGCGAGACCGTGAAGGCGCTCGTGGTGCTGAAGCCGGGCGCGATCGCGACCGAGGACGAGTTGATCGGGTACGCCGCGTCACGACTCGCGCGGTTCAAGTGCCCGACCGTCGTCGAGTTCGTCGCGTCGCTGCCGCACTCGCTCACCGGCAAGGTGTCGAAGGGCAGGCTGCGGGCGGACGCGGCTGCCAAGTCGGCCGCCAGCAGCGAGTGAGCGAGCCGGCCCCGCGCGTCGTCGTACTCGTCACGCCCGGTTGCCACTTGTGCGCGGACGCGTGCGCGGCCGTCGGCGCGGTCTGTGCCGAACTCTCGATCGGCTGGTCGTCGCGCGAGCTCAGCGAGCTCGACGAGGCAAGCCAGGCCCGGTGGCGCGAGTACGTGCCGGTGGTTCTGGTGGACGGCGACGTCCACGACATCTTCCGGGTCGACGCCGACCGGCTGCGCGCCGCCCTGCACTGACCCACGCATGGCCCATCAGTGGGGCCATAGCCCCACCCATGGGCCATTGGTGGGGTTCGGCTAGTCGCCGACGCTGACGGCCTCGGCCTGGGCGAGCCACTCGCGCTGGGTGGCGAGCGCGGCCTCGGTCTCGGCGACCAGCTTGCCGTCCCCGGCCGCCTGGGCCCGGCCCAATCGGGCCTCGAGCTTGCCGACCGACTCCCTCAATCGCAGCACCAGCGTCGACTCGGTCACCTGCACCTTGCGGCCGGCCGCAGTGGCGTCGCGGATCCGCCGCTCGATCTGCTCGAGCTGGTCCTCGAGAGAGTCCTTGGCGTCGCGCGGGACGTGCCCGACCTTCTCCCAGCGGTCGTGGATCGTGCGCAGTCGCTTGCGGGCGCCGTCGGGGTCGGCGCCGGCGTCGAGCGACTCGGCCTCGGTGAGCAGCGCCTGCTTGGCCTCGAGGTTGGCCTTCAGCTCGGAGTCGCGCGCGGCGAAGACCTCGGACCGGCGGGTGAAGAAGGCGTCCTGAGCGGTCTTGAACCGCTGCCACAACTCCTGCTCCACCTCCCGGGCGGCTCGTCCGGAGGCCTTCCATTCGGTCATCAGCTCGCGGAACCGCTTCGCGGTCGGAGCCCACTCGGTCGACCCGGCGAGCTTCTCGGCTTCGTTCGCCAGCTTCGTCTTGTGCTCGGCGGCCACGCCGCGCTGCTGATCGACCTCGGCGAAGTGGGTCCGGCGGCGGGAGTCGAACTGCCGGCGCGCCTTGGACAGCTGGTCCCAGAGCGTCGCGTCGGTCCGCCGGTCGACGCCGCGGATTCCCTTCCACTCCTCGACGATTGCGCGATAGCGCTCGCCGCTCGCGCGCCAGCTGTCGCTGGTCGACAGCTTCTCCGCCTCGGCCACCAAGGCCCGCTTTTGATCAGCCGCCGCGGTTGCGGCCGCGGCCCGCTCAGCCGCCTTCGCCGCCTGGCGTTCGGCGATCGTGACCAGTACGGCGTCGAGGCGCTGCACCAGGCTGTCGAGGTCGCCGAGCGCGGCGGCCGACGGCACGACCTCGCGCAGCTTCCGGGCCGCGGTGCCGACGGCCGACGGATCGCTCGCGGGGGACTGCGCCCGCCCTTCGAGCAGGGTGACCTCGGCGGCTAGCTCGGTGTAGCGACGGGCATAGAACTCGATGCCGTCGTCCGGGCTCCCGGCGTGCCACGAGCCGATGACCCGTTCGCCATCGGCGGTGCGCACGTACACCGTGCCGTCATCGTCGATGCGGCCCCATTCGCTGCTCATCGTGACGAATCCTCACATGTGACGGCCTTGAACGGTAGGCCACCGGTGTCTCCGCAGGTAACGCCCGGCGGGTCGCAGCGCGTACCGCGGTTGCCGGTCGATGCCGGCTTCACAACCGCACAACCGTTTTGTGCACATCTTCACAAGCGGGTTACAGTCGGTTCAGGACGCTGACGCGATGGTTGGGAGCCAGGATGACGACGGCTGACCCGACCTCGAACGGATCCGGGCTCGCCTCGGTCGATGCGTCGGCCCCCGGATCCAACGGAACCGCCCCGCGCGGGCGCTCGCGGCGGCGCGGCGGCATCTCCGAGGCGACCGTGGCCCGACTGCCGGTTTACCTGCGGGTGCTGAGCTCGCTCGCTGAGGGCGGCGTCGGCACCATCTCCTCCGACCTGCTGGCCCGGGCCGCGGGCGTCGGGCCGGCCAAGCTGCGCAAGGACCTGTCCCACCTCGGCTCCTACGGGACGCGAGGCGTCGGGTACGACGTCGATTTCCTCGTCTACCAGATCTCCCGCGCGTTGGGGCTCACCCAGCACTACAGCGTCGTGATCGTCGGGGTCGGCAACCTCGGTCAGGCGCTGGCCGGCTACGGGGGGTTCGGGACCCGCGGATTCCGGGTCGCGGCGCTGGTCGACGCCGACCGGGGCAGGGTCGGTGAGGTGATTGCCGGGGTCGAGGTCCGCCACGTCGACGAGCTCGAGGCGATCCTCGCCGAGCAGGAGGTCTCGATCGGTGTGATCGCCACTCCCGCCTCCGCGGCGCAGGACGTGTGCGACCGGTTGATCGGCGCCGGGGTCACCAGCGTGCTCAACTTCGCTCCGGTCGTGCTCTCGGTCCCCGACGGGGTCGACCTGCGCAAAGTCGACCTCTCGATCGAGCTGCAGATCCTGGCCTTCCACGAGCAGCGCAAGTCCGTCGTCGGGCCGGAGAACTCATGAGCGAGTACCGAAGCGAAGCGGAGGTGGCTCGCTCCAACGTCATTTGCGTTTCCGCATTGGTGCGCCCCGTTGGGAGGCATCAATGAGCCTGTTGGCGATCGGGCTGTCGCACCGCTCGACTCCGGTCGATCTGCTCGAGCGGGTCGTGATCGACACGGATGCGATCGCGAAGCTGCTGGCCGACCTGGTCGGATCGGAGCACGTCGACGAAGCGCTCGTGCTCGCCACCTGCAACCGGCTGGAAGTGCATGCCGAGGTCCGCAAGTTCCACGGCGGGGTGCAGGAGATCAGCGAGCGGCTCGCGGCGCACACCGGCGTCGACCTGGAGACGCTGACCGAGCATCTCTACGTCCACTACGAGGACCGCGCGGTTCAGCACCTGTTCGCGGTCGCGGCCGGACTCGACTCGATGGTGATCGGTGAGCAACAGATCCTCGGCCAACTGCGGGCAGCCCTCAACCTCGGCCGGACCGAGCACACCGTGCTGCGGTCGCTCGGCACGGTGGTCGACCACGCGCTGCGGGTCGGCAAGCGAGCCCACTCCGAGACCGGCATCGACCAGGCCGGGCGCTCGCTCGTGTCGGTCGGAGTCGACCTGGCCGAGCGCTCGCTCGACGGTCTGGCCGGGCGGAGCGCGGTGGTGGTCGGGGCGGGTGCGATGAGCTCGCTGGCCGCGACCGAGCTGCACACCCGGGGGATCGAGACACTGACGATCGTCAACCGGACGCCCGACCACGCCAAGCGGCTCGCCGCCCAGGTCGGCGGCACGGCCGCACCCATGTCGGCGCTCAGCGAGGTGCTGCGCGAGGCGGATGTCGTGATCTCGTGTACGGGCGCGGTCGGCACCATCGTCGGTGTGGACGGGCTGGACGATCGTGGTGGTCGGCCGGTGTTCGTCCTCGACCTGGCGATGCCGAGAGACGTGGACCCGGCGGTGGCTGCGCTGCCCGGCGTCACGGTCGCCGATCTCGACTCGCTCGGCGCCAACCTCGACACCGCCGCGATCGAAGCCGACATCGAGGCGGTGCGCCGGATCGTGACCGACGCGGTCGGCGCCTACCTTGCCAAGCAGCGGGCCGACCGGGTGGCACCGACCGTCGTGGCCCTCCGGGCCCGCGCCCAACAGGTGGTCGACGCCGAGCTCACCCGGCTGCTCGGCCGGCTCCCGGACGCTGACGAGCGGCTTACCCGCGAGCTGCGATCGACGGTGGAGCGGGTGGTCGAGAAGCTGTTGCACGCGCCGACCGTGCGGGTCAAGGAGCTGGCCGAGGCGCCGGGCGGGGACTCGTACGCCGAGGCGCTGCGTGAGCTGTTCGCGCTCGATCCGGCCGCGACTGAGGCGGTCACACGCGCCGACGTAGTCGTCGAGGAGACCGCGCGGCCCGAGACCGGGCCGGGCCAGTGACCGCCGTGGCGGTGGGCACCGTGCGGCTGGGCACCCGCCGCTCTGCCCTCGCGCTCGCCCAGGCCGGTGCGGTGGCCGACGCGTTGCGGATGACCGGCCACGAGATCGAGCTGGTCGAGGTCGTGACCGAGGGCGACCGCTCGACCGAAGCGCTCAGTCAGCTTGGCGGCACCGGCGTGTTCGTCACCGAGCTCCGCCAGCGGCTGTTGGCGGGGGAGATCGACGTCGCCGTGCACTCACTCAAGGACCTGCCGACCGCGGGGCCGGACGGCATCGTGCTGGCGGCGATCCCGCCGCGGGCCGATCCGCGGGACGCGTTGGTCGCGCGCGACGGCCTCGGGCTCACCGAGCTGCCCGCCGGTGCGACGGTCGCGACCGGCTCGCCGCGCCGCGCCGCCCAGCTGCGTGCGCTCGGGCTCGGCCTGGAGGTCGTCCCGATCCGGGGCAACGTCGACACCAGGCTGCGCCGGGTGACCTCCGCCGACGTCGACGCGGTCGTCCTCGCCGCCGCCGGGCTGCAGCGGCTCGGCCGGCTCGATGAGGCGACCGAGATCCTCGACCCCGGCCAGATGCTGCCGGCCCCGGGCCAGGGCGCGCTGGCGGTCGAGTGCCGCGCCGACGACCTGGCTCGACGGGATTGGCTCAGTGCGACCCTCGATGACGAGACGACGCGAGCGGCGGTGACCGCCGAGCGTGCCCTGCTCGCTGCGCTGGAGGCTGGCTGCAGCGCCCCGGTCGGGGCGCTGGCCGATGTCTCGACAGCAGACGCCGGGCCTGATGAGATCTACTTGCGCGCCGTTGTCGCCGCAGTCGATGGCGCCCGCACGATCCGACTTTCCATCACCGGGCCGAGCAACGACGCTCCGGGGCTCGGGCACCAACTGGCACGGGACCTGCTCGATGCAGGCGCGGCCGATCTGATGGACGGTGCCGCATGAACCTGCAACCCGCAATGATCGGAGACACAGCGTGACCAACAGCCGGACCAAGCCCAAGCCGGGCACCGTGACCTTCATCGGGGCCGGTCCGGGCGATCCGGGCTTGCTGACGGTCCGGGCGGTGGAGGTGCTGGCCGCAGCGGACGTGGTGGCGCTGCCCCGCCCGCACCTCGACGCCGTTCTTGCCTTCTGCGACCCGGCGGTCGAGATCATCGACACCCGTTGCACCGACGTGGCGGCGAGCAAGCCGGTGATCGCCGCGGCCAGGGCCGGCAAGCAGGTGGCCCGGGTGTTCGCCGGCGACCCGACCGTCCTGTGCGCCTTCGCCGAGGAGGCCGACGCCTGCGCGAAGGCCAAGCTGGACTTCGAGCTGGTGCCCGGGGTCAGTGCGGCGCTCGCGGTTCCGGCGTACGCCGGGGTGCCGGTGACCGACAAGCGGATCCGGACCGTGCACGTCGTGGACGTCTCCTCGGAGGGCCCCGAGCCGGACTGGTCGGCAGCGAGCGCGCCCGGCCAGACCTTGGTGCTGATGAACTGCGACGGCGCGGTCGGCAAGGTCGCCGCTGCCCTGGTCGAGCACGGCCGCCGCGGCGACACCCCGATCTCGGTCACCGTGGCCGGTACGACGACCAGCCAGCGCACCGTGGTCTCCACCCTCGACACGGTCGAGCGCGACACCGCGACGCTCAGTGGGCCGGCGGTTGCCGTGGTCGGGGACGTGGTCAAGCTGCGCGACCGGCTGTCCTGGTGGGAGGCCAAGCCGCTGTTCGGCTGGAAGGTGCTCGTCCCGCGGACCAAGGAGCAGGCGGCGGCGCTGTCCGACCAGCTGGTCTCCTACGGCGCGGTGCCGGTCGAGGTCCCGACCATCGCGGTCGAGCCGCCGCGGACGCCGCAGGCGGTCGACCGCGCGATTCGCGGTCTGGTCACCGGGCGCTACGCCTGGGTTGCGCTGACCTCGGTCAACGCGGCCCGGGCGATCCGCGAGAAGATCGAGGAGCTCGGCCTGGACGCGCGCGCCCTCGCCGGGGTCAAGATCGCCTGCGTTGGCGACCAGACCGCGGCGGCGATGGTCGCCTGGGGGGTCCGGCCCGACCTGGTGCCGAGTGAGCAGCAGTCGAGTGAGGGCCTGCTCGCCGACTGGCCGGACTACGAGCCGGGGTACGACGCGCTGGACCGGGTGCTGCTGCCGCGCGCCGACATCGCGACCGAGACCCTCTCGGCCGGGCTGATCGACCGTGGCTGGCAGGTCGACGACGTGACCGCCTACCGCACCGTGCGGGCCGCGCCCCCGCCGGCCGAGACCCGCGAGGCGATCAAGACCGGCGGCTTCGACGCGGTGCTGTTCACCTCGTCCTCGACCGTGCGCAACCTGGTCGGCATCGCCGGCAAGCCGCACACCTCGAGCATCATCGCGGTGATCGGACCGCAGACCGCGAAAACCGCGGAGGAGCTCGGCCTGCGGGTCGACGTCCACGCCGACTCGCCGTCGGTCGCCGCGCTGGCCGAAGGTCTTGCGCGGTTCGGGCGCGACCGTCGCGAGGCCGGTGAGCTGCTGCCTCCGGGCAAGGCCAACCGGGCCAGGATCACGCGGGCCAAGAAGTCGAAATGACGGTCTCCGGCGGCCGATACCCGATCTCGCGACCGAGGCGGTTGCGGCGCACGCCGGCGCTGCGCCGGCTCGCCGCGCAGGTGTCGGTGTCGCCGGGTGACCTTGTGCTGCCGTTGTTCGTCAAGGAGTCGGTGGTCGAGCCGACCCCGATCCCGTCGATGCCCGGCGTGGTTCAGCACTCCCGCGACTCGGTGCGCAAGGCGGCGAGCGAAGCGGCGCAAGCGGGTGTGGGCGGGCTGATGCTGTTCGGGATCCCGGCGGTCAAGGATGCCCGCGGCAGCGGAGCCGACGACCCGGACGGTGTCGTGCAGCAGGCGCTTCGCGATCTCGTCAGCGAGGTCGGCGACGCGGTCGTAGTGATGAGCGATCTGTGCCTGGACGAATACACCGACCACGGCCACTGCGGCGTGCTCACTGAATCCGGCGCGCTGGACAACGACGCGACGCTCGAACGCTATGCGTCGATCGCCGTTGCTCAGGCCGAGGCGGGAGCGCACGTGGTCGGGCCGAGCGGGATGATGGACGGTCAGGTTGGCGCGATCAGAAACGCGTTGGACAGCAACGGTTTTACCGATGTCGCCATCCTTGCCTACTCGGTGAAGTACGCCTCGGCGATGTACGGGCCGTTCCGGGATGCGGCCGAGTGCGCACCGCAGTTCGGCGACCGCGCGTCGTACCAGCAGGACCCGGCGCGGCTGGCCGACGAGGCGGTTCGCGAGGCATTGCTCGACATCGCCGAAGGTGCCGACATGGTGATGGTCAAGCCGGCGATCGGCTACCTCGATGTCGTCCGCGCAGTTGCCGAGGCCGTTGACGTTCCGGTGGCGGCCTACAACGTGTCCGGTGAGTACTCCATGCTCGAGGCGGCGGCCGCGAACGGCTGGATCGACCGGGAGCGGGCGATCGGCGAGATGCTGGCGTCGGTCAAGCGAGCCGGGGCCGGCATCGTGCTCACCTACTGGGCGGCAGAAGTCGCGGCTCGCCTCTAGTCGATGAGTGCCTGGTAGACCAGCTGGCGCAGCTGCGGTCGCAGCGGATACGTGCTCGACGGCAAGAGCTGGGTCATGAACACGACCGCGAGGTCCTCGCTCGGGTCGACCCAGAACGCGGTGCTGGCCATGCCGCCCCAGTACGCCTCGCCGGCACTGGTCAGCACCTTCGCCGCGACCGGGTCGTCCGTCACGGCCAGCCCGAGTCCGAAGCCGACCCCGTCGTACCGGGTCTCCGCCGAGATCGGCCGGCCGAAGGAAGCCAGGTCCGCGCCGCCGGGCAGGTGGTTGCGGCTCATGTAGCGAATGGTCCGCGGTGACAGCAACCGCTCGCCCTCGAGCTGCCCGCCGCCGAGCAGCAGGTGGCAGAACCGGATGTAGTCGTTGCTGGTCGACACCAGGCCACCGCCGCCGGAGAGCCACTTCGGAGGATGCTTGAACGGCTCGCCGAGCACGTCGTAGCGGACCTTCTCGGTCAGGGCGGGCGCGATCGCGTAGAGCGCTGCGAGCCGATCATGATCTTCCGGCCCGACCTCGAAGCCGGTGTCGTTCATCGCGAGCGGATCGAAGACCCGCCATTGCAGGAACTCGTCGAGGGGTTGGCCGGACCAGATCTCGACCAGCCGGCCGAGCACGTCGGTCGCCACTGAGTAGAGCCACTCCGACCCCGGCTCGAACGCCAGCGGCAGCGCGGCCCAGGCCGCGACGCAGCCGGCCAGGTCGAGGGCGTGCGTCGACCCGAGATCGAACCCGGCGTTGCGGTAGATCTCGTCCGTGACGTGCACGCGGTGGAAGGCGTACGTCAGCCCGGCGGTGTGCGTCAACAGGTGCCAAACCCGGATCGGCTCGGTCGCCGGCACGGTCACGGGCTTGTTCGCCGGGCCGCCCAGATAGACCCGCGGTGCCGCGAACTCGGGCAGCCAGCGGCTGATCGGGTCGGTCAGCTCGAAGCTGCCCTGCTCGTACAGCATCATCGCGGCGACCGAGGTGATCGGCTTGGTCATCGAGTAGATCCGCCACAGGGTGTCGGTGTCGACCGGACGACCGGCTTCGATGTCCGCACTCCCGTACGACCTCAGATGCGCGATCCGGCCGCGTCGGCTGATCGTCAGCTGGTAGCCCGGCAGCCGGCCGTCGTCGACGTAGGCAGCGAAGTGCCGGTCGATCCGACCCAGCCGGGCAGCGTCGATCCCGACCTCGCCGGGGTCGACGTTGATACCGAAGTCCGTCATGGCTGCAGCCTCGCACGCGCCCCACCGATGGGCCATGCGTGTGGCTATAGCCCCACCGATGGGCCATGCGTGTGGCTATAGCCCCACCGATGGGCCATGCGTGTGGCTATAGCCCCACCGATGGGCCATGCGTGTGGCTATAGCCCCACCGATGGGCCATGCGTGTGGCTTGCGAGGATGGTGGTCGTGCCCACCGACCCGGCTCCCGCTTCCACGGCGCTGTTCGCGCGCGCCCAGGCGGTGACGCCGGGCGGCGTGAACTCCCCGGTACGCGCTTTCCGGGCGGTTGGCGGCGTGCCGAGGTTCATGGTGCGCGGCAACGGCCCATACCTCTACGACGCCGACGATCGGGAGTACGTCGATCTGGTCTGCTCGTGGGGCCCGACCATCCTCGGGCACGCGCATCCCGCCGTGGTCGAGGCCGCGCAGCGAGCGGCCGCGGCCGGGTTGTCGTTCGGGGCCCCGACGCCGGGCGAGGTCGAGCTGGCGGAGGAGATCGTGGGCCTGGTCGGGCCGGTCGAGCAGGTGCGGCTGGTCAACTCGGGCACCGAGGCGACGATGAGCGCGGTCCGGCTGGCCAGAGGGGTCACCCGCCGGACAAAAGTGGTGAAGTTCGCCGGCTGCTACCACGGTCACGTCGACGCGCTGCTGGCCAGCGCCGGAAGCGGGGTCGCGACCTTCGCCCTGCCCGACTCGCCCGGGGTGACCGGCGCGACCGCGGCAGAGACGATCGTGTTGCCCTACAACGACATCGAAGCGGTCGAGTCGGCGTTCGCCGAGTCGGGCGCGGAGATCGCCTGCCTCATCACCGAGGCGGCGGCTGCGAACATGGGGGTCGTTGCACCGCAGCCGGGGTTCAACCAGCGGCTGCGTGATCTGACCGCTGCGCACGGCGCGTTGCTGATCCTCGACGAGGTGATGACCGGCTTTCGGGTCAGCCGGGCCGGCTGGTTCGGGCTCGAGGGCGTGCCGGCCGACCTGTTCACCTTCGGCAAGGTGATGAGCGGCGGGCTGCCGGCCGCCGCCTTCGGCGGCCGGGCCGACGTGATGGGCCAGCTCGCCCCGGCCGGTCCGGTCTACCAAGCCGGCACGCTGTCCGGAAACCCGGTGGCGGTCGCGGCTGGTCTCGCGCAGCTGCGGCACTGCACCGACGACGTCTACGCCCGTGTCGATGCGACCGCTGCCACGGTTGCCGATCTCGTCGCAACCGCGTTGCGCGAGGCCGGGGTCGCGCACCGGATCAACACTGCCGGAAGCCTCTTCTCGGTGTTCTTCCTCGACGGCGAGGTGGTCGACTTCGACACCGCCCGCAAGACGTCCGTTAGCCGCTACGCCGCGTTCTTCCATTCGATGCTCGACGCCGGCGTCTACCTGCCGCCGTCGGCGTTCGAGGCCTGGTTCGTCGGGGCGAGTCACGACGATGCCGCGATCGATCGAATCGCCGCCGCACTGCCGGCCGCGGCCCGGGCCGCAGCCGCCGCTGTCAGCAACCCAGCCGGGACAGGATGAGCGAGTGATCGAGACCGTTGTCCACCTCGTCCGTCACGGCGAGGTCCACAACCCCGACGGCGTGCTCTACGGCCGGCTGCCCGGCTACCGGCTCTCGATCGCCGGCGAGGAGATGGCCGTCCTGGTGGCGAAGGCGGTCCGCGACCGCGATGTCACCGTGGTCCGGTCGTCGCCGCTCGAGCGCGCGGTCCAGACCGCCGTACCCATCGCGGCCGAGTTCGGGCTCGTCTCGACCACGGACGACCGGTTGATCGAGAGCGACAACATCTTCGAGGGCAAGACGTTCGGGGTGGGGGACGGCTCGCTCAAGAACCCGTCCGTGTGGCGCTACCTGTGGAATCCATTCCGGCCGTCCTGGGGCGAGCCGTACGCCGAGGTCGCCGAGCGGGTCCTTGCCGCGGTCGCCGATGCGCGCACGGCGGCCGCAGGCCACGAGGCCGTGCTGGTGAGCCATCAGCTGCCGATCGAGGTCACTCGCCGCAAGGTCGAAGGGGTCCACCTCTGGCATCGGCCGGACCGCCGGCGGTGCGCGCTGGCGTCGATCACCTCGCTGGTCTACGACTCGGACCGGCTGGTCCGGGTCGACTACTCTGAGCCGGCCGGGGACAGCGGCCGCCACCGGGTCGGTGGCGCGTAATCCAACAAGCCACAATGGTTGCAATGCCTCGCAATGTCGCTTTCTTCGTCGCCGCGCTCGCGGTGCTCCTCGGCGTCGCCGGATGTGCGGGCACCGGCAACGTCAACACCTCGGTGAGCGACAGCCTCGGCTTCCAATACGGCGGTGGCGGCGCCTACATCTACAACGCCGACCATCGCCAGATGGTCGGCGACGTCACCGGTAAGACGCTGCAAGGACAGTCGCTCGACCTGGCCAGCTACCGCGGGAAGTACGTCGTCGTCAACTTCTGGTCCTATGCCTGTACGCCTTGTCACGTCGAGGAGGACGCATTCGAGGCGGTGTCGCAGGAGTACGCCGCGAAGGGCGTGCAGTTCGTCGGGGTCGACGAGCGCGACAACAACGTCGCAGCGGCGATGAGCTTCGAACGGCAGTACCACGTCACCTATCCGAGCCTGTTCGACCGAACCGGTGCTTACACCCTGGACTTCCCGGGTGCGCCGCCGTCGACCACCCCGTTCACGATCATCCTGGATCCGCAAGGCCGGATCGCCGCCAAGGTGGCCGGCTCGTTAGACCTCACCCACCTGCAGGAGCTGTTGCAGAAGGTCCGGTCGGAGTCGACATGACGCCCGACGTGATTGCGGGTGCAGCCCAGTTCGTCGGCGCCGACGCCGCGACCACCTTTCAGCATGCGGCGTCCGGCTCGCTGATCCTCGCCGTGCCGGTCGCGGCCCTCGCCGGGCTGGTCTCGTTCGCGTCGCCGTGCGTGCTGCCGCTCGTGCCGGCGTACCTGTCCTACATCACCGGCATGTCCGCGGCCGATCTGGCCGCCGCGCGGCCGCCGGTCAGCGACGGCCCCGGCGCCTCCGTCGCGACCGAGGCGCTGCGCGCCTCGACAACGGGCGGCCAGCATCGCCGCGGCCGGGTCCTGCTCGGGTCGGTGTTGTTCGTCGCCGGCTTCTCCTCGGTCTTCATCCTGGTCGGCGCACTCTTCGGATACGCCGGTGCGCATCTCGACGCCCACGAGGTCGCGGTCGACCGGATCGCCGGTGCGGTGGCGATCGTGATGGGCGCGGCGTTCATGGGCTGGATCCCGGGCTTCCAGCGCGAATGGCGCTTCCACCGGTTGCCGGCCGTGGGTCTCGCCGGTGCGCCGCTGCTCGGGATCGCGTTCGGGGTCGGCTGGACGCCGTGCACCGGGCCGACGCTCGGAGTGGTGCTGGGCCTGGCCGGCGACCCGAGCACGGGGACTGCGGCGCGCGGCGCGCTGCTCACGGCGGTGTACTGCCTGGGTCTCGGCTTGCCGTTCATCGTGGCCGGCTTGGCCTTCCGTCGTGCGCTGGGCGCGTTCGACGTGATCAAGCGGCATTACGCCTGGGTGGTGCGGGGCGGCGGACTCTTGCTGATCACGGTCGGCATCCTGCTGGTGACCGGCGAATGGACGACCCTGTCGACCGACCTGCGTGAGGCGCTTCCCAGCTACACGGCGCCGGTCTGATCGCGATGACCGAGACGCTGCTCGACGACGACCCCGCAACCCCGCTGTCGACCCAGCCAGAGGCACCCACCCGGCCGGCCGGCCGCGGCCCGATTCCCGCCCTCCGCCAGTTCTGGCGCCAGCTCACCAGCATGCGCACCGCGTTGCTGCTGCTCACGTTGCTCGCCCTGGCCGCGATTCCGGGCACCGTGATCCCGCAGCGCGGGCTCGATCCGGTGAAGGTCAACACGTTCCTGGCGGCGCACCCCCATCTCGGCCCGTTCATGGACAAGCTGTCGCTGTTCGACGTCTTCGCCTCGCCGTGGTTCGCCGCGATCTACCTCCTGCTCGCGATCTCGCTGATCGGCTGCCTCGTGCCGCGGATCCGGCTGCACGCCAAGGCGATGCGCCGCCGGCCACCCAACGCACCGCGATATCTGCTCCGGATGCCGGCATCGACGCAATGGGAGACCGACGAGACGCCGTCGGAGTTCACCACCCGGGTGCATGAGCTGCTCCGACGCAGCCACTGGCGGGCCGACATCCGGCCGGAGCCGGACGGGGCGGTCAGCCTCGCGGCCGAGAAGGGCTATCTGCGGGAGACCGGCAACCTGGTCTTTCACGTCGCGCTGCTCGTGTTGCTGATCGGGATCGCGCTCAGCGGCCTCTACGGCTACAAGGGCACCGTGCTGGTGACGAAGGGGGCCGGCTTCGCCAACACCCGCGAGGCCTACGACGTGTTCCAGCCGTCGCGCTTGTTCTCGGACTCCCAGCTTGCGCCGTTCTCTTTCACCCTGCAGCGCTTCTCCGCGTCGTACCAGTCGAACGGCGAGCCGACCGCGTTCAACGCCTACATCCACTACAAGAGCTCGCTGAATGCGCCGGCAAGGCCCTACGACATCCAGGTCAACCATCCGCTGAACCTGCCTGGCGCGAAGGTCTTCCTGGTCGGACATGGCTACTCGTTGCGGATCAAGATCACCAACCGCGACGGGGTGACTGAGTACGACGGGCAAGCCCCGTTCCTCCCCGACAACAGCCAGTTCGCATCACATGGCGTGGTCAAGGTGCCGGCGCTCGGTGCCGGTGGCGGCCAGCTCGGCCTGACCGGCGAGTTCTACCCGACCGGAGCGGTCGCGGCCGGGGGCGGTCTCGTATCGGCCTTCCCGGGGCCGGACAACCCGGTGCTGTCGCTGGCCGCGTGGAAGGGCAACCTCGGTCTCAACAGCGGCGTCCCGCAGTCGGATTACTCGCTGCCGGTGAGCGGCCTGAAGAGAATCGGCATCACTCAGCTCACCCCGGGCCAGAGCTGGAAGCTGCCCGACGGCGCGACCGTCACCTTCGAAGGCATCGACCAGTGGGCGACGTTCCAGGTCGCCCACGAACCGGGCAAGCGGACCGTTCTGGTCGCTGCCGTTCTCATCATCGCCGGCTTGCTCGGGTCGCTCCGGGTCCGCCGCCGGCGGTTCTGGGTGCGGGCCGTCCCGGCGTCGGACGAGGTCGAAGGCGGGCGTACGGTAGTGACCGCGGCAGGGCTGGCCCGCAGCGATGTCGGCGGGTTCGTCGACGAGCTCGACGATCTGGTCGCGCAGATCGGTCGGCCCCCGAACGGGGCACCAGAGACCGAGAGGGACTGACGTGGCACCCAACCTTCCACTGGCACACGTCTCGGACGTGCTGCTCACCTGGGCGGTGTTCTGCTACGCCTTCGCGATGCTCGGCTATGCCGCCGAGTTCGCGGCCACCCGCCGATCCGCCGCTCGCGAGCACAGTGCCGCCGAGTCGCCGCGCGGGCTGACCTCCCGCCGGTTCGGCGAAGGTGCGGTGGCGCTCACGGCAATCGGTTTCGGCTTTCACGTCGCGTCCGTGACGACCCGAGGGCTCGCCGTCCACCGGGTGCCGTGGGGGAACATGTACGAGTTCTCGTGCATGGTCACTCTGGTCGCGGTCGGGATCTTCTTGATCCTGCTCATGAGTCAACCGCTGCGACGGACCGCAGCGATCCTGACCCGACGTCCGTCGGCGCACACGATGAGCTGGCACTCGAAGGAGTCGGTGCGGTTTCTGGGCGCCTTCCTGATGGCTCCGGTGGTGCTCTACCTCGGGCTGGCCGGCACCGTGCTGTACGCCGCACCCGGACCGCTGGTGCCGGCCCTGGACTCGTACTGGATCAAGATCCACGTCGTCGCGGCGATCACCGCGACCGGCGCGTTCATGGTGTCCGGCGTCGTGACCGTGCTCTACCTTCTCAAGGAACGATGGGAGCGCGGCCAGCCGCCGTTGCGGCTCGCGGTGTTGCGCCGGATCCAGTCACCGCTGCGTCCGCACCGGGTGAGTGTTGGTCCGGGCACCGCGGCGGTCGCCGAGATGAACGCGGCACGAAGCGGGCTGATGCAGTCGCTGCCGTCGGCCGCGGCGCTCGACCGGCTGGCCTACCGGATCATCACCTTCGCCTTCCCGGTGTGGACGTTCGCGATCATCGCCGGCGCGATCTGGGCTGAGCAGGCGTGGAGTCGTTACTGGGGCTGGGATCCGAAGGAGACCTGGTCGTTCATCACCTGGCTCGGCTATGCCGCCTACCTGCACGCGCGGGCCACCGCGGGATGGCGCGGCCGCCGCGCGGCCACGCTGTCGCTGATCGCGTTCGGGTGCCTGATGGTCGACTACTACGTCGTCAACACGGTGATCACCGGCCTGCACTCGTACGCCGGCATTTCCTGACCAGCGCCCGGCCCGACCCGGTCCGATCTGCGCGCTGACCGCGCGCCCGCCTCGCTACGCCCGAGCGCTCGGTTGATCCTCGCTCGCCTGTCGAGGCGAAGGCGTGGCAGCCTTCGACCCGTCCTGGCGTAACAGATCTCGGATCTCGGACTCGCGAAAGCGGCGATGCCCACCTGGGGTGCGGATGCTGTTGATGCGGCCCGCAGCGGCCCAGCGCGTCACCGTCTTCGGGTCGACCCGAAACAGACTGGCTACTTCCCCAGGGGTCAGCAACCTATCCCGGGACTCAACCACGACGTACCCCCTCCACTGCGCGTCGGCATGACGCGCTCGGTCAGTGTGACGGTCGGACCGCGCCGTTGTCAGGCACCGGGCCGAATCGTTTCCAATCGAGGGCTCTGGGTCGCCCGTCGTACGCTGACTTTATGGCAGAACGCGCTGGTGTGCATCACGGTGCCGGCCGAGCTGTGTTGACTTACAACGTTTACCGTCTTGGTCTGCTTGCGGTATGTCTCGGTATCGGTTGGCTGATCGGCCTGCCCGCCCTGGTGCTCATTGTCAGTGCACTGTTTGTTTCAGGTGTCCTCAGCTGGTTCCTGCTGCGGCGCCAGCGCGAGGCGATGGGGGTGGCGGTCGAGGCGACCGTCGCCCGCGGCCAGGCCAAGATGGCCGCGCGTACCGCCGCCGAAGATGGGTACGTCGATGCCGTGGAGGCTGCCCAGCAGGCGCAGCACGAGGTGGCGGATCCCCGCGACCAGGCTGCGGCCCGCGGTGACCAACCCGCATCGTGAGATCGAGGGCGTACCGGGATCGCGTGCTCGTGGTCGACGACGCCGTCAACCTGCGCGAGCTGCTGACCCTCCTGCTCGAGTCGGAGGACGACTTCGAGGTCATTGGCACCGCTTCGGACGGCAAGCAGGCGCTCGCCGCCGCGGAATCGTTGCAGCCCGACATCGTCTTGCTCGACCTGGCGATGCCGGTCATGGACGGCATGCAGGCACTGCCCGGGCTGCGGCGCTGCCTTCCGAGCGCGCTGATCGTGATCTTCTCCGGCTTCGAACAGGCTGCCCTCCTCGACGAAGCGATGGCGGCCGGCGCGAACGCCTACCTGGAGAAGGGCGCGAGCGTGACGCAGATGGTCGACCTGCTCAGGCAGCTGCGCGGCCGGCCGGTGCCCACCGAGTGAGCGGCCCCGAGGCATCCACCGGTCAGGTGCGCGGCAAGGATGGCGCCATGGCCCGTGCTCACCTCGACCGGCAGCCGCAGGAAGTCGCGCGGATGTTCGACGCGGTGGCCGATCGCTACGACCGGATGAATGCGGTCATGACCTTCGGCCAGGAACGTCGCTGGCGCGGGGTGGTCGGGCGAACCCTCGACGTGCAGCCCGGCGACCGGGTGCTGGATCTCGCGGCCGGCACCGGCGCGAGCTCGGTGCCGATCGAGGCGCTCGGTGCCCGCACGGTCGCCTGCGACTTCTCCCTGGGCATGCTCGAGGTCGGTCGCCGCGAGCACCCTCAGCTGGAGTTCGTGGCCGGAGACGCGCTCGCGCTGCCGTTCCGGGACGGTGCCTTCGACGCTGTCACGATCTCCTTCGGGCTGCGCAATGTCGCCGACGTGGACGCCGCCTTGCGCGAGCTGGCCCGGGTTACCCGGCCGGGCGGGCGGCTGGTCGTCCTGGAGACCAGCGCCCCGCTGCGCCAGCCGCTTCGGGCCGGGCACGAGGTCTACGTCAACCACCTGCTGCCCCGGCTGGCCCGCCTGGTGGCGAGCAACGGCGAGGCGTACGAATACCTGGCCGAATCGGTCGGCGAATGGCCGTCGCCTTCGGTGCTGTCGCAACGCCTCACCGCCGCCGGATGGTCCTCGGTGGGTTGGCGGCAGCTGCTGCTGGGTGCGGTCGCCCTGCATCGCGCGACCCGGGGAAGCGGACACTAGAATCAGGGCCGAGCCCGCATGTGAACGCTTTCACGAGCAGGAGACGATGAGTACGACCGCCCCCGAGTATGACGCTGACGTGGTCGTCGTCGGTGCCGGTCCGGGCGGCTCGACCGCGGCGTACTGGCTGGCGCAGGCCGGGCTCGAGGTCATTGTCGCGGAGAAGTCGCAGTTCCCGCGCGAGAAGGTCTGCGGGGACGGGCTCACCCCCCGCGCGGTCAAGCAGCTGATCGCGATGGGGATCGAGACCAACCCGGCGAACGGCTGGATCGCCAACCACGGGCTGCGGATCCTCGGCGGTGGCATGCGGGTCGAGATCCCCTGGCCGGACCTGGCCAGCTACCCGTCCTACGGGCTGGTCCGGCCGAGGCAGGACTTCGACGAGGTGCTGGCGCACGCTGCGCAGAAGGCGGGCGCGCAGCTGCACGAGCTCACCACGGTGGTCGCTCCGATTCGCGAGGAGCGCACCGGACGGGTCACCGGGGTCACGGCCAAGGACGGCCGGACCTTCCGCGCTCCGCTGACCCTCGTGGCGGACGGCAACAGCTCACGGTTCTCCCTGTCCCTCGATCGGCAGCGGCGCGAGGACCGGCCGATGGGCGTGGCCTACCGCCGCTACTTCCGCAGCCCGCGCCACGACGACGACTGGCTCGAGTCGTGGCTCGAGCTGTGGGACGGCGCGACCGGTCAGAGCCGGCTGCTGCCGGGCTACGGCTGGATCTTCGGCGTCGGCGACGGCACCAGCAACGTGGGGCTCGGCATCCTGAACACCTCCGACGCCTTCGGCAAGACCGACTACCGCGCCATGCTGGACAGCTGGCTCGCCTCGCTGCCCGAGGAGTGGGGCTTCGTCGAGGACAACGCCACCGGGCCGGTGCGCGGCGCCGCGCTGCCGATGGCCTTCAACCGCAAGCCGCACTACGCCGACGGCGCGCTGCTGGTGGGTGATGCCGGCGGCATGGTCAACCCGATGAACGGCGAGGGCATCGCCTACGCGATGGAGTCCGGTCGGCTTGCGGCCGAGATCGTGGCCCAGGCGCTGGCCGAGCCGGCCGGGGCGCGCCGCGAGCGGGTGCTGGCGGGCTACCCGAAGGCGCTCGAGGACACCTACGGCGGCTACTACACGATCGGCCGGATATTCGTGAAGGCGATCGGGCATCCCTCGGTGATGAAGCTGTGCACCCGGCACGGCCTGCCGCACCCCACGCTCATGCGGTTCTGCCTGAAGCTGCTCGCCAACCTGGCCGAACCCCAGGGCGGCGATGCGATGGACCGGATCATCTCGGGTCTGAACCGGCTGACCCCAGCCGCGTGATCTGCGGGTGAGGGCGCCACCTAGACTTTCGACGGTTTGACACCCAGGACATCAGCGAAGGAGAGGACACCATGATCCCGATCCTGATTCTGGCGATCCTCGGTGGCGGATTCGCGGTGTTCTCGGTAATTGCCGGCTCGGTGTCGGGTCCCAAGCGGTTCAACCGGGCCAAGCTCGAGTCGTACGAATGTGGCATCGAACCGACCGCCCAGGCCTTCCGCGGCCACCGGCTGCCGGTGAAGTACTACACGACCGCAATGCTGTTCATCGTCTTCGACATCGAGATCGTGTTCATCTATCCCTGGGCGGTCCACTTCAACAGCCTCGGGGTGTTCGGCCTGGTCGAGATGACGCTGTTCATCGGTGCGGTGTTCGTCGTGTACTTCTACGTCTGGCGCCGCGGTGGTCTTGAGTGGGACTGACCTGAGATGGGCATCGAGGAAAAGATTCCCGACGGGATCCTGCTGACCACCGTCGCCAAGGTCCTGAACATCGCCCGGAAGAACTCCGTCTGGCCGGCGCAGTTCGGCCTGGCCTGCTGCGCGATCGAGATGATGGCGGTCGGCGGTCCTCGGTTCGACATCGCGCGGTTCGGGATGGAGCGCTTCAGCGCCTCGCCCCGCCAGGCCGACCTGATGATCGTGGCCGGCCGGGTCTCGCAGAAGATGGCGCCGGTGCTTCGACAGATCTACGACCAGATGCCCGAGCCCAAGTGGGTGCTGGCGATGGGGGTCTGCGCGAGCAGCGGCGGGATGTTCAACAACTACGCGATCGTGCAGGGCGTCGACCACATCGTGCCGGTCGACATGTACCTGCCCGGTTGCCCACCGCGCCCGGAGATGCTGCTCGACGCGATCCTCAAGCTGCACGACAAGATCCGGACCGGCCCGATCAGCGGCAAGCCCGAGCACACCACCATCGGCAACTCGCCGTACGTCAAGCCGATCGAGCGTGACACCCGGGCGTCGAAGGGGCTGGCGGTCGACGCCGAGATCCCCGCGTTCACCTCGCCGCTCCCCGGAGCCGGCTCGTGACCGAGCCGACGGACCCGGCCGGCGAGCAGGACCTCGAGCCGACCGGCACCGGTGGGCGCCGCCACGACATCTTCGGCGCGTCGGGCTTCGGCGACACCTCCGGCTTCGGGGGTCTGGTGGCCCGCCCGCCGCAGCTGGTCTCGACCCCACGCCCGTACGGCGAGTGGTTCGACGAGGCCACCGATGCGCTCCAGGCGGCCTATCCCGCCTTCGGCGACGCGATCGAGCGGGTCGTGGTGCACCGCGGCGAGCTCACGCTGCACATCAAGCGGGACGCGCTGGTCGAGATCGCCCGGACCCTGCGCGACGATCCCGGGCTGCGGTTCGAGATGTGCGCGAGCATCTCGGGGGTCGACTACCTCGCCGACCCGACCGGCCGGCGGCTCCACGCGGTCTACCACCTGCTGTCAATGACCTATCGGCGCCGGCTGCGGCTCGAGGTCTCGGTCACCGCCGAGGACCCGCACGTCCCGAGCCTGACCGAGGTCTACCCCACCGCGAACTGGCACGAGCGCGAGACCTGGGACTTCTTCGGCATCGTCTTCGACGGCCACCCGGGGCTGACCAGGATCGAGATGCCAGACGACTGGCCGGGGCACCCGCAACGCAAGGACTACCCGCTCGGCGGCATCCCGGTCGAATACAAGGGCGCCACCGTGCCACCTCCGGACGAACGGAGGTCCTACGCGTGACCAACACGACCGACGAGAGCTCCGCGACGACCTACAACGACAACGACCCGTACGCCGGCGCCGAGCCCGAGGGCGAGGGCCGGGTGTTCACGGTCGGCGGTGGCGACTGGGAGGACGTGGTCGCCTCGATCGACCCGACCGAGAGCGAACGGATCGTCGTCAACATGGGCCCGCAGCACCCGTCGACGCACGGCGTCCTCCGGTTGGTGCTCGAGCTCGAAGGCGAGACGGTGATGGAGGCCCGGCCGGTCATCGGCTATCTGCACACCGGCATCGAGAAGAACATGGAGTTCCGGAACTGGACCCAGGCGGTCACGTTCATCACCCGCTGCGACTACCTCGCGCCGATGTTCAACGAGGCGACCTACTGCCTCGGGGTCGAGCGCCTGCTGGACATCGAGGACCAGATCCCGCAGCGGGTCCTGGTCCTGCGGGTGCTCGTCCTGGAGCTGCAGCGGATCTCCTCACACCTGGTCTGGCTCGGCACCGGCGGCCTCGAGCTCGGCGCGCTCACCGCGATGCTGCTCGCGTTCCGCGAGCGCGAGGAGATCAGCCGGATCTTCGAGATGATCACCGGCCTTCGGATGAACCACGCCTACATCCGGCCAGGCGGCGTGGCCCAGGACATCCCGCCGGGAGCGGTCGACGCGATCCGGCAGTTCGTTCCGGTCATGCGCAGCCGGATCGACGAGTACGAAGACCTGCTCTCGGCGAACCCGATCTGGATCGCCCGGACGCAAGGGGTCGGCTACCTCGACACCGAGGCCTGCATGCAGCTCGGCGTTACCGGGCCGCTGCTGCGCGCGTCCGGACTCGCCTGGGACCTGCGCCGCGAGATGCCGTGCCTCGGTTACGACACGTACGAGTTCGACGTCGTGACCGAAACCGCCGGCGACTGCTACGCGCGATACAAGGTGCGGCTCGACGAGATGCGGCAGTCGCTGCGGATCATCGAGCAGGCGCTCGACCGGTTGCGGCCGGGCCCGACGATGGTGGCGGACAAGAAGATCGCCTGGCCGGCGCAGCTCGCGCTCGGCGCCGACGGCCTCGGCAACTCCCTCGACCACATCCGCACCATCATGGGCACCTCGATGGAGGCGCTGATCCATCACTTCAAGCTGGTGACCGAGGGGTTCCGGGTGCCGGCCGGGCAGGCCTACGTACCGGTCGAGTCGCCGCGCGGCGAGCTCGGTGCCCACGTCGTGTCCGACGGCGGCACCCGGCCGTACCGCGTCCACCTGCGCGACCCGAGCTTCGTCAATCTGCAGGCGGTGCCGGCGATCACCGAGGGCGGGATGGTGTCCGACGTGGTCGCCAGCGTGGCCAGCATCGATCCGGTCATGGGCGGAGTTGACCGCTGATGTCGTTCCGCGAGACCGATCGGCCCGGCTCGGCGCCCGCCTCGACCGGGCTGTCCGAAGAGACCCGTCGGCGCGCGCCGGAGATCGTCGCCCGCTACCCCAAGCCGCGCTCTGCCTTGCTGCCGTTGCTGCACCTCGTGCAGAGTGACCAGGGGTATGTCAGCCCGGAGGGCATCGCGCTGTGCGCGGAGGTGCTCGGGCTGACCAAGGCCGAGGTCAGCGCGGTGTCGACGTTCTACACGATGTACAAGCGCAAGCCGGTCGGTGACTACCACGTCGGGGTCTGCACCAACACGCTGTGCGCGGTCATGGGCGGCGATGCGATCTACGCCGCGTTGAAGGAGCACACCGGCATCACGACCCAGAACGGAGTCACTGACGACGGCAAGGTCTCGCTCGAGCACATCGAGTGCAACGCCGCCTGCGACTACGCCCCGGTCGTGATGGTCAACTGGGAGTTCTTCGACAACCAGACGCCGGCGTCGGCGCGCGAGCTGGTCGACTCGCTCCGTGCGGGTGAGCCGGTCACGCCGACCCGCGGCGCGTCGTCCGTGTGCACCTGGCGCGAGGCCGAGCGGGTGTTGGCCGGCTTCTACGACGGGCGCGCCGACGAGGGTGTCGCCGCCGGCCCGGCCAGCCTCGAGGGCCTCAACCTCGCCAAGGCCAACGAGGAGACAGCGTGAAGCTGACTCCGGTGCTCAGCGCCAACTGGGGCGACGAGCGGCCGTGGACTCTCGAGGGCTACGGCGGCGACTACCTGGCTGCCCGCAAGGCGGTCACGACCATGGATCCCGACGCGGTGATCACCATGGTCAAGGACTCGGGGCTGCGCGGTCGCGGCGGCGCGGGCTTCCCGACCGGCGGCAAGTGGGGCTTCATCCCGCAGGGCGACGGCAAGCCGCACTACCTCGTCGTCAACGCGGACGAGTCCGAGCCGGGCACCTGCAAGGACATCCCGCTGATGCTCGCCAACCCGCACTCGCTGGTCGAAGGCATCGTGATCACCTGCTTCGCGATCCGGTCGAACCTGGCCTTCATCTACGTGCGTGGCGAGGTCCTGCACGTCGTACGACGGGTGCAGGCGGCGGTTGCGGAGGCATACACCGCGGGGCTGCTCGGGAAGGACATCTTCGGCACCGGATTCGACCTCGACGTGGTCGTCCATGCCGGCGCGGGCGCCTACATCTGCGGCGAGGAGACCGCGCTGCTCGACTCGCTCGAGGGCTATCGCGGCCAGCCCCGGCTGCGGCCGCCGTTCCCGGCGATCGCCGGTCTCTACGCGAGCCCGACCGTGGTCAACAACGTCGAGTCGATCGCCAGCGTGCCGCCGATCATCGACCGCGGCGTCGAGTGGTTCCGCACCTTCGGCCGGGAGAAGTCACCCGGTTTCACGTTGTATTCGCTGTCCGGCCATGTCACCCGACCCGGCCAGTACGAAGCGCCGCTCGGCGTCACGCTGCGCGAGCTGCTCGAGCTGGCCGGTGGCGTCCGCGAGGGGCACGAGCTGAAGTTCTGGACGCCGGGTGGGTCGTCGACCCCGCTGCTCACCGCGGAGCACCTCGACTCACCGCTCGACTACGAGGGCATGACCGAGGCCGGCTCGATGCTCGGCACCAAGGCGTTGCAGATCTTCGACGACACCACCTGCGTCGTTCGCGCGGTGCTGCGCTGGACCGAGTTCTACGCGCACGAGTCGTGCGGCAAGTGCACGCCGTGTCGTGAGGGCACCTTCTGGATGGTCCAGATCCTCGAGCGGCTCGAGGCCGGCGATGCCGATGCCAGTGACGTCGACACGCTGCTCGATGCCTGCGACAACATCTTCGGCCGGGCGTTCTGCGCACTCGCCGACGGCGCGGTCAGCCCGATCGTCTCCTCCGTGCAGTACTTCCGCGACGAGTACGTCGCGCACTGGGAGCAGGACGGCTGCCCGTTCGACCCCGACGCCTCGACGCTGTTCGCCTCCGCGGGAGCGAAGAGATGACCGCCGAAATGGTCGACCCGACGGTTGCGCCGGTCGAGCTGATCAACGCGACGATCGACGGCATCCCGATCCGGGTCCCGAAGGACACCTTGATCATCCGGGCCGCCGAGCTGGTCGGGATCGACGTGCCGCGATTCTGCGACCACCCGCTGCTCGACCCGATCGGCGCCTGCCGGCAGTGCATCGTCGAGGTCGAGGGCCAGCGCAAGCCGGTCGCCTCGTGCACCGTGACGGTCACCGAAGGCATGGCGATCAAGACCCAGCTGACCTCGCCGGTCGCGTCGAAAGCGCAAGAGGGCAACCTCGAGTTCCTGCTGCTCAACCACCCGCTGGACTGTCCGGTCTGCGACAAGGGCGGCGAGTGCCCGCTGCAGAACCAGACCTTGTCGAACGGCGCCGCCGAGAGCCGGTTCAAGGACGTCAAGCGGACGTTTGAGAAGCCGATCGAGATCTCCTCGCAGGTCTTGCTCGACCGCGAGCGGTGCGTGCTCTGCGCCCGCTGCACCCGGTTCTCGCAGCAGATCGCCGGTGACCCGTTCATCGAGCTGTTCGAACGCGGCGCACTCGAGCAGGTGGCGATCTTCGAAGGCGAGCCGTTCTCGTCGTACTTCTCGGGCAACACCGTGCAGATCTGCCCGGTCGGCGCACTGACCGGCACGCAGTACCGCTTCCAGGCCCGCCCGTTCGACCTGGTCTCGACTCCGTCGGTGTGCGAGCACTGCGCGTCCGGCTGCCAGCAGCGCACGGACTGGCGGCGCGGCAAGGTGCTCCGGCGGCTCGCCGGCGAGGACCCGGCGGTCAACGAGGAGTGGAACTGCGACAAGGGCAGATGGGCGTTCTCGTACGCGACCAGCGGCGACCGGCTCACGACCCCGTTGGTCCGCGACAACGACGGCTATCTGGTCGAGGCGTCCTGGAGTGAGGCGCTCGCGCGGGCCGCGGCCGGCTTGTCGCAGTGGCGCGGGAAGACCGGCGTCCTGACCGGCGGCCGGCTCACCCTCGAGGACGCCTACTCGTACTCGAAGTTCGCGCGGGTCGTGCTCGAGACCAACGACATCGACTTCCGCGCGCGGCCGCACTCGGCCGAGGAGCAGGAGTTCCTCGCCGCCGCAATCGCCGGCCGCTACCTCGACACGACGTACGCCGACCTCGACGCGGCACCCGCCGTCGTCCTGGCCGGCATCGAGGTCGAGGAGGAGTCGCCGATCGTATTCCTCCGGCTGCGAAAGGCGGTCGGCAAGAACGGGACGTCGGTCTTCGCGGTCGCGCCGTTCGCGACCGGCGCCCTGACCAAGCTCGACGGCACGTTGCTCTCCGCCCAGCCGGGTGGCGAGGCCGATGTGCTCGCCGCGCTCGGCCGCGGAGCGGGTTCGGGCGCGACCGGCGCTGCGGCGGCCGCGCTGCGCAAGCCCGGAGCGGTGCTGGTCCTCGGCGAGCGGCTGGCGACCTCTGCGGGCGCGCTCAGCGCGGCCGTGGCACTGGCCGGCGAGACCGGCGCGCGACTGGCGTGGATCCCCCGTCGGGCCGGCGACCGTGGCGCGCTGGAGGCCGGATGCCTGCCGAACCTGCTGCCCGGCGGCCGGCCGGTGAGTGATCAGGCCGCGCGCGACCAGGTCGCCGCGATCTGGTCGGCGACCGTCCCGAGCGGGCCCGGGCGCGACGGCGATGCCATCGTCAAGGCGGCCGCCACCGGCGAGCTCGCACTGGTGGTCGCCGGCGTCGACCCGGGTGATGTCGCCGATCCAGCGCTGGCCCTGCGGGCGCTCGAGTCGGCGCCGTTCGTGGTGAGCTTCGAGATCCGTGAGTCGGCCGTGACCGATCGCGCGGACGTGGTCTTCCCGGTCGCGCCGGTGGTCGAGAAGTCGGGCAGCTACCTCGACTGGGAGGCCAGGGTCCGGCCGTTCGACGCGACGCTTGAGGCCAGCGGCGCGCTCGGAGACGGCCGGGTGCTGGACCGACTCGCCACCGAGATGGGCGTTGACCTCGGCGCTGCCGAGCCGCGCAATGTGCGCGCGGAGATCGCCCGGCTGGGGGCCTGGAACGGGGCCCGGCCGGCCGCACCGTCGTACTCGTCCGGGCCGCTTGCGAGCCCGGGAGCCGGCGAGGCCCGGCTGGCGACCTGGCACCTCCTGCTCGACGAGGGCCGGCTCCAGGAGCACGAGCCGCACCTGGCCGGCACCCGCAAGCCCTCGGTTGCGCGGCTCAGCGCGGCGACCGCGGCGTCGGTGGGCGTTGCCGCGGGTGCCGACGTGACGGTCAGCACCGACCGCGGCCAGATCGTGCTTCCGGTCGAGATCACCGACCTGCCCGACCAGGTGGTCTGGCTGCCCACCTGCTCGCCCGGCTCGCACGTGTACTCCGCCCTCGGCTCCGGGTCCGGGGCGATCGTCCGGCTGGCCGCGGCGGGTGGATCGTGATGCGAATCCTGGCGGCCGCGCCACCGGGCGGCACCGGTCTCGGCGTCTTCGGCAACGACCCGTGGTGGCTCACCCTCTGCAAGTGCATCGTGGTGTTCGTCTTCCTGGTCGTCACCACGCTGCTGATGATCTGGGCCGAGCGCCGGGTGATCGGCCGGATGCAGGCGCGCCAGGGTCCGAACCGGGTCGGCCCGTTCGGCGTCGTGCAGGGTCTCGCCGACGGCATCAAGCTGGCGTTGAAGGAAGACCTGATCCCGGCGATGGTCGACAAGCCGCTCTACATCCTGGCGCCGGTCGTCGCGTGCGCGCCGGCGTTCTTGTCCTTCGCGGTGATCCCGATCGGTCCGGTCGTCTCCATCGGCGGTCACCGCAGCCCGCTCCAGATCACCGATTTGCCGGTGGCGGTGCTGTTCATCCTGGCGATGGCGTCGATCGGTGTTTACGGCATCGTGCTGGCCGGTTGGTCGAGCCAATCGCCGTACCCGTTGCTCGGTGCCCTTCGGTCGGCCGCTCAGGTGATCTCATACGAGGTCGCGATGGGCCTGGCGCTCGCCGGCGTCTTCCTGTACGCCGGGTCGCTGTCGACCAGCCAGATCGTGACGTCGCAGCAGAAGCTCTGGTACGCCCTGCCACTGATCCCGTCGCTGTTGATGTACCTGATCGCGATGGTCGGCGAGACCAACCGGGCGCCGTTCGACCTGCCGGAGGCCGAGAGCGAGCTGGTGGCCGGCTTCCACACTGAGTACGCCTCGCTGAAGTTCGCGTTGTTCTTCCTCGCGGAGTACGTCAACGTCACCACCGTCTGCGCGCTGGCGACCACCTTGTTCCTCGGTGGCTGGCGGGCGCCGTGGCCGTTGTCGCTGATCGGTCACGACGAGCTGAACCACGGCTGGTGGCCGGTGCTGTGGTTCCTCGGCAAGATCTTCGTGCTGCTGTTCACCTTCATCTGGCTGCGCGGGACGCTTCCGCGGTTGCGCTACGACCAGTTCATGCGGCTGGGCTGGAAGGTGCTGATCCCGTTCAGCCTGATCTGGCTGCTGATCGTCGCGGCGTTCCGCGAGTTGACCAACCAGGGCCACACCCGGGTGCAGACTCTGGCGTACGTCGGCATCCCGGTCGCTGCCGTGGTCGTGGTCTGGACCTTCGTGTCCGAGTCCCGGGCCAATGCGGCCGCGGCGGATGCGGAGCTGGCCGAGCTCGAGGCGGCCGAGGCGCGCGAGGCGCGGGCCGCGGCCGGGTTGACGTCGTACCCGGTGCCGGCCCTGACCGGCGCGCCTGCGCTGGAGGTCACGGCGATCTCGGACTCGACGGAGGTGCTCGATGGCTGACGACGTCAGCTCGAACCCGCCCGAGGAGACCGGGTCGACTTCGGCCGCGGAGATCACTCCCGAGCCAGGTTTGGCATCCACGCCGGAAGCGGTGACGCCGGCGCCGATCCCGGCCAAGAAGCCGTCGGCCATCAAGGAGCTGCTCGCGCCGATCGCCGGGTTCGGTGTGACCTTCCGGACCATGCTGACCAAGCCGGTGACCGAGCAGTATCCCGAGGAGCGGGTACCGACCGAGCCGCGCTACCACGGCCGGCACGTGCTCAACCGGCACGCCGACGGGCTGGAGAAGTGTGTCGGCTGCGAGCTGTGCGCGTGGGCCTGCCCGGCCGACGCGATCTACGTCGAGGGCGCCGACAACACCGAGGCCGAACGCTTCTCGCCGGGGGAGCGGTACGGCAAGGTCTACCAGATCAACTATCTGCGCTGCATCTTCTGCGGGCTGTGCATCGAAGCCTGTCCGACCCGCGCGCTCACCATGTCGAACGAGTACGAGCTGGCCGACGACAGCCGGATCGACCTGATCTTCACCAAGGACCAACTGCTCGCGCCGTTGACGCCCGAGATGGAGGCGCCGCCGCACCCGATGCGGTTGGGTAACAGCGAGCAGGCTTACTACAGCGGGCAGCCGGTCGCGCCGTCACCCAAGGACGATCACCGGTGAGCGGCGTGCTGCTGGCGGCTGCATCGAGCTCACCTCCGCTGCACGAGGCCTTCATCTTCTGGATCCTCGCGCCGATCGCGGTCGGCGCGGCGCTCGGGATGGTCTTTGCCCGCAGTGCCGTGCACGCCGCCCTGCTGCTTGCGGTCGTGATGCTCTGCCTCGCGGCGTTCTACACCGCCGAGGCGGCGCCGTTCCTTGCCGTCGTACAGGTCGTGGTCTACACCGGCGCGGTCCTGATGCTGTTCTTGTTCGTGCTGATGCTGATCGGCGTCGACTCGATGGACTCGCTGGTCGAGACGTTGCGCGGCCAACGGCTGGCCGCGTCACTGGTCGGGCTCGGGTTCGTGGTGCTGCTCGTCGCTGCGCTGGCGACCGCGCTCGCCGGCTTTTCGCCCAAGGGCGTGGGGGCGGCCGAAGCCGGCCAGGGCAACGTCGGAGGGATCGCGAACCTGCTGTTCAGCCGCTACGTCTTCGCCTTCGAGGCGACCAGCGCCTTGTTGATCACGGCCGGACTCGGTGCGATGGTGCTCGCGCACCGCGAGCCGAGTGAGACCAAGCAGCGCACCCAGCTCGAGCGGATGCAGGCGCGGACCCAGCGGGGCGGAGCGGGCATGGGACCGCTACCCGGGCCCGGTGTGTACGCCGACCACGACGCGGTCGACACGCCGGCGCTGCTTCCCGACGGTGCCGTCGCGCCCACGAGCGTCCCCGAGTTCCTCCAGGTGTCGGCCGCGCGCCCCCACGTCGACACCACCGAGCACGAGTTGGAGCGATGAACAAATGAGCGCCAACTACTACCTCTATCTCTCGGCGGTACTGTTCACCATCGGCGCGGTCGGCGTGCTCGTCCGTCGCAACGCGATCGTCGTCTTCATGTGCATCGAGCTGATGCTCAACGCGGTCAACCTGACCCTGGTCACCTTCGCCCGCCTCAACGGCAGCCTCGACGGCCAGATCATCGCGTTCTTCGTGATGGTGGTCGCCGCGGCCGAGGTCGTCATCGGCCTCGCGATCATCATGTCCGTCTTCCGGTCCCGGCGGTCTGCATCCGTCGACGACGCGAACCTGCTGAAGTACTGAGACGCCGCCGATGACCCTCGCCTCCGCTCCGGTCGCCACCGTGCACTACGCCAGTGCAACCGGTGTCTTCGACCTCACCTTCCTGCTGGTGTTGCTGCCAGCGGCGAGTGCGGCCGTGCTGTTGCTGGGCGGGCGGCGGACCAACACCTGGGGTCACCTGCTGGGGTGCGCGACGCCGATCGCCGCCTTCGTCGTCGCGGTGATCGAGTTCTTCGCGCTGATCGGGCGCGACAACGGGGCCAGCCGCCAGCTCGACCAGCACCTGTTCAGCTGGGTGCCGGTGGCCGGCTTCCACGTGAATGCGAATGTGCTGCTCGATCCGCTCTCGATCGTCTTCGTCCTGCTCATCACCGGGGTTGGCTCGCTGATCCACGTCTACTCGGTCGGCTACATGGCCGATGACCCGGACCGGCGTCGCTTCTTCGGCGAGCTCAACCTGTTCGTCGCCGCGATGCTGCTGCTCGTGCTGGCCGACAACTACCTGGTCCTGTACGTCGGCTGGGAGGGCGTCGGCCTGGCGTCGTACCTGCTGATCGGGTTCTGGTCGCACAAGCCGAGCGCCGCGGTGGCCGCGAAGAAGGCGTTCCTGGTCAACCGGGTCGGTGACCTGGGGCTTTCGCTCGCGATCATGTTGATGTTCACCACCTTCGGCACGGTGGCCTTCGACGGGGTCTTCAACGGCGCCGGCAGCGGGCGCGCGCACAGCGGCACGATGACCGCGATCGGGCTGCTGTTGCTGCTCGGCGCGTGCGGCAAGAGCGCCCAGGTCCCGCTTCAGTCCTGGTTGCTCGATGCGATGGAAGGCCCGACCCCGGTCTCGGCGCTGATCCATGCCGCAACGATGGTGACCGCCGGTGTCTACCTGGTCGCGCGGTCGAACGCGATCTTCGACGTCTCGCCGAACGCCCGCCTGCTGGTCGAGATCGTCGGCGCCGTCACGCTGGTGTTCGGCGCGATCATCGGCTGCGCCCACGACGACATCAAGAAGGTGCTCGCCGCCTCGACGATGAGCCAGATCGGCTACATGATGCTGGCGGTCGGCATCGGACCGGCGGCGTACGCGTTCGGGATCCTGCACCTGCTGACGCACGGCTTCTTCAAGGCCAACATGTTCCTGTCGGCCGGCGCGGTGATGCACGGCAACAACGACGAAGTGAACATGCGGCGCTTCGGCGCCCTGCGCAAGGTCATGCCATGGACCTTCGCCTGCTTCGCCTTCGGCTATCTGGCGATCATCGGGATCATCCCGTTCGCGGGCTTCTTCTCCAAAGACAAGATCATCGAGGCCGCGCTCGACAAGGGCGGCACCTCGGGTGACATCTTCGGCGCGGTCGCGCTGGCCGGCGCCGGCCTGACCGCGTTCTACATGACCCGGCTGATGCTGATGACCTTCTTCGGCAACAAGCGCTGGCCGAAGGATGTGCATCCGCACGACGCGCCCAACGTGATGCTGATCCCGATGGTGGTGCTCGCGGTCGGATCGCTGGTCTCGGGCTACCTGCTGATCCTGCACGGCGACCTGCAGAAGTTCCTCGCACCGAGCGTCGGAACGCTCGCCGAGCCCGCCGCACGCCCGCTCTCGGCGACCGCGCTGAGCCTGCTCGCGCTGGCCGTCGTACTCGTGGGCGTCGGGATCGCGTACTGGCGGGTCGGCAGCCGTCCGGTGCCCGCCGAGCCGCCCACGCACGTCACGCCGGTGACGGTGGCGGCGCGCCGATCACTGCTCGGCGACGCACTCAACGAAGCAGTGTTCATGCGGCCCGGGCAGTACCTCACCAGGTTGCTGGTCTTCTTCGACTACCGCGGCGTCGACGGGCTGATCAACGGCTTCGCGGCTGGCGTCGGCGGGACCAGCGCGCGGGTCCGCCGGGTGCAGACCGGCTTCGTGCGTTCCTACGCGCTGTCGATGCTGGCCGGCGCGCTCGCGATCGCCGCCACCCTCGTCCTCGTCCGGGTCGGGTGATCGCGATGCACACCGGGTTCCCGTGGGTGACCGTGATCGGAGCGCTGCCGCTGGTCGGCGTGTTCGGCATCATCGCGCTGCCGAAGGCGCGCGAAGAGCTAGCCAAGATCATCGCGTTGGTCGCATCGCTCGTCGCGATGGTGGCGTCGATCATCATGGCGTTCGCCTACAACACCGGCGGCGCGCGCTTCCAGTTCACCCAGGACTACAACTGGATCAAGGCGTTCGGCGCGCACTACGCGGTCGGGGTCGACGGCATCGCGCTCGCGTTGATCCTGATGACGACGGTGCTGACGCCGGTCTGCATCCTCGCGTCCTGGCACGACGCAGACCGTGGCGAGGACGCCGACCCCGAGGCCACCGGTGGGCGCGGGCCGCGGCTGTTCTTCGCGCTGCTGCTCGCGACCGAGACGCTGGTGATCGGTGTCTTCGGAGCGCTCGACGTTTTCTTCTTCTACGTGCTGTTCGAGGCAATGCTCATCCCGATGTATTTCCTGATCGGCTCGTTCGGCGGCGCGCGCCGCTCGTACGCCGCGGTGAAGTTCTTGCTCTACTCCCTCGCCGGCGGCCTGCTGATGCTGGTCGCGGTGATCGCGCTCTACGTCGTGTCGATCCACCAGCTCGGCACCGGGACGTTCGACTACCGCGTGCTGATCTCGCAGCTGCACATCTCGCACGGCGAGCAGGTCGCGCTGTTCCTCGGCTTCTTCATCGCGTTCGCGATCAAGGCGCCGCTCTGGCCGTTCCACACCTGGCTGCCGGACGCGGCGAGCGAGGCGCCGACCGGCACCGCGGTCATGCTCGTCGGCGTGCTCGACAAGGTCGGCACGTTCGGGTTCCTGCGGTTCTGCATCCCGCTCTTCCCGTACGCGTCGAAGTTGCTCGCGCCGTACATCCTCGGGTTGTGCGTGACCGGCATCCTGTACGGCGCGTTGCTCGCGGTCGGGCAGCGCGACATGAAGCGCCTGGTCGCGTACTCGTCCGTGTCGCACTTCGGCTTCATCGCCCTCGGTGTGTTCGCCTTCACCACCCAGGGCGGCTCCGGCGCGACGCTCTACATGGTCAACCACGGGTTCTCGACCGGTGCGTTGTTCATCGTGGTCGGTTTCCTGGCCTCGCGGCGTGGCTCGCGCCTGGTCGACGACTTCGGCGGGGTAGCGAAGGTCGCGCCGTGGCTGGGTGCGATGGTGCTGGTCGCCGGGCTGTCGGCGCTCGCACTGCCGGGCCTGTCGACGTTCGTCAGCGAGTTCCTCGTCCTGCTTGGCACCTTCACCACGCACCGGTGGTTCGCGGTGATCGGCACGTTTGGGATCATCCTGGCCGCGGTGTACGTGCTCTGGATGGTGCAACGGACGATCCATGGCCCGGTGGCGGCCGCGGTCGAAGGCTTCAAGGACCTCAGCTTCCGCGAGGCCTGGGTAATCGCACCGTTGATGGTCGTGATCGTCGGCCTCGGCATCTACCCGAAGCCGCTGCTCGACATCATCAACCCGTCGGTGCAACAGACGAACGCAGTGGTGCGCGACCACGACCCGACGCCGCCGGTGTTCGAGCAGTCAGCCACTAACAGTGTCTGCCCACCGGGAACCACTCAGGTGGTACGCACGGTCGGGCTGCGGAGCTATGCCGGGTCCTCGAATACCCCCTTGCCTCGGTTGATCAAGCTCTCGTCCGGACTGATCTGCGGGAGCAGCAAGTGAGCGACTTCCACTCCCCGTCGATCGCGTATCACGCGCTGATGCCGATCATCATCCCGGCCGGCGCGGCCACGGTCGGTGTCCTGGTGGACGCGTTCGTGCCGGCGGTTGCGCGCTGGCGTGCGCAGGTGACGGTGGCGATGCTCGGCCTGCTCGGCGCCTTGGTCGCGACCGCGGCGCTCGCCGGCGACCATCTCGTCACGGCTGGTACGGCGATCAGCGTCGACGGCCCGACCTTGTTCCTGCAGGGGACGATCGCCGTACTCGGCATCGGCAGCATCCTGCTGGTCGCCGACCGATCGCCGTCGATGGACGGGGGAGCGTTCGTTGCGCAGGCCTCGACCACGCCGGGATCGCCGGAGGAGCGTTCCGACAGCATCGGCGGCCGGGTGCAGACCGAGGTGTTCCCACTGATGATGTTCGCGGTCACCGGGATGATGCTGTTCCCCGCGTCCAACGACCTGCTGATCCTGTTCGTCGCACTCGAGGTGCTCTCGCTCCCGCTGTACATCCTGTGCGGGCTGGCCCGACGGCGCCGGTTGCTGAGCCAGGAAGCTGCGGTCAAGTACTTCCTGCTCGGCGCGTTCTCGTCGGCCTTCTTCCTCTACGGGTTGGCGTTGCTCTACGGCTACGCCAACACGGTGTCGCTGAGCGGCATCCAGGCCGCCACGGTGACCGGCGCGCACAGCGACACGCTGCTGTTCCTGGGGCTCGCGCTGCTCTCGGTCGGTCTGCTGTTCAAGATCGGCGCCGCACCGTTCCAGTCGTGGGTCCCCGACGTCTACCAGGGCGCGCCGACCCCGATCACCGCGTTCATGGCGTCGGCGACCAAGGTGGCCGGCTTCGGGGCGTTGCTCCGGGTCTTCTACGTCGCCTTCGGCGGGCTCGGCTGGGAGTGGCGACCGGTCGCGTGGGGCGTCGCGATCCTGACCATGATCGTCGGGTCGGTCTTCGCGGTGACCCAGACCGACGTCAAGCGGATGCTCGCGTACTCCTCGGTCGCGCACGCCGGCTTCATCCTGATCGGCGTGATCGCACTCAACAAGGCCGGGCTGTCCGGCGCGATGTTCTACCTCGTGACGTACGGCGTGACGACGATCGGCTCGTTCGGAATCCTGACCCTGGTGCGGGACCCGGACGGCGAGGCCACGCATCTCTCGCGCTGGGCCGGCCTGGGTCGCCGTTCGCCGCTGGTCGCCAGCGTGTTCGCGCTGTTCCTGTTGGCGCTCGCCGGCATCCCGCTGACCTCCGGCTTCACCGGCAAGTTCGCGGTCTTCTCGGCCGGGGTGGCCGGTGGGGCGACCCCGCTGGTGGTCGTCGGTGTGATCACCAGCGCGATGGCGGCCTTCTTCTACGTTCGCGTGATCGTGATGATGTTCTTCGCCGAGCCGCTTGCAGACGGGCCGATCGTCGTGACGCCGGGTGGCGGCACTGCGAGCGCGCTCGCGCTCGCGGTAGCGGCTACCGTGGTGCTCGGGGTGTTTCCGCAGCCGTTGCTGAACCTTGCCAACCACGCCCTGCCGTTCTATCACTGAGACCGCGCGGATCGGCCGATCTGAGGAGGCGTCGGGATGTCGTCGATGAGCACCCTCGGCCTCACCATCGACCCTGCGCTCGAGGTCGTCATCGGCGAAGGGTTGGCCGCGGTCGAGTCCATGCTGCGCGACGAGGTGAAGTCGGCGGACGACTTCGTCAGCGAGGCTGCCTCGCACCTGGTCGCGGCCGGTGGCAAGCGTTTCCGGCCGCTGGTCTCGTTGCTCGCGGCGCAGTTCGGCGACCCGGCGGCACCGGGTGTCGTACCGGCCGCGGTGGTGGTCGAGCTGACCCACCTCGCGACGCTGTATCACGACGACGTCATGGACGAGGCGACCCTTCGCCGCGGCGCCGACTCGGTCAACTCGCGGTGGGGCAACTCGATCGCAATTCTGGTCGGCGACTTCCTGTTCGCCCGCGCGTCCGACATCCTGGCCGACCTCGGGCCGGAGGCCGTGCGGTTGCAGGCCCGGACCTTCGAGCGGCTCGTCCACGGCCAGATTCGCGAGACGGTCGGGCCGGCCGAGGACGACGACCCGGTGGAGCACTACCTGCGCGTGCTGGTCGACAAGACCGGCTCGCTGATCGGCACCTCGGCTCGGTTCGGGGCGATGCTGTCCGGCGCCTCGGCGGCCGAGACCGAGCTGCTCACGCAGTGGGGCGAGCGGATCGGTGTCGCGTTCCAGCTCTCCGACGACCTGCTCGACGTCGCGGCCGACCCGGCGGCACTCGGGAAGGTGCCGGGCACCGACCTGCGCGAGGGGGTGCCGACGCTTCCGGTGTTGATGCTTCGCCGGACCGGCCGGGCCGAGGACGCCGCGCTGGTCGGGGCGCTCGACGGCGATCTGTCCGACGACGCCGCGCTGGCCGGGGTGCTCGCGCAGCTACGCGATCACCCGGTGATGGCAGAGGCGCGCGAGGTCACGGCGCGCTGGGCCGAGGATGCGCGCGCCACGCTGGCCTCGCTTCCCGACACGAGCGTCAAGGCGGCGCTCGAGTCGCTGTGCAGCTTCGTGGTCTCCCGCAGCGCCTAGCGCAGGCTCCTAGCCGACCCGGGTCAGGGTCGGCACCCAGAAGCGGAGCTTGCCGCCACGTTCGTCCTCGAGGACGCCGCCGGCCGACTCGATCACCGTCCGCGATCCGACGTTGTCGACGTCGCAGGTGAGCAGGGCCGAGTCGATGCCGAGCGCACGGGCCTCGGGAAGCACCAGCCGCAGCATCGCGGTCGCGTGCCCGTTGCGCCGGGCGCTGGGCCGGACGTCGTACCCGATATGGCCGCCGACCTCGAGCAGGTGGTCGGTCAGCCGGTGCCGCAGCGCGATCCGGCCGAGGTAGTCCAAGCCGTCGACGTACCACCAGGTCGTGCTGGGGACATAGCCCGCCGAGCGGGGCGTCTCTTCGAGCGAGTCTGCCCGTAGCGCCGAGACGTACGCCGTGAAGCCGGCCGCAGACTCCCAGGTCGCCCCGAACTTGCGGTACTCGGTACCGATCATCGAGTTGTCGTCCGGTCCGCCCCGGCCCTCGGCGCGGTACTCCGCCATCGCGGCGAGGAAGGATCTCTGCACCGCAGTCGTCGGCAGCGCCAGGTCAGGCATGCCTCAAGTGAAACAGCCCGGCGCAACGTTTTTTCCGGTTTCTTCTTGTCGCAGGGCATGCATAGGGTGGGCACCGCACCGCACCGGAAAGGACCCGTACGTCCAGGAGGCATCATGACAACGCTCGCCGATCGACCGAACACCGCGCTTCTCATCGTCGATGTGCAGAACGGCGCGGTGGGCAATGCCCACGAGCGGGACAAGGTGGTCGCCAACATCGCGACGCTGGTGGACTCGGCCCGCGCGGCCGACGTCGATGTGGTCTGGGTCCAGCACAACGATGACGACATGCCGCGCGACAGCGAGAAGTGGCAGTACGTGCCTGAGCTCGTGCGCGACGAGTCCGAGGCGTTGGTGCACAAGTCCTACGGCGACTCGTTCGAGGACACCGACCTCGAGTCCGTGCTGGCGACTCGTAAGGTCGGCCGGCTGGTCGTCGCCGGCGCGCAGACCGACGCCTGCATCCTCGCGACCCTGCACGGCGCGATGGTGCGCGGCTACGACACGACGCTGGTCGGCGATGCGCACACCACCGAGGACTTCACGGAGTACGGCGCCCCCTCACCCGACAAGGTGATCGCCCACACCAACATGTACTGGCACTACCACTCCGCTCCCGGCCGGGCCGGTGGCACCGTCGACACCGCCGACGTCGACTTCGCCGCGAGCGGTTGATCAGGCGTCGAGGAGCGAGATCGGGATCTCCATGTAGCGGGCCCGCAGCCATTCGCCGAGACCTTTCGCCTGCGGGTCCTGCCGGGTCGAGGAGGCGACCCCCTCGCCGAGCAGGCCGGGCACGACGAAGTTGAGGGCGCGCAGGTTCGGCAACTCGTAGCGCACCACGTCGAGGGCGGCGGTCTCCGGCAATAGGTACTTGAAGCACTCGACGTCGAACTCGTGCTCGAGCCAGTGATACGCGGCGTCGGTCGCCACCCACAAGCCCACGTTGGCGTCGCCGCCCTTGTCGCCGCTGCGCGCTCCGACGATCGATCCGAGTGGCACCCGCCAGATCGGTCCCCAGTCCTCGGGCGGCTCGGGGATCGAGCGCCGCGCAGCCGGGCGAGCCCCTTCGCCTGGCGCGGTCTCGATCTCGATGACCGTGCCGTCCTCGGTCACGACCCGGTGCTCGACGAGCGAGTTCGGCAGGTAGACGGCCTGGTAGACGCCGTATGGGGTGGCGTCGCCGGGCGGCGCGGTCATCGTCGCCCCGGGGTAGCTGGCCAGGGCGATCTCGACCGCAGCACCGGAGAAGGCGCGGCCGATCCGGGTCGTGTCGCTGTCCTTGACCGACACAGTCAGCCGGGCGACCGCCTGCTCGTTGGCGTCGGCGTCGTCACGATCGGTGCGGGCCAGCGACCACTCGACCGATCCGACACCGTCGAGGCCGGGCTCGAGCTGCCGCCTGACCAGCTCGGCCTTCGCGTCGATGTCGAGCCCGGTGAGCAGGAAGGTCATCGAGTTGCGGAACCCGCCTACCGTGTTCACCGCAACCTTGGCCTGGTCCGGCGGGGCAGTACCGACCACACCGTGGATCTGGACCCGGTCATCGCCGAGGTCGGTGAGCTCGATCGTGCCGAAGTCGGCCGACACGTCGGGGTTCAGGTAGACCGGCGGCCCGATCTCGTAGAGCAACTGCGCGGTAACGGTGCCGACATCGACGAGTCCGCCGGCGCCGGCGTGCTTGCTGATGATCGCGGAGCCGTCGGCGTCGATCTCGGCGATCGGGAAGCCGACATGTTCGATGCCGGGTACGTCGGTGAAGAACGAGTAGTTGCCGCCGGTCGCCTGCGCGCCGCATTCGAGCACGTGCCCGGCGACCAGCGCGCCGGCCAGCGCGTCGTACTCGTCCCGGGCCCAGCCGTGCCACCACGCCGCCGGGCCGATCACGAGCGCCGCGTCGGTGACCCGGCCGGTCACGACGACCTGCGCACCGCTGTCGAGTGCGGCGGCGATGCCCCACCCGCCGAGGTAGGCGTTCGCGGTAATCGCAGTCTCCGGCAGTTCGACGCCTCCGGCCGCGAGCGCCTCGCGCCGGGGCAGCAGGTCGTCACCCTCGACGTGCGCGACATTGACCCTCAGGCCGAGCTTGCCGGCGATCTCGCGCACCGCGGTCGCGCAGCCGGCCGGGTTCAGTCCGCCCGCGTTCGCGACGATCCGCACGCCCTGCTCCCAGGCCAGCCCCAGACAGTCCTCGAGCTGGCGGACGAACGTCGTCGCGTAGCCGCGGCTGGGGTCCTTGGCCGCCGAGCGCCACAGCAGCAGCATCGTCAGCTCGGCCAGGTAGTCGCCGGTGAGCACGTCGAGCTCGCCGCCTTCGAGCATCTCGCGCATCGCGGCGAACCGGTCGCCGTAGAAGCCGGAGCAGTTGCCGATCCGGATGGGCCTGGCCATGACCGCGACGCTACCGCGCGGCCGTCGGCGGCTCCGTCACCGCAATAGAGTCCTGCCGTGGCTGCGATTCCGGTGACGATCGGCGGGCTCAGCGGCGAGGCTGAGTCGCCGGCGCCGGTGCAGTTCCGGCTCGACTGGGGGCGCGGATACACGCTCTGGTTGTTCGACGTCGGGTTGGCATGCTGCGCGGTGGAGTTCGCGGCGGCGACGATGAGCCATCCTGATGTTCTCCCACCGGCGACCGAGTCGGAGCCGGCCGAGCCGCGGCGTGCGGAGCTGATGGTCGTGTCCGGGACCGTGACCGACAAGATGGCTCCCGCGATCAGCCGGGTCTACGACCGGCTGCCCGATCCGAAGTACGTCATCTCGTTCGGCTCCTGCTCGAACTGCGGTGGCCCCTACTGGGACTCCTACTGCGTGACGAAGGGCGTCGACCAGCTCGTCCCGGTGGACGTCTACGTCCCGGGCTGCCCGCCGCGGCCGGAGGCGCTCCTGGCCGGCATCCGGGCGCTCGAGGAGCGCATCACGGCGGGTGATGCATGAGCGGTGCCGACCTGCTGGCGGTCGCGGGCGAAGGCGCGCAACTCGACGACGCGTTCGGGTGCACGACCGTCGACATCGCGCCCGCGCGCTGGGTCGAGGTGGCGCAACTGCTTCGGGACGACCCGCGCACGGCCTTCGGGTTCTTCGACTGGCTCTCGGCGTACGACGACCTCGACGCGGGGCTCGCGGTGGTCGTGCGGCTGTGGTCCGTGGCACACCGGCAGGCGGTGGTCGTGCGGACGCACGTGGCGCGGGACGGCGGGCGGCTGCCGACCCTGACCGGGGTCTGGGCCGGGGCCGACTGGCACGAGCGGGAGACCTTCGAGATGTTCGGCATCGACTTCGTGGGGCACCCCAACCTCGTGCCGCTGCTGCTGCCGAACGGCTTCGAGGGCAACCCGCTGCGCAAGGAGTTCGTGCTCGCGTCCCGGGTGGCGAAGGCCTGGCCGGGCGCGAAGGAGCCCGGCGAGTCCGACCGTGACCTGGCCGACGGCGGAGCGGCCGCGCGCGGCCGGCGTCGGGCCCGGCCACCCGGAGTACCGGAGCCCGGCGCGTGGGGACCGCAGTCGTGACCGGGCCCGAGGTGATCCAGCCCGACCTGCCGCCCCGCAGCCGCGGCGTCATCGCCTTGCTCGAGGACAACTGCACATCGTGCATGCTCTGCGCGCGCGAGTGCCCTGACTGGTGCATCTACATCGACTCGCACGCCGAGACCGTCCCGGCGCCGACGGCCGGCGGCCGCGATCGCGTGCGGCACGTGCTCGACCGGTTCGCGATCGACTACGCGCTGTGTATGTACTGCGGGATCTGCATCGAAGCCTGCCCGTTCGACGCGCTGTTCTGGTCGCCGGAGTACTCCTACGCCGAGGCTGACGTGCTCGACCTCACCCAGGAGCGGGCGACGCTCGCGGCCTGGATGCCGACCGTCCCGGCGCCGGCCGACGAAGGCCCGCCCGCGCCGGCGAGTCGCCGCGCTCCGGCGCGCTGACCGGGCGAGCGGGCCGGCGCGTCATACCGTCGTGGCTGTGATTCGCACCCGGCTGTACAGCGGCGGCAGCTGCGTCGACGAGAACTTCGATCCGGCCCGGATCTCCGACCACCTCGAGAAGAAGGACTGCGTGGTCTGGCTTGATCTGGACACGCCCGACGACGACGATCTCGCGCTGCTTGCCGAGGAGTTCGGACTCAACCCGCTCGCCGTCGAGGACGCGAAGACCGAGCGGCAGCGGCCAAAGGTCGACCACTACGACGACCACGTGTTCATCTCGCTGTACGACGTTGCGCTCGCCGGCCAGATGGGCGAGCTCAGTGCGCACGAGCTGGCCATCTTTGCCGCGCCGCGCTACCTGATCACGGTCCGCAAGACGCCGGGCTACTCGATGGACCCGATCGTGGCCCGCTGGGACGACAACAAGAATCTCGCTAAGTACGGCGTCGGATACCTGCTGTGGGGACTGCTCGACGTCATCGTCGACGGCCACTTCGAGACCGTCCAGGCCCTCGACGAGAAGGTCGATGCCCTCGAAGACCTGTTGTTCGACGAGTCCGACACCGGCAACCAGGTCCAGCGGCTGTCGTTCGAGCTGCGCAAGTCGCTGGTGCGGATCCGGCGGGTGGTGCTGCCGACCCGCGAGGTGCTGAATGCGTTGATGCGGCGCGAGAGCGGTCTCGTCGACGACGCCCTCATGCCGTACTACCAGGACGTCTACGACCACGTCCTGCGCGCGGCCGACTGGACCGATTCCCTGCGCGACCTGGTCTCGACCATCCTGGAGACCAACCTGACCATCCAGGGCAACCGGATGAACCTGATCATGAAGCAGGTCACGTCGTGGGCGGCGATCATCGCCGTACCGGCGGTCATCACCGGCTACTACGGCATGAACGTGCTGACCTATCCGCACGCCGGCACGAACGCCGGTGGTTACGCCGCGATCGCCATCAGCGTCGGCGTGGTGGCGGGCCTGTGGATGATGTTCCGGCGCCGGAACTGGCTGTAAGAGGCTCCTAGCGGTAGTTCTCGAACTGCAGCGGGATGCCGAGGTCGGACTCGCGCAGCATCCCGATCACCGCTTGGAGGTCGTCGCGCTTCTTGCTCGACACCCGTACGGCGTCGCCCTGCACCGCGACGTGCACGCCTTTGGGCCCCTCGGTCTTGATCTTCTTCACGATGGTCCGGGCCTTGTCCGCGTCGATGCCCTGCCGGATCCCGACCGCGAGCCGCGAGGTGTTGCCACCGGCGGGCTGAGGGTCGCCATGATCGAGGGCTTTGAGCGAGACCTGGCGCTTGACCAGGCGCTCCTTGAACACCTCGAGCACGGCTTTGACCCGGTCGTCGCTGTTGGCGGTGATCACGACCCCGTCATCGCCGCTCCAGGTGATCGAGGCGCCGGTGCCCTTGAAGTCGAAGCGTTGCCCGACCTCCTTGGCCGCCTGGTTCAGGGCGTTGTCGACCTCCTGGTGATCGACCTTGCTCACCACGTCGAACGACGCATCCGCCATGACGACCTCCTTGATGGACCGCTATTCTGACCGTCGCGCACACCTCGGTGTGAGGCAAGGCGGTTTGCCCGAGTGGTCAAAGGGAGCAGACTGTAAATCTGCCGGCTCAGCCTACGATGGTTCGAACCCATCAGCCGCCACTGATGGCCGGCCCGGATCATCGGGCCGGCCCGGCGGGGCTCTAGTTTCACGTTGGTGTCGGCCCGTTATAGCCTCGTCGCGCCCGCCCCCTTAGCTCAGTCGGCAGAGCGTCTCCATGGTAAGGAGAAGGTCTACGGTTCGATTCCGTAAGGGGGCTCCACTCAACTCCGGTCGAGGACCCGCCGCGGGTGGTGACCGTCGACATAGCCCACGAACGGCGGGTGGATGCCGTAGCCGAGCAGCTCCTGCAACCGCGGCTCTAGGGTGCGGACGATGTCCGGCGGTACGGCGAGCAGGTGGTTCTCCTGTTGGCGGAGCCAGCCGGCGGCGTACTCCAGCAGGACACCGAGCCGGCTCCGATCGGTGCGGTTGGCACCGCCGCCGTGCCAGAGCGAGCCGATGATGAACAGCACCGAGCCGGCCGGCATCGTGATCGTCACCGTGTCGTCCGGATCGACCGGCACCCGGTCGGTCCAGCGGTGGCTGCCCGGTACCACCCGGGTGGCGCCGTTCTCGGCGGTGAAGTCGTCGAACGCCCACATCGAGTTGAGCACCACCTCGCCGTGCGGGCGCGGCAGCGGGTAGATCGCGTCGTCGGTGTGCAGGAACTGCGCCTTCTCGCCGGGTGCGATCTCGATCCCGGTCGGCGCGCTCAACTGGTAGCTCGGGCCCAGCGTGGCGTCGAGCACCGAGAGCAGCAGCGGATGGACCGCAAGGTCGTCGAACACCCGGGTCTTGGCGAAGATCGCATAGATCCGCCGGGTCTGATACCCCTCGAAGTCGTTGCGGCCGGTCGGGGTGTCGTCGAGGATCTCGCGCAGACCGGCCCGGATCGCCGCAGCCCGCTCCGGGCTGAGCAGCGACTCGACCACCGAGTAGCCATCCCGGGCCAGGTCTGCCAGCACCCGCTCGGTCAGGTCCTGATCGGTACCCACCGCCGTCATGCCCGGATCGTACGACGAGGTGGCCAGGGCATCGCTCGACGGCATCAGGTGGATTCGGCATGGAACCTTCTCGCGACCCAGGTGCTCTCATAAGGGTGTGGCCGCGGCCGACAGCGAGTTTGAGGCTTTCGTGGCGAGCCGCTACGCCAGCCTTGTGCGGGCCGCAAGCCTGGTCGCGCTCGATGACATCGCCGCCGAGGATCTCGTTCAGTCCGCACTGATCCGGACCTATCTGCACTGGCCGCTCCTGCGCAGCCCGGCGGCCGCTGAGTCATACACCCAGACCACCTTCGTCCGGCTGGCACTGCGGGCGCGGCGGCGGCGATGGCGCGGGGAACGCCCGACCGCCGAGGTGCCCGACCGCGCTGCCCCGGATGCTTACGCCGCGCGGGACGACGCCGATGCACTGCGGCGAGCGCTCGGCGAGATCTCGCCCGAGCAACGTGCCGTGCTGGTCCTGCGCTACTACCTGCAGATGACCGAGGCCGAGATCGCCTCGGCCTTGCGCTGCTCGGTCGGCACCGTCAAGAGCCGCGCGAGCCGCGCGCTGGCGGCGCTTCGCGCGAGCGGCCTGCTGTCCGATCCGGTCGCCAGTTTGGAGGGATCTGATGAGTGACCTCGACCATGAGGTCTTCGCGCTGCTCGATCGTGCGGCGGCTCGGCCCGTTGCCGACCCGCCGATCGATCGGGTCGTCGCCGGCGGTCGCCGATTGCGCCGCCGGCGCGGCGCTCAGGCCCTTGTCGGTGTCGGGATCGTGGCGGCGGCCGTGATCGCGGGTGCCGCGCTCGCCGGTCGCGCTCCGGCCGCCCGGACATCGGCCCCGGTCACCGCTCAGCCATTGGGTGGGCCTTCGGCCCAGCGGCTCGCGCACGGTCATTGGGTGTCGGTGCCGGCCGCCCCAGTCGAGCTGTGCAACCCGATGGCGGTGTGGGACGGCAGCGCTCTCGTCGTTTTCGAGGGTCCCTTCAACAAGTGTGCCCCCGTCGCAGCGGCCTACGACCCACGGTCGAACACCTGGGCAACGCTTGCGCCACCACCGTCGACGGTCGGGGTCGAACCGGCCGCTGCTTGGGGCGGCGGACGGCTGGTCCTGATCTCGAACAAGACCGGTGCCGCCTTCGCCTGGACCCCGCGGAGTGACCACTGGCAGCCGATCGCCGACCTTCCTGCAACCGGAGTCAGCTCGCTGACCTGGACCGGGTCGACTTTCGTCGCGATCACCGCCAACCAGACGACGACCGCGCACGCTTACCGCCTCGGTGCCGCTGGTTGGCAGTCGCTCCCCGACCTGCCACCACCGACCACAGGCGTGATCTCGTGGGCGGACGGCATGGTCGACGATGGTGCGTTCTATGCCTATGCGCTCGTCAACATCCATCACCGGAATCCCAACGACAGTTACGTCAGCGGGCACGTCGCGCTCTGGCGCCTGTCCGCAGGTCGATGGGTCGCGGTGCACCTGTCGGCGGGTGCTCCGAAATCGGACGTGATCCTGACCGGCGTCGCTGGCGGGACGATCGCCGCTGGCTCCGCTTGTCCGGGGTTGTGCACGCTCGAGGACGCGGAGCTGTCGTTACTGCGCCCGGGTCATGACCCGTCGGTGATCCGCCTTCGCCCACCCCGGCCCTCCTCGCGGGTCCCGTATCCGTACGACATTGCCGCTGGCGCCCAAGCGGTGGTGCTCACGTATCCGGACGGCGTCGACTCGATCGGATACATCGCGCTCCCCGGCAGTGGGCCGGCGCCCGGAACGACGGTGATTGACGACCTCGCTACGCAGACCTGGCTGGCTGGGCCGACGATCCCCGGTGCCGGCCGGGTTCACAGCGCCAGTTGGGGCACGTACTGGACGCCGTACGGCGTGCTCTCCAGCCGTTGGCTGTTGCGCCCCGCGCCATAGGCACGCCGACTTGATCTTCGCGGTCGCGACCGGTCTGGCGGCGTGTCGGCCTGATTTCGGTGCAGAGGCGAAGATCGGCGGATGGGCGCTGTGGCACGATGGAGCGCGGTCCCCGTCGTGGACCAAGCGGCGGAGTAGCTCAGCCAGGCAGAGCAAGCGGCTCATAATCGCTGTGTCGCCGGTTCAAATCCGGCCTCCGCTACTCCGGTGGCAGTGGGGCTATCCTGGCTGCTCGGCAGGCCGATCCGGGCCGGCATCCCCCGCAAGGCAGCAGAAGGGTCAGCACCGTGGCAGCCACCGACGTCCGACCGAAGATCACGTTGGCGTGCGCCGAGTGCAAGCACCGCAACTACATCACCAAGAAGAACCGGCGCAACGACCCCGACCGGCTGGAAATGAAGAAGTTCTGCCCTAACTGCCGCTGCCACACTATCCACCGCGAAACCCGCTGACTCGCGCGCTGGCTGCGTTCTCCCTCGCTTGCGGGCTTCAGCCCGCGGCGCTCAGTGCGGCCTTGCCAGCCCACGACCCACCGCGAAACGCGCTGACTCGCGCGCTGGCTGCGTTCTCCCTCGCTTGCGGGCTTCAGCCCGCGGCGCTCAGTGCGGCCTTGCCAGCCCACGACTCAGCGCGTTTCGCTTCCGGGTGCTACCGGTCCGACAGTGGTGGTTCGGGCCGCATGGTTGTTGCTGGTCTTCCGTTTGTTGCTGGTCTTTTTGATCTTGGTTGAGGCTTTGTCGTTGGGTTGATGCGGTCGTTGGTACGTTGCTCTTGTGCGGGCTGGGGCTGCTCGGGAGGCGCTTCGTCGCGCCGTACTGACCTCTGCGGTTGCTCGGCGTACCGGGGCTGACCTGACCGAAGCGGGCGAGGTTGTCCAGCAGGGGATCAGCCGGCGGCGGCTGCTGCAGGGGGCGGGCATTGCCGCGGCCGCGGTCGCGCTTCCGGTCGGCGTGGCGACCGAGGCGGCCGCGAGGCCCACGCCGCGATCGGCGAAGACCGCGCCCAAAGTGGTCATCATTGGCGCGGGCATCGCCGGCCTCGGGTGCGCCTACCGGCTGTGGCACGCCCATGGGATCCATGCCGAGGTCTACGAGTACGACGACCACGCCGGGGGTCGGATCAGGACCCTGCGCGGTCACTTCGACGACGCCCAGCTGATCGAGGAGCACGCCGAGTTCATCAACCCCGAGCACACCGCGACGCTCGCGCTGGCCAAGCGGTTCGGGCTGACCCTCGACAACACCGACCACTACCCGGAGCCCAATCAGGACCAGCTGAGCCTGCAGTTCGACGGCAAGCTCTGGTCGCAGAAGGCGCTCGACCGGGACTGGCACCACTTCGGCTGGAAGCTCTTCCACGACGCCGCGGTCAACAAGGCGCCCTGGCCGACGCTCTACACGCACAGCACGAAGTGGGGCCGACGCTGGGACCGGATGTCGGTGTCGGAGTGGATCGACGCGCACGTGCCGGGCGGGATCGGTGGCGATTTCGGTCAGCTGTGCATCTCCGCCGTACTCGATGAGTACGGCGGGCCGCCCGAGGAGCAGTCGGCGCTCAATCTGATCTACCTGCTCGGTGGCGACGCGAGCACGAAGAGCGGCAACCAGCCGCGCAACTCACCGGAGCTCGGCGGCGCCGACGAGAAGTGGCACCTCCACGGTGGCAACGACCAGCTGATCACCGGCATCCTCGATCGGCTGCCGGCCGGCACGGTTCGGCTGGGGGAGCGGCTGGTTGCCTTGCGGGCCAAGGGAAACGGCCGCTACGCGGTGACGTTGCACAAGGGCCATGGCACCCACGAGGTGAGCGCCGATCACGTCGTGCTGGCGCTGCCGTTCACCACCCTGCGCGAGGTGGAGCTGCGCCACGTCGAGATTCCGGCGCTGCACCGGCGGGCCATCAACACCGAGCCGCTCGGCAGCAACGCCAAGATGTTCCTGCAGTTCAGCCACCGGGTCTGGGACGAGACGCACGACACCGGCAACGCCTACTGCGCCGGCGTGGTGCAGGGCGCCTGGGACGCCACCGGCTACCAGCCGGGCACGACCGGCATCCTCGCGGCGCTTCCCGGCGGCACGATCGGCACCGACTGGGGCCAGCGCTACAACCTGCACGACTACCACGGGAGTGCGCCGGCCCAGATGGTGCACGACTACCTCGCGCAGTTCGACGCGCTCTACCCGGGGCTGAGGTCGGCCTACAACGGCAAGTCCTACTACGTCTGGTCCACCGGCGACCCGCACATCCGCGGCGCCTACTCCTACCTCAAGGTCGGGCAGTACACCGGCTTCAACGGCATCCAGGGCCGCCGCGAGGGCAACCTGCACTTCGCCGGTGAGCACACCTCGGTCAACTTCCAGGGCTACATCGAAGGCGGGCTGCGCAGCGGCCACCGCTGCGCGACCGAGATCGCCGGCAAGGCCTAGGCGGACCGCGGCGGATCCGCTGCGGTAGCGTCCGAACCGGAGTCACGCGGCCGGGGCCGCGTCGAAACGAGGGATCCGGTGATGGCGACACAGGTCAACTACGACGAGGTCGAGGTCGGCACTCAACTGCCGGCGCAGACCTTCAACGTCCAGCGGTCGAACCTGGTCATGTACGCCGGCGCCTCCGGCGACTTCAACGTCATCCACTGGAACGAGCGGATCGCCAAGTCGGTGGGCCTGCCCAACGTGATCGCGCACGGCATGTTCACGATGGCCGAGGCCGGCCGGGTCGTGACCGACTGGGTGGGCGACCCGGGCGCGGTGCTCGAGTACGGCGTACGGTTCACCGCTCCGGTGCCGGTACCCGACGACGACAAGGGCACCGATGTCGAGGTGTCCGGCTGGGTCGAGAGCAAGCTCGACGACCGGCGGGTTTCAGTCGCCTTGGAAGCCAAGGCCCTTGGCGTGACCGTGCTCACCCGAGCGCGCGCCATCGTCCAGCTCGCCTAGTTTCCAAGCAATGTCACATTGCCCCGGCAAAGCCGGGGGCAATGTGACAGCACCCCCCAGAATCCGGGGGCAATGTGACATTGCTTGGGCCGCGGGCTTGACAGTTAGTGAGTGAGCGCTTAACTTACTAAGCGTGATGGCCCCAGCGACCCGGATGACCGCGGCCGAGCGGCGCGCCGACGTGCTGCGGGCCGCAGTCGGCCCGTTCGCCAAGGGCGGCTACCACGGCACCTCGACCGAGGACGTCGCTCGGGCCGCCGGGATCAGCCAGCCGTACCTGTTCCGGCTCTTCCCGACCAAGAAGGAGCTGTTCCTGGCGCTGGTCGCGCAGGGCTTCGGCCGGGTTCGCGAGGCGTTCATCGAGGCGGTCGGCGATCTGACCGGCGAGGACGCGATGCACGCGATGGGCGAGGCCTACAGCGAGCTGCTTCGCGACCGCGACGAGCTCATGCTGCAGATGCATGCCTACGGCGCCTGCGGCGACGACGAGATCGCGGAAGCTACCCGGTATGAGTTCGGCCGGCTCTGGCGCGAGGTGGCTCGGCTGTCGGGGGCGAACGACGAGGAGATGCAGCAGTTCTTTGCGATGGGCATGCTCATGAACGTGATCGCGTCGATGGACGCGACCAGTCACAGCTCGGCCTGGATCAAGGCCTGCCTGCCGCCCGCATGGCTGTCCCCGGAGTGGGACGAGCAACCCAGCTAGGTAAAAAAATTTCGACCGCAAAGTGAGTGATGACTCACTAAGTAAGCGAGAGAGGAACCGGCGATGACCGCAAGGACTCGCACCATCTGGACGTTCGTGATCACGAGCGTCGCGCTCTTCATGACCTCGCTCGACAACCTCGTGGTGACCACGGCGCTCCCGGTGATCCGGCTGCACCTGCACGCGTCGTTGTCGTCGCTCGAGTGGACCGTGAACGCCTACACCTTGACCTTCGCGGTCCTGCTCCTGACTGGTGCCAGCCTCGGTGAGCGCTTCGGTCGGCGGCGGATGTTCCTCGTCGGCCTCACGATCTTCACCCTCGGCTCGGCCGCGGCCGCGCTCGCGCCATCGGCCGGCTGGCTGATCGTCGCCCGCGCGCTGCAGGGCTCCGGCTCGGCGATCGTGACCCCGCTGACCTTGACCCTGCTCTCGGCCGCGGTGTCGGTCGAGCGGCGCGGCGCGGCGCTCGGCGCCTGGGGTGCCGTCGCCGGCCTCGCGATCTCCTCCGGACCGCTGGTCGGCGGTGCCGTCGTACAGGGGTGGTCCTGGCAGACGATCTTCTGGATCAACGTGCCGATCGGCCTGCTGCTGCTCCCGCTCGCCTGGCGCGGGCTGGCCGAGAGCCACGGCCCGGCGACCCGCCTGGACGTTGTTGGCCTCACCCTCGCCAGCACCGGCTTGTTCGGCCTGGTGCTCGGGATGGTGCGCGCCAACTCGCTCGGCTGGACCTCGAGCTACGTCCTAACCTCGCTGATCGTCGGCGCGGCGTTGATGGTCGCGTTCGTCCGGTGGGAGCTGCGGACCGAGCAGCCGATGCTGCCGATGCGGTTGTTCCGGTCGCGCGGGTTCTCCGCGGCCAACGCGGCCAGCGTGCTGATGTTCTTCGGGATGTTCGGTGCGATCTTCCTGCTCTCGCAGGCACTGCAGACGATGCAGGGCTACAGCCCGCTCGGCGCCGGCCTCCGGATGCTGCCGTGGACCGGGATGCCGATCGTCGTCGCGCCGATCGCCGGCATCCTGGCCGACCGGATCGGTGCCCGCCCGGTCGTGTTCGTCGGCTTGGCGTTGCAGGCGGTCGGCCTGGCCTGGTTGGCCGAGGTGATGAGCCCGACCACGCCGTTCCTGCACCTGGTGCCCGCGCTCGCGGTGAGCGGCATCGGCATGGCGATGTTCTTCGCGCCCACCGCCGCGCTCGTGCTGGGCACCGTGCGGCGTGAGGAGGAGGGCATCGCCTCGGGCGCCGCCAACGCACTGCGTGAGGTCGGGGGCGTGTTCGGGGTCGCAGTTCTCGCCTCGGTCTTCGCCTCCCACGGTGGCTACGCGACGCCGCACACCTTCGCGCTGGGCCTGCGCCCGGCGGTCGAGGTCGGTGCCGCGGTCGTCGCGCTCGCCGCGCTGATCCTGCTCCTGGTGCCGCGCCGCAAGGCCGAACTGGAGCCGGTGACCGAGCCGGCCGAGCTCGACCGCCCGACCACCCGGGAGCTGGCTCCAGTCGGCGCCTGAGCGCACATCCGGCCAATTGGCCGGGTACGTCGGCCGCGATCGTCGTAATGTCGTAGCGCCCGGGTAGTCCTCATCTGCCCGGGCGCTACGGCCGATGATCATGCTGACGAGGTCGAAGGTGGTGAGCCGACGTGTCGGTCCTGACCTACCTCCGCCGCGGCCGCCGCGAGGCACCCGTCGTCACCGCGACTCCGCAGCACCCGCCGCGCGAGGTCATTGTCTTCTCCGGCGGCGGCAGCCTCGGCGCGGCGCAGGTCGGCGCGCTCCAGGCGATCTTCGAGGCCGGCATCGTCCCTGACGCGGTGATCGGCTGCTCGGTCGGCGCGATCAACGCGGCGTACATCGCGGTCGAGCCGACCGCGGCGCAGGCCGTGGCGCTCGAGGGCGTCTGGCGCTCGATGTCGCGACGCGAAGTCTTCCCCGATGGCCGCTTCCGGGTGGCCCGCAGGCTGGTCGCCCGCTCGATCTACCTCTACACGCCGAGCGGGATGAGGGCGGTCTTCGCCCAGTGCGTGCCGCTCGACGACCTGTCGCAGACCGCCATCCCGTGCCACGTCGTGACGACCGACCTGATCGCGGGCGAGTCCGCGTGGTGGACCAGTGGCGATCCGGTCGAGGTGCTCAGCGCGAGCGCCTGCCTGCCGGGCCTGTTCCCGCCGGTGCGCCTCAACGGCCGGTTGCACGTGGACGGCGGGGTCTCGTGCCCGGTGCCGACCCAGCGCGCGCTCGATCTCGGCGCGGCGCGGGTCTGGGTGCTCAATGTCGCCCGGGAGTACCACGGGTGGGCCGACGAGCGGATGACCGCGCTCGACGTACTGCTCGAGAGCTTCGCGATCTCCCGGTCTCAGCTCGGCCGGCATGCCCCGGCGACCGCCGCCGGTCAGCGGATCGTCACGCTGCCCCCCATGGCGATCGGGCGGCACGACATGCGCGACTTCTCCCGCACCCCGCAGCTGATCGCGGCCGGGCGCGAGGCGGGCCGGGTCATGGTCGCGGCCGAGCTGCGGGCCCAGCGCGCCAACCGCGGACAGCCGCTCGACCCGGCGATCAACCCCCCCACCGCCGTCTGACCCGCCGCCGCTGCCAAGCAATGTCACATTGCCCCGCACTTCGTGGGGGCAATGTGACAGCACCCCCAGGAAAGCCCGGGCAATGTGACATTGCTTGGAACAGGGGTTTAGGGGACGGGGATCTCGCCGAGGAGCTTGGCGATCCGGCCGACCCCTTCGGCGAGGTCGTCGTCGCCCAGCGCGTAGGACAGCCGGAAGCAGCCCGGAGCGCCGAAGGCCTCTCCTGGTACGACGGCAACCTCGACTTCGTCGAGGATGACCTCGGCGAGCTCCGCCGACGTCGCCGGCGTTCGACCGCGGAGCGGCCGCCCCAGCAGCCCCTGCACCGACGGGAAGCAGTAGAACGCCCCGTGCGGGGTCGGGCACTCGACGCCGGGGATCTCGCTCAGCATCCGCACCATCGTCTTGCGGCGGACGTCGAAGGCCGCGCGCATCATCGCCGCGGCCGACAGGTCGCCGCTGACCGCGGCCAAGGCCGCCGCCTGCGCGACGTTCGACACGTTGGAGGTCGAGTGCGACTGCAGGTTGGTCGCGGCCCCGATGACGTCGGTCGGGCCGATCATCCAGCCCACCCTCCAGCCAGTCATGGCGTAGGTCTTCGCCACGCCGTTGAGCACGACACAGCGGTCGGCGAGCTCAGGCACGACCACCGGCATCGACGGTGCCTCGGCTCCGTCGTACCTGAGGTGCTCGTAGATCTCGTCCGTGACCACCCAGAGCCCCTGCGCCTCGGCCCACCGCCCGATCGCCTCGACCGCCTCCGGCGGATAGACCGCGCCGGTCGGGTTCGAGGGCGAGCAGAACAGCAGCAGTTTCGTGCGCTCGGTCCGGGCTGCCTCGAGCTGCTCGACACTCGCGAGATAGCCGCTCACGGTGTCGGTCTCCACCACCACCGGAACGCCACCCGCCAGCCGGATCGCCTCCGGGTACGTCGTCCAATACGGCGCCGGCAGGAGCACCTCGTCGCCGGGGTCGAGCAGGGTGGCGAAGGATTGGTAGACCGCCTGTTTGCCGCCGTTGGTCACTAGGACCTGCGCGGCGCTCACCTCGTACCCGGAGTCGCGGTGGGTCTTCGCCGCGATCGCCTGGCGGAGCTCGGGCAGGCCGCCGGTCGGTGTGTAGTGGTGCATGAGCGGGTTGCTGCACGCCGCGATCGCCGCGGCGACGATCGGCTCGGGAGTGGGGAAGTCGGGCTCGCCCGCGCCGAAGCCGATCACGTCGCGACCGGCCGCCTTGAGCGCCTTGGCCTTGGCGTCGACAGCCAGGGTGGCGGATTCGGCGATGGCGCCGACGCGGGCAGAGATGCGGGATCGGTCGGGCATGCCTCAATGGTCGCCTACTGTCGAAGCGGAGGTCCAACGGGTTCTCAGGCGCGCTCGCGTGCGGTTCGCTGGTTCGACCGGGCCCGCCGCCTGGACGTACACTGCGACGTTCGAACGGCAATCACAGGGCAGTAGCTCAATTGGCAGAGTCCCGGTCTCCAAAACCGGTGGTTGGGGGTTCGAGTCCCTCCTGCCCTGCTGACGACGACACAGTTGGCACTGCCATCGTGGTCCAATGAAAGAGTCGTCGTGGCAGCACGGCGTGGTGACGGTAGGAGGTGATGAGGGTGACGCAGACGAGCGAGGCCGAGCCGGCCGCTCGGCCGGCTTCGGACGGCGGTCGTGGCGGTAAGCGGCCGGGGCCGGCGGGCCGCGTCGCGCTCTACAACCGCCAGGTCGTCAGCGAGTTGCGCAAAGTCATCTGGCCGACCCGCAACGAACTGGTCACCTACACCATCGTGTCCATTACCTTCGTGACGAGCATGGTGGCGTTCGTCGGCCTGCTCGATTACCTGTTCACCAAGGGCGTCTTTGCGATGTTCGGTTGACCCTGCATCGCTCCCGCTTTTCCCCCGACCTCAAGGAAGTCCTCGCACTGTGACCGAGTTTGCGCCCGACAGTTCCGCCGGCGACATCGCTGTGCCCGAAGCGCCGGGTCTCGACCACGCCGACGCCGGGTCGGATCCGGTCGAGCCTGAGCAGGCACCGGTCGTGAGCGACGAGTCGCCGGCTGCTCCGGAAGACCTCGCCGTGGAGGAGTCCGCCGTCGAGGAGCCCGCAGTCGACGAGGGGCCCGCTGAGGTCGCCGAGCCTGCTGAGGTCGCCGAAGAGGCTGCTGAGGTTGACGAGGCACCCGCTGAGGTGGCTGAAGAGTCTGCTGAGGTCGCCGAACAGGCTGCTGAGGTTGACGAGGCACCCGCTGAGGTCGCTGAAGAGGTCGCTGAGGTCGACGAGGTCGAGGAGTTCCGGGCGCGGCTGATCACGCTGCCCGGTGACTGGTACGTCGTCCACACCTACGCCGGCTACGAAAACCGGGTCAAGGCCAACCTCGAGTCGCGGATTGCCTCGCTCAACATGGAGGACTACATCTTCGACATCCAGGTCCCGACCCAGCCGGAGACGATCATCAAGGCCGGAAAGCGACAGGTCGTCGACTCGAAGATCTTCCCGGGCTACGTCCTGGTCCGGATGGACCTCACCGACGAGTCGTGGTCGGTGGTCAAGAACACCCCGAGCGTCACCGGGTTCGTCGGCACCACGCATCCGACGCCGCTGTCGACCGCGGACGTCGTCAAGTTCCTCGCGCCCAAACCCGCCGAGTCCAAGCGGGTCGAGGCGCCCAAGGTCGTCGACTTCGCCGTCGGCGAGTCGGTCACGGTCATGGACGGCCCGTTCGCGACCCTGCCCGCCACCATTAACGAGATCAACGCCGAGTCACAGCGGCTCAAGGTCCTCGTCTCGATCTTCGGCCGCGAGACGCCGGTCGAGTTGTCGTTCAGCCAGGTCAGCAAGATCTGACCCGGTCCCGCCGTACAAGGAAGCTCACATGCCTACCAAGAAGAAGATCGCCGGTCTGATCAAGTTGCAGATCCAGGCCGGCGCGGCGACCCCGGCCCCTCCGGTCGGCCCCGCGCTGGGTCAGCACGGCGTCAACATCATGGATTTCTGCAAGCAGTACAACGCCGAGACCGAGTCGCAGCGCGGCAACGTCATCCCGGTCGAGATCACGGTCTATGAAGACCGCAGCTTCACCTTCATCACCAAGACCCCGCCGGCCGCGCGGTTGATCCTCAAGGCCGCCGGTGTCGAGAAGGGGTCCGGCGAGCCACACACCAAGAAGGTCGCGTCGATCAGCCGGCAGCAGGTCCGCGAGATCGCGACGACGAAGATGTCCGACCTCAACGCCAACGATCTCGACGCGGCTGAGAAGATCATCGCCGGCACCGCCCGGTCGATGGGCATCACCGTCACCGGCTGAGCGGCGCGCGCACCGAACCGACGTACGTCGTGGGAGGGGTCGACCGACTCCGCTCGAACCACAAGGAGAAAGCAGCTACCCGATGACCAAGCGAAGCAAGTCCTATCAGGCCGCCGCCGCACTGATCGACCGCGAGCGGCTCTACGCCCCGCTCGAGGCGGTGCGGCTGGCCAAGCAGACCACGACCACCAAGCGGTTCGACGCGACCGTCGAGGTCGCGATGCGGCTCGGGGTCGACCCCCGCAAGGCCGACCAGATGGTCCGCGGCACCGTGTCGCTCCCGCACGGCACCGGCAAGACCGCGCGGGTGGCGGTCTTCGCGACCGGCGAGAAGGCCGAAGAGGCACGCGCCGCGGGTGCCGACATCGTCGGTGGCGACGAGCTGATCGAACAGGTCGCCGGCGGGATGCTCGACTTCGATGCCGCGGTGTCCACCCCTGACCTGATGGGCAAGGTCGGCCGGTTGGGCCGGGTTCTCGGCCCGCGCGGCCTCATGCCGAACCCGAAGACCGGCACGGTGACCGTCGACGTCGGAAAGGCCGTCACCGACATCAAGGGCGGCAAGATCGAGTACCGCGTCGACCGCCAGGCCAACCTGCACTTCGTGATCGGCAAGACCTCCTTCACCGACCTGCAGCTGGTCGAGAACTACGCGACCGCGCTCGACGAGGTGATCCGCGCCAAGCCCTCGTCCGCAAAGGGCCGCTACATCCGCAAGGTCGCGGTCTCGACCACGATGGGTCCGGGCATTCCGGTCGACCCGGCCCGGACCCGCAACCTGACCGAGGCGGACGCCGGGAGCGAATTCGAACCCGGCAACGCGCCCGAGCCAGCGGTCGCCGCCGAGGTGCCGGCGGAGGCGCCGGATGCGGAGACCGAGGCCCAGGCCGAGGCGCCGGTCGTTGACGCCGAGATGGAAGCAGCGCCCGCCGAGTAGCCCACGAGGGGTTTGAGGTCTCATCGGGCCGCTGCTAACCTCGGCGGCTGCCTCAGACCGCAGGTCGTTGCCCGCTCTGGCGGGTGACCGAAGGATCCGCGAGAGCGGACGTCCGGCGCAGGTGAGTGGTTCGTCAGTCAGGCGCAGGCTTTCACTGCGCAGACCAACGCCCCGCGCGCCGTGCGCCGGGGCGTTTTTCCTGCCCTGCATCGTCCCGAGGCGGTACGACGGATCCACCCACCGAAGGGACGCACGCATGGTCAGGCCAGACAAGGCGGCCGCGGTCGCTGAGCTCACCGAGGCCTTTCGCACGTCGTCGGCTGCCGTCCTCACCGAGTATCGAGGGCTCACGGTCGCCGAGCTGAAGACGCTGCGGCGCACGCTGGCTGGCAACGCGACGTACGCCGTCGTGAAGAACACGTTGACCAAGATCGCGGCCCGCGAGGCCGGCATCGACATGTTCGAGCCGATGCTCGAGGGCCCGTCGGCGATTGCGTTCGTGTCCGGCGACGCGGTCGAGGTCGCGAAGGGGCTGCGCAGCTTCGGCCGCGAGCACCCGCACCTCGTCATCAAGGGCGGCATCCTCGACGGCAAGCCGTTGACCGCGGAAGAGATCCGTCAGCTCGCCGACCTCGAGTCGCGCGAGGTGTTGCTCGCCAAGTTCGCCGGCGGACTGCTCGCGCCGGCTCAGCAGCTCGCCAACGTGCTCGGGGCCTCGATGGGCCAGCTTGCTCGGCTGCTCGGCGCGCTCGAGGCGAAGCTGGCCAGCGAGCCCGGGGCGGCCGGCACCGATGGTGCCAGCGCGGTCGAGCCGACCCCCGCCGTGGCTGAGCCCGAGGCAGTGGCTGAGCCCGAGGCAGTGGCCGAGCCCGAGGCAGTGGCCGAGCCCGAGGCAGTGGCCGAGCCCGAGGCAGTGGCCGACGCCACCGACAGCGCGACAGACGACGCAAGCACCGACGAGACGCCTACTGACCCAACCCCCACCGACGAGCCACCGACCGACGATGCGGCTGACGCGTCGGCGCAGAACTGACCGAGGAGACTGACATGGCAACCCTGACCAACGACGAGATCATCGAGGCCCTCAAGGCCAAGAGCCTGCTCGAGATCTCCGAGCTCGTGAAGCAGTTCGAGGAGACCTTCGGCGTCTCCGCGGCTGCCCCTGTTGCGGCCGCTGCACCTGCGGGTGGCGGCGGTGGCGGCGCGGCCGCCGAGGCCGAGGAGGAGAAGGACGAGTTCGACGTCATCCTCGAGGCGGCCGGTGAGAAGAAGATCCAGGTCATCAAGGTCGTGCGAGAGCTGACCAGCCTGGGCCTGAAGGAAGCCAAGGACCTCGTCGACGCCGCCCCCAAGACGGTGCTCGAGAAGGTCGCGAAGGACGCCGCCGACAAGGGCAAGGAAGCCCTCGAGGGCGCCGGCGCCACCGTTTCGGTCAAGTAGCCCGACCGCGCCGATCCGGCGCCACCGCACGCGGGTTCTCTGAACCGGCGGCCACCGCGATCTCGCGGCAGCCGCCGGTTCACCCGTTTGGCCCAGGTCTAAGGACTCAAACAGCGGCTGACACCCCACAGTTGGGCGTGGAGACTTGACGTCAGCCCCGGCCTGGGGGCATCCTGCTGCGCAGCAGTGACTGAATATGGTGGGCCCGACTAGCGGGTCGTTCTCGACAGCGAGCCTTTTCGCGGCTATGCTGTCCAGTTGCCGTGCCTCCCGATTCCTCCGCGCTCTGTTTTGATCAAAACAGCGGCGAGTCGATTGGCGTGCGCGTTCATTGACAGCGGGCAACTAGAGAAGGACCCCACTTGGCCGCATCGCGCTCCTCCGCACCTGCCCCATCCACCCTCGCACCTCGCCGCATCTCCTTCGCGCGGATCAACGAGCCGCTCGAAGTGCCGAACCTGTTGGCGCTGCAGACCTCGTCGTTCAAATGGTTGATCGGTTCGCCCGAGTGGCGTGACCAGGTCGACGCCGGCGCGTCGTCCGGGCTCGAGGAGATCCTCTCCGAGATCAGCCCGATCCGAGACTTCTCCGACACCATGTCGCTGGAGTTCCGCGAGCCGAAGCTCATGGACCCCCCGCACTCCATCGAGGAGTGCAAGGACAAGGACATGACGTACTCCGCGCCGCTGTTCGTGATCGCCGAGTTCACCAACAACGAGACCGGTGAGATCAAGAGCCAGACGGTGTTCATGGGCGACTTCCCGCTCATGACCCATCAGGGCACCTTCATCATCAACGGCACCGAGCGGGTCGTGGTTTCCCAGCTCGTCCGCTCCCCGGGCGTCTACTTCGACCGGACCCTCGACAAGGTCACCGACCGCGAGGTCTATGCGGCCAAGGTGATCCCGGGCCGCGGCGCCTGGCTCGAGTTCGAGGTCGACAAGCGCGACCAGGTCGGCGTACGGATCGACCGCAAGCGCCGCCAGCCGGTCACCGTGCTGCTCCGGGCGCTCGGCTGGGACAACGAGCGGATCCTCCAGCACTTCGGCGAGTTCGACTCGATGCGGCTGACCCTCGAGAAGGACCACACGACCACGCCGGACGAGGCGCTGATCGACATCTACCGCAAGCTGCGGCCGGGCGAGCCGCCGACCCGCGACGCTGCGGAGACGCTGCTCAACAACCTGTACTTCAACGAGAAGCGCTACGACCTGGCCAAGGTCGGCCGCTACAAGGTGAACAAGAAGCTCGGCACTGACGTGCCGCAGGGCACCGGCGTCCTCACCGAGGCTGACATCGTTGCGGCGATCGACTACGTCGTCCGGCTGCACCGCGGTGACGCCGGCTACGAGACCGACGACATCGACCACTTCGGCAACCGGCGGTTGCGTACGGTCGGCGAGCTCATCCAGAACCAGGTCCGGATCGGGCTGTCCCGGATGGAGCGCGTCGTCCGCGAGCGGATGACCACCCAGGACGTCGAGGCGATCACGCCGCAGACCCTGATCAACATCCGCCCGGTGGTGGCGTCGATCAAGGAGTTCTTCGGCACCTCGCAGCTCTCGCAGTTCATGGACCAGACCAACCCGCTCGCGGGGCTCACCCACAAGCGCCGCCTCTCGGCGCTCGGCCCGGGTGGCCTCTCGCGGGAGCGGGCCGGGTTCGAGGTTCGCGACGTGCACCCCAGCCACTACGGCCGGATGTGCCCGATCGAGACCCCGGAAGGCCCGAACATCGGCCTGATCGGGTCGCTGTCGACCTACGCCCGGGTAAACCCGTTCGGTTTCGTCGAGACGCCGTACCGCCGGGTCGACAAGGGCCGGGTCACCGACCACATCGACTACCTGACCGCTGACGAGGAAGACAAGCACGTCATCGCGCAGGCGAATGCGCCGCTCAACGCCAACAGCACCTTCGCGGAGAACCGAGTCCTCGTCCGTCGTAAGGAGGGTGAGGTCGACTACGTCGAGCCCACCGCCGTCGACTACATGGACGTCTCGCCGCGCCAGATGGTGTCGGTCGCGACCGCGATGATCCCGTTCCTCGAGCACGACGACGCCAACCGGGCGTTGATGGGTTCGAACATGCAGCGCCAGTCCGTCCCGCTGCTGCGCAGCGAGGCACCGCTGGTCGGCACCGGGATGGAGTTCCGTGCGGCGGTCGACGCCGGCGACGTGGTGGTCGCCGAGCAGGCCGGTGTCGTGGAGGAGGTCTCTGCCGACTACGTGACGGTGGCCAACGACGACGGCACTCAGCGGGTCTACCGGCTGGCGAAGTTCCACCGGTCCAACCAGGGCACGTCGTTCAACCAGAAGCCGATCGTCGACGAGGGCCAGCGGGTCGAGTCCGGCCAGGTCATCGCCGACGGCCCGTGCACCCAGAACGGCGAGATGGCGCTCGGCAAGAACCTGCTGGTGGCGTTCATGTCATGGGAGGGCCACAACTACGAGGACGCGATCATCCTGTCCTCGAAGCTGGTGGAAGACGACGTACTGTCCTCGATCCACATCGAGGAGCACGAGGTCGACGCCCGCGACACCAAGCTCGGGCCGGAGGAGATCACCCGCGACATCCCGAACGTCAGCGAGGAAGTTCTCGCCGACCTCGACGAGCGCGGCATCATCCGGATCGGTGCCGAGGTCGTGCCCGGAGACGTCCTGGTCGGCAAGGTCACGCCCAAGGGCGAGACCGAGCTCACCCCGGAGGAGCGGCTGCTTCGCGCGATCTTCGGCGAGAAGGCCCGCGAGGTCCGCGACACCTCGTTGAAGGTGCCGCACGGCGAGAGCGGCAAGGTCATCGGCGTCCGCGTGTTCAACCGCGAGGACGGCGACGAGCTGCCGCCGGGTGTCAACGAGCTGGTCCGGGTGTACGTCGCCCAGAAGCGGAAGATAACCGACGGCGACAAGCTCGCCGGCCGGCACGGCAACAAGGGTGTGATCTCCAAGGTGCTGCCGGTCGAGGACATGCCGTTCCTCGAGGACGGCACCCCGGTCGACATCATCCTCAACCCGCTCGGTGTGCCAGGCCGGATGAACATCGGCCAGGTCCTCGAGACCCACCTCGGGTGGGTGGCGAAGACCGGCTGGCAGATCGCCGGGACAAAGGAGCCGTGGCAGAAGCGGCTCGCCGAGATCGGCGCCGACTCCTCGGAGCCCGGCACCAACCTCGCGACGCCGGTCTTCGACGGCGCCCGCGAGGAGGAGATCTCCGGCCTGCTGGCATCGACCCTGGTCAACCGCGACGGCGACCGGATGGTCGGCGCCGACGGGAAGGCGAAGCTGTTCGACGGTCGCAGCGGTGAGCCGATCCGGCAGCCGATCTCGGTCGGCTACATCTACATCCTGAAGCTGCTGCACCTCGTCGACGACAAGATCCACGCTCGCTCGACCGGTCCGTACTCCATGATCACCCAGCAGCCGCTGGGTGGTAAGGCGCAGTTCGGTGGCCAGCGCTTCGGTGAGATGGAGGTCTGGGCACTCGAGGCCTACGGCGCGGCATACGCGTTGCAGGAGCTCCTGACGATCAAGTCCGACGACGTCCTGGGCCGGGTGAAGGTCTACGAGGCGATCGTCAAGGGAGAGAACATCCCGGAGCCCGGGATCCCCGAGTCGTTCAAGGTCCTGATCAAGGAGATGCAGTCGCTGTGCCTCAACGTCGAGGTGCTCTCCAGCGACGGCATGCAGATCGAGCTCCGCGAGACTGACGAAGACGTGTTCCGCGCCGCAGAAGAGCTCGGCATCGACCTGTCAAGGCGAGAGCCGAGCTCAGTGGAAGAGGTTTAACTCCGGCAGTAACCACCCCTTGGGGCCCCCGCAGAGTTGTGAGCGAAGCGAGCAACTTCGGGGGAGAAAGAGAAGGAACACCTTGCTCGACGTCAACTTCTTCGATGAGTTGCGGATCGGCCTGGCGACCGCGGACGACATCCGGCTGTGGTCGCACGGCGAGGTCAAGAAGCCCGAGACGATCAACTACCGCACGCTCAAGCCGGAAAAGGATGGCTTGTTCTGCGAGAAGATCTTCGGTCCCACCCGGGACTGGGAGTGCTACTGCGGCAAGTACAAGCGGGTGCGCTTCAAGGGGATTATCTGCGAGCGCTGCGGCGTCGAGGTGACCCGCGCGAAGGTCCGTCGTGAGCGGATGGGCCACATCGAGCTCGCGGCGCCGGTGACGCACATCTGGTACTTCAAGGGCGTCCCGAGCCGGCTCGGCTACCTGCTCGACCTGGCCCCGAAGGACCTCGAGAAGATCATCTACTTCGCCGGCTACCTCGTCACCGACGTGGACGCCGATGCCCGGCACCGCGACCTCGCGAGCGTCGAGGCGCAGTTCTCGGTCGAGAAGTCGCGGATCACCGACAAGATGAACGCCGACATCGACGCCCGGATGAAGCGCCAAGAGGCCGACATGGCGCAGCTCGAGGCCGAGGGCGCCAAGGGCGATGCCCGTCGCAAGGTTCGCGACTCCGCCGACCGCGAGGTCAAGCAGATCCGGACCCGCGCCGAGCGCTCCGTCGACGAGCTCGACTCGGTGCTCGACGCCTTCAAGGGTCTCGCGGTCAAGCAGCTCATCACCGACGAGCGCACCTTCCGTGAGCTTCGCGACCGCTTCGCCAAGGGCGCCAAGAACGACGACGGCACCTGGCGGGTCGTGCCCGGCACGATCGGTGAGTACTTCGAGGCCGGCATGGGTGCCGAGTCGTTGAAGAAGTTGCTCGAGTCCTTCGACCTCGAGGCCGAGGCGGAGAGCCTGCGCGAGACGATCCGCAGCGGCAAGGGCCAGAAGAAGGCCCGCGCCCTCAAGCGGCTCAAGGTCGTCAGCGCGTTCCTCAACACCCGCAACTCGCCGATGGGCATGGTGCTCGACTGCGTGCCGGTCATCCCGCCGGACCTGCGCCCGATGGTGCAGCTCGACGGTGGCCGGTTCGCGACGAGCGACCTCAACGACCTCTACCGCCGCGTGATCAACCGCAACAACCGGTTGAAGCGGCTGCTCGACCTCGGCGCGCCCGAGATCATCGTCAACAACGAGAAGCGGATGCTGCAGGAGGCCGTCGACGCACTGTTCGACAACGGCCGCCGTGGCCGTCCGGTCACCGGCCCGGGCAACCGGCCGTTGAAGTCGCTGTCGGACATGCTCAAGGGCAAGCAGGGTCGGTTCCGTCAGAACCTGCTCGGCAAGCGCGTCGACTACTCCGGCCGTTCGGTCATCGTGGTCGGCCCGCAGCTGCGGCTGCACCAGTGCGGCCTGCCGAAGCAGATGGCGCTCGAGCTGTTCAAGCCGTTCGTCATGAAGCGGTTGGTCGACCTCAACCACGCGCAGAACATCAAGTCCGCAAAGCGGATGGTGGAGCGCGCGACCGGAGGTACGGCGCGCTACGCGATGGTGTGGGACGTGCTCGAAGAGGTCATCACCGAGCACCCGGTGCTGCTCAACCGCGCACCGACGCTGCACCGCCTCGGCATCCAGGCCTTCGAGCCGCAGCTGGTCGAGGGCAAGGCGATCCAGATCCACCCGCTGGTCTGTACGGCCTTCAACGCCGACTTCGACGGCGACCAGATGGCGGTGCACCTGCCGCTGTCCGCCGAGGCGCAGGCCGAGGCCCGGATCCTGATGCTGAGCTCCAACAACATCCTGTCGCCGGCGTCGGGTCGCCCGATCACCTCGCCGACCCAGGACATGGTCCTCGGCATCTACTACCTCACGACCGAGCTCGAGGGCGCCACCGGCGAAGGCCGGACGTTCAGCTCGGTGGCTGAGGCGATCATGGCCTACGACACCCGCGAGCTCGACCTGCAGGCACGGGTCAGGATCCGGGTCGACGGGCTGCCGGCCGCTGTTGCCGACGCCGCAGTGCCGGACGTGCACCGTGGCACCGACACGGGCGCCCGCCCGTTCGAGGGCCCCGAAGGATGGGCGCCCGGCGACATGACGCTGGTCGAGACGACCCTCGGCCGCTGCCTGTTCAACGAGACGCTGCCGTACGACTACCCGTTCGTGGACTACGAGGTGCGCAAGGCGCAGCTCGGCGAGATCGTCAACGACCTGGCCGAGCGCTACCCGAAGGTCCAGGTGGCGGCGACGCTTGACGCGTTGAAGGAGGCCGGCTTCAGCTGGGCGACCAGGGCCGGTGTCACGATCGCGATCTCCGACGTCGTCACCCCGCCGGAGAAGCAAGCGATCCTCGCTCGTTACGAGGAGCTGGCGGAGAAGGTCCAGAAGCAGTACGAGCGCGGCGTGATCACCGACGACGAGCGCCGGCAGGAGCTCATCGAGATCTGGACCCGGGCGACCAGCGAGGTTGCCGCGAAGATGCGGGAGAACTTCCCGAAGGACAACCCGATCCAGATGATGGTCGGCTCGGGCGCCCGCGGAAACATGCTGCAGGTGCAGCAGATCGCGGGTATGCGTGGTCTGGTCGCCAACCCCAAGGGCGAGATCATCCCCCGGCCGATCAAGACCAACTTCCGCGAGGGCCTGACCGTGCTGGAGTACTTCATCTCCACCCACGGCGCCCGCAAGGGCCTGGCCGACACCGCGCTTCGTACCGCGGACTCCGGCTACCTCACCCGGCGGTTGGTCGACGTCAGCCAGGACGTCATCGTGCGCGAGGAAGACTGCGGCACCGACCGGGGCATCAGTGTCCCGATCGCCGTCGAGGGGCCTGACGGGACCCTCGTCCTCGACCGCGACAACGTCGAGACCCGGGTCTACGCCCGGTCGCTGGCCGAGGACGTCGTCGTCAACAAGAAGGTGCTGGCGACCGCCGGTGCCGACCTTGGCGACGTACTGATCGGTCAGCTGGTCGACGCCGGTGTCTCCGAGGTGCGGGTCCGCAGCGTGCTGACCTGTGACTCGAAGGCGGGCATCTGTGGCCTTTGCTACGGCCGATCGCTCGCGACCGGCAAGACCGTCGACCTCGGCGAGGCGGTCGGCATCATCGCCGCCCAGTCGATCGGCGAGCCTGGCACGCAGCTGACGATGCGGACCTTCCACACCGGCGGCGTCGCCGGTGAGGACATCACGCACGGCCTGCCGCGTGTGGTCGAGCTGTTCGAGGCGCGTCAGCCCAAGGGCCGCGCACCGATCAGCGAGGTCGCCGGCCGGGTCAGCATCGAGGAGACCGACAAGACCGCGAAGTTCGTCATCACCCCCGACGACGGGGGCGAGCCGGTCGAGTACCCGCTGGTCAAGCGCATGCTCTCCTGGCGCTGGTACGACGCGGAGTCCGAGCGCGCGCGTGGCCAGTGGCGGGTCGAGGAAGGACACCACGTCGAGGTCGGCGACCAGCTCCACGCCGGCGCGAGCGACCCGCACGAGGTCCTTCGCATCCTCGGCCCGCGTGCGGTCCAGCTGCACCTGGTCAAGGAGGTGCAGGACGTCTACCGCTCACAGGGTGTGACGATCCACGACAAGCACATCGAGATCATCATTCGGCAGATGCTCAAGCGGGTGAACATCCTCGAGTCGGGCGACACCGAGCTGCTTCCGGGCGAGCTCGCCGAGCGGCCGAAGTTCGAGGAGCAGAACCGCCGGGTGGTTGCCGAAGGTGGCGCACCCGCGGCCGGCCGGCCGGTGCTCATGGGCATCACGAAGGCCTCGCTCGCAACCGAGTCGTGGTTGTCGGCGGCGTCGTTCCAGGAGACCACTCGAGTGCTCACCGACGCGGCGATCCACGCCCGCTCGGACTCGCTGCTCGGTCTCAAGGAGAACGTCATCATCGGCAAGCTCATCCCGGCCGGCACCGGCATCAGCCGGTACCGCAACGTCCGGGTCGAGCCCACCGAGGAAGCGCGCGCGGCGGTCTACACCATGACGCCGTACGACGACTCCGGCTACGAGTTCGGCACCGGCACGGGAGAGGCCGTCCCGCTCGAGGACTACAGCTTCGGCCAACGGCCAGGCTTCTCCGGCGAATACGGCTCGTACCGCTAGCGCCCAGCCGGCGACCGGCGGCGTTCTCGGTCGCTTGCGGGCCCCAGCCCGCGGCGCTCCCTGCGGCCTTGCCGGTCATCCGGCTGGACGCGAGCGGTTCGCGACCCGGCGACCGGCGGCGTTCTCGGTCGCTTGCGGGCCCCAGCCCGCGGCGCTCCCTGCGGCCTTGCCGGTCATCCGGCTGGACGCCACGTCCCCCCGCTTGCGTGCCCCAGCCCGCGGCGCTCCCTGCGGCCTTGCCGGTCATCCGGCTGGACGCCAGCGGTTCGCGACCCGGCGACCGGCGGCGTTCTCGGTCGCTTGCGGGCCCCAGCCCGCGGCGCTCCCTGCGGCCTTGCCGGTCATCCGGCTGGACGCCAGCGGTTCGCGACCCGGCGACCGGCGGCGTTCTCGGTCGCTTGCGGGCCCCAGCCCGCGGCGCTCCCTGCGGCCTTGCCGGTCATCCGGCTGGACGCCAGCGGTTCGCGACCCGGCGACCGGCGGCGTTCTCGGTCGCTTGCGGGCCCCAGCCCGCGGCGCTCCCTGCGGCCTTGCCGGTCATCCGGCTGGACGCCAGCGGTTCGCGACCCGGCGACCGGCGGCGTTCTCGGTCGCTTGCGGGCCCCAGCCCGCGGCGCTCCCTGCGGCCTTGCTCGAAACGCTGAGAACGCGACTGGCGGCGTTCTCCCACGCTTGCGTGCCTTTGAGCATGCGGCGCTCCCTGCGGCCTTGCCACTCGCGCCCTCAGCGTTTCGAGTCGGGGTTTCGAACGCGGCCGCCGACCGGCGGCGTTGTTGGTCGGGCACACTGGGTGGGTGACTGACGGCGGCGGCACGGACCAGTCTGGGTCAGAGCCGGCCGCGAACCCCTACGCGGCCCCACCGCCGGGTTGGCAGCAGCCGTCGGCACCTCCGCCGTACGCGCCGCCGCCCAACTGGACGCCGCCGCCACCGCCCTATGCTGCGCCGCCCGGCTGGACACCGCCACCACCTTCGCCACCGCCGCCGTATGGGGCTCCGCCGGGGTGGCAGCCACCGCCGTACGCGGGTGCACCGATGTACGGCACGGCGCCGGGGGGCTATCCGGCGCCGTACGGGTATCCCGCCCCGGGGTACTACCAGGCGCAGAGCACCAACGGCTTTGCGGTCGCGGGGTTGCTGTGCTCGATCCTGGTCGGATGGGTGCCCTTCCTGGGCGGCATCCTGGGGATCACCTTCGGCCTCATCGCGCTCCGGCAGTGCAAGCGCACCGGCCAACGAGGTCGAGGAATGGCGATCGCGGGCATCGTGATCGGCGCCGTGGGCATCGTGTTGTGGATCCTCTTGTTCGCCCTCGAGACCGTGACCGGTTCGAGCAGTTCGAGCCCGGGTTTCGGCACGGTCATTTTCTGAGCCTTGCGAGCTCGGCGTAGGCCGCGGTCAGGGCCGGCTGCTGGTAGTGGGCGTTGAGCCCGCTCGGATTCGGCAGCACCCAGACCGCCGCGCTCTCGATCGTCTCGGCCTGCGGGCCGATGCCGGCCTTGCCCCGGCCGAACGCGACCCGATAGGCCGAGATGCCGAGGAACGCGACGAATCGCGGCCGCCACCGCCGGACCAGCGCGCGCAGCGGCTCGATTCCGGCCCGAAGCTCGTCGTTCGTCAGCTCGTCGGCGCGGGCGGTGGCCCTGGCTACCAGGTTCGTGATCCCTAGCCCGGCCGCCTCGATCGCGGTGGTCTCGGTCGGGGCGAGCCGGTGGTCGGTGAAGCCGGCTTCGTGCAACGTGCGCCACAGCCGGTTGCCCGGCCGGGCGAAGTGCAGCCCGGCCCACCCCGACCACAGCGAGGGGTTGATCCCGACCAGCAGGATGTCGGTCTGCGGCCCGCCGAGATCCGGGATGGTTGCGCCGTACGCTGCTTGGAGTTGTTCCCGGCTCGGCCCCACCCGGTCGATCATGCCCGTTCGAGCACACACGGTGCCGCGCGGAGCGTGAAATCCGGACGTAGGGTGGTAAAACGGCGGTCGAATGGCAGCGATGTGTGCCGCAACGGGCCGGCCGGAGCTCGCCGCCGGAGGTAGTGGGTCAGTTTGAATGGCCGCAGTTGATGCAGCTTTCGTGAGCGGTCAGTACGCGGAACCCGTTTCGCCAGACCATGCCTTCAACTCGGACCATCGAGCCTCGACAGCGCCGACATTGCGCGGAGGCCGGTATCCGATGAAACCGCTGCCCGCAGGCGGCGCATTGCAGGCGCACTCGGGTTGTGCCGTGAGGGCCGCGCTTGTCGGTTCCCTCACCGTTGATCTCAGTGCTGCCGCACGTCGGACACGCAACCATCCTGAGAGCGTAGGGCGCATCGCACCATGAGATACGGCGTTACACACATACCCGTCGGGCTCATAGCCGACGGCTCAGATGCTCGGGCGGCACGCCGCGCAGAGGCGTGGTTCGGTCGCCTGCGAAGCCTTGTCGCGAGCCTCGCGGAATGTGACGAACGGGCCGTGCCACGTCCCGTTGTCCGACCGCGTTCCGCTGCGCACGCCCTGCCCCTCGTTGCAGTAGCCGCAGCGACCCTCGTGGACGGTGGCCCGGTGGCCGTGCGCCCGCCAGTTCTCGTAGACGTAGAAGTGCGCCATGCGCTCAGCGTAGGCATAGGTCGCTATGAGAAATAGCGTTACGCATATAGCCGGCGACATGTTGCATGGTTCGGCTGACGGCTGCGGAGTCTCGGATTAGCGTTTATTCACCCGTTCGGTAGAGCATCGGCTGCGGTTGCCACGCCGATGAATTACATGGATGGCATGCCGGAACTACAAGAGTAGGATTCACTTGTGAACAAGTGCACAAGGAGCCGTCCATGAGCGATCCCGTCACTGTCACGACAGCGCAGGCTCCTGCATCGGCTGGCAAGGTCATCCAGCCCGACCCCAATGGGGCAATCTTCGGCCCGGGGCTACGGCCCCGGTCTTCTCGTTCCGGTATCCAAGTAGCGTGCACGTCGCCTTCATCCTGTGCGACGCAGCGCAGACGTCGCCAGACGGCAAGACTCACATCCTCGGGGCTGGATGGCGCGACTGTGGTCCCATTGTCGCTGCCCATGCCGTGGTGGCCATTATCACGGTCACTGGACCCGAAATGGGCGAGCACAAGCTGCGCCTAGAACTTGTTGATGAAGATGGCCACCCTGTGGTCGTTCAGACGCCAGGTGGTCCGATGACCATTAAGGCCGAAGGAACGATGATGATCGGCGCGAAGGACACCTTCGATATCGGACGAGAAGGCGATGTCGCCTTCGTGGCTCCGGTTGGACCTGGCTTGCCGTTGACGCCCGGTGGCACATACGTCTGGCAATTGTGGATTGACGACGACACCCGTGAGGAGTGGAGACACCCCTTCTATGTCCGCCCACTGCCTCAGGGCACCTAACTACTCGGGCAACTTGTAGTCGAGCAGCCCGACGATGTCAGTGAGCGTCCACACACGGTTGGCTTTGCCTGCCGCCATCGCCGGAGTGGTCTTGCGGCCACCGTTCGCCTTCGTGAGCGTCTGGTGCGGACGAGCGAAGTTGTAGTAGACGAAGTGGAGCGAGACGGCGGCGGCGAGGTTCTCGACCTTCTTAGAGAACCCGTTGGTCAGGCGGGTGAAGCGGCGCATCGACATCCGCATGGTCAGGTTCTGACGCTCGACGTAGGACGTGCTGACATGATCCGTCGGTCCGGGTGACCGTTGATGCGCTTGACCTCGGCACCGGTGCAGATCGCGGGTGAGTAGCGGCGTTCCGGTGTCGTCGGGGTTCGGTTGGTCGTACTGCTTGACGAGCATGCGCGTAGTCGATGTCGCCAGCGAATGCACCCCTCGACCGCTGATGAGGTAGGAGCTAAGGCCGTCCGTGGTGAGCTGCATCCGGCCGGCGCACCCGGTAGGCCAGGTCGTCCATGAGCAACTGTCGCGTAAGCAGCGGATCGCGTCCGCAACGAGGTAGGACAGGACAAGCTTCGTGTCGGCGTCGATCGCGGTCCACGTCCACACGTCGCCGTAGCCGAACTCGTCCTTGTGTTCTTCGGGGACGTTCTTCGGCCTTGGCGTAGAAGAACGACCAGATCTCGTCCACTGGACGCGCTTGCACGTCGAGGTCGATCAGCAGTTCGTGTCGCCGCGTAGGAGCAGGCGTCACCGAGATCGACCAGAAGCTTGCTGATCGTGTTCTTCGCCACGCCGGTCATGCGGACGGTGGCGCGGATCGAGATGCCTTCGACAAGACAGCCGATGACTTGCGCCTCGCTTCTCGGTGCTGAGCTTGTTCATACTGACCATTATGCTTGAGCGAATCATACTTGTCAATACTCACTATGAGGTTTACTATCTATCATAGTGAAGCGTTGATAGGGAGATTACACAAGTGTTATTCACATACAACGAACTTGACGAGCGAGAACAAGCGGTTGTTCAGCAAGTCGAGGAAATGAAGCAGACCCTCAGGTGGCAGTTGCACGAACCGCGCCGATGGGTCGGTTCATTGCGCCGCCTCGCGTTCGCGCGAAATATCCAGGGTTCGAACAGCATCGAAGGCTTTGAAGCCGCCCTCGATGATGCGGCGGCGGTGGCGGCAGGCGAAGAACCCCTAGACGCCAGCGAAGAGACCAGCCTCGCACTTGCCGGTTATCGAGACGCGATGACCTACGTCTTGCAACTCGCGAACGAGCCCGACTTCGAGCACTCCGAGCAGCTGATCAAGAGCATGCACTTCATGATGACTAAGTACGCGCTGAAGAACCGGCCTGGCCGGTGGCGCGTCGGTCCGATCTATGTCCACAACGAGCGGACTAACCAGATCGTGCATGAAGGCGCGGACGTTGAACTTGTGCCCAAGTTGATGCACGAGCTCGTGTTGGATATGTCCAACGAGGACCCCGGAGTGCCAGTCATCGTGCGAGCGGCGATAGCTCACTTGAACCTCGCGATGATCCACCCGTTTCGAGACGGCAACGGAAGAATGGCTCGTTGCGTTCAGAGCCTGGTCCTAGCTCGTGAAGGCGTGCTGGCCCCCGTGTTCATGAGCATCGAGGAATACCTAGGCCGCAACACCGACGACTACTACGACGTGCTTGCGGAGGTTGGTGGCGGTTCGTGGCAGCCGGAGCGCGCGGCGAAGCCGTGGGTGCGCTTCATTTTGACAGCGCATCTACGGCAGGCTCGAACACTGCAGATGCGGGTACACGAATCCGAGCAGCTGTGGGAGCAACTGGAGCGGATCGTCACAGCGAACGGACTGCAGTATCGGACAATCGCCGCTTTGTTCGACGCCGCTGTCGGGCTGAGAGTCCGCCGGTCGACATACCTGAAGTACTTCGATGAGGACTCCATACATTTCCGAACAGACGGCCAGCCGCGACCTCAAACAAATGGTCGACGCGGGATTGCTGATCGCTAGAGGTGAGAAGCGTGGTCGCTATTACGCGGCCAGTGCGGCCCTGCGGGCGGTCTTCATGGACATCGTCGAAACACGGAAGGCTCGGGACGAGTCAGATCCCTTCGCCGCGTGAGCGACCCCACCTAGCCGATGCCGCCTTCTTCGCGATCTCGCTGCGCTGCTCAGCGGTGAGCTTCGCCGCCCTGGCCTTCCCGCCTTTCAGCCCGCCACGACGGCCCAGCGACACGGCGGCGGGGTCTTTGCCGGCGTCCTTGTCCTCGCGTGAGTCGGGCTCGGTTGCGGACTGTACGATCGCGGCGGCGAGCTGGTTGATGTCGCGGGGTTTGCGTGAGCGGTCAGGCATAGCCCCACGGTCGCACGCCTGTCGGCGAGCGTCAAAGAAAGTCCGATTCAAACTGACCCACTACCCCGCCGGATCGCTCTTTGACCGGGTGGTTTGCGCTCGGCTAGTGTGGCCGTCGGTGCCTGGGGGATCTCCAGGTGCTGTGTCGTGCGCAAGACCCCGACACCTCCGTGACCAGCACGGTGCCCAGCGCCCGGAAGTTCAGCGCTGAGCAGCCGACCGGGCCGGGTGTCGGAACTTCCGAGCAGACCATCGGCGCTGTTAGGCGCGGGCGGAGCGCGGAGTGCGCGACACACCCGACCGCGTGGGTCGGGTATAACACCGCAAAACAGATCAAAAGCACCACCCGCCACCAGGCGGATCCACCGCAACGAACAAGCGTCACCCGAGCATGAGGAGTACGGCGAGTGCCTACGATCTCTCAGCTGGTTCGCAAGGGCCGGCAGGACAAGATCGCCAAGACCAAGACGCCGGCGCTGAAGGGCAGCCCGCAGCGTCGTGGCGTCTGCACGCGCGTCTATACGACGACGCCGAAGAAGCCGAACTCCGCCCTGCGCAAGGTCGCCCGCGTCCGCCTGACGACGGGCGTCGAGGTCACGGCCTACATCCCCGGCGTCGGCCACAACCTCCAGGAGCACTCGATCGTGCTCGTGCGCGGTGGCCGGGTGAAGGACCTGCCGGGTGTCCGCTACAAGATCATCCGCGGCTCGCTCGACACGCAAGGCGTGCGGGGCCGCAAGCAGGCCCGCAGCCGCTACGGCGCGAAGAGGGAGAAGTAAGCGATGCCGCGTAAAGGTCCCGCGGCCAAGCACCCGGTCATCGTCGACCCGGTGTACGGCTCGCCGATCGTCACCTCGCTGGTCAACAAGATCCTGACCGGCGGCAAGCGCTCGCTCGCCCAGCGCATCGTCTACGACGCGCTCGAGGGTTGCCGCGAGAAGACCGGTGCCGATCCGGTCGTGACGCTCAAGCGCGCGCTCGACAACGTCAAGCCGGCCCTCGAGGTCAAGAGCCGCCGGGTGGGTGGCGCGACCTACCAGGTCCCGGTCGAGGTCAAGCCAGGCCGCAGCACCACGCTCGCGCTGCGCTGGCTGGTCATGTACTCCCGGCAGCGCCGAGAGAAGACGATGACCGAGCGCCTCACCAACGAGCTGCTCGACGCCAGCAACGGCCTCGGTGCCGCTGTGAAGCGCCGCGAAGACACCCACAAGATGGCCGAGTCCAACAAGGCCTTCGCCCACTACCGCTGGTAAGCGGACCGAGCACTCATTCACCAACGACGCTGAGGACAGAACAGAAGTGACCACCGACGTGGCAGCCGCTCTCGCCAAGACCCGCAACATCGGGATCATGGCGCACATCGACGCGGGCAAAACCACGACGACGGAGCGGATCCTCTACTACACCGGCATCAACTACAAGCTCGGTGAGGTCCACGAGGGCAACGCCACGATGGACTGGATGGAGCAGGAGCAAGAGCGCGGCATCACCATCACCTCCGCCGCGACGACCTGCGAGTGGGCCGACCACACCATCAACATCATCGACACTCCGGGGCACGTCGACTTCACCGTCGAGGTCGAGCGCTCGCTGCGAGTGCTCGACGGCGCGGTCGCAGTATTCGACGCGGTCGCCGGTGTCGAGCCGCAGAGCGAGACGGTCTGGCGCCAGGCCGACCGGTACGGCGTACCGCGGATCTGCTTCGTCAACAAGATGGACCGGGTCGGCGCCGAATACCACCGCTGCGTCGAGATGATCGTTGACCGGCTCAACGCCACCCCGCTGGTGCTCCAGCTGCCGTGGGGCGTCGAGAGCGACTTCAAGGGCGTGCTCGACCTCGTCGCAATGAAGGGCCTGCTCTGGCAGTCCGACGACAAGGGCGCCACGTACGACGTCGTGAGCATCCCGAGCGACCACCTCGAGGCGGCCCGCGAATGGCGGGAGAAGCTGCTCGAGCGGCTGGCCGAGAACGACGACGAGCTGATGGAGCTCTACCTCGAGGGCCAGGAGCCCGACATCGACGCGCTCAAGGCCGGCATCCGGCGCGCGACGATCGCCGGCAAGCTCAACCCGGTGCTGTGCGGCACGGCGTTCAAGAACAAGGGCGTCCAGCCGATGCTCGACGCGATCGTCGACTACCTGCCGAGCCCGCTTGACATCACCTCGATCAAGGGGCACGCGGTCAACGACCCGGAGACCGTGGTCGAGCGGCACGCGGATGAGTCCGAGCCGTTCTCCGCGCTGGCGTTCAAGATCATGAGCGACAAGTACTTCGGCAAGCTGACCTACATCCGGGTCTACTCCGGCCGGCTCGACTCCGGCAGCCAGGTGCTCAACAGCACCAAGGGCCGCAAGGAGCGGATCGGCAAGATCTACCAGATGCACGCGAACAAGCAGGAAGAGCGTCCGAGCGTCGGCGCCGGCCAGATCGTCGCGGTCGTCGGGCTCAAGGACACCACCACCGGCGACACGCTCTGCGACGTCGCGAAGCCGGTGATCCTCGAGTCGATGGACTTCCCGGCTCCGGTCATCTACGTCGCGATCGAGCCCAAGACCAAGGCCGACCAGGAGAAGCTCGGGACCGCGATCCAGCGGCTGTCCGACGAGGACCCGACCTTCCAGGTCCGGACCGACGAGGAGACCGGCCAGACGATCATCGCCGGGATGGGCGAGCTGCACCTCGAGGTGCTGGTCGACCGGATGCGCCGGGAGTTCAACGTCGAGGCCAACGTCGGCAAGCCGCAGGTGGCCTACCGCGAGACGATCCGCAAGCGGGTCGAGAAGGTCGACTACACGCACAAGAAGCAGACCGGTGGTTCGGGGCAGTTCGCCCGGGTCATCATCGACCTCGAGCCCACCCACGACGACGGTGAAGACGGCGGCGGCGGCTACGAGTTCGTCAACAAGGTCACCGGTGGTCGGATCCCGCGGGAGTACATCCCGTCGGTCGACGCCGGCTGCCAGGACGCCATGGAGTTCGGCGTACTGGCCGGTTACCCGATGGTCGACGTGAAGGTCACGCTCACCGACGGGGCTTACCACGAGGTCGACTCCTCGGAGCTCGCCTTCAAGATCGCCGGATCGATGGCGTTCAAGGAGGCCGCCCGCCGGGCGGACCCCGTGATCATGGAGCCGATGATGTCGGTCGAGGTGACCACGCCCGAAGACTTCATGGGCGATGTGATCGGCGATCTCAACTCGCGGCGCGGGCAGATCCAGGCGATGGACGAGCGCGGCGGTGCCCGCATCGTGCGCGCCGTTGTCCCGCTGTCAGAGATGTTCGGCTACGTCGGCGACCTCCGGTCGAAGACCCAGGGCCGGGCGAGCTACAGCATGCAGTTCGACTCGTATTCAGAGGTACCCGGCAACGTCGCGAAGGAAATCATCGCCAAGGCACACGGCGAGTAGCACCCCACAAGCTTCCAGAGCGTCACTGACCGGCGCACTGGTGGAGATCGAACAGTCCAGGGAGGACAGCAGTGGCTAAGGCCAAGTTCCAGCGGACCAAGCCGCACGTCAACATCGGCACCATCGGGCACATCGACCATGGCAAGACGACGCTGACAGCCGCCATCACCAAGGTCCTGCACGACAAGTACCCGACGCTCAACGAGGTGTCGGCGTTCGACCAGATCGACAAGGCACCCGAGGAGCGCGAGCGCGGCATCACGATCTCGATCGCGCACGTCGAGTACCAGACCGAGAAGCGGCACTACGCGCACGTCGACTGCCCGGGTCACGCCGACTACATCAAGAACATGATCACCGGCGCGGCTCAGATGGACGGCGCGATCCTGGTGGTCGCAGCGACCGATGGCCCGATGCCGCAGACCCGTGAGCACGTGCTGCTCGCCCGTCAGGTCGGTGTCCCCTACATCGTCGTCGCGCTCAACAAGGCCGACATGGTCGACGACGAGGAGATCCTCGAGCTCGTCGAGCTCGAGGTCCGCGAGCTGCTGTCGTCGCAGGAGTACCCCGGCGACGACCTGCCCGTGGTCCGCGTGTCCGCACTCAAGGCACTCGAGGGCGACGCGGAGTGGGGCGCGAAGGTGCTCGAGCTCATGGACGCCGTGGACAACTTCGTCCCGGAGCCGGTCCGCGAGATCGAGAAGCCCTTCCTCATGCCGATCGAGGACGTCTTCACGATCACCGGTCGTGGCACCGTCGTCACCGGCCGGATCGAGCGCGGCATCGTCAAGGTCAACGAGACCGTCGACATCGTCGGGATCAAGGAAGAGAAGCAGTCGACCACGGTCACCGGCGTCGAGATGTTCCGCAAGCTGCTCGACGAGGGTCAGGCCGGCGAGAACGTCGGGTTGCTGCTTCGTGGCATCAAGCGCGAGGACGTCGAGCGCGGCCAGGTCGTCATCAAGCCCGGTACGACGACCCCGCACACCGACTTCGAGGCCCAGGTCTACATCCTGAGCAAGGAAGAAGGCGGACGGCACACCCCGTTCTTCAACAACTACCGGCCGCAGTTCTACTTCCGCACCACGGACGTCACCGGCGTCGTCACGCTGCCCGAGGGCACCGAGATGGTCATGCCGGGCGACAACACCGAGATGTCGGTCGAACTGATCCAGCCGATCGCGATGGAAGACGGCCTGCGGTTCGCCATCCGTGAGGGTGGCCGCACCGTGGGTGCCGGTCGAGTCACCAAGATCGCCAAGTAGTGATGAGGCGGCGGCTGGTTCGTTCCAGCCGCCGCAACAAGGCAAGGCGTTAGACAGCAGCGGACCTGGTTTTTTCGGGGTCCCCGCGGAGTCGTGAGCGTAGCGAGCGGCTTCGTGGGGCAAAGAGAATGTGACGGTAGCGATGGCGGGACAGAAGATCCGCATCCGGCTCAAGGCCTACGACCACGAGATCATCGACTCCTCGGCGCGCAAGATCGTCGAGACGGTGACTCGCACCGGCGCGCAGGTCGCGGGCCCGGTGCCGCTGCCCACGGAGAAGAACGTCTACTGCGTCATTCGCTCGCCGCACAAGTACAAGGACTCCCGCGAGCACTTCGAGATGCGCACGCACAAGCGCCTGATCGACATCCTCGACCCCACGCCGAAGACGGTCGACTCACTCATGCGGCTCGACCTCCCGGCCGGCGTCGACATCGAAATCAAGCTGTGAGGACTGCACGATGAACCGCGAACGAAAGGGAATCCTGGGCGAGAAGCTCGGGATGACCCAGGTCTGGGACGAGGCGAACCGCCTCGTGCCGGTCACCGTCGTCAAGGCCGGACCCTGTGTCGTCACACTGGTGCGCCGCCCCGAGACCGATGGGTACGACGCGATCCAGCTCGGCTTCGGCGCGATCGACCCCCGCAAGGTCAACAAGCCCCTGGCCGGCCACTTCGGCAAGGCTGGCGTCCCACCCCGTCGGCACCTGGTCGAGCTGCGCACCGCGGATGCCTCGTCGTACGAGCTCGGCCAGGAGGTGACGGCCGACGTGTTCGAGCCGGGCACCCTGGTCGACGTCGTCGCGACCAGCAAGGGCAAGGGTTTCGCCGGCGTCATGAAGCGGCACGGCTTCAGCGGTCTCGGCGCCGGGCACGGCGTGCAGCGCAAGCACCGCTCGCCGGGTTCGATCGGCGGCTGCGCGACGCCGGGCCGGGTGTTCAAGGGCATGAAGATGGCCGGCCGCCACGGCGGCGAGCGCACCACGACGCTCAACCTGCGGGTCCACTCGGTAGACGCCGAGCAGGGCGTGCTGTTGATCAAGGGCGCTATTCCCGGCCCGACCGGCTCGCTGGTCCTCGTCCGCAGCGCGGCCAAGGTCCCGGCCATACGGGGCGGTGCCCGCTGATGCCTACCGTCGAGGTCCAGTCGCCGTCCGGCGACGTCGCCGGCACGATCGAGTTGCCGGAGGCGTTGTTCGACGTCGACGTCAACATCCCGCTCGTCCACCAGGTGGTGGTGGCTCAGCTCGCGGCCGCCCGCCAGGGCACGCACGACACCAAGAACCGCGGCGAGGTGCGCGGCGGTGGCCGCAAGCCCTACCGCCAGAAGGGGACCGGCCGGGCCCGTCAGGGATCGACCCGCGCCCCGCAGTTCGTCGGTGGCGGCGTGGTCCATGGCCCGACGCCGCGGTCCTACGCGCAGCGCACCCCGAAGAAGATGAAGGCGGCTGCGCTCCGCTCCGCGCTGTCCGACCGCGCCCGCGGCGGCCGGCTGCACGTCGTGTCCGCCCTGCTCGAAGGCGAGACACCCTCGACGAAGCAGGCCGCGGCCGCGCTCGCAAACATCGCTGACAGCCGGCACGTGCTGGTCGTCGTCAACCGCAGCGACACGCTGACGTGGAAGAGCCTGCGCAACGTCGAGACGGTGCACCTGATCGCCCCCGACCAGCTCAACACCTACGACGTGCTGGTCAGCGACGACGTGGTGTTCACCGAGGGCGCGCTTGCGACCTTCGTCGCGGGCGGCAAGGCGATCGGCGAGGCGGTCGACCTGCTCGCGGTCACCCCGTCGGCCAAGAAGGCCCCGGCGAAGAAGGCGGCCGCCAAGAAGGCCGCCGACGCCGAGCCCGCTGCCGAACCGGCGACTGAGGCTGCTGAGGCCGCCGCCGAGCCGGCCAAGAAGGCCCCGGCGAAGAAGGCACCTGCCAAGAAGGCCGCCGACGCGGAGCCGGCCGCCAAGAAGGCGGCGCCGGCCAAGAAGGCGGCTGCCAAGAAGGCCGTCGCGGCTGACGACTCGGCCGACGACGACGGCGTACCGACCGAGGAGGTGTCGGAGTGAGCACGATTCCTGACCCGCGCGACGTCCTGCTCGGACCGGTCATCTCCGAGAAGAGCTACGGCCTGCTCGACGAGGGCAAGTACACCTTCCTCGTGCGCCCCGACGCCAACAAGACCCAGATCCGGATCGCCGTTGAGCAGGTCTTCAACGTCGGCGTGGTCTCGGTCAACACCTTGAACCGCCCGGGCAAGCGCAAGCGCACCCGCAACGGCTACGGCGTGCGCAACGGCAGCAAGCGCGCCGTCGTGTCCTTGCGACCCGGCGACCGCATCGACTTGTTCGGAGGTCCGGTCTAAGTGCCTCACGAAACCGCTCGCTTCGCTCACGCTTCCGCGGGGACCCCGAAAACCCAGATTGCTGAGGCCTTCTAATGGGCATTCGCAAGTACAAGCCGACTACGCCGGGACGGCGTGGCGCCAGCGTGGCGGACTTCGTCGAGGTCACCCGTTCGACGCCGGAGAAGTCGCTGGTCCGCCCGCTGCACGGCAAAGGCGGCCGCAACGTCCACGGCCGAGTCACGGTCCGCCACCAAGGTGGTGGTCACAAGCGCTCGTACCGCGTGATCGACTTCCGGCGCCACGACAAGGACGGCGTACCGGCCAAGGTCGCGCACATCGAGTACGACCCGAACCGCACCGCCCGGATCGCGTTGCTGCACTACGCCGACGGCGAGAAGCGCTACATCATCGCGCCGGCCCGGCTCAACCAGGGCGACACGGTCGAGGCCGGTCCGTCCGCGGACATCAAGCCGGGCAACAACCTGCCGCTGCGCAACATCCCGGTCGGCACGGTGGTGCACGCCATCGAGCTGCGGCCGGGTGGCGGGGCGAAGATCGCTCGCTCGGCCGGCGCCAGCGTCCAGCTGGTAGCCAAGGACGGCGGGATGGCGCAGCTGCGGATGCCCTCGGGGGAGATCCGCAACGTCGACGCCCGCTGCCGCGCCACGATCGGTGAGGTCGGCAACGCCGAGCAGTCCAACATCAACTGGGGCAAGGCCGGCCGGATGCGCTGGAAGGGCAAGCGCCCGACCGTACGCGGCGTTGCCATGAACCCGATCGACCACCCGCATGGCGGTGGCGAAGGCAAGAGCTCAGGCGGCCGGCACCCGGTCAGCCCCTGGGGTCAGCCGGAAGGCCGTACTCGCCAGGCCCACAAGGACAGCGATCGCCTCATTGTCCGCCGCCGCAAGGCGACGAAGAGGCGCTAGGAGCTTATTGATGCCGCGCAGTTTGAAGAAGGGTCCCTTCGTCGACGACCACCTGATCAAGAAGGTGGACGTGCAGAACGACAAGGGCACCAAAAACGTGATCAAGACCTGGTCGCGACGGTCGATGATCGTGCCGTCGATGCTGGGTCACACCATCGCGGTCCACGACGGGCGCAAGCACGTTCCGGTGTTCGTCACCGAGGCGATGGTCGGCCACAAGCTCGGCGAGTTCGCGCCGACCCGTACTTTCCGCGGCCACATCAAGGACGAGCGGAGGGCGCGGCGTGCCTGACACCGATGAGGGCGCGACCACGGAGCCCGAAGTGACCACCGAGGTCGAGTCCACGACCGCCGAGGCGCAGACCACGGCCGAGCCGGCCAAGCCGCAGAAGCGGGCGGCCCGGGCGCGCAAGTCTGCCGAGTCGCCGGCCGCCGAGCCGGCGGCAACCGGCCGGACTGCGACCGCCACGGCGACCAAGACTGCTCCGCCACGTCGGCCGGTCCACGAGAACATCTACGACGAGGACATCGTCGGGCGCGCCACCGCGCGCTACATCCGGATGACCCCGACCAAGGTGCGTCGCGTGGTCGACCTGGTGCGCGGCATGCCCGCCACCGACGCCCAGGCGATCATCAAGTTCGACCCGCACTCGGCCAGCGAGCCGGTCGGCAAGGTGCTCGACTCGGCGGTGGCGAACGCCGCCAACCTGGCGCACGTCCGCAACCAGCGGCTCGACCCGGAGGACCTGGTCATCGTCGAGGCCTACGTCGACGACGGCCCGACCCTCAAGCGGTTCCGGCCGCGTGCGCAGGGCCGCGCCTACCGAATTCGCAAGCGAAGCAGCCACATCACCATCGTCGTCGCGCCGGCACAGTCGGACGCCGCGATGTCGACGGGCTCGAGCAGGAAGGCCCACTGATGGGTCAGAAGGTCAACCCGAACGGCTTCCGTCTCGGCATCACCACCCGGCACAAGAGCCGGTGGTACGCCGACAAGCTGTACCGGGACTACGTCAAGGAGGACGTCGCGATCCGGCGCCTGCTCACCAAGGGCATGGAGCGTGCCGGCATCAGCCGGGTCGAGATCGAGCGCACCCGCGACCGGGTGAACGTCGACATCCACACCGCGCGGCCGGGCATCGTGATCGGCCGCCGGGGCGCCGAGGCGGACCGGATCCGCGGCGACCTCGAGAAGCTCACGAACAAGCACGTCAACCTCAACATCCTCGAGGTGAAGAACCCCGAGATCGACGCACAGCTCGTCGCGCAGGGCGTCGCCGAGCAGCTGTCGAGCCGGGTCAGCTTCCGGCGGGCGATGCGCAAGGCGATGCAGTCGGCAATGAAGGGCGGCGCCAAGGGGATCCGGGTGCAGTGCGGTGGCCGCCTCGGCGGCGCCGAGATGAGCCGCTCGGAGTTCTACCGCGAAGGCCGCGTCCCGCTGCACACGCTGCGGGCGAACATCGACTTCGGCTTTTACGAGGCGCGAACGACCTTCGGCCGGATTGGCGTCAAGGTCTGGATCTACACCGGCGACGACGTCATGACCCGCGAGGAGCAGGCGGCGGCGGCCGCACTTCGGGCCCGCGACCAGCGCAACCGGCGCCCGCGCCGCGACCGGCCGTCCACCGCGGCCAGCGCCGCGGTCAACGGCCGGCTGGCCAGCCCGGCGGCCGAGGTTGCGGCACCTGAGCCGGTCGCCGAAACCCCCGCGCCGGCCGTCGAGACCACCGAGCCCGCAGTGCCTGAAGCCGCGGCACCCGAACCCGCAGCACCCGAAGCGGTCACGGAGCCGGTCGCGACGGAGGCTCCCGCTGACAGCGCGACGACCGCCGAGGCACCTGCTGCTCCGAGTGACGCCGCGGACGCACCTTCCGAGCCGACGACGGAAGGAGCCTGACCATGTTGATCCCCCGACGGGTCAAGCACCGCAAGCAGCATCACCCCGGCCGCTCAGGGGCGGCCAAGGGTGGGACCCGGGTGGCCTTCGGCGAGTACGGCATCCAGGCGCTCGAGCCGGCGTACGTCACCAACCGGCAGATCGAGGCGGCCCGTATTGCCATCACCCGGCATATCCGGCGTGGCGGCAAGGTGTGGATCAACATCTACCCTGACCGGCCGATCACGAAGAAGCCGGCCGAGACCCGGATGGGCTCCGGCAAGGGTTCGCCGGAGTGGTGGATCGCCAACGTCAAGCCGGGACGGGTGATGTTCGAGCTGTCCTACCCGAACGAGACGACCGCACGGGAGGCGCTGACCCGCGCGATCCACAAGCTGCCGATGAAGTGCCGGATCGTGACTCGCGAAGTGGGTGAGGGCTGATGGCTGCGGGGACACCGACCGTGGAGTTGCGCGGCCTCGAGGACGACGAGCTGGTGACCAAGCTCCGCGAGTCCAAGGAAGAGCTGTTCAACCTGCGTTTCCAGTCGGCCACCGGCCAGCTGGACAACAACAAGCGACTGCAGACGGTGCGTCACGACATCGCCCGCATCTACACCGTCATGCGCGAGCGCGAGCTCGGGTTGACTGCGGCCCCGATCAGCGACGCGGAGTGAGGACACGATGACCGACACCACATCGACGCAGGGCGCGCCAGTGCGCGCGTTCCGCAAGACCCGCGAGGGCTACGTCGTCAGCGACAAGATGAACAAGACCGTCACGGTCGAGGTCGAGGACCGGGTTCTGCACGCCCGCTACGGCAAGACGATCCGCCGGACCAAGAAGATCAAGGCGCACGACGAGGCCAACGAGGTCGGTATCGGTGACCGCGTGTTGCTGATGGAGACCCGGCCGATGTCGGCCACCAAGCGCTGGCGCGTCGTACAGATCCTGGAGAAAGCAAAATGATCCAGCAGGAGTCCCGGCTTCGGGTCGCCGACAACACGGGTGCCAAGGAGATCTTGTGCATCCGGGTGCTCGGAGGCTCGGGTCGGCGCTACGCCGGCATCGGCGACATCATCGTCGGTACGGTCAAGGACGCGTTGCCGGGCGCCGGGGTGAAGAAGGGCGACGTCGTCAAGGCGGTCATCGTCCGTACGACGAAAAGCCGGCGGCGTCCCGACGGCTCCTACATCAAGTTCGACGAGAACGCTGCCGTGCTGATCCGTGACGGCGGCGGCGAGCCGCGCGGCACGCGCATCTTCGGCCCGGTGGGCCGCGAGCTGCGCGACAAGCGCTTCATGCGGATCATCTCGCTGGCACCGGAGGTCTTGTAAGTCATGGCTGGATTGTTCGTGAAGAAGGGCGACACCGTCCTCGTGCGCAGCGGCAAGGACCGCGGCGCCCGCGGCAAGGTGCTGCTGACCTCGCCGCAAAGTCAGCGGGTCCTCGTCGAGGGTGTCAACCGGGTCAAGAAGCACACCAAGATCCAGACCACGACCCGTGGCGCGCAAGAAGGCGGCATCGTGCACCAGGAGGCCGCGATCCACGTCAGCAACGTGCAGGTCATCTGCCCGACCTGCGGGAAGCCGACCCGAATCGGTCACCGTAAGAACAGTGAAGGCCGCAACGTCCGCGTCTGCCGCAAGTGCGACGCGGAGCTGTAGGCCAGGGAGCGCATCGAAATGACAGTGACCACCACAGAGACGAACACGGTCCCGCGGCTCAAGCAGCGCTACCGCGACGAGATCCTGCCCGCGCTGCGCGAGCAGTTCACCTACGCCAATGTCATGCAGGTCCCGACGCTGGTGAAGGTGAAGGTCAACATGGGCGTCGGCGAGGCGGCCCGTGACGGCAAGCTCATCGAAGGCGCGATCCGTGACCTGACCGCGATCACCGGCCAGCGTCCGGCGATCGCCCGCGCGCGGCTGTCGATCGCCCAGTTCAAGCTGCGCGAGGGCATGCCGATCGGCGCGCACGTCACGCTGCGCGGAGACCGGATGTGGGAGTTCGTGGACCGGCTGCTTACCACCGCGCTTCCCCGGATCCGCGACTTCCGTGGCCTTGACGCGCGCAAGCTCGATGGCAACGGCAACTACACCTTCGGTCTGACCGAGCAGTCGATGTTCCACGAGATCGACCCCGACTCGATCGACCGGGTCCGTGGCATGGACATCACGCTGGTCACCACGGCACATACCGACGACGAGGGTCGCGCACTGCTGCGTGCTCTCGGATTCCCCTTCAAGGAGGCCTGATCCATGGCGACGAAGGCGTGGATCGCGAAAGCGGCCCGCAAGCCCAAGTACGCCGTACGCGGCTACACCCGCTGCTCGCGCTGCGGACGATCGCGCGCGGTCTACCGGACCTTCGGCCTGTGCCGGATCTGCATGCGCGAGATGGCGCACGCAGGCGAGCTGCCCGGTATCACCAAGAGTTCTTGGTGAATACCCCACCACGTTGCTCGCTGCGCTCACAACGCGGCGTGCACCTCGAAAACCCGATCTTCGACGCAGGCCCGGCAGGCGCCGGGAACCACGGCGGGAAGGACATCACCGCATGACCATGACCGACCCCATCGCAGACATGCTGACCCGGCTGCGAAACGCGAACTCGGCCTATCACGACACCGTCGCGATGCCGCACTCGACGCTGAAGGTCCACATCGCGGAGATCCTCCAGCAGGAGGGCTACATCTCCTCGTGGCAGGTCCTCGAGCCGACCGAAGAGGTCAAGGGCGCACCCGGCAAGACGCTGATCGTCACGCTGAAGTTCGGCCCTAACCGCGAGCGCTCGATCGCAGGTGTGCGTCGGATCAGCAAGCCGGGTCTGCGGGTCTACGCGAAGGCCACCAACCTGCCCAAGGTCCTCGGCGGGCTCGGCGTCGCGATCATCTCGACGTCCGCAGGCCTGCGGACCGACCGGCAGTGTTCGAAACAGGGCGTAGGCGGGGAAGTCCTCGCCTACATCTGGTGACGGGAGGTTTGACATGAGCCGAATCGGCAGAATGCCGATCCCCGTGCCAGCAGGGGTCGAGGTCACGATCGACGGTCGTGACGTGACCGTGAAGGGCCCGAAGGGCACCTTGTCCCACTCGGTCGTCGAGCCGATCACGGTCGAGGCAAACGACGGCGCGCTGATCGTGGCCCGTCCCGACGACGAGCGCGACAGCAAGGCCAGGCATGGCCTGACCCGCACGCTGGTCGCCAACATGGTCATCGGCGTGACCGAGGGCTACTCCAAGACCCTCGAGATCGTCGGCACGGGCTACCGCGTACAGGCCAGGGGTAGTGACCTGGAGTTCGCGCTCGGGTTCAGCCACCCGGTCACCGTGGTCGCGCCCGACGGCATCACCTTCGCGGTCGAGGCACCGACCCGGTTCGTCGTTTCGGGCATCGACAAGCAGAAGGTCGGCGAGACGGCCGCCAACATTCGCAAGATTCGCAAGCCCGAGCCGTACAAGGGCAAGGGCGTGCGCTACTCGGGCGAGGTCGTCCGACGCAAGGCCGGAAAGGCAGGGAAGTAGCCATGAGTGCGCCGAGGACATCGCGGTTGCGCCGTACTGCGCGCAGCCGTCGGCACCTGCGGGTGCGCAAGAAGGTCACCGGTACGCCGGCCCGGCCGCGCATGGTCGTCACCCGTTCTGCCCGCCACATCTACGTGCAGGTCGTCGATGACACCGCCAGTCACACCCTGGTGGCGGCATCGACGCTCGACTCCGGCATCCGGGACGCCGCCGGGGACAAGAAGGCCAAGGCCGCGAAGGTCGGCAAGCTGCTTGCCGAGCGGGCCGGCCAGGCCGGAATCGGCAAGGTCGTCTTCGACCGAGGTGGCAACCGCTACCACGGCCGGATCGCGGCGCTGGCCGATGCAGCTCGAGAGGCCGGCCTTGAGTTCAGATATCCCCACGAAAGCGCTCCGCTGCGCTCAACGCTTCCGCGGGGGCCCCGGAAAGAGAGTCCCCACGAAAGCGCTCCGCTGCGCTCCACGCTTCCGCGGGGGCCCCAACCAGAGAGTCAGACGATGAAGCTTGGAAGGAAGAGCTAATGCCAGGAGCCCAACGACGCGGGACCGGTGCCGGTGGCGCTGCCGGCGGTAGCGGCGGCGATCGGCAGGGCCGTCGCGAGGGTGGCGGCCGGGGTGCCGGTGGCGCTGCGGCTTCGGCGTACCTCGAGCGAGTGGTCGCGATCAACCGGGTTGCCAAGGTGGTCAAGGGCGGCCGGCGGTTCAGCTTCACCGCGCTGGTGATCGTCGGCGACGGCGATGGTCAGGTCGGGGTCGGCTACGGCAAGGCCAAGGAGGTGCCCGCGGCGATTGCCAAGGGCGTCGAGGAGGCCAAGAAGCACTTCTTCTCCGTCCCCCGGATCCAGGGCACGATCCCGCATCCGGTCCAGGGCGAGGCGGCCGCGGGCGTGGTCCTGCTCAAGCCGGCTTCGCCGGGTACCGGCGTCATCGCCGGCGGCCCGGTGCGCGCCGTGCTGGAGTGCGCGGGGATCCACGACGTGCTGTCCAAGTCGCTCGGGTCGTCCAACCCGATCAACATCGTGCACGCGACCGTGGCCGCACTGAAGGACCTGTACCGTCCCGAGGAGATCGCGGCCCGCCGGGGCCTGCCGATCGAGGATGTCGCCCCGGCAGCGATGCTGCGGGCCCGCGCGGCGGCGAGTGTGTGATGCCGCGCCTGAAGATCACCCAGACCCGGTCGCCGATCGGGGGGACGCGCAACCAGCGCGACACCCTCCGCTCGCTCGGCCTCAAGCGCATGCGCGATACCGCGGTGCAGGAGGACCGGCCCGAGATCCGCGGCATGGTCCGAGCCATCGCACACCTCGTCACGGTCGAGGAGGTCGATTGAGATGACGTTGAAGGTCCATCACCTGCGCCCGGCCGACGGTGCGCACAAGCCCAAGCAGCGGCTCGGCCGTGGCGAGGGCTCCAAAGGCAAAACCGCAGGTCGGGGCACTAAAGGCAGCAAGGCGCGGACCCAGGTGTCGGCGGCGTTCGAGGGCGGCCAGATGCCGTACCACATGCGGGTGCCGAAGCTGAAGGGCTTCACCAACCCCAACCGCGTGGTCTACCAGGTCGTCAATCTCGACCGCCTGTCGGCGCTGTTCCCGGACGGTGGCGAGGTCGATCCGGACGTGTTGGCCGATCGGGGGGCCGTGCGCAAGGGACAGCTGGTGAAGATCCTCGGAACAGGAGATGTCGCGAGCGCGATGTCGGTGCGGGCACACGCTTTCTCCGACGCCGCGCGACGCAAGATCGCCGCTGCCGGGGGGACTACCACAGACCTGTAGGTCCCCGGGCGCGCGCTCGTCCGAGCGCGTGGCCGGGGTACAGTCGGCGGGCATGAATGTGGTCGCCGGACCCCCATCGACCGCTCGCCCCGTACCGGATTAGTCCGCCTCAGGAGGAGCCGTGCTCACCGCTTTCGGCAGGGCCTTCCGCACGCCGGATCTGCGGAACAAACTGCTGTTCACGCTGGGGATCCTTGCGCTGTTCCGGCTCGGGTCGACCATCCCGGCACCGGGGGTCAACTACCAGAACGTGCACACCTGCCTGGCGCTGGACAAGAACAGCTCGGTGCTCGCGCTGGTCAACCTCTTCAGTGGCGGTGCGCTGCTCCAGTTGACCGTGTTCGCGCTCGGAATCATGCCCTACATCACGAGCAGCATCATCATCCAGCTGCTGGTGGTCGTGATCCCGCGGCTCGAGCGGCTCAAGGAGCAGGGTCAAAGTGGGCAGGCGAAGCTGACCCAGTACACCCGTTACCTGACGGTGTCGCTGGCGATCCTGCAGGCGACCGGCATCGTCGCACTGGCCCGCAGCGGCCGGCTGCTGCCGTGTACCAACTCGGCCGGGCAACAGATCTCGCTGCTGTACTCCACCTCGGTTTTCCGGATCATCACGCTGGTCGTGACGATGACGGCGGGCACAGCGGTCATCATGTGGCTCGGCGAGCTGATCACCGACCGCGGCATCGGCAACGGCATGTCGCTGCTGATCTTCACCTCGATCGCGGCCCGGTTCCCGAGCCAGGGCAGCCAGATCCTGCAGAGCCGCGGCGTGTCCACGTTCGTGGGGGTGCTGCTCGCGGGTCTGCTGATCATCGTCGGCATCGTGTTCATGGAACAGGGCCAGCGCCGGATTCCGGTGCAATACGCGAAACGAATGATCGGCCGCCGGATGTACGGCGGCACCTCGACCTACATACCGCTCAAGGTCAACCAGGCCGGCGTCATCCCGGTCATCTTCTCGTCGTCGCTGCTCTACCTGCCACAGCTGCTCGGGCAGGTGTGGACGTCGAACCCCGGCTTCACGAACTTCGTCACGCGCTACTTCAACGCCAACAACCCGAACTACGTCTACATCCTGACGTATGCGTTGCTGACGGTCTTCTTCACGTATTTCTATGTCGCGATCACGTTCAACCCGGTCGAGGTCAGCGACAACATGCGCAAGTACGGCGGCTTCATCCCCGGCATCAGACCGGGTCGTCCGACGGCGGAATACCTCGAGTACGTCCTCTCGCGCATCACGTTCCCGGGCTCGCTCTATCTCACGGCCATTGCCGTGCTCCCTATCCTTGCGTTGCACTACCTGCCAGGCGCTGCGTCGGGCACCAACCAGGCGTTCCCCTTCGGCGGCACCTCGGTGCTGATCCTGGTAGGTGTCGGTCTCGATACGTCGAAGCAGATCGAGAGCCAGTTGATGCTGCGCAACTACGAAGGCTTCTTGCGGTAGTGCGGCGCCTCCGATGAGGCTCGTTCTCGTGGGCCCCCCTGGTGCGGGGAAGGGGACGCAGGCCCAGTTTGTCTCGGCGCATCTCGCCGTACTGCAGATCTCGACCGGCGACATCTTTCGCGCGCACGTGAGCCACGGCACCCAGCTGGGCAAGCAGGCGCGGGAGTTCATGGACGCCGGCGACCTCGTACCGGACGAGATCACCGTGGCGATGGTGCGGGACCGGCTCGAGTCCGACGATGCCGATCGCGGCTTCCTACTCGACGGCTTCCCGCGCACGGTTCCGCAGGCGGTGCAGCTCGACGAGATCCTGCGCGAGCTCGACACCGAGCTCGACGTCGTCCTCGAGCTGGTGGTCGACGACGGCGAGGTCGTGCGCCGGCTCTCCGGCCGCCGGACCTGTCGCAGCTGTGGCCACATCTGGCACGTCGACTTCGATCCGCCCTCGGCCGACGGGGTCTGTGACAACTGCGGCGGCCAGCTCTTCCAGCGCGACGACGACCAGCCCGCGACGATCCGGCACCGGCTCGAGGTCTACTACGAACAGACGGCTCCGCTGATCGGCTATTACGCTGAGCAGGGCATTCTGGTCGGTATCGATGCGATGGGCCCGGTTGACGACGTCACCGAACGCGCGTCGGCCGCCCTGAGGCCGTTCTCGCGGTCGTGAGCGGTTGCTGGAGGAGAGAGCACTACAGATGATCCAGATCAAGACGCGTGACGAGATCGACCTGATGCGTCAGGCCGGGATCGTCGTCGGCACGGCGCTTGGAGCCCTGCGCGAGGCGGTCCGGCCGGGGATCACCACGGCCGATCTCGACGAGGTCGCCCGCGGAATCATCTACGGCGCCGGCGCAACCCCGTCCTTCCTCGGTTACCACGGCTTCCCGGCCACCATCTGTACCTCGGTCAACTCCGAGATCGTGCACGGAATCCCCTCCGCCAAGGTGGTCCTGCGCGAGGGCGACATCATCTCGATCGACTGCGGCGCGATCGTCGAAGGCTTCCACGGCGACGCGGCGGTCACGGTCCCGGTCGGCGAGGTGTCGGTGGACAAGCGCGAGCTGATGCGGGTCACCGAGGAGTCGCTCTGGCACGGGATGGCGGCGGCCCGGCTCGGCGGCCGCCTGGTCGACGTCTCCCGGGGCGTCGAGACCTACATCCGATCCCAGCCGCACCCGACCGGCGGGTCATGGGGGATCGTCGAGGAGTACGTCGGGCACGGCATCGGGACCGAGATGCACCAGGATCCACAGGTCCACAACTACGTAGGCCCGCGGATGGGCCGTGGGCCGGCGATCGTGCCCGGTCTCGCCCTCGCGGTCGAGCCGATGGTCAATCTCGGTGGCCGGCACACCAAGGTCCTCGACGACGGCTGGACCGTCATCACCCAGGACGGTAAGCCCTCGGCGCACTTCGAACACACGTTCACCGTGCTCGAGGACGGCCCGTGGGTGCTCACCGCGCTCGACGGCGGCCGTGACCGGCTGGCCGCGATCGGCCCGGTCCGCGCCACCGCCTGACCAAGCAATGTCACATTGCCCAGGCTTTTCCGGGGGCGGAGTCACATTGCCCCCACGAAGTGGGGGGCAATGTGACATTGCTTGGAACGAGCGGGTTTGAACGGGGGCGCACGCTCCCGTAGACTGCCTAGTTGGCCTGCGACGTTCGTCTGGACGCGGGTCGCCCAGAATCACTGAGCGCTCACCAGAGCGCTCTCCACTACGACTACAACGCTATCGAGTCACGACACGGGACAACGGAGGACATGCCGAAGAAGGAAGGCGCCATCGAGATCGAGGGGCGCGTCGTCGAGCCACTGCCGAACGCAATGTTCCGCGTTGAGCTCGCCAACGGCCACAAGGTCCTTGCCCATATCAGCGGCAAGATGCGCCAGCACTACATTCGGATCCTCCCGGAGGACCGGGTCGTGGTCGAGCTTTCGCCGTACGACCTGTCACGCGGTCGGATCGTCTACCGGTACAAGTAAGGGTTCGCCCCAGTGAGGTCAGTGCAGTGAAGGTCAAGCCGAGCGTCAAGAAGATGTGTGACAAGTGCAAGGTGATCCGCCGTCATGGGCGGGTCATGGTGATCTGCGAAAACCTGCGGCACAAGCAGCGGCAGGGCTAACAGCCACCGAAACAGCGCGCACCACCTCTGCCGCGACGATCCGGTCTGCGGCAGACCAGCCCCCGGCGCGAAGGCCGGGGCTCCACCTGGGCCGGTGGGGACGGTGACGCGGAGGACCTTCGCTGCAACATAAGGAGCACGAGCCCGGATGGCACGCCTTGTCGGCGTCGACCTTCCCCGCGACAAGCGGTTGGAGGTTGCGCTCACCTACATCTACGGCATCGGTCGCACCCGCGCACACGAGACGCTGGCGCAGACCGGTGTGAGCCCGGACATCCGGGTTCGCGACCTCAGTGACGACGATCTGGTCAAGCTGCGCGACTGGATCGAGGCGACCTACCGGGTCGAGGGTGACCTGCGACGCGAGGTCCAGTCCGACATCCGGCGCAAGATCGAGATCGGGTGCTACCAGGGCATCCGCCACCGCCGCGGCCTTCCGGTCCGCGGCCAGCGAACCCACACCAACGCCCGCACCCGTAAGGGCCCGCGCAAGACCGTGGCCGGCAAGAAGAAGGTAGGGAAGAAGTAGTGCCTCCCGCACAGAAACGTGTGGCCGCCAAGAAGGTGCGCCGCAAGGAGAAGAAGAACGTCGCCCACGGGCACGCTCACATCAAGAGCACGTTCAACAACACGATCGTGTCCATCACCGACCCGATGGGCAACGTCGTGAGTTGGGCGAGCGCCGGTCAGGTGGGCTTCAAGGGCTCCCGCAAGTCGACTCCGTTCGCCGCCCAGATGGCCGCGGAGGCCGCGGCTCGCCGGGCCCAGGAGCACGGCATGCGCAAGGTCGACGTGTTCGTGAAGGGCCCGGGCTCGGGCCGCGAGACCGCAATCCGGTCGCTGCAGGCGACCGGCCTGGAGGTAGGCACCATTTCCGACGTAACCCCGGCACCGCACAACGGCTGCCGTCCCCCGAAGCGGCGGCGGGTCTGATGGCGCGCTACACGGGTCCCGACTGCAAGCGCTGCCGGCGCGAGAAGACCAAGCTGTTCCTCAAGGGCAGCAAGTGCGAGTCATCGAAGTGCCCGATCGAGATCCGGCCGTACCCGCCGGGCGAGCACGGCCGTGGCCGCACCAAGGACAGCGAATACCTGCTGCAGATGCGCGAGAAGCAGAAGTGTGCGCGGATCTACGGCGTCCTCGAGAAGCAGTTCCGCCGCTACTACGAAGAGGCCAACCGGCGCCCCGGCAAGACCGGTGAGAACCTGCTGCAGCTGCTCGAGCGACGCCTGGACAACGTGGTCTACCGGGCCGGCTTCGCGCACAGCCGCGACATGGCCCGCCAGCTGGTGAAGCACGGGCACTTCGTCGTCAACGGCCACAAGGTCGACATCCCGTCGTTCCTGGTGAGCGAGAACGACATCGTCGAGGTGCGACCGAGCTCGGTCGAGCTGACCCCGTTCGTGATCGCCCGGGCCGAGGCCGGCGAGCGCACGGTGCCGGCGTGGATCGAGGTCATCTCCAACCGGATGCGGATCCTGGTCCACTCGCTCCCGGCCCGTCAGGTCATCGACACACAGGTTCAAGAGCAGCTCATCGTCGAGTTGTATTCGAAGTAAGTTTTCTCGCTTCGCTCCAAAACTGACTTCGAGGAAAAGCAACAGCAAGAAGAAGATCAACAAGCAAGACCGGTGGTACCCAGGCGATCAAATAGCGGGTCGCCATGACAGGAAGGCAAGACAGTGCTTATTGCTCAGCGGCCGACTCTCAACGAAGAGGCCATCGACACCAATCGCTCGCGGTTCGTCATCGAGCCGCTCGAGCCGGGCTTCGGCTACACCTTGGGCAACTCGCTCCGGCGCACGTTGCTCTCCTCGATCCCGGGCGCGGCGGTCACGTCCCTCCGGATCGCCGATGTCCTGCACGAGTTCTCCACCGTCGCCGGCGTGAAGGAAGACGTCACCGACCTCATCCTCAACATCAAGAACCTCGTCGTCTCCAGCGAGCACGACGAGCCGGTCGTGATGTACCTGCGCAAGCAGGGCCCGGGCGCCGTGACGGCCGCCGACATCGCGCCGCCGGCCGGGGTCGAGATCCACAACCCCGACCTGCACATCGCCACCCTCAACGGCAAGGGCAAGCTCGAGATCGAGTTCACCGTCGAGCGCGGCCGGGGCTACGTCTCCGCCGTACAGAACAAGCAGCCCGGCCAGCCGATCGGCGTCATCCCGATCGACTCGATCTACTCCCCGGTGCTCAAGGTCACCTACAAGGTCGAGGCCACCCGGGTCGAGCAGCGCACCGACTTCGACCGGCTCGTCGTCGACGTCGAGACCAAGGCCTCGATGAGCCCGCGTACCGCGCTCGCCTCGGCCGGCCACACCCTGGTCGAGCTGTTCGGCCTGGCCCGCGAGCTCGACGAGAACGCCGAGGGCGTCGAGATCGGCCCGTCGCCGACCGACGCGCAGCTGATGGCCGACCTGGCCCTCCCGATCGAGGAGCTCGACCTCACCGTCCGCTCCTACAACTGCCTCAAGCGTGAGGGCATCCACTCCGTCGGCGAGCTCGTCGCCCGGTCCGAGGCCGACCTCATGGACATCCGCAACTTCGGCCAGAAGTCGATCGACGAGGTCAAGGGCAAGCTGGCCGGGCTCGGGCTCGCACTCAAGGACAGCCCACCAGGCTTCGACCCGACCTCTGTCATCGCCGGGTACGACGAGAACTTCGACGACTCCGGCGATGCCGGGTTCGCCGAGACCGAGCAGTACTAAGCGACCCTGCAGGGCCCGATCGCCATTGAGCACAGGAGCACGAGATGCCTACCCCCACCAAGGGACCGAGACTCGGTAGCGGTCCGTCACACGAGCGGCTGATGCTGGCCAACCTGGCCACGTCACTGTTCGAGTACGGCCGGATCACCACGACCGAGACGAAGGCCAAGCGGCTGCGCCCGCTGGCTGAACGGTTGATCACCTTCGCCAAGCGTGGCGACATCCACGCCCGGCGCCGCGTGCTGACCGTCGTCCGCGACAAGGCCGTCGTGCACACCCTGTTCGCCGAGATCGGGCCCGGATTCGCCGACCGCCAAGGCGGCTACACCAGGATCACAAAGGTCGGCCCGCGCAAGGGCGACAACGCACCGATGGCGGTCATCGAGCTGGTGGAGTTCCGCACGGTGGCGCAGGAGGCGGTGGCCGAGGCCGAGGCGGCTCGCGGCACCCGCTTCGCGCGGCGTCGTCGTCCGACCGGTGCGACCGCGGAAGCCGCGGCCGAGCTGGCCGGCGAGTCCGACGTCGCGGCCGGAGTGGCGGCCGACGCGGAAGCTGCTGACGCGGAAGCCGCTAACGCCGCAGAGGCAGAGGCAGCCGAGGCCGGCGACAGTGACGCCGAGACCGACGTCGCCGACGCTGACGCAACCGACGAGGTCGATGCTCCCGAGGCAGTTGCCGAGGAGCCGACCGCCGAGGCGGCGGAGTCCGATGGACGCTTCGACCGATGGCGCCGAAGGCGACACCCCCGCGGAGTGACCACTGCGAACAACGCGACCGAGCCCGCCACCCCGACCGGGGACGGCGGGCTCGTCCGTTTGCGGTTGGACCTGAGTTACGACGGTACCGACTTCTCCGGCTGGGCCCGGCAGCCGGGCCGGCGGACCGTCGCCGAGGTCGTCGAGGCCGCGCTCGCGACGGTCCTTCAGCTCGAACCGCCGCTCCAGCTGACCGTCGCGGGTCGCACCGATGCGGGCGTCCATGCGACCGGCCAGGTAGCGCACGTCGACGTTCCGACCGCGGCAGGTGACGACCCGGTCGATGTCGAGCGGCTCGCTCACCGCATCGCAGGCCTGCTGCCCGACGACGTCGCGCTGCGGGCCCTGACGATCGCGCCGGCCGGTTTCGACGCCCGGTTCGCGGCGATCGGCCGCAGGTACGCCTACCGGGTCACTGACGCCGGTCCGAACCCGCTGCGGCGCCACGACACCCTGGCCTGGCCGCGCCCGCTCGACGTCGAAGCGATGAACCAGGCTGCCAAGGGCCTGCCGGGCGAGCACGACTTCGCGGCGTACTGCCGGCCAAGGGCCGGCGCCACCACGATCCGCACCCTGCACGAGCTCAACGCGGCGCGGGATGCCGACGAGGTGGTCGTGATTTCGGCGGGCGCGGATGCGTTCTGCCACAACCAGGTGCGGTCGATGGTCGGAGCGCTCCTCACGGTGGGCGAGGGCCGACGGCCACCGGGCTGGCCGGCCGAACTGTTGCGAGCCGGCGTGCGCGATTCGGGCGTCAACGTCGCGCCGGCGCACGGCCTCACCCTGGTCGCGGTCGACTACCCGCCGGACCGTGAGTTGGCGGCCAGGGTCGCCCAGACCCGCCAGCGGCGTAGCCTGCCCGACCGCTCGCGCTGAGGCCCACCCACCCGTTTCAGCCCACAACGCCCCCGATCCGGGCCGAGAAACCCGACATCGCGCTACAAACCGCTCGCCCAGGCGCGCGGTCGTGTGCTGAAACGGGGAGCTGTGGGCTTTACAACGATCCTTTCGATAGATATCTTTCGAACTCACCTCGAGGGCCGGGAGGCGAGATGCGGCGACTGTGGACCTTGCCCTACGTCCGGCGCTACCTGACCGGGCAGTCGCTGTCGATCCTTGGCGACACCTCGATGTGGCTCGCGATGGTGATCTGGGTGCGCGAGCTCACCGGTTCCAACGGCAAGGCCGGGCTGAGTTTCTTCTTCATGGCCGCGCCGTCGATGGCCGGCCCGCTGTGGGGCGCTGCGGTCGACCGGTTCCGCCGCCGGCCGATCCTGATCGGTGTGAACGCGGCTGCCGGGCTGATGACCTTGTCTCTGCTGTTCGTCCAGGGCCGCGGCCAGGTGTGGCTGATCTGGCTCGTGCTGGTCGGGTACGGCGTGTCCAACTCGGTGCTCGGCGCCGCCCAGCAGGGCTACCTCGACTTCCTGGTGCCCGACGAGTTCGTGGGTGACGCCCAAGGCGTGCTGTCCACCGTGCGCGAAGGGCTCCGGCTGGTCTCGCCGCTGATCGGCGCGGGCTTGTTCACCCTCGCCGGCGGCCACGTGGTCGCGATCATCGACGCCGGCACCTTCGCGGTTGCTTGCGCCTCGGTCGCCAGCATCTCGCTGCCGGAGCCGGCGCCGGTGCGGGTCGTCCAGCGCCTTCGCACCGAGCTCGCGGCCGGTTGGGCACACATCCGCGACACCGTGCAGATCCGCCAGGTGGAGACGGCGTTCGTCGCCGTCTGCGCGGTCGTGGGCTTCACCGAGACCGCGATCGTGGCCGTCGTGACCGATGGCCTCAATCGCTCGGCGAGCTGGCTCGGCCCGCTGGAGGCGGTCATGGGGATTGGCGCCATCGCGGGCGGGCTGACCGTCGCGGCCGCGATGCGCCGGATCGGCGAGGGCCGGGTGATGGCGATCGGGCTGGCCATTTTCGCCCTTGGCGACTCGGTGTTGGTCGTACCGACGATCGCGACCGCGGTCGCCGGCTCGCTGATCGCCGGGTTCGCGCTGCCGTGGGCGATCGCGGCCGCGAACACCCTGGTCATGCGGCTCACGCCGTCCAACCTGCAGGGCCGGGTGAGCACGGCTCTCGACGTGCTCACCGGTACGCCGCAGGCGCTGTCGATCGCGCTGGGCGCGGGTCTCGTCTCGGTGGTGGGTTACCAGGCATTGCTCGGCGCGGTGGGTGCGGTCACACTGGTGGCTGGGATCTGGCTGTTCACCCGCCCCGAGCAGCGCGTCGTTCGTACGAGTGATCTCCCTGACCGGGGCCTCACAGCGCTGGAGGCGGCTGCGATGTCGGTGCTGGTCACACCGGACGAGCACCTACATCCGTCCCAGGCGGCGGACCGCGAGTGACCGAAGGAACCGAGGAGACCGAGCCGACCGGGACCGAATCGGATAGCTCGGGGATGGCGGCCGCGGTGGCGGCCGCCGGCTTGCGTGACCTGCGAGATCCGCGCGACATGCGGGCACTCGCGCACCCCACCCGACTGGCGTTGCTCGAGGCCCTGACGCTGCACGGCGCGCTCACCGCGACGCAGGCCGCGGAGTACGTCGGCGAGAGCCCGTCGTCCTGCTCGTTCCATCTGCGGTCGCTCGCGAAGCACCAATTCGTGGAGGAGACCGGAGCCGGGCGGGGCCGGGAGCGACCCTGGCGACTGGTGAGCGCCGGGACCGAGATGGGGTATCGGTTCGACGATCCGAAGACCCAGACTGCGGCGAATGCGCTGTGGCGGCTGTTCCTCGAGCGGCAGTTCGCGCGGCTGGTCGATGCGCAGGCTCGCCGGCCGTCGCTACCCGAGGAGTGGGCCCGCGAGCAGGCCAACCTCGAGAGCATCATGTGGCTCACGCTGGACGAGCTGCGCGAGGTCAATCGGGTGATCTTCGAGATTGCGTTGCGCTACTACCCGCGCATGACCGATCCCTCGCTCCGGCCGGAGGGCGCCGAGCCGTTGGAGCTGCTGTACTTCGCCTACAACGTGGACCAAGGTGCCGTGACAACCGCGCCGGATCCGGACCCGGAGCCCGAGTCGACCTGAGCGAGCGGATCAAGAAAAATCGCTCGCCCACGCTGACACACTGGACGGATGGGCCACGTCGACGTGCAGCGGGTCAGCCTTGCGCTGCCCGACGGCCGGATGCTGCTCGACGAGGTCACGTTCCGGGTCGGTGACGGGCAGAAGGCCGCGCTGATCGGCCCGAACGGCGCCGGCAAGACCACCCTGCTGAAGATCATCACCGGCGACCTGGCGGCGGACACCGGCGCGGTCACCGGATCGGGCGGGCTTGGCGTGATGCGGCAGTTCGTGGGATCCGTGCGCGACGACTCGACCGTCCGGGACCTGCTGCTGTCGGTCGCGCCGCCACGAGTACGCGATGCCGCGGCCGCGGTCGATGCGGCCGAGCTGGCGATGATGGAGTCCGACGACGAGCGCACCCAGCTTCGCTACGCGCACGCCCTTGCGGAGTGGTCCGACGCCGGCGGTTGGGACGCCGAGGTGTTGTGGGACACCTGCACGGTCGCCGCCATCGGCCTCCCGTACGACCGGGCCCGCTGGCGCGAGGTCCGCACGCTGTCCGGTGGCGAGCAGAAACGGCTCGTGCTCGAGGCGTTGCTGCGTGGCCCCGACGAGGTGCTGCTGCTCGACGAGCCGGACAACTATCTCGACGTGCCGGGCAAGCGCTGGCTCGAGCAGTTGCTGGCTGACACTCCCAAGACCGTGCTCTACGTCTCGCACGACCGCGAGCTGCTCGCCCGAACGGCCAGCCGGATCGTCACCCTCGAGCTCGGTGCGGCCGGCAACACGGTCTGGATCCACGGCGGGGGATTTGCGTCGTACGCCGACGAACGCGCGGACCGTAACAGCCGGTTGGAGGAGCTGCGCCGCCGATGGGACGAGGAGCACGCCAAGCTCAAGGCGCTGGTCCTGCGGTTGCGGCTCAAGGCCACCTACAACGACGGGATGGCCGGCGCCTACCAGGCTGCCTGTACGAGGCTCGCGCGGTTCGAGCGCGAAGGCCCGCCGCATGCGGTGCCGCTTCGCCAGGACGTCAAGATGCGGCTGCGCGGTGGGCGGACCGCGAAGCGGGCGGTCGTGTGCGAGGACCTCGAGCTGACCGGGTTGATGCGTCCGTTCGACCTCGAGGTGTGGTTCGGCGAACGGGTTGCCGTGCTGGGCTCGAACGGCTCGGGCAAGTCGCACTTCCTGCGGCTGCTGGCTGCCGGTGGGTCGGATCCCGACGCCGAGCATCAGCCGGTGGCTGGCACGCCGATCATCAACGTCGCGCACACCGGAGTCGCGCGGCTCGGCGCTCGGGTGCGACCGGGCTGGTTCGCCCAGACGCATGAGCACCCCGAGTTGATCGGGCGCACGTTGCTCGACATCCTGTGGCGTGGGGACGAGCATCGCGACGGCATGGGCCGCGAGCAGGCGGCGCGGGTGCTCGACCGCTACGAGCTCGCGCACGCCGGCGAGCAGCCGTTCGAGACACTGTCCGGCGGGCAGCAGGCCAGGCTGCAGATCCTGTTGCTCGAGCTGTCGGGCGCGACACTGCTCCTGCTCGACGAGCCGACCGACAACCTCGACATCGTGTCGGCCGATGCGCTCGAAGCCGGCCTGGCGTCGTTCGAGGGGACCGTCGTCGCGGTCACGCACGATCGTTGGTTCGCCCGGTCGTTCGACCGCTTCGTGATCTTCAGGGCCGACGGCACGGTCGACGAGTCGGACGAGCCGGTGTGGGACGAGGGCCGGGTGGAGCGGGTGCGCTGATGCTGGTGCACCCGTGGGATGCCGCGCTCGACACCGATGAGTGGCGCAGTTTCGTTGTGTCCCAAGGGTTTGGGCAGCTGATCGCGCCTGGACGCGAACGCGAGGTGCCGATCGTCGTACCGACCCAGTTCGTGCTGGAAGGCGAGGAGTTGCTGCTGCATCTCGCGCGGCCGAACCCGGTCTGGCATGCGATCGACGAGAACGCGACGGTGCTGATGTCGGTGGCCGGCGACTGGGCGTACGTGCCGTCGGCGTGGAAGGCGATCGGCGACGAGGATCCTTCGCGCGGGATCCCGACGACGTACTACGCCGCCGCCCAGCTGACCTGCGACGCAACCGTCATCGATGACGCCGAGGGCAAGCTCGCCATCCTGCGCCGCCAGCTCGCCGAGCTCGAGCCGGAGCTGCCGACCGCGGACCCGGAGGTGCACACCCGGTCACTGCCCAACATCCGCGGGTTGCGCCTGGCGATCCGCGAGGTGAGGGCAAAGTTCAAGTACGGCGGCAACGTCGATCTCGAGCACCGGCTGGCCGTCGCCGACCGGCTGGCAAACCGCGGTGGGCCCGGCGACGAGGCGGCCCGCACGCGGTTGCTCCGGCGCAGCGAGGTTCCCGGTGAGTGACGCACCGCTTGCCCGCTTCAAGGACCTTTGCCTGGACGCGATCGACCCCGGCCGGCTCGGGCCATGGTGGGCCGGCGTACTCGGGCTCGCCTGGGACCCGTGGGAGAGCGGTGCGGGCGGGTCACTGGTCGGCCGGACGCCCGGCCACACGATCTGGGTCGTGGCGGTGCCCGAGCGGAAGGCAGCGAAACAGCGGGTGCATCTCGACCTCTACACCCGCTCGCTCGCCGAGCTCGAGGCGGTGGGTGCGACCGTCGTCGAGGCGCAGCACGAGGACTGGCGCTGGACGATCATGGCCGATCCGGAAGGCGGGGAGTTCTGTGCGTTCCTCTGCGACGAGCTGCCCGAGGACCTGGTGCACGGGCTGGTGGTCGATTGCGCCGACCCGGCGCGGATCGCGCGCTGGTGGGCCGAGGTCTACGGTGCCGATCTGGTCGAGCACCCGAGCGGATATTCGACCCTCGAGCACGTGCCCGGAATGCCGATCTTGACCATGGACTTCGTGCCCGTGCCCGAACCCAAGGCGGTCAAGAACCGGATCCACTGGGACGTCGTCGCGCCCGATATCGAGGCTCTTGTCCGGTATGGCGCGACCGTGCTTCGCCGGCCGGACGACGAGATCCGCTGGACCGTGCTCGCCGATCCGGAGGGGAACGAGTTCTGCGCGTTCCCGCCGCCTGATTGAGCCGGTCGCGAGCGCTTTGACCGGCCGAGTGGGGCGCGGGTAGCCTCGAACGGTCGCGTGGGCACCAGCCGGCGCGGCCGGCGGCACCACGGCCGAATCCCGACTGCGAGACATGCGAAGGCTTCTCTGTGCGTACGTTTCAACCCAAGGCCGGCCAGATCACCCGCCAGTGGCTGGTGATCGACGCGACCGACGTCGTGCTCGGCCGGCTCGCCAGCCAGGCCGCCCGCCTGCTGCGCGGCAAGCACAAGCCGATCTTCGCCCCGCACGTCGACACCGGTGACTTCGTGATCATCGTCAACGCCGCCAAGGTCGCGCTCACCGGCAACAAGCGCGAGCAGAAGATCGCCTACCGCCACTCCGGCTATCCCGGCGGCCTGAGCGAGACGCCGTACTCCACGTTGCTCGACGAGCGTCCCGAGCACGTCGTCGAGAAGGCCGTGCGGGGCATGCTGCCGCACACGACGCTCGGCCGTCAGATGGCCGGCAAGCTCAAGGTGTACGCCGGCCCCGAACACCCGCACGAGGCCCAGCGGCCGGTGCCCTACGAGATTTCACAGGTGGCGCAGTAGTGAGCGAGACAGTGTCCGAAACCGTCCTCGACCCTGATCTGGCGGACGAGGAGTTCGCCGACCTCGAAGACGCGGAGGGCGCGAGCGACGAGGCCGACGAGCCGGCGCCCGCTCCCGCGCCCGTGCGCACGCCGCGACCGATCGCCGGCGGCCCGGTGGCCGCGACCGGTCGCCGCAAGGAGGCCATCGCTCGAGTCCGGCTGATCGCCGGCACCGGCGTCTGGACCATCAACGGACGCACCCTCGAGGAGTACTTCCCGAACAAGGTCCACCAGCAGATCGTCAACGACCCGTTCGTCACCCTCGACCTCGTCGACCGCTACGACGTGCTCGTCCGGGTCCAGGGCGGCGGCATCTCGGGCCAGGCCGGGGCAGTCCGCCTCGGCATCGCCCGCTCGCTCTTGCTCACCGACGACGAGGCCCGCCCGCCGTTGAAGAAGGCCGGCTTCCTCACCCGCGACCCGCGGGCCAAGGAGCGCAAGAAGTACGGACTCAAGAAGGCCCGCAAGGCCCCCCAGTACAGCAAGCGCTGACGCGAACGCTGGCGGCGTTCTCGCGCGCTTGCGTGCCTTAAGCCCGCGGCGCTCCCTGCGGCCTTGCCATCCTTCGCCTCAGCGCTTGCTGGCCTCGAAGCGCTGAGGGCGCGACTGGCTGCGTTCTCGCGCGCTTGCGTGCCTTAAGCACGCGGCGCTTGCTGCGGCCTTGCCATTCGCGCCCTCAGCACTTCGAGTTCGGCCAACGCGACTGGCTGCGTTCTCGCTCGCTTGCGGGCTTCAGCACGCGGCGCTTGCTGCGGCCTTGCCATTCGCGCCCTCAGCACATCGAGTGTGGTCAGACGCGACTGGCTGCGTTCTCGCTCGCTTGCGGGCTTCAGCACGCGGCGCTTGCTGCGGCCTTGCCATTCGCGCCCTCAGCACTTCGAGTTCGGCCAACGCGACTGGCTGCGTTCTCGCTCGCTTGCGGGCTTAAGCACGCGGCGCTTGCTGCGGCCTTGCCATTCGCGCCCTCAGCACATCGAGTGTGGTCAGACGCGACTGGGCGTTCTCGCTCTTGCGGCCTTGCCCCTCGCGTCCTCAGCACTTTCGAGTTCGCCGGCGGGTGCGGTTCGACCTGGGCGGGACCGATCAGCGAGAGTTGACCGGTGACCACACTGTTCGGCACCGACGGGATCCGTGGTGTCGCGGGCGTCGATCTGACCGCCGACCTTGCGACCTCGGTTGCCGCAGTGGCGGTCGAGGAGCTCGCTGCCGGACAGGATCGGCCGCTTGTCGTCGTCGGCCGGGATCCGCGCTCGTCCGGCGGATGGCTGCAGGACGCGGTGATCGAGGGCGTGACCGGCGCCGGCGCCGACGTTGCCTTGCTCGGGGTCATCCCCACGCCGGCCGTGGCGCGCGCGGTCGCCGACGGAGTGCCCGGCATCGACCAGTTGCCCGCCTTCGGCGTCGTGGTGTCGGCCAGTCACAATCCGGCACCTGACAACGGCATCAAGCTCTTCGGTGCGGGCGGGATGAAGCTCGACGACGACGGCGAGGCAGCGATCGAGGCCGGCGTCGACCGGCACGCGCCACCGAAGCACGCGGACCGTCGCGGCACGGTGCGCGCCGACCTCAGCCGCGATCATGCGTGGTACGTCGACGCCGTGCTGTCGACTGCTCCGCAACGCCTCGACGGGCTCCGGGTGGTCGTCGACTGCGCAAACGGGGCTGCCGCGACGGTCGCCCCATTGGTCTATGCGCAGGCCGGCGCCGACGTCATCGCGATCAACACCGATCTCTCCGGCGAACACATCAACGACAACTGCGGGGCGATGCACCTGAAGTCGCTGCGCGCCGCGATCGAGGAGAACCACGCCGACGTTGGCATCGCCCATGACGGCGACGCCGATCGCTGCCTTGCAATGACGGCGAGCGGCGACGTCGTCGACGGGGACGCGATCGTCGCGGTCTTGGCGCTCGACCTGCAACGGCGCGGCGTGCTGCGCGGCGACGCAGTCGTGGTCACCGTCATGAGCAACCTCGGTCTGACTAAGGCACTTCGGAGTCATGGCATCGGTGTCGTCGTCACTCCGGTCGGTGACCGGCACGTCGCGGAGCGAATGCGCGTCGACGACCTGGTGCTCGGCGGCGAGCAGTCGGGTCACATCGTGCTGCTCGACTATGCGAGCACTGGGGACGGTGTGCTGACCGCACTGCACCTGCTGTGTGCGGTCGCCGCGTCCGGACGGTCTCTCGCCGATCTGGCGGGCGTCGTCGAACGATTGCCACAGGTCCTCGTCAACGTCACCGTGTCCGACCGCAACACCGCGCTGGCCGCGGCGGCACTCGCGGTCGCCGACGCCGAGGCCGAGCTCGGCGAGGACGGCCGGATCCTGGTCCGCGCCAGCGGCACCGAGCCGGTGGTCCGGATCATGGTCGAGGCCCCGACCGAGACGGTGGCGAGCGACCTCGCCGCGCGGATCGCCGCAGTCGTGAGCTGACCGGGCCCAGGACCGGCGCAGCGTACGCTCATCGCATGTGCGGGATCGTTGGCTATATCGGGACGAAACCGGCACTCGACGTCATCATCGGCGGCCTGAGGCGACTCGAATACCGCGGCTACGACTCGGCCGGGATCGCGATCAACGACGGCGCCGGCCACCTCACCGTGGTGCGCCGGGCCGGCAAGTTGGCCAACCTCCAGCACGCCCTCGACGCCGAGGACCCGCAGTCGTTGCGCGGCAGTCTCGGGATCGGCCACACCCGGTGGGCCACCCACGGCGCACCCAACGATCGCAACGCCCACCCGCAGACCGACTGCAGTGGCGCGATCGCTGTGGTTCACAACGGCACGCTGGAGAACTTCACCGAACTGCGTGAGGGCCTCGAGCATCGCGGCCACGTGCTGACCAGCGACACCGACACCGAAGCGGTTGCCCACCTCCTCGAGGAGCGGTACGACGGCGACCTTGCGGCCGCGGTGCGCAGCGTCGCGGCCGACCTCGACGGCTCCTTCGTCCTGGTCGTCGTCCATCGCGACGAGCCGGAGCTCGTGGTCGGGGCGCGACGCAATCTGCCGTTGGTGGTCGGCCGGGGCGACGGCGAGAACTTCCTGGCCAGCGACGTCACCGCGTTCATCGCGCACACCCGCGACGCGCGCGCGATCGACCAGGACCAGGTGGTCGAGCTGCGCCGCGACGGCGTTGTGGTCACGGACCTCGGCGGCGCTGCTGTCGACGGCGAGGAGTTTCACGTCGACTGGGACGTCGCCGCCGCTGAGAAGGCCGGCTACGACTACTTCATGCTCAAGGAGATCGACGAGCAACCCGAGGCGGTGCGCGAGACGCTCGGCGGCCGGCTGGACCCGAACGGCCGGCTGATCCTCGACGAGCTCGCGATGAGCGACGAAGACATCCAGGGACTCAACCAGGTGATCGTGGTCGGTGCCGGGTCGGCGTACCACTCGGGTCTGGTCGCGAAGTATGCGATCGAGCGGTGGGCGCGGCTGCCGGTGCACGTCGAGATCTCGAGCGAGTTCCGCTATCGCGACCCCGTGCTCGACCGACACACCCTGGTGGTGGCGATCAGTCAGAGCGGCGAAACAGCGGACACACTCGAAGCGGTGCGTCACGCCCGCCGGCAGCGGGCCTGGGTGCTCGCGGTGACCAACACAGTCGGGTCGTCGATCGCCCGCGATAGCGACGCCGCGTTCTACACCCGAGGCGGTCCCGAGGTTGCGGTCGCGTCGACCAAGGCGGTCATGACGCAACTGGCTGCCGTCTACCTCGTCGGTCTCTACCTTGCGCAGGTTCGCGGCTTCCGCGACACCGACGAGATCCGCTCGCACTTCCGCGACCTGGAGCAGATGCCTGCGCTGATCAGCGCAGTGCTCGCGCGGATGGATCCGGTCCGCAAGCTGGCGCGCGAGATCGCGTCCTCTGAACGGGTGTTGTTCATCGGCCGGCACGTCGGCTATCCGATGGCGCTCGAGGGCGCGTTGAAGCTCAAGGAGCTTGCGTACGTGTCCGCCGAAGGTTTCCCGGCCGGGGAGATCAAGCACGGTCCGATCGCGTTGATCGAGCGCGGGACGCCGGTCGTCGTGATCGCACCACGCCATGCGCTGACCCCGAAGCTGGTGACCAACGTGCAGGAGATCCGCGCCCGCGGGGCGCGCACGATCGTCATCGCGACCGACGGCGACGACAGCATGGTCAAGCATGCCGACGACCTAATCGTCATCCCGGACACCAAGTCGTTGCTGTCGCCGATGTTGATGCTGGTGCCGATGCAGGTGTTGGCGGCGGAGTTTGCGATGTCGCGCGGCCTCGATGTCGATCAGCCGCGCAATCTCGCGAAGAGCGTCACCGTCGAGTGACGATCGTCGGCATCGGCGTTGACGTCGTCGATCTCGCGCGCTTCGCCACTGCCCTCGAACGCACGCCGCACCTGGGCGACCGGCTCTTCACCGACCAGGAGCGCGCGGCTCCGCCGGAGACCGTCGCGGCGACGTTTGCCGCCAAGGAGGCGGTGGCCAAGGTGCTCGGTGCGCCCGGCGGCCTCGGCTGGCACGACGTCGAGGTGCGTCGGAACGAGGTCGGCGAGCCGACACTGGTCGTGACCGGGACAGTCGCCGCCGCTGCCGATGCGGCCGGCATCACCCGCTGGCACGTGTCGCTGTCGCATGATGGCGGCGTCGCGATCGCGATGGTCGTCGCGGAAGGTGCGTGATGAGAGCGGCATATGACGCGGCGGCGGTTCGGGCCGCGGAGGCACCGCTGCTCGCCGCCCTGCCTGAGGGCACCGTGATGCAGCGGGCTGCAGCGGCGCTCGCCCGGCGCTGCGCCGCGCTGCTCGACGGCGTGTACGGGTCGCACGTCGTGGTGCTGGCCGGGCCGGGTGGCAACGGCGGCGACGCGCTGTACGCCGGCGCGCGCCTCGCGCAGCGAGGCGCGCGGGTTGACGCGCTGCTTCTCACCGAGTCCGTGCTGGCGCCCGCCCTTGCTGCGCTTCGGGACGCGCGTGGCCGAGCGCAGCTCGCCGGCACCGACACCGATGTCGCGCTGCTCGCCGGCGCCGATCTCGTCGTCGACGGGATGCTCGGCATTGGCGCCACCGGCGCGCTGCGCGCACCGATGGCGCGCCTCGCCGACGTGCTCGGCACCTGCCCCGCGACGGTCGTCGCGGTCGACGTACCGAGCGGTGTCGACGCCTCGACCGGCGAGATCGCCGGTACCGCCGTGCGCGCCGATGTCACGGTGACGTTCGGCGCGCTGAAGCTCGGGTTGGTCGTCTCGCCGGGCGCGGCCTGTGCCGGCCAGGTCGAGCTGATCGACATCGGCCTGGTCCTGCCGGACGCCGACGCAACGCTGCTCGATGCGGCCGATGTCGCGGCGATGTTGCCGCAGCCGCAGGCGGAGAGCGACAAGTATCGGCGCGGCGTGGTTGGCATTGCGGCCGGCAGCGACACCTACACCGGCGCGGCGCAGCTCGCCGTCGGCGGCGCGCTCGGACTCGGCGTCGGCATGGTCCGCTTCGCCGGCGTCAGGCACCCGACCGAGCTGGTCCGGCAGCGCTGGCCTGAAGCCGTGGTGACGGAGGTCGCACCCGGCGATGGCGCGGCCGTGCTCGCGGCCGGCCAGGTCCAGGCCTGGGTGGTCGGGTCGGGTCTCGGCACTGACGCCGCCGCAGGTGCGGTGATCGAGGCGGTGCTCGGCGCCGAGGTCCCGGTGCTGATCGACGCCGACGCGATCACCTGGCTGGGCGAGCACCGCGACCTGTTGCGCGATCGCCGCGCGCCCACCCTGTTGACCCCGCACTCGGGCGAGTTCGCCCGGCTGATGGGCGCGGATCGCGACGACGTCGACGCGCACCGGCTCGCACAGGTCCGCGCGGCGGCCGCCGACCTCGGAGTCACCGTGCTGCTCAAGGGGTCGACCACCGTGGTCGCCTCACCGACCGGCCAGGTACGGATCAACAGCGCGTCGACGCCGTACCTCGCGACCGCGGGAAGCGGAGACGTCCTGTCCGGTGTGTGCGGCGGGTTGCTCGCGGCCGGCCTCGAGCCACTCGACGCCGGCGCCGCAGGGGCGTTCCTCCACGGTCTGGCCGGATTGCTCGCAGCCGGCAGCCCGGCCGCGTCGATCACTGCGATGGACATCGTGGACCGGCTGCCCGATGCGGTCCGTACGGTGCGCGCTTAGCGCACCCGCGATCGGCTACTCACTTGCCCAGTGTCTGGCGCCACATCGCCGTGTCGTGATGGTTGGTCAGCTTCACGATCTTGCCGTCACGCACGGTGAAGACATGGACGAACGGAGCGTTCATGGTGGTGCCGGTCGCCTTCGCGGTGGCCACGACTCGACCGCGGACGATCACCGTGTCGCCGTCGCGGAAGAAGTCCTCGGGCACGAGCTCGAAGGTGTCCCAGTGCTCGGGCACGGCAGCGAACACGTTCTGCGCGATCGCGTCGTGGCCGACGTGCGTACCGCGACCGGGTACGTGGTCGGCGTCGGTCTCGACCCATTCGGCACTTGGGTCGATCACGCCCAGTACGGCGGGGATGTCGCCGACGGCGAAGGCGGCGTATGCGTTCTTGATCAGCTCGATCGGGTCAGTGGACATGGCCCGAATGCTTGCTTAGTCCGAGCCGTTCTGGCAACGGTTCGTGCCCCATCAGCCGCGGTCGATCCGATCCATCAGCTCGCGCCGCCTCAGCTCGAGCTGGCTGATCAGCGCTTCCTGCTGCTCGGCGCCTTCGATCGCCGCGGTCTTGTCCGAGGTCTCCTCCAAGTCGCGGCGCGCGTCATCGGCGATTCCCTGCAGCTCGGCGATCTGTGCTTCGAGCGCGGCCAGGTCGGCGCGCAGGGCGTCGGGGGAGTCAGGCGTGGTCATCAGACCTCTTCGTGGGCTCGGGGCGTGGTCGTGCGGTCCCAGGATTGCACGCCCCACCTGAGACAATGACGGGGTGAGTGTCTCTACGGCGCGAATCGACCTCGATGCGATCCGTGCCAACGTCGCCGAGCTCGACCGCCGTACCGGCGATTCGGCCGTCATGGCGGTGGTGAAGGCCGACGGCTACGGGCACGGCATGGTGGAGTCCGCGCGCGCCGCCCTCGATGGCGGCGCGACCTGGCTGGGCGTCGCGATGGCGGACGAGGCGCTCACGCTCCGGGCCGCGGGGATCGAGGCGCCGGCGCTCGCCTGGCTGCTCGGGCCGGCCGACGACTGGACCGCTGTCGCGGCCGTCGACGTCGACCTGGGGGTCAACGCCCGGTGGGCGCTGGACAAGGCGATCGCGGCCGGCGCGACGACCGGTCGGCCGGCCCGGGTCCACCTCAAGGTCGACACCGGACTCGGGCGCGCGGGCGCGACGCCGCACGACTGGCCGGACCTGGTCGAGGCCGCCGCCAAGGCGCAGGCCGACGGAGCGGTCGAGGTGGTCGGGATCTGGTCACATCTCGCGTACGCCGACAGCCCGGCGCATCCGACCATCGATAGACAGCGGCTGGTCTTCGACCAGGCGCTGGAGGTGGCGAGTGCGGCCGGGATCCAGCCATCGGTTCGCCATCTGGCCAACTCCGCGGCCAGCCTGGTGCGGCCCGATACGCACTATGACCTGGTCCGACCGGGGATCGCGGTCTACGGTCTCTCGCCGGGCCCGGAGGTCGGCACCGCCGGAGAGCTCGGCCTCCAGCCGGCCATGACCCTGACGAGTCAGGTCGCGCTCGCCAAGCGGGTGCCGGCCGGCCACGGCGTGTCCTATGGGCACCGCTATACGACCACCAGCGAGACCACGCTGGCGTTGGTCCCGCTCGGCTACGCCGACGGCGTGCCGCGACACCTGACCAACGTCGGCGAGCTGACGATCGACGGGCGTCGCTACCGGATCGCGGGCACGGTCTGCATGGACCAGTTCGTCGTCGATGTCGGTGACGATCCGGTCGCCGCCGGCGACGAGGTCGTCCTGTTCGGCTCCGGAGCAAGCGGTGAGCCGACCGCCGAGGACTGGGCGCAGGCGATCGGCACGATCAACTACGAGATCGTTTCGCGGGTCGGCGCGCGAGTGCCCCGGACCTATGTGGGGCAACGATGAGCAAGCGGCGGCGGTTCGGGCTGGCGGCCGTGACCGCGGGAGTTGCGGGCGCGGCCCTCGGTGGCGCGATCGCCGCCGAGCGCCGGGTCGTCGGCCGCGCGCGCAGCCGACCGGACCCGTTCGTCGACGAGCCGTTCGGCTTGTTGCACACCGAAGGGATCGACGTGGTCGCCACCGACGGCGTGCCGATCCACGTTGAGGTCGACGGCGATCTGCAGGCTTCGTTGACGATCGTGTTCGTGCACGGCTTCACGCTGTCGATGGACTCCTTCCACTTCCAGCGCCGCGATCTCGGCGATCTCGGCCGGCTGATCTTCTACGACCAGCGCAGCCACGGCCGCTCCGGTCGATCGGCTCCGGAGCACGCCACGATCGACCAGCTCGGACAAGACCTATACGACGTACTGCAGGCGGTCGCCTCCAGCGGGCCGGTGATCCTCGTCGGTCACTCAATGGGTGGCATGACGATCCTTGCGCTCGCCGACCAGCACCCCGAGCTGTTCGGCGACCGGATCGTCGGGGTGGCGCTGCTGGCGACGTCGACCGGCGATCTCGCGAAGTCGCTACTGGGAATGCCGGACTGGGCGGCCCGAGTGATCGACCCCGCCGTGCCACAGCTCGCGCGGGTCGTCCGCAGGCGGGCGAACCTGATCGAGAGCAATCGCAAGCTCGGCAGCGACATCGCCTTCATGGCCACCCGCCGGTTGTCTTTCGGCACCGATGTGCCGCCGTCGCTGGTGGCATTCATGGAGCGGATGTTGAGCAGCACCTCGGTCGAGGTGATGTCGGAGTTCTTCGACACCTTCCTCTCGCACGAAAAGCTGAGGTCCGTCGACGTGCTGCGCGACATTCCGGTCCTGATCTCCTGCGGCGAGCGAGATGCACTGACGCCCCTCTCACACAGCGAGGTGATCGCGGCCGCGTTGCCCGATGCGGAGATGCAAGCGATCGCCGGCGCGAGCCACATGGCGTTGATCGACCGGTATCCGGCGGTCAACCGGGCGCTACGCCGGCTGGTGGCCCGGGCGACCGAGCAGTCGCCGAGCGCCGTCGCTGGATGAGCCCACGGGTTGCCGATCCGCAGATCGCCGCGATCGCCGCGCGGGCCGCGTCCTGCGACGATCTCGACTCGATCGCTGCACTGGTTCGCACCTGCACGGCCTGCCCCGAGCTGGCCGGCACCCGCACGACCGTCGTGGTCGGCGATACGCCGCCATCGGCGTCGCTCCTGATCGTCGGCGAGGCGCCCGGTGCGACCGAGGATCTGGCCGGCCGCCCGTTCGTCGGCAAGGGCGGGCAGCTGCTCGACGAGCTGATGGCCGCGGCGGGGCTGTCGCGCCGGTCGACGGCGGTGCTCAACGTGCTGAAGTGCCGCCCACCCGCGAACCGTACGCCGACCAGGGCCGAGGCGCTGCGGTGCGCCGGTTGGCTCGATCGCCAGGTCGAGCTGATTGCTCCGTCGCTCGTGTTGACCCTCGGCCGGACCGCGCTTACTTGGGCGCTCGATGGCCGCTCGACGCTCGAGCAGGTCAGAGGTCGGGTCCATGAGTGGCGGGGTCGAGGGCTGGTGGTGTCCTACCACCCGTCGGCGGCGATCCGGTTCGGGCCGAAGGGTGCTCCGCGGGCGGCCCTCGAGGCGGATCTACGACTGGTTGCGCAGGCGCTGAAATGCAGCTGAGCGTCGAGACACCCGAGGCGATGCGCGAGCTGGGGGAGCGCCTCGCCACGCACCTGCAGCCGGGGGACCTGGTTGTCCTCAGCGGCCGGCTCGGCGCGGGCAAGACCACCTTGGCGCAGGGAATCGGCACCGGCCTCGGGGTGTCGTCAGCGGTGTTGTCCCCGACCTTCGTGATCGCGCGGGTGCATCGGGACGGGCGGCTGCCGCTCGTGCACGTCGATGCCTACCGGTTGGCGACGATCGCCGAGGTCGACGACCTCGACCTCGATGCCTCGCTCGACGAGTCGGTGACCGTGGTCGAGTGGGGTGACGGGCTGGTCGAAGGACTGTCGGCGGATCGCCTGCTGGTCCGGATCGAACGGCCGGCGGAGGACTCCGATGAGACCCGGACCGTCGACCTGACCGGGGTCGGGCCGAGGTGGGCCGGGGTCAGCCTGCCGTGACCCGCTGGCGCGCGACTCGCGCCAGGTCGGGAAGGGTGTCGATCAGCGCCTGGGCCTGATCCTGGTCCCGGTAACGCGCGGTCGCGGTGAAGCGGTGGCCCGCGGTGTCGAGGAAGACGTTCGCGAGCCGGAGCCGGCGTACCCAAGGTCCTTGCGACCACCGGATGCTCTGCACCTTCTCCAGCGGGACGATGACGGTGTCGGGCCGGAAGCGGCCGGTGCAGCAGGAGACATAGCGCTCGTCGTGGTGGATCCGGGCGTAGCGGCGGGCGAGCGGCGCCCGCCAGAACGATCGCGCCGGTGTGCCGGCCGGTGCTGGTAGCTCGGCGATCGCGCCGGGCAGCACCCGGCTCAGCAGCCACCGCGCCTCCTCGCGCGAGCCGAGCGGGAGCAAGGCCCGTGAGGTCATCCCGGACTGCCGGTCGCCGCGTTCGGCATTGCGGCGGCGAGCCACGTCGAACTCCAGCCGCACCCAGCCGAACGCCCGCCACGGCAGCGGCTCCACCCAGCGGACGGCCTGCACCCGGCCGTGCGGGATCGTCTCGGCCCGGGTCTGCAGAAGCCCGCTGCGCAACCGGATGCCGTCGGGTGCCTCCGCGATGTGGAACTCCCATTCGGCGGCGATCTGCCGCCAGGTGACGAGCAGGTCGCCGAACACGATCGGCACCGCCCCGGCGAGGATCCCGCCGGCGGCGTGCGGGAACGACACCGCCGCGACGATGACCCCGACGACCAGCAGTACGCCGAAGGCAAAGCGCAGGCTCAGCAGATTGGCGATCAGGATCTGGCTGCCGCGGACGGCGAGGATCTGCCGCTCCGGCGGCTCCGGGGTGTCGTCGGCGAGGCCGTGCGCCAAGGCGAGAAGCTGGGCCCGGACCGCGATCGCGCGCTCCTCGTTGAGGTAGGCGAGCCGGGCCCGGCCGGTGTCGTGCCCGGCGAGGACGAGCCGGAGCTCAGTGACGCCGAGGATTCGCGCGAGCAGCGGACGAACCAGGTCGATCCCCTGGATCCGGGTGACCGGCACCCGGACCTGCTGCCGCCGGATCAGGCCGGTGTCGATCTGCAGCTCGCCGCGGTGCACCCGCCATCTGGTCACCCGCCAGTACACGACCCCGGCGCCCGCCGCGAGCACGACCGCGACGAGATCGAAGACCGACGGTCGGTGCTCGGCCGCGCCGTTCGCCGCGACGATGGTGAACAGCCCCGCCGCGGCTCCGCCGGCCCGCACGATGGGCGACAGCGGATGTAACCGCGACCATGCTTCCGGAAGCGGGGCGTCCTCGCTCACAGCCCGGCGGCCTTGGCCTCGCCGAGGGCAGCGAGCCGATCACGCAGCCGGGCTGCCTCTGCGCTGTCGAGGCCGGGGATCCGGGCGTCGGTTGCCGACGCAGCGGTGTGCAGCTGCACCGTCGCCAGCCCGAACACCCGGTCGACCGGGCCGGCGGTGACGTCGACGAACTGCATCCGGCCGTACGGGACGACCGTCAGCCGGCGGATCATCACGCCACGACGCACGAGAAGGTCGTCGGCTCGTTCGGCGTACCCCCAGGCGCGATAGCGCCGCCAGCTCAGTAGCGCGAAACCGGCCGAGCCAGCCAGCACGGCCGCTGCCGCGATCAGTCCGGCGGCCGCTCCGAACGGGATCCCGATCGCCAGGCCGAGCCCGATCAGCAGCAGCCCGCCGACCAGGCCGACCTGCGCCTGCCGAGCCCGCCACATCCGTGGCGAGGGGGACAGCCAGATCGGATCCACGCGTCCTTCCTACCCCACAGCGCTAGCGCCCCATCAACCAACGTCTGGCCTGTTGCGCGACGTCCAGGTGGCGACCGGCGGCGTTCTCGTCGGCCCCGATGGCGCTGCCATCGCGACCTTCTCGGCCTTGCCGCTCATCCACCTGGACGCTGCTCACGACGGCCAACGTTGATTGATGGGGCGCTAGCGTCGATGGATGCTCGTGCTCGCCTTCGACACGTCGACGCCGGCCGTCACGGTCGCGGTGGCCTCGGTCGATCCGGCGTCGGGCGGTGTCTCGACGCTTGCGGCCGCGGTCGAGATCGCGGCGAACCACCACGGCGAGCTGCTCGCGCCCTTGATCGAGACCGTGCTCGCGGCGGCCGGGGTGGTCGGGTCCGACCTCGACGCGGTCGGGGTCGGGCTCGGCCCCGGCCCGTTCACCGGGCTGCGGGTCGGCATCGTGACCGCGCGCGCAATGTCCGACGCGCTCGGTGTTCCGGCGTACGGCGAGTCGTCGCTGCGCCTGTTCGCGCGGGGCCGAGCCGGTGTTGCGACCGACGCGCGCCGAAAGCAGGTGTATTGGGCGATCACCAGTGCGGCCGGATTCGAGGCGGGTCCGGACCTCGCGACGCCGGCCGAGGCGGCGGCGCGCTTTGCCGGGGCCGGGATCCGCGCGGTGGCCGGCGCGGGTCCCTTGCTGTACCCCGACGCCTTTGCCGGGCTCATCGCGGCGCCGGACGCGACCTATCCGCGGGCCACGTTGCTGATCGAGCGGATCGCCGATCGGGTCCGCACCAAGGCGCCGGCCGATCCGCTCGCGCCGATGTACCTGCGGCGCCCCGACGCGCAGCCGCCGGGCCGGCCGAAGCAGGTGACGCCGGCATGAGACCGATGCGCTGGTGGGACATCGAGCCGGTGATGGAGCTCGAACGCGAGCTGTTCGGCGACGAGGCCTGGACCGACGCGATGTACTGGTCGGAGCTCGCCGAACGCGACTCGCGCTACTACCTGGTCGACGAGGACGCCGGCCGGATCATGGCGTGGGCCGGCCTGTGCACGTATGCACCACACGAGGCCTACATCCAGACCATCGGAGTGGCCCCGGCCGGGCAGGGTCAGGGTCGCGGGACGACGCTGCTCGTCACCCTCCTCGACGAAGCGCGTCGCCGCGGGGTCGCCCACGTCGACCTCGAAGTGCGGGCGGACAACGACGCGGCCAAGCGGCTCTACGAGCATCACGGCTTCGCCCAGATCGCGGTCCGCCGCAAGTACTACCAGCCGAGTGGCACCGACGCGATCGTGATGCGACGGGAGCTGCACGAGTGAATACGGCAGCGGCGCCGATCGTGCTGGGGATCGAGACCTCATGCGACGAGACCGGCGTCGGCATCGTGCGCGGCCGCGAGCTGCTCGCCGACGCGATCGCCTCCAGCGTTGAGGAACACGCGCGATTCGGCGGCGTCGTACCGGAGGTGGCCAGCCGCGCGCACCTCGAGGCGATGGTGCCCACGATGCACCTCGCGCTCGACCAGGCGCAGCTGAGCCTCGACCAGGTCGACGCGATCGCGGTCACCGCCGGTCCGGGACTTGCGGGTGCGTTGCTGGTCGGCGTCGCGGCGGCGAAGGCGTACGCGATGTCGTTGGGCAAACCGTTGTACGGCGTCAACCACCTGACCGCGCATGTCGCGGTGGACCGGCTCGTGCACGGCGACCTGCCGCAACCGTGCGTGGCGTTGCTCGTGTCGGGTGGCCACTCGTCGTTGCTGCTGGTGCCGGACGTTGCGGGTCCGGTCGAGTCGCTCGGCGCGACCGTGGACGACGCGGCCGGCGAGGCCTTCGACAAGGTGGCGCGGGTGCTCGGCCTGCCGTTCCCGGGCGGGCCGCAGATCGACCGGGTCGCCCGCGACGGTGACGCGGTTGCAATCGACTTCCCGCGCGGCGTCGTGCGCGATGCGGCATACTCGTTCACCTTCTCGGGGTTGAAGACCGCGGTCGCGCGCTGGGTCGAAGCGCGGCAGCGAGCCGGTGAGACAGTGCCGGTCGCGGATGTCGCGGCGTCGTTCCAGGAGGCGGTCGCCGACGTGCTGAGTGGGCGCGCGATTGCGGCCTGCCGGGACCGCGGGGTTGACACCTTGGTGATCGGCGGCGGGGTGGCCGCGAACTCGCGGCTGCGCGCACTCGCCGAAACTCGTTGTGAAAGCGCGGGCATCCGACTCCGGATCCCGCCGCCGAAGCTGTGCACCGACAACGGCGCCATGGTGGCCGCGCTCGGCTCCCTGCTCATCGAGCGCGACGTCGAGCCGTCGTCACTCGACCTTGCGACCGACTCGTCGATGGCGCTGGCTTGACCACCCCGTCGCCGACTCCCCGCCTGCGGCGCGGCCCCGAGCCCGACCCGAGAAACGGCCGGCGGGTGCTGATCGGCGTCCTCGTCTTCTTCTTGCTGTTGGTGACGTTCGTCGTCGTATTGGTGGTGACGATCGGGCTCCACAACCACGGCGTGAAGATCCCGCCCGGCCCGGCGCCGCACGCCACCCAACCGTCCTGACCCAGGGTGGCTGGTAGTTAGCAGGCGCAATAAAGTTCGCGGCATGACATATGACGCGATTCTTGCCGAGACCGTGATGATCACCGGTCACGACGGCGACCCGCTGCAGGCCTACTCGGCCCGCCCTCTCGACGGTGGCTCGCGCGGCGGCATGGTGGTCATCCACCACATGCCCGGCTACGACTCCGCCACCAAGGAGATCACCCGCACCTTCGCGGTGCACGGCTACAACGCGATCTGCCCCAACCTCTACTGGCGCGAGGCGCCTGGCGCCGCGCCGGACGACGCGGCCGCGACGGCGCGGGCGGCCGGCGGTGTGCCGGACGAGCGGTTGGTCGGCGACGTGCACGGCGCGATGCTGTGGCTCGACAACCTCGGCAACAGCAACGGCAAGGTCGCGACGATCGGCTACTGCTCCGGCGGGCGGCACTCGTGGCTGGCCAACGGCAGTCTCTCGCTCGCGGCGGCGGTGGTGTGTTACGGCGCATTCATCGTGGGTGACGTGCCGGAGGGCATGCCGGCCCGACCGCCCCTGGGCCACCTCGCTGCCACCCAGTCCGGCCCGGTGCTGGGCCTGTTCGGAAACGACGACAAGTACCCGACCCCAGAGCAGGTCGACGAGATCGAAGCGTTGCTCAAGGACGCCGGCAAGCCGTACGAGTTCCACCGCTATGACGGCGCCGGGCATGCCTTCTTCTCGGTCGACCGGCCGTCGTACCGGCCCGAGGCAGCCGTGGACGGGTGGGACAAGATCTGGGCGTTCCTCGACAAGCATCTGGCCGGCTGAGGTGTGCACCTATCAGACCGAGTTGCTCGAGGTCGCCGGGAGCGGCAAGGGTCCGGCCGGGTGGCTGCGGGTCACTGATGCGAGCGTGTACGTCGACCACCCGGTGCACGCGATGGCCGGCCACACGCTCAACATCGACCTGCGCAACCCCGCGGAGGGCCCGGCCGCCCGGGTCGCGCTCGAGCTGCACCCGGACGCCGCGCGCTCGCTCGCGGAGGCGATCCTGCGCTCGCTCGACGCCGTACCCGAAGCCGTCCTGGCCGCCGGCTGAGCAACCCGCATGGCCCATGCGTGGGCCAATAGCCCCACCAATGGGCCATGCGTGGGCCGATAGCCCCACCAATGGGCCATGCGTGTGGGTCAGATTGACTCGGTCTCGGTCGCTGACGTAACTTGGCACTCGGCACGGCAGAGTGCCAGCCGTCCACTTCTTCCGCAGGAGGTCAGGCCGTGGCCACCGCCACCAAGACGAAAACACACATCAAGCCGCTCGAGGACCGCATCGTGGTCTCGGTGCAGGACAGCGAGCAGACCACCGCGTCCGGCATCGTGATCCCGGACACTGCCAAGGAGAAGCCGCAGGAGGGCCTCGTGCTCGCGGTCGGCCCGGGCCGGTTCGAGGACGGCGCCCGCGTGCCGCTCGACATCTCCGAAGGCGACACGATCATCTTCTCCAAGTACGGCGGCACCGAGGTCAAGTTCGGCTCGGATGAGTACCTCATCCTGTCGGCGCGCGACGTGCTCGCGATCGTCCAGAAGTAGCCAGCCGTACCCCAACGCACGTTGGAAGGGCCCGCAGCTGATGCTGCGGGCCCTTTCGCTCTCCCGGCCCCTGATCGGCCCATCGCCGGGCCGGTTTGAGTCGTTAGCACTCGACCGGCTAGAGTGCCAGCTATGTCGAAGATTCTCGAATTCCACAGTGACGCCCGCGACGCCCTCCAGCGAGGTGTCGATGCCCTCGCCGACGTCGTCAAGGTCACCCTCGGCCCGAAGGGCCGCAACGTCGTGATCGACAAGAAGTGGGGTGCGCCCACGATCACCAACGATGGCGTGACCATCGCCAAGGAGGTCGAGCTCGCCGACCCGTACGAGAACCTTGGCGCCCAGCTCGCCAAGGAGGTCGCGACCAAGACCAACGACGTCGCGGGTGACGGCACGACGACCGCGACTGTGCTCGCCCAGGCAATGGTCCGCGAGGGTCTGCGCAACGTGGCGGCCGGCGCCCAGCCGCTGAGCCTCAAGCGCGGGATCGACGCCGCCGTCGTGGCTGTTAACGCCAAGCTGCTGAAGATCGCCCGCGAGGTCAAGGACCAGTCCGAGGTGGCGAGCGTTGCCGCGATCTCCGCGCAGGACCCGTCCATCGGCGAGCTCATCGCCGAGGCCTTCGCCAAGGTGGGCAAGGATGGCGTCATCACGGTCGAGGAAGCCCAGACGATGGGCCTCGAGCTCGAGTTCACCGAGGGTATGCAGTTCGACAAGGGCTACATCTCGCCGTACATGGTGAGTGACCCGGAGCGAATGGAAGCCGTCCTCGACGACGCCTACATCCTGCTGTACCAGTCCAAGATCAGCTCGGTCTCCGAGCTGCTGCCGCTGCTCGAGAAGGTTGTCGAGTCCGGCAAGCCGCTGCTGATCATCGCCGAGGACGTCGAGGGCGAGGCCCTGTCGACCCTGGTGGTCAACAAGATTCGTGGCACGTTCGCCGCGGTTGCCGTCAAGGCGCCTGGCTTCGGTGACCGCCGTAAGGCGATGCTCGCCGACCTCGCCGTGCTGACCGGTGCCCAGGTCGTCTCCGAGGAGATCGGGCTCAAGCTCGACTCGGTCGGCCTCGAAGTGCTCGGCAACGCCCGACGAGTGACGGTCACCAAGGACAACACCACGATCGTCGACGGCGCGGGCGCGGCGAAGGAGATCGAGGACCGGATCCGCCAGATCCGCCACGAGATCGACGACACCGACTCCGACTGGGACCGCGAGAAGCTCCAGGAGCGGCTCGCGAAGCTCTCCGGCGGTGTCGGCGTGATCCGGGTCGGCGCGCACACCGAGGTCGAGCTCAAGGAGAAGAAGCACCGGCTGGAGGACGCCATCTCGGCGACCCGGGCCGCGATCGAGGAGGGCATCGTCGCCGGTGGCGGCGCTGCACTGGTCTCGGTCGTGAAGTCGCTCGACAAGGACCTCGGCCTGACCGGCGACGAGGCGACCGGGGTTTCCGTGGTCCGCAAGGCGCTCGTCGAGCCGCTGCGCTGGATCGCCCAGAACGCCGGAGTCGAGGGATATGTCGCGGTTGCGAAGGTTCGTGACCTGCCAGCCGGGCACGGCCTCAACGCCGCCACCGGCGAGTACGTCGACCTGATCGCCGCGGGCATCGTCGACCCGGTCAAGGTGACCCGGTCGGCCGTGCAGAACGCCGCGAGCATCGCCGGCATGCTGCTGACCACCGAGACGCTCGTCGTTGAGAAGCCTGAGGAGTCCTCGGCCGAGGCCGGGCACGGCCACGGCCACTCGCACGGCCCCGGTGGCCACAGCCACTGAGCCGCAACGTCAGGCTGACCGACACGGCTTCGGTCCCGCGCGCGCAGCGCGCGGGTCGCTAGCCTTCGGCGAGTGGAACCCGATCTTGCGACCCTGCTCGCCGCCGGCGAGCGGGCCACGTTCCACGGACCGCCCGGCTCGGCCGTCGGCGATCTCGAGCGTGCTGTCGGGGTCGCCCAGCGTGACGGCCGTCGAGCCGAGGTAGCCGCGGCCGCCTGGCTGCTCGGCGTCGCGTTGTCGGCCTCCGGACGGTACGGCGGGGCGCTGCGCGTGCTGGTGCCGCTGATCGAGGCCGGCGAGGGCGCCGGATCCGACGATCTCGCCCCCGAGTTGCGGTTGTTCGGCTCGCTGGCCGCGTCAACCGCCGCGAGCGTCCATCGAGGGCTTGGCCGCCACGACGCCGCGCGTGAGCTCGATCTGCGCGGCCTCGCGCTCAGCGACGACTCCGACGAAGCGGTCTTCGACAGCGTCGTCGGGCTCGCGGCGGACGCGGTGGGCTCCGGCGACCTGGCTGAGGCGCAGGTTCGGTTCGAGCGGGCCGAGGCGATTGTCGACGCGCACGGCGGTGACTGGTGGCGGCAGCGGGTCAGGCTGGACTGGGCCAGGGCCGACATCGCGATGCTCGCCGAGAAGCCGCACGAGGCGATCCTCGCCGCGGGCGGGGCGGTCAGCGGCGCGGAGGCGGCCCGAGCGCCGCGCCACGTCGCAAAGGGACTGCTGTTCCAGGGCGTCGCCGAGCTGCATGCGGGCTCGGACGACGCAATCGCCACCCTGCGGCGGGCCGCCGGCCTGGCCGAGGGCCTCGCAGCGCTGCCGCTGGTCTGGCAGGCCAGGGCGCTGGTCGGCGCCCTGCTCGCCGGCGACGAGTCCTCGGAGGGCGCCCGCTCGCTCGCGACCGCCCGCTCGGCTGTGCTCACGATCGCCGCAGATCTTCCCGATGATCTACGCGACGAGTGGCTGGCCCGACCCAATGTGAGTGCGTTGCTCGAGGGCTGAGCGTACGAGCGTCGTCGTACACGCTCAGGCAACTCCCCGCACAGCGGTGAAGTCGGTGAGGGTTTCTGCCGATGTACTCGGTTGTGACAAGCGTGCTGATCTGTGACGACCTGCGCGCGGTGCGCGACGGACTGCGCCGCGCCGTGGAGTCCTTGCCTGGAATCGACCGGGTGGACACTGCCGGAACCGGCGAGGAAGTGCTCGCACGCTGGCCCAAGGAACGGCACGATCTCGTGCTGATGGACGTCCAAATGCCCGGTTTGGGCGGAGTTGAGGCGACCCGGCGCTTGGTTCGCGACCACCCCGAGGCCAACATCGTCATGCTGACCGTTGCCTCGGACCGCGAGGCCGCGGCCGCCGCGATCGCCGGTGGCGCGCGTGGCTTCCTGCACAAGGACGTCTCCCGCGAGGAGCTCTGCGCGACGCTCGCCAACGTGCTGACCGTGACCGCCCTGTCGCCAGGTGTCGCTCCGACCCACCCCGCTCGCCCCTTCGACGCGGACGCGCCGGTGCTCACCGAACGTGAGCGCCAGGTTCTCAACGGGATGGCCGGCGGCAAGAGCAACGCCCAGATCGGCCGCGAGCTCTACCTGTCCGAGGACACGATCAAGACCCACGCGCGGCGGTTGTTCCGCAAGCTCGACGTCGGCGACCGCGCGCATGCGGTGGCGGCCGGCTTCCGCTACGGCCTGGTCAACTAACCGCCGTACGCCCGGCTAGTCCTCTTCGTCCGCGGTCAGGATGCCGTCGACGAATCCCCGCGCGTAGTCCCAGCTGACGTAGTCGGCCGGATCCGGGCTGTAGGCGGGCTCGTGCACGTGCGGGGCGCCGGCATCGAGCAGGCTGCGCAGGTTGCCCCGAAGAAGCTCCCAGGCGAAGAAGTGCGGCTCCTGGCAGTCGTCGCAGTCGACCACGAGGCCGCGGACGCCGCGCGGCTCGAGCACGGCCTGGAAGGCGTCGAGGTCCTGCATGTCTTCGAGCAGGTCCTCGCGTTCCTGGTCGGACAGCGGCTCCTCGGGTTCGTCGTCGCCGAGGGCGGCCGCCGGATCCGATGGGTCACCCGCGAACGGGTCGGGAGGGGCATCGTCGCGCACGCGACCACGCTAATGCCTCACCCGCCGCTAAACTCGGCGGTCTCGTCCGCACCTGGCAAAGAAACTGGTGGTCATGGACCCGACAATGCCGGCGAAATTCGCACCGCTGGGGTTGACGTTCGACGACGTACTGCTGTTGCCCGCTGCCTCCGACCTGTTGCCCAGCGAAGCTGATACGGCGACCCGGCTGTCGAGGTCGCTCACGCTGCACACGCCACTGCTGTCGAGCCCGATGGATACGGTCACCGAGGCCCGGATGGCGATCGCCATGGCGCGCCAAGGCGGCGTCGGGGTGCTGCACCGCAACCTCTCGGTCGAGGACCAGGTCGTGCAGGTCGACATCGTCAAGCGGTCCGAGGCCGGGATGATCACCTCGCCCGTGACCTGCTCGGCCGATGACACGATCGCCGCGGCAAACGCTCTGATGGGCCGCTACCGGATCTCCGGCGTGCCGGTCACCGACGGCGACGGGGTGCTGCTGGGCATCGTGACCAACCGCGACATCCGGTTCGAGCGTGACCTGTCGAGGCTGGTCCGCGACGTGATGACGCCGATGCCGCTGACCACCGCGCCGGTGGGGGTCGGGCACGACGACGCCCTTGCGCTGCTGCAGCGGCACAAGGTCGAGAAGCTGCCGATCGTGGACGAGGCCAACCGGCTGCGCGGCCTGATCACGGTCAAGGACTTCGCCAAGAGCGAGGAATACCCGCGCGCGACCAAGGACGGCGCCGGCCGGCTCGTCGTCGGTGCGGCGGTCGGCGTCGGTGACGACGGCTTCAAGCGGGCGATGGCGCTCGTCGACGGTGGCGTGGACTTCCTGATCGTCGACACCGCGCACGGTCATGCCCGCGCGGTGCTCGAGACCGTAGCGCGCCTCAAGGCGTCGGTCGGCGTCGATGTCATCGGCGGCAACGTTGCGACCTCGGCCGGTGCACAGGCGCTGATCGATGCCGGTGCGGACGCGGTCAAGGCCGGTGTCGGGCCGGGCTCGATCTGCACGACCCGGGTGGTGGCCGGTGTCGGCGTACCGCAGATCACGGCGATCTACGACGTGGCCGCGGTCGCGCGCCCGGCCGGCGTGCCGGTGATCGCGGACGGCGGCATGCAGTACTCCGGCGACATCGCCAAGGCGATCGCGGCCGGGGCCGACACGGTGATGCTCGGCTCGCTTCTCGCGGGCTGCGAGGAGTCGCCCGGTGAGCTGCTGTTCGTCAACGGCAAGCAGTTCAAGTCCTACCGGGGGATGGGTTCGCTCGGCGCGATGCAGTCCCGCGGCCAGGCCCGGTCGTTTTCCAAGGACCGCTACTTCCAGGACGACGTGCTGTCCGACGACAAGCTCGTGCCGCAGGGCATCGAGGGCCAGGTGCCGTACCGCGGGCCGCTCGCCGCGGTCGCGCACCAGCTGATCGGCGGCCTGCAGGCGGGGATGGGCTTCGTCGGCGCGCGCACGATCGCTGAGCTGCAGCAGGCCCAGCTCATGCGGATCACCGCGGCTGGGCTCAAGGAGAGTCACCCGCACGACATCGCGCTGACCACCGAGGCACCGAACTACACCGCCCGATGATGTCCGACAGCGTCGAGATCGGTCTCGGCCGTTCCGCCCGTCGCGGCTACACCCTCGACGACATCGGGATCGTGCCGTCGCGGCGTACTCGTGACGCGAACGTCGTCTCGCTGACATGGCAGATCGACGCCTATCGCTTCGAGCTGCCCTTGGTCGGTCAACCGTCGGACGCGACCATGTCGCCGCAGACGATCGGTGAGGTCGGGCGCGCCGGCGGGCTGGGTGTCCTCGATGCCGAAGGATTGTGGACCAGGTACGACGATCCGCTGCCCTTGCTCGCCGAACTCGCGTCGGTCGATCCGGCCGAGTCGACCGCTGCGCTGCAGCGGATCTATGCCGAGCCGGTCCGCGACGAGATGATCAGCCAGCGGATCAAAGAGATTCGCGACACCGGTGCGATCACCGCGGTGCGCGTCTCGCCGCAGCACACGGTGCGCTACGCGCCTACGATCCTGTCCGCCGGAGTCGACCTGCTGGTGATCCAGGGCACGATCGTCTCAGCTGAGCACGTGTCCGCGTCGGCTACGCAGCCGCCGCTGAACCTGAAGACCTTCATCGCCGACCTCGACGTACCGGTGATCGTCGGCGGGTGCACCAACTACCAGACCGCGCTGCACTTGATGCGTACCGGTGCGGCCGGCGTGATCGTCGGCACCGCGGCCGACGAGTGGTCGACGACTGGGTCGGTGCTGGGCATCGAGGTGCCGATGGCAACCGCCATCGTCGACGCGGCAAGTGCGCGTCGGGACTACCTCGACGAGACTGGTGGCCGCTATGTCCACGTGATTGCGGCCGGCGGCATGCAGACCAGCGGCGACATCGCGAAGGCGCTCGCCTGCGGCGCCGACGCCGTGATGCTGGGCGAGCCGCTGTCGATGGCGGCCGAGGCGCCCGGACGTGGCGCGTGGTGGCATGCGTCGGCCTCGCACCCGCACCTGCCGCGTGGCCGTTACGGCCCGCCGAGCGGACAGTGGCCGGTCGGCTCTCTTGCCGACGTACTCCTCGGGTCCGCGACCAACCCGGACGGGGTGCTGAACCTCTTCGGCGGCCTGCGCCGCTCGATCGCGAAGGCCGGCTACAGCGACCTCAAGGAGTTCCAGCGGGTCGAGCTCGTCGTCCGTCCCTGACTTTGGTGAGCCGGGTCAGAGCTTTGAGGGCTCGCCCGTGCACGAGCGAGCACTGCATGACTCGAAGAACGTCTTGGACGGCAGGCCGCTGCCAGGGGCGTCGTAGTACCCAACTGCGCTGGCCCGGGCCGTGGAGCCGGCGCTGATCGCAAACAGTCGGTAGTCCTCGCCTGGTGAGTTCTCAGCTTTCCAGCCGCGGCCCGCGGAGTACAGGATCTCCGGTCGCGTCGCCGTCACGCCGATCACCCAGGCCGACGTGCCGTGCACCGTGACGGCCAGGAGATCGGCGTGGCCGAGACTCTTGGCCAACTGAACGGTCGACCACTTCGTGCCGTTGAACGTCATCAGCACCGACCGATACCCCCCGCCGGTGGTGGTGCTGAACCCGGTGGCGTACGCCAGCTTGGCCGAGCTCGTCGCGACCGAGGTCAGCGTCACCCCGGCGGGCGCAGCGGTGCTGAGCGTCCAGGCCTTGCCGTTCCAATGAACCAGGGTGCTCTGGCTCAGGGCGTAGTCAGACCTCAGCGCCCATGCGTTGTTCGGACCGGAGGTGCTCACGTCGTACAGCGTCTGCGAGTAGCCCGAGGGCACCGTCACGGCGGACCACTTCTTGCCGTTCCAGTGGAAGGCAACCTGCGCGGCGGTCTGACCTGGGTAGAAGCCTCCGACCGCCCACGCGTTCGTGGCCGAGCTTGCGGAGATCGAGCTCACCGAATCGGAGAGGTCGGTCAGCGCGGGGAGCTTCTGGGCGACGAACTTCTTGCCCGCCAAGCGCCAGATCGCCGGCATGGTCTGGGGGCCCGCCTTCTGTTGCTTTGCTCCGCCCAGCCAGATCGTTCGTGCGGACCCCGCTGCGACGGTGGTGAGCGAGCCGTACCTTCCCCCGAGTGCGGGTGCCTTTACCGCCCGCCACTGCCCGTGGTGGCGTTGTCCGACGAAGAAGCGCGCGTTGTCGACCGTGCCGTTGGAGCCGACCGCCCAGACGTCGGAGGAATGCGGCACCGCGGTCACCGCGGTCAGCTCTCCTGCGCTCGCGGCTGGGGGCTTGGCCGTGGCCGCCATCCCAGCGGGCGCCCCACGTGCCAACGAGCCGCCTGCGACGAGAACGCCCAGCGCCGCCATCGCAACCGATCCGATCGCCAGCGTGGGTCGTCCGCGGTGGTGGGCTCGTGCGGGTGCAGTCACGGCCTGCAACTCAGCCATCAACATTGCCTCTCTAGGGCGCGCTCGTCCGGCGGAGGACGGCGACTGATTGGGGACTCTCAACCACGAAACGTATCCGCAGTCTCGCATTGCGCCGCCGGCGGTCGCAGTCGATCGAGCGTGGTCAGCCGATCAGGGTCTGGTAGTCCTCCCAGGTGTTGACGTCGAGCGGGACCGGCCCGTCGATCTCGACGTCGGTCACCGGGTAACGGCCGGACTCCAGCAGCTTCCATACCGCCTTGTCACCGTGGAGCACGAGCAGGTCGTCGAACACATCGCGATGGAACCAGAACGGATGCCCGCGACCGTTCGAATAGCGGCAGACCCCGAGTGGGGCGTCCGCCGCTTGCTCAATCAGATCGTGTACGACGACCGGCGAGACGCCCGGCTGGTCGCCGAGCATCAGCACGAGACCGGTGGCCCGCTCGTCGACCTCGGCGATCGCGGCGCTGATCGACGACGAGCAGCCGGCGGTGAAGTTCAGGTTCTCGACCACCTGAATGCCGCTGAAGTCGACGGTCTGCCGCACTTGTTCGGATGCCCCGCCGATCGTGACGAGCAGCTGGTCGAAGCCGCACTGTCGCGCGACCGCGAGGGATGCGTCGAGCAACGTCGTGCCGCGATACGGCAGGAGTTGTTTCGGCTGCCCGAGCCGGGAGGACGATCCGGCGGCAAGTACCAAGCCGGTGACGAACAACGTCAGCGCGCGGTCTGCTCGGCGTAGCGCTCGCGGCAGCCCGGGTTGCAGAACCAGTAGTCGATGCCCTCGACCCGTAGGTGCGGCGTGTCCGGGCGTACGACGACGGTCATGCCGCAGATCGGATCGATCGCCTGCTTGTTGAGGGCGGGCATCTCGGGACCCTGCGCCCTGAGACCGTCGACCCGCATCGCCTGAATGATCTGGGCGAGGATCGACAGCGCGATCTCGGCCGGGGTGTGCGCGCCGATGTCGATGCCGGCCGGGGTCTTGATCCGGGCTCGCTCGGCCGGACCGAGGCCCATGGCTTCGAGCAGCGCGTCGCCGCGGCGGTGGCTCGCCACGACCTCGATCAGCCCGATCTGGGCATCGAGCGCCGCCCTGATCGCCTTCTCTTCGTCGTGGCCGAGGCTGCAGATGACGCTTGCGATCGCGCCTTGCGGCGACTCGTCGGGACCAGGGCGCACGACCATGAAGCTCAGCGGCCCGGCAAGCTCGGCGACCGCTTCGGCGATCGGCGTCGCACCGACGATGCTGAGGACGTCAGGCGGGAACTGAGGCTCCAAGAAGATCTCCAATGCGCCGCCGGACAGGCAGGGGTTCACGGTGACATAGGCACCGGGCGCCTCAGGGAAGGACGCCTCGCCGCCGGGCAGGACCCGAAGAAGCACGGCCTCGCCGCGGTCGAGCGCATTGAGCGCGGCCGTGCGCACTGACTCCTCGGCGCACTGGCCGCCGACGAAGCCCTCCATCGTGCCGTCGGGCAGGATCACCGCGTCGTCACCCGGTCGGGCTGACGTGGGTTGCTCAGCGCGGACGACGGTGGCGTGCACGAACGGCACGCGGAGCGCCGCCAACTCGGTCATCCGAACCGTCATCCGTTGAGCCACGATCGCGCTCCTGCTCAGGTCGACGGCCTTGGGGTAGGCATTGATCGCACCCCACGCCGCAACAGGTGTCAACGCCGGGTCGAAGCGAGCCATTCCTTACCACGCTCACGCCCCGCTGGCGGTTCGGTCGATGGGGCTCAGCGTGATGATCACCGGGCTACCCTGGAATGGAGCCAGAGTCGGCGAGAGGAGTCGGTTGTGCGCGAGCTGATCGACGATCTCGACCGCTGGCGGCGGCAGGGAAAGCGGGTCGCGATCGCGCGGGTCGTCGACATCGAAGGCTCCGGGCCGCGCGAGCCCGGCGCCGCGATGGCCGTGACCGAGGACGGCGTCGTTGCCGGCTCGGTCTCAGGCGGCTGCGTCGAGGGCGCGGTGGTCGAGGCGGCACTCGAGTCGTTGACGACCGGATTGCGCCGGGTCCACACCTTCGGCTACTCGGACGACGACGCGTTTGCGGTCGGCCTGACCTGTGGTGGCACGATCCACGTTTTCGTCGAGCCGCTCGACTGGTAACGCGTGGCGCTTTACGACGACGTTGCCGCAGCGATGCGGGCCGAGCAGCCGGTTGCCCTTGCCACCGTGATCGAGGGCCCCGGCGCCGGCGCGAAGCTGCTGGTCTCACCCGACAACCTGCCGGTCGGATCACTCGGTGACCCCGATCTCGACCGGGTCGTCGCGCGTGACGCCGAGGGCGAGCTGGCTGCCGGTCTGAGCCGGGTACGCCGGTACGGTCCGCACGGCGAAGCGCGACAGGACGACGTCTCGGTGTTCATCGAGTCGTTCGTGCCGTCGCCGCAGATGATCATCTTCGGCGCGGTCGATTTCACCGCGGCACTCGTGCGGATCGCAAAGGTGCTCGGATACCGGGTGACGGTCTGCGATGCCCGCCCGGTGTTCGCGACCCGTGCACGTTTCCCGCTCGCGGACGAGATCGTCGTCGACTGGCCGAACCGGCTGCTCGAGCGAATCGGCCCGTCGTTGACCGCGCGTGATGCGATCTGCGTGCTGACCCACGACATCAAGTTCGACGTACCAGCGATTGTGGCCGGCCTTGCCACCGAGGCCGGCTACATCGGCGCGATGGGAAGCCGGCGTACCCATCAAGAGCGGATGGCGCGGCTGCGCGAGGCCGGCGTCGACGAGGCCGCGTTGTCGCGGCTGCACGCGCCGGTCGGGCTCGACCTCGGCGCGCGAACGCCGGAGGAGACGGCGGTCTCGGTGTGCGCGGAGATCATCGCGCTGCGCAACGGGCTGACCGATGTGCGTCCACTCGGCGAGACCGAAGGACCGATCCACCGCCGCGACTAGCGCGGCGCCTACAGCATCGTGAGCAGCATGTAGCCCATCGTCAGGTTCATCGCGACCTGGCAACACGCGACGCTGCGCGGCGCGATGATCTGCTCGGTGGTGTGCGGCTCGCTTGCCCTCCGGGAGGTTCGGTCGGTGACCATGACGGTGTAGCCGACCATGAAAGCGACCAGCAGCAGCGCGACCGTGGGGAAGCGCACGTCCGGCCCGCCGACCGAACCCATCTGGCTCATCGCAGCAGTGGTTGATGGGCCGGCCATCGCCGTGGTAGGTGCCGCGACCAGCATGTAGACCATCGCGCCGCTGGTCACGAGGTGCCGCAGATGTGGGCCGACTGCGCCACCGGGTACGCCGACCAGGCCGCGCACCATCCGGTAGCCGAACCATCCGGCCGCCATGGCGAACACGACGACCCAGGGCGCCGGGCTGACCAGCCGCGCGGTCAACATGCCGGCCATCGCGATGCCCATCGCGGTGTGGACGGCGTCGATCGAGTAGTTGGTCGATCGGTGCATGAGGCGCGCGACGATCAACCGGCTCGCGCAGTAGGCGGCCACGGTGAGCATGGCCACGGCCAAGCCGTCGCTCAGCCAGGTTGGCATCACCATTGGCTGCCGCCCTCGTGGTGTGCGTCGCCCTTGGCCGAGAGCGGCCAGTAAGTGATGGCGATCAGGATCAGCAGCGGGCCGGAGCCGGGGTCCGTGCTCTGCCCGCCGGCAATGCCGCCGAAGGCCTGCGCGACGACCCAGATGGCGGCGGCGAGCATCGCTGCCGCGACCACTCCGGCGCGAACGACTGTGCGCGACCCGAAGGCCGAGATCGCGATGCCGGCGCAGGTGGTCGCGAGCGCGACTGCAATCGCGAGGCCGTGATCTGCGGCAAGGGCGGCCGCCCGGTCGTCGATCGCCGCGAGCCACGAGGGCGCGCCGCTGGCCATGCCCACCAGCAGGTCGTGGACGCCCTGTGCGGACCGGCTCGAGCCGGTGAGGGCGAGGCCGGCCAGCGCCGCCCACAACCCCAGCCAGGTCAACCGAGCGGCCGGGACGCCGATCCGCCAGGCACCGATGAAGGCCCGGTCGGCGACGTTCGAGGGCTCCTCGGCCGGGCGTAACGGCCAGACCAGGACCGCGAGGACGGCGTACAGCAGGGCCGGGCCGGGCCCGCCGGCGAGCGGTCCCGCGGTTCCGACCAGTACGCCGCCGAGCCCTTCGCCGAGCCACCAGAGTGCGAGAGCCCAGACGATCGACGCAGCGAGTGCTGCCTTGACGGTCGGCCGCCAAGCGATCGCGAGACCTAGCCCGACCTGGATCGCGGCGAAGCCGGCGTTTGCCGGCACCGGATGCTGCGCCACCAACCGGGCGACCGCGGACATCGGCGCGGCGATGGCCGACGGGTTGCCGGCCGCGGCCGGGGCGAGGACCTGGCGGGCGAGTCCGGTGGTGAACATGAACGGCTGGAGCTGCAAGATGCCGTCGAAGAGCCAAAGGCCGGCCAAGGCAAGCTGCAGGACGCGGCGCAGCTCGGCGGCCGGCAACGCGATCGCGGTGAGCCGAGCTCCTCGCGCGCGCAGTCTCGGGGACGCGGCCATGCTCACGCAGAGATCTTCGCAGCCAAAACGGCTCTTGCGGCCGCTCGGCCGGATTTAGTCGGGAGCGCGCGGATCTGCGAGTGCTACCGGTGAGTAGCCTTCGGGTGTGGCGGACCTGGATTTCGACGTCATCGTGATCGGCAGCGGCTTCGGTGGCAGCGTTGCGGCGCTCCGGGGCGCGGAGAAGGGCTACCGGGTCGGCGTACTCGAGGCGGGCCGACGGTTCAGCAACGACACGCTGCCCGAGACGAGCTGGGCGCTCAAGGACTTCCTGTGGGCGCCGGCGCTCGGCTGGATGGGCATCCAACGGATCACCCCGCTGACCGATGTCGTCTGCCTCTCCGGGGCCGGAGTCGGCGGCGGCTCGCTGGTCTACGCGAACACCCTCTACACCCCGCTCGACGACTTCTTCGCCGACAAGCAGTGGGCGCACATCACGGACTGGAAGAGCGAGCTCGCGCCGTACTACGACCAGGCGTCGCGGATGCTCGGCGTCACCGAGAACCCGACCGAGACCGCCGCGGATGTCGAGATGCGCGCGGTCGCGGAGGAGATGGGGGTCGGCGACACCTACCACCACACGCCGGTCGGCGTCTTCTTCGGCGAGCCGGGCAAGACCGTCGACGACCCGTTCTTCGGCGGCGCCGGCCCGCAGCGGACCGGATGCATCCAGTGCGGCAACTGCATGATCGGCTGCCGCAACAACGCGAAGAACCGGCTGGACCTCAACTACCTACACCTCGCCGAAGGTCTCGGGGCCCGAATCGTGCCGGAGACCACGGCCCAGACCGTGCGCCCGCTCGCCTCCGGCGGGTACGCCGTCGACACCCGCCACACGACCCGACGTCGCAATCGGCAGACGTTCACGGCCGGCCAGGTGGTGTTCGCAGCCGGCACGCTCGGCACCCAAAAGCTGCTGCACCGGATGCGGGACCAGGACGTGCTGCCCAAGCTGTCGGGCCGGCTCGGCGAGCTGACCCGCACCAACTCGGAGTCGATCCTCGGCGCCCGCAGTCGCGACCGCGACGCCGACTTCTCGACCGGGGTGGCGATCACGTCGTCGTTCCATCCGGACCCGCACACCCACATCGAGCCGGTTCGCTACGGCAAGGGCTCGAACTCGATGGGCTTGCTGCAGTCGGTGCTCACTGACGGCGGCGAAGGTGGGCAGCGGTGGCGCAAGGCGTTGAAGGAGATCGCGAGCAACCCACGTGACTTCCTCAGGCTGATGTGGCTGCGGCACTGGTCGGAGCAGACCATCATCGTGCTCGTCATGCAGTCGCTCGACAACTCGCTGACCGTCTCGAGGCGCCGGGGCCGCTTCGGCGAGCGGTTGGTGTCACGGCACGGCGAGGGCGAGCCGAACCCGACCTGGATCCCCGCAGGCAACGAGGTGGCTCGCCGGTTGGCGGCTCGGATCAACGGCATCCCCGGCGGCGCGGTCGGCGACCTGGGGAACATCCCGATGACCGCGCACATCATCGGTGGTGCGCCGATCGGGATCACCGCGGAAGACGGTGTCGTCGACCCATGGCAACGGCTACATGGATACGACGGCCTGCATGTGATCGACGGCGCGGCGGTGACCGCGAACCTTGGCGTGAACCCGTCGCTGACGATCACGGCTCAGGCCGAGCGGGCGATGGCCTTCTGGCCCAATCGCGGCGACGCCGACCCTCGGCCCCCACTCGGTTCGTCGTACGCCGAGCTCACCCCCGTGGCGCCGCACACTCCCGCCGTGCCCGACGACGCCCCCGCCGCCCTGCGCCTGCCGCTCCAGCGCACAGCGGTCTCGTAGCACGTCAGGTGCGGGGGCCGAGCAGGCGGTCGAGCCAGCCCGACTTGCGGCGCGCGTCGTTGGCGCGGCCGCGGATGCCGTCGGGGAGCCGGTGGCCCGCTCGCGCGATCCGGTGCTGGAGCAGCGCGCGGAGCGTGACGTCGTCGAGCGACGGCGGCTGGCGGCGTCGGCGCGGCAGTGGCGGCTTCATCTGGCGGTCGGCGAAGCCGGGCTTTGGGCGATCGTTCCAGTCGATTCCGGCGCCGTGCGTCGTACGCCGCTCGCGGAGCGCGGTGCCGGTCATTAGCGGCGAGCCGGTCGCGCCGAAGTCGCCGAGCGGCAAGGTGCGCTCGCAGTCGTAGGCGAAGAACGCGGCCACGGCGCGGGTCGGGGCGAGCACCCGCTGGCGTTCGGCGCCGCGGAGGTAGCCCTCCCACTCGCTGACCTGCGCGTCGTCGATCGGCCGGTCGATCTCGGTGAAACCCTCGGCCCTGGCCGGCCCACCCGAGCGGGGCTGGATCTCGTGATGGTCGAGGACCGCGTCCGACCACGGTTCGTCGAGCCAGTCGAGCAACGCCCGTGCGACCTTCTCCGGCTCTGCGACGAGGTCCTCGTAACGAAGCACGACGCATTGGTCGCCGAGGTCCATCGCCTCGAACATCAACTGGCTCGTGGAGCGAATCCAGCTCCGGCTGGCCTGGGCGTAGGTGCGCCGGAACCGGCGCCGCTGCGAGGAGATCACCGCGCCCGGATGCCGCACGATGCCGACCACCTGGCAGTCCGGGAACAGCCGCCTGGCCAGCTCGAGGTGCCAGACGTGGAACGGCGTCTTGTCGCCCCATCGCTGCTTGCCGCGCGACTCCGCGTACGACGAGAACAGCCCGCCGTAGAACTCGGCGAGGGCGGCCATCAGCGCATCGTCGGAAAGGGCCAGGTTGGCGTTCCACTGACCGCCGAGCGGCCAGAACGGCACCCAGGTGTGGGCGAGCGCGAGGCGCAGGAACCCGGTCTCGCCCGGGATCGCGATCCGCTCGTGGCTGTCGAGCATGAGCCGGAGCAACGTGCTGCCCGTTCCGTTCGCCCCGACGATGAAGATCGGGCGGTCGGATCCCGCGGCTGGCGCCGGCATCGTGCTCCCTTCGCGTCGCCTCGCATCATCCTGGACCCGGCCTCACGGCGAGGCGGCAACCGTCACATTAGGCTTGGCCGATGACGGCAGCCGCGGGTTTCGACACGGTCCTCGTCGTCGACTACGGCGCGCAATATGCCCAGCTCATCGCCCGGCGGGTGCGCGAGTGCCGGGTGTTCAGCGAGATCGTCCCCTCGTCCATGCCGGTCGACGAGATGCTCGCGAAGCATCCCAAGGCAATCATCCTGTCCGGTGGCCCGTCCTCGGTGTACGCCGACGGGGCTCCCCAAGTCGACCGCGCGCTGTTCGCCGCGGGGGTGCCGACCTTCGGGATCTGCTACGGCTTCCAGGCGATGGCGCTGGCGCTGGGCGGTGAGGTCCGGCGTACCGGGCTATCGGAGTTCGGGGCCACGTCCCTTCGGGTCGACGGCGACGGCGGCGTCGTCCTCGCAGACCTGCCGGCGGTCCAGCAGGTCTGGATGTCGCACGGCGATGCGGTGTTCGCGTCGCCGCCCGGCTTCACGACGACGGCGTCCTCGGACGGCGCTCCGGTCGCCGCCTTCGAGGATGTTGCGCGCGGCCTGGCCGGCGTGCAGTTCCACCCCGAGGTGCTGCACACCGCGCACGGGCAGAAGGTGCTCGAACACTTCCTGTACGACGTCGCGGGCTGCCAGGCGACATGGACGATGGTCAACATCGTCGAGGAGCAGGTCGACCGGATCCGCGCACAGGTCGGAGACAAGCGAGCGATCTGCGGGCTGTCGGGCGGCGTCGACTCGGCGGTTGCCGCGGCGCTCGTGCAGCGGGCGATTGGCGACCGGCTGACCTGTGTCTTCGTCGATCACGGGCTGCTGCGCAAGGGCGAGTCGGAGCAGGTCGAGCGCGACTTCGTGGCGTCGACCGGAGTGAGACTGAAGGTGGTCGACGCCGCAGATCGGTTCCTCGACGCGCTCGATGGCGTCAGCGACCCCGAGGCCAAGCGAAAGATCATCGGGCGCGAGTTCATCCGGGTCTTCGAGCACGCCGCCCGCGAGATCGTGGCCGAGTCGCAAGCGATGGGGGAGACGGTCGACTTCCTCGTGCAAGGCACGTTGTATCCCGACGTGGTCGAGTCGGGCGGCGGCGAGGGGACCGCCAACATCAAGAGCCACCACAACGTCGGCGGCTTGCCCGACGACCTGCAGTTCGACCTGGTCGAGCCGCTGCGCACGTTGTTCAAGGACGAGGTGCGCCGGGTCGGCGAGGAGCTCGGCCTGCCGGCCGAGATCGTGTGGCGGCAGCCGTTCCCCGGCCCGGGTCTCGCGATCCGGATCGTCGGCGCGGTCAGCCGCGACCGCCTCGACGTACTGCGCGAGGCGGACGCGATCGCCCGCGAGGAGCTATCCGCCGCGGGCCTCGACCGCGAGATCTGGCAGTGCCCGGTGGTGCTCCTCGCGGACGTGCGGTCGGTCGGCGTACAAGGCGACGAGCGGACCTACGGTCACCCGGCCGTGCTGCGCCCGGTCTCGAGCGAGGACGCGATGACCGCGGACTGGACCCGGCTGCCCTACGACGTCCTCGCCCGGATCTCGACCCGGATCACGAACGAGGTCCGCGAGATCAATCGCGTCGTCCTCGACGTGACTAGCAAGCCCCCCGGCACGATCGAGTGGGAGTAGCGCCGAGCGCTCGACCTGCGATTTCAAGGCTGATCGGACGGGCGGCGCGGCGGTGGAAGCTCGTGGCCGAGATGGGCGTTGGCAAGGGCGCTTGCCGCCTTGCGATCCGACTCGTAGATCCGGATGCCATGGCCAGTCTGCTTGGCCTTGCCCGGGCCGTAGACGGCGAACGGGGTCGAGACATGGATGCTCCGGGAGCCACCTTTCCAACTGCGGCTGTTCACGACCGCAGTGACGTCGGCGAACGCGAACGCTCCAGAGCCTCGGTGGCTGGTGAAGGCCAACTGAGTGGGCGAAATGATCACCTGGTACCGACGCGTCGAGGAGACTCGTAGGACCGCGACAAATCCCAGCGCACAACAGCCGCCGAGGATGATCGCGAGCGACCACGACCGTGTGGCCGCGTGGAGCAGGACGAGCTCGACGAGGAGTAATGGTGGCAGCAGGACACAAGAGATTCGGGCGAGAAACACGTTGCTACGACTGAATGTTTCGCGCACCAGCCCGCATTGGGCGCAGGCGCCTCCGGTCTCGACCGCTGCATCTCTTTCGCTCATGTCGGCCACGACCCCAAGTATTCCTGGGCTTCGCCAACCGGCAAAGTGCATCAGCATTAGGCCGCCAAGCGAACTGTTCAGCGGCTCGTACCGCGGGCGGTACATAGCGCTGCACGGTCCATCAAGCGGGAGTGAAGATGATCGTGCGGGCGGCGACGTCGGCCCTCGCCAGGCGGGCGCGGATCTCCTGACCTAGTGGCAGGTTCGGGCCGTCGATCCGGGTGCGCACCGGCGGGTCGCGGAGCTGGATCTCGCCGTGGTCGTCCTCGACCTCGACCACTACTCCCTCGAAGACCTCGCCGACCCGGTCCTGCAGCAGCACGGCCTCGGCCAGGTTGACCACGGCGTGATCGACCGCGTGCGCGTGCTGGTCGGCGGTCGCCATGAGGTGCGGCAGCTCGGGCAGCCCGGCCCGGGCCCATTCCGGCACCTCGCTGCCGGCGCAGATCGCCAGGCACACCTCGGACACATACCGGTCGGCCAGGCGGCGCAGCGGAGCGGTTGCATGCGCGTACGGCGCTGCGACCGCGGCATGGCGGATCTGCTGTGGCCGTTCGCCGTCGAAGGCGACGTACCCGGCGCCGCGGAGCAACGACCCGGCCAGCCGCAGTAGCGCCGCCTGCGGGGGCTTGGCCGGATTGAGGCCTCGGATGAAATCGGGGTACGACACCCCCTTTCGCCAGGTCACGCCGAGGGCCGCGGCACTGCGATGGAACGACGCAACCTTGCGATGCCACGGACGCGGCATGGTTCGAAGCAGGCCGACCTTTGCCTCCACCATCAGCTTCGCCGCCGCCATCCCGGTGAGCAGCGAGAGTTGTGCGTTCCACCCCTCAGCGGGCACCGGCGTCCGGTACTCCAGCGTCCATCCGTCGCCGTCCCGCGCCACGTATTGCTCGGGTGCGTTCAACGAGACGCCACCGCGCTCGCGCTCGCGACGTTCCCGCAGGTCGCCAACCACGGCGAGCAGTTCGGTGGACTCTGAGTGCGTGGTCAGCAACGAGTCATAGTCCAGCTGCGCCCGGCTGCGCACGACCGCGCGTCGTACCTCGATCGACGTCGGCTCCCCCTCTCCGTCGAGGTCCAGCTGCCACAGCACGGCCGGTCGATCGCCGTCCGGTAGCAGGCTGGCCGCGCCTTCGGACAGCGAGACCGGATACAGCGGCGCGCGAGCGTCGGGCAGGTAGTCGGTCTCGCCGCGAACGCGAGCCTCGGCGGCAAGCGGCCCGTCCGGCGCGACGAAAGCTCCGACGTCGGCGATCGCGTAGTGGAAGCAATACCCGGCTCCGCGCCGGGCCAGCGCGAAGGCCTGATCCAGATCGCGCGACCCCTTCGGGTCGAGAGTGACGAGCGGTACGTCGGTGGCGTCGACCCGGCCGTCGCGCGTCCACGAGTCGCGCGCAGCGTCAGCGGCGGCGAGCACGTCCGGCGCGAACTCGACCGGCACCTTCAGCTCGGTCCGCAGCGCGCGGAGCGGCTCGGCCAGGTCCGCGCCGCGGATGTAGGTACGACGACCCATCACCCGGCCCCGCCACCCAGCATCGCGTCGTGCCCTTCAACTCGGAGCCGGACGCGATCGACGTTAGCGCCGCCGGTTCGGCGCGGCCAGCTCCTTGACCGCCGCGACCAGCTCATGTGAGTCGAACGGCTTGCGCAAGCAGGCATCGACGCCCGCGGGCAGCGACATGACGCCGGCCCGCCGCGGCGACTGGGTGGTGAGCACAATCGTCCGAATCGCCGTAGTCGCCGGATTCGTCCGCAAGGCGTCAGCCACCTCCCAGCCGCTCATCAAGGGCATGTCGGAGTCGAGCACGGCGACGTCGGGATGAGTGGACGTCACCATGTCGAGCGCCGCGCCGCCGCCGTCGGCCTCGAAGACCTCCAGGCCCTCGCCGGACAGCGTCGTGGCGATCACGGCGCGGATCGCCGCATCGTCATCGACGACGAGCACCCGCACCCGCCGGATCGGCTGGCCGGCGGCTACCGGCCCGGCCAACCGATCCAGCAGCCGATGGCTGCGCGGCCCTCCGGAGCGCACGATCGTCTCAATCCTCTCGGACCCGACCGCCTGGGGCCAGCGGCGTGCTCGCCAGTGTTCGCAACCCGCGTCACACCAACGTCACACCCGGCGAACCAGCCGGTCGAGGTCGAGGAGGGCGGCCGGCGGCGCCAGGTTGAGCTCCTCGAGGACGCTGCGAGCCCGATCGACGTACGACCGCGCTGCCCCCCGCCGACCTTGGCTGAGCAGGTGTTGCGCCACCTCGAGGTATCGCTCCTCTTCGTACGGCGCGATGTCCGTGGCCCGCACGAGGCAGCGGACTGCCTCGTCGACGTCGCCGACTCCGGCAGCGGAGTCGGCGCACAGGTCGAGCAGGGACAGCGCGTGCCGGCGAAGGCGTTCCCGCGGCATGATCGTCCACTGCTCGTAGGCGTCGTCCGGGAGCAGATCGCCGCGGTAGACCGCGAGCGCGCTTCGTGCCACCGACAACGCCTCGGGGGAGCGGGTCGCCGCCAACGCCTCGGCCCGACGGGCGTCGGTCTCGAACCGGTGGGCGTCGGTGTGCACGTGCGGCGCCAGCCGCAGCGCCCGCTCGTCGCGGACCACGAGCTCCGACGCCGACTCGCGCAACCGGTTCAGCACGGTTCGCAGCCGGTTTGCGCCGACGTCCGGATCGATCTCCGGCCATAGGTGCTCGATCACCTGCTCGGCGAGCATCGTGCCGCCGGCGCTCGCGATCAGCTTGAGCAGCTGCCGTCCTTGCCCGGCCGGAATGTCGATCACATGGCCGGCCTGGGTGATCTCGAACCGGCCGAGCATCGACACCACCACCGGGAACGCGCTCAGGTCGAGATCGATCGCGGTGAGCCCGCCGTTGCTCGCGCTCAGCGCCAACAGGTGCTCGGCGATCGTGCGTTCCTGGATCAGCGGCAGGTGCGGATGTCCGAGCCGCGCGGCCTGCGCAAACGCCTCGGCGGCAAGGACCGCCGCGTTCGAGTCGCCGCGCCGGGACGCAGCCATCGCCCGGAGCAGCGTGGCGTGCCAGAGCTCGCGGGGCTCGAACCACGGCTTGCCCTGCAGCGCCAGTAGATGCCGCTCCGCCTCCTCGGGATCTCCACTCCGGGCCGCCAACGCGGCCTCCGCCCGGGTGAGCGCGGGCTCGTCGGGCGGCATCTCCTTCGCGCGGGCCAGATAGTCATGCGCCAGCTCGGTGAGTCCGACCCGGTCGAGGAAGTTCGCAGCGTCAGAAAGGAACCAGCACCCCGACTGGTCGAACCAGTCCGTTGCATCCGCTTCGACCGCCTTGATCGCGGCCAGGGTCGCGTCGGGGTCGCCCTGCTGTGAGGCCCGCCGGGCGTAGTTCCACTGGACGTATGCCCGCAGTCGCAGATCGCGAGTCGTGTCCGCGATCGCCTGGGCCTCCACCTGGTTGTCCGCGGACTCCTCGTAGCGCCCGATCGTGTCGAGGACCTCGGAACGGAAGGTGAGGATGGTGCCGCGCGTGTAACGGTTGTGGACCGCGAGGGTCAGCGCCTCGTCCATGCAGCGGATCGACTCGTCGTACGCGCCACGGGCCGCGTGCACCCACATCGCGAGCGGGATCATCAGGTGGGCCAGCCAGGTCCACTGCTCGTGCGCACGGTAGGTACGGGCGGCGAGCAGGATCCGCTCCTCGGCGTACCCGAGATGGACGTCGTCCTTCTGCATCGTCGTCGCCCACCCGAGCACCTCCAGGAACCGGGCCCGGGTGAGGTCCTCACCGAGCCCGGTCTGGGCGAGCAACTCACCGGCGACCGCGTCCGCCTCGTTGTGCCGCTCGGCCCAGAACAGGTCGCGGGCCTCCTCGGCCTTGAGTTCGCGGAAGAGCTTCGGCTCGCGGGTCGGGTCGATGAGGCGCCCGGCTCGCTCGCTCGTCGTCGCGCGCAACCGGGTGACCGCGCCGGGCTCGCAGGCCCGGACCAGGTGGATGAGCAGGCGAGGGTGTTTGGCGACGATGTCGTCCGGCAGCCGGTCGGCCAGACCGGCGAACTCGGCCAGGTCCAGCGCCTCCGACTGTTGAGGGGTCAGGCCGGCAAGCAGCTCCGCGGCGGCCTCGCCCTGGTCGTGGCCGATCAACAGCTCGCAGCCGAGCGCGATCTCGCCACGTGCCACGTAGGCGTTGGCGCCGCGCCGCAATGTCTCGATCTCGACCGGAGCGCTGGCCATCAGCAGGTCGCGGACCGGGCCGATCAGCGCCGACCAGCCGCCGGGCGCGTTCGACAACGGCAGCCCGGCCGACCGGGCGGACACCAGCAGGTCGTCCAGGCCGGTCGCCGCGGCGACCAGATCGTCGTCCAGCAATGGCAGGTGGGAGGCCTGCCGAAGTGCGTTCTGCTCCTGGTCCGACAGGCGATTCAGGATGTCGTCGACCAGTGCCGAGAGCACCGCCGGTCCCGATCGTGCGTCGCGTCCCGACACGGTCAGCTCGGTGTCGTCGGTGTCCGAGCCGGTGGCGAAGAGCACGACCGCAGCAAGCCAACCGCCGGTCGACTTACCGAGCTCACCCAACTGGTCGGGCGACAGGCTCAGGCCGAAGCCGCTCGTACACAGCTGGGCCAGCTCGTCGTCGGTGAGCGCGAGCTCGGCGGTGCCGAGTACGACGGTCCGGTCGGCCTCCACCAAGGCATCCAGGCCGGCCGGCACGTGCCGCCCGATCAACAGCAGGCGCTGCGCGTCGCCGAGCCGGTCAGCGGTCGCGACGAGAAGATCGACGGCATCCGGACGGACGTTGTGGACCTCGTCCACCACCAGCAAAACCGGCTGGCCTTCGAGGGCCGCGAACATCGCGTCGAGCCGCCGGGCCGGTTCGTATCGCGCCGCCTGCTCCATCCGGGCGGCGACATCGGACAGGCCGAGCATCGCGACCGCCGACCGCAGGCGGACCAGCAACAGGTCGGCCGACACGTCGAGCTGATCGAGCACCGCGGTGATCGTCGGCACCCCGAGTACGTCGCTCAGCTCGGTCGAGAGCAGGGACTTGCCGTATCCGCCCCCACCCGCGATCACGCCGACCGACGCACCGCGCAAGGCGTCGGTGAGTCTGGGCCTCGGCACGTGGTACCGAGGAAGCTGGCTCACTACCCCTCCAACGCCGTCAGTGAACGCCCCGTCACATCATCGCGAATCGACGAAGCCGGTGTCAGGCCGGCTGGCGAACCGAGCAGAGCCTCGACCCGGGGCACTAGTCCGGCGGGGTGCGACGATGGAGGCCGGTCCGACTCGAGGAGTGCTGGCTGTGTCCGTCTACGAGATCCCTCTCACCACGATCGACGGCAAGCCGGCGACGCTGGCCGAGCACGCCGGCGAGGTCCTGCTCGCGGTCAATGTGGCGTCGAAATGCGGCTTCACCCCGCAGTACGCCGCGTTGCAGCAGCTGCACGAGACCTACGCGGATCGTGGCTTCTCGGTGCTCGGCTTTCCCTGCAACCAGTTCCTGTTCCAGGAGAGCGGCTCGGAGTCGCAGATCGCGCAGTTCTGCAGCGTCACGTACGGGGTGTCGTTCCCGATGTTCGCCAAGGTCAAGGTTCGCGGCCGCGGCCAGCATCCGCTGTTCGGTGAGTTGACCAAGGCGGCCGACCCGAGTGGATCGGCCGGCGGTGTCAAGTGGAACTTCGAGAAGTTCCTGATCAACCGGCAGGGCGAGGTCGTCGGCCGGTTCCGGTCGAAGGTGACGCCGGACGACCCGGCCGTGGTCAGCGCGATCGAAGCCGCGCTGGACGCGCCCGCTTAGAGGTCGCTGCGCCGGAACGCCCAGACCGCGAGCGCTGCACAGCCGCATAGGTAGAACAGCGTGTAGATCCAGAGCCCGATGCCGCCCCCTTGTGCCCCGCCGAGCGGTCCGAGCTGCACGAGCTGGCCCAACGACCCGCCCGGCGAAAGCCGTTGGAGAGCATCGCGGTAGAGCGCCTCGAACGGCAGCAGGTAGGACACCGTGTTCGCGATGTCACTCAGAGTGTTTGCCGAGAACGCCCGAGCGATTTCGCCGAGCAGACCCGCGATCAGACCCGCGCCGTACGCCATGAGCACGCTGATCCCGGTCGCGACCGTGGACAGCAGCGACGACACGAGCAGGGTGAGCATCGTCACGACGAGGACCGCGACGATCAGCGGCGGGATCACGGTCCAGGCTTTGGGCGGCAGGCTCGAGAACAGCGCCCGGGTGGTGAGCGTGGCCGCCCCGGAGACCACCAGCACGAAGCCGCCCGAGACCGTCATCGCGGCAAGTGCGCGCCCGGCCAGGTAGACGCCGCGACCGACCGGCCGCACCACAAGTGGCTGCACGAGCCCTCGATCGACGTCGCCCTTGACCGCACCGGCGGCCAGGAAGACTGCCAGCACACTGCCGAGGAACAACGTGCCGAACGACGCGAGGCCTAGCAGGGTGGCCGGCACGAGCGGCTCGAGCTGCCCACCTCGCTTGAACTGCGCCAGACCCTCGAGGTGGTGGCGCAGGGTGATGCAGCCGACCAGGTAAAGGGCGCCGCTCGCGATGGTCAGGACGCCGACGACGGTGAGCACCCGTCGACGGACCGCCTCCTGCAGCGCGAGTCGGGCAATCACCAGGGTGTCGTTCATCGGTGCGACTCCCGGTCGCCGACCAGCTCGAGGTAGAGGTCCTCCAACGTCGAGCGGTGCGGGATCACGGCGTACACCCGCCGTCCATCGGCCACCAGACCGGAGACGAGAGCCGGAATCGTGTCGCGCGGGACGTGGGGATGCTCGACCCGGCCCTGATCGGTCTCGATCGTCACGCCGTGGCCGGCGGTCAGGTCCGAGATCGCGCCGGCCGCGACGACCCGGCCGGCGTCGATGAGGACGACCCGGTCGGCCAGCTGCTCGACCTCGCCGAGCAGGTGCGTGTTGAGAAGTACGGCGGTCCCGCGGTCCCGTGCGCGGGCGAGCACCTCACGCACGGTGTGCCGCCCGGCCGGGTCGAGCGCAGACGTCGGCTCGTCGAGAAGCAGAACCTCGGGATCGCCGACCATCGCCTGCGCGAGGCCCAGGCGCTGTTGCATGCCCTTGCTCATCGCCTCGACCCGGGTCGAACCGGCCTGCGACAGCCCGACCTCGGCGAGCAGCCGGCTCCGCTCATCGGCGTCGCCACCCGCGGTCGGCCGCCGGGCCAGCCGCTGGTGGGTGACCAGCACCTCCTGGGCGGTCGCCCAGCCGGGGAACCGGAAGAGCTCGGCGAGGTAGCCGACCTTCGACCGGGCCACGCTCGATCCGGCCGGTGCGCCCGCGATCGACGCGGACCCGCCGTCGGCCCGCACCAGCCCGCACAGCACCTTGGTCAACGTGGACTTGCCCGCGCCGTTGGGGCCGAGCAGGCCGACCACCTCGCCGGCTGCCACGTCGATGTCGACGCCCCTGAGCGCGACCGATCGTTTGTACGACTTGGTCAACCCGGCCGCGTGCACCACCGGCCCGGCGAAAGCTGGTGCGGTCACCTAGGAAACCGGTACGCCGAGGGCTTGGCTCAAGGCGGCCGACAGGGACGACTTGAACGCCGGTGTGCCATTGCCGTAGACCGCGATGACGTGCCGCAGGATCGGGAAGTTGTTGCTCCCACTGGCCTGGGTGTAGACCGGCTCGACGTACAGCATCTGACCACCGAGCGGGATGGTCATCAGGTTGCCCAGCACGACCTTCGAGTTTCCGCCGCGCTCCAAGGTGAGGGCCCGGGTGATGTCGGGCGTCGACTCGATGTCGTTCTGGATCTGCGACGGGCTCTCGACCGGGACGCCGGTGGTGGGCAGTTCGAGCAGGGTCATGGTGCCGTAACCGGGTCCGGGTTGGGAGTTCACGGTCAACACCGCCGCGAGGTTGCGGCTGTTCAACGTCACCATCGGTGTGGAGAGCGAAAACACCGGCGCGGAGTCGCCGTCCGGCGACATCGTCATGTACGTCGACGCGATCGACGGCGCGCTGACCGTGACCTTCTTGCCGATCGAGTTGAGCCGGCTGGTCGCGGCGACGGTCGGGTCGTTCGGGATCGTCCAGAAGTCGCTTCCGGCGTAGAACGCGCTTGCGTTGGTCACGTGATAGCGGGTCAGCAGACTGCGCTGCACGTTGAACAGGTCCTGCGGATACCGGAGGTGCGGCACCAGTGCGGCCGGGAGCTGCGACTGCGGTTGGATCAGACCGGGGAACGCCTTCTCCCAGGTCGTCAGGACGGGGTCCGGAGTCTTCGTCGGGTCCCAGGCGTACAGCGTCACCTTGCCGCTGTACGCGTCGACCGTTGCCTTGACCGAGTTGCGCATGTAGTTGATCGACGTACTCGGTTGCGTGACCGTCGAACCGTTCTGGCTCAGCGTGCTTGTCGTTGCGCTGCGCAGGCTGATCTGCTGGGAGTTGGGATAGTTGTTCGACGTCGTGTAGCCGTCGACAACCCAGAGGATCCGGCCGTTGACGACGGTCGGGTAGACGTCGCCGTCGAGGGTCAGCCAGGGCGCGACCGCGGCGACTCGCGAGCGCGGGTTGCGGATCGTCAGCAGCTGCGAGGCGCGGTTGATCTCGCTGGAGAACAGCAGGCTGGGACTGCGGTACTTGTAGGCGTAGACGAACCGATTGAGCAACCCTCCGATCGGGATCCCGCCACCGCCGGTGTGGGTGTAGTCGACCTGCTGACCCGAACCGCTCGAACCCGGCCGGTCGAACTCGAGGTTCTTCGTGCTGCCGGCCGGTTGCCCGACGATGGAGTACGTCGGAGACATCTGGCCGTAGTAGATCCGGGGCTGAGCGATCGGGATCGGGCCTTGCGGCGGGAGGTTGCTCTCCACGAAGGTCGGCAGCCCACTCTTGGTGAAGGTGTCGGTCGGCGCGGCCACCACGCCGTACCCGTGGGTGTAGACGAGGTGGGTGTTGGTCCAGGTCGACCGCGAACTCGGCAACCCGCTGAGGGTGAGCTCACGGACGGCGAGCGCGAGATCCTGCGTCGAGCCGTCGATCGGGTAGCGATCGATGTCCAGCGTCGACTTGAAGCCGTAGTAGCTCTGCACCTGCTGCTTGACGTTGAAGGTCGGCGACAGCTGGTTGGGATCGAGCACCCGGATCTGCGCGTCGTCCTGCGCCTGGGCCTGCAGCGCCTCGCCGGTCAACGGCGCCTGCGCGCCCGGATACTGCGTGTCGTCGACCGAGGTCGACAGACCGAACGCCGCCCGGGTGCTCACCAGGTTGCGGGCGATGTAGGGGAGCTCAAGGGTCGAGGCGCTCGGCTTCTCCCGGAACTGCTGCACGATCGCAGGCCAGGCGAATCCGAAGACCAGCGCGCCGAACGCCATCAGCCCGACGCTGTAGAGCATCAGTCGCGGCGTGCGGACGAAGACGTTCGCGAACATGATCGCCGCGCAGATCAGCGCGAGGATCACCAGGACGAACTTCCCCGGGATTGCGGCATGCACATCGGTGTACGCCGGCCCAGTAACCACGCCGCGGTTCGACGTCACGAGGGCGTAGCGGTCGAGCCAGTATGCGAAGGCCTTCAGGACGAGGTACGCGCCCAACAGCAGCGAGAGCTGTGCCCGCACGGCACGCGTCATCCGCGGGCCGGTGCCGCGCAGCCGCACCCCGCCGTACATGTAGGCGGTGATCAAGACGACGACGATCGAGGTCGCGACGATCCTGAAGAGCAGGGTCAGCACGACGCGGTGCATCGGATAGACGAACAGGTAGTAGGAGACATCGCGATGGAACTGGGGATCCCGCTGGCCGAATGACGTCGCGTATCGCCACTGCAGCCACAGCTGCCAGTTGCTCGCCGCCCGCGCGCCCATCTTGACGGCGAAGTAGGCGACGACGATGGCGAACAACCACCATCGGAGCCGGCGCTCCGAGCGCATGAAGAGGAAGCGCCAGCGCTGCTTCGCCGGGTCCGGGCGGTAGGCCTTCGGGCGGTGCCGGAAGAACAGGATCAGGTTGCCGGCGATCGCACCGGCCATCAGGACCCCGAAGATCGCGAACAGCAACGCCTCGGTCCAGAACGTCCGGGTATAAACCGACTCGTGCTGGACGGCGCGAAACCACAGCAGGTTGGCGTCGATGCCGACGAATGCACCCAGCAGGTAACGCAGCACGTAGAGGACGCCGAGCGCGATGACTAGCGCAAGAAGTGCCCGTCGCACTCGTGGGAACGCGCGCCCCCGTGGAGCGTCAGCCGTCGGCGAGGACACCGGCCAACGTTATCAACGCCTTGCTAGTGGTGCGTTTGACGCTCCACGGGTCGCTGACTTCAGGCCGGTCGACGGGCGGGGAACTGGATTACCTGCTGGAAGGTGGGCCGGTTCTGCCAGTCGATCAGCGGCTGCGTGATCAAGCCGAACGGGGTGAAGTTGATCGCGTCGAACTGCGGCATGGTCTCCTTTGCGTTGCCGCTCGACTTCTCGTCCGCGATCAGCGCGCTGTCCTTCCTCCACTTGCTGACCTTGGCGGTGCCGTTCTCCTTCTTCAAGGTCCGGTACGTCCTCAGCAGCGCCGCGTTGATCGCCGCCCGGCAGCTACCCGGCCCGCTCGTGCACCACTTCTTGGTGATCACGGACGTAAACGGGTCGGCTGGGTGCTTGCCACTCAGCTGTTCGAGGACCTTCTCCATGTAGCCCTCCCAGCCGCCGTCGTACGAGCTGCCATGGCGCGATCCGTTGCCGTTCGGCGTATCAACGAAGCCCATCGGCAGGATGCTGTATCCGCCCGACGTCGGGTTGTAGCCGCCGCTCGTGGACCCGGGGCCGTTCAGGCCCGGACCCGCCAGCAGCCGGTTGAACACCGACTCGATCAGGGTCGGCTCCAGCTGATCCATGATCGCGATCGCGGCATGTTGTTGGTATTGCTTGGCCTTCGGCGACGCCTTGAGCCGATGCGTGCCGTCGGCATTCCACGCCGCGAGGGTCTTCAGCATCGATGCGACACCACTCGGTTCGTGCTGCCCCTTGACGTATCTGAGCAGCTTCGGCAACACGGTCAGCCCGGTCAGGTCCTGACTCGCTGCGGTCTCCATCGCCTTGACCACGTCGGCGCGGGTGAGCTTGTCGTGCGTGATCTTCATCTCGTGCTTGAGCTGCGCAACGAGCATCTGAGACCGGTACGACGGGCCATAGCCGTACTGGTCGTCGGCGGCCGAGAAACCGGGCGCCGGCTTGTTGTTCCAGCTGACGAAGAAGCCCTGCTTGGGGTCGGTCTCGTGGACGTGCTTCGAGGCAGCCAGGTAGCCACGCCACTCGGCGTTGCCGGTGCCCCAGGTCGGCAGGTTCGGGTTGGCGCCCTTGGCGCGGATCGGGTCCTTGCCACTGACGTAGTAGCCGATGTGCTTGCTGTCGACGTAGAACCAGTTGAACGTGTAGCCGATGTCCTTGGCGCCGTGCTCCCAGCTCTTCACGCTGTGCGTCAGCTTGGGCTCGCCCCACTGAAGGAAGCCGACCACTGAATCGACGTCGTGGTTGAACGTCGAGCGCTGGTTGACGACCGCCACCGGCTTGCCGCCGGAGGTGGTCCAGCCCTGGACCACGCCGTGGCGGGTCAGGTAGATGTCGTGGTTGATCGGGACCGCGGTGCCGCCGCCGAGCGGCTTGGTGTGCCCGGTCTCGTCAAAGGTCTCGTGCTTCATCGCGATGCACTTGCCCTTGTAGCGGTAGAACTTCTCGGTCGCCGTGGGCTTCTTGCCGTCGGGGTCGCAGATCAGCTCGAGCCGCTGGTCGATCAGGTCGGAGCCGGCCGAGGTGGCCGACCAGGCGTAGTCCTCGCCGCGGCCGAGCTCGACCAGCCCGGTGCCCGGGAACGATGCGCCTTCGGCGTGGTAGTTCGGGGTGCTGATCTCCTCCTGGGTGAGGATCTGGGGCGAGTAGTAGGACACCTGCGGTCCGAAGACCGCGATCGGGTGGTGCGCCTTGGTGTCCTTGGCGTCGACCACCAGCGCGTTGCTCATGTCCGACGGGGTCCGCTCGAGCGAGGCGATGTCCTTGAGAACCGCAACGTTGGCACCGGCGCCGCCGCAGGCCGCCGTGGTGTCGACCGGGCCGCCCTTCAACGGGTTGCGCGGGTGGTCGGGGATCGCGGTCAGCTTGGCGTTGATGTGCGTGGGCATCGTCTCGTACGGGAACGACTTGCCGACCACGGTGGTCGGCGTACTCGGGTCGTTCTGCTCCTTGAACTCGGCGAACGCCTTGGCGCCGGCCTTCTTGCCGAGCTTGTGCTGCAGGTAGGTGTAGAGCGCGGAGTTGGCGACCTCGATGCCGCCGCCGCGGCCGAAGATGCCGCCGATCAGCCCGCCGACCGACACCACGTCAGCCGGAGTCCACAGCGCCGGGGTCGGTGCGGACACGCCTTGGTAGTCGCCGTCCAGCTCGCTCGGGTGCTTCTGGGTCTGCGCGATCCAGGCGTTGATGCCATCGACGTAGGCGTCGATCATGTTCTTCGCGAGCAGACCCTGCTTGCCGTACTCGGCCGGCAGCGCGTTGACCTGGGCATCGCCCTGGGCCTGGGAGTAAGGCGCGAGCAGGAGCTGGTCGTGGTCCATCTGCTCATCCGAGCAGGAGGGGCCGGCGAACGAGCTGAGGTCGCCCGCGCCGAAGTGCCGCAGGACATCCATGAGGAACAACCGGTCCTGGGCCTGCGCATAGCCGGCGCCGAACGCCCCGGCCTCGTCGGTCGCGCCGTAGATGTGCGGGACGTCATTGGGCCCGCGGACGATCTCGACCGTGCCGGCGGGGTACTTGGTGCTCGAGGGCATCTCGGTGCGCAGGATGTCCTTCTTCGGTACGCCGAAGGACTCGTCGTCGTAGTACTTGCCGAGCTTCCTGTCGGTCAGCTTCGAGTATCCGTACAGCAGGTTCTCGTACTTGCCGAGCTGATCCTGGCTGTGCGCCGGCCGGGTGCCGAAGAAGCCGTAGGCCACCAGGTCGGCCTCCGTCGCGCTGCCGTTCTCGCCCGGCGGCAGGATGCTCATCGCCTGGCCGTGGGCGTAGTCGTGGGCCCGGTAGGCCAGGCTCGGGAGCTTCGGCTTGCCCGCCGCAGTGGCGGAGCTGGCCGGCGCGCTCATCGCCGCGGTGAGGGCGAGGGTGCTGACGGCGAGGGCGGCGGTTGCGGTACGGATGACGGCGGTTCGGCGCATGCGCGGATCGTACTCACAGGTAACGGAGCCGCTCAGTGGGCAGTAGCGCGCCAGGTCTCGCAGACGAAGGAGATCGTGAACCGGTCGGGCGGCACTGCCGAGCGCAGGTCGTCGACGAGCTTCTGCCGGTCCTCGGGATCGAGGAGGATGGCCTGGCTGCGCGACAACCCGTAGGCCACGATCCGATCAGGGTCGTAGCGCTGTTGATGGTGGACTACCAGCCGCTCAGGGACGCTGAAACGCTGCGGATCGTCGTACGGCGCCTCGGCCCCATCGTCGTCGGGCATGTCGTCGCTGCGTTCCTCGGCACCGATGATGTCGGCGACCGTGCGGGACAGCTCGTCGGTGGTGTCGATCAGGTTCCAGGTCACCACCAGGTGGCCGGCCGGGCGCAGCACCCGGTGGACCTCCACGACTGCCTGCGGGATGTCGAACCAGTGCCAGGCCTGCCCGACGAAGACCGCGTCGACGGCGTCATCGGCCAGCGGGATGGCCTCGGCGGTGCCGTCGAGGGCGCTGGCCGGGCTCGGGATCAACGCGCGCATCTCGGCGAGCGGCTCGACCGAGGTCACCTTGAGGCCGAGTTCGAGCAGGCCGGCGGTCAGGATCCCGGTGCCGGCGGCAAGGTCGAGCGCTGCGGTGGCGCCGGGCGGGCCACCCCATTGCAGCGCCTCGAGCGGGTAGCTCGGCCGGCCGGTGGCATAAGCAACGGCGGCGGCCCCGAACGAGGACCGCCGCCGTTCCCAGATCTCGTCACTCACGCCTCCAGCCTGCCACCCACCCGGTGTCGAGCAGGCTCGCGGACGGTTAGCGGCGGACGGCTGCGATGTCGAACTCGAGCTTGATCTTCTCGCTGATCACCAGGCCGCCGGTGCCCAGCGGTGCGTTGAAGCTGACGCCCCAGTCGCTCCGGTTGATCGTGGCGGAGCCTTCGAAGCCGACCCGGAAGTTGCCCCACGGGTCCTGCGCGGCACCGGTCTTCTCGAACGTCACCGCGACCGGCTTGGTGATGTCGCGGATGGTCAGGTCGCCGTGCAGGACGAACTCGTCGTCGGTCACCCGCTCGGCCGAAGTACTGACAAAAGTGATCTTCGGGTACTTCTCGACCTCGAAGAAGTCCGCGCCGCGGACGTGGTCGTCACGCTGGGGGTTGCCGGTGTAGATGCTCGCGGCGTCGATCTCGACCCGGGCCGTGCTGTTCGCGACGTTGTCCTCGTCGAGGTGAACCTCGGCGGTGTAGTCGGCGAACTGCCCGCGGACGGTAGTGACCATGGCGTGCTTAGCGGCGAAGCCGAGCCGGCTGTGGGTCGGGTCGACGTCGTAGTCACCGGTGAGGGTCTGCGGAGCGAGGGTGGTGGTGGTCATGGGGTGCTCCTTCAAGTAGTTGTTATCGCAAGTAACGTGCCCACCCTACGCGCTATTCCTTGCACTCGCAAATAATTGCCGATCCCCGTATTCTGTTGGGCATGACGACGCCGAGCCCGTGCTCGACCCGGCCGCTCGATTCGGCCGAGATGAGCGCCTGGCATGCCCTGATCCGGGCTCACAGCCGGGTCGTTCGGCGGCTGGAGGCGGAGTTGGAGGCCGAGCACGCCCTGTCGCTGCCGGCCTACGAAGTGCTCGCTCATCTGTCCGAGGCCCCGGAGCAACGGCTGCGGATGACCGAGCTCGCCCGGCACGCGGTCCTCACCCCGAGCGGGCTGACCCGGCTGGTCGACAAGCTGGCCCGTGACGGCCTGGTCGAGCGCCAGCGCTGCGGCGCCGACGCCCGGGTGGTCTATGCGGTGCTCACCGAGGAGGGGATGGCCCGGCTGGTGGCCGCGTATCCCACCCACGTGCGAGGTGTTCGCGAGCACTACCTCGACTGGCTGACCGAGGCCCAGAAGGACGCGGTCTCGGACGCGCTCGGCGATCTGGCCGGCGCCTGCCGGCACGAGGCCTGCCTCAACGAGTTGGCGGTCGACGTCCCCACCCAGTCGTGACCGTCGTACTCCGGCCGGCCCGCACGTCCGATGTCGCGCTGATCCGCCGGCTGATCGACCTCTATGCCGACAAGGGGATCCTGCTCGACAAGCCGACGGTCACCTTGTACGAGGACGTCCAGGAGTTCGTGATCGCCGAGGTCGACGGCGAGCCGGTCGGGTGCGGTGCATTGCACGTCCTCTGGTCGGATCTCGCCGAGGTCCGGACCCTCGCGGTCGACCCGGTCTGCCGGCGCAACGGGGTCGGGCACGCCTTGTTGGCGGAGCTGCTCGAGCGAGCGCGGGCGGTCGGGGTCAGCCGGGTGTTCTGCTTGACCTTCGAGGTGGCCTTCTTCGAGGCGCATGGCTTCACGCCGTTCACCGCCCAGGCAGTCGAGCCAGGGGTCTATGAGGAGCTGCTGCGCTCGTACGACGAGGGCGTCGCGGAGTTCCTCGGGCTGGAGCACGTGAAGCCGAACATCCTCGGCAACACCCGGATGCTGCTCGAGCTCGGCCCGCCCGAGCCGACCTGATTCACCCCCGTTCGGGGATCAGGCGGTGTCGATCACCCAGAACGCCTCGGCCAGCCGGCCCTCCGGCAGGCCGGCGGCCTGCGCGTTGGACCCCAGCCACCAGCGCAGCAGCCGGTCGATGTCGTCGGCGCTCTTGATCTGGCTCTTGTGGTGCAGCAGCGCCGCCTTCTTGCGCTCGAAGACGTCGGTGACGTCGACATAGTGGTTGACCCGCTCCATCGCGGTGACCCACGTCTCGGGGACCGACCACGCCTCCAGGTGGCCGAGGCTGTCGGGGAACGCGAACTCGTTGCGCGCGTCGGGATACAGCGCCGACAGCGTGGCCTCGCCGACCGCAGTGTGATCGGGATGCGCGGCCGGCAGCCGCGACATGTGCCGCTCGGGTGACTGGGCGACCAGCCGATGTGGCCGGACCTCGCGGATGACCCGGGCGATGTCGCGGCGCAGATCCAGGCTGACCTCGACCTGGCCGTCCGGATAGCCGAGGAAACGTACGTCGGTGACCCCGACCGCCTTGGCGGCCGCACGCTGCTCGGCCTGGCGGATGCCGGCGATGTCGCCGCGCGGGACGCTCGGGTCGAAGCCGCCGGCGTCGCCACTCGTCACGATGCAATAGCTGACCTCGATCCCGGCGTCGGTCCACGTCGCGACCGTGCCCGCGAGGGCGAAGTCGACGTCGTCGGGATGCGCCATGACGGCCAGGATCCGTTCGATGCTGCTGTCCTCGATCACCCGCGAGAGGCTACGTGAGCCGTCCGACGCGCTCCGATGACGGCACCGCGACATAGGCTCGGTCGCGCCGATGACGATGCCTGTTGACACCCGCGGCGAGCCCGCCGAGCCCGCCGACGCAGCCCCCGAGCGCGCCCGTCCGCACGCGCTGGTCGAGCCCGAGGTCCTGCTCGAAGGCCTCAACCCGCAGCAGCGCGCCGCGGTAGTCCACGAGGGTGGTCCGCTGCTGATCGTCGCCGGCGCGGGCTCGGGGAAGACCCGGGTCCTCACCCACCGGATCGCCTGGCTGCTCGGCGAGCGCGGGGTGCAGCCCGGTCAGGTCCTGGCCATCACCTTCACCAACAAGGCCGCCGGCGAGATGAAGGACCGGGTCGCGCGGCTGGTCGGCAACCGGGCCCGGGCGATGTGGGTGTCGACCTTCCACTCGGCGTGCGTCCGGATCCTGCGCGCGGAGGGCAAGCGGCTCGGGTTCACCAGCTCGTTCTCGATCTACGACGCGGACGATGCGCGGCGGTTGATGACGACGGTCTGCCGCGACCTCGACTTCGATCCGAAGCGGCTGTCCGCGCGGTCGGTGAGCGCCCAGGTCTCCAATCTCAAGAACGATCTCGTCGACTTCGAGGATGCCAAAGCCCGCGCGACCAGCCATCTCGAGCGGATGGTGGCCGATGCCTACGAGCTCTACCAGCGCCGGCTCGGGCAGTCCAACGCGCTCGATTTCGACGACCTGATCATGACGACCGTGACTGTGCTGCAGTTGTTCCCCGACGTCGCCGAGCACTATCGCCGACGGTTCCGGCACGTGCTGGTCGATGAATACCAGGACACCAACCACGCCCAGTACGTCCTGGTGCGCGAGCTCGTTGGCTCCGGCCCCGATGCGGCCGAGCTCTGCGTGGTCGGTGACGCCGACCAGTCGGTCTATGCGTTTCGTGGCGCGACGATCCGCAACATCCTGCAGTTCGAGGCGGACTACCCCGACGCGAAGGTGATCCTGCTCGAGCAGAACTACCGGTCGACCCAGACCATCCTCAACGCTGCCAATGCGGTGATCTCCCGCAACCCCGACCGCAAGCCCAAGCGACTGTGGTCCGATGCAGGCGACGGCGAGAAGATCGTCGGGTACGTCGCGGACAACGAGCACGACGAGGCGGCTTGGATCGCCGGCGAGATCGACCGGCTGGCCGACGAGGCCGGCGTGCGTGCCTGTGACGTCGCGGTTTTCTACCGGACCAACGCGCAGAGCCGGGTCTTCGAAGAGGTCTTCATCCGGGTCGGCCTGCCTTACAAGGTGGTCGGCGGGGTTCGGTTCTACGAGCGACGCGAGATCCGCGACGCGCTGGCCTACCTCAGGGTGCTGTTCAACCCGGCCGACTCGGTGTCGCTGCGACGGATCCTCAACGTGCCGAAGCGCGGGATCGGCGACACGTCGGAGGCGACGATCGCCGCGATGGCCGAGCGCGACCGGGTGACCTTCTGGGAGGCCCTGCACAAGGCGGCGGAGGACGGCACCCTCGCGACCCGTTCGCACAACGCCGTGCAGTCCTTCGTGACCCTCATCGACGGGCTGACCGAGCTGGCCGGGGCCGCGCCCGGCGACGTGCTCGAGGCGGTGCTCGACCGCACCGGCTACCTGGCCGAGCTGCGGGCGAGCTCCGATCCGCAGGACGAAGGCCGGGTCGAGAACCTCGAGGAGCTCGTGTCGGTCGCGCGGGAGTTCGAGCAGACCCGGCCCGAGGGCACTCTCGGCGACTTCCTGGAGCAGGTGTCCCTGATCGCCGACGCCGACCAGGTGCCGAGCCCCGACGGCTCGGACGGCGTGGTCACCCTGATGACGCTGCACACCGCGAAGGGCCTCGAGTTCCCGGTGGTGTTCCTTTCAGGGATGGAGGACGGCGTCTTCCCGCACCTGCGCTCGATGGGCAACTCCGCCGAGCTCGAGGAGGAGCGCCGGCTCGCCTACGTCGGGATCACCAGGGCGGAGAAGCGGCTGTACGTGAGCCGCGCCAACATCCGCTCGGCCTGGGGGTCGCCGGCGTACAACCCGCCGTCCCGGTTCCTCGACGATCTGCCGCCCGAGCTGATCGAGTGGCAGGGCGCCACCGAGGTCAGCGCGTCGCAGCTCGCGATCGAGCGGGCGAATCGGCGGGGCCGATCGGCGGGCACCGGGCTGCGCCCGATCCCGTCGCTGTCGCCCGGGGACCGGGTGACGCATGACGCATTCGGGATGGGCCGGGTGGTCGCGGTGCGCGGAGTGGACAGCTCCGCCGAGGCGGAGGTCGATTTCGGCGACGAGGTGGGCCGAAAGCGGCTCCTGCTTCGTTACGCACCGATCGTGAAGCTCTGAAACTCCTGTTCGCGTTCTCTGAACGGCTCCTCAGGTTTGGCCCGTATACCCGGTTAGGCTGGAGTTTCCGCTGATCACGAAAGGGCTCTCGTGGGACGCAAGACGAACAAGCAGCGCCGTCAGGAGCAAGCGGTCACCGCTCGCGAGAAGGCGGCTCAGGCGCGCGTGGAGCATCAGCGGGTCGCCCAACGCCGCCGCGCCATGACGATCTTGAGCACGGTCGCCGTGCTCGCGGTAGCCATCGCGCTGGTCGCGGTCATCGCGATTCAGGCGCACCACACGAGCAAGAACGATCGGTCGAACGCGGCCGGCTCGGTGGTTGACAGCGTGACGTCGGTGACTCCCGCGTCGCTCGCGACGATCGGCAAGGGCTCGGCGACGCTGCTGGCGCAGCCGACCAAGGGCGATCCGCCGCTGACGCTCAATGGCAAGCCCGAGTTCCTGTTCATCGGCGCCGAGTTCTGCCCGTACTGTGCGGCCGAGCGGTGGTCGATCGTCCAGGCGCTGTCGAGATTCGGCACGTTCTCGGGCCTGTCGGAGATCCGGTCCGCGGTCGACGACGGCAATATCGCGACGTTCAGCTTCTACAAGTCGAGCTACACCAGCAAGTACATCTCGTTCGTGCCGGTCGAGAACGAGGACCGCGCTTCGAAGCTGCTGCAGCCGCTGACGTCCGCACAGGGAAAGATCTTCAAGAAGTACACGAACGGTTTCCCATTCCTGTATTTCGGCGGGAAGTACTACCAGACCAACGCCGGCTACAACCCGGACGACCTCAGCGGGCTCGATCAACAGCAGATCGCCACTCAGCTGAAGGACCCGACCAGCAAGGTTGCAACCGACATCCTCGGTGAGGCCAACAACCTGACCGCGACTCTTTGCAAGCTCACCAATAATCAGCCGGCGAGCGTCTGTCTCACCCCGACGATCACCGACCTGCAGAGCCAACTCGGTGTCTGAGTCGCAGAACGTCCGCTGGGCCTGGCCGGCGACCTTGCCGCTCGCGGTTATCGGATTGGGCGTCTCGGCGTACCTGACCTATGCCCACTTCAACACCTCGGTCGTGCTGTCCTGCCCAGAGACCGGCCATATCAACTGCACGAAGGTCACCACGAGCGCTCAGTCGGAGATCTTCGGTCACATCCCCGTGGCGTTGGCGGGGTTGCTCTACTACGTCATCATGGTCGCGCTCGTCACGCCGTGGGCCTGGCGGGCCGCCAACCCGTGGATCGGCCGGCTGCGGATGGCCGGCGCGATCGCCGGCCTCGGAATGGTCTGCTATCTCGTGTTCGTCGAAGCCGTGCAGTTGAAAGCGATCTGCCTCTACTGCACCGCGGTGCACATCATCACTTTCTTGCTCTTCATGGTTGTCCTAGCGGCGTACCTGTTGCGGCCGCTCGATCCGAACAAAGGGTGAGTTGGCGAGATGGGCCGCGAGAGCAACAAGAAGCGACGGCAGTCGAACGCCGCGACGGCGCGGGAGAAGGCAGCGGCCGCCCGGGAGCTCCAGCAGCGGGCTGAGCAGCGCCGTCGCGCCCTGACGGTCCTGACCGCCGTGGTCGTGGTCGTCGTCGTCCTTGCCGTGATTGCGGTCGTTGCGCTGACCCACAAGAAGAAGAGCAGCAACGACCGCAACACCGCATCAGCGAGCGTGGTCACAGCCGTGACCAAGATGCCGGACGCGAGCCTGACCACGATCGGAGAGGGCAACGTCGTTACGCTGCCGGCTCCGGTCAGCGGTGAGCCGGCGCTCACCTCCGGTGGAAAGCCTGAGTTGTTGTACATCGGTGCCGAGTTCTGCCCGTACTGCGCGATCGAGCGCTGGTCCTTGGCCGTTGCGCTGTCGAAGTTCGGCACGTTGTCGGGCATCGGTGAAGTGCGATCCGGGGTGGACGACGGCAACTTCGCGTCGCTGGACTTCAACAAGACCTCGTTTACCAGCAAGTACCTCGTGTTCACCCCGATCGAAGCTCAGGACCGCAACCGCAACCCGCTGGAGAAGGTCCCGAGCGCGGACAACGTGCTATGGAACAAGCTCACCAACAATCGACCCGGGTTTCCCTTTGTCGACTTCGGCAACAAGTCCGCGCTGACGGTGAAGGTCCCGCTCGACCCGACGGTGCTCGGGACGCTGAACCAACAGCAGGTCGCGGCGCAGCTCAGCAATCTGAGCGGCAAGATCGCGCAGACCATCGGCGGCGGTGCGAATGACGACATCGCCGCGATCTGCATGATGACCAACAATCAGCCGTCATCGGTCTGCAGCTCCTCGGTGATCCAAGGGCTCGAATCGAAGATCGGCTAGCTCCCCGCGCTGGTCTGGCTGCGCCGTGGCCGGCTCCGCTCGGGTGCGGCCGGCGGCACCGGTGTCTGCTGTTCGATTCGGGTGACTCCGGCTGTGACGGTTGCGCCGTGGGTGTTGAGGTGCGCGAGAGTGGCCACGATCTCCCGGACGATCCGGCGGTCGATCGGCAGTGACATGTGGCCGACGCCGCGCACCAGGATGTTGCGGGCCGACAGGTCGGGGTGGTCGACGATCGCGGCCTGCTTGGGCGAGATCATCGCGTCGATGTCGCTCCAGAACGACACGAACCGCGTCTGGCATCCCTCGGCTGGCGCGTTGAGCTCCTCGACCACCTCGCTTCCCGGCGTCAGTTGCCGGCACACGCCGCGCGGAAACAGCTTCGCGTTGCGGGTGCCCTGATGCGGCGTGCCAAGGGTGACCAGGGTGTGCACCCGCGAGTCGCCGCCGAGCCGCTGTACGTAGTAGCGCGCAACCAAGCCGCCCATCGAGTGCCCGACGACGTGGATCCGGTCGTACCCGGACTGCTCGCAGATCGCCTCGACCGCCGAGGCAAGCCGGCGCGCGGCATCGCGCAGGTCGGCGGTCCAGACCCGGTAGTTCATCGTCGACACCCGGCCGAACCCGCGCCGGCGCAAGTGACGCCGCAGCAGGGTGAAGATCGAGCGGTTGTCGACCATGCCGTGGATCAGCAGGATCGGGGTGCCGGCCGCTTCGACGTCGCCGATCAGCAGGCCGCGGCGGATCGGTGAGAGCTTGCCGAGGGAGAACCGGTCGGCTTCGGGCCGGATCCGCTCCTGGGCGACACCGAACGGATAGCTGACCAGGTGGGTGGCGATCCAGGCCACCTCGACCGCGGCGCCCTTGATCGTGCGCCGGCTCAGCATTGCCCCCCGCTGCATGGGCGAGACTTTACCTGACGACCCGTCAGAGAACCGGTGATCGGCCGATCCGGCCGGCCCACTATTCTTCGGGGTCTGCGACCGTGGGGCCGCGGGCCGAGGAGGTGGCGTCGTGCCGATCCGGGTCGTCGTCGCCAAGCCTGGCCTCGATGGTCACGACCGCGGCGCCAAAGTGGTGGCTCGCGCGCTGCGCGACGCGGGCATGGAGGTCATCTACACCGGCTTGCATCAGACCCCCGAGCAGATCGTCGCCACCGCGCTCCAGGAGGATGCCCACGCGATCGGGCTGTCGGTACTGTCGGGCGCGCACATGACGTTGTTCGCCCGGGTGCTGCAGCTGCTCGAGGAGAGCGACTCGCGCGACATCATCGTTTTCGGCGGCGGCATCATCCCGGATGCGGACATTGCGCCGCTGAAGGAGCTCGGCGTCGCCGAGGTCTTCACTCCAGGGACTCCGACCACCGCGATCGTGGAGTGGGTCACCAGCCACGTGACGGCCAGCAGCGGCACCTGACGGAGGGTGTCAGCAGCAAGTCAGCCGGCCGATACGGTGTCAACGCCGACCGGCCATGACGGGTCGCCGGCGCATGCGGCGATGAGGAGCTAACGCGGTGGACCTGTTCGAATGGCAGGCCAAGGAGCTGTTTGCCAAGTACGGCGTACCGACGACCAAGCAGGTCGTGGTGACGTCCGCGGACCAGGTGCGGGCGGCCGCCGAACATCTCGGCGGTGGTCCGGTGATGGTCAAGGCGCAGGTGAAGACCGGCGGGCGCGGCAAGGCCGGTGGGGTGAAGTTCGCGCCGACCACCGATGACGCCGTCGAGAAGGCCGAGGCCATCTTCGGGATGGACATCAAGGGTCACACCGTGCGGACGGTCTTGATCTCCGAGGCGGCCGACATCGGCACCGAGTACTACTTCTCGTTCCTGCTCGACCGCGGCAACCGCAGCTATCTCGCGATGTGCTCGGCGGAAGGCGGGATGGAGATCGAGGAGCTCGCGGTCGAGCGGCCGGACGCGCTGGCGCGAGTGCCGGTCGACCCGGTGGCCGGCGTCGACTCGGCGAAGGCGATGGAGATCGCCACTGCGGGCAACATTCCGGAGGCGGTGCGGGACCAGGCGGCGGCGGTGATCGAGTCGCTCTGGCAGGTCTTCGTCGGCGAGGAGGCCACCCTGGTCGAGGTCAACCCGCTGGTGCGCACTCCGGACGACCAGATCCTCGCTCTCGACGGCAAGGTGACCCTCGACGACAACGCTGGCTTCCGCCATGCCGAGGTGCACGACGGCTATCGCGATATCTCGGCCACCGACCCGCTCGAGGTGCGGGCCAAGGAGCTCAACCTCAACTACGTGAAGCTCGACGGCGAGGTCGGCATCATCGGCAACGGGGCCGGGCTGGTCATGTCGACCCTCGACGTCGTTGCGTACGCCGGCGAGGCTTTCGGCGGCGTACGACCGGCCAACTTCCTCGACATCGGCGGCGGTGCGTCGGCCGAGGTGATGGCCAACGGGCTCGACGTGATCCTGTCAGATCCGTCGGTGCGAGCCGTGCTGGTCAACGTGTTCGGCGGGATCACTTCTTGCGACGCGGTCGCCAACGGCATCGTGCAGGCACTGTCGTTGCTCGAGAACCGGGGCGAGCGGGTCGACAAGCCCCTCGTCGTTCGCCTCGACGGCAACAACGCCGACGAAGGCCGCCGGATCCTCACCGACGCGGCCCATTCGCTGGTCGAGCAGGTCGACACGATGGACGGCGCCGCGCAACGGGTCGCGCAACTCGCGCACGGCGGAGAGGCGGCCTGATGGCGATCTGGCTCACGAAGGACAGCCGGGTGATCGTGCAGGGCATCACCGGCTCCGAGGGCACCAAGCACACCCGCCGGATGGTCGCGTCGGGGACCAACGTGGTCGGCGGCGTCAACGCGCGCAAGGCCGGCTCCGACGTCGACGGGATCCCGGTCTTCGCCAGCGTGGTCGAGGCGATGGCGGAGACCGGCGCCGATGTGTCGGTCGGCTTCGTGCCGCCGCCGTTCGCCCGCGACGCCGCGCTCGAGGCGATCGACGCCGAGATTCCTTTGCTCGTGGTCATCACCGAGGGAGTGCCGGTCCAGGACACCGCGTACTTCTTTGCCTATGCCCGGGAGCGGGGTACGACGCGGATCGTCGGGCCCAACTGCCCCGGCCTGATCTCTCCCGGCCAGTCCAACGCCGGCATCATCCCGGCCGACATCAGCGGGCCGGGGCGGATCGGGCTGGTGTCGAAGTCCGGCACGCTGACCTACCAGATGATGTACGAGCTGCGCGACGTCGGCTTCTCGACCGCGGTCGGCATCGGCGGCGACCCGGTCATCGGGACCACCCACATCGACTGCCTTGCGGCCTTCCAAGCCGATCCGGACACTGACGCCATCGTCATGATCGGCGAGATCGGCGGTGACGCTGAGGAGCGGGCCGCGGAGTTCATTCAGGCCAATGTCACCAAGCCGGTCGTCGGCTACGTCGCCGGCTTCACCGCGCCGGAGGGCAAGACGATGGGGCACGCCGGCGCGATCGTGTCGGGCTCGTCGGGAACCGCGGCGGCCAAGGCCGAGGCGCTGCAGGCGGTCGGCGTACAGGTCGGGAAGACCCCGAGCGAGACCGCGCGCCTGATGGCCGAGATCGTCCGCAGCTAGAACCACACTCGTGGCCCATCGGTGGCGCCATAGCCCCACGCATGGGCCATTCGTGTTGTTATGTACGACCTGCGGCGTGTAACACCAGCCTCAGCCGTACTCTCCTGTCACCATCGCGGGGTGACCGACATCGCCGATGGCAAGCTGCGGGTGGCCCGGCGCCCGGCGCAGGCGGTCGCCATCGCGGTTGCCCGCCCGACGGCCGCGCCGACCCGGGCGGAGGCGGCCGGGTCGGTCTGGGTCAGGGGCGCGTTCGCGGCCGCCTGGTCAGCCGCTTTGGGCCTCGGGCTGCTGCTGGTCGTCTCGTTGATCCTGCTCACGACCGACTCCCGCGCTACCGCGAGCGCGGGCGATGCGGCCCGGCTCGCGACGCAACTGTGGTTGGTGGCGCATCGCTCGCCGCTTCAGGTGCCCGGCGGGGTGCTGAGCATGCCGCCGCTCGCGCTGACCCTTGCCCTCGGCCTGATCGTGGCGCGGGCAAGCGCGATCGTCGCGCGGGCGAGCCGCTGCGCGGATGTGCGCGCGCTCGGCCCGGTCGTGATCTCGGTGGCGCTTCCGTACGCCGTGATCGCCGCCGTCCTGGCCGGGGTGGTGCGAACCGGCACGCTGCGCCCGTCGCCCGGTGCGGCCTTCGTGTGCGCCGCGCTGGTCAGCGGACTGTTTGCGTCCCTGGGCGCGACCCGCGGCGCTGGGCTCGGTCGCGAGGCCTGGCAGTCCGTCCCGCTCCGGCTGCAGGTGCCGCTGCAAGCGGCCGGAACGGCGGCGATCCTGCTGCTCGCGGCGGCGTCACTGCTCACGGTCGGCTCGATCCTCGCCCACCTGCACCGGTTCACCTCGGTCGTCAATGGATACGCCGGGGCGCCGGGCGAAATCTCGATGCTGCTCCTCTCGTTGGCATTGGTGCCGAACGCCGCGATCTTCGGGCTCGGGTATCTCACCGGGCCAGGCTTCGCGGTCGGCACGGGCACCGCGGTCGCGATCGGTAGCTCGCACGTCGCGGCCGTGCCGGCCCTCCCGCTGCTGACCGCGGTACCGGCCGGGCGCGCGCCGTGGCCGGTGTTGGCCTGGTGTGTGCTGGCCGTCGTCGTCGCCGGCATTGCTGCCGGGCGCCGGATCACCCGGTCCTCGACGCTCGACCTCACCGGCCGGCTGCAGAGCGTGGTGGTCGCCGCTGCTGCGCTGGGTGTCGTCGCGGCAGTCGTCACCGGCTTCGCCGGCGGGCCGGCCGGCCCGGGCCGGCTGCGCGCGTTCGGCCCGTCGCCCTGGCAGGTCGGTCTCGCCGTCGCCGGCGAGACCGCGGTCGTCGCTGCTCTTGCCGTGCTGGCCGCGGCGCTGATCTCGTCGCGAGCCGGGTTCAAACGCGAGAAGTCGGGCTAGGCCTGAATCACGATCGTGCCGCAGATCTTGTCGGCAAAGGTCTGCCGCTTGGGGTCCCACAGCGGCCAGAGGTAGCCGATGTCGCAGACCAGGCCGTCGAGGAAGTGGGCGATCTGGCGCACGAAGGACATGCCCGGGCCGACCACCTGGCCATCGATCTCACGAACCAGCCGGATCCCGATCTGTGACTTGCCGATCGTCTGGCCGGTCCGACCCTGGCGGAACACCACGTTCCAGATGCTGACGGCGATTATCGCGAGATAAGCCAGAACTGCGAGAACCTCGCCGATCCCATGACCGATTGCCAGCCCGATGAACACCAGGATCACTCCCGGTACGCCGATGACAAGCCCGTCGATCAACGTCGCCCCGACCCGCTGGAGCCAGGACGCATAGGGCCGGGCCGGCGGCGGATACGGCGACTGCCCGTAATAGGGCGCCGGAGGACCCGACGGCTGCCCGAAGGACGATGAGTACGGTTGCGGCGCGCCGTACTCCGGGTTGCCGAACTGCGGAGGTTGGACCGGCTCCTCGGGGGTCGTCACGCCGCTCAGACCTTGATGACGACGGTGTTGAGGATCTTGTCGGCGAAGGTCTGCCGTTTGTCGTCCCACAGCGGCCAGAACCAGCCGATGAAGCAGGCGAGCGAGTCGAGGAAGTGGCAGATGTAGCGCAGAATGCCCATCCCGCCGCCGAGCAGCTGTCCGTCCTGCGCGCGGATCAGCCGAAGCCCCGCGACGCGCTTGCCGGGGGACTGGCCGGTCGCACCGTTCATGTACCCGATCGCGAGCCCGATGACCAGCGCGACGACGTCGTAGACACCCCGGCTCCCGGTCACGAGGCCGAGGATCACCGACGGGACCAAGACGATCACGAAGTCGACCAAGAACCCGCCGACGCGCTGGATCCAGGTGGCGAGCGGCGGTCCGGCGTAGGCGGGCTGCTGGTAGTCCGACCCGGCGTACGCAGGAGGCGCCGGCGGGTAGCCCGGAGGCGGCGGCGCGCCGTACTGCGGCGGCGCGCTGTAGTCGGGTGGAGGCGGTGGCGGAGTGCCCTCGGGGGGTGGCTGACCCGGGTCGTCCGGTGTGGTCATCGTGGTGCCCTTCCGGTAGGTGCTGCGAACAGCCTCAGTGCGGACAATAGGTGGCTTCGGCGCTCCCAGCCGGTATTGGCGCCGCGATCATCAAGGCGCCGATCAGCCGGTTGATGCGTGGAAAGTCGCGATGCCGCTGGCGAGCCCGATGATCGTCAGCACGATGAACACCACCGACAACACGATCCCGGCCGTCGCCAGGCCGTCGCCACCCTGCCCGGTCTGCTTGATCTGCGACTTGGCGATCAGGCCGAACACCAGCCCGAGCGGGGTGCAGAGGAAGGCGCAGATCAGCGAGGCGATCGCGAAGCCGTTCGTGCCGACGGACATTGGGTAGCCGCCGCCGTAGGGCGGTTGACCGTACTGGCCCTGGCCGTAGGGCGGTTGCCCGTAGGGCGGTTGCCCGTACGGCGGTTGCCCGTATTGGGGCTGTCCGTACGGCGGCATACCCGGCTGCTGCGGCTGACCGTACGGCGGCGGCGCGCTCGGCTGGCTGCCGTAGGGCGGTGGCGGCGGTGGCGGTGGTGGCGGTGGTGGTGGCGGTGGTGGCGGCGGCGCAGCGTCGGGCGGCGGGCCGGGCGTGGTCGGGTCGTCCGGTGTGCTCACACGGGCTCCAGTCGCTAGAAGGAGATGATGCCGAAGCGGACGAGTTGCCAGACCTCCGACGCGATCAGCACCGCGGCGATGACCACCCAGCGGGTCCGCCGCGACTGCTGCCACCACCCTGGCGGCCGCACTGCGCCCAGCATCGGCCAGGCCGCGAGCAGGCCGACCGCGAGCGGGGATGCACCTAGAGCGCCGCTCACGTCGCCGTGCCCGAGGCGGACCGCGGCGGTCGTGCCGCCGCAGAACGGGCACGGCAGCCCGGTCAGCTCGCGGAACAGGCACAGCGTGGCGGGCCGGTGCGGGATGTGCAGCGCAGCGACCAGCACCGCCACGAGGACAACCGCGGCGTACCGCTTGGCGACCGTGGCCGGCGTGACCCTGGCTCGACCCTGCGGCGGATACACCGGGTGGGCAGCGCACTCGTGGCGCGGCAGCGCGACGGTGTCGGCGGTCACGCGGGCAGCATGCCAGATCGCGGCGCGGGACGGGCGGTATCCTCGCCGTAGTTTCCCAGCCCGTCACACCCGCTGAAGCACACGGGGAGTCATCCTGTCCGCGCGGCTCGTCGTGCTCGTGTCCGGTGCCGGCACCAATCTCGCTGCACTGCTCGAGGCGACCGAGGATCCGGGGTACGGCGCCACCGTTGTTGCGGTCGGTGCAGATCGCGACGGCATTGAAGGGCTGGCTCGCGCGGACCGCGCCGGAGTGCCGACTTTCGTCCTGCGGGTGCCGGACTTCGTCGATCGCGAGGCATGGGACCGGGCGTTCACGGACGAGGTCGCGAAGCACGAACCCGACCTGGTCGTGTCGGCCGGGTTCATGAAGCTCCTGGGCGCAGAGTTCCTGGCCGGCTTCGGCGGGCGCTTCGTCAACACCCATCCGTCACTGCTGCCCTCGTTTCCCGGCATGCACGGGGTGCGAGATGCGCTGGACCATGGCGCCAAGGTCACCGGGTGCACGCTGTTCATGGTCGACGGCGGTGTCGACACCGGCCCGATCGTCGCGCAGCGCAGCGTCGAGGTCGCCGACGATGACGACGAGGCCAGCCTGCACGAGCGGATCAAGGCTGCGGAGCGAGCGATGCTGGTCGAGACGATCGGACGGATGGCCCGCGAGGGCTGGCAGGTCAGCGACAGGAAGGTCACGATCGGATGAGCAGGCGACCTATCAGGCGGGCGCTCGTCAGCGTCTACGACAAGACCGGGCTGGTCGAGCTCGGCCGGTCACTTGCCGAGGCCGACGTCGAGATCGTGTCCACCGGCTCGACCGCGGCCCGGTTGCGCGACGAGGGCATCCCGGTGATCCCGGTCGAGGAGCTGACCGGCTTCCCAGAGTGCCTGGAAGGCCGGGTCAAGACCCTGCACCCGAAGGTGCACGCCGGGATCCTGGCCGACCTGCGCAAGCCTGACCACGCCGCGCAGCTCGCCGACCTTGGCATCGCGGCCTTCGACCTGGTCGTGGTCAACCTCTATCCGTTCCGCGACACGGTGGCCTCCGGCGCCTCGCCGGACGAATGCGTCGAGCAGATCGACATCGGCGGCCCGTCGATGGTGCGAGGCGCGGCCAAGAACCATCCCTCGGTCGCGGTGGTGGTCGACCCGTCGGCGTACCCCGCGGTCGTCGAGGCGCTCGCCGCCGGTGGCTTCACGTTGGCGGAGCGGCAGCGGCTGGCCGCGCAGGCCTTCGCGCACACCGCGTCGTACGACGTCGCGGTCGCCTCGTGGATGGGCAACGTGCTGGCGCCGGCCGAGGGCGACAGCGGGTTCCCGCGGTGGGCCGGCGCGACCTGGGAGCGCGCCGCGGTCCTGCGGTACGGCGAGAACCCGCACCAGCGAGCCGCGCTCTACCGGCACTGGCGCGGCGGGCTCGCGGCCGCCGAGCAGCTGCACGGCCCGGACCTGTCGTACAACAACTACACCGACACCGACGCGGCCCGGCGGGCGGCTTACGACTTCGACGAGCCCTGCGTGGCGATCATCAAGCACGCCAACCCGTGCGGCATCGCGGTCGGTGCCGACGTCGCCGAGGCACACCGGCTGGCGCATGCCTGCGACCCGCTCTCGGCGTACGGCGGCGTGATCGCGGCCAACCGGCCGGTGACGAAGGAGCTGGCGGAGCAGCTGGCCGGGGTGCTGACCGAGGTGATCTGCGCCCCGGACTTCGACGGCGACGCGCTCGAGATCTTCCGGGCCAAGGCCAAGCTGCGGGTGCTGCGCTGCCCAGCCGATGCCCATCCGGATCCGGTCGAGTTCACCGCGATCAGCGGCGGCCTTCTGATGCAGACCGTGGACCGCCTCGACGCGCCCGGTGACGACCCGTCGGCGTGGACGCTGCAGGCCGGGGAGGCCGCCGACCCGGAGACGCTCGCCGACCTTGGGTTCGCGTGGCGCGCCTGCCGGGCGGTGAAGTCGAACGCGATCGTGCTGGCGTCGGCCGGCGCAACGGTCGGCGTGGGGATGGGCCAGGTCAACCGGGTCGACTCCGCCCGGCTGGCGGTGTCACGAGCCGGCGACCGCGCGAAGGGCTCGGTGGCGGCGAGTGATGCCTTCTTCCCGTTCCCGGACGGGTTGCAGGTCCTCATCGACGGCGGCGTCCGGGCCGTGGTCGAGCCGGGCGGTTCGGTGCGTGACGATCTGGCGATCGAGGCGGCCGAGGCGGCCGGCGTCACGCTGTATTTCACCGGTGTCCGACACTTCTTCCACTAGTGGCGATGCGCGCAGGGATGGTGGTGATCGGATGACCGCCCGGATGCTGCCCGGTGGACCGGTGGCCGATGCCGTCCTGGCCGCGCTCGCGCCGCGGATCGGCGCCCTCGTGGCGGCCGGGCACACGCCCGGCCTTGGCACGATCCTGGTCGGCGACGACTCGGCGAGTGCCGGCTACATCCGGGTCAAGCAGGAGAAGGCCGCCGAGCTCGGCCTTCGCTCGCCGCACGTGCACCTTCCGCAGGACGCCACCCAGGCCGACCTGTTCGCGGCGATCCGGGACTTCAACGCCGACGACACGGTGGATGCGATGCTCGTGCAGCACCCGACCCCGCCGCAGATCGACTTCGATGCGGCCCTGATGGAGATGGACCCGGACAAGGACGTCGACGGGTTGCATCCGACGAACATGGGCCGGCTCGCGCTCGGGATGCCGGGCCCGGTGCCGTGCACGCCGGCCGGGATCGAGGCCTTGCTGGCGCACTACGAGATCCCGGTGTCGGGCCGCTCGGTCTGCATCCTCGGTCGCGGTACGACGCTCGGCCGGCCGCTCTCGCTCCTGCTGACCCAGAAGCGCCCGACCGCCAACGCGGCCGTCACGGTCGTCCACACCGGTGTCCCGAACTGGCCGGACTACACCCGCGCCGCGGAGATCGTGATCGCCGCCGCGGGCGTACCCGGCATCCTGCAGCCCGAGCACATCACGTCCGGGTCGGTCGTGATCGGGGGCGGCGTCCGTTACGAGGGCCGGCGGCTGCTCCCCGACGTCGACGAGTCGTGCGAAGCCGTCGCGGGCGCGATCACACCGCGGGTCGGCGGGGTGGGGCCGACCACGGTCGCGATGCTCTTCCGCAACTGCATCGAAGCCGCCGAGTCCCGCGCCGCGACCGACTAATTGACAGGTGGGCGGCGGAGGACCTGCCGGACCACCTCGGGTCGCAGCGCGACCGAATTGATCGGCGCCTTCAGGTAGCGGATGATCTGCTTGCCGTCGGTGCCGTACGGCGTGATCTTGGAGTCGCGTGGCACCAGGTTGGACAGCCCGAGGAAGCCCTGCACCAGGAAGATCGCGATCGTGGCCGGCTCGAGCGCCGAGGCAAATACCGTGATGGCAAGGGCGGCGATCAGCAGGTTGGTGGCCGGCCCTGCCGCGGTGCTCAACACGCCGTGTCGACGAGTTGTCGGTCGAGTGCAGTAGGTCACGCCGTGTGAGGGCCACAGGTGGACCTCCAACCGCCCGACTACCAGGATCGTCGGTCCGGACCCGATCTGAATCTTCACCACCCGCCGTCCGCAGAGCACCGCCGCAAGGGCGTGACCGAACTCGTGCACCCAGATGCCGCCGATCAGCGCGCCAGCCGCGATCGCCATCTCGAGCACCGCGTGGCTCGGGCTGCCCCCGGTCGTGGGATGAGAAGCGGGGAACGGGACCGTGGTGAGGATGAAGGCCCAGCCCATCACCGTGATCAGGGGCGCGAGCGCCTCAAGCGCGGACGGGTGTTTCTGCGAGCCGGACACACAGTGTCCTTCGGCCGTTTCGACCAACTTGTGAACCGTAACGCCAAGTGCGATGCCCGCAGCGGTTCTCGAACCGGGGTCACTAGAATCGGCGCGGGATGAACGATCTGTCGCCGCGACTGGATCCGGTCGAGCTCGCCGTCGTCCGCTTGCCGGCCGGCTGGCAGCCCCCGCCGATCGTGGCTGGGCAGTTCACCGCAGTCGTGTCCAGCGATCTCGAGGTCACCGTCGTCTGCGACAAGGCGCTGCTCGACGACCCGGCTTGGGCGGGCGACGCCGTCGAGGTGGACATCGGCTGGCAGCGGATCACCTTCCCGGGTCCGCTGCCGTGGGAGCAGGTCGGCTTCCTCGCCGACGTCGCGGGTCGACTGGCTGGCGCGCAGATCCCGTTCACCTCGATCTCCGGCTTCACCACGGACCACGTCCTGGTCCGCGCGGCGCAGGCCGATCTCGCGGTCGGGGTGCTCTCCGGCGAGCAGCCGCCACCGCAACGGCCCGGCACCAATCCGTGAGCGCAGCGGAGCCCCCACAGCCGACCGGCCCACTGCGAAAGCCGCGACGCCGCTTCGACCCGCTCGCGCTCGTCGCGCTCACGGTTGCGGTAGGAGTGCTGATTGCGGCGGTACACCACCCGCGGACCGGGATGTTCGTCGTCTGCGGCGGGCTGGGCGCGGGCGCCCTGCTTCGGCTGGTTCTGAGCCCACACCACGCCGGTCTGCTGGTCGTCCGGAGGCGGCGGCTCGACGTGGTCGTCCTGCTCGGGCTCGCGCTCGCCCTCGGCGTGCTCGCCGCGGTCACCCCGTTCCCAGCGGGGCGGGGATAGCCGACCGCCACGACCGCGCTGGACTAATCTGCGTCGCGGGGGCGAGGCCACCACCACATCAATCGCAGGAGACTGAATGACCACCCACAAGGTGACTCTGATTCCCGGTGACGGGACCGGCCCCGAACTCACCGAGGCGACCCGCCGGGTGCTCGAGGCCGCCGCAGCGACGGCCGGGGCGTCGTTCGAGTGGGACCAGCAAGAGGCCGGCATCGACATCATGGAGATCGCCGGCACGCCGCTGCCCGAAGCGACGATCGACTCGGTCCGGCGTACCGGTCTGGCCATCAAGGGCCCGATCACCACGCCGATCGGCACCGGCTTCCGCTCGGTCAACGTCGCCCTGCGCTACGAGCTCGACCTGTACGCCTGCGTCCGCCCGTGCAAGACCTACGCCGGCATGCGCACCCGGTTCGAGCACGTCGACGTCGTGATCGTCCGCGAGAACACCGAGGACCTCTACGCCGGGATCGAGTACGAAGCCGGCACCCCGGTCGCCGAACAGGTCATCGACTACCTCAACGGCTTGCAGGACAAGCAGATCCGGTCCGGCTCGGGCATCTCGATCAAGCCGATGAGCGAGTTCGGGTCGGAGCGAATCATCCGCTACGCGTTCGAGTACGCCCGTAACAACGGTCGCAAGCGGGTCCACTGCGTGACCAAGTCCAACATCATGAAATACACCGACGGCCTGTTCCTCGCCGTCTTCCGCGAGATCGCGAAGGAATACCCCGACATCGAGCCGTGGGAAAACCTCGTCGACGCGACCTGCATGGGTCTGATCCAGCGCCCGGAGGAGTGGGACGTGCTGGTGCTGCCGAACCTCTACGGCGACATCCTGTCCGACCTCACCGCCGGCATGGTCGGCGGTTTGGGCGTCGCGCCGGGCGGCAACATCGGGACGAAGGCGGCCGTGTTCGAGGCCACCCACGGCTCGGCGCCAAAGTACAAAGGCCTGAACAAGGTGAATCCGACCGCGATGATCCTCTCCGGCGAGATGATGCTTCGGCATGTCGGCGAGATCAAGGCGGCCGACAACCTCGAACGCGCGGTCTCCGAAGTGATCGCCGAAGGCACGAGCGTCACCTACGACCTCAAGCCGCGACGTGACGACCCGACCGCGGTGGGCACGAGCCAGTACGCCGACGCGATCATCGCCAAGCTCGAGGGGATGACCTCCTAGTGGCTGCACAGAAGGTGACCGTCGTCGGGTCCGGCTTCTACGGCTCGACGACCGCGCAACGACTCGCTGAGTACGACGTGTTCGACACGGTGTTCCTCACCGACATCATCGAGGGCAAGCCCGAGGGTCTCGCCCTCGACATGAACCAGTCGCGCCCGATCGAAGGATTCGAGACCAAGGTGGTCGGCGTGACGACCGGGCTCGACGGCTCCGGCTACGAGGTCACGGCCGGCTCCGACATCGTGGTCATCACTGCCGGGCTGCCTCGCAAGCCGGGGATGAGCCGGATGGACCTGATCGAGACCAACGCGAAGATCGTCCGCCAGGTCGCCGAGCAGGTCGCCCGGCACTCGCCGAACGCGGTGCTGATCGTGGTGTCCAACCCGCTCGACGAGATGACCGCGCTCGCTGCCAACGTCACCGGCTTCGACAAGAGCCGAGTGATCGGACAGGCCGGCATGCTCGACACCGCTCGCTTCACCAACTTCGTCGCGGAGCAGGTCGGCGTACCGGTCGGATCGGTGCGGACGCTGACGCTGGGCTCGCACGGCGACACGATGGTCCCGGTGCCGAGCGCCTGCACGGTCGACGGCAAGCCGCTGACCGACCTGCTTGACGCCGCAACGATCGAGGACCTGGTGACCCGCACCCGCAACGGAGGCGCCGAGGTGGTCGCGCTGTTGAAGACCGGCTCGGCCTACTACGCGCCATCGGCGGCCGCGGCCCGGATGGCGAAGGCGGTCGCGGAGGACAGCGGAGCCGTCATGCCGGTCTGCACCTGGGTGGACGGCGAGTACGGGATCAGCGGGGTCTTCCTCGGGGTCGAGGCCGAGCTCGGCGCGGGTGGCATCCGCCGGGTGGTCGAGCGCGACCTCAGCGACAGCGAGCTCGCCGGGCTGAAGGAGGCGGCCGAGGCCGTGCGCAGCAAACAAGCCGACGTCGCCGATCTCTAAGTACGAGGCGACGTGATCTGGCTCAGCGTCGTCGTCGTATTGGTCCTCGTCCTCATCGAGGCGATCTTCGCGGCGAGTGAGATGGCCTTAGTGTCGCTGCGTGAGGGCCAGATCAACGCGCTCGCCGAGCAGGGCCGTCGCGGCCAGCGGGTCGCGGCCCTGATCTCGAATCCCAACCGCTTCCTGTCGGCGGTGCAGATCGGCGTGACGACGACCGCGCTGCTGTCCAGTGCGTTCGGAGCCGTGACGCTGTCGCATTCGATGGGTCGGGCGCTGCGCAGCCTGGGGATGTCCCGCCGCCCGTCGGAGGTCCTGGGCTTCCTGGTCGTCACGCTGGTCATCGCCTATGTGACGCTGGTCGTCGGAGAGCTCGCTCCCAAGCGGATCGCCTTGCAGCGGGCGCAGTCGACTGCCGGAGTGGTCGCACCGACCCTCGACTGGTTCGCCGGCGCGATGCGGCCGGTCATCTGGCTGCTGTCGGTCTCCACCGACCTCGTCGTACGAGCCTTGGGCGGCGACCCGTCCATCGGTCGGACCTCGATCAGCCACACCGAGCTGCGCGACCTCGTAACCGGGCACGAGGCGCTCAGCCGGGACGAACGCAAGCTGATCGACGACGTCTTCGAGGCGGGCGAGCGTCAGGTCCGCGAGATCATGGTGCCGCGCACCGAGGTCGAGTTCTTCGACGCCACCTGGCTGTTGAGCCGCGCGATGCGAGCAGCGCACGAGTCGCCGCACAGCCGGTTCCCGGTGGTGCGGGGCTCGCACGACGACGTGATCGGCTTTATTCACGTCCGCGACCTGTTCCGGCCGGAGGCCGGGCAGCGACGGGGGCTGAAGGTCGGCGACCTAGCCCGCGTGGTCGCGATGGTGCCCGCGACCAAGCAGGTGCTGTCGACGATGTCGGAGATGCGCCGCAACGGCGACCATCTCGCCGTTGTCGTCGACGAGTACGGCGGCACCGCCGGCATCGTCACGCTGGAGGACCTGATCGAGGAGCTGGTCGGCGACATCCGCGACGAGTACGACGTCGCCGACGACGAGGCCAAGCAGCTGCGGGGCGGCGACATGGAGGTCGACGGGTTGCTCAACCTGGACGACTTCGCCGAGGCGACCGGCGCCGAGCTGCCCGATGGGCCCTATGAGACGGTTGCGGGCGCGATGATGGCCACCCTCGGCCGGCTGCCGCGTGGCGGCGACGCCGTCGAGCTGGACGGGATCAGGCTCAAAGTGGCGAAAATGGATGGTCGGCGGATCGCCAGGGTCCGGGTGACCTTGCTCGCCGACGACGACAGCTCACGCTGACCCGCACGAGGAAGATGGAGCCATGCCTGCCGACCGTCCGCGCGTACTGTCCGGCATCCAGCCGACGGCCGACTCGTTTCACCTCGGCAACTACCTGGGCGCCATCCGCCAGTGGGTGGCGCTTCAGGACAGCCACGAGGCCTTCTACTGTGTCGTCGACCTGCATGCGATCACCATCGAGCACGACCCGGCGCTGTTGCGGGAACGCACCCGGGTCGCGGCCGCGCAGCTGCTGGCCTCCGGGCTCGATCCCGACCGTTGCGCGCTGTTCGCACAGAGTCACGTGCCGGCTCATGCCGAGCTGACCTGGGTGCTGAGCTGCATCACCGGGTTCGGCGAGGCGAGCCGGATGACGCAGTTCAAGGACAAGTCGGCCAAGCAGGCGACCACGTCGGTCGGGCTGTTCACGTACCCGATCCTGCAGGCCGCGGACATCCTGCTCTACCAGGCCGTGCAGGTGCCGGTCGGTGAGGATCAGCGGCAGCATCTCGAGCTGACCCGTGACCTCGCGCAGCGCTTCAACGCCCGCTTCGGCGAGACCTTCGTGGTGCCGGAGCCCTACATCGTCAAGGAGACCGCGAAGATCCTCGACCTCGCCGACCCGACCGCCAAGATGAGCAAGTCGAGCGAGTCGCAGGTCGGCGTCGTCGACATCCTCGACGAGCCGGACGTCATCGTGCGCAAGATCAAGCGTGCCGTGACCGACACCGGCACCGAGATCCGCTTCGACGACGAGAAGCCTGGTGTCAGCAACCTGCTGACGATTGCGTCGACGTTGACCGGACGCAGCATCGCTTCGCTCGAGTCGGACTACGAAGGCAAGGGCTATGGCGTACTCAAGACCGACGTCGCCGACCTCGTCATCGAGTTCGCGACGCCGTTGCGGGAGCGCACCGCCGCATGGCTGGCGGACGGCGATCGGCTCGCGGCGGTGCTCGCGGACGGTGCGGCAAAGGCTCGGGCGGTTGCGGACAAGACCCTCGCCGCGGCCTACGACGCGGTGGGTTTCCTGCCGGCCGGGCCGTGACCGCGGAAGCGACCCGCGACATCGGTGTCGCGATCGGGATCCCGGAGCCGTACGGCGGCGAGCTGCAGGGCTGGCGGGAACGCCTCGGCGACCCGAACGCGAACCGGATCGTTCCGCACGTGACGCTGCTGCCACCGACCGCGGTCGCGACCGAGCTGCTCCCGACGATCGAGGAGCACCTGCGGCTGGTCGCGACCCAGTTCCGCCAGTTCTCGATCCGGTTGCGCGGATCGGCGACCTTCCTGCCGGTGTCGTCGGTGGTTTTCGTGCCGCTCGTGCAGGGAATCGCCGAGTGCGAGCAGTTGGAGGAGAAGGTGCGCACGGGCCCGTTGCTTCGGGAGGTTGGCTACGCCTACCACCCGCACGTCACGGTGGCGCATGACCTGCCCGACGAGGCGCTCTACAACGCGTGGACGGCGATGTCGGCGTACGACGCGTCGTTCCAGGTGTTCGGCTTCACGTTGTTCGAGCAGGGGCCGGACGAGGTCTGGCGCCCGCAGCGTGACTTCACCTTCGGCGGCGGCGGCCTGCCCGGTCCGTCGGCGGAGCCGTCCGCGCGGCACAACGAGGGCTGGTGAGGATCGCCGACCTGCGGACCCGCGCCGACCAGGTGCAGCGTCGGCATCGTTGGCTGGCGTTTCCCTATGCAGTGGTCAAGAAGTTCGGCGAGGACTCCTCGAGCCATCTCGCCGTCGTCATCACCTACTACGCGTTCTTCTCGATCTTCCCGTTGCTGCTCGCGCTGGCCTCCATCCTCGGCTTTGTGCTGCACGGCAACCCGGCCTGGCAGAAGTCGATCGAGGACTCCGCGCTACACCACTTCCCACTGATCTCCGGCCCGATCCCCGAGCACGGCAGCGTCCTGATCGTCGTGGTCGGCTTCGTGCTCGCCGTCTACAGCGGGCTCGGCGTCGCGAAGGCGGCGCAGCAGGCGTGGGACGTCGTGTACGGCGTGCCGCGGGCCGAGCGGCCGGGGTTCGTCGCGAACAACCTGCGGGCGCTGCGGCTCGTAGTGGTCGGCGGGGCCGGGTTGATCGCCACTACGGTCGTGTCGACCGCGGTCGCGAGTGGAGCCGCGATCGGCCTGCACGTAGGCGTCGGGCTCACGGTGCTGAGCATGGTCGTCACGCTGGTGCTCAACACGGTGCTGTTCGCGGTGGTCTTCCGCTGGCTGACCAGCCGCGAGGTGTCGTTCCGGGATGTGCTGCCCGGCGCCGCGCTGTCCGCGGTGGCCATCGGCGTCCTGCAGGCGCTCGCGTCGGCGTTCATCGCACACAAGCTGAAGGACACCAAGGCGGCGTACGGGTCGTTCGGCACCGTGATCGTGGTGCTGTCGTGGTTCTCCCTGCAGTCGCAGGTGTTGCTGGCCTCCGCGCAGGTCAACGTGGTCAAGCAGGACCGGCTATGGCCCCGCTCGATGAAAGGACCTGCAGCCTAGAGCGGCCGAGGTCTGTTAGGAGACCGCGCGGACCTTGTCCGCTTGCGGGCCCTTTTGCCCCTCGGTGACCTCGAACTCGACCCGCTGGCCTTCTTCGAGGGACTTGTAACCGTCCATCTCGATTGCGCTGTAGTGAACGAACACGTCACTACCGCCGTCCACGGCGATGAACCCGTAGCCCTTTTCGCCGTTGAACCACTTGACGCTGCCTTGTGCCACAACTACCCCAGGTTGCTCGATCCCGCCCCGCCTCCTTGGCGACGCGCTACCCGCTCCAGGAGCGGATTGGCGAGGACAATACACGCCCGGGGCGGGTTGCGGGAGGGGTCTGGCCCACCAAGATCGTTCGGCGCGATTTAGGCGTCAGATCGGGGGGAGCTTCAACCGCGGGCGGTATCGGCGGTAGCGCCGCCGGCGGCGCCGCGCGACGACCATCGCCACTGCCGCGAGCACCAGGATCGCACCGATCGCGATCTCGACCGTGCGCATCGAGATCCCGATCGCGTGACCGCCGGACTTCGCCTGCACCGAGTGCTCGCCGCTTCCCACCGGAGTCACCGACGAGACCTGCTTGGCCTTCCCGGGCGCCAGCGGGTCGACCAGGGTGCCGATCGGGTCGACCGAGCCGTTCGCCTTGAATCCCCAGTTCAGCAGGTCGGCGGCCATCGGCCACCAGATCGGGTATGCGTGCATCAAGGCGACGAGGATGGTCTGGCCGTGCCGGGTGGCCGCGCCGACGTACGTCGCCTGCGCGGCGACGGTGTAGCCGTTCTTGCCGCCGATGTCCCCGCGGTACGTCGTCAGCAGGTTGTTGTGGCTCTGGATCTGGAAGTGCTTGTGGTGCGGCGCTGGCATCGTGCTGTGGGCGAGGGAGAGGTAGTAGCGGAACGCCGGGATCTTGAAGTCGGCCCGGGCAATCAGCGCCAAGTCGTACGCCGAGGTCGTCTCACCGACGCCGTCGAGTCCGCTGGGCGTGTCGGCGTTGGTGTCGTCGGCCTGCAGGTGGCGGGCCTCGACGTTCATCTCGCCGACCGTCTTCTTGATCCCGCCATTGGCCTGGGCGAGCGCGTCGGCCGCGTCGTTCGCGCTCATCTCGAGCATGCAGGTGAACAGCGTCTTGATCGGATAGTTCATCCCCGGCACCAGGCCGGCTCTGGTGCCGTCGACCCTCGCGTCCCGGTCCGTCACCTGGAACTCCGACTGCGGGTCGAGCTTGGGAAGCAGGGTCAGGGCGGTCAGCGTCTTCAGCGTGCTCGCCGGCAGGAACTTCCCGTGCGGGTCCTTCGCGGCCAGGATCTGTCCAGTGGTCAGGTTGGCGACCAGCCACGACGATGCGGGCAGGCTGGCTGGCGGCGGCAGCGCCGGCGCACCGGCCAGCGGGCGCTCGATGACGCCGGTGGAGCCCAGCAAGGGCCCACCGATGGGCTGGGCCGACCCGTTCTTGGGCGCGGCGACGGCGCCCACTTCGCCGGCTGCGACGGTGAGCAGACCCGCAGCGACTGCCGCGATCAGTCGGGCGTGCATCACGGGTACGCTACCCGCCCCGCGCAAGCCCCGGAACCGGCGGCGGTTGGCGCGACCCTCGGTCGGTGTGGTGTCGTACCTCCCGTGGAGATCGCATTTACCTCTTCGCCGAGGTCGAGCCTGGGCGTCGAATGGGAGCTTGAGCTCATCGACACCGAGTCCCGCGAGCTGGCCAGTGCGGCGTCCGACATTCTCGGGGAGATCGCGGGTCCGGGGGGCGCCGAGCATCCGAAGGCCAAGCACGAGCTGCTCGAGTCGTGCATCGAGGTGATCACCGGGGTCTGCGGAACCGTCGACGAGGCGGTCGAGGACCTGCGCGGCACGGTGGCCGAGGTTGCCGCTGCGGCGTCCACGCGCGGGCTCGGGCTGATGTGCTCCGGCACGCATCCGACCAGCGACTGGGCGACCCAGCAGATCAGCCCCAACCCGCGCTACGCGAAGCTGGTCGAGGACATGCAGTGGCTGGCCCGCCGGATGCAGATCTTCGGCGTACACGTCCACGTCGGAGTCCGGTCGCCGGAGAAGGCGATCCCGATCGTCAACGCGCTGACGGCGTACATCCCGCACTTCCTGGCTCTTTCGGCGTCCTCGCCGTACTGGGTGGGCACCGACACCGGGCTGGCATCGGCCCGGAGCAAGGTGTTCGAGGGACTGCCCACCGCGGGCATTCCGTACCAGCTTTCCGGGTGGAACGACTTCGAGCACTACATGGCGACGCTGATCTCGGCGCACACGATCAACTCGGTGCGCGAGGTGTGGTGGGACGTGCGGCCGCACCCGCAGTTCGGCACGGTCGAGCTGCGGATCTGTGACGGCCTGCCGACCCTGTACGAGATCTCCTGGGCCGCTGCGATGTCGCAATGCCTGGTCGAGATGTTCAACGGGCAGCTCGATCGCGGCTACACCCTGCCGGTGCCGAAGGGCTGGACGATTCGGGAGAACAAATGGCGGGCGGCCAGGTACGGCATCGACACCGACCTGATCGTGGACAACGACGGGCGGACCGAGCCGTTGCGCGACCTCATCGCCGAGCTGGTCGACGACCTCGCGCCGATTGCCGAGCGACTGGAGTGCCGGGAGGAGTTGTTCCGCGCGAAGCGGATCCTCGAGGTAGGCCCCAGCTATCTGCGGCAGCGCCGGGCCGCGCAGGCCGCCGGTGGTGACCTCAGCGCCGTGGTCGACGCGCTGATGAAGGAGATGCGCGACAACCTGCCAGCGGGAATCAGCGAATGAGCGTTGCAGAATTCCTGGCCGACAACGGTCAGCGGCTGGTCGAGGTGCGCCGCGACCTGCACGCGCATCCCGAGCTGAGCCGCGAGGAGCGGCGTACGACGGACCTGCTGGCCGACGCGCTGTCGCATGTCGGGCTCGCACCCCGGATCCTGCCGTCCGGCACCGGCCTGCTGTGCGACATCGGACCGGAGCCGCCGACCGTCGCCTTCCGAGCCGACCTCGATGCGCTGCCGATCCCGGACTCGAAGGACGTCAGCTACCGGTCCAAGGTCGACGGCGTCACCCACGCCTGCGGCCACGACGTGCACGCGACGGTCGTGCTGGGCACCGGGCTGGCGCTGGCCCGGATCGCCGCGCGCGGCGAGCTGCACCGCGGCGTGCGGCTGGTCTTCCAGCCGGCCGAGGAGGTGGTGCCGGGCGGCGCGCTCGACGTGATCGCCGCGGGCGGCCTTGACGGGATACAGCGGATCTACGCCGTCCACTGCGATCCCGGCGTCGATGTCGGGCAGGTCGGCCTCCGGACCGGACCGATTACGGCGGCGAGCGATCACATCGAGGTGCGGCTGACCGGGCCCGGCGGGCACACCGCCCGCCCGCACCTGACCGCGGATCTGGTGACGGCGCTCGGCGCCGTGGTGACCGGAGTTCCCGCGCTGCTGGCCCGGCGGGTGGATCCGCGGGCCGGGCTCGCGCTGGTCTGGGGCCGGGTCAGCGCGGGCACGGTGTCCAACGTGATTCCGCGCAGCGGCCGTGCGGACGGCACGGTGCGCACGCTGTCGCGCGAGCTCTGGGAGACGCTGCCGCCGATCGTCGAGGACGCGATCCACGCGGTTGCGGCGCCGTTCGGAGTCGGGGTCGAGCTGGTCTACACCCGCGGGGTGCCGCCGGTCGTCAATGACGCAGCCAGCATCGTGTCGCTCGATGCCGCGGTCCGCGCCTCGGTCGAGGGCGGTCAGGTGTGTGACAGCGCGCAGAGCCTGGGCGGCGAGGACTTCGCCTGGTATCTCGACCGGGTGCCGGGCGCGCTGGCCAGGCTCGGGGTGCGGTCACCGGGCAGCAAGGTCGTGATGGACCTTCACCAGTCGAGCTTCGACGTCGACGAGCGCTGCATCTCGGTGGGTGTTCAGCTGCTGACCGGGGTGGCGCTCGGCGCCGGTTGGGGCACCGACTGACGGCTCAGGAGTACTTGTGGCCGGCCAGGATGATCCAGCCGCCCGGATGCGTACCGGTGGCGTGGTGCGTGTAGTGGATGACCGGATGTCCCGGGTCCGGCTCGAACTGGCCGTGGATCTCGACGACGTCGCCGGGCTCGACCGGCACCCTGGGCGCCAAGGTCAGGTTGTGGTCGATCTCGACCAGGTGGCCGAGGACGCGGATGTCGAAGTCCTCGTGCGGTCCCTCGGGTCCGTTCGAGTCGGGGAGTACCGCGGTCACCGTCCCGCGAACCGTCACCTCTCCCGCCGTCGCTGCGGTCAGGTCGTGGACGAAGCCGGCGTTGTCGACGTGCGCCTGCCCGCACCCGGCCAACCCCGCGGCCAGTGCCACGATCACTAAGCCGGCGCGGGCCCGCATTCAGGGACCGACGGTCCGGCATGGCCTGGCCCTCAGCTCCGCGACGTAGTCGTCGGGGGCGCCGGCGACCTCGGCCGCATCGGCCATCACGCCGAGGTAGCGCGCCGACGGCAGGCCGCCCTCGTAGCCGTCGAGCACGTAGAGCCAGGAGAGCAGCAGTCCGTCCAGGGTGTGCACCCGCACCCGGATCTTGTTGTAGAGGCCCGTAGTGGCGAACTCGATCTCGTCGAGAATCGACTCGTCGTGCCCCGTGACGTCGTAGATCATGACGAAGACCCGGTTGCCGGGATCCTCGACGACGGTGGCCAGCGACCCTTCCCAGCCGAGATCCTCACCGCCGAAGGTCAGCCGCCAGCCTTCCAGCCAGCCGGTGCCTTGCGAGGGTGAGTGTGGGCAACGCTCGCGCATCTGCTGCGGATCGAGATTGGATCCGTACGCCGCGTAGAAGGCCACGCCGCGAAGCGTAGTGAGCCGCTCTTGCCGGCAGGCAACAATGTCCCCTGTGACACGAATCGCGATCCTTGGTGGTGGGCCCGGTGGCTACGAGGCGGCGCTCGTTGCCGCGCAGCTCGGCGCTGACGTCGTGATCGTCGAGCGGGACGGGGTAGGCGGGGCATGTGTGCTCGCCGACTGCGTGCCGTCGAAGACGCTGATCGCGACGAGCGAGACGATCACTGGTTTCGCCGGCAGCGAGGCGCTCGGTGTGCGCCTGCGCAGCGGCGGCCGGGTGTCCGACCAGGTCTCGGTGGACGCGGTCGCGGTCAACAACCGGGTGAGGGCGCTCGCCAATGCGCAGTCGGTGGACATTGCGACCCGGCTCGGCGGTGAGGGCGTCGAGGTGATCACGGGGAGCGGGCGGTTCCGCAACCCACGTCAGATCGTCGTCACCTCCGGTGTCGAGGAGCGGGTCGTGGACACCGACGTGGTGCTGGTCGCAACCGGCGCGTCGCCACGGGTGTTGCGCGACGCGCCGCCGGACGGGGAGCGAATCCTGAACTGGCAGCAGATGTACGACCTGCCCGCACTGCCCGAGCACCTCGTCGTCGTCGGGTCCGGGGTCACCGGGGCCGAGTTCGCCAGCGCATACCTGGCGCTCGGCAGCGATGTCACGCTTGTGTCGAGCCGTGACCGGGTCATGCCGAGCGAGGACGCCGATGCGGCGCTGCTGATCGAGGAGGTGTTCACCCGGCGCGGCATGAACATCGTGCGCCAGGCCCGCGCTGCGGGCGTCGTACGAACGGCTACCGGCGTCGAAGTGGAGCTCGTCGATGGCCGCCGGGTGCAGGGCTCGCACTGTCTCGTCGCGGTGGGCTCGGTGCCCAACACCGCCGAGCTCGGGCTCGACCTCGCGGGTGTCGCGACCGATGCGGCCGGGCACGTCCTGGTGGACCGGGTCTCGCGGACGTCGACCCCGGGCATCTATGCGGCCGGCGACTGCACCGGCCTGCTGCTGCTCGCCTCGGTCGCGGCGATGCAGGGGCGGACCGCGATGTGGCATGCGCTGGGCGATGCGGTGGCGCCGCTGCGCCTGGCGACCGTGTCGGCGAACGTGTTCACCGACCCCGAGATCGCCACGGTCGGCCTGGTCTCGGTCGAGTCAGCCGCCGAGCGCGGCGGTGTGCGGGAGCTGAAGTTGGCGCTGGCCACCAATGCGCGGGCGAAGATGCAGGGCATCGAGGACGGCTTCGTCAAGCTCTACTGCCGGCCGGGAACGGGCGCGGTGCTCGGCGGCGTCGTCGTCGCCCCGCGAGCCAGCGAGCTGATCCTTCCCGTGTCACTCGCGGTTCAGCACGGTCTCACCGTCGATCAGCTGTCGCACACGTTCACGATCTACCCGTCGATCAGCGGCAGCATCACCGAGGCCGCCCGCCTGCTCCACCTCGCGTCCTCCGACTAACCCCCGCCACGAATCAACCAGACTCGGTCAAGCGCCGAATGGCACGGGTTGCAGCCTGTCGGACCCTCGGCAGGGGATCGTCTTGCAAGACGATGAGGAGCTCCAGCGCAACATCGAGGCGGTGCCTCGCAACGACCTTGGCGGCCATTTCTCGGGCCCGCCAAGCGTCGTCCGTAAGCGCATCGAGTACGGCTGATCTCGCTGAGTCGTTCCAATTCCACAGCAGTCCACGCAGCGCCCAGACTCGAAGCCAGTAGTCAGGCCCTGGTTCGCCGCTGGTGACCGCCCACTTCGCCGGCGGACCGCCTAAGCCGTAGACGATGCTGGGAGGGACGTTTTGGCCGGACAACAGGCGAATGCATGCGTCCACAACGACGTCCGGGCCATATTGAAGGCACAGAGCCTCGACACTGCGACGAGGGCCTGGCCACGTCGTTGAGCCCATCGCCCCATTCTGCGACAAGACTAGCTTTCGTCATTGTTTGATGCGGAGGCTGCGGAGCATGCGCAAGACGTCGGTGCGGTCTTGGGGTGTCGCGGCTGGGCCGAGGCATGCGGTCAGGTCGAACCTCTCACCCGGGTATCCCTGAGCGTCCTGCCGGACTGAGGCGTCCACCTCGGTGTCGGCGCCGGTCGCGCACCGTGACGTGGCCGGGCCGGTCCACACCTTCGCCGGCCGGCGGTCGATGGTCGTTGGCTTGCCGGGCAGTGTGCTCAGTGCCGGTCCAGCGGTTCCCGGGAACTCGGCATGGCTCCACAGCGCGATCACACCGTCAGTCGGAGTGCGCCAGTCAGCCGGGAACCAGTTCTGGGTGGTGCACACCGTCTGCGCGCGGCCGCTCGCGCAGGGACCGGTGAATCGGATGCTGCTGACGAACCGCGATGGGAAGTAGACCGTGGCGGCGGTCCCTCGGTATGCCGTGGTGTACCAGCGCGCGGGCACTTGGACGGACGCCAGGCCATTCAGGGAAAGCGTGGTCCACGGACCCTCACTGATCGCCGCATCGCCCTGATTCGATGAGTCAGAGGCCTGCGTGCACCCGGACCCAAACACGACCAACGCCAGCGCCAGCGCAGACGCCCAGACGCGACTCACAATGAAGAGACGCTATCCCCGCGAGTTCGGTTCCGCCGCCGTGAGCAGAGGCGCTGCAGCACACCTCGGGCGTTCTTGATGGCCAGGAGCGTTGGAACAGCGGGAAACTCGGGGCGAATTCGGCTTGGTGGGCGGTGTCAGGATGGTGGCGTGTCTGATCGTGCGCTGAGCTTTGGTGCGGTGGCGGAAGCGTATGAACGGTTCCGACCGGCGTACCCGGAGGAGCTCTTCGACGCGGTCATGACCTACGCGGGTCAGCCGATTCGGTGTGCGTTGGAGATCGGTGCTGGCACCGGCAAGGCAACTCGGCTCTTTGCTCAACACGGGGTTGCGGTTACCGCGACCGAGCCTGATGCGGCGATGCTTGCCGAACTGCGCACGCACGTTCCGGCAACGGTCAAGACTGTCCAGGCCGCGTTCGAAGACCTGCCGCTCAACGAGACCTACGAGCTGGTCTACGCCGCTGCCGCGCTTCATTGGACTGATCCCGTGGACCGGTGGTCGCGGATCGCTGCGTTGTTGGAGCCGGGCGGGGTGTTTGCCTCGTTCGGCGGACCGGTTCATCTCGCCGATCCAGAGGTGGAGGAGGCCGTGCGTACGGCCCGGGCACCGTTCCTGGACAGCGACGAGGTCGCATCCCCGGACGACACACCTGCAGAGGATCCGATGCAGTGGCCGGGCTCGGAGCTGCAACGCTCAGCGTTGTTCACCGACGTCGAGCAGTCCTTCATCGAGCGACGCTTGACCATGAGTGCCGGCGACTACGTCGGTCACCTCTCAACCATCTCGGCCTACCTCCAACTGCCGACCTTGGAGCAGGACCAGGTCTATCGCCGGATCGAGCAGGTTCTCCCTGACAACGTCGAGGTCGTCGCCGACATCACGGTCCATCTCGCGCGCCGCTGTCAGCCGCTCAGATGCTGACCGAGGAACGCAAGCGCCGGCATCGCCTGACTCCCGAAGAACGCATCGTTGTGGAGCCCGGGCGGGAAGAGCACCTGCGATCCGGCGGGGAGATGTTGCTTGAGCACCTCGACGTAGGGGTGGAACGGATCGTCCCGTCCTGACGCGATGCGAACGGGTATCCCGCGCAGCGCCGACGCGTGCGTGATGACGTCGTGCGCCGCGAAGTCGGTCGCGCTGGTGAAGGCGTCCGGGTTGGCGTTCTGCGAGTCGGCGTAGGTCGTCCAGACCGCCGGGCTGATCGGCGCCACGGCGGCGACCATGGCGGGGCGCTCCTCCGCGAGCAGCAGGGCGCCGTACCCACCCATCGACTCACCCGTCAGCCCGAGCTTGCGGTGGACGCCGACGCCTAATCCGAGCCGGTGGCATCGCGGCAGGAACTCGGTGAGGAGCATGCGCATCGGGTCATCACCCGGATGGGCGTGCCAGTAGCCGTTCCCTCCGTCGACCGCCGCGATCGCCATCGCCGGCAACGACCGGCCGTTGAGTGTCGCCGCCAGCAAATGCACCGGCTGCACCGGCCCGATCGGGTACGCGTGCGTACCGGCGAAACCGTGCAGCGCCAGCACGAGTGGGAGGCGGTCCCCCGAGCGGTAGCCAGGGGGATAGCTGATCGTCCATCCGACCGTGGTCCCGCGGGCGGCCGAGTAGAACGTGCCGCTGACTGCAGAGCCCGGCGGGCGATAAGCCACATCGGGCTGATCAACCTTGGTACGGCCCAACAGCTCGTCCAGCCGGACCTTGCCCGGTACGGCACCACGCTCGACGAGCTCGTACCCGCCACCCATTGCGCCCAGCAGCGCTACCCCAATGCCGCCGATGACGACCTTGCGCCGCCCCACGCGCCGGTCAGCCACCTCCGGACGCTATCCCGCTCCTAGGTCGGTTCGACGATTCGGCAGAGCGTTTCACCGGGGCTGACCACGTTGCCGATCGTGGCGGTGAGATCAGCAACCGTCCCGGACCGATGCGCGTTGATGGGCTGCTCCATCTTCATCGCTTCGAGGACGACGATCAGGTCCCCGGCTTCGACCATTGCGCCGTCCTCGACTGCGACCTTGACGATCGTGCCCTGCATCGGCGCGGTGAGGGCATCTCCGTCGGCGGTGGCCTTCGAGGAGCTCGCGCGATGCGACGGCGGCTTGCCGCGGTGGGCGGTGCCGCCGACGCCAAGCCCTTCCGGCAGCGTGACCTCGAACCGCCGGCCGCCGACCTCGACCGTGACCTGGTCCCGTCCGGCAACCGCCGCCGAGCCGCCCGGGGGAGCGACGTAAGGCTCGACCGACCCGGTCCACTCGGTCTCGATCCATCGGGTGTGGACCGAGAACGGCTCGCTGGTGAACGCGGGATCGGCCAGCACCGCACGGTGGAAAGCGATGATCGTCGGCATCCCACCGACGTCGAACTCGTCGAGTGCTCGCCTCGATCGCGCGATGGCCTCCGCGCGGTTCGCACCGGTCACGACCAGCTTCGCCAGCAACGAGTCGAACGCGGCCGGAACGGTGTCACCGACGACGTAGCCGGCATCGACCCGTACGCCGGGACCCGACGGGGGCTGCCAGGCCGTGATTGTTCCGGGCGCAGGAAGGAACCCTCGACCGGCGTCCTCGGCGTTGATCCGGAACTCGATCGAGTGGCCCCGGGGGATCGGGTCGGTCGCGGCGATGTGCTGGCCGTCGGCAATCGCGAACTGTGCGAGCACCAGGTCGACGCCACTGGTCTGCTCAGTGACCGGGTGCTCGACCTGCAACCGGGTGTTGACCTCGAGGAAGGAGATCGTGCCGTCCTGCGCAACCAGGAACTCGCAGGTGCCGGCACCGACGTAGCCGGCCGCAGCGGCGATCGCCTTGCTCGCGGCGTACAGCTGGCCGCGCTGGTCGTCGGTGAGGAACGGCGCCGGTGCTTCCTCGACCACCTTCTGGTGGCGCCGTTGCAGCGAACAGTCCCGGGTGCCGACCACGACGACCTGACCGTGCTGGTCGGCGAGCAGCTGGGTTTCGACGTGGCGCGGTTTGTCGAGGTAGCGCTCGACGAAACACTCGCCACGGCCGAACGCCGCGATCGCCTCGCGGACCGCGCTGTCGAACAGCTCGGGGATTTCCTCGCGGGTGCGCGCCACCTTCAGTCCGCGCCCGCCTCCACCGAAGGCCGCCTTCACCGCGACCGGCAACCCATGCGCGTCGACGAAGGCGAGCACCTCGTCGACCCCGGCAACCGGGTTGGGCGTGCCCGGGGTCAGTGGCGCACCGACGTCCGCGGCGATGTGTCGGGCCTTGACCTTGTCGCCGAGCGCGTCGATCGCGGCCGGCGGCGGTCCGATCCAGGTCAGGCCGGCATCGATAACCGCGGCCGCAAACGCCGCGTTCTCGGACAGGAAGCCGTACCCGGGGTGGATCGCATCCGCGCCTGATCGCTTGGCGATGTCGAGCACCTTGGCGATGTCGAGGTAGGTCTCGCCCGGCGTGCTGCCGCCGAGCGCGTAGGCCTCGTCGGCCAGTCGTACATGCTGCGCGTCGAGGTCCGCATCGGCGTAGATCGCCACGCTCGTCAGCCCGGCGTCGCGACAAGCCCGGGCCACCCGTACCGCGATCTCGGCGCGGTTGGCGATCAGGACCTTCTGCATCCCCAGACTCTATTGATTGACGGCGCGTGGCATGCTCCCCGCGTGAACGAGATGCCCTTCTCCAACTTCCAGAACGAGATCTATCTCAACGGCACAGTCGGCATCGTTCCGGACTTTCCGGTCGAGTCGGCCGCGTTGGAGGCGGCCGCGAAGGAGCGGTTCGCCCCAGAGGCCTTCGGCTACGTCGCGGGCAGCGCCGGATCGGAGACGACCGCCCGGGCCAACCGGGCCGCGTTCGACCGCTGGCGGATCGTGCCGAGGTTCCTGCGCGACGTCTCCGTCCGCGACCTCTCGACGTCGGTGCTCGGCACCGCGATGCCGGCGCCGGTCGCGCTGGCACCGGTGGGAGTGCAGGGGATCGTGCATCCCGACGCCGAGATTGCTGTCGCCAAGGCGGCGGCGAGCCTGCACCTGCCGATGGCGCTGTCAACCGTGTCGTCGTACCGGATGGAAGACGTCGCCGCCGCGGGTGGTGACTCGCCGCGCTGGTTCCAGCTGTACTGGCCGAAGGATCGCGATGTCGGCGCATCGCTGCTCGCCCGGGCTAAGGCGGCCGGCTTCTCCGCGTTGCTGCTCACCCTGGACACCTTCACCCTGGCCTGGCGGCCGCGGGACCTTGCCCATGCCTTCCTGCCGTTCTTGCAGGGTCTCGGGCTGGCGAACTACGAGAGCGACCCGGCCTTCCTCGCCGGACTGGAGAAGTCGCCGCGGGAGGACCCGACCGCGTCGATCCTGCACTGGCAATCGATGTTCGGCGATCCGAGCAACACCTGGTCGGACCTGGCCTGGGTCCGTGAGCACTGGGACGGCCCGATCGCGCTGAAGGGCGTGCTGCACCCGGACGATGCGCGGCGCGGGATCGATGCCGGCGTCGAGGGGATCCTGGTCTCCAACCACGGCGGCCGGCAGATCGACGGCGAGATCGCCGCATTCGAGGCATTGCCGGACATCGTCTCGGCGGTGGCCGGTCGAGCCGATGTGCTGCTGGACTCCGGCGTGCGGACCGGCTCGGACGTCCTGAAGGCGGTCGCGCTGGGCGCGTCGGCGGTCCTGATCGGCCGCCCGTACATCTACGGGCTCGGTCTTGGCGGCGAGGCCGGCGTGCGGCACGTGCTGCGCAGCCTGCTCGCCGAGCTCGAGTTGACGATGGCGCTGGCGGGCTGCGCGTCGCTCTCAGATGTCGGGCCGGAGCTACTGACCCGTATACCGTGATCGCGTGGCGGACTCACCAGCAGGCTTGGCGGGGCTGCGTTTTCGGCGCCTGCACGAGGGCACCCGGGTCCGTTCCGCCGCTGGCATGCCGGTGCTGGACCGGCTCTACGACATCTGGGAACGCCGGGACGTCTTGCGCATGCTCACCGAGCGCGGGCTGCGGCAGAAGTACGCCGGCTCGGTGCTCGGCTACGCGTGGTCGCTGCTCGAACCTGCCCTGCTGATCGCGACGTACTTCCTGCTTCTCAAGATCTTCCACAAGAGCTATCCGATGTACCCGCTGTTCATCGCCTCGACGATCCTGCCCTGGCAGTGGTTCGCCTCGACCGTGACCTCCTCGACCACGACCCTCCGGCAGAACTCGCGGCTGATCACCTCGATCGCGCTGCCCCGCGAGATCTATCCGCTCGCCGATGTGCTGGTCAAGACGATCGAGTTCGCGTTGAGCCTGCCGATCATCCTGATCGTCGCGTTGATCTACGGCGTCCGACCCTCCGGCTTCGTCTATGCACTTCCGCTGGTGCTGGTGCTCGAGCTGATGATCTGTGTCGGCATGGCGATGCTGGTCTCGGCGCTCAACACCGTGCTGCGCGACGTGCAGCGCGGGATCGGCATCTTCATCCGGATGATGTTCTACCTGGTCCCGGCGTTGTATCCGTTGCAGCGGTTGACCGGCTCGATGCGCCGACTGGACTCCTACAACCCGATGGTCGGCATCCTCGAGGTGAACCGTGCGGTGTGGCTGCCCGGCTACTGGACCAGCTGGCGCCCGGTGTACTTCTCCGTGATCGGCGCGTTCGTGATCCTGATCCTCGGTTTCACGGTGTTCAGCCGGGTCGAGCGGCTCGTCCTCAAGGAGCTGTGAGGCGTGGGCGATGCCATTGCGGTCCACGATCTGGGGATCAAGTTCGCGCTCAACCGGCGGCGCCGGCTCGAGCTGAAGAACCTGTTCATCGAGGGGCTTTCGGCAACCGGCACCGAATACTGGGCGCTGCGGCACGTGTCGTTCACGGTGGCCAAGGGCGAGTCGGTCGGGGTCATCGGGCGCAACGGCTGCGGCAAGAGCACGCTGTTGCGGCTCGTGGCCGGCGTCATGCTCCCGGACGAGGGTGTGATCGAGGTCAACGGCGGCGTTGGCGCGATGATCGAGTTGTCCGCAGGTTTCGTCGGCGACCTCACGGCCCGCGAGAACGTGTACCTGATCTCGTCGCTGCACGGCTTCAGCCGCGAGCAGACCGATGAACGATTCGACGAGATCATGCGGTGGGCCGGTGTCGCGAGGTTCGTCGATACGCCGGTCATGCACTTCTCGAGCGGCATGAAGGCGCGGCTGGCCTTCTCGATCGTGACCCGGATGGAAGAACCGATCCTGCTCGTCGACGAGGTCCTCGCCGTCGGCGACAAGGCGTTCCGTCGCAAGTGCGGGATCGTGATCGACCGGATGCTCGGCGAGGGGCGAACCATGCTGCTCGTCTCGCACAACGAGAACGACCTGCGCCGCTGGTGCAGTCGCGGCATCTACCTCCGCCGCGATCAGCCGCTCGTCACCGGGCCGATCGAGGACATCCTCGAGATGTATCTCGACGAAGACGACAACACGTGAGCTCGCCCCGACCAACGCTCAGCGAGCTACGCGTCGTGGCCCAGCCCGAATCGACGGTCCGGCGGGCCAGCGGCGAGCACTGGACCGGCGGGCTCTACATGCGGCACCTGTCGATCCGGGCGACGCGACTCCTGATCCCGACCCGGGTATCGGCGAATGCCTTGACCTGGCTGATGCTCGCGACCGGCATCGCGGCGGCCGTGGTGCTCACCGTGCCGCACCTGTGGGCGGCGGTGGTGACGCTCGCGCTGATCCAGTTCCAGGCCTTGCTGGACTGCATGGACGGCGAGCTCGCCCGCTGGCGGCAGCGCACCGGTCCGATCGGGATCTACGTCGACCGGCTCGGCCACTACGTCACCGACGGCTGCCTCGCCGTCGCGGTGGGCGTGCACGCCGACGGCGGGCTCGGCTCGATCGACGGCTGGACCATCGTGGGTCTTGCGGCCGGGTTCCTGATCCTGTTGACCAAGGCTGAGACCGATCTCGTCCACGTCGCGCGGGCGCAAAGCGGACGAGAGCGGATCCCCGACACGGTGGCGACCGCGACGTCGCACCAGACGGCCGTGCGCAGCCTGCGCTCGCTGGCCAAGCTGGTGCCGTTCAACCGCGTGCTGCTGGCGATCGAGATGTCGGTGCTCGTGCTGGTGGCCGCGGTCGTCGACGCCGTCCGTGGCGATCTCGGCGGCATGCGAGTGCTCGACATCGCCTTGCTGGTCATTGCCGGGGTGGTCGCGGCCGGGCATTTGCTCGCCACGGTGACCTCGGATCGGTTGCGATGACCTGGATCGGTTGCGTCATCCTCAGCCAGGGCAACCGGCCGGCGGAGTTGGCGAGGGCCCTGGACTCGGTGCTGACGCAGACCGGCGTGGCGGTCGAGTGCGTGGTGGTCGGCAACGGGTGGACGCCGACCGGCCTGCCGGTCGGCGTCGGGTCGGTGCCCTTGGTCGAGAACGTCGGAATCCCGTCCGGGCGCAATATCGGCGCCGCCAACGTCCGCGGTGACGTGTTGCTGTTCCTCGACGACGACGCCGTGCTGGTGGGGACCGATCTGCTCAACCGGGCGGTCGCGCAGTTCGACGCCGATCCCAGCCTCGGCGTGCTGCAGCCGCGTGCGGTCGAGCCCACTGGGCTCCCGACCGCCCGCCGGCACGTCCCGCGGGTCGGCGGGCGGCACCCCGACACGTCCGGCGACGTCGCGTGGTTCTGGGAAGGTGCGTCGCTGATCCGTCGTACCGCGTTCGAGGCTTGTGGTGGTTGGCCGGGGAAGTTCTTCTACGGCCATGAAGGGATCGAGGTGGCCTGGCGCGTCGTCGACGCGGGCTACCGGATCCGGTACGACGCGCAGCTCGAGGTGCTCAACCCGGACGCTGAGCCCTTCCGCGGCACCCACGGTCCGTACCGGAACGCGCGTAACCGGGTGTGGGTGGCCCGGCGCAATCTGCCGGTGCCGCTCCTGTTCGGCTACCTGCTGGTGTGGGGCATCGCCACCTTCGCCCGGGTGCGCAGCGCCTCCGCATTGCGGCAAACTGTGCGCGGATTCATCGACGGAGTCCGGCGACCGGCCGGCAAGCGGCGACCGATCCGGTGGCGGACCGCGTGGCGTCTCACCTGGTTGGGGCGCCCCCCGGTGGTTTAGCCAACCTCGCTCGGGCGTTCCGCGAGGACGGTAGGCTGCGCGCGAAATGGCACCGAACAATCAGCGACTGCGGACAGTGGGGGTCGTCCTCGCTGGAGGTGTGGGCGCCCGCGTCGGTCTGTTGATCCCGAAGCAGCTGCTGAAGATCGCCGGCAAACCGATCATTGAGCACACCTTGACCGCCTTCGAGGCGGCGCCCGACATCGACGAGATCCTGGTGATGATGACGCCCGGGTACGTCGACGACGTCAAGGCGATCGTGTCCGCGCGCGGGTTTCAGAAGGTGTCTGCGGTGTTGGAGGGCGGGGTCACCCGCAACGACTCGACCAAGCTCGCCCTCGACTGGCTCGGCGAGCAGGAATGCAACGTGCTCTTCCACGACGCGGTCCGGCCGCTGGTCGACCACCGGATCGTGCGCGAATGCGTGCAGGCGCTCGACCAGTTCGATGCCGTGGACGTCGCGATTCCTTCGGCCGACACCATCGTCGTCGTCGATGGCGGCGTGATCACCGCGATCCCCAACCGCAGCCGGCTGCGTCGCGGCCAGACCCCGCAAGGCTTCAGGCTTTCGACGATCCGCCGGGCCTACGAGTTGGCGTGGGAGGACCCCGACTTCGCATCGACCGACGACTGCAGCGTGGTGCTGAAATACCTGCCCGAGGTCGCGATCCACGTGGTCGAGGGCTCGGAGCACAACCTGAAGGTCACCGATCCGGTCGATCTGTTCATCGCGGACAAGTTGTTCCAGCTGAGCTCGTCCACGGTCGAGCGGCTGTCCAGCGCAGCCGACTATGCCGAGCGTTTGGACGGCCGGGTGGCGGTGATTTTCGGCGGCAGCTACGGCATTGGCGCCGAGATCGCGTCGTTGCTCGGCGAGTACGGCGCGAACGTCTTCTCCTTCAGTCGGACCACCACCAACACCCATGTCGAGGATCCGCGTGACGTTGCGGCGGCGCTCGCTCAGGTGCACGCCGAGGCCGGCCGGATCGACTACATCGTGGTGACCGCGGGGATCCTGACCACCGGATCACTGGCGACCACCGACGACAAGACGGTCGCGGAAATGATCGGTGTGAACTACATCGCACCGGTGCAGGTCGCCAGGCTCGGGATCGGCTACCTCGAGGAGACCAAGGGTCAGCTGTTGCTTTTCACGTCGAGCAGCTACACCCGTGGTCGGGCGAACTACAGCCTGTATTCGTCGAGCAAGGCAGCCGTGGTGAACCTCACGCAGGCGCTCGCCGACGAGTGGCTCGACGTGGGCGTCCGGGTCAACATCATCAATCCGGAACGCACGTCGACCCCGATGCGGACGAAGGCGTTCGGCAACGAGCCGGCCAGCAAGTTGCTCGAAGCGAGCGAGGTGGCGCAGACGTCGGTGGACGTTCTCGTCTCTGACGTTACGGGGCAGGTGGTGGACGTCCGGCTGGCAATCCCGATCGTGGCGGATCCGGCCGTCGGTGCGGCCGAGGCGGTCGCGGCGCAGGTCGAGCTGCAGGAGGCAGCCGCGGAAGCCGAGGCGGCGCGGGAGCACCGCTCGCCGTGACCGAGCCGGCCGAATCCGTCGGCGGCAGTGGCGCCGGACCGACCGCGCGCGCGCGCCTCATCGGCCTTTCCGGGCTCGCCTGTTATGTCTTCCTGCCGGTGGCCGGCGTATTCGGCTGGGCGATCGCCGTGGTCGTCGCGCTAGTGGTGAGTCAAGCGATCGACCTGCTCGTCGTGGCGAACCAGGAGTTGCGCGCCGGGCTGGCGCGGGCGCAGTTCGGCATCGCAAGCCGGACGCTCGCCCGCGAGCTTTCGGTCGTGATCCTGCTGTTGAGCGCCACCTGGGCGACCCGCGACAACGTGCGGGCGGCAGTTCTCCTTGTGCTGTCGGTCGCCGGCCTGCGGCTGGTCTACCACCTGCTGCTCGTACTGATCCGCCGGCGCGCAGTGCTGCCGGTAGAGGTGCTGAACGTCGATCTGTCCGGGATCAACGGGCCCCCGCCGTTGCCGGAGGTGATGCAGCGCCGAAGCTCCGAAAGGCTCCACGGTGTTTCGGCGCTCGCCCTCGTGGGCGCCGCTGTCGCCGTGGTCGCGAACCGGCCGGTCGTGCTGTACGTGGTGGTCGGCCCGGTCGTGGCGCTCGAGCTGGGCGGCGTGTTCGTGGCAATCGGCTGGCTGATCCGCTCCCGCGGGGCGCTGATCCGGCAGTCCTACCTCGACGCGGTCCATCAACGCGTCGGCGATCTGCGTTCGCAGGTGATGTTGTTTCACAGCGGAACGGACGACTCGACGTACCAGGTCGACATGTGGTTGCCGGTCGTCGAGCGGCTCGATCGGCCCGCGCTCGTCGTTCTGCGCGAGCGACCGTGCTTCGCCGAGCTTGCGCCGACAACGCTGCCCGTCCTCTGCATCCCCGACGCGGTCGACTTCATGGGTTTCTCGCTTCCGGACGTGCGGGTCGCGTTGTACACGGCGAACGTCGGCAAGACCATCCACATGTTGCGCGAGCCCGGGGTTCGGCACGTCTTCGTCGGGCACGGCGACAGTGACAAGGCCGCGTCGTTCAACCCGTTCAGCCGGGTCTATTCGGAGATCTGGGTGGCCGGCGCAGGCGGCCGCGACCGCTATCGGCGGGCCGCGGTCGGGGTTCGGGACGACGACGTCGTCGAGGTCGGCCGGCCCCAGCTCGAGGGCATCCGAGTCGCCGCCGATCCGATCGGTGACCGGGCGATGACCGTGCTGTATGCGCCGACCTGGGAAGGCTGGACTGCCGATCCGGCGCACACCTCGCTGGTTCGGACCGGCCCCGCGTTGGTCGAGCGCCTGGTCGGATTCGCCGACGTCCAGGTGATCTACAAGCCGCACCCGCTCACCGGCTCGGTCGGCCCGGCGGCGGCCGCCGCCGACGCGGCCATCCGCTCGATCATCGCCCGGGCCGGTGGCGGTCATCTCACCGTCGTGGGCCCGGCGCCGACGCTGTACGAGTGCTTCAACGACGCCGATCTGCTGATCGCGGACATCTCGAGCGTCCTCAGCGACTTCATCGCGAGCCAGAAGCCGTACGTCGTCCCGAACCTCACCGGGCTGAGCGAGGAGGCCTTCCGGGCCAAGTTCCCGAGCGCCGGGACGGCCTACCTGCTCGACCCGGCCGCAGAGCGGCTCGGCGCGATCCTCGACCTGGTGCGTGACACCGATCCGCTCGCCGCCGACCGCAGGGCGCTCCGGCAGTACCTGCTCGGGCCGGCCGAGCCGGACGCGATGACCAGGTTCGCCGCCGCGGTCGACTCGGCCTACGACCACGCGGTGTCGATGTCGCCGGTCCGGATCGCGGCCGGCCGGGAGTAGTAGGCGTCGGCGTCAGACCTTCGTCCGGGTCCCCTTGACCCGGCCGCTGGCCACCCATCTCGACAGTGGCCGGCGCAGTGACTGATCGGCTTCGCGAGGCCGTTCCGCGGCCCGGGCGGCCAGCACCGCCACGATCGCGGCGAGCTCCTCGTCGGTGGGAGTGCCGCCGTGCACGATCCGCACTTCGGTCACAGCGGGATGTTGCCGTGCTTCTTCGGCGGCAGCGACTCGCGCTTCGTGCGGAGCAACCGCAACGCGCGAATCACCTCGGCCCGGGTGGCCGAGGGCTTGATCACCGCGTCGACGTATCCGCGCTCGGCCGCAATGTAGGGGTTGGCGAAGTGGTCCTCGTAGTCCGTGACCAGCTCGGCACGCTTGGACTCGGCATCGGGCTCGTCGGCCAGCGAGCGGCGATGCAAGATGTTGACCGCGCCCTGCGCGCCCATCACTGCGATCTCTGCGGTCGGCCAGGCAAGGTTGACGTCGGCGCGTAGGTGCTTGGAGCCCATGACGTCGTACGCGCCGCCGTAGGCCTTGCGGGTGATGACGGTCACCTTCGGCACGGTCGCCTCGGCGTACGCGTACAGCAGCTTTGCGCCGCGCCGGATGATGCCGTTCCATTCCTGCTCGGTGCCGGGCAGGAAGCCGGGTACGTCGACAAAGGTCAGAACCGGCACGTTGAACGCGTCGCAGGTCCGCACGAACCGGGCCGCCTTCTCCGACGAGTCGATGTCGAGGGTGCCGGCGAAGTGCATGGGCTGGTTGGCCACGATGCCCACCGAGTGCCCGTCGATCCGCGCGAAGCCGCAGACGATGTTGGTCGCGAAGAGCGCGTGTGACTGGAGGAACTCGCCGTCGTCGACCACGTGCTCGATCACGGTGGTCATGTCGTACGGCTGGTTGGACGAGTCCGGGATGACGGTGTCGAGGAACTGATCGGGCTGCAGTGCGTCGAGGTCCTCCTCGTCGTACGACGGTGGCTCCTCGAGGTTGTTGCTCGGAAGGAAGGCCAGCAACGCCCGGGTGAGCTCGAGCGCCTCGGGCTCGTCGGCCGACATGAAGTGCGCAACGCCCGACTTGGTGTTGTGCGTGCGCGCGCCGCCGAGCTCCTCCATCGTGACGTCCTCGCCGGTGACGGTCTTGATGACGTCCGGGCCGGTGATGAACATGTGCGAGGTCTGGTCGACCATGATCGTGAAGTCGGTGATCGCCGGCGAGTAGACCGCGCCGCCCGCGCACGGACCCATCACCAGTGAGATCTGCGGCACGACGCCCGAGGCCATGACGTTGCGATAGAAGATCTCGGCGTAGAGTCCGAGCGCGACCACGCCTTCCTGGATCCGCGCCCCGCCGGAGTCGTTGATCCCGATCACCGGGCAACCGGTCTTCATCGCCAGGTCCATGACCTTGCAGATCTTCTCGCCGAGGACCTCGCCGAGTGAGCCGCCGAAGACGGTGAAGTCCTGGCTGAACACGCAGACCGCGCGGCCGTGCACCGTGCCGTGGCCGGTGACGACGCCGTCGCCGTACGGCCGGGTCGACTGCATGTCGAAGTCGTACGCCCGGTGCCGGGCGAGCGCGTCGAGCTCGACGAACGATCCCGGATCGAGCAGGGCCGCGATCCGCTCGCGTGCGGTCATCTTGCCCTTGGCGTGCTGCTTGTCGATCGCGCGCTGCGAGCCGGCATGCACGGCTTCGTCAGTACGACGCTCGAGCTCGGCGATCCGGCCGGCGGTGGTGTGCGGGACAGGCGTCTCGTCCGGTGGGGCGCTCATGACGCCGTAGCGTACGGCTGATGTCCTCGCCCTGGAGTGACCTGGACCGCGCGCCGCTGTCGGCGGCGCGCCTGCGCCACTCACTCGCCGGCGGTCCGGTCTGGCGAGAGATCCAGGTCCGTACGACGACCGAGTCGACGAACGCCGAGGTCGCCGAAGCGGCTCGAGCGGGCGCCGCGGAGGGCCTGGTCGTGATCGCCGAACACCAGAGCGCCGGCCGCGGCCGGATGGATCGCACCTGGTCGGCAGCGCCCCGGTCCGCGGTGTTGATGTCGGCGTTGCTGCGCCCGACCGTCGGGGTGTCGTCGTGGCCGCTGCTGCCGTTGCTGACCGGGCTGGCCGTTGTCGAGGCGCTCGACGCCGTCGCGGGTGTTACCGCCGCCCTGAAGTGGCCCAACGACGTGCTGATCGACGGCCGGAAGGTCGCCGGGATCCTGGTCGAACGGGTAGAGGAGGCGGTCGTGGTCGGCGTCGGGCTCAATGTCTCGACCCGCGCTGACGAACTGCCGGTCGAGACCGCCACGAGCCTCGCGCTCGCCGGCGGGTCGATCGACCGCGAGATTCTCACCCGCGAGGTGTTGCGCGGGCTGGCCCGCCGCTATCTCGGCTGGCTCGAGCGCGACGGCGCGCCCGGGTCGGTCATCCCGGCATATCGGGAGCGGTGCGAGACGATTGGCCTCCAGATCGAACTGCTGCTTCCTGGAGGGGACGTCGTGCGAGGCACCGCCACCGAGATCGACGACAGTGGGCGACTGGTCCTGCGCGACGAGGCGACCGGGACGGATCGCGCCTGGCTGGTCGGCGATGTCACCCATGTCCGAAAGGTGAGCTGACCTCATGCCGTTCCCGGAGAGCATCCTCGACAACGGTGAGCAGGTGGTGCGCAACCTGCGCCCGCACTGGCGTCGGGTCGTGCTTCCGATCGTGGTGCTACTGGTCGTGATCGGTCTCGCGTCGTACGGGTGGTTCGCGTTGCCGTCAGGCAGCGCCCGCGGGCCGCTTCGCGACGTGATCCTGGCGGCTGCGCTGGTCATCATCGTGTGGTGGACGGTGCGTCCGTTGCTGACCTGGGTCACCACCCGGTACGTCATCACCAATCGGCGGGTGCTGATGCGAAACGGGGTCTTCTCGCGCACCGGCCGCGACGTGCCGCTCACCCGGGTCAACGACGTGTCGTTCTCGCGCACGGTGGTCGAGCGGCTGATCGGCTCCGGCACGCTAACGATCGAGTCGGCCGGCGACCGAGGCCAGGTCCTCTTGCACGACGTGCCACACGTCGAGTCAGTCCAGCGCGACATCTACCGTCTCGTAGAAGACGAGGCACAACGACTGCGTTAACCCAGCGAGCCGTCAATACAACCACTCAGTTAGCGCACAGCGATCCGCTCATAACCGGCTACAGCACACGTCTGTGGAAGCGGCCGCGCGGGTGAGAGCAACCTTTGAGGGCATAACCGGCGTCATAGTTGGTAGAGGCGTCGTGGAGGGGTTCTATGCGGGTTGCGAGGAACGCGGCGGTGGAGGACTTCCGTGCCTACGCTGTCGCCCGTTCAGCGACGCTTCATCGCGCTGCGCTGCTATTGAGCGGTGACCGTGGACATGCGGAAGATCTCGTTCAGACGACGCTGATCAAGGTCTATGTGAACTGGCGTCGCGTCGTGAAGGCGGGGAACGCCGATGCGTATGTCAATCGAGTGCTCGTCAACACGCATTTGTCATCACTGCGCAAGCGACGGTTGCGTGAGCTGCTCAGCGACTCGGTGCCCGAACCGGCACCGGTCGATCCGCGCTATCCGGTCGAAGCGTTGGAAGCGGTGTGGGCTGCCCTGGCCGGACTTCCGCCGCGCCAGCGGGCAGCGGTCGTGCTTCGTCACTACCAGGGGTTCAGTGAATCCGAGACCGCAGAGATCCTGAACACCTCAGTCGGGAACGTCAAGAGCCTGACCAGTCGGGGTCTCGCTGGGCTGCGACGCTGCCTCAGCCAGTCCGGTGGGGACGCAGTCGTCGCGGCCGTGCCAACCATGAGAGGGATCTGATGACCGAGCAGTTGGACGACGTCCATGAGCTGTTTCAACGGATGACAGTCGGGTACACGCCGGTGCTTGACCTTGACTACGTGACGCGGGCGGCGGAGCACAAGCGGGCCCGGGTGCTCGCGAAGGCGGGCGGGGCGGTAGCAATCGTGCTCGTCGCATCTGCCGCGTTCGTCGGCGTCAGCGTGACGCACCACCGGGCCGCCCCCGCGCCCGCGTCGCTCGGAGACCAGTCGTTGGTTACCCCGAGAGCGCTGGCCGGTACTCCGGTCCAAACAACGTCAGTTGTGATTGACCCTCGTTTGTGGACCTACGGCCCCCCGTCCGCAAACACGGCTACCCCGGCAACGACCGCGGTGCGGGATTTCGATCAATACACAGGTAGGGACGCGATTCCTGCTGGTACAAGCGTGACGATCGGACTTCTGACCGGCAAGACCCTCGATGGCGGGGTAACGCAAGCAACCCTTGTCTATGGCTACTCGGATTACGAACCTAAATGCCCCGATTTTGGGCCTGGTGGACCAAGCGATGCCAAGGGGTGCACCGGCTGGACATTCCTGGACGCAAACACGGGTAAGCAGATTCTCAGTACTTGGACTCTCAACTGACGGCGAGCCCCGTTCGCTGACAGTCAGAAGCGCCTCGCAAACCGACCGGAGGTGCTGTTCGGGCGCAACGGTGGACTGATAGTCGGGTCGACTGCGACAGGATGGTCGCCATGGCGACAGCTTGGCGCTCGTGCGTGATCATGACGCAGGACGTTGCACGCATGGCCGCTTTCTGGAGGCTGGCCTCAGGCCTCAGGCCAGCCTTTGAAGGCGACGACGAGGTGGTCTTGACCTCTGACGGGACCCCCGGTCGGCACCCCGGAATTGTCATCATGGCGGGTCAGCCGTCAAGTGACGGTGCCGTCCACATTGACATCAATTCAGACGACATGCTGGCAGATCTCAGTCGGTTACTGCGCGAGGGAGCAACACTCGTCGCAGATCATGGCGAGGACTGGAAGATGCTTCACGACCCGGACGGCAATCCCTTCTGTCTCCGAGGGCCCGCGAAACCTGTGGCGGAGCCGCACTGAGGTTTCGATCCAGGACATGTGGTCGAGGCGTCGGTCCGTCCCGTAGGCAGGATCCTTGCCGGGCGGTAGTCGTGCGGTCATGCGCCAAACGGCAGGCGAGAACGGTGAGATGATTTCGCTGTGACGGCTAGCGACCTCCCCGGCTTGGACCCCACCTTGCCCGCACCCAGGCGTCCAGTTATTTGGCGCGTTCTCATGTTGTGCTGGGTGGCGGTAGGTGTCGCGGCCGCGATCGTGGTGGCGCTGGCGGTTCACGGCGTGATCGGCGCAAAGACGGGCGCAGCTATCGTCACCGCGGTGTATCTCGCGTTCGGCGCCATCGCTTTGAGCCGAGCATGGATGGCCCGCCGCGTCGACATCGAAGTCGACGCACGCGGCCAGCAGTAGCCGAACATACGTGATGCTCTCACTCGTCTCCGATGTAGCCCGTCGCCGGATCGATCATGCCGAGAAAGCCGCGGATGGCGTCGCGGTGCTCCTCCGTAGACGGGTTTGGTGGGCCGCTACTCCCAAAGCCGTAGCCCTCGTTAGGCCCGCTCAACCATTCGTACGCCCATCCGCCGTCGGCGGCCTGACGAACGGCGAAGTCTTCACCATCGACCTCCAGCGTCAGCAACACGGGGCCGGGGTGCCCTTCGTCGCCGTCGTACAAGGCGGGGACCGGAGTCCAGTCCCCGTTCCCAGTGCTCATAACGCGAGGCTATTGGGATGTCCGGTTGAAAGTGCCGATATCTGGCCCGTCACGATGGTCGGCACAGTGCCGCATCCCTGCCGCTCGGGCGCACAAGTGCGGCTGATCTGGGATCCTGGCTTGCATGTCGCAGTCAGTTGTGGCCGAAGTTAAGAGCGTGCTCGCCTTTGGTGAGGGTGTGCCCGGCAGCGCCGCTCTGGACGGCTACGCACCAGCCAACCGCGAACATTTCGGATTCCGAGCCCAGGTCTTCATTGGACAGCAAGGCGACGATCGCTCGGACAGTTTCGACATCACGGTGTGCTCGCCCTCTTGGTTCGCAGAGGGCGTCTCGCAGCAGGGCCTGGGGCGGTTCAACCGTCTGTTACGTGCGCTGCCTGAGGGGGTGCTTCCGGGCGCGGGCATCTGGTTCATGCGTCAGTGGGAGCGTTCTGAGTTCGAGACCGCTCTGAATGCCGTCTGCGACGCTGCGAGCGGGGGGCCAGACTGGGGAAGCGTCGCGTCGCGCATCGGCAGGTTGATCCCATGGGAGTTCGACTACAAGTTCGACGCTCATGTCGACAGCCGGTACGGGGAGCCGTTTCCCGTTATCCAATAATGCCGTTCTTCAACGGGCTTACCCGGCGCTATCGTGCGGTCGTTCGGGTCGCCGTCGAGGGAGAATGTGCTCGTGGGAGAGGGTGCACGGGAGCTCTGGCTACGCGACGAGGTCTCACGCCTCGCAGCGTTGATCGAAGCGCCGCCACGGGAACTTGTGAGTTTCGACTCACGGGTCGACATGGGCGCGCCCTACGTCTGGGTCGAGCCAGGCGGGCCCTACCACTGGATCGTCAAGGAGCGTGGACAGACGCTTGAGCACCGCACGACACAGGATGTTGACGACATCCTGTTCTGGTCATTCGAGGCGACGACTGGCTCGATGGCCTCGCAATGGGCGGCTCGGCATCCAGATGAGCAACACGACTTCCGAGTCGGGATGTGGGCCAAGCAACAGGAACTTCTGATGCGGCTCGACCCGCGCTGGGTGAACCGGTGGCGCGACCGGCTGATCGTGAGGTCCCGGACGCCGAGGCGTTGCCCCCCAGTCTGACTTCCCGGCACGCTGCAGAAGAGGCTTCGTTCTCGCCCGTTTCACCAGCCCTGGTTTGAGCCGTTGCACCGGGAGTCGTCAAGCGGGCGCTTGATCGAACACGCTGAGCCCTCCCCGAGGGCCGAGTTCAAGGGTCGCGCTTCGCACCTTGTAGGAGTGACCGCAGGAGTCACCGGTTGAGCGTTGGTAGTACCGCACTCGAGCTGCTGAGGCGAGGAGCACGCGTCCGCGCGCGTTAGCGATCTTGACCGAGACATCGGTGACATGGTCGAACTTCGCCCCTTGAACACTGACCTGGGATCCTTGAAACGTGGAGCATCGCTGGTCTGCGCAAACCGTGATCGTCTTCGCGGTCGGGTGTGCGCCGAAGTATTGAGACGCGAGGACGAGGACGCCGGACTGTAATGGCTCCGTCGGTGAGCATTCACCGCTGTAGGCGCAGCTAGAAAGCGCGCCCACCGCAAGGATCGCCGCGAGTCGAATAATGATTCAGCAACCTACTCACCTGGTTGTGCGCCCCGGTTGACCTTCGGCGATCGTGATCAAATCGTTCTGGGTGTGGACCACCTATACGTGTCTTGCGGTCGGCAGCCCCTGTGATCGTCGCGGTGTGGCCGCCCGTGCGCGAAGTGCCGTTCCTCGACGCACATTCCCGGCGTTCCCGACATCCGATAAGGCCACGGGAGCTTCGTGGCGTAGCGGGTCTCGTGAGCCTGATTCGCTGCGGGGCCGGCGGGTGTGATTTAGATTCTCGCCATGGGCCAGTTCGGGTTGAGGTCGTTACGTGTAGCGGGCTCGGTCACGGTTATGGCCGTGGTCGCGATGATGGCGGCCCCGATCGCGGCTGGCGCGGCGGGGAGCGCGCCGCACCTGAGGAAGGTCGCGGTGTTCCGGCTGGGTAAGGACCCGGACGCGATCGGGTTCACGCCCAACAGCAAGTCCGCCTACATCACCAATAGCGGCTCGGGCACGGTTACTGCGGTCCACACCGGCGCGGTGTTGCGCCTCGCGACGGTCAAGACGGGAAGCGACCCGGACGCAATCGTAATGAGCCCGAATGGGAAGACCGCGTACGCAGTGAACAGCGGGTCCGCGTCGGTGACGCCGATCTCCACCGCGACCGACAAGGCTCGCCGGCCGATTCGCGTGGGGAGCGGACCGTGCGCGATCGCGATCTCATCGCGCACGAAACGGGGTTATGTCACGAACTGCGGTTCCGGCACGGTCACACCGTTCAGCTTGGCCACGAACAAGCCGGGTCCGCCAATTGCGGTGGGGACCGGTCCTGACGCGATCGTGATCACGCCCAACGGCAAGACTGCGTACGTCGCGAACTTCATCGCGGGCACGGTCAGCCCGGTCAACTTGCTGACGAACCTGGCAGGTCCACCGATCACGGTCGGCCATCAAGCGGTCACGATGGCGATCACCCCAAACGGTCGGCAGGTGTATGTCGCGAACTTCGAGTCGAACACGGTCACCCCGATCAACACCACCACGAACAAGGCAGGACCGGCGATCAAGGTCGGCCGCGGACCGGATGCTCTCGCGGTTGCGGATAATGGCAAGACGGTGCTCGTCGCGAACTACGGTTCGGGTTCGGTCACCGCGATCACGGTCAAGACCAACAAGATCCGCAAGACGATCAAAGTCGGCAAGAACCCCGAATCAATCGCACTCATGAGCCACACGACGTGGGCGTTGGTCGCCAACGAGGGGTCAGACACTCTCACCGAGTTCAATGCAGTGACCTTCGGCAAGACCCAGGAGCTGCGAGTCGGCAAGAACCCGAACGTGGCACGCACCACCCCCAACGGCCGCTACCTCTACGTCCTCGCCCAAGGCTCCCCTCCCTCTGCAGCGCACCTCACCCCCGCCCTCCACGCCCGCCGGCCATGCGACGCGGCCGTCGATACCTGCCCTGGAGAGGGTGAGGCCCTCAACCAGTAATGGCTCAACACGAGGAGGTGCCGCCGCGGCGACAACCCTCCGCGCACGAGCATGGAACGGCATAGGAGAGGTACCGATATCGTCCGCGACGATGGTCGGCACTCAGCCGACAGAGGTGCCGTAGCGTCTGGCCACCAGGGGTGCCGTTCGCGGGCCATTCGAGAACGCCGCTCGATGGAAGCCAGGCGAAGTACGGTGGCAAGATGCGGCTAGCCAGGTGGAGCGCTGCTGTCGTTGTCATCCTGGGCGCTGGGCTTGCGGGCGTGTTCACAGGTGCGTATGAGCAGATCTGTCTTCTGGACTCAGCGGACTACTGCTATACGACGCACGACTGGGTGTCGACCCAGACTCTGGCCGGAGCGGCGATTGGCATCGTCGCCGGTCTCCTCCTCGTGATCAGTTGGGTGTGCGGAGAGCGACTCATTCGACGACGACAACGACATCGCGTCGTGTAGTGCCGTTAGCCGGCTGGGTGGAGGTCGTCAGCCGAGCACTCGCCGTGCCAGGTCGAGATGGAAGCGTACGGAGAGCAACAGGTCGTCAACGTGCACCCGTTCGTTGGCGTTGTGGGCGCCGGCCTCGATCACCTCGGTCGGTGTGGCCCGGAACGGGCTGAAGCCGTATGCCGCAGTGCCGGCCGCGGCGCGCAGGTAGTTGCTGTCCGTGAACCCGGTGCACAGCCGCGGGATGATGGTGGCCGAGTCATCGTCCGCCGCGAGGAAGGCGGCGATGGCTGCTGGCACGGGGCCGTCGAGTGGTGAGCTCGACGCCGGGGTGATCGGCTCGGGCCACCCGAGCTCGTAGGCGATGTCGTCGCCGAGCAGCGACCTGACATGCGCCTCGACGTTGTCCTGCGTCGTACCGGGAAGGATCCGGCAATCCACCTCGGCGGTGGCCCGCGCCGGCATGACGTTGCGTTGCTCGGATCCCCACAGCATGGTCGGCGCGAGCGTCGATCCCATCAGGGCCGGCAGGATGTGCACCAGGGTCGGATGGAGGGCGCCCGCCTCAGCCACCGCTCGGCCAAGGTCCGGCTCGTCGCGGCCGAGAACGGCACGCAGCAACGCTGTAAACACCGGCGTGGGAGCCGGATCGGGGAGACCATTGCCCAGTCTCACCAGCAGTCGAGCCAGCATCGGCACGGCGTTGTTGCCGAGCGTCGGCTGCGACGCGTGGCCCGCCTCGCCCGACGCCGTGATCTGGAATGGCAGCGTGCCCTTCTCGCCGACGGCGTACATCACGACCTCGCGTCCATCGGCCAGGGGCAACCGTTCACCGCCGCCTTCATTGACACTGTGGGTCGGCCGGATGTCGGCCCGCTCCTTTAGCAGCCAGCGCATCCCGACGTCCGCGAAACCGTCCTCCTCGTCCGCCACTGCGATGAACCACAGGTCGCCGGTCGGTCGGAATCCGTTGCGCGCCAGTTCCGCCATCGCCACAGCCCGGGCCGCGACCTCGTTCTTCATGTCTACGGCGCCGCGACCCCACAGCCAGCCGGCATCGTCGACGATGGCCTCGAACGGCGGGTGAGTCCAGTCGCGCGGGTCGCACGGCACGACGTCCGTGTGGCCGACGAACGCCAGCGATTCCGCATCGGGGGACGCGCCCCGGATGCGTGCCACGAGATTGGCCCGGTCCGGGTCGCGGGCGACCAGTTCAACTTCGACACCGTTGCGGGCAAGGTAGTCCTGCAGGTACGCCGCACACCGGGTTTCGTTGCCCAGCCCGGGCTCGCGGGCGTTGGTCGTGTCGAGCCGCATCAGGTCGCGGGCAACCTCGATCACCTCGTCATGAAGGCGCGAGAGGTCGAGCCCTGCCGGTCCCGTCATACGTCACTCCCAAGCCGGTTGAGCATCCAGGCACTGATGGGCAAGGCCCAACAGGACGAAACCTAGGCGAATCGCGAGTTCGTTGGTGGCGGGGGGCAGGAATCGCGGCGGCCAGGCCGTTGATAGGCCGCCGGGCTCGTCGAATCGTCGGGGTCGTCGGGATCGTCGCCGGCCAGCCGATACGGGGCGACGATGCGGCTGCTTCCGGCGGGGGTGGTCCATTCCAGGTAGCCGTTGGGCAGGGTTCGGACGGTCCAGCCGGCGTGAGTCTTGCAGCGGTGGTGGCGTCGACATCGCGGACACACGTTCGTCTCGTCGGACGGTCCGCCGACATCGTGCGGCACGGTGTGCTCACCGTCACAACGCGATGACGGAATCGAGCAGCCGGGGTAGTCGCAGTTGGGGCGAACCCCGAGCATGAAGTCGCGGAGCACCTTGTTGGGCCGGTAGCTTGCTCGCCCGATGGCGATGAGGGCACCGGTGTCTTCGGCGGTGCAGAACCGCTGCCATTCGCCCTCGGCGGCCAGCTCCCGAAGGTGTTCGGCGGTGATCGGGCCGTAACCAGCCAGCTCGCCCGGATCGTTTCGCAAGCCCAGCAGCGTCTTGATCCCGCCGGTGACCTGCACCGTCACCCGCGCACGGGCGGAGGACGGAAGGTCGCGGTCGGTGACCGCACCGGCGCACAGGTCGGCGAGGGCGTCCGCGCGGCGCTGATCCACGGTCCGGATCTGGTCGAGCCTCCCGCTCTTGACCTGCTGCCGGTCGCTGGCACCGTACTGGTCCGCGATCTCGGTGAGGCTGTTCATGACAACCTTTGCGTCCTCAGCGCGCAGCTCGGCGTACACCGCGGCCATCCCGTCCGGTAGTGGCCAGGACTCGATCCGGCGCCCACGGATCGCGCGTTGCCGCTTCGCTTCCGCAGCCGCGGTGTCGGCCTTGATCACTTCTCGGCGCAGCTTGCGCCGCCAGGCAGTCACATCCCGGTTGATCTCCCAGCTGTCGACCATCGCCTGGTCGACCTGCTCGACCTGCCACGGCTCGAGCCCCGCGGTTGCATCCACGACCGCGCGCGCCATCAGCCAGCTGATCCCGCCCCGCTCCAGCGCCGACCGCACCCCAGGCAGGTTGGAGAGCACGGTCCGCGCGGTGTGCAGGTCGGTCCCGGCGCTGTTCAAGGTCTGGCCCGTGATCAAGGCGATGATCTCGGGACCGAAGTCATCGGTGCCGAACGGACCAGCGACGGCGTGCTGCGGGCTCGCCGCGCCGGCGACCGCTTCCGCACGCCGGAGCTGGGTCCACGCGAGGAGGCGGTCCCATACGCCGAGCACCCGCTCCCGATCCGCGTCCGACAGGATCTCTTCGCGCAGGTGGTCCAGCACGGACAGCATCCGTACGCCGGGCCGCTCGACCTCCAGCTTGTCGAGGAGCCTCGCCGGGCAGTTGGCCAGCAGCTCGTCGACCGCTGCGGCGCAGTCGTCGCGGAACTCGAACACGTGTTCGATCCTAAGCGCTCCCACCGACAGGAATCGAGGCTGACTCAGTCGCCTGTGTACAACCCCTCGCCGGACGCCAGTACGGACGCCGCGATCCCGGCCGGATGGCGCTCAGCGACCGCCGCGGATGGCGCGCAGGTGAAGGAACATCGGGATCCGGTGCCACGGCCGGGACGGGTCAGGGTCGGTCGGTTCCCGGATCCGGTCGATCAGCAGGCCGGCTTCAGCGAGCGCATCGACGTAGTCCGCGATCGGACGGTGCTCGCTGTGGAAGGTCATTGTCAGGCCGTCGCGGGTGCACCGGTCCGAGTACTGATGCCGGTCGTACCAGTCGTCGGTGATGACGAACGGCGAAGCGACGTCGTCGGCGTTGTCGAACCGTCCGACCGCGTTGACCGGGTGCACGATCGCCGCCACGAACACTCCACCGGAACGCAACACCCGGCCGGCCTCGGAGATGGCCTGCGCGTAGTCGTCGATGTCCTGCAACGACATGAACGCGATCGCGAGGTCGGCGGATCCGTCGCGCAACGGCAGCCGCGCGCCGTCCGCGATCAGCACGTGTCCGTGCGGGTCGGGATGGTCGGCGGCCGCGCGGGCGAGCTGTGCGGAGCCGTCGATCGCGACGACCCGATGTCCACGCGCGACGAGGTCCCGCGAGACCCGGCCCTCGCCGCAGCCGATGTCGACGGTCAACTCGCCTGGGGCGGGCAGCAGGTCGAACAACGCCTCGCGATGGAATCGCCAGTAGCTGTCGTGACCCGGAGCTCGCGCCCAGGCGATCCAGTCCGCCGCCTCTTGGTCCCATGCACCGCGAAGTGTCACGGACGCCAGTTTGCCGGTTGTCCGCTTTGATAGTTGCGTGCCACGGCAGAGGTCACTCCGGGACCGTGACGAGCGACGGATCGCGTTTGCGCTGATCGTGTCCTTCGCGGTGACCGTTGCGGTCGCCGTCGCCGCAGCGGCAACCCGGAGCGGATGGGGCACGGTCGTCGCGCTGTTCGCGAGCGTCGTCGCCGAGGTCATGATCGGCCGTCGCTCGTCGGCTCTGCTGGGTGCCCTCCGCTGGTCGAGCGCCGGCCCGCCCACGCGTACGGCGCTCCGGATGGTCGCCGTCCTGCTGTTGGCGGCTCGCTGCTTCGGGTCCTCGATCGTCATCGGCACCGCCATTGCGGCCGTCGTACTCATCACTGCCGCGATCGCGGCCGAGGCCTTGCGCTACCTGGTCGCCCGGATGCGACGGCTGCCGCTGGTCAGCCGCAACCTCGACCTGGGCGACTTCGCCGTACCCGACCTGCCACCAGCGATTGCGACCGATCCGTCCACGGCCGATGCGGCTGCCTCGGTCGTCGCGGCACTGGGCCTCGCGATCGCGATGCACGTCACCACATCGAAGGGCGTCGCCGCGGCCGGTCTGGCACTTGCGGCCCTGATCGCCGCGCTGCCGGTGGTCGTGCTCGGCACCCACCTGCGAACCCTGATCCGCGCGCAGCTGCGCAGCCGTCTCACGACCGCAGCAACCACCGCGATCGAGGCGCTGGCGCCCGAGGTCGCGCTGTATTTCGACGCGAGCGCCGAGGAGCTCTACCAGTTGCGGATGTGGTTGGCCCCGGTGGCACAACTCGGCCGGCGCGCGGTCGTCATCCTGCGCAGCTACGAGGTCTTCGACGCACTGAGCGATGTCACGCTTCCGGTGATCTGCAGCCCGTTCAACGGGACCATCGCGTCGCTGCCGTTGCCGCGCCGGGTCGTCACGCTGTTCCCCACTCACACCGGCAACAACCTGTCGATGCTGCGCCGGCCCGAAGTGCGGAGCGTGTTCGTCGGGCACGGTGACAGTGACAAGCCCGACAGCGTCAACCCGTTTGCGCGGGTGTACGACGAGGTGTGGGTGGCCGGCCCGCTCGGTCGCCGCCGGTACGCCCAGGCGAGGATCGGGGTGGCCGACCGGGCGATCGTCGAGATCGGCCGGCCGCAGGCCCAGGCGGCCTCGACCAGGCCGCCGCAGGAGCCCACCATCGTCTACGCGCCGACCTGGGAAGGCTGGGGCAACGACCCGCACCACAGCTCGCTGGCCCAGATCGGCGCGACCCTGATCGAGCGGCTGGTCGACCGCCCGGATGTGCGGATTCGCTATCGGCCACATCCGCTGACCGGGCAGCGCGACCCGGCCTTGCGCGCCGCGCACCAGCGGATCATCAGGATGGTCGGCCGGGTACCGGAGGACGAGCCGCTCGCGGTGACGCTCGCGGGTGCATCCGGGGTGATCGGCGATATCTCGGCGGTCCTCAGCGAGTTCCTGCCGTACGACCGGCCGTACGCCGTCGTCGACACCAGAGGCCTGGGTTCGACCCGGTTCATCGAGCGATTCCCGACCGCGGCCGGCGGGTTCGTGCTCGGCCCCGATCTCGATCGGCTGGACGCGTTCATCGGCGCCGCCCTCGGCGGGCCCGACCAGACGTCGACCGCCCGCGGGGACCTGATGGCCGACGCCCTCGGTGATCCGGCGACGTCGCAGGACCGGTTCGCCGACGCGGTCAGCCGGCTCCTCGCCGCCGAATAGGCTTGCAGGCGTGAGCGACCTGCCGGCATCGATCAGCGTGCGCGAGGTCGGTCCGCGCGACGGGCTCCAGAACGAAGCACCCGTCTCCACGGCCGCCAAAGTCGAGCTGGTCGACGCGCTGTCTGCCACCGGCGTGGGCCGGATCGAGGCGGTCAGCTTCGTGCACCCGCGGGCGATTCCGCAGATGGCCGATGCCGACGAGGTATGGCAGCGGATCGCGCGCAACGCCGATGTGCGGTACTCCGCGCTCGTGCCCAACCTGCGCGGCGCCCAGCGCGCCCTGGACGCCGGCTTTCGCGAGATCGAGGTCGTGGTGTCCGCCTCGGACACCCACAACCGGAAGAACATCAACCGTTCCACCGAGCAGTCGCTCGACGACATCGCCGAGCTGGTCGCGAACGCGCACGAGCGGGGGAGCACGGTGCAGGTCATCGTGTCGACCGCGTGGGGGTGCCCTTATGAGGGCGACGTACCGGTTGAGCGGGTGGTCGCGGTCGCGAGCCGCGCGGTGGCCGACGGCGCCGACAGCATCTCCTTCGGCGACACCACGGGGATGGCGACGCCCGGCCGGGTGACCAGGCTGATCGGTGAGTTTCGCTCGGCGAACCCGGACACCGCGATCAACGTGCACTTCCACAACACCCGCGGTGCGGGGCTGGCCAATGTCATGGCCGCGATGCAGGTGGGGGTCGCGGACTTCGACTCGAGCGTCGGCGGGCTCGGCGGCTGCCCTTACGCGCCGGGAGCTAGTGGCAACGTCGCAACCGAAGAGCTGGTCCACCTGGTCGAGGACATGGGGGTCGCCACCGGGATCGATCTCGACGCGATGATCGAGGCGGCCGCGACGGCCGAGCGGATCGTCGGACGCACGTTGCCGAGCCAGGTGCTGCGCGCCGGCCCGAGGACCCGCACCACCGCCGCGTGAACACTGCACCCACCACGGTCGTGTTCGACCTTGGCAACGTCTTGCTCGACTGGGATCCGCGGTCGTTGTTCCGCACCCTCATCGACGATCTCGACGAGCTCGACCACTTCCTGGCCGAGGTCTGCAACCGCGAGTGGCACGACGCCCAGGACCGCGGCCGGTCGACGGCCGACGCGACGGCCGAGCTGCAGCTGAAGTTTCCCGAGTACGCCGACCTGATCGGTGCCTACTACTCACGCTGGCCCGAGATGACGACCGGCGCCCTCCCAGCGACCGTCGACGTCCTGCGCGAGCTGCGGGACGCCGGGATCCGCCTGATCGGGCTCACGAACTGGCCGGCCGAAACTTTCACGCCGGCCCGCGGCCGCTTCGACTTCTTCTCCTGGTTCGAGGGCATCGTCGTGTCCGGCGAGGAAGGCGTGGCCAAGCCGGATGCGGAGATCTTCACCCGGCTACTCGACCGCTACGGCGTCGATCCCGCGACCGCGGTGTACGTCGACGACACCGCGGTGCACGTGGAGACCGCGCGTCGGCTCGGGATGACTGCGTTCGTTTTCACCGACGCGGTGACGCTGCGCCGGGACTTCGCCGCGGTCGGCCTGCCGGTGCGCTCGGACATCGACGTGCGGGCTGCGACGATCGAGGACCTCGGCGCGATCACCGAGATCTACAACCACTACGTCATGCATTCGACTGCCACCTTCGACGTATCGGCGATGACCGCGGAGGAGCGGCGCGGCTGGTTCGACCACTACTCGAGCGAGGGGCCGTACCGGCTCCTGGTGGCCACTCGGGCCGGAGTGGTCGTCGGCTACGCGGCGAGCAGCCGGTTCCGGCCGAAGCCGGCGTATGACCCGTCGGTCGAGGTGACGGTCTACCTGGCGCCGGACGACCTGGGCCGCGGCGTCGGGTCGCTTCTCTACCAACAGCTGTTCGCCGAGCTGCGCACCCAGCCGCTGCACCGGGCCTACGCCGCGATCGCGCTGCCGAACCCGGCATCGATCCGGCTGCACCGGCGGTTCGCCTTCGACGAGGTCGGCACGCTTCACGAGGTCGGGCGCAAGCATGGCCGCTGGGTCGACGTGCTGTGGATGCAGCGCCGCATTCCCTAGCGCCGGTAACCTCCGCTTCGTGAGTGACCACAACGACCTGAGCGAGCAGCGCGCCCGGATCGAGGCCGGCGGGCCGCAGAAGTACCACGAGGCGAACCGCGAGAAGGGCAAGATGTTCGCCCGCGAGCGGATTCACCTGCTCACCGACGACGGGTCCTTTGTCGAGGACGGGCTGTTCGCGAACGCACTGGCGGGTGACCTGCCGGCCGACGGGGTCGTGACCGGGATCGCTCGTGTGGACGGTCGCCCGGTCGCGGTGATGGCCAACGACTCGACCGTGAAAGCCGGGTCGTGGGGCGCGCGCACGGTCGAAAAGATCGTGCGGATCATCGAGCAGGCCTACCACCTCGGGATCCCGATGGTGTGGCTGGTCGACTCGGCCGGCGCCCGGATCACCGACCAGATCCAGATGTTCCCCGGCCGGCGCGGGGCGGGAAAGGTGTTCGAGACCCAGGTCCGCGCGAGCGGTTCGATCCCACAGGTGTGTGCGCTGTTCGGCCCGAGCGCCGCAGGCGGTGCCTACATCCCGGCCTTCTGCGATGTCGTCGTCATGGTCGAGGGCAACGCGTCGATGTACCTCGGCTCCGCCCGGATGGTGGAGATGGTCACCGGTGAGGTCACCACGCTCGAGGAGATGGGCGGTGCACGCATGCACTGCACCGTCTCAGGAGTCGGTCACTTCCTCACGCCCGATGAGCCGACCGCGATCGAGACGGTGAAGCGCTACCTGTCCTACCTCCCGTCGAACTGGACCGAGTCGCCGCCGGTCGCGCCGGCGGCGCCGGCCGGCAGCGGTGACCTGCGCACGCTGATTCCGGCCGAAGACCGGCAGGCCTTCGACATGCGCCGCTACGTCAAGGCGATCGTCGACGCGGACTCGCTGTTCGAGATCCACGCGCTGTGGGCGAAGGAGGTCATGGTCGGCTTCGCCCGGCTCGACGGCCAGCCGATCGGCGTGGTGGCCAACAACCCGATGTTCAAGGGCGGCGTGCTGTTCGTCGACTCGGCGGACAAGTGCGCGCGCTTCATCGACCTCTGCGACGCGTTCAACCTGCCGCTGCTGTTCCTGGCCGACGTACCGGGGTTCATGGTCGGTGCGGCGGTCGAGCGTGCCGGCATCATCCGGCACGGTGCGAAGATGATCAGCTCGGTCGCGGCCGCGTCCGTGCCGAAGATCTCGGTCATCGTCCGCAAGGCATACGGAGCCGGTCTGTACGCGATGTGCGGCCCCGGTTTCTCGCCGGACGCCACCCTCGCGCTGCCGACCGCGATGATCGCGGTGATGGGTGCGGAGGCTGCGGTCAACGCGGTCTACTACAACCGGATCCAGGCCATCGAGGACGAGGACGAGCGCGCCGAGTTCGTCCGGTCCAAGCGCAACGAGTACGACGAGGACATCGACATCGTCCGGCTGGCGAGCGAGCTCGTCGTCGATGCGATCGTCGAGCCCGAGGACTTGCGCGCGGAACTGATCAAGCGGTTTGCGGCGTACCGGTCGAAGGACCGTGCATTTTCGCGCCGGCGGCATGGAGTCACGCCGGTCTGAGCTAGACGAGTGCCTCCTGAGTGGCGGCGCCGGTCGGGTCGGGGTCGGCATCGAGGAAGACCCAGCGCCGGAATGACCAGAACCGCCAGACCGTGCCGAACGCGGTGCCGATGAGCGTCGAGGAGATGTTGTAGGCCAGCGGCGAGTGCAGGCCGAGGACGTACTCGCTGAAACCGACCGGGATCTCGGACAGCGCAAGCCCGATCACTGACAACCCGAGAAACAGCGGCAACTCCCGCCGCACCCCGGTCTGGTCCTTGTGCCGCCAGGTCCAGTGCCGGTTGGCGAAATAGGACAGGACGGCGGCGATCGCGGTCGCGAGGCCGAAGCTGGTCAGTGGCCCGAGGTTCAACCCGAAGTGGAAGCCATTGCTGAGGCCGACGGTGAGCGCGAAGGCGACCGCCCCGATGATGCCGAACTTGGCAATCTCGTGAATCAGGTGCTCAAAGGTGGTGTAGATGTGCCTCACCCGAGCAGCGACCATCCTTAGACCCTAAACGCCGTGCGAAAATTGCTTCGTGGACCATCGGCTCAACGACGAGCACGAGGCACTTCGCAAGAGCGTCGAGGCGTTCGCTCGCGAGGTGGTCGCCCCGCAGGCTGCGGCGGCTGACCACAGCGGTGAGTTCCCGTACGACGTCATTCGCCAGATGGGCGAGCTGGGGTTGTTCGGGTTGCCGTTCCCGGAGGAGTACGGCGGGATGGGCGGGGACTTCCTGGCCCTATGCCTGGCGATCGAGGAGCTCGCCCGGGTCGATTCGAGCGTGGCGATCACGCTCGAGGCGGCGGTCGGACTCGGCTCGATGCCGGTCTACCGGTTCGGCGACGAGGCTCAGAAGCAGCAGTGGCTGCCGGCGCTGTGCCGCGGCGAAGCGCTTTCGGCGTTTGGCCTGACCGAGCCGGGCGGCGGTTCGGATGCCGGAAACCCGCGAACCAAGGCCGTGCTGGACGGCGGCGAGTGGGTGATCAACGGCACCAAGGCCTTCATCACCAACGCGGGCACCGACATCACCACGCTCGTGACCGTGCTCTGCCGGACCGGCGAGAACGCCGACGGGCGCCCGGAGCTGACCTCGATCATGGTTCCGGTGCCGCACGAGGGCTTCAGCGCCTCGAAGAAGTACGACAAGGTCGGCTGGCATGCCAGCGACACCCGCGAGCTCGCCTTCGTCGACTGCCGGGTGCCGGCCGAGAGCGTGCTCGGCGAGCGCGGCCGCGGCTACGCGCAGTTCCTCTCGACCCTCGACGAGGGGCGGATCGCGATCAGCGCGCTCGCGGTGGGTTTGGCTCAGGGCTGCGTGGATGAATCGGTGGCGTACGCCAAACAGCGGGAGGCGTTCGGCGCCCCGATCGGCTCGTACCAGGCGGTCGCGTTCCGGATCGCAGACATGGAGATGCGCGCGCATGTCGCCAGGTGCGCCTACCGTGATGCGGTGTACCGGATGCTCGCCGGCCAGTCGTTCAAGCGCGAGGCGGCGATGGCCAAGCTCTATTCCTCGACGATCGCGGTCGACAACGCGCGCGACGCGACCCAGGTGTTTGGCGGCTACGGGTTCATGAACGAGTTCCCGGTCGCGCGGCACTGGCGTGACTCGAAGGTGCTCGAGATCGGCGAGGGAACGTCCGAGATCCAGCGGATGCTCATCGCCCGAGACCTCGGTCTGTAGCGCGAGCCCGAGATGAGTGACCGCGTGACCGGGATGCCGGTCGTCGGAATGGTGGGCGCCGGCCAGCTGGCCCGGATGACCCACCAGGCGGCGATCTCGCTCGGCCTGTCGCTGCGCGTGCTGGCCGACTCGCCCACCGACGGTGCGGCGCTGGTCACGCCCGATGTCGAGATCGGCGGTCCGGCCGACTCAGCGGCGCTGCAGCGCTTTGCCAAGGGCTGCGACGTCGTGACCTTCGACCACGAGCTGGTGCCCCGGGAGCTGATCGAGGAGCTGGTCGCCGTGGGCGCGACCGTGCATCCGAGCGCCGACGCGCTTGTCTACTCGCAGGACAAGCGCGCGATGCGGACCAAGATCGCCGAGCTCGGACTTCCGGTGCCGCGATGGTCCGACGATCCGGAGGCGCTGCCGCGCCCATACGTCGCCAAGGCGGTCCGGGGTGGCTACGACGGCCGTGGCGTCTGGTTCCTCAACCCTGGTGACCCCCTGCCGACGGTGGACTTCATCGTCGAGGAGCGGGTGTCGATCGTCCACGAGCTCTCGATCCAGGTCGCCCGGACGCCGTCGGGCCGGGTCCGCTGCTGGCCGGTGGTCGAGACCGTTCAGCGCAACGGAATCTGCGTCGAGGTCGTCGCACCCGCACCAAGACTGAGTACGTCGTTCGCCGCCGAGGCGGACCGGATCGGCACCCGGATCGCCAATGAGCTCGGCGTGGTCGGCGTCATGGCGGTCGAGCTGTTCGAGGCGCCGAGCGGGCTGATGGTCAACGAGCTGGCCATGCGGCCGCACAACTCGGGGCACTGGTCGATCGAGGGCGCGACGACGAACCAGTTCGAGCAGCACCTGCGGGCGATCCTCGACTGGCCGCTCGGAGATGTCCGGCCGCGAGCCAGGGTCACGGTGATGGTCAACGTGATCGGCGGGCCGTCCACCAACCTCGCGGCGGCCCTGCCGGCCGCACTGGCTGCCGCTCCGAACGCGTCGATCCACCTCTACGGAAAGGCCGAGCGACCGGGTCGCAAGCTCGGGCACGTCACCGTGCTCGGGGATGATCTCGTCGAAGCGCGCAACACCGCGCGTCGCGCGGTCGCGATCCTGCAGGGAGATTCGCCATGAGCGCGGTGGTCGGCATCGTGATGGGTAGCGACTCGGACTGGACGACGATGAAGCCGGCCGCCGACGTGCTCGCCGACTTCGGTGTCGAGACCGAGGTCCGCGTGGTGTCGGCGCACCGCACACCGGACGACATGCTCGCCTACGGGAAGTCCGCGGCAGACCGTGGCCTTCGCGTCATCATCGCCGGAGCCGGTGGTGCCGCGCACCTGCCGGGGATGCTGGCATCGACGACCGCGTTGCCGGTGATCGGCGTACCGGTGCCGCTGGCCCACCTGGACGGCATGGACTCGCTGCTCTCGATCGTGCAGATGCCGGCCGGGGTCCCGGTCGCGACCGTGTCGATCGGCGGTGCGCGCAACGCCGGGCTGCTCGCGGTGCGGATCCTCGCGACCTCCGACGATGCATTGCGCGAGCAGATGCTCCGGTTCCAGGACGAGCTCAAGGAAACCGCGCGGAGCAAGGACGCCGCGCTGCGGGCGCAGTTCGACAACGACGCGGGCACCGAGTGACCCACGCGAGCGCGTCGCCCGACGCCACCGAACTGGTGGCCTGGACCGTCGAGGTCGACGACCCGGGCGAGCTGCTGACCTGGCTGCCGGCTGGTGAGTCGTTCGCGTTCCTGCGCGGCGGCGACGGCATCGTCGGCTGGGGCGAGGCGGCCCGGCTGGCTACCGACTCCGCGACCGACGTCCAGGCGTTGCTCGGCGCGATCACGACCCGTGACGATGTCGGGGTCCCGGGCAGCGGCGCAGTTGCGATCGCATCGCTGGGCTTTGATCCGGACGTCGACGTTTCCGTCGTCGTCGTACCCAAGGTGGTGCTCGGCCGGCGCGAGGGCCGATCCTGGCTGACCCTCGTCACGCCGCCCGGTGCGGTCGAGGTGCCGGCCTTGCGGCGGCGCCCGGTCGCCGCGGCGAGTACGCCGCCCTCGTCGGTCACGGCGCAGCTGCCGAGCGAGCAGCAGTGGCACGACGTGATCGCCGATGCCGTGACCACTCTGCGGGCCGGGTCATTGCAGAAGGTGGTGCTCGCCCGCGCGATCGAGGTGACCGCCCAGGCCCCCCTCGACGGCCGGGCGATCGCGGCCCGGATGGCGAGCCGCTTCCCGTCCTGCTTCACATTCCTGTGCGACGGCCTGGTCGGTGCGTCACCGGAGCTGCTGATCCGCCGGCTCGGACGCCACGCGGAGTCGCTGGTGCTGGCCGGCACGATCCGGCGCGGCTCGTCTCCCGAGGAGGACGCGGCGCTCGAACACGAGCTGCTCACCTCGGCCAAGGACGCCGAGGAACACCGAATGGCGGCGGTGTCCGTCCGAGATGTCCTGGCCGCGGTGGCCGTGGACGTCGTGGCAGACGAGCGCCCGCAGCTGCTGCGGCTGGCCAACCTGAGCCACCTCGCCACTCACATCGACGCCTGGCTGCCTCAGCCGACTCCGAGCGCGCTCGCGTTGGCCGCGCTCCTGCACCCGTCTGCCGCCGTTGGCGGAACCCCGAGGGCGACCGCGCTGGAGATGATCAGCCGGCTCGAAGCCGCTCCGCGCGGCCGTTACGCCGCCCCGATCGGCTGGGTCGATGCGAATGGTGACGGCGAGTTCGCGATCGCTCTACGGTGCGCCCAGCTGTCCGGCAACGTCGCGCGGTTGTGGGCCGGCGGTGGCATCGTCGCGGATTCTGACCCGGCCGCCGAGGTCGCGGAGACAACCGTGAAGTTCGACGCCGTACTGTCCGCCCTGACCTGACCGGCAAGTCGCCTTCATGCCTTCGGCATCGCGCCTCACCGTCCGTGGGTTGTGTGCGGTCGGGGGTTCTGCAAGGGTCGGCCCCGATTGGAGGTCGATTCCTATGAGGCGTCAGGCGAGGCAACGACCGCGGTGGCAGGTCCGAGCGGCGGTGGTGGTGGCCGGCATCGGAGTTGCCGCTGCAAGCAGTGCAATCGGGTACGCCGCGAACACCGCCAGCGGCCAGATCCAGGCTTGCTACAACAACACGACCGGAGCGCTTCGAGTGGTGGGCTCGACGCCGTGCACTGCGTCGGAAACCGCGCTGGACTGGGCCAAGGTCGGGCCGGCCGGGGTCAGCTCGCTCTACCACGGCTTCCATCGCGGCAAGGTCTCGATCCCGGGGACCCAGCACCCGGCGGCGATGGTGAAGACACCTCCGCTGGCTGCCGGTTCCTACGCGGTGACCGTGAGCGGCCACTACACCTTCCCTGGAAACGCGGAGGTCACCTGCTATCTCTCCCGATTCGCCCACGTCGGTATCCGCACGTTCAACCTCCCGCACCACGAAGAGGTCGTCGCGGACCCGAAGGTCGAGTGGTTGACGCAGACCGACTACGTGACGGGCATCAAGGCAGGCCAACGGATCGCGTGGTATTGCCAGGCCGGCATTGATCCGATCGATCGGGCGCTTCCGCCGGCCGCCGGTCGGATCGGCTACGCGTCGATCGACGCGATCCCGGTGAGCACGATTCACTCCTCGATCAGCAACTGAGCTTCGGTCGCGGAGAGTCGCTCGATCTCAGACTGCGACCAGCAGGCATCGGGCCGCGGTGGCGACGGTGCGTCCGATGGCTCCCATCATCAGGTCCTCGACCGTCGCGATCTCGCGGCACTGCCAGAGAGCGAGCGCGGTGTCCCAGGCCGCGTCGCGCGCGGAGTTGATGCTCCAGTCCCCGATCAGATCGAGGACGACCTGAGTCCGGTGGTCGGCGGCGCGCACCTCGCCGGACTCGAACGACTGGCGCACCGACTGCTCCGCGGCGTCGAGCAACGCGTCGACCTTCTGGTAGTCGGCGTGACAGTTCGGCTCGAACGGCGACGTCGCGAGATCGGTACACGTGCGCACAACCGTGATCGGAAGGTCGTGGTTGATATGCGCGTTCATACCGGCCAACGCGTACTGGATGTCGAAGATCCCCGGGTGTGCCCGCCGCTCGATCAGCGGCTGCCAGGCGACCGGCACCTGGTCGAGCGGCCCGCTGCTCGCATCGACGGCGGCGAAGTACTGGTTGGCGAAGACCACGTCGAAATGCGCCATGAATGCGGCGTCGGCGAAGAAGCCGGCCGCGATGCGGTGGTCGACGTCGATGGTGACCTCGAGATACATCCGGTTGAAGCAGGCCACTCCGTCGGTGGCCGGCAACGCTGCCTCGATCGCCTGCATCCGCGTGATCGCGTCGGCGACGCTTGTCACCGGGCCGGATGGGATCACGGGTGACGCCATCACCGCACCGTACCGGGTGCCACCTCTTGCCGGTCGGCTAGCGCTCGGCCGTCCAGCCGCCGTGACCGAAGGTCCGATGGACCCACTCGCGGAACGAGTTTCCTTCGCCGTACTCGGGGTTCGCGTCGTAGGCAGCGGTGCCCGACGGCTCCGGCAGGTTGGCGGCCGCCTCGTCGTCGAGGTCGCACTTGATGTACTCCGTGGTGATCTCGGCGATCTGATCGCGGTCGACGAACCTGCGGCCGTGCTTAGTCGTGACGATGACGCCGTCGAACAGGTCTTCGGACGGGATCTCGAGCACCTTGTCCAGGGTGCCGAACTGTTGGCCGGTCGAGGACAACACCGGTACGCCGAGGGGCACGCCTTCGTACGAGACTGGTTCTGCAGTATCGCTCATCGGCTAACCGAGGTGGCTGCGCAGGAAGCTGACCGCGCGTTGCCAGGCGAGGTCGGCGTACTCCGCGTTGTAGGTGCCCATCTTGTCCAAGTGGTTGTGGAAGGCATGGCCGGCCGGATAGAAGAAGAACTCGACCTCGGTCCCGGATTCTTCGCGGATCTGGGCCTCCTGGGCACGCGCCGCGTCGGCCGGGTAGAACGCGTCCTGCTCGGCGTAGTGGCCCTGGACCGCGGCGGTGATGCCGGCGTACTGGTCCGGGACCGCGGCTCCCACGCCGTAGAACGGGACGGCGGCACCGATTTTCTCGCCTTGCTGGGCGGCTAGCAGGAGCACGAACCCGCCGCCCATGCAGAAGCCGATCGCACCGATCCGGCTGGAGGTCACTGCCTCGTGGCCGAGCAGGAAGTCGACCGCCCCACCGAGGTCGCGAGCCGCCTGGTCGACCGGAAGCGCGGACATCATCTGGCCGGCCTCGTCGGCGTCGTGGGCGACCTTGCCGCCGAACAGGTCAGGCGCAAGGGCCACGAAGCCTTCCGCGGCCAGCCGGTCGGCGGCGCCGGCGATGTAGTCGTCGAGCCCCCACCACTCCTGGATGACGATGACGCCGGGACCGCGGCCGGACGGGGGAAGCGCGAGGTAGCCGTGTGCATGGCCGCCGTTGCTCGGGAATTCGACGTTCTGGTGCGGGGTCTGGTCTGCCATGGGTCGGTCCTTCGCGTCGGCGGAGCATGCAGTCTTGCCTGTCTGTGACCTTACGTCGGAGGCACGTACCGGGCTACGTACTACCCGGAGTGATCGCGCGCAGCCGTGCGTGGAGCGCGGCATTGTCGGCACGGTCGGTGCGGACCTCGATCAGCCGCGACCCGTCGTACGTCGACAGCGCGCCGGCGAGCGCTGCGGGGGAGTCGACCAGTACGTGCGCGATGTCGAAGGCGGCCGCGAGCCGCTTGAGCGACATGCCATGCGGTGTGCCGAACAGCCGCTCGAACGCGGCCGGGTCGACCGCGATTCCCTGCGGTAGCAGCGAAAAGATCCCGCCCCCGTCATTGTTGATCACGACGTAGGTAACGTCGGGCCGCGAATCGGGGCCGGGCAGCAAGCCGTTGACGTCGTGCAGCAGCGACAGGTCGCCGCACAGCGCCACCGTCGGGCCGTCGCCGGTGCGCGCGATCGAGACCCCTTGTGCGGTCGAGACAAAGCCGTCGATCCCGCTGACCCCGCGATTAGCCAGGATGCGGAGACCGTCCCGCGGCCGCATCACCAGGTCGAGGTCGCGGATCGGCATCGAGGATGCGACGACGAGCGCGCCGCCGTCGGGCACCAGTGTCGCGACGTCGCGGGCCACCCGTGGCTCGGTCAGGAGGTCTGACTCGTCGAGGACCGCATCGATGGCCGCACCCACTCGGCCGGCGGCCGCCGACCAGGCATCCGCCCACTCCGGGTCGGCCGGAGTGATCTCGAGGCCGGCGAGCGCCTCGACCGGGCAGTACACGACCGCTTCGGCGGTCCGGGTGACGTCCCAGTTGCCGCTGTCCGGCGACATGACGACATGGCGCACGGTCGCCAGCCAGTCGAGCAGGGCCCGGGACAGCCCGATTCGCCCCACCACCACGACCAGGTCGGGCCGATGGGCCGCAGCGAAGTGTTGGTCGCGCAGCACGCCGTCGGTCGCGCGCAGCGCCATCGGGCCGCTGCGCGCACCACTGTGCGGCTCGGCGAGCAGCGGCCAGCGGGCGCGTTCGGCGAACCCGGTGACGGCATCGGCGATATCCACGCCGCAGCCGCCCGCGACCACGACGCCACGCCGTACACCGTCGAGCAAGGCAGCCAGCTCGGGCGGCGCCCGGACCCCCCGATGGTCCGAAGCCGGCTCGACGGGCTCGATCCGCTCGTTGAGGTCGTAGGGGAATCCGATCCCGTCGTCGACCGGGATCAGCGGCTCGCGCAGTGGCAGGTTCAGGTGCACTGGGCCGGCCGGCGTCGAGCCGGCGCCGAGGCAGTGGCTCACTGCGGTCGAGACCAGCGACCGCCACTTGGTGACGCGGTCCGGGCCTGATGCGGGCACCTCCGCGTCGCGGGCCCAGCGCACCGCCCCGCCGTACAGCCCGGCTTGGTCGATGGTCTGGTTTGCGCCGATGCCGCGCAGCTCGGGCGGCCGGTCGGCGGTCAGGACCAGCAGCGGCACGCGGGCGAGGTCTGCTTCGAGTACCGCGCCGTGGAAGTACGACGCCGCCGTACCCGACGTGCACAAGACCGGTACGACGCAGCCGCTCGCCTTCGCGATCCCCAGCGCGAGATAGGCGGCCGATCGCTCGTCGATCCGCACGTGGACGGACACCCGGGGGTCTTCGAGCAGCGCGAGCGCGATCGGGGTCGAGCGTGAGCCGGGTGCGACGACCGCATGTCGGACGCCGAGCCGGGCGAGCTCGTCGACCAGGACGAGGGCGAACGCCCGGCCGGCGTTCTCAGCGGGCACTGAGGACGGCCTCGGCGTCCGCGTAGCGGCGCGCCCACCAGGCGGAGACCGCGTCGTCGGCCTGCTTCGTGGCGACCAGATCCGGCTCGGGCGCGCTCAGCAGGACCGGCAGCGTGCCGTCGACCGGGACCAGCGACTGCGAGCAGACGTCGCCGTCGAGCAGTGCCACCGTGCCCAGCCCGCACGCGTACGGGAGCTCCGGCAACGCGCCGGCCAGGGCAAGACCGGCCGCGATGCCGACCGACGTCTCGACCGCACTCGAGACCACGACCGGCAGGCCGCACGACTCCGCGACCTCGAGACAGGCGCGCACTCCGCCGAGCGGCTGGACCTTCAACACGACGACGTCCGCGGCCTCGAGGCCGGCGATGTGGCGCGGATCGCCGGCGTTGCGAACCGATTCGTCGGCGGCCAGCCGCACGTCGACCTGCCGGCGCAGCTGCGCCATGTCGGCGAGCGACGCGACCGGCTGCTCGGCGTACTCCAGGGTGAACGGCGCCAGGGCCGAAAGCGCTTCAGCGGCTTCCGCGAGCGACCAGGCGCCGTTCGCGTCGACCCGAAGCTGACCGGACGGGCCGAGCGCATCGCGCACCGCCTCGACCCGGGCGATGTCGTCGGCGAGGGTCTGGCCGGGCTCGGCGACCTTCACCTTGGCGGTGGTGCAGCTCGATGCGGCCACCATCGCGTGCGCCTGCTCCGGCCCGACCGCCGGCACGGTGGTGTTGACCGGGATCCGGGTGCGCAACGGCGGGGGCCAGCCGTGGTTGGCGGCCTCCTGTGCGGCCGCCAGCCAGTTCGCCGCGACCTCGGCGTCGTAGTCCGGGAACGGCGAGAACTCGCCCCATCCCGCCGGTCCGCTCAGCAGCATTCCGCGGCGTCGCTCCTGGCCCCGGAACCGGGTCCGCATGGCGACGTCGAAGGTGTGCGCGATCACGCCAGCAACAGCCCCGCGGCGAGCAGCACCGCGACCGCCAGCTCCAGCCGGCCGGTCCCGCCGAGCGCCGGGATCAACGCCCGTCCGACGCCGCCGCCGCGCACTGCCGTCACCGGTTCCCGGGCGAGCGGTACGGCGAACACCACCAGCAGCGGCCACGCCGAGCGCGCCGCGAGCGGCTCACCGACGACCGCGAGCAGGACCCCGACCGCGACCGCGCTCACGAACAGCTGGCGGGTCCTGGCCTCGCCGAGCCGGACTGCGAGCGTGCGCTTGCCCGCGATCGCGTCGGTCGGCACGTCACGCAAGTTGTTGACGACGAGGATTGCGACCGCGAGCACCCCGGTGGCAACCGCGGCCACCCACGCGGTCGCGGGCAGCATCTCGTGCTGGACGTAGGACGAGCCGAGGGTGGCGATCAGCCCGAAGAAGACGAAGACGAACACCTCGCCGAGCCCGGCCGACGCGTAGGGCCGGGGCCCGCCGCTGTAGCCCAGCAGGGAGATGAACGCGCCGAGCCCGATCAGCAGGAGCCACCACGACACCATCGCGGCGAGCGCGAAGCCGGCCGCGGCCGCGACGGCCATGACGAGCCCGACCGCGACGAGCATCGCCCGCGGTGTGACCAGGCCGCTCGCGACCGCCCGTCGAGGGCCGGCGCGCTGCACGGTGTCGACGCCGCGGACGCCGTCGAAGTAGTCGTTCGCATAGTTCACGGCGACCTGGATCGCGAGCGCGACCACGACGACCAGCCCGAACCGGCCCCAGACGATCCCGTCCGGGCGGGCGCCGGCCGCGGTGCCGACCAGGACCGGAGCGACCGAGGCCGGCAGGGTGCGCGGGCGGGCGGCCTCGAACCAGACCTTGAGCCCGGTCGGCTGCTCCTCGCCCACGCCGCGTCCTCTCCTCGATCGTGACGACCTACCGTCATACAACGATGCCAGCCGTACCCGCTCACCGCCTCGTCACCCTCGCGTTGCCGCCGGGCGAGGAGTTCGTCGCCGCGTTGGAGGCCGCCTGGGCGCGCGGCGATGCGGTGCTGCCGCTCGACCCCAACCTACCGACGGCGGCCGCCGATCGGCTGCTGGCGGCGATCCGGCCGGAACAGCCGATCGAGGACGGCATCGCGCTCGTGATCGCGACGTCGGGCTCAACCGGCGAGCCCAAGGCGGCTCAGCTCACCCACCGCGCCCTCGAGGCCTCGGCCCGGGCCACGCACGCCCGGATCGGGCTCACGCCCACTGACCGCTGGCTGTCGTGCCTGCCCTGGCACCACATCGGCGGGATCCAGGTCATGCTGCGCGCCCGTCTGCTCGGGATTCCGCTCGTCGTTCACGACCGCTTCGAGGTGGATCGGTTCGCCGCCGCTGACGCCACCCTGACCTCGTTGGTGCCGATCCAGCTCCAGCGGCTCCTAGACGCGGGCGTGGACCTGGCCCGGTTCCGGGTGATCCTGCTCGGCGGGGCGGCACCGCCGCCGGGCCTGCTCGAGCGGGCCGCCGAGGCGGGCGCACCGGTCGTCACGACGTACGGCATGAGCGAAACGGCCGGCGGCTGCGTGTACGACGGGACACCGCTCGACGGGGTCGACGTACGGATCGGGGCCGACGGACGGATCCAGCTGCGCGGGCCGATGCTCATGGCGGGCTACCGCGGGGCGCCGGAGCTCGACGCCCGCACTCTGGTCGACGGATGGCTGGTCACGTCGGACCTCGGCGCGATCGACGCGCGCCGGCCGGCTCCGGGTGATCGGGCGCAGCGACGACGTCGTCGTCACCGGGGGTGAGAACGTCGTTGCCTCAGACGTCGCCGACGTGCTGTCCGCGCACCCGGACCTGGCCGACGTCGCGGTGACCGGGGTCGCCGACCCGCAGTGGGGTCAGCGGCTGGTCGCCGTGGTTGTCGTCCGTGACCGGCAGGTCGTCCCGTCGCTGGCAGATCTGCGCCGATGGTGCTCGGAGAAGGTGGGCGCAGCAGCCCGGCCGCGTGGGGTCGTGGTGGTCGAAACCATCCCGCGGCTTGCGTCGGGGAAGCTGGATCGGCTGGCGGTCGCCCGCCTCGCCGGATCGCCCTCAGGCGACGCCGGCGATTAGCCAATCAGCCGTACCGGGCTCGGTGCGGTAGACGTCGGACGACTGGATCGGCATGGCGAGATCGAGCAGCAGCGTCAGCGGGATACCTGCCTCCAGTAGCGCCAGGACTGTGTCGATCTCGTCCATCTGCGGGTGGGGAGTCCCGTCACGCTTGGCCATCTCTACTCCTTTTGTTGCAGTGCTGTCCTAAATGTCGGCGCCAAACGGCGCAACAATCAATGCGCCGTTCGGGCTAATTCTGGCCGATACCGAATCGCGTTACGGTCGGCCGAGCGCGCGGTAGGTCCAGCCGGCCGTGCGCCAGCCGATCCGGGTCGAGGGCGTTGCGGCCGTCGACGATGTTGCGGTGCGCGACCACCGGCGGTCAGTTCGGCCGGATCCATGTCGCGGAACTCGCGCCACTCGGTCAGGTGCAGTACCACGTCGGCGTCCCGCGACCGCGTCGATCGCCGAGTCGCAGTACTGCAGGTCAGGATAGCGGGCGCGCGCGTTGTCCATCGCGGCCGGGTCGTAGACGCAGACCGTCGCGCCCATCCGCTTCAGGATCGGCGAGGCGACATCGAGCGCGGGCGAGTCGCGGACGTCGTCGCTGTTGGGCTTGAAGGCGGCCCCGAGCACGCCGACCCGGACGCCGCCGGCGAACGAGCCGCCGAGCAGCTCGCGGGCCAGCTCGACCATGCGGGCCCGGCGGCGCATGTTGATCGCGTCGACCTCGCTTCAGGAAGGACAGCGCCTGGTCGACGCCGAGCTCGCCGGCCCGGGCCATGAACGCCCGGATGTCCTTGGGCAGGCAGCCGCCGCCGAAGCCGAGGCCGGCGTGCAGGAACCGGCCGCCGATCCGGGTGTCGTACGACGAGCGCCTGGGAGAGCTTGGTGACGTCGGCGCCGGTCGCCTCGCACACCTCGGCCATCGCGTTGATGAACGAGATCTTGGTGGCGAGGAAGGCGTTGGCGGCGACCTTGACCAGCTCCGCGGTCGCGAAGTCGGTGACGACCACCGGGGTGCCGGCGTCGAGCAGCGGGGCGTAGACCTCGCGCATGACGCCTCCTCGCGCCCGCGCGGACATCGTGCCGAAGACCAGCCGGTCGGGCGTCAGCGTGTCCTTCACGGCGCAGCCCTCGCGCAGGAACTCCGGGTTCCAGGCGAGCTCGACTCAGCGCCAGCGGGAGCCTCGGCGGCGATCCGCTCGGCGAGCAGCTCGGCGGTGCCGGCCGGGACGGTGGACTTGCCGACGAACAGTGCAAGGACGGGCAGCATGCGGCAGCAGCGTGTCGAGCGCGGCGTCGACGATAGCGTCATGTCGGCGGCGAACTCGCCCTTCTTCTGCGGCGTGCCGACGCAGAGGAAGTGCACGTCGCCGAACTGCCGCGACCTCCTCGTACGAGGTGGTGAACCGCAGCCGGCCGGTGGCGAGGTGTTTCGCGCGAGCAGCTCGTCAAGGCCGGGCTCGAAGAACGGGACCGTCGCCGGCGGACAGCAGGTCGATCTTGCCTTGTCGACGTCCAGCCCGAGGACCTCGAAGCCGAGGTCGGCCATGCAAGCGGCGTGGGTGGCGCCGAGATAGCCGGTGCCGAGCACGGTCAGGCGGAGGTCGCTCATGCTGCCGATCGGTATGGGCAGCGGCCCGTAGCATCGGGATCGTGAACCCGGGCTTCGACCTGTATCACGCTGCACGGACGAGCACGAACTGCTCCGCGCAAACGGTGCGTGACTCTCGCCGCGGACATGATCGCGCCTCGGGCGGCCGAGATCGACGAGAGCGCCGAGTATCCCGTGGGACGTCCACGAGGCGCTGAAGGCCGCCGAGCTGCTTGCGATCCACGTGCCGGAGGAGTACGGCGGCGCCGGCGCCGACAAGATCGCGCACTGCGCGATCGTGATCGAGGAGATCGCCCGGGTCTGCGCGTCGTCGTCGCTGATCCCGATGGGCAACAAGCTCGGCACGACGGGACTGATCCTCAGCGGTCGACCGAGCTCAAGACGGCGTACCTGCCGCGGCTGGCGCGCGGCGAGGCCTGTTCTCCTACGCCTGTCGGAGCGCGGAGGCGGGCAGCGACGCGGCATCCATGAAGACCCGGGCGGAGCGCGGACGGCGACGGCTACGTGCTCAACGGCGGTCAAGAGGTGGATCACCAACGCGGGGGTCTCGAGCACTACACGGTGATGGCGGTGACCGACCCTGCCGCGGGGCCGCGGGGGATCTCGCGCGTTCGTGGTGGAGAAGGCCGACCCGGGGTTCAGCTTCGGGGAGCCGGAGCGCAAGCTCGGAATCAAGGGCTCGCCCGACCGCTGAGATCTACTTCGACAACTGCCGGATCCCGGCCGACCGGATGATCGGCGAGGCGGGCACGGGCTTCAAGACCGCGCTGCGCACGCTGGACCACACCCGGCTCGGCATCGGCGCCCAGGCGCTCGGGATCGCGCAGGGTGCGCTCGACTGCTGCCTCGGCTATATCAAGGAGCGCAAGCAATTCGGCCAGCCGATCTCGTCGATTCCAGGGCGTGTCAGTTCATGGTCGCCGACATGGCGATGAAGACCGAGGCGGCGCGGTCGCTGGTCTACACCGCGGCCGCTCAAAGCGAGCAGCTGGCGCCCACCTGACCTTCATGTCGGCGGCCGCGAAGTGCTTCGCGTCAGACACCGCGATGGCGGTCACGACGGACGCGGTGCAGCTGCTCGGCGGGTACGGCTACGTACGAAGGACTTCCCGGTCGAGCGGATGATGCGCGACGCGAAGATCACCCAGATCTACGAGGGCACCAACCAGATCCAGCGAATGGTGATGTCGCGCAACCTCCTGAACCCGCGTTGACCGGGCGGGGGCACAACCCCGACGCCTTGCTGGTGTTGTCCTTCGGCGGGCCCGAGGCGCCCGATGAGGTCATGCCGTTCCTCGAACGCGTCACGGCCGGTCGCGGGGTCAGCCCCGAGCGGCTGGCCGCGGTCGCCGAGCACTACCACCACTTCGGCGGGGTCTCGCCGATCAACGCGCAGAACCGTGCCCTGATCGAGGCGGTCGGGCTGGAGTTCGCCGCACATGGGATCGACCTGCCGATCTACTGGGGCAACCGCAACTGGCATCCCCTGGTCGAGGACACCGTCCGCTCGATGGCCGTCGACGGGGTCGGCAGCGCACTGGTCTTCGTGACCTCGGCCTACGGGTCGTACTCGTCGTGCCGGCAGTACCAGGACGACCTGGCTACGGCGGCTCGTGCGGTCGGCGCCGGGGCGCCGGAGTTCGCCAAGCTGCGCCAGTTCTTCGACCACCCGGGGTTCGTCGAGCCACAGGTCGATGCGCTCGGCCTGGCGGTCGCGGACATCGAGCCGGCGAACCTCGTCACGACCCGGCTGGTCTTCACCGCACACTCGATCCCGGTGTCGATGGCGGCGCAGGCCGGACCGGACGGCGACCTGTACGTCGCTCAGCTCACCGCGGCGGCCGAGGTCATTGCCTTGGCGGGGGCTCCCGGGCTGTCGTGGGACCTGGTGTTCCAGAGCCGGAGCGGGCCGCCGACGGTCCCGTGGCTCGGGCCGGACATCGGCGATCACGTTCGCGCGCTCGGCGCGGCCGGGGTCACCGACGTCGTTGTCGTGCCGGTCGGGTTCGTCTCGGACCATCTCGAGGTCAAGTGGGATCTCGACGTCGAGGCGGCGGCGATCGCTGCCGATCTCGGGATCCGGCTCACCCGCACGCCCACGGCGGGTGCCGATCCGCGGTTCGCTGCGATGGTGCGCGAGCTGGTCGAGGAGCGCCTGAATCCGCAGTGCCCGAAGCGGGCCTTGTCGGCGCTCGGCCCCGCACACGATGTGTGCCCGCCGGGGTGCTGCCGATAACGTGCCGGTCGTGGTCGGTGAAGGCGATCTGCTCTGGACACCGGATCAGGCGCGGGTCGATGCCTCCCGGCTGACCGACTTCGCGCGCTGGCTCGAGACCCACCGAGGGCTGCGGTTCACGTCGTACGACGATCTGTACTGCTGGTCGATCGACGACCTCGACGGCTTCTGGTCCTCGCTCGACCACTGGCTCGGGATCCGCTGGTCGCAGCGGCCCAGCCGCGTCCTCGACTCTCGGGTGATGCCGGGCACGAAGTGGTTCTCCGGCGGGCGGTTGAACTACGCCGAGCACCTGCTCTATCCGCTCGGTGGGGTCGATGGCGACGCAGTCGCGGTCATCGCCGCCCGCGAGGACGGCCAAGAGACCGTCGTCACCTGGGACGAGCTGCGCGCGCAGGTCGGCGCTGTCCAGGCCTGGTTGCGCTCCCAAGGCGTCGGCCGCGGTGACCGGGTGGCCGCGATCCTGCCGAACGGGCTTGAGGCGTTGGTCTCGGTGCTGGCGGTCGCGGCGCTCGGCGCGATCTGGTCGTGCTGCTCGCCGGACTTCGGCCCGACCGCGATCGCGGACCGGTTCACCCAGATCAACCCGGTCGTGCTGCTCGCCGTCGACGGCTACCGGTACGCCGGCAAGGGCTTCGACATCGGCGCGACCGTGCGCGAGCTGGTCGGTGACCTGCCGTCCTTGAAGGCGACCGTGCTCGTTCCCTGTCTCGATCCGTTGGCAACGCATGAGGGCTCGGCGTCATGGGCCGAGCTGCTCGCCACCGAGGGGGAGCTGCGCTTCGAGCCGATGGCCTTCGACGACCCGCTGTGGGTGCTGTACTCGTCGGGGACCACGGGTCTGCCGAAGCCGATCGTGCACGGTCAGGGCTCGATGTTGCTCGAGCACGCCAAGCAGCTGGCGCTGCACCTCGATCTCGGGCCGGGCGACCGCTTCTTCTGGTTCAGCACGACCGGCTGGATGATGTGGAACCTTCTGATCTCCGGACTTGCCGTCGGTGCCTCCATCGTGTTGTACGACGGGAACCCGGCGTACCCCGAGCCGGACGCTCTGTGGCGCCTCGCGGACCGGCACCGGATCACCTGCCTCGGTCTGGGTGCGCCGTTCATTCAGAGCTGCGCGAAGGCCGACCTGCACCCCGGGCGTGACTACGACCTCCAGGCACTTCGCACAGTCGGGTCGACCGGCGCCCCGTTGCCGCCCGACGGATTCGCGTGGATCTACGAACGGGTCAGGGATGACGTGATGCTGTCCTCGCTGTCCGGCGGAACCGATGTGTGCAGCGCGTTCGTCGGCGGGGCGTCGTGGTTGCCGGTGCATGCCGGAGTGATCCCCTGTCGGCTGCTCGGGTGTGCGGTCGAGGCATTCAATGAGGAAGGCCACCCGGTCGTCGACGAGGTGGGCGAGTTGGTGATCACCGCGCCGATGCCGTCGATGCCGGTCGAGTTCTGGAACGACCCCGACGGGTCGCGGCTGCGGGCCGCCTACTTCGAGGCTTATCCAGGCGTGTGGCGCCACGGCGACTGGATCAAGATCGCCGCGGATGGATCATGTGTCATCTACGGACGCAGCGACTCGACCCTCAACCGCGGCGGGGTCCGGATGGGGACGAGCGAGTTCTACCAGGTGGTCGAGGAGCTGCCCGCGGTCGAGGACTCGCTCGTGATCGACACCTCGGCGGCCGGGATCGAGGGCCGCCTGCTGCTGTTCGTGGCGCTCAGGCCCGGTGCCTCGCTCGACGAGGTCGCGCCGGAGTTGCGCGACCGGATCCGTTCGCAGCTCTCGCCGCGGCACGTGCCCGACGACATCATCGAGATCGGCGTCGTCCCGCGCACATTGAACGGCAAGAAGTGCGAGGTGCCGGTCAAGCGGGTGCTCGCCGGCGTTGCGATCGAACAGGCCGTGTCGGCCGGCGCTCTGAAGGACCCCGACTCGATGACCCCCTTCCTCGCCCTCCGCCAAGCAATGTGACATTGCCCTCACGAATCGGGGGGTGGAGTCACATTGCCCCCACGAAGTGGGGGGCAATGTGACATTGCTTGGTACGGGGGTTAGGGGTCGAGGCGGGGGAGCTCGGGGATGGTCACACCCAAGGTGTGGGTGACGCGCTCGGTCCGGGCGTGCGCCGCCAGCTCGGCCGGATCGGCACCGGCCACCAGCACGATCGATCCGCTGACCTCGAGCGGCGCGATCAGCCCGTAGGACAGCGCGTCCGCGGTGTCGAAGGGCAGGACCGTGAGCACGCGAGCGGCGTACGGCAGGTCAGGTGCGGCCGCTTCGACCAGGTCGGCGCCGCTGGGGTCGACCGGGACGAAGGCGTCGGGTTGGGCCGCGACCAGCCGGCTGAAGTCGGCCCCCATCGGCGCGAGCGACAGCGCGATCACTTCGCCGTCGGCGTCCGCATCCGCGGTGGTGACGGTGAGTACGCCGCCCGGATCGAACGAGACCTGGGCGCCCACCGACCAGCAGCTGAGCAGGACCACGATCGCCTGCCAGTGCATCGGGAGCCGGACCGTCACCAGGTCGCCGGGGTCGACGCCGTGCTCATCGACCAGGAGGTTCGCGGTCTTCGCGACCCAGTTCGCCATCGTGGCAACGGAAAGCTCCACCCGCTCCCCGGTCCGGTCGTCGTAGGAGGTGATCAGCGGACGCGACCCGTCGCGCGAGAGCTGGTCGGACAGCAGGTCGGCGGGGGTCGTCACCCCGCAAGGATCCGCTAGTCGTCGTCCGGGTGAACGAATGGGTGTCGCACCTGCAGCGGACCGCGTCGAGGGTTACGCTGAATGCCGGACCAACAAGACAAACTTCAACGCTCAGATCAGACGGGGAGGGAGCCGCTCGTGGCCCCCCGAGTGCTGGTCGACGCGACCGCCGTCCCGGCCGACCGGGGTGGGGTGGGGCGCTACGTCGACGGCCTTCTCGGCGCGCTGGGCAGCGCCGGTGCCGACCTTGCCATCGTCTGCCAGCGCGCGGACGCAGAGCGCTATTCACTCCTTGCGCCGCAGGCGGTTGTCGTCCCCGGGCCAGCCGCGATCGCGCATCGCCCGGCCCGCCTCGCGTGGGAGCAGACCGGACTTCCGCTGGTCGCTCAGCAGCTCGCGGCCGAGGTCGTCCACTCGCCGCATTACACGATGCCGCTGCGGGTCGGCATCCCGGTCGTGGTGACGATCCACGACGCGACCTTCTTCACCCAGCCGGAAGCGATCACCGCGGTCAAGGGCACGTTCTTCCGGTCAGCGACTCGTACGGCGCTGCGCCGCGCCACCCGGGTGATCGTCCCGAGCAAGGCGACCCGCGACGAACTGATTCGGGTCCTCGACGCCGACCCGACGCTGATCGACGTCGCCTACCACGGTGTCGACCCGCAGCTGTTCCACGTCCCGACCGACGCGGACAAGGCGCGAGTGGCGGCCCGGCTCGGGTTGCACGGCTCGTACATCGCGTTCCTCGGGGTGCTCGAGCCGCGTAAGAACGTGCCGGCCCTGATCCGCGGCTGGGTCGAGGCGGTCAGCTGGCGCGACGATCCGCCCGCCCTGGTGCTGGCCGGGGGCAGCGGCTGGGACGACGACGTCGACATCGCGATCGCCGAGGTGCCGAGCCATCTTCGCGTCGTCCGGCCTGGCTACCTGCGATTTGCCGATCTGCCCGGGTTCCTGGGCGGCGCGACCGTGGTGGCCTTTCCGAGCCACGGCGAGGGTTTCGGCCTGCCGGTGCTCGAGGCGATGGCCTGCGGCACTCCGGTGCTCACCACCCAGCGGCTGTCGCTGCCCGAGGTGGGCGGCGACGCGGTGGCCTACACCGAGCCCGACGCGGCGTCGATCGGGGCGGCGCTGTCCGCCCTTCTGGACGACGAGGCGCGTCGTCACAGCCTGTCCGAGGCCGCGCTCAGCCGGTCCCGGGAGTTCACCTGGCAGGCCAGTGCCGAGGCCCACCTCGCGTCCTACGCCCGCGCTGCATCACAGGGCTGACCGCCCTCGTGGAGGCGGTCATCCTGGTCGGCGGCCAGGGAACCCGGCTGCAGCCGCTGACTCTCCGCACCCCGAAGCCGATGTTGCACCTGGCCGGCGTGCCGTTCCTCGCCCATCAGGTTGCGCGCCTCGCCGCCGCCGGGGTCGATCACGTCGTGCTGGCGACGTCGTACCTGCCGGAGGTGTTCAGCGACTACTTCGGCACCGGATCGGACCTCGGGATCCGGATCGACTACGTCACCGAGGACGCCCCGCTCGGGACGGGCGGCGGCATTCGCAACGTCGTCGACCGGCTCGAGTCGGCGCCGGACGCTCCGGTGCTGGTCATCAACGGCGACGTCTTGTCGGGACATGACATCCATGCCCAGCTCGACCTGCACCGGCGGCGTAACGCGGCGGTCACGCTGCACTTGGTCGAGGTCGCCGATGCCCGCGCTTTTGGTTGCGTGCCAACGGATTCGCATGGACGGGTGACCGGCTTCATCGAGAAGTCCGAGCGGCCGGTGACCAATCGGATCAACGCCGGCTGTTACGTCTTCACCCGCTCGGTGATCGACGAGATCCCGGCGGGTCGTCCGGTGTCGGTGGAGCGCGAGACCTTCCCCGATCTGCTAGCGGCGCGGGCGGTGGTGATGGGGTACATCGATTCGTCGTACTGGCTGGACGTCGGCACCCCGAGCGCGTTCGTCACCGGAAGCTCGGATGTCGTGCGCGGCGTGCTGGCGTCGCCGGCATTGGCCGGGCCGACCGGCGAGGCCTTGGTCGATGCGAGCGCGGTCGTGCACCCGAGTGCTGAAGTGTCGGGCGGCTCGGCGCTCGCCGCCAACGTGCGGATCGAGACGGACGCGGTCGTGGACGGGTCGGTACTCGCTGACGACGTCCATGTCGCGGCCGGCGCGCGAGTGACCCGGTGCTTGGTCGGCGCCGGCGCGACGATCGGTACGGGTGCAACCCTCGCGGATGCGGTGATCGGTGACGGGGCGCGGATCGGCGCGAACAACGACCTCGCCGCCGGCATTCGGGTCTGGACCGGTGCGGTCATCCCCGATTCCGCGATTCGCTTCTCTCCGCTGCCCTGATCGCCGTCACGAGGGACGTACGACGTGAACGACGGCTGTGCCGCCGTCGACCTGGATCTGACCACGGAGGTCCTCGGCAGCGAGGGCGGTGAGTAGCCGACCGACCGCGATCCCGACCGTGAGCGGGTCGCCCGACACGATGACGGTGCTCCCGTCGGGGCTGACCGACAGTGTGACGTCGACAGCGCCGAGAGCGGCGACCGCTCGCGCGACCGGTGCGGGATCGGGGTTACGGCTGTAGTCGGAACCGCCCGGGGCCGGTGTGCTGTCGAGCACGACCTGGCGCATGGCCTCGCGGGTGCCGAGGCGAAACATGTCATGGGCCGCTGAGCGGACCAGCGGCCGCGCACCGAGATCAGAATCGTTGCGGCTGAAGGGGAAACCGCGGATGACGGCAACTGGCGTCGAGCTGAGCTTGCCCTTCACGAGGTCGGCGGCCGATGCCAGCTCGTCGGCGATCGCGACCAGGGTCGCCTCTAGCGGCCGGCCTGATGTGTCGGGTTGTCCGCGCAGATCCCACCTCACGTCGATGCCGGCCGCGCCGATCGCGGTGTCGACGACGCCGTCCCGCCAGGGCCGACCCATCGTGTCGCTCACGATCACCGCGACGTCGACACCGATCCCGGCACGCAGACCCGCGCGGATTCGGCCGGCCGAAGCGTCGGGATCGAGCGGGAGCAGCGCCACGGTCCCATCGGGCACGTTGCTGGCGTCGATACCGGCGGCCGCGAGCACGAAGCCGTGCCGGGTCTCGACGATCTGTGTGTCGCCGCGACGGGCAACCACTCGCGTGGTCTCAGCGACGAGATGGTCGTCGCGGCTGCCGGCAACGAGGCGGCCCTCGGCCTTCGACACGATCTTGCTCGTGACGACGACGACGTCGAGGTCCTGCAGCCCCGGGTCGGCGCGAATGATCAGGGTGGCGATGTCGTCGCCTTCGGCGATCTCCGGCAGTCCCTCGACGCCCCAGATCTCGAGCCGCGCGGTCACGACCCGGCCTCGGCGGCAAGGTCGAGGGCAGCCGACGCAATCGCGGCGGCGGCGTCGAGGTCCGTCATCAGCAGCGGTAGCGCCCGAGCGCGCAGCCCGAGGCTGTGCAGGGCCGGCACGGCCTCGGCATCGACGGTGTCGACCAGCCAGCCATCGATGAGACCTCCGGCCCCACGCCGGCCGTAGTGGCTCCCGACGGCAAGCGCCGACGTCTCGACGCCGATTGCGGCAAGGCACGCGTCCGCCATGCCCCGGACCGGAGCACCGCCGAGGATCGGTGACACCCCGACCACAGGTGCGGCGGTCGCCTCGAGTGCTGCCGCGATGCCCGGCACGTCGAGGATCACCCCGACCGACACGACCGGGTTGCTCGGCGGCAGCACGACGACGTCGGCATCACGGATGGCCTCGACGACGCCGGGCGCAGGTTTCGCGGACTCCCTACCGACGAGGTCGAAGCCGGTCGCCGCGATCGCGGCATGTAGCCGCACCCACCACTCCTGGAAGTGCACCCGCCGACCGTCGACGAGGCCGACGTAGGTCTCGATCGGGCTGTCGGTCGCGGGCAGCAACCGCACTCCGGGCTGCCAGCGCTCGCAAAGCCGCCGGGTGACCTCGGACAACGGCACTCCGCCGGCAAGCCAGGTCGTACGGAGCAGATGGGTGGCCAGATCGAGGTCCCCGAGCCCGAACCACGACCGTACGGCGTCTGAGCCGGACGACTCGTCGAGCCTTGCGGCGTACTCGACGAGTTCGTCGCGGATCCTGAACGTCTCACCCTCGCGACCCCAGCCGCGCTCGGCGGAGATCCCGCTGCCGAGGGTGTACATGACGGTGTCGAGGTCCGGACAGATCCGCAGTCCGAGCATGGTGATGTCGTCGCCGGTGTTGGCGATCACCGTGATTTCGTGACCGAGCTCGCGCAGGCCGAGCAGGAATCGGGCCCCGCCGACTCCGCCCGAGAGCACCGTGACACGCACGCGGTGCAGTCTCGCTTACCGCTCGAAGTCGGTTGCATGCAGACGTCGTGTCACGGGCCGTGCCAAGGACTTCGCGTGGCAGGCTGAGGTCGACCAGATCGCGTCGGCAGGTCGTGCAAGGAGTTCATCGTGGACACAGATCCCTACTCGGTGACGGCGGGCGAGCAAGCCGCCTTGTCGCGTCGGCTCGACGTGCTGGTGGGGTCGGGGGAGCGCGACCGGGTCGTGGATCTGACCGACCGGGTCGACGCGGCACCGGATCACGCGATCGAGGCGCGGCTCGCCGCGATCGAGGCCAGCCTCGAGCGGTTGGCCGGTCTCGAAGCGACCATCTCGCGGCTGCAGGATGCCGTGATCGACGGCTTTGCCGACATCAGCAGCCGGGTGGCCGAGGAGGTCGGCGGCGCACTGTCGCGAATGGAGCAGGCCAACACCGCGGTCCGGGCCAGCTTCACCGCCGACCTTGCTGCGGTGCGTTCCGACCTGGCCGACGCGCTCGAGGAGGTCGAGCAGCACGGTGCGACGGCGCATTCGGTTCTCGAGTCGGTGCAGAACGAGGTGAAGGCGGGCCTCAACGACATGAGCCGCGCGCTGTCCGGACAACTCGGTGCGATTCGCGGAGTCACCGGCACCCTCGGCGGCAGCACGGACCGGCTCGTCGGTGCCGGCCAGGCCCTGCTCGCCTACCTCGGCGAACGCGATCAGTGGTTGGAACGTGAGCGCGACCGGGTGCTGCACGACGTGCTCGAGGAGTTCGCCAATGGCTTGTCGGGCCGCGGCCGGCGATCGCTGACCGGCCGGATGCGCGAGGTCGTGGACCGGCGTCGCGATGCGCGTGATGCCGAGCGGTTCCGGCGTACTCAGGACGGGGCGACGGTCATCGAGATCCCGTCTGTTCCGCCGGAGCTCGCCGTGCTGTCCGAGCCGATCCAGCCGTCGGAGCCATTCAGCGGGCCGGACTCGACTGACTCGAGCTTCCGGGTCGTCGCGGCCAAGCCGCGGGCCACCTCGTCGGCCAAGAAGCCGACGAAGCCGGCGAAGCCCAAGCCGAAGCAGGCGACCTCGGCAGCGGCCGGGCGATCCGGCGGCCGGCCCGCCGGCTAGTCCGCCCGAGGCGAGCACCGACTGTCCGGCGTACGACTGACGACGGTCGAGTGTGATCGAAACTTCGTATTAAGACACGCACGTGATTCCCAGGTATTTGATCTTGAGAGGGCTAGCGTGCGGTCATACGAGCTAACGGAAGCTCAAAACACGCGTCGGAGACAACTCCGCGCTACGGGCGCCGTACGGTACTTCGCGGGGCAGCCGTGCTCGGTGCGGCAAGTGCCGCGCCGATGCTGTGGAACCCGCTTCCGGCGATGGCGGCAGTGCCGGCGATCGGACCGGAGTGGCTCGCCTACGGTCCCGATCCGACCTCGCAAATGTTCGTGTCGTGGTCGATGGGGTCGGCCACCGGAGCGGTCCAGAAGGTCCTCACCCCGAAGGTTCGCTGGGGCCTGACGAGCAGTCCGTACAGCAATGTCGCACCCGCGGACAGTGCGCAGACCGTGGTCATCCCCACCCCGCCGCTGTCGGAGCCGGCCGAGAACACGGTCTACTACCACAAGCTCTTGAGCGGCCTCACGCCCGCAACGACGTACCACTACTCGGTCAGCAACGACGGCATCGCGTGGAGTCCGGACGCGACCCTCGCGACCGCGCCGAGCGTTCCGGCGAACTTCCGGTTCACCGCCTTCGGCGACGAGGCCGCGAACGCCGCGACCGCGGGACCGATGGTTTCGCTCGTGGCGGCGCTGCGACCCGCGCTGCATCTCGTGGCCGGCGACCTGGCGTACGCGACTCCCGAGGGGCTGAAGTATCCGGACGTCACCGGCTTCTACCCGCCGCAGTGGGACAAGTACTTGTCAATGGTGGGTCCGGTCACACAGTCGCTGCCCTGGATGTCATCGGTCGGTGCACACGAGGTGGAGCCGCTCGGGCTCGACGGCTACGCCGGGTATGTCGCGAGATTCGCTCAGCCCTACGACCAGAGCTCCGGCTCCCCAGTCGTGTTCACCTTCCGCTACGGCAACGTGGCGTTCATCCATCTCGACGGCAACGAGCTGTCCGCGCAGGTGACGATCAACACCGGATACAGCGCCGGCGCACAGACGGCCTGGCTCGGCACACAACTGGCGAAGTGCCGCACCGCCGGAAGCGGGATCGACTTCATCGTCGTCGTGTGCAACTGCTGCTGCTACTCGACGAACGTCGAACACGGCTCGGACGGCGGGCTGCGCGACGTCTGGTCGCCGCTGTTCGACCAGTACCAGGTGGACCTCGTGATCAGCGGCCACGTGCACGCGTACGAGCGCACGAACCCGATCATCGGTGGCCACGTGACGCGACACGTCGCGCCGGGCGGCACAATCAGTCCGGTCACCGACGGAACCACGTACGTCTGCGTCGGCGGAGGTGGCAACGGGCTCTATGCATCCTGGTACGGCGCCACCGACTCAGGCGATGCCGGCAGCACCACCGCGCCGAAGGTGTGGCGCTGGACCGGCGGTGACACCGCCCTCGGTGGCACCGGAAAAGCGGTGCAAGTGGTCGATGGTGCGGTCGGCTTTTCGGCGGTCAGGCGCGCGGCGTACCACTGTCTCGTGGTCGACGTGACGGCACCGGCGGCGGGCACCGGTCAGACCACGCTGAGCGTGTCGACCGTGATGCCGGCGCAGACGGCCTCGGCGGTCACGAGCATCTCGTCCCGGTCGGTCATCGACAGCTTCACCCTGGTCCGGACCTCGCCGCAGGCCACGCCGTCGCCCAGCCCGACCTCCAGCCCGACGCCGACGCAGACGCCATCGCAGACCCCCTCGCCCACTGATTCGCCGACCCCGACCGACAGTCCGACCCTCACCAACAGTCCGTCGCCGACCGATAGCCCCAGCCCGTCCGACAGTCCGTCGCCGACCGATAGGCCCAGCCCGTCCGACAGTCCGTCGCCGACCGACAGTCCGTCGCCGACCGGCAGTCCGTCGCCGACCGGCAGTCCGTCGCCGACCGACAGCCCGACCGACCCGCCATCGCCGACGCCGAGCCCCTCGCCGATCGACAGCCCCACCCCCACCGACAGCCCCAGCCCGACCGGCAGTCCGACCCCGACGGACCCTCCGACCGATTCGCCCTCGCCGTCCCCGACCGGGTGTCCCGCGTCGTGAACGACGGCCGCGAATCCCCGGGCAGAGCGGTGCATTACCACCCACCCACTTGACTTTTCGGCTATGACGCGCGTGTAATTCCACACGTGTTATTCGCCGTGAGCCGAACCATCGTGCTGACCAGGACACTCCGCGCGTCATCTGTCGGGTGCGCGCACCGTGAAGCGGAGGCGCTATGACCGAGCCGCTGATCCTGCTGGATCCCGACGACGAGCCGCAGACGCTGCCGTGGCAAGAGGAGGCGTTGTGCGCTCAGACCGACCCGGAAGCCTTCTTCCCCGAGAAGGGCGGGTCGACCCGGGAGGCCAAGCGCGTGTGCGGCCGATGCGACGTTCGCGGCGAGTGCCTGTCCTACGCGCTCGCCCACGACGAGCGGTTCGGCATCTGGGGCGGGTTGTCGGAGCGCGAACGCCGTAGGTTGAAGCGCCGCGTCGTCTAGTCCAGATGAACGCTGGCCGCCAGCCTCCATCTGGCCATCGACGACAGTCTTCTCGTGTTGCTCTGAGTGATCGCCGTTCATCGGACGGTCGGGGCCGGTGACATAGGCTGAGCCGCTGCCCGGCGGATCGGGCCCGCCTGTGATGACACCTTCCTGATGACTCAGACGCCGACCCACCCTCGCCACGAGGGCCACCGGGTGACCGCCGTCCTGGTCTGTCACGACGGCGCCGAGTGGTTGCCCGAGGTGCTCGACGCGATCGCCGCCCAAACCAGGTCGCCGGACCGGATCGTCGCGATCGACACCGCAAGCACCGACGAGACGCTCGCGATTCTCGGCGAGGAGTTCGGCGCGGATGCCGTGGTGTCGATGCCCCGCGAGACTCCGTACGGCGACGCCGTGCAGGCAGGGTTGGAATCGCTCGGCATCGCGAATCTGCCCGACGACGAATCCGGGCCGGTCGAGTGGATCTGGCTGCTGCACGACGACTGCGCGCCGGACCCGCGCGCGCTCGACCAGTTGCTGGTGCGGGTGACGCAGGCACCATCGGTCTGGATGGTTGGCCCGAAGGTGCGGGGCTGGGGCGGGCCGCGGTTGCTCGAGGCCGGTCGCACGATCGATGCGACCGGTCACATCGACACCGGGGTCGAGGGGGTCGAGCTCGACCAGGGTCAGCGCGACGAGGTCGATGAGGTGCTTGCGGTCAGCACCGCCGCCGCGATGGTCCGGCGGGACGTCTGGATCCGCCTCGGCGGACTCGACCCGGCCTGGTCGGCGTACGGCGATGACGTCGATCTCGGCTGGCGGATCAATGCGGCCGGCGGTCGGGTGGTGGTCGCCGCGCACGCGGTCGTGCGACATGTACGGGCGCAGACCATCGGGCGGCGCGAGTGCTCGACGCAGAGCGGATCGCCGCAGGTCGTCCGGCGCCGTTCGGGGATGCAGGTGGTCCTCACCAACACCGCGCCCTGGCTCGTGCCGCTGCTGCTCGCCCGCTATCTCGTGGGCGGTGCGTTGCGCGCCCTCGGGCTGCTGGTGATCTCACGACGCCCGACCAGGGCGGCCGCGGAGCTGGTCGCGGTCGGTGAGGTCTATCTCCAGCCCGGCTTGCTGCTGACCGGACGGCGCGACCGGGCCGGCGCCCGGCAGCTCACCCACCATCAGCTGCGCCACCTGTTCCCCCAAGGCCTGGCCCGCTGGCGCTCGTCACCGTTTCGGATCGCGCGACCGAGCGCCACCCGTCCGACCACGTCCCGGCGGACCGGGGTGGTGGAGACCGGACCGGTCGCCGAGGAGTCGGAGTCCCTCAACATCGACGAGGGCGTGCTTGCACGGTTCCTGCGCCGTCCGGCAACGCTGCTGTTCGTGGCGATGTCGCTGCTTGCGTTCGCAGCAGATCGACACCTGCTCAGCACGGCGCTGCACGGCGGACGGCTCTTGCCGGCGCCGAACGGCGCGAGCGACCTGTGGTCGAGCTATGTGTCGTCGTGGCACCCGTCGCAGCTCGGCTCGGTCACTCCCGCACCTCCGTCGATCGCCGTCCTCGCGATGCTGTCGACCCTTGCGCTCGGGAAGGTGTGGCTCGCGGTCGACGTGATCCTGCTCGGGGTTGTGCCGCTGTCGGCCTTGAGCGCTTTCGTTGCGGCGCGTGGGCTGACCGGTGCGGTGCGGGCCCGGATCTGGGTGGCGATCGTCTACTCGTTGCTGCCCGCGGTGACCGGCGCCGTCGCCGGCGGCCGACTCGACGTCGCGGTCACCGCAATCCTGCTGCCGTTGGTGATGCGGCTGAGCGCGAGTGCGATCCGGATGGACAAGGGCGGCTGGCGTCGCGGCGTCGCGGCCGGGCTGCTCCTGTCGGTCGTGGTGGCGTTCGCGCCGCTGCTCTGGCCGATCGCGTTGCCGGCGCTCGTGATCGCGGTCGGATTCATGGCGTGGGAGTCGGGCCAGCGCGGGGCGGTATTGAAGCGCCTGATTGCGGTCGCGGTGATCGTCGTCGTACCGCTGGCGGTGTCGGTCCCGTGGACGGCGCACATCTTCACCCATCCCGGCCTGTTGCTGTCGGCGACCGGGTTGCCGGAGTTCTATACCGCGCATCAGCCGCCGTCCGGGGTAGCGCTCGCGTTGCTCCACGCCGGCGGGCCGGCGCAGCCGCCGGTGTGGATCGGCATTCCAATCCTCATCGCGGCGATTCTCGGGCTGACCCGTCGCAGCCGACTCGTCGCGGCTCGTACCGGCGGCGTCCTGCTCGTGGGCGGGGTCGCGCTCGCGGTGGGGCTGACGAGGGCCACGGCCGTCAGCCCGGGGCTACCCGCGAGCCGGCATTGGCCCGGGTTGGCCCTACTGGTTGCGGGCGCCGGGGCACTGCTGGCGATCCTCGTCGCGGTCACCGGCGCACGGCCGCGGCTGCGGCTGCAGAGCTTCGGTTGGCGACAACCCGCGGCGGCGGCCCTGGTGGGCCTGGCGGTGGTCGCGACCGGCGACCTGGCGATCGGCTGGGTGGTGCGCGGTGCCGACGGCCCGCTGTCCGGGTCGGACTCGCGGGTGCTGCCGCTGTTCATCCAGTCCGAGCTGGCGCTCAAGCCGAACTCACCTCGCGCGCTGGTCCTGTCCTCGACCGGCCCGCTGATCTCCTACGCGATCGTCCGCCGGCCCGGGGGCCCGCAGCTCGGTGACGCCGAGACCGCGCCACTGAGCGGATCGAACGCGGCGGACGCAGATCTCGACACCGCGGTCCGCGACCTGGTCGCCGGCCGGCCCGGTGCGGGCGCCGAGTTGACCCCGTTCGACATCGCGTACGTCGTGGTGCCGTCGGGCAGCACCGCCCGGGTGGCATCGGCGCTCGGCCGCGCCGCGACGCTGGTCGTCGTGCCTGCGCCGGGCGCGACGGTATGGCGCTCGACCCTGCCGACCAGCGAGCTCACCGTGCTCCGTGGAGCCTCGGCCAGCGCCGCGCTGGCCGGTCAGGTGCCCACCGACCCGCACGCCATCGCCCTTCCGGCCAAGGCCGGTTCGGCCGACGTGGCGTACTCGACATCGGTCGGCGGCAGCATCGCGGTGCTCGCGGAGCCGGCCGACAGCGGCTGGCGAGCGACGTTCGACGGCAAGCCGCTCGCGCGCCGGACGGCGTACGGGTGGGCCCAGGCGTTCGTCCTGCCGCCGACCAGCGGCCGGCTTCGGATCAGCTTCGACGACGGTACGCGTAAGAGCTGGTTGTGGGTCGAGCTGGTCGCGGTCGTGGTGGCTGCGGTCGTCGCGATCCCGGCCCGGCGGGCCGACGATGATCCGGACGCGCTGTCATGACCCGCCCGCCGATCGTCGCCAGCATTCTCGCCGCCCTGCTCGTCGGCGCGGGGGTAGTCGGGAGCGTCACCGGGACGACCGCATCATCGGTCCCCCCGGTGCACCCGGCGACCGCGCCGATCACCTCCGCGACCCTGGTGTGCCCGGCGATCGACGGGACCAGCCCGACGACGACCACCGCAGTCGCCGCCGACCTGGCCAGCGCCCTCACGCCGCCGTCGACGAGCACCGGCGCCGTGACCGCGACTGTGCTCGCGGCGGCCAAGAGCAAGACCTCGGCGCTCCCGCTCGCACCCACCGGTTGGATCAAGAGCCGGCCGAAGGCCAACAAGACCGTCGCCCTCGCCGCGACCGGTTCGGTTGCCGCGTCGTTGGTTGCCGACCAGGTCGGTCTGACCAGCGCCGGCCGCTTCCGCGGCCTGACTGGGGCCGGCTGTGTCGCACCGGCCACGGACTGGTGGTTCGCCGGTGCCGACGGCCGGGTCGGTTACACCGACGCGCTCATCCTTTCCGACCCCGCACCGACCGCGGCTGAGATCTCGATCTCGTTGTGGGGCACGAAGGGGCCGTTGTCGACGCCGACCGTCGACGCGCTGCGGATCCGGCCGCGCTCGGTGCTGCGGATCTCGATCGCCTCCATCGCCCCCGACGCGCCGACGGTGGCGGTGCACGTGCACGCCTCGAGCGGCGCCGTCACCGCCGCGCTGGTGCACCGGCACAGCTCCGGCCTGCACTCGGACGGCGCCGACTTCATGCCAGCCACCGCGGCGCCGGCCCGCGCTGCGCTGGTGGCCGGGTATGCGGCGGGCAAGGGCCCGCAGGAGCTGGTCCTGGCCAATCCGGGCAGCCTCGACGCGACGGTCAACCTCCGCCTGGTGACCGGATCGGGCTCGTTCGCTCCGGCCGGTATCGACCAGATCATCCTGCGCGCCGGTCACACTCGCGCGATCAGCCTCGCCCGCGCGTTGGCCGGCACCACCGGTGCGGTCGAGCTGACCAGCGATCAGCCGGTCCTGGCGCAGGGGCTGTCGGAGGCGATCTCGCCGCCGAATCGGCCGGACTTCATGTGGCTGGCGGCCACGGCCGCCCTGGCGGGACCGGCCGCGATCGCCAACGGCCGGGAGCCCGACGGCGGCCGATGCCTGCTGCTGCTGTCGGCGCCCAAGGCCGCCGCTTCGGTCCGGATCACCACGCCATCGGGCCAGACCCGAACGATCTCGGTCCCGGCCGGGCGCAGCGTGTCGGTCGACATCACGGCGACCGTCCATCCGCCGACCGGTCAGCCGGGGCAGCTGACCTGGCCGTTCGTGGTCACGCCGCAAGGGTCCGCACCGGTGTACGGCGTACGGGTGTTGGAGTTCACCGGCGCGCACGGCGCGCTGATCACCGCCGAGCCGCTCGTGTCACTGCCGACCGCAATCGTGTTGCCTGCGGTCCGGCCGGATCCGCGGATCGCCACCCGCTAGCTCGAGCTAGGACCCGGGCGGTGGCTCCGGGTCGCCGCCGAAGCCCGGGTCCACGATCGTGGGCTCGAGCCCGAGATAGTTGGCGACCACCTGGACGACCACGTCGTGTACCAGATCCTCCAGGTCCTCGAGCGAGCGGGCCCGAAGCTCGATCGGCTTGCGGTAGAGCACGATGTGGGTGCGCTCTCGCGGCGGGCCGGGCATGATCTGTGCGAGCAGCACGCCGCCGGACTCGACCGCGCCCTCGGTGGCCGGATTCAACCCGTCGAGCTCGCCCGCGGGGACCAGGTCCACCGCGAATTCGACGTTCGCCAACTGCTCCCGCCAGCGGTATTCGACGTGCTCGACGGCCTCGGCGGCAATCCGGTCGAAGCGTTCGGCCGGCGCAGCCGCGATCGGCACCCCAGCCCGCACCAGCGGGCCGCGAATACCTCGTCCGTGGCGGTCCCGGTGCACGGGTTCAGCGTATGAGGTCGGCGACACGGCCGATCTTCATGGCCACGGTGCCGGGTTTCTGTGGGCGCGGACTTGTACGGTTCGAGGGTGAGCCCCCTGCGCCGTTGCTCGCGGATCGCGTGCGCCCGCACCGCGGTCGCGACGCTCACCTACGCCTATTCGGACTCCACCGCCGTGGTCGGGCCCCTTGCGACGTACGCCGAGCCGCACTCCTACGACCTGTGCGAGAGCCACGCGCACGGCCTCACCGCCCCGCGCGGCTGGGAGGTGCTGCGCCTGGACATCGATGCCGAGCGTGCGATTCCGGGAATCGACGACCTCGAGGCGCTCGCCGACGCGGTTCGGGAAGCGGCCCGGCCGGCCGCGCGGCACGCGGTCGGCGAGGCGACCGATCCGGACCCGGGCGGCAGCGGACGGCGCGGCCACCTGCGGGTGCTGCCGAGCCCGGCCACTCCCTAGCGCGTCCTCGCCCTCCCTCGAGGCGGAGGCTATCGGCGCTTTTGCGTGGTTTGCGGAGAAACTCCGGATTCTCAAGGGACGCCGGTCAATGACCGATGTCCGCGGGGTAACCCTGTCGCCCACCACGGGAGTTCCCGCGCCATGAAGTCCAGCCACGTTCCTTCCCCCGACCAACCGACGTCGCTGACCAGACGCGGTGCCCGTAGCGGCGCCGAGTGCCCGGCCTGCGGGAGCCAGCGGCTCACGTCGCTCACCATGACGCTGACCGACGGAACCGTCGTGAGCTTCTCCTCCTGCCACAACTGCGAGCAGCGGGTGTGGGCGGACCCGACCGGCCGGCTGGACATCGCCGACGTCCTGAGCCGCGCCACCAAGCGCAAGGCCAGCTAGCCGCCCGCTCGTCCCGCTGGGCTAGCGTCACAGCCGTGACGGCTCGGCTCGGCGACATCGTCAAGGCCTACGACATCCGGGGCGTGGTCCCCGATCAGCTCGATGAGTCGGTGGCCCATGATGTCGGCGCGGCATTCGTCCGCTTCCTCGGTGCCGACCGGATCGCGATCGGCCACGACATGCGGGCGTCCTCGCCGGCTCTGGTGGACGCCTTCGCCGCCGGCGCGACCGAGCAGGGCGCGTCGGTCGTCGAGATCGGCCTTGCGTCGACCGACCTGCTCTACTACGCGGCCGGCAGCCTGGACATGCCCGGCGCGATGTTCACCGCCAGCCACAATCCGGCCCGCTACAACGGCATCAAGCTGTGCCGGGCGGGTGCCTCGCCGGTCGGCCAGGACAGCGGGCTGGCCGACATTCGTGCCCTGGCCGAGCACGGTGTCCCGTCGTACGACGGCACCACCGGTTCGGTGACCCACCGCGACCTGCTGGCGGACTACTCGGCGTACCTCAAGGGGCTGGTGCCCGGCATCCACGACATCCGCGACCTGAAGGTAGTCGTCGACGCCGGCAACGGGATGGCCGGGCTCACGGTGCCGGCGGTGTTCGCGGACCTCTCGGTCGAACTGACCGAGCTCTACTTCACCCTCGACGGCACGTTCCCGAACCACGAGGCCAACCCGATCGAGCCGGCCAACCTCGTCGACCTGCAGGCGAAGGTCCGCGAGGTCGGCGCCGATCTGGGTCTGGCCTTCGACGGCGACGCCGACCGCTGCTTCGTCGTCGACGAGCGGGGGGAGGTCGTCCCGCCATCGGCGCTGACCGGGCTGATCGCCACACGCGAGCTCGATCGTGAGCCGGGGTCGAGCATCATCTACAACTTGATCACCTCCCATTCAGTGCCCGAGATCGTGCGCGAGCGGGGCGGCGTGCCAGTGCGCTCGCGGGTCGGCCACTCGTTCATCAAGGCGACCATGGCCGAAACCGGCGCGGTCTTCGGCGGGGAGCACTCGGGTCACTTCTACTTCCGTGACTTCTGGCGCGCGGACTCCGGGATGCTCGCCGCATTGCATGTCCTCGCGGCACTCGGCGGCCAGGCCGGTCCGCTTTCGGACCTGCTGGCGCAGTTCACCCGGTACGCCGGATCCGGCGAGATCAACACTGCGGTCGCCGATGCCGACGCCTCGACCGCGGCGATCCGTGCGCAGTACGAAGGCCGCGACGGCGTGGTGATCGACGAGCTCGACGGACTGACGGTCGAGCTGCCCGACGGATCGTGGTTCAACGTGCGGCCGTCGAACACCGAGCCGTTGCTGAGATTGAACGTCGAAGCCGCCACTGCGGCTGAGGTTGAGGCGCTGCGCGACGAGGTCCTGAGGATCCTGCGCGACTAACTGTCTAGGGTGGCTGCGTGGACCTCGACCAAGCGTTGCTCGACATCCTTGCCTGCCCGAACTGCCGCGCCGAGTTGCGGGTCGACGACGCCGCCGGCGAGCTCGTGTGTGTCGGCTGTGGATACGCCTATCCGGTGCGGGACGGCATCCCGGTGCTGCTCGTCGACGAGGCGCGTCGACCGGACGGCGCGGCCACGGAATGACCGCGCCCGACCTCGACCGGCTCGACGATGTCGAGGGTCTGGCCGAGGCCGACCCGCACGACATGTTGCGCGCGGTCGCGACATCGGCTGCGCAGGTACGCGCGTCACTGAGCGCAACCCGGGAGGCCGGGCTCGGCGCGCTCGAGCTGACGTCCCGCCCGCGCGCGATCGTGATCGCGGGGATGGGTGGCTCGGCGATGTCCGGCGAGGTGCTCGCGGCGGCAACCGGCATGGGTTGCCCGGTGCCGGTGATCGTCCATCGCGGCTACGGCTTGCCGGGCTGGGTGGGCGCGGCCGACCTGGTGATGGCCGTGTCGTGCTCGGGGACGACCGCCGAGACCCTGACCGCGGCGGGCGAGGCCGCGCGGCGTCGTACCCGGCTGTTGGGAGTCGGGGTCGGCGGCTCTGCACTGGAGGCCCAGTGCCTCGCTGGCGGCGGGGCGTACGTGCCGATCGTGCAACAGCTCTCACCGCGGTCATCGCTGTGGGCGCTGGTCGTGCCGCTGTTGGTGGTGACAGCGCGGTTCGGACTGCTCGATCTGGGCGAGGACGATGCGGACCTCGAGTCCGCCGCCGGGCAGCTGGAGTCGCTGGCCGCCCTGTGCGGCCCCGACCGCGAGTCCGTCGTCAACCCGGCGAAGACGTTTGCCGCTGAGCTGGCCGGCGCGCTGCCGATGGTCTGGGGATCGGGTCAGGTCGGGCCGGTCGCGGCGCTGCGCGCGGTCAGCCAGCTCGCGGAGAACGCCAAGCAGCCGGCGATCTACGGGGCGCTGCCGGAGGCCAACCACAATCAGGTCGTGACCTTCGACGGCCCGCTAGCCGGTGGCGAGTCGGTCGACGACCTGTTCCGCGACCGGGTCGAGGAGGTCGCGCCGTTGCGACTACGCCTGGTCCTCGTCCGAGACGACGCGGGCGACGAGCGAGCGGCCCGCCGGGCCGACGTGTCGGCCGAGGTGGCCGGCCGGCGGGGCATCGCGGTTTCGGTGGTCAGCGCGCAGGGTCAGTCCGCGATCGAGCGATTCGCCTCGCTGGTGGGCCTGCTTGACTTCGCCAGCGTCTATCTTGGATTGGCCCACGGGATCGACCCGACGTCGATCGCGCCGATCGACGAGCTCAAGGCTGCGATGCGAGACTCGCCTACGCTTTGAGCAGGTCCCGGACCGCCCGCCCGCTTTCGAGGAGAGTCATGGATTACCGCGTCGCCGACCTGAGTCTTGCTGAGTTCGGTCGCAAGGAGATCAAGCTTGCCGAGCACGAGATGCCCGGCCTGATGGCAATGCGGTCGGAGTTCGGGGCGAGCGCGCCGTTGACGGGTGCTCGGGTCACCGGCTCGTTGCACATGACGGTCCAGACCGCGGTGCTGATCGAGACGCTGGTCGCGCTCGGCGCCGAGGTCCGCTGGGCGTCGTGCAACATCTTCTCGACGCAGGACCACGCGGCGGCTGCGGTCGTCGTCGGGCCGTCCGGCACCCCGGAGGCGCCGTCGGGTGTCCCGGTCTTCGCGTGGAAGGGCGAGACCCTCGAGGAGTACTGGGAGTGCACCGACGCGGCGCTGCGCTGGCCTGACGGCGGGCCCAACATGCTGCTCGACGATGGCGGCGACGCGACGTTGCTGGTGCACAAGGGCGTGGAGTTCGAGAAGGCCGGCGTCGTACCGGACCCGGCGTCCGCCGACACCGAGGAGTACGCCGTAGTCCTCGGGCTGCTGACCCGCTCGCTCGCCGAGAACGCGAGCCGCTGGACCGAGGTCGCGAACGCGATCAAGGGCGTCACCGAGGAGACCACGACCGGCGTTCACCGGCTCTACCAGATGCACGAGCGCGGCGAGCTGCTGTTCCCGGCGATCAATGTCAATGACTCGGTCACCAAGTCGAAGTTCGACAACAAGTACGGCTGCCGCCACTCGCTGATCGACGGCATCAACCGGGCCACCGACGTACTGATCGGTGGGAAGGTCGCGGTGGTCTGCGGCTACGGCGACGTCGGCAAGGGCTGCGCCGAGTCTCTGCGGGGCCAGGGCGCTCGGGTGATCATCACCGAGATCGACCCGATCTGCGCGCTGCAGGCGGCGATGGATGGCTTCCAGGTCGCGCGGCTCGATGACCTGCTCGAGACGGCGGACATCTTCGTGACCGCCACCGGCAACTTCAACATCATCTCGGCCGCGGACATGGCCCGGATGAAGCAGGGCGCCATCGTCGGCAACATCGGCCATTTCGACAACGAGATCGACATGGCCGGGCTGGCCGGGCTGCCCGGCGTTCGCCGGTCGAACATCAAGCCGCAGGTCGACGAGTGGTTCTTCGCCGATGGCCACTCGATCCTGGTGCTGAGCGAGGGCCGGCTGCTCAACCTCGGCAACGCCACCGGGCACCCGTCGTTCGTGATGAGCAACTCCTTCACCAACCAGACGATCGCCCAGGTCGAACTGTTCACCAAGACCGCGGACTATCCGGTCGGTGTCCACGTGCTGCCCAAGCACCTCGACGAGAAGGTCGCGCGGCTGCACCTCGACGCGCTCGGGGTGCGGCTCACCACGCTGACCGACGAGCAGGCGTCGTACATCGGCGTGCCGGTGGCCGGGCCCTACAAGCCCGACACCTACCGCTACTAACGGTCCAAAGCAATGTCACATTGCCCCGGTAGATCCGGGGGCAGGGTGACATCACCCCACGGTTTGGCAGGGCAATGTGACATTGCTTGGTCGGGATGGTGGGCGGTTCGTTAGAGATAGTTGCCGGGACGCGTGGGGGTCGTCGTGGCTTCGAGGCGGGTTAGTTCGCCCTTGCGTTCCATGATCTCGGCGAGTGTCACCGGGCGGGCTGGGCGGTCGCCGAGGAGCCTGGCGGCTTCGCTGATTTCGAACGCGGGGAACTCCATCCGGGCCAGGCAACGGCCGGGGCGGAGCAACGCCGGGTGCATGTCGTCGACCGGCTCGTTCGTCGTCAGGAGTATCAACACCCGCGAGCCCTGACCGAGCAGACCGTCGGCGGTATTGAGCAAGCGGCCGAGACCAGGCCCGACCTTCGAGCGCGCATCGCGGCGCAGCAACTCCTCCGCGTCCTCGATCACGACCAGTCGCCACCTTTGGGCCTTGTCGTCGTCGTCGGGGTCGAGCAGCACGCGGGCCATGTAGTCACCGTTGTTGAGCAGTCTCTCCGGGTCGGACACGACGTGCGCGCTGGCCCACCCTCGCCAGGCATCGAACAGCGCGCGGACGGCGGTGGTCTTCCCGGTGCCGGGCGGGCCGTGCCACAGGATCAACCGGCCGCCGGGCGCGGCCGGGTCGGGTCGGTGCTCGATCAGGCGGCTCATCGTGTCCCGCACCGTGCTGGGGTAAAGCGCGGCGACGGCCGACCACTTCGGGACCGCAATTTCCCGCGAGCGGGTCCAGCTGTGGTCGCCTTGGTGCCAGAACGTCACCCGCGCTGCTTGCCGCTTCGGCGGCCGCGGCACCTTTGTGTGCACGTCCGCGGCGACCCGCTCGACCTGGTCCCGGTCCGTCCCGCTCACCCACACGTCGGCGTTGCGCCGCCAGCTGCGCACGACCAGCAGGCACCCTTCGTGGGCCGCAAGGACTTCGGTGGTGCTGTTGCGGCGGTGCAGGCGCAGCACGGTTGCCGGCTCCGGGAGCACGCCGACGACGTCGACGGCGGCCGGCAGGTCGCGCTCGACCAGGTACGGGTGCAACCCGTGCAGATGCGGGCGCAGGAACGCAGCGAGAACCAGACCCTCCCCGGGGATGCAGTCGCCGGTCCGGATGTCGGGCAATGGTGCGTCGAGAACGGCTGCGAGGGCAGCGTCCGTCGACAGATCCGGCACGTTGGCGCCGACAGCGTGAATCGCGGTCATCATCCTCACCTCGAAGTCGGAGGCGACGGCCGCGGTTCGAGGTCAGACCGTGGTCGTCCTGGCTAGCTGTCGTCGCATGAAGAGTCCTTCGGACGGGTACGCCGGTGGTCGCGGCGCGCTCGTCCATAATTCTCCCGGCGGACACTGCCGTCCATCGCTTTTCGGGTCTGCGGGTCCGGTCCGGGTTACCGGTCAGGACGGGACGACGAAGCCATCCGGTGGCGGTGGCTCAGCATCTCCCGTACTACGGATCGCAGGAGCCGCGCCGGGCGGGAATGCGCCCGTGGGCGGCAAGGGAGGCGACGCCCATCCGGCCGGTGCGACCGGGGGTGGGGCGGCGGCGAAGGCGCGGCGGCGGCGTTCGGCAAGGACGGCGGCGATGACCGCCCATCCGGGCGTTGCGGGCGGTGGCACGCCTACCTTGCGGACAACCTCGCTCGCGATCTGGTGTTCGAGCGTCGCCCGGGCATCAGGGGTGAACGACGAGGCGCGGCTGAGGAACTGCCGCATCCGGAGCGCGAGCGCGTCGTCGACCCCGGTCAGGTCGAGCGACGCCGCCCATCCGGCGAGCATCGGGGGCATGCCGACCGGTGCTTCGAGCTGGCCCGGGACTCGTTCCTGCAGGACGACCGTGCCGGCAAAGAAGTCGCCGATGCGCTTCTTCTGACGGCTCGACACCATCGGGATCAGCGCACCGAGTGCGTAAGTGATGCCGGGTTTGTCGACGAATACGCCGACCAGTCCGCGTACGAGTGCGTGCCGGAAGCGGATCGGTCCACCGTCGTCCCTGACCACGCGCAGGCCCATCATCGCCTTGCCGAGAGTGCGACCCCGCCACAGCGTCTCCATCCCGATCGGGTAGCCCGCGACGATCAGGATCTCCGTGACGACCAGGACGATTTGCAGCACCGTGATCCCACCGCCGGAGCCGGTCGCGATCAGGACGACCAGGACGGCGAGTTGCGCGGCAAAGGTGATCACGATGTCGATCAGTGCGGCGATCCCGCGTGACCCCACTCCGGCCAACGGGAGTTCGACCGACACGGCCTCGCCGGTCACCATCTGCTCGTCGGGCTGCACGCCACTAGTGTCCTGCGTAATGGACGTCGACGTATTCATTGCGACCCATCAGGGCGAGTGGGACCGGCTCGAGCAGCTGGTGGTTCGGGCCCGGCGACCACGGCGGCTGTCGGGGGCCGAGGTCGACGAACTGGTCGCGCTCTATCAGCGTGCGGCCAGCCATCTGTCGATCGTTCAGACCCGCTCCCCGGACCCCGTCCTGGTGGCGCGACTGTCCAGGATCGTCGCCGATGGGCGAGCGGCCGTGGTGGGCACGCACGCGCCTGCCTGGCGTGACATCTCGCGCTTCTTCGTGGTCACGTTCCCGGTCGCGGTTTACCGGACCCGGACCTGGTGGGTGTCAACCACGGTGGTGTCGCTCTCTGTTGCGACCGCCTTCGGGTGGTGGATTGCGACCCATCCGGAGGTGCAGCGTGGACTCGTGCCGGCCGCGTCGGTCCGGGCGCTGACTAGTGGCGAGTTCGTGCAGTACTACCACTCGGCGCCGGCGCACGACTTTGCGGCGCAGGTCTGGACCAACAATGTGTGGGTAGCCGCTGGGACCTTGATCGGCGGGGTCCTGTTCGGCCTGCCGACCCTCGTCGCGCTGTTCGGCAACATGCTGAACCTCGGCGTCGATGGCGGCTACATGATCGCGGCCGGCAAGTCCGGTCTCTTCTTCGGTCTGATCGCACCCCACGGGATCCTGGAACTGACCGCCGTATTCGTCGCCGCGGGAACCGGCCTGCGGCTGGGCTGGACCGTCATCGACCCCGGTCCTCGTCGCCGGGGGGAGGCGCTGGCGGCCGAGGGTCGCGCGGCCGTGACGATCGCGCTCGGCCTGATCGTCGTACTCGCGGTGTCGGGGTTCATCGAGGCATTCGTCACGCCGTCAGGACTGCCGACCTGGCTGCGGGTGGGGATCGGCATCCTCGCCGAGGTCGGCTTCCTGAGCTACGTGTGGGTGCTCGGGCGGCGCGGGATGGCCGCCGGTGAGACCGGAGATCTCGACCTTGCCGCGCGCGGCGACCTCGCTGAGGTCGCGGTCTAGCGCGGCGGCTGCGCCGGGCGGAGCGCGATGTCCGATTCCCGCCGGAATCCGTCCGCAGGCTGCGGCAAGGTCGAGCCATGACGGCAATCGCTACCCGCTATGAGGTCCGCCCGATCGACCCCGAAGTCCTTGCTGGGCTCCGACGCCGCGACGACGCCGGTAGGGCGCCGCGGCTGGTGACCGACGAGGCGGGCGGCAGTCCGCTGCGCTGTTGCCTACGTCCCAGTCGCCCGGGTGAGGTATTGGCGCTCGTGTCCTACGCGCCCCTGCGGCGCTGGGCGCGGGAGCACCACGTGGACCCGGGCGCGTACGACGAAGTCGGCCCGGTCTTCATCCATCCCCAGGAGTGTGCAGGCGCGAGTGGCCACGGGTTGCCCGCCGACCTGCTGGGATCCACCCGAGTGTTTCGTTGTTACAACCGACTTGGCGAGATCGTCGGCGGCCGTGTGGTCACACCGAGTGACGACCCCGAGCGGGCGCTCGACGAGCTGTTCGCCGGTCCCGACGTCGCGCTGGTGCACGTCCGGGCGGCGGACTTCGGCTGCTTCACCTTCGAGGTCCGGCCGGTCAGAGCCGACCAGCGGCCTTGAGGTCGAGGTAGCTGTCGGCTACCGCTGAGGCAAACGTGTCGGGTGGGGCGGTGGTGACGATCACGCCGCGCTGGCGAAGCTTGGCGATCACCCGACTGCGCTCGGTCTCGCTCGTCTCGGCCGCCGCGGCGCCGTAAGCCGCGGGGGCGTCGGCGCGGTCCCGCGCCAACTCGGCGAGCCGCGGGTCGGCCACCGCGGCGATGAGCACGGTGTGCCGCTTGACGAGCGGACCCACAACCGGAAGCAGCCGGGTTTCGATCGCGGTGGGGTCGATCGTCGTGAACCACACCACGAGAGAGCGTCGTCGCAGCCGTCCGAGGACCGCAGCAACCATGGCGCCCCCGTCGGTCTCGACCAAGGTGGGTTCGAGGTCCGCCGTGGCGCGCATGACCGAGGGCAGCACCTGACCTTGCCGGGCCAGATCGACCGATGCCCGGAGCCGCCGGTCGTGCGCGATCAACCCGACCCGGTCCCCGGCATGACGGGCGAGTGCGGCCAACAGCAGCGTGGCGTCGAGGGTGGCCTCGAACCGAGGCGCACCGGCCACCCGTCCGGCTGAGGTCCGACCGGTGTCGAGGACGAGCAGCACCTGCCGGTCGCGCTCGGGCCGCCAGGTCCGGACGACGACGTCGTTGCGGCGGGCGGTGGCGCGCCAGTCGATCGACCGAGGGTCGTCACCCACCACGTAGCTGCGGAGCGAGTCGAACTCGCTGCCCTGGCCACGGATGACCGTGACCACTGAGCCGTCGAGCTCGCGAAGCCGGGCGAGCTTCTCCGGGAGCAGCCGGCGGCTGGTGAATGCCGGCAGCACCCGGACCGTCCATGGTGCCGGGCGAGTCCGCTGGCGCCCGGCCAGTCCGAGTGGCCCCAGTGCGCGAATCGTGACCCCAGCTGCCGCCCGCACGCCGCGCCGACTCGGCACCAGCACGGTGGTGAGCCGGGCTCGTTTCCCGGGGTCGACGACCACCTGCCATGAGCGCGGTGTCGCCTGCGCAGTGGGCGGCCAGGCGTCGCGGACCCTGCCGCGTAACGGACGTGAGCCGACGTTGTGCAACGTCAGCCCGACCTCGGCCGGCTCTCCCATCCGGGTGCTGACCGCGCCGGAGCGCTCGAGCTCGATCGAGCGGGGCGAGGCGGCCAGGGCGAGGTCGGCCAGGGTGGGTGCTGCGAGCGTGGCCAGCACGATCAGCACCATGAAGCCACCCAGCGGCGCCACGAAGACGACCAGTACGCCGAGCCCGGCGAGCAGCACGGCGCGCCCGGTCAGCGCCATGTCAGCGGGGCACCGGCACCGCGGCGAGGACACCTTCGAGCACGCCGTCGGCGTTGACCCCGTCGAGCTCGGCCTCCGGCCTGACATTGACCCGGTGCCGAAGGGTGGGCCGGGCGAGCGCCTTCACGTCGTCCGGAGTGACGTAGTCGCGGCCCGACAGCCAGGCCCACGCCTTGGCGGTGGCGAGCAGCGCGGTGGCGGCGCGTGGTGAGGCGCCCAATGACAACGACGGAGACGACCGGGTCGCTCGGCAGATATCGACGATGTAACCCATGACGTCGGGGGTGGTCCGGACCGCGGCCACGGCGGCTCGACCGGCGCGCAGGTGCTCCACCCCGGCGACCGGCTCGATCCCGGCCGCGGCGAGGTTGCGTGGGTCGAAGCCGTCGTCGTGGCGGACTAGGATGCTGATCTCGTCCTCGCGGGCGGGGAGCGGAACCGTCAGCTTCAGCAGGAATCGGTCGAGCTGGGCTTCGGGCAGGGTGTAGGTGCCTTCGTACTCGACCGGGTTCTGGGTCGCCGCGACCATGAAGGGGTTGGGGAGCGGACGCGGGGTGCCGTCGACGCTGACCTGGCGTTCCTCCATCGCCTCGAGCAGCGCGGCCTGGGTCTTCGGCGGGGTGCGGTTGATCTCGTCGGCCAGCAACAAGTTGGTGAAAACCGGCCCTTCGCGGAACTCGAACTGTGCTGTGCGCGCGTCGTAGATCAGCGAGCCGGTCACATCGCCCGGCATGAGGTCCGGGGTGAACTGCACCCGCTTTGCCTGCAGCGACAGCGTGGCCGCGAGGCTGCGGACAAGCAAGGTCTTCGCGACCCCGGGCACCCCTTCGAGCAGCACGTGCCCTTGGCAGAGCAGCGCGACGACCAGGCCGGTCACCGCCGCGTCCTGGCCGACGACCGACTTGGCGACCTCGGTCCGAAGCGACGCCAGCGACTCGCGCGCGGCGTCGGCCGACACCGCGGGTTGGTCTTCGCTCACTGCCTACCTCCTGAGGGCGGTCCCTCGTCGCCGGTGATGGCGGCCTCGAGTCTCGGCAACGCCTGTGCGAGCCGGGTGAGTGCCGCGTCGTCCTCCGGCTCGTCACCGTAGAGCAACGCCTGTACGTCGGTCGCCGCGGCGTGCGCGCGTTCCGCGACCACCATGACGACCGACTCCGGCTCCTCGTCGGGGCGCAGCCGGAGCGCGTGCGTGAGCCGTCGCACCGTCGCGGCCCGCAACGAGCGCGCGGCCCTGCTTCTGGCCCGAGCGGCTTGAAGAAGCCGCCCCTGTCCTTCAACCGTCTCGGCCGCGCGGACCACGACCGGGAGCGGCTCGACGACCGGCCGGCCGAGCCGCCGTGCACGCCACAGCGCGAGGACCACAAGTGCGATGAACAACTGCAGCGTGGCCCAGAGCAATCGCGGGGGCAGGAGGTTGATCAAGCCGCGGTGGGACTTCGGCACGGGGCCGGCGTTCAGCCCGCCCGGCACCCATTGGACCGCGGACGTGTTCAGCAGGCCCAGGGCGAGCGCGGCGTCGCCCTGTTTCGCGAGCGCGGCGTCGCTAAAGGTCGACGGCGATCCGAGCACGATCGTCGTCGCACCGTTCGCACGGGTGGACGTCACGAGCGCGGCGTCCTGACCTTGGTGGTAGCACCCGGTCACACCGTTGTGCATCGCGTACAGGTCGCCGTCGATCTGCACCGACCCGGCGGTCACCGCGGCTGGCAGAGCGCACCCTGGCCCGACCGTGGCGCTCGCGCGGGCGTCGATCGACGCGTCGACACCGAGAACGGACAAGGCGGGTTGCGGCGGCTGGATCAGAACGACGGTTGCGGCACTCCGCGCGACCGTGGCCAACGCATGGTCTGAGAGCGCGCCCGGATCGGTCAGCAAGATCGTGGCGGCGGGCGTGGATCCGACCTCCGGTAACGATGTCGCGACCGTGATTGTCACACCGCGGTCGGCCAGCAGGACCGCGAGCGCGCGAGCACCATCTGGTGCCGGGTTGCGCGGGTCGAGCGGGGTGTTGTTCGGGGACTTGCCGAGCGCAGCCAGCGCGGTGACGAGTGCCAACCCGATGAGCACCAGGATGGTCGGGTAGCGCACCGAGCGCCACAGACCCGACAGGTCAAGCGGTGGCTCGGCCGCGATCGCACTCACCGGGCCAGCACCTCGCTCCGGCCGGCGCGGCGGACCGCATCGTCGGCGGCGACGACCACGGTCATGTCATCCGCCGTCGCAACCGCGTCGCCGTAGACGATCGCGTTGAACAATTCCGTGGCGGCGGTCAGCGCGGGCGCGGCGGATGGCATCGCCCGCCCGGCCTCCCTGGCCAGCTCGCTCGCCGTGCGACCCGCGCGGGCATCGACGACGCTGCGCTCCTCGAGCTCGCGGGCGACCGCGCGCATCCGCTCGATGACCGCCGTCTTCAGGTCGCCGGCCGCCGTCGCCTGTTCGGCGAGCAAGCGATGCTCAGCCGCCGACATCGTCGTACCTGCCGTCAGCAGCGCACCCACCTTGGCCGCGCGCTGGGGCACTCCGACCCGCCAGATGATCAGGGCAACGACGATCGCGATCAGGACCACGATCGACAGGGCGCCGGCGGCGCCGGTCGGCGAATGGCTCAAGGCGGAGCTGAGGACGTGGTCGATCGCCCGGCCGGCCGCCCGGACCGCCCGGACGACGAGCGGATCGCTGTTGCGGTGGTAGATCGCCTTAGAGAGCTCGTGCTGAGCCGCGCGCTGGGCGCCGAGCCGGGTGATCGGAGCCGGGTCGCTCATGGGTTCGGGTTGGCCGCTGCCTGCTGGAGGGTGTGGTCCAGGCCTTCGGCGCGCATCCGGCGGTCAAGGTAGAGCAGCGCGATGACCCCGGACGAGAACGGACGAACCAAGGTCGACGCAATCAGCCCGCCGATCCCGGTCAGCAGCAACGGGGTGAAGCTGAACTGCTCGGAGGTGTTGCCGGAGAAGATCCCGGTGACGCCTCCCCCGAAGATCGCGAACGGCGCGGAGATGATGCCGGAGATGACGAGGGTGATGATCCCGGCCAGCAAGGTAATGCCGAAGATCCGCCACCAACTGCCGCGGACGAGCAGCCGCGACCGGCTCAGCGCAGCAAAGACGCCTTGCTTCTCGAGCATCAGGGCCGGTGTGGCGAGCGACAGCGCGATAGCCAGGTAGAGCGCGACCACGAACGCGGCGATGCCACCGAGGACCGCCAGGGCGACTCCGGCGCCGGTTGCGCCGGCGACCGCGATCAAGATCCCTGGCAGCACTCCGACCACCACTACGCCGCCGGTGATCAACAGCACCAGCAGGCTGGCGCCGAGCAGTCGCCAGAGCGAGGGGACGGTCGCCCGCCAGGCGTCGCCCGCGCTCATCGGCCGTCCTAGTGCGCCTTGTCCGACGATCGTTGCGATGATCCCGCTCAGCAGTGCGGTCGCGACGAGGGTGGCGATCGTCACGATGATCTCGAGGGTGGCGGTCCGCCCGGCGTAGTCACCGACGTTGCCGAAACCGACAATCGCACCGTTGGAGGTGGTCGTGATGTCCGTGTTGATGCCGTGGAGCAGGTAGTACGACGTGGCGATCCGAAGCGCCTCAACGACCAACATGATCGGCGCGGTCAGGCCGAGGGTGGCGCCTGGATAGCGCCGGATCGTCGTGAACGCGCCGTCGAGAATCTCCCCGACCGCGAGCGGTCGAAGCGGGATGATCCCCGGTCGCGGTGGCTGCGGTGGACCCCAGCCGTACCCGGGTTGACCCCAACCCGGCGCCGGCGGGCCCCATCCCGGTGCCGGTGGTGGTGACGGCGCCGGGGTGAAGTACGGCGGCTGCGCGGTGGGCTCGCTGGGGCTTGCCCAGTCGCCCGAACCAGGCCCATCGTTCGCCATGATCACCCCGAAGGCTCCGTTGGAACCGCCATCGTCGCAGAGCGGTGAGACGATAGACGGGTGAAGGCGCGCGTACTTGTCGTTGATGATGATCCGGCGCTGGCCGAGATGCTCGGCATCGTGTTGCGCAACGAAGGCTTCGAGCCGTCGTTCGTCGGTGACGGTGACCAGGCACTGACCGCGTTCCGGGTCGTGAAGCCGGACCTGGTGCTGCTCGACCTGATGCTGCCCGGCACCGACGGGGTCGATGTGTGCCGGGCGATCCGGGCCGAGAGCGGGATCCCGATCGTCATGCTCACTGCCCGCGGCGACACGATCGACGTTGTCATCGGTCTCGAGTCGGGGGCGGACGACTACATCGTCAAACCCTTCAAGCCCAAGGAGCTCGTGGCTCGGATGCGCGCGCGGCTGCGCCGCAACGACGAGGGCGAGAACGAGGTGCTGACGATCGGCGATCTCACGATCGACATCGCCGGCCACGTGGTCAGCCGGGGCGGTGTGCCGATCGCCCTGACTCCGCTCGAGTTCGACCTGCTCACCGCGCTGGCGCGCAAGCCGAGGCACGTGTTCTCGCGGGACCAGCTGCTCGAGCAGGTGTGGGGCTACCGCCACGTCGCGGACACCCGGCTGGTCAACGTCCACGTGCAACGGCTGCGGGCGAAGGTCGAACGCGACGCCGAGCACCCGGACATCGTCGTCACGGTGCGGGGGGTCGGCTACAAGGCCGGACCGACGTGATCAGGCGGGTCGCAGCGGTCGGGAGCGCCGTGCGGCATCGCTGGCGCCGGTCGCTACAGACCCGCGTGATCGCGACCACCCTGATGCTGTCGGGCACCGTCAGCCTGCTGCTCGGCGTGACGATCCTGCATCAGGTCCGGTCCGGCCTGCTGGACTCGGCCACCCGCTCGGCACTCAGCCAGCTCAGCACCGGCGTGGAGCACGCGCAGAGCCAGTTCGCCGCGCTTCCCCCGTCGAACCCGCGGGCGATCGGCCAGACCGCCTCGGCGGTCGTGCTCGCCCTCTCGCCCGACCCCGACCAGCAGAACTACGACGTGGTGCTGCTGTCGGCGACGCCCGGACTGCCGTCGTACCAGCCTCGTAACGGCCCGCACGTCGGCCCGTCGAGTATCCCGGCCGCGCTGCGCAGGGCGGTATCCCTGCAGTCCCGCGAGGCCTGGACCTACACGACCGTCACCGCCGCCGACGGCACCCGCGGACCGGGTCTGGTGCTCGGTGCTCCGGTCCAGGCCGGATCGGTTCGCTACCAGCTCTACTACCTGGTGCCGCTCAGCCGCGAGGTCGCGACGCTGAACCTGGTCGAGCGGACGATGCTGTTCGCCGGCGGTGCCCTGGTGCTGCTGTTGGTGGGCATCGCGACCGTCGTGACCCGCCAGGTAGTCCGGCCGGTGCGACAAGCGGCCGCCACGGCCGAGCGGCTGGCCTCGGGCCGGCTCCGTGAGCGGATGAAGGTGCGCGGCGAGGACGACCTTGCGACGCTCGCGGCCTCCTTCAACCGGATGGCCGACACCGTGCAGCAGCAGATCTCCCAGCTCCGCGAGCTGTCCAGGTTGCAGCGCCGGTTCGTCGCCGACGTGTCGCACGAGCTGCGGACGCCGATCACCACGGTGCGGATGGCGGCCGATGTCCTGCACGGCTCGGCCGGCGACCTTCCGCCCGAGCTGAGTCGCTCGTCCGAACTCCTGCAGGCTCAGCTCGACCGGTTCGAGCTGCTGCTCGCCGACCTGCTCGAGATCAGCCGGTACGACGCCGGCGCCGCGGTCCTCGACGTCGAGCCGGTCGACCTGTGCCAGCTCGCGACCCGGGTGGTCGAGCTGGCCGCTCCGCTGGTCGAGCGCCGGGGTTCCGCGATCACCCTCGACATACCGAGCAAGGCGGTCATCGTCGACGCCGACTCGCGGCGGATCGACCGGGTGTTGCGCAACCTGGTCGACAACGCGATCGAGCATGCCGAGGGTGGTCCGGTCGAGCTCCGGCTACGGGCCGGCGAGGGCGGCGTCGCGGTCACCGTCCGCGACCACGGCGTCGGGCTGCGGCCCGGCGAGGCTTCGCTGGTCTTCGGGCGGTTCTGGCGGGCCGACCCGGCGCGGGCCCGCGCGACCGGCGGGACCGGGCTGGGTCTGTCGATCGCGCTCGAGGACGTCCGGTTGCACGGCGGCTGGCTACAGGCCTGGGGCGAGCCGGGTAACGGCGCCCTGTTCAGGCTCACGCTGCCGTGGCATGCCGGCGAGCAGGTCACCTCGTCGCCATTGCCGCTCGGGCCCGACTCCGCCACACCGGACCCGCCGGACCGCTCCGCCGCGGAGACCCTGCGTGCCTAGCCGGGGCGGACCCTTCCCGCGACCGGCGTTGCTCGGCCGGCTCGCGATTTGCGCGGTCGTCGTGGCCTTGGCCGGGTGTGCCGCGCTACCCGTGTCGGGCTCGGTGCACGTCGGCCGGGCGTTCCCGGCCGGATCGGGCGCCGACCTCAACGACATCAGGGTCATCGCCGCGGCCCCGCAGCCGGGGATGACGCCTGCCCGGCTGGTGAAGGGCTTCCTCAACGCCCTGGCCGACAGCGACGGCAACTACGCGGTCGCCAAGCTCTACCTCGCGCCCGGGGTCAGCTGGCACCCCTCCGCGGGCACCACGTTGTATCAGGGGCTGCCCAAGGTGCAGGTCAGCGCGCGCGGGATCGACGTCGTACTGCGCCGGTTCGGCACGGTGGATGCGCGCGGCACGTTCCAGGTGGTCCCCGGCACCCAGCACGTGCCTTTCTCGGTGGTCCGGTCGTTCGGGCGGCAATGGCGGATCTCGCGGCTTCCGGCGGGGATCTTGCTCTCGGTCTCGGATGCCGAGCTGACGCTGCTCCCCGCGACGATCTACTACTTCAACCGCGAACAGACCCGGCTGGTACCCGAGCCGCTGCTGGTCGCACCGGACACCCCCGGGCTGGCCACCACCCTGATCCGGGAGTTGATCGACGGGCCCGGCCCGGGGCTCGCCTCCGCGGTGGCCAGCGCGATCCCGCACGGCACGAGCCTGGTCGGCAACGTCTCGATCGACAGCGATGGGGTCGCCGAGGTCGACCTGTCCGGTGCGGTCTTGCAGGTTGCCGGGATCGCGCTGCAGCGGCTCTCGGCGCAGATCGTCTGGACGCTGCGGCAGGTCCCGGCGGTAACTGCGGTGCGCCTGCTGGTCAACGGTGCACCGCTGAGTGGCACCGGCGTCCCGGCGTTGCAGCGGATCGCTTCGTGGCCGCAGTTCGACCCCGATACGCCGCCGACCACCCACGGTGCGTTGCTGGCCGGCCAACGGCGGATCGTCGGCGTCCGGACCGCCGTGCCGACCTCGCTGCTCGGTCTCGGTCTGACCGCAGCGGCGGTGAGCGCGGACGGATCGGTCGTGGCTGCCATTCGGCCCGGGCGCCGCCGCACCACTCTCCTCGTCGGTTCGGCGCTCGGCCTGCTGCGCGCACGGGTGAAGGGGGCCGGCTTGTCCCCGCCGGCGATCGACCCGGCCGGCGACGTCCTCGTCGTACGCGGGGTAGGTGCGCTCTCGAGCCTGGTGGAGGTGCCACGGGTCGGGTCGGTGCGGCAGGTGTCCGTTCCATCGACGATCCGGGCCGAGGGCATCGACCAGGTCGCGGTCTCAAGGGATGGGGCGCGGATCGCGATGGTGGTCGGGCCGGTCGGCCACACCGCCTTGGTCGTCGGCGCTCTCTCGCAGGCGCACGACTCGTTGAGCGTGTCGACCGCGGGCCTGGTCATCCCGGGCGCGGCCGACGTGAGCGGGGTGGCCTGGGCCGGGGCGAGCGAGATCGTCACGACGGTCCGGGATTCGGCCGGTCACCGCTCGATCGTGCAGGCCTCGGTCGACGGCTATCAGCGCGCCGACATCGGCGGAATCAGCCCCCCGCGCGACCCGACCCAGGTCGCGGCATCGCCCGGCGAGCCGATCCTGGCCGAGTCGGACGGGGTGGTGTGGGAGCTGTCCGCGGCCCGATGGACCCGGATCACGGCCGGCGCCGACCCCTCGTACGCAGGCTAGGTCGCCGTCAGTTCTGTCCACAGGATCGCCGGCGCGCCGCCGATCGGGCTCCGGTCCGGGCAGGGTCGGCCTCATGTCGATCCTCAGCCGGCTGTTTCCTGCCGAGTGCGCGGGGTGCGGCGGGCCCGGTGGGCCCGGCTGCCCGGGCTGTCTCGTGACGCTGTGGCAGCCGGCCGCGCCGAGCCGGCCGCGGCCGGCTCCGGTCGACCTTCCGCCGACCTGGACGGTCGCGGCGTACGCCGATCCCTGCCGGGCCTTGTTGATCGCCTACAAGGAGCGTTCGGCGGTGAGTCTGCGGCCGCTGCTGGCCGCCGCGCTGGCGAGCGCCGTCGTCGGCGCCTGGCGGGGCACCGCCGGGGGATTCGGCGCCGTCCCGAGCCGGGTCTACCTGGTGCCGGTTCCCTCCTCGCCCCGGTCGGTCCGGGTCCGCGGGGACGACGTCGTCCGGTCACTGGCCAGGCGAACGGCGGCGGTGCTTCGGAGCGAGGGGATCGACCTGCGGGTGGTCCCGGCGCTGCGGCATGTGCGGCGGGTGGCGGACTCGGCCGGACTCAGCTCCGCTGCCCGGGCGGCCAACCTGGCCGGCGCGTTCACGGTGCCCCGGCGGTTCGAGTCGGTGGTGTCGGGGGCACCGGTGATCATCGTCGACGACGTGATCACCACCGGGTCGAGCCTGGCCGAGGCAGCTCGGACGCTGCGCGCGTGCGGGGCGGACGTCATCGCGGCGGCAGCAGTCGCGGCCACCCAACGGCGGACCTGACCTCGCATGGTGGCCGCACAGCCGGAGGGGCTACCGTCGGGATCGGGCCCGGTGAGGCCTGCAACGTGGCGTCAGGAGATGCATCTGTGGACATCGTCGTCAAGTCACGCAACACCGATCTCGACAAGCGCTTTCGGGCCGCGATCGACGAGAAGCTGGGCCGGCTGGCCAAGCTCGATCCGAAGGCCGATCGGGTCGATGTCGAGGTTTCGGAGGAGCGGAACCCACGGCTTGCCGATGTCCGGATGCGGGTGGAGTTGACCTGTCGCACGCGGGGTCCGGTCATCCGGGCCGAGGCATCAGCAGCCGATCACCAAGCAGCGCTCGACCTCGCGGTCGCCAAGCTGGACATGCGGTTGCGGCGGGCGGCGGACCGCCGCCGGGTGCACCACGGCAACCGCACCCCGGTGTCGGTCGCGACCGCGACCGGAGCGGTCATCCCTGCGGCGAATCCCGCCGCGCCCGGCGACGACGGGAGCGAGGACGACGGCCCCGAACCGGCGCCGTTCGTCGTACGGGAGAAGGTGCACCGGGCTGCGCCGATGAGCCTCGACCAGGCGCTGTTCGCCATGGAGATGGTCGGCCACGACTTTTACCTGTATCTGGAGGAGGGCGACCTGACGCCGAGCGTGGTCTACCGCAGGCACGGATATGACTACGGCGTGGTCCGCCTACATGAGCCAGATCCGGCCACTGAGGCCCCCTCGGTGTAACTACCACCCTCTGGCCCACTCCGTGCAATCATTGCCGGGCGAGGCCGCACCCGCGATCTCTCGGGCAGCGGCTGGGTGGTGGAGGTCCCGTGAGTGAGGCGTCGGACAGCAGCGCTGTTGCCTCGCTGTCCGCCGTCATCGGCGAGCCGATCCGAGTCCTCGTGGTCGACGATCACGCCCTGTTTCGGCGCGGTCTGGAGATGGTGCTCGCCCACGAGCCCGACATCGACGTCGTGGGTGAGGCCGAGGACGGCGCCGAGGCGGTCGAGAAGGCGGTCGAGACCACACCCGACATCGTGCTGATGGACGTCCGGATGCCCAAGCGCGGCGGCATCGACGCCTGCACCGCAATCAAGGACGCGGTGCCCAGCAGCAAGATCATCATGCTCACGATCAGCGACGAAGAAGCCGATCTGTACGACGCGATCAAAGCCGGCGCGATGGGATACCTGCTCAAGGAGATCTCGATCGAGGAGGTCGCGTCCGCGATCCGAGCCGTGCACGGCGGCCAGTCGCTGATCTCCCCGTCGATGGCGTCGAAGCTGCTGAACGAGTTCGCCTCGATGATCAAGCGCGGCGACGAGCGCCAGCAGGTGCCCGCGCCGCGGCTGACCGACCGTGAGATGGAAGTGCTCCGCCTGGTCGCCAAGGGCCTCAACAACCGTGACATCGCCAAGCAGCTGTTCATCAGCGAGAACACGGTGAAGAACCACATCCGCAACATCCTCGAGAAGCTTCAGCTGCACTCGCGGATGGAGGCGGTCGTCTACGCCGTCCGGGAGAAGCTGCTCGAGATCACCTAGCCCGACGGCGGTCGAAGGTTAGCCCTCGATCACGTTGAGGACGGTTGCGACCATCGGTGCCGTCAGCTCGACCCCGAGCTCGGTCAAGATCGGGACGAGGGTCGCGCCGAAGGCATCAAAAGCCTCCTGCGACTCCCAGATGTCGAACACGTTGACTGCGCCCTCGGCCTCGAGCGCGACGTGCAGCGTTCGGCCGGCTGGTGCGCCTGCGCCGGCCGCTTCAAGTCGGCTGAGCGCGGTCCGGTACTTCTCCTCGGTGAAGCCGGCGTGGGCGAGGTAGATGCCGAGTGCCATGGGGTCCGATCCTTTCCGCGTGCTACGACGCGAGGTAGTAGAGATGGTGGGCGGACCGTATCGGAGGTCGTGGTCTGACAGGATCCGGGGGTGGTCGCGGCCCTGAATCGATCGGATCGCGTCATCATCACGGCGGCGGCTCTGCTGACCGTGGTCGCCGGCGTCCTGCACTTCGCGCACTCCAACCAGGTCGCGACCTTCATCGTGTCCGGGGTGGCCCTGGCCGCGTTGGCGGCGCTCGTCGGACGCAGCGTCGAGCAGGTCGCCGACCGGCTCGGCGCCGGCGCGACCGGGGTCGTTCAAAGCGCACTTGGCAACCTGCCGGAGCTGTTCGTCTGCATCTTCGCCCTTCGCGCCGGCCTGCCGAACGTGGTCAGGGCGGCGATCATCGGCTCGATCCTCGGCAACATCCTGCTGGTGCTCGGGCTGGCCTTCATGGTCGGTGGGCTGCGCAACGGTCGGCAGAAGTTCGAGGGCGCCCGGGCCCGAACCGTGATCGCCCTGATGATCCTGGCCGTTGCCGCGATGCTCGTGCCGAGCCTCGCGTCCTATGTCCACTCGCGGGCCGCGACGCACGAACATGCACTGTCGGACATCGCTTCAGTGACACTGCTGGTGGTCTTCGCGCTGTCGTTGCCGGCCTCGCTGCGCCGCGGCGAGGGCGAAGCGGACCAGCCGGAGGCCGAGGCGCCGGACGAGGCCCTCTGGCCGATGCCGGTCGCGATCGTGAGTCTCGCGGTCACCGGCGTACTCGCAGCCGTGGTGTCGGACTGGTTCGTCGCCGCACTGACCCCCGCGCTGGGGACCCTGCACATTTCCCAGACCTTTGCCGGCCTGGTGATCGTCGCGATCGCCGGGAACGCGGTCGAGAACGTGGTCGGGATCCAGCTGGCGGCGCGCAACCGGCCGGACCACGCCCTGTCGGTCATCTTGAACTCGCCGCTCCAGATCGCGCTCGTGCTCGCGCCCCTGCTGGTACTGATCTCGCCGCTGCTCGGCGGCGCGACCCTGACCTTGGTGTTCCCGCCGCTTCTGGTGACGACGGTGGTGGCAAGCGTGCTGGCGGTCTGCTTCGTGATCATCGACGGCGAGTCCGACTGGCTCGAGGGGTCCGCTCTCATCGGGCTCTACGTCGTGGTCGCGGCGTCGTTCTGGTGGGGATGAGCGCGACCGGCGTCCTACGATGGATCGAGCCGCCCGCCTCCCGCGGCACCCGCTGATGACAGGAGATCCTCACCGTGGCCGTCTTCGACCGGGTCATGCGTGCCGGCGAGACGCGGATCTTGCGCCGGCTCGAGTCGGTCGCCGTTCAGGTGGCGGCGCTCGATGAGGACTACCGCGCGCTGAGCGACGAGGAGCTTCGAGGCCACACCGATCAGTTCAAGGAGCGGTACGCCGAGGGCGAGCCGTTGGACGACCTGATGGTCGAGGCGTTCGCGGTGGTGCGCGAGGCTTCGCGTCGCACGCTCGGGCAACGGCCATTCGACGTGCAGGTGATGGGCGCAGCGGCGCTGCACCTCGGCAACATCGCCGAGATGCGGACCGGCGAGGGCAAGACCCTGACCGGCGTCATGCCGGCCTACCTCAACGCCCTCACGGGCAAGGGCGTGCACGTCGTCACCACCAACGACTATCTCGCCAAGCGGGACGCCGAATGGATGGGCCGGATCCACCGCTTCCTCGGCCTGACCGTCGGCGTGATCTTGACGCAGCAGACGCCGGACGAGCGGCGGACGGCGTACAACTGCGACATCACCTATGGCACCAACAACGAGTTCGGCTTCGACTACCTGCGCGACAACATGGCGTGGAGCGAAGCCGAGCTGGTGCAACGGGGCCACCACTACGCGATCGTCGACGAGGTCGACTCGATCCTGATCGACGAGGCGCGGACGCCACTGATCATCAGCGGTCCGGCCGAGCACAACGCCAAGTGGTACATCGAGTTCGCGCGGATCGCCAACCGGCTCACCAGGGATGTCGATTACGAGGCCGACGAGGGCAAGCGCACGATGAGCGTCTTGGAGTCGGCGGTCGAGCGGGTCGAGGACGAGCTCGGCATCGACAACCTGTATGAGGCGGTCAACACCCCGCTGGTCGGCTACCTCAACAACGCGTTGAAGGCGAAGGAGCTGTTCAAGCGCGACAAGGACTACATCGTCACCAACGGCGAGGTCTTCATCGTCGACGAGTTCACCGGCCGGGTTCTGCACGGCCGGCGTTACAACGAGGGCATGCACCAGGCGATCGAGGCCAAAGAGGGCGTCGAGATCAAGCAGGAGAATCAAACTCTCGCGACGATCACCCTGCAGAACTACTTCCGGCTCTACGACAAGCTCGGCGGGATGACCGGTACGGCGGCCACCGAAGCGGCTGAGTTCGACCAGGTCTACAAGCTGGGTGTCGTGCCGATTCCGACCAACAAGGACATGATCCGGCTCGACGCACCGGACGTGGTCTACAAGACCGAAGAGGCGAAGTGGTCCGCGGTCGTCGAGGATCTCGTCGATCGCCATGACAAGGGTCAGCCTGTGCTGGTCGGCACGACGAGCGTCGAGAAGAGCGAGCTGCTGGCCGGCCTGCTGCTGCGCCGCGGCGTACCCCATGAGGTGCTGAACGCAAAGCTCCACGCCAAAGAGGCGGCCATCATCGCCCAGGCCGGGCGCAAGGGCGCGGTCACGGTCGCCACCAACATGGCCGGCCGGGGCACGGACATCATGCTCGGAGGCAACCCGGAAGCAATGGCGGCGGACGAGCTCGCCAGCCGGGGCCTGTCGCCGGTCGAGACGCCCGAGGACTACGAGGCGGCCTGGCCCGCTGCGCTGGAGAAGGCCGAGGCGGCCGTCGCCGCCGAGCACCAGGAGGTCGTCGGGCTCGGCGGGCTCTACGTCCTCGGCACCGAGCGGCACGACTCACGGCGGATCGACAACCAGCTGCGCGGTCGCTCCGGCCGTCAGGGCGACCCGGGCGAGTCGCGGTTCTACCTGTCCCTCGGCGACGACCTGATGCAGCTGTTCAACGCGCACATGGTCGAGGCGATCATGGAGCGGCTGAACCTCCCCGAGGACGTTCCGATCGAGTCGAAGATGGTCTCTCGCTCGATTCGGTCGGCGCAGACCCAGATCGAGCAGCAGAACTTCGAGATCCGCAAGAACGTCCTGAAGTACGACGAGGTGCTCAACAAGCAGCGCACTGTCATCTACGACGAGCGTCGCCGGGTGCTCGAGGGCGAGGACCTGCACGAGGAAATCGCGCACATGGTCGACGACGTCATCACGGCGTATGTCTCGGGGGCGACCGCCGAGGGCTACGTCGAGGACTGGGACCTGCACGGTCTCTGGACCAACCTCAAGACGCTCTACCCGGTCGGGGTCACGGTCGAGGAGCTCGACGAACACTCCGGCGGCGGGTTGTCGGCGGACTTCATCACCGAAGAGTTGATCGCGGATGCGCGCGAGGCGTATCAGCGTCGCGAAGAGTCGTTGGGTCTGGACCCGGACGGCGAGCCGGTCATGCGCGAGCTCGAGCGGCGGGTGTTGCTGTCCGTGCTCGACCGCAGGTGGCGCGAGCACCTCTACGAGATGGACTACCTGCAGGAAGGCATCGGCCTTCGCGGTTACGGCCAGCGCGACCCGCTCGTGGAGTATCAGCGCGAGGCTTACGACATGTTCTCGGTGATGATGGAGGGCATCAAAGAGGAGTCGGTCGGCTTCCTTTTCTTCGCCGAGGTCAACGTCGAGATCGAGGCCGAGGCAACGGCTGATGGCGACGATACGCAGGTCGTCGAGGTCGAAGGTGACGAGGGGATCGCGTCCGTCGAGGCGCCGCAGCTTGCGCCCGGCACAACTCCACATGCGGTGCCACCGGCGGGCCCGGCCGATGAAGCCGACGATCGGGCCAAGGTGGCCGGAGTGCTCGGCAAGGCTTTCGGCCAGCCGAACCGGCCCGCCAACCTGCAGTACTCCGCACCGACGGTTGACGGCGAGGCTGGCGTCGAGCGCACCGCGGCTAAGGCCACCGGCGGCGCGGGAGCGAGCTTCGACAACGTCTCGCGCAACGCGCCATGCCCGTGCGGGTCGGGTCGCAAGTACAAGCGCTGCCACGGCGCCCCGCAGGGGGTCGCGTAGTCAGACCTCTAGGCGGCGGGCGCGACCGAGTCGGAGTTGCGGAAGAGGTAGATCCCGACCGTCTCGCCGCTCACCGCGGTGTTCTGCCCGGTGCCGAAGATCCGGTCGGCGCTGCTCTCCCCGGTGATCATGAAGATGTAGCCGACGTGCTCGAGTCGCCAGCCGATCGATTCGATCGCGGCAAGCGTGCCGGCGTGGGTGGCAGTGCGATTCTCGCCGCTGCCGGTCGGGTCCGGGTTGAAGATCGAGCTGACCCGTTGTGACGAGCCGACCACGAGTTGGATCTCGAGGAATCCCTGGCGTTGTTGTTTGGCCGTGGTCGCCATGCCTTCGGGGCTGACAAGGAACGCGGCCTGTGCCTGCTGTTGCCGAAGCTGGGCCGCCTGCTGCTCCTGGGCGGCCTGCTCGGCCGCCTTCTCTTCTGCTGACTTACCGAACGCCATGCTCGACTCCGTCCTGTGTGGCGCTACCGGGAGATTGCCGTCACAGTGTCACGGCGAAGTAGTCCTCGGTCGCCTGCGGTTCGAAGCCGGCAGACAGGTAGAGACCCAGTGCGCGGTCGTTGTCGGCGGCCACCTCGAGGGTGACCCGCTCGGCGCCCGCGGCCCGCAACCGACGGCAGGCCCGGATGAGCACGTCGCGACCGATGCCCTTGCCCTGGAGGCTCGGCTCGACCGCCAACCCGTAGATCCCCGCGGTCGCGCCGTCGCGGGTGAGCCGGACCGTCCCGACGACGGCCCCACCGCGCTCGGCGACCAGGGTTCGCTCCTCCGGTCGGTCTGCGATCTGAACGTCGGACCGGTCCTCGCCGAACGCGGCCGCCAGGATCCGCACGACCTCGTCGCGATCGGCGGGCGTGGCGTCGCGCAGGTTCATGGTCGGATGGAGCGGCCCTTCGGTCGGCGTCGTACCGAGCGAGAGGTGATGTTCCGAATGCTCGAGCGCGGCGCCGACCGCGTCGGCAAACCCCCGGCCGGCCGGGGTCGAGCGGGGCGTGACCAGCAACGCCTGGGCAAAGCCGCGATCGCGCCCCAATGGCTTCGCCGCGTTCAGCAGCGCGGTGCCGATTCCCTGTCGGCGCACCGCCGGGTCGACCATGCCGGCCAGCTCGAGGTCGGCGGACCCGAAGCTGTACAACCCGAGGAAGCCGAGTAGTCGATCGCCGTCGCGCCACAGCAGGTCGTCGACCCGCTCGCCCGACCGCTCGCGAAGCGCCGTCCACTCGAGCTTGAGCCGGCCGCCGTCGTGGGCGAGCACTCGACGCTCGAGGTCGGCGATCGCGGCGAGGTCGGCGTCGGACAGACCTCGCAGTTCGCTCAACACGCCTTGAAACTAGACCGCCTGTCGCCTGGTTTTCCCGAGCGGCTTAGCCGAGGTGGATCGCCGTACACCGCCATCGGCCGTCGATGCCTTCCAGCCGCAGTGCGAGGGCCCGAACCCGGGTGCCGGTCCTGATCACGGCCGAGGCCTCGACCACCCCGTCGACGGGCTCGCAGATCCGGACCGTGGTCACCACGGGGAGCTGGACCGGCGCGCCTTGACTTGCGCCGAGTCGCCCCGCACCGCGGGCCAGGAACCGCAGCACGTCGAGGCTGGCGAGCCCCGCGAGCTGTCCGGCCGGGCGCGCACCGGCCAGCACCTCGACGATGACCTGGGCGAGCCGCTCGGTCGGTTGGCGCGGGTCGGGCAGCAGGTGCCGGCGCGTGCGCGGCGAGCCCGCGCTGATCCGGTGGGCAGGCGAACTGCGGCGCATCGGCGGCGCTGGCTGTCTCATCGGGATGCAGCGGGCCGAGCAGATGCCCGATCCCGAACAGGGCAGCCGGACAGTCGACGCACTTTCCCCCCTTTGCGCACCTCCTCAGTCTAATGCAGTAATCGACACTCAATCGCCAAAGGCGCAGAAACTGTACGAACGCGATGAAAGCGCCGGGGTGTTCGTTGCTTGCGAGGGTGGATAAAGTGCTCGCCGGAAGGCTCGCGGCGGGCGGATCGAGTCCAGTAGCGGAGGGGTTGACGATGGTGGCAACCAGGCCGGATCGGAATCGGCCATGACGCAGACTGCGGCCGCTGGCCGTTACGGATCGCGCAACGTCGTTCTTGCCGCGATGATCTTCGCCGTTGCGATGACGTTCATCGATCAGACCATCGTGTCGATCGCCGTACCCAACATCCAGAAGGAGCTCGGCCTCACCAGCACCGGGGTGCAGTGGGCGGTCAACTCCTACCTGCTAGCGCTGGCTGCCTTCTTCGCCTTCGGTGGCCGGCTCGCCGACACCGTCGGTCACCGGCGCATGGTGGTGCTCGGTGTGGTGGTCTTCACCGTCGCATCGGCGTTCTGCGGGCTCACCCCGAAGGGCAGCGTCGCCGAGGCGTGGATCGTGATCTTCCGTGCCCTGCAAGGGGTCGGTGGCGCGATCATGTTCCCCGCCGCGTTGGCGATAGTCGTCCAGGTCTTTCCGCTGCACGAGCGGGGTCGTGCCTTGGCCTTGTTCTTCGGCATCGCCGGCGGGCTGACCGCGGTCGGCCCGATCCTCGGTGGCTACCTCACCGAGTGGACCTGGCGGGCGATCTTCTGGGTCAACATCCCGGTGGCGCTGATCGCGCTCACCCTGATCGCGCTGTCCAAGCCGGTGACCGAGTTTCGCGCCGCACGGATGGACTACCGCGGCTTGGTCCTGGTCGCGGCCGGCGTGGGGTTGAGCGTCTTCGGGTTCCAGCAGTCGACGATCTGGGGCTGGCACAACCCGGGGATCGGCATCGCGATCGCCGCCGGCCTGCTGCTGCTGGTGGTGTTCTATCGGGTCGAGCGGCGCACCGAGGCACCGCTGATCCAAGTGAGCATTTTCCGGATCCGGCCGTTCCTGGTGGAGAACCTGGTTCTCGGCGTCGCGATGCTCACCTTCGTACCGGCATTCTTCTTCGCCAGCGAGTACGCCCAGATCTCTCTCGGCAAGAATGCGTCCGGCGCGAGCCTGGTCCTGCTCTATTTCTTCCTCGGCTTCGTTGTGGCTGCGCAGCTCGGCGGCCGGATGCTCGACCGGGTCGGTGCGAAGCGGCCGGTCGTCATCGGCTGCGCGCTCGCCGCGGTCGGATTCGCCCTGTGGTCGGGCCGGGTCACCGATCTCGACCTCGGCAAGCAGATCTGGGCGATCGTGCTCTCGGGCGCGGGCATGGGCATGATGCTCGGCCCGTCGAGCACCGACGCGGTCAACCGGGCGTCGTCGCTGTCGTACGGCGAGGCGACCGGCATCACGCAGACCGTTCGGAACTACGCCTCCAGCCTCGGGCTGGCCGTGCTGGGCACGATCCTGGTCTCGCGGATGAAGTCGCACGTGCTCGCGACCTTGCTCGCCCAGGGCGTGCCCCACCAAGCGGCCGTTCGCCAGGCGGCCGCGATCTCGCAGTCGCAGGGGAGCTCCGCCGGAGGCAACTCGACAATTCCGCACTTCGTCCGGCTCGACTTCGCCGATGCGACCCACGTCGTACTCGAGGTGATGGCCGCGATCATGGCGGTGGCGGCAGTGGTTGCGTTCCTCGGGTTGCGTCGGGGCGTGCAGGAGGAAGTCGCCGCCAGGGAGCCGGCCAGCGTCAGTAGCTAGTGCGCCGTCGCTAGCCGATCTGCACGGCAGTGCAACGCCACCGACCGTTCACGCCTTCGAGTCGAAGCGCGAGGGCGCGCTTTCGCGGACCGGTGTCGACGACCACGCTGGCTTCGGCCACGCCCGAGCGCGGCTGGCTGACATGCACCGAGCCAACGATCGGGCGTTGGGCCGGCTGGCCGGGGCGCGCACCGAGCCGGCCGGAACCGCGCTCGAGCAGCTGCAGGACATCAAGCGTGGCGACCCGGGAGAGCTGACTGGCCGGTCGCGCACCGGCCAGCACCTCGACGATCGCCTGCGCGAGCCGGGCGGTCCACGGTCTCGGGTCCGGCAGCGGCTCGGGGCCGGCCGGGCTGTGGAGGTCGGCGAGCTCGCCAGCCGGCGGGACCAGCCGCAGCGGCAGGCTCACCCGGGTCGGCGGCGGAAAGGCGAGCGCAAGACTGCCGGTCATGATCTCGGGCGCGCGGTCCGGGTGCTCGTCGTCGTAAGGCCCGTCGAACTGCGGGACCGGCCGGCGGCGGAACGGATGAACCTGCCCGGCCGCGGTGTTCTCGGCCGCGATCATCGCGCGCCGCCGGCGTGCGCTGCGGTTGCGTGACCGGCCGGTGGATGCAGCTGTTCACCGGGATAGATCAGGTTCGGATCGTCACCGATCACCGACCGGTTCGCGGCGTACCACTCATGCCATGCGATCGAGGTGCTGCGCGCTGAGGCGCTCGACTCGAGTCGCCCGGCCGCAATCGACCACAGGCTGTCGCCGGGTCGTACGACGACGTCGACCGGCGGCGAGGCGGGCCGGATCGGTCGGCTCGCCGTCGGGTGGGTGGGGGCGGCCTCGACTCCGGCGGCGGGCGAGGGCGTCAGGCCGGGCCAGTCGAGTGCGCCGGTGGTCGTGGGCCGGTCGATGCGCGAGGTGGCCGCGCCGTGATGGGTCACTGCTCCTGCGGGGGCGGCAGCGACGAGGCCGACCACCGTGGTGGCGAGGCCGACCGTGATCGCCCGGTCGACCAGGTACCGAAGCCGCCCCGGTGTGAGCGGGACCAGCCATCGACCGCACCCGCCGAGTGGCGCGATCAAGTGCATCGCCGCGACTGACGCGACCGCGACGGTGAGATAGCTGACCAGCGCCCAGGCGAGCCAGGCGCATCCCGCAACGACGGCGGCGTCGGGCGGGCCGGAGCGGCTCGGCAAGGCCGGCCGCAGCCGCCAGGTCGCCGCTGCCGCCGCGAGCGACAGAACGGTCAAGGCGGTGGCTCGGAGGATGCGTCGGGCCGCGACGCTTCCGGTTGTGGACATGGATGTTTCCCCCCGTTTGGTTGTGACAGCGAATGGTAGCGAGCTTTTACTTGCTGTCAATCTCGTTCGTTTACTTGTGTTTGCGTGGACGTGCCAGACTGCTCGCCGTGCGGTGGGAGCAGCTGTTCGACGACCTCGAGGGTCAGGCCGTGGCGAGCGAGCAGGCGGACTTGGACGCCGAGGTTGCAGATCGCACCCGGATCGAGGTGGCCCGGCTCGGCTTCGGCGACCGGCTTCGCGCTGCGATCGGCAGCCGGATCGAGCTCAGCCTCGGCGCGGCCGGGACAATCAGCGGGGAGTTGAGCCGGACCGGCCCGGGCTGGCTGCTCCTCACCGGCGATCGGGGCGCGCAGGTCGTCGTGACCGAGGATGCGGTCGGCGCGGCCGACGGGCTGCCGTCATTGACCGATGCACCGGGCTCGGGCGGCGCGGTCGAATCCCGGCTCGACCTCGGGTTCGTGCTGCGGTCGATCGCGCGCGACCGGGTGCCGGTCCGGGTGGTGCTTCGCGACGGATCGAGTCGGGTCGGCACGATCGACCGGGTCGGTGCCGACTTCATCGACCTCGCCGAGCACCCGGCCGACGAGCCCCGCAGACCAGCTGAGGTCGCGCGCCGATCGGCGATCCGGCTCGCGGCGATTGCGATGGTGCGGTCGGGCTGATCGGCCAGATCGGTGCGGCGCTAGTCGACCGCCTCCGCCGAAGTCTCGTCGCGTCCGAACGGGTGGCTGGCTACGAACTCGCGGGTCTCGTCATGCGCGCGCTTGATGTACGCCTCGAGCGCGTCGCGGTCGACCCGCCATTGACCGCGACCGCCGATCTTCATGGCCTCGAGCTCACCGTTTCGCACCAGCGCGTAGGCCTGCGCGGCGGAGATGTTCAAGATCTCGGCCACATCGGACAGTCGAAGGAACCGCGGCGCCGCCATAGCCGCAAGTCTGACATCTCGCACCACCGGTCCCCGGCAGCCTGTGGACAACGCTGCGCTCGGAGGCTGGGGATTGGGGCAGCATGGGCCGCTCGTGGCCACCGGCGACTCGTCCCAGGCCGCCGATCGCGAGGGGGAGACGCGGGTGTCCGACGGCGCACGCCGTGCCAGCCGGCTCGAGCTGCCACGCTGGCTTGACGTCCGGATGATGCTGGGCGCGGCCCTGGTCCTGACCTCGGTCGTCGTCGGCGCCCGGGTGCTTGCCTCGGCCGACCACTTCTCCGAGGTGTACGTCGCCCGCCACTCGCTCGTGCCGGGCGAACATCTCGCTGCGGCTGACCTGCGGATCGGGCAGGTCCGGTTCGACGGTCAAGGCGCGTCGTACGTCGCCGCTGCCGGCCCCGCGCCGGTGGGCTACGTCGTCACCCGCTATGTCGCCTCGGGCGAGCTGCTGCCGCTGACCGCGCTCGAGCCGGTCGGATCGGCCATTGCGGTCAGCCGCGACGTGACCGTGCCGGTCGCGCCGGGTCACCTCCCCGACAGTCTGGGGCACGGCGACCTGGTCGACGTCTACGTCACCCCGAAGGTGGCGGTCGGCGCGCGGGTGCCGCAGCCGACCCGGGTGCTTGCCGCGGTCGCGGTGGACTCGGAGGGCGGTGGCGCCGAGTCGCTGGCTGCCGGCTCGACCGTCGCGGTCGAGCTGGTCGTGCCCGCCGCGGCGGTGGCGACCATGGTCCACGCCGTGGAGGCCGGAACGATCGATCTGGTTCGGGTGCCGGCGTCGTCCGCGGCGACCCTGCCTCAGCCCTCGAGCCCGGTGCGGTCTTCCAGTCCGGCGGCGGGCTCGGAGACGCCATGACAGTTCCGGTGCTCACCGCCGTCGGTGATGCTCGGTGGGAGGCCGATCTCAGCGCCGGGCTGAGTCGGGACGCCCATGGCGTGCAGGTGGTACGCCGTTGCGTGGATCTGGCCGACCTGCTCGCGGCCGCGGCCGCCGGGCTCGCCCGCGCCGTCATATTGTCGGCCGATCTGCGCCGGCTGGACCGCGAGGCGCTCAGCCGGCTCGCGTTCGCCCGGGTCGCAGTGGTCGGCCTGGTGGGGGCCGGCGACGAGGGTGAGGACCGACGGCTCCGCCAGCTCGGGGTCCGGCACGTGCTGCCGCATGACGCATCGAGCCAGGCGGTGTCGACGGCGGTCCTGGCCGCGGTCGGCGAGCTGGCCGGAAGCCCCGAGAACGACTCGTCACCCGCACCCCCCGCCCCCGCTGAAGACGTTGTCTCGAGCCCGGTCGCGACGGGGAAGGTCGTGGCGGTCTGGGGCCCGGTCGGTGCGCCCGGCCGTACGACGATCGCGGTCAACCTAGCGGCTGAGATCGCGGCGCTCGGAGTTCCGGTGCTGTTGATCGATGCCGACACCTACGGCGGGGTGGTCGGGCAGGTGCTCGGGGTGCTGGACGAGGCGCCCGGCCTTGCCGCGGCCTGCCGGCTGGCCAATAACGGAGTCCTCGACGCGGAGGCCCTGAGGGGTGTGGCGCTCGAACTGCGGCCGACGCTGCACGCGCTCACCGGGATCACCAAGGCCGACCGCTGGCTGGAGATCCGGGCCAGCGCGTTCGCCAACGTTCTGGAGGTGGCTCGGTCGGCAGCCGCGTTCATCGTGATCGACTGCGGGTTCTGCCTCGAGCAGGACGAGGAGCTCGCGTACGACACCGTCGCGCCTCGACGGAACGCCGCCACACTGGTCGGGCTCGACGCAGCCGACGTCGTGGTCAACGTCGCCGGCGCAGACCCGGTCGGGTTGGCTCGATACCTCCGCACTGCCGCTGACTGTGCAGCACTCACTACCGGCCGATGCGTGACGGTGGCGAACCGGGTGCGGCGCGGCGTGGTCGGCCCCGGCGATCCCCGCCGGGAGATCGCGGCCGCGCTCGAGCGCTATGCCGGCATCACCGACGTGCTGATGGTGCCGGACGACTCAGCGGCCATCGACGCTGCGCTCGCGAGCGGCCGGACCCTCGGCGAGGCTGCCCCGGTCTCGCCGGCCCGCGTCGCAATCCGGTCGCTCGCCTCGCAGGTCGCCGGCGTGCCCGAGCCCACTCGCCGGCGCCGGCGCTAATCAGCGGTGTAGGTAGCGGCCGAGCTCCTGCCGCGCCACCGATCGGATGTGGACCTCGTCCGGCCCGTCGGCAAGTCGTAGCGTGCGTGCACCGGCGTACATCTCGGCGAGTGGGAACACGTCGCTGACACCGCCGCCCCCGTGTACCTGGATCGCGCGGTCGATGACCTCGCAGGCCATTCGGGGCGCGATGACCTTGATCGCTGCGACCTCGGTACGGGCGCCCTTGGCGCCGACCGTGTCGATCATCCATGCGGTCTTGAGGGTCATCAGCCGGGCCTGCTCGATCGCCATCCGCGACTCGGCGATCTGGGCCTGTACGACGCCCTGTTCGGCCAGGGTCTTGCCGAACGCGACCCGCGAGATCGCCCGCTGACACATCAGCTCCAGGGCCCGCTCGGCCATGCCGACCGCGCGCATGCAGTGGTGGATCCGGCCCGGACCGAGCCGCGCCTGGGCGATCGCAAAGCCGCCGCCTTCCTCGCCGATCAGGTTCGATGCCGGCACCCGTACGTTCTCGTAGGTGATCTCGCAGTGGCCGTGCTGGTCCTGGTAGCCGAACACCGGCAGCGGCCGGACGACGGTCACGCCCGGCGCGTCCATCGGCACCAGGATCATCGACTGCTGTTGATAGCTGTTGGCGTCGGGGTTGGTCTTGCCCATCACGATCATCACCGCGCAGCGCGGGTCGGCGGCGCCGCTGATCCACCACTTGTGGCCGTTGATCACATACTCGTCACCGTCGCGCCGGATCTCGGTCGAGATGTTGCGGGCGTCCGACGACGCGACACCGGGCTCGGTCATCGCAAACGCGGAGCGGATCTCGCCGTCGAGCAGCGGACGCAGCCACCGCTCCTTCTGCTCGGTCGTGCCGAACAGGTGCAGCACCTCCATGTTGCCGGTGTCCGGCGCCGCGCAGTTGATCGCCTCAGGCGCGATCCGCGACGAGCGGCCAGTGATCTCGGCCAGGTGCGCGTAGTCGACGTTGCTCAGCCCCGAGACGTCGGGCAGGAACAGGTTCCACAGCCCGCGCGACCTCGCCTCCACCTTGAGCTCCTCGATGACCGGCGGCACGTGGTGGACCTTGCCCTGCTCCGCGAGCGAGCGCCGTTGCTCGTCGTACACGCGCTCGGCCGGGTAGACGTGGCTGTCCATGAAGTCGTTCAAGCGCTTGGAGTAGTCCTCGGCGCTTGCCGACAGCGCAAAATCCACAATGCCCTCCTGGGGGTCAGAGGACCAGTCTCCTACGATCGGTCCTCGTGACGATTCCCGGGCGTGGAGATCTCGCGCCGCCGCGCCACCACGTGGCGATCGGGCGCTGGCTGGTGACCTTGGTGGTCATCCTGCTGCTGGCCGCCGGCGGCTATTTCGCCTTCCTTGGTCTAAGCGGTGGATCGCCGAAGTCGTCCGGCTCCTCGCTGCCGCTGTGCCCGACCGGGTCGACCGCTGCGCACGCCCCCAACCCCGGCCCGCTCCGCCTGACCGTCAAGAACGCGACCATGCGCAACGGCCTGGCTGCCTCCGTATCGGCAAAGCTGAAGAAGCGCGGGTTCCATGTGCTCTCGATCGGCAACACGGTGCTGATGAAGCACGGTGTTGCCTCGGTTCGCTACTCGGCCGACCGTCGCCTGGTCGCCGCCAAGGTCGCGGCTCAGATCGCCGGCTCGACCCTGGTGCCGGCCGGCGGACACGGCGTGGTGGAGCTGGATCTCGGACCGGGCTTCCGCGCCCTCGCTAGCCCCGCCGTGGCCGCGGCGGCGTACCTGAGATTGCTGCCCCACGCTTCTCCGTCACCCACTCCGACCACGACCGGAAGCTGCCGACCTCGTGCCTGAGCTTCGTGCGTTGATCGTCGACTGGGGCGGGGTGTTGACCAGCCCGCTCCAGGACTCGATGACGTCGTGGTGCGACGCCGACGGCATCGACTACGTCGAGTTTCGCCGGGTGATGAAGGACTGGCTCGGTACGTCGTACGGCGACGACGCTGAGCGCAACCCGGTGCACGCCCTCGAGCGCGGCGAGATGGACGTGCCCGACTTCGAGCGCGAGCTCGGCAGCCGGTTGCGTACGCACGACGGCGAGCCGGTCGAGGTGGACGGACTGCTGACCCGGATGTTTGCCGGCTTCGGTCCGCAGCCGTCGATGATCGAGGCGGTTCGCCACGCGAAGGCGGCCGGGCACGCGACCGCGCTGCTGTCGAACTCCTGGGGCAACGACTACCCACGGGACGGCTGGGCCGAGCTCTTCGACGCGGTCGTCATCTCCGGCGAGGTCGGGATGCGCAAGCCGGAGGCGGAGATCTATCGATTGACCGCCGACCGGCTCGCGATCGGCCCGGACAGCTGTGTGTTCGTCGACGACCTGATCCCGAACGTTCGAGGGGCCCGTGAGGTCGGCATGGTGGCCGTCCACCACGTGACGCCGCAACAGACCCTCGACGAGCTCGAAGAACTGCTCGGGACGCCTCTTCGGGGCTGATTCACGCTCGGCCGACCCGATCCGGGTCAAGGTGCGAGACTGGGTGGTGTGACCGAACGGCTTTCTGCCCTCGACGTCTCGTTTCTCTACCTCGAGACGCCGACGACGCCGATGCACGTGGGTGGCGTCGCTCGGTTCGCGCCACCGCCGGACTCGCCGTTCGACTACGACGCGCTGTGCGACCTGGTCGCCCGGCGGATCGGGTTGGTGCCCCGCTACCGCCAGAAGGTGCGGTGGGTGCCTGGCCACATCGCCAACCCGGTCTGGGTGGACGACGAGGACTTCGACATCACGTATCACGTCCGCCGCAGCGCACTTCCCAAGCCCGGAAGTGACGAACAGCTCAGGGAGCTCGTGGGCCGGCTGCAGGCGCGGCAGCTCGACCGGCACCGGCCGTTGTGGGAGATCTACCTGGTCGAAGGTCTTGCGGACGGTCAGTTCGCAATCATCACCAAGACCCACCACGCCATGGTCGACGGCATCAGCTCGGTCGACATCGCAACCCTGATCCTCGACCTTGAGCCGACGCCGCGATCGACCCCCGACGACATGTGGGTGCCGCACCGGGAGCCGACGTCGCTCGGTCTCGTGGCCGACGCGGTCGTCGAAACCCTGCGGCGTCCGACGCAGATCATCGACACCGTCCGGGGCGGAGTGACCGATGCACGGGCGACCGCCGGGCGAGTGATCGGCGCTTTGGGTGGGCTCGCGACCTTTGCTCGTACGTCGCTGCGTCCCGCACCCACTTCGCCGCTGAACACCGAAATCGGTGAGCAGCGCCGATTCGGGATGGCGGCGACGCAGCTCGACGACTACAAGCGGATCCGCAAGACCCACGGCGGCACCGTGAACGACGTCGTCCTCGCGACCGTTGCCGGTGCGTTGCGGACGTGGTTGCTCACCCGTGGCGAGTCTGTCGTGGCCAGCACCGTCGTGCGCGCGATGGTGCCGGTCAGCGTCCGCAGCGACGCGCACGCGGGCGCGCTCGGCAACCGGGTGTCGTCGTACTTCGTCGACCTTCCGGTCGGTGAGCCGAACCCGGTCGTACGCCTGCATCAGGTGAGCTTCGCGATGACTGCGCACAAGGAGTCGGGCGATTCGATCGGCGCGGATGCCTTGGTGCGGCTCACCGGCTTTGCGCCGCCGACGATTCACCTCGCCGCGGCGCGGCTGGCGTCCGGATTGTCGCGGCGGCTGTTCAATGTGGTGGTAACGAACGTGCCCGGTCCGCAGTTCCCGCTGTATGCGGCCGGCGCGCAGATGATCGACTGGTATCCGGTCGTACCACTGGCGAAGGGGCAGGCTGTGACGATCGGCCTGACCTCCTACAACGGGGGCGTCTACTACGGCATGAACTGTGACCGCGATTCGATGCCGGACATCGACGTCCTTGCCAGCTGTATCGAGGAGTCGTTGGCCGAGCTGCTGGAGACCGCACGATGAGCGGCACGGCGCCACGTCGTGGCCTGGTCCTCGGTGGCGGCGGCGTGCTGGGTGCGTCCTGGATGATCGGGGCGATGTCGGCCTTGAGCACCGCACTCGACTGGGATCCGCGCGATGCCGAGGTGATCGTCGGTACGTCGGCTGGTTCGGTGCTGGCCGCGTTGCTCGGTAGCGGAATCGGGATCGACAGTCTGGTCAACCATCAACGCGGGGTGGTCGCCCCGGGTGACCCGCACATCGACTTCAACCCCGACACGGCGAGCGGCGGGTCGCTGCCGCCGAGACCTCATCTTCGGATCGGCTCGCGGTCACTCGTCGCCCGGACCGTGCTTCACCCGCGCCGGGTACCGGTGATGGCCGCGTTCGCTGCGCTGGCGCCGCGGGGTCGCGGAAGTCTCGAGCCGGTCGGGGACCTGGTCCGCGCCGCGAACCCGACCGGAGACTGGCCGACTGCGCCCGAAACCTGGATGGTCGCGATGGACTACGACTCCGGTCGCCGGATCGCGTTCGGCCGGGCCGACGCGCCGCTGGCGACGATGGCCGAAGCGGTCATGTCGTCGTGTGCGATCCCGGGGTGGTATGCCGCGATGGAGATCGGCGGCCGGCGTTACATCGACGGCGGGACGCTGTCGCCGACGTCGATCGATCTGCTCAGCGACCGAGGCCTCGACGAAGTCATCGTGCTCGCACCGATGGCGTCGTTCGACTACGACGACCCGCAGTCCGTCGTCGGCCGGATGGAGCGACGGTTCCGGCGCGCGATGACGAAGCGGGTCCTGCACGAGGCCGGCAAGGTCCGGCGCCGCGGGTCGAGCGTCACCGTGCTCGGTCCCGGCCGGGAGGACCTCGAGGCGATCGGTGTCAACCTGATGGATCACCGTCGCCGGGTCACGGTGCTCGAATCCGCGTTGCGCACGACGACGGCGGCGCTTGCGGACGCCGGTCCGCCGCTGTCCGCGGCCGGCTGACCCGAGCCGCCAGTGCGCGTCTACCTTCCGGCGACGATGCGGGTGCTCGACCGCTGGCTCGCCGCTGGTGCGGCTACGAGCACTGATGCCGACTCATCGATCTCCGCCTATGCCGTGACTCCGACCCTGCGCGAGTCCTACCACGATGCCGACATCGACGAGCTCGAGTACGTCGCGCAGCTCGAGGCGTCGGTCGGGTCGTTACGGTTGCTCGCGATCGACCAGGATGCGTCGCGGTGCCGGGTGGTCGTCGCGGCCGATGTCGCCGACGAGCTCGTGCACCTCCGGCCCGAGGACGGTCGCGCCTCGGTGCGGGTGGAGGGACCGGTCGAGGTGACCCGCTGGGCGAGCGCACTCGTCGACGCGCCGGAAGTCGCGCCCGGGGTCGGGACCGCGGTCGCGAGCCTCGCCGCCGCCGCGGCCGGCGACGACGACGCACGGTTCGCGCTCGACGAGGCGGAGGCGCTCGAGCTGGGCTGGTACGCCGTACAGGAACTGCCCCACCTCCCGCGCTAAGCAATGTCACACTGCCCAGCGCTTTCGTGGGGTGATGTCACATTGCCCCCACGAAGTGGGGGGCAATGTGACATTGCTTGTGACCAGCCCCCTGTGGTCGGTCCGGTGACAAGATGGCAGGCATGGATGCTCTGACGACCGTGCCGATTCCCACCAATGAGCCGGTGCGGATGTATGCGCCCGGCTCGGCCGAACGTGCGTCGTTGGAGGCGAAGCTCAAGGAGCTCGGCTCGGCCGGCCCGATCGAACTGCCGATGACGATCTCCGGTGAGCGAGTGTCCGGCAGCGGCGAGCCGATCGCGGTGGTCGAACCGCACCGGCACGCCTCGGTGCTTGGCCATACCTACAACGCGACCACTGCGCAGGTGGCCAGCGCCGTGGATGCGGCGCTCGCGGCCGGCCCGGCCTGGCGCGCGCTGAGCTTCGACGATCGCGCCGCGGTGTTCCTCAAGGCGGCCGATTTGCTGGCCGGACCGTGGCGGGACGAGCTCAATGCCGCGACCATGCTCGGCCAGTCGAAGACCTGCTATCAGGCCGAGATCGATGCGGCCTGCGAGACGATCGACTTCTGGCGATTCAACGTGCACTTCGCCCGGGGCATCCTCGCCGAGCAGCCGATCTCGGCTCCTGGCGTGTGGAACCGCTTCGACCATCGCCCGCTCGAGGGATTCGTGCTGGCGATCTCGCCGTTCAACTTCACCGCGATTGCCGCGAACCTCGCGACCGCGCCAGCGCTAATGGGCGTGCCGGTGGTCTGGAAGCCGTCACCGACTCAGGGCTTCGCGGCGCAGACTTTGATGCGGCTGTTGGAAGCAGCCGGGTTGCCGCCGGGCGTCATCAACCTGGTGACCGGTGACGGACACGCGGTCAGTGAGACTGCGCTCGTCCATCCCGATCTGGCCGGCGTGCACTTCACCGGCTCGACCGCAACGTTCCAGCAGTTGTGGCGAACCGTCGGCGGCAACCTTCCCGACTACAAGAGCTACCCACGCCTCGTCGGTGAGACCGGCGGGAAGGACTTCGTTATTGCGCATCCGTCCGCGGATCTCGACGCGCTTCGAGTCGCGTTGGTGCGAGGTGCCTTTGAATACCAAGGGCAGAAGTGCTCGGCCGCGTCGCGTGCCTACATTCCGTCATCGGTCTGGAAGCGGCTTCGCGACGATCTGGTGGACGACGCGGCGGCGCTGCCGATGGGCGACGTGACCGACTTCTCGAACTTCCTCGGCGCCGTCATCGATCGGCGTTCCTTCGATCGGCTCGCCGGCGTCCTCGACCGGGTGAAGAGCGACTCGGCACTGTCCGTCCTGGTCGGTGGTGTCGCCGACGACAGCGTCGGCTACTTCGTCTCGCCGACGATCATTGTGGGTGACGACCCGACCAACGAAGTGTTCACGACCGAATACTTCGGCCCGATTCTCAGCGTTCATGTCTACGACGACGCCGAGTTCTCCGCGATCCTGCAGCACGCCGCGACCTCGACGAAGTACGCGCTGACCGGCTCGATCATTGCGCAGGATCGGGGCGCGGTGGCCGAGGCGAGCGAGACGCTGAGGTACGCCGCCGGCAACTTCTACATCAACGACAAGCCGACCGGCGCGGTGGTCGGCCAGCAACCGTTCGGCGGCGCGCGCGCCAGTGGTACCAACGACAAGGCCGGCTCTCCGCACAACCTGATGCGCTGGACGTCGCCACGCACGATCAAGGAGACCCTCGTCCCGGCGACCGACTGGCGTTACCCGCATCTCGGCTAGCTGTGGTCGGCGGGCGGGGCCTGCTCTAGCGCCTGCTTGACGTACGGCGCGAATCGTTGCTGCGCGGCTTGTTTGCTGACGCCGAGCGAGCGGCCGATCGCCGACCATGCGACGCCGTTCGCCCGGGCCTCACCGACCAGGGACAGCATCGCCCAGTCGACCCGCTCGGCGATCGCCGCCAACTGAGCCAGACCGGCCAGCAGGGACTCGGGGGAGTCGGCCGCGGTCTCGCCGGCCTCGGTTACCGTCGACCGGACCGCCCGCACGACGGCCGCGAGCGGCCGATCCTGGCCGGTCTCGCCACCGAGCCACCGGCGGTCGGCATAGGACCGGTATGGCCAGGGGTTGGATCCCACCAAATCCTCCCGAATCGGTTCGTCAATCCCACTTGACGTGACGCTCGACAGTCTGGCCGGACGCGGCAGCGATGTCAACCCGGGTTGACTCGGGGAGGATCGAGACCTTTTGGTGATGTTTCATCGGCCAAATGGCGTCAAGGCCCGCGTAAAACCGGTCGATTTAACGCGCGATGACAAGTGTGGTGCGTCGACGGCGTTGGTGGGGCGGAAATCTGCGCCGCACCTTGTCGGCGACCCTCGCCTTTCTGCTCGGGGCCAGCGTGCTCACGATCGCTGCTGCACCGGCCTTGGCCGGCCCCAACCCCTCGATCGACTCCAGCCCGAGCAACGCCACTACTGCGACGGCGCTCGAGTGGACCTTCAGCAACGCCAATCCGGCCAGCTGTGAGCTGACGAACGGCGCGACCACCGTGGTCGCACTCACTGACTGCACCTCGCCGGCCGACTACGACGTCTCCGCTGACGCCGGCGGCAGCTACACGTTCACCGTCTACGCATCCGATGCGGCCGACGTCGTGGTCGGGACGACTCCGTCGGCGACGTCGACCGTGGACGTTGCGCCGGTCGCGCCGACGATCACCATCGCACCGACCACGCCGGACAACGACCCCACGCCGTCATGGAGCTTCACCCTCCCCACCGACGCCTCCGCGACCTGTGAGCTCGACGATCCGTCCAGCAACGCGGTCGAGACCGTGAGCGGGTGCACGAGCCCGTTCACGGCGTCGGACCTCAACAACGCGCCGGCGAACGGCGTCAACGGGAGCTACCAGCTGTCGGTGACCCCGACTGCCGGCGGCGTGACCGGAGCCGCCGCCACGTCGACGTACGACTTCGACACCGTCCAGCCACCCGCGCCGAGTGTCTCCGCCGACGCGACCACCGGGTACTCGTTGCTGCCGACGTTCACGGTCGGCGGGCTGGTCAGCGGGGCCACCCTCACCTGCTCGGTCACCGGCCCCGGCCCGGCTGTTACGGTCCAGACCTGTGGCGCGTCGTCGGTGCTCGACCTCAGCGGCGGCGGTGACGGCAGCTACACCCTGCACGTGACCCAGACCAAGGCCGGCAACGTCAGCACCGAGGGCACCGCGTCGTACCTGCTCGACACGCACACGCCGGCAACACCGACCGTCACCGCGCCGACGTCGCCGGGCACCGACGCCAGCCCGACGTTCACGATCTCCGGCATCGAGTCGGGCGGCACCCTCCAGTGCTCAGTCAGCGGCCCGTCGACCGTGCCGGCTCCCACCTGCGGGCCGTCCACGACCCTCGACCTGTCCGGGGCCGGTGAAGGCACCTACACGCTGACCGTCACCGTCCAGGACGCGGCCGGCAAGGACAGCGCACCGGCCAGTGCCACCTACGAGTTCGAGGCGGGTGGGCCGGCCGTCCCGGTCGTGACCGCACCGTCGTCGCCGAGCAACTCCCGCGCCCCGCTGTTCACGGTCTCCGACTCGGACCCGGTCGACCTGACCTACGACTGCACCGTCACCGGCCCGTCCTCTGTCACGACCTCGGAGTGCGGCCCCGACACGGTGATCGACCTGTCCGGCGCGGCCGACGGCACCTACCAACTCTCGGTGGTCGCCATCGACGGGCTTGGCCAGGCCGGTCCTGCGGGTCTCGCGAGCTACACCCTGGACACCACCCCGCCGCCGGCACCGGTGGTGACCGGGCCAGCGTCGCCGTCGTTGAACACCTCGCCCTCGTTCTCGATCACCGAAGCCGAGCCCGGTACGACGCTGAGCTGTTCGCTCAGCGGCCCGATCTCGTTCCCGATCCCACCGGCGCGGTGCGCCAACGGTTTGGTGTTGGACCTCAGCGGCGCCGGGCACGACGGGGTCTACGCGTTGTCGGTGACCGCGACGGACCCGGCCGGCAACGTCAGCTCAGCGGGGACCGCGACCTACACCCTCGACACCACGCCGCCGCCGCTTCCGGTCGTCGTCGCGCCACCCTCGCCGTCGAACGACCTGACGCCGACCTTCACCTACTCGGACTCCGAGGTGGGCGTCACGTTGACTTGCGTCCTCAAGGACCCGGGCACGGCCATCGTGGCCAGCGGCAACTGCCCGGTCAGCGGCACGTTCAACACCGCGGCGGATCCGTTGGACGGCACCTACCGGCTGACCGTCACGGCCACCGACGCGGCCGGCAACACCTCGTCGGCCGGGGCGAACTGGACCCGCGACACCATGCCGCCGCCGGCTCCGGTCGTGACCGCGCCGCCGTCACCGTCGAACGACCTGACCCCGTCGTTCACGGTCACCGACAGCGAAACCGGCGTGACGTTCACCTGCACCCTGACCGGACCCGGCTCGAGCAACGTCTTCACGGGGACCTGCCCGCTCGGCAACAGCTTCGACCTGTCCGGGTTCGGCGACGGCTCCTACACCTTGTCGGTGACGGCTACCGATGCGGCCGGCAACACCGGCCCGGCCGGCAGCGACACCTACGTGCTGGACACCACCGCACCGCCGGTGCCGACGATCGCGTTGCTCGCGCCGGTGCTCTCGCCGGGCAACAGCACCTCACCGCAGTTCACCGTGACCGACACTGAGGCCGGCGTCAGCTACGTCTGCTCGGTGTCGGGCGTGACCCCGGTGCCGCCGTCCGCGATCACCTGCGGCGCCACCACGACGATCGACCTGAGCGGCGTCGGGCGTGACGGCGACTACACGTTGTCGGTGACCGCGACGGACCCGGCCGGCAACGTCAGCTCAGCGGGGACCGCGACCTACACCCTCGACACCACGCCGCCGCCGCTTCCGGTCGTCGTCGCGCCACCCTCGCCGTCGAACGACCTGACGCCGACCTTCACCTACTCGGACTCCGAGGTGGGCGTCACGTTGACTTGCGTCCTCAAGGACCCGGGCACGGCCATCGTGGCCAGCGGCAACTGCCCGGTCAGCGGCACGTTCAACACCGCGGCGGATCCGTTGGACGGCACCTACCGGCTGACCGTCACGGCCACCGACGCGGCCGGCAACACCTCGTCGGCCGGGGCGAACTGGACCCGCGACACCATGCCGCCGCCGGCTCCGGTCGTGACCGCGCCGCCGTCACCGTCGAACGACCTGACCCCGTCGTTCACGGTCACCGACAGCGAAACCGGCGTGACGTTCACCTGCACCCTGACCGGACCCGGCTCGAGCAACGTCTTCACGGGGACCTGCCCGCTCGGCAACAGCTTCGACCTGTCCGGGTTCGGCGACGGCTCCTACACCTTGTCGGTGACGGCTACCGATGCGGCCGGCAACACCGGCCCGGCCGGCAGCGACACCTACGTGCTGGACACCACCGCACCGCCGGTGCCGACGATCGCGTTGCTCGCGCCGGTGCTCTCGCCGGGCAACAGCACCTCACCGCAGTTCACCGTGACCGACACTGAGGCCGGCGTCAGCTACGTCTGCTCGGTGTCGGGCGTGACCCCGGTGCCGCCGTCCGCGATCACCTGCGGCGCCACCACGACGATCGACCTGAGCGGCGTCGGGCGTGACGGCGACTACACGTTGTCGGTGACCGCGACGGACCCGGCCGGCAACGTCAGCTCAGCCGGCACTGCGACCTACACCCTCGACACCGTCGCGCCGCCGAACCCGACCGTGGTCGCGCCGGCGTCGCCGTCGAACGACCTGACCCCGACCTTCACGATCGGCGACACCGAGCCGGACGCGATCCTCGGCTGCGTCCTCACCGGACCTGGTGCGACGACCGTCTACTCGAACCTGTGCCCGGCCAATGGCACCTTCGACCTCACCGGATTCGGCGACGGAACGTACTCGTTGACCGTGACGGCAACCGACCCGGCTGGAAACACCGCGCCTTCGACCGCTACTGCCGTCTATGTGCTCGACACCGTGCCGCCGCCCGCGCCGACCGTGGTCCTGTCTGCGCCGGCGTCGTCGCCGGGCAACGATCCGGTTCCGCAGTTCACCGTGTCGGACAGCGAGTCGGGCGTGAGCTACTCGTGCTCGGTGACCGGGCCGACTCCGGTCCCGCCGTCCGCGATCACCTGTGGCGCCACGACCACGGTCGATCTGACCGGCGCCGGTCGTGATGGCAGCTACCGGCTGTCGGTGACGGCGACCGACGCGGCCGGCAACACGAGTACGGCGGGCACCAGGCGGTACGTCCTCGACACCACGCCGCCACCCACGCCGACGGTCAACCTGTCGAACCCGGTGTCGTCGCCGGGCAACGTGGCCGCGCCGCAGTTCTCGGTGTCGGACACCGAGGCCGGCGTCACCTACAGCTGCTCCGTGACAGGAGCGACACCGGTCCCGAACTCGGCGATCACCTGTGGCGCGACGACCACAGTCGATCTCAGCGGCGCCGGCCGCGACGGCGGCTACACGCTGTCAGTCACCGCGACCGATGTGGCCGGCAACGTCAGCGCTCCGGGCACCTCGGTCTACACCCTCGACACCACGCCACCACCGGCGCCGGCAGTCACGCTGACCGTGCCGGCGTCGTCGCCCGGCAATGTCACCGCGCCGCAGTTCTCGGTAACGGACAGCGAGGTCGGGGTCAGCCTCCTGTGCTCGGTGACCGGACCCACGTCCGTGCCGGGATCGGCGGTCACCTGTGGCGCGACCACCACGGTCGACCTCAGCGGCGCCGGCCGTGACGGCACCTACACGCTCTCGGTCGAGGCCGTTGACGCGGCCGGCAACATCAGCCCGGCCGGCACCGCGCTCTACACCTTGGACACCGTGCCGCCGCCCGCGCCGACCGTGGTCCTGTCTGCGCCGGCGTCGTCGCCGGGCAACGATCCGGTTCCGCAGTTCACCGTGTCGGACAGCGAGTCGGGCGTGAGCTACTCGTGCTCGGTGACCGGGCCGACTCCGGTCCCGCCGTCCGCGATCACCTGTGGCGCCACGACCACGGTCGATCTGACCGGCGCCGGTCGTGATGGCAGCTACCGGCTGTCGGTGACGGCGACCGACGCGGCCGGCAACACGAGTACGGCGGGCACCAGGCGGTACGTCCTCGACACCACGCCGCCACCCACGCCGACGGTCAACCTGTCGAACCCGGTGTCGTCGCCGGGCAACGTGGCCGCGCCGCAGTTCTCGGTGTCGGACACCGAGGCCGGCGTCACCTACAGCTGCTCCGTGACAGGAGCGACACCGGTCCCGAACTCGGCGATCACCTGTGGCGCGACGACCACAGTCGATCTCAGCGGCGCCGGTCGCGACGGCGGATACACGCTGTCGGTCACCGCGACCGATGTGGCCGGCAACGTCAGCGCGCCGGGCACCGCGGTCTACACCCTCGACACCACGCCACCACCGGCGCCGGCAGTCACGCTGACCGTGCCGGCGTCGTCGCCCGGCAATGTCACCGCGCCGCAGTTCTCGGTAACGGACAGCGAGGTCGGGGTCAGCCTCCTGTGCTCGGTGACCGGACCCACGTCCGTGCCGGGATCGGCGGTCACCTGTGGCGCGACCACCACGGTCGACCTCAGCGGCGCCGGCCGTGACGGCACCTACACGCTCTCGGTCGAGGCAGTTGACGCGGCCGGCAACATCAGCCCGGCCGGCACCGCGCTCTACACCTTGGACACGACCGCGCCGCCTCGACCGGTGATCATGCTGTCGTCGCCGACCTCGTCGCCGAGCAACGATGTCGAGCCGTCGTGGACGGTGACGGACACCGAGGCGGGTGTGACGTTCACCTGCACCATGACCGGGCCGACGCCGGTCCCGTCCTCGGCGATCAGCTGCGGCGCCACGACCACCGTCGATCTGAGCGGGGCAGGCCGCGACGGCACGTACACACTGTCGATCACCGCGACCGATGCGGCCGGCAACACCAGCGCGGTGCGCAACTCGACGTACAAGCTCGATACGACCGCACCGCCGGTGCCGACCGTCACGCTGACCGTCCCGGCGTCGTCGCCGGGAAACGTGACCGCGCCGCAGTTCACCGTGACCGACTCTGAGTCCGGCGACACCCTGGCGTGCAACGTGACCGGCGCGACCACCGTGCCTGGCAGTGCAGTCACCTGTGGCGCGACCACGACGGTTGACCTGAGCGGCCCGGGCCGCGACGGCAGCTACACGCTGTCGGTCACCGCCACCGATGCGGCCGGCAACACCAGCGCCGCCGGGACGGCGACCTACGTGCTTGACACGACCGCGCCCCCCGCACCGGTCGTGGTGTCTCCGGGCGCCTCGACGAAGATGCCGATCTTCGGCATCACCGACGGCGACCCGACAGTTGTGCTCACCTGCTCGATGACCTCGCCGCGCGGCCGGACCGTCTTCCCGCTGGCTCCGCCGGCCACCTGCCCCGCGGACGGCACCTTCGACACCACCGCGTTCGCCGACGGCGACTACACGCTGATCGTGACCGCGACCGACCCGGCCGGCAACTCGACCTCCAGCACGACGATCTGGTTGCGCGACACCACGCCGCCGCCGGTGCCGACGGTCGGGTTGGCCGTGCCGGCGTCGTCGCCGGGCAACGTGACCGCGCCGCAGTTCTCAGTCTCGGACACCGAGGCGGGCGTGACCTACGCCTGCAGCGTGAGCGGGCCGACCGCCGTGCCGAACCCGGCTGTCACCTGCGGTACGACGACGACGGTAGACCTGAGCGGTCCCGGCCGCGACGGTCTCTACACCCTGTCGGTGACCGCGACCGACACCGCCGGCAACACGAGTACGGCCGGCACCGCGACCTACGTGCTCGACACCACGCCGCCACCGGCCCCGACGGTCTCGCTCAGCGTGCCGGCGTCGTCGCCGGGCAACGTCACCTCGCCGCAGTTCACGGTGTCGGACACCGAGGTCGGCGTGACCTACACCTGCTCGGTCACGGGCGCTACCCCCGTCCCCGGCTCCGCGATCGCCTGCGGAGCGACCACGACCGTCAACCTGGCCGGCTCCGGACGCGATGGCCTCTACACCCTTTCGGTGACCGCGACCGACCCGGCCGGCAATGCGAGTACCACGGTCGGCGCTGCGAGCTACGTCCTGGACACCATGCCGCCGCCCGCCCCGATCGTGGCGCTGTCGACTCCGTTGCAGTCACCGGGCAATGTCGTCGCGCCGCAGTTCCTGGTCACCGACACCGAGCCGGGTGTCACGCTGACGTGCTCTGCCAGTGGAGCGACGGCGGTGCCGGGCTCGGCGATCACCTGCGGCCCGCTCACCTCGGTCGACCTGAGCGGCGCCGGCCGTGACGGCGCCTACACGCTGTCGGTGATGGCCACCGACGCAGCCGGCAACACCAGCTCGGCCGGCACTGCGGCGTACACCCTCGACACCACGCCGCCCGACCCGCCGGTGGTCGGGCTGGCGAGCGCGACCCGCTCGAGCAGCAAGACTCCGTTGTGGACCTGGCAGTTCGGCTTCAACGACCAGACCACCGCCTTCGACACCGCGACCTGCACAGTCAACGGGCCACGCTCGTGGACCAGTACGACGACCAGCTGCGCGCACCACTTCTCCACCACGCTGGCCGGCGGCGACGGCTCTTACACAGTGACCGTGACGCTTACGGATGAAGCCGGCAACTCGGTCTCGGCGGTCTCCCCGATCTACATGCTCGACAGCACGGCTCCGGCCGGCCCGACCGTCTTCCTTCTGCACCCGTCGAGTGGCGCCGGACTCGACCGGCACCCGGTCTGGTCGGTCGATCGGCCGCCTGGCACCACGGCGATGTGCACGCTCCGTCAGGGCGGTGATGCCGGCACCGTCGTCTCGCCCGAGGCGGTGTGCCCGAACCCGACCACTTTCAGCCTGGTCGGACTCGCCGACGGTCTGTTCACCCTCGAGGTCGTGGCGGTCGACGCAGCCGGCAACACCAGCTTCCCGGCCTGGTCGTCGTACGCGCTGGTGCCGACCGCACCACGGGTTCGCGCCCCTGACGGGCAGAACGCCAGCGCGGTCTGGACCGTCATCGGCAACACCCGGGACACCTTCGTCTGCACCTTGTTACGCGGCAACCGCGTGGTGAACGGCCCTCATCCGTGCGGGGTGCATCCGACCTTCGATATGACGAACCTGCCGGCGGCCACCTACACGCTCTCCGTCGTACAGGTCGGCGCGGAGGGAGTCCGCAGCGCACCGGGCTCGGCGTCCTGGTTCTGGGACGGCCCGCCGACCGGGCCGAACCCGCCGGGCGGCGGAGGTCACCACCCGGGTGGGACCGGCCCCAAGAAGCATCCGAAGAACCCGAACCCGCTCAGCCGGATTCCGAGCGTCGTCAACCGGCAGTTGCAGAAGATCAAGCGCGAGGTCGGCGGGATCACTGCCCCGTTCATCCACCCGCTTGTCCACCCGAACCGGCTCACTCAAGCGGTGGTGAAGGCGGTCCAGAACGCGCTCGGGTCGGTGGGCTCGGCCGGCGGTGGGACCGGCTTCCCGCTCCTGCTGCTCGGCCTGGTGCTGGCCTTCTTGCTGGTCCAGAACCGGATCGATCGCCGCGACCCGAAACTTGCGTTGGCGTCCATTGCTGCCGATGACACGGTGGAGTTCCAACCGCCGCCGAGCCGAAGGGACCGGCCATGATGGCCGCCGCGCAGCGCTCCAGCGACCTTGTGCCGCTCCGGGAGCGGTTGCTCTATCTGCGCGTCCTGCGGGCGGTCCTCGCGGCCATGACGGTGCTCGATGCCGCCCTGATCCCGCAACCGCTGCAGCGCTCCTTCCTGTTCATCGCCAGCGTGGCGCTGGGCTACCTGCTGCTGTCCTGGGCGATTGAAGGCATCTGGCGCCTGCTCGACCGGCCGGGGCTGTGGCTGTTCGGCGCGCTGCTGATCATCGACGGGCTGTACCTGGCGTCGGCCACCTACTTCACCGGCGGTACGGACGGGCCGGTGCGCTATCTCGTCCTCGTCTACCTGGCCGCGGTGACCCTCCTCGGCTCCTACCGCACCGGGTTGAAGGTTGCGCTCTGGCAGTCGCTGCTCCTGCTCTCGGTGTTCTACGCGCAGAAGGCCGGGATCCTGGCCAGCATCGGCAACGAGGCGGCGACCAACACCGCGTGGTACCGGATGGTGGCCTTCATCTTCGCGTTATGGACGCTGACCCTGACCACCGCGACGTTGGCCGCCGTCAACGAGCGAGAGTTGCGGCGGCGCCGCTTCGAGCTCGAGCAGCTGGCCCAGATGGGTCGCGACCTCGAGGACGCGAACGACACGCTCTCGGTGGGCGACGTCCTGATCGACGCGCTGGCGGACACCTTCGGGTTCCGGCGGATGGCGTTGTTCGAGGTGACCGATCACGGCCCGCGGATGCTGACCGCGCACGGCCTGGTCGACGCCGTGGTGGCCGACTTCAGCCTCGGCGAGGGCTCGGTCCTGCGAGTGGCGCACGACCGCCGGCAGACCATGCTCGTGTCGAACGTCGACGAAGCGGTCGACCCATGGCTGGCCGCGGTGATGCCGGATGCTCGCAACATCGCGGTCGTGCCGCTGGTTGCCGACGGCGTCGTCGCCGTACTCGTGGCGGAGACCGGAGACCGGGCCGGCGCGCGGATCGAGCGTCGGGTCATCGCGACCACCGAGCGCTACGCCAGCCACGCCGCGCTGGCGATTCGCAATGCCAACCTGCTCGCCCGGGTGCAGCAGATGGCCGTGACCGACGGCCTCACCGAGCTGCCGAACCGCCGGGCCTTCGACCGCTCCCTCGACCGCGAGCTCAACCGAGCGGCCCGCACCGACGGCCGGCTCTCGGTCGTCCTACTCGACATCGACCACTTCAAGCTGCTCAACGACAACCATGGTCACGTCGTCGGCGACGCGGTGCTTCGTCAGATCGCGCGCGCGCTCGAGCTGTGCGGTCGCGAGTACGACACGATCGCCCGTTACGGCGGCGAGGAGTTCGCTGCAGTGCTGCCGGGCTGCTCGTCCGGCCTCGCGCTCCAGGTCGCTGAGCGGTTGCGAATGGCGGTCGAGGAAGCGCCGACCGACGTCAAGGTGACCGCGAGCGCCGGCGTCGCGACGTACCCGTACGACGGGATCGACGTCTCGGGCCTGCTCAGCGCAGCCGACCGGGCGTTGTATGCCTCCAAGCGTGGCGGCCGCAACCGGGTGCACTCCGCGGAGCAGGCCCGCGCGGCCGAGGTTCGGATCTCTGCCGTCAGCTGACCCGCGCTCCTTCGGGCCTTGCCGGCGCGATGATGGGTAGATGCATGAGCCCGAGCAGGCCGAAGAGTGGGACGCGAGGTACGGCGAGCAGCCGGCGATGTGGAGCGGGCGCCCGAACGGGAGGGTGGTCGCCGAGGTCTTAGGCCTACCCACGGGTCGAGCGCTTGACGTCGGATGCGGCGAAGGGGCGGATGCGATCTGGCTCGCCGCGCAAGGCTGGACCGTGACCGGGATTGATATCTCGTCCGTGGCGATCGGGCGCGCCCGGGAGATTGCAGCTAGAGCGGGCGCCGAGGTCGATTGGCGGTGCGGAGATGTTCTGCAGATGAGGCTGCCGTCGGGCGTGTTCGATCTCGTGTCGCTGCAATATCCGGCCCTGCCCAAGGCAGCCGGTGATGCGGCGGTGCGCAGATTGCTCGACAAGCTCCAGCCCGGTGGGCTGCTGCTCGCGACATATCACGATCTCAGCGACGAGCATTTCGAGCATATGAAGGCCCGTGGCGTCGACCCGGCCGACTACGTCGGGGCTGACGACCTCCGTGAGTTGCTCGGCGACGATTTCACGGTCGAGCGGTACTCGGTCGAGCCGCGGATCGACCCGCCGTCCGACGCTCATGACATCGCGGATGTCGTCCTGCGCGCTCGACGCCGCTGACCCGCCGACCCGCTGCTGAGGTAAAGGCGCGGTGCGGGGACGATGGTCGTGACTAACCGGAAAGGCAGTGTCGATGTCCAGCGCGCAGTTGTACGACAGCATCGGGGCCACATACACCGCGACCCGGCGTACCGAGCCGCGCATCGCTGCGCAGATCTGGGCCGCACTCGGTGATGCTCGGACCGTGCTCAACGTCGGGGCGGGCACCGGATCGTATGAGCCTCCCGACCGCCAGGTCCTCGCGGTCGAGCCGTCAGCCCTCATGCGTTCGCAGCGCCCACCGGACGCGGCGCCATGTGTGGCTGGATCGGCCGAAAGTCTGCCGTTCGACGACCAGTCCTTCGACGCCGCGATGGCGGTCTGCACCTTGCATCACTGGCAGGACCCGATCGCCGGCCTGCGTGAGATGCGGCGGGTCGCTCGCCGTCTGGTGGTGTTCGGGTTCGACACCAGCGACCCGAGCCAGTTCTGGCTTACGCGCGACTACCTGCCTGAGTTCGCTGCCTTGAGAGCCTGCAAAGTGCTGGCGTCGCTGACCGACATTGCTGACGGGATCGACGCTCGGCTGGAACCGGTAGCGATCCCGTGGGACTGCGCCGACGGCTTCTTCGAGGCCCACTGGCGCCGGCCCGAGGCGTATCTGGGCGAGGGCGTGCGGCGCGGCGTATCGGTGTGGACCAGCGTCGGACCGGACGCCGAGCAGAGGACGGTGGAAAGCCTTCGTGCCGACCTTGCTTCGGGTCGGTGGATCGCACGAAACCGCGACATCCTCGATCTCGATGCGGCCGAGCTCGGCGCGCGACTTCTGATCGCCTGAACCGCCACACGGAGGGGCGACGTCGTTGCCTCGGACGACAGTTCCGCGGAAGCATTCCGCCCGGGTCGTCGCACGGGCTTGAAGCGATCCGACCTTCCGCTCGCGGCCGCTGACCTTCGACCCTGGTGCGGTCCGTCGACACCGGCCATGCTGCTGGGAGGAGGCGATCGCCATGTCTGCCACTACCGATCGGCGGGATGGGACCCTGCTCGACGCCGCGGTCGACATTTTCCGGATGCGTCAATACTTCAACATCGTTGTCCGGGCCCGCGACGTGGCCGCAGGGCTGCGCCACGACGCGGGCTTGCTCGACGCGATCCGCCGCGGCCTGGTCCCGCTGCCAACCGACCGCCCGGGTGAGCCGGGCCCGGTCTTTCGGCCCCTGCGCGGCACGGCCCCAGCCGCCCTCACCGGCCGCGTCGGCGTGGTCGCCACTGGCGGTAGCGGGGCCATGGCCTCGCTGGTCGGCGTCGCCCGCGCTCTGGAGGAGACCGACAGCCCGGTCTCGGTTTACTCGGTCTGCTCCGGCTCCGCGCTGTTCGGCTTCCCGCTGGGTGCCGGCATGCCCGCCGAGGAGGTCGCAGAGATGACCGTCTCGCTCCGCCCTGCCGAATACATCGACGTCGGCTGGCGCGAGATCGCGACCCTGCTACCGACCCGGGGACGCGGGTGGGCAGGGCTGCTGCGCGGCGACCGGCTCGAGGACTTCTACCGGCGCCATCTCGGTAACCTCACCCTCGGCCAGCTGAAGACGCCCACGTATGCGCCGATCTGGAACGTCGAGCACAACCGGCTCGACTACCTCGGCCCGCGCACCTACCCGGACCTGCCGGTGGCCCGCGCCATCCGGATGGCTGTGTCGCTGCCGCTGTTCGTTCAACCCGCAGACCTGCACGGGCTGAAGTGGTGCGACGGGGGCATAGTCGACATCTTCCCGGTGCGGCCGGTGCTGGACATCGAGCCGCCGATCGACGCCGCCGTGGCGCTCAACGGCTTCTACCCCCATGAGTTCCGCGGCGAGGACCTGACCGGCTGGGACCGCCGGGCGCTGAGCATCATCTATGCCGCGGCGCAGGTGCGCACCTGCCAGCAAGTGGAATTGGCCCGCGAGCATCTGGCTCGCCTCCGCGCCGCCGCCCGCACCATGCTGATCGAGCCGGTTCCCTACGGGAAGGTCGCGGGCACCGGCTTCTATCACCAGTTCTTGGACAACCGCGAGTGGCCGGCGTTCATGCGGGCCGGACACGCCGCGACCCTGGCGGCGCTGCGCGGCCGGGGTCACACGCGGCGTAGCCCGACCCGGCTTGAGCGGCGGAGTTGCGGAGCTCCGGAGTCAGTTGACGAGGGCGGTCTCGGCGGCGGGGTCGGCGAGCTGCACGTGGGTTGCGGAACCTCGGCTTGCCAACCAGCCTCGACCTGGTGGGGCGTCGGCGGAAAGTCGGCGAGGTAGCCGAAGGCCGAGCAACTCGCCGTCCTGCGGGGTGACCGCACCGAGGAGCAGGCCGGCCTTGGCGCGCCTGGCCTGGGCGATCGGCCCTCGGTAGGCCAACGCCATCGCTTCTATCGACCCGGCGAGCGCGACGATCTGGTCCGGGCGGGCGGGGGTTCGGACCAGTCGTTCCAGCCGGTCCCACAACGGCCCTTCCGGGAGCAGGTCGGCATCGTCGATCAGTACGTCGGGCGGCGGCCCGTCGCCGGTGCACAGCGACTCGAGCAGGGCCGCCGCATGATCCTGGTCGTCGGCGGGAAGTCGGATCGCATCGCCGGAAAGGAGCAGCGGCGATTCGTCGCGGCAGCTCACCGCGAGCCGGCGTCCGGTGAGCTGGTGGGCGAGCAACGTCAGGGCGGTCGTACGACCGGAGCCGGCCGGCCCGGCGATGACGAACGAGCTGCCGATCTCCCGCCGGGTCAGATGCAGCGGTGAGAGGTCCTCCGCCCGCAGACCGAGGGCGACGGCGTCGCGGCCCGATGCGATCACCGCGCTCATCGGGACCCGTCGTGGGAGCGGATCGAACCGGCGTACTGGACGCTGTGGCGACCGCCAGCGCCCGGCCACAGCGGCGACCGGCTCATCGGCCCGGGCGAACTGGACCGTCGCGAGGTCGCTGACCCTGATGCCGCGACCGGGCGGCAAGTCGCGGGGCAGGTCGCGCAGTGGTACCCCGACCAGGGCGAAGTCGCTCGAGTCGGCCAGCCGAAGCACGAACTTGTCCGAGACCGCCCCGGCCAGCCGACCGGTCAGGCCGCCGCGGTCCGAGGTGGTCAGCAGGTGCAGGCCGGCCGCGGGTCCGTCTACCGCAAGTCGCAGCAGCGCATCCGCGAGCCGTCCGCCGTCCCGGTGGTCAGTGGCCGCGGCGAGCCCGTCCCAGCTGTCGAGAGCGAGCAGCAGGATCGGCCGATCGGCAAATCGGTCGTGCCGACGATGGGCTACCTGCTCGGCGAGGTGGCCGACGAGCCGCTCGACCCGATCGACGTCATGCGCCGGGATCACGCCGCCGCAGTGCGGGACGTCAGCGAGGTCGGCCAGGTCGCCGGCCGAGTCGATGGCCCAGATCTGAAGGTCATCGGGGCAGTGCCTCGCCGCTGCGGACATCACGATCGTGCGGATCGCGGTCGTTCGCCCGCTCCGTGCACCGCCGGCTACGAGAGTCGTGCCTCCGGTCGAAAGGTCGAGCGTCAACGCCACCTGTACGCCGTCCGCCGGCAGGTCCACCATCCCGCACGGCACCTTCCGGTCAAGGGCGTCGCCGGGCAGACTCGACAGCGCGATCGCGTCGGGGAGCGGCGGAAGCCACGGCGCCGGACCGCCGCGGACGTCGATCCGCTCGCTCGCCTCGAGCACGGCCGCAATGAGCGCGTCGAGCTCCGTGCGCTCTCCGGTCACGTCAGTCGGCGGCGCGGGTGGGTTGCCGAGGGCGGCGACCGGCGATTGCTCGACGCGCAGTTCCGGCGAACGCGCGCACGGGCCGCCGACCCGCGCGGCCTGGAACTCGCGCAGCTCGCCCGGTCCGATCCGCACGAAGCCGCGCCCTGGTGCCCCCGGGCTGATCGCGGCGGCCGCCGGCGAGTCGATCACGTCGCGTGAGTCGTTGTCGCGGGCGACGGCGAGACAGATTCGCAGCCGGGTGTTGGCCCTGATGTCGGCGGAGACCACCCCCTCGGGCCGTTGGGTGGCGAGGACAAGGTGCACTCCTAGCGAACGGCCGCGCTGCGCGATACCGACCAGCCCGCCGACGAAGTCCGGCTGATCCTCGGCAAGGGTCGCGAACTCGTCGACGACGATCACCAGCCGGGGCATCGCGGTCGTCTCAGCGGTGTTCGGCACGGTCGAGTACGACGCGAAGTCGATTGCGCCGGCCGCCGCGAACAACGACTCGCGACGGCGCAACTCGGCACTCAACGACATCAGCGCGCGCCTGGTTGTCGCGGCGTCGAGGTCGGTGATCACGCCTACCGTGTGCGGGAGCGCGCCGCACGGCCCGAAAGTCGCGCCGCCCTTGTGATCGACCAGCAGCAGTGCCAGTTGATCGGGCCGGTTGTCGGCGACGAGACCGGCGACCAGGCCGAGCAACAACTCGCTCTTGCCCGCGCCGGTGGTGCCCGCCAGCAGCGCGTGCGGACCGTCCCGCCCGAGGTCGACCGCGAGGTGGCCGCTCGCCGTACCGCCGAGCACGACCGACGTCGAGGGCCCGTGCGCCCACCGCCGGGTGATGGCTTGTACGGCGGACTCGTGGTCGTGGAGGTCGATGCCGCTCGCGGCCGACCAGGGCACAAGGGTTGGCAGGTGGGCGGTGTGCGGATCGTCGTCGTCCCGGAGTGGGGCCAGGTCACGCGCCGCTATCTCGGCGATGTCGACTCCGACCAGGTCGGGGATGACGTTGATCGGCCGGTGGTCGCCGGCACGCTGCAGGTCGAGGCGCGGCTGCGGCGTCGCCGCGAAGGTGGCGATCGCCGCGGTGCGAGCGGGGAGCAGGCGCTCGTCGGCCGCGGACCAGACCACGAACAGATCGGGACCGGCGAGCTCCGTGAGCCGGACCAGCTCGGCCTGGTCGGCGGCCGGTCCAGCCGAGTCGACGACGACCAACGTCGGCACCCGACCGGCACGGTCACGGTCATGCTGCTTGGTCAGCGCACCGATCATGGGGGCCACCTGCTCGGCGTCGAAGCCGAGCAGCGCCGTGCACCGCTCACCCCGTGCGGCCACATGCGGGAGCCACCTCGCCCACGCCCAGTCATCGGCCCGGCCGGGTGCGAGCAGTACGAGCCGGAGCTGCGACGGGCCGTGCAACGTCGCGGCCTGCAGGACCAGCGAGCGCAACAGTGCGCTTCTTCGCTCGCGGGGGCCGCAGATTCCGAGCACGCCGACCTCACGCACGGCGACCGTGATCGGTATGTCGGTCGCGGTCACGCTCGGCCGACCGGTTACCCGCACCTCGCTGGGTGCGTCACCCCGGCCGAGCCTCAGCACAAGCGCGTCGCGGTCGGCGGCCACCCGGCTCCACAATGTGCGGTCGCGGCCGCGGGCGGCGGCGATCAGCTCGCCGACACCCGGCGCTGCCGCGTGCCGGCGGCGATGCTCCGCGGCCAGTGCCGCCGAGAGCTGCTCGTCGGCCAAAGTGGTCGCCTGCTCGTGATCCCGAGCGGCCCGTCGCGCCGACTGGCGCGCGGAGCGGCGGTCACCGGCTGCTTGCGCCAGGATCATCACCGGCGAGAGCGCGGTGAACGCGAGGAACTCCCACTGGCGGAGCACGAGCGCGAGCACGATCCCGGCGACCAGCGGAGCGATGGCGGCGAGCACCGGCACCCGAGGTGGTGGCGGGGGCTCGGGCGCCGGCGGGAACCCGATCGCGACAACACCAACGGCCGGCTCCATCCGCGGCGCCCGGTGGACCGCCAGACCGCCGTCGGGCCGCGGCGTGCTCGCGCTGGCCGGTGCCGGCGGCTCCAGGCGAAGTCGGCTGTCACCGAGGTGCAGCTCGCGGTCGAACGGGAGGCTGGTCGCCACACCGGCATCGAGCGGATGGCCGCCCAGGCTCGTGCCATTGGCGGAGCCGAGGTCCGAGACGGTGGTCCCGCCGCTGCCGACCCGGACTAGCAGGTGCCGGCGGCTGATCGCGGCGTCGTGGACCGCGAGGCTGCAGCCGGGCTCGCGACCCACGACGTGCTCGCCGTCGGTCAGGAGCAGCCGTCGTCCGGCGTCCGGGCCGCAGGTGACGACGAGCTCTGGTACGGCGGCCAGCTCCTGCGCTGCCGGGTTGCCCACCCGCACGATCGCGCCGTCGACCAGATGACAGTCGGCCGCGGTGCTGGCGGCGGCGATCGACCGGCCGTCGACGGTGACCGGCTGTCCGGGGTCGGCGGCCACCGCTTCGCACAAGGCGGTCACGAGCGCATCCGCGGGCATGGCGTCCGGTACCCGCAGGCTCAGGTCGGCGCGGGTGCCGCTTCCGGTCGCGATCACCGTCACTGTCACGTCCACGTCCGGACGCTAGGCACGATCGCCCTACCTCGCACCAGGTTGTCCACAGCCGGCCGCCGGCAGGGGCCTCGGCGGCCGGCTCCCAGCGGGGTCTACCAGCGGTGCCGCCGCCGGTCGTGGCTCAACAGCCAGAGTGCCGCCAGCACACCGATCAGTAGCCACGGGTGATACAGCGAGACGACGGTGTGCGCGATCGTGCTGACGATCACGACGAGCAGGATCACCAAGAGCAGGCGGTGCACCAGCGGCCCACCCGCTCGTGGTCGGTTGACCGGGAGGTTGTCGTTGCCGTCGGTGGGCGGTAGGTCGTAGAACAAGCCGCCGAGGTCGGATCGGGTCTTCGCCGACATCGCCTGCTCCATCCGCTCGTTGAACTCCTCCTGGTCCAGCCGACCTTCAGCGAAGTGCTTGGACAGCCGGTCGGCCACGTCGTGGCGTTCGGCGTCGGAGACCCGCAGATCGGAGCCGGAGTAGCGCATGCCGCGGCGGGCGCTGGCGCTTCGCATCCAGGGTGGGCCGGCTTGGGTTGACATCAGACCTCCCTGGTCAGTGCGACGGCACACGCGGCGACCGGCCGAGGAAGTCCGCGGCGATCGACTGCTCGGCACCCTCCTCCGGGATGAGCAGCCAGCCGGCGAGGTAGATCGCGACTCCCGCGCCACCGATCACAGCCAGTACGGCGATGACGATCCGGACCAGCGTGACGTCGACGTCGAGATAGTCAGCGAGGCCCACGGCCACGCCGGCCAGCAGGCGATCGTTGATCGGGCGCTGGAGCGGTCGGCTTCGGAGGCCCGGCTCGGGCCGGGTTGAGCTACTGGTTGTGTCCATGCCCCCAGCGTCGCTTCAGTGCCGCGACCTGCCAATCGGGATCACCCCGGGTCCGACCCTGAATACTCCGGGACCGGATCAGGGTTGATCCTGATGCCGGCGCCGGCGCGGCGGGGGACGATCGAGCGGTGAGCCAAACGCCCCCGTGGCAGGACAATGGAGCCATGGGGCCGCGCGAACGCCGGGACTACTACCGGCATCACCCGCGCCATCGGGGCTGGCACGGGCGATGGCGGGCGTCGATGCGGGCTGGCCCGCCGCGGCGGACCCAGGACGACCGGATGATCGGTGGCGTCGCCGCCGGAGTCTCGGCGTGGATCGGCATCGACGTCACGATCGTTCGGCTCGGGTTCGTGCTTGCCGCGCTGCTCAGTGGCTTCGGCCTGGCCGCCTACGTGCTGGCGTGGCTCATGCTGCCCGCGGTCGGCGAGACCCGCCCGATCGCGAGCAAAGCCGTCGCCGACCGACGCGGGATCGCGCTTGCGGCTGCGCTCGGATCCATGTTGATCGTGGTGTTGTTCATCGCCGCCGCACTCCACGTCGCGTGGGTCAGCTCGCTTGCACTCCCGGTCATCGTCAGCGGGGCCGGCCTGGTGCTGATCGCGCGCAATGCGACGCCCGGCGAGCAGGCCGATCTTCGGCAGATCGTGGACTCGGTCGTCGGGCTCGGTGCCGGCCATCGGCGCACCCCGACGGTCGCGAGGCTGATCATCGCCGGCGTCCTGCTGATCCTCGGTCTCGGCGCGGTGGTCTCGGGTCACCCGAGCCGGGCGCTGGCCCGGCCGCTCGGCGGCATCGCGTTGGTGATCGCCGCGGCCCTCGTCGTACTCGGCCCGTGGTGGCTCCGGATCGGACGTGACCTGGTCGTCGAGCGCCAGGCGCGCGCCCGCGCCGAGGAGCGCGCCGACATCGCTTCGCGGGTGCACGACTCGGTCCTGCAGACCCTGGCGCTGATCCAGCTGCATGTCGACGAGCCGCAGCGGGTGATCCAGCTGGCGCGGGCCCAGGAGCGGGAGCTGCGGTCCTGGCTGTTCGACGGTCGGGCCCCCGGGTCCATCCCGGAGCCCGGGATGACGGTCGCAGCCGGCGTGCGGCTGATCCAGCAGGAGGTCGAGGCAGCGCACGGGGTGGCGGTCGAGGCGATCACGGTCGGTGACTGCGAGCTCGACGACGACCTGGCCGCGCTGCTGGCGGCGGCGCGCGAGGCGACAGTCAACGCGGTCAAGTGGTCGGGCTGCTCGGTGGTATCGGTCTTCGCCGAGGTTCAGCCGGATGCGGTGTCGGTCTTCGTCCGTGACCGCGGGACCGGTTTCGACCCGGCCGCGGTGCCGGCCGACCGCAAGGGTCTCGCCGAGTCGGTCCATGCGCGGATGTCGCGGCGCGGCGGCACCGCGACCGTCCGCAGCGTGCCGGGCGAGGGAACCGAGGTGTCGTTGACGATGCCGCGGTCCACCCGCGACCGGCAGCAGGCCCGCTCATGACGACGCCGGAGCCACCGGCAGATCCGGTCCGCCGACCGACCGTGCTCATCGTCGACGACCACAGTCTGTTCCGGTCCGGCGTCCGGTCCGAGCTCGCCAACCGGGTGGACGTGATCGGCGAGGCCGACGACGTCGACCCGGCGATCGCCCTGATCAACGCGCTGGTGCCGGACGTGGTCCTGCTCGACGTCCATCTGCCGGCCGGCAGCGGCCAGGCCGTGGTCAGCGCGGTCAAGGACACGCATCCGCAGGTTCGCTTCCTCGCGCTGTCCGCGTCGGATGCACCCGAGGACGTGATCGCAGTGATCCGGGCCGGCGCCCGCGGGTACGTGACAAAGACGATCTCCTCGACCGAGCTCGTCGATGCGATCCACCGGGTCGCGCTCGGCGAGGCCGTCATCCTGCCGAGGCTGGCCGGGTTCGTGCTCGACGCGTTCGCGGCCACACCGGCACAGGAGCCGCACCCGCAGTCGGTCGACACCGAGCTCGAGCAGATCACCCCGCGCGAGCGCGAAGTGCTTCGGTTGATCGCCCGCGGCTATACCTACAAGGAGATCGCCCGGGAGCTGTTCATCTCGACGAAGACGGTCGAGAGCCACGTCTCGTCCGTGCTGCGCAAGCTGCAACTCTCCACCCGCCACCAGCTGACCCGCTGGGCGAACGAGCGACGGCTTACCTAGCCGGTTCAAATCCTGGCGAACGCGTTGAGGGTGGGCACCGCGGTTGCGGCGCCCACCCTCAACAACTACTTGCTGATCCCGCCTAGAACTTCGCGAGATCTGTGACAAACGACGGTCCTACAACGCCGAGACCGGTCAAGCTGTCGAATCCGGTGTCGGTGGAGAGGGTGACGGGCCGCGTCGCGCAGTTGCCGGTTGCGTCGCAGTACGTCTCATCGCCTTCGTAGTCCAGCACCCGCAGGCTCACGTTGTAGCCGTCAGATGCGTTAACTGTGTTGGCGTAGTCAACCCGGATGACTGACGAAGCGTTCGGGTCGGTCGGCGGCACGATGTCCGTGATCGCACCGGGGTCCTCCGAGTACGCCTTGTACAGCGTCGGGTTGATGAAGCCTTCGGACACGCCAGCAGCCTGGTCGGTGTCAGCGATGACTCCGGCGAGCAGCGGCGACGCCAGGCTGGTGCCGCCTTCCTTGAACTGGCCGTAGTGAACGCCGCCCGGGAAGGACTGGGTCAGCCCGATGAGCATGCCGGTCTGTGCGTCGGCGTCCATCGAGATGTCCGGGATCACCCGGAGCGGCTGTGGCCCGAAGAGGGCCTGGTTCCGGTCCGCGATTGCGGTCGGAACCACACCGGCCTGGTAGTACGGCTGGAGGTAGGTGTAGCTGGTCCCGCCACCGCCGCCGGCCTGCCAATTGAGGCTGCCGGACGGTGTGGTCGCCGAGCCGCAGTTGGTGGTTTCGACGCCGGCGCAGAGGGTCTGCTTCGCCGTCGACCAACCAACCTCGCCGAGCCGGGTTCCACCGCTGCCGATCTCCAGTGACGTGCCACCAACAGCCGTGACGTACGGGCTGGTCGGCGGGTAGTCCGGCACGTTCAGGCCGAAGTCGGCGAAGTTGTCGCCGTCGTCGCCTGAGGAGAACAGCACGCTGACGCCGGTCGAGTCCGCGAGCATGAACGTCTCGTCGAACGCGTTCTTGGCGTCCTGGTCCTCGAAGAGGTCACCCAGGGTGTCGCCCCAAGAGTCGCTGACCACTGACGCGCCGCTCGTGACGGCGGTTGACAGTGCGGACAGCAGGCTGGAGTCGAAGCAGTCCTGCGCACCGACGTAGAGGATGTCGGCGCCCGGTGCCATCGAGTGCGAAGACTCGACATCGAGGGACTGCTCGGCGAACCATCCGCTCGCGTCACACGCGTCCTCGTTGCCGACCGTCTCCGGCTCGACGTTGAAGAACTGCGACGACGACAGCGGGTCGCTGGGGTCGTTGGCCGCGAAGTAGGTCTGAGCGTCCGACAGCAGCGTCGGTGAGTCGTAGGCGTCGACGATGGCAAGAGCCACGCCGGAGCCGTCGATACCGTGGTTCACGTCACGCTGGATGCCGTACGCCTGACGCAGCTTGGTCGGCCGGTAGCCGCAGATGTCGTAGGCGTTGCCGGTGTACGGCGCGTACAGCGACGCCGCGTCCGTGGTGTCGGTCTGCTGACCCCAGTACGACGGCGAGCACGGCTTCGGGTTGCGGAAACCGGCCGGCGGGGCCGGCTCGGCGTCGGCCGACTTGGCGTTGGCCTTCACGTTCTTCGGCATCCGGGCGAGCGACGGGGTGTTGACGTACTGGTTGACACCTACGACACCCGCGACGGCACCCGAGATCGAGGTCGGGATGGACAGGGTCTTGTTGGCAAGCCGAACGGTGTGGCCGTTGACGCGGTACATGCCGAGGCCGGTCCCGAACGCCTTCTCGACCTGCTTCGCGGTGCCGGAGGCGCTGACGAACAGGTGCGTGCGCGGTACGGCGCCGACCTTGAAGCCCTGACTGCGCAGCCAGGACTGAGCGCTGCGAATCTCCGCGGTGGTAGGTCCGTAACGACGGAGCCACTGCGCGTCGGTGAGGTAGTGGTGGTAGCTCGCCGAGCCCGGGCTCGACACGTTGCGTACGAAGGCTCGTGCCCCCGCAGCGTTGCGCAGCCGCAGGGTCAGGTCAAAGCTGACCTTCGACCCGGCCGCAACCTTGCCGTGCGGCTTGCTGCGTTCTGCAGCCGGACTGATCGAGCCGCGTAGTGCGGCCCGGTGACTTGCCCCCGACGCGGATGCTGTGGGGATTCCCACCGCAACCGCACCGGCAGACATCGCGAGCCCCGCTGCTCCCAGCGCGACCCATGATCGGGCAGATCTCATGGATGCCTCTCCCTCTCCGGCTCGGACATGCCGGACGTCGTCCCTACGCCCTGTTAGCGGGGACGAGGGGAACCTAGACCTCAGGACGTTCGAGGACAATCCCGCCCTTACGGAAGTGACCAACGTTACAGATTTAGACATAAGAGGTGGCCTGCTCGGGGAGTTTGTCCCGTGGGGCACTAGATTCCGGTCGTGCACGCCGAGGACGAAGAGGCGGTTGCGAACGCCCGAGCGCTGGCCGAGTACTGCCTGCACCGGTTGATGATCGATGCCCCGCTCGACCGGCCGATGACGCCGGGCGAGCTCGAGGACCTGGTCGGTCAGACCATCACCGCGGAAGGCATCGGCGCGGCCGAAGCGCTGCGGCTGTGGGCCGACGTCCTCGCCAAGGCGTGCCTGTCCGTCGACCACCCGCGCTACCTGTCCTTCATCCCGAGTGCGCCCACGAAAGCGGCCGCGGGGTTCGACATGTTGGTGGGCGCGTCAAGCGTGTACGGCGGGTCGTGGCTGGAGGGCTCCGGCGCGGTCTACGCCGAGAACCAGGCACTGCGCTGGGTCGCGGATCTGGCCGGGCTCCCTCCCGAGGCCGGCGGCGTGTTCGTCCAGGGCGGGACGGTCGGGAACCTGTCCGCGCTGGTCGCGGCTCGAGACGTGGCCCGACGGGCCCGGGGCGACCGGCCGGCCAGGTGGGTGGCGTGCATCACCGCCGAGACCCACTCCTCAGTGCGGCACGCGCTCGAGGTCGTGATGGACGTCGACGTGGTCGAGGTGCCTGGTGACGAGCGCGGCCGGATGGTCGGCACCGCCCTGGCCAAGACGGTGGGAGAGATCCCGGCCGAGGTCAGGGACGGGATCTTCGCGGTGGTGGCGACCGCCGGCACCACCAACCTCGGCATCGTCGACGACATCGCCGGCATCGCCCGGGTCGCTTGCGACAACGGCTGGTGGCTGCATGTCGACGGCGCCTATGGCGGGGCCGCGCTGGCTGCGCCGAGCGTGCGCGCGCTCTTCAACGGGGTCGAGCAGTGCGACTCGTTCATCGTCGATCCGCACAAGTGGCTGTTCGCGCCGTTCGACTCGTGTGCGTTGCTCTACCGCGACCCGGCGCAGGCGCGCGCGGCCCACACCCAGTACGCCGGCTATCTCGATCCGATCACCGTCGAGGGCGAGTGGAACCCGTCGGACTATGCGGTGCAGCTCACCCGCCGCGCCCGGGGCCTGCCGTTCTGGTATTCGCTGGCGACCCACGGCACGAACGCCTACCGGGACGCAATCGAACGCACGCTGGAGGTGGCGCGCGCCGGGGCCGAGCTGATCCGGTCGGCCGAACACCTGCGGCTGCTGCTGGAGCCCGAGCTCACGGTCCTGGTCTTCGAGCGGCTCGGGTGGAAGCCGGCCGACTACCGGGCGTGGAGCGCTCGGCTACTCGACGAGCAGGTGGCGTTCGTGACCCCGACCACCCATGCCGGCCAGATGTGCACCCGCTTCGCGATCGTCAACCCACAAACCACCGAGGCCGATCTCGCGCTGGTCATCGAATCGATGAAGCTCGCGTCCTAAAGCGGCCCGCGAGCGGTCATTGGGCCGGCGCGTGGATCAGCTTCTTGTTGACGAACTCGTCGATGCCGAGCGGCCCGAGCTCACGCCCGACGCCGGACCGCTTGGTCCCGCCGAACGGGAGGTCGGCACCGCCGCCCTCGGGCTCGTTGATCCACACCATGCCGGTGTCCAGCCGGTCGGCCAGCTCGATCGCGGCCGGGATGTCGGTGCTGTAGATCGCGCCACCGAGCCCGTACGAGGAGGAGTTCGACAGCGCAACCGCCTCGTCGGCGCTGCTCACCCGGTAGACCACCGCGGCCGGCCCGAACAGCTCTTCGTGGTAGGCACGCATCTCCGGGGTCACATCGGTGAGCACGGTCGCCTCGACGAAGGCACCAGGCCCGTCGACCCGGCGCCCGCCGGTCCGGACCACGGCGCCCTTGCTGACCGCGTCGTCGATCTGGGCCATGAGGTTCTGCGCGGCCTGCTCAGAGGACAGCGGGCCGTAGTTGGTGTCGGGGTCGGTGGGGTCGCCGGTCTTCAGCTCCGACATCGCCTGGGTGAACTGCTCGACGAACTCGTCGTAGATGTCGTCCATCACGATCATCCGCTTTGCGGCGTTGCACGACTGTCCGGCGTTCTCCATCCGGGCCGCGACGGCGTCCTGGACGGCCTGCTTCAGGTCGTTCGTGCTGAGGAAGATGTAGGCGTCGGAGCCACCGAGCTCGAGGACCACTTTCTTGAGGTTCTGGCCGGCGATGGCTGCGACCGCAGTGCCGGCCCGCTCGCTGCCGGTCACCGAGACGCCGGCGATCCGCGGATCGCCGATCATCCGAGCCGCCTGCTCGTTGCTGACGAACACGTTGATGTAGGCGTTGTGCGGAAGGCCGGCGTCGTGGAACACCTGCTCCATCGCCAGCGCCGACTCCGGGCACTGCGGAGCGTGCTTCAGGACCACCGTGTTGCCGATCATCAGGTTCGGCGCGGCGAACCGAGCGACCTGGTAGTAGGGGAAGTTCCAGGGCATGATGCCGAGGACCGGTCCGATCGGCGACTTGCGCACCCACGCCTCGCCGGGCGTCTCGGACGGCAGCGGCTCGTCCTTCAGGAGGTCGGCCGCGTTGTTGGCGTAGTAGCGGTAGATCTCCGCGACGAAGTCGACCTCGCCGAGGGCGTCAGCGGTCGTCTTGCCCATCTCGCGGGTGATCAGGGCGGCGAGGGAGTCGCGGCGCTCCTCGTACAGGTCGGCGACCCGGTTGATGATCGCGGCTCGCTCGCTCATCGCGCTGGTGCGCCAGGAGGCGTACGCCGCGCCGGCGCGCGCGAGAGTGTCCTCGACCTGGTCGTCCGTGGCGATCGGGAACTCGCTCTCGGTCTGACCGGTCGCCGGGTTGACCACCTTGTATTCCACCGCTGGGCTCATCGTGCAACCCCCTCCTCACAGATCGTCGTTGACCTGACCTCAGAATCTTGCCGTCGCCCAACGCTACCCACCAGGGCAAGCGGCGGTTCAGCGTGGGGCGGCCCGAACCGGGCACCGCGTTGCTCGACGGAGGACAAGCGTGGACACTGGACGGGTGGCTCTCGCCGACCTCTCGCCCACAGACCAGACCGATCGTGACTTCGCCGAAGTGCCGGCCGTCGCGCCGGACGCGGTGGTCGACCCCCATTGGCTGGAGCTGCGAGGCGACTCCTTGCTGCCGAGCCTCTACATGCCGCCGACGATGGCGGGCCAGCGTTCCCCGCTCATGCGGATGGTGGCCACCGCACTGATCGGGGTGTTCATGCTCGCGACGGCGCTTGGCGTCTGCCTCACCTACGGCCCGCCGACCTAACGTCCACCGGGGCGGTGGCGGACGCTGCCGCCGGGCTTGAGCGTGCCGGGCGGCAGTTCGGGAGCGGGTAGTGGGTCGTCGGCATCGGCGACCACTCCGAACTCGGTGCCGGACATCCAAAGCTCCCGCGCGGCGGCGATCTCCTCGCCCGTGCGTGCGACGAAGTTCCACCACATCACGATCTGCTCGGCGAACGGCTCGCCGCCGAGCAACAACAGCCGGGCGTCTGCATCGCTCGACAGCCGGAGATCCCGCCGGCCGCAACCGAGGTAGAGCATCGCGCCCGGGGAGATCTCGACGCCGTCGACGGTCACCACCCCGGAGGTGGCGATCGCGGCGTACTCGAAGTCGGGTTCCAGCGGCAGCATCGGGCTGGCCGGGCCGCTCAGGGCGATGTCGGCACCGACCACCGGCGAGTACGTCGTCCTGGCCGGAGAGGTCGCACCCGCGAGCTCGCCGAGGATGACGGTCACGGTCATGCCGGACTGCGCGACGACCGGTGCGCTCGCGTGGTGTTCCCAGGCCGGGTCGGTCTGCCGGGCGCCGTCCGGCAACGCGATCCAGAGTTGGACGCCGTGCAAGAGCGCGGGGTGCGGCACCGGTGAGTGTTCGGCGTGCGCGATGCCGCGGCCGGCGGTCATCAGCCCGAGCTCGCCCGGTCGGATCACCTGGTCGCTGCCGAGGCTGTCGCGGTGGTGGACCTCGCCGGCAAGCAGCCAGCTGACTGTCTGCAGGCCGATGTGTGGGTGCGGCGGCACGGTCATGCCGGGCTGGTTCGCGATGTCGTCGGGGCCGTAGTGGTCGATGAAGCACCACGGCCCGACAAGGCGCCGGCCGAGGTTCGGGAGGAGCCGGCGTACGACCGTGCTTTCACCGAGCGCGACCGCGCGGCCGGCGAACAGCTCATGGACCGGATCGGCCGCGACCGCTGCGCGGCCGCCGGCCACGGTGTAGTCCGGAATCCGGTCGACGTTGCTCATCTGCCCACCCCATCATGGACCGGTGCTCAGCCCGATCGCCCTCGAAGGGTCCGTCGTCGCCTTGGAGCCACTGGACCTGACCCACGTCGAGGGACTGGTGGCCGCGGCCGCCGAGGACCGCTCGAGCTACGCCTTCACCTGGGTGCCCGACGGCGCGGATTCCTGCCGGGGCTTCGTCGAGGCCGCGCTGTACGCGCAGTCCGACGGGCACTCGGTCCCGTTCGCGGTGCGCCGCCGGGCCGACTCGGCCATCGTCGGGTCGACCCGCTTCCTTGACCTCGAGGTGTTCGCCTGGCCGCCGGCCGGGCCGTCCGGCGCGGGCGGGCTGGTGCCCTCCGACGACAACCCGCCGACGGTGGCCGAGATCGGCAGCACCTGGTACAGCGCGTCGGCGCAGCGGACCGCGGTCAACACCGAGTGCAAGCTGCTGATGCTCGGGCATGCCTTCGACGTCTGGGACGTCCGGCGGATGACCCTGAAGACCGACGCGCGCAATCAGCGCTCGCGGGCCGCGATCGAGCGGCTGGGCGCGCTGTTCGAAGGGGTCCGGCGGGTGCATTCGCCGGCCAGCGACGGCGGGTTTCGGGATACCGCGTACTTCTCGATCGTGGCCGACGAATGGCCGGCGGTGCGGGCCGGCCTTGCGGCCCGCCTCGCGCGGTCCTGAGCGGCGCCGGCTGCTAGCGACCGGTTCGGTACGTCGACGCCAGCTCGCGCATCCTGCGGTGCGCGTCGTTGAAGACAGCGACGGCGGGAAGGTAGGCCTTACGGACCTTTGCGACCGAGGTGTAGTTGGTGTCGACGACGTTGGCCAGCGGCGACTCCACCACCTGCGACAGCAGCTGGTAGGCATCCATCTGGTGCAGGCCGAAGTCGCTGCACGCCCAGGACACCAGGTCGGCCTGCGCGATCCGGAAGGCATCCTCGAGCGGCCTGGCCGACCCGAGGCTCATCAGATGGGTGTCGGTCTCGATCCGCGGGGTCGGGCACGACCGGCCCTTGATCAGGTCGACGGCGAGCACCGTGTCCATCGCGCACTCCGCGGCGACCCCGCAGGTCTCGCCCTCGCCCTGGCGGGCGTGGCCATCCCCGAGCGAGAACAGCGCGCCTTCGACGTTGACGCCGAGATAGCAGGTGACGCCGACCGTCATCTCTGGCGTGTCGAGGTTGCCCCCGAAGACGTCCGGCACGAGCGACGAGCGGGCTTCGAGATTCGGTGGGGCAACGCCGACGGTGCCGTGCATGACCGTCATCGGCACGTCGACCGACCAGTCGCCGAAGCGCGACTCGAAGCGGCACAGGTCGCGCTCGCGGTCGAGCTGCCAGATCCAGACGATCTCGGGCAGCGCGGGTTGCAGGGTTGCGGTCAGGTGCGTGCTGGTCAGCGCACCGAACAGCGGCACCGTGGTCGAGGCGGCCCAGTCGCGGGCCGGTCGGATCTCGATGAAGTGGATCGCCAGGGTGTCTCCGGGCTCAGCGCCTTCGACGTAGAACGGCCCGGTCTGCGGGTTGACGAACGGGAACTCGCAGACCTCCGAGACCAGGTCGGTCTCGGTGCGGACCCGGCCCGCGAAGCAGTCCTCGGTGAAGACCTCGAGGATGGTGCCCGGCGCGACCCGGGCGACCGGTGGCGCGCCGCCGAACGTCCAGGCGTACTCGCCGTCGGCCGGGCGGTAGGCGAGGATCCGGGGGTCGCTCACGACACTCCTCAGCGGGTACGGATCGGTTAGGTGCCGAGCCCGCCGGCCGGGATGTAGGACCCGACGATCGTCGCGTTGGTGACGTTCGGGGGAGTCGTGATTCGCGCGTCGATGTCCTTGCCGAACGCCTGGAACGCCTCGAGGGCCGGGAGCGGATTCGCGCCGTCCGGGGTGTCCGCGGTTGAGACGTGCACGAACGACACGCCGTCCTCGAGCCTCATGACCTTGTATTCGACGTTGCTGGGCGCATCGGCGCGGAGCTGGTCGAAGACGCCCTGGATCAACCGGACATGCTCGTCGAGGGATTCCGGCTTGACCTGGTAAGTCACGACGACGTTGGTGATCACCGCTCCGCCTCCCGTTTCGCTGTCCGCGCACCGTATCCCGAGGGTAGGACTGCCGGGGTGGCGATGGGAATCGGGCGGTGACGACCAGCTCGACCCGGGCGATCCGCGGCGGTCGCACCCGTTGTTCGACCCGGTGATCGAACGGCTGTTTCCCGGCGGCCTGGTCCGGCCGAGCCCGGCCTCGCCTTCTCCCCGACCGCGGCGTTGACGTCTGCGTATAGGACGATGGTGCTCGATATGTCGGGGCGAGGCGAGCTGATGAATGGAATCGCCGAGCGCAGGATGGAGCCCAAGACGACCGGCCCAGATCAGCAGGCGGGTTCGGCCCTGGTCATCGAGGGCGTCTTCAAGGGCTACGGTTCGGGCCCGACCCGGACCTCAGTGATCGAGGACGTGAACCTGGTCGCCCAGCGCGGCCAGTTCGTCACGATGATCGGTCCCAGCGGGTGCGGCAAGACCACCCTGCTCAGGATCGTCGCGGGCCTGCTCGAGGTCGACCAGGGCAGCGTGTCGGTGTTCGGCGAGTCCGTTCACCGTGCGGTCGAGGCCAAGCACATCGGCCTGGTCCCGCAGTCACCCGCGCTGCTGCCCTGGCGCACCGTGCTCGACAACGTACGGCTGCCGCTGCAGGTGAACAAGAGGCCCGACTCGGACGGATCTCGCTCGCATGCCGACCCGGTCGCGGTGCTCGAGTCGTTCGGCCTCGGCGACGTGATCAACCGGCGTCCCGCTCAGCTCTCCGGCGGGATGCAGCAGCGAGTGGCGATCGCCCGAGCCTTCGTGTTCGACCCGCCGATCCTGTTGATGGACGAGCCGTTTGCCGCGGTCGACGAGCTCACCCGCGAGGTCCTGCGGCACGAGCTGCTCTCGATCTGGCAGGCGAACAAGAAGACGGTCCTATTCGTCACCCACTCGATCCCCGAGGCGATCACGCTCTCGGACGTGGTCGTGGTGATGTCAGCCAAACCCGGACGAGTTCAGCGCGTGATCCCGATCGGCCTGCCGCGTCCGCGCGCTGACTCGGTCGAACTGACCGAGGAGTTCCACGACCTCGAGCGTCAGATCCGACTCGAGCTGCGCGGCGGCTGGCAGGGTGCGCGATGAGCGCGCGGTCCGGGTCGGCCGAGCGCGGCGGCCCGCCGGCCTGGATCAGGCCGGCGATCTGGCTTCCGCCATCGGTCGCCCTCCTCGTACTCGGGGCGGCCTGGCAGCTTTACGCGATCCACCACCCGTTCGTCATCCCGACCGTGCCGACGATTCTCCGCGAGCTCGCCGACCGCCCGGGCTTCTACGCGCGCAACGCCAGGACGACGCTGCAGGAGGCACTGGTCGGTGCGGCATTCGGGATGGGGATCGCGTTCGCCCTTGCCGTCCTGATGTCGTACGTGCGGATCATCGAACGGGCCATCCTGCCGCTCGCGGTCATCCTCAACGTGACCCCGATCATCGCGGTGGCGCCGGCCCTCGTCGTGGCCTTCGGGTTCGGCCTGACGCCGAAATACATCATCACCGCGGCCCTGGTCTTCTTCCCGTTCCTCATCAACTCCCTCATCGGTCTGCGATCCACCGACCCGCTCGCGCTCGACGTCATGAACACGTTGCACGCCTCGCGGACCGAGATTCTCTGGCGGCTGCGGTTGCCGAGCAGCCTGCCGTTCCTGTGTGCGGGCGCGCGAATTTGTATTCCGCTCAGTGTCATCGGCGCGGTCGTGGCGGAGTTCGTGGCCGCTGGCCAGGCGAACGGCTTGGGCACGCTGATCGTCACGGCCGCCTCGCTGTCCGACCTGAAGACGATCTACGCATCAGTGGTCGTGCTTGCGGTGATCGGAATTGCGTTGTTCGTTCTCGTCGTCATCGTGCAGAGGCGCCTCCTGGCCTGGCACAGCTCGGCGACACCGATCAAGTGATGATTGTCGGCCTTGGCGAACATCGTGAAACGAGCGGAGACCGCATGAAGCGCAGGTGGGGCCTTCGGAGCAGCGCAACAAGGGGCTGCGCGCTGGTCGTCGTCGCGTTGGTCGCGGCTGCGGCCTGTCGCGGTTCGTCGTCGGGGGAAACTGCACTGCCCGCCGGCGCGTCGTCGTCGGCGGGCACGTCACTGATCAGCGCGGCCGAGTGCGCGGCCAACAAGGCGGCCGGCCCGATCACCTATGTTTCGCCGTTCGGCTTCGATGCGTCGGCCGGCATCATCGATGTCTTCGCGGCGCAGCAGCTCGGGTACTTCAAGGACCTTTGCCTCACCGTCAAGTTCGTCACGAACTCCCAGGACTCGACGTCCTTGGTCTCGGCGGGCAAGGCGCAGGTCACGAATGTGGGGTCTGCCGCCGACTACCTGTCGTCGGTCGCGAGCGGTGCCAACATCAAGGCGGTTGCCACCTACGGCGACACTTCGGACTACTGCATCGTCACGCAGAAGGGGATCACGTCGCTCAAGCAACTTGAGGGCAAGACCCTGGGATACCACTTCGTCAAGCCGGCGCCGGTCTTGCAGATGTTGGTGGCAGCGGGAGTCGACCTGAGCAAGGTCAGCTTCGTCAATACGTCGAACTACGACCCGAACCAGGTCGTACAGGGCAAGATCGACGCGGTCTCCTGCTACCAGTCGAACGAACCTCTGACTCTGAAGGCCGAAGGTGCCGCGTTCAACGTGTTCACGCCGGCCCAGTTCGGCGTCGCGGGCACGTTCAACGTCCAGTTCTTCAACAGGAACTTCCTCGTGACCCACTACGCCGCGGCCAAGGACTGGATGCGGGCGGACCTGCACGCGTTCGACTACTGCGCAGCGAACATCACGGCGTGCGTGAACATCGAGGGTGACTATTCAAAGGCCGCCGGCGCTGACTTCGTGACCAGCCACGAGATTCAGGTCTGGACCCTTGAGAGTGCGCTCGCGAAGGACCACACGTTGCCCGGCAAGGGTGTGGGAGTCGAGTCAGTGGCCGAGTTCCAGCCGGAGGCAAGGGAGCTCGTGCACTTCGGCTTGACGAAGTCAGTGCCTTCGTTGTCTGCGGTCACTGACACAACGTTGGTGGCGTCGCTCTACAACGAAAGCGCGCTCATCTGGCCGTAGCCCGCGACTTCCCGGCGGCTATCGCGACTCTTCAACGCCGCTGATCTTGATGCCGGCGTGGGTCTTGTACCGGCGGTTGATCGCGATGAGGTTTGCCGTGAGCGCCTCGATCTGGCCGGCCAGCCGCAGCCGGCCGCCGTAGATGCCGCGGACGCCCGGCAGCAGGTCCGCGAGTTCACCGACTAGATCGGTCGCCTCGCGGTCGTCACCGAGGACGAGCACGTCCTGGTCGAGGTCGCTGACGTCCGGATTCGACAGTACGACGGCGCTGACGTTGTGGAATGCCGCGACGACCCGCGACTCCGGCAGCAAGTCGCGGGCCTGCTCGGCCGCGCTTCCCTCCGCGACCGTGATGGCAGCCGGTCCGCGTTCGTCGAAGGCGATCGGGTTGACGCAGTCGACGACGATCTTGCCCGCGAGCTCGTCGGTCAAGGAGCGCAGGGTCTGCTCGTGCGCTTCCCAGGGGACGGCGACAATCACAATGTCGGCCCGGGTAGCGGCGTCGGCGTTGGCTGACCCCTGGACTGATCCAGCAGTGATCACCTTGGTGAGCTCGTGCGCCGACGCAGCGGCGCGCTCGGCATCCCGCGAGCCGATCACGACGCTGAGGCCCTCCTGCGCGAAACGGAACGCCAGACCCTGACCTTGGCCACCCGTCCCGCCCAGAATCGCCACAGTCATCGTCCTGATGTCAGTCACGGTTTCTCCTCGTTCAGGTGTGTGCGTCTGCTGCAAGCCTGGAACCGGCACGGCGATGTCGCCACGGTGTGCTCGGTACTCTAAGCACCCGCGCGGCGCCCATGCCTACTGACCGTGAGTGTCATGCAGACTGTGGTTCATGCAACGGACCTCCCTTGATGCTTTGGCGAGACAACAACTCGAACTCGCCGCGACTCACGGCGGTCGTGCCGCCGACACCGTGGTAGGTGGGCACGAACGAGTGCTGCGCCAGACCGTCATCGCGTTGATCGACGGCACCGAGATGGGCGAGCACGACAACCCCGGAGAAGCGACGGTGCACGTGTTGCGGGGCCGGGTCCGGCTCTCGTGTGGGGATGATTCGTGGGAGGGCAGCAAAGGCGACCTGATCGAGGTCCCGCACGCCCGTCACAGCGTGCGCGCATTGGAGGACTCGGCGATCCTGCTCACCGTGGCCAAGATTCCCTGACCAGAGCGCAGCAGACGGGTGCATGACGCGGCGGATTGTTTCGTCGCAAAGGCCCTTCGGCGGGACTTCTGACCCTGTCCGGTGGTCGGCAAGGCGCCTACCGTCGCCTTCGACCATCAGGGTGGTGCGCCAGGCATGGTGGGTACCCGGAAGCCACCGACAAGGGTCCTGAGCGGACATGTCGTCCTGAGCGGTGGAGGCGCAGCCTGATGAGAAGGTCTTGGCTCCGATTGTCCGCCGGGCTCGCGATCCTGGTTGCGGCCGCGGCTATGTCGGCGGCGAGCGCTTCCGGCAGCCCAGACCCGGCAGCACGCGGGGTCGACCTCGTTGCTGCCACGGTCTCGCCGTTGTCGTGGTCTCCACCGTCGATGGTCGACCATCACCCGCCGTTCGGCGGTTCGGCTGCCTATGGCGGCGTGTCGTGCCCGAGCGCCTCGCTTTGCGTCACCGTCGGGTACGACAGCGATGGCGATGGCTTCATCGCGACTACTACCGACCCGACCAGCGGAGCGGCTTCCTGGCACGTTGTCGACCAGATCGCCGACGGCAGCCTGCTGTTCGCGGTCTCGTGTCCGTCGGTGTCGCTGTGCGTCGCCATCGATGTCGCGGGTGATGTGATCACGTCGACCGACCCGACCGGCGGCGCCGGTGCCTGGACGGTCACCACGATCGACGGCGTCTTCCTCGACAGCGTCTCCTGCCCGACGGTGTCGCTCTGTGTCGTCGGCGACAACAGCGGCAACGCCATCACCTCGACCGACCCGACCGGCGGCGCCGGTGCCTGGACGACGAGCAACGTCGGCCATCTGCTCCTCGGAATCTCCTGCCCGTCGGCGTCGCTCTGCGTCGCCGCGGATAACGCCGGCAACGTGGTCACCTCGACCAACCCGACCGGCGGCGCGGGTTCCTGGACCGCTGCACACGTCGATGCCGGTGTCCCGAACCACGCCATCTATTCGGTCTCGTGTGCCTCAGCGCTGCTGTGCGTCGCGGCCGATGACGCCGGCAACGTCATCACGTCGACGAACCCGACCGGCGGTGCCGGTGCCTGGACGGCGGTCAATATCGATGCCTCGACCTGGTTCCAGGCCAGCGTCTCGTGTCCCTCGGTGTCGCTATGCGTCGTGGCGAACGGGGCCGGATCGATCTTCACCTCGACCAGCCCGACCGGCGGCGCGGCGGCTTGGACTGCGGCCGATGTCTCAGTGTCGTCGGTGACGTGTCCGTCCGCCTCCCTGTGCGTCGCGACGTCAGGCGGCGACATCGGGGTATCAACAGATCCCACCGGTGGTTCGCTGGCCTGGGCCTCGTCCCACCTCGGCGACGGCGTCAGCGCGTTTGCCGGCGTCTCATGTCCCTCCGTGTCGCTGTGTGTGGCCGTCGACAGCTCGGGCAACGTGCTGACCTCGACCGACCCACCCAGTGGCTCGTGGAGCTTCACCCACGTCGATGGCGACGTCGAGAGCCCGGTCGGCTTCGCGGCCGTGTCATGCCCGTCGGCGTCCCTGTGCGTGGTCGTCGACAGCGCCGGCAACGTGCTCACCTCGACCGATCCGACCGCGGGTGTCGGCGCGTGGACCGCGGCCCAGGTCGACGCGCCGCACGCGCTCTGGTCCGTCTCCTGCGCGTCGACGTCGCTCTGCGTGGCAGGCGACGGCGTCGGCGACGTGATCACCTCGACCAACCCGACCGGTGGGGTCGCCGCGTGGACGGTGACGCACGTCGACAGCGCAACCGCTGGCTTGAACTACCTGTCGGGCGTCTCGTGTCCGTCGGCGTCGCTGTGCGTCGCTGTCGATGGCGCGGGAAATGCCCTCATCTCCAGCAACCCGACCGGCGGCGCTGGAGCATGGCCGCACGAGAGCGTTGCCGGCGCCGGCCTGCTCGGGATCTCGTGTCCATCCCCGTCGCTCTGCGTCGCCGTCGGCTATGCGGGCACCGTCGTCACGATTACCGGTACGAGCGTGAGTTCGGCCACGATCGACGGCAGCGCCCAGTTGTCTGACGTCTCGTGCGCTTCCGCCGTGCTGTGCGTCGGCGTCGATTCCAGTGGTGGGGTGGTGGCCTCGAGCGACCCGATCGGAGGAGCGACCACGTGGACGCCGACGACGGTCGACTCGGCCACGCCGCTGACCGCCGTGTCATGCCCGACGACCTCGCTGTGCGTAGTCGGGGACGGCGTCGGAAACGCCCTGGTCGGGACGTTCGTCCAGCCCGCACCCACCAACATCGGACGCCCGGTGATCTCGGGGTCGCCCCGACTCGGCAAGACGCTCAGCTGCTCGAACGGCACGTGGGAGTCGGCACCGACCGGCTACACCCGCCAGTGGTTCCGCAATGGTGCCGCGATCGGCGGCGCCACCGGGAGCGCGCACACCGTGATCGCCGCCGATCTGCAGCGCTCGCTGACCTGCGGCGTGACTGCCTCGAACGCGGGTGGCTCGAGCGCACCCGCGACGAGTGCCGCGGTGATCGTCCGGGCGACTACCGCACTCACCGCCACCGAGACCGGCAAGGCCGGAGGCGATCGCTCCTGCGGTGGCTCGCCCAGCCGCGCGTGCCGCGACCACAGGCGGTCGACCGTCTACTTTGCCGGTACGGCGCGCCCGCTCCCCATCCCGGCCCGAAGCCGGGCGCTGATGCTTCGCTTCTACCGCCGCGCCGACGGCGCGTGGCAGCTCAAGGCGACCGCCACCGTCCGGGCCGCGCGCACGAACGGCGCATGGCGAATCGCGAAGTCGGGTGTCACCTCGCTCAAGGGCAGCTGGCGGGTCAGGGTCAGCGCCGCAGCGACCGCGACGCTTACGTCCGCGGCCGGCGGCTACCGCTACTACTCGGTGTCCTAGCAGTCAGGCGATCCGGACCCCGGAGTCCGGGTCGAAGACGTGCTCGGCGGCCCCACGCGCCGACACGTAGACGACCTCGCCCAGCCGTGGCTCGTACCGGCCGTCGACCCGCACATTGAACGGCGCCTCCTGGGCGGGATCGTCACCCGGCAACCGGCCGTGGACGTAGGAGTCGGCACCGAGCTGCTCGACGAGCGTGACCTCCATTGGCATCGCCCCCGGGGTGTCCGGAGTCACGACCTCGACCGCCTCGGGCCGAAGGCCCACGATGACCTCCGACCGACCGGCCGACTCCACCGACAGGGGGAGTACGACCTCGCCCAGCCGGATGCCGGCGTCCGTCACACCGACCCGGCGCAGGTTCATCGCCGGCGACCCGATGAAGCCCGCAACGAAGACATTCGCGGGCCGGTCATAGAGCGCCCTCGGCGTGTCCACCTGCTGCAGGATGCCTTCTTTGAGCAACGCGACGCGGTGACCCATCGTCATCGCCTCGATCTGGTCGTGGGTCACATAGACGGTCGTCGTCCCCAGGCGGGCCTGCAGCGCCGCGATGTGGGCACGCGTCTCAACCCGCAGCTTCGCATCGAGGTTGGACAGCGGCTCGTCCATTAGGAACACGCTCGGCTCGCGGACGATGGCCCGGCCCATCGCGACCCGCTGTCGCTGTCCGCCGGACAATGCCTTGGGCCTGCGATTGAGATACGGCACGAGATCGAGCAGCTCGGCGGCCTCACGGACCTTCGTGATCCGTTCCGCCCTCGGGATTCCCTTGAGCTTGAGCGCGAAGGCCATGTTGTCCGCGACCGAGAGGTGCGGATAGAGCGCGTAGTTCTGGAACACCATGGCGATGTCCCGATCCCTAGGGGCGTACCGCGACACGTCCTTGTCCCCGATGTGGACCTCGCCGTCGTCGAGGTCCTCGAGGCCGGCGAGGACCCGAAGCGCGGTCGACTTGCCCGACCCGGACGGACCGACCAGCACCATGAACTCGCCGTCCTCGATGTCGAGGTCCAGGGCGTTGAGTGCGGGAACCGTGCTGCCGGGATAGATCCGGGTGGCCCGAACGAAACTGACCGCCGCCATCAGCGGGTCGGCCCCGAGACGACCATGAGCAGGTCGCGCACCGTTGTCGCGATCTCCTCCCGTGCCTCGACGAGGTAGCGACGTGGGTCGACCGTCGACGTGTCACGGTCGAGAAAGGAGCGAACGGCCCGGGTCATTGCGATGTTCAAGGCTGTTCCGATGTTGACCTTCGTGATGCCGGCCAGCACGGCGTCACGCAGGACCTGATCGGAGACGCCGGACGATCCGTGCAGCACGAGTGGCACAGGGAGCCGGGCCCGCAGCAGTTCGATGAGCGGCAGGTCCAGCTGGGCCGATCGGGAGGTCATTGCGTGCGAACTTCCCACCGCGACCGCCAGTGCGTCCACTCCGGTCTGTGCCACGAACTCCGCCGCCTCGTCCGGATCCGTCCGCACCCCGGGGTCGTGGGCGCTCTGCGGAGCGTCCGGTTTGCCACCGACGTATCCGAGCTCCCCTTCCACCCACAATCCGGCAGCCCGCGCCACGTCGCCGGCTCGGCGCGTGGCGGCCACGTTGTCCGGGTGGCTCAGCGCGGCGCCGTCGTACATCACCGAGCTGAAGCCGGTGGCGGCGGCCTGGTCGACGAGCGGCTGGTCAGTGACATGGTCGAGGTGCAGCGACATGGGTACGCCGGCCAGGCGGGCCACGGCTGCGGTCGCGGCACTGATCGGCGCCATCTGCCCGCCGTGGAACTTCACCGCGTTCTGGCTGATTGCGAGGATCACCGGCAGCCCGGCTTGGTCCGCGCCGGCTGCGATAGCCTCGGCATGCTCGAGGGTGATGACGTTCATGGCGGCGACGGCGCCGCCACGGTGGACCGCCGCTGCGACGAGCTCGGCCGTACTGACCAGCGTCATCGGCGGACCCCATCCAAGCTCTCGACGACGACACCCGCCGCTTCTCGTTGGTAGTCCTCGACATCGAGTTCGCCGGCCGACGGCGCGAGCACCGCGGCTGCGCCCAGCGCGACACAGTCCGCCAGCAGCGGTTCGAGTGCGGTCCCGGCTCGTAGCCCGCGGGCGAGACCGGCGACGACCGCATCTCCGGCACCGGTCGGGTTGCCTGACAACGCGCGGGCCGGCCGGGCCCGCCAGGCCGACTCCCCGTCGACCGCGATCAGGCCCTCAGCGCCGTGTGACGCGACCACGGTGACCTCCCAGCGCGCCGCGAGCGACCTTGCAGCGCGCACTGGATCGTCCTCGTGCGTGCTCTCGCGCAGCTCGTTCAGGTTCGGTTTCACGATCGACGGCCGTGCTTCGAGCGCGGCCGGCAGCGCCGGTCCGCTGGTGTCGAGGACGACTGGTCGCTCGTTCGCCCGGGCCAGCCAGGTGAGCTGCGCAAAGGCATCGAGTGGCACACCCGCGGGCAGGTGACCGCTGACCACCACCACCTCCGCGACCGGGATCAGTGCCTCGAATGCGGCGAGGAAACGCGGCCAATCCTCGAGCATCGCTGGTTCGTTGAGCATCGTGACCTCGGAAGTCACCCGGTCCACGATCGCGACGGTTCGACGGGTCGACGCGGTCGACGGGACCAGCTCGAGGGGGATGCCGTCACGACCGAGGCTCGCCACGAGGTCGGCGCCGCTGTCGCCACCGGCCGTGGTGAGCAGGTGGACGTCCTCACCAAGAGCGTGCAGGACCCGCGCGACGTTGATCGCCTTGCCACCCGGTCGCTCGACGACGTCGCGAACCCGGTTGGTCTCGCCCACCGCCAGCCGGTCGACGCGGTAGGTGAGATCCAACGCCGGGCTGGCGCAGATGCACAGGATCATTGCGTGCGCTCGGCCCCACTGAGGACGACCGACCGGGTCAGGCTCCTGGGCCGATCCGGGTCGAGGCCCTGCCGCTCGGCGAGCCGCACGCTGAGCAACTGGACCCGGATCAGGTCGGCCACGGGATCGAGATCACCATTGACGATTGTGGCGCCGGTGGCGGCGACGTCATCGAGCAGACCCGGCACCGGCGTTCCGAAGATCCATACCACCCGGCCCGGCTCGGCAATCGAGATCGGACCGTGGCGGTACTCCATCTGTGGATAGCTCTCGGTCCACGCGCGCGCGGCTTCGCGCATCTTCAGCGCCGCCTCGCTCGCGACCCCGGCGGCCCAGCCCTGGCCGACGAACGAGAACTGGCCAGCGTCATCGACGGCCGGGTCGACCAGGTGAGCGCCGCCGAGGACCTGCGCCGCCTGTGCTGTCACGGGCTCGACCGGTTCACCGAGTGACGCGCGCAGGAGCATCAACGTGGTCGTGGCAAAGACGGTCTGGACGACGGACTGCTCGTCGGCAAAGTCGAGGACGATTGCATTCGTGGCTGCCGCCGCCACTGGGCTGTCGGGTGCGGCGGTGATCGCAGTCACCGGGGACGCCGTACCGCTGATCGCCTGCATCACCTCGGTGGTCGTGCCGGATCGGGAGATCGCGACGACCCGGTCGTAGTGGCGACCGGTCGGGAACTGACTGGCCGCAAACGCATCGGTCTCGCCCGCGCCGGAAGCCTCGCGGCGCGCGGCGTATGCGGCGGCCATGAACCAGGACGTCCCGCAGCCGACGACTGCGACGCGTTCACCCGGCTCGGGCAACCGGCCGGCGAACTCGGCGAGCCGACCCTGTGCCTCGGCCCACGCTTGCGGTTGCCTGGCGATCTCCTGGCTGACGTATGACGTATCGCTGCTCATCGTGTCCTTCGATCCTTGGCCAGTTGATCCAGAGTGGGTTGTCCCGCGGTGCCGCCGACGGCACCGACCGACCGGGCACCTGCAGTGACGCCGCGGCGCAGGCATTCGGCAATCGAGAGCGCCTGCAACCAGGCGTCGAGGAACGCGGCGTTGAAACTGTCACCGGCTCCGGTCGCGTCGACCACCTCGACCGGCACTCCGGGATCGATCACCGTCTCGCCTTCGCTGTTCATCGCGCGAGCGCCGTCCGGCCCGTCCTTGACGACGACCAGCGGCACACATGCCGCGAGCACCCGGCAGGCGTCATCCAGGTCCGACACCTCTGCCCCGGTCGCGCGCGCGATTGCGATTGCCTCGCTTCGGTTGGGAAGCAAGAGGTCGAGATGAGGCAGCAGCGCCTGGACCCCGGCCCAGTCGGCCGCCGGGTCGTCGTTGGTGTCCAGCGACGTCGTGATGCCGGCCGCCCTGATCTCGGTGAGCACCGCCGGAAGCTGCGCGGTCAGCGTCGGCTGCAGGAACAGCGCACAGACGTGCACGTGGCGCAACCCGGCCGGCGTCATGCGCGCGACCGCGGCCCGGACGTCGTCGGCGCTCAAGGTCGGAATCGTGCCGGGCAGCGTGAGGATCGCCCGGTCGGAGCCGGTGGAGAGTACGACGGTCAACCCGCTCGGCTCATCGCTACGAACCACCAGGTCGCTGGTGTCCACCCCGGCGGCGCGAAGAGCGTCGCCGACCACGGCACCGAACGGGTCGGCACCGATCGCGGCCACCACCGCCACCGGTCGGCCGAGCCGGGCGAAGCCGTGCGCGGTGATACCGGCCGATCCTCCGATCACGAGCGCCGCCGTACTCAGCAGTTGCTCCGCCTGGCCGAAGCGCGGGACGACGTCGCCGCACAGGACGAGGTCGGGGTTCACGTCGCCAACCACCAGCACCGGCGCGGCGCTGCCATCGGCGTCGACCATGGGCGCATTCTGGCCCGACCTGCGCGGTCTGTCCAGAACTGTGCAGGAATCCTGTCCGGTCTTGCTCGTTTTGCTCGGCCCGTGTCATGCTCGCCGGATGACCACCGTGTGCTTCGTCGGGGCCGGTTCGGCGGAGTTCACCCGGCAGCTGCTGCGCGACCTCCTGACCTACGACGACCTCGGCCCGCTCACGCTCGTCATGCACGACATCGAGCCGCGTCGGGTCGAGCTGGCCGAGGGCCTGGCGCGGATCGCGGTCGAGCGGCACGGCCGCGAGGCGACGATCCGGACCTCGCTCGACCGCGCAGAAGCGGTAGCGGGGGCCGACTTCGTGATCAACGCGGTGAGCATCGGCGGTCATGCGGCCACCGTGACCGACTTCGAGGTGCCGGCCCGTTTCGGTTTGCGTCAGACCATCGCCGACACGCTCGGCGTCGGTGGTGTCTTCCGCGGGCTGCGCACCTTCGGGTTCCTCGACGGGCTCGGCCAGGACATGCTCGCCGAATGCCCGGACGCGTGGTTGCTCAACTACACCAACCCGATGTCCATGAACGTCACGTACCTGCACCGTCGCCATCCCGGCCTGAAGGTGCTCGGCCTTTGCCACTCGGTCTATTGGACGGTGCACGACCTCAGCGCCCTCGTCGGCGCACCCCTCGACGAGGTCACGTTCCACAGCGCCGGGGTGAACCACCAGGCCTGGGTGCTGCGGTGGGAGCGCAACGGCAAGGATCTCTATCCGGAGCTGGACCGGCTGATCGCCGCCGATCCGGAGCTGCGCCGCAGGGTTCGGGTGGACATGTATCGCCGACTCGGCTTCTACCCGACCGAGACCAGCGAGCACTCCTCCGAGTACGTCCCCTGGTACCTGCACGACCCCCACGAGGTCGAACGGCTGCGGATCCCGATCAATGACTACGTCCGGATCAGTGCTGCCAACCTGGCCGAGATCGAGGCGCTGATCCCGCAGGTGGCGGCGGGCATCTACACCGAGCCCGAGGAAGAGGCGGCGGAGTACGCCCCCGAGGTGATCCACAGCATGGTCACCGGGTCGGCGCGCACGATCCAGGCGACCGTGGCCAACACCGGTCTGATCTCCAATCTGCCGCCGAACGTCGCCGTCGAGGTGCCCTGCGTGATCGACGCCTCGGGCGCTCAACCGGCTTCGGTCGGCGACCTCCCGGCCCAGTGCGCCGCGCTGAACCGGGCCTTCCTGTCGGTCGTCGACCTGACCGTGCAGGCGGCGATCGAGTTGCGTCCGGATCACATTCGCCACGCGATGATGGCCGACCCGAACACTGCGGCCAGCCTGTCCGTCGAAACGATCTGGCGGCTCGCCGACGAGATGGTCGCCGCGCACGCCGATCGGCTGCCGGAGCCGCTCCGAGCGCGGCTCGGCGAGCCGGCGCTCTAGTGTCCTGCGTCGGGTGCGACGTTGACCACGTGCACCGTCGGACCCAGCCGTTCGAGGGCCTCGATGTCCGCGGTGGATGCCTCGGAGTCGGTCACGATGTCGGACGCGGAGGAGATATCAATGATCTTGGCAAAGCCACGCTTGCCGATCTTGCTGGAGTCCGCGACGACGATGACGCGCTCCGCGGTGCGCAGCAGCGCTCGGTTGGTATGCGCCTCCACCTCGTGATGAGTGGTGAAGCCGGCCGTCACGCTCACGCCGTCGACCCCGACGATCGCGACGTCGACATTGATGTTGGACAGGGTCAGCTCGGCGAGCGGGCCGACCAGCTCGTAGGACTCGCTCCGCGCGCTGCCGCCGCACACGACGAGCTCGATGTTGAGCCGGACCGCCAGCTCGGAGGCGATGTTGAGGGCGCTGGTGACCACGCGCAGGCCCGGCCGCGCGGCCAGCGCCCGCGCCACTTCGGTGGTCGTCGATCCGCCGTTGATCCCGACCGACCGGACGTCGGAGGAGATCAGCTGCGCGGTCCGCAGCGCGATCGCCCGCTTCGCGTCGTAGCGCTGTCCGCCGCGATAGCGCATCGGCAGTTCGTAGAGCACGCCCGACGCGACCGCACCGCCGTGCGTCCGGGTCAGGAGTTGCTGCTGCTCGAGCAGGTGAAGGTCGCGGCGTACCGATGCTTGCGAGAGGTTCAGCTTCTGGGCGAGCTCGACCACACCCACCGATCCGGTCTCGTTGAGCTGCCGCAGGATCACACCCAGGCGATCTTCTCTGCGCATGCGCGCACAATACGCGCATGACAGTGCTCGTTTCGAGCATTGTCTTGACGCTTTCGCGGGACTGGTGCAACGATGCTCACCCAGCACGCTCGATTGTGCGCGAATGTGCGGCCGCGGGCTTCGCACCCACGTCGCCACATCGACCGAGGAGCGCCACATGACGGCATCCCGCACCGCGCCACGCACCCGGGCCACCGGGTGCCATCGCCGACGGCGCACACTCGCCGTCTCCACGCTGTTGCTCCTCATCCCGGTCACCGCGTGCAGCAGCGGGAGCAGTGGCGGCTCGTCGGGGACCACCGCGACCACCATCACGTTGACGCACGGCTACACCGACGTCGAGGCGAAGGAGATCGCCGCCCAGGTCGCGATCTGGAACAAGGCGAATCCCACCAGCACGGTCAAGCTCGAGTTCAACGGCGGGAACGACGGCGCGCTCCAGAAGACGATCGCGGGCTTCACGGCCGGCAACTATCCCGACGCGGCCTATGAGTACGGGTCGTCGGCCGCCCAGCTGGCCCGCCAGCCGAAGCTGATCGACCTCACCGACAAGGTGACGGCGCCCGGTATGGACTGGAGCGACTTTTATCCCTCTGAACGCCAGGCAGCGACGGTCGACGGCAAGGTTGTCGGCATTCCTGCGCTGGTCGACAACCTGGCCTTGGTCTACAACAAGAAGCTGTTCCAGGCGGCCGGCGTCGCGCTACCGACCGACTCCTGGACATGGCAGGACTTCCGTACTGCCGCCAAGAAGCTCACCAACCCGAGCACCAAGACCTTCGGCTGGGCGTACATCAACGACGGCAGCGAAGACACCGTGTGGCGATACCTCGCCATGCTGTGGCAGGCCGGTGGCAGCCTGCTCAACAGCACCAACACGAAGCCGGCCTTCGACTCTCCCGCCGGCCTGGCCGCGCTCCAGCAGCTGTACAACATGGCCGTGGTCGACAAGTCGGTCTACTTGGACACCGGGAACGACGCCTACCTCAATGTGTTCAACAGCGGCAAGATCGCCATGCTCTGGACCGGCCCGTGGGACCTGTCCAGCATCTTGCCCGGCATCGACTACGGCGTCACCTACCTGCCCGGCTACAACGGTGACCACCAGACGATCTCGGGGCCGGACCTGTACATGCTCTTCGACCACTCCGGGCCGAGGGCAGCCGCAGCGTTGAAGTTCATCAGCTGGCTCACGTCGGCCAAGGTGCACCTGCAGTTCGCGATCGCCACCGGAGACCTGCCGCTGCGCAAGTCGGAAACCACACTTCCCGGCTACCAGACCTTCTTGAAGAAGTACCCGGCCGAGCGGGTGTTCGTCAACAACCTGAACAACGTCAAGAACGTCCGGCCCAACATCGCGTCGTACGCCGAGATCTCTTCTGCGATCGGTGAGATGGTGCAGTCCGTGTTGCTCGGGCAGTCGCAGCCTCAGGCGGCCCTCGACACGGCGAACCAGAAGGTGGCAGCGGTCCTGGCCGGCGGCTCGTGAGTTCTGGGGAGCGAGGTGGTCCGCGAGTGCGCGGCGACACACGCTCCCGGGTGCCCCGCCGGACGATGCTGCCCGGACCGGTCGAGAAGCGGCCCGCGCGACGCCTGCGGCACCGCCGAACCGTCGCCGACGGCCTGGTCGGCTGGGGGATGGTCTCGCCGGCCGTCCTGCTGATCGGGCTGTTCGGGCTGGTGCCGGTCGTTTGGTCGATCGCGTTGTCGTTGCAGCACGACGACCTGCAGACGCCGGCCACCTGGGCCGGGACCGGAAACTACCGCGAGCTCATCCACGACCCGGTGTTCAAGCAGGCTATCCAGCACACCCTCGTCTACACGCTGATCTTCGTCCCCGCCACCCTGGTGCTGGCGTTGCTCGTCGCGGGCGCCCTGAACCGCCGGGTCAGGGGCATGTCCCTGTACCGGCTGGCGGTCTTCATCCCGGTCGTCACCTCGACCGTCGCGACCGGCGTCATCTTCACCTGGCTGCTGGACCCCAACTTCGGGATCATCAACGCGGTGCTCCAGAAGGTGGGCCTTCCGACGTCGGGCTTCTTTGCCTCGCCGAACGCGGCGCTGTTCGCGATTATTGGAATGACGGTCTGGGGCTGGGTCGGATTCGGCGCGCTGATCTATCTGGCCGGCTTGCAAAGCATTCCGGGCGACGTGCTCGAGGCGGCACTGATCGACGGCTGCTCGAAAGCGGGCGCCTTCTGGCGGATTCAGGTGCCGCTGCTGCGTCCGGTCACCGGATTCCTGGTGGTGTGGCTGACGATCAACGCGCTGCAACTCTTCGACGAGGTCTACGTGACCACCAAGGGCGGCCCACTGCACGCGACGACCGTCGTCGTCTACTACATCTACGAAGAGGCGTTTGAGTTCTTCCACGCGGGCTACGCAGCGACGATGGCCACCGCGCTGTTCGCCGTCATCGCATTTATCACGGTCGTGCAGCTGCGAATCGCCCGCGACTCCTCGGAGATGGGGCAGGCGTGACCGTCGCTACCATGCCCGCTCGGCGCAGGCGGAGTTGGCGCCCGTCCGGCTGGCACCTGGTGCTCATCCCGGTCGCGCTGCTGATGGCGTTCCCGCTGCTGTGGATGGTCGTGACCAGCTTGTCGACGCTCGCCGACACGCAGAAGTTCCCACCGTCGCTGCCGACATCACTGGACTGGAGCAACTTCTCGACCGCCTGGACCGAGTCACCGTTCGCCCACTGGCTGATCAACAGCACGATCGTGTCGATCACGTGTGTGACGAGCAACCTGATCTTGGCCAGCCTGGCCGGATACGCCTTCGCCCGGCTCCGCTTTCCGGGCAGCCGGATCGTCTTCTTCGGGATCCTGGCGACGCTGATGGTGCCCTTCCAGGTCGTGATGATCCCGACCTTGCTCATCGTCAAGCACCTCGGGCTGGTCAACACGCTGCCGGCGCTCATCGTGCCGAACCTGGTGACACCGTTCGGCATCTACCTGTTGCGACAGTTCTTCCTGACGCTTCCGGTCGAGCTTGAGGAAGCTGCACTGATCGACGGGGCCAGCCGCTTCCGCATCCTGCGCACCATCCTGTTGCCCTTGATGGGCCCGCCGCTGGCCACCGTGGCGGTGCTCACGTTCCTCGACGTCTGGAACGACTTCCTCTGGCCGCTGGTGGTGACGTCGTCGCCGAACACGATGACGGTCCAGCTCGGCCTGGCCACGTTCCAGAGCGCTCACTTCACCAACTGGCCGGTACTGATGGCTGCGACACTGATGAGCCAGCTGCCGATGATGGTGCTGTTCCTTGCCGGGCAACGGTTTTTCGTCAGCTCGATTGCGAACACGGGGATCAAATGAAATCAACCACTGCGCGTGCCGCCATCTCCGCTCTTGTCCTGACCCTCGGCGGGGTGGCTGCGTACGGAGCCACCGTCCTGGCCCCACCCTTCGCGCTCGCCGGCACAACTCCGGGCAACGGCGTCATCGTGGTGTCACCGAGCGGCAACGACAGCAATGCCGGTACGGCGAGCGCACCGCTGCGCACCATCCAGGTCGCCGTGCAACGGCTCCCGAACGGCGGCACGATCGAGCTGCGCGCCGGTCACTATCACCAGAGGGTTCGGCTCTCCGGTGTCCACGGTCTGACGCTGCGCCCTTACGGCGACGAGGTCGCGGTCCTGGACGGGAGCGGGTTGACCCCACCAAACGGGACCTCGGCCATGGTCAATATCTCCGACAGCACCGACATCATGATCGCCGGGCTCGCCATCACCGGCTACCGCACCAGCAAGCTTGGCATCGTGCCGATCGGGGTCTACATGCACGGCCACGACCGCGGGATTCACATCGTCGACAACCACGTCTACCGCCTGGGCAACTACAACGGCACCCTGGGCAGCTTCAACATCAACGCGCACGGCATTGCGGCGTACGGCGACGATCCGCACGGCGCGATCCGAGACCTGGTGATCCGTGGCAACACTGTCGACCATCTGCGCACCGGGGCGAGCGAGTCCGTCGTGGTGAACGGCAACGTGAACCACTGGAGCATCACGCACAACCACATCTTCGACAACGACAACATCGGCATCGACGCGATCGGCTACGAGCCCACCTTGACGGGCAAGTACCGCTACACGATCGCCGACCGCGCACGACACGGCGTCATCGCCCACAACCGGATCTCACACATCCAGTCGCGCGGCAATCCGTCGTACTGGGACCACGGCTGGTGCAACTGCGCTGACGGTATCTACATCGACGGTGGGACGCACATCCAAGTGCGTGCCAACCACGTCACGACCAGCGACATCGGCATCGAGGTGGCGGCGGAGAACGGTCGGGGGACGGCTGACTTCGTGAACGTCCTTCACAACCACATCACCGGGAGCTTGTTCACTGGGATCGCAACCGGTGGTTATTGCAACGACAAGCCCAACTGTGGCGGCGTCAGGACCGGGAGTTCGCACGACAACCTGTTTGCCTACAACGTGTTGCGGGGGAACAACCAGCTCAACGACGGGTCCCCCGAGTTGCTGATCCAGTACCACACTTACCGGGACACGTTCGTGCACAACACCATCACCGCCGCGAACCGAGGCCACGTCGTGTACGGAACCGTGCCGAAAGCCGACACCGACGGTCATCCGATCGGCAACCGCAGCGATGACAACCGCTTCAGGGCGGTGGGGGTCGGTCAGGCCAAGGTGGAGTTCGGCTGGCTGGGTCACACCTACGCCGGGTTCGCGAAGTACCAACAAGCCACCGGGCAGGATGCCCACAGCAAGTACTCAAAGGCGACCTGACCGGGATCGACTGCCGCGGCGGGTGGCTTTGAGCGTCTTTCGCGCGCGATTTCGGCATCGGTGCTAGGCAGGAGGCATGCAACACGTCGAGGTGGAGCGAGATGGCCGCTGGTGGCCAGGGGTCATGGGTCTGTGGCGCGAGGACCAGCGTGGATGGGTCGCAACGGTGCGGTACGCGACCGAGAGTCGTCGCTACACCGAGACCATCGCCGCCGACCGGCTGCGCACGGTCGATACTCCGGACTAGCCAAACCGCTCCCTCGGCAGGCAGCCGCTAGTGTCGCGCGTCTGAAGTTGCTTGACGGGTGGCGTGAGGCAGGATCTCGTCCGCCGTTTTTGTCCAGGTGAATGGGTGGCAGCGGTTGTTCCAGCCGTCGATGAAGCGGCTGATCGCGACCATGAGTTCTTTGACGTTGGCGAAGCTGCCGCGCCGGATCGCTTGGCGGGTGATGATCCCGAAAAAGATCTCGACCATGTTCATCCACGACCCCGATGTGGGTGTGAAGTGCAAGGTGACGCGAGGGTTCTTCGCTAGCCAGGCTTGGACTTCGGTGTGCTTGTGGGTGTGGTAGTTGTCCAGCACGACGTGGAGCTCACGTCGCGGGTAGGCCTTCGCGACCTGCTTCATGAACGCGAGGAACTCGGCTTTTCCGTGCCGTTCATAGACGGCGTCGGTGACCTTGCCGGTCGCGACTTCTAGAGCGGCGAACAAGGTCGCGGTGCCGTTGCGCTTGTAGTCGTGGGTGGCCTTCTCCGGCAGCCCTGGGCGCATCGGCAGGATCGGGGCGGTCCGATCGAGTGCCTGGATCTGGCTCTTCTCATCGACGCAGAGCACGACTGCCTTCTCCGGCGGGTTCAGGTAGAGGCCGACGACGTCGTGGACCTTCGCCACCAACTCAGGGTCGGTGCTGAACTTGAACGTCCCGCGCCGCCACGGCTGCACGCAGTACTTGCGCCACGTCCGCGCCACGGTCGCATCGCCGACCTTCAGCTCCGCCGCCAGCAGGCGGGTGGACCAGTGCGTCACCCCAAGGCGCTCCGGCGGCGGGTCGAGCGTCATCGCCAGGATCGCCGCGTCGTCGACCGTCTTCGGCCGACCCGACCGCGGATCGTCCTGCAGCCCGGCCAAGCCTTCGGCGGCATACCGCTCACGCCACTGGATCACCGTCGGCCTGGACACCCCAAGCTTCGAAGCGATCGAGGTCGTGCCCAAGCCGTCACCGGCAGCAAGGACGATCCTGGCCCGAGTCACCAGCCCGGCCTTGATCGACGTCGACCGAGACCAGCTCTGAAGCGTCGCCCGGTCCGCCTCAGGGATCTGCACACCTGCAGTCAACAGCGCCATGCCACAGCATGACGCGAACTCACCCCAATGTAAAGGAACTAATGACGCGCGACACTAGCTCTGCCGCACGTACATGTAGCGGTATCCGCGGCCGTTGGTGAGGACCAGGGCCAGTGGTATGTCCGAGTGATGCTGGGTCACGATGTCGGGTGTGGACCACTTGCCTTTGGGGCTGCGGGTCTGGTGCATGAGCCCGTGGTTCGTCCCCTGAGACCGGTAGATCGCCTGCAGGCGGTTGCTGCCCGGTTCGGCAGTGAGGAGCAGGTCGATGGATCGCGGGCCGGTGTTCGGGACTCGACGCGGATGAGCCCACCGGCCGCCCACGATGGGCAAGGTGCTGTGGGCGACGTACACGCCGAGCGGGATAGCGGGCCCTACGTCCGAGCCTCATTCGCGACTCCGCCACAGCCCGACCCACACCTTGCCATCCGTGCTGGTCACCGACGACACCTGCTGACCAACCCCGTTGAAGAACCTCTGCCCGATTGGCTGTGGGTTGCTCCATGACGCGGTCTGGCCGGGCCGTCGGATCCAGGCTGCGATGGTGCCCGCGTTGCCCGCCCCGGTGTCGCCGATGGCCGTCAGGTCACCCGTCCCGGGGTCGCGGGCAACGGCTGCATCGGAAGCATCGGAAACGCCACTCGAGGCGGGCAGGGTCGATCGCTCGAGCAACTGCCCGGGTCGCACGACCAGCACGGACAGCGGGCTCGTCTGGTTCGCAACCGGGCGGTTGCCGACGTACAGCACGGCGAGCCGACCGTGCGGCAGGCCGACCGCCTGCGGAAGCGAACCGCTTTCGCCAGGCAATCCGCCGGCCACAGTGGCGGTTCGGTTGGCCGCCGTGATCGGCGGGAAGTTCGACGCGGTGGTTCGCTTCTTTGCGACGTACAGCTCGTGACCAACGACCATGAGCAGGAACTCGTGGCGGCGATCGAGACTCAGCACGAGGCGAGCGGCGGAGATGTTTCGCATCGCTGAGCCCGGAACCTGATGGCTGGTCCAGTGCGAGCTGCCGTGCGCACGGGTCAGGTATTGCACCCGGGTCATGTGGGCACCCAGCAACAAGGCGGCGTGCGTCGTGCCCTGAGCGTCGCGAACATAGCCAACCGGTACGGCGTTCCCGGTGCCGGCGGGAACCGGTATCTGGCCGGCCGAGTCACGGAACCCGAATACCGGGTCGGCATTCGCGACCGCAGCAACGCTCATGAAAGTGGCCACCAGCGCCCCCGCAATCGCAAACTGGAAAATCCGCGACGAGTGCGAGTGGACCCCATTTGGTGCTCCTCACCACCCGATGCCGACGGCACCTGATACTGCTTCAACGCCTGACCCGGCGAAGAAGTTGACACGGCCCTAAGACCGGGCGTCGGAGTGGCCTACCTGGACGTCCAGTTCTTCTGCTCACCGCTCATCGCGTTGGCGAGCATCGCGTTGTGCATGATCTGCAAGACAACGCCTTGATACTCATTCTCAACGATACGCGTGTAGTGGTAGTACCAGTCGGTCGGTACGCGAAGCCCGCGCCGAACTTTGGTGCAAGGCTGGCCCATCGCCTTGGCGTGAACCATCCGCTGGCGAGCCAGCCCCACCAGCCGGTTGTTGAGGAAGATGAACTGCGGGCGCTTGTCGCCCGTGTCCGCCAGCATTGCGGGCAGATGCAGGAACGCGATCTCGTCTTCTGTCAGGGGCTGGCCGATCAGCTTCGCCTCTTCGGCCAACTGCCCGATGATCCACTCAGCAGAGGCGTCGACCGGATCGGACATGAGGGCCTTCCCAGATTGACTCGAATGACCAAGCCAACGTAAGCCACTCGTCAACGTTGCCCACAGCGGGCCGGACCTGGGATTGCCGGCCTCCGACCCCGGTAGCGCTAGGGGATCTGCAGGGTCCTGACAATGAGCACCTCGTGCGGGTCGTGGAAGGCCGGCACCGCTTCCATTCAAATGCCGAGCTCAGCAGCGGCCGGACCCATTCGTTCGGCGCCGAAGGAGATCGTCAGATTCGCGCTGGCGGACGTCAACCTTCAGCGGACAGTCCGTGTGCGTGGTGCGGGGCGCGGTCTAGGACTTGGCGACCAGCCCGTACCAAACCGCGCTGATCAGAGCGCCGATCAGGCTACCGAGCATTAGTGCGGTCATGCATCAAGGATGAACCCGCTCCTCGAGTATGCCAAGTGGTTCACTATAGAAGGATGGCTTGGTGCGGAACGAGGTTCGGTGGGATCCGGCAAACCGACCGTCGGAGCATTTCCGGATCTTTGTATTTCCGGATTTTTTCCGATGAGTAAGGGGTGGCTTAGCTGACTCGATTGACCTCTTGCCTACTGGCCAATACATTCCCACGATCTGACGCACCCGTTGGGGAAACGATGCGCACACATCGACGATGGTTCAGCATCAGCCTCGCGGGCGCAATGAGCGTAACGGTCATGTTTGCATCCACCGCCGTGCACGCCAGCGTGGTCGTGCACGCAAAGCCCGCGAGCCGGCACTGTACATCAACGAGTCGCACTGGGGCGAAGCCGTCAAAGTACAACCGAACACCCAACCGCGCCGGCCCGTGGCGCGTCCCGCTCGATCCATGCAACACCGAGGCTGGGGGCGCGCACAAGGTGCCGTACGCCAATTGCGCCTACTGGGCTGCCGAGAAGCGACCCGACGTTTGGGTGCACGCGGTATGGAAGTTCGGCTATCCGAGGTTTCACGGCGGCGCGTGGAACATCGAACGCGACGCACACAAGGCGGGCTACCGCATCAGCTATCACCCGAAGGTCGGCGATCTCGCGCTCTGGCCACCGAACGCGCGGATGGGTTTCTCGTCGACCGGCAGCGCAAGCAGCGGCTCGAAGCAGATCTACGTCGCGAGCCGGCGGCCACGTCGCCTACGTGGAGAAGGTGGGTATGCATGGGCAAATCAAGATCAGCACCATGGGCTGGCTAACGTTGAGCGGCGGCGACGATGGTGGCTACACCGTGACGTTCATCTACAACAAGGACCGAAGTTTCTTCGTGCACCACCGCCCGCACCACTGAACGGTCGCCGCAGACGGCGTCAGTGGTCATGGGGCGTCTTTGGGGCCAGCACGTCGGCGATCTTCAGTAAGACCAGTCGGATCTCGCCGCGGAGTTGAGGGAGTGGTCGTGAGTCGTTGGGAACCGAGTCGCGAACCATGCGAACACCAGCAGTATCAGTGCCTTCGATGCGCCAACACGGGCTGCACGGTAACCGGCTGCGCCGGGCAGGGCTTCGACTCCGATCTCTGTCGGTCCTGCGGCCACTTCGAGAAGCGCACGGTCTAGTTCGTTCGTGCCGTGGGGTCATCAGCGAACGGTTTGAGGCAGCCTCCGTAGTCGCACTGCCGCCTCGCGCTGGATCAGGACCGGTACGTAGGTTCTGATCCGGGCATCGCGGAATGTGGCTCGAGTCGCTTGAACCTCGGCGTGCACCTTCGCCGGGCTGACGATCGCGTCGAACTTGCGGTGCAGTGCGTCCTCGACACTGTCGATCTGGGATTGCTCGGTGATCTGCAGCACGATGACACCTCCGCGGTGGGGAGCGCACGGACACCTTCGTTCTAGCCCCGCTACGTGAACGGCAGGCAAACGGCCAGACTGGGGGTGCTGATTTCATTTGGATCGCGCGCTGGTGGGTATATATACGGTATGGGGGTCTTGTGCGGGCGTAGGGCAGTCCACCTAGCCGCGCCCCGTCATGCTGAGGTCCGAGCGCTTGACCGTCGCCCGCGAATCATCGATGTTCCTGGTCGTGATGTTGTCGGGGACTACGTCACGGCTGAATATGCATGGTTGCAGATGACCGCGCACGGCTCGAACCCCGACAGTGCCAGCGAGACTGCCACGGCCTGCGAGTACGTCCGAGCGATCGATGCCTATGTGGTGACCCTCCGAGCGTGTGGGCGACAGATCCCCCACCGCATGGATGAAACCGCGGCCACCATCCGCGCCCTTTACCAACCGATGGCCCTACCGGTCGGGTAGCAGTCTCAGCACCCAGGGATACGGACCGCGCTCAACACACAACGGGGAACGGCTTGGGCGGAGCCTTCAGTTCCGCGCGAGGGCAAGTAGCCAGCGACATCCCGCCGAAGCCGAGTGCTTCATCGCACAAGTCGCTGACGGTCAGTCCGTTCTCGCGGCCCACTCGCGTGATCGTGGCCCGGAAGATCGTGATGTCGAAGCGCTTGGGCGTGCCGTAGGCGATCTGCATGGTTCCCATCAACTGCGCGGTCCCCGCGCCACCGTCGGGCGCGTTCCACGGCTGGTCGTATCGACGCCAGTTGGTCGGCTCGGACCACCACACGCCGCCCATCCGAACATCGTGCAACGCCAGCTCCACCAGGACATGCCGCGCCGACTGCTCAGGAACCACCGCGGCCGGCCGAATCACCTCTGTGACCACTCCGTCGTCGTAGGCCTCGGTAACCAGAATCTCGGTGTCGTCCACGCCATGTTCTCCGATGATTGCTCCTTCACGTATCCCGCTGTCTATCCGTACCGTCGACGGGTCGGAGACGAACCTGGATGCGCGCATCAGGTGCAGTAATCAGTAGGCCGAACGTGACGTCGACTCGTTGGCGCTGAAGGCGAAGGTCGGCGGCCGGCTAGGCGATGCCTGCCCGGTGCCGGGGAGCGCCTCGGGTGGCGCGGCTCATGGCGATGGCGTGAACTTCTTCGACGCCGTCACGGCCTTGCCGCCGTTTGGGGTAAAGGATCCGGTAATCACCAGGTGTGGATGATGGTGGGCACCGAAAGCGGCCTCGCCGGCGGAGTTCAGCGAAACCTTGACGGTGTGGGTCGACTTGCCGGTGAAGGAGATCTTGGCGGAGCCGAGTTTCTTGCCGCTGGTGCTCTTCCAGGTGATGACGAGGGTGCCGTGCTCGAGTGCCGAGAAGTGGTAGGTGTAGCCACCGGCGTCGTGGATCTTCGGGCGTGACGCACCTTTCCCGGTCGGAACCAGCTGCTTCGCCAGCGACGACTTGATCTGTGCCGTGGTCGGCCCCTTGCCGCCACCACCGGATGTGCACTTGCGGAGCTGTGACGTCGACGTGGTCATGGCCGCGCTGATGCCGGCCTTCGTTACGTTGGCGGCCACCGTGACCGGGTCCGCGCAGGACAGCGACGGCCGGTCGTTGTAGTACTGCGTCACGTACGAACCGCCGGCGGTGAACTCGAACCGCATCGGTACGCCGGCCGGACTGTTGACTGAGTAGGCGCCGCCGCTGCTCGAGAACCGGGTGGCAACCAGGTTGCCGGCCGAGTCGAGCATGCTGACGGTCGCACTACCCAGCCCGGCATGGCTGTTCTTGTCCGTGACGGCGCCTTCGACGGTGCCGCGCCCGACGATCGCCTGGTTGATCCCCGAGGTGACCGCGCCAGAAGTCGCCGAGACCCGCTTGCCTTCGCTGGACACGTACTTGCCGCCGACGTACTGCGGGGAAAAGCGCTGATCGTTGGTGTCCTCGATCTGGACGACCATCTGCACCCCGGGCACTGCTTCGAGCAACGTATAGGTGCCGTCGGCAGCAGTGATGGCGGGTTCACTCAGCGCCAGGCTGTGGCTCGAGTTGAAGGCCTGCACGTCGGCCCCGGCGGCGGGTTTGCCGTTCTCGGCCTCGGTGATCTTGCCCTTGATCTCGCCGTACTGGACGAGGCTGCCGTTGACGGTCGTGGGCGTGCCCGAGACGACCCCGACCGGTTCGGCCGAGCCGGAGTCCTCGACGCCAGGTGACCACTGGGTCTCGTAGCCGAGCCCAGCAGGGGTGATGGTGGCCCCGCTCGTGTCGAACTCGACGTAGTAATCGCCCGGGACGATGCCGGCCAAGGTGTAGCTGCCGTCCGCTGCGGTCGTGACCTCACCGATCGTCCCCGTCGTCACGGTCAGCGAGACCTCGACGATGACGCCTTGCAACGGGCCCTTTCCCGGGCTGGTGACGGTGCCGGTGATGCTGCCGTCCGGGACCGCCGCAGCGGGTTGGACGGCCGCCGGCACGAGGCCAATGGCGACGAGGCCGACGAGCGTGGCAAGCAGCGCCATCAAGCGCTGTGGTCCGGCCATGGCAGGCTCCTGGTCGATCCGACGGGACGCTGTACGTCGCGGTAAGCCGACCATGATCACGCCGTCGAATCAAGATTGAAATTGCACGGTTCGAAGCAAGGCCGCTCGGGGTTTCCCACCGGTGGGCGGATCTGCGAGGGCTGGGCGGGCGGCCATAGCGTGCGCGAGCTCGCGGGCCGGCCTGGCTCGGCCCGGCCGAGCATGTCGCGAGGAGATCTGGGTCAACGAACGACTAGGCCAGGGGGTTCGATGGCCTTCCTCGTCCGTATTCCCGGATTGATCGGCTGCCCGTCTGGCGGCCGGGTGGCGCCGAACGGGTGGATTGCGTGCACGATCGCTGATTCGCGCGACTACCACGCTCTAGGATCGGCGCGACGGTCGTGGCCTCTACGTCCTCGAGACCGCGCCTCGCCGAGGGACGGTCGATTTGTAGGGAGGCCCAGATGGGCGCTCGCCGACTCGGTTTGACGCTTGCGATACTGCTCTCCCTCCTGGTCCTGCCGCCGCTGGCAGCACATGCCGCGGGTGGGGCGACGTACACGTGGGTCGGCAACTCGACTGGCTCGGTCGGGGACAACCACTCCTGGAGCGATTCGAAGAACTGGAGTCCCGTAGGAGTGCCTGGCGACGGCGACTCCGTGGTCATCGAACAACCGTCGGCTGACGACTGCTTCGCCCATGTCGACGCGGTGCCGAGCGTCGAGTTGGTCGACTTCAGCCTTTCGGAGGATCCGGCGTTGTGCACAACGAGCGTGTCGGGCGGCACGCTCTCGATCACCGGCTCCTTCACGTGGAACGGCGGAGAGCTGGACTCGCCGACGACGGTCGAGTCCACCGCAGATGCCGCGGTCGACGGATCCAACCAGCGGTTGAACAGCCTCACGCAAGAGCTGGATGTCGCGGGGACCTTGACGCTGAACGGGGTCAGCGGCCAGGGAGCGCTCCAGATCCTGCACGGAAAGGTGCTGCATCTCGAGCCGGGAGCGGTCCTGACCTCGTCCGGCGCGAATGAGATCGATGGCAGCGCGTGCTGCACGGACCCGGCCAAGGTCGTCAACGACGGCACGGTCTCGATCAACGGGGACACGCTGACGCTCGCGACGCTGGAACTGGACCAGAACGCGGACGTCACCGTGTCGGCCAACGGGCGATTGCTGACGTCGGCCGGGCCGGTCACGACCGGCACGAGCGGCGCCTACACCGGTGCGGGTCGCTGGCTGCTGACCGACGGGTCGCAGGCGCGCTTCAGCGGGACCCAGACTCTCGGTAGCGGCTTCCATCTCGAGCTCGGCGGCCTGGCGTCGACGGCGTCGACATCACTCGCCGGAACGGTGACGTTCGCGGGCGCGGGGACGTTCGACTGGACTGGCGGCGTGATCGAGGCGCAGCTGACGATCGACCACTCCGTATCAATGCAGGTGGCCGGTGCGCATACCGGTGGCGGTGAACGGGTTCTGGAGGGCCGGGACTTCTCCGGTGGTGGTGCGGGAGTGCCGGTCACGCAGACCAATCACGGGGTCCTCACCGTCACTGGCGGGGCGACCATCTCCACGGCCCAGCAGGCGCACCTGGTCAATGCAAGTGACGGTGTCATCACCATCGCACCCGGTACGTCGTTCGCCAGCCAGGCCTGCTGCTCGGCTCCCGACCGGCTGTCCAATGCCGGCGCGGTCAGTGTGGCGTCGACCGGCGGATCGGGTCCGGCTGTGATGACCGGCGTCGGTTATCAGTCGTCCGGCGCAACAACAATCGCGAGCGGGCAGACGCTGCAGTTGTCCGGCGGCGCGCCGAACAGGCTGACCGCCGGCACGGTCGGCGGCGGCGGGCACCTGTCGATCACTGCGCCAACCGCGGTCAGCGGCGCGATCACCATCAGGCCGAACACCCGGCTGCTGCTCGGGGCTCACGGCACGCTTGACGGCACCGCCACCCTCGGCGGCGCCGGCGCGATGAGCTGGACCGGTGGGTCGGTCTCCGGCGCGGTCACCGTGTCGACGGCTGGCGGCGTCGCAATCTTGGGCAGGGGCACCAAGGTGGTCGCCAACGTTGGCGGCGGCAGCACCCCGAGCAAGCTCACGCTCACCGTGCCCACCACGATCGCTGCCGGCACCGCAGCCGCGCATGACGTGGTCGATGTCGGTTCGTCGGTCCTCATCCTCACCTCGTCGGCGAATGTGGGCGCCTTCACCGAGTTCGACAACGGGACCGTCAGCAACCGCGGCACGTTCTCGATTCACAGCGGCAAGGTCTTCGCCCGGACCTACGTGCAGACCAAGCACCACAAGCTCGCCGTCGAGTTCACCAAGACGAAACGCGGTTCGCTCACGTCAATCGGTACGGTGTCGCTGCACGGAACGCTGGCGGTACACAACACCTATACCCCGCACCTCGGAGACAAGGTCGCCGTGGTCACGGCCGGCACACTCACCGACGGGCTGAGCTGCGTTTCTACGACCGGTACGGCCACGAAAGGCTCGTCAGCCGGCCACTGGGTGAACACGCACAACGCAACGAAGCTCATCCTGGTCTGGCGTCGCGGCGCCCCGCCGGCCTGCTAACCACCTCGGCCGGCAGGCGATCCACGAAGCTGTCTCGCCACGATGCCCTGTGGGGCGGTTGACGCCGCTGGTCGGGGTTTTCCACAGGCGGGCAGATCTGGGATTGCGACGGTTGGTTGACCGGCCATAGCGTGCGCGGGCACGGGGGCGGCCGGGTCGGCCTGCGATCTGGTCGGGGGGTGGGTGCGGGTTCGTGGATGCCACGGGGGTTGTTGAGCAAGAGGTCCGTGAGCTCGTGCGCCGGCGCGGGCTCGACCCGGCCGCCGATGTCGCGGCGGTGCGGGCCCTGGTCGATGACGTGATCTGTGACTACGACGACCGGACGCTGGTGGGGTCGCTGCCGGGCCTGGTCGATCCGCGGGCGGTGGCGCGCCGGGTGTTCGACGCGGTGGCCGGGTTTGGTCCGTTGCAGCCGTTCCTCGACGACGGCGAGGTCGAGGAAATTTGGATCAACGAGCCGGGCCGAGTGTTCGTCGCGCGCCGGGGTCGCAGCGAGCTGACCACGACGATCCTGCGGGCCGACGAGGTGCGGGACCTGGTCGAGCGGATGTTGAAGTCCTCGGGCCGGCGGGTGGATCTCTCCACCCCGTTCGTGGACGCGTCGCTGCCGGACGGCAGCCGGCTGCATGTCGTGATCCCGGACATCACCCGGCGCGACTGGGCGGTGAACATCCGCAAGTTCGTGGTGTCGGCGAGCTCGATCGATGAGCTGGTCGGACTCGGGACGCTCACGCCGCCGTCCGCACGGTTTCTCGAAGCCGCGGTGTGCGCCGGGCTCAACATCATCGTGGCCGGCGGCACTCAGGCTGGGAAGACGACGATGTTGAACTGCCTCGCGGCCGCGATTCCGGCCCGCGAGCGGGTGATCACCTGCGAGGAAGTCTTCGAGCTCCGGCTTCCCCTGCCTGACGTGGTCGCGATGCAGACCCGGCAGGCCAACCTCGAAGGGATGGGCGAGATCCGGCTCCGCCGGCTCGTCAAGGAGGCCCTGCGGATGCGACCCGAACGCATCCTGGTCGGCGAGGTCAGGCAGGAGGAGTGCCTGGACCTGTTGATCGCGTTGAACTCCGGCTTGCCTGGGATGTGCACGATCCATGCCAACTCGGCGCGGGAAGCAATCACGAAGCTGTGCACGCTGCCGCTGCTGGCGGGCGAGAACGTCAGCCACGGCTTCGTCGTACCGACGGTTGCGTCGAGCGTCGACCTGGTCGTGCAGGTCGCCCGCGATAGCCACGGCCACCGGCGGGTCCGCGAGATCGTTGCCGTGCCCGGCCGGGTCGAGGCGGATGTCATCGAGGCGGCCGACCTGTTCGTCACCAGGCAAGACCGTCTGGTCCGGGCCGATGGCTGGCCACCACATGACGAGCGGTTCGCGATTGCCGGCTTCGACCTGGCCGAGCTGCTCGGTTCGATCGGGTCGCACTGATGGGTGCGCTCGTCGGACTGGTGTTCGGCATGGGTACCTTGCTGATCTGGCGCAGCGGTCGCCGCGCACCGCAGCGTCGGCCTCGCCGTGCTCCGTCCACCAACGAACGGATCGGCGAGCTGCTGAGGCAGGCCGGCTACAACGGGGTCCGACCACAACAGCTGTACGCCGTATCCGCCGGGCTCGCGATCGTTGCTTTCGTTGTGGTCGCCGGCGTGAGTCACGCGGCCTCGATCGGCGTTGCTTTCGCGGGCTTCGCGGGCTACGCACCATTTGCGTTGGTCCGCCATCGCCGCCGGCAACGGGCCATTGAGCTGCGCGAGCTCTGGCCCGACGTGGTCGACAACCTCGCGTCCGCGGTGCGGGCCGGGATGTCGTTGCCCGAGGCAGTCGCGCAGGTCGCCGTTCGCGGACCGCAGCCGCTCCGGCCGTCGTTCGAGTCGTTCGCGACCGACTATGCGGCAACCGGCCGCTTCAGCGACTGCCTCGACCGGCTCAAGGTCACGCTGGCCGATCCGGTCGGCGACCGGATCGTCGAGTCGATGCGGCTCGCTCGCGAGGTGGGAGGCAGCGACCTCGGCCGGCTGCTGCGCACGCTGTCGACATTCCTTCGCGAGGACGCGCGCACCCGGGCCGAGCTCGAGACCCGGCAAGGCTGGACGGTCTCGGCGGCGCGGCTCGCGTTGGCGGCACCGTGGGTGATCCTCGGGATGCTCGCTCTGCGGCCGGAAACCGTGGTCGCCTACGACTCCGCGCCCGGGGTCCTCGTCCTGCTCGGCGGCGCTGCGGTCTCGTTCACGGCGTACCGGGTGATGCTGCGGGTCGCGCAGCTGCCGACCGAGGAGCGGGTGCTCCGATGACACCGGCCGTCACCGGCGCGGCGCTCGGGCTGCTGGCCGCCGCCGGCATCGCGGTCGCCGTCGCGGCGAGCCCGCCGATGCGGCGGGTGCGACTCGACGACCGCCTGGCGCCGTACCTTCGCGACACCCCGATGCCGTCCCGCTTGCTGCGGCCCAGCCAGACCACGACACCGTTCCCGACCCTCGAACGACTGCTCGGACCGGTGCTGCGCGATCTTGCCGCCCGCGTCGATCGGGCCATCGGCGGAACCGCCTCGGTACGTCGCCGGCTCGACCAAGCCGGTCGTGAGCTGACGGTCGAGCAGTTCCGGGTCGAGCAGGTGCTGTGCGGCGCCGCTGGCCTGTTCGTGGGTCTGGCGCTCGCTGTGCTGGCCGCCGCTCGAGGCTCCCGCACCAACCCGATTGGCTTCGTGATCCTCGCCGCGGTGCTCTCGCTCGCCGGCGTCCTGCTGCGCGACCGCTCACTCACCAACGAGGTGCGGCGGCGGGAGGCGCGGATGGTCGGGGAGTTTCCGACGATTGCTGAGCTCCTCGCGCTCGCGGTCGGTGCCGGCGAGGGGCCGGTCGCCGCGCTCGAGCGGGTCGCCCGGCTCGGCCACGGCGAGTTGCCGCGCGAGCTCGGACGCGCACTCGCCGACGCCAGAGCCGGCTCGTCAGTGGTAGCGGCGCTCGAGCGGATGGCCGCGCGCACCTCGCTTCCGGTGCTCGCTCGCTTCGTCGACGGGATGGCGATCGCGGTCGAGCGCGGCACGCCGCTGGCCGATGTGCTGCAGGCGCAGGCAACCGACGTCCGCGAGCTCAGCCGGCGGGCGCTGCTCGAAGCGGGCGGCCGCAAGGAGATCGCGATGCTGGTCCCAGTCGTGTTCCTCGTGCTGCCCGTGACCGTCATTTTCGCTTTGTTTCCAGGGTTTTACAGCCTCCAGCTGGCAGTTCCCTAGCCCTGTCGCGTCAAGGATCGGAGCGCACCACGTGATCACTCAGTTGTTCATGGTCTGGCTAGCCGTACGGGGTCGGATCGCATCGGCGGACGACCCTGAGCGCGGCGACGTACCAGGTTGGGTCCTCATCACGTTGATGACCGCTGGAATCGTGACCGCGCTGTGGGTCGTCGCCGAGCCCACTCTTCGCGGTCTGCTGACCAATGCGTTGAACATCTCGGGCGATCCCAACCAGTGATTCGGCCGGCAGGGGCGTCCGGCGAGTCCGGCTCTGCCCCGGTCGACTTCGTCCTGGTCGGCGTTCTGGTGACGTTGATGTTCATGGCCGTGCTTCAGCTCGGCACCGACTTCTACGTCCGCAACGTGCTGGCCGCCTGCGTCGCCGACGGTGCGAGGTACGCCGCGAACTCCGATGTCGCCGACCCCAGCGCGGGCGCCGAGCAGGCGAACGAGGAGATCACCCGCAGCCTCGGTGCGGCGTATGCAGCCGCGTACGCACCGTCCCGTCAGGACAGCGTGGACGGCGCCCCGGTCGTGACGATCGACGTCGCAGCTCGACTGCCGTTGCTCGCCTGGTTCCTTCCGGTCGGTCCGACCGTGCACGCCACCGGCCATGCGCTGCGGGAGCCACGATGATCGGCCGCGGCGACACGCGCGAGGACGGCAGCGCGATCGTCGAGTTCGTCTGGCTGGCCGTGCTGCTCATGGTGCCGCTCGTCTACGTCGTCCTCACCGCGGTGTCGCTCCAGCGCGCGTCGTTCGCCGTAACCGCGGCTGCTCGCGACGCCGGCCGGGCCTACGTGACGGCCGGCTCGGACGCGGTGGGGCAACAGCGAGCGAGCGCGGCGGTCGCGCTCGCGATGCGCGACCAAGGTGTGTCGTGGTCGTCGACCGGGCCGCTCGTGTCATGCGGGAGTTGTGACTACGCGCCTGGTTCGACCGTCACGGTCGAGCTGACCAAGCGGGTGACGCTGCCGTTCGTCCCGCACTGGTTGTGCGGTCACACCTGCGTGGCCGGCATCACGGTCAAGGCCAGCCACCGCGAGCGAATCAGTTGCTACTCGGGCACCGGCATCCCGGATCCGGACGCGCAGTGCTGACCCGACACCGACGGGAGGCCGCCGACGACGGGTCGGTCCTGATCCTCGTGATCGGTTACACGGCGATCGCCGCAGTCCTGATCACGGTCGGGATCGACACGTCCAAGGTGTTTCTCGCCCGGCGGGCGTTGGCCTCGGCGACCGACTCGGCGGCGCTCGCGGCAGCCCAGGGCGTCGACCGCAGCGCGATCTACCACGGCAATGGGCTTCAGTGCGGCCAGCCGCTGCCGCTCGACCCGCAGCATGCCGCGAGCCTTGCGGCGCTCAGCGTGAGCGACGACCGGCGCGATCTCGGCCATCTCTTCCGATCGGTGGCGGCGCCGACCACGTCGCTCGATGCGGGCACGGTCACCGTGGCGGTTTCGGGCCTGGTCGCCGTACCGTTCGGGCGGGTCCTCGCCTGGCTCGACCCGGGCCACTCCGACGGGCTGGTCCGGGTCACCGAGACCTCCCACGCCCGCTCCCCGGTCGTCGGCGGAGCCTGCTGAGCGAACGCGGAGCGCGCGCCGCCGGTAACCTCGCGGACGTGTCCGACGTCGAACCCGCAGAGGCGCTGAAGGCGCTGGTCGCGACGCTGGACTCGATCGAGTCGGTGCTCGACCCCGCCGGGATGCGCACCCAGCTGGCCTCGCTCGAGGAGCAGGCGGCCGACCCCGACCTGTGGAACGACCAGGAGCGCGCCCAGCGGGTGACCAGGAAGATGGCGTCGTTGCGGGCCGACCTGGGCCGGCTCGATGCCCTGCACGCCCGGCTCGACGACCTGTCGGCCGCGATCGAGCTCGAGGACCCCGACCTGATGGCCGAGGCGGCCGAGGCACTGCCGGCGCTGCAGGCCGACATCGACGCGCTGGAGATCCGCACCCTGCTCTCCGGGGAGTACGACGAGCGTGACGCGCTGATCACGATCAACTCCGGCACCGGCGGCACGGACGCCGCCGACTGGGCCGAGATGCTGATGCGGATGTACCTGCGCTGGGCCGAGCGGCACGAGTACCCGACCGAGGTCTTCGACACCTCCTACGCCGAAGAGGCCGGGATCAAGTCGGCCACCTTCGTGGTCAATGCGCCCTTCGGGTACGGCACCCTCGCCGGCGAGCACGGCGTACACCGGCTGGTGCGGATCTCGCCGTTCGACAACCAGTCGAGGCGGCAGACCTCGTTCGCGAGCGTCGATGTCACCCCGGTGGTCGAGGAGACCGACGAGGTCGAGATCCCCGACGAGGACATCCGGGTCGACGTCTACCGCTCCTCCGGCCCGGGCGGCCAGGGCGTCAACACCACCGACTCCGCGGTCCGGCTCACCCACCTCCCGACCGGCATCGTGGTCACCTGCCAGAACGAGCGCAGCCAGATCCAGAACCGGGCCCGCGCGATGGAGGTCCTCGCCGCCAAACTGCTCGAAGTCCGCCGCCAGGAGGCCGCCGACGAGATGGGCCGGCTCAAGGGCTCCCGCAACACGGTCGGGTTCGGCAGCGACGACAAGGTCCGCGACTACGTGCTGCATCCGTACCAATTAGTAAAGGACGCCCGCACCGGTCTCGAGGTCGGAAACACTGGTGCGGTGCTCGACGGCGACATCGATGCGTTCATCGACGCGGAGGTGCGCTGGCGTCGCAAGCAGGCTGATGCGGAGTAACTGCCGGTAGGCTTACCTCCTGTGATTCGCTTCCAGTCGGTGACGAAGACCTACCCGACGAGCACCAGACCCGCGCTCGACGACATCACCGTCGAGCTCGACAAGGGCGAGTTCGTCTTCCTGGTCGGGCAGTCCGGATCGGGCAAATCGACCTTCCTGCGACTGGTGCTAAAAGAGGAGCAACCGACCAAAGGCGACATCTGGGTCGTCGGCAAGGACCTCGGCCGGATGCCGCGGCGCAAGGTGCCGGCGCTGCGCCGCCAGGTCGGCACGGTGTTCCAGGACTTCCGGCTGCTGCCCAACAAGACCGTTGCCGAGAACGTCGCGTTCGCCCTTGACGTGATCGGGAAGCCGCGCCACACGGTGGCGAAGGTCGTGCCGGAGGTGCTTAGCCTGGTCGGCCTCGACGGCAAGGAGAACCGCCGTCCCGACGAGCTGTCCGGTGGCGAGCAGCAGCGGGTCGCGATCGCAAGGGCCTTCGTCAACCGGCCCCGGATCCTGCTCGCGGACGAGCCGACCGGCAACCTCGATCCCACCACCAGCGTCGGCATTATGAAGCTGCTCGACCGGATCAACCGGACCGGTACGACGGTCGTGATGGCGACTCACGACTCCAACATCGTCGACTCCATGCGCCGCCGAGTGGTCGAGCTCGAAGCCGGCCGCGTGACCCGCGATCAGAACCGCGGCGTCTACGGCTACTCCCGCTGAGCACCCGGAGACCATCGTGATGCGCTTTCAGTTCGTCGTGTCGGAGTTGGCCATCGGCTTGCGCCGCAACGTCACGATGACGGTCGCCGCGATGGTGACCATCACGATCTCGCTGACCCTGCTCGGCGGTGCGCTGATGATCCGCTCCGGCGCATCCCGGCTCGAGCACGACCTGCTCAACAACATCGAGGTTTCGGTCTACCTGCAGCCCGCTTGCGGTACGCCGAACGCGCCGTCGAACTGCGTGACGCTGGCCGAACAGGCCTCGATCCAGCGGACGCTGAAGCAGCTCCCGCAGGTGAAGGGCGTGCAGTTCATCTCCTCGGCGAGCGCCTACCAGCGCTTCCGCGACGACTTCGCCCAGGATCCCGACCTGCTCAAGAACACGCCGAAGGACGCCCTGCCGGCGTCGTTCGCGGTGTCGCTCAAAGACCCGCATCAGTTCGCGGTCATCAACAGCGCGGTCAGCCAGGCGCCTGGTGTGCAGTCGGTCACCAACGCCTCGCAGGACCTCAAGGCGTTGTTCGCGTTCTTCCACCGGGTCACGCTCGGCGTACTGCTGATCGCTGCGCTGCTGTTGGCCGCGACCTGCCTGCTGATCTACAACACCATGCTGGTCGCCGCGTTCACCCGGCGCCGGGAGACCGGGATCATGCGGCTGGTCGGCGCGTCCGACTTCTACATCCAGGCACCGTTCATTCTCGAAGGCACGGTCATCGGCGTAATCGGATCGGCACTCGCGCTGTCGCTGATGGCGATCGTGCGACTGTTCGTCGCCAACTCGACGCAGCACTCGCCGATCCTCAAGCCGTTCGGCGAGTGGTCGACGTTCTGGCATGCGGTGCCGCTCGTGATCCTGGTCGGAGTTGTCCTGTCGGCGCTGGCGTCGTTCCTCACCCTGCGCCGCCACCTGCGCGTGTAGTTCTCGATGGTCAAGGAGACCGGGCGCAAGCTGATCGCCCAGAACCGCAAGGCTCGCCACAACTTCGCGATCGAGGACGTCTTCGAGGCTGGCCTGGTGCTGCACGGCACCGAAGTGAAGTCGCTGCGCGAGGGCCGGGCATCGATCGTCGACGCCTATGGACACGTGCGCGACGGCGAGATCTGGCTCGAAGGGCTGCACATCCCCGAGTACGCCCAGGGCACCTGGACCAACCACGAGCCACGGCGTACCCGCAAGCTGCTCCTGCACCGCAAGGAGATCGACCGGCTGATCGGCAAGACCAAGGAGAGTGGCCTGACGCTCGTGCCGCTGTCCTTGTATTTCAAGGACGGCAAGGCGAAGGTCGAGATCGCGCTCGCGCGCGGCAAGCGCACGTACGACAAGCGGCAGGCCCTGGCGACTCGCGATGCGGAGCGGGAGATCGCCCGGTCGGCCGGGCGCCGGGCGAAGGGCCGCGACTGACCGTCGCGGTCGCGGCTCGGGGAGACTGAGGGCGTGGTCGACCCGCCCCGCAACGATGCCGAGGTGCCTGCCTTCTGGCAGGCGCTCGGGCTACCGGGCCTGATCGACGCTCATGTCCATTTCATGCCTGACCAGGTCATGCGCAAGGTGTGGGCGTACTTCGACTCGGCCGGCCCGCTGACCGGCCGCGACTGGCCGATCGCCTACCGCTGGCCGGAGCCCGAGCGGCTCGCGCACCTGCGCGGGATGGGGGTCCGGGCCTTTCCGTCGCTGGTCTATGCGCACAAGCCGGGGATGGCGGCCTGGCTCAACGAGTGGGCGCGCGAGTTCGCCGCGGCCAACGACGACGTCCTGCTGAGCGCGACGATCTTCCCCGAACCGGAGGTCGCGGCCTACCTCGACGACGCGCTGCGGGCCGGGCTACGGGTGGTGAAGGTGCACGTCCAGGTCGGCGGTTTCGATCCGCGCGACCCGCTGCTCGACCCTGCGTGGGGGATGCTGGCCGACGCCGGCGTACCGGTCGTCGTTCATGCCGGCAGCGGGCCGACGCCGGGGGCGTTCACCGGCTCCGGGCCGATCGGCGAGGTGCTTGCCAGGCATCCGGCGCTGCCGATGATTGCCGCCCACATGGGCATGCCGGAGTACGACGAATTCCTGGGCTTCGCTGAGCGTTATGCCAACGTGCGCGTCGACACCACCATGTGCTTCACCGACTTCTCCGGGAGCATTGCGCTCGGGGAGCGGCTGGCGCCGCTGCTCGTCGCCCTGCAGGACAAGGTGCTGCTCGGCGCCGACTTCCCGAACATCCCCTACCCGTACTCCCACCAGCTCGAGGCGCTGGCCCGGCTCGGCCTTGGCGACGACTGGCTGCGCGCGGTCTGCTGGGACAACGCCGCGCAGCTGTTCGGGATCGGTGGGTGAGCCCGGTGGACACGGTCGGTCGCAGCCTGTCCGAGGGCTTCTTCATGTTCTGGGACACCCTGTGGGCGCTCGTGCTGGGCTTCACGCTGTCCGGCGTCGTGCAGGCGTTCGTGTCGCGGGCCCAGCTGCAGCGGGTGATGGGCGACCACCGGCCCCGGACGGTGGTGCGGACCTCGCTGCTGGGTGCGGCATCGTCGTCGTGCTCGTACGCCGCGAGTGCGCTGGCCCGGACGTTGTTCGCTCGCGGCGCTGACTTCACCACCGCGATGGTGTTCATGATCGCCTCGACCAACCTGGTGGTCGAGCTCGGCATCGTGCTCTGGCTGCTGGTCGGCTGGCAGTTCGCGGTGGCCGAGTTCGTCGGCGGCTCGATCATGATCGCGCTGCTGACCGTGATCGGGCCGAGAGTCTTCCGCGGTCGCTTTCTCGCGGACGCTCGTCGGCAGGTGGCGGCGAGCCAGCCGGCCGATCTGCCGGTCGATCCCGAGCTGGTGGCGGGCGCTGCGGCGCCGAGCCGCTGGCGGTCGCGCCGGACCTGGGCGGACGCCGCGGCATTCACGATCGCTGACCTTCGGATGCTGCGCCGCGAGCTTGTCATCGGGTTCGTCGTCGCCGGCTTCCTGGCGGTCGCGGTGCCGACCCGGGTCTATCGCGACGTGTTCATCAGCGGGCATGGCGGCTGGACGACGGTCGAGAACGCGATCGTCGGGCCGGTCGTCGCGTTCGTCAGCTTCGTCTGCTCGATCGGCAACGTGCCGCTCGCGGCCGCGCTGTGGACCAGCGGCGTCAGTGTCGGAGGCGTGGTCGCCTTCGTGTTCGCCGACCTGCTTTCCGCACCGTTGGTTGCCATTTACCGCCGGCTGTACGGCGGGCGGCAGGCGCTGGTCCTCGTCGGGCTCCTTTGGGCGGTCATGAGTGTGGCCGGCCTGCTGACCGAGCTGCTCTTCCGCGGCGTGGGTCTGCTGCCCCACATTCGCCACGCCCAGCCGGTCCATACCGGCTTCCGTTGGGACGCGACCAGCGTCCTCGACCTGGTCTTCCTGGTGGTGTTCGCCGTGGTCTGGTGGCTCGCCGCGCACCGTGACCCGGACGGAGACGACAACCGGTTCGCGGCCGACCCGACCTGCGGCATGCAGGTCGAGAAGGCGCATCCCGGCGCGGTCGCCGACCGCGACGGCGTGACGTCGTACTTCTGCTCCGACGGTTGCCGGGATGCCTTCGTCGCTCAAGGCACCCGGACCGAATCCGTTTAGCGGGCCGCCGGGATGCGGGTACCGTGGACGGTGACAAGCATCAATCCCAACCAGGGGGTGAACGGTTTCGACTTCGGACGTCGATTCGAGAGAAGCGGGCTGAGGATGTCGCGTGAACTCATTAACCATCGCGGCAAAAAGATAAATGCCGATAATAACCGGCTCGCTCTCGCTGCCTAACCCGTAGCGAAGCTGTCAGCCTAGGGGCGCCTCCGCCCTAGGACCTGGCATCGATAGGAGGCTCAACCGATAGGTCCGGTCACGGGATCTTGAGGGAAGCCAAACAGTGACTGGGCCTGCAGCGGGGTGCCTGTGCCACCGCTGGGGCCGAGAAAACTGCAGCAGGCTGCGCCCGGAGAAGTCTCGCTGACACGCCGAAGGACCCGGGTTCGATTCCCGGCACCTCCACCGATTCGACGGTCGTTGTCACAGCAAAAGCCCAGGTCAGAGGCCTAGAGCTCGACCTGGGCCTCTGCGTTTCAAGATCAAAGCCCGGAAAAGCCCGAAGATCATTTAGAGAAGGGCGGCGATTAGCGGTTTTGGAGGGTCGTCGACGGCCCTCGTCGGGCAGGTTCAGACAGCTGGCACGGGCTACCTTCGTCGACAGGTGTATGACAATTCGTGATACATTTTCGCCATGACGGCGATCAGTGTGCGGCTCGACGATGAGGCGCTCCGAGCTCTGAGTCAGTTGGAGGCTGCGGGTCTCAGCCGCTCGGACGCGATTCGTCGGGCGATCATCGACACGGCGGCGAGACAGCAGCGGGGAAAAGCGCTCGCTGAGGAGGTTGCCGCGTTGGAAGCCGATGACTCGACCGGGAAGAGATGCTCGAGGTCGCCTCGCTGATGGAGAGCATGCGTGCTTCGCGGTGACGTCTACGAGTTCCGGTTGCCTCGCGGCCGTGGACACGAACAGCGCGGTCGACGATTCGGCGTGCTGGTGCAGGCGAACGAGCTGTTCCCGCGGTCGGTAGTGCTGGTCGGCGCCGACGTCGACGAGCGCTCGGTCGGCGTCATTCCGTCCGGAGATCGAGGTCCAGGGCGAAGCGACGAAAGTGCTCGTCGAGCAGGTTGGCGCAGTGGACGTCGGTCGGCTGGGAAGCCTGGTCGGTCACGTGACGCGGGAGCAGCAGTGGGGAATCGACGAGGCATTGGTAACGGTGCTGGGTCTCCGGTGAGATCGCAGAGACTGTCCGTAGGTCGGTCAAGCGCGCTCTCTGCGCAACGGGACGACGCGGCGAGCGGCCTCGGCTTCGCGGGCAGCGCGGTACTGCTCCCGCCAGATGCTGTAGTCGTCGTTGGCTCGCAGATGCACATAGACCCGGTCGGTGACTGCCACCGACGCATGCCCGAGCCAGCGACTGATGACGGATAGCGGGATGCCGTCCTCGTACCAAAGAGTCGCGGCGGTATGGCGAAGGTCGTGGACCCGCAGCCGTGGAATGCCGATGCGTCGGGCCGCCGGCTTGAGATGCCATTGATAGAAGACGTCCGGGTCGAACGGCTTCGAGGGGTCGGTGCCGTGGCCACCGACGGCGCGACCGTAGAACAGCGGTGCGTCCGGTTCGGCCGATCGTGGATGGGTGCGCACGTACTCGGCGAGATCTGCAAGCAGTTCGTCGTCAAGGATCGGAACCTCTCGACGTCCGCGGCGGCTCTTTGGAGTGCCGACGATCCACTCCTCGGTCTTGCGGTCGCGAGTCAGTGTTCGTACGACGGACACGGTGCCGCGATCGAAGTTGAGGTCGTCGATGTGTAACCCGGCGAACTCCGCCGCGCGGAGGCCGACGGCAGCGAGCAGCCGACCCGCAAGTCCGTACGGCTCCCAGCGGTCGAGCTCTGTGGCGAGGGCAGCGACGCCCCCGCGCGTCAGTGGCTGTCCCTCGAACTCGGCTTGGTCTGGCTTGGCCGGCAGGTCGACGCCGGAACAGGGGTTGGACCGGATCATGTTGTGGCGCTTGGCGTACTTGAACGTCGCGACCAGCGGTGTGTAGACGTTGTGGACGGTTTTCGTCGCGAGACCGGAGTCCGCGAGCGAGCCGAGCCATTCCTCGATCTCGCGTGAAGTGATCGAGCCGATCTTGCGGCTTCCCGAAGGCAGGAAGGATGCGAGTGCGCAGCAACTCCTCGTATCCCTCGGCAGTGCGGAACTTCACTCGTCGCCTGGTGATCTCGAGCCAGGCCTGCGCGATGGTCTCGAATCGTTCGCGTGAGGCCGCCTCGTCGGGCACCTCATCGCGCGCTTCTTGCGCCACTCGTTCTCGCAAGGCTCGACCGGCGGCGGTCTTACTTCGGTAGGTCCGTTGGCACTCGCGGCCGGCAGCGTCGGTCCAACACACCACGTAAGAGTCGCGGCCGTCGCCTCGCGTACGTGCTTTCAGATAAGCCATGGCCAAGAACCTCCGAAGTGGCTGGCAGCACTGTGCCTCGCTGCTATGAGCTGGCTGGGTCCACGCGGCCAGCGGTGATGAACGCGTCGAGGTCGTCGGTGTCGATCCGGACGTGTGCGCCTAGTTTGACGAACCTGATGCGTCGCTCGGCGATCAGCCGGCGGATGAACCTGCGGTTTGGTGGCGAGCCGTTCGGCGGCTTGGTCGACGGTCAACAGGGTCATGGCGGGCTCCTTACCTGCGGCCTCACCGGGACATCGCCGGGAAGCAGTGGTCACATAATGCGCGACCATACACCTGATATCGCGCATGGCAAGTCCCCATATTCGCTGCGACAGATGTACGGTGACCGGGTGCGAACCCCTCGAAAGGCACGCCCGGACAGCCCCGGACCGACACGGTATGTAGCGGAAGGCGTGAACCTCAACGAGATCGTGGCCTACAACTTCCGGCGGGCCCGGGAGTTACGGGGCTGGACCCAGGAAGAAGCCGCGGTCGCACTCGAACCGTTCCTCGGGACCCGGCTGCGACAAGCCGCGGTGTCCTCGATCGAAGGCGCGTTCGGCGGGGACCGCCGCCGGGAGTTCGACGCCCAGGAACTGCTCGCGTTCGCGTGCGGGTTCGACCTGCCGCTGATCTGGTTCTTCCTGCCACCCCCCGAGGACCACCGCACCCTGCAAGGACCTCCGACATCGTCAGCGAGCTCTACCTGCTCGCCCTGGCCGCAACGACCAGCTCGACCTGCTCCGGGAGCGGTTCCGGGAACTCGGGCACGCCGAACCGAATGAGGACGACAAGATCCTCGAACGGGTCTACGGCCAGCCCACCGACCGCACCCTGGCGGACTACCCGACCCGACGCAAAGGAACTGCTGCTCGCGATGCTCGACCGCCACGCCGACGACCTCGACGCCGCCGCCGACGAACTCGGCGACTTCTTCGACCATCTGCGACAGGTCGGGATCCGCGGGTTCGTCGCCGAGAAGGCCTTCGACCCCGAATACTTCCTTCCGCCGCCGAAGCGGGCGCGCAGGTCGAAGGACTCATGACCTCTTGTCTGGTCGTACTGATGGTCGTACCATAGGGCGATGGGCGTGGTGAAGCGGTCGGTGTCCTTCGACGCGGATGTCTGGGACGGTCTGGTGGCCGAGGCGGGTAGCGGTCCGGTGTCGCCGTTGGTCAACGATGCGCTCGTGCATTACCTGCGGCGGCAGCAGGGTCTCGCCGTCGTGGCGGCGTATGAGGCCGAGCACGGTGCGTTCACCGAGGAGGAACTCGCAGCGGCGGATCGCGTCCTCGACGAAGCTGGTGTCGTCGACCTCACTGCGCCGACCGCCACCACGGAGGCGGAAGCGCACCACGCGAAGAGTGCGAGTCGGTCCGAGCCCGCACGTGAGCGGACTGACCTACGACACCGGCGCGCTGCTGGCAGCCGAGGCCAACGATCGGCGGATGTGGGCGCTGCACCGGCGAGCTCTTGAGCGGTCGCACACGCCGACCCTGCCCGCGGCCGTCTCGCACAGGCCTGGCGCGGCGGGCCGCAGCCGCTGCTGTCGCAACTTATCGATACCTGCGCGGTGGAAGCATTAGACGAGTCGACGGCCCGCTTAGCCGGGGCAATGCTGAGCCGAGCGAAGTCCACCGATGTCGTCGACGCGAGTGTTGTCGTCGGCGCCTTACGACGTACCGACGCGATCGTCACGAGCGACCGATCCGACATCGAGCACCTGGCCCAAGCAGTCGGCCGGCGGGTCGCCATCATCGGCATCTGACGCCGAGCCGGAGTCAAGACCTCGCGACACGCCCGACCGCGTGAAAATTTCTCAACGTCATGTCCGACCCACCGCACCCCATCACACGACCACCGCCAATGACCCCCAATCACCCACACCGACCACCGCCTCCCGCCACACCCAACCGACCCCAGCACCCCGACCAACCGTCCCCACAACACCGGCAGACATGTGCATTTGCAATGCGTACGGTGCCGGTCATGTTGTCGACGTCGAAGATCGGGACCGCGTCGTGGCGGTACTACTCGAACCAGGTCGCAGCGCGGTGCGTGCGAGTACTACCTCGGGCGTCGGTGAGGCCCCTGGTCGCTGGCAAGGCCGCGGCCTCGAAGCCCTCGGTCTCGACCCGAAAGCAGTCGTCAGCGAGCGGGAGCTGGAGGCGCTGTTCGGCCGCGCGATGCACCGCAAGTCCCGTCAACGGCTCGGGAAGCGCGTGGCGCGCGGACGGGGTAACTGGTTACGACTTGTGTTTCTCCGCACCGAAGTCGGTCAGCGCGTTGTGGGCGGTCGGTGAGGGCAGCGTCCCGGCTGAGGTGATGGCGGCGCACCGCACCGCGGTGCGCACCGCACTGGACTACCTGGACACCCACGCGGCGTTTTCCGGGTCGGCACGCAACGGACACACCCAGGTCGAGCACGGACGGGCTCGCCGCCGCTGTGTTTCCGCATCGGACGTCGCGGGCGGGGGATCCGCAGATCCACTCCCACGCGTTGGTGGTGAACAAGCTCCGCTGCGCGGATGGCGGGTGGCGCACGATCGACGGGCATGAGATCTACGCGCACAAGAAGTCCGCGGGCACGGTGTATCAGGCCGCGTTGCGGAACGAGCTGACCCGCCGGCTCAACGTGTCATAGGACGTCGGTGTCGAAGGACGGGCAGGCCGAGATCGCCGGCATGCCGACAGCAGCTGATCAAGGCGTGGTCGAAACGGGCGGTGCAGCTAGACCGGTGAGGCCGCACCCGGTGATCGCCGCCTACGAAATCGAGCTCGGGTCGGCCGCTGTCCTCAGCGGAACGCACCGCGGTGATGAAGATCGCGGTGCTGAAGACGAGACCGGGAAAGGACCAGGTGGACATCGTGGCGCTCTGCGGATCGATGGCAGAGCCGAAGCCGCGGAGTTGGGCTGGGACGGGCTCGGGGTGCAACGCGAGATCGGTAGGGCGAGCCGGCCACCACAACGAACAGCCGCACTGGTCGAGCAGTTGGACCGCGCCGCTATCGACGCGGTCCGGGCGGCCGGGGCACGGCGAGCGGTGTTCTCCCGCTCCGATCTCGCGGCCGAGGTCGCGACCCGGCTGCCGACCGGCGGGTTCGACGCGAACCTGGTTCGGACCCTCATCGAGAAGCTGACCGACCAAGCACTGAGCACACCCGGCGCGGTCACGCTCCGCCCCGAGATCGAGGGATGTCACCGCGGCTCCGACGCCCGCTACGCCTCCCGGTCCACCTTGGATGCGGAGCTGCGGATCCTCGGAATCGCCGAGGTCGGCCGCTCTCAGGGTGTGGCAGTTGTTGACCCGAGAGAGGTCCGGGCGATCGCGCGCCGCCGTGGCCTGGACGCCTCGCAGCAGGCCGCGCTCGTCCAGGTCGCGGGCAGCGGAGATGCGGTCTCGGTGCTGGTCGCGCCGGCCGGGACCGGGAAGACCACCGCGCTCGGCGCCGCGGTCTACGCGTGGCACGCCGCCGGATACCGGATCGTCGGGCTCGGGCCGTCCGCCCGGGCCGCCGCCGAACTACGCGACGCGACGTTCGCCCCGGCCGACACCGTCGCGAAGTTCCTCCACGAACACCAGAAACCCCCAAGCCCGTTCGTGCTCGAGACCGGCCGGTACCGGCTGCATCCGGGGACGGTCGTGATCGTCGACGAAGCCTCGATGCTCGCCACCACCGACCTCGACGCGCTAACCCGAGCCAGCTGGGAAGCGGGAGCGAAGCTGCTGCTGGTCGGTGACCCCGCGCAGATCGGTGCCGTCGACGCAGCCGGCGGGATGCTCCCTGCCCTCGCCCGACGCCTAGACGCGCCGACCCTGGACACGGTGCACCGGTTCACCGAAGCCTGGGAACGTCGCGCATCCCTACGGTTACGGGCTGGAGATCGGACGGTCATCGACGACTACATCGCGGCCGGCCGGGTCCATCACTGCCCCGATGACACCGCGGCGTATCAGGCCGTCCTCGACAGCTACCTCGACGCGAGCACGGCAGGGCGCCGGGTGTTGATGCTCGCCCGGACCCACCACGATGTCGACACCCTCAACACCCTCGCCCGCGCGCACGCGATCGAGACCGGGCAGGTCCACGGACCGATCCTGCTCGACGGTCCGACGCAGTGGCGGGCCGGGGACCGGCTCCGCGCCACCCGCAACAACCGCACCATCACCGTCGGCGAGGACTACCTGCGCAACGGAGACCAGTTCGTTGTCCTCAATGGTGACCGCGACGGACTTCTTGTCCAGACCCTCGACGGCAGCCGGGCGGCGACGCTACCGGCCGACTATGTGATCGCGCACACCACCTACGGGTGGGCGTCGACCATCGACGCCGCGCAAGGCGCCACCGTCGACGACGCGGTCCTGCTCGCCCGGCCCGGCATCGACCGCGAACACCTTTACGTCGGACTCACCCGCGGGCGGAATGCCAATCATGTGGTCGTCGCCCAACCCATCAGCGACATCGATCGCCACGGCCTACCTAAAGCCGGGGTGCCCCGGGCGGCCAGAGCAATGCTTGCCGACGCGCTCAATGCCAGCGGCCTCCAGAAAGCCGCCCACACCCGGCTACCCGAGCACCTCCAAATCGAGCCGGCGACGCCTGCAACGCGACCCCGGCCAATGGTTCGACGGCCAAGACCGGCACGAGCGCCGCTGCAACGGATCGAACGACCTCAACGCAGCATGGAACCTGACCACCACTACCGCGGACTCTCGCACGACCACGAGCTCGGCCAAGATCGAGACTTCGGCAGCGGACGATAACAACCAACTATTCGACGGTTCGAGTCCAACACTAATCACGCCGAGCCGGCTACTTGTTCTCGATCGTTTCGGCGTCAGGCTGGACAGGTTCTAGCTGCAGTCGTTCGCGAAGTCTGCGGTGACTTCGGCGTTGTTGCGCACTGACACTGTATGGCGGACGGAGGCCCAATTGGTCGCCTCGACTTGGTAGTGACCAGGTGCAATCTGGATGCTGTAGCGGTCACGCGCCGGGTCTCCCACGACAATCCGTTCGGTAGCGACGACGCGGCCACGAAAGAGGATGCGAACGGTCGCCGGGTGCGGTGGAACCTTCGCGAGACCGGCGCATTCGTCGTCGACGCCCTGAACAGTGCCCTCGGGACCCTCGGTGTTCGGAGAGGGTGCCTCAGACGTCGCCGTTGGTTGGGCGGTGCCCACTGGGATTCGCGGTGAGCTTTGGGTCGAGATGGAATGCGAACTGGTGCAACCCACGAGGCTTGAGGCGATCACAAGCGGCCAAATGAGCACCGCACCTCGCGTGTACATGACCCTCATAGTCACTTAGACCTCCTGCGTTGCGCAACGGTTCCAGCCCGAACCTATGTGACGTTCGCGCGCATTCGATCCGGCGTTGTTTGACGTCGCAGTGGCCTAGTGGTCTCGGCTAACTGCGATGGCCCCCGTCCAGGGTCGGTAGCGCTCACTCGCCATGAATGTCGTCAGTGACAGTCCCTTTGCTTGCGCCCGGCGCAGTTGTGCGGGCGTCGGGACCTGACGCGTGCTGGTGAACGTTGCTCGGGCATACCAGTCGCCATGCTTGACCCATACCTCGCAAAGCTGAATCCCCGGCGTCAACCCGTCACTGTGCGGTGTGCACTCATGTCCCGAGACGTGAACGCCTGCCTTGGCGAATGCATGCATAACGTCGCTAATCAGTTCCTGTTGCGGAACATACGGGAGGAAATAGCACCCGACGAATTGGGTATCAGGATCGGAGCCCGATGGGCACTGAGGCAGACTCGGATCGCTTGCGGCGAACGCAAAGTTGTCCGCGAGCGCGCGTGCGTCGGCACGGGCGACCGACTGTTGATGTGTCTGCCACCTCGCCCACACCATCGGTGTCGCCACCGCGGCGATGATCAGCGCCGCCAGCCCCACGCCAAGGACACGACGCGTGCTCGACAAGCCGAAGACGGTCATGCCTGTTCATCGGCTGATGAGTGGCCGCGCTAAACGGCGACGCGGTGGTGCGGTCAGATGTGCCGCTCGGGAGCACAGGATCCGGCGTTACCGAGCGCGGCGTCTGAGGCATCATCGACTCATGTCAGACCTTCGGAATGGGTCAGCGATTGAAACGGGCGATGCTCAGGAGCAATTGCGGGAAGCGTTGTCGGAGTTGGAAGCACTTTGGCGGGAGTACGACTTCTATATCCGCGAGATCGCCGCTCCAGGCTTGAGCGAGGATCACGTCAAGGCGGAGCTTGCCGCCGTCGGCCTTGAGCCGCTTCCGGAACTGCTCGTCTGGTGGGGATGGCACAACGGGGTCGTCGACGAGGCTCCCCGATCGACTGCCTACACCCAGTTCGGCATCCCGAATTGGTCTCAAATCTCTCTGCAGCATTCGGTCCAGATTGCCGTGGAGGAGCGGCGGACCGCGGCCGACCTCGCGGCGGAAGGCCGTTCGGTGGTCGCGGAGCTCTTGTGGCATGACGATTGGGTGCCTGTGCTGCACGGCGGAGGACCCGAGTTGATGGTTGTTCGAGGCGCCGAGCCCCACCGCGGGACTCTCGCGGTAAGCGACCCCGAGATGTTGGGCTCTTCGGCGGATCGGATCGATGCCTCGTCGCTCGCTGACTTGATCTCGACGTCTATCCATGACATCCGCGAAGGAAACGTCCCGGCGGAGGTCGTCCGAATGTGGCAGAACCGGCCCGGCCAACGCTGAGCTCGAAGCGGACCTAGGTGCCACTCTGCGCACCTCGGCGGTCGTGCGCACACAACCTAACCGACAGGCTGGCGCGTAAAAATAACTATGGTGATGTCGAAGTCTGACGAGGCGGATTTCCGTGCCTACGTCGCTTCGCGCCAGCTCGCGCTACGTCGATCTGCCTTTTTGATGTGTGGCGACTGGAACGCTGCGGACGACCTTGTACAGGTCGCGCTCACCAAGCTGTTCCTGGCTTGGCATCGTGTCGATGCTGAGCAAGGGCCCGACGCTTACGCACGCCGAATCCTGGCCAACACCGTGATTGACGACCGCCGCCGCGCGTGGAGGCGAGAGTCTGCCGTTGAGTACACCGAGGACGTTCCGCATCCCTACGACGCTCACGCACAAACCGATGAACGACTCGATCTCGCCGCAGCACTCGCACGCCTGCCGACGCGCCAGCGCGTGACATTGGTTCTCCGCTTCTGGATGGACACCTCGGTCGCACAAACCGCCGAGATTCTCCAATGCTCGACCGGAACGGTAAAGAGCCAGACTGCCAGCGCACTCAACAACCTCCGCTCTCTGTTCGACCCCTCCGACCTTCCCGCCACGATCCACCAGGAGCCAACATGACCGATCTCCGAGAATCCATGAGCCGCCTGCTCGAGGACGAGCCAGCCGCTCCGATGATCGCCGACCAGATCGTCGCCGACGCACGCAAGACACAGCGGCGTCGTCGTTATGTGACCGGTGCCGCATTCGCGGGAACCGTCGCCGTGGCGGTCGCGGGTGTAGCGGTGGCAGCGTCGAGCACTGGCACCAATCACGACGGCGCGCAAATCGTCATTGCAAGCAGCTCTAGCCCCAGCGCCAGTCCGGGCAACGACACGACCCCGATGGCCATCTCGATCATCGGCACGAACTCGGGCAACGTTCGGACAGAGGTCCCGCAATGCCCAAGCGGCCAGTTGCCGAACCTCAAGGTTGATCACGATCAATCGGTAAACCCGAATGCGGCCGTGCATGCTCTTTCCCCCGGCGCTCTCAAGGTCATCGACTACGGTGAACCCTCCAACGACTACCAGCCAGCCGATCATTTCTTGGTCGATGGCGCCGCCCCGCCGACCGCTTCGGTGTGGGTCCTTGCATGGAACGCGGCGGGGCCAGCGCAGTTGTCGGTCCTCTCGACCAACGCGGGTGCCGGCGATCCATTCGGCACGAGCGGCTACAACGCCAGCTACGTCGGCTGCCTGCCAGATCCCAACTAGCGGTCCTGACATGCCGGCGATCCCTCAGGACAAAGCTTTAACCGTCCATGAGTCGGATCACCGGCTTAAGTGACGCTCCTGCGCACTCGACAAGCCGCTATGACCTCACTCAGCACACGGTCGACCAGCGGCACCTTGCGGTTGCGCAGCAGGCATGCGGGTATGCATACAGCGTGAGCGCTGGCAGACCTCCGCATGAGGACCGAGGCATCAACTTTGGCGATCCGCCCGCGTCTCCAAGAGTACGAAGGTCCATAGCAATCTTCTTCATCGTTCTCGGGGTTATCGAGATCGCGGTCCCCGTGGCGATAGGAGTGGACAGGGCGACGTTCAAGGATGCGGCCATCACTCTTATCGCCGAAGGTGGCGTTGACTTCGCCCTTGCTTTGCTGACTCTTGTGGCCTACGGACTGTGGATTGGGCTCAGGCGCAATCGACGAACCAGCTCCTGACGATTCGCGTGTAAGTGCCGTACTATGCTGACGTCGCCTGTCAAGGGTTTGTGTTCTTTTCGTTCTTGTTCTTCGGTCGTCTCGCGCGATTCCTTCTGGCGGGCGGAAACGGGGTCAAGGTGGAGCGCTCTACTGGACGAACGACTTGACGCCGGCGCCGCTCACCAGATTCTTGTGCGCTGAGAAGAACGCCAGGTGTTTGTTCGTTAGCGCATGGCGTGTCCTCACCGGTCGTGGGTCTGATTGTGTCGACGGTTGACGGTGAGAGCGCGCGGGCGCCAGGCTTACCTTGGCGCGCGGGCGCGTGCTGCGCCGGTCACAAGAGGAGTGATGGGGTGCCCGCGACGGGCATGAGGGTGCGACCGTTCAATCTAGTACGGGTCGTCCAGCGGGGCTGGCGAACAACGGCATATTGGGAGCTGGTCGCACCGGTCCCTAAGGTCTCGGTGGTGGGCTGGTAGGCGGACACGGTCACCGTCCCTCGTCGTTGGTTTGCTAGGTGGGAATCTAGATCCAGGCCTGGTCGCCGAGCGCACGTAGCTGGTGGTGACAGCGGCGTGCGAGTTTACGGGCGACGACAGCGCGCTCGACGCCACCGATGCGATGAGCTAATCGCAGGTAGTAGCCGTTGTCCGGGCTGGTCTTCTTGTGGGCATGCAGCGCCTCATAAAGCGCCAGCGCAGCACTGGTGGTCCTTGGCGGGTGAGCTCGGGCGGCCACGGTTCTTGCCGTCGGAGTCATAGACGGAGATGTCCAGTACGGCGTGACGCACCGCTTGTCTAGACGCGGAGAACGGCGAGTGTCGCTGAGTTCTTCCCAGACCATCGTGGCGAGCAGCGCACCCAACGCGTACTCATGAGACAGCTCCCGCGGTCCAGGATGACGGCGACCAAACGCGGTGAGCTCCGCGCGCAGCGGCACCAGATCGGCGTCGATCGCCGCGATCATCCGCACCGCGACGTCGACAGCCTGCGCGCCGACCGGGGACAGGTCCGGATCGTCAAGCTCGATCTGCACCGGTCTTCTCGCAACAGCTTGCCGTCAGGCTTGGGCACGCCCTGATGAAAGAAAGTGGCGTGGATCCGTTTCTGCCATGCCTGCTTGCCTGGACCAAATCCAGATACAGCCGCTTCTCCCGGATCTCCAGGACCTGCCGCGACGGGATCCACGAGCGGGATTCACCCTTCTCCATAGCTCGAAGCTTGCGTGCATCGATCCGGTCGGTCTTCGCCCGCTGCTTACGGCTTCGTGCACCGGCCGCCTCGGCCGGATCAGCGACATGCACCTCGGCGCAGCGGCGAGACATTCCTCAGCGATGAACCGCGAACGGCGCAACCCTCCACCACCAGCTCGACCTTCTTCTCATCGAACTGAGCGAGCCACTTACGGAAACCGACCGGTCCGCCGGGCTGATCCGACCCCGCCCAGACTCCCCGTTATCGCAGTCCACCCAATCGAGGTGACGGTAGCCGATGAATGTCCAACGCTCCTACGATCGCCATACCTGGACCTCCTCCAGCTCCTGTTAGAGAACTGCACCTAGCGCAGATCCTTCTCTGTGCGGAGGGGGTCCGGCATATGTCATCTATTTTTCTTTTGCGACAAGGACATTGACCGAGCAGAACGAAGCCTCTTTGTTGTCAAGACGGTCGTGCAGCCGGCTGTGGGCATGGCGGTTTGACCCCTTGGCTGATCGCGGTCGAGGGGTTAGTTTCGGTGGGTCCGGGAGTGACTTTTCCGAACAGCCGGCTATCAGGGTGTGAGGCCGGCGACGCTGGCTAAGAGACGTCCCTGGTTGTCCTCCCGGACCCTTCTATGCGCGCTGGTCGGCGCGGAGCTTTTTGTAGACCGCGTCGCTGATCTGTCGTTTCAACGCCCGTCGGGCTTCTTTGGGGCTCTTGCCTTCTTCGAGTTTGCGGTCGTAGTAGACCCGGCCTGGGGTGTCTCGTCGGATCTGGGTGACGGCGGCCATAGTGCAGGGCGTGGTTGAGCTGACGGTTCCCGCGGGTGTTGAGCCGGTGGCGGACCTTCGGTCCGGATGACGCCTCGATCGGCGCGGTGCCGTTGTAGCTCGCGTAGTGCCCGGCACTCGGGAACCGGGTGATGTCCCCGGAGTGCCCGATCAGCAGCGCGGCGACGATCGGACCAACCCCATAGACGTCGGTGACCGACGTGCCGGAGGCGGTGACCGCGGTCGCGGTGCCTGGCTTTGACCTCGGCGATCGCCCGGTCGAGTCGGCGGACGTCGGCGACGAGGTCCGCGGCGAGCGCTTTGCGTTGCGTCTCGACCGCGGTGACCGGATGCACCCGGCGCAGGAACTCACTCGCCGCGTTGGCAGATAAGCGTTTCTGCACTCCACCGGGAACCAACGCCGCGAGCAACGCATGCAGCCGACCGACCGCTTGAGTCCGTAAGGCGGTCAAGTCCTGGTGACGGTCAGCGAGCAACCGCAACACCATCACGTGGTTCTCAGCGGTCACCGTCCGCAAGTGCGGATCACGCAGCGCCGCGATCGCCGTCGACAACGCGTCGTTCGGATCGTTCTTCGACCCGCGACCCGAACCCAGCAGCCGCACCCGCGCCGCTAACACCGGTGGCACGTCCACCACATCCTCACCGGCCGCCACCAGCTGCTGAGCAAGCAGGAACCCCAACCCGCCAGCAGACTCAATCGCCCAGGTCCGGAACTCATACGGCTGCGCGAACGCGAGCAACCGCTGCAACTGGCGACGATCCGCCCGAACCTTCAGCCGCGCCAACTCCTTCTCATCACCATCGACCACCACCGCGGTATGCGAACTCTTATGCGGGTCGATACCGATCAACACCATGACCCCTCCTCGGGACATCGGGAACGGTCGCGCGGGCACTCCTGATATGACCGGTGCTCGCCTCTTTCGAGCCACGCCACGACCTAGGAAGCCCGGTGAGCCAGCGCTTCGTTCGAAAGCCAACCGGCACCGGTGACAGGCACTTCGTGAGCCAGCCCACCAGGCAACCCGGACGCTACGAGCACACGCTCAGCGTCCACAACCGAGCATCTATCAGGCACCTCGGTATAGCTCAGGATTCAAGGTGCTCCTGGCGCGGGACGACCACTAGATGGAGCCGTCAAGGGACAGCAGGGCCATATCGTTGAAGGCAGGTACTGGACGTGAAAGCCGTGGTTCTAGCCCTGCTTGTCGTCGGTTGGGCCGCCACACTCGCCGGTCAGGCGTGGCTGATCAACGGGCCAGTGGGTCAGCGAGGACGTGCGAAGCGACGACAACGAGCGACTGGTATTACTCAGCCGCCCGCCCGGGACACCGGCGGGTTCGGAGTGCCTGCAGATCCCGTCACCGCGCCTGTCCGGTGGGCTGAACGGCACCCGCTGTCGAGTGCGCTAAGCGTGGCCGTCGGTGCCGCCGTCGGAGCCGGGTTGGTGATGCTCGGCTTTTCCGCGTTGGGATGGAGCGTCCATCCCGGTGCGACGCTCGGGCTTGTGGCGATCGTGGTCGTGGCGTGCCTGTCTCTGACGGCTTGGCGTGCGGACAATCGGCACCCGTCGACTGCCCGGATACTCGCCACGTATGCGATTGCCGGGGTGTGTGTTCTCTTTCCCCTCGTTCAGCTCGTCGACGCGCAGGCCACAGGGCACAGCCAAGGAGCAGGAGCATCGGGACCGCATATCGACGTTGCCAGCCCGGCGTACCAGGCCGGTTATCAGCGGACTACGCGACACCAGCAAGGCCGGCAGCAACCTCCAATCGTGCGTTGACGGGTGGCTACTCGTCCCAAAGCCCGTAGAACCCGCCTGGGGAACCTCAACGGAATATTTCGCTGGCTGCCGTGCAGCGACTGCAGCCGCCCAGTAACCGATCCTCAACCCAGAGGGATCGGACAGAACGCCGGCTCGGTCCGATCGAGTGCGGCCTCGGTATCGAACAGAACAGTCTGCTATCCGTCGCGTCCGTCGAGGACCTTGGTCGATCCCACTGGCCGTCGCGACATCACTTGGAGTACGACCCGCGGCGATAAGAAAAAGCCCGGAAAAGCCCGAAGATCAACAATTCTGGTCGGTAAACGGCGGCTGACGGTGGTCAACACCGGCACCCAGCAGGAAAAGCGTTTTCGCAGGTCAGCACGCATAAAGTGGTCGTCGAACAAGCTCTGCCGCAGGTCAGAGCCGAGAGGCGATTTTGGCTTTCGGCAGGTTCGATTCCCGGCACCTCCACCGATTCGACGGTCGCACCAAGCAATGTGACATCGCCCCCACAGAGTGCTGGGGGAAGTCACATTGCCCCCACGAAGTGCGGGGCAATGTGACATTGCTTTGTACGGGCTAGTGGGCGGTTGCGGGCAAGAGGTAGGTCGCACTGGGCCGGTGGCCGACAACGACCACGGGGACCCGGGCCTGCGCGGCGAGGGAGTGCACGAAGGTTCGCTCGGAGCGATCGTTGCGCCCCGAGTTGCCGATCACGAGGAGCGCCCGTTGCTGCTCGGCAATCTCGATCAGCCCCTCGACGGTGCGGTGAGACTGATCGATGCTGCGCGCGGCGTCCTCGGCGGGCAGCACCCGCCGCAACCAACCGGCAAATGACGGGCCGAAGAACGTTCCTGAACGCGCACCTGCCAGGCCAGCGCCCATCGGTACGACGATCAGTTCCACCTGGCGGCGCCGCGCCTGCGCCGCGGCCCAGTGCAAGGCCGTCGCGGATGCCTCCGACTGCGCGACGCCGCACACGATGGCGGCTGGCGGGGAGTCGGTCGTGCCCTCCGGCACGACCAGCACCGGGCAGTGCCCGCGGTCGACCACGATTCGCGAGGTTGCGTCGATGGTGACGACCCTCGGTGAGTTGGACCGGGCGATTCCCACCACAACCAGCGAGGCGTCGAGCGAGCAGCAGAGCAGCTCGACCGCGAGCGGCTGGGACGCGATGCGTACGTCGATGACCTTCAGGCCGGAGCGGGCATGGCTGGCCTGGACCATCAGCTGGGCGATTGCCGCGAGTCGCTCCTTGAGGGTCAAGCCATCGGCTTGCCTGCCTTGTGCAGCCCGCTGGTCGGGCGGCACCCGAACGATCGTCAAGCGAGTGCCGCGAATCCGTGCCTCGCGCGCCGCGACCCGGAGCGCTGCATTGCCGGCATCGGTCGGCGTGTAGCCGACCACGACCGGCCGGCCGTCGGTCGTCTCGTCGCGCCAGCAATCGTCATCGTTCATGGGCTCTCCGATTGATCGGGCTAGGCACCACTGTGGCGGAGGCCGGTGACTGATCGGAAGTGCCGAAGGGTGAGTTGTCAGGGGGCAAATGGCGTCGGTCGCTTGGTGGACAGCACGCGGTCGCCGGTGTTGACAACGTGCTCCACTGAGTAGACGGAGCCCGGTCAATCTCGTGATGCGTCACAACGAGGTGACCACTCATCGGCACGGCGCGCGGATCCGTACGGGTGAGCACCGAGATCGGGTGAGCTGTGACGCCCGTCCCTGATGAGGCCTATGAGCGATGTTTGCGTCGGCGGACCTTGGGAATCGCCATGACCCAGACTCAGTCCGCCGCGGCTGAAGAGCGAGCGCTGGCGGCGATCGTCAGGTCGTCGCACGACGCAGTGATCGCCAAGACCGTCGACGGAATCGTCACCGCCTGGAATCTTGGGGCGACGCTGCTCTATGGCTATCCGGCTGATCACATGCTGGGCGAGAGCATCGAGCTGACGATCCCGCCGGAACATCTGGACGAGGAACGGGCCCGACACGCACGTGTCGCGCAAGGACATCCGGAGAGCGGATACCAATGCGTGCGCTTGCGAGCGGATGGTCGCCCGATCCGGGTGGTCATGTCGATGTCTCCGGTGCGCGACGATGACGGCACCGTCGTCGGCGTTGCCACGATTTCGCGGCCGGTCAGTGACCAGGAGGGCGCCAACGCGCGATTTGCCTCACTGCTCGAGGCAGCGCCGGACGCGATGGTGTGCGTCGACGAGTCGGGGCGGATCGAGCTGGTCAACGCCGCGACCAGCACAATGTTCGGATACGCGAGGTCCGAGCTGATCGGTGCCTCGTTGGAGATGCTGATCCCGGACGAGCTTCGCAACCTCCATCGCCAGCATCGCGCGGAGTTCTTCCGGGAGCCGACGCCGCGCGCGATGGGTGTCGGGCTGTCGTTGGAGGCCCGGCGCCGCGACGGTTCGACGTTCCCGGTCGAGGTCAGCCTTGCGGTCGACAAGAGCGGGGAGTCGCTGGCGATCGCCGCGGTACGGGACGTCACTGAAGCGCGTGAGATTGCGGCCGCGTTGAGCGAGAGTGAGACGCAGCTGCGTCAGCTCGCTGAGAACGTCGACACGGTGTTCGCGCTCTACCAGATCGATCCGCTCGAATACCTCTACATCAGCCCTGGATTTCAGAAGCTGACCGGATGGACCCCGGAGGAGCTCAAGGCCGACCCCTCCCTGCCGACCGCCGTCATTCACCCGGACGACCGGGAGCGCTGGCACACCTCGTTCTTCGCACCCAGCCAGGTCGGGTTGCCGGCGATGTCGGAGCACCGCATCATTCGCGCCGACGGTCAGGTTCGGTGGGTGCGCTCGTTCGCGAGCATTGTCCCTAACCCGCACGGTCGCCCCGAACGCATCGTGACGACCACCGAGGACATCACCGATCGGGTGGAGGCAGCGCAGGCACTTCAGGAGGCCGAGTCCACCGCCCGCGCGGCCAACGACGCCAAGAACGAGTTCCTGTCCCGGATGAGCCACGAGCTGCGGACGCCACTGAACGCCGTGCTCGGATTCGGTCAGCTGCTCGAGCACCACCTCGTCGAGTCGGAGTATTCCGACTTCGCCCGGCACGTGGTTCGGGCCGGCCGGCACCTGCTGGATCTGATCAACGAGGTCCTCGACATCGCCAGGATCGAGTCCGGCGAGATGTCGGTCAGCCCTGAGCCGGTGGCGGTAGCCACGATCGTCGGCGAGACCGCACTGCTGATGCAACCACTCGCCGAAGCTGCCGGGATAACGATCTCCGTGATCCCCGGCCCACTGACCGAGTACGCCCTCGCCGATCGTCAGCGGCTCCGTCAGATCCTGCTCAACCTGATCTCCAACGCGGTGAAGTACAACCGGGTGGGCGGTGGGGTCTGGCTGAGCTGGTCGGCAGCCGGCGACGACGAAGTGTCGATCACCGTGCGTGACGACGGGCCGGGAATCTCCCCCGACCTCTACGAGCGCTTGTTCGTTCCGTTCGATCGGCTCGGCGCCGAGGCCAGCGGAATCGAGGGCACCGGAGTGGGCCTCACCGTGACGCGCGGTCTCACCGAGCTCATGAACGGCACGCTGCGCTTCGAGTCGGCCGTCGGAAAGGGTACGACGTTCATGGTCGGCCTCCCGACCGCTCACGAGCCGCTTGCCTCGATCCCCGAGCACGTGGCGCCCAAGCCACACGATCCCGCGGTCGCCGGGTCGGCGACCGTCCTCTACATCGAGGACAACGAGCCGAACGTTCGGGTGATGGAGTCAGTGCTGGCGCTACGACCGGAGTGGCGGCTCATCCATGCCGGGCTGGCGAGCCTCGGTCTCGAGCTGGCCCGGTCGCAGGAGCCGGACTTGATCCTGCTCGACGTCCACCTGCCGGACAGCTCGGGCCAGGACGTTCTGGCCTCGTTGAAGAGCGACCCACGCACCGCCGACGTCGATGTCGTCGTACTCAGTGCCGACGCCAGCAACCAGCAGGTCAAGCGGCTGCTGGCGGCCGGCGCCGCGCAGTACATCACCAAGCCGCTGGACCTCACCGAAGTGCTGGCGATCCTCGATCGCACCGCCGCTGAGAAGGCGGGGTCTCAAGGCGATGCATGAGTCACTCGCCCCCTTTGCCACCATGTCGGTCCTCGTCATCGACGACAACCCGGTCAACGTCGACCTGCTGAAGTCGCTGCTCAGGGCCGAAGGAATCTCGCGGGTGATCTGCGAGACCGAGGCCCGTCGGGTCGCCGGGATCCTTCCGCTCGTCAATCCGGATCTCATCCTGCTCGACCTCCACATGCCGCATGTCGATGGCTACGCCGTACTGGATGAGATCCGGGAGTTCGCCGCCGGGACCTACCTGCCGGTTCTGGTGGTCACGGCCGACTCGACCCCGGAGGCCCGCAACCGCGCGCTGTCGCACGGTGCGCGCGACTTCCTTACCAAGCCGCTCGACATCACCGAGATCACCTTGCGGATCGCGAACCTGCTACAGACCCGTCAGCTGTACGCCGACCTGCGCCGAGCCGTCGGCAACACCAACGGCAAGGTCGACCTGGACCAACCGGTGGTGCGCAACCTCATTCAAACCGTGATCGACGGCCGCCGGATCGCGCCGTTCTTCCAACCGGTCATCGACATCGACGACCACGTCACGGTCGGCTACGAGGCGCTGGCCCGGTTCGTCCAGCCGAGCAGTCGCGGACCGGCCGGCTGGTTCGAGGACGCCCATCAGGTCGGACTCGGTGTCCGGCTCGAGTGGCTCGCCGTCATGCAGGCGTTGCCCTTCCTGGACACGATCCCACCGGACTGCTTCCTTGCCCTGAACATGTCGCCGGCCACGATCCTTCAGCTGCAGCACCAGGAGCTGTGCAGCGCAGAGATGTGTCCGCAGATCGTCATCGAGCTGACCGAGCATGTGCCGGTCGAGGACTACTCGGCGCTCCACGCGGCGCTGCGGGAGATTCGTGAGAACGGCGCCCGACTGGCCGCCGACGATCTCGGCGCGGGGTACGCCGGCTTCCGCCACCTGATCGCTCTTGAGCCGGACATCATCAAGCTCGACATGTCCTTGGTCAGCGGCATTCACCGCAATCGGGTCGGGCGGGCGCTGTCCCGTGCCTTGGTCGCGTTTGCGAGCGATGTCGGAGCGGTGGTCATCGCCGAAGGGGTCGAGGACGCCGAAGATCTGGAGGAGCTGCGCAGTATCGGCGTCCATTGGGCTCAGGGTTACCTCCTTGGCCGCCCGGCGCCCTTGCCGCACAATGGGGCACGAGTCCCATGAGTGTGATGGGGAGGGAGCAGGTCTTGCCCCGCGACCTCGGCATCGAGATCGTCCTGCAGCGGCTGCCGGAAGGCCCGGCTGCGGCTGCCTCGTCCGCGCCGTTTCAGCGCGCGGGCCGACGCGATCGGGCGTTGCCGTTCCTCGTCGTCGCGGTGGTCGCCGAGGCGAGCGTGCTACTGCCGCCCGGCCCGCACTCGACGCTGGAGCTGGTGATCAGCCTTTGCCTGCTTGCCGCGGTGGTCGGATCTTTCTGGCTGCCATGGGAGCGGATCCCGGCGTGGGCGAGTGTGACGCTTCCGCTTGCCTACTTGGGTTCGACGCTTGCGCTGACGCTCTCGACCGGGCAGAGCGGGTCAGGTATCGGGATCGTGGTGCTGGTCCCACTGGTGTGGACCGCGCTGTTCCACCGGCTCTGGGAGTCGATCGTCGTCGTCGCCGGTGTGGTGGTCGTCGAGATCGTCACAGCCTTGACACCGGTGCACCTGTCCAACACGGTCATTGCCCGTCGGTGCTTCTTCTGGAGTGTGCTCGGCGTACTGATCTCGGTGGCAATCCACGGCCTGCGGGAACGAGCCCGCAAGGCGCAGCAGGAGGCGATCGACCTGCAGGAGCAGATGCGCGACGCGGCGCTGATGGCCGATCGCGACCGGATCGGGGTGCGGCTGCACCATTCGACGATCCAGAGAATCAGCTCGGTCAGTCTCTACCTCGAAGGTACCAAGAACCTCACCGACCAGCAGCCGGTCAGCGAGCGTCTTGCTCGTGCCGTCTCTGACCTCGACGACACCGTTACTGAACTTCGGGTGGCAATCTTCGATCTGGATGCGGGTCCGCCCGACTCGACGACGTAGCTGACGAGCAGCGCTAGTCGATCGTGTCCCGGGTTACGTCGTGGGCGAGGACTGCCGCCTGGGTCCTGCGCTCGAGGCCGAGCTTGGCCAGGATGTTCGAGACGTAGTTCTTCACGGTCTTCTCGGCGAGGAACATTCGTTCGCCGATCTGGCGGTTCGTCAGGCCCTCGCCGACGAGGTCGAGGACTTTGCGTTCCTGGTCGGACAGGGCGGACAGCCGATGCTGGCTGCGCCCGTGGGTGCGAAGTCGCTCCATGACCTGGTGGGTCGCGGTCGGGTCGAGCAACGAGCCGCCCGCGGCCACGATTCGCACCGCGCCGATCAGGTCGGAGCCACGGATCTGCTTCAGTACGTAGCCCTGTGCGCCGGCGATGATCGCGTCGAGCATCGCCTCGTCGTCGGCAAACGAGGTCAGCATCAGGCAGGCGAGGTCCGGCATGGTGGAGCGGAGCTCACGGCAGGCGGTCACTCCACTTCCATCCGGCAAGCGGACGTCCAGGACGGCGACCTGCGGACGCACGACCGGTGCGCGGGCCAGGGCCTCGGCGACCGATGATGCCTCGCCGACGACGGTGATGTCGCCTTCGGCCTCGAGCATGTCCTTGACACCACGCCGGACGACCTCGTGGTCGTCGAGGAGGAAGACCGTGATGGCCTCGCGCGCGCTACCGGTCGCAGTTTCGGCCGGCTCGGGGCTAGGCCTCGACCGTGACACGGTTGTCGATCCGGGTGAGCCCTGGGAGGGAGACGACTGCGCGTTCGGCGGCGAGTCGCTCAGCCGGTGACGACACCTTGCCGGTCAGAGTCACGACGTGATCCCGGACCTCGGCGACGACCGCGTCGATCGGTAGGTCAGGGGCGTGTTGAAGTGCCTTCTGGGCCGCATGGGCAAGCTCGGTGTCGGTCTCGCCGGCCGACTGGGCCGACCGTACGACGATGTCGTCCGCCACTGAGTGCACGCCCCACACCTCGAGGGAGGCCGCGTGTGCGACGTGCCGCTGCGCGTCGGTCGGGACCTGTCCGGTGAGTGTGACGGTGCCGTGGTCGGCCGAGACTCCGATGTGGGGTGCGTCGTGGCCGAGCGCGGTCCGCAGCGCGGCCTCGACCATGTCCTGAAGGACTTCGTCTGTAGGGTTCGCGATGTGTTCCATGCATCAACCGTCGCCGACCGTCCCAACCCGCGCTAGGGCCGATAGTCCTCAGTTCTGCTGGGATGAGTCCCGAACCGAGGTACCGTAGACCTGCCGAGATCCCGCGCCTGCTGAAGCCCACTGCCTGGTCGCGAGGAATCATGGCCGAACCTTCACCCGAATACTCGTCCTACCTGCCCGCCACCGGCAGCTCGATTGCTGCGGGCCCACTGGCCGCCGCGGCCGCCCAAGTCTCGCTCCGGGGGATCGAACCGCACGTCGCCCTCGATACGCGGGTCGCCTTCGTCCAGCTGGGCGAGGTGACGCTGTGTGCGCTCGCGGTCGGCGCGGGCGCGACAATGCAGCTGCCCGGATCCGCCTGCTACCGCGTCGTACTGCCGATCGAAGGCCAGGCGCTTGCCCGGGTGATGGACCGCGGTTCGCGTTCGATCGACCCGGCCATGGGCCTGTGCGTATCGCCGCGCGACGATGTCGAGCTCACCTGCCACTATCGCTACAGCCACGTGGTCGTCTCCTTCCCGCCGGACCTCGTCCGCCGCGAGGTGGAGCGCCTCGGAGGCGGGCCGGTCGTTCAGCCGATCGAGTTCGAACCGGCGGTCGACCTCACCGCACCGGTGAGCCGGGCGTGGCGCGACGCGATCGCCGCGGTCGAGATCGGCTCCTATGCGGCCGGCGTGCTGGGCACGGTCGGTGCGCCTCCGCACCGGATCGAACACTGGCTGTTGACCCTCCTGGTCCGGGATCAACCGTTGCGGCACCCGGTCGGCGTACGACGACGGCCGGCCGGCATCGCAGGGCGGGTCATCGACGCCATCGAGCGAAGGCCCGAGCATCGTTGGACGGTTGATGAGCTCGCGGCGACCGTTCCGTGCGGGGTCCGCACGCTGCAGACAAGCTTCCGTACGTCGACCGGTCTCTCTCCGACCGAGTACTTGCGTGGCGTCCGGCTTCAGCGGGTTCACGACGAACTCGAAGGATCCGTGGCCGGACTGGCGACGGTAACGACCATCGCCATGAGTTGGGGCTTCACGCACATGGGTCGTTTCAGCGCTTCGTATCACAAGCACTTTCGCGAGTATCCGAGCGAAACTCTGAAGGGTTCACACGAGGTGCACTAGAAGCAGTGCTCGGTCGTACCCGTCAGGGGATGCCGAGGGCTAGAGCCAGTTGCGGAGCATCGCTGTGGCAACCGCGGACGCTCGGTCGCGCGACTTGAGCTTGACGTGCGTGCGCTCGAGATAGGTCTTGATGGTCGAGACGGCGACGCCGAGCCGGCGGGCGATCTGCTCGTTGGTCGCTCCGCTAGCGACGTGCGTCAACACCTGGCGCTCGCGCGCGGTGAGCGGGTTAGCGGCCGCGATTCCGAGCGTGCTGAGCAACTGGCCGAGATGGCCGACCACGGTGATGCCGGTGGTCGTCGACCGCAGGCTGACGTCGACCGAGCGCCCTGGATCGGTGAGCAGGATCACCCGCGCCCGCCGACCGGTGGACTGGCCGTCGTTGGCGAGCCGAAGGCATCGCGCGATCGCGTCGGCAGACGCCCTCGAGCCGTCGATGATCACGAAGTCGATGGTCCTGAGCAGCTGCGAGAACGCGCGGCCGCCGCTGACCGCCGATCGGTCGCCTTGAGTCGGTGTGATCACCATCGACGGGATGCCCGCCTCGGCCAGGAGATGCGAAGTGCAGGCCGAGACACCGCGGCTGGCCGCGGACAGGATGCAGGCCTGCCAGATCGGACGGCTGCGCGTCGCCGGCCGCAGGCGCGCCACCAACCGGACCAGGCTGTCGTCGAGCTCAGCTTCGACCAGGGAGTCTGCGTCCGGCTGGCTCGCCACCTGCGCGATGCCCAGTCGCAACTGCTCGTAGATCCCCACCAGGGGCTGACCGGTCCGCAGGGCCAGATGGATCATCAGATCAGTGGTCTGCTCGTCAACGCTGAGAAACGTGGTGAGCACCGTCGGGGGCGCCTCGATCGGCGCGCACACGGGCTCGACGAGGGGCGTCACTACATGAAGCGATGTCATTTGCGCACGACCTTGTCAACCGAGGGGAATTCGGGCGGGGTCGTGGCCAGCGGTTCTCGACGCGAGAGTGGGTCGTACCAAACCACGACCGGTGGCTTCGCCGATATGCGGATTCCGAACCTCGCTATCCGTTCAGCGAATGAATGCAGGTATTTCTCCTGTTATCGGGCTAATAATCCCGTCATGCCGACCCGTACGCGCCTCACGCGGTTAGCGGGGGAGTGCCTCGTGGTTCCGGATCGGGTCGGCGTGCGGGACCACCACGACCGGCACCTTGGACTGCGAGGTGAGGGTCCGTACGACCGAGCGTCCGAGCCGACGACCTGGGCTGTGCGTGCCGATGACGAGCATTGCGTTGTTGTCGATCGCCAGCTCGAGCAGTCGGTGCCCGGCCGGTCCGGTCTCGCTCGAACAGACCACGGTCGTCGAAGCCGACGGCAGATGCATCCGAACCCAGTTGCTGAGCGACACCTCGTCAGGATCGGCGGGCCGACCGTCTCGACTCGGGGTCCGAACCTCGACCGCAAGAACGGTGATGCCGCGAAGGTCGGCTTCCTTGGCGGCCCAGTGCAGCGCATCGATCGACGCGGTCGATCGGTCCAGCCCGCAGACCAACCGGCTCGGCGACGGAGACTGCGCGGCCGGCGGCACGAGGATCACCGGGCAGTGGGCGTGGCGGACGACCTCCCGAGGCACGGTGTCGAGCAGCGCGGCGGTAGTCGCATGATTCGTGGTCACGCCCAGGACAAGGAGCAGCGCCGAGCGCGACGCGACGATCAACTCCTCCGCGATCGGCGCGGTGGTAACCCGGGCGTCGATGTGCTCGAGGTCCGGTGCCACCTCGTGCGCGATCGCGGTGACCCGCGACACCGCTGCGTGTCGCCGTTCTTCCGCGCTCTCGATGCTGCCGAAGACCTCCGGTGCCTCCGCTCCGACCAGCTTGTGGACGACGACCAGCGGGGCTCCGCGGAGCCGGGCCTCGGCGGCGCCGGTCCGCAGTGCATTGGTGCCGGCCGGGCCCTCGAGGTAACCGACGATGACCGGACGCGGTCGACTCAGGGCATGAAGTTCGAGTGGGCTCGGCTTCGCCACGTGCGTCATTCCTCAATCCTGGGGATTGAGCCAGCGTCGTGAGTAGAGTCCTTGGTCCCTTTGTGGCTGGCGTCAGACCGTTTCGAGCGCCTGAGCCACGACTGCGGGCCTACTGATGATCGTGCCCGCTTCGCCGGCGAGGATGCGGTCGGCATCCTCCATCGCGCCGATCGCGGCGATACCGCCGGTGAGTTCCACGAACCGACAGGCGGCTTCGACCTTCGGCCCCATCGAGCCGGCCGGGAACCCTTCGCTCCGGAGCTCGTTGGGCGTCGTCGTACCGATCGGCTGTGCGGCTGGGGTGCCGAAGCCGCGCACCACGTTGGGGACGTCGGTGAGGAGCACCAACGCGTCGAGCTCGAGGGTGCGCGCCAGCAGTTCAGCGGTGAGGTCCTTGTCGACCACTGCCTCGACGCCGCGCAGATGACCGGTGGACTGGTCCCGGACGACCGGCACCCCGCCGCCGCCCGCGCACACGACCAGGCTGCCCGCCGCGACCAAGGTCCGGATGGACGCCGTTTCGATGATCTGCTGCGGCTGTGGTGAGGCCACCACTCGCCGCCAGGCGTTGCCGTCGGGTCGCACCGTCCAACCGCGGTCCGCGGCGATCGAGTTCGCCTCGTCCTCGGAGTAGGTGGGACCGACGAACTTCGTCGGCCGGTCGAATGCCGGGTCGTCGGCGTTGACCAGGGTCTGCGTCAGCAAGGTCGCGACCTGCCGGTCCGGCAGCTCGTTCTGCAGCGCCTGGGTGAGGATGTAGCCGATCATTCCCTGGGTCTGGGCGTCGAGGACGTCGAGCGGGTAGGGCCGGCTGAGGCCGGGATCCGACGCACTCTCCAGGGCCAGCATTCCGACCTGTGGGCCGTTGCCGTGGGTGATCACCACCTGGTGGGTGCGCGCGACGCGGGCGATCGCCGCCGCAGCCTTCGTGACGTTGAACTGCTGCACGTCGGCGTCCGGCCGCTCACCACGGTGAAGCAGCGCGTTTCCGCCGAGCGCGATGAGTACGCGCATCAGGCTCAGTCTCCAAGGGTTGCGACGAGGATCGCCTTGATCGAGTGCAGCCGGTTCTCGGCCTGATCGAAGACGATGGATTCGGGCCCCTCGAAGACGTCCTCGGTGACCTCGAGCGCCTCGAGGCCGTGCGCCTTGTAGAGCTCCTCGCCGATGACGGTCTGCCGGTTGTGGAACGCCGGCAGGCAGTGCATGACCTTGGTTGAAGGGTTGCCCGTCGCCGCGACGGTCTTGGCGTTGATCTGGTAGGGCAGCAGCTCCGCGATTCTCTGGGTCCACGCCTCGGCCGGCTCACCCATCGACACCCAGACGTCGGTGTAGAGGAAGTCGGCGCCGGCGACTGCCGCATCGACGTCGTCGGAGATCAGGATGCGCGCGCCGCTGGCTGCCGCGAGGCTCTGGCAGGTCGCGATGTGATCGGCGTCCGGCCATCGGTCCCGGGGCGCCGCGAGCCTGACGTCCATGCCGAGAATGGCGCCGATCGCGAGCAACGAGTTGCCCATGTTGTTACGCGCGTCGCCGAGATAGCAGTACGCGATCTCCTCGAGCGGTTTGCGGCTGTGCTCGGTCATGGTGAAGACGTCGCACAACGTCTGAGTGGGGTGGAAGCTGTCGGTCAACCCGTTGTAGACCGGGACACCTGCGTACGCCGCGAGCTCCTCGACCGTCGCCTGGGCGAAGCCCCGGTATTCGATCGCGTCATACATACGACCGAGGACCCGGGCGGTGTCGCGCATCGACTCCTTGTGCCCGATCTGCGTACCGCTCGGCCCGAGGTAGGTGGGCCAGGCGCCCTGGTCGACCGCCGCGACCTCGAACGCGCACCGCGTACGGGTCGAGGTCTTCTCGAAGATCAGCGCGATGTTCTTGCCCGACAGGTGCTGGCGCTCGGTGCCGGCGTACTTCGCCGCCTTGAGCTCGCCGGTGAGCCGGAGCAGGAACCGCAGCTCGTCCGCGGTGTAGTCGAGTTCCTTGAGGAAGTGGCGGTTACGAAGGTTGACGGGCATTGCTGGTCAGTCCTTTCGGTGCTTCGGCCCGGTGGCCGGGAAGCCCATCGATTGCTGCGACCGGTTACAAGGAGTCCCGCTGGATCGGGCAGGTCATGCACCGAGGGCCTCCGCGGCCGCGGCCGAGCTCGCTGCCCGCCACCGAAACCACCTCGATGCCGTGTTTGCGCAGCATCGTATTGGTTGCGACGTTGCGCTCGTACCCGAACGCCACTCCGGGGGCGACCGCGAGGAAGTTCGTGCCGTCGTCCCACTGCTCCCGCTCCGCGGCACGGACGTCTTCGTCGGTCGTCAGGACAGTGACCTTGTCGACATCGAGCACCTCGGCGAGGGTCGACCACAGATCGTCGTTCCGGGCGACGTGCAGCCCGGTGGGGTCGTCGGCCCGGGTGATGGTCCAGGACCGTGGCTTGCGGGTGAAGTATGGGTAGAGCACGAAGGTCGATCGGTCGATCATCGTCATCGCCGTGTCGAGGTGCATCATCGCGTGCGACTTCGGCAGCTCGACCGCGATCACGGTGTCGGCTTGATCGTTGTCGAAGAGGGACCGGGTGAGAATCTCGGCTGCCATCGCGGTAGTTCGCTCGCCCATCCCGATCATCACGGCTCGGTGTCCAAGGACGTGGACATCGCCGCCCTCGATCGATGCGGGAAGGTGCGGGAGGTCGTCGTCACCGTAGTAGACGATGAAGTCGCGATCGGCGAACAGCGGGTGGTAGCGGTAGATCGCCCGGCTGTTCAGGGTTTCGCGCTGACGGGCGGGCTTGGCCATCGGGTTGATCGACACCCCGCCGTAGACCCAGCACGAGTTGTCCCGTTGAAAGAGGTGATTTGGCAACGGGGTCAGCACGAAGTCGTCCTCGCTCAGGGTGTCCCAGTGGAGGGAGTGCATCCGCAGCGGCTGGAGGTCGGCCTTCAACACGCCACCGACCAGGAAGTCGGCCAGCGTGCGACCGTCGAGGTCGTCGAACAACTGGCGGACCGGCTTGAGGAGAGATGGGCCCAGCGTCTCGGGCGTGCACAGCCGGTCGAGAACGAACTGCCGCGCGGCCGGGATCTCCAGCGTCTCGCCGAGCAGCTGGCCGAAGTAGTGCACCTCCACGCCGTGCTCGCGAAGCGATTCAGCGAAAGCGTCGTGCTCTTCCTTCGCTCTGGAAGCCCACAGCACGTCGTCGAAGAGCAGCTCACCGATGTTCTGAGGGGTGAGCCGGGACAGTTCGAGACCCGGGCGATGCAGGATCGCCTGTCGGAGCTGACCCACTTCGGATCCGACGAACCATCGGTTGTCGACGCTCTTGACGGGGAGCATTTTCGCCTCCAGTGATCGGCGTCGGACATCTACCGGCGCGCAACATCTTTCGGTCTTCAGCGTGCGTCGGATCCCGTTGGCACGGTAGGGGCTTCGGTCCCAACCCGCGCGGGGCTTTCGGCGGTGCAGGCGTGGGCGTGCCGATCGGCGGTCCGGAGGGCGACCAACGGCCCATGCAGACAGGACCTCCTGCCCTGTTTCCACCTGGCGAGTTTCCGGAGCATGGATGGTGACAGATCTAACGGATGCACCAACGAGGGAAAGTAGGGGTGGGTGGGTCTCATGGCCGACACCGTGGTTCGCACAGAACGACCAACCGGCGCAGTCGCGTCGGAGCCAAAGGGTTCAAAGGAATCGGTGGCCACCCAGCGAGCCCGCGCCTTAGGGCTTCCATCCGCCACCGCGTTGGTGGTCGGAAGCATCATCGGTACTGGTGTGTTCACGATGCCTGCTGTGATGGCGGGCGCGGGCACCAGTTCACTGCTGACCCTCGGCGTCGTTGCCGTCGGAGCCGTGCTGCTCGGCACCATGTTCGGTCAGCTCACTAAGCGGATCCCGAACAACGACGGCGGGCTTTACGCCTACGCCCGGCACGAGTTCGGTGACTTCGCCGGTTACCTGACCGCGTGGTGCTACTGGATCACCGCTTGGGCCGGCAACGCAGCAATCGTGTCCTCCTGGGTCTTCTACGTCGAGTCGTTCTTCTCGATCACGAACCCGTCCGCATGGACGAACTTCGGGATCGCCATGACCGGCCTTTGGATCCCGGCGGCCATCAACCTGGTCGGCATCCGGCAGATGGCGTGGTTCCAGAACCTCACCGTGATCCTGAAGTTCCTGCCGCTCGTGCTGATCGGCGTGGTCGGCTGGTTCTTCGTCTCCGCGTCCAACTTCGGTCCGTTCAACGCCACCGGCGGAAGCCTTTACAGCGGCGTCGGCATCGCGGCCGGTGTGGCGCTGTTCTCCTTCATCGGTGTCGAGTGCGCCTCGATCGCTGCGGGCCGGGTCAAGGACCCGCGCCGCAACGTCGGCCGTGCCTCGGTTCTCGGTACCGCGGCCAGCGCGCTGCTGTACATGTTGGTCACCGCAGTCGTGATGGGGCTGGTGTCACACCACAGCCTGAGCGGCAACGGCGCTCCGTTCGTCAACGCCTTCCAGACGATGTTCGGTCACGCCCAATGGGTCGGGAAGCTCGTTGCCGGCACCGCGGTCGTCTCCGGTATCGGTGCTCTCAACGGCTGGACGATGGTCACGGCCGAGATGCCGTGGGCAGCCGCCAAGGACGGTCTGTTCCTGCCGCAGTTCGCCAAGGTGAACCGCGACGGCACCCCGTGGTTCGGCATCCTGGTCTCGACCTTCGTCGCCTCTGCGCTGATGGCTTTCGCCTACAGCGGCAACACCGGCCTGAAGGTCTTCACCTACCTGGTCGACCTGTCGGTCGTCACGGTCGCGATCCCGTACTTCTTCTCGGCTTGCGCCCAGCTCGCCTACCTGGTGTCCCGCCGCCGCAAGGTCGTCGGTGTGGTGCTGGTCCGTGACCTGGCCATCGCTGGAGCGAGCGTGCTGTTCTCGCTCTGGGTGACCTTCGCCGCCGGCTACCAGGCCGTCTACCAGGCAATGCTGCTGGTGCTCGTCGGCCTGCCGATCTACGCCTTCCTGAAGGCTCGCCGTGAGCGGATGGGAGACGCGGAGGAACCGGTCGAGGCGCCAAGCGACCTCACCGGAGTTCCACAGGCAGTCACCAACTGAGCGAAATGGAGGGCCGGCGACCAGGGCGAACAACCTGGTTGCCGGCCATTTGCTACGTAATGATCGGGAGTTGACATGACCAAAGCATTGGTACGCCGGCCCGGCCCCCGGCTCGACGAGGGAATCGTCACGCATATCGCGAGGAGTCCGGTCGACCTGACCCTGGCCCAGCGGCAGTGGAGCGACTACGTCGCCACGATGGGAAGCGCCGGCTGGGAGACCATCGAGGTTCCTGAGGCGGTCGACTGCCCGGACGCAGTCTTCGTCGAGGACACGGTCGTCGTTTACAAGAACGTTGCGGTGATCACCCGCCCGGGCGCCGACGCGCGCAAGCCGGAGGTGGCAGACACCGAGAAGATGGTCGAGGCGCTCGGCTACTCGGTCAACCGGATCCGCCCCCCGGGCACGCTCGACGGCGGCGATGTGTTGAAGGTCGGGGACACCATCTATGTCGGGCGGGGTGGCCGGACCAACGGCGAGGGTATCCGCCAGTTCCGCGAGCTCCTCGAGCCGCTGGGCGCCAACGTGATCGCGGTCCCGATCACCAAGGTCCTGCACCTGAAGTCAGCGGTCACCGCACTTCCGGACGGCTCGATCGTCGGCTACCCCCCGCTCGTCGACGACGCGACCTTCTACCCGCACTTCCGCGCGGTCCCGGAGGAGTCCGGTGCGCACGTGGTCCTGCTGGGTGGCAACCGGCTGCTCATGGCCGCAGACTGCCCGGCCAGTGCCGAGCTCTACACCGACCTCGGATACGAGCCGGTCATCGTCGACATCAGCGAGTTCCAGAAGCTCGAGGGCTGCGTCACCTGCCTGTCGGTCCGCCTACGCGGACTGCCCGGCGCCTGAGCCCTCGTCGGCGAGCAGGACAGCGGCACCGTCGACCTGGTCGTGGGCCAGGTCGCGCAGCGCCTGATTGGCCGCCGCCAGCGGATAAGCGGTGGTGGTGACGGCAAGGCCAAGCCGGGCGGCGAGGGCGAGAAACTCCTCGCCGTCGCGGCGGGTGTTGGCGGTGACGCTCCGCATCGACCGCTCCTCGAACAGGTGCTCGGCGTAGTCGAGCACCGGGATATCGCTGAGGTGGATGCCGGCGATTGCGAGGGTCCCGCCGCGGTCGAGTGCCGCGAGGCAGGCCGGCACGATCGTGCCAGCAGGCGCGAACAGGATCGCGGCGTCGAGCGGCTCCGGCGGCGGGTCTGCGGCGCCCGTCGCTGAGTCGACACCGAGGTCGAGGGCAAGTCGCTGGCCGGCCTCCGACCTGGTCATCACGTGCACCCTGGCCCCTTGATGCAGCGCGATTTGCGCGGTGAGGTGCGCCGAGGCGCCGAAGCCGTAGATCCCGAGCCGGCCGGCGGGCGGGAGATCAGCCAGGCGGAGCGCCCGGTAGCCGATGATGCCGGCGCACAGCAACGGTGCGGCGTGCTCGTCGTCGTACTGGTCCGGGATGGGGTAGGCGTACGCCTCGTCGACCACGGCGTACGGCGCATAACCGCCGTCGTCGTCCCAGCCGGTGAATCGCGGCGAGACGCAGAGGTTTTCCTGTCCATGGCGGCACCACCGGCAGCGACCGCAGGTGTGTCTGAGCCATGCGATCCCCACCCGGTCGCCGACCGCGAAGCGGTCGGCACCGTCGCCGAGGGAGTCGACCGACCCGACGATCTCGTGGCCGGGCGTCACCTGCTTGCGCTTGGGGGCGAGGTCGCCTTCGGCCAGGTGGAGGTCGGTCCGGCATACGCCGCACGCACTGACCCGGATCCTGAGCTGTCCCGGGCCGGCCACCGGCTCCGGCCGATCTACCTCGACCAAAGGCGATGAGTCGATCGGCCCGGGGCGGTCGACCACCCACGTCTTCACCGACGCCGTCCCATTTTCCCAACGGTAGGTCCTTCGACCGACCCGGAGCCGATTGGGGGCACTCGACTGGTCAGATAGGGACTTTGGTCCCTACGCGGGCGAGGTCCGCTCGACACAGGCTGGCGGTGTGAACGCACTCGACGTCGCCAGGTGGCAGTTTGCTGTCACAACCGTCTACCACTTCATCTTCGTGCCGCTGACGATCGGGCTGTCGTTGCTCGTCGCGGGCATGCAGACTGCCTGGGTCCGGACGGACAAGCCGATCTACCTTCGGATGACGAAGTTCTGGGGCAAATTGTTCCTCATCAACTTCGCGATCGGAGTCGCCACCGGCATCGTGCAGGAGTTCCAGTTCGGGATGAACTGGTCGTCGTACTCGCGGTTCGTTGGCGACATCTTCGGTGCACCGCTGGCGATGGAAGGGCTGCTCGCGTTCTTCCTCGAGTCGACCTTCCTCGGCCTGTGGATCTTCGGGTGGGACAAGCTCCCCAAACGCGTGCATCTCGCGACGATCTGGCTCGCGTCGATCGGCACGATGATCAGTGCGTACTTCATCCTCGCGGCGAACTCCTGGATGCAGCACCCGGTCGGCTACAAGATCGACCACGCGAAGAACCGCGCGGAGCTCACCAGCATCTGGAAGCTGATGACCAACTCGACCGCGCTCGTGACGTTCCCGCACGTGATCTTCGGCGCCTTCATCACCGCCGGTGCCTTCATCCTGGGAGTGAGTGCCTGGCACATCTCCCGTAAGCGCGACGTCGAGCTCTATCGCAAGTCGATGCGTATCGCGCTGGTCACCACCTTCGTCGCGGCGATCGGTGTCATGGTCTCCGGCCACATCCAGGGACAGGTCATGACCCGGCAGCAGCCAATGAAAATGGCCGCGGCCGAGGCGCTCTACCACACCGAGAAGCCGGCGTCGTTCTCGTTGTTCACGATCGGCAGCCTCAACGGCAAGAAGGAGGTCTACAGCCTGCGGGTGCCGGGCGTGCTCTCGTTCCTCGCGACCGGAAGCTTCAACGGCAAGGTCGAGGGGATCGACGAGATCCAGAGCGACTACACCCAGATGTACGGCCCGGGCAGCTACACGCCCGACATCCCCGTGACCTACTGGACCTTCCGGCTGATGATGGGTTTCGGCTTCCTGGCCGCGTTCCTGTCCATCGCCGGCCTGTGGCTGAGCCGGAAGCGGCGCGCGCCCGCGGGGCGGTGGTTCGTCCGGGCCGCGCTGTGGGGGATCAGCCTCCCGTACCTCGCCAACACCGCGGGCTGGCTGTTCACCGAGATGGGCCGGCAGCCGTGGACGGTGTTCGGCCTGATGCAGACCAAGAACGCGGTCTCGCCGACGGTCGGACTCGCGTCGGTGATCACGAGCTTTGCAGTCTTCACCCTGCTGTACGGCGTACTCGCATTCGTCAACGTGCGCTTGATCCTGCAGACCGTCCGCAAGGGCGCGCCGTCCGAGGAATCGCTCACACCCACCGACGGCGTCGCACCGGCGCTCGCCTTCTCCTACTAGTCCGGAGCTCGGGTCATGCATCTCACGACAGTGTGGTTCGTTCTCATCGCGGTTCTGTGGACCGGCTACTTCATCCTCGACGGCTTCGACTTCGGCGTCGGGATGTTGTTGATGGTGCTGGGCCGCGACAACACCGACCGGCGGCTGTGCATCAATGCCATCGGTCCGGTGTGGGACGGCAACGAAGTGTGGCTGCTGGTGGCCGGCGGCGCGACCTTCGCGGCCTTTCCGGAGTGGTACGCCTCGATGTTCTCGGGCTTCTACCTCGCCTTGCTGCTCATCCTCGTCGGGTTGATCGTGCGCGCGGTTGCCTTCGAATATCGCGGCAAGGTCGACTCCGACCAGTGGCGTGCCCGCTGGGACGTGGCGATCGGAGTCAGCAGTTTCCTGCCGTCGTTCCTGTGGGGGGTGGCCTTCACCAACGTTGTCCGTGGCGTGCCGCTCAATGCCGCGCACCACTTCACCGGCAACCTGTTGACCCTGCTCAATCCACTTTCGCTGCTCGGAGGGGTAGTCACGACGGTGGCATTTGCGTTGCACGGCGCGGTCTTCCTCGCGCTGAAGACCGACGGTGACCTGCGACACCGGGCTCGGCGGCTCGCCTCGCAGCTGGCAATGGTCGCGGTTGCGGGCGGAGGCCTCTACCTCGTGATCGTCCAGGCCGAGCATGGTCGCCCGGCCGCGGATGTCCTCGCTGCCGGTGCTGCGCTCGCCCTCGTGGGGGCGGTGTTCGCGACTCTGAGCGGGCGCGAAGGGTGGGCCTTCATCGCGACCGCTGCTGCGCTCGCCTTCGTGGTCAGCACGTTGTTCGCCGACCTCTGGCCGAACGTGATGCCGTCAAGCACCAGTGCGGCCGACAGCCTGAACGTGCACAACGCGTCGAGCTCGCCGTACACGCTGGGTGTCATGACGTGGGTGGCCGGCTTTGCGACTCCGGTCGTTCTGGTCTACCAGGGCTTCACCTACTGGGTGTTCCGCAAGCGGCTGACCCGCTCCGACATCCCCGGCGACGTTCGCACCGACGGCGCACCCACCGGCGGCGCACCCAGCGGCATCGCGGTGACGAGCGGGTCGTGAAGCCGCTCGACCCGCGCCTGCTCCGACGGGCGGCGCCGGCTCGCCGCTACCTCGGCGTGGTGGTGACCGCGGGCGGACTGACCGCAGGGTTGATCGTGGCGCAGGCGACCCTGCTCGCCTACGCGATCGTGCACGCCGGGCGCGGCCTCAGCGCCCTGCGTGACCCGTTGCTGCTGTTGCTCGCCGTCCTCGTGGCCCGCGGCCTGCTCAGCTATGCCGGCGAGGTAAGCGCGCTGCGCGCCGCTGCGGCCGTGCGCTCGTCGCTGCGTCGCGACGTCGCAGCCCAGCTCGTCCGGCTCGGGCCGGCCTGGACCAACGGTGAGCGGTCCGGGTCGATCGCCACCTTGATGACGAAGGGTCTCGACTCGATCGACGGCTATTTCGCGCGCTACCTGCCGCAGCTCGTCCTGGCCGCCTTGGTCCCGGTCGTGGTGGTGGCGCGGGTCGCCGGCTCGGACCTGATCTCCGCGGTGACGATCGGTGCGACCGTCCCGCTCATCCCGGTCTTCATGATCCTGGTCGGGATGCACACCAAGGCGCGCACCGATCGTCAGTGGCGCGAGCTGTCGAGGCTGGGCGGGCACTTCCTCGATGTGGTCGAAGGTCTCCCGACGCTGAAGGTGTTCGGTCGGGCCAAGGCGCAGGTGGCACTGATCCGGGGAGTGAGCGAGGACTACCGCCGTACCACGATGGGCACCTTGCGGGTGGCCTTCATGTCCGCGCTCGTGCTGGAGCTGCTCGCAACGCTGGCAACCGCGGTGGTGGCGGTCGAAGTGGGGCTGCGGCTGCTGGCCGGCGACCTGTCCTACCAGACCGCATTGTTGGTGTTGCTCCTCACGCCGGAGGCGTACCTCCCGCTTCGGGCGGTCGGCGCCAGCTTTCACGCCAGCGCCGATGGCGTGGCCGCGGTCAACGACGCACTGGCAGTGCTCGACACCGAGCCGGCGACCGGCCTGACCGGAACCGAGCCGTGTGACCTGCGCCGTGACGTGATCCGTCTGGTCGGAGTCAGCGTGCGTTATCCCGGCCGCGGATCGAATGCCCTGGATCACCTCGACCTCGAGATCGCGCCGGGCGAGCGGGTCGCGGTCCTCGGCGAGTCCGGGGCGGGGAAGTCCACGCTGCTCTCGGTGTTGTTGGGTTTCGTCCCGCTCGCGGGCGGGACCGTGCGGGTCGGCACTCGACCATGGGCGGATCTCGATCTCGAGCAACTGCGGGCTCAGATCGCCTGGGTGCCGCAGTCGCCGTACGTGTTCGGCGGGTCGGTCAGCGACAACATCCGGCTCGGCGCTCCTACCGCGTCCGACGAGCGGGTCGCGGCGGCCGCCACCGCAGCCGGGTTTGCGAGCGTGGTTGCCGAGCTGCCCGACGGCTACGCGACCGTCCTCGGCGACCGGGGGATGACGCTCTCGACCGGTCAACGGCAGCGGCTGGCCCTGGCCCGCGCGTTCCTTCGGGATGCCCCGCTCGTGGTGCTCGATGAGCCGGCCGCGCACCTCGACGCATCAACCGCCGCCGAGATCCGCGCGGCGGTGGCGCGGCTTGCAACCGGTCGCACAGTGATCCTGGTGACCCACGACGAGCGGTGGCTGGACCTGGTCGACCGAACCGTCGTGCTGCGCGCCGGTCGCGTCGAGCCCGCTCTGCACGATGCGCCGGCTCTGCACGATGCGCCGGCAGAGCCGGCTCTGCCCGATGCGCCGGCAGAGCCGGCGGTGGCGTGATGGCGACCGAGCTCGTTCCGGCGACCCGCTGGCCACTGGTTCGGCTGCTCGCCCTCGGCCGCCCGGTGCGCGCCACGCTGGCACTCGCGGTGCTGGCCGGCGCCGTCACGGTGGGCGCCGCGATTGCCTTGATGGCCGCGTCCGGCTTCCTGCTGTCTCGGGCGTCCCAGCATCCGAACATCGTCGCGCTGTCGGTGGCGATCGTGGCGGTCCGCGGGCTCGGCATCACCCGTGGGATCAGCCGGTACGTCGAGCGGCTGGCCGGGCACGATGCGGCGCTGCGCGTCCTGTCCGACCTCCGCGCCTCGGTCTATGCACGGCTCGAGCAGTTGGCGCCGAGCGGGCTGTCCCGGCTTCGTGGTGGCGACCTGGTGGCCCGCTTCGTCGCCGACATCGACGCGGTCCAGGACCTGTTCATCCGCGGCATTGCGCCGCCCCTCGTCGCGGCCCTCGTCGGTGGGTTGACGGTCGCGTTCGCGGTGGCGATCGCGGCACCCGGCGGGGCCATGCTGGCGGTCGGGTTGCTCATCGCCGGGTTGGGGCTGCCGGCCCTCGCGTTCGCCCTCGGGCGGCGGCCGGCGACTGCCGCGAGCGAGGTCCGCGGCGAGGTCGCAGCCGCGACCGTCGACCTGGTGGCCGGTTCGGCCGAGTTGATCGCGTACGGCGCAGCGGATGCCGCGGTGCAGCGACTTGCCGAGCGGGACCACGAGTTGCTGCGGCTGTCCCGCCGCTCGGCGGCGGCGAACGCGCTCGGGGCCGGCGGAGCGACCTTGGTCAGCGGGCTGACCGTCTTTGCGGTGCTGCTGTCCGGCGTGGCCGCGGTGCACGGGGGAAGCCTCGGTGCAGTGCCACTCGCCGTACTCGTGCTGACGGCCATCGCGGCGTTCGAGCTGACCGCCCCGCTGCCGGCCGCGGTGCTGGCGGTCGCGTCGGTCCGCGGTTCGGCCCGGCGGGTCTTCGAGGTCATGGACAGCCCGGTCGCAGTGCGGGACCCGGCGCAGCCGGTTCCGGCCCCGACCGGGCCGGTGACGGTGTGGCTTCGCGGGGTCAGTGCGCGGTATGCGGGGTCGGAGCGCGACGCGATCGCCGGGATCGACCTCGACCTCGCGCCGGGCCGCCGGATCGGGGTGGTCGGCCGTTCCGGTGCGGGCAAGAGCACCCTCGCGGCCATCCTGATGCGGTTCGTCGACATCAGCAGTGGATCGTTCCTCGTGAACGGAGTGCCCGCCGAGCGGCTCGATGGTGACGACGTACGGCGACTGATCGGCGGATGTGCAGCCGATCCGCACATCTTCGACTCGTCGTTGCGGGAGAACCTTCGACTGGCCCGGCCGTCAGCGAGTGACGACGAGCTGCATCGCGTGCTCGCCACAGTGCGCCTCGAGGACTGGGTGCGCGAGCTGCCCGCCGGTCTCGATACCGAGGTCGGCGCCCGCGGCGTCGCGATCTCCGGCGGTCAGCGGCAGCGGCTCGCGCTTGCCCGCGCGGTCCTCGCCGATCCGGCCGTCCTGATTCTCGACGAGCCAACGGCGCACCTCGATCCGGAAACGGCCGACGAGGTGATGCGCGACGTGCTCGCGGTCACCCGCGGACGGTCGACGGTCCTGATCACCCACGACGATCGTGGGCTCGAGGAGATGGACGAGATCATCGAGCTCGGCAACGGCCGGGTGGTCGACCGCCGCTAGCCGGTCGTGGATGCCGACGATCGCGGGACTTTGCGACTAGATTGCGACTGCCCGGTGTCACCATCGCTGCCATCACTCGCCTCACGTCAGGGGTTCCTGTGCGCACGCTCGCCCGTTCCGCGTCCCTTCTGACCGGCCGCCGCACCGTCGCAGTGGCGGCCGCCGTTGCGCTGGTGACCGTCGGTGCATCGTCGGCTGCTCTCGGCACGACCCGAGCACCGGCGGTCTCGCATCCAGCCGGCAAGGCGTCGCGAGCCAGCGTGAAGGCCGGCCGGATCGGGGCCCCCATCACGCTGGCGCACAACGTCAGCTTTGAAGGCGACACCCTGGACTCCCGGATGGCAACGGACAAGTCGGGCACGACGTACATCTCCTGGATCTCCAGCAAGGACAACGACAACGGCGGCCTGCGTGTTGTCCATCTCTGTGTGATCCCGAACAATGCCCGTGCCTGTGCGGGCGGGGTGAAGACGCTCGACCCCACCGACAGCTCGACCAGCGGAAGCCTGCAGATGGTCGTGACACCGAGCGGTCAGGTCACGATCCTGTGGATCGGGAACGACGGCGGCGGCGGCAGCACGATCTACGACACGACCGCCACGAAGACCGGCCCGCTGAGCGCCGAGGGCACGCTCCCGTCGCGCACCCCGAGCAATTCCACGATCCTCGACGCGGAGTCCGGACCGGGTGGCAGCATCTGGCTGCTCGTGAACCCTGACTCCGAGACCTCGATCCAGCTCAGGAGAGGCCTCACGGCTACGCCGGTCACGATCACGACTCCGCACTCGTACCCGTCCGGAGTCGGCGGAGCGTCGCTGGCGTTCTCCGGCAACACGGCGATCATTGCCATCGAGGCCAACGCGTCGATTCTCTCACCGCCCATTGCCTACGCCGTGGCGACCGGGTCGTCCGTCTCCGGGTTCAAGAACATCGCCAACGCCGCGTCTAACGGGACGACTCCGCGTCTTGTCCATACCGGGGCAGGAATCCGGTTGCTCGCCGGAGACGCCAAGGACTTCTATCAGACGGCGATCTCGAAGTGGACCGGCCACGGCTTCACCCGGGCCACCGCGATCGGGGGATCGATCGACCTTGGATCGCTCGACGCGTCGACCGATCCAAGCGGTCGACTGCTCGCCGCGGGGGACGACGGTGCGCACGACGGAAAGGTCACCGTCATCAATTTCGCCGACACCGTGCATCCGGCCGCCTTCAGCTTCGGGATCGGCGGCGCGACCAACGCAGGCGGAGGCCCGACCGTGACGACCTCCGCGCGGGGGCGCGGCTGGGTGGCCTGGTCGTACCAAGGCGGCAACAGCACGAACGGTGACACGCTGCTCGCCGCCCCGATCGTGGTTGCAGGGCTGCACGCCAGGAAGACCGCCCACGGCCACCACGGCAACGTCACCGTCGTCGGGCCGGCGAGCTGCCTGCCGCCCGTGTCGATCTCGGTCTCCGTCACCGGCCACGCCGACCAGGGCTGGAAGGTCGCCAAGCGCCAACTCACCCTCAACGGCAAGAAGGTCGGCGCGACCCTCAACGGCGCATCACTGACCGCCGGCAAGACCTACACGCTGACCGGCACCGTGACCTTCGCCAAGGGCCACACCCACTCGAAGACCAAGGCCACCCTCAAGTTCCGCTCCTGCCCCAACTAGCGGCTACCAGCAAGACGTCTACGGCCGTTCGAAACCATCCAGATCGGTGTCTAGACAGTCACCGAAGTTCTGCGGGATGATTTCGTCCGGATCGGGCCGGGACGCGAGGCTCCGTGTCACCGATGTCCGAGAATGACATGTGGATGCGGTCTTGACGCGTTCTCGGGTCGAACGTATGTTCGAGTGATGGAGCCGATCCACCCGACGAACCAGGTGCTGTACGCGCGGGCCGCGGTGAAGCTGGACGAGCTCGAGCAGCTGCCGGTCGGGGTCGGGTTGTATGCCGGTCTGGTCGCGCTGCGGGCCACCCCGATGGATAGTGCGGGTGCGGTCCGGGCGACCGTGTTGTGGTTGCGGTTCGCGGCGCATTGCGAGGCGCAGTCGATGATCCCGACGGTTGAGGCGGTCAATTCTGCCGACCTGCTTGCCGAGGGCTTCGGTGTTGATGCGTCACGGTTGATCGGGCACGAGTTGGCTGCGATGTCGAGCATGCCGTACTCGACCTCGCTGGCGCGGGTGGCATTGGCTGACCAGGTCGCAGAGCAACTGCCGGCGTCCTGGGTTGCGCTCGACCGCGGCGAGATCAGCCTGGCCCATCTCAAGGCATTGGCCAGGGTGGTGAGCGTCGCGACACCGCGGGTCGCCGCGGCTGTCGAGAGCCGCGTGCTGCCTACGGCGATCCTCCGCGGGTGGACCCCGACTCAGCTGATGCGGGCAGCAGTGAAGGCGCTGATGGCCCTTGATCCGGTGGCGGCCGCGGATCGCGCCGCGGCAGCGAAGGCTGACGCCGACGTTCGCTTGTATCCGGGGGTGGACGACACCGCGAGCCTTGTCGCGGTCGGCGCCGCCGGGCAGGTGCTCCGGGTCAGCGATGCGATTGAGATCCGCGCGGCCGAGCTCGGGCGGGAAGGCGACACCCGCCCGATTGGGCACCGTCGGATGGATGCCCTCGCCGATTTGGTGCTCGGCAGCGACGCAGCCCGGCGACCGGTCGTCGAGACCGTGGTCACCGTCGACCTGACCACCCTGCTCGGGCTCACCCAGCGTCCTGGTGAGCTCTCCGGCTACGGCCCGATCACCGCCGAGTACGCGCGAGAGCTGTCGAAACAGGCGTGGCTGCGGCGACTGGTCACAGATCCCCTCGATGGCCGGATGCTCGACCTGGGCCGCGACCGCTACCGCCCGTCGGCCGGGCTTCGACGGCTGATCGAGGCGCGGGATCGGACCTGCCGTCACATCGGCTGCTCCCGGCGCGCGACCAGCTGCGACATCGACCATCGGGTCGCGTGGCCGCTGGGCGGGACCGACGAAGCGAACCTGCACCTGATGTGCCCGATGCATCACGACATCAAGACCCGCAAAGCATGGCGAGTCGATATCGAGCCCGACGGGACCGAGGTGTTCACCTCCGCGCTCGGCTTCCAATACCGCCGGCCTCCGGCCACCTACCCGATCGACCTGCCCGACCCACCCGACCAGACAGACCCGCCCGACCTCGTCGACCCGCCCGACCCACCGGACCGGACCGACCCACGCGATCCGGTCGATCTCTTCCCGCAGCCACCGCCACTCAACGAAGAGGAATACACCGAAGTCCGCACCGCCCTCAACGACAGCTTCGGAAACTACGCCGCCCGCGTATACGACGTCCTTCGCCAAGCCGAACTAGTGTCTTGATGAGAGCCAAGGACGCCTTCGTGGCGGCGCGCTAGTCGATCAGGAAGCGTTCGAGTGGCCGGCGCGGCTGCGCGGCCACCTGCGGTCCGTAGCCGATTCGAAGCAGGAGCTGTGGCACCGCTCCGCCCCCGAGGATGTCGCCGATCTGCGCGCGGGTCGCCGACACCTCGATCGCCTGGTTGAGGAAGCCGACCGATAGCCCCGCCAGCGATGCCCGCAGGTGCGCCCGTGCCATCGCTCGACCGGCGTCGAGCCAGGCCGAGCGATCATCGGCGGAGGTGGACAGGATCGCGATGACCGGTGAGGCCCCGACCAGGTCGATGTTGTGGGCGCCACGCTGTTTGCCGATATCGAAGGTGCGCACGATCAAGGGGCTGGTGAGCGCGACCTCCTCGAGCGGCGACCGCACCGTGTAGCCGTGCAGACCGTCGCGCTGGCGGCTGAACGGGCGGCGCAGCCACGAGGCAAGCTCACGGCGGAACCGCAAGTCCGACATCTGCTCCCCGTCGGCGGCCGCGACCAGCGACGCGAGTGCCTGCCGATCGTCGGCCTCGGTGAACGGATGCAGTACGGCGCCTTCCGCGGCGGCCTCGGCGGCGAGCTCCGCGATCAATGCCTCCTCGACGGGGGTGTCGTCGAAGCCCGCATGGCTGGATCGCCGTTGGGTGATCTGGTCGAACAGCGGCTCGAGCGTCTCATCAGTCGACGCACCGGTGGCGACCGTTACCGCTGCGCAAGCCTCCGGATCCTTCGGATCCGGCCAGTCGTCCACCTGGGCTTGCAGTCCGAAGTGTGCAAGCGCGATCCGCAGCGTCATGATCGCGGCCCCGACGCTCATTGTTGCCTCGCGGTCGAGCGGATCGGCGACGGCAAGGCCGCGGCTGACGTCGAGCCCCACCGTGACGGTGGTGTCGTCGACCTTGAACCACCAGGGCTGGCTGTTGTGCCCGCTCGCGGCGAGGACCGCGTATCTCAGGCAGAACTTGATGGCGTCCTCGACACTGCCGCGCGCCGGAAAGTCGGCCGCATCGGGGATCCAGTCGGGCTCGATCGGCGGCGGTGTGTTGGTCGTGGGCACTGGGTGGCTCCTCCGCTGCGTCGCCGCCAGGCCCCGAGAGGCGCAGCCGACGATGTCCACGAGCAGCATAAGCACTGCCGAAACCGGCTGCGGGTCCTTCGCAGAGCGGAACGGGACGTTCGACCCTGCTCATTCGGGTCCGGATCGGCTCAAAGTGGAAGGAGACCAAGGAGGCTCACCATGACTGGATCTGCACACCCCCCGGTCGTCGTGGTCGGTGTTGACGGTTCGACCGACTCAGACGCCGCGCTGGCGTGGGCGCAGCGCTATGCCCACGCGAATGGCGCACTGCTCCAGGTCGTCGTCGCGTGGCATTGGCCGACGTCGTACGGCTTCCCGATCGGGTACGACGGTTACTCGCCCGAGGCGGATGCCCAGGACCTCGCGGACAAGGCCGTCGCCGGCCTCGACCTACCGGACGAGCGGGTCCGGACCGTCGTGGTCGAGGGCTTTGCCGGCCCGACGCTGGTGAGTGCGAGCGAGCAGGCCGACCTGCTGGTCGTGGGTTGCCACGGTCACGGCGCGATGTCCAGCGTCCTGCTGGGCTCGGTCAGCGCGCATTGCGTGCATCACGCCAAGGTTCCGGTCGTCGTCGTCCGCTGATCGCGGCTCGTCACGACGCTACGGCGTACGGCGTCGCAGCGTCGCTGCACCAAGGCCGACGGCAGCCAGGACGCTGCCCAGCACGACCACGAGGTCGACCGCCAGCCCGCCGGACCATTGCTCGCCGTTGCCGACCCGGTGCATGGCGTCGATCGCGTAGCTCAACGGCAACACGTCGGACACGGCGTGCAGGACCGGAGCCATCTGGTTCCGCGGAATGAGCAGGCCGCCGAGCAGGATCTGCGGCAGCACGGTGGCCGGAAGGAACTGCACCGCCTGGAACTCGGTGCGGGCGAATGCCGACAGGAACAGGCCGAGGGCGGTGCCGAGCAGGGCGTTGCAGGTGGCGATCACCATGATCAGCACGACGCCGCCCGCGACCGTCATGCCGAGCACGCCGAGCGACAGCGCGGTGGCCAGGCCGACCTGGACGATCGCCACGAGAGCGAAGGCGAGCGCGTAGCCGGCGATCAGGTCGAGCTTGGCAATCGGCATGGTGAGCAGTCGCTCGAGGGTCCCCGAGGTTCGCTCGCGCAATGTTGCGACCGATGTCACCACGAACATGGTTGTGAACGGGAAGATGCCGAGCAACTCCGGGCCGATCCGGTCGAAGACGAGCGGCGATCCGTTGAAGACGTAGCGCAACAGCGTCATCAGCACGCACGGCACGATCAGCAGCAATGCGACCGTACGGGGATCGCGCCGGAGCTGGGTCAGCACGCGGCGGGTGGTGGCGATCGTCAGGCGAGGGTTCATGCCGAATCTCCGGCATCGGCGATCCGGAGGAAGGCATCCTCGACGTCGCTGCCACCGGTGCGCTCGAGCAGGCCGGCGGGCGTGTCGTCGGCGACGATCGTCCCATCGCGCATGAGCAACAACCGGTGGCAGCGTTCGGCTTCGTCCATGACGTGACTCGACACCACCAGCGAGACCCCGGACGCCGCGAGGTCGTGGAACAGCGCCCACAGGTCGCGGCGCAGGACCGGGTCGAGTCCGACCGTCGGCTCGTCGAGCACCAGCAGCTCCGGCCCACCGAGCAGCGCCGACGCCAGCGAGACCCTGGCCCGCTCGCCGCCGGACATGCTGTCGACCACCTGACCCATCCGGTCGCTGAGGTCGACCTGGTCGACCACCCGCGCGATGTCATCCGGCGTCGCGCCCAGGATCGTCGCGTAGTAGCGCAGGTTCTCCGAGAGGGTGATGTCGGTGTAAATCGCCGGTGACTGGGTCACGTAACCGATCCGCGATCGCAGGTCGGCTGATCCGGCCGGCCGGCCGAGCACCTCGACCGTGCCGCTCACGATGATCTGGACGCCGACCAGACAGCGCATCAGCGTGGTCTTTCCGCTTCCGCTCGGCCCGAGCAACCCGGTCACGGTGCCGGCTTCGACGCCGAAGGAGATCTTTCGCAGCACCTCGCGGCCCCCGCGCTCAACGACCAGGTCGGTGGTCGTGATGACTGCCGGCACGGTTGGGTGTCTGCCTTCCTTGGTCACCGTCGTCGAGGGACCTTCGGCCCTAGTAGCGACAGCGATCGCGAGTGAGACTAGCGCCTGCCCATCTAGGAGGTCGGACATGACGGAGCCCAGAAACACGCCAGTCGTGGTGGTCGGAGTTGACGGTTCACCGGCCGCTGAGCGCGCCCTCGAATGGGCGACCGCGTACGCCGAGTCCGCCGGTGCGACCCTGCGGGTTGTCTGCGCCTGGGCGTTGCCGACCTCGTTCGGCCGTCCGGTGCCGCACGAGGGCTATGAGCCCGCCGTCGCCGCTCGACAGGTCGTCGAGAAGGCAGTGGCCGGGCTAGGCCTTCCCGCGGACCGGATCGAGACACTGGCGCCGGTCGGATCGGCCGGCGAGGTGCTCGTGGACGTGAGCAAGGACACCGACCTGCTCGTGGTAGGTCGCCACGGCCATCGCACCATCGTCAGCCACCTGCTCGGTTCAGTGAGTTCTTACTGCGCTCATCACGCCCAGGTCCCACTGGTCGTCATCCACTGACCCGACCGGGCGTCGCGGTCAACAGGCGAGAACTCAACACCAGCGAGGAGGAGCAATGTCGAACGACCAGACCGGGACCATCGTCGTCGGGATCGACGGCTCGACCGAGAGCATCGCGGCGGTCAAGTGGGCCGAGCGCTATGCGACCGCCAGCGGCGCAACGCTGCAGCTCGCCATCGCCTGGCAGCACGCCATGGCGTACGGCCAGCCGATGATGTTCGAGGGATACCACCCGGAATCAGACGCGCAAGCGGTCGTCGACAAGGTCAAGGCCGATCTGAGCCTGCCGGCCGACCGGGTCGTGACCCGGACCGCGGAAGGGTCAGCCGGGGTCGTGTTGGTCGGGGCCAGTACAGGTGCGCTCGCGCTCGTGGTCGGCAGCCGGGGGCACAGCGGGGTCGACTCGCTCCTGCTCGGTTCGGTGAGCAGCTACTGCGTGCATCACGCTGCCTGCCCTGTCGTCATCGTCCGCTGAGCCGTTCATGGCCGCCGATGCCGCAGCCGGCGGCCCTCAATCGCTGCCCGGGGTAGCTGAGCTGCTCGTCCCGGTGGACCTCTCGCACGCCTCATGGCGGGCGCTTCCGCTGGCGCGCTGGATCGGCGATGAGCTGTCGGCCGCAATCGTGCCGCTTTACGTCGACGCCACCTCGCCGGCCACCGGGTCGGAGACCGCGCGACCGGTCGTGCTCCGCACGAGCGTGGCCGGGACGGCGGTGGCAGTGCAGGTCCTCCCGGGACCGGACGCCGCCGAGGTGGTCGGGCAGCGCGCCCAGCGTCAGCCGGGCAGCGTGGTGGTCATGTCGACGCATGGTCACAGCTCGCATCCGGAGCTGGCCTGGGGCGAGCTGTGCGACCGCCTGCTGATGGAACACCGGGCCGGAATTCTCGTCGTCGGCCCGAACTTCGACGCCGACCGCAACGCCGCCGTCAAGCGCGTGGTGGTCTGTATCGACGCGGCCGCGCCGGACCACGAGATTGTGCAGGAAGCCCTCGCCTGGGCGGATCGGCTGAACGTGAGCTTGATCGTGGTGACGGTCAAGGGCCACGGCCGGTCCCGGCCGGGTGACGACGACACCTACCACGTGCTGGCATCGGTGTTCGAGGAGCTTCCGCCGGCGCGGGTCTCGGTGACCGCGGAAGCCCTCGATGACCTCGACGTCGCGCCTGCACTGTGCCGGTTTGCCGAGCGTCAGTCCGGAACATTGCTGGCGTTGGCGCCGGGTGCGGCACCGCGCGCGGTGCATGCGATGACGCACAGCGTGACGATGGCGGTCGCTCGCGAAACCCGCAGTCCGATGCTGCTTCGCTGGCATCGCGGCGAACCCGGCGATGTGCCGTGACAGCAGAACCCGCCGGCTCGGCCATCCCGGCCAGTGACTTCCCCGAGGCGCCATCCCGTTGGCACCGGGCGATCCGGGCGTGGCGGCACGAGACCGAAGAGATCGACCAGTTGGGCGATCGGATTGCTGACTCCGAGACCCGGGCGATGATTCGCCGACTCGGCCAGTCATACCTGGAGAGCAGCGAGGCGGCGTTCGCCGGCGCGGCCCACTCCTCTGAGTTCGTGTCGGACCTGGCCTGGCTGGCGCTGGACTTCGAACGAGTCGGGGCGGGACGCCAGGCCGCGGTCGTCCTCGCGCGCTACCGCGAGCTGGCGGCGACGACGTACCCGCTGTCGTTGCTCCACTTCTATGTGGGCTATCACGCGATCGTCCGGGCGCGTCTGTCGGTGATGCGCCGCGGCACGCGGCGCCCGCACGATGCTGAGGTACGCCGGATGGTCGAGATCGCGGTCGAGCACCTGCGGCGCGCAGTCCGCGATGCAGTGCCGGCTTAGTGGCTGGCTATTCCTCGATCGACTTGCGCTGGACCTCATGGGCCAGGACCGCCGCTTGGGTGCGCCGCTCGAGGCCGAGCTTGGCCAGCACGTTCGAGACATAGTTCTTGACGGTCTTCTCGGCAAGGAACATCCGCTCGCCGATCTGCCGGTTCGTCAGGCCCTCGCCGATCAGGTCGAGCACCTTGCGCTCCTGGTCGGACAGACCGGACAGGCGATCCCGGGTCTCGCCGTGGGTACGCAGCCGCTCCATCACCCGGCGGGTGGCGGTCGGGTCGAGCAGCGATCCACCGCCCGCAACGGTCCGGACCGCACCGACCAGGTCCGACCCGCGAATCTGCTTGAGGACGAAGCCCTGAGCGCCGGCCATGATGGCGTCGAGCATCGCCTCGTCGTCGGCGAACGACGTCAGCATGAGACATGCCAGCTCCGGCATGGCCGCACGCAGGTCGCGGCAGACGTTCACCCCGCTCCCATCCGGCAGCCGGACGTCGAGGATCACCACCTGCGGCCGCAGTGCGGGGACGCGGGCCAGGGCCTCCGATGCCGAGGACGCTTCACCGATGACGACGATGTCGCCATCGGCCTCCAGCATGTCCTTGACACCCCGACGGACGACCTCGTGGTCGTCACACAAGAACGCTCGGATGGGTTCGGTCACCCACATACCGTACGGCGAACGGCCGCGAGGGATCGGGATTGGACGTCAATCAGCCGGCCGGCCGGCGCTCGACTAGGCGCTGACGGCTCCGGTGATCGCGCGGCCGGTGATGATTCCGGGCACGATCTTGACGAACATCGATCCATCGGCGGCACCTGCGCTGCTGAGCCCGAGCTCCACCGCACGCAGCCACTCGCTGGCGTACAGCACGGTCGCCGTGCCGACCACGACCACGCTCCAACCGGCCTCGGTAGACGGATCGAAGTCGTCGATCTCAAAGGCCACGATCGTGTTGCGGCAGGTGCGGTCGAGGAGGCCGCCCTGTTGGGTCCGGAAGACCACATTGGCGGAGTCCATGGCGTAGTTGACCGGCACGATCAGGGGCAGTGCGCCTTCGCTGACCGCGAGCCGGCCGAGCTGGTGCGCCTGCAGGCGCGTGACGCACTCGTCGCGGGACAGTTCGCGGACCGTATTGATCGGGGTGAGGTTCTCGGTGTTGTTCATCGGGTCGACCCGGCAAGAAGTGCGTCGTCGGAGGCGCACTCGCGACGGAGCCCGAAGTGGGCGACCGCGCGCAGGATGTCGCTGATGGTGATCAGGCCGAGCAGCCGACCGCCGTCATCGACGACCGGGACCGCCTCGAGCCGCTCGGTGTTCATGAGCGAGGCGACGTGGGCCAGTGGAGAGGCGGGCAGGACGCACGAGGTCCGGTCGTGGAGCAGGGTGCGGATCGGCGTCGATCGCAACGCCGACGGGCCGCGCTGCCAGGCCTGGACCAGCACCCGGTCGTCGACGATTCCGATGCAACGCTCACCCGAAACCACCACAGCATGGTGAACGTGGCAGTTGATGAGCACCGACCAGGCATCCCAAATCGTCCCGGAGTCCTGAACCGTGACGACCGGTGATGTCATCACGTCGGCCGCCGTGACATCGCGGTACGGAGCGGCGATCGATGTCATGGCCTCCTCCGATCTTCGGTTGTTCCGCACTCTCAGCGTGCTCCTGATGGGGTTCCCGGGCTAGGTGCGCAGGTCCCGAACAGACAGGACCAAGGTCGGTAGCGACCGCGCGCGAATGGTCGCACCATGTGACTATGACCACCGATGAGAAGGAGCACTGCGCGACCGAGGTGAACGTCAGCGCAGTGATGAGCCAGGCGCTGCTGACCGTTGATGCTTCCGAATCCGTGCTCATGGCGTACGAGCTGGCGAGCCGTGCCGGTATCCACCACGTCCCGGTCATGGCCCCGGACGGGCGCTGCGTCGGCGTGGTGGGCCTGGACGAGCTGCGGGTCTGGTCAATCGGACCGCTGGGACAGTCACGCCCCCCGGTCGGCGATCTGATCGACCGTGCGGACGCCCGGGTCACTCGGGCGGCAACGCTTCAGGAGGCCGCCGCGATGATGGCGGCACACCACACCGACGTCGTCCTGGTCGTCGAGGAAGATCGTCTTGTCGGCCTGCTGACCTGGCGCGACGTGGTGCGCTGGGTGGCCGGTCTCGCCGGAACCGATCACGGGACCCCGCGTAGCCGGCCGGTGCTGTTCTCGATCGACCCCGTGATCGCCCTGCCGGACCGATCGTGAGCCTGCGCTCAGGCTGAGTCGGTACGCAGTACCTCGTCCGTGGGTCGTCGCCCGGTCGCCGGCGAGGCCGTTCCGTAGCCCATCCTCAGCACCATCTGCGGCCACCCGAGCAACCCGAGCTGGGCCCGCAGTTGCTGGCGGGGCGTCGGGTCGTCGATCACCTGATTGAGGGGCGAGGACACGATGCCGAGGCTGGCCGCGCGAAGCAGCAGGCGAGCCAGCCGCCGGCCGGCATTGAGCCAGTCGAGCTCCCGGTCGTTCGTGGTGCCGACGATGACGACCAGAGGCTTCTCGTCGACCACCGGGGTCTCGCTGCCGGGTTCTGAGCCGCCCAGGTGGGCACCGAACTCGCGCTGGACATAGCTGAGGTGCCGCTCCGCGGTCCCCGGGACGGCGGCGTCGGGGATGCCGTCGGGCGCGTCGCCCTCCCGGCGCCACTGCCGGACCTCCTGCTCGTAGGCCGGGTCGGCGTGCTCGGCGGCGTCGGCGTGCTCGAGCAGCACCATCAGCGCGATCGTGTCGTCGGGCCGGGTCACCGGCACCACCCAGGCGTCCGCGACCGCAGCGTCTTCGCGCAGGTCGTCGACGATCTCGGCCGGGATCGGGCGCGGGTCGAACGGCGCCCGGACCGTCGTACGGATCGGGATTGCACGGATCAGCTCGGTGTCGACGGCATCGGGCGTCGTGTCGCCGGTAAGCGTCATCCGGGCCAGCAGGTCGGCGTCGGCCGGGCTGGGAAACGCCTCGATGTCCGCCGATCGACCCTGGGCGAGCAGGGCCAGCCGAAGGTGCTCGAGCGCTGCGCCGCAGCTGAGCACGAGCTGGCGCCCGGTCGGATCAAGCGCGGGCAGAGCGCGGGTGCGGTCGGCGCGGAGCTCGACGCCGCCATCGCTGGTCACGAACCGCCACGGCTGGGTGTTGTGCACCGATGGAGCTCGGCCGGCGAGCTCGACCGCTGCCGTCCAGTCAACGGGGTTCATGTGCCCCAGTCCACTCGGTCTTCGCCGCCCTGGCAAGGCACCGCCCGCGCGGTGCGATGGATGCAGCCGGTTCGCTGTCTGTGGCTATCGTGGCGGTGTGACCCAGATCTCTGTCACGCGGGGGGGAGCGTGGGGGTTTAGATGAGCGAGCACGGCGCGCCCGAGGTGCGACGCGCGGCCGACGCCGCCTCGGAGCCGGCGCGGCTGCGTCTTGACGTGCTGCTGGCCGAACTCATGGAGCGCGCCAGCGAGGTGCTCGATACCCAAGGCCGGTTGCGTGCGTTGCTCGATGCGGTCGTGTCGATCGCGGAGGACCTGGCCCTGGAAGCGGTGCTGCAGCGGATCGTCACCGCCGCGTGCGACCTGGTCGGAGCGCGGTACGGCGCGCTCGGGGTGCTCGCGCCCGACCATCGGACCCTGAGCGACTTCATCACGGTTGGCCTGACCGCCGAGGAGGTGGAGCGGATCGGTGACCTGCCGCAGGGCAAGGGCATCCTCGGCGTCCTGATCGACGCGCCAGAGCCGCTCAGCCTGGGTCAGCTCGGCGCGCACCCGAAGTCCTTCGGTTTCCCGCCCGGCCATCCGCCGATGTCGACCTTCCTCGGGGTGCCGGTCCGGATCCGCGACCAGGTGTTCGGCAACCTCTACCTCACCGAGAAGGACGACGGAAAGAGCTTCACTGAGGAGGACGAGCAGCTGGTCGTCGCGCTGGCTGCAGCCGCAGGCGTGGCGATTCAGAACGCGCAGCTCTTCGACATCCAGCAGCGCCGGCAGCGCTGGCTGACGGCTGGCACCGAGGTTCGAGCGGCCACGACGACCGGCATCGCGCAGCGCGACTTGTTGGATCTGGTGGCCCGGGAGGGCCGGGTTGCCGCCGTTGCCGACCTGATGGTCCTCGGCATGCCCGACGACGACGGTCGATTGGTGGTGCGGGCCGCGGACGGTGCGGACGCCGCCCGCTTTGCCGGGCTGCCGATGAGCGGGCCGAACTCACCCGCCGACCAGGTGGTCAGCACCGGCAAGCACCTGGTGCTGACCGGTGCCGACGCCGGTGGTTGGCTGGTCGGTGAGACCGACCAGCGATATCGGCTCGCCGTCCTGGCCCCGCTCGGCGGTGACGAGTCGGGGTCGGCCATTGGCGTCCTGGCGGCCGTCTACAACCGCAGCGTGCATACCGCCGCCGACGACCTCGGCCTCCTGGTCGGGTACGCCGGGCAGGCCGCGATCGCGCTGCAGCTGACCCGCGCGCGGGCCGACCGCGAGCGGCTGGCGATCCTCGAGGACCGCGACCGGATCGCCCGGGACCTTCACGACCTGGTGATCCAACGGCTGTTCGCCACCGGGATGACCCTGCAGAGCGCGGCACCGCGGATCTCCGACCCGGAGGCCGGCCGGCGGATCGCGACGGTGGTCGACGACCTCGACGCCACCATCCGTGAGCTGCGCCAGGCGATTTACCAGCTGCAGGCGCCCTCGGTCGATGAGGATCTGAGAGCCGACATCCAGCGGGTGGTGGACGAGGTGGCTGGCGCCTCGGACGCCCGGGTCCGCCTGCACTTCGTCGGCCTGGTGGCCTCGGCCGTGCCGGAGCAGATCCGGCCGCATCTGCTCGCGGTCCTGCGGGAGGGCTTGTCCAACGCGGTTCGGCACGCCGGTGCGCGCTCGATCGACGTAACGGTCGAGGTCGACCGAGCAGTGGCCGTCACGGTCGCTGATGACGGCGTCGGCGTGGATCCGGCGGTGACCCGGCGCAGCGGTCTGGCCAACCTCAGCGCCAGGGCGGCGGAGTTCAACGGCAACTGCGAACTGCTCCCCGGCGAGGGCGGGACCGGGTCGCGACTGGTGTGGCAGGTGCCGTTGGACGGCAGCGAAGCCTGATCAGGCAGCGGGCAGGACGACGGCGCGGCCTGCGCTGTCATAGATCGCGCCACCGATCCGGCTCAGGACCGAGCTCGAACGGCGGTAGTGGTGGGCGCAGAGCAGGATCTCGATCGGTGCGGTCACGTCCGCGGTAGGCGGCAGTACGGCCTGAAAGGCCGGCTTGCCCGGGCAGCAACACGATCCCGATGACGGCGCAACGGCGCGCCAGACCAGACGGGGCCATGGCCGGTTGTCAACGGTAGGTGCTGAGCAGTCGTTGTTCGGTGTCGCCATTGGGGTTCCTTCCCTCATTCCTGAGGGTGCCCGCTCGGGTGCCGCCTTAGGCAGAGCAATGCGGCCCGATCTGGGTGCGGCGATGGTCCTGTCCCGGTGGGCCTTAGGGCCCGGCGGTCGAAGGTCCGGGGGACAGCCGGCGTACGAAGGGATCGGGCCCGCCGGCGGGGGCCAGTCGCACCTTCACGTCGACCGCGCACGCGCCGGTCGGGGAGGCCAGCACCGGGTTGAGGTCGAGCTCGGCGAGCTCGGGCACCTCGACCGCGAGCTGCCCCACCCGCAACAGCAGGTCGGCGAGGGCTCCCTCGTCCACCGGTTCCGCGCCCCGGTAGCCGTACAACAGCGGCGCGGCGCGTAGCGATCGGATCTGAGCCCGGACCTCGGCCCGCCCCAGCGGCGGAAGCCTGAAGCTGCGGTCGGCGAGCAGGTCGGTGGCCACCCCGCCGAGCGCGAACATCGCGATCGGGCCGACCGCCGGGTCGTTCACGATCCCGACCGCGGTCTCGACTCCGGCCGCCAGCATCGGTTGTACGACGACTCCGGAGTCGGCACCACAGGCCTCCTGGATCGCAGCGACGGCGGCGACCACGTCGTCCGGCGTTTGCAGGTCGAGCTTCACGCCACCGATATCGGTCCGGTGCAGGACCGCACCACCCGCGGCCTTGATCACGACCGGGAATCCGATCTCGGTCGCGGCCGCGACCGCTTCCGCGGCGGTGTTGGCGCGCACGGTGGTGACGACCGGGACGCCATAGGACGAGACCAGCGCCGCCGCGCGGTCGGTGTCGAGCCAGCCGCCTTCCGGCTGCTCCTGAAGGAAGGCGGTGACGAGCTCGCGCGCCGCGCGCCGGTGGATTCCTCGCAGCAGCGGAGGCCGGGGCTCGGGTGTCCGGCGCCATTCCGCGTAGCCGACGACGGCCCCGAGTGCGGTGGCAGCCGTCTCCGGGAAGGCGAAGCAGGGGATCAGCGAGCCGGCGCCTTCGCGCTGAAGCGGTTCGGGTGCCTCGAGCTGGCCGAGGAATACCCCGATCAGGGTCTTGGCGGGGCGCTCAGCGGCAAGGCGGGCGAGCGATGCCGCGACGGTGTCGGTGTCGGTGTCACTGAGCGAGGTGTGCACGACCATCACGATGTCGACCTCACCGCTGCGCATCAGCATTTCGGCCGCCGCGGCGAGCACGCCGGGGGCGCCACCCGCGGTGCTGTCGATCGGGTTCCCGGTCGCCGCGTGCGGCGGCAGGATTCGCGCGAGCTCGCTGCGCGTCTCGGTGGAGAGCTCGGGAACGACGAGGCCCGCGGCTGCGCTCGCATCAGCAGCGAGTGCTCCCGGCCCGCCGCCGTTGGTGACGATGCCGATCCGCCGGCCGGCGGGCAACGGCGCATCGGTCACGATGCTCACGATGTCCATGACCTCGCTGAGGCTCTCCGCCCGCATGACCCCGGCCTGCGCGAACAACGCGTTGATCGCCACGTCGGGGGTGGCCGCGGCCGCAGTGTGCGACTTGACGCCGCGAGCACCCGCGCTCGACCGCCCGGCGGTGACCGCGATGACCGGCTTCACCCGGGCCACCCGGCGGGCGACCCGAGCAAACTTCCGGGCATTTCCGAACGACTCGAGGTAGAGCACGCAAACCCTGGTGTCGCTGTCGCGCTCCCAATACATCAGCAGGTCGTTGCCGCTCACGTCCGCCTTGTTGCCCATCGAGACGAAGGTCGACAGGCCGATCCGCCGGCGGGTCAGGTAGTCGAGCAGCGCGAGGCCGACGCCGCCCGACTGGGAGGCCAGGCCGACCGAACCGGCAACCGGTCGGGTCTCGGCGAACGTCCCGTTCATCCGAACCGCTTCGTTGGCATTGACGATGCCGAGACAGTTGGGTCCGACGAGTCGCATGCCGGCCCGACGGGCGGTGGCCAGGATCGCGGCCTGCTGCGCCTTGCCCTTCGCGCCGAGCTCGGCGAAGCCGTCGCTGACGATCACCGCGCCGTACACGCCGATCGAGGCGCAGTCCTCGATCACCGCGGGCACCTCGGGCGCAGGTACGGCGATGATTGCCAGGTCCGGGGGGTGCGGTAGGTCGCGAAGTGACCCGACTCCGGGAATGCCGCTCACTTCGGCGCCCGACCGGTTGATCGCATACAAGTCGCCGGTGAACCCACCGCTGACGAGGTTGGCGAGGATTCGATGACCGATGCCGGATCGGCCCGCCCCGACGACGGCGACGCTGCGCGGCGCCAGTACGCGGTCGAGGGAGGCGTGCTCGGCGATCGACTCACGGTCCTCGACCGCCAGCCGCCAGGCCGGTCGGTCGGCGACCGCGAACTCCACCTCGACGACCGCGTGCGCCAGGTCCTCGTGGATCTCGGCGCCGAGATCGCGCAGGACGTGAAGCATCGAGAGGTTCTCGGCCAGCACGTCTGCCCGCAGCCGCCGGTAGCCCATCGAGCGGGCCGCGCCGACGAGCTGCTCGAGCAGCAGCATGCCGATCCCATTGCCGTGGTGGCTGTCGTCAACGAGCATCGCGAACTCGGCGGTGCCGGGCTTGTCGGTGGCCTCGATGCAGCCGACGCCGAGCACCGTGGACTGGTCGATCGCGACCAGCGCGTCGTGATCACCCGAGCGCGGGCGCAGCATGCGTTCCACGTCCTGGTGCCCGGCCCGCTCGGAGTAGGTGAAGAAGCGCAGCCGGAGCGACTCCGCCGCCGTTCGCTCGTAGAGATCGGTGAGGCCGGCCTCGTCGGACGCCTGAACCGGACGAATCGTGACCACCGTGCCGTCGGTCAACAGGACGTCGGACGACTCCAGAGCAGGCCTCATGCACCGAGGGTGGGGTCGAGGCGGGCCGGTCGCCTAGGGCCGAACGTCCCGATGTCAGCGGTCCAAGGCGGCTGAATTTGCGGACTGTTGGTTTGGTCGAACGGGTTTGGCGTGCCACAGTGATCATTAGCACCGGAGCCTCCTACCCGGACCCGTAGCGATCGCCGGCGATTCCCCATGAAGGGCGATGACAGCGATGGCACGACCCGCCCGTCCCAGCGTGACCAAGGCGGGGGCGGATCCAGCCCTGATGCACTCCACCGAGCCGGACAGCCTGCGCCCGCTCTCGGATGCGATGGTCACCGATGCCCTGCTCTGGGCGTTGCTCGATGCGGTTCCCGACGGTCTCGTCCTGGTCGACACCGACGGCCAGATGCTGCTCGTCAACACCCACCTCGAGGAGATGTTCGGCTACGACCGGGGGGAGTTGCTCGGGCAGTCGGTCGACTTGCTGTTGCCGGAACGGGCCCGTACGACGCACGCCCAGCATCGGGCCGACTTCATCGAGGATCCCCGGATCCGGGCGATGGGGCTGGGGCTCGACCTCGTCGGCCGGCATCGCGACGGCCATGACATCCCGATCGACATTCGGCTCAGCCACCTCGACACCTCCGACGGCCTCTGCGTGATCGCTGCGGTGCGCGAGGACAGCGCTCGCCGGATCGCGATCCAGGACCGTGAAGAGGCGAGCCTGTCCGATCAGAACCTGCGGATCGCGCGGGAGCTCGGCGACACGGTGGTCCGCAGCATCTACAGCGCAGGCCTGCGGCTGCACACGTTGATGCCCCAGACGACCGAGTCGATTCGAACCGAGATGACCGCCCTGGTTGCCGACCTCGACGCGATCATTAGCGAGATCCGCAACATCCTGTTCCCGATCGGCGAGTCGGCCCGCCCGACGGAGCCCCGGTCGAGCTAGTCGCCGGCCAGATCCCGTCGCGACAGTGCGACGCCTCCGGTGACTGCGGCCAGGGCGCCGACCGCGACGAGCACCGCTGCGCTCGTGAGGTCGGGCGCCCGGGCCGGCGCAGCGGTCATCTGATGCAGCAGCGACGTATCGAGCAACCAACGGCTCGACCCCACGATCCCGGCCAGCAGCTCGACCAGGAACGACCAGGCGATGACGGCGTACATGACGGCACTCGCCGCCCGCGGCCAGAGGCCCAGAGTCAACGTGCCGATGCCGACCAGGCAGAGGGCGGGCGGGATTGTGTTGAGACCGGCACCGAGCAGGCTGGTCACGCTGATCCCGGTCTGGTTCGCGGCAGTCCCCAACCAGCTGAACACCCCCGCCGTGAGTCCCGACCCGATCACCACCGCAACCGCCACGACCAGCTTGCCGGCCAACCAGGTGGTCCTGGAGACCGGCCGGACCAAGAAGTGGTCCAAGTGCCCGCTGGACTCTTCGTGGCGGGCCGCGGTGATCTGCCCGGTCGCCACGGCCATCACCAGGACCGCCACGATCAAGAACGAGATCGCGAGGTAGGACTTTGCCTGCGCGCCGGACCCTCCCAGCCGGATCAACGCCTGGCCGGCGCCGGAGGTGTCCTGTAGCGACTTGACCGCTTGCTTGGTCACCGAGCCGATGAGCAGCGCCTCGGCGGCAACGGCGGTCAGCCAGCCGATGACGCTCGGCCGCACGAGCCGCACCGTGAGCCCGATCGGACCGGTGAGCAATCTCACGTTGGCACGGCCGTCGGCCCGGTCGCGCAGGGTGCCGGTGCCGATATCGCGTCGACCCGCGAGCTGGATGGCGAGCCACGAGAGAAAGACGGTGAGCGCGGCAATCGGAAGCAGGGCCAGTGGCCGCGGGTTGGCGAACGGTTGCAGGGTTTCCACCCAGCCGAGCGGGCTGGCCCACCGCAGCCACCCGACACCGCGGGCGGCGTCGGCGACCGCCCGGATCGCGAAGCAGACCCCGAACAACCCGCCGGTGAAGCTTGCGGCCTGCCGACGGGTCGTGGCGAGCTGGCTGGCGAGCGCCCCGGCCGCTAGGAACATCGCCGCACCGCACACCACGCTGACCGCGAAGAACAACGCCGAGCCGACCGGCCAGTCGGTGGTCGAGCCGCGCCCGACCGCGACCGTGATGACCGCCGTGACGGCGAACATCGCGGCAAGTGCGGCCGACAACGCAAGCAACGCCTGCGCGGTGGCCCGGCGGGGTGTCGTCTGCCCGGAGAGCAGCAACTCCCAGCGCCCGGCGTCTTCCTCGCCGCGCAGCAGCTTGGTGGCCGTGAGCATTCCCCAGACCGCACCGATGATCGTCAGGACGGCCAGGCTCTTCCAGGCGGTGTAGCCGGCCACGTTCTGGAGCTGATGCCCGGGGCCCATCAATGCGGTCAGTCCGCCGGAGGAGAACGATCTCGCCAACGTCTCCCGTTGTGCGGCCGTCTTGTACGCCGAGGCGTAACCGTAGGCCTGCAACGCGACGTAGACGCCGAAGACCACACCCCATAGCAGCCCGGACCGTAGAGACCTGCGCATGGTCTCCCGGGTGACGACCGTACGTGGCCGGAGCTGCGCGGTCGGAGCGGTCACCGGGAGTCCGGGCCGTCGGTGGCGGCGTGACCGTAGTGAGCGAGGAACAGCTCCTCGAGCGAGGGTTCGCGGCTGAGCAGCTCGTGCACACCGGCGACGGCGAGGACCTTCAACAGCGGCTCGATCGTGCCCTGGACCTGGCAACGGACCGTGTGCCCTTCGACCACCACTGCGCTGACGCCGGGCACCCGGGTCAGGTCGGGTATTGACCCGTCAAAGGTTGCCTCGACGGTCAGCGAGGACAGGTGGCGAAGATCGGTCAGGGTGCCGATGTCGACGAGCCGGCCCGCGCGCAGGATTCCGACCCGGTCGCACAACGCTTCGACCTCGCTAAGGATGTGGGAGGAGAGGAAGACGGTCTGCTCGCGCTCCTTCGCCTCGTAGATGCAATGGCGGAAGGCTTGTTCCATCAGCGGGTCGAGACCATTGGTCGGTTCGTCGAGCAGCAGCAGGTCGGGGCGGGTCATCAGCGCCGCGATCAGGATCAGCTTCTGCCGGTTGCCCTTGGAGTAGGCGCGCACCTTCTTCGCGAGGTCGAGGTCGAAGCGGTCGACGAGCTGGTCGCGATAGGGCTCGTCGACCTGGCCCTGCACCTGACCGAGCAGATGCAGCGTCTCGGCGCCGGTCAGCGATGGCCAGAGGCTTGCCTCGCCCGGGACATAGGCCAGCCGTCGATGCGCGGCGACCGCGTCCTGCCGGCAGTCCAGACCGAAGATCTCGGCCCGGCCGGCACTCGGGTGGATCAGCCCGAGCAACAGCCGGATCGTCGTCGTCTTGCCGGCGCCGTTCGGGCCGAGCACGCCGAGCACCTCACCGGGCGCGACCTCGAGGTCGAGCTCGCTCAGCGCTGCGACATGGCCGTAGTGCTTGGTGAGCCCGTACGTGCGGATTGCGGATAACGGCATCGGCGTACCTCCTGTGTCTGGTGCCAGTACAGAGCGAACCGGCCGGGACAAACAGGGCAGAAGGTCCCGAACTGGTGGTGCGCGGACGCTTCGCCGATCTGGGACCTCTGGCGAGGGTTGATGGGACCTTCGGTCCTGTCGGCCGAGCGACCCGGTCGGCAGTTTGATACCAGCCGGCCATCGCTGGATGCGCTCGGCAGGCGACCCGGATCACCGGGCCATCATCACTGAAGGAGTTGTTTTCAGATGAAGCGTCGGACATTCGATGCGCTCTTGGCGTCCGTCGGTGTGGCCATTGCGGTCGTCCTGCTGGTCGCCGGCGGCCTGCTGACCTGGGCCCACTCGTTCATCTCGGGACAGGTGCACGACCAGCTTGCCGCGCAGAAGATCTTCTTCCCGCCGGCGACGGCGTTTGACCACGCGAAGGTCGGCACCGAGATCACGCCGGACATGAAGCAGTACCTGGGCAAGTACGCCGGCAAGCAGATGACGACCGGCAACGAGGCCGGCGCCTACGCGAACCACTTCATCGCGGTTCACCTCCAGGAGATCGGCGGCGGCCAGACTTACGCTCAGCTGTCCGCCAAGTCCCTTGCCGACCCGACCAACACCGCGCTCGCCGGCCAGGTCGAGACCGTCTTCAAGGGGGAGACGCTGCGCGGCCTGCTGCTCAACGCCTACGCGTTCGGCAAGATGGCCACGATTGCCGGCATCGCCGCAATCGTCGCGTATATCGGTGGCGCCGTGATGTTGCTCCTCGCGGCACTCGGGTTCGTGCACCTGCGCCGGACCCCTGCCGACAAGCAGATCTGACTCAGCTCGGACGGCTCCGCAGGCACCTCTGCGGGGCCGTCCGCATGAGTCAGGGTCTTTGTTCGCTTGCCATCGGGCCGTTTGACCCTAGGGTCGGGGTTGCTCGCGGGCAAGGCTTGACTCAACCGAGGAGGTTGAAATGACGAACGAGCAGACGCAGACCGTCGTGGTCGGCGTCGACGATTCACCGCACTCCACCGCCGCCCTGCACTGGGCGGACAACTACGCCGAGACCACCGGGGCTTCGCTGCGGGTAGTCGTGGCGTGGGAGTGGGCGATCGCCTACGGCCGTCCGATGGCTTTCGAGGGATACAACCCCGACCTCGACGCCGGTGCGATCGCCGAAAAGGCGGTCGCCGAGCTGAAGACACCGCGCGACCGCATCACGATCGTCGTACCGGAGAGCCCGCCAGGCGAGGCGCTGGTCAAGGCCAGCGATGATGCCGACCTGCTCGTGGTCGGTCGTCACGGTCACCGGACTGCGACCAGCCTGCTAGTCGGTTCGGTGAGCAACTACTGCCTGCACCACGCGAAGGTGCCGGTCGTCGTCGTTCACTGAACGCCCCGCGGGGTCGGCCTGCGACCGGATAAGGGAGAAGGCCGGCCCCGCGGAGCGGGTCTGTGCGGTTAGCCGACGCCGACGGTCCGAAGATCGACGATGCCGAAGTTGGGCTCGATGTAGACGTTCTTCAACCGGCTGCTGAAGATGTCGAGCGCCTTGTCGTAGGTGAACGGTGCGTCACACGCGTCCTTGAGGACCGTCTGGTCGACCTGCTGCCAGTACGGGTACTCGGCGGCCGGCGTGGTCTGCTGCACTGCCTTGTTGATCAGTGCGGTGATCTTCGGGTCCTTGCAGGCGCCGTAGTTGGCGTTGCCCTGCGGCAGGATCTTGCGCGGGTCGACGATGTTCTCGTAGTACCCGTAGGGTGCCGGCCAGTCCGGGCCCCAGCCTGCGAACGCCAGGCCGTAACCGTCCTTCTTGATGTTCGCCGGAACGCCGACCACCGACGAGTAGTACGTCGCTGGGTCGAAGGTCTTGATGGTCGCGGTAATCCCGACCGCCTTCAGATCGTTCTGCAGGAACTGCGCCTGCTGCGGACCCTTGCCCTGGTTGGTGACGACGATCGTGGTGTGGAAGCCGTTCGGCTTCCCGCAGAGCGAGAGCTGCTGCTTGGCCTTCGCCACGTCGGCGGAGCCCGCCGGAGTCGTGGGATACAGGTCGTAGTCCTTGAAGCCGGCCAATGTGGGCGGTCCGAGGGTGGTGGCGATCGCGCCACCGTAGACGCCACCACGCGCGTCCTGCTGCTCGGTCTTGCTCATCGCCCATTCGATCGCCTGCCGGCAGTGAACGTTGTTGAACGGCGGGCTCTCGGAAAGGATCGCGACATAGCGGGTGAAACCGTCGATCGGGTCCAGACTGCGGGCCTTCAATGACGGCGTTGACAGGATCTTGGCCTGGCTGGCCGGCTGCACCCCGGTGCCACCGATGTCGAGGTCCTGCGTATTAGCGATGATCGTGCTGTCCAGAGTGGGCTGGTCGAAGCTGGTGGTGATGTTCACCTTGTCGGGCAGTGCAGTCCGGGTCGAGTCGGTGGCCTTGTTCCACTGGGGGTTGCGGACCAGGTCGATGTGCTTGTTCGGCACGTACGACGCGACCTTGTAGGGGCCGGTCGCCTGGACGTTGTTGTTGTAGTTCGCACCACCGGTCTTCGGGTTCTGGTCGACGCTGACCTCGACCGGAGAGGTGCCGAACAACGTCATGACGTAGTTCCACTCCGCGAACGGCTGGTTCAGGTTGAACACGATCTTGGTTGCACTAGGCGTCTGAATCGTGGACAAGCCGTAGACCGCGGCCTTGTTCGTGTACGGGCCGCTGTATTTCGAGCAGGCACCCGACGCATTGAGGCCGCCCGGGCACAGGAACGTGGCGAAGTAGGTCGGACCACCGTTGATCACGCTGGTCGCGAACGTCCGCTCGATCGCGTACTTGATGGACTTCGACGTCACCGGGGTGCCGTCCTGGAACTTGATCCCCGGCCTCAGGGTGTAGGACCAGGTCTTGTCACCGTTGGTCGGCGTCGCCGGGGCGGTCGCAATGTCACCGGTCGGCTGAAGCGCCTTCGCGCCGACCCCGTCGGGATAGGTCAGCAGGGTCCGGTTGATGAGCTGGTGAATGTCCCAGCTGAACGCGTAGTAGGTCCGCGCCGGGTCCATGTAGTCGACGTCGCCGGCCACGCCGACGTTGAGGGTGCCGCCCTTGACGGTGGAGGGGTTGAGCGGCACCTTGGCCGCGAAGCCGCCGCCTGTGCCGAGTACGTTGCCCTGGATCTGGGCGGGCTTCGAGCCGCCGCTCGGTGGCGGCGAGCTGCCGGAACCGCTGCTGCCGCAGGCCGCCAGACCCAGCGTCATCGCGATGACGGTGGCGGCAAACCCGGTAGTCGTTCTGGTTCGTAGCATGACTGTCCCTTCACGACATTCACCTGCATCGAGTCGGCATCGTCGGCCAACCGAGGACGCAACATAAGGCCGCGAGGGCTGCGATTGCGGGTGGTGGCGCAACCGCCGTCGAACCGAGACGCGACGGTGACGTTGTTCATTTTTCGGTGTCGGAACCGGCACGAAAACGAGACGTGGCGGTGATCTTCCGGGCCGATCGACCTCCGCGATGCCCTCGAACCGACGGTCCGGACGATCTGCGTCGAGTGGGCGTGATGTCGGGAGCGGGAGGCGATTTGGTCACGGCGATGTCACAGGTTCGAATCGGTCCGCCAACAAGTGATCATCACTGAGCGTCAGCCGCACCGCCGGCACCCTACAGGCCGTTGACTGACGCGACGACGACTTGTCAGTCTTCGCTCGCCACGACACGACGGAGGGACGATTCGTGGACGATGTCGCCACCCTAACCGAGCTCAACCGACAGGTTGTCGAGGCCTTTCAGCGTGGATCAGCGGAGGAACTGCGAGAACTGTTCTCACCGTCGTTCACTTATCTCGACGGTGCGACCGGTGAGGTGTGGTGCGCCAACCAATTCCTGCAGGACGTCGTCGACCATCCGTCGCCCACGGTCCGGTTCGACCAACTCGTCATCCATGTCGACGGCAACACCGCGGCAGTGTCCGCGCGCTCGCTTCGACTCCCCAACTCGAGCCGCCGCTACCTCGACACCTACGAGCGCCGCAACGGCGGGTGGGAGTGCGTCCACTCCTGCGCCTGGCCGCTGGAGACACGCCTGCCCTGACCGGAAGGGTCACCTGTGATTCGCTTCCTTGTCCGCCGCACCGTCGGCGCCGCCGTCGTGCTGGTCGTGATCTCCATCATCACCTTCTGGCTGTTCTACGCGCTGCCGAAGATGCTCAACGCGAACCCGGCCGCGCTGTACGCCGGTCGCAGCCCTAGTCCGGCGACGATCGCCGCGGTGTCGCAGAAGCTCGGCTTGGACAAGCCGTTCTGGACGCAGTACTGGGACTTCCTCAAGGGCATCTTCGTCGGCCGGACCTACGGCACTGGGGTCGCGGCCAACGTCTGTCATCGCCCGTGTCTGGGGTTCTCGTTCATCAACAACGAGCCGGTCTGGTCGGAGATCATCTCCGACCTGCCGGTGGACATCTCGCTCGCGCTCGGCGCGTCGATCATCTGGCTGATCAGCGGGGTCGCCACCGGCGTGGTGTCGGCGCTTCGGAAGGCCAGCATCTTCGACCGGTCCGCGATGACGGTCGCGCTCGCCGGCGTCTCGCTGCCGATCTACTTCACCGGCCTGCTGTCGCTGGCCATCTTCAGCTATGGCCCGTCCTGGCTACGGATCCTTCCCAACGTGCACTTCGTGGGGATTACCGAGAACCCGCTGTCCTGGGCCCGCAACCTGATTCTGCCGTGGGTCTGCCTGGCCTTCACCTATGCCGCGCTGTATGCCCGGCTGACCCGCGGCACGATGCTCGAAACCATGTCGGAGGACTACATCCGCACGGCCCGGGCAAAGGGCCTCTCCGAGCACGGTGTCATCGTCCGGCACGGCCTGCGCGCGGCAATCACGCCGATCGTCACGATCTTCGGGCTGGATCTCGGGCTGCTGCTCGGCGGCTCCGTCCTGGTCGAGCAGGTCTTCGGCTTCGTCGGCATCGGCAAGCTGGCGATCATCTCGATCGGAAGCCGTGACCTGCCCGTCGTCCTGGGCGTGACGCTCTTCGCCGCCTTCTTCGTCGTCGTCGCGAACATCATCGTCGACGTCGTCTATGCCTACATCGATCCGAGAGTCGCCGTCGCCTGAGCTTCCCAACGAGAAGGGCCGGCAGTAGCACCACTACTGCCGGCCCTTCTCGTCTGAGCGGTCAGCCGTCGCTGCCGCCGCCGTGACCGTGTTCGCCACCGTCGTTGTGACCACAGGGGTGGTCGTCGTGGTGGTTGAACGCGAACGCAACCTCAGGGATGAGCTGGTTCGTGCCTTCGGCCAGGGTGCCGATGAGCAACAACTTGTCACCGGCGACGAGCTCGCTCGGAGTTGCACCGACGTCACCGTTCAGGGCCAGCGGCACACCGGTCAGCGACACCGTGGTCGTGGTGCCGCGGTCGCGCACCGTGACGTTGTCGCCGCTGACCGACTGGACCTCGCCGCGCATGAACGCCGGCGCGGCGGAGAAGGCGTAGATCGTCGACGCAACCACGGTGTCGTCCGTGACCTCACCGAGGATCGCAACGGTGTCGCCGACCGTGATGGCACCTTCTGCACCGTCGACGGTGATCGCGGCATTGGTGTCGTCAACGGTGATCTGGTGTCCGTGGTGGTCACCGTCCCCGTGGCCGTCACCATGACCGCCGCCGGTTCCGTGGTCGGCCGGCGTACTGTCCTCGCTGACCCCGTGGCCGTGGCCGTGGCAGTCCTTGCCGCGGTGGTGGTCGCCGTTGTCGCGATCGTTCTCCGACACGGTGAGGAAGTCGCCGTTGACCGCGGTTACCGTGCCGAAGAGCAGGGTGGCGGACTCCGATGACACCGACTCGCCGTCGTTGTGGCGGATTCGGAAGACGTGCCAGCTACCCTTGCCCCGCGCAACCAGTCGCAAGTGGTCGCCGGCCGGGATCTTGGTGCGGGCATGGGCCGAGTGCGCGAAGACCAGCTTGATCCGCTTGTTGTGCCGGGTCGTGCCGCCGACCGTCGCGGTCTTGGCGAACACGGTGACGGTCCGGCCGTGGTGGGCGGCCACGAGGCCCTTGAGGACGAGTCGTTTGCTGTGGTGCCGGCCGGCCGGATGCTTGGCCGCCGGGTGGCGGGTGGCGGAGTGAGTCGATGCAGCGTGGTGCGCGACGCCGGCCGACGCGGCTGCGGGGATCGCGGATGCGACCGCGACCGCCAGCGAGAATCCGGCAATGGCGAGGGTGGGAACGAGCGCGGGCGCCCGATGGCGCCGCGAGTGTCGGTTGAACGTGCCTGACATGAAGTCCTCCTGGCTAGGTCGGTTACGCGCTGACCTTCACGGCTGTCATCGCCGGTGGCCGCCCCGGGGATACGGGCAGGGGCGGCTTCGGGGTCGGCAAACGGGTGAACCTGGTGGGATCGCCGCTGGCCGGGGAGGATCTGCGTTATGCGGGTACGACGCGAGCGGGTGCCACCTCGGCCGCGCCTGGACTACCACGACCCCACGGCCGGGATCGGCGGTGCGGCGCCGGCGGCGAGCGCGCTCACCCTGCGGCTGTGGCTGGCCTCCGCCGCCGTGATCGGATCTCTCGCGGCGATCGGCCTGACCGTTGCCGTCGGCGGCCCGGGCTGGTTGGTCGTCGTACTCGCCCTGGCCGCGCTGTCGGCGGTCGTGGACCTGGTCGTGATCACGCGCCGGAAGCGGGCCGGCGAGGCGGGATGAGATCAGCCGTCGGGAATCAGCCGGCGCACCCGTTCGATCACCGAGTCGAGATCGGCCGAGGAGTCGGCCGCCAGCCCGACGAGCAGGCAGGTCAGCGGCGCGGCCGGACGCGCGACGCCGTGGGCGACGTCACGGGCGAGGTCGAGGACCGCGTTGACCTCGATCGGGCCGAGACCGAGCTCGCGGCTCACCGTCTCGACCCACTCGTCAAGCGTCACGCCAGCTCCTCGGCCCGGCTCAGGTCGGCCGGGGTGTCGCAGTCCAATGTCGCCGGGCGGTCTCCGTCCAGGCCCAGCCGGTGGACCGCTCCGGTTCGCTCGAGCTCGGCGAGCAGTGATCGCATCGGCATCCCTGACGGTACGTCGGGACACGCCGTGCGCAGGCGGGCGGTGTCGTAGCAGCCGATCAGCGGCTGGTCCTGACCGGACTCGTCGACCGCGATCGCGGCCGCGTCATGGCCCTTTGCGAGCCGGAGCGTGTCGATCGCAGCTGCGGAGATGAAGGGCAGGTCGGCTGCCAGCACGACGACGGTCGGGGCCTCAACCAGCGCGAGTCCGGCCGCCAGGGCGGCGACCGGCCCGCCGCCCGGTGGGTCCTCGCGGGTCCAGGTCACGTCGTGCGAGGTGGGCAGCGTCGGTCCGACCACGATCGTCGTCGCCGCGCCGGACAACGCGTCGAGCGCGACGTCGAGCAGCCGCCGTCCGCCGACCGTGGCCGCGGGTTTGATGATGCCGCCGAGTCGTCGGGCTTCGCCACCGGCGAGGACGATCCCGTCGAAACTCATCGTGACGTCACGAAGGGGGCACTGCGTGCGACCGGGCCGGCTCGAGTCGCAGCACGATCGCCTTCGACGTCGGCGTACCGCTCCGGTCCGCCTGGCTGTCGAGCGGGACGAGCGAGTTGGCCTCCGGGAAGTACGCGGCGGCGCAACCACGAGCGGTGGGGAACGCGATGACCCGGAAGTGCTCCGCGATCCGGTCGACGCCGTCGCTCCACTCCGAGTGCAGGTCGACCACGTCGCCGTCGGCGAACCCGACCTCAGCCAGGTCGTCCGGGTTCACGAACACCACCCGCCGACCCTTGCGGACGCCGCGGTAGCGGTCATCGAGCCCGTAGATCGTGGTGTTGAACTGGTCGTGCGAGCGCACAGTCTGCAACAGCAGCCGGCCGGGTGGGCAGCGCGGCCACTCCAGCGGGTTAACCGTGATCTCGGCCCGCCCGCTCTTGGTCGGCCAGCGGCGCTCGTCCCTCGGCGGATGCGGAAGCACGAAGCCCTCAGGCTCGCGGACCCGCCGGTTGTAGTCCTCGCAACCGGGGACCACCCTGGCGATCCGGTCGCGGATCGCGTCGTAGTCGGCCTCGAAGTCCTTCCACGGCACCGGGCTGGTGTCGCCGAACATCCGCTGGGCCAGCTGGCAGACGATCGCCACCTCCGACCGCAGCGACGGCGACGCCGGCTCCAGCTTGCCGTTCGAGGCGTGCACGCGGCAGACCGTGTCCTCGACGCTGACGAACTGCTCGCGGCCGGCCTGCCGGTCGACCTCGGTCCGGCCGAGTGCCGGCAGGATCAGTGCTTCCTCACCGGTGATGCCGTGCGAGTGGTTGAGCTTGGTGGATACCTGCACGGTCAGCCGGGTACGGCGAAACGCCGCCTCGGTCGCGACTGTGTCGGAGTTGGCGGCGGCGAAGTTGCCGCCCATCGCCATGAAGACTTTGATGGCGCCGTCGCGCATGTGTCGCACCGAGTCGACGACGTCGGTGCCGTACTCGCGCGGGAAGCTCATCCCGAACTCGCCTTCGAGCGCGTCGATGAACGCAGCGGTCGGGCGCTCCCAGATACCCATCGTGCGGTCGCCCTGCACGTTGCTGTGCCCGCGGATCGGCGAGACGCCTGCACCCGGCTTGCCGATGTTGCCCCGCAGCAGGAGCAGGTTGACGATCTCCTGGATCGTCACGACGGCGTGCTTGTGCTGGGTCAGGCCCATCGCCCAGCAGATGATGACGCGGTCGGCACTGATGTAGCGCTGCGCGAGCTCGTCGATCTCCGCCGCCCTGAGGCCGGTTGCCTCCAGTACGTCGGCTTCGGAGAGCTGGCCGAGATGGGCCCGGAACTCCGGCAGGCCGCGGGTGTGCTCGGCGAGGAAGGCGTGGTCGAGGATCGATCCGGGCGCGCGGTCGTCGGCGTCGATCACCCGCCGGCTGACGGCCTGCATCAAGGCCATGTCGCCGCCGAGCCGGAGCTGGAGGAACTGGTCGGCGATCTGGGTGCCTCGGCCCAGCACCCCAGACGGTCGCTGCGGGTTCTTGAACCGGATCAGACCCGGCTCCGGCAGCGGGTTGACGGCGACGATCGACGTACCCCCGCGCTTGGCTTCTTCAAGCGCGGTCAGCATGCGCGGATGGTTCGTCCCGGGGTTCTGGCCCATGATGATGATCAGGTCCGACTTGGCGAAATCTTCGTAGCTGACGCTCGACTTCCCGACTCCGATGCTCTCGCCGAGGGCGACGCCGGTGCTCTCGTGGCACATGTTGGAGCAGTCCGGAAGGTTGTTCGTGCCGAACGCCCGCACGAACAGCTGGTAGACGAAGGCGGCTTCGTTGCTGGTGCGGCCCGAGGTGTAGAAGGCCGCCTGGTTGGGGGAGTCAAGCGCCTTGAGATGGTGCGCGATCACATCGAACGCGTCGTCCCACGACACCGGCTGGTAGTGATCGCTGCCGGCCGGCTTGTAGACCGGCTCGACCAGGCGGCCCTGCTGGCCCAGCCAGTACTCGCTGCGCTGAGCGAGGTCGCTGACCGGATGCTCGGCCCAGAACCCGGGCTCCACCCGGAGTACGTCGGCTTCCCACGCGGTCGCCTTGGCGCCGTTCTCGCAGAACTCGATGGTGTGGCGGTGCGGCGGGTCCGGCCACGCGCAGGAGGTGCAGTCGAACCCGTCCTCCTGGTTGACCCGGCGCAGCGTCTTGCTGCTTCGCCATGCGCCCATCTCTCGTTCCGCGTGCTGAAGGGCATGGATGACACCGGGTACGCCGGCCGCCCACTGCGGCGGCTTGCTGACCTTGAGGTCGTCGTCTGTGACGTCCTCGCGGATCCGCTTGCGGCGTGGCATCGGGTCGACGCGCCTCAGCCGGTCACGGTCGAGATGACCGGTCGGTCAGCAGAGTTGTGCACCCGGCCGGATCCGGCATAGATCACCATCGACGGACCTCGCAGGAAGCCGATCAGGGTCAGGCCGACCCGATCGGCCAGGTCGACGGCGAGTGCTGACGGAGCGGAAACCGCTGCCATTGCAGGGATACCGGCGACCGCTGCCTTCTGGGCGAGCTCGAACGATGCGCGGCCGGACACCAACAACAAGGTGGCGCGAAGCGGAAGTCGCCCCTCGCGCAATGCCCAGCCGACCACCTTGTCGACCGCGTTGTGCCGGCCGACGTCCTCGCGCAGGACCAGCAGTTGCCCTGACGCGACGTCGAAGAGCGCGGCCGCATGCAAGCCGCCGGTCCGCTCGAAGACCTGCTGTGCCGCGCGCAGCTGATCGGGCAGGGTGGCGATCCACTCGGCGTCGAGGTTGGTCTCGTCGGCGCGCAGGTCGTACGGCGAGGTGACCTCTACGCCGTCGATCGTCGCCTTGCCGCACAGCCCGCACGCACTGGTCGTCACCAACGCGCGTTGGAGCGACGTCGGCAGCTCGTCGATGTGCGTCGCGAGGTGGGCGTCCAGGACGTTATAGGTGTTGTGTCCCTCGTCGTCGACGCCCGCGCAGTAGCGCATCTCGCGGAGGTCTTCGCGATGCCGGATCACGCCTTCGCCGACCAGGAATCCGGCCAGCAGGTCCATGTCGTCGCCGGGCGTGCGCATCGTCACGGCGATCGCGCGGCCGCCGACCCGCATCTCGAGCGGTTCCTCGGCGACCAGTGTGTCCGGCGCGGTGACGGTCGGTTGGCCGACGGTCACCCGTGACACCCGCCTGCTCACCGTTACCCGTCCCACGCCCCAAGTGTGCCCCAGAGGCCGTTGGGTATGCCCGCCCGTCCGGCTCGTGGGCTAGCTGATCGGCTCGCAGACGACCACCGGGATCTCGCGATCGGTCTTGCGTTGGTAGCCGGCGTAGTTGGAGTGCGCCGAGGTGATCTGTGGCCACAGCTCGGCTCGCTCGTCAGAGTCGGCGATGTGGGCCCGCATCCTGCGGGTCGAACCCTCCATCGTGACCTCGACCTCGGGCGTCTTGCGCAGGTTCTGACACCACGAAGGTTCGCGATCGTCGCCGCCGTTCGATGCGACCAGCATCACCTTGTCACCGAGCACCAGCGGCGAGGTCAGCATCGTCGGCCGAGGCTTGCCGCTGGTCCGACCGGTGGTGGTCAGCTGGAGTACCGGCATCCCCAACGCGCGACCACCGATCCGGCCTTTGCTGGCGTTGAACAGGCTCCGGTGCATGAGGGTGACGCTGCGGGACAGCTCGTCTTTGACGTTCATGGATCCATGATCGCGCACCGATTCGGCCGGTTGCCACTGGTGCGCGTTGTCCACGGGGACGGCGTTGGTTTCCGTTGTCCACAAAGGGCTTCTTCGTGCTGCCAGATGTCGGCGGTCGGCAGTAGATTCTGTTTGGGAGTCGAACATACGTTCGATCAGCGGGCGCGTCGAGAGTCGCGTCCAAGTGCAGGGATGAGGTGAGGTCGATGTCGGAGTTGCTCTCCGTGCTCGACTCCCTTGCCGTCGATGACGTGCACGCGATGGCGGAGCCGACGCTCCTTGCCCGGACCGAGACGCTGCTCGCCGCGCGCAACAAGCTCGACGCCGAGATCGCTCGCTCTCTGCAGGCGCTCGACGTGCGCGATGTGACGGTGCACGAGTGCGGCCGCACGACCGGTTCGTGGCTGGTCGAGGAGCAGCGGCTCTCCCGGTTGGAGGCAACCCGCCGGATGGGCGTTGCGCGACTGCTGCCCTATCACCCGGAGCTGACTGCGGGCCTGGCGACCGGTGACGTGTCGCACGAGCACGCCCGGCTGATCCTGGATTGCCTGCGCCGGTTGCCGAGCGAGTGGGCGCGAGTGGCCGAGCCCGAGCTGATCGCTGCCGCGGCTGAGGTCGATCCCACCTCGCTCGGCCAGTTGTGCCGGGAGCTCCGACTGCGTTCGGGCGCCGATGAGGATGCCGAGGCCGTCGCCCAGCGGATGTTCCGCGATCGGTGGCTACGACTGTCGACGACCTTTCAGGGCATGGTGCATCTCGAGGGAATGTTGGATCCCGAGTCCGCTGCGATCGTGACCACGGCGATCACGCCGTTGCTCGCCACCGTCGGCGCTGAGGACCACCGCGACTCGGGTCAGCGTCGAGCCGATGCCCTCGTCGAGCTCGCCCGGATGGCGCTGGCGGGCGGCAAGCTGCCGGACCACGGCGGGGACCGTCCGCAGATTGTGGTGAGCATCCCGTGGGGGGAGCTGCGCGACGGCGTTTCGGCCGGGCAGCTGCCGTCCGCAACGCTGAATGGCACGCCGCTCACGCCGGCGATCGCCCGGCGGATCGCATGTGACGCGGGGTTCATCCCGGCAGTGCTCGGCGGGCCGTCCGAGATCCTCGACCTCGGCCGTTCGCAGCGCAGTTTCAGCCGCGCACAACGCCGCGCCGCCGCCCTTCGCGACAAGGGCTGCGTGTTTCCGCAATGCAGGGTCGGCCTCGACCGCTGCCAGTTGCATCACCTGGACTTTTGGGAGTACGGCGGCAAGACGAATCTGCGCGACAGCGCTTACGTGTGCACGTTCCACCATTGGCTCGTCCACCACACCAGTTGGGTCATCATCCGCAACGCCCAGGGCCGGATCGAGGTCCGACGAACGTGATTCCTCGGTCGTGCGCTATTGCAGCTGTTCGAGCACGGAGCGACCCACTTCGGTCAAGGTCGCCTCCGGTGCGAGCGGGTGGGTGATGCCGGCGCGGACGTCGCGCAGCGCCTGCTCGTAGGGCTGGCGCCGGAAGTACGACATGCTGCCGAGCATCTCCATCGCGGTTTCGACCATGGCAATCGAGCTCAGCACGATCTGCCGCTTGGCCAGCATCGTGGCGCGAAAATGCACTTCGGTGAGGAGCGAGTCATCCGTCGTCCGGCGCAGCAGGCCTTCGAGGGCCCACCACGCCAGCCGCGATTCCTGACTGAGCGCGCCGACGTGCCGATAGGTGATCGGGTCGTCGGGGTGCCGACCCTTGGTGACGTCGGTGAGCGCGCGTTCCCGGATGCCGTCGCCGGCGCCGAGATAGACCGCGGCGATCACCGTGAGCGCGATCAACAATCCGGGCGCCCGATGCGTGGTGCGATGCCGATCGGCGGGCTTGATCTCGCTCTCGAGTTCGTGCGTGCCGGTGATGTCGTCCTCGGGGACGAAGACGTCCTTGATCCCGATCCCGTTGCTCCCCGAGCCGCGCATGCCCATCGCATCCCAGGTATCGAGCACCTCGACGCCGGGTGCACTCATCGTGATCAGGACCGACGCAGCGACCGGCCCGCGCTGGTCGTCGATCAGGATCGGGGTCGCCAGGACGTCGGCGCCGGGGCAGCCGCTCGCCAGGCCCTTGCGACCGTTGAGTCGTAGCCCGCCGTCGACCCGGCTCGCGGTCACTCCGGGGTTGAGCGGGTCCGACGTACCGCTCGAGCACAGGATCAGGCCATCCGCGATCCGGCGTAGTGCGGACTCGACACCGGTATCGCCGCGGCGCCAGCGGCGCGCCATCGACAACACGGTGTGCTGGTGCATCGAGATTGCGAGGGAGGTATTCACGCACCCGGCGGCCATCGCGGCTTGGGCCCGGCACACGGTCGAGAGATCGTGGCCCCCGCCGCCGAGCTCCCGCGGAACGGCAACCGTGCCGTACCCGAGTTCGCGGATCGCCTCGTAGCCTTCCGCGACGAAGCTGGCTTCGCGATCGTGGTCGCCGGCGAACGGTTCGGCATGGCGGCCGATCTCGCGGGCGATCGCGATGACCTCGGACGGATCGAGCGACCCGTCGCCGGCGTCGGTCATGACCGCGGCGCCGTCAGCTCGCGGGTCGGGATCGGGTCGGCGGCGGCCAGGATGCTGCGCACCGTGGCAAGGTCGGCGCGGACCTGATCCGCCGCGCCCTCCCAGTCGGTGTCGCGTTCGATGAAGATGATGTCGGGGTTGGCTCGCGTCAACACACGTTCGAGCAACCTGAACACCTCCTCGTGCACCGGGCGCGAGTGCGAGTCGATCCATTCCTCGCCATGCCGGGTCCCGCCGGCCAGGTGGATGTAGCGGATCCGCTCAGCGGGCAGGGAGTCGATGAATGCCTCGGCATCGAGCGGGCGGTTCTGCGAGTTGATCCAGATGTTGGTCAGGTCGAGCAGGCAGTCCCACTCCGGCGAGGCATCGAGAAGTTCGCGGTAGAACTCTTCCGGCGTGTACGTCGAGCCGCTGATCATCGTCGTGGTCGCGAGGTTCTCCAGTCGCACTCGTCGGCCGGTCGCCGCCGAGATCCGGGCGATGTTCGCGACGGCGCACTCGAGCAGCTCGTCGTCGAAGCGATTCGGCGCGAGGTGACCGAGCGCGTGGCCGCCGGCGGCGGTGAATGCCAGGTGGTCGCTGTAGGCAACTGCGCCGACCGCGTCGGCGAGCCGCGCGATCCGGCCGAGGTAAGCCTCGGTCGGTCCGCTCACCGAAGCGACGTTGCCGCAAAGCCCATGGATCGCGACCGGGATGCCGGCCACGCCGAGCTCACGCAACTCCCACGATCGGCAGAAGCCGGAGTCGGCGAAATAACGGTCCGCGACGAGTTCCACCACGTCGACCGCGCAACCGTCCGGTCCGGAGTAGAGCTCCGGCAGCTCGGGTCGGTAGCCCGCCCCCACCATCGTCAGGCCCACTCGAGAACCCCCTGGGAATGCAGTCGTGCCAGCGTAACGATCGTGCGCTCCGGTTGATCGATGTCAATGCAAAGCTCAGCGGCGGATTGCGGGCCGTGTTCGCGGAGGCGGGTCAGCGCGGTCGCGGCGGCGGGGAACAGGCGCAGGATCTTCGGGTCGCGGCGCTGGCCATCTTGGAAGAACAGCAGATCGCACGGATCGGGCGGAAGGTCGCGTAGCTCGGTCAGGGTGAAGGAGCGAAGCTGACGCAGATCCCAGTCAAAATGCTGCACCTCGATGCTCGGGTGCAGCCGCAGCAGCCGACCGCGATCGAAGGTGTCTGGAGCCGCCTGCGGATTGCTCCGATCGGGTAGAAGTTCCAACGGTGCCGGCTGCCAGAAAGCCCGGCAGACGGCGAGCTCGAAGATCGCGAGTTCGGCGATCGCCGGGCCGCATTCGCTCGTCGGGGCCGAGTCGACCGCGAGCCGGACGAGTGCCGCGCCGAAGCCCAGCGGGTCGTCGGACAGCGCTTCGGTCTGCGGTGTGTCGGCGGCGTAGTCCGCCAGCAAAGCCTCCGCCGACGCTCCGAGCAGCACAAATGTGCGCGGAAGCGCGCGGCGCAGGATCCCCTGACGCTTGTTGACGAAGGAGGCGGTCAGTGCGGCGAGGTCCGGGACCATGGCGACGAACGTGTCGAGGTCGGCGCCCGTCAAGCCGAGTCGGCCGGCATATGCCGGGGGATCGGCAAGGCATTCGGACCGGTCACGACGGCTCGTGATGACGGCCCCCATCGCCGATTCAAGATCGTGGCGCACCTAGCCATTGTGCCGGTCTGGCGTTACCGTGAGCGTGGAAGAGCCTTTGGGTTGGACGGTTGATCGGCTGTCCTGGGGGAGGCCAGTATGGGCGAGCACGAACTTGCACAGGGTTACTTGCGTGGGGAGATCTCTCGTCGGACCATGATCCGGCGTCTCGTCGGTGGCGGTCTTTCGCTGGTCGCAGCGTCCGCCTTCGTCGACGAGCTGACGGCGGCGGATGCGGCACCGTCCGCGCACGGCGTGCCGTCGATCACCTCGATCACCCCGTCGTCGGGACCGCCGTCCGGCGGGACCAAGGTGGTCATCCGCGGCAAGCACTTCCTCGGTACGACGGCGGTGCACTTCGGCTCGCACAAGGCGAAGATCCATTCGGTGGCGTCGGCCTCGATCCACGTGACGTCGCCGAAGGGCTCGACCGGCTCGGTCGACATCACCGTCACGAACAGTCACGGCACGTCGAAGAAGAGCAAGCACCATCACTTCACCTACGTCCACAACCTCGCGCCGACGGTGACCAAGGTCGTGCCGGCCTCGGGTCCATCGGCCGGCGGCACCGCGGTAGTCGTTTCCGGGCGCAACCTCGGCAAGGCCTCGGCGGTTCACTTCGGATCTCGTCGCGGCACGATCACCAAGGTCGGCGCGACGTCGATCCACGTGAAGTCGCCGATCGGCTCCGGCGTGGTCGACGTCACTGTGACCACCTCGCACGGCACCTCCCACAAGCACGCGGCTGACCACTACCACTTCCTGGTTGCCCCGACACCGACACCGACGCCGACTCCCACTCCCACGCCGACGCCGACTCCCACTCCGACTCCGACTCCGACGCCGACGCCGACGCCCACGCCCACGCCCACCTCGGGGAGCAGTTGCAACTCCGGTTGCAGCACGAGTGGCAGTTGTAACTCCGGTTGCGGCGTCGGGTGCAACTCGAGCGGTTGCTTCCAGTGCGGTTCAGGTTGAGGATCCGGGTTCCGGAAGTGACGTCCGTCACTGGTGACGGGTTGCGGTGACCGAAGGCGGCACCGAGGCCCCTGAGGGGGACGCCGCCGGGCTGCGGTTGGACGAGCCGGTGGTCGTGCTGACCGGCTCGCGGCACGGTTCGACGTTGGTGCGCTTGATCCTCGACGCCCACCCCTCGCTGGCCTGTCCGGCCGAGACCAACATCCTCTCGCTGTCGGCGCGGTTGGCGCGGGCCGCCCGGCTACTCGCAAGTTCCGGCGATCCCGCCCTCGGCCCTCCGCTCGACATCGCCCGGGAGACGATCGACGCGTTGTTTGCCGACCATCTGCGCCGGGTCGGCAAGCAACGCTGGTGCGACAAGTCGATCGACTCGTCGCGGAACGCCGCTGCGTTTCTCGAGTGGTATCCGAAGACGAAGTTCCTCTGCCTGTATCGGCACTGCCTCGACGTGATCGATTCAGGCATCGAGGTGACGCCCTGGGGGCTGTCGAGCTTCGGGTTCCGTCCGTACGGGCAGCGCCACCCGGGCAACGACGTCGCCGCGATCGCCGAGTACTGGTTGACGATGACGACCCGGACGCTCGAGTTCGAGCAGGCTCACCCCGAGGTCTGCCATCGGGTCTACTACGAGGACCTGGTCGGGGCGCCCGAGGACGTTGCCGCCGAGATCTTCGAGTTCCTCGGCGAGCCCGTCGTACCCGGCATCACCGCGACCTGCTTCACCACGGTGGGTGCTCCGGTCGGGCCGGGCGATCCGAAGGTGTGGGCGACGTCGGCCATCTCGGCCAGGTCGATCGGGCGCGGCGCCCGGGTGCCGCTCGAGCTCATTCCGGTCACCCTTCGCGACCCGGTGTCCGAGCTGCTGGTCGAGCTGGGGTATCCCAAGCTGGGCGACCGGTACGACCAGGTCGGCCGAGCGCCTTCGAACGGCGCCGCCCCGGCCACTCCAGGCGACGACATCGACCAGCGAATCGGGGCGCACCTGCGCGAAGCCCTCTCGATGCTTCCCCCGATCAGTGGTTCATGGCGGGCCGCGCTCGACGGCAAGCCGGTGGCGATCGTGGGATCGCCCTGGCCGGATGCGTCGTCGCATTGGCGGGTCGACCTGGCCGGGCGGAGCTGCGTGCGCTCGAGCGGTGATCCGCTGGACGGCACCGCGTGGGCGGTCCTCGCCGAACCTGACGCGCTGATCGACGTGATGAACGGTCGGCTCAACCTAGCGATCGCCATGCGGCGGGGCCTGATCCGGATCGAGCGCGACCATTCGACTGCGCTGTCGACGGACGTCAGCCAGCTGGTGCCGCTGGCCAGGGTCGGGCGCGACGATGTCGTCCGGCTGCAGGTCACCGCGCGGCTGCTCGGCGCCCCGTCGGCCGATCCGGACGAATCATGGGAGCAGTGATGTCTCCGCAGCCCGAGGACGCGCTGCCCCACGAGAAAGCGCCGCCTCACGAGGAAGCGCTGCCCCACGACGAGCCGGCCGAAGACGAGGTCAGCCCGGAGTGGTGCCACTGGGCGGCCGTGTCGCTGCTCTCGGGAATGCCCCTGGCCGAGGTGATCTCGACGATGGCCGCGCAGGGCGTGCCCGAGCCGGATGCCGCGCGGGTGTGCGCGGCGGCGTTCATGGATCCGATGTTCGAGGCCGCGCAGACAATTGCACAGCAACACCGCAAGCTCGTCTCGGTGCTGGCGATGCGATCGACGATGCTGGACCTGGCCGAGAACGGGCGCGCGATCGAGCGCCGGTCCGGACTGAGCCGCAAGGAGTTCCTCGACGACTACTACGCCCGCAACCGGCCGGTCGTCCTCGAGGACGTCTGTGACACCTGGCCGGCGGTCGCGCAGTGGACCCCTGAGTACCTGGCCGAGGTGATCGGCTCCGCCGAGGTCGAGGTGATGTCCGACCGCGATGCCGACGACGACTACGAGATCAACGCGGACGCGCACAAGCAGTACATGCCCTTCGACGACTATGTTGCCCGGGTCCTCGCCGCTCAGTCGACGAACGATCTCTATCTGGTGGCGAACAACCACCTGTTGGAGTCCGGCGTGGCCGAGCCGCTCTGGCGAGACATCGCGCTCGACGAGCGATACCTGGATCGCGGCGATGCCGCGAGCCGGACCTACCTGTGGTTCGGCGCGGGTGGCACGATCACCAAGCTCCACCACGACGTGATGAACGTGATGTTCCACCAGGTCATGGGCTGGAAGCAGTTCACCTTGATCTCGCCGCTGGAGACCCCGCACCTCTATAACAACGCGTCGGTCTACAGCGATGTCGACCCGAAGTCGCCCGACTACACCCGGTTCCCGGCGTACGCGAATGCGCACCCGATCCATGTCACGGTCGGCCCGGGTGAGGCCTTGTTCGTGCCGGTCGGGTGGTGGCACCACGTCGAGGCGCTCGAGATGAGCATCAGCGTCTCGTCCACGAGCTTCGCCTTCCCGAACTCGATCGAGTGGTTCCATCCGGAGCGGCTGGGCTGAGCCTCGCGGTCCGGTCGGCGGCGATACCTTCAGGACATGACCGAGACCTCGGTGACGTTCCAGCCGTTCAGCGCGGCGTTCACCGATGACCCGTATCCGCACTACGCGGAGCTCCGGGCCCAGGTGCCGGTGGAGCAGCATGCGCTCGGCTTCTGGGCGCTGTGGCGGCATGCGGACGTGACCGAGGTGCTGCGGGCCCGGCTGTCGGTCGAGGAGGGCAATGTCACCAGCTTCGGGCCGATGCGAGCGGTGTACGACGAGATCTACCGGGAGGCCAACACCGGCCGGCGCGGCGAGGGCATGTCGATGCTCGACCGCGATCCGCCGGACCACACCCGGCTTCGCCGGCTCGTGTCGCGCGCGTTCACGCCACGCCGGATCGAGACCCTCATCCCGGTCGTCCAGTCCCTCGTCGACGACGCGCTGGACCGGATCGCCGACGCCGGCGAAGTCGACCTCATCGAGGCGCTGGCGTTTCCCCTGCCGTTCGCGGTGATCTCGACGATGCTCGGGATGCCGGAGACCGATGTCACGCGGTTGCGCGAGCTGTCTCACCTGATCGTCAAGTCGCTCGAACCGGTGCCGGACGAGCAGACCATCCGCGAGATCATCCTGGCCGACAAGGAGATGGCCGACCGTACCGCCGAGGCGATCGAGTGGAAGCGCGATCATCCCGCCGACGACCTGCTGACCGCGCTGATCAACGCCGAAGACGGCGGTGATGTGCTCAGCGACGAGGAGCTGATCGGTCAGGTGGTGCTGCTCTACGTCGCGGGTCACGAGACGACGGTCAACCTGATCGGCAATGGCACGCTGGCGCTGCTCAACGACCCCGCGCAGGCCGCGCTCTGGCGGGAGCGACCCGATCTCGACGACAACGCGGTCGAGGAGCTGCTGCGCTACGACAGTCCGGTGCAGCTGACCCGGCGGATCACCCTCGAGGACTACGAGGTCGACGGCCACGTCATCCCGAAGGGGAGTTTCGTCATGGCCAGCCTCGGCTCGGCCAACCGCGACGGGGCGCAGTTCGGGCCGGACGCCGACCGGGTCAGGCTCGATCGCGCGAACGCGAAGCAGCATGCGTCGTTCGGCGGCGGCGTCCACCACTGTCTCGGCGCCGCGCTGGCCCGGACCGAGGGCCGGATCGCGCTGTCGTCGCTGGTCCGCCGGTTCCCGTCGCTCGCCCTCGCCGGCGAGCCGGCCCGCAACGGGCGGATCAACCTGCGCGGCCTCACCGCGCTCCCGGTCAGCGTCGAGTCATGACCACCGAGTCGCTGAAGGGCAAACTGCTCATCGCCGCGCCGGGGATGCAGGAGCCGACCTTTTCGCGCACCGTGATCAGCGTGCTCGAGCACACCGACGACGGCGCACTGGGTGTCGTGATCAACCGCCCCGGTGACGCCTCGCTGATCGACATCGTGCCGCCGGTGGCTGAGCTCGCGAGCGAGCCGGCGGTGCTGTTCGCCGGCGGCCCGGTCGAACCGCAAGCCGCGATCGCCCTCGGTTTCGTCACCGGGACCGCAGCCGGCGACGCCTGCCGGCCGGTCGTTCCGCCATTGGTGACGGTGGACCTGGACTCCGATCCGGCCATCCTTGCCGCCTCGCTCCGAGAGCTCCGCGTCTTCTCCGGGTACGCCGGTTGGTCGGCCGGCCAGCTCGAGGGCGAGATCGCGGTCGGCGCCTGGTATGTCGTCGAGGCGTTGCCGCTCGACGCGTTCGACGCGGAGCCGGGCCGGCTGTGGGCGGCGGTCCTTCGCCGGCAGCCGTGGCCGTTGTGTGCGGTCGCGACCTGTCCCATCGATCCGACCATGAACTGAGAGGCACCTGCGGTGGTTGCGCCGAGCGGCGAGCAGTTCGAGATCACGTCCGGTGAGCAGCGCGCGACCGTGGTCGAGGTCGGCGGCGGTCTCCGTACCTACACGGTCGGTGACCGCGCGGTCCTCGACGGGTACGACGAGGCCGCGACCTGCGACGGAGCGCGCTGCCAGACCCTCGTGCCGTGGCCGAACCGCGTGCATGACGGGAAGTGGAACTGGCGCGGCGCGGACTTGCAGCTCGCGCTGACCGAACCCGAGCAGCACAACGCGATTCACGGCCTGGTGCGTTGGATGCCATGGTCGGTGATCGAGCGCGCTGCCTCGTCGATCACGGTCGGCTGCACCTCACATCCGCAACCGGGCTATCCGTGGACGATCGAGGTTCGCAACGCGTGGTCGCTCGGCGCGGACGGTGTTGCGGTCGAAACCACGATCGTCAACCGCAGCGAGTCGATCGCACCGGTCGCTGCCGGGTTTCATCCTTACGTGCGGGTCGGAACCTCGACGATCGACGACGCCGTGCTGACCGTGCCCGGCGACACCCGGATCCTGACCGGCGAGCAGCAGATCCCGACCGGCCGCGAGCCGGTTGCCGGCACGGCATACGACTTCCGGTCACCGCGCCGGATCGGCGACCTCGCGATCGACCACACCTATACCGACCTGCACCGCGACGACGACGGCCTAGCTCGCCTTCGGCTGGCCGCACCCGACCGAAGCGAGCAAGTGACGGTCTGGGTCGACGGGGCGTACCCGTACCTCGAGCTGTTCACCGGTGACGCGCTTCCAGATCCATCGCGCCGACGCCAGGGGCTGGGAGTGGAGCCGATGTCGGTCCCGCCGAACGCGCTGGTCACTGGCGAGTCGGTGGTCGCACTCGAGCCAGGCGGGTCTTGGCGGGGACATTGGGGAATCAACCCCTTCTAACCTCGCGACCTTCACATCCGGAGTGGGACCGGAAGACTGGGCAGCAATCGCCGTACGATACGGCGCGTGCGCGATGAGGTTCGGCTGCCGCCACACCCCGCAAGCGTCGGGCGGGCGCGCCGTTTCGTCGTCGACCGGCTGGCCGAACTCGGAGTTGCCGATCCCGCCGCCAATGCCGCGCTGATCGTCAGCGAACTCGTGACGAACGCCGTGATGCACGCCGGTACGACGATCACCGTGCGCGTCACCGCGGCGGGTGCCGGGGCGCGGGTGGAGGTCGTGGACGGCAGCCAGGTGCTCCCCGGACTGCGGGTGGTGTCGGTCGGGTCAGGCTCGGGACGCGGGATGTCCCTGGTCGCGCATTTCGCCAGCCAGTGGGGGGCCGAACGCACCGCCGTCGGCAAGGTCGTCTGGTTCGTCATCGGTGCGGCCGCCGAGGCGACCGGCTAGACAGTAGGTCGTGGTCTTCGATCGGCTGAGCACCCTCGCGTCCGATGCGGCGAGTGCGGGCTGGGCGACGGCCAAGGTCGCGGCCCGGGTGGGAATCGGCCCACCGCTTCGCCCGGACCGGTTGTTCGGGGTGGCGCAGGCCCTACGGCACTGGGGCATGACCCCGGCTGCGGTCTGTGCCGCCAACGCGGTCCGGGACCCCGATCGGCCCGCGGTGATCGACGACCGGGAGTCGCTCGGCTGGGCCGAGCTCGACCGACGGAGCAGCATCGTCGCGGCCGCTCTTGCCGAGCAGGGCGTCGGCGTCGGTGCCGCGGTCGGGTTGCTGGCCCGCAACTCGGCCGACTTCGTCGTCGCCCAGATCGCGGTCAGCAAGCTCGGTGCCGACCTGCTGTACCTGAACACCGGCTTTGCCGGACCGCAGCTCGCCGATGTCCTGGACCACCAGAACGCGGCCGCCGTCATCGCCGACGACGAGTTCGAGCCGTTGCTCGAGGAGTTCGCGGGCTCGATGCCGCGCCTGACCGCGTGGGTCCAGGACGGCAGCGCGCCGGCGGGAAGCATCGCCGCCCTCGTGCTGGCCGCCGCGGGCACCGCGACGCCCAACCTGCCGGCACCAGGACAGGACGGGCGCCACGTCATCCTGACCAGCGGCACGACCGGGCGGCCGAAAGGGGCGCCGCGCGGTGCGCCCAACCCGCTGGCCGGCGTGATCGCCGCAGTGGCGCTCCTCGACGCGATTCCCTACCGGGCCAGGCGCACGACGGTGCTCGCCGCCCCGGCGTTCCATGCCTGGGGGCTCGGCAACCTGATCATGGCGTCGTTGTTGCAGTCGACCGTGGTGATGACGCGACGGTTCGACCCGGTTACAACCCTGGAGCTCGTCGACCGGCACGACGCGCACACGTTGGTCGCCGTACCGGTGATGTGCGAGCGGCTGCTCGAGGTCGACCCGCCCGCAGTCGCGCCGTCGCTGCAGGTGGTCGCGGTCTCGGGTTCGGCACTGCCACCGACTCTGGCGACCCGGTTCATGGATCGGTTCGGTGACGTGCTCTACAACCTGTACGGCTCGACCGAGGTTGCGTTCGTCAGCGTGGCCGGGCCGGCAGACCTGCGCGCCGCGCCGACCAGCGCCGGGCGGGTGCTGCGCGGCGTGCACGTGCGGCTGGTCGACCCGGACGGCCACGAGGTCGGCGCCGGCGAGATCGGCCGGGTGTTCGCCGGCAGTGGCCTGTCGATCGACGGATACACCGGCGATGACGACAAGCCGCGCCTCGACGGGCTCACCGCGACCGGTGACCTCGGGCGGTTCGGCGATGACGGCCGGCTCTATCTCGAGGGTCGGGACGACGACATGATCATCACCGGCGGGGAGAACGTCGTGCCGGCCGAGATCGAGACCAGCCTTCATCGCCACCCCGACGTTGCCGAGGTCGCGGTCGTCGGGGTTCCCGACGAGCGGTTCGGCCAGGCCGTGGTCGCGCACGTGGTGCTCCGCCCTGGCGGCTCGGCAACCGAGAGCGATCTGCGCGCGCACGTGAAGGCGCGGCTCGCGACGTACAAGGTGCCGCGGAACGTGGTCTTTCGCGACCGGATGCCGCGCAACGAGACCGGCAAGATCGTCAAGAGCGAGCTGAACGACCTGACTTAGCGGTGGACCTCGCCGACCAGCGTGACGCCCGCTGCGCTCATCTCGGCAAGTGCGGCCTGAACAGTGTCCGGCGCGACCCCGGCGGTGAGGTCGAGCAGGACGGTGGGCGCGAAGCCCTCGCGAGCCGCGTCGATCGCGGTGGCCCGGACGCAGTGGTCCGTCGCGAGCCCGACGATGTCGACCCGGTCGACGTCGCGCTCGCGCAGCCAGTCGGCCAGCGTGCTGCCTTCGCCATTGGTGCCCTCGAATCCGCTGTACGCCGCTTCCCACTCGCCCTTGTCGAACACCGCGTCGAGTCGTTGGGTGTCGAGGTTCGGGTGGAGCTCCGCACCCGCGGTGCCGATCTTGCAGTGCGCCGGCCATGAGTCGACATAGTCGGGCGTGGATGAGAAGTGCCCGTCCGGGTCGCGGTGCGCGTCGCGGGTCGCGGCGACGACCGGATAGTCGGCCGTGGCGAGCAGCGCACTGATGCCGGCCGCCACCGCGGCGCCGCCGGGGACCGCGAGCGAGCCACCCTCGCAGAAGTCGTTCTGGACGTCGACGACGAGCAGCGCCTTGACCACGCTCACGCCTCCACGATCACGGTCTCGATCGCCGGCTCGCCCGCGGACAGCTTCATCGCGTGGGCCGGCAGCTCCGCGACCGAAGCCGCGCATCGCTTGCGGGCGGCGTCGAGGCCGGCGTCGGCCACGACTTCACCTTCACGCATCGCCGGCACCTGCAGGTCGCGCTCGTCGTCGCGGCGTGACGGGGCGACCTCGGCCCGGATGAGCTCGGCGATCGCGGTGCCGGCCTGATCGAGTCGGCGGGAGGCGAGCTTGCGGCCGCCGATCGTGGCCTTGCCGAGCGAGCGCTTGGCGACCGGCTGCCAGGTCCCGTCGTCGGCTTGCCGGGCGACCAGCTTGTAGACGAAGCCAGCGGTCGGGGAGCCGCTGCCGGTCACCAGCGAGGTGCCGACGCCGTACCCGTCGACCGGGGCGGAGGCCAACCCGGCGATTGCGAACTCGTCGAGGTCGCCGGTGACGACGATCCGGGTCTGCGTGGCGCCGAGCTCGTCCAGCAGCGTCCGGGCGTCGCGCGCCTGGGTCAGCAGGTCGCCGGAGTCCAGCCGGATCGCGCCGAGCGATGTCCCGGCGACCTCGACCGCGGTGCGAATCCCCTTGCTCACGTCGTAGGTATCGACGAGCAGGGTGGTGCCGCGGCCGAGTGCGTCGACCTGCGCCTGGAAAGCGGTGCGCTCGTCGCCGTGAATCATCGTGAACGCGTGCGCGGCGGTGCCGGCGGTCGGGATCGCCCAGCGCTGTCCGGCCGCGAGGTTGGAGCTGGCCGCGAAGCCACCGATATAGGCGGCCCGCGCCGCGGCCACCGCGGCCTGCTCATGGGTGCGTCGCGACCCCATTTCGATGCACGGCCGGCCGCTCGCCGCGTTCACCATCCGGGCGGCCGCAGTGGCCACCGCGCTGTCATGGTTGAGGACCGAGAGCACGAGGGTCTCGAGCAGGACGCATTCGGCGAAGCTGCCCTCCACCATGAGCACCGGCGAGCCCGGGAAGTAGACCTCGCCCTCGGCGTAGCTGTCGATCGAGCCGGTGAACCGGTAGTCGGCGAGCCAGGTGCGAGTGGCGTGGTCGATGACCTCGTGGGTGGTGAGGAAGTCAAGCGCCTCGTCGTCGAAACGGAAGCGGGTGAGCTCATCGAGCAGGCGGCCGAGACCGGCCACGACGGCGTAGCGGCGACGGCCCGGCAGCGACCGGGCGAACACCTCGAAGGCGCACCGGCGGTCTGCCTCGCCGCTGCGCAGCGCCGCGTCCACCATCGTCAATTCGTAGTGGTCGGTCAGCAGGGCTGGTGTGCTCACGCATGAACCTCATCAGGTGCGGGTATCGGCAGTTCCGGCGGCACCGGCCTGGCCGGCATCCGGAGCAGCATCAGGATCACGCCGGCCACCACCGCGCAGGTCGCGATCGCCGATCGGACGGTGAACGCCTCGTTCAGGACGAGCGAGCCGAGGATAACCGCAACGACCGGGTTCACGAACGCGTACGTCGTGACCAGAGACAGCTCGGCGTTGCGCAGCAGCCAGATGTAGGCGCTGTAGGCGACGATCGAGCCGATCACGGTCAGATAGCCGAAGGCCAGCCAGGCGTGCGCGGTGAGCTGATCGGTATGCAGCTCGCCGAACTCGCCGGTGCCGGCTGCGACGACCAGGCAGGCAACCCCGCCGCAGAGCATTTCCATGCCGGTCGCGACCAGGGGGCGGCGCGTGGTCGGCGCGTTGGTCGAGTACACCGTGCCCGACGCCCAGGACACGGCGGCGACGACGGTGATCAGGATGCCGGCCAGGCTCGCCTTGCCGCTGCCGGTGCCCACGACCATCGCGGCGACCCCGGTGAAGCCGAGTGCGAGCCCGATCACGTGCCGGGCGCTCATCCGCTCGCGGCCGATCGCCGCCGCGAACAGGGCGGCCCAGATCGGGATCGTCGCCACGATCACCGCTGCGGTGCCGGACGGCACCTTGCGTTCCGCGACCGTGACCAGCCCGTTGCCACCGAACGGCAGCGCCAGCCCGATCACGGCCGCCGCGAACCACTGCCGGCGCCCGAGCGGATCGGGGCGCCGGTCCAGCGCCGGACGGCGTACCGCGAATGCCAGCATGATCAGCCCGGCCAGCGTGAACCGCACTCCGGCGAGCAGCATCGGCGGCAACCCCTGGCCGTGGCTCGGGTGGACCGCGACCCGGATCGCGAGGTACGTCGAACCCCAGACGAGGTAGACGGTGGAGAGCGCCAGCCAGATCCTGGCCGGGCTCGGGTGACGGCCCATGCTGGTTGCAACCGGTGGATTCACCGAGGTTGTTCCCTTCCGCCGAGGTCCTCGCGATGCGACCATTGGGGCATGTCTGCCCCGGCAATCGAGCGGACGACGGGGCCCACGGCCGAGGACGATGTCGACGTCGAGCGGCCGTGGGTGGCGATCGTGTGGAACGACCCGATCAACCTGATGAGCTACGTCGCCTGGGTCTTCCAGAAGCTGTTCGGCTACAGCAAGGAGAAGGCCAACCGGCTCATGCTCGACGTCCACCACAAGGGGCGCGCCGCGGTGTCCTCCGGTAGCCGGGAGCAGGTCGAGCACGACGTCGAGCGGCTGCACGCTGCCGGACTCTGGGCAACCGTGGCGCAGGACTGAGGGTGGGCGCGGTCCGCCGTCGCGGCAAGCAGGTCCGGGTCAGCCTTGACGACGAGGAGGTCCGGCTGCTGCTCGAGCTGGTCGAGCAGGTCTCCGAGCTGCTCGGTGGCGACGATCCATCGGTCCCCGTCGCGGACGACGAGGACGAGACCGAGACCGAGATGTTGGAGCACATGCTCGACTCGTCGGCGGGGCCGGTGGTCGCCCCCGACGATCCGGTCCTGCGCCGGCTGCTGCCGGACGGCTATCGCAACGACGACGACGCAGCCGGGGAGTTCCGCCGGCTGACCGAATCGAGCCTGCGATCGACGAAGCGGGTCGCATTGCAACGGATGATCGACGACCTGTCGAAGCCTTCCGCGCAGCAGAAGGACGGCACCTTCCGGTTCGACCTCGACGAGACGGCGATCGAAGCCTGGCTGCCGGCGCTGACCGACCTGCGACTGGCGTTCGGCACCCGGATCGGGGTCACCGAGGACATCGACGCCGAGCGGGCCGAGGTGATGGAAGGGTCGTTGCGCCACGCCGAGCTCGCGGCGTACGACTGGATGTCGTGGCTTCAGGACGCCATCGTCCGTGGCCTCACCGGCGACTGACCCACACGCCACTGCCCTGCTCGCGCCGGACGTCGTACCCTCGGGCCGTGCTCCGGATCAGCCAGCAGCTGTACGACGAGATCGTCGCGCATGCCCGCCGCGACCATCCCGACGAGGCCTGCGGGGTGCTCGCGGGACCGGTCGGCAGCGACCGCCCGGCCCGCTTCGTCCCGATGCTCAACGCCGAGCGGTCGCCGACCTTCTACCGGTTCGACTCGATGGAGCAGCTGCAGGTGTGGAAGGAGATGGACTCGCGCGACGAGGAGCCGATCGTGATCTACCACTCGCACACCGCCACCGAAGCCCGCCCGTCGCGTACCGACGTCACCCTGGCCAGCGAGCCGGGTGCGCACTACGTATTGGTGTCGACCCGCGAGCCCGACCAGACCGAGTTCCGCAGCTTCCGGATCCTCGCGGGGCAGGTCACCGAGGAGCCGGTGGAGATCATCGGTTAGGGGGCGGAATCCGGGCTCGACCTCGCGCGTTGCGAGGATATGGCCATGGCGATCGAAGCACGCATCCCGACGATCCTGCGCACCTACACGGCTGGCGAGAAGGCGGTCGAGGGCAACGGGCAGACGCTGGCCGAGTTCTTCGTGGACCTCGACTCGCGGCACGCCGGGCTGCGGGATCGGCTGGTCGGCGAGGACGGCTCGCTCAACCGGTTCGTAAACGTCTACCTCAACGACGAGGACGTCCGGTTCCTCGGCGGTCCGGAAACCCCGCTGTCGGACGGCGACGTCGTGACGATCCTCCCGGCCGTCGCCGGCGGCTGACCGGCTTCGATGGCGCGCTTTGACTCGCTGCTCGACTCGCTCGGGCACACCCCGCTCGTCGGGCTGCCGCGGCTGTCGCCGTCGGCTGATGTCCGGCTGTGGGCGAAGCTCGAGGACCGGAATCCGACCGGGTCGGTGAAGGACCGCCCGGCGATCGCGATGGTCGAGCGGGCCGAGCGCGACGGTCTCCTGACGCCCGGTTGCACCGTCCTCGAGCCGACCAGCGGCAACACCGGGATCTCGCTGGCGATGGTCTGCAAGCTCAAGGGCTACAACCTGATCTGCGTGATGCCCGAGAACACCTCGGTCGAACGCCGGCAGCTGCTGGAGATGTACGGCGCCGAGATCCGCACGTCGCCCGCGGCGGGTGGCTCAAACGAGGCGGTGGCGGTCGCCAAGAAGCTGGCCGCCGAGCACCCCGACTGGGTGATGCTCTATCAGTACGGCAACCTCGGCGAACGCCCAGGCGCACTACGACACCACCGGCCCCGAGATCCTCGCCGACTGCCCGGAGATCACCCACTTCGTGGCCGGCCTCGGCACGACCGGGACCCTGATGGGGATCGGCCGGTTCCTCCGCGAGCGGGTGCCGGGGATTCGGATCGTCGCGGCCGAGCCGAGGTACGGCGAGCTGGTCTACGGCTTGCGCAACATCGACGAGGGCTTCGTCCCCGAGCTGTACGACGCCGACGTGCTCGACTCGCGCTTCTCGGTCGGGCCCGAGGACGCATTGCGGCGGACCCGTCAGCTCATCGACGAGGAGGGGATCTTCGCCGGCATCTCGACGGGCGCGATCCTGCACGCGGCAATGGCCCAGGCCGATCGCGCGGTCAAGGCCGGCGAACGCGCGGACATCGTGTTCATCGAGGCCGACGCCGGCTGGAAGTACCTGAGCACCGGCGCCTACGCCGGCACCCTCGAAGAGGCCGCCGAGCGTCTCGAAGGCCAGCTCTGGGCCTGACCGCCGCGCCTGCCCTACGTCTGTGCAGCGCCTGATACCGCCCGCGGTACGCCGCGCATCACAGTCCAGCCGGCAACGTCGTGGGGCAGTCCCGACAGCGCCGAAATGTACCGGTCCATCCCTGCTGGCGCAGCACCACGCCCTCCTCGATCGCGACGTAGCAAGGCCGGTCGACCACGTCGCCCCATCCGTATCGCAGTTGGCGCAGGCCGAGTAGCTCGCTGCGATTGTCCCGCCTCATGTCGCGCCAGACCTCTCGGGCGCGGTCGTGCCCGAGCCGCCCGTCGAGTTCGATGTGCAGCCGCCATTCCTCGATCAGGATGTCGAGGTACTCGGTCCCGTCGCCACGCCGCGACGCCTGGCGTCGTCCGGCCGGAAGACCATGGCGGCGACGCAACCGCGCCTCGCGAACTTCGAGCGGAGACTGCGCCCCCTCGCTCAGATCTGGTAGCGCGTCGTTGACGACCTTTCGCCAACGAGTCTTCGGGTGGCGCTCGAGGGCGGCGCGAAGTGAGGTGGGCGACGTCAGAGCAGTTCGCAACGCATCGGCGACGAGCCCGAGGGCGCGGTCCGCGGTCTCCCGGCTCGCAAGCAGGTCGAGCACGGTTCGTTCGATCGTCGTACGCGGAGGGCGGAACACGCGATGGACGTCGTCATCGCAGAGGCCTCGTGATCGGTGCACGACTAGTTGAGGTTGTGGGCGGATCGCCCGCTCGAAGGGCACGGTGACGTGGATCAGTGCTGCTGCGCGACAGAGTTGCCAGAAGCAAGCAGCCGTCTCGTGGCTTAGGACGGCGCCGGTGCCGGCGTACAGAACCGCTGCGTGGTGCATCGTCGCGGCCGGAATTGGCCCGTTGAAGGTGACATACACCCGTGGCAACGGCGACTGCCAACGACCCGACGCGACCAGCCGGTGAAGCTGGCGATGAGTCAGACCGCTCGCTTTGGCGGCGGCAAGGGCGATCGCACCACCGGTCCGGGCGCCGAGCGAAGCGGCAAGCGTCTGCACAGCTCCAACGGTCGTCGGCAGGCAGCATCGAGGACAGGCACCCGGCCAACCTGTGGACTGGCAGTACGTCGTCGCCAACTGTGCAGCGCCCGCCACCGCCGGCGGTACGGTGCGCTGCACGGACCGGATGGGAGAATGGCGGGGTGGATGCGCCGATCGGGATCTTTGACAGCGGCGTCGGTGGCCTGACCGTTGCCCGTGCCGTCCTCGACCAGCTTCCGGCCGAGTCGATCGTGTACGTCGGCGACACCGCGAACGGGCCCTACGGGCCACGCCGGATCGCCGAGGTGAGGGCGCTCGCGCTCGCGGTCCTGGATGACCTGGTCGAGCACCACGGCGTGAAGCTGCTGGTGATCGCCTGCAACTCGGCGAGCGCGGCGTGCCTGCGCGACGCCCGCGAGCGGTACCCGATCCCGGTGGTGGAGGTGATCCAGCCGGCGGTGCGCCGGGCGGTTGCCGCGACCCGCAACGGCCGGATCGGCGTCATCGGCACCGCCGCGACGGTGACGAGCAAGGCCTATGACGACGCGTTCGCGGCCGCTCCTCAGGTGAGCCTGACGAGCGTCGCCTGCCCGCGGTTCGTGGAGTTCGTCGAACGCGGCGACACCAGCAGTGCCGAGCTCCTCACGGTCGCCGAGGACTATCTCGCGCCGATCATCGCCGCCGAGGTCGACACGCTGGTCCTGGGCTGCACGCACTACCCGTTGCTGACCGGCGTCATCTCCTACGTGGTCGGCGATGACATCACGCTGGTGTCCAGTGCCGAGGAGACCGCAAAGGACGTCTACCACGAGCTTGCGAGTACGGCGGGCTTCCGCGACGAGTCGCTCGGGGCCCCCGAGCACCGATTTCTCGCGACCGGCGACCCGGAGCCGTTCGCCCGCCTCGGCCGGCGCTTCCTCGGCCCGGAGGTCGGCGAGGTCGCGGCCGCGCTGCCGGCCTGACCTGCAGTCGCAGGGGGTTGGTCGCGCAGGGTGTCGGTCGAGCGCCGTACCCTCGCGTCCGTGAGTGACACCGCGACGACCCGACCGGACGGCCGCTCGGCCGATCAACTGCGACCGGTCACGATCACCCGGAGCTGGCTCGATCATGCCGAGGGCTCGGTGCTGGTCGAGTTCGGGCGGACCCGCGTGCTGTGCGCCGCCTCGGTGACTGAGGGGGTGCCGCGCTGGCGCAAGGGGAGCGGGCTGGGCTGGGTGACCGCCGAGTACGCGATGCTGCCCCGCGCCACCCATACCCGCAGCGACCGCGAGTCGGTCAAGGGTCGGATCGGCGGGCGGACCCACGAGATCTCGCGGCTGGTCGGCCGGTCGTTGCGGGCGGCGATCGACTACAAGGCGCTCGGTGAGAACACCATCGTGATCGACTGCGACGTCCTGCAGGCCGACGGTGGCACCCGCACCGCCGCGATCACCGGCGCGTATGTCGCGCTGGCCGACGCGGTGTCGTGGCTGCGCGGCCGCAACGCCCTCGCCGGTGAGCCGCTCGTCTCCTCGGTTGCGGCGGTGAGCGTCGGCATCGTGGCCGGTCTGGCCTGTCTCGATCTCTGTTACGACGAGGACGTCGCGGCCGAGACCGACATGAACGTGGTCTGCACTGGCGATGGTCGCTTCGTCGAGGTCCAGGGCACCGCCGAGGGTGCGCCGTTCGACCGGGCCGAGCTCGACGGCCTGCTCGATCTCGCCGTCAAGGGCTGCGCCGACCTCACCGCGCTGCAGGAAGCGGCGCTCCGCGGGTGACGGTCACGGTCGTCCTCGCCACCCGCAACCCGGGCAAGATCGAGGAGCTCCGCCGGATCCTGGCGGCGTACGACGTCGACCTGGTCGGCCTCGACGCCTACCCCGACGTGCCCGACGTCCCGGAGACCGGCGCGACCTTCGCCGAGAACGCGTTGCTCAAGGCCCACGCGGTGAGCGCCGCGACCGGATTGCCGGCAATCGCCGACGACAGCGGCCTCGCGGTCGACGCGCTCAACCAGATGCCCGGAGTGCTCTCCGCGCGCTGGTCCGGCCGGCACGGTGACGACGCCGCCAACCTCGCGCTGGTGCTGGCCCAGATCGCCGACATCCCCGACGATCGCCGCGGCGCGGCTTTCGTCTGTGCGGCCGCGGTCGCGACCCCGGAGGGCCGCGAGGAAGTCGTCGAGGCCAGGCTCGAAGGCGAGCTCGTGCGCGCGCCGCGCGGCACCAACGGCTTCGGCTACGACCCGATCTTCCGGCCGCACGGACACCAGGTGACCACCGCCGAGATGGCGCCGGCGGACAAGGACGAGATCAGCCATCGTGGCAAGGCCTTTCGGGCCCTTGCGCCCCGGCTGGCCGAACTGCTGAGCGCGGACGACGGCCTTGCGGGCTAGTCGCTCAGGTGGGCGCGAAAATACTCGATCGTCTTTTCAAGCCCGTAGCGCCAGGTCGATCTTGGGCTCCCAGCCGAGTACGTCGCGCGCGAGCGTGATGTCCGGCTGGCGAATCGTCGGATCATCCTCAGGCCGCGCGATGAACGTCAGCTCGCTGGTCGAGCCGCACAGGTCACGCACGATCTTGGCCAGCTCGAGCATCGACACCTCGTGCGGGTTGCCGATGTTGATCGGGCCGGAGTGGCCGGACCAGAGCATCCGCACCGCACCCTCGACCAGGTCGTCGACGTACTGGATCGAGCGGGTCTGGCTGCCGTCGCCGGCCACGGTGATCGGTTCGCCGCGCAGCGCCTGACCGACGAACGCCGGGATCGCGCGGCCGTCATTGAGCCGCATCCGCGGCCCGTGGGTGTTGAAGATCCGGATGATCGCAGTGTCGACGTCGTGGTAGCGGCGGTACGCCATCGTCATCGCCTCGGCGAACCGCTTGGCCTCGTCGTACACACCGCGTGGGCCGACCGGGTTGACATGCCCCCAGTACGTCTCGGGCTGCGGGTGCTGCTTGGGGTCGCCGTAGGTTTCTGAGCTCGAGGCGAGCAGGTAACGCGCACCTTTCTCCTTCGCGAGGCCGAGGGTGTGCAGCGTGCCGATCGAGCCGACCTTGAGGGTCTCGATCGGAAGCTGGAGGTAGTCGACCGGCGACGCCGGCGAGGCGAAGTGCAGGACGGCGTCGACTCGCCGATGACATGGACGAAGTCGGTAACGTCGGCGCGGATCAGCCGGAAGCCGTCGCGTTCGACCAGATGAGAGACGTTCGCCGGGGTGCCGGTCAGGAAGTTGTCGAGGCAGATCACCTCGGCGCCGTCGTCCAGCAGCCGCTCGCAGAGGTGGGATCCGAGGAACCCGGCGCCCCCGGTCACCACAATTCGCTTCATCATTGTCCCCTGTTGCCCTTCCCACCCGTGCTGAGACGATGGTGGCACGGGGTCGTAGCCCAACGGCAGAGGCACGTGCCTTAGGAGCACGCCAGTGCGGGTTCGAATCCCGCCGACCCCACGCCGACCGTGCCTGCTCTCTCGCTCCGCATACAGGAAACACCCCAGACCGGAACTCTTGATCCGCCATCCGGCCGAATCTCGTTGGCCGCCCGAACCCGGCGTTGACCTATGGTGGGATTGACCGCCCATGAGCGCCCACCCGATGCCTGACGTCGACGTTGCCGTTGTCGGCGGCGGACCGGCCGGCCTGGCCGCGGCCGCTGAGGCGGCCAGGGGCGGGCTGCGGGTCGTCGTCCTCGAGCGGGCCCATGCGATCGGCGAGCCGGTCCGGACCAGCGGCGGCAGTTTCGTCAAGCCGCTGCAGGCGATGGGGGTGCCGGCTCGTTGCTACCACCCGATCCACCGGATCCGGGTGATCGGGCCGACCACCGAGGCGCTCAAGACCTACCCGCGCGCGGTCGGCTGCGTCCTCGATGTCCGGGGCACTTACCAGTGGCTGGCCCAGCAGGCGATCGAGGCCGGCGCCGAGGTCCGGCTGCGCGCCCAGGTCGAGGGCCCGCTGCGCAACGGCCGGGTCCGTGGCGTCGCGGTCCGCGATCCGTTCCGCGGGAAGTACGACGTCACCTCGCACGTCGTCGTCGACGCCAGCGGGCACACCGGTTTCCTGGCCCGCGACACGGGCTTGCGGCCTGGCAACGAGCGCAGCGCGGTCGGCATGGAGCTCGAGCTGCACAGCCCGGCGTACGACCAGGACGAGGTGATCTTCTGGCTCGGCGACGACGTCGCACCCGGTGGGTACGGCTGGGCGTTTCCGTGCGGCGACGGCCGGGTCCGGCTCGGCGTCGGCGTGGTGCGGCCGGACAGCGAGGCCGAGCCGCGGGTGCTACTTGATTCGTTGCGCGAAGAGTTCGTCCGGCTGGTCGGGCCGAGCTCCGGATCCGGCGTGTTGGAGATGCACAGCGGGCTGATGCCGGTGCTCAAGCCGGACGCAACGACGCTGGTCGGCGACGGCATCGTGGTGACCGGCGACGCCGCCGGGCAGGGTTCGACGCTGCTCGGTGAGGGAATCCGTTATGCGATCCTCGCCGGCCGCGGCGCCGGCCAGGCGATCGTCGCGGCCGGCGGGGACTACACCGCGCGCGGCCTCGCGTCGTACCCCAAAGAGTGGCGCCGGATGAGCGGGCGCAACCTGCGGATCTCCTACGCCGTGAATGAGCGGATCTGTCGCTTCGAGGATGCCGACTGGGATCGGGTCATCCGCCGGATGGACAAGCTCACCCCGCACCAGGCCGCGGCGGTGTTCTCGAGCTCGTTCAGCCCGTGGTGGGCGCTGTCGGTGCTCTGGACCGACCCGTCACTGGTCCGCTCCGTCTGGCGGGCGCTCAGAAGCCCGTCGGTGCGTCGAGCTTGAGGTTGCGCAGCAGCTTGGCGACGTGCCCGGTGGCCTTCACGTTGTAGAACGCGTGCGCGATCTTGCCCTTTGGATCGACCACGAAGGTGGACCGGATCACGCCGGTGACGGTCTTGCCGTACATCGTCTTCTCGCCCCACGCGCCGTACGCCGACAAGATCTCCTTGTCCGGGTCGGAGAGCAGCGGGAAGGTCAGGTCGTGGGTCTCGCGGAACTTGCGTAGCTTGGCCGGCTTGTCGGGCGAGATTCCCACCACCGCGAAGTCGGAGCCGTCCAGCAAGGCGAGGTTGTCGCGGAAGTCGCAGGCCTGCTTGGTACAGCCGGGGGTCAGTGCGGCCGGGTAGAAGTAGAGGACGACGTTGCGCCCGCGGAACTCCTTCAGGGTCCGGGTCTGCTCGTCGGCGTCGAGCGCGCTGAAGGCAGGGGCAGGGTCACCGGGGGACAATCGCATGGGATCAGACGCTAGTACGCTCATCACCCGACGATGGAGGACACGTGGCGCCGAGCCGGGACCCAGACGCGATCGAGCGGGACATCGAAGCAACCAGGGCCGAATTGGCCGACGCGATCGACGCGATCGCTGAACGGATGAGTCCGAAGCGGGTGGCATCCCGAGGGGTCGAGGTGCTCCGGGAGCAGGCCACCACGGTCTCGTCCCGGCCGCCGGGTCAGCTGGCCGCGGTGGCCGCGGTCGTGATCGTCGTCGTGGTGATCTTCTGGCGCCGCCGCTCCCGCTGATCGCGACGATGCGAGCGAAATCAGCTCCGGTGCGGCAGACTGCCCACTGTGCGCATCTCGGCGAAGTCTGACTACGCGGTCCGGGCGATGGCTGAGCTCGCCGTGTCCGGCGAGCAGGGCGCCGTCAAGGCCGAGCAGATCGCGGTCGCCCAGGACATCCCGCTGAACTTCCTGCTGGGGATCCTCCGCGAGCTCCGCAACTCACATCTGGTCCGCAGTCAGCGCGGCCGCGACGGTGGCTACGTCCTGAGCCGCCCGGCCGCGCAGATCACCCTCGCCGACGTGATTCGCGCGGTCGACGGGCCGCTGGCCAATGTTCGCGATCTCAGCCTGACCGAGCTCAGCTACCCCGGCGCCGCCGAGTCGCTGCGCGAGGTCTGGATGGCGGTACGCGGCAGCCTGCGTGAGGTGCTGGAGAACGTCACGGTCGCCGATCTGGCGAGCGGCCGGCTACCCCGCAACGTCAAGACGCTGGCGGCGCGTCATCAGGCCGAACGCAACTAGGCCCAACCCGTAGTCCCGGTACGGCGCTACTTACGGGTCGGCCGGCTGCCCTTCGGCAACAGCTCGATCCAGGTGCGGCCAGGAGCCAGATTGATCACATGGCCGCTCGCATCGAGCAGGGTCAGCGCTGAGGTGACCGTCGGCCGCTTCCAGGTGCCCTTGATGATCTTGCCGTTGCGCATCACCCATACCGGGTTGCTGCCGACCGTCACGTCGAGCGGCGAGGCATTGCCGAGTACGTCGTGCAGGCCGGTGCTGGCGATGTCGACCGACATGATGACGACGTTGGTCGCGCTGACCTGCTTACCGTTGGTCAGCATGTCCGCCGAGCCGTCCTGGGTCCGCAGCCAGCTGTTGTGCGACCAGGTCCACACCGCGTTGGCCGCCGGCCAGTTCAGCGAGATGTGTTTGGCTCCGCGCGCGCTCGAGTCGATCGAGCCGTAGCTGAACAGCGGCTTGGGTGCGGTGAGCTTGGACCGCTTCTGCAGCCCGGCGTGCCGGAGCCGCTTGGTCGAGGAGAACACGTTGTGCGGCGCCGGCCGCGACAGGTTGCGGTCGAAGTACTGCGGATCGTTGTCCTGCGAGATCAGGACGGTGTCGCCGTGCGCTTCGATCGGCGGCAGGTCCTTGGGGTTGGCACCGGAGAAGCCGAGGATGCTGCCGTGCAATAACGCGAGCAGGTCGGCGTCGGTGATCCGGGCCGAGCGAATCGGGCCGACCAGAGGCGCCGCAGTGCACTGGAAGATCGCCATCAGCCGGGTCAGCCCGCCCTCGACGAGCTCCTCAACCACGATGTCGGCCTGGTTGTCACCGGCCTGCGGGAGCGCCTGGGCAACGTTGTCGATCTTCACCGCGACCGCCGCCCGGGTCGCCGACTGATGCTTCTGTTGGGCCATCCCGGTCAACGAGCAGGTCGGCCGGGCTCCGGGCGATGTGCTGGTCGAGACCGAAGCCGACGGCGACGTCGTCGCGGACCCCCCAGGACTCGACGGGGTGGAGCTTCCGCTGCACCCGGCCATCGCAAGGACGGCCAGGAGGCCGGTGATCGTGGTTGCGCTGCGCTTTAGCTGCATGGGTTGGTCGCCCCTGTTCGGACGGTCGGGGTCGCGGTCGATGTGGAGACCTTGACCGGTTTGACCCCCGAATAGGTGGAACCCAGGATGAGCTCGATCCGGGTGCCGAGGGCGTTGGACTCGCGTTCGACCGAGCCCGGGACGGCGGCTGCAAGCGTCTTGGCGGAGTCGGCCCGGCTCGGGCCATAGAGTACGACGGTCGTGGCCGGGCTGGTGCCCTTTGGCGCGTTCCCCGTGCCGCTGATCAGGAAGCCTTCCCCGGACAACGCCTGTCCGGCCGACGCCGCCAGGCCGCCGGTCGAGGTCGCGTTGAGGACCTTCACTGCGATGTCGCCCGGCGGGATGGTGAGCCGCTGCGGCCGGGTCACGTTCGTGATCGACTTGTCAGCGGTGAAGTCGTGGAACAGCCGCTTGGACAGGACCGGGTCCCACTTGACCGCGGATCCCACCGGCGTCGCGAGGGCGGTATTGGACAGCGGCACGGTGAGCAGGTTGACGTTCTTGGGCGACATCGAGTGCAGCGTCGACGCCAGCCGGAGGATCTGCGCCGTACCCAGCCCCTTGTCGGTGGTCAGCGACCCGGCCACGCTCTTGAGGAAGCCGTCCAGCTTGGGCAGGTTGAGCAGTACGCCGGCACTCTCGGCCTTGTCGAGCATCGCGCTCATGAACTTCTGCTGGCGCTGGATCCGGCCGAGGTCACCTTGCGCCGGGTCGAACTCGCGGGCCCGGACGTACTCGAGCGCACTGGTGCCGTTCAGGTGACTGGTGCCGGCCGGGAGCTTCAGCCCGCTGCCGACGTAGCCGCCGGTCGCCGAGTCGAAGTGGACCGGGTCATTGATCGCCTTGGCGTTGCAGACGTTCACCCCGCCGAGGGCCTGCACCATGTTGACGAAGCCGAGGAAGTTGATCTCGATGTAGTGGTCGATCCGGACGTGGGTGTTGTATTCGACGGTCTGGATCGTGAGCTGCGCGCCGCCGAGAGAGTAGGCCGCGTTCAGCTTGTTCATCTGGGCCGGCACCTCGTGGCCGTGGGAGCGGTGCGCGGGGATCGTGACGTAGGAGTCGCGCGGCAGGCTGACCATGTCGGCCTTGCCGCCGCCGGCCGGGATGTGCAGCAGGATCATCGTGTCGGAGCGCTGCCCGGCGTCGTGACCGACGTGCAGGTTCTTCTGCTGCGCCTTGGTCAACCCGGCCCGGCTGTCCGAACCGACGATCAGGATGTTGAGGTCACCGATCGCCCCGCCGGTCGGCCGGGATCCGGACGGGAACGGGTTGATCTTGTGGATCTTGTCCAGGATGGACAGTCCGGCGAGCGCGGCGAGTCCGACCACCAGCACCATGACCGCGGCCATCACTCCCGCGATCGTGGCGATCATCCGCTTGCGCGACCACTCGCGGAAGCCGCGCAGGCCCCGGCGGCGCCCCGGCGGGCCGGGCGGTTTCGGGGGCTGACCGGGCCGGCCGGGTCGACTGCGCGACGGTGGCCGGCGTGGATCAAGCTCGGGTGGCAGGGTCCGGGTGGCCGTTTCCCCACCATGCGGCGGCCCGTCGTACGTTCCGCTCACGTGCTGGAACCTCCGACGATAGGGACATATGGGGCCGACCCGGTATCGATGCTAGGTGAGTGGCCCGCGATCGGCCGGGATGCCACGCGGTAGCGTGCCGCGCGATGGCACGCACACAATCCGGGCCCGGGCCGGCCGTCTCGGTCATCCTGACGGTGCTCAACGAGGAGCGCCACCTGCGCGCGGCGGTCGGCTCCGTGCTCGCTCAGGACTACCCGGCCGAGCTCGAGGTCGTGCTCGCGCTCGGTCCCTCGCGGGACCACTCCGATGCGGTCGCGAAGGAGCTCGCCGCGGACCCTCGGGTGATCCTGGTCGCCAATCCCACCGGCCGGACGCCGAACGGGCTCAACCTTGCGGTCGCGGCGAGCCGGTTCCCGGTGGTGGCCCGGGTCGACGGGCATTCGGTCATCCCGCCGGACTACCTGCGCAACGCGGTGGAGGTACTCGAGCGGACCGGTGCGGACAACGTCGGCGGGCTGATGTCGGCCCGCGGCGTGACGACCATCGAGCAGGCGATCGCGACCGCGATGACGAGCAAGCTCGGCGTCGGCAACGCGCCGTTCCACGTCGGCGGCACGGAGGGTCAGGCCGACACGGTCTATCTGGGGGTATTCCGCCGCAGCGCCCTGGACCGGGTCGGCGGGTACGACGAGACCTTCACCCGGGCCCAGGACTGGGAGATGAACTACCGGATCCGGGCGTCGGGCGGACTGGTTTGGTTCTCGCCGACGCTGTCGGTGTCCTACCGCCCGCGGCACTCGCTCGCGGCGCTGGCCCGGCAGTATTTCCACTACGGGCGCTGGCGTCGCCAAGTGATGCGCGCTCATCCGGGTTCGGTCAACCTTCGCTATCTGGCCCCGCCTGCGGCGGTGCTGGGTGTTGTTGCGGGTCTCGTTCTCTCAACGTTTCTGTCGGTCTGGGCGTTGACTGCGCCGGCGGCTTATCTCCTGCTCGATGTCGTGGGCTCGCTGGTGATCGGCCGCCGGCTGCCCTGGCGGGCCTGGCTCGCGCTGCCGGTGGTCATCGCGACCATGCACATGGCCTGGGGCGTCGGCTTTTTGTCGGCCTGGCGCCGGCCGCCGAGCTAGAGCTTCGATCGATCGGCTAGCTGAGACATCCTTCGTTGCTGGCCGTGGTGGGGTTGATTCCGGACTGCGACGGCGCGGCGCTGATCTTGACCGGGACCACGGACGTGTAGTTGCTGCCGACGATCACCGTGATGGTGTCGCCGGCGGACAGGTTGTTGGTGCTGGTCGCGCCGGTAATCGAGGCGGTGACGGTCTGTGACGACTGGACCTTGTCGCTGCCGTACTCAACCGTGGTCGTGGCGTAGCCGGTGTTCGGGGCCTTCCCGACGCTGACGATGTGGAAGCCCTGCGCGGCGAGCGCGTTGGCGACCGTGTGCCCGAGGCGCTTCTGGGTGGTGCCGTTCTCGACGATCACGTTGATCGCGCTCGGCGCGATGGTGAGCGTCGGACCACTGGCCCGTGCCGCCTTTGCGCTGCCCGGGATCGGCTTGTCGTGCCGGATCGCGTTCCAAAGCTTCGCGGACTTGACCGGATCCCACGCCACGTCCGCGGTCGGGACGCCAGGCGGCAAGGTCGTCGCGAGCGGGACGGTCAGGATCTGGATCCCGCCCGGGCCGACGCCGTGGATCGCCTTCGCGAGCTTGATCATCTCCCGCAGGCCGAACCCGTCGGTCTGCAGTGACTTGGTCCCGGCGTTGATGACCCGGGCCAGCTTGAGCGGATCGAGCAGGAGGCCGGTGCTGAAGGCCTTGCGAATGACCGCGCCGATGAACTCCTGTTGCCGCTTGATCCGAGGCAGGTCGCCGCCGCCGTCGAGGGCGTAGCGGGCCCGCATCAGCGCCAGCGCCTGGGTACCGTCGATCTCGACGCTCTGGCCGGCCGGCAGATTGAGGCCGCTGCCGTGGTAGCCGGAGGCGTCGTGGACGATCGGATCCTGCAGCGGCTCGGCCACGCACATCCGGATGCCGCCGAGCGCGTCGACCACCTTCTCGAAACCGATGAAGTTGATCACGGCGTAGTGGTCGATGTGGACGTGGGTGAGCTTCTCGACCGTCGCGATCGTGCAGCTCGGCGCGTACTTCGGGCCGGCCTGCTCGCCGATCGAGAACGCCTCGTTGAACTTCCCGACGGTCGGTGCCGACTTCTGGCCGTTCGGCCCGATCACGCAGGCCGGGATCTGGACGTAGGAGTCACGCGGGATGCTGACCATGGTGGCCTTGCGGTCACCGGCGGACAGGTGCAGCAGGATCGTGGTGTCGGACCGGGCGCCCTGGATGTCGTTGCCGCCGGTGCCTTTTCCGCTCGCGCCGGCGCGGCTGTCCGAGCCCATCAACAGGAAGTTCTCCGCATTGGCCACGATCTTGGTGGCCGTGATACCCGATCCGGGGCCGGTGTCGACCACGATCGGATCGGTGGTGATCTGCCCGAAATAGTGCCGATAAAGGAGGTATCCGCCGCCGCCGACGAGCACCAGAAGGACGGCGAGGGAGATCGACGTCCACTTCAGGACCCGCCTCCAGCGTTGCGGAGGACGCGGTTGCGCGGACGCCAGGGGCGTCGTCACCGAAAGGTTGCTCCTTGTTCGACGGCTGGTCACCCGGCCGATGAATTCACAGGATAGGTGCCGTTTGCTGAGGAGACGCTGAAGGGCCCGCGGCGGTTGGCTCGTGGCGCGCGGTGGCGCGCCCGGTCTCGGACATTGCGGTCAAGACGCCGTATGGTTGGGACGATTGTGACTGGTGTGACACGTTCCTTCCCGCGCCGGCGACGCCTCGCGGCCGGTTCCCTCGGCGCAGGTCTGGCCGGCCTCGCGATCGTCCCGATGGTCCTCGTGCCCGCTGCGCCGGCTGCTGCGACACCCGTGCACGGCGCGAATGGGGCCCTGGCCCGGCACGAGGTCTACCCGGTGCCGCCCGGCGGCGTCTACACGATCCACGGGCGTGGAAACGGACATGGCCACGGCATGTCGCAATGGGGCGCGATGGGCGCCGCCAGGGTCGACCACCTGTCGGTCAACCAGATCCTGCACTTCTACTACCCGACCACGACGCTGGCGACCCGGTCGACGAAGCGGACGATCCGGGTCCTGCTCACTGCCGTCGACGCGCCCGCGCGCGGCTACGTGCAGGTCAGCCCGGCGCTCGGGCTGGCCCTCACCCCGGCCGGCGGGAAGCCGTCGGTGCTGCCCACCAAGACCACGACCCATCACGCCATCACCGGCTGGCGGCTGCAGCACAGCGGTGCCTCGATCGTGTTGCGCAACCTGTCGTCCGGGGCCTGGCACACCACGAAGAGGCTCGGGACCGGCGCGACCTTCACCGACACCGCGCAGCAGATCCCGGTCAGCACCCCCGGCGGGCCGATCAGCTATCGCGGCTCGATCGTGGGCGAGCTCGAGTCGGGCTCGATGGAGGCGGTCAACGTCGTCGACATCGAGCAGTACCTGCTCTCGGTGGTGCCGTCGGAGATGCCGTCGGGCTGGCCCGCCGCAACACTGCAGGCGCAGGCAGTCGCGGCGCGGACCTACGCCCGGCACGGCCTGAGTGATCCGAAGACCAGCTGGTACGACGTCGACGGCGACACCCGTGACCAGGCCTATGGCGGAGTCGGGGTGGAGACGCCTCGGGCCACCAACGCGGTCGAGGCCACCGCGGGCGAGACCATCGTCGACCGCCACGGCCACGCGGTGCTCGCGCAGTACGCCTCGGCCGACGGCGGTTGGACGGTGTCCGGCGGCGTGCCCTACCTTCCGGCCGAAGCCGATCCATACGACGGCGCGGTGGCCAACTCCGACCATGCCTGGACCAGGTCGGTGTCGGCCAGCACGCTCGAGTCGGCGTACCCGCAGCTCGGGACCTTGTCGGAGATCGAGATCACCGGTCGTGACGGCGACGGGGCGTGGGGCGGCCGGGTCACCACATTGACGCTGGTCGGCAGTAAGGCGGCGGTGCAGCTCACCGGGACCGACCTGCAGGCAACGCTTGGGTTCGGCAGCACCTGGTTCCGGCCGACCCCGCTGCCGGCCGCGCCGTCGAAGCTGACCGCCAAGGCGTCCGGCCAGACCGTGACCGCGACCTGGGCCGCGCCGGCGTCGGTGTCGGGGGCGGCGGCGGTCACCGGCTACCGGTTCACGCTGACACCGGGCGGCCACCACCAGAGCCTCAAACCGACCGTGCTCAAGGCCTCCGTCGCGAAGCTCGCCGCCGGCACCTACACGGTGAGCGTCGTGGCGGTGAGCAAGGCCGGCAACAGCCCGGCCGCGACCACCACGGTCAAGGTCACGGCCGGTTGATGGGGCGTTAGTTCCGCCCGAGCCGTCCGGACTGATAGTCCTCGACGGCCTGCAGCACTTCGGCCTTGGTGTTCATCACGAACGGGCCCATCCAGGCCACCGGCTCGCGGATCGGTGCTCCACCGAGCAGGATGACGTCGAGCCCGGCGGCGTACCGGGCGTCCTGGCCGGGAGCTGCGCCGACCGTGACGCTCTCGCCCGGCCCGAACACCGCCAGCTGGCCGGTCTCGATGTCTACCGCCTCGGCGCCGACCGTGCCGCGGCCGGCGAGGACGTAGGCGAGCGCGTTGAAGTCGGCCCGCCACGGCAGCGTCAACGATGCACCGGGCGCGACGGTCGCGTGCACCATCGTCATCGGCGTGTACGTCGACCCCGGGCCGGCGTGCCCGTCGACCTCGCCCGCGATCACCCGGACCAGCGATCCGGCGTCCGGCGAGGTGAGGAGCGCGACCTGGCCGCTGCGTAAGTCCTGGTAGCGCGGGGCGACGAGCTTCTGCGCGCGCGGCAGGTTGACCCACAGCTGGATCCCGTGGAAGAGCCCGCCGCTCGCCACCAGCGCCTCCGGTGGCTTCTCGATGTGCAGGATGCCGCCGCCGGCGGTCATCCACTGCGTGTCGCCGTTGGTGATCACGCCGCCGCCGCCGTTGGAGTCCTGGTGCTCGAAGGTGCCGTCGATGATGTAGGTGACGGTCTCGAACCCGCGGTGCGGGTGCCAGGACGTGCCCTTCGCCTCGCCCGGGGAGTATTCGACCTCGCCCATCTGATCCATGTGGACGAACGGGTCGAGGTCGGCAAGGTCGACGCCGGCGAACGCGCGTCGGACCGGGAAGCCCTCGCCTTCATAGCCGCTCGGGGCCCGGGTCAGGCTCTTGACCGGGCGCGGGGCGGCCGTCGTGGGCTCGATCGACGTCACCCGGGTGAGGGTGGACAGGTCGTCGACGGTGACAGCGGGCATCGTGCGCCTCCGGTAGGGACGTCGTTGAACAGATCGATTGCCTCCACAACATAATTGTGGACGCAACAATTCCGGGTGATCGGTGGCCGAGGTGTCGGGGCGTGCGGCGAAACTGAAACCTGTTCTAGTATGACCGGCGTGCGCCCGTCCGCGCTCGCCGGATCAGACGAGCAAGCTGCACTCGCCGACGCGGTCAGCGGCTTCGCCGAGCGGGCCGGCCTGACGCAGCAAGCCCGGGCCACGCTCGACCAGGACCTCGATCGGCTTCCACCCGGCTGGCCGGCGCTGGCCGATCAAGAACTGCTGGCGCTGCCGTGGGATGCCCACGTCGTCGAGACCTGCGTCGCACTCGAGGTGCTCGGCCGGGCGGTCGCGCCGGGACCGGTCCTGCCCACCATGCTCGCCGGGTTGCTGATCGCCAGGTTCGGATCGGCGGAATTCGCGGCCAAGGTCGAGGCGGCCGCTCGGGACGGCAGCTTCTCGGCGGCGGTCAGCATCAACGGCCAGCTCCTCGGCGGTGCGGATGTGAGCACGGTCGTGCTGCCGGTCGATGGCGTTTGGTACGCCGTCGACGCGGCCGGCCTGGCGCTGACCTCGACGCCGGGAATCGACCCGAGCCGCCGGATCGCGGTCGCTACCGTCGCTCCGAGCGCCGCGGCCGACCGGGCCCTCACCGGCCTGACCGATGCCACGGTCGAGGCCTACGCGGTGGTACTTCTCGCCGCCGAAGCGGCGGGCGTCGCGTCGTGGTGCGTCGACACCGCGGTCGCCTACGCGAAGGTGCGCGAGCAGTTCGGGCAGCCGATCGGGGCGTTCCAGGCGGTCAAGCATCGGTGCGCGGACATGCTGTGCGATCTCGAGCTGGCCCGCGCCGCCGCGTGGGATGCGGCCACCGCACTCGACGATCCCGACACCGACGACCCGGCGCGGTCGCTCGCCGTTGTGGTCGCGGCCGCGGTCGCCCCGCAGGCCGCGGTCGATGTCGCGAAGAGCCTGATCCAGGTGCTCGGCGGGATCGGCTTCACCTGGGAGCACGACGCGCACCTCTACCTCAAACGTGCGCTGGCCGCCCGCCAGCTGCTCGGCGGCACCGGCGGGTGGCATCGCCGCGCCGCGGACCTCGCCCGCACCGGCGTACGACGGCACCACGCGGTCGAGCTCGGCGCGGCCGCCGAACCGATCCGAGCCGAGGTCCGGGAGTTCGTGGCCGGCCTCGACGGGCTCGACCCGACGGCGGCCCGAGTGGCGATCGCCGATGCCGGCTATCTCGTGCCGCACTGGCCGGCGCCGTACGGCCGGGCCGCCGGTCCGGTCGAGCAACTGGTGATCGACGAGGAGTTCGCGCGGGCCGGTGTGGCCCGGCCCGATCTGGTGATCGGCAGCTGGGCGTTGTCGACGATCCTCGCGCACGGCACGGACGAGCAACGGGCCCGGTTTGCGCCACCCACGCTGTACGGCGAGATCAGCTGGTGCCAGATGTTCAGCGAGCCGGGCGCCGGGTCGGACCTGGCCGCGCTGCAGACCGCCGCGGTCCGGGTCGACGGTGGCTGGTCGCTGACCGGACAGAAGGTGTGGACGTCACAGGCGCAGGTTGCGGACTGGGCGATCTGCCTGGCCCGCACCTCGAGCAGCCCGAACCGGCACGACGGGATCACCTACTTCCTGGTCGACATGCGCACGGGAGGTATCGACGTCCGCCCGCTCCGTGAGCTGACGGGCGACGCGATGTTCAACGAGATCTTTCTGACCGACGTCTTCGTGCCCGACGACTGCGTGGTCGGCGAGGTCGACGGCGGCTGGCGACTGGCCAGGACCACGTTGGCCAACGAGCGGGTCGCGATGAGCAGCGGCGCGGCCTTCCCGTCCGGGGTCGAAGAGGTGCTCGGCGCGCTTGCCCGCAGCAGCGAACCCGACGATCCGGCCGAGCTGGCCCGGGTCGGTGCGCTCGTGTGCGCGGCGCAGGCCGACGCGATGCTCGGCGTGCGGGCCACGCTCGCCCGGGTCTCCGGCGTCGATCCCGGCGCGGTGTCGAGCGTGCGCAAGCTGGTCGGCATGCACCTGCGGCAGGACGCCTCGGAGCTGGCGCTCGAGCTGCTCGGCCCGGCCGCGACCGGCGTGACCGACGCTCCGACCAACTGGGCGCTGCGGCGGTTCCTCGGCAACCGCGCTCTCACGATCGCCGGCGGCACCAGCGAGGTGCTGCACAACGTGATCGGCGAGCGGATCCTCGGGCTGCCGCGATGAGCGGGCGCTGGATGAGTGGGCACTGATGGTCCAGGACCTGCGACTCGGGCTGATGCTCGGTTACTGGGGCGCGAACCCCGACGACGCGACTGACAGCGTGCGGGCGGCCGAGGACGTCGGCTTCGACTCGGTGTGGACCGCCGAGGCCTATGGCTCCGACGCGTTCACCCCGCTGACCTGGTACGCCGCGCGCACGTCCCGGATCAAGCTCGGCACCGGCATCGTGCAGATGTCGGCGCGGACTCCGGCTGCGACCGCGATGAGTGCGGCGACGCTCGACGCGCTCTCCGGCGGCCGGCTCAGCCTCGGCCTCGGCGTGTCCGGACCGCAGGTGGTCGAGGGGTGGTACGGCGTACCGTTCCCGAAGCCGTTGGAGCGGACCCGCGACTACGTCGAGATCGTGCGGTCGGTGTGGCGGCGCGACGTGGTGAGCAGTGCCAGTGAGCACTACCCGCTGCCGTATCCCGGCGGGACCGGGCTCGGCAAGTCGATCAAGCTCACCCTGCATCCGGTGCGCGAGCGGATCCCGATCCTGCTCGGGGCCGAGGGCCCGAAGAACGTCGCGCTGGCGACCGAGATCGCCGATGGCTGGCTGCCGATCTTCTTCCACGCCGAGCGCGGCGCCGAGGTGTACGCCGAGGCGCTGTCGGGTGCACCCGAAGGCTTCGAGGTCTGCTGCCCCGTCACGGTCGTCGTCAACGACGACGTCGACGCGGCGCGCGAGGTGGTCAAGTGGACGTTGGCCTTCTACATCGGCGGGATGGGCGCGGCGAATCTCAACTTCCATCTCAACGTGATCGGCCGGTTCGGGTACGCCGACGCGGCCGCGCAGGTGCAGCAGCTGTTCATGTCCGGCGACCGCGAGGCGGCGATGCGTGCCGTGCCCGACGACCTCGCAGACGGGATCGCACTGTGCGGTCCGCTGGACCGGATCCGGGAGCGGCTCGAGCTATGGCGGGCCGGTCCGGTGACCACGATGCTCGTCGGCGGCGTACGGGATCCGGCCCACCTCGCGGCGCTCGCCGACCTGGTCCGCTGAGCGGGACATGAGCGACGTGAGCACGACGCTCGATCCGTCGGCGGTCGATGCGCTGGTGGCCCGGTGCCGGCGCGATGTCGACGACGGGTTGCTGCCGTCGTGCCAGCTCGCTCTCGGCCTCGGCGGTGAGATCGTGGTCAACGAGACGATCGGCGCGGAGGCCGGGTCACGGTACGTGACGTTCAGCGTCACGAAGGCGTTCAGCGCCGCGCTCGCCTGGTTGCTGATCGGCGACGGTGTGCTCTCCGATCACACCCGGGTGGCCGAGGTCGTGCCGGAGTTCGCGACCCACGGCAAGCAGGTCGTGACGATCGAGCATCTGCTCACCCACACGGCCGGCTTCGCGCGGGCGCCGATGCGACCCGAAGAGGGCGCCGACCGCGAGCAGCGGCTCAAGCGGTTCGCGACCTGGGAGCTCGACTGGGAGCCGGGTACGCGAACCGAGTATCACGCGACCTCGGCGTACTGGGCGCTGGTCGAGGTGATCGACCGGCTCACCGGCAGCGACTTCCGGACCGTGTTCGCCGATCGGATCGCGGCGCCCCTGGGGATCACCGGTCTGACCATGGGTGCGCCGGTAGGGGCGCAAGCCGATGTCGCCGTACTCGAACTGGTCGGAGCGCCCGGCGCGGACGGTGAGTCGCTCGGCGACCGGGTGCGCGAGACCGGCGAGAACTTCCTGTTGCGCTTCAACGAGCCCGAGGTGCTGGCCGCCGGCGTGCCCGGCGCGGGTGCGGTGGCGAGTGCGGCCGACGTCGCGATGTTCTACCAGGCCTTGCTCCACAATCCAGGTGACGTGTGGTCGGCGGACGTGTTGCACGACGCGACGGCGAATGTGCGCAACACCCTGGTCGATCCACTGTTCACCTGTCCGGCCAACCGGACCCTCGGCCTGGTGGTCGCCGGCGACGACGACAACGCGGTCGTGCGCGGGTTCGGGCGAAGCGCCGGTCCGCGCGCCTTCGGGGCGATGGGGGTCGGCGGTCAGATCGCCTGGGCCGATCCTGACAGCGGGCTGTCGTTCGCCTACCTCACCAACGGCCTCGACGTGAATGTTGTGTCGTCGTTCACCCGCTCGGCGAAGATCGCCGGACTGGCCGCGCGGACGGTCCGTCAGCTGTCCTGAACAACGGCGGGCTCGCCGTCATCGAGTACGGCGGCCGCGATCAGCTCGTTGAGGTAGCGGGTGTCCCAGTGGTTGAGCTGCAGTGACTTCGCGCGGCGGAAGAACAGCTGGATGTCGAAGTCGAGGGTGAACCCGTTGCCCCCGAAGATCTGCTGCGCGGTCGCGGTCACGTCACGGAACGTCTGGCAGGCGAAGCTCTTGGCCATCGGCGCGAACACCGCGAACCGATCGGTTCGGCCGCTCGCCCAGGCGGCCTCCCAGGCGAGGGCTTGCGCACCGTCGACCGCGGTTGTCGCGTCGGCGAGGTAGTGCGAGATCGCCTGGAACGCGGCGAGCGGCTTGCCGAACTGCTCGCGGGTGTTCGCGTATGCCACCGCGAGCTCGAGCGCCGCGCGCGCTCCGCCGGCCGCCTGTGCGGCAAGCAGGGTCGCGCCGTCGAGCATCGTGTCGTGCCAGGGCTGCCAGGCCTCGCGGTGCACCAGCGCATCGGCCGGCACGACGACGTCGTCGAACCGGATCCTGAACTGGGAGTCCGACGCGACGGTGAGCTGCTGCTCGAGCGTGAGTCCGGCCGCCGTCGTTGGGACCAACACGGCGACGATCCCGCCGGAGGTTTCGCGGCCGAGGACCGCCATCGAATCGGCGGCCTGTGCGAACGGCACGTGCACCTTCGTTCCCGAGAGCCGCCAGCCGTCACCGTCCGGCGTTGCGCGGAGCTGAACCCCGGCGGGTCCGTAGCCGCAGTCGGGTTCGAGCGCCGCGACCGTGACGACCGAGTCGCCACTGGCGATCCCGGGCAGGACGCGCGACTTCAACGCCTGGTCGGACGTACGACCGATCAGGCCGGCCGCCAGGACGCAACTGACGAAATGCGGGCTCGGGACGAGCGCCCGGCCCAGCTCCTCGTAGACCACCGCGGCGTCGAGCATCGTCATGCCGCTGCCGCCGTACCGCTCGCTGATCAAGACGCCGAGTACGCCGAGTTCGCCGAGCTGGGACCACAGCGCGGCGGAGTAGCCGACCGGGTCGTCCTCGAGCTTGCGGGCGGTGTCGAGGCCGCCGTGCCGCTCGCAGCTGCGGCGCACGGACTCGCGCAGCAGGTCCTGCTCGGCGGTGAAGTCCAGGTCCATCGAGGCTCGCTCCGGTCAGGGTTGCCAGCGCTCGCCGTGGCGAGCCCAGGGGTTGTCGTCGGCGCCGGCCGGTAGTGCGATCCGGGCGTTGCAGACGGTGCACTTCCGGTCGCCGACCGCCACCACGATCTCGAGACCGACCCAGCCGCAACCCTGCTCGTCGGTCTCGACCGCGCTGACCGACCCGGTGAACACCATCGTGTCGCCGGCGCAGATCGAGTCGAACATTCGGAACGACATCCGGCCGAGCCGGCCGGCCGGTCCGCTCCAGTCGGTGATGTATCGCTCGAACCAGGCGGCCTGGTTGGGTGCGCTGATGAAGATGTCGCGCATCCCGTTGCGCTCGGTCGCGAAGTGGTAGTCGTGATGCTGCGGTCGCCAGTCGCGGGTCGCGAGTGCGCCCCCGACGACCGTCGTCGCGCTCACGTCGTAGGACAGCGAAGGCAAGGCGGCTCCGACCGTGACGTCGGCCAATGCGCGGGTCGCGATCATGAGGCCTTCCGTCGATAGCCGAAGCCGGTCCACGACTCGACCCCGACCAGGTCGCCGCGCTGGTTGTGGTACTCGACGTCGATCACCCAGAACCGGCCGATGCCGAGCTTGGTGTCCTTCTCGGCGCTGACCGACCGCAGCCGCTGACAGCTGGTGATCCGGTCGCCGGGCCGGACCGGTTCGTGGAAGATCAGCGTGTTGTCGGTCATCACGGCCTCGGGCAGATCGAAGGCCTCCTTCAGATCGAAGTGGATCTGCAGCGGCAGCTTGGGTGCATCGCGGTTCGGCGCCCAGTGATGCGGGCGCAGCCAGGTCGAGAGCATCGACGGTGCCGCGATCGGCCCGTCGGTCAGCTCGGCGGCGACCGCGTCGTCCCAGAACAGCGGGTTGCCGTTCTCGACCGACGCGCACGAGGTCCAGATGTAGCCGCGCTCGACCGGGAACTCGGCCGCCTCTTCGTACTGCGGCTGGTCGATCACGGCACTGATCCGGGCCGGCAGGTCGCTCGTCATGCGATCGCCCCCGCGCTGCGCAGCTCGGCGACCTCGTCGGCGCTCAGCCCGGCTTCGGCAAAGATGAGGTCCGTGTCGGTGACCGACCGGTCGGGCAGCGCATAGCTGCCCTGGCGGGTGACGCCCGCGAACTGCGGCGCGAGCTGAGCGGCACCGGGCCCGGCCGAGCCGGTCGTCTCCGCGAAAGCGCGCCGAGACCTGAAGCCGGGATCGGCAGCCGCCTCACTCGCGGTCAAGACCGGCGCGACGCAAGTGTCGGCGTCGGCCAGCAGGTCCACCCACTCGTCTCGCGGTTTCGTGGCGAACGTCGCGGTGAGTGCGGCCCGGAGCTCGTCCTGCGCGTCCTCGTCGTACTGGCGGTCGACCGGCGAGTCGAGGCCGAGCGCGGTGCAGAGGTTGGCCCAGAACTTCGGCTCGATCGCGGCGACCGTGAGCCAGCCGCCGTCGGCGGCCCGATACGTGTCGTAGCAGGCGAACCGGCCGGACAGCGGCGCGCACCCCGGCAGCTGTTCGGCGCCGGTGGCGAGCACGTCGTCGATCTGAAGCGACATGAGTGCAAGGACGCCGTCGGCTACCGCGACATCGAGGTAGCGGCCTTCACCAGAGCCGGTTCGCGCCACCAAGGCGGCCAGGATTGCGATGACGGCCTGCATCCCGCCGCCCGCACTGTCGGCGATGGTCGCGCCGGGCAACGGCGGCTTGCCCTCGGCGACCGGCTCGGCGCCGGCGAGGTAGCCGCTGACCCCGAGGTAGTTGAGGTCATGACCGGCCCACTGCGCGCGGAGACCGCTCTGGCCGTAGCCGGTCGTCGAGCAGTAGACGATGCCGCGGTTGACCGTTTTGACGTCGTCGTAGCCGATACCGAGGCGGTCGACGACGCCGGGGCGGAAGCTCTCGATCACGACGTCGGCGTGCCCGGCCAGTCGGAGAAACGCGGCCCGACCGGCGTCGGACTTCAGGTCGATCTGCACCTGCCGAGTGCCGCGACCGCCGCTGTAGTAGTGCGGTTTCGGCACGAGTTGCACGTCCTGGTCGCGCGCGGTGGGTCCGACCCGGATCACGTCGGCGCCGTAGTCGGCGAGCCACCCGGAGGCGCGCACGGCCGGGCCCACACTGGCCAGGTCGAGCACTGTGATGCCCTCGAGTAGTCCGGTCATCGGCTCAGGTGCCCGCCGTCACGCGAAGTTCTTCGGAAGGCCGAGCTTGCGCCTCGAGATGATGTTCTTCTGCACCTCCGACGTGCCGCCGCCGATGGTGTCGAGGACGGTGTAGCGGTACGTCGACTCGGTGCGGCCGCGCATCGGGGCGTCATCCGTACCGACCCGAAGCTGCGTGCCAGGTCCGGCGATGTCCATCGCCGCATCGGCGAGCTGCTTGGAGAACTCGGTCGCGAACAGCTTGTATTCGCTTGCCTCCGCGGTCGGCGCGGCCCCGCCCTTCACCGACTTGGCGAGGAAGCGCAGACCGAGCACCCGCGCCACCTCGGCTCTGGTCGTCAGCTCGGCGACCTGCGAACGCACCAGTGGGTCCGCGCGCAACGGCTTGCCGTCGCGGGTCGCGGTCTTGACGTGGTCGACGAGCAGGTCGAGCCGCTGTTTGATCGGCGAGAAGGTGAACATCGTGAAGCGCTCGAGGTCGAGCGCCTCGGAAATGTACTGGAATCCGCGGCCGAGGTCACCGACGACGTAGTCGTTGGGCACTCGAACGTCGTCGAAGAACACCTCGTTGGTGCGCTCGTTGCCCATCGTGCGGATCTCTTTGACGGTGAGCCCCGGGTGGTCCATCGGCACCAGGAACAACGTGATGCCGTGGTGCTTGGGCGCCTCCGGATCGGTCCGGGCGCCGACCCAGTACCAGTCAGCGAAATGCGCGGACGTGGTCCAGATCTTCTGTCCGTTGAGCACCCACTCGTCGCCGTCCCGTACGGCCGAGAGCCGCATCGCCGCGGCGTCGCTTCCGGCGTCCGGCTCGCTGTAGCCCACCGCGAACTCGATCTCGGCGTTCATGATCTTCGGCAGGAACTCGGCCTTGAGTCGATCACTGCCGTGCCGCAGCAGGGTCTTGCCGATGATCCCGACGCCCTTGCCGATCTGCGGTCCGCCTCTGGCGGCGAGTGCCTCGTTCAACAGGTATTCGTAGACCCCGTCGCCGTCTTTGCCGCCCCACTCCTTGGGCCAGGTGATGCCGAGCCAGCCGCGTTTGGCGAGCTTTGCCATGAACGCGCGCCGGGCGGGGGTGTCCACGATCTGCGCCATGTTCTCCCGGGTGAGGTCGAACACCTCGGGGTCGTCGTTGGCGTCCAGGAAGTCCTCGACCTCAGCGAGGAAGGCTCGCTGCTCGGGGGTGAAGTCGAAGTCCATCGGCGGGGAGTCTATCCAGAATCTGACGGGTCGTCAGATTCTCTGCCAGGTCACTAGGATCGGTCGTGATGGACTTCACCTTCAGCCCAGAGCAAGAGGATCTGCGCCGTGCGCTCCGCGCAGTCGCGGCCGACCATTGCGCGCCGGCGCGACTGCGTGAGGTCATCGGCTCCGACGACGGGTACGACGACAACCTATGGCGCATGTTGGCCGACGAGCTCGGCCTGACCGGACTGGTTGTCAGCGAGACGCACGGCGGCAGCGGCGGATCGTTCGTCGACGCGGCGGTCGCACTCGAGGTGGCCGGCGCTGCACTGTTTCCGGTGCCGTTGCTGACCAGCCTGGTCGCGGCGGCGGCGATCGAACGCTCCGACTCCAGTTGCGGCGCCGATGTGCTGCCGGCGATCTCCGCCGGCGAACGACTTGCCGCGGTCGTGGTGGCGCCGGACCTGCACGGCGCGAGTGGTCGGTTGACCGGCACGATCCGACATGTGATCGACGGTCATCGCGCCGACCTGCTTGTCGTTGCGGCGGACGATGGTCTGTGGCTGGTCGACCGGTCGGCTCCGGGGGTCGAGGTCGACGGGGCGCGAACCCTCGATCTCACCCGGTCGCAGGCGAGCGTGTCGCTCGACGCCTGCCCGGCCGAGCGACTCGGTGATGTCGCAGTGTCGGCTGCGGCGGTCGACCTGCTTCGGACCGCGTTGGCGGTGGAGTCGATCGGAGTCACGCGGCACTGTCTGGACTCGACCGTCGACTACCTCAAGACCCGCGTGCAGTTCGGCCGGCCGATCGGTTCGTTCCAGGCGCTGCAGCATCGAGCCGCGGACCTGGTCGTGGAGCTGGAGTCGGCGGCTTCGACGGCGTACTACGCGGCCTGGGCCGCCGCGGACTCGCCGGCCGAGCTACCGGTCGTGGCACCGTTGGCAAAGTCGGTCTGCGCGGATGCGGCCTACCGGATCGCGGCCGAGACGATCCAGCTGCACGGCGGGATGGGCTTCACCTGGGAACACGACGCGCACCTGTATTTCAAGCGTGCAACCGCCACTCGATTGATGCTCGGGGACAGCCACATCCAACGGCAACTGGTCGCCGAACGCGCCGGGATCTTCATCGCGGGTTAGCCGACCGCGCGGCCCACATCGTCGCTGTCCTCTCCACAGGCAGGTCGGCTCGATACCGTGGTCGGGTGAGCGGCGAGCGAGTGCCCGGCGGGGTGGTGCACAAACTTCCCCCGGACCTGCGCGTGGCGCTGGTCGGCAACATCACGGCACTCGATGCGTGGAAGGACATCACCCCGTTGGCCCGCAACGAGTTCATCTGCTGGGTCGAGGACGCCAAGCAAGAGAAGACCCGGATCCGCCGGATCCGCCGTACCCAGGAGGAGCTGGAGGAGGGCATGCGCCGGCCCTGTTGCTGGCCGGGGTGCAGCCACCGGGAGCGCAACGGCAGATAGCTTGCTTATTGCGCCAAGTCTTCCTTACCGTACTAAGGGTGGGGTTGACGGAGCGCGAGCGCGAGATCGTGGAGTTGCTACGCCGCGACCCGCTGATCAGCTCCGAGGCAATCGCCGGCCTGCTCGGGACGTCTCGGGCATCGGTCAACGTCCACCTGTCGAACCTCGGTAAGAAGGGCGTCATCCTCGGCCGGGGCTACATCCTCGGCGAGCAGCCGGGCGTCGTGGTCATCGGTGGGTCGAACGTCGACATCAAGGCCCACAGCACGGCGCGCGCGACGCCGAAGACCAGCAACCCCGGGCGGGCTTCGATGACGCCTGGTGGTGTCGGCCGCAACATCGCGGAGAACCTCGCGCGGCTCGGAGTTCGGACGTACCTGGTCAGCGCCGTAGGTCGCGACCCGTTGGGCGACAGTCTGTTGAGCGAGACGGTTGCGGCCGGAGTGCGCTGCGAGTACGTGCACCGAACGGACCAGTCGACCGGCACCTACACCGCGGTTCTCGACTCTGACGGAGAGTTGCTGGTTGCGGTCTCTGACATGGCGGCGGTCGCTGCGATCGGGCCCGGGCACGTCAACGAGGCCCGGGACGTCATCGCGACGGCCGGCCTGCTCGTGCTCGACGGCAACCTTGCGGTCCCGGCGATCACCCATGCCCGCGACCTCGCGGCCGCAGCGAATGTGCGCGTCATCCTCGAGCCGGTCAGCGTGCCCAAGGCGACGGTGATCGCGTCGTGTATCTCGCGCGGACCAGCCGCTGTACGCCGTCACCCCCAACCGCGACGAGCTCGCTGCCTTGACCGGCCTTCCCACCAAGACCGACCCGCAGATGCGGAAGGCGATCGCCCGCCTGCACGGACGCGGCGTCGACCATGTCTGGGTGCGCCTCGGCGCCGGCGGCTCGCTGCTCAGTACGGCGTCGTCCGGTACGACGTTGCTGCCGGCCGGCGCCGCCACCGTCGAGGACGTGACCGGCGCCGGCGACGCGATGCTGGCCGCGTTCTGTTACGCCGTGCTCAACGGCAGCGACCCGGTCGACGGCGCGCGTTACGGTCAGGCCGCCGCGGTGCTCACCCTCGCCAGCCCCCACACGGTCCGCCCCGATCTCACCTCGCGGCTGATCGAGTCCGCGCTGACCTCGGCGCGCTGAGGAGAATCCCTGTGACGACCCCGCATCCGTCCCTCATGTCCTCACCGACGAGGTGGCCAGAGCCTTACGCGACGGTGCTCCCGTCGTCGCGCTGGAGAGCACGATCATCAGTCACGGCATGCCGTATCCGCAGAACGTCGAGATGGCCACCGGGGTCGAGCAGATCGTCCGGAGCCTCGGCGCGGTGCCGGCGACCATCGCCGTCCTGAGTGGCCGGCCACGGATCGGCCTCGAGGCGGCGGACGTCGAACTGCTCGCGTCCAGCCCGGACGTCATGAAGGTGAGCGTCCGCGACCTTCCGGTCGTCATTGCAAGGGGCGGCCACGGCGCCACTACGGTGGCTGCGACGATGCGGCTGGCAGCGCTGGCCGGGATCCGGGTCTTCGTCACCGGCGGACTCGGCGGCGTACACCGCGGCGCGCAACAAAGTTTCGACGTCAGCGCCGATCTGACCGAGCTGTCCACGACCGATGTCGCGGTGATCTCCGCCGGCGTGAAGAGCATCCTCGACATCGGTCTCACCCTCGAGGCGCTGGAAACCCTGCGGGTGCCGGTCCTCGCCTATCGCACCGACGAGTTCCCGGCGTTCTTTTCACGGAGCAGTGGATGCCCGGCGCCGGCCCGCGCCGACACCCCGGAGGAGGTCGCCGCGGTCATGGCCACCAAGTGGGACCTCGGCATCGACGGCGGGATCGTGGTCGCCAACCCGATCCCCACCGCCGACGAGATCCCGGCCGAGAAGATCGACGCGATCATCGAGCGTGCGCTCGAAGACATGGACGCCGGCGGCATTCAGGGCAAGGAGGCCACCCCGTTCTTGCTCCGCCGGATCGTGGAGCTCACCGGCGGAGCCAGCCTCACCGCCAACATCGCGCTTGTGAACAACAACGCCCGACTCGGCGCCGAGATCGCCATCGCGTACGCCGCACTCACCCGCTGACACCGAAGCCTCGGAAGCCGCGACGTCTACTGAGCAGCGTTCGGAATTCCGAGCACCGGCAGGCATTCCTCAACGCTCTGGCGGTCAGTCGACGAGCGCGGTGCCGTAGACCGTGCAGTCGCTGTGCGCACCAAATGTCGAGGCGCGGTCAAACGCAAGGTCCAAAGTGATCGTCTTGCCGCTGAAGGTCGCGTACACCGCAGTGAGGCTGCCTTCGTTATGACCGGCGAGCATGCTGGCGGTGAATGCTGTGGACTCGTCGAAGTTGTATTGGGTCCCGTCACCCACGCCGCTCACATGAAACTCGCTGGCCGGCGCAGTCGCTTCGAGGGTGGGCGCCGTGCCCGTGCACCCGGCCTTGAGGACCAGACCGTCTGCGCTGAAGACGGTCCGAGCCGAGGTGTTCTGCGGTTCGGCGAAGAAGACCTTCCTGATCGTGAATCCGTTCACGGTGGCGGCCTTGGGGACGCTCCCGAGCGTCGACTCCCGGATCTGTGTCCCGGTCAACGAGTCTTTCCGGATCCGGTTGCCCGACAGCGAGTGCACCTTGATCAGCTTGTCGCCGCTGCTCCGATGGGCGGCGGCCGCCTCTGCCGATCCGGCGAATGCGATCACCACCGCCGCGACCGCGATGAGCGTCGCCGTCCGACGACCCGGGATCGAAACCTTCATGGCTCCTCCTGTCACTCCGGCCAATCAGCCCGGCAGGCGCCGGCGCGGCGAGCGTTTCACTTTCGTTCTGGGTGCGCTACGGCAAGATGCGACTATGCGGCACAGTCCTGAACACGCGACGAGCGACGTCGAGGTGGTTCGTCGCCTGATCCGCGAGAACCCGTGGGCGATCCTGGTCAGCAACAACGACGGTGATCTGGTCGCCTCGCACTACCCGATCCTGCTCGACGACGGGGCCGAGGACCTGACGGTGCTCACCCATGTCGGCCGGCCCGATGACAAGCTGCACGGGTTCGGGGAGCGGGAAGTCCTGTTGATCGTGCAGGCCCGCATCAACGGCTACATCTCGCCGAGCTGGTACGCGCCCGGTGCAATCCGCGCGCCAACGTGGAACTTCAGCGCCGCGCATTGTTACGGCGTACCTCAGCTGCTCGACGAGGACGAAAACCTCGACGTGCTCGCCAGGCTGGTCGCCAACTTCGAGGCCCGAGTGGACGAACCGATGCTGCTGGATCCGTCCTGGGCTCGTCCGCTGGCCCGAGGCACGGTGGGCATCCGGCTCCCGATCACGCGCTTCGTGTGCAAGGTCAAGATGAGCCAGGACAAGGACCCGGTCACCCAACGTCAGGTGATCGCGGCCTTGCGAGCGCCCGGGCCGTTCCACAACTCCGAGCTCGCGGAGGAGATGGTGCGGACTCTGTACGGCGACTAAGTGTGAGGGTTTGGCCGAGACCTAGGCTCGGTCCATGGCGATGAACCCCGATCAGTTCTATCAACATGCGCTGGCTGCTGCGGACACTGACCGTCGCTTGCCGCTGTCGCGGATGACGGGTTGGGAGATCAGCCCGTTCGAGCCGGATGGTCTGCGGGTTTCTCCGTTGCGCCCGCCCGTTCTGCCGGAGCCCGCGCGACAGGGTGAGGACCCGTCCGACTGCCACTCGTGTCGTCGCCGCGACGAAGGCATCTGGCTCGACGAGCACTGGCGGATGACCCGGATCCCCGGTGTCGGCGTGCCGTTGGTGCTCATGCTGCACCCGCGCGACCACTACGACCTCGGCGACCTTCCTGATGAGATGGCTGCCGAGCTCGGCGTGCTGACCGCGCAGGTTGCTCGGCACATCGAGCGGTTGCCGAACGTCTCGCGCGCGCATGTCTACCGGATCGGGGATGGCGGTGCGCACCTGCACGTCTGGTTCTTCGCCCGGCCCGAAGGGCAGGCCCAGCTCTACGGATCGTGGCTGGTCGTGTGGGACGACCTGCTGCCGGAGTACCCGGCCGATCCCGCGGACCACGATGCGAGAGTCGTGGCCGAAGCACTGGCTGCCTCCTACGGCGGCACCACCTCGGCGCACTGAAGCCTCAGCTCGTCAGGAGGGCCACGGATTCGCTGCCTGGCGCCGATGCCACCGCTGTCCGCCGTCGGTGGAGCGGTATATCCAGGTCGCGAGCGGAGCGGTATCACTTCCCGGTGGCAACGCGTCTCCGGTCGCCCGGACGATGATCCCGTTGCCGACAACGCGGAGGCTGAGAACGCCGCCGGGAAACAACGCCTGGACCCAATGCCGGCCGAGGTCGCCGGACGTCTTGACCAGATTGCCGGTTTGACCCCACGCGATCAGGGTGGCGTTGGCCAATGACACGAGCTGAGTCGTCGTACCTGGTCCGTCGGCCCCCGCGTGGTAGAACTGCGGTCCGTCGACGCTCCATGACCGGCCGCCGTCGCGGCTCAGGGCCGGGTAGGCGAATCCGAAGAGCGTCCCTTGATCCGCCAGACCAGCGTCCACGCCGGCACCCAGATCGACCCTGGAGCGGATGTCTCGCGAAGGGACCGTTGTGCCCGGTGGCAGCCAGGCCAGCCCGCCGCCCGGATCGGTCGCCGGGTCGGGAGTGGCCACGATCGTCTTCGGGAAGCCGAGCGTGCCCGGCGGCAGCGTGCGCTCCAGCCGAGCGAGGTTCGCGGGTGGCGGCGAGGCGGTCCGGCTGTCGACCGGCGAGGCGACCGAGGGCGTTGACGGCGGGCCGGCTCCCCGTGCGCGGGGACTGCTTGAGCAGCCGCTGATGATGACGGCGACGACAACCGCCGCGCTCGCGACGCATCGGCGGCCCACGCTAGGTAGACGGGGCTTGTGGCGTGCTGGTTGGTGACCCGACCGCGAGCGGGCGTGACAGGGTGTCGTCGTGCAGGTGAAGGGGATCGTGTTCGTCGGTACGGCGACACCCGCGCGCCCGGAGATGTCGCGGTTCGTCCGCGAGGTCCTCGGGCTCACGCCCGGCCACGTCGAGGGGATCGAGGCGGATCTGTTCGACCTGCCGGACGGCTCGTCCCTAGTGGTCGCTTCCGTGGACGGGATCGGCGACACCGAGCGCAGCGTCGGCTTCCTCGTCGATGACGTCGAAGCCGGTGCGGGCGAGTTACGAGCCGCGGGCACCCGCGTCGACGCCGAGATCTCATCGAACGCGCGGTACCGCTACGTCCACTTCTGGGCGCCCGACGGGCAGATCTACGAGCTCGTCGAGGAGATCGGTCGCACGACGGCGTAGGCCGTTAGGCCCGGTCGACCTCGGTGAAGTGCTCGACGACCGGGAACGGGTCGTAGAAGTGGTGCAGCATCGAACGCCACTCCTGGAACTCGGGCGAGCCGCGAAACCCCTCGGTGTGGTCCTCGAGCGTCTGCCACTGCACCAGCAGCAAGTAGTTGCTCGGCCGCTCGATGCACCGCGACAGCGTGAGCCCGATGAAGCCGGGCATGGCGCTGATGATCAGCTTCGCCCGCCCGAACGCCTCCTCGAACTCGGCTTCGCGGCCAGGAAGGACGGGCAGCTCTGCGCGCTCGGTGATCATGAGCGCAAGATATCGACCGGCCTCCACCGGTACGGACTCAGAGGCAATCTTTGGCCTCGTCAGGGAGTCTTTGCCCTTGTGAGGGACCAGCGCCCCGACGACTTCGCGGTCTTCGTCGCCGACTCGGCCACCGACCTTGCGCGGCTGGCCAGGGTGCTGTCCTCGGATCCCGCGTCGGCCGAGGATCTCCTTCAGTCAACCTTGCTCCGGGTATGGCGGTCCTGGCCGAAGGTACGAGCCGCGGACCATCCTCCGGCATACGCCCGCCGGATCATGGTCAACGTCGCGACCTCGGGCTGGCGTCGTCGATGGCGGGCCGAGATCCCGACCGAGCGCCTCCCGGAGCCCTCGGTGGGCGACCAGCAGCACGCCGTGGCCGATCGCGACTGGCTGATCAGAGCGGTCCGCGACCTGCCGGCCCGGCAGCGCGCGGCGATCGTCCTGCGCTACTTCGTCGACCTTGACGACGCCGCTATTGCCGACCAGCTCGGCTGCTCCGTTGCCACGGTTCGCAGCCAGATCAGCCGTGCCTTGGACCGTTTGCGAGTGACCGGGTCCGATTCAGCGGCAACCGGAGGTGATGACGATCGTGACCATGTACACCGAGCATGACCTGCGGCGGGCGCTGTCCGCGGAAGCGGCCGCCGCCGAGGCGCGAAGCGACTCGCTGTGGGATCAGTTGCGTGCCCGTCGGGCCCGGCAGCGCCGGCGCCAGGCGGTCGCGGCGACCCTTTCGGTGCTCGCCGTCGGGGGCGCCGTCCTCGGCATCGCGGTCGTGGGGCGACCAGCTCGCATCGGGCCGTCGGCGCAGCCGTCGTACCAGCGGATCTGCGCCCATGAGCCGGACGTGTGCGTGCGGGTCGAGAAGGGGACCTTGCCGGCCGGGCTGACCCGCCCGCTGCACCTTCCCCGGCTCGCGCCCGGCGCACGCTGCCCGGTGACCACGGGGCGCGACAGCACAACTCGCTACGTCGGTGGGCTCATGTTCGGCGACACTCCGGTCCAGATGATCTTCGGCGATCGGGGCGATCCGGCTCGCGGGCTCGTCGAACTCGGCGCTCCCGAGCAGACGTCCTGGCTCGCGGCCGAGAATTCGTTACTCATCAGTCCCGACTATCGGGGTCCCGTCCTCCTTCGGGGCCGTCGGCTGGACAGTCCTGGTACCGCGTTCTTCGACGGCTCGACCGTGAGCTCTTATGTGGACCCGCCGCACGATGCGAACACGCAGAGCGATGGTTCGCGGACGCCACCGGCCAGCGTCTTCGTGCGCTCCGCCGGTTGTTACGGCTTCCAGATCGACGGGACGACCTTCAGTGAAACCATCGTGGTGGATCTGACCGCGCCATCGCACAGGACGCGCTCTGCTTAGCGCGGCGTCGGCACCTTGGGGCCGTTGACGCCCCAGTAGATCAGCCGGATCATCGCGTCGCGGACGTGGGCGAAGGAGATGTCCCAGGCTTCGAACCCGCCCTGGTGGCCGGCCATCTGAGGCAACATGCCGATCAAGGACCCGGCCATCGCCATCGGGTCGACCTCGCAGTCCTTGCCTTGCACCGCCTCGATCTCCGCGGCCAGCGCCTTGGTCATCCCGTTCAGCATCACCACGCGGGTGTGCCGGAACCGCTTGTCACCCTCGGTCGAGAGCAGGTCGATGACCCGCAGCGTCGGTCGGTGCGTCCGCCAGAATTCGATGAACGCGTCGACCAGCCGCTCGGCGCTCGCGACCCCGGCGGCGCCTTTCCACGGCTGCCCGGCGATCAGCGCGACGAGCGCCTGGCCTTCCTCGGCGGTGCGCTCGGCGACGGCGAGCAACACCGTCTCGAGATCGACGAAGTACTGGTAGAAGGTGGCCGGTGAGGTGCCCGCCGCCCGGGTGATGTCGGTGATCTTCAGATCCCGGTACGGCGTACTGCTCAGCAACTCGATCGTGCAGTCGAGCAACCGTTGGCGGGTGGCCAGGCCGCGTCGTCCGGGCACCCGGCCGTCGACCGCTCGGAGCGGGGGCGCCGACCGCTTGCTCCGCGGAGTTGACGGGGCGTCAGATTTCGGCACGGTCGCGATCGTAGTCGCTGGACGGCGGGTCATGGCTCGAGTGCCAACAGGAACGGCGGCGGCTCGCCGCCACCGTGTACGGCGAGGTCGGCGCCGGTCACGAAGGCCGCTTCGGGCGAGGCCAGGAACAGGCAGGCTTGGGCCACGTCGTGCGGCTGGACCAGGCGGTTCATCGGGATCGTGTCCACCACCACCTCGAATGCCTGGTCGCTTCCGTAGTGAAGCGCGGTCTGCTCGGTCTCGAGATAGCCGACCGTGACGATGTTGACCCGGACCTTCGGCGCCCACTCCATCGCGAGGGTCGTGGTGAGGTTGGCAAGCCCCGCCTTGGCCGCGCCGTACGCCGCAGTGCCGGGGGAGGGCCGATGGCCGGACAGGCTGCCGATGTTGATGATCGAGCCGCCGTCCGTCTGCCCCTGCATGACCCGATTCGCGGCCTGCGCGACGTAGAACGGCGCGAGCAGGTTGAGCGCGACGACCTTCTCGACGAAGTGCGGCGAGACCTCGGCCGAGGATGACGGTGGCGACCCGCCGGCGTTGTTGATCACCAGGTCGAGCCGGCCGAATCGACTCACGGTGGCCTCGACCACGCCGGCCGCAGCCGCCGGATCACGAAGGTCGGCGGTCACGAAGGCCTCGAACGGCTCGGCCGGAGCGTGGCGGGCGCACGTCATCACGTCGGCGCCAGCGGCCCGGAACTCCTGTACAAGCCCACGCCCGAGGCCCTTCGTGCCACCGGTGATCAGGACGACGCGGCCACTCAGGTCGACGCTCACCGGTTCATCGTCGCAAAGCCCGCCTCAGGTGGCAGGATTGGCGCGCAGGAATCTGACGCCACATCAGAAAGGCCATCGTGGGGATCACGACCGACGTCACCGACCACATCGCGGAGGTGGTCGTCGATGTGCCGCCGGTCAATGCGCTGCCGGTCGCCGGTTGGTTCGAGCTGGCCGACGCGCTGACCGCCGCGGGTCGGAATCCCGACGTGCGGGTGGTCGTGCTTGCAGCCGAGGGCAAGGGCTTCAACGCCGGCGTCGACATCAAGGAGATGCAGTCGACCGACGGTTTCACAGCCCTCGTCGGCGCCAATCAGGGGTGCGCGGCGGCGTTCGCGGCGGTCTATGACTGCGCGGTTCCGGTCATCGCGGCAGTGCAGGGCTACTGCCTCGGTGGCGGCATCGGCTTGGCCGGCAACGCCGACCTGATCGTCGCCTCGGACGACGCGACCTTCGGCCTGCCCGAGGTCAAGCAGGGTGCGCTCGGCGCCGCGACCCACCTCGCCCGCTTGGTGCCGCAGCAGCGGATGCGGCACCTCGTCTACACCGCCGAGCACGCGACCGCGCAGGAGCTGGCGTCGTACGGCACGGTGCTCACCGTCGTGCCCCGCGAGCAGCTGCGGATGGCGGCCCGGGTGGTGGCGGCGCAGATCGCCGCGATGGACCCCACCGTGATCCGCGCCGCGAAGGCATCGCTCAACGGCATCGACCCGGTCGACGTCAAGCGGTCGTACCGGTTCGAGCAGGGCTTCACCTTCGAGCTCAACCTGACCGGCGTCTCCGACCAGGCCCGCGATGCGTTCGTCGACCGGCGCGACCGGTGGGCGGCGGACCCTCCCGATGCCTGACAAACGGATGACCGTCGATGAGATCGTCGGCGAGCTGCGTGACGGCATGACGATCGGAATCGGCGGGTGGGGGTCTCGGCGCAAGCCGATGACGTTGGTGCGGGCGATGCTTCGGTCGGCGCTCACCGACCTGACCGTCGTGTCGTACGGCGGGCCCGACGTCGGCATGTTGTGCGCCGCGGGCAAGGTGCGCAAGGTGGTCTTCGCGTTCGTGTCGTTGGACTCGATCGCGCTCGAGCCGCACTTCCGGGTCGCGCGGCAGAACGGTGCGGTCGACTCGCTCGAGCTCGACGAGGGGATGTTGCTCCTCGGTCTGCAAGCGGCTGCGTGGCGGGTGCCGTTCCTGCCGACCCGGGCCGGGCTCGGCTCCGACGTGGTCGAGAAGCAGGCCGAGATCCGAACCGTCACCTCGCCGTACGACGACGGCGAGACGCTGGCGGCGATGCCGGCCTTGCCCCTCGACGTCGCACTCGTGCATCAGAACCGGGCCGACGCGGCCGGCAACGCGCAGTTCCTCGGCCCGGACCTGTACTTCGACGACCTGATTTGCCAGGCCGCGATCGCGTTCGTTCGTGAGCTGCGAGCGACTGGTCGACACCGCTGACTTCGTCAAGGCCGGATCGCACCACACCCAGCGGATCAGCCGGCTCTGGACCGACGGGGTGGTCGAGACGCCGAACGGCGCCCACTTCACGTCGTGCGCGCCCGACTACGAGCGCGACGAGGAGTTCCAAACGGAGTACGCCGCGTCCGCAGCATCGCCGGAGGCGTGGCAGCAGTGGCGGGCCGACTGGGTCGACCTCAGCGAGGTCGACTACCAGCGGAAGGTCGCGGCCCGCTGATGGCGACCCGGGCCGACGTCTGTTGCGTGGCGCTCGCCGAGTGCTTTCGCGGCGACGGCGAGATCGTCGCCAACCCGATCGGCACCCTTCCGCGCCTCGGCGGCCTGCTGGCCCGGCGCTCGTTCGAGCCTGACCTGGTGATGACCGACGGCGAGGCGATGTTCACCGGACCGACCGGCCTGGTCGAGGCGTGGAACCCGTATCGCTCGATGTTCGAGGTCGTGTGGTCCGGCCGGCGGCACGTGATCATGGGCGGCTCGCAACTCGACCCGCACGGCAATCACAACTTCGCCGCGATCGGCAACATGAAGCGACCGAAGGCTCAGTTACTCGGCTTCCGCGGGGCGCCTGGCAACACCGTCAACAACGTCACGTCGTACTGGGTGCCGAACCATGGTCCGCGAGTGTTCGTCGAGCAGGTCGACGTCGTCACTGGCGTCGGCTACGACCGGGCGGCGGCGGCCGGTCCAGCGGCGTCGAGGTTCCACGAGCTGCGCAACGTCGTGACGAACCTCGCGGTCCTCGACTTCGACACCCCGGATCGGCGGATGCGGCTGAAGTCCGTGCATCCCGGCGTCGGTGTCGACGACGTCGTGGCCGCGACCGGCTTCGAGCTGGTGGTCCCGGCCGAGGTCGGTGAGTCGAGGCTGCCCACCGATGACGAGCTCTTGCTGATCGCCGAGCTCGACCCCGATGGCACCCGCTTTCAAGAAGTGCCGGCGTGAGCCATCCGGCGCTGTCCACCCGGTTCACCGAGCTCGTCGGTGTGCGCTATCCGATCGTGCAGACCGGGATGGGCTGGGTCTCGACGCCGCAACTCGTGGCGGCGACCGCGGCGGCCGGCGGGCTCGGCATCCTGGCCGCGGCGACGATGTCGTACGACGAGTTGGTCGCCGCAGTCGCGGAGGTCAAGCGCCGTACGCCGGAGCCGTTCGGGGTGAACCTCCGGGCGGACCAGCCCGATGTGCGCGAGCGGATCGACGTGTTGGTGGAGCAAGGGTGTGCGGCTGGCGTCGTTCGCGATGGCGCCGAAGCCGGACTTGATCGCGCGGTTGCGGCACGGTGGCGTCCTGGTGATGCCGTCGATCGGCGCGAAACGTCACGCCGAGAAGGTCGCCGCGTGGGGGGTCGACGCCGTACTCGTGCAGGGCGGCGAGGGTGGCGGGCACACCGGATCGGTGCCGACCTCGCTGTTGCTGCCGCAGGTCGTCGACGTGGTGGGGGACGACCTGCCGGTCGTCGCGGCCGGCGGGTATTTCGACGGCCGTGGCCTGGTCGCTGCGCTTGCCTACGGTGCCAGCGCGATCGCGATGGGCACCCGCTTCCTGCTGACCGGCGACTCGCCGGTGCCGCAGTCGGTCAAGGAGCTGTATCTGTCGAAGACCGTGACTGAGACGGTGGTGACCGATCAGGTCGACGGCGTGCCGCACCGGGTCCTGCGCAGCCCGCTGGTGGAGCAGCTCGAAGGCACGTCGTCGGTGCGCCGGGTCGGCGGCGCGGTGCGCAACGCGATGCGGTTCCGCAGGAGAGCGGCGCGTCGTGGCGCGACCTGCTCCGCGAGGGCCGGGCGATGCGCAAGGACGCAGGAGCTGTCGTGGAGCCAGGTCGTGATGGCCGGCAACACGCCGATCATGCTGCGCGCCGCGATGGTCGACGGCCGGGTCGATCTCGGGGTGATGGCGAGCGGACAGGTGGTCGGCATGATCGACGACCTGCCGAGCTGCGCCGAGCTGATCGAGCGGATCGATCGCCCAGGCCGAGGACGTCCTCGACCGCCTCGCCTGAGCGCGGCGCACGCGGGCCGATCGAGCACTTCATCCGGCTGCTCGGGATGCCGATCAAGAGAGTGTGCGTACCTCGTGGCTCGCGGCCGGTGCGGTCGCGTCCTTGATCCTTCTCGCCGGCTGCGGCGGTGGCGCGAGCAAGCTCGTGCCCGGGCAGTCGGACGCCGCGGCCGCCTGCCAGTCCAGCGGCGCTCACGCGGCAGCGCTCGCGACCCACGCCGCCGCGGTGAACCCGCGCTACGCGGTCCTGGCCGGTGACGAGGGCGCCCTCGCGGCGAACGAGGCCAACCAGGAGGGCGAGCTCTCGGACGGCACCAGCGCGGACGACAACGGTCTCGGTGCCCTCGCCGGTGCGAGCGCGGTCGGCTCGAGCGCCGACAACAACGTGATCAGAGACTGCATGGCACTCGGCCTGTCCGTCACCCACCACTGAGCCGCGCCATCGTCACTGCCCGGGTCTCGGTGACCTAGGTCTGCATGAGGTCGGGGCGCAGCGCCTCGACCATCCGCCGGAAGCCGTCGCGCCAGTGCACGGTCGAGCGACCGACCAGCTCGTGCATCCGGTCGAGGTCGAGAGCGACGCTCGCGAGCGACTGCTCGGACGTGACCAGCTTCGGCTCGAGTCCGGTCAGCTCGCCGAGGTACGCCGTCCACTCCTCGATGCTGGCCTTCTCCTCGCCGCCCCAGTTGACGGTCGTCGCCGGCACGCCGGCGACCGCGAGCAGCTTCGGCACCATCGCGACGATGTCGTCGGAGTGGATCGGCTGGAAGATGCTCGGCGCGTCCGGATGGACGCCGATCTCGTCGCCGGCCTCCATCTGGGCCAGGTGAAACGCCGGCCAGCCGCCGCCGTCGCCGTACGGCACGTTGAGCCGCGCGATCGTCGTCGGCAGGTCGTAGCGCCGGGCGCCGTGCCGCGCGGTGGCTTCAGCCGCGATCTTCGAGATCGAGTACGTCGGCAGGTAGTAGTTGCGATGGCTGTCGCCCAGCGGCGAGTCCTCGCTGAACTCCACGTGATCGTTCGGTTGGTAGACCGCGGTCGTCGAGCAGTGCATGAAGGCCCGCGCGTTCTGGTAGCGCTCCATCAGGTAGGCGAGGCCGCTGACGTTGCCGTCGAGGTCGACCGACCACTTCCCGCTCTTGACCACCGCGAAATGCACGACGTAGTCGACCTCGTCGGGCAGGTCGTCGAGGTCGGCCCGGACCAGGTCGAGCCGCACGGTCCGTACGCCGCCGTCGTGCAGCGGCTCACGCGCGGCCGGGTCGCGGAACCGCGCCGCGCCGAAGACCTCGTTGTCGACGGGCGAGCGACAGTGCCACCGGCTTCGCGACCTCGCTGGTGACGCCGGTGACCAGGATGCGCGCACCCGAGATCGCTGCGGTCGCGTCCTCCGGCGCGGTCATGGCGCCACCGAGCCGAGATCGGCAAACCCGCTCGGCGCGTGCCGCCCGATCGTGCCGTGCTCGAACAGTCCCCAGCCGACGTCGCCGTTGCAGCTGGCCCGTCCGACGTGATCGACGACGCCCCACGCCGATCGCGCGTCGACTGCCGGGTCGTCGAAGTCGTACGTGGCGCTGTCGAGCCAGTCGCGACCCCGCCACTGACCGTGTCCCCACTCGGGATCCCCGCCGTAGCCGCAGCCCACGTGCAGCGGCACCGGGGCGAGCGTGTCGACCTCGAGGACGAGGGGCGAGCCGTCGGGTTCGGTGAGCTCGATCCGGGCGTGCTCGGGATGCCGGCTGCCCGAGCGGTAGGTGATCCGCACCCGCGGCCAGCCGAGCTGCTCGATCGTCCCGTCCGGGCGGATGCGCACCGCGTCGTTCAGGGTGCGGTGGCCGCTGCCGTCCTCCTGCGCGATCAGCACGATCGCGTAGTCGTCGAAGCGGATCGGCACGTACAGCCACCAGAAGCCGAAGTCGTTCGGGTCGTCGGCCGGCCGCCCGGCCGGGTCGGCCTCGCCGACCGGTCGGATGCCCCACGAGCGGTCCCGCGATCCGACCCAGCGGTCGGGCGACACCTCGAAGGTCTCGCCGGCCACTCGCAGCTCGACCGGACCAGGTGCCCAGCTGGGCGAAGCGCCAGGTGTCGAGGATCGGCCGGATGCCGGTGCGCAGCAGGTGGCGCTCCTCGTCGATCGCGGCGAACGATCCTTCCCAGGTCAGGTCGAAGCCGATCCCGGCCTCGTCGGCGTCGAGCACCAGGTGGATCCGTTGCAGCGGTTCGAGCACCTCGATCCGGTACGGTCCGACCGCGAGGTTGAGGCGCTCGTCGTCGAGCGCGTCGGAGCACCGCACGACGTGTTGCAGGTTGCCGCGCCGCACTACCGCGTACGCGTCCTTCACCCCGAGCTGCGGGTAGATGCCGGCGCCGGTGACGAGGAAGATCTCGCCGGTCCGGTCGTGGGCGTTGAAGTAGCACCGGTCGTAGAAGTTCCGGTCGCTGCTCGCGACGTACCGCATCGACAGCGGCGCCTGGTGCAGCGGGTATTCGTCGAGTGCTACGGGCATGTGGCGACCTTTCAGATCCCATCCAGATCGGCGAGCAACGACTCCAGGTGCGGCCGGTTGTGCAGCAGGTCCTCGGGGTTCGCCGGCATCTCCCGTTCGCCGAAGTGCGCCTGCCGCTGACCGGTCCGCAGGAACACGATGCCCCACTGCACCGCGGCATAGACCATGAAGAACCGCAGGTCGCGTACCGCGTACCCGCGAAGCGCCTCGTAGTGCGTCGCGACGTCGACCGGCCGCAGGAAGTCCGGCATGCCGGCCAGCCCGAGCGCCGCGGCGATGTCCTGGAAGACCAGGTGCGCGTAGGTGATCCACGCCACGTCGAGCTCGCAGGGGCCGAGCCCGGCCATCTCCCAGTCGAGCAGCGCGGCCGGCGCGAAGTCGTCGTAGAGGACATTGCCGATCCGCGCGTCGCCCCACGACAGCACGGTCGGGCTCTGATGCGACGGCCAGTTTGCATCGAGCCAGTCGAAGCCGCGTTCGACCAGCGGAGAGGCCGCACCCTCGCGCGCGACCATGTCGTACCAGCCGCGGGTGGTCGCGACGTGGCGGCGCAGGTGGGTGTCACCAGGCTGCGCGCGTTCGAGGAAACCGAACCGCCCCTCGGCATCGCCGATGTCGTGCAGCGCGGCGATCGCCTCGACCGTCGTGGTCTGCACCCGCCGTTGTTGCTCCGGGTCCGCGTCGTACAGCCAGTTGTCACCGAATGTGTAGGGCATGACGTCGGGCGGGACGGCGCCGTCGACCCGGCCCATCACGAAGAACGGCGCGCCGAGCGGCTCGGGCGAGCTCTCGCACCACCAGGCGTGGGGGACCGGGACGCGGGTGTGCGCCGCGACGGCGCGGATCACGTCGAACTGCGCCTGCAGGTCATACGTCGGGAAGACCGGCACGTCGGCGGCGTCGGGTGCCATCCGCGCGACCAGCCGCTCTTCGTGCCATCCGTCGACGGCGATCCAGTTGGCGGCAAACAACACGGTGTCGCTCGACATGCCGTTGGCCTCGACGCTGCTGAGGTCGCTGACCCGCGGGGTCTGGCCGTCGGCGAGGGTCGGTCCGAGCGTGTCGGCGAGCCAGCGCTGGAGCCGCTGTTGCACCTGCCCGGGATCGCGGCTGCTGCGCTGCATCAGCTCATCGATTGCAAGGTCGTGGTCACCACCAGCGCGACCGCGTGCGCGAACTCCTTCGCGCCGTCCGCGCCCTGGTTGAGCGCCCGGGTGAACAACGCTCCGAGCATGACGTCGAACAACGCGTCGACGCTGACTGCCGGGGTCCGGCCGGTCTTGGCGATGAAGGCTTCGAAGGACACCCGCATCGGTATGACGCTTCGCTGGACCACTCGCTGCCACATCAACGGGTCGTTCTGGTACTCGACCAGCAGCCCGGGGATGGCGGCGCGGATCGCCGGGTCGGAGAGGTATTCGAGGATCTGCTGGCAGTACGGCTGCAGGTCGGTGATGACATCGCCGGTCAGCGCCTCGGGCGCCAGCAGACCGGAGGGGAACACCGCCTCCTCGATCAGCTCGGCCTTGCTCGACCAGCGGCGGTAGACGCTCGGGGCGCTGACCTCGGCCCGGCGCGCGATCGCCTGGATTGTGGTCGCCTGGTAGCCGTCCTCGACGAGCAGCTCCAACGTGGCCCGGCGGATCGCGGCGTCGACCCGCGGATCGCGGGGCCGCCCGACCCTCGACGTGGTGACGCCGGCGGGACCGGTCGTGCGCGCCCCGGGCCCGGCAGCAGCGCCGCCTACCGGGTCGGACATGCGGCCGACCCTAAAACGTTTCGTGGTGTAACGCAACGAAGCCGACCTGCCTCGCCCGATGCTGAGAACAGGGTGCTTAGAACAGGGCCGGTTGACCGTACGGGGTGGCTCCTTCGATCCCGAGCAGCCGCAGCTTGGTGGTCACGCCGCCGCGCGCGGAGAACCCGCCGAGCTTGCCGCCGGCCGCCAACACCCGGTGGCACGGGACGATCAGCGGCACCGGGTTGTGCCCGAGCGCCTGGCCGACCTCCCGGGCCGCACGCGGCTCGCCGAGCCGGGCGGCGATCTCGCCGTAGGTCGTCGTGTCGCCGGGCGCGATGCCGCGCGCGATCTCATAGACCCGCTGGTCGAACTCGGGCGTCGCGGCGAGGTCGACCGCGATGTCGCGCAGGTCGGCCGGCTCGCCGGCCACGAGCGCGATGATGCCGTCGATCGCGTGCTGCACCTCAGCCGGCGGATCGGCCGTCTCGGCCTCGGCCTGCGGATACTGCCGCTCGATCCGCGCGAGGGTCGCGGCGTCGTCGCGCTCGGGCAGCTGCACCCCGATCACGCCGCGCTCGGCCCAGACGATGCCGACGCCGCCGATCGCGGTGGCGAACACGATGTAGCGGGCGGTGCTCATGGTCGGCACGCTAGCGCCCGGGTATGACACCCGAGCCCACGCTCACTCCGGCTCGTCGGGCTGGCGGTCGAGCTGGTCGAGCCGGTGGGTCAGGAACTCCCGCTCGACCCCGTTGTCGGTGAGCGCGACCGCGGCTTGGTACTCCGCTCGCGCCTCCGCCACTCGCCCGGCCCGGCGCAGGAAATCGGCCCGCGCGGCCGGTAGGTAGCGGTACCCGGATAGCTCCGGCTGGTCGGCGATCTCGTCGATGGCGAGCAGCCCGGCCTGGGGTCCCTTGGCCATCCCGATCGCGACCGCCCGGTTGAGCGCGACCACCGGCGAGGGCCAGATCGCACAGAGCCCGTCGTACAACGAGACCACCTCGTCCCAGTCGGTGGCTTCCCAGGTGCGGGCAGAGGCGTGGACCGCAGCGATCGCAGCCTGCAGCGCGTAGCGACCGGGCGGCCGATGGCAGGACGCTTCGCGGACCAGCAGCAGACCCTCGCGGATCTCGCCGGCGTCCCACTGCGAGCGATCCTGTTCTTCGAGCACGAGGAGCCGGCCGGTGCGGTCCACCCGGGTGTTTCGGCGGGCGTCGGTGAGCAGGATCAACGCGAGCAGGCCGGCCACGTCAGGGTCACGCGGCAGAAGCAGTCGCAGCATCCGGGCCAGGTCGAGGGCGCGCTCGACCAGGTCGCGGCGGACGAGGTCCTCGCTGACCGGGGCGGTGTGCCCGGTGGTGAAGACCAGGTGCACGACTCCGAGTACGGCGCTGAGCCGCTCGGGCAGCTCGCGGGCCGGCGGCACCCGGTAGGGGATCTTGGCGGCCGCGATCTTCTTCTTGGCCCGGGTCAGGCGGGCCGCCATCGTGGACTCGCTGACCAGGAACGCCCTGGCCACCTCTGCCGTCGTGAGGCCGCAGAGCAGCCGGAGGGTCAGCGCGACCTGGGCCTCCGGTGCGAGCGCCGGGTGGCAGCAGGTGCAGATCAGTCGCAGCCGGTCGTCGGGGATCTCGGCCTCGTCGATCTCGATCTCGGGCTCGACCTCGGCATCTACCAGCAGCGGCAGCGACCTCGCGAGGGTGGCGTCCCGGCGAAGCTGGTCGAGGGCCCGGCGGCGGGCGACCGTGGTAAGCCATGCGCCCGGCCGATCCGGGATCCCGCGGCTCTCCCACACCGACAGCGCCTTGGCATAGGCGTCCTGGACGCACTCCTCGGCGCGGTCGACGTCGCCGGCGACCCGCAGCGTCGCGGCGAGGACGAAGCCCCACTCGCGACGGTGCGCGTCGGCGACGGCCGCCGCGACGTCGGCCTGCGACGGCCGCGACGTTGCGTTCAGCTGATCACCATGACCGGTCGGACCTCGACGCCGCCGAAGCGGGCCGGGACCTGCTTGGCAATCGCGATCGCCTCGTCGAGGTCGGCCGCCTCGATCAGGTAGAAGCCGCCGAGGGCTTCCTTGGTCTCGGCGAACGGACCGTCGGTCACCACCGGGCTGCCCGATGCATCGGTGCGGATGGAGGTGGCGGTCCCGGTCGGCTGAAGGGCGTTGCCGCCGACGATCGCCTTTGCGTTCGCCTCGCCGAACTTGCCGTGCTCGGCGCCGACCTCGGCCCACAGCTCGGCGCCACCGGCTACGTAACCGGCCTCGTCCTCATAGATCAGCACGACGTACTGCGACATGTCGGAGTTCCCTTCCGTTAGGTCCGCGAGCCGGACCGGCTATCTCTTCGACGTACCGGCATCGCCGGGATCGACAACAAGTGTCCCCTGATCGGCCGTCCTGCCGAATAGGTGAACTTTCTCGGGTCGACCGCGTGCTAGGCAAAAGAAACTCCGCCCGGCTACAGACATTTGCCGCTCGGTGGGACTAGCGTGCCGCCGACGGGCAATGGGACACCACACAGCAAAGGGTTGATTTGTGAGCACATCAGGGAACACCGGATCAGTTCGCAAGCACCTCTCCCGAGTCGTGACCCTTGGCGCATCAAGCGTCGTGGTCGCAAGCTTCATGGCCGGACCGGTTCCCGCGGTGGCCGCGGGCGCGGCTCCGATGACTCAGATCTCCGCCAACTACGCGCGCGTCGCGAATGCCGCCCGGCTGCCGGCCGGCGCCCGCCGGCTCGGCGCAGCGGCAGCAAGTGCGAAGGTCAGCGGCGAGGTCGCCCTGGCGCCCCGCAACTCCGCCGCCCTCGCGCGGGCCGCGGCCGCGGTCTCGAACCCGCGGTCAAAGAGCTATCACCACTTCATCGCCAAGGGCGACTTCGTCGCGAGCTACGGCCCGTCCCAGGCCACCATCAACGCGGTCAAGGCGACCCTCGAATCAGCCCACCTGAAGGTCACCTCGCTGTCGGGCAACCATCTGCTGGTGCGCTTCAGCGGCACGGTCGGCGCGGCCGAGAGCGCTTTCCGGACCCAGATCGCCAACGTTCGCCTGGCGAGTGGCCGGATGGCCATCGCGACGACCAAGGCGGTCTCGTTCCCGGCGTCGCTGGCTTCGCAGGTGGTCGCCGTCGTCGGCCTCAACACCCTCGCTGAGCCGCAGAGCAACATCAAGCGCGCGACGCACCCGGCGAAGGTCAAGGCGGTCACCCATCGCTTCACCCCGCCGCCCAACTCGGCTACGCCGTGCGCGGCCGCGACCGGTATCGCTGCCGAGTTCGGCGGACTGACCGACGACCAGATCGCGCACTCCTACGGCCTGGACAGCCTCTACGGCGCAGGCGACTTCGGGGCCGGCCAGACAGTGGCGATCTACGAGCTCGAGCCGTTCGACCTGACCGACCTCACCGCCTTCGACACCTGCTACTTCGGCCACACCCAGGCCACGACGATGACCGGCAACGTCACCGTGAAGAACGTCGACGGCGGTCCGGGCACCGGCTCGGGTAGCGGCGAGTCGATCCTCGACATCGAGAACGTCTCCGCGATCGCGCCCGGCGCCGACATCGACGTCTACCAGGCTCCCAACGGCGTGGCCGGCCCGATCGACCTCTACAACGCGATCGTTCAGGACGACCTCGCGAACGTGGTGTCGACCAGCTGGGGCGAGTGCGAGGCGCTCGCGCAGTCCAGCGAACCCGGCGTGCTCAACGTGGAGAACGAGCTGTTCGAGCAGGCCGCGCTTCAGGGCCAGTCGGTGTTCGCCTCGACCGGCGACTCCGGCTCCGACGACTGCTCAGAGGACGCGCCGGTGCCGGTCGCCCCGACGCTGTCGACCGATGACCCGGCGAGCCAGCCATTCGTCACCGCGGTGGGCGGCACGACCACGACGAACGCCCAGCAGCCGCCGCAGCAGCAGGTCTGGAACGACGGCAACGTCGCCGGTGGCGCCGGTGGCGGAGTGTCGTCGGTCTGGGGCGCCCCGAGCTGGCAGCAACCGTTCCTCGACACCGCGTCGGCGGCCTCGGCCGTGACCAACGGCGGGCTCAGCCCCTGCCAGGAGTCGTCCTCCGACGGCGCGATGTGCCGCGAGGTGCCGGACGTGTCCGCCAACGCGGACGAATACACCGGTGGCATCACGATCTACATCGGGGCCTTCGGCGGGTGGACCACGATCGGTGGCACCTCGTCGTCCGCGCCACTGTGGGCGGGGATGATGGCCGAGATCAACGCCTCGAGCGGCTGCTCGGCCAACGTCGGCTTTGCCAGCCCGTCGTTGTATGCGGTCGCGTCGATCCCGGCCGACTACTCGGCGTCGTTCACCGATCTCGGTCCCGGCGACGGCAACAACGACGTCTACAACATCAGCGCCGGCCAGAACTATGCGACCAAGACCGGCTATGACATGGCGTCCGGTCTCGGCACCCCGATGTTGTCGGGCCCGACCGGACAGGCCGGTTTGGCGAGCTACCTGTGCGCGCTCGCCCCACCGGCATCGCGGCCCTCGATCACCTCGCTGTCACCGGCGACGGTGCTCGCGGGCGGCACTCCCAGCGGCACGTTGACCATCTCGGGCACCGGCTTCACCGGCGCGACCGCGTTGTCGGTCGGCGGTTACGACGTACCGAGTGGCGACTGGTCAGTGGCGGACGACAGCACGATCCACGTCACGACCATCCCGTCCGGCGCCCAGGCGCTCACCGGGAGCCAGGGACCACAGGACGGGTCCGGCCGCGCGTTCGTCAGCGTCACCGGGGCCGACGGTACCTCCTCGGTCGGCAACGACCCGGACAGCGAGCTGCTCTACGTCGAGAGCGACACCGGCTCGCCGATCCCGTCGGTCGAAGGCGTGATGTCCTTCGGTGGTCCGCAGGCCGGCGGCAACACGGTGTCGGTCTTCGGCTCGGGCTTCTTCTCGAGCGGCCCGAATGCGGTGACCGACGTGACGGTCGGCGGGGTCGACGCCACCGACGTCACGGTCGTCAACGCCAACCAGCTGACGATCACGGTGCCGGCGTACTCATCCGGTACGACGGTCTGCAAGTCCGGCGACGACGAGGCCAACGACGTCTGCCAGGCCCAGGTCGTCGTGACCAACTCCAACGGCTCGAGCTCCACCGACACGATTCGGATCCCGTACACCGGCGCCCCGTTCGCGGGCACTACCGGTAGCAACACGGTGCCGGCCTGTGTCACGGAGACCACCTGCGAGGTCGTCCCGGCCGAGACCGAGTACGACTACCTGCCGACGCCGACCATCACCTCGGTGACGACCACCTCGCCGGGTGACTCGACGGTGTGGGCGAGCGAGCAGGGCACGACGATCGCGACGATCGACGGCTCCGGTTTCGACTCGCTCGGCTACCTGTGGGCGCTCGTGGGCAACCCGACGCTGAACTCCAGCCAGGACTTCCAGACGATCAGTCTCAGCCCGACCGAGGTCCAGGTCGTGCTCTTCGGTCACAACCCGACCAACGAGCCACGCTTGGCAAATCTGAGCGTGCAGACCCTGGCCGGCATCTCGGCGCCGTCGAGCTTCAAGTACGCCGGCGTCCCGCGGGTCACCGGGCTGTCGCCGCAGGGTGGCTCCGACCTCGGCGGCACGTCGGTCGGCATCACCGGTTCGGGGTTCCAGGGCGTCAGTGCGGCCGACGGCGGCCAGATCGCCTACATCTACGTCGAATTCGGCGTCGCGACCAGCCAGCTGTCCGGCTACACAGCCAACAGTGACACCTCGATCACCGCGACCACACCGCAGAACAACCCGGGAGTGTTCCTGGTGTCGGTGTGTACGGTCACGTTCTGCTCCGAGCCGAACACCGAGTCGTCGTTCGAACACTCGTTGTACGACTTCTACCAGCCCGGAGCGCCGGTCGTGACGAGCCTGAGCGTCAAGTCGGGTCCGGCGTCGGGAGGCACGCGGATCGCAATCCACGGCCAGAACCTGGCCGATGTGTTCTCGGTGAGCTTCGGCAAGAACGTGGCCGAGGCGAGCAACCTGCCCCAGATCCTGACCAACGGGAGTAGCACCGAGATCGACGCCATCGTGCCGCCCGGTACGGCGGGATCGACGGTGCACGTCCGGGTGCAGACCGCGGAGACGTTCTTCACCAACTCTGCGCCGAGCGCGCCGGTCGCGGCGTCGAGCTTCACCTACAAGCCCAGCGTGGCGGCACCGCCGCAGGACGTGAAGGGAAAGAAGCACGGGACCGCCGTGTCGGTGACCTGGAAGGCTCCGCTGAGCACCGGCGGCAGCCCGATCACGAAGTACCGGGTCAGCGCGGTCGCGCAGCCGAACAGCTTCAAGAAGGGCGCGAAGAAGCCACCGACCGTCGTGGTGGTCACCAAGCACGGTTCGGCCCGGTCGGCGACCGTGACCGGCCTGCGCGGTGGCTGGGTCTATGAGATCAAGGTGCAGGCCGTCACCAGCAAGGGCCGTGGCCTGGCCGGGATCTCGGAGCGGTTCTTCTTCATCACCGATCCGGTCTGATTCGGCGAGCCGGTCGCCGGGTGACATGCCCGGCGACCGGGATTGCCGAAATCAAAGAATGTCCGAATCGTTACGTGCGATCCTGCAAGTCTGACTAGCGCACCGGATCAGGGTGTGGTCGGGTTAAACACGGTTTGGCCTGCAGACGGTCGGCGGAAGCTGGGAGACGTCCGGTGAAGAGCGCGAGGGCCGCTGTCGGCTGTCCGCCCGGAGCGGCGTTTCGGCGAGTCGTCACCCTCGGTGCGGCCGCAGGCGTCGTGGCCGCTGTGCTGGCGTCCCCCGTACCGGCCGGCGCGTCGTCCAGCGTGGCCATGACACCACTGTCCTCGGGCTATGCCCGGGTCAGCCCGGCCGCCCGGCTTCCCTTCGGCGCCCGTCAGCTCGGCGCGGTCGACGGTGCCCGGCGGATCACTGGTGCGGTCATGCTCCGCCCGCGCGACCCGGCGGCGCTCGAGCGAGCCGCGGCGGCAGTGTCGGAGCCGAGGTCGGCGCTGTACCACCACTACATCCCGAAGGGGTCCTTCGCCGCGGCGTACGGGCCGACGACCGCGACCATCAACGCGGTCAAGGCGGCGCTGTCGGCCAGCCACCTCGCCGTCTCGTCCGTGTCGGGCAACGGCATGCTCGTCCACTTCAGTGGCACCGCCGCCGCCGCCCAGTCGGCGTTCCGCACCACCCTCACCGACGTCCGGTTGGCGAACGGCCGGACCGGGATGGAAACCACCTCGCCGGTGCAGCTTCCGGCGAGCATCGCCTCGCAGGTGACCGGGATCATCGGCCTGGACACTCTGGTCCGAGCCTCCACCAGCCTCAAGCACGCCACCCACCCGGCCGCCGTCCGGTCCGTGGCACCGGCGGTCAGCCCGGTGCCGGGCGCGCCAGCGGCCTGCAGTGACGCGACCGAGGCTGCGGTGGACTTCGGCGGGCTGACCGACGCCCAGATCGCGCACGCCTATGGGCTCAACGGTCTCTACAAGGCGGGCGACCTCGGAGCCGGCCAGACGGTCGGGATCTACGAGCTCGAGCCGTTCTCGACCAAGGACGTCTCGACGTTCGACAAGTGCTACTTCGGGTCGTCCACCGCCACGCAGATGCTCAGTCGGCTGCACACGATCGACATCGACGGCGGCGGTGGCAACGGGCCCGGCAGTGGCGAGTCCATCCTCGACATCCAAGACGTCTCCGCGATCGCGCCCGACGCGACCATTGATGTCTACGAGGCGCCCAACACCACCGCAGGCGGGATGGACGAGCTCGACTCGATGGTCGAGTCCGACCAGGACCAGGTGGTGACCAGCAGCTGGGGCTTCTGCGAGATCGACGAGGTCAACCTGCAGCCCGGCTACATCAACGCCGAGAACGCGTTGTTCGAGCAGGCGGCCTTGCAGGGTCAGACCGTCTTGAACTCCTCCGGTGACTCCGGCTCCGACGAGTGCGCCTACGACAGCCCGGTGCCGGTCGCGCCGCTGCTGTCGCAGAGCGACCCGGCGAGCGAGCCGTTCGTGGTCGGTGTCGGCGGCACCACGATCACCGATGCCGCCAACCCGCCGACCGAGCAGGTCTGGAACGACGGAAGCGACGGCGGCGCGAGCGGCGGCGGCCCATCCTCGATCTGGGGCGCGCCGAGCTGGCAGCAGCCGTTCATCGCGGGCGCGGACAAGGCGTCAGCCGCGCTCGCCGTCACCCGGTTCGGGCTCACGCCATGCAAGCAGTCGCCGGCCGACGCGAGCCTGTGCCGAGAAGCCCCGGACGTTTCGGCACAGGCCGACGAATACACCGGCGCGATCACGATCTACACCGCGTCCTTCGGCGGCTGGACCACCGAGGGAGGGACGTCGTCCTCCGCGCCGCTGTGGGCCGGGATCCTCGCCGAGATCAACGCCTCGTCGTTGTGCCAGGCCAACGGTCCGCTCGGCTTCGTCGACCCCTCGCTGTACGCCGTCGCGGCCAACAGTGCCACCTACAAGGCGTCGTTCAACGACGTCAAGCTCGGCAACAACGACGACTTCGACATTTCCGGTGGTGAGACCTTCCCGGCCGGGCCGGGGTACGACATGGCGACCGGGCTCGGGACCCCGAGGGTCGTCGGGCTGACCAACAACCTTTGTGCGCTGAACGGCCCGGTGACCTCACGCCCGACGATCACCTCAGTGGCCCCGCAAACGGTGTCGCCGAGCACGACCGGCTCGTTGACCATCACCGGCACCGGATTCGCCGGCGCCAAGAGTGTCTCGATCAACGCGTTTGCCGTACCGGCGTCGGACTGGTCGGCCTCGGACACCTCGATCGTCATCTCGCCGATCCCCACCGCCGCCGAGGTCGGCACCGGATCGCAGGGGCCCCAGGACGGGACCGGTCGGGCGGTCGTGTCGGTGACCGGCGCGTCGGGTGCGACCACGATGCTCGACGCCAACGCCACGATGCTCTACGTCGACGAGACGACCGGCCCGATCCCGTCGGTGGGGGGCATCTCCGCCTACGGCGGACCGAAAGCCGGCGGCAACACCGTGACCGTCTTCGGCTCGGGGTTCGAGGCGACCGGACCGGACCAGATCACCGGCGTGACCGTCGGCGGAGTCGCGGCGAGCGGCTTCACCGTGCTGACGCCCGCGCTGCTGTCAGTGACCATCCCGGGGTACGAGTCGGGAAACACCCAGTGCGCCGCCGGGAATAAGCCGGCCAAGGACGTCTGCCAGGCCCAGCTCATGGTTACCAACGCGAACGGGTCGAGCGCGCCGGCCACGATCCTGCCGCCGTACACCGGACAGGAGTACGGCGGGGTCAGCGGCGGCACGCCACTGCCGCCGTGCGTGAGCGCTGACACCCCGACCTGCGAAATCGTGGCCGCGGTGACCGAGTACGACTACCTGCCGGTGCCGAGGATCACCTCGGTGACCACGACGCAGCAGGAGGATCCGGAGACCTGGGCCTCCGAGCAGGGCGTGACGCTCGCGACCGTCGACGGGGCCGGCTTCGACTACCTCGGGCTCGAATACACCAACGTGGGTTCACCGTCGGTCGCGAACAACGAGGACTTCAGCATTCTCGACGTGACGCCGACCGAGTTCCACATCGTGCTGAATCCGATCGGCCGGACGCACGAGGCGGTGACGAAGCCGTTCACCGTGCAGACCTTGGGCGGCCGCTCGGTGCCCTGGCTGATCCATTACGCGGGTGTTCCGACGATCACCTCGGTGTCGCCGACCGCGGGCCCGGACACCGGTGGCACGCACATCACGATCAAGGGGTCCGGCTTCGAGGGTGTCGCCCCCGCCGACGGCGGCGAGCTCGCCTTCGGCTACCTCCCGTTCAACGGCTCGACGCTGGAGCTGTCGGGATACGTCGTGGCCAGCGACACCAGGCTGACCGCCAAGACGCCGGCCAACAACCCGGGCGCATTCGCCACCCAGGCCTGCACGTTGACCGGCTGCTTCCTGGCGACGAACAAGACACTGAAACGAACCTTGTTCGACTTCTACCAGCCCGGGGCGCCGAGGGTGAGCTCGCTGTCGGTGAGGTCGGGGCCGGCGTCTGGCGGCACCCGGGTCGTGATCCACGGCCACAACCTCGCCGACGCCGTCAAGGTGACCTTCGGCAACGCGGTGGCCGAGGCGACGAACGCGCCCGAGATTCTGACCAACGGCAGCAGCACCGAGGTCGATGCGCTCGCGCCACCCGGTCCGGCCGGCAAGACCGTGCACGTGCGGGTCACGACCGTGGAGAGCCGGGTCACCGGCGGGTCGGCGAGCCCGCCGAGCGTCGGCTCGGAGTTCCGCTACACGCTGAGCACGGCCTCGGCGCCACGCCACGTGCGGGTGACGCGCCACGCCACCACGCTGACGGTTCGCTGGCGCTCGCCGGCCTCCAACGGCGGCGACCCGATCCTCGGCTACCACGTGCGCGCCATCGCCGAGCCCGAGAGCAACGGCACGACGCACAAGACTCCGCCGACCGTCTTCGTCGCGACCAAGGGCCGGGCGCTGCGCCACGCCCAGCTGACCGGGCTGCGTGGTGGCTGGCGTTATGTCGTCAAGGTGCGGGCGATGACGACCAAGGGCCGCGGCCTGATCGGAAGGCCGCCGCACGACGACTTCCTGATCCACTCACCGGCGTGATCGGAGTGGCGCTCGAGTGCGTTTGGCGAGCGCCATGAGCCGTCCGTAGGGTCGCAATTGTGCGGGTGGGCATACTCGGGTCGGTCGAGGTGAGCGACGGCACCGCCGTGGTCGCGATCGGTGGCCCGAGGCAGCGCGCGGTTCTCGCCGTACTCGGGCTGCTGGCCGGCACCGTCGTGAGCACCGAGCAGCTTGCCGACGCGGTCTGGGCCGGTACTCCGCCGCGGACCGCTGACCACACCTTGCACAACTACGTGCTCCGGTTGCGCCGGCTCGGCCTGGCGATCGCCCGGGTCGACGACGGCTATCGGCTGGATTCGCCGACCGATGTCGCCGAGTTCGAACAAGCGGTCGCGCGCGCCCAGGCCCGGCCGGAGAACACCCGGGCCGAACCCCTTGCGGCCGCCCTTGCGCTCGTGCGGGGCGCCCCCGGCCAAGGGCTGGGCGATTCCGACCTGATCCGGGTCCGGCGGGCGGAGCTCGCCGAGCTGGTGGAGACCGTGCGAGAGGACGCCGCGGCGGCCGGCCTCGCGGTGGTGACGAGCGCCACGGCCGGGCGGCTGGTGTCCGAGCTTCGCGGCATGGTCAGCGCCGAGCCCTATCGCGAACGACGGTGGGAGCTGTTGATGCTCGCGCTGTATCGCGCCGGGCGGCAAAGCGAGGCGCTCGAGGCGTTCGCTGAGGCCCGTGAGCTGCTGGCCCAGGATCTCGGTATCGATCCTTCACCCGCGCTTCGGCGCGCGCAGCAGGCGGTGCTGTCCCAGGACCCGGCGATCGGCGGTTCGGCCGACGTGGTCGACCATCCGGCCGCCATGACCGGCGGCGGTCGTGCGCTGCCCGGTCTCGCGACCCGGATGGTCGGCCGGCGACCCGAGCGGGCCGCACTGCGATCGGCGCTCGAAAGCTCGCGGCTGGTCACCCTGCTCGGACCGCTCGGAGTCGGCAAGACCCGCCTTGCGATGGAGGTCGCGCACGAGGAGACCGGGCCGGTGTGGTTCGTCGCGATGGAAGGTCTGGCCGCTCCTACCTCGGTGGCCGAGGCGGTCGTTGCGGTCGTGTCGCCGACCTCGCGCGCGAGCAGCCCGCGCGACGGCCTGATCGGGGCGCTGGTCGACAGCTCAGGTCTGCTCGTGCTCGACGCCGCGGAGCAACGGGTCGAGGAGGTCGGTGCGCTTGCGGTCGACCTGCTGAGCAGCTGTGCCGGGATCAGGCTGCTCGTGACCAGCCGGCAGACCCTTCGGGTGCATGACGAGGCCACCGTGCCGCTCGGCGCGCTCACGGTTGAGGATCGGCGTACTTTGCTGGTCGACCGGGCCCGGCTGTCCGAGCCGGGATTCGCCCTCGCAACCGCGGATGCGGGCGCCGCCGACCGGCTCTGCGCGCTGGTCGACGGGCTGCCGCTCGGGATCGAGCTGGTGGCTCGGCACCTTCGCCTGCTGTCGGTCCGCGAACTGGCCGATCGCGTCGACGCCGATCTCGACCGCTGGACGAGCGGGCCGGGTGATGAGACGGCCGGGCTGGTGGGCGCGGTGGCGGCCGGTGTCGCCGACCTGTCCGAGTCGCTGCAGGCGTTCCTGGTCCGGCTGTCGGTGCTGCCGGCCGAGGCCGACCTCGACCTGGTCCACGACGTTGCGGCGTCGGATGCCAGCGATGACTGGGTTTTCGAGGCGCTCGCGCTGCTCGTCGACCGCAGCCTGGTCCAGGTGCGGGCCGGCCCGGTCGGCGTACGTTACGCGTTGCTCTTGTCGGTGCGGCGCTACTGCTTGTCGCTGCTCTCGGAGCCGGAACGGCGCTTGGTCGAGCAGGCCTACGTCGCTGCAGTGTTGCGACGCAGCGAGCGACTTGCCTCCGGGCTGCGATCGCAACGGAGGCCGGAAGTGCTCGCGGCGCTCGACGCCGACGTGCCGCACCTGCACACCGCGTTGGCGACGAGCATCGACAACGGCGATCCGGCCGCCGCGCTGAGGGTCGCCACCGATCTCGGCGAGTACTGGCTCGCTCGTCGCCCGGGTGAGGGGTTGGCCTGGTTGCAGCGGCTCCTCGCGGTCGCTTCGGTCTCGGGTGTCGATCGCGCGCGGGTGTTGTTGCAGATGGGACATCTGGCGTACTGGCTGACCGACTTCGATCTCGGTGCCCGCCTGCTCGCCGAAGCGCGCGATCTGTTGAGCGTCGATGCCGACCCGGTCCTGCTGGGTCGGGTACTGCGGCGGATGGGTGCCATCGCCGCGGCCCGGGACGACGTCGTGACCGCCAAGGGCCTGTTGGAGGACTCGGTCGAGTTGCTTCGCGGCGCCGGCGACGAACCCGAGGAGGCCGTCTCGCTGCTGCACCTCGGCTCGCTGCTCGCCGACGAGAGCCGGACCGCCGAGGCACTGCCGCTGCTCGTCCGGGCCCGCGACGAGCTGCGGGCCGCCGGCGACCCGCTTCAGGAGGGCCACGCGCTCGCCGCGCTGTCTCTGGCCTGGTGGAAGGCCGGCGACCTGGTGGCCGCGCTCGGTGCCGCCGAGCGCGCTCTGGACCGCTTCCATGAGCTCGGCCATCGGCCGACCGAGGGAGTGATCGGCTACCGCCTGGCGGCAGTGACCCGAGCTCTCGGCCGGCCCGAGGCGTCCCGCTCGTACGCCGAAGGCGCCCTCGCCGCCGGGGTCCACACCGGCACCCGGACGACGATCGCGCTGGCGGAGCTTGCGCTGGCGCGACTCGACCTCGACCAAGGCGTCCCCGCGGATGCCGCCACCCGCCTGGTGGCAGCGCTCGAACAGCTCGACGTCGATGCCGATCGCTGGGTCCTGGCGGAGGCATTGGAGGTGACCGGCCGGCTCCAGCTGGAGCGCGGGTTGCCGGCGCGCGCAGTGCTGACCGAGGCGGCGGCGCTTCGCGAGCTGATCGGCCAGCCGCCGCCGCCGGCCGTGGCCGCCGAGCTGGCCGAGCTGGCGGAGCGGGCCGAGCTGGCCGATGTCGAGGGAACCAGCGAGCGCGACCACCCGGTGGCGGCGATCGCGGAGCCGGCTGCCCTGCGGTCCTGGGCGCTCGACCTCTGCTGGTCGCTCGGCGGCGGTGCCGGCAGCGCGGCACCCAGCCGCAGGAGTTGAGTAGCGTGGCTGACATGAACGACGAGCAGATCCACGAGACGATCAATCGCCTGGTCGCCGAGGAGCACCAGCTGCGTACTCAGCGGCATCACACGGCCGAGCAGCAGGACCAGCTGACCGGGCTGGAAGCGGCGCTCGACCAATGTTGGGATCTGCTGCGCCAGCGCGACGCACTCCGCAACGCCGGCGCCGACCCTTCGGCGGCTCAGCCCCGCCCGATCTCCGAAGTCGAGGGCTACCTCCAATAGCGGGGTCCCCCCAGCAATGTCACATTGCCCAGCCCTTTGCGGGGGTGGTGTGACATTGCCCCGCGGTACGCGGGGGTGATGTGACATTGCCCACCGGTGGGCACGGGTGGCGCGCCCATCCACAGATCGAGCTGGCCGGCCGCGTTCGCTCGGGCCGGCATTCAGGCTCCGCAGAATGACCGAGACTTCAGAGACCTTCGAGCGGACGCTCACCCGGCAGGATCAGCTTTGTACCCGGCGGCAGGCGCTTCGGTGGATGACCGAGGCTGAGATCGACAGCCGACTCGGGCGGCGCTGGCAGGTAATCGTGCCGGGTGTCTACGGCACCTTCACCGGCATTCTCACCGAGCGTCAGCGCCAGCGCGCGGCGCTCCTCCATGCCGGCGACGGGTCCATGCTGACCGACACCTCCGCGCTCGCGCTTCACCGGTTGCCGTACCTGCCGTCGGACGCCCATATCCGGGTGCTGGTCGGTGCCGATGTGCAACGCACCTCGCGCGACTTCATGGTGATCCGGCGTACGACGAGGCTGCCGCGCGCCGTTGTGGTGGACGGGTTGCCGATCGCGCCGGTCGTTCGGGCGCTGTGTGACTTCGCCGTCCGGCACGATGACGAGCGGGATGCTCTGGCGGTCGTTGTGGCCGCCGTACAGCTGGGGCGCGTGTCGCTCGAACATCTCGTCGACGAGGTGCGACTTGGGCCGGCCCGTGGCCGCCCACGTCTGTGCCGGATCATCAACGGTTTGCAGGTCGGCATCCGGTCGGCCCCGGAGGATGACTTCCGCCAGCTGGTCCGTCGCAGTCGGATCCTGCCGGAGCCGCTGTGGAATCCGCTCTTGCGCCTCCCGGACGGCCAGTTGGTCAGCCCCGACGCCCTGTTTGCCGACTCCGGGCTCATTCACGAGACGAACGGCCTCATCGCGCACGGTGAGAGCGCTGCGTTCGAGGAGATGCAGCGCCGCCATGACCGATTGGTGACGATCGGTTTCACCGTGCTGCACAACGCACCTCATCGGCTTCGTGCACGGGGTCGCGCGGTGATCGCCGAGGTCGAGGCGTGCCATCTGCGCCTGGCCGGCCGGGGATTGCCGCCGGGTGTGACCCTGGTCCGTCCCGGCCCGCCCGGCACGCCGTACCTCGAGGTCCCGAAAGCAATGTGACATTGCCCCCGGCTTTGCCGGGGCAATGTCACAGCACCCCAGGAAGGGCCTGGGCAATGTGACATTGCTTCGAACGGGGGTTGCGAGTCCGTTGCGAGCAGGTTGCGACTGGGGTTGCTGAGGATCAAGCGGCTCGTGGCCGCCACGGTGGCGGACCGTTGCCGCTAGGCACGCGGGGGAACCCGCGACCCCTCGTGGGTCGCGGGTTCCTAGGATCGACCGGTGACCGCACCGAGGTTCGATCCGCCGCTGTTCGATCCCGACGCCTGGACCGCCGTACCCGGCTTCGACTTCGCCGACATCACCTACCACCGCGCCCGCGAGTCCGGCACGGTCCGGGTCGCCTTCGACCGGCCTGAGGTCCGCAACGCGTTCCGCCCATCGACGGTCGACGAGCTCTACGCCGCGCTCGACCACGCTCGGCAGTCTTCAGACGTCGGCTGCGTGCTGATCACCGGCAATGGGCCCTCGCCGAAGGACGGCGGCTGGGCGTTCTGCTCGGGCGGTGACCAGCGGATCCGCGGTCGCGATGGATACCGGTACGCCGAGGGTGAGACCGCCGAGACGATCGATCCGGCGCGCGCGGGCCGCCTGCACATCCTCGAGGTGCAGCGGCTGATCCGCTTCATGCCGAAGGTCGTGATCGCGGTCGTGCCGGGCTGGGCGGCCGGCGGCGGGCACAGCCTGCACGTGGTCTGCGACCTCACCCTGGCCAGCCGGCAGCACGCCCGCTTCAAGCAGACCGATGCCCGGGTGGGGAGCTTCGACGGCGGCTTTGGATCGGCGTACCTGGCTCGTCAGGTCGGCCAGAAGTTCGCCCGCGAGGTGTTCTTCCTCGGCCAGGAGTACGACGCGCAGGACGCGCACCGGATGGGCATGGTCAACGCGGTCGTCGACCACGCCGACCTCGAGACCACCGCACTCGAGTGGGCGGCGAAGATCAACGCGATGAGCCCGATGTCGGTGCGGATGTTGAAGTACGCCTTCAACGCGATCGACGACGGGCTGATCGGTCAACAGCTGTTCGCGGGCGAGGCCACCCGGCTCGGCTACATGACCGACGAGGCGGTCGAGGGGCGCGACGCCTTCCTCGAGCGGCGCGAGCCCGGCTGGTCGGACTACCCCTGGTACTTCTAGGCCCGGTCGGTCGATCTAGCCCTCGGTGACGAGCGCGTCGAGGCGTTCGAGGGTCTTCGTCATGCCCTCGATGGTCTTCCCCCGCAGCGGAAGCACCGCCGCCTTGAACTTCTCCTGGGAGATGTCCCACGTCTCGCGCACCAGCGTGCCGCCCTCGACCGGTTCGAGCTCGTAGCGCCAGATCCGGCCGCCGGCGAGCGCCTTGGCGCGCCCCGGCGCGAAGGTCTGCCAGGCGATCCGGCGGTCCGGCTCGAACTCGATCACCGTGCTCTGCATCGAGTACGGGAGGCCGACCCGCATCGACATGCCGAAGGTCGAGCCGAGCTTGAGCGTGTCCGGCATCTTCTTCGCGCCGCGGACCGTGCCGCTTCCGTCGAAGTCCTTGTGCCGGCGCGGGTCGGCGAGCAGCGCGAAGATCGCCGCGGGCGGCGCCGCGATCACGCGCTCGACTGATTCGGTATCGCTGTCGGCCATGGCTCGACGCTACTGCGGGAGCCAGTCCGGGAGCCGATCGAGGCCGGCGTCGCGCAGTTGCAGCCCCAGCAGGTCGTTCCACGGCTGGTAGATCGCGCTGATCTCCCGCCGCAGCGTCTCCGGCACGACCTCGGGAGTGCTGGCCCGCTGGTTGACCGCTTCGTAGGCCTTCCGCGCGCGGGTGTAGAGCGTGGGGTAGCGACGGAACAGCGCGCGGGAGTGCTTGGCGGCGCGCGCCGCGACCCGTTGTGCGGAGCGGCTGCGGTAGGCCTCGGAGCTGTTCTCGGGCTCCTCGGTGGCCCGGGCGCCGTCCGGATCGATGCCCAGCCGGGTGCACTGGTCGGCGATCAGGGCATCGGCGTCGGCCACCAGGTCGTCGAAGAAGAAGACGTCGCACCGCTCGGGGTACGTCGCCAGCCAGCTCGGCAGGAACCGGGCGTACTGGCCTGTCCACAGCCCGGTGAAGACGTTGTTGGGCCGCCGGTTCATCTCGGCGTCCGGCAGCGCCTGGCAGCGTTCGACGTAGTGCTCCAGCGTCATGTCCGCGGGGATCTGCAGCCGGCCCTGCATGAAGCGGTAGAACGAAATCAGCCGGCTGATCGGCTCCCGCAGGATGATCGTGACCCGCGGATCGCAAGTCTCCTTGATCACCTTGGCAGTAGCCGCGCCGCCGTAGAAGTAGTCCGGGGTGCACTCCATCGTGACCGGCTGCCCGTCGAAGCGCCGGAAATAGGCCTGGTAGTCGGTGAGCGGCGCGAGCGGTTCGCCGTACCGCACCGCCTGGAAGTAGCGGGTCTCCTTGGTCGACGACGCGCAGACCTGCGGGTGCAGCGACATCGCGTTGAACATGCTGGTCGTGCCGGCCCGGCTCACCCCCACGATGACGAAGTTGGGCAGCGTCCCCCTCGGCAACCGTCACCTTCCGCGATCAGTCATTGCCACCGCGCGCTGTGGCAGGGTGAATCCATGGCCGGCCCCCCGAACGCTGCGGCGGGCGTGGTCGTCATCATCCCTGCTTACAACGAGCAACGTCGAATCGGGGCGACGATTGCGGCGGCCCGCGACCTTGCCGCCGTTCGCGCCGTCATCGTCGCGGACGACGGATCCCGCGACGCCACCGCGCGATCCGCGGTCGATGCGGGTGCGACCGTGACCCGACACGAGCGCCGGCGCGGCAAGGCCGCTGCCATGATGACCGGTGCAGCGGCGGCCCGATCGGCCGGCTTCGCGAGCGAGTCGATCCTGTTCCTCGACGCCGATCTCGAGGGTTCGGCCGCGAACGCCGGCCCGTTGGTCGAACCGGTCCTGGCCGGTACGGCGGATATGACGATCGCCGTTCTGCCCGCCAGCGGGGCCGGCGGCGGGCACGGCTTCGTCATGCGGCTGGCCAGATCCGGGATCAAGCAGGCCACCGGGTGGACGGCGACCGCGCCGTTGTCCGGCCAGCGCTGCATCACCCGCGGGCTCTTCGATGCGGTTCAGCCGCTCGCCCCCGGATTCGGGGTCGAGACCGGCCTGACCATCGACGCGTTGCGGCGCAACGCCACCGTCGTCGAGTGCCCCGTCGCGCTCGAGCATCGGGTGACGGGAACGAGTTGGCACGACCGATGGCACCGGGCCAGGCAATATCGCGATGTCTGGCGGGCATTGGCGGCCCGGCGGATCTATCGGGTCAGGTGAGGTGATGGCGCACGGGTCGCACGACCGGCAGCACCGTCATGATCACAGCCATGACCCGCTCCAGCCGGCGGCGAGGTTCTGCCCGGCGTGCGGCGCCGGGTTGGCCGAGCCGGCCGTGCCCGGCGCCGCCCAGCGCTGCGCCGAGTGTGGCCGGACCCATTTCCGCGACCCGAAGGTCGGCGTCGGTGCGGTTGTTCACGATGACCAGGGCCGGCTGCTCCTCGTCCGCCGAGGGGTCGAGCCGGCGGCCGGCAAGTGGGCGCTGCCGGCCGGATTCCTCGACGCCGACGAGGATCCGCGCGAGGCGGCTCGGCGCGAGACGCTCGAGGAGACCGGACTCGACGTGGCGGTGGGCGCGGTCGTCGACGTCTACCCGGGCGAGCCGGGCAGCGGCGTGACCTTCTTCGTCTCGTTCGAGGCCCGGGTCGTGGCCGGCACTTTGCAGGCCGGTGACGACGTGACCGAGGTGGCGTTCTTCGCCGAAGGCGAGTTCCCCGAGATCGCGTTCGCCAGCACCACGGATGCCGTCCGCCGGACGATCGAGCGCCGCCGCCCGTGATGCGCCGTACATAGGCATGACGGCGTGCCTACGCATACGCTCAAGGCATGTCGGCACTTGAGGGCCCGCTCGACCGGCTCGGCCGGCCGGTGCGGGACCTGCGGCTCTCGGTCACCGACCGGTGCAACTTCCGCTGCCCGTACTGCATGCCGCGCGAGGTGTTCGGCCCCGACCATCCGTTCTCGCCCCGGTCGGAGCTGTTGACCTATGAGGAGCTGACTCGGGTCGTCGCGATCTTCGCCGGGCTCGGGGTGAGCAAGGTCCGGCTGACCGGTGGCGAGCCGCTGCTGCGCCGCGACCTCGACGCGCTGGTGGCGATGATCGCCGCGACGCCCGGCATCGACGACATCGCGATCACTACCAACGGTTCGTTGCTGGCTGCCCGCGCCGAGGCCCTGCGAACCGCCGGCCTGCACCGGGTGACGGTCAGCCTGGACAGTCTCGACCCGGCGGTCTTCGCGGCGATGGCCGACACTCGGATCTCGCTCGACACCGTGCTGGACGGGATCGCCGTGGCGCGCGACGTCGGACTCTCCCCGATCAAGCTGAACACGGTCGTCCAGCGTGGCGTCAACGACGACGGGCTGCTCGACCTGGTCGGCTACGCCCGGTCGCACGGCGACGTGCTGCGGTTCATCGAATACATGGACGTCGGTACGTCGAACGGCTGGGTCCGCGACGAGGTGGTGCCGGCTGCCGAGATCGTCGAGCGGATCAATGCGGTGCACCCGCTCGAGCCGATTCCGGCTTCGACCAAGGGCGAGGTCGCGCAGCGCTGGCGCTACGTCGACGGCGCCGGCGAACTCGGGGTGATCTCGTCGGTGACCCAGCCGTTCTGCACCGACTGCACCCGGGCTCGGGTGACCGCGACCGGCGAGCTGTTCACCTGCCTGTTCGCGACCCGCGGCCGTGACCTACGCGCACTATTGCGCGGCGGGGCGAGCGACGCGGAGATCCGCGACCAAATCGCCGGCGTGTGGTCGGCCCGCTCCGACCGCTATTCGGAGCTCCGCAGCGCCGCGACGGTCGACGCGCCCAAGGCCGAGATGTCCTACCTCGGCGGCTGACCGCTCCCGGCGCCGCTCAGGCGGCGACGTCCTCGGCGGTCGCGACCGGCTCGAGCGCCAGCCCGAGCACCTCGCGGACATCGCTGACCGGGTGGATGGTCAGCGCGGCCCGCACCTCCTCCGGCACGTCGTCGAGGTCCGGCTCGTTGCGAGCCGGGATCAGCACGGTCGTGATCCCGGCGCGATGCGCGGCCAGCAGCTTCTGCTTGACCCCGCCGATCGGCAGCACCCGCCCGGTGAGAGAGACCTCGCCGGTCATCGCGACGTCGGACCGGACCGGCCGACCGGACAGCAGCGAGGCCAGCGCGGTCGTCATGGTCACACCGGCGCTCGGGCCGTCCTTCGGTACTGCACCGGCCGGCACGTGCAGGTGGATGCCACGGTCGTTGAGCTCGCCGACCGGCAACCCCAGCTCCGCGCCATTGGCCCGCAGGAACGCGAGCGCGATCTGGGCGGACTCCTTCATCACCTCGCCGAGCTGACCGGTGATCGTGACAGCACTCGAGCCGGTGTCGCGATCGGCGAGCGAAGCCTCGACGAACAGGACGTCGCCACCTGCGCCGGTGACTGCAAGCCCGGTCGCCACGCCGGGCAGCGAGGTGCGTTCGGCCGATTCGGGCAGATGCCGTGGCCTCCCGACGTACCCGGTCAACGCGTCGGCGTCGACGGTGACGGGGCCGCTCGAGTCCTCGAGCGAAGCGGTCGCCGCGATCTTGCGAAGCACCCGAGCGATTAGTCGCTCGAGCTCGCGGACGCCGGCCTCGCGGCTGTATTCAGCCGCCAACCGCCGGATCGCGTCGTCGGTGACCACCACGTCGTCGGGGGTCAGACCGGCCCGTTCGAGCTGGCGGGGCAACAGGTGGTCGCGCCCGATGGTCAGCTTCTCGTCCTCGGTGTAGCCGTCGAGCCGGATGACCTCCATCCGGTCGAGTAGCGCCGCCGGGATCGCATCGATCACGTTGGCAGTGGCGAGGAACATCACGTCCGACAGGTCGAGCTCGATCTCCAGGTAGTGATCCCGGAAGGTGTGGTTCTGCGCCGGGTCGAGCACCTCGAGCAGGGCCGCGGTGGGGTCGCCGCGGTAGTCCGCGCCGACCTTGTCGACCTCGTCGAGCAGCACGACCGGGTTCATTGACCCGGCCTCCTTGATCGCCCGCACGATCCGCCCGGGCATCGCGCCGACGTAGGTCTTGCGGTGCCCGCGGATCTCGGCCTCGTCGCGGATGCCGCCGAGCGCGACCCGCACGAACCGGCGCCCCATCGCACGCGCGACCGATTCGCCGAGCGAGGTCTTGCCGACTCCCGGCGGGCCGACCAGTGCGAGTACGGCGCCGCTTCGGCGGCCACCGACCACGCCGAGCCCGCGATCGGCACGCCGGCGGCGGACCGCGAGATATTCGATGACGCGGTCTTTCACGTCGGCCATCCCGGCGTGATCGGCGTCGAGCACGGCCCGGGCGTCGGCGACGTCGTAGGAATCTTCGGTGTGTTCATTCCACGGCAGCTCGAGGACGGTGTCGAGCCAGGTCCGGATCCAGCCCACCTCCGGCGACTGCTCGGAGGTCCGCTCCAGCTTGTCGACCTCGGCGAGCGCGGCCTTGCGCGCAGCCTCGGGCAGCTGGGCGGCCTCGACCCGAGCGCGGTAGTCCTGCTCCTCGGTCTCGGGCTGACCGGAGAGCTCGGCCAGCTCCTTGCGGACCGCGGCCAGTTGCTGGCGTAGCAGGAACTCGCGCTGCTGCTTGTCCATGCCCTCCTGGACGTCCTTGCGAATCGTCTCCGCGACGTCGAGCTCGGCCAGGTGCTCGCGGCTCCACGTCACCAGCCGCTCGAGCCGGGCCGTGACCTCGACGGTCTCGAGCAGCCACACCTTCTGCGCGTTGGTCAGGTACGGCGCGTAGCCGGCGAGGTCGGCGAGCGCCGACGGGTCGGTCATCGACTGCACCGAGTCGACGAACTGCCAGCCGCCGCGCTGCTGGAGGATCGCGGTCGCGAGCGACTTGTACTCCCTGGCCAACTCCGCGGCCCGGGCGTCGGGATCGGGCTCGATCTGGATCTCCGCCTGCACCCACAGGGCCGCACCCGGTCCGGTCGCGCCGGTGCCGATCCGCACCCGCTCGATCCCGCGAACGACCGCAACGGTGTCGCCGCTCGGGACCTGGCCGATCTGCTCGATCGTGGCCACGGTGCCGACCGCGGCGTACGTGCCGTCCAGGCGGGGCACCAGCAGCACCTGGCCGCTGGCATCGCTCCCGGGCTCGCGTGCGGCCCGCGCGGCGTCGATCGCGGCGCGGATCTCGGGGTCGGCCAGCCGCATCGGCACGACCATCCCCGGCAGCACCACCAGGTCGTCGAGTGGCACCACCGGAAGGGTGACAACGTCTGCCATGTTCCCGCCTCTGTCCTTAGATTGAGTCTCAAAGGCTCAACTACGGACCGGCGGGGATTGTTTCCCCGTTCGCTGTCAGGGAACTGTCGGGCTACTTCGGAGTCGGCACGACCAGGGGACCCTGCGGAGGGTCGAGCTCGCGTCGGACCACCGCGGCGGCGACCTCACTGAGCTTGAGGTTGTGGCTGCGGGCATAGTGCCGCAGCGCGTCGAACGCGGCGTCGGGCGCGAGCCCGCGGCGTTCGGCGATCATGCCCTTGGCCTGCTCGATGACCACGCGGCTGTTCAGCGCGTGCTGGAGCTGGTCGGCGAGCACGACGCTTCGTTGGGTGGTCCGTCTTTGCAGGATGCCGATCGCCACGATGTCGGCGAGCGCTTGCGCGAGGTGAATGTTCGATATCGACATCGGTTCGGTCGTGTCCTGGAAGACCTCGAGGCTGCCGATCACCGAGTCGCGCAACCGAATCGGAAAGGCAGCGCCGGCCCGAAATCCGGCGGCTTGTGCGACCTGGCCGAATTCGGGCCAGCCATCGACGCTATCGGCGAAATCGGGGCTCGTGACCTGGGTCCCGAGTCGGATGCATTCCACGGCCGGGCCATGCGACTGGCGGAGCTCGAGAATCTGCAAGAGCCGGGCCGGCTCACTCGAGGAGGCGACGACCGCCAGGTTTCCCTTCTGGTCGGCGAGCAGTACCGCGGCGCCGGCGACGCCGACCAAGTTGACGCAGGCACCGACGAGCACGTCGAGGAGATCGACGACGTCGTAGTCATCGGCGAGGGTGTCTGATAATCGGACGAGGGTGTCGATGATGGCGGAATCTCGGCTATCGGCTGCAGGCGTCCTCGTCGTCCTGCTTGCCATCGCAGTCACCCGGGTGGTTCCGCCGCATTGATCATCATGTTGGCCCCACACCCCACGTTTGCCATTGGTTCATGTACCTACTTTGTCGTCAGTATGCACACGACCTTGACAAAGAAGTCGGGTATTCGCGGTTCGTGGTAGACGATTGTTTACTGTCTGATCATGCAGTCACTGGTCGAAACTGCATAATTAGCCCAAACATTGCCGTATTGTCAACAGTTGTCGACATGTTCCGACGCCAAATAGCACACTGCGATGTGCCCGTACGAACGCCGGCGGCCCGGATCGCGCCGATGCTCGCCGGGCCGGCTGCGCTTCCCGCCGACGACGCCGGCTGGGCATATGAGTTCAAATGGGACGGCATCCGGGCGATCAGCTACGTCGAGGCCGGCACCGTGCTGGCCAGAAGCCGCGGCGACAAGGACCTGACCGCGGCGTTCCCCGAGCTAACGGATGTGGCCCGTGCCCTCGGTCGCCGCTCGGCGATCCTCGACGGCGAGCTGGTCGCCTTCGACGACGCCGGGCGGCCGAGCTTCGGTCGGCTCCAACGGCGGCTGAACCTGACCTCCGATCGGGAGATCGCGAGCCGGGCCGGCCAGGTACCGGCGACGTACCTGATCTTCGACCTGCTCGCGCTCGACGGGGAGCTGTTGCTCGACCTCGGGTACGACGATCGTCGCGCCCGGCTGGAGGAGCTGGCGCTGTCCGGCGACACCTTCTCCACCCCTCCGGTGTTCCGCGACGTGCGCGGTAAGGACGTCCTGGCGGCGGCTGCCGCGGCCGGGCTCGAGGGGGTGCTGGCCAAACGCCGGGACAGCCGCTACCTCCCGGGTGAGCGGTCGACCGCGTGGCGCAAGATCAAGATTGTGCGGACCCAGGACGTCGTGATCGGCGGCTGGACCGACGGCGAGGGCGAGCGGGCCGGCAGCCTCGGCGCGCTGTTGCTCGGCGTCTACGCCGAGCCCGGCGGTCATGGCGGGTTGCACTACGTCGGCAAGGTCGGCACCGGCTTCGACACGGCGGCTCGCCGCGGCCTGCTGACAGAACTGGCGGCGCTGTCCAGCGGTGCCAGCCCGTTCGAGCCGTCGGGCGACATCCCGGCCGGTGCCAACGTGCACTTCGTCTCGCCAGCCCTGGTCGGCGAGGTGAGCTACGGCGAGTGGACGCCTGGTGGGCACCTGCGTCACCCTTCGTGGCGAGGGCTGCGCCCTGAGATTGCAGTCGGGAGCGTCGTTCGTGAGCCCTGACCGCGTTGAGACCGAGGTCGATGGCCGTCAGCTGAGCCTGTCCAACCTCGACAAGGTGCTCTACCCAGAGCCCGGCTTCACCAAGGCCGCGGTAATCGACTATTACGCGCGGATCGCGCCGGTCATGCTCGGGCACCTGCGCGACCGGCCCCTGACCTTCCGCCGCTTCCCCGACGGGGTGGACCGGCCGTCCTTCTTCGCCAAGAACATGCCGCCGGGCGCGCCGTCGTGGCTGCGGACGGTGACCGTCGCGTCGAGGAGTGGCCGCAGCGCGCGCGACGGTTCGGGGGAGACCGCGACCGTCACCTACGTGATCTGCGATGACCGGCCGACGTTGATCTGGGCGGCAAACCTCGCCGCGATCGAGTTCCACGTCCCGCTCTGGCGGGAGCAAAAGGGCGAGCCGGTGCCGGCCGCGCCGGACCACCTGGTCTTCGACCTCGATCCCGGACCCGGCACGTCCGTCGTCGAGTGCGCCCGGATCGGGCTCTGGCTGGCCGAGCGGCTCACGACGTACGACGTCGAGCCGCCGGTCGTGAAGACCAGCGGCTCGAAGGGACTCCAGCTGTACGCGTCGTACCGCACGAGGCCTGACTGGTCGCAGGCGCGTGACCTGGCGTTCGAGATCGCCGACGCGGTTGCCACCGACCATCCCGAACTGGTCGTGACGAACATGCGCAAGGACCTGCGCAACGGCCGGGTCCTGATCGACTGGAGCCAGAACCATCCGGTGAAGACCACCGTCGCGGCATATTCATTGCGCGCGCTGCCCGAGCCGACGGTGTCGACGCCGGTCAGCTGGGACGAAGTGACGGACTGTGAGCGACGTGGCGATCCGGCCGTGCTGCGGTTCGTGGCCGCGCAGGTGCTCGAGCGGGTCGAGCGGTACGGCGACCTGTTCGCCGCGGTGGCCGGATCAGGCTGATGCGCTGGCCCGCCGGCGGCGGGCCTTCGGCGTCGCACCGGCCGCGCTGAGCGCGGCGACCAGCTCGTTCTTGTTCATCCCCGATCGGCCGGCGACGTCGTACTCGGTAGCGAGCGCGAGCAGCTCGGGCTTGGTCAGGTCGGCCAACCCGGACTCCGCCGGATCGGACCGGGCCGGCTCGGCGGCCGGCTCGCCGTTCTTGGCGCGAGCGACCGAAGCCTCGAGCGCGGCCATCAGGTCGACCACGTTGGTCTTCGGTTTGGTGACCGACTTCGGGACGACCGCGTTGCCCTGCCGCTTGCGCTCGATCAGCTCCTCGATCCGGGCCCGGTAGGTGTTGTGGTAGCGCTCGGGCTCCCAGTCGACGCTCAACGACTCGACCAGCGTCTTTGCCACGTCGAGCTCGCGCCCTTCGAACGTGACCTGCTCGGGCAGCGTCTCGAGCTCCTCGCTGGCCGAGCGGATCTCCGCCGGGAAGAACATCGTCTCGAGGATCAGGGCTTGATCGCCCGGGCGGATCGCGACCAGGTGCTCCTTGTCGCGCAGGATGAGGGTCGCGATGCCGATCTTGTTGGTCTCCTGCATGGCCTGCCGCAGCAGCGAGTACGCCCGGTCCGCGCCCTTGCCGCGCGGCGCCAGGTAGTACGACGCACGGAAGTGCACCGGGTCGATGCTGGCGAGATCGACGAAGTCGCTGATCTCGATCAGCTCGGACTTGCCGGGGGCGGCCTCCTTGAGCTCCTCCTTGGTGACGATCACGTACTCGCCATCACCCGGGTCGTAGCCGTTGACGATGTCCTCGGCCGGCACCTCTTCACCGGTGACCTCGTCGACCTTCTTGTACCGGATCCGGTGCGAGGTGCCCTTGTGGATCTGGTTGAAGTGCACGGTCTGGTCTTCGGTCGCCCGGAACATGCCGACCGGCACGCTGACCAAGCCGAAACTGACGAAGCCGGTCCACAGCGCCCGCGCCATGTGATCTCCCGTCGGTCGCCCGCCCATACCGAGCTGCCCTGGCGTCACGGCAGCGTCATTCGGGGGTCTTCTGGGGCCTTTACCCCCACCGTGATTGTCGCATGCGAGCCTCATTGGTGATGACCCTCGACTTGGAGGCGTTCGAGCCTGCTGGGCGCGGCGGCGACACTCTCGCCGGGCGCCGCAGCCGGGCGCAGCTGCGCCGGATGAAATCCACCGCGGTCGGCTTCCTGGCCGTGGCCGCCGCGATCTATGCCGCGACATTTGCTGACAAAAGTGGTGGCACCGGCTGGGTCGGCTTCGTCCGGGCCGGGGCCGAGGCGGCCATGGTCGGCGGCTTGGCCGACTGGTTCGCTGTCACGGCGTTGTTCCGGCATCCGCTGCGGCTGCCCATCCCGCACACCGCGATCATCCCGGAGAACAAGGACGAGATCGCCACCAAGCTCGGCACGTTCGTGACGAAGAACTTCCTCACCCCGGACCTGTTGGCCGAGCACCTGGCCGACGCGCACCTGGTGGCGCGGTTCGGCGCCTGGCTACGCGAGCCGGCCAATGCCACCGGGCTTGCCGCCGAGGTCTCGCGGGCGATGTCGGTCGCGCTCGACGCGCTCGACCGCGACACCGTCTTCGACTACGTGCTTGAGCTGACCCGCCGCGACCTGACCCGCCGGTCCTACTCACCGATCCTCGGGCAGCTACTGGGCCGCGCAGTGCAGGGCGAGGCGCAACGACCGCTCGTCGACCTGTTGGCGGCGAGCGCGCACCGCTACATCGCGGAGAACCGCGAGATGCTCCGCCCGCAGATCAAGGAGTATCTCGAGAGTCGGCACTTCCTGGTCTGGCTGCTGATCACCGATCGGCGGACCGACCGGTTGATCGACTTCGCGCTTCGCGAGCTCGACGAGATCGGTCTCGATCAGGCGCACCCGTTGCGGTTGCGCCTCGACGAGCTGTTGCGCACGTTTGCCGCAGACCTCGAGACCAATCCGGTCACCGCGGCGCGGATGGACTTCGCGATCCGGCGGCTGTTCGAGGACGAACGCTTCCAGCAGCCGTTGCGGCGTTTCGTCGAGGAGGCCGCCGAGTCGTTGCGCGCCTCGCTCAACGACGTCGGGAGCGGCCTCGCGCCCCGGGTGGCGCAGTTCATCCAGGACATCGGGCGCCGGATCGGCACCGACCCGGCGTTCGAGGCGACCGTCGAGGCATGGCTGCGCCGGGCCGTGCTGCATGCGGTTCGCGACTACGGTGACGAGCTCACGGTCTTGATCGAGCGCACGGTCGCCGGCTGGAATCCCGACGCGGCCGCGCGTCGGATCGAGCTCGCGGTCGGACGCGACCTGCAGTTCATCCGGATCAACGGCACCGTGGTGGGCGCGCTCGCCGGCCTCGCGATCCACGCGCTGACCGTCGCGTTCGGCTGAGAGGGGAGTCGGCATGGAGTTCACCACCGAGGTCCTGCTCCATGGCAAGACCGCGACCGGGTTCGTCGTACCGGATGAAGTCGTGGAGGCGCTGGGCTCCGGCAGGCGCCCGAAGGTCCGGGTCACGGTCGGCCCGCACACCTACCGCTCGACGGTGGTGCCGATGAGTGGGCAGTTTGTCCTCGCGCTCAATGCGGAGAACCGTACGGCGGCGGGCGTCGCGGCCGGGGATGTCGTGACGGTCCGGCTCGAGGTCGACGGCCAGCCGCGCGAGGTGGTCGTGCCTGACGACCTGGCCGCGGCATTGTCGGAAGACCGGGTGGCCGGCGAGGCCTTCGAGCGGTTGTCGTTCACCCATCGCAAGGAGTGGGCCCGGTGGGTGACCGACGCGAAGCGGCCGGAAACCCGCGTGAGCCGGATCGAGCGCACCGTCTCGGAGCTCCGGGCGGGCAAGCGGACCCACTGATCCGGAGCGGTCGGCCACGCCCGGCCCGGGCCTGCCACCTGCGGAATCCGTTGCATTACTGTGACGCCTCGCGGGTTTCCGTTGACGCACGACGGTCACGCCGTAGGATTCGGTCGCCAAGGTGCACAGGAAGTGGGGACGGTCGCGGGGTGGGAGTCGACACGGACGAGTCCGCGGGCGGAACCGGCGGGTCGACTGCCGTCGCGCCTGGCGCCTCGGTGGCGATCCGGCTCACCGACGTCCGCAAGGCCTACGGCGACGTCACCGCCTTGGCCGGGGTCGATCTCACGATCAACGCCGGTGAGTTCTTCACCATGCTCGGGCCGTCCGGGTCGGGCAAGACCACGTTGCTGCGGGTGATCGCCGGCTTCGAGCGGCCCGATGCCGGCGTGGTCGAGCTGCAGGGTCAGGACGTGACCAGGCGGCCGCCGTACGACCGGGACGTCAACACGGTCTTCCAGGACTACGCCCTGTTCCCGCACATGACCGTCGCCGACAACGTGGAGTACGGCCTTCGGGTCCACAAGGTGGATCGCAACCGGCGGCGGTCCCGCGCGGAGGAAACCCTCGAGATGGTCGGCCTGAAGGGCCTGGGCGGCCGCAAGCCGGCCCAGCTTTCCGGTGGCCAGCGGCAGCGGGTCGCGCTGGCCCGCGCGATCGTGAACGAGCCGGCCGTGCTGCTGCTGGACGAGCCGCTGGGCGCGCTCGACCTCAAGCTCCGGCAAGGCATGCAGATCGAGCTCAAGCGGATCCAGCGTGAGGTGGGCATCACCTTCGTCTATGTCACCCATGACCAGGAGGAAGCGCTCACCATGAGCGACCGGGTGGCCGTGTTCAACAACGGCCAGATCGAGCAGATCGGGTCGCCGGTCGACATCTACGAGCAGCCGACCACCGAGTTCGTCGCCGGCTTCGTCGGGGTCTCCAACCTGATCGAGCGCGACGGCCGCAACCTCTCGATCCGGCCCGAACGAGTCGAGCTGCTCCCGGCCGGAAGCCCGGCACCGCCCAGCACGGTCGCGGAGCCGGGCGTCATCACCGACGCGGTCTTCCTCGGCATGATGACCCGTTACACGGTCGCGCTCGACAGCGGCGGCAGCCTGATCGCCGTCCGGCCGAACCTCGAACGCTCCTCGCTCAGCCAGGAAGACCCACGTGGGCGGCACGTCGTAGCCGCGTGGCGCACGGATCAGGCGCACGACATTGAACTGTCCGCTACTTCGGCGGCCGGCCAGCAAAGAGAGTGGTGACCATGAGGCGCAGCAGAAGGCTCAGTGTCGTGATGGCGGCCGCCGTGGGGGCGGTGCTCGTCGCCGCGTGTGGTTCGAGCAGCTCGGGCGGCAACACCGGCACGGGTGGCGGGACGACCGGGCTCACCATCCCGACCGCGAAAGACGCGGTGCCGAGCTCGGTCGGCACGGGCGAGGGCAAGCTCAACATCGTCGCCTGGGAGGGCTACGCGCAGCCGCAGTGGGTGAAGCCGTTCGAGACCGCCACCGGCTGCAAGGTCAACGCGAAGTACGCCGGATCGTCCAACGAGATGGTGTCGTTGATGGCGCACGGCGGCGGCGGCCAGTACGACTTGGTGTCCGCCTCCGGTGACGCCGACCTGCGCCTGATCTACGGCGGCGACGTGCGGCCGATCAACATCAACTTGATCCCGCAGTGGAAGAACTTCCACCCGTTCCTGCAGAACCCTTCGTTCAACACGATCGACGGCAAGCACTACGGCACGTCCTACGAGTTCGGCCCGAACGTGTTGCTCTACAACACCCACACCTTCTCGAGCGCGCCGACCTCGTGGTCAGTGCTCTACAGCAAGAAGTACCAGGGCAAGATCACGGTGCCGGACAACCCGATCCAGATCGCCGATGCCGCGCTCTACCTGTCGAAGACGCAGCCGTCGCTCGGCATCACCGACCCCTACGAGCTCACTCAGCCGCAGTTCAACGCGACGGTGGCCCTGCTCAAGCAGCAGCAGCCGCTGATCAAGAAGTACTGGGGTCTGGCCTCGCAGGAGATCACGCTCTTCCAGAGCGGTACGACGGTTGCCGGTGCGGCCTGGCCGTACCAGACCAACACCCTGCAGGCCGCGCACGCACCGGTCGCCGACACGATCCCGTCCGAGGGTGCCACCGGCTGGGCCGACACCTGGATGCTCGCGACCAACGCGCCCGACCCGAACTGCGCCTACAAGTGGATGCAGTGGGTGACCACCCCCAAGGTGCAGGCGCAACAGGCGGTCTACTTCGGCGAGACGCCGGCGAACAAGCTCTCGTGTGGGTTGATGAACAAGGAGGCGAAGGGCTCGTGTGCGGCGTACCACGAGAACGCACCCGAGGCGTACTTCAACACGATCAAGTTCTGGAAGACCCCACTCGCACAGTGTGACAACGGCAAGAACGACTGCGTGCCGTATCTGAAGTGGGAGTCGGCCTGGACCCAGATCACGAGCTGATCGCGGGTGTCAGAGGTCGTCGCCGGCCCTTCGACCCAACCGTCGAGGGGCCGGCACCGGATCAGCGCGGCGCTGTGGCGCCGGGCCTGGTTGCGCGCGACCCTGACGCTGACGCCGCCCCTGGCGTGGTTCCTCGTCATCTACCTGGCGTCGCTCGTCGTCATGTTGATCACGGCGTTCTGGTCCGTGAACCCGTTCACCCTCTCGCTGGTGCACAGCTGGAACCTCGACAACTTCCGGGAGCTGTTCACCGCGACCTACCTGCGGATCATCGGCCGCACGGTCGGGATGGCCGCGCTGGTTACGGTGACCGACGCGATCGTGGCCTTCCCGTTCGCGTACTTCATGGCCCGGGTGGCGACGCCGCGGACTCGCAACCTGCTGTTCGCGGCCGTGTTGTTGCCGTTGTGGGCGAGCTATCTCGCCCGGGTCTACGCCTGGATCGTGATCCTGCAGGACAACGGAGTCCTCAACTGGTCGCTGGCGAAGATCGGACTCGGGTCACCCAACCTCGGTTACTCCAACACCGCGATGTGGATCGTCTTCAGCTACATCTGGTTGCCGTACATGATCGTGCCGGTCTTCGGCGCGCTCGAGCGGATCCCGAGCAGCCTGCTCGAGGCATCGGCCGACCTCGGCGCCCGCGGCGCGCGCACCACGTGGCGGGTGATCCTGCCGCTGGCGCTGCCGGGTGTCGTCGCCGGATCGATCTTCACCTTCGCGCTGACCCTGGGTGACTTCATCACGCCGTTGCTGGTCGGCGGGGCCCGCTCGAACTTCATCGGCAACGTCATTTACTCGAACATCGGCGTGGCCGGCAACCTGCCGTTCGCCGCGACCCTGGCGATGGTGCCGATCGCAATCATGATCGTCTACCTGGTCGGCGCCCGGTTCCTCGGCGCCTTCGAGGACGCCTGATGGCCGGGCGGGTCGGTGCTGTCCTGTTGCGGCTGTGGGTGGTCGCGGTCCTGCTGTTCTTGTTCGTGCCGATCCTCACGGTGATGCTCTATGCGTTCAACAAGTCCAATGTGCAGAGCTGGCCGATTCCCGGCTTCAGTACGCGCTGGTTCACCGTCGCCTGGCACGACCCGCAGGTCCGCTCCGCGTTGTGGTTGTCGATCAAAGCGGCCTGCTACGCCACCGTCATCGCGGTACTGCTGGGGTCGGCGGCCGCGTTCGGCGTACACCGGTTCCGGTTCTTCGGCCGGGAAGCCGTGTCGCTGTTCCTGGTGCTTCCGTTGGCGCTGCCGGGCATCATCACCGGCATCGCGCTGAACTCCACCTTCATCTTCGCGGGCGTGAACTTCTCGCTGACGACAATCGTGATCGGGCACGCGACCTTCTGCATCGTGGTCGTCTACAACAATGTGATCGCCCGGTTGCGGCGAGTGAGCGGGTCGATGGTCGAGGCGTCGATGGATCTCGGCGCGAGGCCGTGGCAGACCTTCCGGTTCGTGACGTTGCCGATGATGTCGACTGCGCTGGTCTCCGGCGCGTTGCTGGCATTCGCGCTGTCCTTCGACGAGGTCATCGTCACCACCTTTACCGCCGGCGCGCAGAACACGTTGCCGCTGTGGATCTTCGGCGCGATCCGGCTCGGCCAGCAGCTGCCCGAGGTCAACGTGGTCGTCATGGCCGTGCTGGTGCTGACTGTCATCCCGGTCGCGATCTCGGTGCGGTTGTCCGGGCGCAGCGGGATCGCGGGGCGCTAGCTGCTCGGGTCGGGGATCGCCGCACCCGAGGGCAGGCCGGCCTCGACGTGCGCGTCGAAGATCGGCTGGAAGCCGCTCATGTTGGCTTCGCTGTGCGCGCCCTCTCCTGGCTTGCCGTCGACCACCTTGGCGAGCTCGCCGAGGCAGATGGTCCAGCCGGAGGCGTTGCGGGCCGCGGTGCCCCGCTCGCTGAGCAGGTTGGTGAGCACGAGCCGGCAAGAGTCCGGCTCGATCGGCTCGAGGTCGAAGCGAAGCTCGTCGTCCCGCCAGGTGAAGGCAAGCCGGCGCGGCGGGTCGTAGGCAAGCACGGTGCCGGTCACTTCCTCGGCGTGCGGATCGTCGAAGAAGCGCATCGCACCACCGGTGCGCGGCTCGATCTCGACCGATGACGGGAACCAGTGGATCAGCTCGCCCGGATCGCTGATCGCTGTCCACACCCGCTCGACCGGGTGCGGATAGGTGCGTTCGAAGCGGACGGCGGGCCGGCCGTCGATCTCGAGATAGCAACCGAGTTCCATCAACTCTCCTTGCCGTCGTGGCTGACCTCGGCGGCGGTGTCGAGGTGGCGGCCGAGGGCGTCGAGCCGGTCGTTCCACAGCTCGCGGTAGGGCGTCAGCCAGGCGTCGAGCTCGGCGAACGGGCCCGGGTCGATCGAGTAGATCCGTCGCTGCGCGTCGCGCTGCACCCGGACCAGGCCGCAGTCGCGAAGGACCCGAAGGTGCTTCGAGGCGGTCGGCTGGTTGAGGGGCAGGGCATCGACGAGCTCGCCGACCGAGCACGGTCGGGTCCGGATCTGCTCCAGCAGGGCGCGCCGCTGCGGGTCCGCAAGCGCGGTCCAGGTCGTCGTGGTTAGAGCAGTCACGGTGGTTGAATATTCCCTAACACGTATATACGTGTCAAGGCATATACGGCGACTTGCCTCAAGCCGCGCACATTACGCTGGCCGATTCGCCGCCGGCTTCGGGTCGAGGAGTGCGCAGTGCAGTTCATCTACGGCTATCCCGAGCTCCGAGGCAGCGACGGGAGCCGGCTCGACCCCGGGCCGGTCGCCGCCCTCGCCGCCGCCGCGGAGGCGGCCGGCTTCGACGGTTTCGCGGTGACCGAACATCCGGCTCCGTCGGCGAAGTGGCTGGCCAGCGGCGGTCACGCGACCCTGGATCCGTTCGTGGCGCTCGGCAACGCCGCTGCCGTGACCACCCGGCTGCGGCTGCTGACCTACCTCACCGTGTTGCCGTACCGAAACCCGATGCTGGTCGCCAAGGCGGCCGCGACGGTCGACATCGTGTCCGAAGGCCGGTTGATCCTGGGCGTCGGGACCGGGTATCTCAAGGGCGAGTTCCGCGCGCTCGGCGTCGACTTCGACGAGCGCAACGAACTTTTCGACGAGGCGTTGGACGTGCTCCCGATGCACTGGAGTGGCGAGCCGTTCAGCTATCAGGGCCGGCACTTCGAGGCGCGCGACGTGGTCGCCCGACCGGCGCCGCCGCGGGCGTCGATCCCGATCTGGATCGGCGGCAACTCGGCGCTGACCCGGCGGCGGGTGGCCGAACGCGGGCACGGCTGGATGCCGATGATCGGCCCGGCCGAGCTGTTCGCCACCACGCGCACGCCGTCGGTCGCGGGCGGCGCCGAGCTCGCGCCGATGATCGACGACGTGCGCGCGAGTGCAGCAGGGCGCGGTGTCGAGATCGACGTTGCAGTGGCCTACAACGACTTCGACGGCGCCGATCCGGTCGCCGATCTGGAGCGACACCGCGAAGCGTTCGCGCAGCTCGCGGCGGCCGGAGTGACGTGGATCGTGATCCCCGGTACGACGACGTCGCGCGCTTCTTCGCTCGACTTCCTCGCCGCCTTCGGCACGACGTACCTCGGTTCCTGACGCCGAGGCTTGCAAGCCCCACTCAGCGGTTGGTCGTGGCCTGGCAGATTCGGACGAAGCCATGCGAATCGAAGAAGGCGGATGCCGATGCCATGTTGAAGCGCGATGGCCGATGAGGGGTCATAGAGCCCCCCTATGTGGCCATGGCGCCCGGCCACCATCCCGCCCGCCGGAAAGCTCCCTGGTGCCAGAGGTGGCCGACATCGTCGCGACCGAAGAGCCCGTAGGCTGGCTTGGCATCGATGCAAGGAGGGGTTGTGCTGACGGTTTTCGGTTTCGACCAGGTTGCGGTCGTGGTCGGCGACCTGTACTTCGTCGATCCCAGCCCGGCGCCCGGGCAAGAAGGTGCGGAGCGCGGCGTGCGGGTCGAGGTCCGCTTCATCGAGCCGCAGGCGCACGACGGCTCGATCTATGCAGCGCGGCCAATCGTGGTGGGCGAGCCGATCTGGCGGCTTGATCTGCTCGAGTCGGTAGCGGGCCAGCCGGGCAGCTTCGACCGGACCCACCATCACCCGTTGATGCGCGGGTACGAGCCGGGGTCGCGCCGGTTCGAACGCGAGCTGTCGTCCGATCCGCTCGGCTACCTCGCCGACCGGCTGCGTGATTTACCCGGATTGCTCGAACAGGCGGAGCTCCCCGCTACCCGCGCCTCCGACGAGGACCTCCGGCAACTGTCCGGTTCGGTCGACGACATCGTGACGGCGACCGGCGCGATGCTCGAACAGGTACGCCGTGGCGACTTGGCGCGCGCTGCCGAGCCAGATGAGTCGGGCCTCGCCCGCACCGGCTGGCTCTAGGGCATCGGCGAGGTCGCTAGCTGCGTTCGAGCACTCCGCGAATGAACGCGGCCTGGCCGACGTGCTCGAGGTCGTCGCAGATCACGCTGACCAGCCGGACGCCGAGCGTCACCGGCGGATCCCATCGGTGGTCGACGATCCGGTCGAGATCGTCGTCGGTGAGCCCGGCCAGGTAGCCGACAGTCTGGTCGTGCACCGCCCGGTGATAGCCGATCAGGAGATCGGCCGACGCCGGTTGCACCGCGGCGACCTCCTCGCTGCTGTGCGAGTAGCCGGTCTCCGCCAGGTCGAACGGCAGCCCGAAGCGATCGGCCCAGCCCTGCGACTGCCAGACCTGCTCGAGGTCGGCAACCGCGGCGACGTGATCGTCCTGGATCCGGGTCAGGTGCCAGATCAGCCAGCCGATCGAGTTGGCCCGCCGGTCGAGCCGGTGGGCGAGCTGCGCAGCGGTCAGCCCGCCGGCAGCCTGGTCGACCGCGTCGCAGATCCGGCCGAATGCATCCGTGAGCAACTCTGCGGTTCTCACTCGGCTCGCCTCATCACGAGCAAACGATAACGGCCGGGCCGACTCGGCGGCCATCCCACCGCCGCTGGCCTACAGTTGAACGAGCACCACGAATCCGCGCGAAGGGATGCCGCGATGACCGAGCAGCCTGGTGACGTCCGCGAGGTGCTGCGCGCGCTGTGGAGCGCCGACGGTGAGCCGGCCACCGATGTCGATGAGGATTTCCCGGCCAAGAAGGCCTGCAAGAACATGAAGGATGTCAGCTTCGACGGGTTGGCCGAGCCGGGCAGCGACCTGCGCGCCGCGTGGCGTGACCGGCTCGCCCGCGAAGGCAAGCTGAGCCCTTCCGGCCAGAGCATCCGCGACCTGGTGCTCGGCAGCGACGTACCGGCTGATCGCTGAGCCTCGACCAGGCCTCGGGAGCGCGCTGGATGGATCGCCCGGAGAGCGTTGCCGCGCTGACCGATGTGCTTCGCGAGGGTGGCTATCTCGCCGACCGTGGCCTGGCCACGGCGCTGTTCGTCTCGCTGTCGCTGGACCGTCCGATCCTGCTCGAGGGCGAGGTCGGTGTCGGCAAGACCGAGGTGGCGAAGGTGCTCGCGAGCGTCTTCGGCCGACGGCTGATCCGGCTGCAGTGCTACGAAGGCATCGACACCAACCAGGCGTTGTACGAGTGGGACTACGCCCGTCAGATGCTGGCGATCCGAGCACTGTCGGAGCGGCAGATCGAGGACGACGACGCAGTCGACAAGCTCTTCGGGCCGAAGTTCCTGCTGGAGCGGCCGCTGCTGGAAGCGGTGCGGGCGGGCGACCAGGCGGTGTTGCTGATCGACGAGATCGACCGCGCCGACGACGAGTTCGAAGCGTTCCTGCTTGAGGTGCTCTCGGACTTCCAGGTCAGCATCCCGGAGATCGGCACGATCACCTCCGACAGCACGCCGCTGGTGATCCTCACCTCCAACCGCACCCGCGAGCTGCATGACGCGTTGAAGCGTCGGTGCCTGTATCACTGGATCGGCTATCCGAGCGCGGAGCGCGAGATCGAGATCGTGTTGCTTCGCGCACCGGGGGCATCTGCCGAGCTGACCAGCAAGGTGGTGGCCGCGGTCAACCGGATGCGTGCGCTCGACCTGGTGAAGCCGCCCGGGGTGGCCGAGACCATCGACTGGGTGCGCACTCTCGACGTACTCGGCGCGACCGACCTCGATCCGGCGACCGTCGAGGACACCCTCGGCGCCGTGCTGAAGGAACGCGACGATCTCGAGCTGGTGCACGATCGGCTCGAGCAGATCGCCTCCGGTGCCTAGCGAAACGACGCAGGCGCCGGTCGTCGGCATGTTGGTCGACCTCGGGCACGAGCTTCGCGCGGCCGGGCTGCCGGTCGGATCTGGCGACGTTCTTACCTATTGCGCCGCGATGGCGCCGCTCGACCCGACCGATCTCGTCGACCTTTACTGGGCCGGCCGCGTGACGCTGGTGGCGCGCCGCGACGACATCGCGAAGTACGACGCGGTCTTCCGGCGGTTCTTCCTCGGTGACGCGGCCGACGTCCCCGAGCCGCTCAAGCTGGTGATGCGCGCGACCGCGCACAGCCTCTCGGTCCTCGAAGTGCCGGCCACCGAGCCCGGCAAGGACGGTCACGATGACCGCGAAGCCAGGCTCGGGCTGGTCGGCTCGGACGCTGAGATCATCAAACACAAGTCGTTCGCGGCGTGTACGCCGGACGAGCTCGCCGCGCTGCGGCGGATCATGGCGCAGATCCGGTTGCAGCCGCCGCGTCGTCGTACCCGGCGGACCGAGTCCAGCCGGGCCGGCCGGGCGCCCGACCTACGACGGATGGTGCGGGAAAGCCTGCGGATGCACGGCGAGCCGCCGCAGCTGTACTGGCGGGACCGCAAGCGACGGCTGCGGCCGCTGATCCTGATCCTTGACGTCTCGGGGTCGATGGCGGACTACTCGCGCAACCTGTTGCAGTTCGCTTACTCGGCCCGCCGGGCGACCACCCGGGTCGAGGTGTTCTGCTTCGGCACCCGGCTCACCCGGATCACCAAAGAGCTCGAGCGGCGTCGCCCTGATGAGGCGCTCGACCGGGCCGCGAAGGCGGTGTTCGACTGGGAGGGCGGGACCAGAATCGGTGCGTCGCTGCAGGCGTTCGTGCGCGACTGGGGCCGGCGGGGGATCTGCCGAGGCGGCATCGTGGTGATCTGCTCGGACGGGCTCGATCGCGGTGACCCGAGTGTGCTCGCGGCGGCGATGGAACGGTTGTCGCGGCTGTGTTATCGGGTGGTCTGGATGAACCCGCACAAGGGCAATAGCCTGGACTTCCAGCCGAGCACGCTGGGAATGATGGTGGCCGCGCCGTACATCGACGTGCTGGCGTCGGGGCACGACCTGAACAGCCTTGAAGAGTTGGCCGCGCTACTACCTGGGCTGCACTGAGCCCGAACTGTCTCGAAGGAGGGTCGGCCGGTGAGGTGGAGCGTGGCCATCGAGGCCGAGGGCGACCGGGTGCTCTCCCGCGAAGAGGTGGTCGAGCTCGCCGACGCGGTCGCCGCGTGCGACGGGATCGCGAGTGGCATCGGCACCACGCGGTACGGCGCGCAGCTCGTGGTCGAGGCGTCCGGGCTCGACGAGGCGATCGAGGCGGCAAAGGCGGAGTTCGCGGCCGCAGCGCAGCGCGCCGGGCTGCCGGCCTGGCCGGTCGTCCGGGTTGAAGCGGGGAGCGAGGCCGACCTGCTCGACGTAGACGACGAGGCGGAGTTCGGCGAGCCGGACGAGTTCGGATGATCCGGCTCGGATCGCTCGCGGGGTATCCGTTCGAAGGACCGCGGGTGCTCGGTGGGTGGACGGCACCGGCGGTCCCTGCGGTCTACGCGATCGTCTACAAGCCGAAGCCTGAGGCGCAGCCCGAGCAGTACGCCGTGATCTTCATCGGCCACTCCGAGGACCTGTCGGCCGAGTCGTTTCCGTTCAACCACCCGCGCGCGGCGTGCTGGGTGGCCCGGGCCGGCGACCGGTGGAAGGTCTACATCTGCACGTACGAGATCCCCGGTGGCACGCCGTCACATCGCGAGCGGATCGCGCAGGAGCTCGGCGCGATCTACCAGCCGGCCTGCAACGAGCAGCAGTTCGACCGGTCGTGGAAGGACGAGTGGATCGGCAGCTACGAACGCGCGCCGAACACCGGACCGCTCACCACCGGCCGCGAGCCCGACGCCCACGGGTGACCTGGTCCTGGATTCAGGCAGGATCCGCGTCGCGTAGCCCGACGAGGTCGTGGTCCCAGAAGGTCTGGCGGTAGACCAGCGTTCCGGTCATCCAGGGCTCATATGCCGGCAACGTCTTTACCTGGAACGCTGCCTCGGGGATGCGGAGCGAGGGTCGCCTGAAGCGATGCGCCGAGCCGGCGGAGAAGCCGAATCGCCGGTAGTACACCGGGGAGCCCTCGAGGAAGACGAGCGGTACGCCGCGGCGGCTCAGCTCGTCGAGGCCGTACCGGACCAGCGCGCTACCCACACCGCGGTGCTGGTGCTGCGGCGCCACGCCAAGCGGGCTGAGTACCTGCACGTCGACCAGCCGGTCCGGCGCGTCGAGCAGGTTGCGGGTGAAAAGCGCATGCCCGACGACCTCGTCGTCGTCGATCGCGACGAGGGAGAGCCCCGGCTCGTGTGCAAGTGACTGCCGCAGGTCGTCGACGAGCGCGGCGACGACCACACCGGCGGTGCCGAACGCTGCCTGTTGGACCTGCGCGACGGCGGTCTGGTCAGCCGGGCGTTCTTCGCGGATCTGCACGTCGCGACCATACGCATCGGCGCTGGCTGACCGCCTGTGGATTGCGGCTGGCCGTTGTCGGCATCCCCACTAACACCGACCCGCCCCGCACCCAAGCAGCCTGATCAATGCACCTCGAGCGCATCGAGGTCCCGGACCGCGTAGCGGTTGTGCTCCCACTCCTCGTTGAGGATCACGTGCAGGCACGCGAGCACCGTGTGCGGGCTGTTGGGGTGGCCAGGCGTCGGCGGTGGGATGCAGACTCGGTCAAGCTCCTCGGGCGTCACGGCCGCGATGGTCTGCTTCATTTGGTCCATCCGCTCACGACGTACGACGAGAACCTCATCGAGCGATGGGTTCGCGGCCGGGTCGAGGCCCCAGCTGCGGGGATCAGTGAGCCAGGTGCCGGCGAGCCCCCACGGGTGGTACGGGCGGCCCAGGCCCTTGATCATGCGCTGCAACCAGCAGTCGGTCGCGAGGATGAGGTGGCGGAGCGTCTCGATGAAGCTCCACTCGTCGTCGACGCGTTCGGCGAGCGCCGACTGAGGCAGCGCCCGGGCCCTCGCCACCGTTGTGTCCCAGGTCCCTTCGAGCATCACCCAAGCCGTCGCCAAAGCGGCCGGCTCGGTGGCGCGCAGCATCGCCCGCTCCGGGAACATTCGCTCCAGCTCGGCTTCCACCAACGGCGCCACCTCCACGCCGTTCAATCGCAACCCTTCTAGGTCTCCCGAGATGTCGGCGCCGTCGAACCAGGCGTCAGTGATCCTGGCGCCCGCGAAGTTCGGCGCGTGCAAGCGGGCGCCGGAGAAGTCCGCGTCTTCGATCCGGGCGCCCGGCAACGACGGCCCCTTGTCATATCCCATGTGAGCTTCTTACCCCCTGCGTACGACAGCGCAGCGGTTAGACCGAGGCGGCTTCCTCGTCGGGGGTGTAGCCGACTGCCTCGTTCAGGCGCGAGCGGCGCCGGCCCATCGCGGGCTTCGCCGGCGGCCGCTCGGCGTGTGCGGCCTCGGGGGAGAAGGTGGCGCCCGCCACGATTCCCTCGGCCATCCCGTAGAGCAGCGGCAGTGCTCCGGCGACCACGCCGCCGGTGCGGTTGATGTGCTCGACGCCCGGTGCGATCGGTTCGGCGTTGGCGACGATCTCGCGGACGATCCCCGCGCACTCTTCGAGGTTCGTCGCGATCCGGGTGAGCTGCCCACCGACGACGAATAGGTAGAAGGCGAGCCCTGCGATCAGCAGGACGATGTCGATGACAGAGAGCACGACCATCGGTCAGGTCCTCACCTTCGACAAGACCCGGCCTAAGAACAGATGGTGTTCGAGGCCCTCGGCCAGGACGGCGTCGACGCCGAGTGCGACCTGCCCGATCAGCGCGGTATCCGCGGTGTTGGTCGCGGCCGCTCGAAGGGTGTCGCGGACCATGACCACCCGCTGGTCGATCGTCCGAACCAGCAGCACCAGGATCGTCAGCAGCGCGGCGACCGCGAGCACGATCACGAACCCGCCGATGATCGCGCCCCACCACAGGTGCTTCTGGGTCGAGGTCAGCGCCAGATATGTGGCGTGGTGGGACATCTAGCCTCCCAACTTGTGCCGGCCGCGCTCGAGGCCGGCGATGATGATCCCGGCGTGCTCGATCGTGGTGTTGAGATCCGCCAGTGCCGCGGTGTTGTGGACCGACTGTGTCAACGAGTCGTTGATCATCAACGCCTCTTTGCCGATCGACCGGGCGAGCAGCAGGATCGGTACGACGAGGGCGACGACGACCAGCACCACGACGATCGTGATGGTGTAGCCGATCGCCCATCCGGTGGTCGACGTATCGGCGACGGCCAGGACGTGAAGTGCGGTCACGGTGATCAGCCTCCCGATCCGGACGAAGGCGTTTCGCGGACGCAGTTGGCGACCACGAAGTTGACCAGCGACTTCGTCGGTGCCGGGATCCGGTGCTTGACCACTACGTGCGAGCCGACCTTGCCCATCAGTGCGTCCATCGTCGGCGCGGTGAAATGGGTCTTGCAGACCGGGCTGCCGCAGGTGAACTCATACATTACGTTTCCCCTCCCCGCTCAGACCGATTCGCAGAAGTCGCGGACCGGCTTGAGGTGCGCGTTGACCGACGGCAGGACCTCGGGGACCGTGCGGGTCTGCTCGGCAACCACCATGACTCCGACGACCACCGTGCCGAGGGTGTAGCGGATGACCTTCAGGTGCAGGATCACGCGGATCAGTCCAAGTGCGGCGGCGGCGATGATCAACGTGGCGAGGATCACGGTGACCCAGGCGACAGCGGGCATGAGGTGTCCTCCCTCTCAGCCGAGCAGCTTGGCGACGGAGCCGGCGTAGCGAACCGCGCCGACCGCGACCGCCTCGATCGTCTCGTCGGTGACGGCGAGTGCTTCTGGTACGTCGTCGAGGTGGCCGGTCAGGGCCACGCCGCCGGCGAGGATGTCGTCAGCCGCACCGCGGATTCGCTCGAGCGCGGCGAGCACGCGGTTGAGCAGCGCGACGAGGATGGGGACGACCGCGATCAGCAGCAGTGCGTTGCCGATCCACCACAGGACCATGAGTTCGTCCTCCTCAGTTCGGGCTGGGCTGGTAGGGCATGAAGAACCGCCGGAACACTCGGGCCAGCGCCATCCGCATCGCGCGCAGGCCGATCGTGAAGCCGCTGGCCGCCGCGGCGCCCGCCAGCGCAGCACCGGACTCGCCGCGTTCGACCGCGGCGATCCGGTTCTGCAGGTTTGTGGCGAAGTCGCGCATCAGCACCGCGGTGACGTCGGAGATCATCCCGCGGCCGTACTGCGCCGCGGCACCGGAGAGCTGCACGTCCTGGACCACGTCGACCTTGGTCTGCTGTCCCACCGACGCCAAAGTGGCCGTCACCAGCATGCTGGCCTGGCCGCGGCCCTTCTCGTCTGCACCCGCGGCGTCGATCACGATCCGCTTGGCGGCGTTGTCGCGCTCGGTGATGGTCGCCGTACCGTTGAAGGCCAGCTTGACCGGGCCCATCCGGACCGCGACCTTGCCGAGGTACTTGTCGTCGCCGAGGTCGTCGGTCAGCTCGGCGCCCGGCAGGCAGGCCGCGACGCTCGGGATGTCGTCGAAGAACGCCCAGACTTTCTCGACCGGCTGTGCGACGTCGAAGTCGCTCTTGATCAGCATGTCGTCTCCACCGTCACATCACAGCCTCAGTCGTCCGACTTCACCGGCGGGGCGCCGGATACGTCGTGCTTCATGGTCAGTGCTTCATAGACCCGGTCCGGCAGCATCGGCATGTCGATGTTGCGGACCCCGGTGCCGGACAGCGCGTCGATAACCGCGTTGACGAACGCCGCCGGACCGCCGACGGTCGCACACTCGCCGACGCCCTTCGCGCCGATCGGGTGGTGCGGGCACGGCGTGACGACCTCGTGCAGCTCGAAGCCCGGGGTCTCCCAGGCGGTCGGCAGGAGGTAGTCCATGTAGTTGGAGCCGACGCAGTTGCCCTCGGCGTCGAAGGTGATGAACTGCATGCTCGCCATCGCGTACGCCTCGGTGAGCCCGCCCATGATCTGGCCTTCGACGATCATCGGGTTGATCCGGACCCCGCAGTCGTCGACCGCCACCATGTTGAGCACGTCCCAGACGCCGGTCTCCGGATCCACCTCGACGGTCGCGATGTAGCAGCCGAACGGCCAGGTGAGGTTCGGCGGGTCGTAGTATGCGACGTTCTCCAGACCCGGCTCCATGCCGTCCGGCATGTTGCTGTACGCCGCGATCGCGCACTCCTGGATCGTCACGCCCCGGTCGGGTGCGCTGCGGATGTAGAAGCGGCCGAGCTCCCACTCGACGTCCTCTTCGGAGACTTCGAGCAGGTGCGCCGCGAGCTTGCGCGCTTTCGCGCGGACTTTGCGGGACACCATCGCGACCGCGGCGCCGGCGACCGGCGTACTTCGCGAGGCGTAGGTGCCCATGCCGAACGGCGCGGTGTCGGTGTCACCCTCCTCGACCACGATGTCCTCGGCCGGCAGGCCGAGCTCGTGCGCGACGATCTGCGCCCAGGTCGTCTCGTGGCCCTGGCCCTGCGTCTTCGCGCCGGTGCGCAGGATCGCCTTGCCGGTCATGTGAATCCGCAGCTCGGCCGAGTCGAACATCTTGATGCCGAGGATGTCGTACTCCCGGCTGTTGCCGGCACCGAGCGGTTCGGTCATGCACGAGATGCCGAGACCGAGCAGTCGGCCGCGCTTGCGCGCCTCGGCCTGCCGCTTGCGGAAGTCCTGGTAGCCGATCGCCTCGAGCCCGACGTCGAGGCACTTGCCGTACTGCCCTGAGTCGGTGAGGAAGCCGAACGGCGTGCGGTGCGGGAAGTCGTCGTCGCGGACGAAGTTCATCCGGCGGAACTCGGCCTGGTCCATCCCGAGGTCGTCAGCCGCGGCCTGCACCATGCGCTCCTGGAAGAACATCGCCTCGGTCACCCGGAACGAGCAGCGGTAGGCGACCCCGCCCGGCGCCTTGTTCGTGTACGTGCCTTGCGCGGTCAGGTGCGCGGCCGGGATGTCGTAGCAGGCGAACGCCGAATGCATCAGGCCGATCTTGAACTTCGACGGCTGCGCGTCGGAGAAGAAGGCGCCGTGGTCGGAGTCGGTGTGCATCCGGACCCCGAGGATTTTGCCGTCCTTGCGCAGCGCCATCTCGCCGGTTAGGTAGATGTCGCGGCCGAACCCGGTCGAGATCAGGTTGCCGGACTTGTCCTCGATCCACTTCACCGGCACCTCGAGCAGGATCGAGGCGAGGATCGACATGACGTAGCCCGGGTAGACCGGCACCTTGTTGCCGAACCCGCCGCCAAGGTCGGGGGAGACGATCCGGATCATGTGCTCGGGCAGCTCCGCCACCAGCGCGACCGCCGCGCGGATGATGTGCGGCGCCTGCGTGGTCATGTAGACGGTGAGCTTCGACGTCGCGCGGTTGAAGTCAGCGATCGATCCGCACGCCTCCATCGGCGACGGGTGTGAGCGCGGATAGTGCAGCTGGAGCTTCGAGACGACGTCGGCCTGCTCGAAGGCTCGGTCGGTGCCGGCCTTGTCGCCGACCTCCCAGTCGAAGACGATGTTGGAGGTCTGACCCTCCTTGTCGTCGCGGATGATCGGTGCGTCCGCGGCCTTCGCCTGGGTCGGGTTGACGATGACTGGCAGCGGTTCGTACTCGACGACAATTGCCTCGCAGGCGTCCTTCGCGGTGTACGGGTCGTCGGCGACGACGCAGGCGACCTCCTGGCCCTGGAAGCGCACCTTGTCGGTGGCGAGGACGGCCTGGGTGTCGTATGACAGCGTGGGCATCCAGGCCAGGTTGCGGGTCGCCATCATGTCGCCGGTCAGCACCAGCCGTACGCCGGGGATCTCCCAGGCTTTCGACGCGTCGATCGACTTGATCCGGGCATGCGCCAGCGGACTGCGCAGGATCTCCATGTGGAGCATGCCGGGCAGCACGATGTCGTCGACGTAGTTGCCCCTGCCGCGGATGAACCGGTTGTCCTCGACCCGCTTGCGGCTCGCGCCCATCCCGCCGATCTTGATTTCGTCGAGTGCCTGCGTGGTCACGGCGTCAGCCCTCCTCTCCGGCGCCGCCGGCCTGGGCCCGGAGCTTCGCGGCCGCCCACAGCACCGACTTCACGATGTTCTGATAGCCGGTGCAGCGGCACAAGTTGCCCGACAGGCCCCAGCGGATCTCGTCCTCGGTCGGGTCCGGGTTCTCGTCGAGCAATGCCTTCGCCGCGAGCATCATCCCCGGCGTGCAGAAGCCGCACTGCAGCCCGTGCTCCTCTTTGAAACCCTCCTGCAAGGGATGCAGTTCGCTCGCCGTGGCCAGCCCTTCGACGGTCAGTACGTCGCACCCGTCGGCCTGGACGGCGAGCATCGTGCAGCTCTTCACCGCTTTGCCGTCCACCAGCACCGTGCAGACGCCGCAGTTGGTGGTGTCGCAGCCGGTGTGCGTTCCGGTCAGTTTGAAGCCCTGTCGCAGCAGGTGGGCCAGCAGTAGGCGCGGCTCGACATCGGCAGTGCGCTGGTCGCCGTTGACCGTCATCGTCACTCGCCGGATCGGGACGTTGGCGGCCGGCTCCGGGGTGATCTCTTCGTAGAGGCTCGTCATCTCAGGCCGCTCTCTCCGCTGATTCGGTCAGGTTGGTCAGGATGCGGGTGACGAAGGTGTGCACGATGTGCCGCTTGTAGTCCGCGCTGCCGCGATGGTCGGTCCGCGGCTTCGCGGCCTGGGCCGCGAGCTCCGCGGCGGCCGCGATCGAGTCGGCGCCGAGCGCTTTCCCGACCAGCGCAGCCGCGGCGTCGGAGGCCGAGATGGTCGACCCGCCGACCCCGGTAAGCCCGATGCCGGCCCGGGTGACCAGCCCGCCGGAAGTCTCGATCGCGACCGCGACCCCTGCGGTGGCGAAGTCGCCGACCCGCCGCTCGAGCTTGAGGTAGCCGCCGGCCGGGCTTCCCTTCGGCGCCGGAACGACCGCTTCGATCGCGATCTCGTCGTCGGCCAGGGTGTTCTGGAACGGCCCGCTGACGAAGTCGACGACCGGGATCGACCGGCGGCCGTGCGGTCCGACCGCGACGACGAGGCCGCCGAGCGCGGTCATGACCGAGGCCCAGTCACCCTGCGGGTCGGCGTGGCAGAGCGAGCCGACCAGCGTGCCGCGGTTGCGCACGATCGGGTCGGCGATCAGCGGGGCCGCGGCCGCCATCGTGGGCTGCTTCTCGGCCAGCAGGCTCGATCTCTCGAGCTCGGCGTGCCTGGCCAGCGCGCCGATGTGGATCGACCCGTCGTCGGCCAGCCGGTGGTAGCCGAGACCGGGGATCCGGTTGATGTCGACGAGCAGCTCCGGTGCGGCAAAGCGCAGCTTGAGCAGCGGCACCAGGCTCTGGCCGCCGGCCAGCACCTTGGCCTCCGCCGCCGCCGTGCAGCAGCCCGATCGCCTCGTCGAGCGTGCGTGGCGCCTCGTAACGGAACCGGGATGGATACATTCTTCCCTCCTGGGGTGGGCGCCGGGGCTCAGGCTTGGTCGGTCGACGCCGGGTCGGGGACGGCGACCGGCAGCGCGTCCGCCACCGGATCCGGGCGCGGCTCCTGGTGCGGCGGCCACGGTCCCTGGACCGGCTGACCAGCGATCTTGAGGTAGTCGATCAGCTCCGGCCAGGCCCATACGGTCGGGCTCTTGCCGGTCTTCGGGGCGTTCTCGACCAGCTCGTACAAACGCGGGTTGGCCTGGCTGTGCCCGTCCGATTCCATCCGCATGGCGCACGCCCTTCCCGGTGGGCGAAGCCCATCGGTCGCCCCGACCACTTGCCTAGGTAGGTGACTATTGCATAGGAAAGCGCGAGTCGGATACCGCTCGGAGACCGGCGATCTGCAGCGATACTTTGCCGATGGTCTTCGTCTGCCCGCTGGCCGTGATCGGTCTGGTCCACACCGACCGGGTGAGCACCGAAAGGACCCCGGTGCAAGCCGCGTTGAACCGCGCCGAATCCGGCACGATCGTGATCCATCCGCCGTACGTCGAAGGGTTGGCCGGGCTTGAGGGGTTCGACTACGCCTGGTTGCTGAGCTGGCTGCACGACCCGGCCGGAGCGGCCGCGCCGCCACCGATGAAGCAGGTGCCGTTCCTGCTGCGGCCGCAGCAGCGCGAGGTCGGGATCTTCGCCACCCGCGGGCCACGCCGGGTCAATCCGATCGGGCTCAGCCTGATCCAGCTGAACGAGATCGCCGGTCCCGAGGTCACGTTCTCCGGTGTCGACCTGATCGACGGGACACCCGTCATCGACCTGAAGCCGTATGTCAGCCGGTTCGACCGCCCCGACGCCGAGCCGCGGTGCGGGTGGTTCGACGAGATCACCTTCGCTCCGGGCGCCACCCCGGCGGATCTCGGCCGGCCATAGGGGACATCTGGTCTGATTCGCGCTCAACCCGTCGCAGAACCAGCGGGCAAGTCGTCCGGGCAGAAACTCATTGCGCGTCGGTTGTCAGGGTTTGCGGTGGGAGAGCCGACTAAAAGGACATGGGCTCACCTGGGGAGGTCCGCGAGCCGACGCTGCCCGCTGACGTCGACCGGCCGATGTCGACGGCTGAGTACGCCAGCTTCGTCGCCCTGCTGACCCGGGTTGGATGCCACGTCTACACCGGCGAGGTGCTCGCCGACGGCGGCTATTCGGAGATCTTCACCGGCCCCGGCATCGAGTTGTTCCTCGGCGGGCTGCCGGACACCGACCTCACGACCGCGTGGAACAGCGCCGTGCACCCGGACGATCTCGAGATCTATCGGACCGCCGCGACCGCCGACACCAACGACGTGATCACGCTCGAATACCGCATGGTCGGTCTCGACGGAGTGACCCGATGGGTGCTCGACCAGATGTGGGTGCGCGAGTCCGCACCCGAGGGCCGGCGGATCATCGACGGCGTCGTCACGGACATCACCAGCCGCAAGGAGGCCGAGCTCGGCCTGCGGCGCCTCGCGCACAGTGACTCGCTTACCGGCCTTGCCAACCGACTGCATCTGGCGAACCGGATCGACGACGCGGTGGAGCAGCTGCACGTCGGGCCGACCGAGTCCGACGGGATCGCGTTGCTGCTGCTCGACCTCGACGGCTTCAAGGCGGTCAACGACAGCTTCGGGCACGCGCTCGGCGACGAGTTGCTGACCATGGTGGCCCGGCGGCTGCGCGGCTCGCTCCGCCCGAACGACGTGGGCGCGCGACTCGGCGGCGACGAGTTTGCCGTACTGCTCGAGGGCGTGGACCACGAGCAGGCGCTGGCTGCCGCGCACCGGGTGCTCGCCGCGATCAGCACCCCGTTCGTCCTGTCCCGGAGCACGGTGGCGATCAGCGCGAGCATCGGCCTGGTCCACGCGACCGACGCGCGCGACAGCCAGGACCTGATGCGCGACGCCGATGTCGCGATGTACCGGGCGAAGGCGGACGGCAAGAGCCGGGTGGTCAGCTTCGAGCGCTCGATGCAGGACCGGGTGATCGGCCGGCTCCAGCTGGAGACCGAGCTGCGGCGAAGCGTCGACCAGGGCGACTTCGTCCTGCACTACCAGCCGCTGATCGACCTGGACACGCTCAGCGTGGTGGGTGTGGAAGCACTGATCCGCTGGCAGCATCCGACCCGCGGCCTGCTGGCGCCGGCCGAGTTCATCGACGTCGCCGAGGACACCGGGCTGATCGTCCCGATCGGCCGCTGGGTCATCGACCAGGCCACCCACGACGCTGCCGGGTGGCAGGTCTCGAGCGGGCTCCCGCTCTCGATCGCGGTCAACCTCTCGCCGCGCCAGCTGCACGACCCCGAGCTCGTGCAATGTACGGCGGAGGCACTCGCCAACGCCGGCCTCGCGCCGGAGACGCTGATCATCGAGATCACCGAGAACCTGCTGCTCAAGGACACTGAGCTGGCGCGCGCCCGGCTGGCCGAGCTGCGTGCCCTCGGGGTGAAGGTCGCGGTCGACGACTTCGGCACCGGCTACAGCTCGCTGGCCTACCTCGACCAGTACCCGGTGGACATCCTCAAGATCGACCGCAGCTTCGTTGATCCGCTCGGCGGGAACGCGCGGTCGGCCGCGCTGGTCCGCTCGATCATCGACATGGCGTCGGCACTCGACATCGACGCCATCGCCGAGGGAGTCGAGGACGCCGGGCAGTTGGCGACCCTGCAGTCGCTGGGCTGCCGCCTCGCCCAGGGCTTCTTCTTCGCCCGGCCGCGGCCGGCTGTCGACATCGCCGGCCTGCTCGCTGCCGACAGCATCGCCGAGGAACTGCCCGCGCAGCGGCACGCGGGAGTGGCGAAACCCACCGCCTGATCCACCGTTAGGGGCTGGTCAGAGCCGGATCGCCTCGAAGCCGACCGCGAACCGGCATCGCAAGCGGGTTCCGGTCGATCGTGCGAAGGACTCCAGGAACTCCTCGGGGTGCGACATCGGGCCCGCTCCCAGGCCCTTGAGATAGGCGTCGTGCGCGCGCAACGAGGCCACTCCGGCGGCGAAATGTTCGGTCACGTCGACCCCGTGCGTCGCGTCCGGGCTGCCGCTGACCAATAACCAGTCCGCGTGCCAGGGCTCGAGGCCCTCCTCGGTCAGCTCGCGGAAGACCCACCGGTTCGCCGCGTCCCGCACCCCGTCGACGACCGCGCGGCCGACCGCGATGTGGTCGGCCTGGTTCAGGGTGCCGGGGCCCCAGGACTCGTGGTGGTTGCCCGAGATGACGACGTTCGGCCGGTGCAGGCGTACTGCCCGGGCGATGTCGTGGCGCAGCGCGAGGCTGTACTCCACGGTGCCGTCCGGATAGCCGAGGAACTCAACCGTGTCGACCCCGACGAGTGCCGCGCCGGTCCGCTCCTCGTCTTCGCGCAGCGGCCCGGCCTCCTCAGGCGGCATCGAGTCGATCCCGGCCTCGCCGCTCGTTGCGAGGCAGTAGACCACCCGCTTGCCCTGGCTGGTCCAGCGTGCCACTGCTGCCGCGGTGCCGTACTCCAGGTCGTCGGGATGCGCGACGATGGCGAGTGCGGTCGACCACGCCTCGTCGAAGGGCTCGAGGAACGCGATCTGTTCGGTCATGCGATCGACGCTAGCCCGCCCGGAAGAACTTCAGGACCGGTGTCGATCCGGTGGGTAGGCGTTCGTAGTGGCAGTAGAAGATCGGCACCGAGCCGAGTCCCAGACCGACGGGAGCACGCCATGCCGCAGTACCTGATGTCAGTTCACATGGTCGACGGCCAGCCACCGCCCGACGACGCCACCATCCAGAAGATGTACGCCGATGTCGACGCATACAACGATCGGCTGCAGGCCGAGGGTGCCTGGGTCTTCGCCGGCGGCCTCTACCCGGCCGACGTCGCCACCGTGGTTCGCACCGAGGGCGGCGAGGTCGTGACCACGGACGGCCCGTTCGCGGAGTCCAAGGAGCACATCGGCGGCTTCTGGGTCATCAAGGCGGCTGACCTGGATGCCGCACTGGCGCTCGCGGCCGACGCCAGCAAGGCCTGCCAAGGACCGGTCGAGGTCCGCCCGTTCCAAGAAGAGCCGTCCGCGTAGTGCCCCAGCCCGTGGTCGGGCCGGACGAGATCGGCGCGGTCTTCCGGGCGGAGTACGGCCGCTGCGTCGCAACCCTGATCCGCTTCCTCGGCGATATCGATCTCGCCGAGGAAGCGGTTCAGGACGCCTTCGCGGTCGCGCTCAGCAAGTGGCCCGAGACCGGGCTCCCGCCAAACCCGGGCGGCTGGATCACGACCACCGCGCGCAACCGCGCGATCGACCAGCTGCGGCGCGAAGCCCGTCGCGGCGACCGCCAGGCCCAGGCCGTGCGGCTGCAGGGACCGGATTCCGACGGTTTCGTGGGCGAGGAGGTGGGGCCCGTGCGCGACGACCGGCTGCGGCTGATCTTCACCTGCTGTCACCCGGCGCTGGCGCAGAGCGCCCAGGTCGGCCTGACCCTGCGCCTGCTCGGCGGCCTGGAAACCCCGGAGATCGCAAGGGCGTTCCTGGTACCCGAGGCGACGATGGCGCAGCGGATCGTGCGGGCGAAACGCAAGATCAAGACCGCCGGGATCCCGTACCGGGTGCCGTCGGAAGCCGAGCTGCCGGACCGGATCCCGCCGGTGCTCGCGGTGGTCTACCTCATCTACAACGAGGGGTACGCCGCAACAGCGGGAACTGGCCTGACCCGGGACGACCTCTGCGCGGAGGCGATCCGGCTGGCCCGCCTGCTGGTCGAGCTGATGCCGGACGAGCCAGAGGTGCTCGGCCTGCTCGCGCTACTGCTGCTCACCCAGTCGCGCCGGGCGGCCCGCACCGGGCCGGGCGGCTCGATCGTGTTGCTGGCGGATCAGGACCGCTCGCGCTGGGACCGGGCGCTGATCATGGAGGGTCATGAGCTGGTCCGGCGCTGCCTGCAGCGCGGGGCGCCCGGGCCGTTCCAGCTGCAGGCTGCGATCAACGCGGTCCACACCGACGCCGCGACCGCCGCCGACACCGACTGGCGGCAGATCCTTGCGCTTTACGACCAGCTGCAGGCGATCCGGCCGACCGATGTGGTCGCGCTCAACCGAGCGGTGGCACTCGCCGAGGTCGAGGGCCCGGAGCCCGCGCTCGCCGAGATCGAGTCCCTCGATCTCGGCAGCTACCACCTCTACCACTCGATTCGCGCTGACCTGCTGCGCCGGCTCGGCCGGCCGGCCCACGCCGCAGCGGCCTATCGAGACGCACTCGCGCTCGCGACGAACCCGGCCGAGCGCGCCTTTCTCGCCGCTCGGTTGAGCCAAGTGGCCGACTGACCGGCTCGAACTACGGCAGACTGTAGTAGTGCATCACTTGACCTACCTGCAGGCGATCGTGATCGGCGCCGTGCAAGGTGTGACCGAGTTGTTCCCGGTATCGAGCCTCGGCCACGCGGTGTTGATCCCGCACTGGATCGGCGGCAGCTGGGCCCAGACGGTGGGTGACGAGTCGCAGGGGGAGTCGCCGTACCTCGCCTTCATCGTCGTCCTGCATGTCGCGACCGCAGCTGCGCTGCTCGTCTACTTCTGGCGCGAGTGGGTGCTGATCCTGCGCTCGCTGTTCCGCTCGATCGCCCGCCGCAAGATCGAGACGGTGCACGAGCGGTTGGCCTGGCTGCTGGTGATCGCGACGATCCCCGCAGGTCTGACCGGCCTGCTCCTCGAGCACGAGCTTCGGGTGCTGTTCGCCAAGCCGCTTGCGGCAGCGATCTTCCTGACCATCAACGGGTTCGTGTTGCTGGCCGGCGAGCACCTGCGGCGCCGCGCCCTGGCCGCCCGCGCTGCCGTGGCAGGCCCGGAGCTGGGCAGCGACATGGCCGACCGGACGAGCGCAGAGGTCGACGCCGCCGTGGTTGCTCAGGTCCGGCCGATCGACGCCGGCTGGATCGGCCTCGCGCAGGTGCTGGCGTTGTTCGCCGGCATCAGCCGCTCGGGCATCACGATGGTGGCCGGCCTAGTGCGCGGGCTCGACCACGAGCAGGCCTTGCGGTTCGCATTCCTGCTGGCCACCCCGATCATTCTGGCGGCCGGCGTGCTGAAGATCCCGGACTTCACCGGGCCGCTGGGTAACGGCATCCGGGGGCAGGCGTTGTGCGGGGCGATCGCCGCATTCATCGGGGCGCTGCTCGCCACCCGGTTTCTCGTGCGGTACTTCAGGACCAACAAGCTGACCCCGTTCGCGGTCTACTGCCTGCTGTTCGGTGCGGCGAGCATCATCCGCTTCGGCTGATGTCGGCGGTCGCAGGGATCGTGCTCGCGGCCGGCGCCGGGCGCCGGTTCGGCGGCCCGAAGGCCCTGGTCGCCTATGACGGCGAACTCCTGGTCGAACGGGCGGTGCGGGTGGCCAGCACCGGCGGATGCGACCCGGTGCTCGTCGTGCTCGGCGCGAGTGCGGACGAGGTGCAGGAGCGAGCCGACCTGGGCGCAGCGGTCGTGGTGGTGGCGCCGGACTGGGACCGCGGGATGAGTGCGTCGTTGCAAGCGGGTCTGGCCGCCGTCACGTCGAGCAGTGCGGCGGCGGCGGTCGTCGTACTCGTCGACCAGCCGCTCGTCACTCCCGAGGTGATCGAACGGCTCCGGTCCGCCTGGGGCGGCGGAGCGGTTGCGGCGGTCGCCTGCTATGACGGGCAGCTGCGCAACCCGGCGTTGTTCGACCGCTCGGTGTGGGCCGAGGTCGGTGCCGCCGCGCACGACGATGTCGGGGCGCGGCCATGGCTGACGGCGCACCGCGGGGAGGTCACGGCCGTGGAGTGTGCCGACATCGCCAGCGCGGCGGATGTCGATACGCCGATCGACCTGGATGGTCTCCGAGCCGGTTCAGCCGGTTCAGCCGGCGAGTAGCGAGCGCGGCTCGAGCTCGGCCGAACGCTCCATCGCCTCGGCCGTCGTGATGTCGTCGGGGGTGTAGGTGATCACCCGCACACCGAGCTGCTGCGACAGCCAGAGGTTGGTGAACGAGAACTGGAGCGCGCCGAGCTGAGGGTGGTTGAAGCGCTTGGTGAGGTTCTCCGGCGCCGCGATGTCGTGCCGGCTCCACAGCTCGGCAAACTCCGGCGACGCGTCCTGCAGCCGCCGGACCAGGCACTTCCAGACCGACTCGCCCACGTGGTCGGCCATCGCGGCCCGATACTGCGCGACCATCCGCTCGGTCGCCTTCTTCCAGGCCGGCAACGACGCGCGGATGCTGGCATTCGTGAAGGCCAGCCACAGGCTGTTGCGCTCTTCGTACGGAAGCGCGTCGAGATCGCCCATCAGCACGGTGTAGGCCCGGTTGTAGGCGATCAGGTCGTAGCGGCCGTTGGTGACGCAGGCCGGATACGGGTCGAGCTTGGCGAGCAACTGCCGAACCGGCTCGGACACCGGAACGCAGTCCGGCCCGGTCACCACCAGTGGCGAACCGGCCAGCGTGAACAGGTGGCTGCGCTCGTGCGGGTCGAGCAGCAAGGTGCGGGAGATCGCGTCGAGGACCTGCTCGGAGACGTTGATGTCGCGGGCCTGCTCGAGCCAGGTGTACCAGGTCACACCGACGCCGGCGTGCTGCGCGACTTCCTCTCGGCGTAGTCCCGGAGTGCGCCGCCGGCCGTACTGCGGGAGGTTGAGCTGGTCCGGGGAGAGCCGCTCGCGGCGGCTGCGCAGGAAGGCGGCAAGCTCCTGGCGGCGCAGGGTGGCCGCATCGGCCGACGCGCCGACGGTAGGAACGCGCTCGATGGTCGCCGTCATAGGTACCAGGATCACACTATTGTGGACCTGGTGCCAGTTGTTGCCAATACCAGGATAAGTGGAGTCTGGTACCAGGCTCGATTCGAGTCCACAGTGACTGCATGACCTCTTCATCTGCTCTTGCCACCATCGTGGCGGAGCCCGCTGGCGTGACCGCCGGCCCGACCTTGGCCCCGGTCGCCGACCTGCCCCCGGTGGCGGCGCCGCCGCTGCCGGTCACCGGCTTGCTCACCGTCCTCGTCGGCGTCCTGCTGCCGATGATCGACTTCTTCATCGTCAACGTCGCGCTCCCGACCATGCGGCACGATCTGCACGCCTCGTCGGGTGGGCTCGAGCTCGTCGTGTCCGGCTACGCGACCGCGTACGCCGTCCTGCTGGTGCTCGGCGGTCGCCTTGGCGACTCCTACGGCCGGCGCCGGCTTTTCCTGATCGGGATCGCGGCCTTCACCGTCGCGTCGTTGCTCTGCGGGCTGGCCCCGAACGCGTCCGCGCTGATCCTGGCCCGGGTGCTGCAAGGTGCCTCGGCGGCACTGATGGTGCCGCAGACGCTGTCGACGATCCAGGCGACCGGCGACGTGCACTCGCGCTCGCGTGCATTGGGCTGGTTCGGCGCGACCGGCGGGCTGGCCGCGGTGGCCGGCCAACTGCTCGGCGGTGTGCTGGTCTCGGCCAACATCGCTGGAAGCGGCTGGCGGGCGATCTTCTTCGTCAACGTCCCGATCGGGGTGATCGGCCTGATCCTCGCGGCCCGCTGGGTCCCGGAGACCAGGGCCGAGCGACACCACCGGATCGACGTGCCGGGCACGATCCTGCTCGGTGCGACCCTTACCGCGCTGCTCGTGCCGCTGACCGAGGGCCGGACCCTCGGCTGGCCGTTGTGGTCGATCGTGCTGCTGGTGCTTGCGCCACTCGGCGCGGCGAGCCTGGTGGTCGTCGAGCGCCGGCTCGAGCGCCGCGGCGGCTCGCCGCTGGTCCCGCCGGCAGTGGTCAGACACCCGAGCATGCGTCGTGGGCTTGCCCTTGCGGTGGTGTTCTTCTCGACCTTCGGTGCCTTCATGTTCGTCTACACCCTGGTCGTGCAGGGCACGCTCGGGTTCAGCCCGATCCGGGCCGGCATCGCGTTGACGCCGATGGCGGTGACGTTCCTCGCCGCCTCGCTCGCGACGACCACGCTCGTGGCCCGCTACGGACGGGCCGTGATCGGCGCGGGTGCGGTGATCCAGCTAGTCGGCTTGCTCACCGTGATCGCGTCGTTGGAGATTGCCTGGCCCAACGTCACGCCGCTCGACCTCGCGTCGGGGCTTGCGATCATGGGCGCGGGGCAGGGCCTGATCATGAGCCCACTGATCCGGGTCGTGCTCTCTGCGGTACCGATCGAGTCGGCGGGCGCGGGCAGCGGGGTCCTGACCACCACCCAGCAGACCTCGCTGGCGCTCGGTGTCGCGACGATCGGGAGCGGCTACCTCAGCCTCTCGCCGGTGGATCGGTTCGGACCGCTGCACGCCGTGGTGCTCGTGCTCGCCCTACAGACCTTGGTGGCGGTGGCCCTCGCCGCGGGCAGCCGCGCGTTGCCGGCCCGGCAGCGGGTGAGCGCTCGGTAGGGCGCTTAGAAGGGAAGGACGCGACCCGATGGGGTACGCAGGTCGGGCCCGATGTCCTTGGGCTTGGACGGTCGCGGCTTGATCTGGATCTGCTTCATCGGGTCACCTCCATCAGCGCTTCTTGGTGCGATTTGGTGAGTCTCGGCCTGGCCTTGAGCGGTGCGTAGAGCGCAAGGTCACCGAATCGTTCGGCCAAACGGACCAAAGCAACGGGACCTTCGTCCTGCCGGGCCGGTTTCGCGGTGTCCTGAGAGCATGCGGGGATGCATCTCGACGAGCTCACGACGCCGGCCCTGCTGATCGACGAGGCCGCGCTCGAGCGCAACCTCGACACGATGGCGGCGGCGTGGCCCGGCCCGCGACTGCGACCCCACGTCAAGGCGCACAAGTCGACCGAGTTGGCCCGGCGCCAGGCACAGCACGGGCACCGTGGGTTCACCGCCGCCACGATTCGCGAGGTGGCCGGGATGGCGGCGGCGGGTCTCGGCGAGGACCTGCTGCTCGCCAACGAGGTCGTCGACCTGAGCCCGCTGACGCCGGTGGTCGAGTCGGGCGCGCGGGTGACGGTTGCCGTCGACTCCGAGGTCATCGCCCGAGCGGCGGCCGCCGCCGGGATCGGTGAGGTCTTGGTCGACGTCAACGTCGGCCTGCCGCGTTGCGGCTGCCCGCCCGAGGACGCCGGTCGCCTCGCCGAGCTGTGCCGTTCGCTCGGACTGTCGGTTCGCGGCGTGATGGGGTACGAGGGTCACCTGATGAGCGTGACCGATCCGGCCGAGCGGGCCCCGCAGACCGACGAGTGCATGGACCGGCTGCGGATCGCCCACGACCTGGTCGGCGGCGACGTCATCTCCGGCGGCGGCACCGGCACCTGGCGGACCAACCACTACGTCACCGAACTACAGGCCGGCTCCTATCCACTGATGGACACGGCGTACGCCGGGCTCTCGGACGTGCCGTTCGAACAGTCGCTCACCATCCTCGCGACCGTCATCTCGGTCAGCCAGGGCGGTTGGCTGGTTGCCGATGCGGGGTTGAAGGCGTTGAGCCTCGATCACGGCAACCCGAGCATTGCCGGGGCGCAGGTGTTGTTCTGCTCCGACGAGCATGTGGTGTTCGTGATGAACGACGGGGTCTCGACGCCCGAGGTCGGGGACCGGATTCGGGTGCTCCCGTCACACGTCGACCCGACCTGTGCGCTGCACGAGTCGTTCCATGTCGTCGACGACGCCGGCGCAGTGATCGACGAGTGGCCGATCGATCTTCGCGGGTGGTGACCTGCGGGCGCAGCGGTTGTTCTACCAGTGGTTGAGGTGCATGACCTCGTCAAGCGGTGCGCGCGGGGCCCGGTGGAAGTCCGTCCCGATCGGGTGGGCAACCGGGATCAGCACCCCTTGATGCACGTCGTCGGGCAGGCCGAGGATCTCGGCGACCTCGCGCTCACGGCTGAGGTGCAAGGTGGTCCACGCGCTGACCAACCCGTGTGAACGCAACGCCAGCATGAAACTCCACGCGGCCGGAAGCACAGAACCCCAAAGACCGGCCTGGTTGTCCGTGCCCAGCCCGCTGCGGGCCTGGATGCAGCCGAGCACGAGCACCGGCACCTGGCCCATGACATCGCCGAGGTGCGCAACGCTGGCGCCGATCCTGGCCTGCACTGCGGCCCGTTCCGGCTGGTCGGCGAACAGCTTCGCGGCGCTGCCCGGCGAGTCGAGGTATTCGACCACGGTCTGGCGGTAGATCTCGCCGATCGCCTGCCGGGTCGTGGCGTCATCGATGACGACGAAGTGCCAGGTCTGGCGATTGCTGCCGGACGGTGCCTGCAAGGCGATGTCGAGGCACTCCGTGATGATCGCGAGGTCGACCGGTCGCTGCAGATCGAGGCGTTTGCGCACCGATCGCGTCGTGGTCAAGGCCTCGTACGCCGACATCTGCCGGCCGTCGGGTTCGGTCATGGCGCGACCTTATGGTCCGGCCCGGGACGGGGCGAATCCGCCCCGGGAGACAATTGCCGACTGCGATCCGAACGACGAACGGAGTGGCTGGTGCAACAGGACCGCCCGGCGGAGCCCCGAACGGCGGGCGGTGCGCTCAGCGGGCTGCTCGTTGCCGACTTCAGCCGGGTGCTCGCCGGCCCACTCGCCTCGATGCTTCTCGCCGATCTCGGCGCCACGGTCATCAAGGTGGAGCGGCCGCCGACCGGCGACGAGACCCGGCAATGGGGCCCGCCGTACGTCGGTTCGTTGACCGCCTACTACTGCAGCGTCAACCGCAACAAGCGCAGCATCGAGCTCGACTTCTCGGTCCCCGCGGATCTCGCGCTCGCCCACCGGCTGGCCAATCGTGCCGATGTCTTCATCGAGAACTTCCTGCCCGGCAAGCTCGAGTCGTTCGGCCTCGACTACGAGGCGCTGCACGGGTCCAACCCGCGGGCCGTGTACTGCTCGATCAGCGGCTTCGGTGGTGATTCGAGCCTGCCCGGGTACGACTTCGTGGTGCAGGCCGTCGGCGGGTTGATGAGTGTCACTGGCCAGCCGGACGGCCCGCCGACCAAGGCCGGTGTTCCGTTCGTCGACGTGCTGACCGGCCTGCACGCGACGATCGGCATCCTCGCTGCGTTGCACGAGCGGGACACCAGTGGGGTCGGCCAGCGGGTCGAGGTGAACCTGCTGTCAAGCCTGCTCGGATCGTTGATCAACCAGGGCACCGGCTACATCAACAGCGGCCCGGAGCCGAGCCGGCTCGGCAACGTGCATCCGACCATCGCGCCGTACGAGACCTTCGAGGCGAGCGATGCGCCGTTGGCGGCGGCCGGGGGCAACGATCGGCAGTTCCGCGCGCTGGTCGAAACGGTCGGCCTGCCCGAGCTCGCCGACGACCCGCGATTCGCCAACAACGCGCAGCGGCTGGCGCACCGCGCGGAGCTACGCGAGCTGCTTGAAGGCGCGCTCGCGACCGACACGGCCGCCGGGTGGGCGGCTCGCTTGCAGGCGGTCGGCGTTCCGTGCGGACCGGTGAACACGATCGGGTCGGCGCTGGAGTTCGCGACGAAGCTGGGCTTGGATCCGGTGGTTCGGTTCGATCCGGCCGACGGCGATCCAGGGATCGCCACGCTGGCCAACCCGTTGCGGCTCAGTGCGACTCCGGTGCACTATCACCGACCGCCGCCGGCCCTCGGTGCCGACTCGGCCGAGATCCGGTCGTGGCTCGAGTCCGACTCGATCGATCTGGCCGACGACTAGCCGACGACGTCGGTGCCGGAGCTCGCGGTCAACGCGGCATAGGCCTCGCTCAGCCGGCCGGTGAGCGGCCCGGGTGGTTGCATGCCGATCGCATGACCGTCGACGACCGCGATTGCAGCGAGCTCGCCCATCGTCCCGGTGACGAAGGCCTCGTCGGCGCGGTAGAGGTCGTCGAGGGTGAAGTCGCTTTCGCTCGTCGCGATGCCGTCTCGGGCTGCCAGCGCCAGGATGCTCATCCTGGTGATGCCCTCCGGGCACGCCACCGTCGTCGGCGTACAGAGTGTGCCGTCGGCCACGAAGAACACGTGCGTCGCGTTGGTTTCGGCGATGTAGCCGCGCGAGTCCAACATGATCGCGTCGTCGGCGCCGGCCGCGTTCGCTTCGAGCTTGGCCAGGATCGAGCCCAGCAGATTGTTGTGGTGGATCTTCGGGTCGAGCACATCCGGTGTCGGCCGGCGATACGTGGACGTGATCAGCGTGATGCCGCTGCGGTCGTAGACCGGCGGCTTGTGTTCGGCGAGCACGATCAGGGTCGGGCCGTGCTGATTGAGCCGAGGGTCCATGCCGCTCGTCACCTTGACGCCGCGGGTCAGCGTGAGCCTGATGTGGACGCCGTCGGTCATCCCGTTCGCGGCCAGGGTCTTGCGGAGCTCGTCGGTGATCTCGCCGTCGGTCGGGATCTCGGTGAAGCCGAGCGCGGTGGCCGAGCGACGCAACCGCGCGAGGTGCTCGTCGAGGGCGAAGATCCGCCCGGCATAGAGCCGAAGCCCTTCCCAGACCGCGTCGCCGCCCTGGACCACCGAGTCGAACGGGCTCACGCCGGCCTCGTTGCGGTGCACGAGGCGGCCGTTGATGTTGACGATCAGGTCACGGTTGCGTTCGTCGTATCGCTGGAGCACGGCACCTCCTCGACGTCTCGTCGGCCGGCGGCCGGATCCACCCGGATTCGATGCGCGGCAAGGCGTTCGTAGCACGGCAGACACTGTGCGAGCAGCGGCTCGAGGCGCTCCGGCACCGCCGGCGTGGACTCCCTCGGTGGACCGAATCCGGTCGACGCCCGGACCGTGTCGTACCAGTACGGCGCCCACACTCCGTCGGTCTCGCGCAGCCCGGCCGGCCAGCTCAGCATGGCCGGGTCGAAGTCCGCGCCGAGGGCGTCGCACAGGGCGCGCAACATCGGCTCCGGCGCGCGCAGCAGGTCCTGCGAGTCGACGACCGGCCCGCCGAACTGCTCGAACAGCTCGACCTGCACCCCGAGCCCGAGATCGGCGAACGTCGGCTCGGTGCGCACCTTGGCGTAAGACGTCAGTAGGTCGCGCGGGTCGCGCAGCAGGAACGCGTGGCGAAGCGGCCGCAGCAGCGACCGGTCGATGTCGGCGAGCAGGTGATGCGTCATGTGCTTCTGGTAGTAGATCCGCCGGCCCTGCGGCACCGGCCCGGTCGTCAGCTGATCGACGACAGTGCGCCAGTCGGTCGGCTGGCTGGCCACGATCGCGTCGTGGCCGGGATGCACGACACCGCTGACCGCGAGGTAGTGGGCGTAGAGCGGCTCGTCGACCACGGCGGTGTCGGCGCGGTTGCCCCACGAGCGCAGCAAGGCGGTCGAGAGGGTTCGCGGGCCCGACCACATCGCCACCCGGATCGAGGCATCTGCCTGGCGTTCGACGACCACCCGCGACGTTTGCACCCGCCGTCGTTCGCTGTCAACGATCGCCGCCTGGCGCTCCTGGACCGGGCGGCTTGACAACCCGCTTCCGCGAGGTACACATTTAACTAGGACACTAGATGAAATCACGGAGCGTGGAACGGAGTGAGGCATCGTGATCGAGTTCCATCTCGACGCGCGCTCGGGCGTTGCGCCGTATCAGCAGGTCGTGCAGCAGGTGCGCCAGGCACTGCGGTTGGGGCTGTTGGAAACCGGTGATCAGCTGCCGACCGTGAAAGAGGTCGTCGAGCGACTGGCGATCAACCCCAACACCGTGCTGAAGGCCTATCGCGAGCTCGAGCACCTCGGCCTGGTCGCGGCTCGACCGGGCGTCGGTACGTTCGTGACCCGCACTCTCAGCGACGAGTCCCTGGCTGCGCACGGTCCGCTTCGCCGCGACCTCGACCGCTGGTTGAGGAAGGCGCGCCTTGCCGGGCTTGATGACGAAAGCATCGAGGCGCTGTTCGTGGACACCTTTCGGTCCGCATCGGAGTCGGGGGTAGCGTGACCGCCGTCCTGAGCGCGGATCGGGTCAGCAAGCGGTACGGCCGGAAACCTGCCCTCGACGACTGCACCCTCTCGATCCCGGCCGGGCGGGTCGCCGGCCTGGTCGGCCCCAACGGTGCCGGCAAGACGACGCTGCTGCATCTCGCGGTCGGTCTGCTGGCGCCGACGTCCGGGTCGATCGAGGTCCTCGGCGGGGCGCCGGCCGGCGGGCCCGAGCAGTTGGCCCGGGTCGGGTTCGTGGCGCAGGACACTCCGACCTACTCGACGCTGAGCGTCGACGACCACCTGCGTCTCGGCGCGCGGATGAACCCGACCTGGGACGATGCCGTCGCGCACGAGCGGATCCACAAGCTCGGCCTGGATCCGAAGCAGTGGGCCGGCCGGCTCTCCGGCGGCCAGCGGGCGCAACTCGCGCTCACGCTCGCGATCGCCAAGCAGCCCGAGCTCCTGCTGTTGGACGAGCCGGTCGCCAGCCTCGACCCGCTGGCTCGACGCGAGTTCCTCCAGTCGTTGATGGCGCACGTCGCCGAGTACGGCGTCAGCGTGGTGTTGTCCTCACATCTGGTTGCCGACCTCGAGCGGGTGTGTGACTACCTGGTCGTGCTGGTCGGCTCGCGGGTGGCGCTCGCGGGCGGGGTCGACGACCTGCTGGCGTCGCACCATCGGCTGATCGGGCCACGACGCGACCTCGCGTCGCTGCCGGCGAACCAGACCGTGATCGAGGCGAGCCACACCGATCGGCAGTCCACGTTGTTGATCCGCACCGACGATCCCATTCTGGATCCGGCGTGGACGGTCGAGCAGGTCAGCATGGAAGACCTGGTGCTTGCCTACATGGGCCAGGCGGCGGCGCCCCGGCGCGGGCCATCGCCGGTCGCGGGGACCGACCGATGACGTGGCTGGCCTGGCGGCAGTTCCGCTTGCCCGCGTTGGCGACGCTGGCCGCGCTCGTCGTCGTGGCAATCGTGTTGGTAAGCACCGGTGTCCACCTGCATCACTCCTACGACACCTACCGCACGCAGCTGGCCGGCTGCCAGGCCGCGGGCGGGCGATGCGGTGGTCTCGCGGACGTGTTCCTGAGCCACGACCACCACCTCTACCAGTGGATGGGCACGCTGCTGGTCGCCGTACCCGGGGTCATCGCGATGTTCTGGGGGGCGCCGCTGATGACCCGTGAGCTGGAGACCGGCAGCCATCGGCTGGCGTGGACGCAGAGCGTCACCCGCACCCGCTGGCTGGCGGTCAAGCTCGCTGTCGTCGGCGGTGCGACGCTGCTCACGGTCGGAGCGCTCAGCCTGATGGTGACCTGGTGGAGCGCCCCGGTCGACCACGTCAACATGGACCGGTTCTCGGCCGAGATCTTCAGCGAACGAGGGCTCGCTCCAATCGGGTACGCATTCTTCGGGTTCGCCCTCGGGGTAGCGCTGGGGATGCTAATCCGTCGCACGTTGCCGGCGATGGCCGCCACGCTGCTTGGTTTCTTCGTCGCGCGCCAGGCGATCATCCATTGGGCCCGCCCACACCTGCTGCCCACCAAGACCGCGGCGCTGCCACTCGCGCGGGCACAGGACATCGAGTTCCACGTCGGCCCGCTGAACACCGCGCAGATCGTCGTGAGCAATCCTCGGTTCCCGAATGTTCTGGTGGTGTCGAGCCATCTTGCCGACAAAGCCGGCCATGCGCCGTCATCGGCGACGTTGCAGCAATTCCTGTCCGCGAACTGCCCGAGCATGCTCGCCCCACCGCCACCAACCGGGCGGACGACCAGCAACCCCGCTGCGTTCCAAGCCTGTGTCAACAAGCTCGCGACGCAGTTCCACGAGGCGGTCGCCTACATCCCGTCGAATCGCTACTGGGCGCTCCAAGGCGCGGAGACCGCTGCCTTCTTGGCGACCGGTTTGCTCCTGATCGGCCTGTGCTTCTGGTGGATCCGGCACCGGATCAACTGATCCGAGGTGGCTAGCGCGCCGATCCGAACGGCTCGAACAGTTGACGGGCGAGCAGCGGCAATGGGCGGTTGCCGGCCTGTTCGACCGCGAGCGTCCGGCCGGCGGGCGACTTATACGTCTCTTGCTATAAGTAGCTAACGACGCTAGAAGCTCAGCCGAGTGACCTGAGGTCGGGAAGCCAGCGCTTCATGAAGCCGTCGAAGAGCGGGACGGTGAAGTCGATCTCGCCGTACCGGGGGGAGTAGCACAGCGCCTTGCGGATCAGCCCGTCCCTGGTCGGACCGAGCGCGGTGGTCTTCTTCTGCAGCAGGGCCGCGACCTCGCCCGAGCGAACCGGCCCCGGACCGAGCTCCGCCATCGCGCGCAGGTAGGCGCGCTCGGGGTCGCTCGTCCGGCCGGTACGGACCCGGAAGAACCCGTCGTCGAGCTCGGCGGTTGCGACCGGGATGCTGCGCGCGACGTCGTCATCGGTGATCGTCTGCGGCCCGTCCGCGGCGTCCCAGGCTCGCTTGCCGAACTCCTGGAGGAAGTACGGGTAGCCCTCGGTGACACCCAGCACCCGGTCAAGGGCCGCCGGCTCCCAGCCGACGCCCTCGTCGGCGGCCGGTACGACGAGCGCCTCGCGGGCCTGCTCGGCCGGCAGTGACCCGATGACCGGGAAGGTGAACATCCGCTCGGCGTAGGACTTGGCCTCGCCGGTCAGGGTGGCCAGCGAGGGCAGGCCGGCTCCCGCGATCGTGATCGGGAGCCGGAGCTGAGCAGCCCGGTGCAGGCCCATGACCAGTGCCTCGAGGGTCTGCAAGGCGACGTAGTGCAGCTCGTCGATGGTGATCAGGACGCCGGCGTCGTGGTCGCGAGCAAGCTCGCCGACCTCGACGAACAGCCCGGACAGGTCGGTTGCGAGATCGCCCGAGTCGGCCGGGCCGGACACCGAGTCGACATCGATGCTGAGCTCGGGACCGCCGGGCAGGCGGATGCTGAACGCCTTGAGTACCCCGAGTGCCCGGAGGATCCGCTCACCGATCCGCTTGCGCGCGTCCATCGCGAGCAGGATCCTGCGGATCGCTGCGGCCAGCCGCGGGGCCAGGTCGCCGTCCTCGCCGACCTCGATGTGTTCGTGAAAATAGCCCCGGCCACCCGCGAGGTGCTCGAACTCGTTGAGCATCACGGTCTTGCCGACGCCGCGCAGCCCGGTGAGCATCTGGCTGCGCCCGTCTCGCCCGAGCCGGAGTCGCCGCAGCGCGATGTCCATCGCCTCGATCTCCCCGTCGCGGCCCACCAGGGCCGGCGGCCGGGTGCCGGCGCCAGGGCTGTAGGGGTTCAGGACCGGGTCCATGGCGGCAGTATACGAAGTTTAGAAAGATATAGCTAGTGCCCTATAACTACGCTCTATCACTGCCCGGTGGACCCGGTTGCGGCCAGCGTGCGGGCGACCCGGCGATCGGGCACGAGCCAGATCAGCGCGACCGTCACGTAGAGCACGATCGCGGCCCAGCGGTTGGCGAACGCCACCGGGATCGCCACCGTGTAGAGCACCGGAGAGATCTTGCCCTTGACGTCGCTTCCGACCGCGCTCGCAAGCTTCGAGTCCGGACCCTGAGTGCGAATGATCGCAGTCTGCAGGCCGAAGTAGGCCAGCGCCGCCGCCAGCAGGACGATGCCGTAGGCGACCACCGGGACGGTGGCGAAGTGGTTCTCGCCCATCCAGCCGGTGGTGAACGGCACCAGCGAGAGCCAGAACAGCAGGTGCAGGTTCGCCCAGAGGACCAGCCCGCCGACCTGGTCGGCGGCCATCAGCATGTGATGGTGGTTGTTCCAGTAGATGCCGAGATAGATGAAGCTCAGTACGTAGGTGAGCAGGGCCGGCAACGTGTGGTGCAGGGCGCCCCAGGTCGTTCCGTGCGGGGTGTGCAGCTCCAGCACCATGACCGTGATCAGGATCGCGATCACACCGTCGCTGAAGGCCTCCATCCGGCTGGTCGGCATGCTGAAACGTTAGTGGGGCACCACAATGGCGAGACCAGGGCGGGCTCGGGTCGTTGAGGGAGAAACCGGTGGGTGAGTATCCGACCTCGTTGGGCGTCTCCGATCCGACGACGATCCGCCTGCTCAACCATGACCTCGCGAGCGAGGTGATGGGCAACGTCGGGTTCGGCGAGCTGACCTTCTGGCTGATCGCACGCCGACGGCCGACCCCGCAACAGACCCGGGTGTTCGAGGCGGTGCTGGCGGCGTTGGCAGACCACGGCTTCACCCCGACCGCGATTGCGGCTCGGCTCACCTACCTCAGTGCACCGGACGCGTTGCAGGGCGCCCTTGCCGCGGGGTTGCTCGGTGGCGGTTCGCGGTTCCTCGGCGTGACCGAGGACACCGGGCGATTCCTCGCCGCCGCTTTGGCCGGAGTTGATGGTGCGTTGCCGAGCGACGATGCAGGTTGGGACGAGCTGGCGCGACGCGCGCTGGTCGAGGCCAAGGAGTCCGGACATCACATCCCGGGACTCGGTCATCCGGTGCACAAGGAGATCGACCCGCGCACTCCGCGGCTCATCGAGATCGCGCACGAGGAATCGACGTACGGGCCTCATCTCGCGTTGTTCGAGGCGATCGGTCGGGTGCACCCCGCCGTGCTCGGACGGCCGCTGTCGATGAACGGTGCGGGCGTGTGCGGGGCGGCACTCGCCGACCTCGGCCTCCCGGTCGACCTGCTTCGCGGTGTGGCGTTGATCGCGCGCGCCGCGGGCTTGGTCGGCCAACTCGCCGAGGAACGCGAGCATCCCGCGGCGATGCAGATGTACATGGAGATCGACCACAGTGCTGTCGAGGTCCCGATCGAGCAGTCGTAACCCGACGCGCCCGGACGCGAACGGCCGCGGGCTGACCGACAGGCATGCGGCGCAGTGGCGGGGGAGGATCTAACGATGAGTGAAGCGTGGGCGGCAGTGGTGGTGGACGATGACCGCGTTCGAGTCACGAGGTGGACCTTCTCCGGCGGCGCCACCACGGGTGAGCACCGGCACGAGTTCGACTACGTCGTTGTGCCGATAACCGGCGGCTCGTTCACGGTTACGGCTGCCGACGGGTCGGTTCGCGAGATGGTGCAGACGGCCGGAGTCGCGTACCTCGGTAGGGCCGGCACTGAGCACGAAGTTGCCAACGCCGCGTCGGTGGAGACGGTCTTCGTCGAGATCGAACTGAAGAGTTAGCGACGGTCAACAGATAAATGCCGGACGAATTCGCGGCACTTCGAGGATCATCGTTGCAGTGACACGGACCAAGCGGGGCCCACGCCACGAGTCGAAGCGACTCATCTCGTGGGCATCGATCATCGAGCCGAACACACTCGAGCAGGCGCGGACCGCGTCCCAGATGCCGTTCATCTACCCGCACCTCGCCTTGATGCCCGACGCCCATCTCGGCAAGGGGGCGACTGTCGGCTCGGTGATTCCGACCCTCGGCGCGATCATCCCGGCGGCCGTCGGGGTCGACATCGGCTGCGGCATGATTGCCGTGCGCACCCAGTTCGAGCGGGCAGACTTCGGCGGCCGGTCGCTCGCCGAGCTTCGCGAGTCGATCGAGCGCGCGATTCCGCTTTCCGCCGGCAAGTACAACTCGGCGCTGACCGAGACCGCGACCGCTCGATGCGACGACGACTTGGCGACGATGGACGGTGCGGAGACTGCGCAGCGCCTCGCCCCCAACTGGCGCCTTCAGCTCGGCACGCTCGGGTCGGGCAATCACTTCATCGAGGTGACCGTCGATGAGAACGACGCGATCTGGCTGTTCCTCCACTCCGGGTCGCGCGGGGTGGGCAACAAGATGGCGCAGCATCACATCCAGCGCGCGCAGCAGCTGTGCAAGCAGTGGTGGATCCAGCTGCCTGATCCCGACCTGGCCTACCTGGTCGAGGGCACCGAGGACTTCTGGGCCTACATCCGCGACCTGCGGTGGGCGCAGCATTTCGCGCTGCTCAATCGCGAGGAGATGATGGACCGCGTTGTCGGGTGCGTGACCCAGTGGATCGGTACGCCGGTGGTCGAGCAGGAGCGGATCAACTGCCACCACAACTTCACGCAGCAGGAGGAGCACTTCGGCAAGCAGGTCTGGCTCTCGCGCAAGGGCGCGATCGAGGCCACGGTCAGCAAGCCGGGCCTGATCCCCGGATCGATGGGGACGGCGTCGTACGTCGTGGTCGGCAAGGGCAACGCGCTGTCGCTCAACTCCTCGCCGCACGGCGCGGGGCGCAACTACTCCCGCTCGGCGGCCCGCAAGGCGTTCACCGCGGAGCAGCTTCGCGAGGCGATGGACGGCATCGAGTATCGCGACTCGGACGCGTTCATCGACGAGATCCCGCAGGCGTACAAGGACATCGATGAGGTCATGGCCGATGCCGCCGACCTGGTCGAGGTCCGGCACGTGCTGCGCCAGATCGTCAACGTCAAGGGCGACTGATTCGGCGGATTCACCCGGTAAATGCATTGACGCACAACGCCTTTGGCCTCACTCTCGACCACGTGCCTGAAACCAGAAGCAATGAATGCGGTCGCCGACGGCAACCGCATGTGGTGCCGGCGCACCGCGCGTTCGTCGCGCGATCTGACGAGAAGTCGACTCGACTTCGTTAGCTCGCGCAGCGGCGTGTGATGCGCCGGCGCGAGCGGTGGTCGTCCAACCGGCCAGGATTCCCGGTTCCAACCCGGGCGATGAGGGTTCGAACCCTTCCCACCGTGCGGTCGCGTGCCCGAAAGCGGGCGCGGGTCTAGTGAACCTTGAGAACTCCACAGTGGTGCCAACGAAAGACGATGCGTCGCCGGTGCGCCGGCGGCGCCTACTGGACGTGGTGTAGCGGGAGCACGCGTGGTTCGGGTCTACGCGGTGGAGGTTCGACTCCTCCCGTCTGGACGTTTTCGCACAGTGGACGTGGTGTAGGGGCAACATGCCTGGCTTCCACCCAGGCGTCGTGGGTTCGATCCCCACCGTCCGCACGGTGCAGCGATGCTGCACTTAGGCCGCTCTAGCCCAATTGGTAGAGGTCCGCGGCTCAGACCCGCGACGGTGAGGGTTCGACTCCCTCGGGCGGCACTGCATCGCAGGATGCGCAATTCCGGGATGGTCCAACGGAAGGACGCGGGGCTCTGAACCCCGAGATCGAGGTTCGAGTCCTTGCCCCGGAGCTCAGTTCAGACCGCGTGAGCATGTCGGGTCATGCACCGGACTCTTACTCCGGGGAACACGGGTTCAAGTCCCTGACGCGGTACGACGATCCGATGTCGCTCAACGGGAGAGCGCCTGATTGTTACTCAGGAGATCGGGGTTCGAGTCCCTGCATCGGAGCTGTCAATCCAACCTCCGTGGCTCAACGGATACAGCACCGGCCTACGAAGCCGGGGACGCAGGTTCGACTCCTGCCGGGGGTACGGTGGCTGTCGTCCAACGGCAGGGCGCCGGGTCGTGATCCCGGTGACGTCGGTTCGACTCCGACCAGTCACCCCAACCAACGCTGGCGCGGGCGCCGACGAGGTCTCATGAGCCGGGTTCGCGTGGTTCGACTCCACGGCCAGCGACGCACGGTCAAGTCTCTGTAGCTCAGCGGAAAGAGCGCCGCCTTCCGAAGGCGGGTGTCGCAGGTTCGAGTCCTGCCGGGGACACGGGCCCCCGCGGCGCGGGCGGCTTACGGGTCGATCGCCGATGACACCAACGTCGTGGCCTGTTCATGGTGCTGCTCCGGCTTCGGTGTCGGTCGTGGCCCGACCGCGGCCGCCAGGAGCGAAGCGTTCGGGACAGAGAGCGGCCGCCCTTCGGTGATCAGCGTCACGTAGGTCATCCCGATGCCGGCAACAGTGCCTTCGATCGGGCCGCCGAGCGATCCGCTGCGGATCTGAATCGCGTCCCCGACCCGAAACGGCCGGGCCAGCAGGAGGACGACGCCGGCGAAGATGTTGCCGAGCGACTGTTGTGCGGCGATTCCGACGATCACCCCGGTGATTGCGCCGCCCAGCAGCAGGTTTCTGATCGGTACGTCGAAAATGCTGAGCGTCGTGACCAGCACGATGAGGTAGCCGAAGACGGCGACCAGCCAGCGCATCGCACCTGCATGGCTCGGTCCGATCCGGCTGCCGATGACAAGCGAGGCCTGACCCGCGATTGCCCGAACCGCGATTAGGGCGCTGATCACGAACGTCAACCCGCCGAGGCCGGCGATCAGCTGTTGACGTGACGAACCATGGACGTTGCCGAGCGCACCACAGGCAACCAGCGCGAGCACTGCAACAGTCACCATGCAGGTGGCAAGACGCAGGTGTGGGCGCATTTCAGCGGGAGATCGGGGCAACACGAACCGGCCGCGCGCGCCGCGGAAGGTCAATCGCACTCATTTACTCGTACCCGCTCGATGCCCGTCATCAACCTCGCATGCGCCGGCCGATTTCACCGGTTGAGTTGGAGCTTCGCGGGGAAACACCACACCGAATCAACCGCCCCGGCCCTCGACAAGGTGGTGTGCAATGTCAACCGCGATCAGCGAACGCGTGTCGTCCGATACGCACGATTCACAAAGCCTGGTTCCAGCGCGGCTGGACCGGCTCGGTTGGTCGCACTTCCACACCCGGTTGGTGATCGCTCTTGGGGTCGCCTGGATCCTTGACGGGCTCGAGATCACGATCGCGAGCAACGTGACCAACATCATCTCGAGCAAGTCCGCACTCGGGCTCGGCTCAGGGTCGGTCGCCTTCTCGGTCGGCACCATCTACCTGCTCGGCGAGGTGGCCGGAGCACTCTTCTTCGGGCGGATGTCGGACCGCTGGGGTCGCAAGAACCTGTTCATGATCACCCTCGGGGTCTACCTCGCCGGTGGCGCGCTGACCGCATGTACGGCGGGGAACGGACCCGGCTGGGTCTACTGGCTGGATCTCACTCGCTTCATCGCCGGTATGGGTATCGGCGGCGAGTACGCCGCGATCAACTCCGCGATCGACGAGCTGATTCCGGCGAGATATCGCGGCCGGGTCGACATCGCCGTGAACGGCACGTACTGGGGTGGCGCACTGATCGCGTCCGTTCTCACCGTGGCAGTTGTCAACCACATCTCGCCGCACTACTCGTGGCGCTTCGCCTTCCTGATCGGCCCGGCGCTCGGGTTCACGATCCTGTTCGTCCGGAAGAACCTGCCGGAAAGCCCGCGATGGCTTCTTATGCACGGCCGAGTGGACGAGGCCGAGGCAGCAGTGAAGGCGATCGAAGACGAGGCGGCGAAGAGCACCGAGCTCGGCCCGGTTGACGAGTCGAAGGCAATCGACATCAGCCCGGCCAACAACATCGGCTTCGTTGCGCTCGCGCGCACGTTGTTCCGCGAGTATCCGAAGCGGGCGATTCTCGGCGCGACGCTGATGATCACCCAGTCGTTCCTCTACAACTCGATCTTCTTCACCTACGCGCTCGTACTTACGAAGGTCTACGGCGTCGGCACCGGAAGCACGCCGTACTATTTCATGCTGTTTGCGGCCGGAAACCTGTTGGGACCGCTGCTGATCGGCCACCTGTTCGACAGCATCGGCCGGCGCAAGATGATCTCCGGCACCTACCTGATCTCGGCCGTGTTGCTCGCGATCTCGGCGGTGCTGTTCAAGGCTGGCGACCTCGATGCAGTCACCCAGACGGTCTGCTGGTGCGTGATCTTCTTCTTCGCATCCGCCGGAGCCAGCGCGGCGTACCTCACCGTGTCCGAGGTGTTCCCGGTTGAGGTGCGGGCGAAGGCGATCGCGGTGTTCTTCTCGATCGCGCAGAGCTTCGGTGCGTTCGGCCCGTGGCTGTACGGCCATCTGATCGGCGACGGCACTGACCACACGAAGCTCTTCTACGGCTACCTGCTCGGCGCCGCGGTGATGGCCATCGGCGGGGTCGTCGACCTGGCCATCGGCATCGACTCCGAGGGAAAGTCGCTCGAGGACATTGCCCCGCCGCTGTCGCTGCAGCGCACCGGATCGGCCTCGCTCAAGTCACGTGGCCCGCGGGTCATCCATGCAGACCCGCCTTCGCGGTAGAACTCGCTCGGTTGCCGCTCCGGCTATCTTCGGGGCGCGTCGATCTCGTCGATGATCGCCTGTGCGATCTCGCGCAACTTGCGATGCGAGGTTTGTGACAGCTTGACGAGTACGGCGAATGCCTCCTCGGCGTTGCACCGCCGGCCTCCCATGATCACGCCCTTGGCTTGCTCGATGACAGAGCGGGACGTCATCGCGGCCGTCATCTGCTCCGCGAGCGAGGTGGCCGAGAAGTACAGGTCGGCGTTGTTCAGCGTCACTGCGGCATACACGGAGAGGTCCTCCGCGGCTTGCACCGAGTCCGGCCCGAACGCATTGCGTTCGACGCCGTAGATGTTCAGCGCCGCGACATGCCGATCCTCGACCAGCAGCGGGACCGACAGCGAGCTTCGAAGGCCCGCGGCCGCCGCTCGGGCGCCGTACTCGGGCCAGCGGGGGTCGGCCTCCTGGTCATCGACCACGACGGTGCGCCGCTCCTCAAGCGCGGTCAGGCACGGGCCGGTGCCCGCGTCGTACTGGTAGTCGTCGATGGTGCGCGCGAAGTCCGAGGTCGAGGCGGCGGTTGCGGGGCGTCGCTCGTGCATGGTGATCGACACGTCGAAGGCGCCGGCGACGGTTTGCTTGGTGACCTCCGCCAGGCAGGCCAGGACGTCCTCCAGCGACTTGTCGCTGAGCACGATCACTCCCAGTGCCGCGATCGCCTCCGGCAGCGCCATCGGTTCGGCGCGAATCATCTCCTCAACCATCGGTCGACGGTCCTCTCTTTGTCAGGACGCTTGATCGTCCAGGCAGAGGGCGTCGTGAAGGCGTTGAAGGGTCTGGGTGAGCAGCCGAGACACGTGCATCTGGCTGATACCCAGCTCCTGCGCGATCTCGGTCTGCGTCAGGTCGCGGAAGAAGCGCAGGAAGATGATCCGTCGCTCGCGTTCCGGCAGTTGGTCGAGCAGCCCGATCACGCACTGCCGGCGCTCGACCAGGTCGAGTGCCGGATCCTCGACGCCGAGGCTGCGTTCGATCGCGATCGACAAGGAGTGATCCCCGTCGCCGATTGCGTCGATGCTTGCCGCGGAATAGGCGTTGGCGGCGTCGAGCGCCTCGAGGACCGCGTCTTCAGTAAGGCTCAGGTGCCCAGCCAGCTCGGCGATCGTCGGTGAGCGCCCCAGCTGGTGGGAGAGCTCCTCGCGGGCCGCTGAAAGGCGTGGTCGCATCTCCTGCAAGCCCCGAGGAAGGCGAACCAGCCAACTCTTGTCCCGGAAATAGCGCTTGATCTCACCGAGGATCGTCGGTGTCGCGAAGGTCGAGAACGCGCTGCCGCGAGTGGGGTCGAAGCGGTCAACGCTCTTGATCAAGCCGAGCATCCCGACCTGCGTCAGGTCCTCGAGGCTCACCCCCCGGTCGCGGTAGCGGCGAGCAAGGAAGCTGACCAGCGCCATGTGCCGGGAGACCAACTCGTTGCGCACATCGGAGCGGGCCGGATGCCCTGACGGAAGCGACCCGAGGAGGTCCCACAGCTGATCGTTGCTGCGGTCGGATGCCGCCTCCGCCGGAACCTCAGCGGTCAGCTCGGCTTGCCGACACACGGCGTGCGAGTCCGATGCCGCCGAGTGGATGGCGAGCCCGACGGGTTCGATATCGATCGACATGGTGTGACTCCCTCCAGTCGTGTCGCGGAAGCGGAGTGCAACGGGTTGTTCCGGTACCTACCGCGACGCGTTCATCGATAAACGGCTGCGCCGCAGCAAAAAGCGACAAAGCCGCCGACTACGTCAGTGAGCGTTCGCCGCGACTGCGACAATGTCGGCCCACACGTCCTTGCCGGTGGTTGCCGACTTCGTGTACCCCCAGTCGGTAGTCATCGCTTCAACGATGGCGAGGCCCCGCCCACTTGTCCGCTCATCGTTCAGCGATGCTGATGCGGGCTTGACCGGCGAACGATCACGAACCACGATGTGCAGCAGCCGGCCCCGGAGTGAGATCGTCAATGTGACCGGCCCGCTGCCATGAACGATCGCGTTGGTCACCAACTCGTTCACGACCACCAACGTGTCATCGGAGCACGCGATCAGGTTCCAGCGGCGAAGTGCGTCGCGCGCGAACCCCCGAGCGGTTGCCAGGCTCGCTGGGGCAGCCGGCAACACGACCGTTCGCGTCGAATCCTTGATGTCCTGGATACGTTGGTTATGCCCGATCTGAGCGGTCGCAATCTCCAGGCTAGCTAGCCGCTGAGGGCGGCATCGATGGTTTCGTGAATCGCGAACACCCTGGACAGACCGGTGATGTCGAAGACCTTCAGGATGTGCGGGCGGGTGCAGACGAGCGCCAGGTCACCCTGAACTCCGCGGACTCGTTTGAGTGCGCTGACGAGGACGCCGAGGCCCGTGCTGTCGAGGAAGTCCACTGCCTCGAGGTCGACGATCAGGCTGATCTTCGCCTGTTCGATGAGGTCGAGCAGTTGCATCCTGAGGCTCGGTGCGGTGGCGATGTCGATCTCGCCGGCGACCGAAAGAACGGTGTACGTGTCATGGCTGTCGTCGACAGAGAAGCCGAGGCCCACGGAGTTCCCTTCAGATCAGGACAAGCGCACAGATGATGAGAACTGCCACTCGACGCTGCTGTCGGGTTTGATCATTCTAGCCGGTTCGTTGCGACGGTTGCCGTGTGTATGATCGGGCCCTGATAGACCGCCAGAAGCGTGCGGTTGACCAGTGCAAGATCGGTCGGCTTCTGGGGAGGGGCCGACCCGGGTGTTGTTGGGGTGAACATGGCCTCCAGTGCGACTCGTCTGTCACGACTCGCTCAAGTCAGTACGGCGTTGCTGGACGCCGTTGACGCACTGACCGAGGAGTTCCCAGAGGTGCCGGTGTCGATCATCTACGAGAAGGTCGGCGAGGCCCGCGGCGTGGCCGCGCGTTACTTGCCGGATCCCGTCGGGTATCGACTCGCCATCGAAAAGGAAGCTCGGCGGCGGCTCCGCTTCGCCGACAACGACACGCCTGCACCGGAAGTCAGCACCTAGTGCGCTGAGGGCGACGGATGGGCACTCATCGTGCCCGGCGCACTCGTGTCCGGTCTCGTTGGCTCGGGTGAAAGGAATGACGTGCCGATCGGCTATGTCGTCGCGGTAGGGGTTGCGGCTGTTGTGACGGCCGCCGCGCTTGCGCCGGTGCCGCGCAGCTGGCGGCTGGGGCAGGCGTGCTGGCGATTGGGCATGCAGGCCAACGAGGTTCCGTTCGTGATTGCGGCCTGGCTGCTCGTCGCCACCGCACTCGCCGCCGCCCAGGGTCAGGTGAGCACGACGGGCGGGCTGGTCGGCCTGGGCGTGGCCGTGCTGACCATGGCCGGTCTCGCGGTCGTGACTGAGCGGGCGCTGCGGGCCCGGGCGATCGCGGAGCGGGCAATCGCGGACGGCATGCGATCGGCCGAGCTGACCGGATCGATCCTCCACAGGCCCCGCGCGCGGCGTCGTCGCCCGTGGGCGCAGCTGCTGTTCAAGCCCCTCGCGGTGCGTCGGTCGGACGTCGTACGGCGGGCAAACATTGCCTACGGCCCGGCTGGACGGTCGAACCTGCTCGACGTGTATCTCCCGCGTTCCGGGGTCACGACCGGGCCCTGCCTGGTGTATTTCCACGGCGGCGCCTACCGCACCGGACGGAAGAACCGGGAAGCCCGCGCGCTCATCTATCGGCTCGCGAGCCAGGGCTGGGTGTGCGTCAGCGCGAACTACCGGCTAGCAGACACGGCGCGGTATCCCGCTCCGTTGGTCGATGCGAAGCGGGTGATCTCGTGGATGCGCGAGCAAGCCCCGAGCTATGGCGCCGACCCGTCGTCGATCGTCGTTGCGGGCAGCTCCGCCGGTGCACACCTCGCCGCAATGTCGGCACTTACTCCGAACCAGGCCGACCTCCAACCCGGCTTTGAATCAGCCAGCACCGAGGTGGCAGCTGCCATGTGCCTCTACGGCTTCTACGGAGCGCCGACGTGGATCGAGCGCGAACCAGGTGCCTTGTCAGCACCGCTCGAGCAGCTCGACGGCCACGCGCCCCCGATGTTCCTCGCGCACGGGACTCACGACGTCTTCGTTTCGGTTGCCGCCGTCCGCGAGTTCGTCAGACGGTTTCGTACCGCGGCGCCACACCGCCCGCTCGTGTATCTCGAGTTGCCCGGCGCCCAGCACACGTTCGATCTTTACCACTCGATCCGTTTCGATGCCGTGCTGGGCGCAATCGACGCCTTCGTGGAGTGCATCGATCTCACCAAGGGCGGGCGGTCATGGTAGGCGGACCTCGGCGAGTGTGGTGCTTAGCCGCTGGTCGCGGCCCGCAACGAGTCATAGATGTCGAAGACGGTCGACAGCCCGGTGATCTCGAAGACCTTGAGCAGGGACTCACGCGTACAGACCAGGGTGAGATCGCCACCTTCGGCGCGGGCTCGGTTGTGTGCGCTCACGAGTACGCCGAGACCGGTGCTGTCGAGGAAGGTCACGGCCTCGAGGTTCACGATCAGGTTGACCTGGCCCAGATTGATGAGCTCGAGCAACTGCGTCCGGAGGTCGGGTGCGGTCGCGAGATCGACCTCACCAGCGACCTGGAGGATGGTGCGCCCGGGCTGGCTGCTGTCCACGGTTAGCCCGAAGTCCATGATCAACCTTTCAGCGCGTCGTGAAGAGGTGACCGGATGTCGCTGAGAATGACCGGGAGCAGTACGCGCGCAGTCAAGAGCCTAATCGCTGCGCCCCCGCGCCGTGAGCCGCGCCGTCGGGCCCGGTTCCGGTCGCTGGCACGCAATACTTTGTCGATGATGGTCCCGCCCGGGTCAGCGCGGATGGCTCCGTTGTCCCGAGACTGCGGTGTGACCGTTGGCTGAGGCCGTTCGCGCACGCGTTCAATTCGACGCCGACCCCAGCGCGGTGGGGCTGGCCCGGGCCTGGCTGTCCGCCCAGCTCCCGGACTGGTCAGCGGATGGCCTTGCCACGGTTGCCCTGCTGACTTCCGAACTCGTCACTAACGCGGTCCTGCACAGCACCGACGTCATCGAGATCGCTGCCGAGCGCGACGGACCCTGGTTGCTCGTGGAGGTTTCGGACCGTAGCCCTTCGAAGCCGGTCGTGAAGACGTACGGCGAGGAAGCCGCGACCGGACGCGGGCTTCGCCTGGTCGAAGCGTTAGCGGCGGCATGGGGCGTGCGCGGGGAAGAAACGCGAAAATCGGTGTGGTTCAAGGTCGTCGACGACCCGACCCGGCGCAGTGTCGCGCCGTCGCGGGAGGCGAGCGACACCGCCAGCGAAAGCGGCTGGCTCGATCACGACGGCGGTCCCGCCCCACCGCCGCCGGGAGCTCATGGTGGACCGGAAGTGACGGTGCGGTTGCGACAACTTCCGGTCGCGACGTATCTCGCTGTCGAGGAGCACCACGATGCCTTGGTTCGCGAACTCACGCTCTTGCCTTCGCCGGGTGGTACGCCGCGCGACTCGTCGATGTCGCACCGGCTGCTGTGGCTGGCCGCCCAGCTGAGTGCGCAGTTCGGCGCCGGCAACCAGCAACGTCGGGAGCAGGTGGAGGCCGCGCGGCTGGCCGGCGATCGGGCCGTGGACGTGGTGATGCTGTTTCCGGCCGGGTCGCAGGATCAGATCGTCGCGGTCGCGGACCAGATCGACGAGGTCGACGAGTTCTGCGTGGCCGGTGCCTTGCTGACCCCGCCGTCAACTCCCGCGATCAAGCTATTCCGTCGCTGGTACACCGACGAAATCGTCCGGCAGCTGTCCGGGCAACCGTCGGAGCCGTGGCCGTACCTGGATGACGACCCCTCAGCTGCTCCGCCCGCCGGCGGCGCGCGGTGATGAGGCCACAACTGCGCCGGCTGAGCCTCGCCGTCTTCGTGTTGATGGTTGTCATCACGATTGCCGGCACGGTGACCGCCAGGATCACCGTCAAGGACCAGGAAAAACGACTGCTGCGCGAGCGAGCCAACGAGGTCGCGCTGGTCCTGACGTCGTCGATCGGCGCGTTACCGGCGCCGTTGGATGTGCTCGGGGGCGTTCTGCGCGCGACGAACGAGTCGCCATCTGCCTTCAGGCAAGCGAGTGCGGCCGCGGAGGTCGGCGGGGCGGTGCCAGTGACCTTCGCTCTGCTTCGCAAGACTCCGGCTGGCTTCGTGGTCGTGATGGCGAAGGGCACCGGTCTCCATGCCGGGCAGGTGATCACCGACCAGCGAACCCGGGCCTTCGGGGCGGCACTCACCAGCGGCAAGCTCGAGCCGACCGTGGTCGTCGGGCACGGCGCCGACCGAGCGCTCGGATTCGCCCTAGGTCCGCCGGTCGCCCCGGCCGGCACGGTGCTCTACCGGCAGGACCTGCTCGGCCCGGTCGGGGCTCCGCGCTCAGCCGGGACGGCTCCGTTCAGCGAGCTCGACGTCGTCATCTATGCAGCGTCTCGACCCGATCCCACCCAGGTGCTGGCGAAGACCACGGACACCGTTCCGTTGAAGGGCCAGGTGTATGACGTTCCGCTGGCGGCCGGTGGTGTGACGTGGACGCTTCAGGCCGCGGCCGTGCATCCGTTGGTCGGCGCGGCGACCGAGGACGCGCCATGGATCGTGCTGGTCGGCGGCATGTTCCTGTCCGCACTCGCGGCGCTGGTGATCGAGATCGAAACCCGGCGCCGCAAAGCCGCACTTGGCCGGTACGACGCCGAACACCGGGCTGCGGAGAGCCTTCAGCGCAGCCTGCTCCCTACCCTTCCTGCCGTGCCCGGCGTCGGTCTGGCGGCGCGATACCTCCCCGGAGCTGCACACCAGGCGGTCGGCGGAGACTGGTTCGACGTCTTCGAACTCGACGACGGGCGGGTCGGGCTGGTGATCGGGGACGTCGTCGGGCACGACATCGCGGCTGCTGCGGCCATGTCGAAGATCCAGTCGGCGCTGCGCGCATTCGCGCTGGGCGGTGCATCGCCGGTCGAGGTGCTGGATCGGCTCGACGCCATGATCACCACGTTCGAGATCAGCGAGTTGGCGACGGTGTTCTACGGCGTTCTCGACCATCCGGACGCGCGTGGCGGCCGGCTATTGACGTACGTGAACGGCGGCCACCTTGCACCGCTCGTCCGAGGGCCGGGCGGACAGGTGGAGGCGCTCAACAGCCCGCAGCCGCTGCTTCTGGGCGCACCTCGACGTTCGGGCGCCAGCCGGCAACAAGCGACCGTCTACCTGAGTGCCGGGTCGACCGCCGTGCTGTTCACGGACGGCCTGGTCGAGGTTCCGGGGGAGTCGCTGACGATCTCGCTCGCCCGGTTCGCAGCAGCCGTCTCCGATATCGAAGGAGACGTGACCGCGGATGAGCTGTGTGCGCACATCCTCGCCGACATCAACCCAGAACGGCTACGCGACGACGTGGCGGTACTCGTCATCGGGCTGGTCGCCGAGGACCCGCATCCTCCGCCTGAGCAACGGCCGTCCTCGGCTCAAGATGTCTCAGTAAGCGTCGCGGTCTTCGATGACGGTCCGGCGGGTTCCGACGGTGGCTACTCCCGCGACTGAGCGGCGTCGCGGCGCGAAGATGAGCAGGTCGACGAACAGGCCGATCGCGCCGACGATCATCAGGATGATCCCAATCGTGTTGACGTTGAAGCCACGAGTTGTGACGTTGACGGCGAAGGTCAGAACGGCGCCTACCGCAACGAGGAACAGGCTGACTCCGATACCCACGATGACCTCCTAGGACGTAGCACGGACGGTCGAGTAGGTGCCCGACGCGTCGTCGCACCAAATGCAGTGATCGGGTGACGAAGCATGAACGAACCGATGGCCGGGTAACACGAACATCGAATCGTCGCGAGATAGGTCACCGGGTAGATACCTACGGACACGTCCCGCATGTGCCCATGGACGAGCGAGGAGGGTTCCGCTATGCCACAACGATCGTGGAGCAAGAAGCGCGAGCGCCAGTACGAGCACATCAAGTCCGGGCTCGAGGAGCGTGGTCGTCCGGACGGCGTCGCCGAGGAGATTGCGGCGCGCACGGTGAACAAAGAACGCGCTCGCTCCGGCGAATCCCGCGAACGGAGTCGAACGTCTACCGACGACATCTCCTCGGGTCGCCGCGGTGGCTTGCGATCACACACGGGTCCGGGCGGCCGCACCAAGGAGCAGCTGTACGCCGAAGCGCGGAAGAAGAACGTGCGTGGCCGCTCGACGATGTCCAAGGCGCAACTCGAGCGGGCGGTCGGCCGTTGAGCGGCACCGAGTCCACGCCGGAGCCCAAGCGGTCCGCGTCCGATCCGCCGGCCGCGAACCAGCCGTTGGACGAACGTCTCGAGGAAGCGGATTCACCTCAGCCGAGTTCGGCGACCCTGGTCGGGGAGCCGCCGCCGACCCCGGTGCCGGTTGCCGCGCCGCACGGTGGCCAGGTGCCGCCAGGTAAGCCCGACGGCGAGGTCGATACGCGCACTGCGCGCAGCCTCGGGCGCTGAATCGTTTCGATCCACCCCCTGTTGCTTACCCGGGTGGGGAATGGGCAGAACCATGCGCGTGACTGGTTCGAGTACCGCAGGGGTAAGAAATGACTGAGCACATGTCGATGAACGTCGTCATCCACGCGGCCTTCCGTCGCGACTTCGATCGCTTCGATCGGGCGCTCGCCGCTTTCCCGCCGGGGTCCCGGCAGCGGGCCGATCAACTGTCGATCGCCTGGGACAACGTGGCGCACCAGCTCCATCACCATCACCAGGACGAGGAGACGATCTTCTTCCCGGCCCTGCGCGAGCTCGGCGCGGACCAGGTCCTGGTCACCGACCTCGAGGCCGAGCACGCCCGGATGCTCACAGCGCTGGATGCTGCCGCGGCTTCGATGAAGGACTTCCACGCCGACCCGACCGCGGACAAGGCGACCGCGGCCCGCAGCGCGGTCGCGGAGCTTCGCGGCAGCTTTGACGAGCACGCCGCACATGAGGAGCGTGACCTGGAGCCGTTCGCGGCCGGCCAGAGTGGCACGCCGGAGATGAAGGCCGCGCAGACCGCGGTGCGGAAGGCCCACAAGGGTGGCACCGGAACGTTCTTCGCCTGGCTGTTGGACGGCGCCGACCCCGCCGCGGCCGCCGGGCTCCGTCAAACAGTGCCGGCACCGGTTGTGTTCATGATCGACCGAATCGGCGGCCGCGACTACCGGCGACGGATCGCCTCGGTCTGGGCGTGATGTGCGGGAGGTGGGGGAGCACGAACTCCCTCCACTTCAAGATATAGCCGACCCGGGGGCTTGCGGCAAGGCCCGGGTCATGCCGGACAATCGGCGGCCGAGCCCAGGACCGACGTCGGAGGTGATCACCTGGACCCCGTCGCGATCAGCGCATTCGACCTTCCTGACCATCTCGCCGCCAAGGCCGACCCCACGCTCATCGCCGGCGATGAGGCGCACTTCGCCGCGATCGCGCAAAGCCTCGAGCAGTCGATCGCCGACCTGTCCGACCGCCTCGATACCGAGCGCAAGGCACGCGGCGGGATCGGCCAGCACGCGATGGACCGGGACATGGAGATCCACCGGTTGGGCGCTCGGCTACGCGCCCTTCGTCGCTTCGGTCTGGACCTCTGCCTAGGGCAGATGGTCAGCGCAGCCAACCCAGAACCGGTGTACGTCGGACGACTGGGCCTCACCGACAGCGCGGGCCGCCACCTGCTCGTCGACTGGCGGTCGCCCGCGGCCGAGCCGTTCTTCGGCGCCACCCACGCAAACCCGATGGGTCTGGTCAGCCGGCGCAGATATCGCTGGACCCGCGGGCGGATCAGCGACTACTGGGACGAGGTTTTCACCGCGGAGGGGTTCCGGGGTCACGCCGCCGCACTCGACGACCAGTCCGCGTTCATCGCCAGCCTGGGCGGCAATCGCTCGGCGCGGATGCGCGACGTGCTGAGCACCATCCAGGCCGATCAGGACGCCATCATCCGGGCGGGATCGCGCGGTGCCCTCGTCGTCGACGGCGGGCCCGGGACCGGGAAGACCGTCGTGGCTCTGCACCGCGCGGCCTACCTCCTCTACTCCGATCCCCGGCTCGGTCACCACCGTGGCGGCGTACTGTTCGTCGGCCCGCACCAGCCCTACCTGGCCTACGTTGCCGACGTGCTGCCCAGCTTGGGTGAGGAAGGCGTGCAGATCTGCACCCTGCGCGACCTGGTCGCCGAGGGCGTCACTGCAGCTGTCGAGTCCGACCCGGAGGTGGCCCGACTGAAGTCGTCGGCCGACCTGGTGCAGGCGGTCGAGGCCGCGGTGGGGATCTACGAGGAGCCGCCCGCGAAAGGAATGACGGTCGAGACCGACTGTGGCGACTTCTGGCTGAGCGCCGAGGAATGGGCCGAGGCGTTCGACGCGCCGGAGCCCGGTACGCCGCACAACGAGGCACGCGAGCGGATCTGGGAAGAGCTGCTCGAGATGCTCTTGGACAAGCACGACGACGAAGAGGTCTCGCCGGACCTGGTCCGGAAGGCGCTCGTGCAGAACGCGCAGCTGCGCGGGGCCCTCAACCGGGCCTGGACGCTCATCGAGGCGGCCGACCTGGTCGGAGACCTGTGGTCGGTGCCCGCCTACCTGCGCAAGTGCGCTCCTTGGCTGCGCCCCGACGAGGTTCAGCGGCTGCAGCGCGAGGTTCCCCAGGCCTGGACGGTGTCCGACCTGCCGCTGCTGGATGCCGCCCGGCTACGGCTCGGCGACCCGAATGCGGCACGGCGTCAGCGTCGGCACAATGCCGCCGTTGCGTCCGAACGCGAGCGGATGACCGCGGTCGTCGACAACCTGATCAATGCCGGTGGCGACGAGTACGGCGAAGGCTTGGTGTCGATGCTGCGGGGGGAGGACTTCCACGACGCGCTGGTGGGTCAGACCGCGCCGCCGGACACCGATCCCGATCGACTGGCCGGTCCGTTCGCGCACATCATCGTGGACGAGGCCCAGGAACTCAGCGACGCCGAGTGGCAGATGTTGCTGCTCCGTTGCCCCTCGCGCAGCTTCACGATCGTGGGGGACCGGGCTCAGGCCAGGCACGGGTTCACGGAGTCGTGGCAGGAACGGCTCGAGCGGATCGGGCTCGACCGGATCACCCTGTCCTCCTTGAGCATCAACTACCGGACCCCGCAAGAGGTCATGGCACAGGCTGAGCCGGTCATCCACGCCGTGCTCCCGGATGCCAACGTGCCGACATCTATCCGCAGCAGCGGCGTGCCCGTCGTACACAGATCCGCTGCAGACCTGGAGTCGATCATCGACAACTGGCTCGCTGCCAACGCGGAGGGGATCGCCTGCGTCATCGGCGATCCCGCGTTCCAGGCAAGTCCCCGCGTGCGGTCGCTGACCCCGGTACTGGCGAAGGGACTAGAGTTCGACCTAGTCGTCCTTATCGACCCCGAGGCCTTCGGAACGGGCATCGAGGGCGCGGTTGACCGCTATGTCGCCATGACCCGTGCGACCCAGCAACTGGTGATCCTCACGAGTTCCTGACTTCGGCCAGGACAACCTGATTCGGCACGCTGCGTCGTGTCCGGGATTTCGTGGGTTTCCGTGATTTTCTTTGGGTAGCGACGATCCCTGGGGGACCGATGAGACACCGATCAGCAATCGGACTGGCCGTTGTGGCCGCGGGCGCACTGCTCGTACCGATGGTCGCGGCCAGTCCCGCGTCCAGCGCCGTGCCGCGAGCACCTCGGACTGCCGGCGACGGTTGGTGCGCCTCGCCCACCTCGGTACCCTGCATCGTCACGGTCACTCGGGACGGAAGTCCGGTCGTGGACGGCAGTCCGACCTGGGACGTCACGGTGGGCGATATCTCAGGCAGCGGCGCGCACGCGGCGCAGTGGTTCGTCAGCGACCCGAGTGCGAGCGTGACCGATCCGCTGACCTCAGAGACGTATGCGTCGATGCCGGCCGCCGAAACCGGTCACAGCTGGAGCATCACCGTTCGCGTTGCGTTCCAACCTCGGGAGACCGACGGGTACGGCGACAACATGACGGTCCACCGCGTCGACAACGGCAACGGCACCTCTGACGTGACCATCACCGCGAACCCGGTCACGATGGGTGCCAACGCCGAATGCACGACCTCCAGTTGGCCGTGGAGCTGCCCGAGCACCTCCGGCGCCAACGTCACGTTGATCCAGGGCGACATCAGCGACTTCGAGCAGTGGAACGACTCCAGCCAGTGGGGCGACTTCAACGGCATGGACATGTCGACCAATATCGAGGCGACCGACATCCCGCCGGAGATCACCGGCGACCCGTTCACCATCACGGTCGACCTCGCGAACTCGCACCAGCTGGTCGGTGCCGGCTCGCCCTTCCAGGGCTTCTTCCACATCACCATTCCCAACCAGTTCCTCATCGACATGGGAATCGACGACCCGTCGACGCTCGACCCGGCGGGGATCTCGACCTCGATCGGCTCCGGAACGGTGGTCGTGACGCCGGGTTCCGATTCGACCCAGGTCGATGCCACCGGGATCGCGTTCTCGCCGCGGTCGCTCAAGCTCAAGCGCGGCATCGTCACGCCGACCCGGGTGACGATCGTGCACTCGAGCCGGACGAAGTTCCGGGCCCACCTGAGCTTCCAGAAGTCCCGGCCGCGGGGTTCTCGGATCAAGGGCTACGAGGCGAGGTGCCTGGCAAAGCACCACCCGCGCCGAACCGTGTCCGGTAAGCACTCGCCGCTGGTGGTCAAGCAGCTCGCTGCGGGCGTTCGTTACACCTGCGCGGTGCGAGCTCACGCCAAGGCGGGTTACGGCCGCTGGTCCAAGCCGCGCCACATCAAGGGATAACCCGCAGGCGCAGCGGATCTCGGAACGCTGCTGATAATCGGCCGGGGCTCGTGCAAAAATTCCTGACCGACGACCTGTTCCGGGGGGTTAGTGATGTCGCTCGCGGGTGCCTGCTTTCGTCGCCGCCTTGCGGCGTACGGCGCGTTCGTCGCCGCGGTCGCAGCGGTCGGGGCGGTCGGGCTGGATGCGGCCCCGGTAGCGGTCGCGAGCAGCGCGACCACCCTCAAGCAGTGCACCGCGAGTGCATTGACAGCGGCGGCCAAGAAGGGTGGCGAGATCGACTTCGGCTGCTCCGGCACCATCACGCTCACTGCGCCGATCACACTGGCGAAGGGCGACAGCCTCATCCTCGACGCCAACAAGAACAAAGTCACGATCAGCGGCGGCGGCAAGGTCCGGATCTTCACGGTGACCGGCGGCTCCCTGAGCGTCAACGGTCTGACGCTCACCAAGGGAGACCTCATCCCGGCCGCGGTGGCGAACGGTGGCAACGGCAAGCCGGGCACGGCCGGCGAGGCCGGCGACCTGGGTGCGCCGGGTACGGCGGGAAACCCGGGGACCGACGGCGACGTCGGCACCGACGGCAGCCCCGGTGACAACGGTGCCAGCGGCAACCCGGGCGCCCGCACAGAGACCGGTCCGGCGGACGAGGGCGGCGCGATCTATATCGCGACCGGGTCAACCGTGACGCTGTCCAGCGTCAAGATCACCAGCTCCGGGGTGGTCGGGCAGGCCGGTGGCAAGGGCGGCTCGGGCGGCAAGGGCGGCCACGGTGGCGACGGTGGCAACGGCGGGATCGGTGGCCCGGGCGTCGGTAGTGGCGGTGGCGCAGGCAATGGCGGTCACGCCGGCGACGGCGGCAAGGGCGGCGACGGCGGCAACGGTGGCGATGGTGGGGACGGCGCCGACGCGCTCGGCGGCGCGATCTACAACGCCGGCACGCTGACGATCACCAAGTGCACTTTCCAAGGCGATACGGTGGTCGGTGGCGCCGGCGGCTCGGGCGGCAAAGCCGGCGACGGTGGCGACGGCGGTGCAGGTGGCGGCGCCGGATCCGGAAACTTCGGCGCCAACAGCGACCAGGGCACCCCGCAGGGTGGCGTGAAAGGCGGGTCCGGCGGTGACGGTGCGGAGGCCGGCGTGTCCGCCGACGGAGGTGACGCCGGCGATGCCGGCGGCGGTGGGGACGGCGGGGCCGGATCCGGCGGCGCGATCTTCACGATCGGAAAGCTGACCGGGTCCGGCGACACCTTCACGGCGGATACTGCAACGGGCGGGGCGGCCGGCTCCGCCGGCGCCGGCGCTGCCGGTGGGCCGGGCGGGACCGCCGGCACGAGCACCCGCACCAACCCGAACACGGGGAGCCCGCCGGACCCGGTCGACCCGTTGCCCGCCTCGTGGGGTGGCATGGGCGGCTGGGGTGGGGTCGGCTTTCCGGCGGTCCAGCAACTGCCGCCGTACGACCTGCCCGGCGGTGCAGGCGGTAGCGGCGGGCCGGGTGGCGAGGGCGGCGCCGGAGGTGGCGCGGGCGATGGCGGCGACGGTGGGGGCGGCGGAACGGCTGAGGGCGGCGCCATCTACGCCGACGGTCCCGGCGCGGTGTCGCTGTCGGGGGAGACCTTCGCCGCAAACACGGTGACCGGGGCGAAGGGAGCCAACGGCGCGCCCGGTGGCGCCGGCGGGGCCGGCGGCGCAGGCGGACCGGGTGGTGGCGGTGGCTGGGCGGGCGTCGGAATCGAGGGGCAGGACACGCAGTACGCCACCTCCGGCAACGGCGGCAACGGCGGTGACGGTGGTGACGGCGCGGACGGCGGCCGTGGCGGTCAGGGTGGTGACGGCGGCGACGCCAAGGGACCGGCGGTCTACACGACAAGCGACGTGGCCGGGTTCGCCAACACCACACCGGTTTTTAGCGGCTCGACCGCGACGAAGGGCGACAAAGGCAACGGCGGCGTGCCAGGTGCCGGTGGCGCGGTGGGCGCCGCCGGGGTCGCGGGCACACACGGCCAGAGCCAGGCCGGCCCGGGCCACAACGACGGTGGCGACGGCACCGCCGGCGATGCGGGCGACGAGGGCGACGCCGGCGTACAAGGCAACGCGGGCCAGGACGGCACGGCCGACCCGACCGATGAGAGCACGGCGAACCCGCCGCCGACTCCGGGGCCCGGGCTGGCGGACCCGCCGCTGCCAGATGCGACCGCCGGCTCGCCCTATTCGCATGCGCTGACCGCCTCGGGTGGCACTCCGCCGTACTCCTGGTCGGTGGCCTCAGGGTCGCTTCCGGCCGGAGTCAGCCTCGGCAAGGCGAGCGGTGTGCTGAGCGGTACGCCGAAGGCCGCGGCCGCCCTGACGTTCACCGTCCAGGTGTCGGACTCCGCGAAGCAGACTGCCGAGGAGTTGTTCACCCTGGTGGTCTCCGGGCCCGCTTCGACGGCAACCGCGTTGAAGTCCAGCAAGAACCCGTTGAAACACGGGAAGAAGGGCGCGATCACCGTGACCGTGACCTCGCCGGTAGCGGGTGCCGGGACGCCGACCGGCTCGGTGCGGTGGACCGTCAACGGCAAGGTGAAGGGGACTGCGCGGCTACATGGCGGCAAGGCAGCGCTGTCGCTGAAGAAGTTCAAGAACGGCAGCTACACGATCGTCGCGACCTACCTGCCCGACGGCCCCTTTGCGGCGAGCCACTCGAGGAAGCTGGTCGAGCGGATCACCTGATCATCCCGGATTTCGTGCCGCGGCGACTTCGTCCTGGTTCAGGGGCTTCCGCCCATCAGATCGACGAGCATCCCCCGGCTGAGTCCGAGCTCGCCCAGCAAGGGCGCGTCGCGCTCGAGATCCACCGGATCCGGCAACCGGTCCTCCTGGCCTTCGATCAAGCCGTACGTGCCGGTACGACGAAGGGTGTCAAGAACCTCCTGTTTCGAACGGATCATCCGAGTCCTTTCGGGGTATTTCCGATGCCTGTTCTGCACCTGGGAGACCGGCGCAGTCAGAAAGGCAGCCGGTGTGACGCTCGTGTGACGCCCGGTCAGCAACCTTTCCTTGGTGCCCCGGCTCATCGACCACGCTAGCGGTCCGCCGAGGCCAGAAGGAAGGCAGCACAGTGACCTCGACCGTTGCGAGAGCGCACCGCTCGCTGATCGTCCTGCTGTCGGTGAGCGCGATCGTGCTAGGGACCGCGTCGACCGGCTACGCCGCCACCCATCCGAAGATCGGGCCACGGCACTTGGTCGGATCGACCTTCACTACAGCGACCGGTCCGGTGCTCTCATGTCCACCGGGCAAACCGGCGGCAACGACGACCTGCTACCTGGTCGGCGCGGGCGCGGGTGGAACGGCTCCGCCCGGCGTCACCCCGTTCCCGCCGGACGACTACCTCAACGAGGTCGTTCCGGTGCGGGATGGAAAGCCGCAGACCCCGATCGTGTTCCCGGGCGCGGAGTCAGCGTCGGTCGTCAGTTGCACGTCCGCGACCGCCTGCGAGACAGCCGGCTACGCCACGACCTACCGCCAGGCCGCGTTCATCCCGTTGACGAAGGGAACGCCGGGTAAGCCGGTCAAGGTCAGCGGGTACATCGCGTGGACCGGACTGGTCTGCACGTCGCCGGGCAACTGCGTCGGGGTCGGCTCGCGGCGCAAGACCGCGAACAGCGGCTCGGCTAAGGGCGTCGTGATCCGGCTACACAATGGCAAGGCTTCGACGGAACAGGTGCTGGCCGACGCGGCCGGCGTGAGCGGGTTGTCCTGTCTGAGCAAGACGACCTGCGTCGCGGTCGGCCAGACTTCCGACTTCAAGTTCGGATTCGTGATCCCCATCACGAACGGCCACGCGGGGGCAATCCATGTCGTGACCTCGGTCGGTGCGATCAGCTCGGTCGCCTGCAATTGGACGAAGAACACGTGCGCCGGCACCGGCTTCAAGACGTCGCAGAAACAGGGGGTGTTGCCGGTCCGAGTGTTGATCCACGGCGGTCACGTCACGGTGACCAAACTGTCGGCGTCGAGCCCGACGCTGTCGGGGCTGACCTGCGCCTCGCGCGGGCACTGTGTGGCCTTTGGGGTCGCGAAACCGGACCAGCACGGCGAGCACGCGGTCGTCGCCGCCGTGACCAACGGCAAGATCGGCCCTTGGGTCACGGTCGGTGGGAGCGCTGACGCTGAGTGGGTGGCCTGCTCCCGGGTCGGCTCGTGCGTCGGCGTGGCGTCCTCACTCACCGGCCAGTTCCCGGGCGACATCCTGCGCACTTTCACCATCCAGTACTAGCCGTCAACCTCGTCCTGATCCGACTCGGAGGTCCCGTACATGACACCTTCTGGCCGTAGCAATGGTCGGTCCGACTCGGGCCTGCGCATCCTTCGGGGCGCGACGGTCGCGGTGCTCGCCGGCTCCCTGCTGGTGTCGGTCGGGCCATCGCTGGCGTCCGGCGCACCGACCCAGCGAGCCGTGCCGCGGGCTGCGTCCACTGACCCGTGTCCGGTCGGGACGCAGGTCGCACCAGGCGTGTGCTCGATGGTGTTCGGCTTCACCGGCGGGATGCAGACGTTCACCGTGCCGACCGGAATCAAGAAGATCTCGGTCGAGGCGAGTGGTGCTTTCGGCGGTGGGCTCTGTCTCAATCCGGGCACCGTCGGCGGTGGCGGCCTGCCCGGCGGGGTCAACGGTGACCTGCCGGTGGCACCGGGTGACGACCTGTCGATCCTGGTGGGCCAAGGTGGGTCGACCGCGACGCCGGAGACCGACTACACCTGCCCGACGAACCCGGTGTACGGCGATGGCGCCGGGGGATTCGGCGGCGGTGGCAACGGCGGGGGGTCAGGGGGCTTTGGCGGCAGTGGTGGTGGCGGTGAGTCGGCGGTCTTCGCGGCAGATGGCTCGCTGCAACTGGTTGCCGGGGGCGGCGGCGGCGACGCGCTCTTCGGCGGCGGCGGCAGCGGGACGTATGGCGGCTCAGGAGGCGGCGCTGACAACAATGGAAGTGCCAACGGTGACTCCGCGGCGGGTCAGTCCGGCGGTGGTGGCGCCACCGGCTCCGCGCCGGGCGCGGCCGGCGCCGAGGGTGACAACCCGCAGCCGGACGTCGGCTCTGCGGTGGACGCTTCCGGGGTGTCCGGCAGCGGCCCGGCGTCGCTCGCGGCGGCCGGTCAAGGTGGCGCCGCCGGAGCGAACTGCGGCTATAGCGACCCGAACACCAGCTACGCGACCGCCGGCGGAGGCGGCGGCGGTGGCTACTACGGCGGCGGGGGCGGCGGTTGCGGCGGAACTCCGGGTGGCGGAGGTGGCGGCGGCTCGAGCTACGCAGCGCCCGACGTCCTGAATCCAACCTTCCGGGACCTGGCGAATGTCATCGTCGGCGTCGTCGGGTCGAACTCGTTCTCGACCGCAAACGGGCGGGTGATCATCACTTATGACCTGTGCGGGCCGCTCTCCGACGGCGCCGCCGCGGCGGCTGTTCGTGCGAGCCGCGCGGTCGCGGAGCGCGCGACCTTCACGTCGGGTCGCCCGAGCGGCATGACTGCAGCGGCCGCCGGCCGCGCGCTTCCGGCCACGCGAGTGCTGTCGCCGGTCCCGGCGAAGGCGCAGATGCCGGAGATCCGGGCGGACCTGGTGAATCCGTTCCACTGTCCGTTGACGGTCACCGTGACGCCGGACCGGTACAGCGGGGTCAAGACCGGGCTGCACTACGAGCGCGCAACGAACACGGCGGGCTTCTTCGCACCCGGTACCGAAGCCTCCGCCGAAGGCGGCACTCCGTTCACGCACAAGTGCGAGACCGGATGCGTCAACGTCACCGTGCGGGTGACGAACCCGAACGACGAGGACAAGGCGGTCAAGAACGCGACGGTGACCTTCCAGTTCGATCGACTGCCGCGGAGCACGACGTACCCCTACCCGAGGGGATCCGGGTTCGACGGGCAGGTCTGTGCCCTGAGCGTGACCGACCCGACCGGCGTGTCCCGCGACCAGAAGAGCTGCGGCGCGACTGTCAGCGAGGACACCGACGATCGCGGCTACGCGTTCTTCCGGTACTGGTCGCCAGGCGTGATCGACCCCGCAACGGTCAAGCTGAGTGCGGATGCCACCGCGCCGGGTGCGGATTGCGGGTGCTGGAGCTCCGGTGCCGGCAGTGGCCACGAGCTGGTCGGGTTGATCCAGAACATCGTGTTCGAGCGCACCGCGCCACTGCCCCGCAAGAGCGCGGCAGCGCTCGCCAGCTGGGACGACGCTAAGCGCTGGGTCACGCTCCCGAACTGGCTGACCATCCCGCTCGACCGGGTGTTCCCCGCGGTCGCGCCCGCGATCGACCTCTCACAGAGCTGGCAGCGCAAGCGTGACCTGGCGATGATCTCGTGGTTCGTCGACCAGTACAACTTGCCGAAGGCCGGGCTGCTCGAGACGACACCGAAGAACTACATCGGCGCACTGACCAACGACGGCTTCGAGGACAACTTCGTGAAGGTGCTCACCAAGTACGCCTCGTACATCAAGAATGTTGCGCAGCTCCACAGCGGGAAGGACGTTCAGGCGACTCGGTTGATCTTGTCCGAGCAGTCCTACTGCGACGACAGCCACTGCCTGGCCAACACCAACGCCTACCTTCTGTTCAACCTCGAGAGTGCTCCCGACAAGTCCGACCTCGTCAACCTGCACTCGAACTTCGACGAGTCGCCTCCGACCTCGTTCAGCTACATCGCCACCGACTGGTTGCCGGCCCGGTTCGGCGGCCACTGACGACCTCCGTCCGTCAACTGGCCGCCCGCGGGTCGGGCCGGTTATCCGTGGCGCTCGGATGCGCTGCGCTGGATCGCGGCCGCGATGTTCGGGTAGTGCTGTTGGAGCTGGCGGAACCGGGTGCCGAAGAGGGTCCAGACCACCCCGGGAGAGGTCGCAACGACCGTCGCCGTACGGCGACCCTCGTCCTCGAACAGCGCGACCTCGCCGAAGTAGTCGTCCGGACCCAATGTCCGCACCACCGATCCGTCGACCTGCACCTCGGCGGTGCCCTCGTGGAGCACGAAGAAGGCGTACCCGCTTGCACCTTCTTGGGTGAGATGTTGGCCGACGCTGACTTCCTCGGACTCGAGCCAGCTGCTGAGGACGTTGAGGTCGTCCTCGCTCAGCTCAGCGAACAGTGGAGTGTTCGCCAGTTCGGCAACACCGGGTGATGACATCGCACCTCCGTCGTCGCGGGGCGGTCTGGATGAGCCCGGCCGCGGTGGCAGATTACCGTGACCACCCTCGAAGACCAGTGGCCGCCGGCCGGCCAGAAGCCGTTGCGGGACAACGGCAGTACGCGTTCACTCTGCCGCCATCCTGCGTTCACCTGAGACCGCGCACGCCGCCGCTAACGTCCGGTTCGTGTCAGCGGGGGGTGGTGCCGGTCGACTCCCGGCGGAGCATGTCGACCGGCTGCGCTTCGGCGTCGCTCTCGCGCTGGCGGCGATCGCGAACCGGGCATACAGCGTCGCCCTCGTGGTCTACGTCTACAACGCCACCCACTCGACCGCCTGGGTGGCCGCGGCCGCCGCAGCGCGTTACCTGCCCGGCATCGTCACCGGGGTGGTCGCCTCGCGACTCCTGGATCGCTATCCACCGCGGTCAGTCCTCGTCGGGGCCAATGCGTGCTGCGGTGTCACGATCGCCGCGATGGCGACCGCCGTACACCTCGACGCCTCGCCGGCAGTCGCGATCGTGCTCGCGGCCGTGGTGCGCGCGGCCGCGAGCGGCCAGCCGGTTGCGGCCGCGCGGCTGCTACCGGTGGTGGCGGGTGGGCGCGACCTCTCGATCGTGGCGGCTCGACAGGCGACGACCGACAAGCTGATGCTCCTCGCCGGACCTGCGGTCGGCGGCGTGCTGTTGCTTGCGGTCAGTCCCGCGACCGAGCTCTTCGGCCTTGCTGCGGTCGTCGGGGTGGCCGCGATCGTCAGCGTCCGGCTGCCCTCGCCGGCACCGCCCCGGCATCCGTCAGGTACGCATCGGACGCATCCACGGACCGTCCGCGCTCATGCCACCGCCGGGATCGGGATCTTCATCGGCTTTGCCGGGTTGGCCGGGTTCGTCTACGGCACGGACACCGTCCTGCTGGCAGTTCTGGCGAACCGCCTGCACCTGCATGACGCCGGGTACGGCGAGCTGTTCGCGGGCCTCGGCGCGGGAGGCATCCTTGCCGCGCCGCTGGTCAACCGGCTGGTGCGAAGGAGCCGCCTGGCCGGGTGGATCGTCCTGGCCGCGGCGTTGTACTGCGTCCCGTCGGTGCTCGTCGTACACAGCCACAACGCTGCGGTCGTCCTCGTCCTGGAGGCACTTCGCGGCACCGGCGCCCTCGCTCTCGACGTCGTCGCGCTGACCGAGCTGCAGCGGATCGTGCTCCCACAGGGACTCCCGGTCCTCACCGCGCGACTGACGTCGGTCTCGTTCGGAGCCGTGGCGTTGGGAGCGCTCACCACTCCGCTGCTGCTGAACGGCCTGGGGACGGTGGGTGCCTTCACGGCGCTGGGCGTCGTTCCGCCGGTGGCCGTGATCGCCTGCTATCCGGCCCTGCGCCGGGCCGATCGCCGGATGTCCGACCGGCTCGAGGAGCTCGGTCCGCGGATCGCGGTCCTCGAGCCGCTCGGCCTCCTGCAGGCGTCGTCGCGGCCGGTCCTCGAGCGGCTGGCCGCCGACATGTCCGAGCGCGAGGTGCCGGCCGGCGTGACCGTCATCGCCGAGGGTGATCCATCCGACGCGTTCTACGTCGTACGGTCCGGTGATCTCGACGTCCTGCTCGCCGGCCGGTTGATCAACGAGCTCCACCCCGGGGACTGGTTCGGCGAGATCGGGCTGCTCGAGGGACTCCGTCGTACCGCGACCGTCCGCAGCCGCGGACCGTGCGAGCTGTACCGGATCGGCGGCGGTGCGTTCCTGGAGGCGTTTGCTCAGCTGCCGCCGTCCCCGACCTTGCTCGACAGCGTGGCCGCCCGGCTCGAGGCGAACCAGCTCTGGGACGACCCGGCGGAAGCTCCGTGGACCTGAGGACGGCGTGCACCACCCGTGGGACGATGACCGGACGCCGAAATCGGGGGTCCACCGTGCAGCCCGACCCGACGGAGGGGGCGCCGGCCGTCGCCGCGCTCGACCCGTTCGTGTGCCAGTTGGCACGCTCCTGGCAGCGGGACGCGCCCGAGCTCGGCGAACGCGAGCTCGCCGGCACGCTGGTCTTCGCCGACATCTCGGGTTTCACCCGGCTGACCGAGCGGTTGGCGGCCCGCGGCCGGATCGGTGCCGAGGAGATGTCGGACCATCTCGACCGGGTGCTCAGCGAGCTGCTGAACGCTGCCTACGAGCGCGGCGGTTGGCTGCTGAAGTGGGGCGGCGACGCCCTGCTGCTGATGTTCGACAGTGACGATCACGTCGAGCATGCCTGCGCCACATCTGTGGCCTTGCGATCCCTCATTCGTCGCGTGGGGGTCCTCGACACCTCGGTCGGCCGGGTGCGGTTGCGGATGTCGATCGGGGTGCATACCGGGGTCTTCTCGTTCTACTTCCTGGGCCAGCAGCATCGCGAGCTGATCGTCACCGGGCCCGCGGCCACCACGACGGCGGAGCTCGAGGCGGCAGCCGATCCGGGAGAGATCCTCGTCAGCCCGCAGGTTGCGCGGCTGCTGCCGCCGGAATGCCGCGGATTGCGCAAGGGCCAGGGCTTCCTGCTGAGCCGAGCGCCCAGCCCGATCGCGGCGGTCGAGCGCACGTTCCCGCCGGCTCCGGACGTCGGTGCGCTCATCCCCGAGTTCGTGCTCGACCATCTGAGGCGGGGTGGCGGGACCGGCGAGCATCGGCCGGTCACGGTCGCTTTTCTCGAGTTCGCCGGGCTGGCGGACCTGCACCGACGGGAGGGGGCCGCGGCGGCCGCGGAAGGGCTCCGTCACTTCGTCGACGTGACCCAGGAGGCATGTCACCGACACCAGGTGTCCTTCCATGAGACGGACATCTCAAAAGACGGCGGCAAGGTGATGCTCGTCGCCGGAGCGCCCCGCGGCCTCGACGATCCGGCGGAGGCAATGTTGTGCGCGTTGCGCCGGGTGTTCGACGATCCGGGCCCACTCACGCTGCGCGCCGGGGTCACGGCCGGCCGGGCATTCACCGGTGCGGTCGGGCCGGCTCGGCGCCGGTCCTACTCGGTCAAAGGTGACGTCGTGAACCTGGCCGCACGGATCATGGGGAAGGCGCCGGCCGGCGAGATCTGGGCACTGCCGTTAGTGGTCGAGACCTCGCGCACCCGCTTCGAGCTCCGCGACGTTCAGCCGTTCACGGTCAAGGGCAAGGTTGCGCCGGTTGTCGTCCGGTCGGTCGGAGACGCCCTCACTCGGGTCGACCTGGCCCCCGAACTGCCACTGATCGGTCGAGCCGCCGAGATGGAGACTCTGCACGCGGCGCTCGACGAGGCCCGGGCCGGCCAGGGCAGCAGCATCGACATGACCGGGGCACCTGGGATCGGCAAGACCAGATTGCTCTCGGAGCTGACCGCGATCGCTGGTGACGCGACCGTCCTCGCCGCGGCGGCCGAGCCATACCGCTCGTCCTCGCCGTACGCGTTGGTGCAGCCACTGGTAGTGCAGGCCCTCGGGCTGGACGACGCCGAGCCCACTGACGTCGTCGCGGCGCTGACCGCATGGTGTTGCGATCGGGCGCCGGACCTGGCGGCGCACCTTCCCCTGCTCGGGCCGCTGCTGGGTACGACGATCGAGGAGACCCCGCAGACCCGCGATCTCGCTCCGGAGTTCCGCGCCGAGCGAATGCAGCAGCTCGTCGTGGATCTGCTCGAGCGGGCGTTGCCGGATCCGACCGTCCTCGTCGTCGACGACATGCAGTTCGCCGACGAGGCGTCGGATGAGCTGCTGCGTCGGATCGCCCGCGCCGCAGTCGGACGGCCCTGGCTGGTTGTCCTTGCCGGTCGCGAGGAGCCGGCCGACACCGATGCCCCGGCGGATCGGTCGCGAACGATCATGCTGGGGCCGTTGACGATCGAGGAGTCGATGGTGCTCACCGGTGCTGACACCGATGACGCACCGCTCCCGCCTCACGTCACCGACACCGTCGTCCGTCGAAGCGGCGGCAACCCGTCGTTCCTCCGGCAGCTCGCCGCGGCCGCGCACACGGTCGCAGACGTCGACCAGCTGCCGGACTCGATCGAGAGCGTGGTTGCTGCACGGATCGACCGGCTGCGGCCGGTGGCGCGCGAGCTGCTGCGGGCGATGGCGGTCGCCGGGATGGCGGTCGACACCGATCTGCTTGAGGAGCTGCTTGCCGACGAGTCGACCCGGCTGGCTGCGGTGATGGCCGAGCTCTGGGAGTACATCGCAGCCGACGGGACCGAGCTGCGCTTCCGGCAGGCGGTGATCCGCGACACGGCCTATGAGGGGCTGTCATACCGGCGCCGCACCGCACTGCACGCGCGGCTGGCTGCGCTCCTTGCCCGGCGCCATCGAAGCGACACCAGCCCGGTCGACGCCCTGTTGTCCGCGCACTATCTCCATGGCGCGCAGCACCTCGAGGCTCTCCACGCGGCTCGCCGGGCCGCGGATCGGGCCGCGGCGGCGTACGCGAACGCCGATGCCGCGGTGCTGTATGCGCGGGCGTTGACCGCGGCCGGCCGACTTCCGGAGGCCGACCAGTTGCTGCGGTCGGAGCTGCTCGAGCGACTCGGCGACGTGCAGGTGCTGCTCGGCGAGTACCGCGAGAGCGACGCCAGCTATGCGGCCGCGATCCGTCCTCGCCGGGGCGAGCCCGAGGTGGTCGCGCGGATCGGTTTGAAGCAGGCCCGCAGTGCCGCCGACCGGCGCGGTGCCTACGCGCTTGCGCTGCGCCGGCTTCGCCGGGTCGAGGACGTACTCGACGGCGTTGCCGGGCCGGATGCGGCGGACCTGCGGTTGTCGATCCGGGTCAGGACCGCATTCGCGCGGTTCCGCCAGGGCCAGCTGATCACCGCGCGCGACAACTGCCTCGAGGTCCTTGCGCACGGCGATGACGAGCGCACCCCCAATGTCGTGGCCGATGCACTGGCGCTGCTCGACGTCGTCGAGATCAGCCTGGGCGAGGCGGGCGACCTCGATCGGGCCCCGCGGGCACTCCGCCTCAACGAGCGACTCGGCGACCTGGCCGGACAGGCCCGGGTGCACACCCAGATGGGATATCGGCAGTACTTCGACGGTCGCTGGGACGAGGCGGTCGCGTCGTACTCGACTGCCCGAGACCTGATCGAGCGGGTCGGCGACCTCCCGAACGCCGCCCTGGCGAGCGCGAACATCGCGGAGATCCTGCTCGACCAAGGGCGGCTCGACGAGGCCGAGGCGATGCTGCGCGAGTCGGTGCGGATCTCGCGGGCGTCCGGATCGGAGAACGACGCGGCGTTCGCGCATTCCCTGCTCGGCCGGACCCTGGCCCGGCAGGGCGAGTTCGACGAGGCGGAGCGGTTGTTGCGCCGAGCGCGCGCGAGCTTTGCCGAGCAGGGGGCGAAGAGCGAGATCGTCGACGCGGACGCCTACCTCGCGGAGCTGCTTCTCCTGCGCGGGCAGCCGGCGGCCGCATTGGCGCTCGCAGAGCAAACCCGCACGGCCGCGGGCCGGCTGTCGGAGCGGCCGGTGCAGGGCCCGCTGCTACAGCGCATCATCGCCGGCTGTCACGACGCGCTCGGTGACGTCGAGGCGGCTGAGACTGCTTACGATACGGCGCTGGGGCTGGCGCGGGCGCGCGGCGCCGACCACGAGATTGCGTTCACGATCGCGTCGATGGTTGCCCGCACCCGCCTCGGCGGGCGCCCGGTCGAGCCGGCGCTGGTCGCCGAGAGCCAGCAGCTCCGGCGGCGGCTCGGCCTCTTGCTCGACCTGTCGGCGGCCGAGCAGACCCAGGCGTCGCTCGAGCTCCCCCGGCAGGAGTCGGTCGCCGCGCCGGCAGCCGTCAGCCCATGACGTGCGGGTCGGCGGCGTTGGTGTCGATGACCACCTTCTCCGAGGTCTTGGTGAGGGTGATCGACTTCACGCACGGCCCGGTGAACTTCGGCAGGCAGACGGGGAGCAGGCCCTCGTAGTCCTGGTTCACCTTGTTGAAGTACGTCGTCTTCTGGTACAGGACGTCGAGGAACGGAGTCGGCTGGCCGTAACAGAACAGCACCGCGGGAATCGGGTTCTTCGGAGTCGCCGTGAAGGTCAAGGTGATGACCTTCGCCCGGTCGCCGGTGAACGTGAGGATGCTCTGCACCGAGCCGGTGCACGGATGGATGACCCCGACGTTGCCGCCATACGTGGCGGTGATGATCGCGTTGCCGGTCCCGGCTTGCGCCTGCACCACCGCGGACTGCCCGGTGGTCGGGCTGCTGGTGTTGACGTTGCAGGTCTGGCCGGATGGGCAGCTCGTCGCCGCGGCGTCGACGTCGAACGAGGCCGTCGTCGCGGGTGTCAGCCCGGCCGCCGAGGCGGTCAGGGTGTAGCCGAAGCCGTCTGCGTTGATGACGATCGGGGCGAAGTCGGCGACGCCGTGCACCGCCGTCGCGGTGAGTGTGGAGGTTGAGGTTGGGCCTCCGCTGACCACGAACTGAGCGTTGCCCGGGTTGTTCGCGAACGACAGGGTGACCGGGCCGGAGTATGACGGGTCCGTCGTCTTGTCGGGCTTGATCGCGGCAACGGTGATGTGTGTCGTGGTGCCGTCGGCGTTCGTCATCGATGTGTTGACCTGGGCGTTGACCGGCTGGTTGACGATGCTCAGCGCGGTCGCGGTGGGTGCGGGCGAGTAGGTCTCGGTGTCGGTCGCGCTGCCCTGCACCGCGTCCGGCGAACCGACCGTCACCGGGTCGGCAAGGCTGACCGGTGACGACCCGGCGGGCACCGCGACCTGCACTGGCATGGCGACCGGCGGCAGCGCACCGATCGGAGCCGCCGGGTGGGTGCACGTCACGGTCTGGCCGACCGGTGCCGGGCACGTCCAGCCGGTGCCGCCGAGTCCGGTCGGCTGTGGCGTGAGGTCGGTCGGGAACGTGTCGGTCAGGGTGATCTTGCGGGTCTCGTCGGCGCTCGTCACCGAGGGAGTCGCGGTGTAGGTGACGGTCTGGCCGGTCGTCGCGGTGCCGCCGCTGTTGTCGGTGAGCCCCACACCGAGTACGGGTGGGGTGCCGTTGAGTGTCTGGACCGCCACCTGGGAGATCGTGTGGTAATCGGTCGAGGCGCCGGTCGACGCGGACCAGCCGAAGCTGAGCTGCTGCGGGACGCCGTTGCCGTTGACCCAGCTCGAGTCCGGAGCGAATGCGGTGTCGTCCGGCAGCGCGCCTGACTCGGTGACCGGTGCTGCCGCGCCGATGGGCTGCACCTGGACCACCCAGCTGTCGGCCGGGACGTTGAACCCGCCGGCCGCGGTCAGAGCACCGCTCGTCGGGTTGACCGCCACCTCGACCGGCACGTTCTGTGCGGTCGAGCTGTCGAGCGCGGTCGCGCCCAGCTGGTTGGTCGTCAGCTCGCAATAGCCGGCCGTGCCGCTGCCGGGGCCGCGCACCGTGATCGACTCGGGGCTCTGCGGAAGGCTGCTGTTGCAACCGCTCCCGTCGAACGCGGAGTTGGTGTAGTTGCCGTAGACGTCGAGGCCGATCCCGAGGTAACCGTTGGTCAGGCCGGCGGTGCCGGCCGACACGTCAGCCGAATACCCGAGGTGGCCACCCGCGGGACCGAGGGTGATCGGCGAGGCGCTCGCGTTGTTGGGGTCGGAGGCGGCCAGGAAGAAGACGATGCCGTCGGCTGCAGTGCCGTTGTACTGGTAGCTGTTGAACGAGACGTCCAGGCCCAGCGAGGACGGGACGCTGGAGCTGTAGGCGACGCCACCTTCCTGATCAAGGGCGTTCGTGGTCAGCTGCAGGCCGGGGCTCGCCGCAATACCGCTCGCACAGCCCGGCAACGGTGTCTGCGAGGTGTCGGTGGATGCGGTCAGGCACGCGTCGTTGGACTCGGACACCGAGGCGGACGGCAGGGTCCAGTTGGGGGAGTTGGTGGTCGCGGCCGTGAACGACTCGCTGACCAGCGTCGCGGTTGCGGCGTACGCACCGGCCTCGCTGCCGACGACCGTCAGCACACCGAACAGGACAGCAGCGACAGCGATTGAGACGCGAGATCTCAAGGTTCTCCCCTTACTTGCGACCGTGCCGAATCTCCCCGTGAGTGAGGCCTGACTTTACGCACAGAATCCGTTGCGCCGCAGGGATTCCGTGACCTCGGATCGGCTGCTCATCCTTGGTGCCACACAACGCGCATTAGATGCTGAAATGCGGCTCAGATCACCGTCGCGGTAGCAGTGGGCGACTACGTTGATCGACAGTTGAACGACGCGTGAACGCCAGCCGACGTCGGCCGGTTTGCTACTGCTCCGACATCCCTCGTCGGGTTCGAAGTGCTTACCAACGTCTACATCGAGCCCGACTTCGGCATCGTGGACCTGCGGACGGTGGGTGTCGGCGGGTAAGCCGGCAGATGAGATCCGTTCTGCGGGGCCAGCGCATCTTCATATCCGGTCGCTGGGTTGGCCCCGCAGAACGCTGCAGCGACTCATTCGCGAAGCGTCAGCCGCTCGGACCGAAGCTCTCGACCCGGATCGCCGACGGGGTCACGCCGACCTCGCAGAGAAGATCGCTCGCCGACTCGGTGAACGCCGGCGACCCGCAGACGAAGTAGGTGGCGTCGGCGACCAGCATCGGTTGCAGATCAGTGGTGGTCAGCCGCCCCGCAGCCCGACCGCCATTGGTGGTCTCACGGGTCAGGACGACCACGTCGTGGTCCTGTTCGAGTTCCTCGGCAAAGAGAACGTCGCCGGCCGTTCGCGCGGACACCACGAGCCGGAAGAGGTCGACCTGCCCGAGACTCACCGCCAGGCGCTGCATGGCGATCAGCGGCACGATGCCCGAGCCGCCGGCCACGCCAACGGCGGGCCGGTCCCCGGTCCAGACGAACCAGCCACCGATCGGACCACGGACGTCGAGCTCGTCACCTACGGCCGCGACGTCGGCGAGGTATGTCGACACCTCACCGTCCTCCAGTCGCTCGACATACAGCTCGACCAGCTCGTCGCCCGGCGCGGAGGCGACCGAATAGGACCGCTGCGCCGTATAGCCGTCCTCGGCCGTGAGTCGTACGACGTAGTGCTGGCCCGCCCAGTGGGCAATGCGGTCGCGCACCTCGATCCGTAGCGCAACGCCGTGCGACGTCGGATGCGTGACGTCGCGGATGGTCGCCCGCTTCCATGCGCCGGTCGGTGCGCGCCGGTCAGTCACCTTGGTACCGCTGCTCACGCCACGGGTCGCCGAGATCGTGATAGCCGTTGCGTTCCCAGAATCCCGGTTGATCGTGATCGAGCAGGGTCAGTTTCGTGACCCACTTCGCGCTTTTCCAGAAGTAAAGATGGGGGACCAGTAGCCGAACCGGTCCGCCGTGTTCGCGGGGCAATGGCTCGCCGTCATGCGACCAGACCACCCAGGCTTGGCCACCGCGGAGGTGCTCGAGCGGGAAGTTCGTCGTATAACCGGTGGTCGAGGTGGCGAGGACGTGGGTGGCCTGCGCCATCGGCCCGACCTGGTCGAGCAGGACGTCGACGCTGACGCCGCCGAACGTCGTGTCGAACTTCGACCACGTGGTCACGCAGTGAATGTCGCCGTGGAACTCGGATTGCGGGAGCTCGTGCATCTCCCGCCAGGTCCAGCTTCGCCCTTCAAGAACCAGCCCGTCGACCGTCATCGTCCACTGTTCGGGGTCCAGCCTCGGAAGCACTTCTGCAGTCAGGACGGGGAAGCCGGCACCGACGTCGTACTGTCCTGGCGGCAGCCGGTCGCCATGCGCAGCCCTGCCCCTACCGATGAAGCCTCGACTGATTCCGGCCACTGCAAGCGCCTCCATCCATGGAAGTAATGCATAAGGCTAGAGAGTCGTCGGTCGGCGAGCCAGTCAGAAGTCGATCCGCGGGCGCGACTTCACGCGACCGGGTGTGACAAGCCGACAAGGCATGGCAAACTCTGTTCTCGTGCTGCATCGGTCCCCGGCGCTCCGAACTGCGTGCCTTCCGCGCCGCGGCCGATGGTTCGCGGCGATCGCGCTCACACTCGCGGCCACCGGCCTGATTGTTGCCGCGCCGGCGGCGGCCGGGGTCAAGGTCCCGGTCGTGAACGGGGTCTCGCCGGCCGCCGGCAAGACCGCCGGCCACAACGTCGTCACCGTCACGGGATCGTCCTTCGATCACGTGTCGAGAGTGCTGTTCGGCTCGAGTGCTGGGAGCAAGATCCACGTCATCTCGAGCACCAAACTCACGGTCGTGGCGCCGAGGCACGCGGCCGGCGTGGTCGACGTACGAGTGGAGGTCATGTCAGGATCGACCTCGAAGCTCTCGGCCAAACGATCCGTCGACCGCTATCACTTCTACGCGCCCCCGATTGTGGCCGGTGTATCGCCGAGCAAGGGGTCGCTCAGCGGCGGTAACACGGTGACGGTCACAGGTAGCGGGTTTCGCAGTGTGACCAGGGTCGAGTTCGGTACCACTGCGGGAACGCACACCACCGTCAAGTCGACGACCCGGCTCACTGTCGTCGCACCGAAGCATGAGACTGGCACCGTCGATGTCATCGTCCTCGGCATGTACGGCAGGTCGGCGAAGACGAGCAAGGACCGCTACCGCTACTCGTCGTCGGCGCCAACTTGGCATGCGACCGAAGCGCCTCTGCCTGCGCACGCCAAGGCCCCCGAGTCGGTCACAGATGGCGTGGCGTGTTCAACATCGAGCTCATGCGTCGCGGTGGGCAACTACCTGGACGCGTCGAGTCATCAGCAGGGTCTGATCGACATGATGTCGGGACAGTCGTGGACGGGAACGAAATCGCCCGTGCCGGCCGGGGCGGGTGCGGACCCGCACGTCAGCTTGACCTCCGCCGCCTGCGAGGCCTCGGGCAGCTGCGTCGCAGTGGGGTCCTACATCGACCACAACGGCCACTCCCAGGGGCTGCTCGAGGCGAGGAAGGGCAGCAAGTGGGCCGCTACCGAGGCACCCCTGCCATCCGACGCCAACAGCGCCGCTGAGGCGCAGCTGACGTCGGTCGCATGTGCGCCGACCACCACGTGCGTCGCGATCGGTTCCTACCCCGACACCAACAGCGAGGCGCAGGGGGTGTTCGAGAAACTCTCCGGAGGAACCTGGGGCGGCGACGTCGAAGTGCCGCTGCCCAGTGGCGCCGGCGCCGACGTGGACACCGCCCTCGATGCGATCAGCTGCCCGACCTCGGGCAACTGCGTCGCGGTCGGCTCATACCTCGACGGTGGCGAGGAGCAGCAGGGGCTTATCGAGGTGCTCTCGAGTGGCAGCTGGCATGCGGTTGCTGCTCCGCTCCCGAGCAACGCCAACAGCCCGTTCCAGAACGTGAACCTCTACTCGGTGTCGTGCGCGTCAGCCGGCGCGTGCGTCGCGGTCGGCAAGTACGTCGACAACAGTGGCGACCGGCCCGAAGCCTTGATCGAGACGATCTCTGGCCAGTCGGCAACTCCGCTCGAGGCACCGCTTCCGAGCAACAGCGACCCAACCCCTGACGCGGTGCTCGGCTCGGTGTCCTGCCTCTCCGGATCGCCTTGTGTCGCGGTCGGCAACTACCTCGACAAGACGGTGGTGGGGGAAGGTCTGCTCGAGTCGATCGCGAGTCCGGGGTCCGCAACAGCGAGCCAGGCGCCGGGGCCGGCGAGCAGTGCTGGCGGTGGCACGTTCAGTCTCGAGTCCGTCGCGTGCGAACCCGGCGCCTGCACGGCAACCGGCTTCTTCTCGGACCGCAAAGGCGCCTACCACGCTGTTATCGACTCGCTCGCGCATAGCAAGTGGACGGCCTTGCAGGCCCCGCTGCCGGCCAACAACTACCACGGCACCTCAGTCTCACCCGAGCTCACTGACCTCACCGAAACCGTGTACGCCGGCGACGGGACCTACGTCGCGATCGGCGAGTACCCCGACAAGAGGACCGACACCGAAGGCCTGATCGACTCGTTCTCCTAGCTGCCGCCGACCCGGTCTGCGTCTCGCCGCAACTGCGCAGCCAGAGCTGCCGCCGGGCGGACCCGGCTCGGCGATCACGTCGCGAGACCCGCGGTGGCACCATCGAACTGGAGGCCGGATGACAACTGGATCCCCCACCTCTGCGATCGCGCCCGAGCGGAAGCCCGAGCTTTCTGAGTCGAGCGAGCCCGCCGCCGGGGCGGTCGGGGCCTTGTTGTCCGTCAACGTCGGCTTGCCGAAAGAGGTGTCTTGGCAAGGGCGGACGGTCTTCACCGGGGTCTTCAAAGAGTCCGTGTCCGGTCCCTGCCGGGTCGGCCGACTCAACATCGACGGTGATGGTCAGGGCGATCTGGCCGGGCACGGCGGCGAGCAGCGCGCGGTGTTCGTCTACCAGATCGACTCGTATCAGTACTGGGAGCGCGAGCTCGGACGAGACGACTTCGTCTACGGCCAGTTCGGCGAGAACTTCACCGTGGACGGACTAGCGGACGACGAGGTCTGCATCGGGGATCGCTACCGCATCGGCAGCGCGGTCTTCGAGGTGACGCAACCTCGGGTCACCTGCTATCGGGTGGGCATCCGGATGAATGATCCGCAGATCCCTGCGTTGCTGGTCTCCCATCACCGTCCGGGCTTCTACTTCCGGGTGCTCGAAGAGGGCGAGGTGCAAGCGGGGGACGCCATCGTCAAGCTTGCGTCGGGACCCGAGCAGATCACCGTCGCCGAGGTCGACGCGCTGCTCTACCTGCCGGGGCACACGCGCCAAGGGCTGCTCCGAGCGCTCCGGGTTCCGGCGCTGAGCCCGGGCTGGCAGACCTCATTCCGGGCGCTGCTGAACGAGGAACCCGGCGGGGGCAACGCCGGCCTCGTCGTCACGAGCCCGCCGCCTGCGTGGCCGGGCTTTCGCGCGTTGACCGTCGCCGCAATCACGCACGAAAGCGAGTCGGCGATCTCGATCCGACTCGAGGATCCCACCGGCGCTCCGCTACCGGCGCCCCGCCCGGGTCAGTACCTCACCTTGCGGGTCCGGCCCGACCAGAGTCAGCGGGCGGTGTTGCGCAACTACTCGCTGTCCGGCCCACCCGGGGCGGGCTACTACCGGGTCACCGTCAAGCGGGAACGCGCCGGGGCCGCGAGCGGCTATCTGCACAGCCGGCTGGCGGTCGGCGACCGACTCGACGTCGGCGCACCACGCGGGACGTTCATGCTTGATGAGACGCCCACTCCGGTGCTGCTGATCAGCGCCGGGATCGGTGCCACTCCAGTTCTCGCCATGCTTCAGGCGCTGGCGCAGCAACGCTCCGATCGAGAGGTCTGGTGGCTGTTCGCCGCACGCGACGGTCGCGAGCACCCGTTCGCCGCCGAGAGCCGCGCCCTCCTCGCCTCGCTGCCGAACGCCCGGGCTTACGTCTTTTACAGCCGCCCCGAACCGGGTGACGTTCAGGGCCGCGACTTCGATCGCGCGGGACGTCTCACTTCGGCATTGCTTGCCGAGTTGAATCCACCGGCCGGTGCCGAGGCATACCTGTGCGGTCCGGCCGGCTTCATGGACGACATCAGCGCGGGGCTGGCCGCCCTGGGCTCTGATGCGTCTCACATCCACACCGAAGTGTTCGGGCCGGAGGCGGGCGTGACGCCGGGGATCGCATCGACACCGACGCGGGCACCCCATCCGCCAGCCGGTGAGCCCGGGAGCGGACCGACGATCGCGTTCGCCCGCAGCGACCTCACGATCCCGTGGAGCGCGGAGTACGGCACGCTGCTCGAACTGGCCGAGTCCTGCGACGTACCGGTCCGGTGGTCGTGCCGAACCGGGGTCTGTCACACCTGCGAGACGGCCCTCATCGCCGGCGATGTCGACTACAGCCCCGACCCGGTGGAACCGCCCGCTCAGGGCAGCCTGCTCATCTGCTGCTCCCAGCCCCGCGACGACATCGTGCTGGATCTGTAACCGCTCACCGCAAGGCGGCATCCGAACATGGGAGAGCTGTACTTCGTGCTCGAGGGTCCATGTGAGATCCAGGTCGGCGACCGGGTTGAGATGTGCGAGGCGGGCACCGCGATCTACACCCCGGCGGGGACGCCACACAGCATCCGCACGTTCGACAACGGTGCCGCGGTCATGGTCGCCTTTCCCGAAGGTGACTGGAATGCCATTCAAAAGGTCTGGCACGAAGAAGCCGACCACTAAGCGTCTGATCCCGAGCTTCGGCGGTTGTAGAATTGTCGGCATTCAGTCACCCGACAGATCGACACGTCGAGCAGAGGATGGACGATGTCCCACCCGCCCGTGCCGGTGTCGACCGCCAGCCAGCTCCAGCCGCTTCAGCTACAGAGCACGCCTGAGCTGATCGCCGACCGGCTGCGCTCGGAGATCCTCGACGGCCGGTTCGCACCCGACGACCAGCTCTCCGAAGTCGAGATCTCCCGGCAGCTCAAGGTCAGCCGCGGCCCGATCCGCGAGGCGATGCAGCGGCTGATCCAGGAAGGTCTGCTGCGCGCGGAGCGCAACCGCGGGGTGTTCGTCGTCCAGCTGAACGCCGACGACATCCGCGACGTCTATCTGGCCCGCGCGGCCGTCGAGCGCGCCGCCGCAAGCGTCGTGGCCGAGCATCAGCCGGCCGGTGCGCTGGCGGCGCTCCAGCAGATCGTCAACGACCTCTCGGCATCGGTCGGCGGTGCATGGGGCGACCTGATCTCCTACGACCTCTCCTTTCACCAGGCGCTGGTCGACGCCGCCGGCAGCCGCCGGTTGAGCCGGATGTTCTCCACCCTGAGTGCCGAGACCCGGCTGTGCCTCATGCGGCTTGAACCGTTCTACGAGCGGCCGGCCGAGGTCGTCGCCGAGCACCAGGCGATCGTGGATGCGCTCAAGGCCGGTGACGTGCAGAACGTCACCCGGTTGATCCAGGCGCACATGGATGCCTCGGTGGTAAGGCTGGCGACCCAGCCGGTGGGCGCCGCGGACTCCTCCGCCTAGCGCGGCGGCCTGCCTGCGTGCCTGCCTCGGCTCAGGCGAGGATGCAGGCGACCTCGTGGTCGGTCCCGGTCGCGCCGGTCGGCGGGCGCAGCTGCGGATCGATCTCGGCACAGCGATCCTCGGCGATCGGGCAGCGCTGGCGGAACCGGCACCCGCTCGGCAGGTTGGTCGCGCTCGGAGTCTCACCCTTGAGCAGCTGGACGTTGCGGGTCTCCCGTGGGTCGCTGTTCGGGATGACCGACACCAGCGCCTTGGTGTAGGGATGCTTCGGGTTCTCGACGATCTCCCAGGCCGGGCCGCACTCGACGATCCGGCCGAGGTACATGACCGCGATCCGATCGGCGAAGTGCGCGGCCGTCGACAGGTCGTGGGTAATCATCAGGATCGCGCGCTGCTTGTCCCGTCGCAGCGTGTCCAGCAGCGAGAGGATGCCCGATCGCACCGAGACGTCGAGCATCGACACCGGTTCGTCGGCGAGCAGCAGCTCCGGCTCGAGCACGAGGCTGGTGGCGATCGCGACCCGCTGGCGCTGACCACCGGACAGCTCGTGCGGGAAGCGGTTGAGGAACAGGTCGGCGGGCGCGAGGCCGACCCGCTCGAGCGCCTGGTGGACCAGGTCGCGCCGGGCGCTTCTCGGGCCGCCGAGGTGGTGGATCAGCAAGGGCTCCTCGACGGCTTGCCGGACGTGGAAGCGCGGGTCGAGTGCGTCATACGGATCCTGGAAGATCATCTGCAGGCGGCGACGCATCGAGCGCATCCGCCGGGCGGACAGGTGGCTGATGTCGACGCCGTCGAACACGATCGTGCCGGCGGTCGGCTCGAGCATCCGCAGGATGGTCTGGACCGTCGTCGTCTTCCCGCAGCCGGACTCGCCGACGAGCGCGAGCATCTCGCCGCGCTGGAGGTCGAAGGAAATGCCGTCGAGGGCCTTGATCCACTGCCGCGGCCGGCGCAGGAGCCGGTCTCGGACCCGCTGCCGGACCGGGTAGTACGTCGCGAGGTCCCGGACCGACAGCAGGCTAGATCCGGTCGACACCGACTCGGCTCCGGCGCTGGCCTCGATGATGCTCACGACGCCTCGCCGACCAGCAGCTTGTCGTCGTGGAAGCAGGCGGCAGCTCGGTCGGGCGCGATCTGCAGCAGCTCGGGTGCCTGCGTGGCGCATTGGTTGATCGCCCGGTCGCAGCGCGGCTGGAACGGGCAGCCCACGATGTCGCGGTCGAGGCGCGGCGGCGCGCCGGGAATCGACGCCACCTGAGTACGACGGTGCAGATCCGGCGTGGCGCGGAACAACATCCGGGTGTAGGGGTGGTGCGGGTCGTGGAAGAGCGCGTCGAGCGGCCCGACCTCGACGAACCGACCGGCGTACATCACTGCGGCGCGGTCACAGACCTGCGCGACGACCGGCAGGTCGTGGGTGACCAGGATGAGCGCGAGCCCCAGGTCGTCGGTCAGCCGGGTGAGCAGGTCGAGGATCTGGGCCTGCACCATGACGTCGAGCGCGGTCGTCGGCTCGTCGGCGAGCAGCACGCGCGGGTCGCAGGCCAGGGCCATCGCGATTGCGGCGCGCTGGCGCATCCCGCCGGAGAACTCGTGCGGATAGCGGCGCGCCGCCTCGGTCGGGATCCCGACCAGAGTCAGCAGGTGCTCGGCCTTGCGCCTCGCCTCCGGCCCGCTCGCAACGCCGTGCAGGAGCATCGGCTCGACGATCTGCCAACCGACCGTCTTCACCGGGTTCAGCGCGTTCATCGCACCCTGGAAGACCATCGCGATGTCCGACCACCGCGCGGCGCGCGCGGTGTTCTCCCCGCCGGCGAGGATGTCGGTGCCGTCGAGCCGGACCTGCCCGGCCACCGACGCCGATGGTGGGAGCAAGCCCATCAGGGCGAGCAACGCGGTGGACTTCCCGCAGCCCGACTCACCGACCAGGCCGAGCCGCTCGCCGGGGTTGAGGTCGAAGCTCACCCCTTGGACGGCGCGAAGCTCCCGGCCCTCGCGAATGTCGAACCACACCTGCAGGTCGCGGACCTCCATCAGGCTCATCGCGGCCAACCGGTGGCGGGCAGGGAGGCGGCGGGACGCCGTCGGGAGTCGTCGATCGCATCCCCCTCTGAGGCAGTGGAAACGTCTAGAAAAGTACCGATGAGGGCCGAGGTGGTCAACAGTTTACAATCGACTTGCAGACATCTTTGGGTCACCGGCCGGCGTACCGAGCTCGCGCACATAGATAAGGTGTGCGACGGAGGTGTCCGGGCACCCGGTGGGCTCCGCCGCCTTCAAAGCGGTTGGTCGTGGCACTCACCACGACGGCGGGTTCGACTCCCGTCCGCCTCCGCCATCGCGTAGCGGGGGACTGAGCGGTAGTCAGCGCTCGTCGGGAAGGGGCGGCGCGTCCCGTTCGTCGTACCAGGAACCGCCACCGAGCTCTCCGCCGTCGACGATGATGGTCTGCCCGGTGATCCACGCGGCTTCGTCCGAGGCGAGGAACAGCACCGCGGCCGCCTGGTCGGCCGGCGTGCCGACCCGGCGCAACGGGATCCGCCGGAGGTACTCGCGTTCGAGCCGGGCGGCGTCCGGGTCCACGGCAAGCTCCGCCTCGTTCTCCGGAGTGGTGGTCTGCCCCGGCGCTACACAGTTGGCGCGAACGTTGAGGTGGCCGAGCTCGTGCGACACCGCCTTGGTCAACGCGACGAGGGCCGCCTTCGAGGCGTTGTAGACCGATTCCGGCGACTCGTTCTTGAACGCATTGGCCGACGCGATGTTGACGATCGCACCACCTCCGTGCTCGGCCATGTGTGCGCCGGCGACCTGCATCGTTGCCATCGGCGCGCGGGCGTTGACCGCGAAGGCCAGGTCGAAGGTCTCCTTGGTGACCTCCAGGAACGGACCGTCCGGCATCGTGCCGGCGCAGTTGACCAGCACATGCAGGCGACCGGCCGAAGCGATCACGTCGCGCGCCAGCCCGCGGGCTGCGTCGAAGTCGCTGAGGTCGACCGGGTGGACGCTTACCCGCTCAGGCGCCGACTGCTCGGCGCGCATCCGTTCGAGGCCGTCGGCCCGGATGTCCGCGGCGAAGACGTTCGCACCCTCGGCGAGGAATGCCTCGGCAATCCCGCGGCCGATCCCCTGTGCGGCACCGGTGACGAGAACGTTGCGATTGGTGAAACGGGGCATCACGGCACCTCGGGGTAGTGCAGCGGGTGCCCGGAGACACCGACGTCTGCGATCGACAGATGATTGGCACCGACGTTGGCCACGACCGCCCGGTCGAGCGAGCTGCCGATCCACGCGATGTTGGTCGGCGCGTCGAAGTGCGACGCGAGATGGTCGTCGACGACCGTCTCCACCGAGCCGTCCGGAGTGACCCGCAGCAGTCCGTCCGGCCGATAGAGGGTCACCCAGTAGCTCCCGTCGGCCGCCAGCCCGACGCCGTCGGCGTCGGTGTCCGGAAGCTCGGCGATCACCCGGGCCGGCCCGGCCGACCCATCAGAACGGATCGGGACAAGGACCAGCCGCTCGGCCTTGGCTTCGACGACGACGAGCGCGTCGCCGCCAGGGGTAACCAGGCAACCATTCGGGTACGCCGGAACCTCGGTCGTCCACGTCTCGGTGTGACCACCGGGCGTGATCCGGACGACCTCCGGCCGGTCGTCCTCACCCGAGCAGGTGACGTAGGCCATGCCGTCGGGCCCGAACGCCATCACGTTCGGGGTGTCAAGGTCGATGCCGTCGACGCCGCGCGCGTAGACCGAGATCGCCCCGGTCTTCGGGTCGATCCGCGCGATCTCGCCGTGCTCGACGTCGCAGGCATACACCCGGCCGTTGCCGTCGACCGCGATGCCCAGCATCGACCCGCCGGTCGTACCGAGCAGCTCGACCGAGCCGTCGACCGATACGGCGTAGAACTCCCCGCCCTCGCCACCGGCATAGACGCGGCCGTCGAAGGGGTTCCACGCCACGCCCTCCGAGTGGTTGAGCCCGTCGGCGAAGACCGAGAAGACATCGATGTTCACGATTTGCGCACCTCCCGTAGCACCTCACGTGCACAGTTACGCCCGTTCGCACCCGTGACCCCGCCGCCCGGATGCGTACCTGCGCCACACAGGTAGAGCCGGTCGATCGGCGTGCGGTAGTCGGCGTAGCCGCGAACCGGACGCATGAACAGCAACTGATCCGGCGACATGTCGCCGTGCAGGTGGTGCCCTCCGGTCAGCGCGAGCCGGCGCTCGAGGTCGAGCGGGGACAGGATCTCGCGATGAAGCACGGAGCCGGGCAGGTTGGGCATCGACTCCCCGAGGCGCGCGATGACGCGGTCGGCCACCTGCTCCTTGACGTCGTCCCACGCCGCGTCGTGCAACGTATAGGGCTGCGATCGCACCCCGATCGTCAGCACGTGCTTGCCTTCGGGCGCGAGTGCCGGGTCGTGCACGGTCGGGATGCAGAGCTCGGCGTGCGCAAGCTCCGCGGGACGACCCGATCGCGCGGCTTCCTGGTCGCGGTCGAGGTCCGCGAGCGGTTTGGTGAACTGCACGAGACCGCGGTGATACGGCTGCACTCCGGCGTCGCTCGACCCACGCAACCGCGGTAGCTCGGAAACAGCGAGGTTGAGCTTCATGCTCGCGCCCTCGCAGCGATATGCGCGGACCGCGCCGACGAACTCGCGTGGGAGCTCGGATTCGTGGACCAGGCTCAGGAAGGTTCGCTTCGGGTCGGCGTTGGACACCACCCGGGCGGCGCCGATCTCCTCGCCGTCCTCGAGCACCACCCCGGTCGCCCGCCCGCCGCGGACCACGATCCTCGCTACCGGAGCGCTGGTGCGGATCACGGCGCCGGCCTCGCGGGCAGCCTCGGCCATGAGTGCGGTCACGACGCCCATCCCGCCCGGGACGAAGCCCCACCCGAGTCCGCCGCCCGAGCCACCGGACGCGGCCTCGTGCAGCAGGTTGTACGCCGTACCGGGCGTGGACGGACCGGCGAGGGTGTTGCTGATCGACTCCCAGCCGAGCGCGGACTTGAGCATCTCGTTCTCGAAGTGCTCGTCGAGGTATCGCTTCGCCGACGTCGTGAACAGGTACGCGGCGTCGACCAGGTCCCGCCGGTGCCCGAAGCCGAGCCGGCCGTAGCGGGCGAGCGCGCGCAGGTCGTGCAGGGAACACGGTCGCAGGTTCGGCGGCGCCCAGTCGAAGACCGGCATCAGCGACTGCGCGATGCCGGTCAGCCGCTCCTCGTAGCCGACGAACGCGTCCGCGTCGGCCCGGGACAGCGAGCGGATCTCCTCGACCGTCCGGTGCCGCTCCCCGTGCAGGGTGAAGGTCTGCCCGTCGGGATAGACGTTCAGCGAAGGTCCCGCCTGGGCGATCCGCAGGCCGCGCTCGCGCAGCCGCAGGTCGGCCCAGACCGGCTCACGCAGCATCGACAGGACGTAGGCGCCCGGCGAGGCGTGGAAGCCGGGCGCGAACTCCTCGGTCACGCAGGCCCCGCCGACGATCCCGCGGCGCTCGACCACCAGGGTGCGCAGCCCGCCGCGGGACAGGTAGAACGCGGCTACCAGGCCGTTGTGGCCGCCACCGACGATCACGGCGTCGAAGGAGGAGTCCATCAGCGCTGGCCGGTTGACTCGGGGCTCATTTGCGGGTGGTCCTCCGCCACGTCGTCGGGGCGCGCGTGAGCGTTGACCCCCAATATTGTCAACTGTAGACTGTCAGACTATGCGAGCGGAGTACAGTTCTGATCCGCTCGAACTGGCGACGTACGACGTCACGGGCGTCGAGGCCGGCGCCACCAGCACCTGGTCGGACGGCCGGCTGACCCTCGACCTCGCGGGCATCACCGAGCGCGCCCGGCACCTCGCACCTGCGGTCGCCGAGCTCGCCGTGCGGCTGGTGCATCCGGGGGAACCGGTCCGGATCGCCAACGTTCTCGATGTGATCGTGCCCGACGTGAAGGCGGCCGATCCCGATGCCACCTTTCCCGGCGTGCTCGGCGCGCTGCGACCGGCCGGACGCGGGCGCACCCACCGGCTGGCCGGCCTGCGCGTGCTCACTGTCTGTGACTGGCGCAGCGCCGGGCTGACCACCGACGAGGAGTTTCCCGACTCCTACGTCGACATGGCCGGACCCGGTCAGGCGATGACGGCGTGGGGCGCGCACCCGGTGCTGGTCGTGAGCGCCGTTCCGAAGCCGGACGCGGCACTCGGCGATGTCGACCGCTCGTTGCGCACGGCGGCGCTGAGCGTCGCCCGCGATGCGGCCGCCGCGACGCTGGGGCAACTGCCGAGCCGGGTCGAGTCCTTCGAGCTGCCCGCGGTCGCCGACACCGACCTGCCGCGGGTCGCGGCGATCCTTCAGGTCGCGTCCGAGGGTCCGCTCGTCGACACGTTCCTCTACGGCGGCGCGGTGTCGACCATCGACCCCACCCTGTTGGACCACCGCGAGATCCTCGACGGCGCGTTGACCAATGGCGCGTATGACTGGCCGGCGGTCCGCAACCTCACCGCGTCCTACCAGGACAGCGCGCTCGTCCGCTCGCTGGTCGCGCAACACGGTACGACCTTGCAGTTCGCCGGCGTTGTGCTCGCGCTCGGCTATCTCGACACGAGTATCGAGAAGGAGCACTCGGCGATGCAGTCGGCGCGACTGTGCCGTCTGCTCGGTGCCGAGGGGGTGGTCTGTACGACGTTCTCCTCCGGCAACTCGCACACTGACACCATGCTCACCGTGCGTGCCTGCGAGGCCGAAGGCATCCGGGCGGTGGCGATCATCTCCGAGTCCAACGGCGGCCTCACCGATCACGTGCCCGAGGCGGACGTACTCATCAGCACCGGCAACCACGACGAGCTGGTCGATCCGTGGTTGCCTGAGGAGGTGCTCGGAGCTCCGACTGCGATGGCTGGCGAGCCGGTGCCGTTGTGGTCGTACGTCGGTGCGTGCGTGCAGACCGGTGACTTCGACCTGATGGCGGCGCCGGCATGACCATCGTCCACTTCCTGAACCAGTTCTTCGCCGGCCTCGGCGGCGAGGAGGCCGCCGACGTCGCGCCCAGCCGGATCCAGGGACCGGTCGGCCCCGGTCGCGGGCTGGAGGGTGCCGGCCTGCCGATCGACGTCACGATCAGCTGTGGCGACAACTACTTCGGCGAGCACGAGGCTGCGGCACTCGGCGTGATGCTCGACTGGCTCACCGAGCTCGCCCCTGATGTGCTCGTGTGCGGTCCGGCGTTCGGATCCGGTCGCTACGGCTACGTGTGCGGCTCGCTCGCCCGCGAGGCTGGCCGGCGCGGCATCCCGGTCGTCACCGGCATGACGCCCGAGAACCCTGGCGTACTGGCGGCCGACGGTTCGGCGTACATCGTCCCGACCGGACCCAACGTCGCGGGCATGCGGACCGCGCTTCCGGTGATGGCCGACCTCGCCCGGCGGCTCGCAGCCGGCGACCCGGTCGGTGGGCCGGCCGAGGAAGGCTATCTGCCACGTGGCGTCCGCAAGAACGTCCGCGCGCCAAAGGTCGCCGCCGTGCGGGCGATCTCCGCGCTGCTCGCCAAGCTCGCCGGCTCGGTGCAGACCGAGGTCGAGCCGGTCGGACGCCCGGTCCCGCCGCCGCCGGCCCTCGCCGATCTCGCGACCGCGACGATCGCGTTGGTCACCGAGGCGGGCTGCGTGCCGCAGGGCAACCCCGACCGCCTTCCGACCCGGCACTCCAACATCTGGCTGCGCTATCCGCTCGCCGGGGTCGCATCGCTCGGTGCCGACAGCTACGAGTCCGTCCACGCCGGCTTCGACACGACCGCAGCCAACGACGACCCGAATCGCCTGGTGCCGCTCGACGCGGCCCGGATCCTCGAGCACGAAGGCCGCTTCGGCCGGATCTACGACTTCTTCTACACCACCTCGGGCGTTGACACTCCCGACGCCACGGCCGCGAAGTTCGGCCAGGAGATCGCCGCGGAGCTCGTCGCTGCCGGGGTGCAAGGGGTGATTCTCACTGGCACTTGAGGCACCGGCACGCGTTGCGGGGCAACGCTCGGGAAAGAACTGGAGAGAGCGGGGATCGGCACGGTGTTCATCACGGCGCTTCCATCGATCGCGCAGATGGTCGGTGTGAACCGGATCCTGCGCGGCTCCGCGATCACCGCTCCGACCGGAGACGCGTCGCTCGCGGCCGCCGACGAGGCGTCGCTTCGGCGTCGGATCGTCGAGCGTGCGCTCGACATGCTGACGGTCGACGTCGAGCCTCTGACGGTCTGGGACGTGCCCTCTTGACCCGTCGCGCCGCGATCCTCAACGCCTCGCTCACTCTTCAGCACGTACCGGACCTCGTGCGGTACGGCTCGAAACCCAGCCGTGAGCAGGCCCGGATTCCCGACGTACTGAAAGCGCTGCGGTCCTACGACGATGCAGTGGGGTACGCACCGAACCAGGTGTTCATCGGCAACCTGCCGGTCGAGGAGCTGAACACCCTCGAGCGACCGTGGTGGGGCCGGCACACCGAGGGCAAGCCGGTCGGTCCGACTGGCGAGATCCTCGAGCAGTCGGCGTTCTACCGCCTGATGGCCGAGCTGGACCAGTTCGACCTGGTCAAGCTCGGCGAGTCGCCGGGTGCGGGCGAGCTTCCGCTCTTCGAGGGCGCGGAGGTCGTCGGCGCGTTCGCCGGCGCACACGAAGCCGATGAGTCGCTGTCCGCCCAGGTGCTGCTCGAGAACCTCGCCTGCAAGGCCGGCGCAGTGCATGCGACCCGGTTCATGCTCGCGCAGTCGGGCGTCCACCCGGACTCGGTCTCGTATGTGATGGGCAGCGGCGAGGAGGCGATCGGCGACCGCTACCAGCGCGGTGGCGGAGGTCTTGGCAAGTCCGTTGCCGAGGCGGCCGGTCTCGGCCAGGCGAGCGGCAGCGACATCAAGGCGTTCTGCGCCGGGCCTCTGCACGCGATGATCCTCGCCGGCGCACTGGTCGAGTCGGGGGTCTACGACCGGGTCGCGGTCGTCGCCGGAGGCGCGCTTGGCAAGCTGGGCATGAAGTTCGAGGGCCTGCTGTCGCACGGCAGCCCGATCCTCGAAGACGTGCTCGCCGGGATGGCGATCCTGATCGGGGTCGCGGAGGAGCCGGGCCAGCTCGTGCTGCGGATGGACGCGGTCGGGCGGCACCGGGTCGCGGCCGGCTCATCACAACAAGCGCTGCTCGAGGACATCGTCGGCGCACCGCTGTCAGCCATGGGCCGGTCGGTGACCGACATCGAGGTCTACGCGACCGAGCTGCACAACCCGGAGATCACCGAGCCGGCGGGTGGCGGCGACGTACCGAACCGCAACTACCGGATGCTCGCCGGCCTCGGGATCCTTCGTGGCGAGCTCACGCGCGAAGACGCCGCGCAGTTCGTCGCGACCCACGGACTGCCCGGCTTCTCGCCCACCCAGGGACACATCGCGTCGGCGGTGCCGTGGATCCCGCACGCCGTCCGTCGGGCGGCGCAGGGCGAGCTCAGAACTACGATGCTGATGGCGAAGGGCAGCCTCTTCCTCGGTCGCATGACGCGGCTGTGGGACGGGGCTTCGCTCACCGTGGAGGCATGAATGGCGATCGACGTGACGGAGGAGACTTTTCCGGCCCTCGTGGAGCGCGGGCACGTGCTGCTGGACGTGTGGGGGCCCGACTGTGGTCCGTGCATCGCAATGATGCCGTACGTGCAGACGCTCGAAGAGGAGTACGCCGGCCGGGTCGCGGTGCTCAAGCTCGAGGCTCCCGAGCATCGCAAGCTCTGTCGCGAGCTGCGGGTCGCCGGCCTTCCGGCGTACATCACCATGCGTGACGGCGTCGAGGTCGAGCGCGTCACCAGCACCCAGGCGACCAGGGAGAACATCAAGGCCGCCGTCGAACGCCTGCTGGCCGGTGCACCGGCCAGAGGACTTCCCGTTCCCGAACATCTGCGCTGAGGAGGTGAAGAACAAAGCTATGGACCTCAAAGGAAAGAAGGTCATTGCGCTCGGGGATCGCGACAGCGTTCCCGGTGAAGTGATCGCCGCGGTGGCGGAAGCCGCCGGTGCGGAAGTGGTGGCCCAACGAACGGAGTGCTTCGTTTGAACGGCTTCCGGCGCAATGGATCCGGAAAACCAGGCGTTGATCAAGCAGCTCGCAGCTGAGCTCGGCACCGAGGATCTTGTTGTCATCCTCGGAGCTGCCGACGCGGAGGCGGTCGAAGTGGCCGCCGAGACGGTGCGAGAGGGAGATCCCGCGTACGTGGGTCCGTTGGCCGGAGTCCAGTTGGGACTCCAGGTTCTTCACATCTTCGAAGACTCGATCAAGGAGCAGGTCGAGGGGAGCGTCTACGACGAGCAGGTCGGATTCTTCGAGCTGTCTTTCGACACCGAGGCGATCAACGAGGCGATGCGGCGGGCGCGCGGCGAGAGCTAGCGGCCCGACGTGACTCGGGATCCGACCCGGGTTCGCGGTCGTGCGCTGTTCCCCCTGATCTGCTCGGCGGCGCGGTCTTCATCGCTGCTCGTTGACGAAAGACAGGGGAGATCAAGTGTTGGCGGATCAGGATCGACTTCGCAGTGTGATCGACGACGTCGTTCGGCCGCACGCGGCCGATATCGACGTGAACGGCAAGTTCCCGCGCGATGCGGTGACCGCATTGGGCGAGCAGGGCATCCTTGGCCTGACCATCCCGGCGGATCTGGGTGGAGGTGGCGGCTCCCTGGCGGACGCCGCCGACGTGGTCCGGCAACTGGCTGAGGTCTGCGGCTCCACCGCGATGGTCGTGCTCATGCACTACGCGGGCACCGTGCTCATCGACAACCACGGACCCGAGGACGTCCGCCGGGCGATCGGCGCGGGTCGGCACTTGACCACGCTGGCGTTCTCTGAGCGCGGGTCGCGCAGCCACTTCTGGGCTCCGCAGAGTATGGCGACCGCGGTCGACCCGGGCGTGCGTCTCGACGCGCACAAGAGCTGGGTCACCTCCGCAGGCGAGGCGGACAGCTACGTCTGGTCGAGTCGGCCGCTGTCCGCGGACGGCCCGATGTCGCTCTGGCTGGTCCCGTCCGAGCTGGCCGGACTGACCGTGGGTGGCAGCTTCGACGGGCTCGGACTGCGCGGGAACGGTTCGGTGCCGGTGGAGGCCGACAACGTCGTGATCCCGGCGGGCGCCGCGCTCGGCGCGGACGGAGCGGGCTTGGATCTCGCGCTCGCCGAGGTGCTCCCGTGGTTCCTCGTCATGAGTGCGGCGTTCAGCGTCGGTCTCATGGGTGCGGTCGTGGCCGAGACCGGTGGCCACTTGGTGTCGACCAGGTTGGAGCATCTCGACCAGTCACTCGCCGAACAACCTCTGACCAGGGTCGATCACGCCCGGATGCGAATCGCGACCGACCAGGCGGCCGCGCTCGTCTCGGACACCCTGACCGCGCTGGCAACGGGTCGCGAGGATGCGATGCTGCGGGTGCTGGAGGTCAAGGCCGCGGCCGGCGAGGCAGCAGTGACGGTGACGGACCTCGCGATGAAGATCTGTGGCGGCGCCGCGTTCCGCAAGGAGCTCGGCATCGAGCGCCGGTTCCGCGACGCGCGAGCGGCCCGGGTGATGGCGCCGACCACCGACGCGCTGCTCGACTTCGTCGGTCGCGCGATCAACGGGCTTCCGCTGCTATGAGCGAGTACCGAAGCGAAGCGAAGGTGGCTCGCTCCAATGTGATCAGCGACTCCGCACCGGTGCGCCCGTCAAGGGTGCACCAGTGAGCGAGGTCGTGCTTGGTGCAGTGGCGTACGACGCCAAGGTCGTGACCATCTGGGACGGCTTCCGGCGCTGGTTGCGCGACCATGAGCTGGACCTCGACTACGTCCTCTACTCGAACTACGAGCGACAGGTCGAGGACCTGGTGGGCGGACGGATCGACACGGCGTGGAACTCGCCGCTCGCCTGGGTCCGGGCCCGGCGAATGGCGCCGGACGCGCAGGCCGTGCTGATGCGTGACACCGACCAGGACCTGACGTCGGTCGTCGTTGTTCGCTCCGACTCGGATATCGAGTCGGTCGACCAGATCGAGGGGCGGGTCGTCGCCACCGGCGCGGTCGACTCGCCTCAGGGCACGTTGCTTCCGCTGCAGCTTCTCGGCGACCTCGCGGTCAAGGTCGACCGCAACGAGGTCGGGGTCGGCCTGCACGGCGACCACATCGGCGGCGAACGTGACGCCGCCCGTGCGCTCGCGGCCGGCGATGTCGATGCCGCCTGCATGGTCGACGCCAACCATCTGCTGTTCACCCGGGAGGGCATCCTGCCGTCGAACGGCACCCGGATCATCGCTCGGACCGAGCCGTACGACCACTGCAACATGACCGTCATCGGCGAGAGCTCTCCGGCGATGGTGCGGTTCGTCGACCTGCTGCTCGGGATGGACTATGCCGACCCGACCGTCCGCCCGCTGCTCGACCTCGAAGGCCTGACCCGCTGGCAGCCCGGGCGGGTCAGTGGCTACGCGCAGCTGGAGAACGCGGTCGACCGGCTCGGTTTCTACGACGGATCGGGGCGTGTCATCGCTCGTGACTATCGACCGTGAGGTGGATCTCGCCGCCCTCGGCCTCGACGGCGGCGGACATCTGATTCTCGACCGGGCGCTGGCCGGCATGGCGGCCGGTCAGCGTCTGCGGGTGCGCGGCCGCTCGCCGCACCTGCCGGTCCACCTTGCGGTATGGGCTCGCGCCCGGGGTCACCCGATGGCGGATCCGGACGTGGTGATTCGCGGCGACGTCGCCGACCGCCGGCTGGCCGGCGCCGAGCGGGCCGGCCAGGTCGACCACGTCGCGGACCGGGCCCCGCGCTCGTGGGGGCTGGCGGCTCGTGGTGCCCTGGTCGAGTTGGGCGGCCCTCCGCTCGCGCTCACCGACCTCGACACCCGCGACGAGGTGTGGACTGACCTCGCGCCCAAGCTCTACGCCCGCGCGGCCGCCTCGCAGTGGGACCCGGAGCGGGCCATCGACTGGACGCCGCCGGATCTGCCCGAGGACGTCGAGACCGCCGTCGTACAGCTCATGACCTACCTGATCGAGAACGAGCAAGCCGCGCTGATCGTGCCCAGCCGATTCCTGGCCCGGATGCATCCGCACTACCGCGAGTCGATGCAGTTCCTGGCGACGCAGATCGCCGACGAGGCGCGGCACGTCGAGGTGTTCACCCGGCGCGCGCAGCTGACCGGCCACCCGCTCGGGGTGTCCGGGAGCGGCGGCCGGGCGTCATTGCAGACCCTCCTCGACGAGCCCGAGTGGGCGACCGCGTCGTTCCTGCTGTCCGCGCTCGGCGAGGGCACCTTCCTCTCGCTGCTGACCTTCCTCGGCCGCTGGGCCCCGGACCCGTTGACCGCGCGGATTGCCGCCCTCGTAGTTCAGGACGAGTCTCGGCATGTGGCGTTCGCCCTCGGTCACCTCCGCGAGCACGTGCGTGCCGATCCCAATCTGCGCGACCGGCTGCGGCTTGCCGTCGAACGCCGGCATGACGCGCTCGCGCACACCGCCGGTCTCGCTCCGCATGTCCACGATGCGTTGGTCGTCATCGCCGCCGGGTCGTGGGAGCCCGACGCGATCGCCATCGGATGGGAACGGGTCCGCGGGCTCGAGGCGGAGATGGATGAAGGACGCCGACGCCGGCTGGTCGGCCTCGGCTTCAGCGATGCGCAGGCGGCGGAGCTCTCTTCGTTGCACAGCCGGAACTTCATGTAGGCATTGGAGTGATGATCGAGGTCCGCGAACCCGGTACGACGACTGCTGCCGTGCGCGTCGTCGGGACGGCCGGGCATGTCGACCACGGCAAGTCCACTCTCGTGCGGTACCTCACCGGCACCGACCCGGACCGCCTCGCCGAGGAGCGGCGGCGCGGCCTCACGATCGACCTCGGCTTCGCGTCGATGATGCTCCCGTCCGGTGTCGAGGTCGGTTTCGTCGATGTTCCCGGTCACGGCCGGTTCGTCAAGAACATGCTCGCCGGCGTCGGCGCGATCGACGCTTGCGTGTTCGTGGTCGCGGCGAACGAGGGCTGGATGCCGCAGTCCGAAGAGCACCTGCGGATCCTCGAGCTGCTCGGGATCGCGCACGGGCTGGTGTGCGTCACGAAGGTGGGTCTCGTTGATGACGACGATCTCCAGCTCGCGCGGATGGAGATCGCCGAGCGGGTAGCGGGGACGTTCCTCTCGGGCGCGGAGGTCGTCGCGGTCGATGTCGAGGCGGGCGTTGGTCTGGACGGCCCGGAGGGCCTGCGGGCCGCCCTCGAGCGTTTGATCGAGCACACGCCGGCCGCGCCCGACCACGACCGGCCGAGGCTGCACATCGACCGGTCGTTCGCGTTGGCCGGCGCGGGGACGGTCGTGACCGGCACGTTGACCGGCGGGTCGGTGCGGGTGGGCGACCGGCTCGTGATCGAGCCGGGCGGCACGGCGGTGCGCGTCCGCGGCCTGCACGGGCACGGCCGAGAGCTCGAGGTCGCGGCGCCTGGTCGCCGCCTCGCACTGAGCCTTTCGGGCGTCGCCCATCGCGACGTACATCGCGGCCAGGCCTTGGTCCGTGCGGGGCAGTGGCGGCCGACCAAGCGCGTCGACGCTTCGCTCGCGGTGCTGTCCGGCCTCGCGCATCCGGTGACCCGTCGCGGGGCTTACGTCGCGCACATCGGCGCGGGGGAGTACCCGGTGTCGTCGCTCTCGCTGCTCTCCGGCCGATCGGAGATCGAACCCGGAGACACCGGTCTGGTCCGGTTGCGCCTGCCGACCGCGCTGCCGCTCGTGCCGGGCGACCGGTACGTGCTGCGCGAGTCCGGTCGCGGCGAGACCGTCGGAGGCGGCGAGATCCTCGACATCGCTCCGATCCTGCCGCCGTCGAAGGCCGCGCCGAGCCGATCGGTCGAGCGGGTCGTGCGCGAGCGCGGTCACGTCGACGTGGACGAGCTCGAGCGGCTGACCGGCGTACGGCGAACGCCCAACCTCGGGCATTGGCTGGTCGACGACGCTGCGCTGGTCGCGGCGCGGCGCGCGGTTCGGGCCGCGGTCGACGAGGCAGAGCACGCGGGGGTCGACCTGGCGGCGCTGACCGAGGTCGAGCGGGCCGCGGTGCCATCGGTGGACGGCATCGTCGTGATCGGCAACACCGTCTACTCCGCGGAGATCGCTGCGGCCGGGCCGAGTCATGGGCAGACGGCGTACCTGGCTGCTCTGGAGGCCGCTCCGTTCTCACCACCGCCGCCGGAACGCCTCGATCGCTCGGAACTGCGTGCGCTCGAGCGCGACGGGCTGGTCGTGCACAGCGAGGACGTGTGGTTCGCGTCCTCCGCGATCGAGGAGGCGGCGGGCATCATCGCCGGCCTTCTTCAGGACAACGACGACGGCTTGACCGTCTCGACCATTCGCGCGGCGCTCGGAACGACCCGCCGGTACGTCGTCCCGCTGCTCGCGCACCTGGACTCGACCGGCGTCACCCGACGTCGTGAGGATCGCCGCTTCGCGGGTCCGCGACTGCCCGACCTCGAATCGGAGGCTGAATAGCATGACGACCGTGTCGTCCCCGACCGCAGAGCCGTCGCTGGACCTGACTGATCTCAAGCTGACCGAGTGGACCGCGTGTGGCGGTTGTGCGGCGAAGTGGGGCGGCGCACCGCTGGCGGACCTGGTCCGCGGCCTGGCTAACGACGCCGAAACGCGCGACCTTCTGGTCGGCCTGGCGCCGTTCGACGATGCCGCGGTCTACCGGATCTCGGACGATGTCGCGCTGGTGTCGACGACCGACTTCTTCCCGCCGCTCGTCGACGACCCGGCGGACTTCGGCGCGATCGCGGCGGCGAACGCCTGCAGCGACGTGTTCGCGATGGGCGGCCGGGTCATCCTCGCGCTCAACATCTCGGCATTCCCGGAGCAGCTGCCCGAGCCGGCGATCGCGGCGATCCTCTCCGCGGCGTCGGAGAAGGTGGTCGAAGCGGGCGGCGTCGTAGCGGGTGGCCACACGATCCGCTCGACCGAGCCGATCTTCGGCCTCGCCGTGCAGGGCATCGTCCACCCGGACCGGATCCTGCGAAAGTCAGGCGCGCAGCCAGGCGATGTTCTCGGGCTGTCGAAGCCGCTCGGTACCGGCATTGTGCTGGCCGGCGGGTCGGCGGAGGACAAGGCGGCCGCGACCACCGGGATGCGCGCGCTCAACCGCGCCGCCTCGGAAGCGCTGGCCGACCTGGGCCCGGTGGTGCATGCGCTCACCGATGTCACCGGCTACGGCTTGTTCGGGCACGCCTTCGAGATCGCCCAGCGGTCGGCGGTGGGCGTGGTGATCCAGGGTTCGGCGCTGCCGCTGTATCCGGGCGCCCGCGAGGTGGCCGCCGCGGGCGTGCGAACCGGCGGAGATCCGCGCAACCGCAGCTACCTCGCCGGCCACGTGACCTCGCGCGCCGACGAGGCGGTCGAGGCGCTGGCCTTCGACCCGCAGACCTCCGGTGGCCTGCTCTGCGCGGTGGCGCCAGGGGCAGCTGGCGACCTGGCCGCGATCGGGTTCGAGATCGTCGGCGAGATCGTCGCGGGACCCGCGATGGTCAGGCTCGAGCCGTGAGGCCGCCGTCCGTCGACGCGCTCGCCCGGTCGATCACGGGGGTGGCGCTGCCGGATGCCCTGCTCGTCGAAGCCGCGCGCGAGGCGATCGCTGCCGGCGATCCCGACTCCGCCCAGCGGCGCGCCGAGGCGATCGCAACCGCGCTGTTGCAGCCGGTCATCAACGCGACCGGTGTCCTGTTGCACACCAACCTCGGCCGGGCGCCGCTCGCGGTCCGGCAGGAGGCGCGCTACACGAACCTCGAGCTCGACCTCGACTCCGGCCGGCGCGGCTCCCGGCACGCGCATGCGGCGCGGCTGGCCGCGACGGCGTGCGGTGCCGAGGCCGCGTTGATCGTCAACAACGGCGCCTCCGCCGTACTGCTCGCCCTCACCGCCCTCGCAGCCGGACGACGGGTGCTGGTGAGCCGCAGCGAGCTGGTCGAGATCGGCGGCGGCTTCCGGATCCCCGACGTGCTGCGCGCCTCGGGTGCCGAGCTGGTCGAGATCGGTACGACGAACCGCACCCGGAAGTCCGACTACGAGTCAGCCGCGGTCGGCGCAGACGTCGCGCTGATCCTGAAGGTGCACCAGTCCAACTTCCGGATCCAGGGCTTCACGGAGTCGGCGACCCTGGCTGAGCTGGCGACGCTCGGCCCGCCGGTCGTCTACGACATCGGGTCGGGACTGCTGGATGCCGCGACGCCGTGGTTGCCTGGTGGGCCGCCGCCCTGGCTTGCGGATGAGCCGGCCGCGCGCCAGTCGCTCGCTGGGGGCGCCGCGCTCGTGACGTTCTCCGGCGACAAGCTGCTCGGCGGGCCGCAGGCCGGCGTGATCGCCGGCGATGCGGAGCTGATCGCGCGGTGCAGCCGGCATCCGCTTTACCGCGCGTTGCGGCCCGGACAGCTGGTCTTGTCCGCGCTGCAGGACGTGTTCCTCGCGTACCTGCGCCGTGACCCGGCCGCCATCCCGTTCTGGGCGATGGCGTCGCTGACCGCCGACGAGCTCCTCGAGCGGGCGCGCGCACTCGGCGTCGGCGAGCCGGTCCGGTGCGAGTCGGTCGCGGGCGGCGGATCTCTGCCTGGCTTGACGATTCCCTCGGCCGGCGTTGCGATCGACGGCGATCGAACTGCGGCGCTGCGGCACGGCGCAGTGCCGGTGATCGCCCGCGTCCACGCCGGGCGCACCGTGTTGGACCTGCGGACGGTCGCCCCCGCGGACGACGTCGTCGTCAAGTCCGCGGTGGCGGCCGCTCTGCACTCCGACACCGACCCTGCCACTGACACTGGGGGAGCCTGATGGGACCGGTCGTTCGCGTCGAGGTCATGGCGGTCGGACCGTCGATGCCGCCGGTGCAATACACGGGTACTGCGCCGCCGGCGCTCGACACGATGACGCTCGTCGTGCTGACCGACGAGGACGGCACGGTCGGCATGGCGAGCTACGACGCGGACAGTTACGACCATCACGACCTGGCCTCGATGGAGGCGCTGCGCGCGCCGGCCCGCGCAGTGCTCGGCCAGGATCCGCTCGACCGGTTGCGGATCGGCGCGGAGATCGCCGCGCTGCGACCGACGCCGGTGACCGCACCAGGGCCGGTGTCGGCGATCGAGACGGCATTGTGGGACCTCGCCGCCAAGGCGGCGAACCAGCCGCTGTCCCGTTACCTCGGCGGCGCCCGCGACCGCATCCCGGGGTATGCCTCGCTTCCGGTGTGCGACACCGTCGACGGCTGCCTCGAGCTGGTCGGCGAGGCGCAGGCAGCCGGTTTCGGTTGCGTGAAGCTGCACGTGTCCGGCGACCCGCGCGCGGACGCGGTCCTCGCCGAACGGGTGCGGGCCGCCTTTTCCGACCTCGAGGTCATGTGGGACGCCGAGGGCGTCTACGACCGGCCGGGTGCGGCGTACGTCGCGGCCGCGCTGGACGCGATCGAAGCGCGTTGGTTCGAGGCGCCGCTGCCCGACCAGGACCTGTCCGGCTATCGGGAGCTTCGCCGGCGCTTCGGCGTGCCGCTGATTCCGGCCGGCGACTTCTTCTGGGACCTCCGCGCGCTCGGCGAGGTGCTCCGCGACCCGCCCTGGGATGCGATCCGCTCCGAGGCCAGCGCGGGCGGCGGGATCGGCTACCTGGTCCGGCTCGCCGGGCTGGCCGAGGCCTTCGGCCTGCAGACCGAGCTCGCCACCTATGGCTTCGGGTTCACGCAGGCGGCCAACCTGCACGTGATGCTCGGCCTCGGCAGCGGAAGCTACTTCGAGCAGCCGTTCCCGGCCGAGCCGTGGACCTTCGGGCTGAGCGACCCGTATCCATTCGGGTACGGCGCTGAGTACCACGCGCCGGACGCGCCGGGCCTCGGCGTACCCGTAGATCTCGCGTTGATCGAGCCAGCGGTGGTGGCGAGGTTCGTCGTCCAATAGCCGGCTACCAAGCAATGTCACATTGCCTAGGGTTTCGCGGGGGTGATGTCACATTGCCCCACGAAGTGGGGGGTAATGTGACATCGCTTGGCGACTAGGTCGACGCGCATTGATGGATCTGTTCGAACGGATCCTTCGAGAAGTAGTTGGCGAAGCCGTCGGGCGAGGTCAGGATGCCGCACCACTTCTTGCTCCAGCCCTCGAGCACGTTGACGTAGACGAGGACGAGGTACGGCCGGTCGGCCGCGACGATCTGCTGCATCTGGTAGACGATCTGACGTCGTTTCGCGACGTCCGACGCCGATGCCTGCTCGTTGAACAGCCTGTCGTACTGAGGGTTGCAGTAGCCACTGTCGCTGAGGTTGTTGCGCTGCGTGCAGGTCAGCACGCTGAGGATGTAGTCCGGGTCGATGTAGGCGTCCCAGCCCCACATTGCGAGCTGGTAGTTGCGGTAGTGGTTGCCGTAGAGGTCGCTGTTCAGCTGGGTGTCGCCGACGACCGACAGGGTCAGCTTGATTCCGATCCGCTTGAAGTCGGTCACCATGATCTGGCCGGAGCGGATCCCGGCGCCGCCGTTGTCGGTGGAGATCAGGAACGTGTAGGCCATCGGATGGCCGTCGGCGACCCGGATCCCGTTCGACCCCATCTTGTAGCCGGCGGCGTTAAGCAGCTCGTTCGCTTTCGCGAGGTTGAACGGCAGCCCCTTGACACTCGGATCGGACCACGAGCCGGAAGCCGGCGGGACGATCGATCCACCGGGCTGCGCGAAGCCGAGGTAGGCGACCCTGGTAATCGTGGCGCGGTCGGTGGCGTACTCGATCGCCTCGCGGACCTTCGGGTTCAGCAGCTCACGATGCGCGACCATCGTCGACACCGTGTTGATGATGATGTCCTGGAACGACGTGGCTTCGACGTTGACGATGTTGAATCCGGCCGCCTTGAGCGAGCTAATCGACGTCGCCGGCAATGAGGGGTCGCCGAGCGCGGCGTCGATCTGACCGGACTTCAACGCCTCGACCTCGGCGTCGCTATCGGCAAAGTACTGGTAGCCGAAGCCGGCGATCTTCGGCTTCGGGCCGTACCAGTCGGGGTTGCGCTTGAACAGCGCGATCTGACCGGAGACGTACTTCGTGAAAATGAAAGGACCGCCACTCACCACCGGGGTGGAGCCGCTCGGGAGGTTGGCAAACGTGCGCAGCTTGGCGCCGTTGCCGACGGCGTACTGCTTCCAGATGTGCTCAGGCAGGATCGGCAGCGACGACAGCGACGACAGCACGTTCGCCACCGTGCTGGAGTATGAGACCACCAGCGTGGTCGGCGATGTTGCCGTCGCGCTGACCATGTCGACGACGTTCGAGATGTCTTGCGCGGTCGGTCCGTTCTTGTACTTCAGGATGGTCTGGAGCGTCCAGGCGGCGTCGTTCGCAGTGAGTGGCGTGCCGTCCGACCACTTGGCGCCGGCCCTGGTGTGGAAGGTCCAGACCCGGTGATTGGCGGACTCGCTCCAACTGGTCGCGAACTCCGGCTCGATCTCCTTGGTGTTCAGGTTGTACTGCACGAGGTACGGGTAGATGTTGACGAACGAGTCGTAGGCCAGCGTGCTCTGAGACACGAACGGGTTCATCGACTCCAACGGGGCGTGGGTGCCGAGCCGGAGAATCCCGCCATCGCCGCTTGACGACGAGCCGCCGGACGACCCGCCGCAGGAGGACGCAAGTAAGGCAACGGCCGCTGCGATCACGGCGGTGGCCCGCAGCGTTGGGCGTGCAGTTCGACTCGCGATCATTCCTGATCCCTCCACCCGGTGGTGCCGTCGTTCGTCATGACTGGGACTTGGCGGCGGCTCGCCCGTCGCGCGCGGTGCGCAGTCGCCAATAGCGCGACGAGACGTGCGCGACCTTCAGCCGCGGGTTCAGGCCGTCTTCGAGCGCGTTGCCGACGAGGTAGCAGGCGACGATCACCAGCGCAATGCACACGCCGGGCGGCACGAAGGCCCACCAGGCGCCGAAGCTGACCGCCGTACGGTCGTCCGCGTGCTCCAGCAGGGTGCCCCACGTGATTGACGAGGCCGATCCCAGGCCTAGGAAGTCCAGCGTGGTCTCGTCGAAGATCGCGACCGCGATCATCAGAACCATGTTGGCGATCAGCAGCGGCGCCACGTGCGGCAGTACGTGCTTGAAGATAATCCGCCAGTTGGTGGCGCCGAGTGAGCGCGCGTGCGCGACGAAGCCGCGCTCTCGCACGCTCTTGACCTGCGCGCGGATGACCCGGGCCGTCGTGGTCCACAGCAACAGGCCGATCACGAAGATCACGTGAGTGATGCTCGGGCCCCACAGTGCCGCGACGACGATCATCAGCACCAGGTCGGGGATGACCAGGAAGAAGTCGGTGATGCGCATGAGCACGGCCTCGGTGATCCCGCCGAAATAGCCGGACAGTACGCCGATGCCGCCGCCGATCACGAGCGACACCAGCGTGGCGGCTCCGCCGACGAGCAGTGAGATCCGTGCGCCCTGGACCGTCTCGCTGAACATGTCGATGCCGCCGTCGTCCAGACCGAACCAGTGATGGACGGACGGATGCCCGAAGACCTTGCCGGTCTGCAGCGATGTGCTGTACGGCTCAAAGAACGGGCCGAACAGCGCGAGGAGGACGAAGAAGCCGAGAATTGCCAGGCCGGCCAGCGCGGCGGGGTGGCCCCGAAGGCTGCGTTGGATCTGGCGTCGCCGGCTGATGCCGCCTTCGGCGACGACGAGGTCCCCGCCCGCGCTGATCGTGCTAGTGCTCATGCGAGATCCGCGGGTCGAGGCTGAAGTAGAGCGTCTCGGCGAGGAAGTTGAAGAAGATGACCGAGAACGCGATGACCAGGAAGCCGCCCTGCATCATCGGGTAGTCACGGGTGACGACCGCGTTGTAGAGGGCGGAGCCGATGCCCGGCCAGGTGAAGACGATCTCGACGAGGATCGCGCCGGCCACGATGTAGCCCAGCGAGAGCGCGATGAGGGTGACGATCGGCAGCATGGCGTTGCGCAACGCGTGTCGGCGCACGATCGACCGCTGGGTCAGCCCTTTCGCGCGCGCGGTCAGGATGAAGTCCTCGCCGAGGACCTCGAGCATCGCCGAGCGGATGATCAACGTCATGCTGCCGTAGATCGTGAGGACCAGCGTGATCCCGGGCAGGATCATGTGCTTGGCGATGTCCTCCATGTGCTGCCAGAACGGCGGGGTGGTGAACTCGAACGGACTGCTCATGCCGGCGGATGGCAGGTGGCCGCCGAGCAGGATGAGCAGCAACAGACCGATCCACTGGGTGGGCAGGGCGTAGAGCACGACCGCGGTGCCGGTGCTGATGTGGTCGACGAGCGTCCCGCGCCGGCGGGCGGAGATGATCCCGGTCCACAGCCCGAGGAGCAGCGCGATCAGGGTCGAGATGCCGACCAGCGGGATCGTGTTCTTCAGCGCGATATAGAGGTTGTGGCTCACCGGCTGCTGGTTGGTGAACGAGATCCCCAGGTTGCCGTGCAGGAGCTGCTTGACGTAGAGGAAGTACTGCGCCGTGGTGGACCGGTCTAAGCCGAACTCGCGCTTGAGCGCGGCTTGGAGCTGTGGCGAGGAGTTCGGGACGTGCGCCCAGTTGGTGATCGCGCTGCCGGGCAGGACCCGGAAGAGGAAGAAGTTGATCGTGACCGCGACAATCGCGGTCACCAGCGCGAAGACCGCGCGCTTGAGGATCCCGTACCGCAGCATCGCGGCCTCAGCCCCCGTCTCCGAACGTCGTCAACACGCTCGCAGGCCTTCCTTCCGGCCGACTGTCAACGGTCGGAGTGTTGACAGTCCGGTAAAACTACCATCGCCGGTCAACGGTTGTCCCGCCCGTTTGGTGCCGCCCGGGCGAAGTCCGCGATCACCGCGGCGAGCACCCGGGCGGCCTTGACGACCTCCCGGATGTCGATCTGTTCGCCGGGCCCGTGCGCGCTTCGAAGGAGGCCGGGTCCGAAGACGATCGTCTCGGCCCGCGAGACCGTGGCGAAGTTGTGCGCGTCCGTCCAGGCCGGCATGTACGTCGGCCCCCGGCTGTCACCGAGGACAGCCGCAGTCGCCGCCAGCGTCGCGCGCGGCAGCCAAGCATCGCTCGGTGTCTCGAACCCGGGAACCGAGTCCACGACCTGCAGTCGGGCCTGGTGGGCGCCGCACAGCTGGGTCAGCTCCGTGATGACTCGCTCGGGTGTGACCGGCGCGAAGAACTGGGACTCGAGGAAGAAACGGGCCCGGTCAGGGACCACGTTGAGTTCCTGGGGGCTCGAGAAGGCGTGCACGGATACCCGGTTGGGTGCGCCGAGCGGATGCTCGACCGTCGTAAAGGGTGCCTGCGTGCAGGCGTGGATCAGGCCGGCCGCGTTCTCGATCGCGTTGTCGCCGTCGCGGCCGAAGGAGTGGTGCGCGGTCACCCCTTCGACGTCGATCCACGAGTCGACGTAGCCCGCCTCCGCGCTGGCGACTCTGAGGTCGGTCCCCTCAAGCGCGACGACGTACTCCGGTTGTGCCGCCGAGGCCATCTGAAGCGAGCCGGTTCCGCCGGACTCCTCGTCGACGCACAGCCCGAGGCCGACCGGTGTCCGGCCGAGGTCGACGCCGTCGTCGCGCGCCAGCATCAGCGCGAGCAGGCCGGTGACGACGCCGCCCTTGTCGTCCTGCGCGCCCAATCCCCGGACGACGGTTCCGTCGACGCTCGCATCAGCGCATTCCCAACCGGGGGTGATCGTGTCGGTGTGCGCGGTCAGCAGGAGTGCGGGGCGGCTGGTCACGCCGACCACCAGGTTCGGCCCGCTGCCCTCGACCGGGTCCGGATGCACCGACCAGCCGCGCTCGCCGAGGCGGGTCGACAGATGTGCGACGAGCTCGGACTCCTCGTGGCTGTAGGAACGGATGTTGACGAGTTCGACCAGCTCGGTACGCGCCCACTCGAGGGCTTGCCGGTCGTTCACGGCCGCGGGCGGCCGGTCATCGTCTCGTCACGCGCCGATCGCGTAGGAATGCGGCGTGCTCCAGTGCAGCCAGACCTCGTCGCCTCGAGCGATCGGCTGCCTCGACGAGGCGGAGTTGAGTAGGTGGACCACCATCTCCTCGCCGGCCACGGTGGCCACCGAGAACGACGTCGACGTGCCGAGATAGATCACTTCCCGCACGATCCCTTTGACTCGGCAGTCCGCACTTGTCGGCTCGTCGCCGGTCGTGATCGAGATCTTCTCGGGCCGAACGGTGAGATGCACCGATGCGCCTTTGGTCACCCGGTCGTTCTGGCTGACCAGGACCCGGCCGGCCGCTCCGAACCGGATCACGCCGACGCCGTCGACGAGATCTGCGACCGAGCCGGTGAGGATGTTCGAGACGCCGATGAAGCCGGCGACGAAGCGGTTGGCCGGGAATTCGTAGACGTCGTGCGGCGTCCCGAGCTGCTCGACCCGCCCGGCGTTCATGATCGCGAGCCGGTCGCTCATGACCAGTGCTTCGGTCTGATCGTGCGTCACATAGACGAACGTGATCCCCACGTCACGCTGGATCCGCTTGAGCTCGGTCTGCATCGTCTGTCGGAGCTTGAGATCGAGCGCGCCGAGCGGCTCGTCGAGCAGCAGTGCTCCCGGTCGGTTGACGAGTGCGCGAGCCAAGGCGACGCGCTGCTGCTGACCCCCGGACAGGTCCCGGGAGCGCCGCGATCCGAGCCCACCGAGCTCGACCAGCTCGAGGATCTCGTTGACCCTTCGGGTCACCTCCTGCGACGGCACCTTCTTCCGTCGCAGCCCGTAAGCGATGTTGTTGAACACCGACATGTGGGGGAACAGCGCATAGTCCTGGAAGACCATGTTGACGTCGCGCCGGTTCGGCGGGACCCCGTCGGTGCGCTCGCCATGGAGCCGGATCTCACCGCTGTCCGGTTCGTCGAGTCCGGCGATCATCCGCAACGTGGTCGACTTGCCGCATCCGGACGGACCGAGCAGGGAGAAGAACTCCCCGGGCCGGATCGCGAGGTCGATGCCGTTCACCGCTTGGACGTTGCCGTCCTTGACGCCGAACCGCTTGACCACGTCGATCAGCTCGATCGCCGGGGTGTGGTCGTCGTACTGCGGGCTGGCCGCGACGACCGACGAGGGCTGGCCGACGGTGCTCACCGAGGCGTCAACCGACGACCGGGCCGGGCGGGCGGCACGTGCATGAGGCAGGGTAACCGCGCACTCCGGTAAGTTGTCAACACTCGACTTATCAGAGAATCCGCGAATCCTCTTGACCTGGCGCGCTCCGGCCCCTAGGTTGTCCACAATTCGCGCGTACTCATGTCGACAACGGCGTCGGGGCGGGACACGTCGGCACGGGCGGGTGACCTCGAGGAGTCGGTTCCGGGAGGCAGCGAATGCGACGACGCTCACCGGGGTGGGGCGGCGGGCTCGGCCTGCTGAGCGGTGCTTACGTCGGCCTCTGCCTGCTCATCCTCTTCGCGCCGCTCATCGTCTTGCTGCTGTTCTCGTTCAACTCGGCCGGCACCATCAGTCTGCCGTTCACCGGCTTCAGTCTCGAGTGGTTCCGGGCGCTCGCACAGGAGCCCGACGCGGTCCAGGCGTTCAAGAGCTCGCTGGTGGTCGCCGGCGTCGTCACGCCGATCTGCATCCTCGCCGGTCTGACCAGCGCGTACGCCGTCGCCCGGCTGAAGGGCGTGTGGAAGGGCCTCTGCCTGGGGTTCTTCAGCATCCCGCTCGTCGTGCCCTGGCTGGTCATCGGCGTCGCGGCGCTGCTGTTCTTCACCACGATCGGGGTGACGACCTCGACGCTGACCGTGGTCGTGATGCAGGTCGTGGTCACCTTCCCGCTGATCACCCTGATTCTCTACGCCCGCCTCGCCGGGATGTCGCCATCGGTTGAGGAGGCGGCGTTCGACCTCGGCTCCGGGCGCCTCGGCGTGCTGTGCCGGATCGTCCTGCCGCAGCTCGTCACGCCGATCATCGTCAGCGGGCTGTTCGCGTTCATCTCGTCGTTGGGCAACTTCGTCGTGACGTTCTTCGTCAGTGGTTACAACGCCACCATTCCGGTCTGGGCATACAGCTCGCTGCGGCATGCGCAGGACCTGCCGATCGTCAATGCGGCCTCGACGATCATGCTCGCCATCACGCTCGTCGTCTTCGGTTTGGTCTATGTCCTGACCCGTCGGGACGGTGATGACACCTCGTGGCTGTGACCGCAACGGTTGACACGGTTCGCCCCCGCCGCGGCGCGAACCGGATCCAGCGGGTGGCGTGGGCGATGACGCCGCTCGGCCTGTTGCTGCTCCTGCCGTTCTTCTACGTGCCGCTGTTCGCGCTGCTCGTTCGCAGCCTGCACCCCGGTCATGGCCTGCATTGGTGGAGCGCCTACCACCAGATCCTGTCCCAGGGCGACTTGCTGCCGATCCTCCGGCAGTCGTTCACAATTGCCGGCCTGACCTTCCTGATCATGTTGGTGATCGGCTATCCGCTCGCCTACATCATCACGTTCCGAATGAAGAAGTCGGCGCACCTTCCGATGCTTCTCATCCTGATCATCTCCGGCAGTGTCAGCGACATCGTGCGGATCTTTGCGTGGTTCACGCTGCTCGGCTACCACGGCATCCTCAACGAGGCGCTGCTCAAGCTGCACATCATCCACCAGCCGATCACGGTCATCCTGTTCAGCCGGCTTGCCGTGATTCTTGTCCTCGGGGCCGGCTGGCTGCCGTACGTCGTGATCCCGATCTACGCCGCCATGCGCACGATCGACCGGAGCTGTCTTGAAGCGGCGAGTGACCTTTACTCGAGCCGGTTCGCGGTGATCCGCCATGTGATCGTGCCGATGTCGGCGCCAGGCATTCTCGGCGCATTCATCGTCGTCTTCGTTCCACTCCTCAGCGAGTTCGCGACGCCTCAGCTGGTCGGCGGCCCGAACTCTCTCATGGTCGGCAACCTCGTGAGCGACCAGCTGCTGGAGGTCGGCAACTGGCCGGCCGCGGCGGCCGGCGCCACGTTGTTGCTCGTGATCGCGGTCGTGCTGATCACGCTCGCGCAACGCGTGTCGAGGCGGGCCTATGGCAGCTGACCAGATATTGACCGACAACCACCCAGGACCGGCTTCACCACTCAAGGAGTGCACAGTGTCGTCACGGCTCAGAAAGCTTCGACTAGTAGCGATTGGCGCGGCGATGACAGTCGTCGCAGCCGCATGTTCATCGTCCGGCAGCTCGCCGGCCTCGAGCGGCGGTTCGTCGAGTCCCGGTGGCTCCACCGGCGCGTCGGGCCCGCTCACCGGAAGCCTGCGAATCTTCGCGTACGACGACGCGTTCGCGCCTGCCGTGTTCAACAGCTTCACCAAGCAGAACCCGGACCTGAAGGTGCAGAAGGCGGACATCGCAAGCGACGAGGGCGCGGTGGCAAAGTTGAAGGCCGGATTCCAAGCCGACATCGTGAACACGTGTGCGGGTCCGATCGACCAAGAGATCGGCAACGGCGACCTCCAGCCGATCGACACCTCCAGGATCAAGGACTGGAGCCAGATCTATCCGTTCTTCACGCAGATCAAGGGCGTCAATGTCAATGGAAAGACCTACATGCTCCCGCTCGTCGGTGGCGCGTACGGCCTGGTCTACCGCCCGTCGGCCTTCCCGACCCCGCCGACGTCGTGGATGGACCTGTTCACGACAAGCAAGCGAGTCACTGAGCCGGACGACCCGCTGACGAACATCATCGTGGCCGGCCTGGCGCTCGGCTATTTCCCGCCGCAGACGATGAACGCGACCCAGTTGGCGAACGTCAAGAAGCTTCTCATCCAGCAGAAGTCGCACGTCGTGACCTACTACCAGGGCTCGGCGCTCACCAATCTTTGGGCGAACGACGAGGTCGACATCGTGCCGACCGACATCACCCTGGTCGACCAGATGAAGGGCAAGGACGTCGCGTTCGCTCCGATGAACCCGCCGCTCGCATGGACCTGCGGCTACTCGATCGGTGCGCATGCACAGAACCTGAACGCGGTGTATGCGTATCTCAACTACGCGCTCTCGCCGCTGGTCCAGGACGTCCAGGCCAAGAGCTTCAGCTACCTGGTCTCCAACAAGGCGTCCGTCGCGTCGTTGTCGCCTGCCGTGCTCTCTCGGTCAGGGCAGAACAACGTCAGCAAGTACCACAGCGCGGCAACTTTCGGTACGCCGACGAACAACTCGGTGTGGACGCAGCTATGGCAGGACGTCAAGGCCTCAGGGGGTTGAGGCGGATCGGCGCGCGCCCCTTCACCAGCAGTGGAGGTGGCGCGCGCCGTTCCCGTGGCTCGTCGTCGACCGAAGGGGCTGGCTGTGACCGCTGACCTGGTGCTCACCAATGCGGTGCTGTGGGATCGCCCTCGTTCCTCCGCGCTGGCCGTGGCGGGCGAGCGGATCGTGGCAATCGGCCCGAGCGACGACCTCCGGGACCTCGTCGGCCCGTCGACCCGGGTGATCGACGTACGGGGGCGCAGCGTGCTTCCGAGCTTCCAGGACGCGCATGTCCACCCGCTGCCGGCCGGCCTGGCGATGACCCGCTGCAATCTCCACGGACTGAGCGGTCCTGACGCGCTGAGGGCGGGGGTCGCGGCGTACGCGGCTGCGCATCCGGCTGAGTCGTGGATCCTCGGCTTCGGGTGGGAGGAGGACCACGCCGCCGACTGGCTGGACAAGCGGTTGCTCGATGAGGTGGCGCCGGATCGCCCGGTCTTCCTCATGAGCGCCGGACTGCACGATGCGTGGCTCAACAGCGCGGCGTTGGCGGCCGCGGGGATCGACGCCGGTCGCGCCGATCCGCCCGACGGCCGGATCGGGAAGGACGCCCGGGGTGAGCCGAACGGACTGTTGCACGAGGGCGCGGTTCGCTTCGCCGAGGCGGCGGCGCCGCCGGTCTCGGACGAGGTCAACGACGCAGCGATGCTGGCGGCCCAGGCGCACATGCACGCACTTGGCATCACCGCGTGGCAGGACGCCTGGACCACGCCGGAGGTGCTGGGCACCTACCAACGGCTCGCGCGGAGCGGCGCACTGACCGCGAGGGTTACCGCGGCTCTGTGGTGGGAGCGGCTACGCGGCGAGGAGCAGATCGAGGAGTTCGTCGCCAGCCGCACGGAGTCGTTCATCGGCCGGCTGAAGGCGACCTCGGTCAAGATCATGGTGGACGGTACGACCGGGAACTACAGCGCGTCGGTGCTCGAGCCCTACCTCGACGGCGAGGGCCTCCCGACCTGCGGATGTGGCACCGACTTCGTCCCGGCCGACAAGTTGACCAGTGCGGTGACGAAGCTCGACGCCGCGGGTTTCCAGGTCCACTTCCACGCGATCGGTGAGCGGGCCGTGCGCAACGCGCTCGACGCGGTCGAGGCCGCCCGCCTCGCCAACGGCTGGTCGGACCTTCGCCATCACATCGCGCACGTCTGCCTCGTACACCCGGATGACATCCCGCGCTTTGCCACCCTCGACGTCACCGCAAACATCCAGCCGCTGTGGGCGGCGGCGAGCCCTGACATGATCCGGGAGAGCCGGATCCTCGGCGAACCGCGATCGACCTGGTGGTATCCCTTCGAGGGCATCCGGACCGGCGGCGGCCGCCTGGCCGGTGGAAGCGACTGGCCGGTGAGTACGGCTGACCCGTTCCAGGAGATGCACGTCGCGGTGAATCGAACCTTGCCGGGCGATGACGGTCCGTCGTTCCTGCCGGATGAGCGATTGTCCGTCGACGCGGCGGTGCGTTCGTTCACGTCGGGTGCGGCGTACGTCAACCGGCTCGACGACCTGAGCGGTGACCTCACGGTGGGGAAGCTTGCCGACCTGATCGTGCTCGACCGCGACCTCATGGCCGCGGATCCCGCCGCGCTGTGCGAGGCGCGGGTCCTGCTCACGCTCGTCGGCGGCTCCGTCGTCGACGAGCACTCCGAGCTCGAGCCGGCCGGGTAACTCGAGCGGGTCGACGGTCAGGACCAGCGCGGGCGGATCGCTCCCCAGGTCGAGACGGCGGACTCGTTTCCGGTGATCGTGACCGCGGCCGGGCGGTGCCAGAGCCACAGGTAGAGCTGCGAAGCGGTCCCCGACACGGTTGCCTCGCTCGGACCTGCATCGCCGACCCGCGCCCCGGAGTCGTCGATCACGACCCGGATCGTCGGCCCGTCGCTCGGTGCGAGCAGGAGTGTCGAGGGCGTCATCCCCTTCTTCCGCCCGCCGAAGACGGTGACGATCTCATCGATGCCATCCAGGGCGAACGCGGTGTCGAACAGCGGCACGAGGCCAGCGGCAGTCTCCGCATCTGCGCGGTGGATCGCGGTCTCGTGGGCCTGTCGCCGGCACCAGAAGGCCACCGGCGGCAACGAGTCGGAGAACGCCGCGCAGACAAGGTCCGGCGGCGCGCTTCGCAGCGTCTCGACGAGAGCGCGGCGGCCCTCGGTGCACCACGCGGCCAGGTCGTCAGCGTCCGGCCCGGTTCCCACGGCGTCGCCTGCCACCGTCTCGAAGCTCTGCCGGGCCTCGCCCACGATGTCGGCGGCCCAGCGATGGATGCCACCGATGTGGATCAGCAGGTCGCGCACGGCCCAGTCCGGGCAGGCCGGCACGGCCTCGTCAAAGCCGGCCGCCGTCGCGGCCTCGACCAGCTTTGTCCCCTCGGACTCGACGTACGCGATGTGTTCCGCAGTCTGCATGGCCTCAGTGTTGCTCAGGCGTACGACGTTGCCGCGTAGGCCTCGACGTACGGCTCGAGCGCGGCAAGCACCGGCATTGCGACCCCGAGTTCCCTGCCCGTGGTGGTCACATCACGGTAGATCCGCGCGAGGTCGTCCCCGCCGGTGTGGCGCTCCATGATCAGCCGGGCGGCCCGGTCAACCTGGTACATGGTTCGGATGCCGGCAGCGACGTCACCCGCATCCGCGAGGAACATCTGCGCTTCTGGCCGCTGCCACGGATCGATGCCACGGGCTGCAACGACCGCAAGTCCCTCGCGTACGGCGAGCACTCCTTCGGTGAGCGCGTCGATATCGTCGAGGAAGGCCGCGACGTCGCCCGCCTTGATCGCCGCGGCGATGATGCCCGCTTCGGTGGCGAAATGGACCCACAGCCACGCGAGCATGTCCGGTGGCCGCTCGACGCCCAAGTCGGATCCGGCGAATAGCTGCGCCACCCGTGCACTGCATGCGTCTGCCTGACGCTGGTCGCCGCTGACCACGACCTGATCGAGCAGCGCCGCATGGAGACGCGGTCCGGCGAACCCGCCGCCGGCAACCGGAAAGGCCCAGGTGTATCGACCGGCGAGGTGCGCCTCGACCGGTGCGAAGGTGTCCCACCAGTTGTTGAAAAGGGCTACGTCGCTCCCTGCAGCCGCCAGCGCCGGTAACAGATCCACGACCTGGTTGTGGTGGACGCTCGCCAGCACGAGCTCGAACCGGCCGGGCTCAAGGTGGTCAACTGTCGGCGGTCGGTAGGGGATCCGCCGCTCGCGAACCTGGCCCAGGCGGGCGTCGAGGAGCTCCACCTCGACTCCACCGTCCAGATGGCTCGCCCGACCCGAGCGGACCAGGTGGGTGACCGCGGAGCCGGACTCGGCCAGCACTGCCCCGTAGATCGTCCCGATCACCCCGGTGCCCACGACGCAGATCTCCATCGCTGACTCCCATCAGGGCATCGCCGACTGCTGCTGCTTCCTCCCGACCACCGTGGCGCCACCGGCAAGAAGCGGCAAGTGCCAAAGGTCCCGTCCGTCAGTCGTGCGGGGCTCGTCGCAAGGCTTTCAGGGTCGACGCTCTAGCAGGGACTCGCAGAACTCGCAGAACCGCTCAGGTTCCTCGAAGTTGGGCAGATGGCCCGACTCCTCGAACCAGACGACGGCCTTGTGAGGAGCTCGGAGCAGGTCGGCGTACTCGGTGACCAGCTCGAACGGAACGGTGTAGTCCCTGCGGCCGCAGCAGAAATACACCGGAACCTCCAGTTCTGGGATGTCACGGATGTGGTTGACGCCCATCTGCTGGTCCTCGAGGCTCGACAGGGAGAACATCGCTCCGGCGACGAACCTGATGGGGTCGAGCGGACGGAGGTCGCGCAATGCAACGTTCTTCAGGATGGTGCCGGACATGGACCCCTGGTAGGTGGCTCCGTGGAATCTCGACAGCCATTTTCGCTGGACCCCGCCAGAGCGCAGCTTGGCGTACGGCGGTGGTCCGATCTGCTCCAGCTGCCGGATCGCCTTCTTGTTGGCCAGTCGCTTCGCTTCGCTCAGCGTGAACTCATACGACAACGTCTCGCCCCGCAGCATGTCGACCACTTGGCCGATCCCGACATACGCGGTGAGCAGTTCGGGCCTCTTTGCGGCCAGGCGCAGTCCGATGATGCTGCCCCACGAATGCCCCACGAGGATCAGTCCAGGCGAGCCGAAACGCTGCAGGAGCGTCTCCACCAATTGTTCGGCATCTTCGACGAAGCGCTCGATCGTCATGTCTTCCTTGCGGAGCGAGCGCGAGTAGGACCTGCCGGCGCCCCGCTGATCCCAGTTGACGACGAGGAACCTTCGCGCCAGCTCCTTCTGTGTCCTTCTGGAGAACGCGATCTGCGCAGTGCCGGGGCCTCCGTGCAGGAAGAGGATCGGTGGGCTGCCGACGTCGTCCGATCGCAGCGATATCCATTGGGTGATGCCGCCAATCGTGAGGCCTTCGATCGTGTCGATCCCGGTGCCACTGTGCTCGCCGTGGTGCCTCATTGCGCGCCTCCAATGGCCGGATTCGTCGGGTGGCGTCTACGGGACGATGACGGTGCGCTGGCCGGGAGGGCATTCGCTGGTCCAGGCTGCTTCGACGTCGCGGAGCGGGACAGGCCGAGGCACCAGCCGGAAGCGGCCGGCGCTGATCTCGTCGATCAGCGCCGGCAGCTCGGCGAGGTATCCCGCGGTTGAGACCGCGCCTTGGCCGTTGCCTTGGATCCGCAGGTTCGCCGACCGGAGTACGACGGAGGGTAGTTGCAGGGTGCTGCCGGCCACCGCGCCGATCTCGATCCAGTCGATGGCCCGGCTGCGGTCGGCGCGCGCGGTGAGCAGGGCCATCATGGCGTGCTGAGTGGGCGCACCCCAGAGGTAGTCGATGACGATGTCGACGTCGGCTGCGACGCTGGCGAGCGCAGCCGCGGTGACCGCGTCGTCCTCCGTGAGTTGTACGACGTCGTCAGCGCCGAGCCCGATCAGCGCCGCCAGCCGATCCGGATCGCGGCCGGCGCCGATGACCCGGCCGGCGTGGAGATGTTTGGCGATCTGCACTGCCATCGTCCCTGCGTTGCCGGTCGCGCCGAGCACCAGCACGCTTTGCCCCGGCTGCAGCGGGACCCGCCGGCGGAGCGCGACCCATGCCGACATTGCGGGGTTCATGGCGGCTGCGATCAACTCGGCGTTCGCGGTTTCGGGCAGCACGACCGCGCGCCGCATGTCGATGACGGTCTTCTCGGCCATCGGGCCCGGCATCTCGTCATCCGCGACGAAGTAGACCCGGCGCCCATCGCTGAGCCGGCCGACACCATCGACGCCTGGGATCATCGGCAGCTTGCCCGTGCTCGTGTAGTGCTGGCCCGAGGCGTCGGTCCTGACCCGAGGGTGTAGGCCGACAGTCAGGACCTCCACCAGTTGCTGGTTCTCATCCGTACAGGCCGGGACGTCGACCGGGAGGTAGTGCGGCGGCTCAGAGAAGGAGGTGACGACCGCGGCGTGCATCTGTTCCAACAGAGGGCCCTTCTGCGATTCGACGAGGACATCGCCGGTCATTGGTCAGTGTCGCCCATCAGTGGGCGGCTGCGATCCATCGCGTCGTCACGTTCGGCTCGGTGAACCAGGCACTGCGGTCCGTTCGTGAACAGCGGTATGGAGCAGCTACTGAGCATTGAGGGTCTCAAGCTCCGGGCGCTCGTCGAGGACCACCATGAGTCGGCGCGGTCGCACCTCGCCGCACCGACCGGGCCAACCCTGTCGGGGGTGGTGTGGCTGTCGGCGCACCTCTCGGCGATCGAGCACGCGATCTACCACGCGTTGCCGCCCGGCACATCGTCCCGAACCGCCGTTGATGCCGACCAGGCGATCGCCCGTAGGCTCAAGCGTGGGCTTCGTCTCCTCGAGCGGCAACTGACGGGCGACTCGACAGCGCCCACCGGGTTCGCCGGCACCACCTTGATGACTGCACTCGACGCGCATGACCGCTCGGAGCTGAGCATGATCGAGGTGCTCGACCGGTCGCTGACGCCTGACCAGATGCGTACTGTGCTCGACCGGTACCGCGACGCCTTGCAACACGGACCGACCCGCCCGCACCCCCACGGTCGGCACGCCGGAGCCATCGAACCCTTGATGTTCGCGCTCAACAGTGCCGCGGACCGGATCATGGACGCCCTCGACTCGCGGCCAAGCCCGCTGCCACGTACACCGAGGAGCCCGCGGCGTCTCGGCAAGTGGAGCCTCTACGTCCTCGGGGTCGGCTCGACCGGCACCGACGAGCCGCGGAGCCCCTAGACGGGCATGGCGTCGTCGGTCGTTCCGCTCGCTAGGTTCAGTGCTTGTCGGACTGCAGAGCGTTGGCGAGGGTGCCTTGTGCGGCTTGCTCGCTGACCTTGTCGCCACCCGGCCCATGCAGGACAAACGCGATCCCGACGGCCGCGACGACGCCGGCGAGCGGTCCCGCGACGTACACCCAGTAGCTGGTGAATGTCGTGGATGCAAGGTCCGGGCCGAAGGTGCGGGCCGGGTTCATCGACGCGCCGGAGATCGGGCTGCCCCACAGCCCGGCCAAAGCGACATAGCCGCTGACGCCGAGAGCGCCGAAGATCCCGACGTTCTGGGCGCCGGAGGCGGTGCCCAGGATCACACTGACCAGCCCGACGGTGAGGATGAACTCCATCCAGAACGCCGCCCCGGCCGAGTAACCCGCTGCTGGAAAGTTCGATCCGTAACTGGCGGAGACGTTGATCACAGCATGCAGGAACAGTGCCGCGAGGGTGGCCCCGACGAGCTGGACCAGGACGTAGCCCGGGACTCGCTGCCACGGGAAGTCACGTCGGAGCGCAAAGGCGATGCTGACTGCCGGGTTGAGATGGGCGCCGGAGATCTTGCCCATGAACAGGATGATCGCCATCACCATCAGGGCCGGTGCAACGACGGCGGCTTGGTGGCTGATGACTCCCGGGAAGGCGTGGCCCATCATGCCGGCGCCGGCCGCGACCAGCACCAGGAAGAAGGTGCCGAGCAGCTCGGCGAACAACCGCCGCCACTCTTGCCGTGGATCGTTGAAGTCGGCGATCCGCTTGAGCACGGCCCGTTCGTAGTGGGCGAGCGGACCCGCTTGGACTCCGTCGCTGCTCGTGGGGTGCTCCGTCTCACGCCTCGTAACGGGTGGGCGGGAACGGGTGCTCCTCGGTCAGCGGGTAGAGCTCGCCCTCGGACGCTTGCCGATCGATCTCAGCACCTTCCTCCAGGTATTCCTCGGTCTCGGTGACGTCGAACTCCTGGCCCTCATCAGTTGCTGCCGGGACATCCGCGGGGTCGTAGTCATCGAGTCCCGCCGCCACCCGCTCGCTCTCGGTCCGCTGGGCAAGCGCGTCATCATCGGGATGGGTGGGTGCGCCGCCGTGCTCGCGCCGGTCCCGGCGAATCTCTTGCCCCTCGTCATTCGTTGACATCGAACCTCCCAGATGTTCGGTCACTGCAACGATAGGTCTCGCATGCGGGTGGTCAGCGCGCGGCCAGGTGCCAGCGGTAAGGCACGACCAAGCGAGTGAGCGAGCGCTCCGGACGCCACGTGCCCGGTCGGTACGGCTCAACCGCCGGCGGACTCTCCAGCAGGCATGGGCAAACCTCCCATCGCCGTTCGACCGGCTCCGATCGTCGATCACCGGGATGTAGCCGCGGCGTTCGTGCCGAACGCGGCCGGCCCTCAGCCGACTGGCTATGCCGGGTCGGCTTGATCCGGCGTCAAAGCGAATCCGTCGGCGTAGCACCAGCCCCACGTGTCGCCGGCGGACTGGTTGGCAATCACGGCGTGCCCGGTGTCGGTGAAGTGCGCAGTCGCATGGCGACGGGGCGAGGACTCACAGCAACCGGTATGGCCGCAGACCAAGCAGCGTCGGAGCTCAACCCAGGTGGTGCTGTCGTTCGGGCATTCCTTGCAGGCGTCCGGTGGATCTGCCGGGGCCGGTGGTACCGCGATCGTGTGGAGATGGCCGCAGATCACCGCCCGAGCTCCGGGCTGGTCGTCCCACAGCTCGTGCCATCCGTTCATGGCTCCACCATCGCTCTGCCCACGGCTTCCCCTTTCGCTGCCCCCGGCCAGGCCATCATGCCGGTTCGCCAACGCACGACGCCGCGACCGGTCGCTCAGGTCATCTGACCGCCGCTTTCGGGGCGGTCAGGACCGTGGGCGACCAGTCGCGGGCGCCGGTTACAGGTGGTGGTCGGCCATCCAGCCGAGGCACGCCTCAGCGACCCCCTGCCAGCCGTGATCGATGGTGAGGGAGTGTCCGCGGTCCTCGAACTCGAGCAGGTCGGTCTCGGCGTTCGAATGCCGGTACTGCTTCAGGGTGGACTTCGTGATCGCCTCGGGGACGGTGTGGTCCTGACCGCCCATGACCAGCAGCAGCGGACCGCGCTGCTGATTGTCGGTAGCAACCTTCGCGGGGGAGTGCAGGGAGAAGTTCGCACTCGCCGCTTCGAATAGTGGGAGCCCTGGTGCCGGGATCGCCCAGCGCTCGAAGAGCGTGTTCGACTCGTCTTCGGGGATGGCGTTTCCGAAGCTGTATCGGAACTGCTCGGCGGTGAGTGACACGGCCTTGTGCCTGTTGGTCGGGTTCTTGAACACCGGCAGTGTCGAGTGCAGCGCAGACAGCGGAAGCGGGAGGACTCCCTTGATCTGCGCGGCGTCGATCCCGATCGCGGCCGCACCGTAGTTCTCGCCGAGCAGCTTCTGGGCGATCATGCCGCCGAAGGAGTGCCCGATGATCACTGGCAGCGCGGTGAGGTCCTCGATGATCTTGACGTAGTGCTCGGTGACCTCCTCGATGCCACGGTTCGCGAGCGCGTCCGGGTTCTCGCGAGCGCCCGCAACTGTGCCGGGGTCGCCGGGCCAGCCAGGTGCGATCGGCGCGTAGCCGTTCTGCTCGAACAGTGCGATCCAGGGCTCCCAGGACGAAGCGTGGAGCCAGAGACCGTGGATGAACACGACTGGCGTGGGTTGCGTACTCATGAGTCTCCTTTGCTGGTGGCTGAAGTGCTTCGGTAGCGGCTCACGTCGCGACAGCGGCCTTCTCGATATCGGCTTCGCGACCGCAGTCGGCGTGCTGACCATCGGAAGAGGCGAGGTCTTCCGCCTGGCGATGCGGCGCCGGCGTGATGCTCCATCGCCAGTTGGCGGACGACCCGTGGTCACCCTAATCAAGGGTCCCGATCTCGGCTCCCAGCGGGGTCGGTCGCCGGTGTGAATACCTACCGGGCGTACCGCGAGCCCTGCCTGCGTCACCCGGCCTCCACCACCGTTAAGCCAACCGGGCCGCGAGGGCCGTTCGAGTCGCCTGCAGTGTGCCGGCGTTCGAGCGGCCCTCGCGCATCTGTCGCGATGGTCCAGCACCGGCCAGGTGAACGGCCACGTACCGTTGGCGCCACGGCGCAAGATCCGGAGATGGTGGCCTGATGCGTTGAGTGTGGGGGCGCGGACGTGCGGCTGCCCGTTACGACGGATCGTCCCCGAATGGTCCGGCGGCCCACTCCGGACCGACCTCTTCGCCGAGCAAGGCGGACAGAATGAACGTCGCGACCAGGAGGTAGCTGTCATGGATACGACGACGACATTCGCCGCGGATGCTGGCCGGTACGACGCGATGGGCTACCGCCGGTCGGGGCGGAGCGGGGTCTTCCTGCCGCTGGTGTCGTTGGGGTTCTGGCAGAACTTCGGCGGTGACCGCCCGTTGGAGCTCCAGCGTTCGATTGTGCGTCGGGCGTTCGACCTCGGCATCACGCACTTCGACCTGGCGAACAACTACGGGCCGCCGTATGGCGTCGCGGAAGAGAACGTCGGGCGGCTGCTGGCCCAGGACTTCGCGGGCTACCGCGACGAGCTCATCATCAGCACAAAGGCGGGCTGGGATATGTGGCCCGGCCCGTACGGCGATCACGGGTCGCGGAAGTATCTGTTGGCCAGCCTCGACCAGTCCTTGTCGCGGCTCGGCCTGGACCACGTCGACATCTTCTACTCGCATCGCCCGGATCCGGGGACGCCGTTGGAGGAGACGATGGGCGCCCTGCACACCGCGGTACAGCAGGGCAAGGCACTCTACGTCGGGATCTCTTCCTACGGTCGGGAGCGCACCCGGCAGGCCGCAGCGATCCTGCGCGACCTCGGCACGCCATTGCTGATCCACGAACCGTCGTACTCGATGCTCAACCGATGGGTCGAGCACGGCCTGCTCGACGTCCTCGAGGAGATCGGCGCCGGCGCGATCGCCTTCACGGCTCTTGCGCAGGGATTGCTCACGCCGAAATACCTCGACGGCATCCCGGGGGACTCGCGGGCTGCAGCCCACAACTCCACCCTGTCCCAAGATGTGTTGACCTCACATCGGCAGCGCTTGCGTGAGCTCAACATGCTCGCGGCCGAGCGGGGGCAATCACTGCCACAGATGGCGCTGTCGTGGGTGCTGCGGGATCCGCGCGTCACCTCCGTCGTGGTGGGCGCCAGCTCGGTCCGGCAACTCGAGGACAACATCGCGGCCACCGAACAACTCGAGTTCACCTCGGACGAGCTCGCGGCGATCGACGAAGTCGCCACGGACGACCCTCAGGTCGACCTGTGGCGAGACCAGTCCCAGATCGGCGTCGACCCGCGCGCCCCGCACAATCTGAGCTGACGCCGCCGACCGCCTGGTCAGCCGGGACGTGTACCAGGGCTTCCTACGGGCGCGACGGGCCGGCGTCAGAGCCACGCTGATCTCGACCCGACGGATGGAGGTCTCCTGGCTCCACTCTTGCCCTCGCGTCACCAAACCACTAGGCGATGTCGGTCGCGACGCGGAGTGCTTGGATGGGTCGGCGAGGTGATTGACGTGGTGGTATCACAGGACGTGTTGCCGCAGCGCGCAGGCGCGGCAATCTTCTTGGTGGCGACGGTGGAGGTTGGCGCCGAAACCGATGTTCGCCAGTTGCTGGCGGACCTGTCGGGGCTGACGAGGTCGGTGGGGTTCCGTCTTCCGGACCGCGACTTGAGTTGTGTGGTTGGGATTGGCGCTGCGTTGTGGGATCGCTTGTTCGCAGGTCCGCGTCCGGCGTCGCTGCATCCGTTTCAGGAGATTGTCGGCACGCGCCACATCGCGGTGTCGACGGCGGGCGACCTGCTCTTTCACCTGCGGGCGCACCAGATCGATGTGTGCTTTGAACTGGCGCGCCAGTTGACCCTCCGCTTGGCTGGTCGGGCGCAGGTGGTCGACGAGGTCCATGGGTTCACGTACTTCGATCAGCGTGACCTGATGGGCTTTGTCGACGGCACCGAGAACCCGACCGGGGCGGCGGCCGAGGCCGCCGCATTCATCAACGCGAGCGATCCGGACTTTGCCGGGGGCAGCTACGTCATCGTGCAGAAGTATCTGCACGACCTCGACGCGTGGGACGCATTGCCGGTTGAGCAGCAGGAGCGCGTTGTGGGACGTACCAAACTCAGCGACATCGAGCTGTCCGATGAAACCAAGCCCTCGAACTCGCACGTCGCGCTGAACACGATCGTTGGTGACGATGGCGTCGAACGCCAGATCGTCCGGGAGAACATGGCATTCGGCCGGCCCGGGGCCGGCGAGTTCGGCACCTACTTTATCGGTTACGCCGCGGATCCTGAGGTGACCGAACTGATGCTTCACAACATGTTCATCGGCAAGCCAATGGGGAACTACGACCGGATCCTCGACTTCTCGACGGCTGTGACCGGCGCGCTATTCTTCGTGCCGAGCGTTGACTTTCTCGACGATCTGCCCGGCCTGCCGACAGCTGCGCTGCCAGCAGCGAAATCCGGGCACGACGACGATGTGCAATCGCTTGACCGATCCTTGCGAATCGGCAGTTTGAAGGGGACCGACTGATGGACAACCTGAACCGTGAGCTCGCGCCGATCGCTGACGCAGCCTGGGCCGAGATCGAGGCAGAGGCCCATCGCACCTTCATCAGGCACGTCGCTGCGCGTCGAGTCGTCGACCTCGTTGGGCCGTCGGGTCCGACGTTGGCCGGCGTGGGCACGGGACATGCCCGAGACCTCGACCCACCAGCAGGCGGAGTGCTCGCACGATGCCGCGAGTTTGCGCCAGTAGTTGAGTTCCGGGTCCCGTTCACCATCGACCGGCGAGCGGTTGACGACGTGGAGCGTGGAGCCAAGGACTCCGACTGGCAACCGGTGAAGGACGCAGCCAAACAGATCGCGTACGCCGAGGATGGTGCGATCTTCGCCGGCTATGCCGCCGCCGGTATCGAGGGGATCAGTGCCAGCACCTCCAACCCGGCAGTGGCGCTCCCCTCCGACGTCCGCGAGTATCCGACCGCGGTGGCGCATGCGCTCAGTGGACTTCGGCTGGCCGGTGTCGGTGGTCCCTACAGCCTGTTGCTCCCTGCCGAGATCTATACCGAGATCGCGGAGACCACCGATCACGGCTATCCGATCCGCGAGCACATCGCTCGCGTGATCGAGGGTGGCGACATCATCTGGGCGCCGGCTGCCGAGGAGGGTTTCCTGCTCTCGACCCGAGGCGGCGATTACGAGCTGCACCTCGGCCAGGACGTGTCGATCGGCTATCTCTCACACGACGCCGACCACATCACGTTGTACTTCCAGGAGTCACTGACCTTCATCGTCCAGACCAGCGAAGCGGGTGTCGTCCTCACCGGCGCCGGCTGACCGCCACCGTTCACTGCATCAGGTCGGCAGTTCCCCGCCGGCCCGCTCCTGCACGATGAAGTCGGCGTACCAGTCGGGCCAGTCGGGGTCTGCGTGGCCGATCCGCACCTCGTGCTCACCGTGGGCCGCCGCCGCGCGGCGAAGGGCGCCCGCCAGGTCGGACGTGGACCCAAACTCGGTCTGCGCGGAGTCGATCCGCCCGGGCAGCCGCGTCGTGACCTCCTGCACCAGCCAGCCGTTGCCGTCGGGATCGTCGAACGACACGAACGAGCCGTAGCTCTTGTGATCGGCGGGGGGCCGCTGACCCGGCCGCTCGCGGCGGCCTGGAACCGCGCGCCGCGGGTGCCTTCGTGGAACACCTCGCTGGCCCGTACACCGCGGGCCGTGAGGTCGTCACGCGCGGCCTCGATGTCGGCCACGATCAGGTACAGGGCCTGGGCCGAACCTGGCGTTGCAGGCGTCAGGTTCTGGCCGAACTGGATGGAGCAGGACGAGCCGGGCGGCGTGAACTGGACCAGCCGGAAATCGTCACTGGCGACGTCGGCGTCGAGCCTCCAGTCGAGACGGCCGTAGAACTCCTTTGCGCGATCAATGTCCGAGACCGGGATGACGATCACTTCGAGCTTCATGTCGACGTTCGTGACGCCGATCTTCCCGCTCGCGTCCTTGCTGAGAACATCCGTCGTGCTCATGCCGCCTCCTCAAGTTGTCGAATGAGGTCAGACTCCCGCAAGGACGGCGGCGTCGAGCCAGGCAAACCCCCTGGCCTCCCCTGGCCACGGTGCGGGTCACGACCAGCTTCCGGCCGGCTGCCGGGTCGCGGCGGCGCGGGTTCGGCCAGCGCGTTATTGGGGGCTGACCGTGCAGGTCCTGCCGCCGGGGATGGGAGTGCAGGTGGTGTGACCCCTTGGAAGCCGCTGCGCGGACGCCACTGACGACGCACCAGCCGAGTTGGGGCTGACGACGATCTTGAAGTTGTAAGTGTCCAGCGGGAAGGTCGACAGCGTCGGCAAGGTGGCGCTCGAGTCGATTTGGATGAAGTAGAACATCAGCACCACGTGCCCGGGACTCGCGACGTAGGTGAAGTTGTAGGTGTAGCCGAAGCTCGAGTCGAACTGGTAAGGCAGCGGCAGCCAGGCACCGGGGTTGTTGGCCGGCGCCGGCGTCATGAACACCTGCAGCGATCCGCTGTCGAGTACCGACTGGGTCAGCGCGGGCACCGATACGTCGTCGTAGCGGGTGAAGTACTCGGTGTACGAACCAGGGCTGGTCTCGAAGACGTAGTTGGAGTTCCAGAGAAAGTCCGCTGACGGTGGCGAGGTGACGTAGGTCGTCGGCTTATCCGGCGGTGCGTAGTAGCCGAGCACGCGGACGGTGACGGTCACTTTCCCGGTCCGGTTCAATAGCGCGATCTTGCCGCCTTGACCCACTCGGATCGTGAGCTGCTGGAGCTCGGACTGTCCGACCTTCCAACGCAGCGAGGGCTGCGGGCTACCGGTCCCGTACGGATAGACGTCGAGCGTGCCGTTGGTGGTTCCTGCGGAGACGCTCACGCTCAGCAGGACGGACGTGGCCGAGATCGGCACGGTGGTCTTGCCACCGGCCACGACGGGTCGGGCCGTCCCGTTCGCCTTGATGACGCGGCTGCTGAGCACACTGACCGGATGGAGCGCCGTGTACACCGACGGCGCGGCCGGAGTCGAATGCGTGGCATTGGCCAACCCCGTTGTCGCGAGGCTGGCCGCGGCCGCGACACCAACAGCAGCCAGCACACGGCGGCGCTTGCCTCGCCAGCTGCTGACCGTCTGGTCCGACTCGGATCGTTCGATCCTGATGCTGACAACGCGCATGATGCCGGCCTCCCCCAGGTCGTCAAACTGGGGCAAATGCTAGGCCATCGCGACTTCTGGCGGGCGTTGCGTGGCCGAGTGTCGTGACGCCAAGTGGAGCGGGCTTCCTGACCCGGCCGGCTTGGTCGAGGGGTCCAAAGGACGTACCAAGAGCCTTGGTCGGGGCGCGTCAACACGGTTGCCATGGCCACGGCCGACGCAGACCCTGACTCGCCGAGATCAGGTCGTCGCGAGATGCCAGCGGTGCGGGGCGATCAGTCGAGTGAGCGACGGTTCGGGGCCCCAAGATCCTGGGCGGTAGGTCTCGACCGCGGGTGGGTTGTCGAGCAGAGGCGAGGAGATCTCCCATAGGCGCTCGACGCCGTCATCTCTGGTGAAGAGGGTCTGGTCGCCGAGCATCGCCTCAACGATGAGCCGCTCGTAGCCTTCGAGATCGTTGGCAGTGCAGAACGAGTCCTCGTACCGGAACTGCATGGTGGCAGCGCCCAGGATCATCTCCAGCCCTGGCTGCTTTGCCAAGAACCCGGTGCTGATCGACCCTGGGTCGGCGAAGTCGATGACAATCTCGTTCCCACGGTCGGTCGGCCCTTGCCGGTTCGAGGTGTGGAACATGCGAAGGGTCGGCCGGCGGAGACCGAGCGTGATCAGCTGCCGGCTGGCACCAAGTCGCTTTCCGCTGCGGAGAAAGAACGGCACCCCGGCCCACCGCCAGTTGTCGATCTCGACTCGCACCGCCGCCATCGTCTCGGTGGTGCTGTCGGGTGGCACGCCCAGCTCGTCGAGGTAGCCGTCGTACTGGCCGCGCACCACGTGGCGCACGTCGAGGGGCTTGACGGCGTCGAAGACCTTTGCTCGCTCATCGAGAAGGTGCTTGGCGTCCAGTGTTGTCGGGGGCTCCATGGCCACGAACCCCAGAACCTGGAACAGGTGGGTCACGATCATGTCGCGATAGGCGCCGGTGCCGTCGTAGAAGTCGGCCCGTCCTTCGATCGAGAGCGCCTCCGGGACGTCTATCTGCACGTAAGAGATGTGATCGCGGTTCCAGATCGGCTCGAACAGGCCGTTGGCGAACCGGAACGCCAGGATGTTGTCCACCGCCTCCTTGCCGAGGAAGTGGTCGATCCGGAAGATCTGTAACTCGTCGAACGCCGTGTGCAGCTCCCGATCGAGATCCTGGGCGGAGCGAAGGTCAGTGCCGAACGGCTTCTCGACGATGATGCGGGCACCCTGCGCGAGGCCCGCCGCGACGAGCATGCCAACGGTCGGCTCGAATGCCGTCGGCGGGATCGCCAGGTGCAGCAGCCGGCGCGGAGCGCCGCCGACCTGGTCGGTGGCGCGCTGGACCGCGGCCTCCAGCGGCGCCGTGTCTCCGGGACTCGCGCGGCCGAAGGACAGCGTGCTCGCGAAGGCATCCCACGCGTCGCCGCTCGGCTTGCTGGCCCCGAACTCAGCCACCGCGTCTCGCGCGTGTTCGCGGAACTGCTCGTCGGTGCGGGCGCTTCGGGCCGTACCGACGATGCGAAATCTGGGCGGCAGAAGGCCGCGAATGGACAACTGGAACAGCCCCGGCAGCAGCTTGCGTTTCGCGAGGTCGCCCGTTGCACCGAACAGGACATACACGTGGTTGTCCGGGCCAGACATAGGCAGTCCCTCCATCCCGTGCCCTGGGCAGGCTTCGGGCTAGCTGAAGATGCCGCGCGGGAACGTCATCGAGACGAGCCAGTTCGGCAAGTCGACGGTCTCACTGATCTTGAGGTCGCCGACAACGCTACAGAGCGTGTACGCCTCGTGCATGCTCAGCTCGTGATCGGTGACGAGCCAATCGATCATCTCCCGAACGGCATTCTTGGCGTTCTCCATCAGATCGGGGCCGACGCCGCTGGTGATGTAGTAGCCCTCATCTCGCATGTCGGCGGGCATCGCAAGCTGGGTGGGGTCGGCGGCCGGAACGATGGCGCGAGGCGAGGTGATCACGGAGTCCTTGATCACGTTGAATCGCAGCGTTGCGGCCATCAGCGTCTCGATCGCAGTGCCGGTGATCTCGCCGTCGCCTTGGGCCATGTGACCGTCGCCGGCCGAGAACTTGGCGCCTTCGACATAGACCGGCAGCTGGAGACGGGAGCCCTTGACGAGCTGCCGGACATCGGTGTTGCCACCCATGCCGCCGCTGACGTTCGGCGGGAAGGTTCGATACATGCCTTTTCGCAATGGCGCGTTGCCGAGGATGCCCATGAACGGCGTGATCGGAATCCGTGCTTCGCGTCCGGTGTCGGAGCCGACGAAGGTCGCGAAGCCGGAGTTCTGGCCGCGCCCGAAGGTGAACAGCTGAACGCACGCCGCCCCGCTGTTGAACGGCTGGTCAGCCGGAATCGCTTGTGGCACTGCGCCGGGGCTCGGGTCGCTCAGCTGGGCGGCTTCGGTGTACGGCGCAAAGGCAGCGAGCGCCTCGGGCCGTAGCGTGCCGAAGATGCCAAGGGCAGGACTGATTGTGGTGTAGCCGAAGTCGACGATCGGGCTCACGTCGAGGATCTCCACCTCGAGGATGTCGCCGGGCTCGGCGCCCTCGATCTCGACCGGGCCGGTGAGCGGGTGAATTCTGCCGAGGTCGATCGTCATCGTGCCATCGGCGGTCATGGTCCGGGCCTGCTCGCCGATATCGAGCGCGTCACGGCACAGCAGCTGGATCTCCTCGCCGGGCCGCACCGTCACCGCGGCCTGCAAGTCGCGGTTCCACCGGTTGTGCAGCACAGTCCGGTAGCCGTCGAGCACGCGGTCGCCGGATGGCGCGGCGATCGCTTCAGGTGTGCCCGATCCCGAGACGTTGACGGCGCCGAGACCGCCGCCGTCCGCGAGCCCGGCAAAGGCTTGGATTGCGGCGGAGGTCAGGCCCGCCTGGACGTGAAGCGACTCGCTGGCGGTCCCGGAGTGGGCGAAGCACATGCTGGTCTCCTCATTCGGTCTAGACGCGACGCCGTCGCGGGTCGTCGGAGGTCAGGATGCCGCTGCGTGACCTGAGTCGCGCCCGGGTGAGACCCGGGCCGGTCACTGGTCACTGCGGCATCAGGGAATGAGGTGTTGCCCGCCGTCGATGTCGAACGTCGCACCGGTCACAGCAGTGTTGGTCATCAGATGGATCACGAGCGCGGCCACGTCGGCGGGTCCGACCACACGTCTGATCGGGAGGCTGGCCCGCAGCTCGTCGCGGCGACGTTCGATGTCATCGCCCAACAGGCGACTCGAGAGCGGCGTGTCAACGAAGCCGGCGGCGATGGCATTCGCCCGCATCGGCGCGAGCTCGACCGCGATGTTTGCGACGATCGCCGGCACGGCCGCCGCCTCGATGGCCGCCGCGCTGAGCCCGATGCCCGGGCGTCGCGCGTAGGTTCCCGTGATCAGCGTGAGCGAACCGCCTGAGCGCACCCGCCCGGCGCACGCCTTCGCGATCCGCAGGGAACCGATCAGGTGCTCGTCGAGCGCGCGCCGGACCTGGTCGAAATCGAGCTCGGTGATGGGGGTGTACGGCGGACCGCTGCCCGTGACGAACACGTGGTCGATCGTTGCTGGCAGGCCCGCAAAGAACCTGTCGAGCTGATCCGGGTGGTCGAGATCCAGCTCGCCGGTGCTCAGCGCCTCGACCTCCTTGCCGGCTTGTTCGAGCCGACCGGGGTCACGCCCGGTGAGGATCAGGCTGGCACCGGCGTTCTTGGCTTGTCGGGCTGTCTCCAGCCCCATGCCCGAGCTGCCGCCGATGACAACTACCGTTTGCCCGGCCAGGCTTCCGGCTCGCTGGGTCTCCGTACCGGTGTCACTCACGCCGTCTCCTCTTTGCCGGCGGTTGACCCCACGACCGCGCTGCCCCCGCTGGTCAATGGGTCGCCAGACGAAGCGCCTGCAGATGGGCAAGGATGGTGCCCCTGAGCTGCATCGCCGTGATTGTTCGGGACGTGACTATCAAGCAGGCGAGGGCGCAGATCGTCACCCGCAGTGTCGCGTTGTCTGCCGGGGCAGAGTGTTGCCGGTGGGTCTCGTCGACGGTCCCTGAACCAGCCGCCAGCTGATCAATTTCCTCGAGCGCCGCTTCGGCATACATCGCCGCGCGGATGACCTGCAGGCGAAGCCTTGCCGCGCTGGGGCGCTCCACGCCCTCGGCCGCGCGTCGAACGCTGACCGAGTGTCGCAGTGACTCGGCAAGAAACCACCAGGTAGCCAGTGGCACGTCATCGTCGAGCGGCTTGGCCAGCAGAACCGCAGCCAGCGCTGGATCCGTCGGGCGCACCGGGGTGATCGCTCGGTACGTGGGCGAGTGCACTGGCATCACCCGGTGCGGCATTGCTGTCATTGGTCCGGTCTTCCGCTAGTTGGTGGAGATCCGAAGTGGGGCTTTCCGCTCCCCGATTGAGAGTGCCGAGCTGCCCGCCGGGTCGCGCCCGTGAAGATCCCTGGCGCCGCCCTGGTCGCCAATGCCAGGGCATGTCACGGGCGCGAGCCGAACACCTGCGGCGCAACTGTGACGACGGCAAGGGTGCCAGAGCTGAAGACAGCGGAGGAGTCAAGCCGTGGATACGAAACTCGAGGTAGTGCTGTTGCCCGTCTCCGATGTCGATCGGGCAAAGGCCTTCTACAAGACCCTGCAATGGCGGTTGGACGCGGACTTCGCGCCTCGCTCGGACTATCGGATCGTGCAGCTAACGCCGCCCGGCTCGGAGTGCTCGATCATCATGGGCACTGGGATCACCTCAGCCGCGCCTGGGTCGAGTGAGGGCCTGCAACTGACGGTGACCGACATCGACGCGGCCTGCGCCGAGCTGAGAAGTTACGGCGTCGACGTGGAAGGGCCGTTCCACGACGTCGACGACCTGTTTCACCGGATCGGCACTGACGGCCGAGTGCAGGGGCCGGATCCGGAGCATCGCAGCTACGTGTCCTTCGCGTCCTTCAGTGACCCGGACGGGAACGGCTGGCTGCTCCAGGAAGTCAAGCAGCGCGCCCCGGGTCGCTGATCATCATGAACACGACGATGACCCCACTCGGTGCTGTCATTCGTGGTTTGGCCGCCGGTGTGGTTGGCACCGCGGCGATGGACGCGTTGCTGTTCGCCCGCTACCGACGTGGCGGCGGCGAGACGGGTTTCGCGACGTGGGAGTTCTCCACCGGGATCACGAGCTGGGATGACGCGCCCGCGCCGGCGCAAGTCGGCAAGCGCCTCGTCGAGGGTCTCTTCGAGCGCAAGCTCGAACCCGACCAGGCACCTCTGGTCAACAACGTCACCCACTGGGGCTACGGCGTGCTTGGCGCCGCGCAGTACGGCCTTGTGGCCGGATCGTTGCGCCGTCCGCGAATCGCGTACGGCCTGCCGTTCGGCGCGAGCGTCTGGGCCGCGAGCTACGTGGTGCTGCCCGCCCTCAAGCTGTACAAGCCGATCTGGGACTACGACCGGGTCACCCTGGCAAAGGATCTGAGCGCCCACCTCGTCTACGGGCTCACCACAGCCGCCGCATTCCGGCTGGTGTCGAAGGCGTCCTGACTCAACTCGTCATTTCGAGCGTCAGCCGCGGACGCGACTCAGCGCGCTGAGGAGTCCCACACGATTGGAAGCGCGGCGGACAGGCAAGTGCCCATGGTCGAGCTGCTCTCGACCATGAAGTCGCCCCCGACCGCGTCGATCCGATCCTTGAGCCCACGAAGGCCGGTGCCACCGTCCCAATTCACTCCGCCTCGGCCGTTGTCTCGAAGCTCCACCAGGAGCCGACCTGCTTGCTCGCGGATCGATACCGCGGCGTACGACGCGTTCGCGTGCTTCGCGATGTTCGTCAGGCCTTCGGCAACCAGGAAGTAGATGTCGGACTCGAGATGCGCTGGGTATCGCCCGGTCGGGACCTCCGCCCTGACCGGAACCGGGCTCTGTTCCGCAAGCGCCTCGATCGCTGCGCCGAGCCCATGATTGGTCAGGATGCTCGGGTGCAGGCCCGCGGCCAGATCGCGGAGTTCTCCCAGTCCTTGACGAACTCCGTCCAACGCCTGCCGCAGGCCGTCGCGCGCCGCCTCGCGGTCGAGGTCGAAGCGCTCGGAGGCGAGTTGGAGGTTCATCAACGAGACCACCAGTCGTTGCTGGGCACCATCGTGCAGGTCTCGCCCCAGCTTCCGTCGCGCGTCGTCGGCGGCGTGCACGAGTCGCCGGCGGGACGTGATCAGCTCGTCCTTCGTTACGGCGTTCCCGATCGAGATCGCCACGATGTCGGCAAACAAGGCGACCCTGGTTTCGGTCTCGGCCGGGAATCCACCCGGAGTCGCAGACTCAGCCACCAGCGCTCCCCACCGCCGCCCGCTGAGAACGATCGGCGCTCCCACCTCCGACTTGACTCGGCGGCCTTCGAGGTGCTCCAAAGGGTCCGACGGTGCGTCCGCTCGCTCCGGGGCGCCGGTGTCGCGGATGAGTGCAGTGATCGGATGCTCGTCGAGTGCTGACATCGCCTCGAGGTCGATCGTGGCTCCGTCGGACCGCCAGCACGCCATCGCCCGCACGCCAGGACCCGCGCCGAACTGAACGAGGGTGACTTGCGCAGCATCGATGAGGCGCGCCGACTCGCTGCACACGGTGTCGAACACCTGATGGGCCTCGCTTCCTCGCGCGACCAGGATGGCGACCCGACGAAGTGCGGCTTGCTCGTCGGCGAGCCGGCGGAGGTCTGCTTCGGCCTGCTTCGCAGCCGTCAGGTCGCGCAGGGCGCCGAAGATCAAGAGGGGCTCGTGGTCGACCTGGCTCAACGCGAGCTCGACCGGGAACTCGCTGCCGTCGGCGCGCATCCCGGTGACCTCGATCCGTTGGCCGAACAGCGTGGGCCGCCGGGTGTCGACGAAGTTGCGCAGTGCGTTGCGATGGCGATCTCGCAGTGACGGAGGCACGATCAGGTCGGCGAGCGTGCGTCCGACCACATCAGCGCGCCGATAGCCGAATGTCCGCTCTGCGGCCGGGTTGAACTCAACCACGAGGCCGTTGCTGTCGATCATGATCACGCAATCCAGGGCAGCCTCGAGATAGCCCTGCTGTCGGGCCTCGCTGGCGTCCACACCCTCTACCTATCCTGACCGAGGACGATTCGGCAAGATCACATTGCTGCGCCGCGCGTGGCCGCGTACGTTTACGCCTGTGGAGCCCCAGGCGCAGGCCGGCGCCGCGGCGAGCCAATCGCCGGTCCGAGTCGTGATCGGCGAGGACCACGCCCTAGTGCAGGCGGGCATCGTCCACGTGCTTGAACTCGCCGGATTCGATGTGGTCGGCGTTGCAGGTGACGCGGACGCGCTCGTGCAGATCACCCGCGTGCAGCAGCCCGATGTCGTCGTGACCGACATCCAGATGCCCCCGACGTCGACCGACGACGGCCTGAAGGCAGCGCAAGAGATTCGTGCCACCTGGCCCACGATCGGCGTCGTTGTCCTGTCCCAGTTCCTCGAGACTCGCTATGCGCTCGATCTCGTCGAGGCGGGTGCGGCAGGAGTCGGCTACCTGCTCAAGGACCGGCTCGGCGACCTGACGATGTTTACCGATTCGGTCCGGCGCGTGGCGGCCGGCGGCTCGGCGCTCGACCCCGACGTCGTGCAACGGATGGTCAATCGCCCGCGCGAGACGGACCCGATCCAGCAACTGTCGCGACGAGAGCGCGAGGTTCTGGCGCTCATGGCCGAGGGATACTCCAACCATGGAATCGCCCAGCGGCTCACGGTGACGGTAGCGGCCGTTGAGCGGCACGTCACGAGCATCTTCATGAAGCTCGATCTTCAACACACTCGCGAAGACCACCTACGCATCCTCGCGGTACTCCGCTACCTGCAGCGCTGATCGGGTTAGGTCGCGAACACGCGGTCGAGATCCGCTTCGGCGAGGTCTGCCTTAGAGACGAAGCCAACGGCACCGTGCTGCCGCGCCAGTTCCGAGGTCACCGCAGCGGAGTCCGACGACGTCAGCAACACCCGCGGCGGGTTCGGGAGACCGATCAGACTCGCGAGCGTGTCCATCACGTCGTCAGGGCCGAGGTGGACGTCGAGAAGTACCGCATCCGGCCGAAGCATCTCCACCCTGCTGATCGCGTCCACAGAGTTAGCGGCGGTGCCGACGACGTCGAAGCCCCGCGTGCGCAGCAGGTCGGCCGCGACGACCAGGAATGACGTCTGGTCATCGACGAGGAGGACCGAAACAGGCACCCGTAGAGGCTGGCATCTACGCGCGTGCGCGGCAATAGGGCAAACCCGAGGTTCTGCCTTGCCGGCCGGGGCTAGCCCGAGGTCGGTGCTGGAGTCCGCCCGCGGCCATGAGTGGAGCCGCCTCCATAGGCAGGGCGAGAACGAACGGTGAGAATCCGAGGTGCATTTGCACAACGATCCCGGGGGCCGGCCAGATACGGAAGTACGCCGATGACCATGACCATGACCGAGTCGGACCGAGCGACGCTTGACGGCAATGCGAGCAAGCCGCTGCGCGGCCGGACCGACGAGTGCGATGCCATCGATCGTCTAGTTGCGACGGTCCGAGCTGGACGTAGCCAGGTGCTGGTTCTTCGCGGTGAGGCCGGTATCGGCAAGACGGCCCTGTTGGACCACTTGGCGGCATCGGCGCGTGACCTGACGGTGGTGCGCGCGGCTGGTGTCGAGTCGGAGATGACGCTGGCGTTTGCCGCGCTCCATCAGCTGTGTGCGCCAATGCTCAGCTATCGCGGGAGCCTGCCCGCACCTCAACGCGAGGCGTTGGAGGTGGTATTCGGGCTCGCGCTGCCTACAACCGACCAGTTCCTGGTCGGCCTCGCCGTATTGAGCCTGCTGACCGAGGTCGCCGCCGAGGGCCCGCTGATCTGTGTGGTGGACGACGCCCAATGGCTGGACGACGCGTCCGCTCGGACGCTCGCCTTTGCCGCGCGCAGGCTGCGCGCCGAGCCGGTCGGGCTGGTGTTCGCGACGCGCGAGCCAGGCGCGGAGCTGCGCCATCTGCCGGAGCTGGCGGTGCGGGGTCTGCACAGCGAGGATGCCCACGCGCTGTTGAGTGGGACGGTCAGGTTCGGGCTCGATGAGCGGGTGCGGGCTCGAATCGTCGCCGAAACCAGGGGCAACCCGCTCGCCCTCCTCGAGTTGCCGCGCGGGATGACGGGTGCCCATCTGGCTGGCGGGTACGGCCTGCTCGACGTACAGCAACTGCCCGGCCGCATCGAAGAGAGCTATCGGGGACGGCTTAGTGAGCTGCCCGTCGAAACCCTGCGGCTGCTGCTCGTCGCAACCGCCGAGCCGGTCGGCGACCCCCTGTTGGTGTGGCGGGCCGCCGAGCGACTGGGCATCGATCTGGGGGCGGCGGCCCCGGCCGAGACCGCCGGCCTGCTCGCTATCGCCGATCGAGTGACCTTTGACCATCCGCTCGTCCGGTCTGCGGTGTATCAATCCGCGGCGCCCGCGGACCGCCGGGCCGCACACCTGGCGCTCGCGGAGGTCATGGATCCTGAGCACGATCCCGACCATCGTGCCTGGCACCTCGCCGCTGCCGCCTTCGGGCCGGACGAGGACGTGGCCGAGGAGCTTGATCGTTGCGCCGACCGAGCGCAGGCCCGTGGCGGGCTCGCGGCCGCTGCCGCGTTCTTGTGCCGGTCGGTGGAGCTGACCGGCGACCCGGCCAAGCGGGTGAACCGGGCCCTTGCCGCAACGCAGGTCAGCCTCCAAGCTGGCGCTTTCGACCTCGCGGACAAGTTGCTCGCAACAGCCGAGGTGGGTCCGCTCGATGAGCTCCAGCACACCCGGATGGATCTGCTCCGTGCGGAAGCCGCTTCATCACAGAATCGCGGTAGTGACGCTCCCGGGCCGCTGCTGGCGGCCGCGGCGGCGCTCGAGCGAACCGATCCGACGATGGCGCGCGACGCTTATCTCGACGCATGGAGCGCTGCGCTGTTTGCCGGCGGCCTGGCGAGCGCGGGCGGCCTGGTGGAGGTTTCTCGCGCAGCTCAGGTCGCCGTACGCCCACGCAGACCGGTACGTTCCGCGGACCTGCTGCTCGGCGGGTTGTCGAGGCTCGTCACCGACGGGCGCACAGCAGCGAGCCCGGTGCTCGCCCGGGCGGCGGCCCGATTCGCCGGCGGCACTGCACAGCCCGACGAGGTGCTCAGGTGGGGCTGGCTCGCCACCACCGCCGCGCTGGCGGTTTGGGACTACGACTCCGCCCTCGCCAACGCGACCCGGGCCGCAGAGCTTGCACGTGACGCGGGGGCGCTCAGCGTGCTCGCGGTAAGTGTCAACGCGCTCGCGCAATCGGCGGTCCTTGGCGGCGACTTCGGGATGGCCGCGACGCTGATTGCTGAAGCCGACGTCGTCGTCGAAGCAACCGGCACTCGGCTTGCGCCGTACGGCGCTGTTGCGCTTGCGGGCTTCCGGGGCCGGCAAGTGGACGCCGACCGGTTGATCGATGCCACCATCCGTGAGGCGACCGCTGGTGGGCAGGGCACCGCGGTCCAGCACGCCCACTGGGCGCGCTCGGTCGTCCTCAACGGTCTCGGACAGTACGGACAGGCGCTGGTGGCGGCGCGTGCGGCGAGCGACGATACGCCCGAGCTGTCGGTCGCTTCGTGGGCACTGAGCGAGCTGGTGGAGGCGGCCATGCGAAGCGGGCAGCACGCGCTAGCCGATGACGCGGTCGCCCGAATAGGCGATCACGCCGGCGCCAGCAAGTCGGATTGGGCGAGTGGTGTGCGCTCGCGCGCTCGCGCCCTGGTGAGCGACGGGGGGTCGGCCGAAGGCCTCTACCTGGAAGCGATCGACGCCTTCGGCCGAACCCAGCTTCGCCCGGAGCTGGCCCGTACGCACCTCCTCATCGGTGAGTGGCTGCGCCGTGAGGGGCGGCGGGTCGACGCACAGCATCACCTCAGGACCGCCCACGGCATGTTCGCCTCCATCGGCATGGAGGCGTTCGCCGAGCGCACTCGCCGCGAGCTCAGTGCGACCGGCGAGAAGCTTCGCAAGCGCAACGTCGCCTCGACCGAGCTCACGCCTCAGGAGATGCAGATCGCGTTGCTGGCGCGTGACGGCCTGACCAACCCCGAGGTTGGGGAGCGGTTGTTCATCAGCGCGCGCACCGTCGAATGGCACCTGCGCAAGGTGTTCACCAAACTCTCGATTGCCTCGAGGCGCGAACTGCGCAACGCCCTCGCCGACCCTCAGTACGGGCTGGCACAGACCAGTGCCTCACACGGGCGCGAAGGACCTCTAGCGGTGCGAGCGTGTGGCTGATCGAATCGCCGCGAGACCGACCTCACATACAAGGACAGCGACATGCCCCGACGCGTAGCCGATGATCTTCTCGACGTACTCGTACAAGCCGGCGTCCATCGGGTCTACGGGCTGGTCGGGGACAGCCTCAACGCGTTCAGTGACGCGGTGCGCCGCAGCGGTGGGTCAGCCAACGGCGGCATCGACTGGGTGCACGTCCACAACGAGGAATCCGCCGCCTTCGCGGCGTCGGCGGAAGCGCAGCTCACCGGTCGGCTGGCGGTGTGCGGGGGGAGTTGCGGCCCTGGCAACACCCACCTGATCCAGGGCGTCATGGACGCGCATCGCTCCGGTGCCCCTGTCCTCGCGCTTGCCACACATATCCCCAGTCGGCAGATCGGCACCGGGTATTTCCAGGAGACCAAGCCGGAGGCGTTGTACGCGCAGACGAGTCACTACTGCGAGACGGTCGCCCACCCCGACCAGGTCGTCCGGGTGGCCCGCAGCGCGGTCCAGAACGCGGTCGGCAAGCAAGGTGCGGCTGTCCTCGTGCTGCCCGGCGACATCCTCGCCGAAAGATCGGATGGCAAGGTCAAGCCGGCGGCGACTGTGCTCGACCGACCGTTGCCCATTCCCGCCGATGGGGCGATCACCGAGCTCGCGGACCGCATCAGGGCCGCGGACAAGATCACCATCTTCGGCGGCATCGGCTGCACCAACGCGCGGAAAGAGGTGTTCGAGCTGGCCGGCCTGCTCAACGCTCCGATCGGGCATACGTTGCGGGGCAAAGACGTCTTGCAGTACGACAACCCGTTCGATGTCGGCATGACCGGGCTGCTCGGGTACGGCAGCTGTTACCAAGCACTTCACGACGCGGATTTGGTGCTGTTCCTCGGCACCGACTTCCCGTACGACGACTTTCTGCCGGCCTCGAACAATGTCCAGATCGACATCGACCCGTCCCGCCTCGGTCGACGAGCACCGATCGTGCAGGGTATTGCGGCCGATCTTCGCCTAACGTTGCAGGCGTTGTTGCCACTGCTCGAGCAACGGGTGGACCGTGCGTTCCTCGACGACATGCTCCGAGCCCATGAGAAGGCGATCACGCACAGCGTCGACACCTACAGCACCCACGTCAGCAAGCGGCAGCCGATCCATCCGGAATACCTGTCCGCGGTCGTCGACGAGGTCGCGGCGAGCGACGCGATCTTCACTGTGGACACCGGGATGTGCTGCACCTGGACCGCCCGCTACATGACGCCGAACGGGCATCGACGGCTGATTGGCTCGTTCGATCATGGCGCGATGGCCAACGCGCTACCGATGGCGATCGGCGCCCAGATCTCCCACCCGGACCGGCAGGTCGTCGCGCTCTGTGGCGACGGCGGGCTGGCCATGTTGCTCGGCGAGCTGCTGACCGCGAAGACCCACAACCTGCCGGTCAAGGTCGTCGTGTTCAACAACTCCAGCCTCGACATGGTCCGGCTGGAAATGCTTGTTGACGGCGACCCGCCGTTTGAGACCGATCACGACGACGTGGACTACGCCGCGATCGCCGCAGCGGCAGGTTTCTTCACCCGTCGAGTCACCGAGCCCGGCGACCTCCATGACGCTGCCAAGGCGGTGTTCAGCCACGATGGGCCGGCGCTCCTCGACGTCGTCACCACCCCCGATGCGCTCGAGGTGCCGACCCACATCACTCTCCAGGAGACCAAGGGCTTCGCATTGGCTCTCGGCAAGATCGTTCTCGGCGGCGGGATCGGCGAAGTCGCAAACGTGGCCCGGCTCAACGTGCGCAACATCCCACGACCATGAGCGACGACGCGATGGATCCGACTCGGGCCGCGATCGAGGAGCACTGGCGGGCATCGGAAAGCGGGGACTCCGAGACCGAGCACGCCATCTACGCCGAGGACGCGATTCTCGACTACCCCCAATCAGGTGAGCGGTTCCGGGGCCGCTCGGCGATCGCGGCGCAACGGGGCGGCCACCCGGCTGATCGGCATTTCACGGTGCTGAGGATCCTTGGCGGTGATGACCTGTGGGTCAGCGAGTGCATCATCACGTATGACGGCACACCGACGTACTCGGTCAGCGTCATGGAGTTCGTTGTCGCGAAGGTGGCGCACGAGACTCAGTACTTCGCCGACCCGTTCGGGGCACCGCAGTGGCGGAGCGCGCTTTCCGAACCGATGCCCGGCCGACAGATCCAGCATGCCTAGTTGCCGTGGGCGGTTGCTGCAGCGCGTCCTGCCCGAGGACGTCGACTGGGAGCCGTTCCCGTCGTTTCCGCCGGAGGCGCGTCTCGCCGCTGTGGTGGGTGATCCATCAGAGGCCGCTCCGTACGTGGTCCGGGTCAAGGTCCCGTCCGGCGTGAAGCTGATGCCCCACCGGCACCACGAGGACCGCGTCTACACGGTCATGTCCGGCGTCTTCTACATCGGAGTGGGCGAACACTTCGATGATGAGAGGCTGGAGGCGTTTCCACCCGGTGCCGTCATCGTGCTGCCCGGCGGTACGCCGCACTTTCACTGGGCGAAGTCGGGTGAGTACGTCACCCAGGTGACCGCGACCGGGCCGATCAGCCTGGACTATGTCGACCCGGCCCACGACCCGCGGCAGCATCACGCCGTTTCCGTGTGACGCGCAACTCCGTGACCGGGGTTCCGGCCGCCGACTTTCGCTGAAGCCGAACGTCCTCAGAAGTGATCGCCACCGCCCAGGGTGCGGCCAGTGGTATCCACGGGCGCGACCGCACGGCCCGGTCTGCGACCGTCGCAGGTATGAGACCTGACATCAGACCAGGCGGCACGTTCCCCGACTACGCTCTGCCGGATCACACCGGCACGGTTTGCAGTCTCAGCGAGCTGCAGGGCCGCGATCCGCTGATCCTGACCTTGGCGCGCGGCAACTACTGCCCCAAGGAGCATCAGCAGCACCTCGAGCTGGCGGTCAACTACCCGAAGATTGCGGTCGCCTACACCCAGGTCGCCACGATCGCTACGGACGACCACCACACCTTGCAGGAGTTCCGCGCGTCGGTCGGCGCCCAGTGGACCTTTCTGTCCGATCCGGAGCGGACGGTTCAGCAGGATCTCGACATCCAGGAGTACACCGACCCCGAGCACAACCCGATGATTCCGCACACACTCGTGCTCAAGCCGGGACTGGTCGTTCACAGCGTCTACAACGGCTACTGGTTCTGGGGGCGGCCGTCGTTCTACGAGTTGTGGCAGGACCTGAGGGCCGCCAGCGCCGAGATCCGCCCGGACTGGGACCTGAGTGTCCCCGGGCTCCGCGATGAATGGGACGCGCACGAGTACGCGCACTTTCACGGCTGGGACCGGAAGTCCGCCGCGTCGATGCCGTCTTCCTATGTATGAGACGCCCGTTTGCACGATGCTCGGAATTGAGCATCCGATCGTGCAGGCACCCATGGCCGATGTTCCCCAGCTCGCGGCGGCGGTCTCGAATGCCGGCGCGCTCGGCATGGTGACGCTGACCTGGTCTGCTGATGTCGGTGCGGTCGTTCGCGAGACGAGGGCACTGACGGATCGGCCGTTCGGCGGCAACCTCGTGCTTACCGAAGATCACCACCGCCGTCTTGACCAGGCCCTAGCGGCGGGCTTGCGGATCGTCTCGTTCATGTGGGGGGATCCCAGCGGGTACATCAAGACGGTGCACGACGCGGGCGGGATCGTCATGCACACCGTCGGCAGTGCCGAGGAGGCTCGGCGGGCGGTCGGGTCTGGTGTGGACGTGATCGTCGCGCAGGGCTGGGAGGCCGGCGGGCACGTATGGGGCCGGATCGCCACACTTCCGCTGGTGCCTGCGGTTGTGGACGCGGTGACGCCGGTGCCGGTGATCGCGGCTGGCGGGATCGGTGACGCTCGTGGTGTCGCCGCAGTGCTTGCCCTGGGCGCCCAGGCGGCGTGGCTCGGAACGCGATTCCTGCTCGCCGAGGAGATGCCGATCCACGACGACTACCGGCGTCGGCTGATAGCAGCGGACGAGACCGACCCACAGTGGTACCCAGACCTGTATGCGGTCGGGTGGCCCGACTCTCCCCATCGCGCGCTCCGCAACTCAACTGCCGAGACGTGGGACGCCGCGGGTCGCCCGCCACTCGGGCAGCGGCCAGGGGAGGGAGACGTGATCGCGAAGTTCGCCTCCGGCGAGGCAATCGTTCGTTACGAGCCCGCGCCACCGATGACAGGGACGACCGGTGAGATCGAGGCGCTCTCGATGTGGGCCGGCCAGGACGTCGCGCTGGCGAGGAAGTCACAGCCGGCAGCGGACATCGTGGCCGAGCTCACCTCGCGCCTCTGACCGGGACGGGCGCATATAAGAGGAGAAGTCGCTCGCGAGCTAGGTGAGCGGTGCCCAGCTGTCGGGCCACCAGTCTCCCTGTGGGTCGGTGGTTTGCCCGACCTCGATGATGTAACCGTCGGGATCCCGGATGTAGCACCGGATCTCGTACTGGTGCTGCTTCGGCGGTGTCAGGAACTCAGCCCCCCGGGCGCTCCATTCGGCGTACACGGCGTGGATGTCCGTGACCCGGATGTTGAGGAAGCTGCTGACCCGGTCGGGGTCGCGTGGCGTCTCGAGGGTGACGGTGGGTTTGTCGTCGGTTGGGCCGCCGCCGGCATTGATGACGATGAAGCTGTTGGCGAGCGCGACGTTGGTGGGCGCCGGGCCGAAGACCACTCGGCCGCCGAGGACCTCGGTGTAGAAGCGCTGGGAGCGCTCGACGTCGTCGGAAACGATGAAGTACGCCACCACCATCTGGTTGGCGGCCTCCGCGAATTCAGTCACTGCACCTCCAAGTGTCGCGGCTCATTTCCATCGTCAGTGGCCGGCGATCTGGCCACCATCGATGTGCAGGATTTCGCCGGTGATGAACGACGACGACTCAAGGAACAGGATGCCGTCAACGATGTCGCGGACCTGACCCACGTGCCCAACCGGCGGGAGCTGCGTACCCAGCCCGGCGTAGCTCTCGGCCGGATGCACCGGCGTCTGGATGATGCCTGGCGAGACCGCGTTGACCCGGATGCCGCGGGAGGCGTACTCGATGGCCAGGGACTTGGTGGCCGACGCAAGGCCGCCCTTGGTGAGCGCAGTCAGGACAGCGGGCGCGCTCGAGATGGCGTAGTCGGCCAGAGTGGTCGTGATGTTGACGACGTGGCCGCCACCGCGTTCCAGCATTTCGGCGATAGCGCGCTGCGTCAGCGTGAAGAAACCGGTGAGGTTGACGCCGACCACGGCGGCGTAGTCCTCTGCGCTGTAGTCGGTGAACGGTTTGGAGATGTAGATCCCGGCATTGTTCACGAGTGTGTCGATGCGGCCGAAGCGCTCGAGTGCCCCGCTGATGACCCGGTCGGTGGTGGCAGCATCAGAGATGTCACCGGCAATGGTCAGCAACGTCGGGTCGGCGTCGCCCGTGATGGTCCGGGACGTAGCCACGACCGCCCACCCCCGCCGGCGATACTCCGCAACCACGCCGGCGCCAATGCCTTGAGAACCCCCCGTGACGATCGCGACCTTGCGACGGTGTTCGCTCATGACCTTCTTCATTGTGGGGGTCAAAGGTGCCGCGTGGAGCCAGGAGGTGTCCCTGGTCGATCCCTGGTCGCCTCTGGCCTCTGACCTCTGAGGGCAGGCCAGGGGAGCGCCAGGGAGTTTCACGGGCGCGACCGTTGGGTCGCTGCGAGGATTGTGAGCAGGCCGGGGTCACCGAGGAGGTCGCGAGATGGCATCGACGGCAACGATTGGTTACCAGCGCCTGACCCGCGATGAGTCCGCGACGCTGTTCGGCCAAACGATGGGTCTCGTCGCAGTCACGACAGCGACGTTCGCCCTGGGTGCCTATGCCGGCCGTAACGTGTCGTCGGGGTGGATGTGGGTCTTCTTCATCGCAGCGTTTGTCACCCTGCTAGGAGTCTCGGCCGCGAGCCGGCGCTCGGAGTGGGCCGCCGTCGGGCTGCTGCTCGCTTTCGGTGCGCTCATCGGGGCAGCGGTGGCGCCGGTCATTGCCGTCTACGCCAAGGCCGACCCGCAGGCGCTGTGGGACGCCGGAGGTGCGACCGCGCTGTTCATCGTCGGGTTCGGTGCCGCGGGCTACTCCACTCGACGCGACCTGTCACAGCTGGGGCGGGTGCTGATCTGGGCCCTGCTCGGGCTGATTCTGTTCGGCCTGATCACCCTCCTTCTCCACGTGCCGAACGGAGACGTCGTGTACGACGTCCTCGGGCTCGTTATCTTCGCCGGCCTCACTGCGTACGACTTCCAGCGACTACGCCGGGTGAAGGACATCAGAACGGCGCCGCTGCTCGCCGCGTCGATCTTCCTCGACATCCTGAACGTGTTCCTGCTGTTCCTGTCGTTCGGCGGCCGCGGCGAGCGTTGACGACAGTCAGTCAGTTTTCGTGGTGTGTTCCCGATGTGCGGGAGGGTGACGTCGTCGGCTGTGTCCAGGGGTCGGCCACTGAGAGTTTGGCGGATTTGACGTGGGTGACGTTTCGGGTCGCGAGGGTGGCCTCGTGCTGCCGGCAGATCGATGCGATCTGGGCGTCTAGTGCGCTCATTGGCCGGCCGAGTCGCTGACCGGCTGCCACGATGTCGGCGTAATGTCCGCTGGACTCGGCGTCAAAGGCCAGGACGTAACCCCGGTACTTCGAACAGCTCACAAACCGCCCGGGAACGGCTGCGACACGACGTAGGGGGTGATTAGACCTGCGCTTCGCGAAGTGGCATGTGCCGCTCGGCTTGATCACCAACCGCACCCGCCGGTACGACAGAGTAGACGGTTCTGTTCGTTCACGCCGCGTCAGCGGATCCTGCCTCAGGTGCCAGGAAGTGCGCCGAGTTCGGCGCCAGCGAAGGCAGTTGCAATCCGGTCAAGGTGATGCGTCCAAAGTTGATGGTAGAAAGCGTCATCCTCCGCACTCAGGCCGGAGAACTGGACCTTCACAGTTGTGCTGTCACCGGTCGGGGTGAGGGTGATCTCAATGAGTGCAGGTGTCGGTGTCGCGCTGTCGGGTCCTTGACGGTTCCATTCCATCACCAGGCGGTGCGGGCGATCTACTTCGATGTAGCGGCCAGTTATCGCAGTCTCGCCGAGGTCAAGGTGGAATGTGTCTCCGGGTCGAGGAGCCGTCATGAAATGAAACGGTGGATGGCCTCGTTGGCGTTGTCCTGGAATGACGGGTTGGCCAGATCGGGCAAGAAGTCCGCTTGGTTGAGCAACGGACCGGTGAGCGTGTTGGCCCCGCTGGCGTAGAACACGCCGCTGCACAGGGTCGGGTCGGTGACCCCGTCGACGAGCCGCTTCGCTCCCACGTCGAGTTTGTGGGCGAGACCTAGGGCGGGCATGACGTACTTGGCGGCTACCCGCATCGGTAGCGGAAGGTCGCTGGCTGCCTGGGTGCCGGTGGTGTTGCCGGGGCTCACGGTGATGAATCGGCGGTCGGGGTGTTGGCGGGCCAGGTAGGCCATCCAGAGGGCCCCGATGTACTTGGCCTGGCCGAACGCCAGGTTGAAGTCAGCTTTTCTGCTGGCGAAGTAGCTGCCGTCGATGACGGTGGCGAGTTCATCGGCTGAGGTTGAGACGAAGGATGGCCCTTTCATCCGCAACTTCGGAACTCCGCGGACTGCTTCACTTCCGGCGAGGACCGCAACCTCGCCAAGCCGGTCATCGGCCAGGAGCCCTTCGAGGAGGACGACGTGGCCGAGGACGTTCGTCGCGAACACTGTGGTGACCCCGTCAGCGGTCAAGTCCATCGTCTTCGGGCCAATGACGCCGGCGTTCATGACCAGCGCGTCGATCGATCCGTCGATGGCCGCCAGGCCGTCGCGAACCGAACCCGGATCGGCAACATCCATGACAACGATGTCGAAGAGGCGCCGCCCGGTCGCGGCTTCGAGCTCGGCCTTTGCCGTTGTCGCCCGATCCCGGTTCCGGCACGCCAGGTAGATCCGCGCCATGTCGGGACGTGACGCCAGTTGCCGGGCCACCTCCTTGCCGATCCCGACGTTGGCCCCCGTAATCAGCACCGTCTTTCCCAGGGGTGTGCTCATTGGGATGCCCGTTCATCCTCTGTGGGCCTCGGGAGGCCGTCGAGCAAGCTGAAGCGGGCATCCATCGCGACACTTCGGACATCGATCAGCCGCTGATATTCAGGCGAGTGGTACCACTTGATGGCCGTCTCATGGTCGGGAAACCGCATGAGTGCCCCTGAAGTGAGCGAGCCATCGCCGTGCAGGATCTCCCAGTTACTGTTGGCGAGAGCCTCGCCTCCGTGCTCTTTGGCCGTCTGCCCGGCGTTGGGGCCGTATTTCTCACGATAAACATCCGGGTCCTTGACGGTGAATTCGACAATTACGTATGCGCTCATGTGGATACTCCCGAGTTGTATTCCGGATCTGCGTTCTAGGTCCTCACTGTCAAACGTCACCGCCAACCGGCGTTACGCCGCCGCTACTCGGCCTCCATCGACGGCGAGGGTGACGCCGCGGACGAAGCTGGCATCGTCACTGGCGAGGAAGACGATCGCCGAAGCGAGTTCCTCAGGTTCAGCTACGCGGCCCGCTGGTGCGAGAAGTGCGAGTGAGGTCACCGTCTCCGCGGGGACTGCCTCCATCATCCGGGTGCGTGTCGGGCCGGGCGCAACGGCGTTGACTCGGACACCACGCGGGCCGTACTCGGCGGCCCAGGCCTTCGTCAACAGTTCGAGGGCGGCTCGGCTCGCGCCGTACAGCGCCATACCCGCCTGCCCGAAGCTGGCGACCATCGTGCTGATGTTGACGATCGAACCCCATCCGCGTTCGGCCATGGCCGGCGCCAGTGACGCGACGAGGAACAACGGAACCTTGACGTTGAGTGCAAAGGTCTCGTCGAACTCTGCTTCGGTCGCTGCCTCGCTTGGTCCGAGAAAGGCGACGCCAGCGTTGTTGATGAGGATGTCGACGTGGCCATCGCCGGCCTCCTTGGCCCATTCGACCAACTCCTGGGCCGATGCCAGGTCGGCCAACGTGGTGAGGTTGAACGACGCGCTGCCTCCGCCGTCTTCGATCTCGGCGACCACGTCTTTGGCTCGCTGTCCGTTGCGTCCGACTACCAGTACGTGAGCGCCGCGGGCAGCGAGGCCGATGGCCGTAGCCTGGCCGATCCCGCTCGTCGAGCCCGTTACCAGAGCTGTCCTGCCCTTTAGGTCAGTCATGCGATGTGTCGCCCTCCAAAGTGGGTTCTATAACTCACTCTGGCAGGCGCGTTCTGGGTTGTCAAACTCAGAATCCTGCTAACCTGGGTGCATGGTCAACGAGACAACTGACCGGCCGAAGCTCACCCCCAAGGGAGCACGCACCCGGGCACGAATCGTGGAGGAGGCCGCCGCCCTAATTCATGAGCGCGGAGTCGCGGCGACCACCTTGGAAGACGTCAAGGTGGCAGCGGAAGTCAGCGGCTCACAGATGTACCACTACTTCCCCGACAAGGACGAGCTCGTGCAGGCGGTCATCGACTACCAGGCCGACACCATCGTCAGTCGCCAGCGGCACGCGCTCGGTAGCGCGAACGGTATCGAAGCCTGGCGGAACATGGTGATCACTTCGGCGAGGCGAACCAAGGGAAAGGGGGGCTGCCAACTTGGTTCGCTCGGTGGTCAACTCGCCGAGAGCGATCCCGAGGCCCGTGACCTCATCGCGGCCGGGTTCGATCAGTGGGCGGCCGCCATCAGCGATGGGCTGCGGTCCCTCCATGCCGACGGGAAACTCCCGCCGGGCATTGACCCGGACGACCTCGCCACCACTCTGCTCGCCACACTCCAAGGCGGACTTGTCCTCTCCCAAGTGCAACGGAGTTCCCGCCCGTTCGAAACTGCGGTCGATACCCTCCTCGCCCTTGCCATCGGCAGAGATCACACGGTGCCCCCGGCAGGAATCGAACCTGCGCCACCGCCTCCGGAGAGCCTTCAGGGCGCGTTGGAAGGCGTTGGACAGAGCCGAAAAACCGCTGTTTGACGCTCGGTCTGGCGTTGGTTGGGTTGGCCCGGGACGGCCAGATTCGGTTGTGCTGTGTACCAGATGTGTACCGGCTCAGGTCTGCGTTTGGGTGGGTTCAAGGGTTGGCAACCGTGAGTTTGGCCGCATTGAAAGCGACGTTTCGGTCGCGGACGGCGGTGTCGTGCTGTCGGCAGATCGCCGCGATTTCGGTGTCCAATGCGCTCATGCTCGGCCGCGGCTTCTAGGGCCGGCGACCGCTGTACGCCAGCATTCTGTCCTGGATGTTGGCGTCGGCGGCGATCTCTACCGCCGGCCCCATCATCGCCTGGCCGAGCGGGTTGTGACCCCGCAGAAGTTCTGGTGGCACGTGGTGCAGGCCGGCCATCGTTGCCTCGACCGCGGCCGGCGGGAGCGTTTCGTCGGCGCCGATCGATCGCGCCAGGTCCCAGGTATGAATCAGCAGATCGCCAATCAGGAACCCGGCGAGTTCTTGCTTGGGGATTCCCGCGAACTCCTCCGCCGTCCCTGCGAGATTTGACGGGTCCGCCAGATGGACTGCAAAGGCCTCGCGGATCGTCTTCCAGTCGTTACCCGGGGCGGTGGCGGCCCCGAGCATGGCGCCACCGGTCGCCTGCCATTGCAGGGTGTGCTCGACGAGTGCCTTCACGCTCCAGTCCTGGCATGGCGTCTGGGTGTCCCAGTCCGCGTCGCCGACGAGGGCGGACACCTCGGTCCATTTGTCTGCGACCGGGCGCCAGACGTCGATTGGTCCGCTCATGGCGATTCTCCCTTGTCGTCGTTGTGACGCAGCGGATCTACTATCGCTGTTCGGTCGATTCATGGCAGGCCAACACAAGGATTGGGCTCGCTGCCCGTTGGCCCTCGTCACCGGCAACAGCCGTACCGCGCGGATAGGGTGCGGCCATGGGGGCCGAGCCACCAGCAGGGACGGTGACGTTCCTGATCACGGCTGTCGACAATGCGAGTCGCCGGTGGGGGGAAACGCCCGAGGTAACCGCCGCAGCGACCGAGTGGCATGCCGCCACCGTCCGAGATGCGATCGATCGACACGGCGGGTACGTGTTCATAAGCGATGATGATGGCGTTGCCGCGACATTCGAGACTGCGGTCGATGCCGCTGAGGCCGCGGTGGAGCTGCAGGGCCGCATGGTCGCAGAGCGCGACCGGTTCGGGTTCGAGTTGCAGGTCGGCCTGCATACCTGCGAGGCGCGTGACGGCGGGCCCGACTACCTCGGTCCGGAAGTTGACCGCGCGGCCCGATTGACGTCGATCGCCCATGGTGGGCAGGTCGTCGTGTCGGAGACGACCGAGCTCCTGCTGCGCGACCGGATGACGTTGCGCACGCTCGGCGAGCACCGGCTGCGCGACCTTGACCGCCGCATGACGGTGCACCAGCTGATGGCGGCCGGCTTGCCGTCGGAGTTCCCGGCGTTGCGAAGCGTGGACCCGCGCATCGGAAACCTGCCGGAGCAACTGACGTCCTTCGTCGGGCGCGACCATTTGGTCGTCGACGTTGCCGATCTCGTGCGCTCGAACCGGCTGGTGACGCTCGGCGGGGCCGGCGGTGTCGGCAAGACGCGTCTTGCGCTCGAGGTGGCAGCGGGTCTCGCCGCCGAGTTTCCCGACGGCGTGTGGGTCGTCGAACTGGCCACGGTGGGCGACGCCTCATCGGTGACCGCCATTATCGCGACCACGTTGGGAATCCTTCCGCGCGGCGATGAGGACCTTGTCGGCACCGTCGCTGACGTGCTGTCGAATCGGCGCGCGCTGGTGGTGATCGACAACTGCGAGCACGTGCTCCCGGCGGTGGCCGCGGCAATCGGCGTGATCCTCGCCAGGTCGGGAAGCGTCCGGATCCTCGCGACCTCGCGCGAGTACCTATGGATCCCGGACGAGACGCTGGTCGAGGTGCCACCGCTCGGGCTGGACGGTGGTGTCGCCTCAGACGCGGTGCAGTTGTTCGTCGAGCGGGCCCGAGCGGTTCGGTCAATGTTCGGGTTGCATGACCCGCAGACCGCGGCGGCTGTCACCGAGATATGCGAAACGCTCGACGGACTGCCGCTCGGGATCGAACTCGCGGCGGCGCGGATGGCCGCGATGAGCCCGATCGAGGTGCGGGACCGGCTCGGTGCTCGTTTTCGCTTGTTGAAAGGACAGCGATCACAGCCTGAACGCCAGCAGACTTTGTTTCGTGCGGTGGGGTGGTCCTACGACCTACTCGACGTCGACGAGCAGCGGCTGCTGCGCAACTCGTCGGTGTTCTCTGGCGGGTTCGACCTGGTGAGCATCGCGGCCGTCGTCGGCGCCGACGACGTGGACGCGTTGGGACAGCTCGACTCGCTGGTCGGCCAGTCGATGATCGTCGCCGATCACAGCGCCCGCCACACCCGCTACCGGCTGTACGAGACGATCCGGCAGTTCGCCGAGGATCGGTTGACAGAATCCGCAGGACTTGAGGTCATGCGCGATCGGCACGCGGCGTACTTCGCCACCACGGCCGCGGCGCGCTGGGAGGGGTGGAACGGGCCGGGCTGGCGAGACGCGGTCGACTGGGTTGACGCCGAGTTCGGCAACCTGCGGACGGCGTTCCAATGGAGCAAACAGCGGGGCGACATGACGGTCGCCACGGACATCGCCGCGCATGCCGCGCTGATGGGGTTTTCGATCGAGCTCTTCGAGACGGTGGCGTGGGCGGAAGAGCTGCTGCAGCCTGCGGATGGCGCAGCTGTTCCCCGACTTCCTCGGCTGTACACCGCCGCCGGCTACGCCTGTTTCGTCGGGCGAGCCGAGGCGGCGACCGTCAATGCCCATCGTGCCGTGGAGCTGGAGTCGATGCCCGGCTACGAACCCTGCGAGCCCGGGTACGCGACGTTCATCGAGGCGTTGGGTCAGGTGTACTGCGGCCATCTGGACCGGTACATCGAACTGACCGAATCGGTCGCGACCCGGTTCGGCGGTGCCCGCGCCTACGGGTTGGCGTCGTACGTCGATGGCCTGCAGGCGAGCGGTCGGGTGGCCGAGGCGCTCGAGCTGGTCGACGCGTCGGTCGTCGCCGCGCGGGACCTCGGGAACCCGTACTGGATCGCCTACGCGCTCTGGATCGCCGGGCTGGCCCTGTCGAAGGCAGAGCCGAAGCGCGCGCTGGCGACCTGGGACGAGGCGGTCGACCACGTCCGCAAGCACCAGGTCCACTTCTTCGACGCGTTCCTCGCTCGTGATGCGGGTCGAATGCACGCGTCGGATGGTGAGGCAGACCGTGCCCTTGCGCTGTTCGACACAGCCGTCAGGTCGGCGCACCAGGCCGGCAATGTCGCGCAGCTCATCATCACCCTGGCCAGCGTGCCGGCCCTGCTCGAGCGGCTCGACCGCTACGAACCGGCGATGACATTGTTCGGCGCCCTCTCGCGTGAGCCCGCCAGCTTCCACCACGTGCCCGAGCTCACCGAGCTCGGCGAACGGCTGGCGCGGCGGCTTGGCGCCGATCCGGCAACGAAGCTCAGGTCGGCGGGGGCCGCGCTCGACCTCAACGACGCCGCTGCCTGGACGCTGGACGAGCTGGCCGCTGCCAGCCTCGAGCTTCGCCGGCAGGCCGGTGATGCTCGTCCCGCCGGCCTCAGCCGTCGCGAGATCGAGGTGCTCAAGCTCGTCGCCGCCGGCCGCACCACCAGCGATATCGCCACGCAACTGTTCATCTCGGCGAAGACCGCGGACCACCACATCCAGCACATCTACACGAAGATCGGCGCGTCCAACCGCGCTGCCGCCACCCGCTGGGCGTTGGAGCACGAGATCGTCGCGAACGACATACGACGCTGAACTGCAGGGCGGAAATGGGGAGTTCTCCCGATGTAATCGCCTCGCGACAAACGCAGAATTCGTGGCGCGCCCGCTGACCGGCCGGCGATCCACGGCGAAGCACCTTCGCCCCGCACGAAGGAGTAGAAGTCATGATCCTGGCAACCACGCAGGTCGAGGACATCGATCGCTTCCTGGACGTGTTCTCCACGAAGGGCGCCGAGAAGCGCGCCCAGCACGGGTCCAAGGGCTCGACCGTCTTCCGCGACCCGAGCGCTGAAGACCGGGTCTGGGTCCTATTCGACTGGGACGCGGACGGCTGGGCCGCCTTCGTGTCCGACCCCGACGTCCCGCCGATCCTCAAGGCCGCCGGCCACGTCGGCAAGCCGCAGGCCGCAGCGCTCGCGGGCACGTACTACGCCTGATCACCCCATGCCGGGCGGCCGGTGTCGGCCGCTCGGACCCGAATCGAACACGCACGCGGGGGCGGGCGCGAGCGCGCCCGTTCCCCGCCTGACCGAAAGTGACGAGGCATGACAACTACAACCGGCCGACCCGCGCGGGTCGGCATCATCACTGACCAGACCGGGGCGCTGTCCTTCATGGGCATCGCCAACGTCAACACGGCCACGATGGTGGTCGACGACATCAACCATCGGGGAGGCCTGCTGGGTCACCCGATCGAGCTGTTCATCGAGGACAGCGCGACCGAGGACGACGTTGCTGCCGCGGCCGCAGCCAAGCTCGTGAACGAATCGCACGTCGACGTCGTACTTGGCGGGATCTACAGCTCGACCCGCCAAGCGATCAAAGGTCCCGTCGTCGAGCAAAGCAAGACGCTCTACATCTACCCGGAGCAGTACGAGGGCCAGGAGTGCGACCCGCTGATCTTCTGCACCGGACCGGTGCCGGCGCAACAGATCGAGCCGCTCTTCCCGTGGCTGATGCAGCGCACCGGCGCAAAGCGCTTCTACCTGCCGTCCGCCGACTACATCTGGCCGCACGTTCTGAACAAGAAGGTGTGGGAGGTCGTGACGGCCGCAGGGGGCAACGTGGTGGGCGAGCAGTACTTCCCGCTCGACCACATGGACTACGACCAGCTCGTCGACGACATTATGGCGAGTGACGCCGAGGTCGTGTTCAACACGATCGTTCCGCCGGGGCTGACGCCGTTCCTGGCACGGCTGCACGAAGCAGGCTTCGCGAAGCGCGGGGGGAACGTTGTGTGCACCTACTTCGACGAGAACTTCCTGAACCTCGTCCCCGCCGAGCAGGTCGAGGGGTTGTACGGCTGTCTCGACTACTACCGCGACGTGACCGACCCGTTCAGCGATGCGCTGCTTGCGAGGTACGACGAGCGGTTCCCGGGCAGTGCGATGTTCACCGCTGGAAGTGCGTGCTCGGGAATGTATCGGGGACTGAAGCTCTGGGAAGCGGCCGTCAATGAAGCGGGGTCCCTGCGACAGGATGACGTCGTCGCGGCGCTCGACCACGCCACGATCGCCGAAGGTCCTGGCGGTCCGGCGGAGATGGTGCCGGGCCAGCATCACCTTCGACTGAACATGTACATCGCTCAGGCACAGAACGGCGCCTTCAAGGTGGTCAAGAATCTCGGTCCGATTGAGCCCAAGGAATGTGAGGTCTCGCGCTGACGGACACGTCGGCAGCGGCGAGAGGCGACGCGCGGTCTGCGGACGTCACCTCTCGCCGCACCGTGCGAGGCGAGAATGCGCGGTCGATAAAGGTGACGACGGCTGCGACGGCTAAGCACTCTTGAGCACCCGCCCCGGCTGGGCGGTAGCTCAACCTCACAGTTGCTGAAATCGTGCTGGTCGCAGAGCAAGGCCATGTTCGCTATCTTGCCGGTTTTCGTTGCGGCGCAAGGATCTCGTGACACCGGAGTGAGGAACCGCGCCGTACTGAGGCGCCGACGAGGCGTCTCTTACCGGGTCCGGTATACGTCTGTACGCACACACGTCTGTACGCAAGTCTGTACGCAGTCTGTACGCAAGATCATGTGTACCCATGGTGTACCCGGAGGGCGGTTCGATGATCTTGGCGCAGGCCGAAAACCGCCTCCGACCTGCGGTTTCGTTGTGTGCCCCCGGCAGGATTCGAACCTGCGCCACCGCCTCCGGAGGGCGGTGCTCTATCCCCTGAGCTACGGGGGCCAGGGACCCGCCGAGGTTAGCAGCGGTACGCCGCCGCCTGCGGCAAGGGACGGCCCCGACGGATCGAGATCCGGAGTAGACGTTCCGGTTCGTAATAGGCTTCGCAGGAAGCGGAGCCAACACTCCGGTTAGCGGTCAGGGGAACCAGGTGACCGAGCAGCCCGAACGCGTTCACTACCAGGCGACGTTCGCGGTGCTCGCGACCGCGGTCGGCGCCTATGCGCTCCTTCAGTCCTTGGTGATCCCGGTCCTGCCGACTATCGAGCGCGGCCTGCACACCACTCAGAACACCGTGACCTGGGTGCTCACGGCGTACCTGCTCTCCGCCTCGATCTTCACGCCGATCATCGGCCGTCTCGGCGACATGTGGGGCAAGCAGCGGTTGCTCGTGGCGGCCCTTGCGGCGCTTGCCGCCGGCACGCTGTTGTCCGCGCTGGCCGGCTCGATCGGCGTGATGCTCGCGGGTCGCGTCATCCAAGGGGTCGGCGGAGGGGTGGTGCCGCTCGCGTTCGGCATCATCCGCGACGAGTTCCCCGCGGATCGGGTGCCCGGCGCAGTCGGCGTGATTGCCGCGCTGGCTGCAGCCGGCGGCGGCCTCGGCATCGTGCTCGCCGGCCCGATCGTCGAGACCTTCGACTACCACTGGCTGTTCTGGATTCCGATGGTGATGCTCGTGCTCGCCGGGATCGCTGCCCGCATCGTCGTCCCTGAGTCGCCGGTCCGTCAGCCCGGCAAGCTTGCATGGGGCTCGGCAGTCCTGCTGTCGGCCTGGCTGGTCGCACTGCTGCTTCCGGTGAGTGAAGCGCCGACCTGGGGCTGGGGCTCCGGCCGGGTGGTCGGCCTGCTGGCGATCGCGGTCGTGCTCGCCGCGGCCTGGGTGCGCACCGAGATCCGGTCGTCCCATCCGCTCATTGATATGCGGATGATGCGAATCCCGGTGGTGTGGACCGCGAACCTGGTCGCACTGCTGTTCGGTGTCGGGATGTACGCGACGTTCGCGTTCCTGCCTGAGTTCCTCCAAACCGCACCGTCCGCGGGATACGGCTTCGGCGCGAGCATCACTCACTCCGGCCTGATCCTGTTGCCGTCGAGCGCGATGATGTTCGTCTTCGGCGCCGCATCGGGCCGGCTCACCCTGCGGTACGGCGGCAAAGCGGTGCTGATCACAGGCGCGACGATCAGCGTGGTCCCGTTCATTCTGCTGGTGGTCGCGCACGCCCATCAGTGGCAGGTCGTGCTCGCGACCGCGCTGATGGGGATCGGCTTCGGTTTGGCGTTTTCGGCGATGTCGAGCCTGATCGTCGAAGGCGTCCCGCCCGGTCAGACCGGCGTCGCGAGCGGGATGAACGCCAACATCCGGACCATCGGCGGCTCGATCGGCGCCGCCGTGATGAGCAGCATCGTGACCTCGACGGCACGGGCCGGCGGCCTGCCCCGCGAGTCCGGCTACACCCACGGGTTCGAGTTGCTGACGGTCACTGCGGCCGCCGCGGCGCTCGCGACGATCCTGATCCCGGCGCGGCAGCGAGTGCTGAGCCCGCCAGAGCTTCGGGACGCGCTGCCGCATGCGGAGCTCGGCATGATCGCGGCCGGCACCCTGGTCGGGGACGAACCCGAGTGAGCAGGACAGCTACGGTCGCCACCCGGCCACACCTGCGCCGCGACGCAGCGGCCAACCGGCAGCACCTGATCGATGCCGCCTGGCAGGTTTTCGCGGAACGCGGGCTGGACGCGAGCGTCGAGGAGATCGCCCGCGTCGCGGGGGTCGGCGTGGGCACCCTCTATCGCCGCTTCAGCACCAAGGACGCGCTGGTCGCGGCCCTCGTCCAGGACGTGCTCGACGCCATGCTCTCCTTCGCCGAGGACGCCGCCAAGCAGCCCGACGGTGGCGGCCTCGAGCGCTACCTCGAGGCGGCGAGTGCCTACCAGGCCGAGCACAGCGGCTGCCTTCCCCGGTTGTGGAACACCGACGTCGACAACCCGTCGATCCATCGACTGCGTACGACGGTCGGCGCCCTGCTCGAGGACGCCAAGCGCCACGGCCGGGTGAGGGGCGACCTCACCAGCACGGACCTAACGGTGATCATGTGGTCGATCCGCGGGGTGATCGAGACGACCCGCGCGGTCGCGCCCGACGCCTGGCGCCGGCACCTCGGGGTCGTCGTGGCCGGGATGCGGCCGGCCGAGCAGCCACTTGCCCACCGGCCCCTGACCCGGCCGCAGGTCGACCGGATCATCGCCGGGGACTAACAACCCGCGGGCTGTTTGAACGGCCAAACGATAACCTCGGAGGGTGACCCCCGGCGATCTTGCGGGCGCCGTCGTGTCCGCGATTCGAGCCGCGGTCGCCGACGGCGAGCTCGCCGTGCCCGTCCCCGAGAGCGTGGTGATCGAGCGCCCTAAGAACAAGGAGCACGGCGACTACGCGACGAACGTCGCCCTGCAGCTCGCCAAGCCGGCCGGCCGGCCGCCGCGAGAGGTCGCCGAGGTCATCGCTGGTCGGCTACGGACGGCGGACGGCATCGACCGGGTCGAGGTCGCCGGGTCCGGGCTTCCTCAACATCAGACTCTCGCGCGGCGCTCAGGGCGAGCTGGCCCGGTCTGATCGTCCATGCCGGCACCGAATACGGCCACAGCGACGTACTGGCCAAGGAGCGGATCAACCTCGAGTTCGTCTCGGCCAACCCGACCGGACCGGTGCACATCGGCGCGGTGCGGTGGGCCGCGGTCGGCGACGCGCTAGGCCGGGTGCTCAGCGCGGCCGGCGCCGAGGTCGCTCGGGAGTACTACTTCAACGACGCCGGGGCCCAGATCGACCGGTTCGCCCGCTCATTGCTGGCCTCGGCCCGGCACCAGCCGATCCCCGAGGACGGGTACGTCGGCGACTACATCGACGACATCGCCGCCGCGATCGTCGCCAGCCGGCCCGGGATTCTCGACCTGCCCGACGCCGAGGCCGAGGAGGCGTTCCGCAGCGACGGGGTCGAGCTGATGTTCGCCGAGATCCGGCAGTCGCTAGCCGACTTCGGCGTTGTGTTCGACGTGTACTTCAACGAGAAGTCGCTGCACGACAACGGAAAGCTCGATGTTGCCCTCGCGCGGCTGACGCGAGCTGGGCCACGTCTACGAGGACGACGGCGCGCTCTGGCTGCGGACGACCGACTTCGGTGACGACAAGGACCGGGTGCTGCGTCAAGGGCGACGGCGAGTCGACCTACTTCGCCGCCGACTGCGCCTACTACCTCGACAAGCGGGAGCGCGGATTCGACCGGCTGATCTACATGCTGGGCGCCGACCACCACGGCTACGTCGGCCGGCTGCGCGCGGTTGCCGCATGCTTCGGCGACGACCCGGACCGGACCGCTCGAGATCCTGATCGGCCAGATGGTCAACCTGGTCACAGGACGGCGAGCCGGTCCGGATGAGCAAGCGCGCCGGCAACGTCGTCACTGCTGGACGACCTGGTCGACGCCATCGGGGTCGATGCGCGCGCGCTACGCGCTGGCCCGCTACAGTCAGCGACTCGCCGATCGACCTCGACCTCGACCTGCTGGGCCCGGCAGACCAACGACAACCCGGTGTTCTACGTGCAGTACGCCCACGCCCGGGTCTCCTCTCTATTGCGCAACGCCGCCAGCCTCGGCATCGAGCGCGGGCCCGACGAGGGCTTCGACCCTGCTCTCCTCGCCGATCCGCATGAGGCCGACGCTGCTCGGCGCGCTCGGCGAATTCCCGCGGATCGTCGTCAGTGCGGCCGAGCTGCGCGAGCCGCACCGGGTCGCGCGCTACCTCGAAGAGCTCGCCGGCCACTTATCACCGGTTCTACGACGCCTGCCGGGTCCTGCCGATGGCCGACGAGCCGGCGACCGACCTCACCCGCGCGCGGCTCTGGCTGGTCGAGGCCACCCGGATCGTGCTCGCCAACGGGCTCGCTCTGCTCGGCGTGACCGCCCCGGAGCGGATGTGAGGGCGCACCCGGCCGGCGCGCTGCACGGCGACGTCACGGCACCGCCGCACCCGCTCGGTCCGCCTCCCGAGGATCTCGGCCGGCTCGATCCCGCGGTCTGGCCGATCGGCACCGACCGGGTGGGCGGCGTCATGCAGGTCGGCGGATGTGATGTGCGGGACCTCGCGGCCGCCCACGGCACCCCGTCCTACCTCATCGTCGAGGACGACGTGCGGGCCCGCTGCCGGGCGTATCGCGCTGCCTTCGGCTCGGACACCGATATCTACTACGCCGCCAAGGCGTTCCTGTCGAAACAGGTCGCGCGCTGGATCCTCGAGGAGGAGCTGTCGCTCGACGTTGCACCGGCGGGGAGCTCGAGACCGCTCTTGCGGCCGGCGTGCCAGGCGAGCGAATCCTGTTGCACGGCAACAACAAGTCGAGCGCCGAGCTCCGCGCGGCGATCGAGGCCGGGGTTGGCCGGATCGTGCGTCGACAGCGACTCGAGATCGCCCGGCTCGCCGATGCCGCAGACGCGGCCGGAGTGCGGCCGAAGGTGCTCGTGCGGGTCACCGTCGGCGTCGAGGCGCACACCCACGAGTTCATCGCGACCGCGCACGAGGACCAGAAGTTCGGCTTCTCACTGACCAGCGGCGCCGCGCTCGAGGCGGTCCGCCGGGTCACGATGCTGCCGTCGCTGGAGCTGGTCGGGCTGCACAGCCATATCGGTTCGCAGATCTTCGACACCGCCGGGTTCGACGTGGCGGCGCACCGGGTGGTCGGCCTGCTCGGCACGATTCGCGACGCGCTCGGCGTCACCCTGCCGGAGCTCGATCTCGGTGGCGGCCTCGGTATCGCCTATACGTCCGACGACGACCCGGCCGACGTCGCCGAGGTCGCCAAGCAGCTCCGCACGATCGTCGAACGAGAGTGCGCCGCGCAGTCGTTGCCGGTGCCGCGGCTCGCGTTCGAGCCGGGCCGGGCAATCATCGGACCGGCCGGCGTCACCCTCTATGAGGTCGGCACCATCAAGGACGTCGACCACATCCGCACCTACGTCAGCGTCGACGGCGGGATGAGCGACAACATCCGGACCGCCTTGTACGACGCCGACTACACCTGTGTGTTGGCCTCACGGGCGAGCGCTGCCGAGCCGATGCTTGCTCGTGTGGTCGGAAAGCACTGCGAGAGCGGGCGACATCGTCGTCCGTGACGCCTGGCTGCCCGGCGACCTCGCGCCCGGCGACCTGCTCGCCGTCGCCGCGACCGGCGCCTACTGCCGGTCGATGGCGAGCAACTACAACCCCGTACCCCGCCCGCCGGTCGTCGCGGTGCGCGACGGGGAGAGCCACGTGCTGATCCGCCGCGAGACCGATGCCGACCTGCTTGCGTTGGACCAGGGATGACCGTCAAGACGCTGCGGGTGGCGCTGCTCGGGTGCGGCGTGGTCGGCACCGAGGTGGTCCGCCTGCTGCAGCTCCAGCACGACGATCTGGCCCGCGGATCGGCGCGCCGCTCGAGCTGGTCGGAATCGCGGTCCGCCGGCCGCGGCCGCGCGCGCGACCTGCCGGTCGACCCGTCGCTGTTCACCTCCGACGCCGCGGCGCTGGTCGCGCGAGAGGACGTCGACGTCGTGGTCGAGGTGATCGGCGGCATCGAACCGGCCCGTTCACTGCTGGTCACCGCGCTCGAACGTGGCGCCTCGGTGGTGACCGCCAACAAGGCGTTGCTCGCCGAGGACGGCGCGACCTTGTACGACGCGGCCCGCCGCGGCAACGCCGACCTGTATTGCGAGGCGAGCGTGGGGGGCGCGATCCCATTGCTGCGGCCGCTGCGCGAGTCGCTGGCCGGCGACCGGGTGACCCGCGTCATCGGCATCGTCAACGGCACCACCAACTACGTCCTCACCCAGATGGACTCCACCGGCGCCGGGTTCGCCGAGGCACTCGAGGAAGCCCAGGCACTCGGCTATGCCGAGGCCGATCCGTCCGCGGACATCGACGGCTTCGATGCGGCCGCGAAGGCGGCGATCCTGGCCGGACTCGCCTTCCACACCCGGGTCACTGCCGCCGACGTCTACCGCGAGGGCATCGCCGACGTGACCGCGAGCGACGTCAAGACCGCGAGCGACATGAACGGCGTCGTCAAGCTGCTCGCGATCGCCGAACGCGGTCCGGACCACTCGGGACGCGACTCGATCGGTGTGCGGGTGCACCCGGCGATCCTGTCCAGAACCCACCCGCTGGCCGGTGTCCGCGATGCCTACAACGCGGTGTTCGTCGAAGCCGACGCGGCGGGCCAGCTGATGTTCTACGGCCGCGGCGCCGGTGGCGCCCCGACCGCGAGCGCGGTGCTCGGCGACCTGGTCGCGGTGTGCCGCAACCGGTTGAGCGGCGCGCGTGGCGCCGGGGATTCGTCGTACGCGCAGTTGCGGATCCGCCCGATGGGGGAGACCGTCACCCGCTACCACGTCAGCCTCGACGTCGCCGACAAGGCCGGTGTGCTGGCGAGCGTCGCGCAGGCGTTTGCGGTGCACGACGTGTCGATCCAGACCGTGCGCCAGGAAGGCCACGGCGACGATGCGACCTTGGTGCTCGTGACGCACGAGGCCACCGACGCAGCGCTGTCGGCGACCGTCGAGGACGTCCGCCGGCTCGACTCGGTGCGGGCAGTGGCAAGTGTGATGAGGGTCGAAGGGGGCGTCGAATGACCGCGACCATTGCGCGCACGTCGCCGTGGCGAGGCGTGATCGAGGAGTTCCGCGACCGGCTTCCGGTGACCTCGACCACGCCGATCGTCACGTTGCTCGAAGGCGGCACACCGCTCCTGACCGCGCCGCGACTGTCGGCGGTGACCGGTTGCGACGTACACCTCAAGGTCGAGGGCATGAACCCGACCGGTTCGTTCAAGGACCGCGGCATGACCCTCGCGATCAGCAAGGCGGCCGAGGAAGGCTCGAAGGCGGTCATCTGCGCCTCGACCGGCAACACCTCAGCGAGTGCTGCGGCGTACGCAGTTCGGGCCGGGATGATCTGCGCGGTGCTCGTGCCGAGCGGCAAGATCGCGATGGGCAAGTTGGCGCAAGCGCTCGTACACGGCGCGCGACTCCTGCAGGTCGACGGCAACTTCGACGACTGCCTCAACCTCGCGCGCGACCTCGCCGAGCATCACCCGGTCTCGCTGGTCAACTCGGTCAACGCCGTACCGGATCGACGGCCAGAAGACCGCCGCGTTCGAGATCTGCGACGCCCTCGGCGACGCACCGGACGTGCACTGCCTGCCGGTCGGCAACGCCGGGAACATCACGGCGTACTGGAAGGGATACACCGAGTACGCCGCTGACGGCACCGCCACGAAGCGGCCGGTGATGCGCGGCTTCCAGGCCGCCGGCGCGGCACCGATCGTTCGCGGCGAGGCAGTGGCGAATCCGTCGACGATCGCGACCGCGATCCGGATCGGCAACCCCGCCTCGTGGAAGCAAGCACTCGCCGCGCGCGATGAGTCCGGTGGCGCAATCGAGGCGGTCACCGACCGCGAGATCCTTTCGGCGTACCGGATGCTGGCCCGCGAGGAGGGCGTGTTCGTCGAGCCGGCGAGTGCGGCCAGCGTCGCTGGATTGCTGCAAGCACACGCGAACGGATCGATCCGGCCCGGCAGCAGAGTCGTCTGCACGGTGACCGGCAACGGCTTGAAGGACCCCGAGTGGGCGATCGCGGGCGCACCCGTGCCCATGACGATCGCCGCCGATGTCGCCGCCGCGGCCGCGGCGCTCGAGCTGTAGTCGCGGGAGACCTGATGGCCCGACGCGGCGGCCCGGCGTTCCGAGCGGCACCGCTGCGGGTGAAAGTGCCGGCGACGAGTGCGAACCTCGGTCCCGGCTTCGACGCGCTCGGTCTCGCCCTCGGCTTGTACGACGACGTCGTGGTGCGAGTGACCGACGAGCCGGGGCTCAGCGTCGATGTCGCCGGCATGGGGGCCGCAAGCGTGCCGCGCAACGCACGCCACCTCGTGGTCAAGTCGATGCGGGCCGCCTTCAAGGTCCTCGGCGGCGCACCGAAGGGCCTCGAAGTGGTGTGTGCGAACCGGATCCCGCACACTCGCGGCCTCGGCTCGTCTGCTGCCGCGATCGTCGCCGGCGTCGTCGCGGCCCGTGGTCTTGTCGTCGGTGGCGCGGAGCGGCTCGACAATGCCGGCGTACTCGAACTTGCAGCGTCGCTCGAAGGCCATCCGGACAACGTCGCGGCCTGCCTGCTCGGTGGGCTGACCGTGGCGTGGGTCGATGACGGGCGCGCGAAAGCGGTGTCCGTACCGGTGACCACCTCGCTCGCACCGGTGGCATTCGTGCCGGGCGCGAGCTCCTCGACCCGGGCGGCGCGACGACTGCTGCCGGAGTCGGTCAGTCACAGCGATGCGGCCAGGAACGCCGGTCGCGCGGCACTGCTTGTCGCGGCGCTGCGCTCGGAGCCGGATCTGCTGATGGCCGCAACCGAGGATGCGCTCCACCAGTCGTACCGAGCGGAGGCCATGCCGCGCAGTACGGCGTTGCTCCGCGAGCTCCGCGATGCCGGGGTGCCCGCAGTGATCTCGGGCGCCGGCCCGACCGTGCTTGCATTGACCACTACGGAGACCCGCGAGCACGCGATGGGGTTCGCCCGTCGCGGGTGGTCCGCCCTCGCGCTCGAGGTCGATCGCGGCGGGGCGCAGGTGGTCGCGCTGTAGGCGAACGAGAAAGGGTCACCCGACACGCGGAACAAAACGATTTTGTGAATTGTTGGCAGGAACAGGTAGCGACGACTACGCTATGTATTGCGACAGCCGCCCCGACGGGGCGAGGTCCTCGCGAATTGCGCACCGAACTCAGATGACATCCTCACGTGAGGAACTCGTTTTCTGATTCTGTCGCGACCCCGCAGTCAACAACCGCGGGTGCACTGCGAGAGAACCCCTCCCGGGAGTGGCTCCACACACGTCCGCCGCACAGGCGGACCACGGTGCCGCCAGGCCGAAATTGGCCGGCCGCACCAACCAGTAAGGAAGGATCCTTGGTGAGCGAAACTCACGATGTCGAGTCCGGCGCTGCCACAGTCACGGCAGTCGAGTCCTCGACCCACAACACTTCCGAGTCATCCAACGGCTCGGGCGGCGGCACCCGCCGGCGCGCCGCCGGTCTGTCGTCGAAGCTGTTGCCCGAGCTGCAGCAGCTCGCCGGCGACCTCGGCATCTCCGGCACCGCGAAGCTGCGCAAGAACCAGCTGATCGAGGCGATCCAGGCGGCCCAGTCGGGCGGCCAGGCGGCCTCGGCCAGTCAGACGGTTCGCGCCGACGCAGACGCCACGACGCACACCCGCGCAGCCGGCAACAGCCGCCGCGAGCGCGCCTCGTCGCAGGCCGAAACCACCGACGCGCCACCGCGCGAGTCGCAGCAGCGCGACGGCCAGCAGCGCGACAACCAGCGCGACAACCAGCGCGACGGCCAGCAGCGCGACAACCAACAGCGCGACCGCGGCCAACGCCAGGGCGGCCAGGGCAATCAGGGCGGCAACCGAGGCAACTCCGGTGCCGGCCAGGGCAACCAGAACTCCCAGAACAACGGCGGCCAGGGCAACTCCGGACCGGGCAACGCCAGCCAGGGCGGTCCGCGCGACGACGACGAGTTCGGCGGCAACCGCGGCCGGCGCGGCCGGTTCCGCGAGCGCAACCGCGGCCGCGGCGGCACGGGTCGCGAGCGGTTCGGCCAGCAGGGCGAGCCGGATCCGGTGATCTCCGAGGACGACGTCCTCGTGCCGGTCGCCGGAATCATCGACATCCTCGACAACTACGCCTTCGTGCGGACCGGTGGTTACCTGTCCGGCCCCGACGACGTCTACGTCTCGCTCTCGCAGGTACGTCGCAACGGCCTGCGCAAGGGCGACGCGGTGACCGGTGCGGTGCGCCAGCCGCGCGAGGGTGAGCGGCGCGAGAAGTTCAACGCGCTGGTCCGGCTCGACACCGTCAACGGCGTCGACCCGGAGGAAGCCAAGAAGCGCCCCGACTTCGCCAAGCTCATCCCGCTCTACCCGCAGGATCGGCTGCGGCTCGAGACCGAGCCGCACGTCTTCACCACCCGGGTGATCGACCTCGTTGCACCGATCGGCAAGGGCCAGCGCGGGCTGATCGTCTCCCCGCCGAAGGCCGGCAAGACGATGGTCCTGCAAGCGATCGCCAACGCGATCACGACCAACAACCCCGAGTGTCACCTGATGGTCGTGCTTGTCGACGAGCGGCCTGAAGAGGTCACCGACATGCAGCGTTCGGTGAAGGGCGAGGTCATCGCCTCGACCTTCGACCGGCCGCCGCAGGACCACACGACCGTCGCCGAGCTCTCGATCGAGCGCGCCAAGCGACTCGTCGAGCTGGGGCACGACGTCGTCGTACTCCTCGACTCGATCACCCGGCTTGGCCGCGCTTACAACCTCGCGGCACCGGCCAGCGGCCGGATCCTGTCCGGTGGGGTCGACTCGACCGCGCTCTACCCGCCGAAGCGCTTCCTCGGGGCCGCTCGCAACATCGAGAACGGCGGCTCGCTCACGATCCTGGCCACCGCGCTGGTCGAGACCGGCTCGACGATGGACACGGTCATCTTCGAGGAGTTCAAGGGCACCGGCAACATGGAGCTCAAGCTGGACCGCAAGCTTGCGGACAAGCGGATCTTCCCGGCGGTCGACATCGACCCGTCCGGCACCCGCAAGGAGGAGATCCTGCTCGCTCCCGAGGAGCTGCAGATCGTCTGGAAGCTGCGTCGGGTGCTCCACGCCCTCGACTCGCAGCAGGCAATGGAGCTGCTGCTGTCGAAGATGAAGGAGACCTCCAGCAACTACGAGTTCCTGCTGCAGGTCCAGAAGACGACCAGCGACTAGCGAGCCGCAAGCAACGCGGAACAAGGGCCTCCGCTTCGGCGTTCAGGCTCTGGCACACTGGACAGCGGTTCCGGTTCACGTCCGAGCACTCGGGCGACCCGGCGACCAGAAGCGACAGGAGCAGTAGTGAAACCCGACATTCACCCGCAGTACGTCGAGACCACCGTGACGTGCACGTGCGGGAACACCTTTACCACCCGCAGCACCGCAGCCAACGGCGTGATCCACGCCGACGTCTGCTCGGCCTGCCACCCCTTCTACACCGGCAAGCAGAAGATCCTGGACACCGGCGGACGCGTAGCCCGCTTCGAACAGCGCTACGCCAAGAAGTAGCTCCGCTCAGCTCGGCGCTGGCCGCGTTCTCGGTCGCTTGCGTGCTCAAGCACGCGGCGCTCCCTGCGGCCTTGCCAGCCCCAACCTGAGCTGTCGCTACTCCTCGGCGTTGGAAGTGCGTTGCTGGTGGTTGCGCTCTTGATCTGTGACGTCTGGCCTGACGCGCGGCCCTGATTACGCGCCCGGCCACTAAGTTGGTGGTCGATGCAATAGGAGAGAGTGGTGTTCGAGCAGGTTGAGGAGCTCGTCACCGAGCACGCCGAGGTCGAGAAACAGCTGTCCGATCCGGCCATCCACTCCGACCAGGGCCGCGCCCGCACGCTCGGCCAGCGCTATGCCGAGCTGACGCCGATCGTCACGACGTATCAGGAGTGGAAGCGGGTCGGCGACGACCTGGCCGCCGCCCGCGAGCTCTCGGGCGAGGACTCGTCGTTCCGGGCCGAGGCGACCGAGCTCGAGGAGCGGCAGGATCATCTCGCCGACGAGCTCAGGCGGCTGTTGGTGCCCGCTGATCCGAACGACGACAAGGACGTCATCCTCGAAGTGCAGGCCGGCGAGGGCGGCGAGGAGTCGGCGCTGTTTGCCGGCGACCTGCTGCGGATGTATCTGCGGTACGCCGAGCGGCAGGGCTGGAAGACCGAGCTGCTCGACGCCACCGAGAGCGACCTCGGCGGTTACAAGGCAGCGACGATCGCGGTGCGCGGGCGACGTGACCCGAAGCCCTGGAGCCGGCTGAAGTACGAGGGCGGGGTGCACCGGGTACAGCGTGTGCCGGTGACCGAGGCCCAGGGCCGGATCCACACCAGCGCGGCCGGCGTACTCGTCCTTCCGGAGGCGGAGGACGTCGAGGTCGAGATCGACCCGAACGACCTGCGGATCGACGTCTACCGGTCGTCCGGCCCCGGTGGCCAGAGCGTCAATACGACCGACTCCGCTGTCCGGGTCACCCACATCCCGACCGGCATCGTCGTCTCCTGCCAGAACGAGAAGAGCCAGCTGCAGAACAAGGAGAGCGCGATGCGCATCCTGCGGGCCCGACTGCTCGCCGCTGCCCAGGAGCAGGCAGACGCGGATGCCTCCGCGGCCCGGCGGAGCCAGGTGCGCACGGTCGACCGCAGCGAGCGAGTGCGGACCTACAACTTCCCGGAGAACCGGATCAGCGACCACCGGGTCAACTTCAAGGCCTACAACCTCGACGCGGTGCTCGACGGCGACCTCGACGCGGTGATCCAGGCGCTCATCGACGCCGACAGCTGATCGCGCGCGCCCGAATCCTCCGACCGGCACTGACAGACTGAGGCGCGTGACGATGACCGTGCGCGAGGTGGCCTCGGCGCTCGCGGCGGCCGGGGTGCCGAGCGCCGACCATGACGCCCGGGTGCTCGTCCGGCTTGCCGCCGACAACGCGGTCCCGCTCGACCAGCTGGTGGCGGCCCGGGCGGCCCGGGTGCCGCTGCAACACCTGACCGGCTCGGCCGGGTTCCGCTACCTCGACCTGGTGGTCGGGCCCGGCGTCTTCGTCCCGCGTCCCGAGACCGAACTGCTCGTCGACGCGGTCCTCGCGGCACTGGATCTCCTGCCCGCGGACCGTACGCCGGTCGTCGTGGACCTCTGCGCCGGCAGCGGCGCGATCGGGTTGTCAGTGGCGCACGAGCATCCGCGCGCGGTCGTCCATCTCGTCGAGTCCTCAGCGGCAGCCTTCGAGTGGCTTCAGCGCAACGCGGCCGGTTCGGTCGCGCCCGGCCGGGTGCGGCTGCATCACGCCGATCTTGCCGATGCCCCGACCGGCCTGGACCGAACCGTCGACGTCGTCGTGTCGAACCCTCCCTATGTGCCCCTCGACGAACGCGACCTGGTCGACCCCGAGGTCCGCGAGCACGACCCGGACGAGGCGTTGTGGGCCGACGACGAGGGGCTGTCGGTGATCCGGCGCGTGGTCGACCGCGCCACCGCACTGTTGCGGCCGGCCGGCGTACTGGTCATCGAACACTCGGAACGCCACAATCGGTCAGTGCCCGACCTGCTCGACGCCGCGGGCTTCAGTGATGTCGTCGACCACCCCGACCTCGCCGGCCGACCGCGGTTCACGGTAGGAACCGCGGCATGAAGACCGGGGTGTTCGACTGCACCAAACCCCACCACCGCGAAGAGGGCATCGACGCCGCGGTGAGCGCGGTCCTGCGTGCCGAGCTCGTCGTGTTGCCGACCGACACCGTGTACGGCGTCGGTACCGACGCGTTCTCGGCCGCCGCGGTCGAGGCGCTGCTCGCCGCGAAAGGCCGCGACCGAAGCATGCCGGTGCCGGTGCTGGTCGGGTCGCAGCACATGGTCGACGCGCTGGTCGCGGAGCTGTCCGACGCGGGCCGCGACCTCATTGCCGCCTTCTGGCCCGGTGCGCTGACGCTCGTGGTCCGGCATACCGCGCATCTCGCCTGGGACCTGGGCGAGACGCTCGGGACGGTTGCGATCCGGATGCCCGACAACGACATCGCCCTGGAGCTCATCTCGCGGACCGGACCGCTCGCCACCTCCAGCGCCAACCGCTCCGGACACGAGCCGGCGACGACCATGCTGGATGCGCGCCTGCAACTGGGCGCCTCGGTGTCGGTCTACCTCGACGGCGGGCCGACTGCCGGACCGGTCGCATCGTCGATCATCGACCTCACCGGCGAGCAGCCACGCGTGCTGCGCGCGGGTGCGATCGACCTCGACCGGCTACGCGAAGTCGTCCCGGAGCTCGGAGCTCTCGAAGCCGGATAGCGCGCGCAGATGCGCGGCGAGGGTGTTGGCCAGCCGTTGCGGGGTGGTCGCGCGGTGCGAGACGAGCATCCGGGCGAGGAACAGCACGCTGAGCTGCAACCCGAACGTCGGCCGGACCGCCGCCCTGGGCGCATCGGCCGCCGGCGGCACCAGGGACAGCGGGGTCGGGCGCGCGCCGGTCGTCTCGGTGAGCTCGGCAAGTGCGGCCTCGGCGAGCAACCGGGCCTCCGCGACGAGGATCGGCAGGTCCTCGCGATCGGGGGAGTTCTCCGCGGCCAAGGTGCGCCGGATCGTGACCGACGTACGCAGCGTCTCGGCGATCAGCCACCAGACCGCGGCCGGGATCCCGTCGTCGGGCGGCTTGGTTCGGAGCAGCGCCGCGAGGGCGACGTCACCCACCGAGTCCGCAAAAACCTCGTCTGCGGTCAAACCCGACAGCTGGGTGGTCATCGGCCTCTCCTACGGTCTGGCGCCCCGTGTCCTTGACCTTCACAACAGCACCTGAGTACGACGTGAGAGGTTCCTGTGTGCTGGCTGGGGATGCCTGAGGGCGGCGTCACACGGTCGGCGGACCCGGCGGCGGCTACCTGCCCGCGGGCCTGGGGCGTCATACAGTAGGCGGACCTCCACGACCACAGCCGGATCAGGCGGGATGAAGGCGGACAGATGACCGATGCGACCCCGTTCTGGGGGCCCGATTTCGCCGCGTTGTCGGCCACCGACCCCGAGATCGCCGCGGTCATCATCGACGAGCTCGAGCGGCTGCGCGGCGGCCTTCAGCTGATCGCCAGCGAGAACTTCACCTCGCCGGCGGTGCTCGCCGCACTCGGCTCGACACTGTCGAACAAGTACGCCGAGGGCTATCCCGGCAGGCGTTATTACGGCGGTTGCGAGGTGGTCGACCGGGCCGAGAAGATCGGGATCGAGCGGGCCAAGGCACTCTTCGGCGCCGACCATGCCAACCTGCAGCCGCATTCCGGCGCCAGCGCCAACCTGGCGGCCTACGCGGCACTGCTCGCACCTGGCGACACCGTGCTCGCGATGTGCCTGCCGCACGGCGGCCACCTGACCCACGGCAGCAAGGTCAACTTCTCCGGCAAGTGGTTCAACACCGTCGCTTACGGGGTGCGCGAGGACAACGAGCTGATCGACTACGACCAGGTCCGCGAACTGGCGCATGAGCACCAGCCGAAGATGATCATCTGCGGCGCGACGGCGTACCCGCGGCTGATCGACTTCGCGGCGTTCCGCTCGATCGCGGACGAGGTCGGCGCCTGGCTGATGGTCGACGCGGCGCACTTCATCGGCCTCGTCGCCGGCAAGGCGATCCCGAGCCCGGTGCCCGTACGCCGACGTCGTCACCTTCACCACGCACAAGGTCCTGCGCGGCCCGCGCGGCGGCATGATCGTCTGCAAGGAGGACCTCGCCGCGCGGATCGACAAGGCGGTCTTCCCGTTCAGCCAGGGCGGCCCGCTGATGCACGCGGTTGCCGCCAAGGCGGTCGCGCTGAAGGAGGCGGCCACGCCGGAATACCAGCGCTACGCCAAGCAGGTCATCGCCAACTGCCAGGCCCTCGCCGACGGCCTGGCGGCCGAGGGGATGCGGCCGGTCAGCGGCGGCACCGACACCCACCTGGCCTTGATCGACCTGCGCGGGCTCGGCGTCACGGGCAAGGACGCGGAGACCCGCTGCGACGCCGCCAAGATCACGCTCAACAAGAACTCGATCCCGTTCGACCCGCAGCCGCCGTCCATCGGGTCCGGGATCCGGGTCGGCACCCCGGCGGTGACCACCCAGGGCATGGCCGAGGGCGAGATGAAAGAGGTCGCGGCCCTGATCGCGCGAGCGGTGCGCGACGCGGACGGCACGGCCGCCGCGGAGATCGGTGCGACCGTCGGCGCGCTGGTGACCGCCCACCCGGCGTACCCGCGGGGCTAGGGGCCGACCGCCGTGCGCGAGTACGTCCTCACCGGGGTGCTCGTCGCGGCTGTCACCTATCTGCTCACCCCCTACGCGCGGCGGTTCGCGATCGCCACCAACGCGTTCACCGAGGTGCGCGACCGCGACGTCCACACCATCCCGACGCCGCGGCTCGGCGGGCTGGCGATCTTCGGCGGTCTCTGCGCGGGGCTACTGGTCGCGAGCCGGCTGCCGACCCTGCATCGCGCGTTCCAGACCACCGACATCCGCGGTGTCCTGCTCGGCGGCGGCGTGCTCGTGCTGCTCGGTGCCGCCGACGACCGATGGGGCCTCGACGCGCTGACCAAGCTCGCCGGCCAGATCCTGTCCGCCGGGATCATGGTGCTCAACGGCGTGCAGCTGCTCTACCTGCCGGTTCCCGGGCACGGGGCGCTCTCGCTCGGCCTCGACATCGGCGTCCCGCTCACGATCTTGTTCGTCGTCATCACGATCAACGCGATCAACTTCATCGACGGTCTCGACGGGCTCGCCGCGGGCGTCGTGGCGATCGCCTCGCTGTCGTTCTTCGCCTACTCCTACGAGCTGTCAGTGGTGCATCAGTTCGACCGGGCGACCGCACCGACGCTGCTGACCGCGGTGCTGGCCGGCGCGTGCATCGGGTTCCTGCCGCACAACTTCAACCCGGCCCGGATCTTCATGGGCGACTCCGGCTCGATGCTGCTCGGCTTGGTGCTCGCCGCCGCCACCGTGAGCCTGACCGGCCAGCTCGATCCGAACGCACTGCCCGCCGACGACTTCGCACCCGGACTGCTGCCGCTGCTGCTCCCGCTTGCCGTGTTCGCCGTACCGTTCGGCGACCTGGTGCTTGCGGTGGTCCGCCGCAGCCGGGCCGGGCAGGCGCCGTGGCAGCCGGACAAGCAGCACCTGCACCACCGGCTGCTCAAGCTCGGGCACTCGCACGCTCGCGCCGTGCTCATGATGTACATGTGGTCGGCGCTGATCGCGGGCGGCACGGTGACTGTTGCGCTCTCGCATCGCCGGCCGTTACTCATCTTGTCGTTCGTGTTGATCGCCGCGGCCGTGCTGGTGGTTGCGAGCAGCGTGCCCCGGTTGCGTGCCGCCAGCCAGACCCCGCCGTCCTGACCCGCCGGGCGCTCGGATCGGTTAGGTTCGGATCGGGCCGCGGCAGCCTGGATGCCGGGACAGGGGAGTGCGCATGAGGGTTTCCGGGTTGCGGTCAGTGCTCATTGCGGCCAGCGCCGCGGGTCTTGCGCTGGCGACCGGTGTGCCGGCGGCGACCGCCGGTGCCGCGGGAGCCGGCCGTACGACGGTCGGCGACAAGTGCCTGGTCGGCACCTGGCTCGACAACCACGGCCGGACGACCACGAAGTTCAACGGCGTCAACGTCGTCATGCACGCAGGTGGCGGCGACGTCGACCACATCAGCGCGACCGGGATCGACCACTCCAACTGGATGAGGTCGCAACCGCTGGTCGGGACCTACCGCGGGCATCCGCTGACCGAGATGATTCGCGGCAAGAACAAGCAGTTGCTCCACGCGAGCAAGATCGGCCATCACCTCTGGATCACTGTGACCGAGCGCGGATGGAGCGCGGGCAGCACCAACACCTACCTCTACCGGCATCACCACCGGCCCGGCTACCTCAACAAGATCGGTGTCCACAGCTACCGGTTCCGCTGCACCGCGACGACGCTGACCTGGATGGGCCCCAAGGGGCATGTGATCGGTACCGAGACCCGGCAGAGCCGCACGCCATGACCGCCGCGCCGGCCGGCTGAGCCCCATGGGCCGCGTCCCGGAGCGCCCGGCGCCCAACGTGGTCACGCTGCTCGGGATCGGCTCGATGCTCGGGATCTGTGTGGGCGTCGGTGCGTTTCTCGGGGTCCTCGGTGACCGTGCGTTGGGCTCCGCACCCCTGTTTGCTCTGCTCGGCGTACTCGTTGGTATCTTGGTTGGCGCCGCCGGCGCCTACCAGGTGATCCGGCCATATACCCGCACCAGCTCAGCTCCAGCCGACAAAGCCAGACCTGACAATGACGTCCGATCCGACGACCGGTGAGAGGAACACGGTGGCCCTCGACGCTCAATGGAGCGCCGTCGCGCGCGGGTATCGAAACGCGTTGATCGTTGCCGGCGTGCTCGGCCTCATCTCGATCGCCGCCGGATTTGCGGCCGGGGCACCATTTGTCGGAGTGTTCCTCTGCATCGGCCTCGGGCTCGGCGGCTACAACGCCCGCAAGCTCTGGGGCGACACCCAGGCGCTCGACGCCGAGGTCGCCAACCCGCGTGGCGCAGTGATGAAGACGTCGCTGTCCCGGCTGGGGATCATCACGGTCTTCGCGATCCTGGTGGCGCTGGTCTACCGCCAGGACGGCTGGGCCGTCTTCGTGGGGCTGGTCATCTTCCAGCTCGTCATGATGTCGCTGCTGATCCGCCCGTTGCGCCGGGTGGTCGCTCCGTGATGCGAAGCCTCGCCGCGCTGCCGGCCGCGACCATCTCGGTCGGCGACCACCCGCACTTCACGTTTCTCGGCCTGACTTTCAACTACGACACGATGTACACCACGCTGATCGCCGCGGCGCTGACCGTGGGTTTCGTCGGGTACGTCGCGCGCAAGGCCACCAGCAGCGTGCCGAACCGGCCGCAGATCATCACCGAGCTGGTGCTCACCCAGACCCGCGACTACGTCGAGCAGGCGGTCGGCCACGACATCCCGCCGTGGCTGGTGCCGTTCGGGGCCACCCTGTTCTTCTTCATCCTGTTCAGCAACTGGCTGGCCTGGATCCCCAGCGGTCACAACCCGGAGCGGCTCGCGCCGCCGACCGCGGACGTCAACCTGGTCTACGCGCTTGCCCTGACCGTGGTCGTGCTCTACACCTACCTCGGCGTGAAGCGAAAGGGCCGTCGCTACGTCACGGACTGGTTCACCGTGAAGCCGGCGATCCGCCGCCCGATCCTGCTGCTGGAGCAGATCGTCAACCCGCTCTCGCTCTCGTTGCGTCTGTTCGGCAACATCTTCGCCGGCGGCATCATGCTGGCGGTCATCGCGTTGCTGCCGTTCTATCTGTTCCCGCTGTACGGGCTGGCCGACTTCGGGTGGAGGTTGTTCGACTCAGGGCTGATCGCGCCGATCCAGGCGTTCATCTTCTCGTTCCTGACCATTTTGTACTTCGGCTTTGCAACCGCCGAAGAGCACTGACGCGCTCGAGCACGAGCGTTTCGCAACTAGGGAGACACAGTGGCAGTAGAGACAACAGGGGCGGCGATCAAGACCGCTGGTGGTCTGATCGGTGGTGGTCTCGCCCTCGGCGGCGGCGCGATCGGTGCTGGTATCGGTGACGGTATCGCCGGTAACGCCCTCATCAGCGGGATCGCCCGGCAACCCGAGGCGCAGGGCCAGCTGACCGGTCAGTTCTTCTTGACCGTCGGCCTGGTCGAGGCGGCGTACTTCATCAACCTGGCGTTCGCCGCGCTGTTCGCGTTCGTCCTCGGCAAGTGACCTTGGCCGTGCCGAACGCCGCCCTTCATACCGTGGTCGCGGCGAAGACGAACAACTTCCTGATACCCAATGGAACGTTCATCTTCGAGTGGCTCGTCTTCATCCTGGTCGTGATCTTCCTGGCCAAGAACCAGACGATCGGAATCCCGCGGATCGTCAAGTTGATTGACGCGCGCCAGGCGACGATCCGTAAGCAGTTCGAGGACGCGGAGGCGGCCAAGGCCAGACTCGAGGCGGCCGAGCTCGAATACCGGGAGGCGCTGGCGGAGACCCGCCGGGACGCCTCTCGGCTGCGCGAGCAGGCTCAGGCCGAGCGCGCGGAGATCGTCGAGGAGGCGCGCAGCGAGGCCCAGGCCCGGGTCGAGCAGATGCTAGCCAATGCCGAAGACCGGATCGCCGCCGAGCGTCAGCACACGATTCTCGCGCTGCGCAACGAGATCGGCGAGCTGGCGATGACCCTGTCCGAGCGGATCGTGCACGATTCGCTGCGTCGCGACGCCCGCCAGCGCAAGCTGGTCGAGGACTTCATCGCCGGGGTGGGCGCGACCGAGATGGTCGAGGCGGAGCACGCCGGCGCCGGTCAGGCGGAGCGGGACTGATGCAAGGAGCCAGCCGGGCATCGTTGTCGATGCTCCGCGAGCATCTGCCGACCGACGGCGATCTGATCGGGCTGTCCGAGCAGCTCTACGCCGTGGTGTCGCTGCTGTTGCCGCAGGGCTCGTTGCGTCGTGCGCTGTCCGACCCGGCCCTGCCGGCGGTGACGAAGGCGGCTCTGGTCGACCGGTTGTTCGGCACCCAGCTCGACGGGCCGACCCTCGAGCTGCTCCGCGCGGCGGCGCGCTCGCGCTGGTCGCAGCCGCGGGACCTGCTCGACTCGCTGGAGGAGCTCGCGGTCGAGGCCGCGCTCGCTGCGGCGGAGGCGGTCGGGCAGCTCGAGGAGGTCGAGGATGAGCTGTTCCGCTTCAGCCGGATCCTCGACGCCGAGCCCACCCTGCGGGCGGTGCTGACCGAGCGCAACATCTCGCGGGAGTCCAAGCGCGAGTTGCTGCACACCCTGCTCGAGGGCCGGGTAACGAGCTTCACCTTCTCCCTGATCTCGCGCGCGGCGATCGAGCCGCGCGGGCGCCCGATCGAGCACGTGCTGCTCCATGTTTCGGCGCTCGCCGCGCAGCGGCGGGACCGGCTGATCGCACACGTGACGACGGCGGTGGAGCTCACCGACGACGAACAGGCCGCACTGGCCACCGCACTCAGTACGACCTACGAGCACGAGATGCGGCTGGAGGTCATCGTCGACGAGTCATTGATCGGCGGCATCACAGTGCGGGTCGGCGACGAGATGATCGACGCCAGTGTCGCGCGCCAGCTCGCCGAGGCGCGCCGCAAGCTGACCGGCGGATCGGGCGCACGCCCGCGCCGCGGATAGAACAAGCAAACCGAGGAGCAAACCAGTGACCGAGTTGAGCATCCGGCCGGAGGAGATCCGCGACGCCCTCGCGGGCATCGTCGAGGCCTACGACGCCAAGACCAAGCGCGAGGAGGTCGGCGTCGTCGTCGACACCGGCGACGGCATCGCCCGCGTCGAGGGTCTGCACTCGGCGATGACCAACGAGCTGCTGGAGTTCGAGGGCGGCTTACTGGGCATCGCGCTGAACCTCGACGTCGCGCGAGATCGGCTGCGTCATCCTCGGCGACGCGCAGGACATCGAGGAGGGCCAGCAGGTCCGCCGGACCGGCGAGGTGCTGTCGGTCCCGGTCGGCGACGGCTTCCTCGGCCGCGTCGTCGACCCGCTCGGGCGGCCGCTCGACGGCAAGGGTGACATCGCCTCGACCGAGCGCCGCGACCTCGAACTCCAGGCGCCGAACGTGATGGCCGCGCCAGCCGGTGAAGGAGCCGCTGCAGACCGGGATCAAGGCGATCGACGCGATGACCGCGATCGGCCGCGGCCAGCGCCAGCTGATCATCGGCGACCGGCAGACCGGCAAGACCGCGGTCGCGCTCGACGCGATCATCAACCAGCGCGACAGCTGGAAGAGCGGCGACAAGAAGCAGGCGGTCAAGTGCGTCTACGTCGCGATCGGGCAGAAGGGCTCGACCGTCGCGCAGGTGCACAACGCGCTTGAAGAGGCCGGCGCGATGGACTACACGACCATCGTCGCCGCTCCCGCGTCGTTCCCGGCCGCCTTCAAGTACATCGCGCCCTACGCCGGCTCCGCGATCGGCGCAGCACTGGATGTACGCCGGCGAGCACGCGCTGATCGTCTTCGACGACCTGTCAAAGCAGGCCGACGCCTACCGCAAGATCTCACTGCTGCTGCGCCGCCCGGCCGGCCGCGAGGCCTACCCCGGCGACGTCTTCTACCTGCACTCCCGGCTGCTCGAGCGCTGCGCGAAGCTCAACGACGAGCTCGGCGGCGGCTCGCTGACCGGCCTGCCGATCATCGAGACCAAGGGCAACGACGTGTCGGCCTACATCCCGACCAACGTCATCTCGATCACCGACGGTCAGATCTTCCTCGAGACCGACCTGTTCAACTCCGGTGTGCGTCCGGCGATCAACGTCGGTGTCTCGGTGTCGCGGGTCGGCGGCAACGCCCAGACCAAGGCGATGAAGGGGGTCGCCGGCCGGCTGCGGCTCGACCTCGCGCAGTACCGCGAGCTCGAGGCGTTCTCGGCCTTCGGCTCCGACCTCGACAAGGCCTCGAAGGCCCAGCTGGAGCGTGGCGCGCGGCTGGTCGAGCTGCTGAAGCAGCCGCAGTACACGCCGTACCCGGTGGAGCGTCAGGTCGTGTCCATCTGGGCCGGCACGTCGGGTGCGCTCGACGACGTCCCGGTCGCCGACATCTCGAGGTTCGAGCGCGAGTTCCTCGACTACATCGGCCGTCAGCACAAGGGCATCTACGACGAGATCCTCGCCGGCGGAAAGGTCGAGGGCGATCTGGCCGAGCAGCTCGAGATCGCGGTCGGCGACTTCAAGAAGCAGTTCGAGACCTCGAGCGGCGAGCCCATCGGCGGCGATGAGCTCAGTGCCAAGGTCGGGGCTGATGCGTCGGGCGACGGCGACTCGGCTGCATCGGCGGACGAAGACGGCGCCGACGAACCGGATGAGTCCTGACCAATGGGTGCTCAGCTTCGCCAATATCGCCGGCGGATCAAATCGGTCCAGTCGACGAAGAAGATCACGCGCGCGATGGAGCTCATCGCGGCGTCGCGGATCGTCAAGGCGCATCAGCGGATCGTGGCGTCGCGGCCGTATGCCGAGGCGATCACCGGTGTCGTGCGTACGGTGACCGCGGAAGGCGTGGTCAACGATGAGCATCCGCTGACCACGCCGCGCGAGAATCCGAGCAAGGCGGCGCTGCTGGTGATCACGAGCGACCGCGGCCTGGCCGGTGGTTACAGCGCGAACGTGCTCCGAGCCGGCGAGCAGGCCACCGCGCGGCTGCGCGGCGAGGGCATCGAAACGGTGCCGTTCCTGGTCGGTCGCAAGGCGTTGAGCTTCTACCGCTTCCGCGGCCGCGACGTGGCGCACAGCTGGACCGGGTTCACCGAGGCGCCTTCCTTCGAAGACGCCCGCCGGGTCAGCGCGGCGATGCTCGAGGAATTCGTCAAGGGGTCACTCGACGGCGGCGTCGATGAGATCCACATGGTCTTCACGCAGTTCGTGTCGATGGCGACCCAGCGGGTGGTCATCACCCGGCTGATCCCGCTCGACCAGGCCGATGTCCCCGTCGGTGAGACCGATGAGGACGCCGACGAAGGTGCGCACGGGCTGATCGAGTTCGAGCCGGAGGGCACCGGGGTGCTCGACGCCCTGCTCCCGCGCTACCTCACTGCCCGCGTCTACGCCGCCATGCTCGATGCCGCGGCGAGCCAGCAGGTCGCGCGCCGGCGGGCGATGAAGTCGGCGACCGACAACGCCGACGAGCTGATCAAGCAGCTGACCCGGGACGCCAACTCGGCCCGGCAGGCAGAAATCACGCAGGAAATCATGGAAATCGTCGGTGGCGCAGAAGCGCTTGCCGGGACAGGGAGTGAACATTGACCGCCACACTCGAGGACCAGCCGACCACCAGGGAAGGTGGCATCGGCCGCGTCGTGCGCGTTATCGGCCCGGTCGTCGACGTCGAGTTCGCCCCTGACGAGATGCCCGAGATCTACAACGCCATCCAGGTCGACCGCACCCTCGGCGACGAGACCAGGATGCTGACCCTCGAAGTCGCCAGCCACATCGGCGACAACATGGTGCGCGCGATCTCGATGCAGCCGACAGACGGGCTCACTCGCGGTGCGCAGGCCAAGGACACCGGCGCGTCGATCTCGGTACCGGTCGGCGACGCGACGTTGGGCCACGTCTGGAACGTGCTCGGTGAGCCGCTCGACGTGGACCCGAGCACGATCGAGATCACCGAACGCTGGCCGATCCACCGGCCGTCGCCGCCGCTCGACGAGCTCGAGCCGCGGACCGAGATGTTCGAGACCGGAATCAAAGTCATCGACCTGCTCGCGCCGTACGTGCGCGGCGGCAAGATCGGCATGTTCGGCGGTGCCGGAGTCGGCAAGACCGTCGTCATCCAGGAGATGATCCGGCGGGTCGCGCAGCAGTTCGGTGGCCGCTCGGTCTTCGCCGGTGTCGGCGAGCGGACCCGCGAGGGCAACGACCTCTACCTGGAGATGGAAGAAGCCGACGTCCTCAAGGACACCGCGCTGGTCTTCGGGCAGATGGACGAGCCGCCGGGCACCCGGCTGCGGATCGCGCTGGCCGGGCTGACGATGGCGGAGTACTTCCGCGACGTGCAGCGCCAGGACGTGTTGCTGTTCATCGACAACATCTTCCGGTTCACCCAGGCCGGCTCGGAGGTTTCGACGCTGCTCGGCCGGATGCCGTCAGCGGTCGGCTACCAGCCGACCCTGGCGGACGAGATGGGCGAGCTGCAGGAACGGATCACCTCGACCCGCGGCCACTCGATCACCTCGCTGCAGGCGATCTACGTGCCCGCCGACGACATCACCGACCCGGCGCCGCACACGACGTTCGCGCACCTCGACGCGACGACCGTGCTCTCGCGGTCGATCTCGGAGAAGGGCATCTACCCGGCGGTCGACCCGCTCGACTCGACCTCGCGAATCCTCGACGCCCGGTACGTCGGTGAGGAGCACTACCAGACCGCCCGTCGTACCCAGGAGATCTTGCAGCGCTATCGCGACCTGCAGGACATCATCGCGATCCTCGGCATCGACGAGCTGAGCGAAGAGGACCGGATCGCGGTCAACCGGGCCCGCCGGATCGAGCGCTTCCTGTCCCAGCCGTTCTTCGTCGCCGAGCAGTTCACCGGCATCCCCGGCAAGTTTGTGCCGCTGGCCGAGACGATCGACTCGTTCAAGCGGCTGTGCGACGGCGAGTTCGACGAGGCGCCCGAGCAGGCGTTCTTCATGTGCGGCGGCGTCGAGGACGTCGAGGCCAACACGAAGCGGCTCGCCGAGTAGCGCGGAGCCGGTCAGAGGACGGGGCGGACGCCGGCGGCTCGGCGCGGGGAGTAGTGGCGGGCCATCCAGGGCACCAGCCAGGCTGCTTCGGCGGCGATCCGCCAGTCCATCTTCGAGCTGCCGGCGCGACGTTCGTGAAAGACGATCGGCACCTCGGTGATCCGGGCGCCGGCCCGCGCAGCGCGCACGGTCATCTCGATCTGGAAGGCGTAGCCGTCGCTGCCGGTCTCCTCGTCGAGTAGTGCGGCGAGCAGGGGTGCCCGCCAGGCCTTGAAGCCCCCGGTCAAGTCGCTGACCGGGGTGTGGACGAGCACCCGCGCGTAGATGTTGCCGCCGCGGGAGAGCCAGCCGCGCGGACCCGACAGCCCGGCGCTGCTGCCGCCCGGGACGTACCGCGACCCGATCACAAGGTCGGCATCCTCGGCGGCGGCGACCAGCCGGTCGACATCGCTGGGCGCGTGCGAGCCGTCGGCGTCCATCTGGACGACGAGGTCGTAGCGATCGTCGGCCAGCGCGCGGGCGAACCCCGTGGCGTACGCCCGGCCGAGCCCTTGCTTGCCCGGGTTTTCGAGCAGGTGCACCCGGTCGGGTTCGACGAGCATCGCGGCGCGCACGACCTCCCCGGTGCCGTCGGGGGAGCTGTCGTCCACGACCAGGATGTCGGGTCGGCACGGCCGCTCGAGCAGCTGCTCGAGAGTGGTGGCGATCGTGTCGCGCTCGTTGTAGGTGGGCACGACAACGACGGAACGCATGCGGGGGAGTCTAGGAGTTGGGTCTGACCGGGCTCTGATGGCGGCTGAGGCCGGGCCGGTAAGATCGTGCGATGGCCACGATGCAGGTTCAGCTTGTCGCGCCCGATCGCATGGTGTGGTCGGGCGAGGCGGAGATCGTGCTGGCCCGCACCGTTGAGGGCGAGCTCGGCATCCTGCCCCGTCATGCGCCGTTGCTCGGCGTCCTGGTCGAGCATCCGGTCACGATCCGCCGCAGTGGGGACGACGACCTGGTGGCCGCCGTGCACGGCGGTTTCCTGTCGGTGAGCAGCGAGAGCGTCGACGTCCTCGCCGAGATCGTCGAACTCGCCGACGAGATCGATGTCCCGCGCGCTCGCCAGGCCCTGGCAGCGGCGAAGGACAGCCACGACGAGGCCGCCAAGGCCGCCGCCCGCCGCGCCACCGCCCGCCTGAAGGCCGCGGGCGAGACCGTCTAGTAGTCGCGCGGAGCTAGCCCTCTCGACTGGCCTGCGGCGCCCAGGTCACGTCTCCGACCTCGAGGTTGGCCACCCGGGCGAGGATGAACAGCAGGTCCGAGAGCCGGTTCAGGTAGGTCGAGGTCAGCGGGTTGGTCGACTCCGGCTCGGCTTCCAGCAACGCCCAGACCGCTCGCTCGGCCCGGCGGGTCACGGTGCGCGCCACGTGGAGCAACGCGGCACCCACGCTTCCGCCCGGCAGCACGAACGAGTCGAGCTTCGGGACCTTCGCGTTGTAGGTGTCGCAAGCCGCTTCGAGCCGCTCGACGTACGACGCATCGATTCGCAGCGGCGCCCACTGGGGATCGGGCACGATCGGCGTGCAGAGGTCGGCACCGACGTCGAACAGCTCGTTCTGGATCGAGGTCAGCAGGGCCACCAGGTCGTCGCCGAGGTCACCGAGCGCGAGCGCGACGCCGATCGCCGAGTTGGCCTCGTCGACATCGCCGTAGGCGGCCACCCTGGGATCGGTCTTCGCGACCCGGCTCATGTCCCCGAGACCGGTCGTGCCCTCGTCGCCAGTACGGGTGTAGATCCGGGTGAGATGGACCGTCGAGGACCGCCGCTTTCGCTCCGTCATGGCTGCGACCATACGATGCCGGACGTGGAGCGGTTCGAAATCATCGGTGGCGCGCGCCTGGCCGGCGACGCGACGGTGGCTGGCGCGAAGAACAGCGTGCTCAAGGTGATGGCCGCCTCCCTGCTCGCGACCGGAACCACCCGGCTGACGAACGTGCCGATGATCGGCGACGTGCCGATCATGGGTGCGGTGCTGGGCGGGCTCGGCGCCCACGTCAAGGGCGACGCGCCCAACGTGGAGATCACCGTGCCGGAGGAGCTCGGGCACGAGGCCGACTACGAGCACGTCCGGCGGATCCGCGGCTCGGTCTGCGTGCTCGGGCCGCTGCTGGCGCGGGCCGGCCGGGCCCGGGTGGCGCTGCCGGGCGGCGACGCGATCGGGTCCCGCTCGCTCGACCTGCACATCACCGGGCTCGAACGGCTCGGCGCGGTCTTCGACAACGCCCACGGCTACCTGGTGGCCGAGGCGCCCGCGCTGCACGGCGCCCAGATCTGGCTCGACTTCCCGAGTGTCGGCGCCACCGAGAACATCCTGATGGCGGCGGTGCTGGCCAAAGGCACGACGACGATCGACAACGCTGCCCGTGAGCCGGAGATCGTCGACCTGTGCCAGATGTTGGTGGCGATGGGTGCCCAGATCGGCGGCATCGGCACCTCGACCCTGGAGATCGACGGGGTCGAGGCCCTGCAGCCGACCACCCACGACGTCGTACCCGACCGGATCGTCGCGGGCACCTGGGCGTTCGCGGCGACCATGACCCGCGGGGATATCCGGGTGCGTGGGGCCTCCGCGACGCTGCTCGAGATCGTGCTCGACAAGCTCAGCCAGGCCGGCGCCACGGTGACGACGTACGACGACGGGTTCGAGGTGAGCTGCAGCGAGCGGCCACGTGCGGTCGACATCGTCACGCTGCCGTATCCGGCGTTCCCGACCGACCTCCTGCCGATGGCGATCGCGCTCAACTCGGTGGCCGACGGGGTCGCGTTCGTGACCGAGAACATCTTCGACGGCCGGTTCCGCTTCATCGACGAGCTGATCCGGCTGTCCGCGGACGTGCGCACCGACGGCCATCACGCGATCGTGCGGGGCCGTGAGCGGCTGTCCGGCGCGCCGGTGCGGGCCACTGACATCCGGGCCGGCGCCGCGCTTGTGCTGGCCGGCGTGGTGGCGGACGGGCTCACCACGGTCGCCGACGCGTTCCACGTCGACCGCGGCTACCAGTCGTTCGTGGAGACCCTCACCGACCTGGGCGCACAGGTCCGACGCTGCAGCGACGACCTCCTGATCTAGCCCGCGAGACCGAGCAATCTCGGCCGATTTCGGCGGCGAGGCAACCAGACGCCGCTTTGGTGCGTCTCATACCGTGACAGGACGCTCGCAGCTACCGGAAGGCGCGTGCCCATGCCGCGTGACGTGTCGCTCGATGGCGAGCTCTCGCTCGACCAGCCACAGAGCCTCGATCTGACGATCACGATCGAGCAGCCGGGCCGGGTACTAGCCCTTCGCGGCCGCCTGTCGGCGCGCACGGTGGCCGAAGGACGGGCGGCGCTGGTCGAGGCGATCACGGTCGGCAGCGATGCCCTCGTGGTCGACATCTCCGGGTTGCAACTCGTCGACGCGAGCGGGCTCGGCATGCTTGTGGGCGCGCACCGGCTTGCCCTGCGCAACGAGCGTGAACTCGTCCTGCGCGGTGTGCCCGAGCGGATCGAGCGGCTGCTCGCGGTCACCCGGCTGAACCGGGTCCTGCGAGCCGAGGACCCGGTCCGGGTCTGAGCCTGCTCTTACACGTCGTCGAGGTCGAACGATCCGCCGCCGGTCGCTGCTGCGCCGCCGGCCGGAGCCGCTCCGCCGCCGGCGGTAGGAGCTGCCGGGGGCGCGGCCGCTGCCGCCGCAGCAGCGTCGGCCGCGTGCGTGTCGAGGGCCGCGACCGCGGCGCTCACGGCTTCTGCTGAGCCGCCGGAGCGCTGCTGGGCGTAGTAGGCGGCACCGAGCTCGCGTAGCAGCGCGTCGTGCGACTTCGCCGACTGCATCTCGTTGATCTTCGTCTGGCCTTGCTGGACGCCTTGCTGCGCCTTGACCATCGCCTGCTCGGCCTGTGCCTTGACCTTGTCCATGAAGCTCATGTCGTGCGTCTCCCTTTTCGCGGTGCGGGTGTTGGTTACAGGCCGATGCCCGACAGCGGGCCCTTGCGGTCGTTGCCAGGAGCGTCCATGACGCGGCGCAACGCCTCGCCGAGTGAGTGAATCGACGTCGACTGCAAGATCACCGATCCCTCGCCGCGGAAGGTGGCGAGGTTGATCCCCTCGCCGCCGAACATCGCGGTCATCGCGGTCTGGGCGTTCAAGCCGCCGACCCGCTCGATCGTGTACTGCACGGTGTCGGAGAACGCGACCACGTTGCCGGTCTCGGCCTGGATGGTGCCGCCGTACTTGGCCGGGTTGAGCTCGATGAAGTTGCCGGCTGCCGCGACGAACAGCGTCCCCGCGCCGGTGAACTTCTGCAGCACGAACCCCTCGTGTCCGCGCAGGCCCATCCGCAGACCGGTGAACGCGATGTCGAAGTTGATCGTCGACTCCGCCGCGATCATCGAGCCGCGCTCGGCGAACCATCCGGTCGAGCCGTCGAGCTCGATCGCGCGCAGCTCGCCGGGGATCGTGCCGGCCAGCGTGACCAGGCCGTTTCCACCCTCTGCGTGGTAGTACTGGAACGCCAATCCCTCGCCGGCGAGCACCCGCTTGCCGACGTCCATGGCCTTGGCCAGGAAGCCACCAGCCGCGGCCGGTGCGCCGGCCTGGTTGTTCTGCGGCTGGGTCAGCCGGGTCTCGAGGGCGACGTTCGCGGTCTTCCAGCGGAATGTCCCGCGGTCGCCGTACACGGTCTGTCCGGGCTCGAGCTGGATGATGGCCATCTGGTTGGCCGTGCCGACAATCTTGTGCGCAAGCATTGATCTCCCACCCAATCGATGTGACCTGCGCGGACCCTACTCTGGCCGGGTGCGTCCCGCCATCGCCGGGTACGGTGCCTGGATGGGAGCTCTGCCCCATTTCGACTGCGGGGCGCTGTTCAGCGCGCTGGACGCCCAACGTCGTGAGCGCGGCCTGGGGTGGTTCGAGCTCGCCGACGAGCTCTGGGAGCAGTCGGCCGACCTCAACGCGCGACGAACGGACCATCCGCTTTGCGGGGGAGCGGTCGCGAGGCTGCAGACCCGAGGCGCCACGTCCTGCCAATACGCGCTGTTCATGTTGCGCTGGCTCCAGCGGGCGCCCGAGGACTTCCTGGCCGGCCCCGTCGTCGAGGTCGGTGACGTGCGGTTGCCCGTGGCGGGGCCCGACCACCGGCTGCGCTGGGACTTGGGCCAGCTGCACGCAGCGCTCAACCAGCAACGTGGCGAGCGGGGCCTGACCTGGTCGGAGCTCGGGCGAGAGATTGACTGCACGCCCGGCAGGTTGACCAACCTGCGCACCGCCCGCCTGGCGGACATGGACCTCGCGATGCGCGTGACCCAGTGGCTCGCCCAGCCGGCCGCGGTATTCATCCACCCAGCCACGTGGTGAGCGGATGCCTCCGGGTTGAGTCAGTTGAGCAGGAATCGAGAAGCGCGCGGGCGATCACCGGCCTAACCTCTAGTCGACCGACAAGACGCAACGCGGGAAGCCGCGGATCGAAAGGCGAGTGACGTGCCTCCGAAGCAAACCTCTACCGGATCCGGCGGCTTCAGCGCTGAGGAACGCGCCGCGATGAAGGCCCGCGCGGCCGAGCTTCGCGCCGAAGGCAGGAAAGGCGCCAAGAAGGCAGACGAGATGCAGGCGACCCTCGATGCGATCGCGAAGATGGTGCCGGATGATCGCGCGCTTGCCGAACGAGTCCATGCGGCAGTGACTACTACTGCGCCGCAACTGTCGCCGAAGACGTGGTACGGGATGCCCGCCTACGCCAATGCGGACGGCAAGGTCGTCATCTACTTTCGCGACGCGGGCAAGTTCAAGGAGCGTTACTCCAATCTGGGCTTCAACGACGTGGCCACCCTCGATGACGGGGACATGTGGCCGATCATGTTCGCGCTTCGCAACTGGTCCCCGGCGGTGGAGAAGCGCGTTGTGCAACTGGTGAAGGCCGCCCTGTCCTGAACCGAGCGCAGCAGAACGCCGCCTCGTGCGGTCAGTCGCTCAGCGTGCGGGTGTCGGCGCTGACAACGAGAGCCGCCATGCGCCCGACGACCGGGCCCGGCCCGAACTCGCGTTCCAGCGCGGCCGCGACCGCCCGGGTCGTCGCCTCAAGGTCGCCGCGGCCCTCGATCTCGGCGCGCAGAGGCGTGCCTCGGCAGTACCCGCGCGCGAGGTCGGCGGTGCTCCTCCCGGTGCAGCGGAGCTCGACCGTCTCGACATGTACGTCGCCGAAGCCCGCCGTGGCCAGGTCGGCGGCGACGAGGTCCGCGTCGTGGTAGCCGTGCGGCACTCGGGCGAGAAAGCTCGGCGGATCGTCGGGAAAGCTCTCGGCGAGCGCTGCCATGACGGCCGCCTCAACATCGTGGGTGGCAAGCGGGCCCCAGCAGTTGAACAGAAAGTGCCCATCGGGCCTGAGCACTCGTGCGACCTCGGCGTACGCGGCCGGCCGGTCGGGGAAGAACATGACCCCGAACTGGCAGGCGACGAGGTCGAACGTCGCATCGCCGAACGGCAGCTCCATCGCGTCGGCCTGCCGCCAGGTCGCCGCCGGTACCTGCGCGGATCCGACGTCGACCATCGCGACGTTGAGGTCGGTCGCGGTGACGTGCGCCCCGGGCAGGCTCGCGATCATGGCCCGGGTGAGCACGCCCGTGCCAGCCGCAAGTTCGAGCACAAGCCGTGGTTGGTGGCCGGCCACCCTCGCAGCGAGGTCGTCGGCGTACGGCTGGAAAACGGCGGGGACCAGGTACTCGTCGTACGCCGTAGACATGTCCTCAGCCCACGTGCGACTCGCCTCGTCAGGCACCCCCCGAACCTAGTGCCAACCCGATCTTCACCTGGACACTTGCGTCCTGATCTTCGCGCTCGCGACCACTCTTACGGCGTGTTGAGCGAAAAGTGGTCACGAAGGCGAAGATCAGCGGGGGAACGGTCATCCCGTAGGTTGGCGCGGTGCGGTTGGTGATTGCGCGGTGCAGCGTCGACTACGTAGGCCGGTTGACTGCGCATCTCCCGAGTGCGACCCGGCTCCTCCTGGTCAAAGCCGACGGCAGCGTGTCGGTGCATGCCGACGGCGGCGCCTACAAGCCGCTGAACTGGATGAGCCCGCCGTGCACCCTGCGTGAAGAGCCCGGCCAGTGGACCGTCATCAACAAAGCGGGCGAGGAGCTGCGGATCACGATCGAGGAGATCGTGTCCGAGGTCAGCGCCGAGCTGGGCATCGATCCGGGCCTGGTGAAGGACGGCGTCGAGGCGCACCTGCAGATCCTGCTGGCCGAGCACTGCGAGGCGATCGGCGAGGGCCTCCGCCTGGTACGCCGCGAATACCCGACCGACATCGGTCCGGTCGACCTGCTCTGCCGGGATGCGGCGGGGCAGTCGGTCGCGGTCGAGATCAAGCGGCGCGGCGAGATCGACGGGGTGGAGCAGCTCACCCGTTATCTCGAGCGGCTCGACCGGGATCCGTTGCTCCGGCCGGTTCGCGGCGTACTGGCCGCACAGGAGATCAAGCCGCAGGCCCGGGTCCTGGCCGAGGCGCGTGGGATCGACTGCGTTGTGGTCGACTACGACGAGCTGCGCGGCATCGAGCCGTCCGTGCCGCGGCTGTTCTGAGCCCGTCCGCGATGGGCGAGACTGGACCCATGGCGATCGGGACCGTGGGCGTGGTCGGGCTGGGCACGATGGGCGCCGGCATCGTCGAGGTGTTCGCCCGAGCCGGTCTCGACGTCGTGGCCGTCGAGATCGACGAGCCGCTGCTGGCGGCCGGCCGGACCCGGCTCGAGACCTCGCTCGGCCGCGCCGTCGAGCGCGGCCGGATCGAGCCGGCCGACCGCGACGCCTACCTCGGCCGGGTGGGTTTCACCACCGACCGCGAGGCGCTGGCGGCCGCGGACCTGGTGATCGAAGCGGTGCCTGAGCGACTCGAGGTCAAGGCGGCGCTGTTCGCCGACCTCGACGGGATCTGCCCGGCATCGACGGTGCTGGCGACCAACACCTCCTCGCTGCCGGTCACCCAGATCGCGGCGTCCAGCGGGCGGCCGGACCGGGTCATCGGCATGCACTTCTTCAACCCGGCGCCGGTCATGCGCCTGGTCGAGGTGGTGCACACCGTGCTCACTGCACCGGCCGTCATCGACTCCGTCCGCGAACTCGCGGAGAAGTGCGGCAAGACGCCGGTGGTCGTCGGTGACCGGGCCGGGTTCGTCGCCAACGCGCTGCTGTTCGGCTACCTCAACGACGCCGCTCGGGCCGCCGAGACCGGTCAGGCCGCGGTCGCCGACATCGACGCGGCGATCGTCGCGTCGACCGGCCTGCCGATGGGCCCGCTTGACCCTGCTCGACCTGATCGGCCTCGATGTCTCACTCGACGTTCTCGAGACGATGTTCGAGGAGACCCGCGACCAGCGGTACGCCGCTGCGCCGCTGCTCCGCCGGATGGTCATGGCCGGGCAGCTCGGTCGCAAGTCCGGCCGCGGCTACTACTCCTACGACGTCAAGCCGCCTCAGGCCACGATCCCCGCGCCGGCCTTCGCGGTCGGTAAACCGGTGCCGGTCCCACGGGTGGTCGTCGTGGTGGGCAGCGCGAAGTCGGGTGTGGTCGCTGCGATCCCGGACCTGGCCGTCGTACCGATCGAGGACATCGGTATTGCCGACGTCGTGATCGTCGACGGCCATTCGCGGAGTGGCTCGGCCGAGCTGGCCGCCCGGGTCGGCCGGCTCGCCAAGCCGGGTGCGGTCATCGCGATCGCGACGACGGACGAAGCGCCGGTCGGCACGATGGCCGGCGGGACCGGCCGGATCGCCGACGTGGTCGGCCTGCACCTGCCGCTCGCACCGAAGCCCGGTGTGGTCGAAGTCGTGGCGACCCGGCACTCGTCGCCCGACGCGGTCGCGACCGTCGTCGAGGCAGTCCGCGCCGCCGGACTGACCGCGGTGTCCTGCCGCGACCGGCCGGGCCACCTGGTCGACCAGATCGTGCTGCCGCATCTCGGCGATGCGGTCCGGATGGTCGACGACGGCTACGCAACCGTTGCCGACGTCGAGGCCGCGATGACACTGGGCTGCGGCTACCCGGTCGGGCCGTTCGCGATGCTCGACGCGGTCGGCGCCGACGAGCTGCGATCAAGGCTGCTGCACCTGGCGGCGGCCACCCATCTCGCCTCGCTGGCACCGGTGCCTCTGCTCGACGAACTCGCGGCGTTCGGGCCGGGGGAGTAGGCATTCGTGAGTCCGCGACGTGCGCGCCGCCGCGACGACGTACCGGCACCGCTGCGCACCCGCGGAGTGGCGATGACCGAGTCGCATCCGGACGGCGAGTGGGTGGTCCGACCGGTGCCGGCCGAGAACGCCGGCAAGAGCTACCGCTGCCCGGGGTGCGACCAGGAGATCCGGCCGAGCCTGCCGCACGTGGTCGCATGGCGACCCGGCGCCGAGGGCGACCGGCGGCACTGGCACACGCCCTGCTGGAACGCGCGGATGCGCCGCGGGGTCAACGTGCAGCGCTCGCGCAACGCCCCTCGACACGGCTGAGACACTGGCCAGGTGGCTGAGCTCGGTCCCTGGATGATCACCGCCCGCACTCGCGAGCAGGCGGAGTACGTCGTACGCTCGCGGGCCGAGCAACGCGGTGTGCACGTCACCGAACTCGAGGTGTCCGGGGGCGACAACGGCATGTGGGCGGTGCGCGTGGTGGTGACCGATCCGAGTGAGGTTGCCGAGGCGGCCCGGCTCGGCGACGACACCGGCGTCATCCACCTGCCTCCGCGGGCCGACTAACTCCACTCACCGATTTGCGACGCGGGCATCGGGCCGTTCCGCAGCCCGACCGATGCCCGGGTGCGTTGGTTCAGCCCGGTGGATCGGTCCGACTGCTCCGCGCCCCTGGTGTTGATCGCCGAACCCCGCTGCGCTCAACACACGGGGCGCTCCGCAGCCTAACCGATCCACCGGGTTAGGTGCGAACTACCTCGAGCTGGGGGCTGGCCGCGAGGGTCTGGAACACGACGCAGTAGCGCCGGGTGGTCTCGATCAGGGCGTCGATGTCTTCGCTCGGCGCGGGCGAGTCGAGATCGAAAATCAGCCGGATCGCCGTGAACCCCACCGGAGCGTCCCGGTCGACGCCGAGCGTGCCGCGGAAGTCCAGGTCGCCCTCGGCCCGCACCGTGCCACTCACCTCGAGGCCGCGGTTGATCGCGACCGCGCGCAAGGTCACGCCGGCGCACGCCACCAGGGCTTCCAGCAGCATGTCGCCGGAGCAGGCCAAGGAACCGTCGCCGCCGGTGGCCGGGTGCAGACCGGCCTCGACCAGGGCCCGGCCGGTCTGCACCGAGCACGAGACCTCGGTGTCGGCGAGCGAACCCTCGGCGCGCAGTGTCACCACTGCGCTGCCGGGGTCCGCTCGGTACTGCTGTTTGAGCGGTTGCTGCCGCTCGCGGAGCTGGGCTGAATCCACTGCTCAGTCGCCGGTTGCCGGGTCGATCTCGGTGGTGATCCGGGACACCTTGTTGGCCGGGAAGCCGCCACAGCGGGCGTGCTCGAGGACGATGTCCTCGTCCGGGGCGATGTAGACGCAGTAGAGCTTGTCGTCGGTCACGTAGCTGTGCAGCCAGTGGATGTCCGGACCCAGGTCCGAGATCACCTGGTTGGACTTCTGGCTGATCGATCGCAGGTCGTCGCCGGACAGGTTGCCGGCTCCTGGCAGCTCTCGCTCGATCACGAACTTCGGCATGGGTCTCTCCCTCTCGTTGTGTTAACGTACCGGTGGTACGTCACGTCCATACTGTTGGTAGGGAAGATTGCATACCGCTGGTACGGAAGTCAAGAGCAAAGCCGTGGACAAACGGCTGGCCCAGGGTCTCGAGACGCGAGATGCGCTGGTCAGCGCCGCGCGCGAGCTGTTCGGCACCCAGGGGTACGCCGCCACCTCCACCGAGGAGATCGTCGAGCGCGCGGGGGTCACCAAGGGCGCGCTCTACCACCACTTCGCCGACAAGGAGCAGCTGTTCCGCTCGGTGTTCGAGCAGGTCCAGCACGAGGTGTCGGACCGGGCCGTCGTCGAGTTCCTCCAGCGCGACTCGTGGGAGGCGCTGGTCGCCGGCTGCCGGTTGTGGGTCGAGGCGCACGACGACCCGGGGGTTCGCCAAATCGTGCTGATCGACGCCCGCGGCGTACTGGGTTGGGAGACCGCCCGCTCGATCGAGACCCGCTTCAGCACGGTTGCGCTGAGGGGCGCGCTGCGCAAGGCGATGCATGCCGGCGTGATCGAGCGCCAGCCGCTGCGGCCGTTGGCGTTCATGCTGATCGGAGCGTTGAGCGAGGCCTGCCTTTACATGGCCGATGCCGACGACACCGCCGTCGCGCGGGCGGAGATCGGCGCGCTCATCGTCGCGCTGCTGTCCGGGATGAGGATCGTGGCGAGCGACTAGCGGTCGCAGGGAGTTGGCAGCTTTCGTTCAGACTCGTTTCACCCGGCCGGGCAACGGTTGAGGCATGAGCGACGACGTGTACGACGGCGACGGCGACGGCACCGAGATCCCCGGCCAGCAGCTGTTCGACCTCGACCCCGGCGCGACCGGAATCGGCGCTGGACGCCCGGCCCGGCGCAAGCGGGTGATCGCCGGCGGGGCGGTCCTGGTCACCGGCCTCGCGGTCGGCGGTTGGGGCCTGACCGATGCACTGGCAAATAACCGGGCCACCCATGGCTTCCCGCAGGTGGCCGGTCTCTCGGCGGCCAGCGCGGTCAGCGCGGACCGAGCCGCCTCGGCGGTCGACAACGCGGTGGTCGACATCGACGCGACCGATGGCTACAGCGGGCAGGAAGACGCCGGCACCGGAATGGTCATCACGTCCAACGGCGACATCCTCACCAACAATCACGTGGTCGCCGACGCGACCTCGGTCACCGTGACCTTCGTGTCCAGTGGCCGGTCGTACCGCGCGAAGGTGCTCGGCACCGATGCGGCCGACGACGTGGCCCTGCTCAAGGTGTCCGGGGTCTCCGGGCTCGCGACGATCAATGCCGGCAATTCCGACTCGGTCACCACCGGCCTGGCGGTTGCGGCGGTCGGAAACGCCCTCGGCCGTTCCGGCACCCCGACCGTGACAACCGGCACGATCACGGGAACCGGTCGCACCATCACCGCGTCCGACGGGGCCGGCTCGTCGAGCGAGCGGCTCACCGGCATGCTCGAAGTCGACGCCGATGTCGTCTCCGGCGACTCCGGCGGACCGCTGGTCGACTCGAGCGGCCAGGTGATCGGAATCGACACCGCGGCTTCGGGCAACGACTCCGGCGGTCAGGGCTTCGAGCCCAGCGCGATCACCGCGTCGAACGACGGCTACGCGATCCCGATCACGAAGGCGCTCTCGATCGCGCGCAAGATCGCGGCCGGCAAGGCCAGCTCGTCGATCGTCATCGGCACCCCCGGCTTCCTCGGCCTCGAGCTCGGCTCGCCGACGGCTGGCACGTCGCCCGGCGACAACGGCTTCGGTGGCAACGGCTTCGGTGGCAACGGCTTCGGCTGGCCGGGCGGCTCATCGAGCGGCGAGGGGTTCGGGACGGCGTACTCCACGGCGAGCCCGACGGCGACGACCTCCACAAGCGGACTGACCGTCGTCGGTGTGGTGCAGAACAGCCCGGCGGCGACCGCCGGGATCGTCGCGGGCGACACGATCACCTCGCTGAACGGCACTGCCGTGACGACTGAGAAGGCCCTCACCGCGATCCTCGATCAGACCCACGGCGGAGACCGGGTGACGGTCGGCTGGACCGACTCGGCCGGCACGAGCCAGCACGCCACGGTCACCCTGATCGACGGCCCGGCGGCCTGAGCCGCGCTCAGAACACGTCGAGCGTCGCGCGTTGCCGGCTTTCGCGCTCGAAGTAGGCGAGCAGCAACAAGCCGAGCGCGACGAAGCCGGCGCCGAGCAACGCCTCGCGCCCGAGGTCGCCTCGAAGCGCACTGAAGCCGGCGCCGACCGACGCCCGGCGGGCGGCCGCGATCGAGTGGGTCAACGGCAGCCAGCCGGCGACCGAACGCATCCACCCGGGCAGGCTGGCGAGCGGGACGTTGACACCGCAGAAGATCAGCAGGATCCCGAAGACGATATTGACGAGCACAGCGGTCTCCCGGACCCGCAGGGCGAGCGCGGCGGTCACCAGCCCGAGGCCGGTGCACGAGAACGACGCCACCACGACACAGAGCAACAGCGGCAGCACGGTGGCCAGCGCCACGTGCACCCGCAGCAGCGCGGCACCGGCCACCAGTGCGACCACGCTGACCGCCACCCCGTTGGCGATCACCGGCAGCGACCGGCCGAGGAACAGCGGGATCCGGCGGGCCGGCGTGACAAGCAACAGGCCGAGGGTCTGCTGCCGTCGCTCGTTGCCGATCGTGTTGCCCATCGCGAACAGGCATGGGATCGCGACGTACTGCACGGCGTTGCCGATCACGAAGAACCGGTCATCGGCGACGCCGGCGTCGCGGCCGATGTAGGCGAAGAACAGCACCTGGAAGAGCGGCGTCACGATGAAGGTCGGGATCAGGATCCACGGCGACAGCCAGGTGAACAGGGCTCGATAGCTGGTCAGCCCGCCGACGAAGAACACCCGCGCCGAGGTGATCACGTCAGTGCCAGCGTGGCTCGGGTGCGCGCCGCGTCGACGATCCGCCCGGTGACCAGGGTGCCGATGACGGCGTACGCCGCGGTCAGGCCGAGGCAGGCGAGGAGGGCGGGCGCCACACTGCCGCCGAGGGCCGAGTGCCGGACCGCGGTCATGCCCCAGGTCGGCGCGAGCAGCCAGGAGATCGGGCGGACCCAGCCGGGCAGCTGCGACAGCGGGACCAGGAACCCACAGATGAACCAGACCGGAAGCTCGATTCCGGCGCCGAGGGCCCAGGAGCTGCGGTAGCGCACCGACGCGACCGCCAGCAGGAACCCGAACATCCCGATCCCGACGACGATGACGAGGACCGACACGGCGAACAACAACGGTGCATGCACGTGCAGCGAGATGCCGAAGACGAAGCGGCCCCACAGCAGCGTCGTGATGAGGCTGTAGACGCCGACCGTCGCCATCGAGAGCGTGATCGGGACGAACAGCAATGGCAGCGGGGTCGGGGCGGCGACCAGCAGCTCGAGCGTCCCTTGTTGACGTTCGTTCTGCAGCGCGGCGCTGGCCGTCGTACTGGTGGCCGACCAGATGCCCATCGCGCTCGCGCCGACCGCCGCCGACAACAGTGCTCCGGGCGCCTGGTGCCCGGCTCGATACAGCAGGAAGATCGTGGTTGCGAAGAACAGCGGCCACAACAGCGAGAGCAACCCGTCGAAGGCCGAACGGCTGCGGATCTTGACCTGCAGCCACCAGGTCACGGCGAGCAGTCGCAGAATGCTCACGTGGTCGCGCCGACCAGTTGGACGTAGGCGTCCTCGAGGCTCGGCTCGCGCGAGGTGACCCGGCCGGTCGGGGTGTCGCCGAGCGCACCGAGCACAGCCGCCGTGACGTCGACGCCCGGGTCGAGCTGCGCGACCAACAGCTGGGCCTGCCCGCGTTCTTCGAGACCGACCGACCGGATCCCGGCGACCGCCCGGACGCTGCCGATCACGGCGTCACTCGCGCCGAACACCTCGACCTCCAGCACCGAGCCACCGCGGACCATCCCCTTGAGCTCGGCCGGCGTCCCGAGGGCCACCAGTTCGCCGTTGGCGATGACCGCGATCCGGTCGCACAGCTCGTCGGCTTCGAACATGTAGTGGGTCGTGAGCATGACGGTCGTGCCCTGGTCGCGCAGCGCCGCGACGGTTCGCCGCAGCTCGCGGGCGCCGACCGGGTCGATGCCGATCGACGGCTCGTCGAGGAACAGCACGTCGGGCTTGTGCAGCAGCCCGCGGGCGATGTGCAGACGTTGCCGCATGCCGCGGGAGTAGCCCTCGACCCGTTCGGTCTCGCGACCGGTCAGGCCGACCAGCTCGATCAGCTCCGCGATCCGCGCGCGCTGGGTGCGGGGGTTGACGGCGTACAGCTCGGCGAAGTAGCGCAGGTTGTCCAGGCCGGACAGGCGCTCGTAGAGGCCGCGGTCGCCACCGAAGACGTAGCCGACCCGGCGCCGGACCTCCCGGACGTCCTTGACCACGTCGTGGCCGAGCACACGGGCGGTGCCGGACGTCGGCAGCAGCAAGGTGATCAGCATCTTGATGGTCGTGGTCTTGCCGGCACCGTTGGGACCGAGCAGCCCGAACAGCTCGCCCTTGTCGACGGTGAGGTCGAGCCCGCGGACCGCCACGATCTCCCGCGCGGAGCGCCGCCGGATGCCACCGCCGCTGCGGTAGGTGCGACGCAGCTGTTCGAGCTCGATGACGGGCACGCTGTGCAGCCTCCTGGCGCTGGTGGGGATCCGCCCAGCCAAACACATGGTGGCGACGAGATCGCGGGGATTATCGTGCGATCCGCGATGAGCGAAATCCGGGCCAACACCGTGCTGCCGTCCCGTCGCGAGCCGGTCACGCTGCATACCGCCGACGGGTTGGCGCTGGTCGGCGAGCTCGCGCTGCCGGAGTCCGCGACGCCGGTCGCGACGCTGATCACGCTGCATCCGCTGCCCACGCACGGCGGGATGATGGACAGCCACCTGTTCCGCAAGGCTGCAAACCGGCTGCCGGCGCTGGCCGACCTGGCGGTCCTGCGGTTCAACACCCGCGGAACCTCGAGCCCGGCCGGGCGCAGCGACGGCGAGTTCGACCACGGCGAGGGTGAGCGGTACGACGTCGCGGCCGCCCTCGACCTGGCCGAGTCGCTCGACCTTCCGCAGCTGTGGCTGCTGGGCTGGTCGTTCGGCACCGACCTCGCGATCCGCTACGGCTGCGACCCGAGCGTGGTCGGCGCGGTGCTGATCTCGCCGCCGCTGAAGGCGGCCACCGACGCCGACCTTCGGGTCTGGGCCGAGTCGGGGCGCCCGCTCGTGGCGATCGTGCCGGAGTTCGACGACTACCTTCGGCCGGCCGAGGCCCGCGAGCGGTTGGCCGTCGTGCCGCAGGCGGTCGTCGTCGACGTACCAGGGGCGAAGCACCTGCTGGTCGGATACACCGAGGAGGTCCTCGACGCGGTCGTGGCCGCGATCGCCCCCGGCCGTTCCCCGCTACCCCGAACCTGGCCCGCGAAGCTCCCAGCACAGCCACCCGTCTAACCCGTTCCAGGCAATGTCACATTGCCCCCCACTTCGTGGGGGCAATGTGACAGCACCCCAGCAAACCGCTGGGCAATGTGACATTGCTTGGCTAGCGGCGGGCGGCTTCGACGAGCTCGGTGAGTACGCCGCCGGTGCTGTGCGGATGCACGAAGGCGATCGCCGACCCACCGAAGCCGCGGCGCGGCTGGTCGTCGATGAGCTGCGCGCCACCGTCGCGCAGCTCAACCAGTGCTGCCGCGATGTCGTCGACGCCGTACGCGAGGTGATGGATTCCCTCGCCGCGCGTCTCGAGGAAGCGGCCGACCGGGCTGTCCGGCCGGGTCGGCTCGAGCAGCTGGACGCAAGAAAAGCCGCCGGGTGCGTCCGCGACATGAAGCATCGCTTCGCGCACACCCTGCGCGTCGTTGGTCTCGCAGCCGAGCAGGGTCAGGCCGAACATCGCGGTGTAGCGGTCGATGCTCGCCTCGAGGTCGCGGCAGGCGATCCCGACGTGGTCGATCCGGGTGAACATGCGCCGTATCGTGTCAGGCATGCCTGGTTCGGTGATCGTCGGTGGCGCCCGGACGCCAATCGGAAAGCTGCTCGGCTCGCTCGCCGACTTCGCCGCAGTCGACCTCGGCGGCCGCGCGATCGAAGCCGCGCTCGCCCGAGCCGGGATCGGCGGCGACGCGGTCGACTACGTGATCATGGGCCAGGTCCTCCAGGCCGGCGCTGGCCAGATCACGGCTCGCCAGGCCGCGGTCAAGGGCGGCATCCCGATGACGGTGCCGGCCCTGACGATCAACAAGGTCTGCCTGTCCGGGCTCGACGCGATCGCGCTCGCCGACCAGCTGATCGGCGCGGGCGAGTTCGACGTCGTCGTGGCCGGCGGCATGGAGTCGATGACGAACGCGCCGCACCTGCTCCCCGGTGCCCGGCGGGGCTACAAGTACGGCGACGGCACGCTCGTAGACTCGATGGCGTACGACGGACTGTTCTGTGCGTTCGACGAGTGCGCGATGGGGGAGTCGACCGAGCGGCACAACTCGTTGCTCGGGATCACCCGCGCGGAGCAGGACGAGTTCGCCGCGCGGTCGCACGAACTCGCGGCAGCTGCTCAGAAGAACGGCGCGTTCGACGACGAGATCGTCGCGGTGAGCGTCCCGCAGCGGCGAGGTGAGCCCCTGCTCGTGACGACCGACGAAGGGGTCCGCGCCGACACCACGGTCGAGGGCCTGGCCGGTCTTCGCCCGGCGTTCGCGAAGGACGGCACGATTACGGCCGGCTCGGCGTCGCAGATCTCCGACGGCGCCTGCGCAGTCGTTGTGATGTCCCGCGAGGCGGCCGAGCGACACGGCGCGACCGTGCTCGCCGAGATCGGCTACCACGGGGTCGTGGCCGGACCCGACGCCTCATTGCAGGCGCAGCCGGCGAACGCGATCCTCAAGGCGCTGGCCCGCGCGGGTGAGCCGGTCTCGGCGCTCCACCTCATCGAGATCAACGAAGCCTTCGCCGCAGTCGCGGTGCACTCGGCCCGCCTGCTCGACGTCCCCTGGGACCGGATCAACGTCAACGGCGGCGCGATCGCGCTCGGCCACCCGATCGGTGCGTCCGGCGCCCGGCTGGCCCTGACCCTGGCCCTCGAGCTCCAGCGTCGTGGCGGGGGGCTCGGCGCGGCCGCCTTGTGCGGCGGCGGTGGGCAGGGCGACGCGCTCTTGCTTCAGGTTCCTGCTCGCTGAGTTCTGCCTGCGCGTGGACCGGCCAGACCGCTCCACGCCCTGGTGTTGATCGCCGAACACCGCGGCGCTCAACACACGGGCGCTCCGCGGCCTGACCGGTCCACGCACTGCTCAACACTCGGGCGGCTCGGCAGTCGAACTCACGCACGCTGCGCCCAGCGCACCGGGGCACCGCGGCGGACCCACCCCGGCCGCGTTCGACACGGCCGATCGGCGGCTGCATCGGAGCCGGACTGGGGCCGACCTTCTAGGGTGCTCGGGTGGGCATTGCGGTAGCCGAGCTCGTTGCGCAGGCGCGCGCGGGCGAGCCGCGAAGCGTCGCGAGGTTGATCTCGATGGTCGAGAACGCCTCGCCGCAGCTGCGTGAGGTGATGGCGGCGTTGGCGCCTCACGCCGGGCAGGCAGAGGTGATCGGGCTGACTGGTTCGCCCGGGGTCGGCAAGTCGACGACGACATCGGCGTTGTTGACGGCGTACCGCAAGGAAGGCCGGCGGGTCGGAGTGTTGGCCGTCGATCCGTCGTCGCCGTTCACCGGCGGGGCGCTGCTCGGTGACCGGGTGCGGATGCAGGAGCACGCCACCGACCCAGGGGTCTACATCCGGTCGATGGGCAGTCGCGGTCATCTCGGCGGGCTGTCATGGGCGACGCCGCAGGCGGTCCGGGTGCTCGACGCCGCAGGGTGTGAGGTGGTCATCGTCGAGACGGTGGGAGTCGGCCAGGCCGAGGTCGAGGTGGCCTCGCTGGCCGATACGACCGTGGTGCTACTGGCGCCAGGCATGGGTGACGCGATCCAGGCGGCGAAGGCGGGCATCCTCGAGGTGGCCGACCTGTACGTCGTCAACAAGGCGGACCGCGACGGTGCCGATCACACCGTCCGGGACCTGCGCACGATGATGTCGCTGGCCGAGAAGCCCGAGGCGGGGGCGTGGAAGCCACCGATCGTCAAAACGGTTGCGGCCCGCGGTGAGGGCATCGACGACCTGGTCGCCGCGTTGGCCAAGCACCGAAAGTGGCTGACCGAGTCCGGCCGGCTCGAGGCGCGGCGCCGGGCCAGGATCGCGGACGAGATCGAGGCGATCGCGCTCACCGCGGTGCGGGCCCAGCTGGGCGACCTGCGCGGGGGTTCGGCTCTTACCGATCTCGCCGACGCGGTGCTGGCCGGGACCACCGATCCGTATGCGGCGGCCGACGAGTTGGTGGCTGCGGTGACCACGCGCTGAGATCGGATGCAACCCGCCAGCCGGCTCGGGAGTGTATGAATCGTGACGCACGACGGGGCCGCCGACTTCGACGGCTTCTATTCCGCGACAGGTAGCCGGCTGCTGCACGTCCTGTACGCGATGACCGGCGACCTCGCCGAGGCGCAGGACGTGGTTCAGGAGGCGTATGCCCGCGCCTGGCAGCGCTGGTCGACCGTCCGCGAGTACGACGACCCGGCCGCCTGGGTGCGTACGGTCGCCTGGCGGCTGGCGATCAGCCGTCGGCGCAAGGCACACAACCGGATCAGCGCGGCGATCCGGCTTCACGCGACCCAGCCGCCGATCGCGGCGCCGTCACCGGATACGGCGGCAATCGTGGCCGCCTTGCGCCGGTTGCCGGACGCCCAACGCCGCGCGCTCGCACTGCATTACCTGTGCGACCTGTCGGTGGAGGCGGTCGCCGAGGAGACCGGTGTCAGCACCGGCACGGTGAAGTCCCGGCTGTCCCGCGGCCGTACGGCGCTGGCCGCGCTCATCGGAGAAGCGGATCGCCCGCTCGAGATCCAGGAGGCACTCCATGGTTGACGACATTGCAGGCCTGCTCCATGCGCTCGGGACCGACAGTGGTCGATGCCCGGTGCATCCCGCTGCGCTGATCCGCCGGCGCGGTGATCGACGGCGGGCGGCGGTCGCGGTCACGACGACGGGGGCGACGATCGTCCTGGTCGGCGCCACTGCCGGTACGGGCTATGCCATTGCCCAGCACGGTCCGGCTCGGCACGGTGGCGGGATCGGGTTCGGATCGAGCCCGACTCCGCACAGCAAGCATCACGTCGGCCATGCCAGGAAGCCGGCGGCGGACCAGCTCGGGCCCGGCTCCGCGACCCCGACGCCCACCCCGGCCTCGCCCTGGCCGTTCGGCTCGCCCACGCCGACCGGCTCGACCGGGACGCCGCTTCCCGGACCGAGTGACACGACGGTCGAAGCCTCACCGGCGCGGACCGGAGACTCGACCCCGACACCGTCACTGTCGCCGCACTAGCCACGCCGACCGGCGTCGCCGGATCGCGGGCCGCTCGTCGCCGTACGATCGGCCACTGTGGACGCGCGGATGAGTACTTAGTGACGCGCGAGCCGCTCGACTTGCCGTTCGACCCGATCGAACGGGCCGGTGAGCTGTGGGAGGCCAACTTCGGCCCGGCCGCAGCGATGCGGGTCGCGACCTCCGTGATGCGGGCGCAACAACTCCTGCTGTCGCGCTACGACCTGATCCTCAAGGCCTACGACCTCACCTTCGCGCGCTACGAGGCGCTGGTGCTGTTGCACTTCAGCCGGTCCGGGGAGCTGCCGCTTTCGATCATCGGTGAGCGGCTGATGGTGCACCCGACCAGCGTCACCAACACCATCGACCGGCTGGTGCGGCAGGGCTTCGTCGCCCGGCGCCCCAACCCGCGGGACGGCCGCGGTGTCCTCGCCCGGCTCACCGATGCCGGGCGCTCGACCCTGGTCCGGGCGACCGCCGACCTGACCGCCGACGGCTTCGGCCTGACCGCGTACGACGAACCGGCGCTCGAGTCGCTGTTCGCGCTGCTGCGGACCCTGCGGGTGGACGCCGGCGATTTCAGTCCGGATCGCGCGGGTACTGGTGATCAATAGTAGGACGTCCTAGTATCTACCTCGGGGCTACCGCCAGGAGACGCCGTGGATCCGAACGAGATCGAGGCCGGCCGGCAACGCTGGCAACAGCGCTTCGAGGCCGCAGCCAAACGTGACGCGGACTTCACCTCGCTGTCCGGCAGTGAGGTGGAGCCGGTGTACGGTCCGGCGCCGGGGTCGTCGTACGACGGATTCGAGCGGATCGGCTGGCCGGGGGAGTATCCGTTCACCCGCGGGCTCTACCCGACCGGCTATCGCGGCAAGACCTGGACGGTCCGGCAGTTCGCCGGGTTCGGCAACGCCGAGCAGACCAACGAGCGCTACAAGATGATCCTCGACAGCGGCGGCAACGGGCTGTCGGTCGCCTTCGACATGCCGACCTTGATGGGTCGCGACTCGGACGAGCCCAACTCGCTCGGCGAGGTCGGGCATTGCGGCGTCGCGATCGACTCGGCGGCCGACATGGACGTGTTGTTCGCGGGGATCCCGCTCGCTGATGTGACGACCTCGATGACGATCAGCGGCCCCGCCGTACCGGTGTTCTGCATGTACCTGGTCGCGGCCGAGCGACAGGGCGCCGACATCGGCGGGCTCGACGGCACGCTGCAGACCGACATCTTCAAGGAGTACATCGCGCAGAAGGAGTGGCTGTTCCCGCCGGAGCCGCACCTGCGGCTGATCGGCGACCTGATGGAGTTCTGCGACGAGCAGATCCCGCGCTACAAGCCGCTGTCGGTCTCGGGCTATCACATCCGCGAAGCGGGTTCGACCGCGGCGCAGGAGCTCGCCTACACGCTGGCGGACGGCTTCGGGTACGTCGAGCTCGGCCAGTCGCGCGGGATGGACGTCAACCGGTTCGCGCCCGGGTTGTCGTTCTTCTTCGATGCCCACATCGACTTCTTCGAGGAGATCGCGAAGTTCCGCGCGGCCCGGCGGATCTGGGCCCGCTGGCTGCGCGACGTGTACGGCGCGACCGATCCGCGCGCCCAGTGGCTGCGGTTCCACACCCAGACCGCCGGGGTGTCGCTGACCGCGCAGCAGCCGGACAACAACGTGGTCCGGACCGCGATCGAAGCGCTCGCTGCAGTGCTCGGCGGCACCAACTCGTTGCACACCAACGCACTCGACGAGGTGCTGGCGCTGCCGAGCGAGAAGGCGGCCGAGATCGCGGTGCGCACCCAGCTGGTGCTGATGGAGGAGACCGGGGTCACCAACGTCGCCGACCCGCTCGGCGGCTCGTGGTACGTCGAGGCGCTGACCGACAAGATCGAGGCCGACGCCGAGGCGATCTTCACCCGGATCCGCGAGATGGGCAGTGACGGCACCATGACCGCGGGGATCCTGCGCGGGATCGAAGACGGCTGGTTCATGGCCGAGATCGCCGACGCCGCGTTCGCCTACCAGAAGGCGCTGGAGAAGGGCGACAAGCGCGTGGTCGGGGTCAACGTGGGCCAGGAGACCGTGACTGGCGAGCTGGAGATCATGCGGGTCTCCCACGAGGTTGAGCTCGAGCAGAACCGGGTCCTGGCGGCGCGCCGGGCGGCTCGGGACGACGCCGCGGTTCGCGCTTCGCTCAGCGCTCTCGGCGAAGCCGCGCGCGGCGAGACCAACCTGCTGCCCCCGATGCTCGACGCCGCTCGCCACGAGGCGACCCTCGGGGAGATCTGCGGCGTGCTGCGCGAGGTCTGGGGAAGTTACCGCGAGCCGGCCCGGTTCTAGGGGCCGTCTCCTAGGCTTAGTCGGGTGACGCAGCCCCCGCCGGACATGAGGTTGCGCGGCGCCGTCGATCTGAGCGCGCTCAAGCGCCCGCCGGCACCGCCGGCCGCGCCCGCGAGCACCCCTGGCACACCGGTCATCGACGTCACCGAGGCGACGTTCGAGGCCGAGGTCGTCAACCGCTCGATGCAGGTGCCGATCGTCCTCGACTTCTGGGCCGAGTGGTGCGGGCCGTGCAAGCAGCTGTCGCCGATCCTGGAGAAGCTGGCCGCCGAGGATGCCGGGCGCTGGGTGCTCGCCAAGGTCGACGTCGACGCGCAGCCGAGGCTGAGCCAGGCGTTCCAGATTCAGAGCATCCCGAGCGTCATGGCGGTGATCGGCGGGCAGCCGGTGCCGCTCTTCCAGGGCGCGGTCGCCGAGGCACAGGTGCGCGACGTCATCAACGAGGTGCTGCGGGTCGCGGCCGAGCACGGCATCACCGGCACGGTGTCAGCCGGCAACGGCAGCGACGATGCGCCGGCCGGGCCGACCGCGGTCGAGCTCGAGTACGCCGCAGCGGCGGACGCACTCGCTCGCGGTGACGCGGAGACGGCGCGGGCGGCGTACACAGCCCTCCTCGACCGCGCTCCGGGTGACCCGGTCGCCACCGTCGGTCTGGCCAGGTGCGAGCTCGCGGTTCGCGTCGGCGGGGTCGACGAGGCGAAGGCGCGCGCGGGTGCCGAGGCCGATCCGGACGACCTCGACGCGCAGTTCGTGGTCGCGGACCTGGACATGACGCGCGGTCAGGTCGACGAGGCGGTCTCGCGCCTGGTCGAGGCGGTCCGGCGCACCACGGACGACGACCGCAACCGCGCCCGCGAGCGGCTGATCGCGCTCTTTGCGACGCTGGACCCGCAGGATCCGCGGCTCGCGGCCGGCCGCCGGGCGCTCGCAAACGCGCTGTACTGAACCCAGGCACTGAAGCCGCCCCGCGCCGCCCACCGGCGAAGGCGTGACCGGACGGCCTCTACGCTCGCGGGCATGGCTGACTTTGTGACCCTCGAGGTCGACGGCGCGATCGGCACGATCCGACTCGACCGCCCACCGATGAACGCGTTGAACGGACAGGTTCAGAACGAGATCAAGGCGGCGGCGCAGGAGGCGAGCGAGCGCAAGGAGATCCGCGCGGTGGTCATCTACGGCGGCCCGAAGATCTTCGCCGCCGGCGCCGACATCAAGGAGATGGCGCTCGCGTCGTACGCCGACATGGTCGACCGCTCGGTCGGACTCTCCGGCACCTTCGCGGCGGTGGCGGCGATCCCGAAGCCGGTGGTCGCGGCGATCAACGGCTACGCGCTCGGCGGCGGCTGCGAGCTGGCGCTGTGCGCCGACCGGCGGATCGCGGCGGACAACGCCCATCTCGGCCAGCCCGAGATCCTGCTCGGCGTGATCCCGGGTGCCGGCGGCACCCAGCGGCTGCCGCGCCTGGTCGGGCCGGCGAAGGCGAAGGACCTCTGCTTCACCGGCCGGTTCGTCGGTGCCGAGGAAGCGTTGCGGATCGGCCTGGTCGACGAGGTGGTCCCGCCGGAGTCGGTCTACGACGCGGCGATGGCCTACGCCGGGCAGTTCGCCAACGGGCCGGCGTATGCGTTGCGGGCGGCAAAGGAGTCGATCGACCACGGCCTCGACGGCGACCTGGCGACCGGCCTCGCGATCGAGCGCCAGCAGTTCGCGGCCCTGTTCGCGACCGAGGACCACCGGATCGGGATGGAGTCGTTCATCGAGCACGGCCCCGGAAAGGCCGAGTTCGTCGGCGGCTGACGGCACCGCCCACGCGGGCAGCGCAGCGAAAGAATCGAGTTGACCGGTTTGGGTACGGTCGAGGGTGTGACCGGCACCGGGGGTGAGCAGGCTCCGGAGGGGGTACCGCGTGTTGCGCTGATGCGCTCGCGGTTCGCCGCGTTGTGGTGGTTGCGGTCCTACCTCAAGCCGTGGTCGCGTCAGGTTGTCGTGATGTTCGTCGCGGCCCTCGTCGGCGTCGCGGCCAGCACGCTCGTGCCGCTGGTGATCGAGGCGATCGTCGACGGCCCGATCAAGCGCGGCGAGCGCAGCCAGCTGATCCCGCTGTTCCTCGCGGTGCTCGGGCTCGGCATCACCGAGGCCGGCCTGATCGCCTACCGGCGCTGGGTGCAGTCGATCGCGGTGCTCTCGGTCGAGCGGCAGATCCGCGACGACCTCTACGCGCACCTGCAGAAGCTGTCGGTGAGCTTCCATGACCATTGGGGCACCGGGCAGTTGCTCTCCCGTGCGACCAGCGACCTGTCGACGATCCGCCGCTTTCTCGGCTTCGGCGCGATCTACCTGGTCGTCAACACCGTGCAGTACGTCGCGGTCATCGTGTTGCTCCTCACGACCTACTGGCCGCTGGGGATCCTGGTCGCCCTGTCGACCTTCCCCGTCGTCGTGCTGTCGCGCCGGTTCGGTGCGTCGTACGCCGTGGTGTCGAGGCGGATGCAGGACCAGCAGGGTGACCTCGCGACCATCGCCGAGGAGGCCGCGAGCGGGATCCGGGTCACGAAGGCGTTCGGTCGCGGCCCGTGGCTGACCAGCCATTTCCTCTCCTCCGCCGAGCTGGTCCGCGGGTCGCAGCTGGACATGGTCGGGCTGCTCGGCCGGTTCTGGTCGTTGCTGATGCTGATCCCGAACCTCACGATGGCGCTGGTCGTGCTGCTCGGGACGCTCGCGGTCGTGCACGGCGCGATGACGCTGGGTGCGCTGGTCGCCTTCGTGGCATTGCTCGTGCTGCTGCAGTGGCCGGTCATCGACATCGGCTGGATCCTCGCGATGGCGGAGGAGTCCGCCACCGCGGCGATGCGGTTGATCGAGGTCTTCGAGACCGAGCCCGCGATCGCCAACCCGCAGGAGCCGATCCCGCTGGTCCGCCCGCGCGGCCGGTTGTGCTTCGAGTCGGTGTCGTTCCAGTTCCACGACGCCGACGAGCCCACGCTGCGCGACATCTCGCTCGACATCGAGCCCGGCGAGACGGTGGCCATCGTCGGCGCGACCGGCTCCGGGAAGAGCGTGCTCACCGCGTTGCCGTCACGGCTGCACGACGTGACCGGCGGCCGGATCACCCTCGACGGCGTCGACATCCGCGACCTCGCGCTGACCCAGCTGCGCCGGGAGGTCGCCACGGCGTTCGAGGACCCGGTGCTGTTCTCGATGAGCGTTCGCGAGAACCTCTCGCTCGGCCGGCCGGACGCCTCGGATGCCGAGATCGAGGCGGCGCTTGAGCTGGCCCAGGCGACCTTCGTCCACGACCTGCCGTGGGGGCTCGACACCAGGATCGGCGAGCAGGGCCTGTCGTTGTCGGGCGGTCAGCGGCAGCGCCTCGCGCTGGCTCGGGCGGTGGTGGCGCGGCCGACCGTCCTGGTGCTCGACGACCCGCTCTCCGCTCTCGACGTCCACACCGAGGCGCTGGTCGAACGCGCGTTGGCCTCGGTCCTGCGCGAGACGACCGGGCTCGTGGTGGTGCACCGGCCGTCGACCGTCGCGCTCGCCGACCGGGTCGCCTTGCTCGTCGACGGCACGTTCGCGGCCGTCGGCACGCACTCCGAGTTGATGCGACTTCCGGCCTATGCCGCGATCCTCACCGTCGACGGGACCGAGCGGGAGGCGTCATGACGGCCGACCGCCCCGATCTGCTCGCCGACGACGACGTCGAGATGGACGAGATCTCGCACTGGCGCGGCGTGGCCGCCGACACCGACGAGGAGATGCCGACCTCGGTGTCGGTGATCCTGCGCCGTCGTACTCGCACTCTGCTGTCGTCGCTGTTGCGACCGCATCGGCGCTCGATGATCAACGTGTCGTTCGCGATCGTGGTCGGCACGGCCGCGTCGATGGCGATCCCGGCGCTGGTCGGAATCGGCATTGACTCCGGGATCAACAACGCGCGCAGCGGCGATCACACGACGATCATCCTGGTGACCGCAGCGATCGTCGTTTGCGCGCTCACCCAGGCCTGGCTCACGAGAGTGTTCCTGCTCGGCTCGGGGCGGATCGGCCAGGACGCGGTGATCGAGCTACGCCGCCGGGTCTTCGTGCACTTCCAGTCGCTGAGTCTGTCGTTCCACGAGAGCTACACCTCGGGTCGGGTGATCAGCCGGCTGACGTCGGACTTCGACGCGATCAACGCGTTGCTCGATGCCGGTCTCGACACCCTCGTCACGTCGGTGTTGACGATCGTCACGATCAGCATCGTGCTGCTGGTCCTCGACTGGCCGCTCGCGCTCGTGTCGCTGATCTCGCTCATCCCGCTGCTGTTCATGAGCCGCTGGTATCAGCGCCGGTCGACCGTTGCCTATCGCCGGACCCGTGAAGCGATCGCGCTGGTGATCATCCACTTCACCGAGTCGCTGCGCGGGATCCGCGCGGTGCAGGCGTTCCGTCGCGAGCCGCGCAACAACGAGATCTTTCGTGACCTCGACGAACGCAACCGCAAGGCGATGACCACGTCGTTCCAGCTGCTCACCGTCTACTGGCCGGGCATCCGGCTGGTGGGCAACGTCACGACCGCGGTCGTTCTGCTGTACGGCGGCACCCGGGTGATCGACGGCAAGATGGGCGTCGGCGTGCTTGCAGCGTTCGTGTTGTACCTCAGGCAGTTCTTCGAGCCGATGGCCGAGGTCAGCCAGTTCTACGACGCGTTTCAGGGTGCCGCGGCCGGGATCGAGAAGCTGGCCGGCGTGCTCGACGAGCGGCCGACCGTTGCGCTTCCCGAGGTGTCGACCCGGCTGCCGGCCGAGGAGTTCCGGGGCGCGGTGCACTTCGACCAGGTGAGCTTCGGCTATCGGCCCGGGCGGGAGATCATTCACGACTTCTCGCTGCGGATCCCGGCCGCCCAGACGGTCGCATTGCTGGGAAATACCGGCGCGGGCAAGAGCACGTTGGCTCGCCTGCTGGCCCGTTTCTACGACCCGCTCGCGGGCGTCGTTTCGGTCGACGGGATCTCCCTGCCGGAGCTCGCCGAGGTTGACCTTCGCGCTGCCGTCGCGATGGTCACGCAGGAGTCGTTCATGTTCTCCGGGTCGGTGGCCGACAACATCGCCTTCGGCCGCCCTGACGCCAGCCGTGCCGAGATCGAGGCTGCCGGCCGAGCGGTCGGCGTCGACGCCGTCGTGTCGCATCTGCGCGACGGGTACGACGAGAACGTCGGCAAGAACGGCTCGCGGCTCTCGGCCGGTCAGCGGCAACTGATCGCGCTGGCCCGCGCCCTGCTGGCCGACCCCGCGGTCCTGATCCTCGACGAGGCGAGCTCGTCACTCGACGCGCCGACCGAACGGCTCGTGCAGAACGCGCTCAAGACCGTGCTGGCGAACCGGACCGCGCTGATCATCGCGCACCGGCTCTCGACCGTGGCGATCGCCGACCGGGTGCTGGTGATGGCGGACGGCCGGATCATCGAGGACGGCACGCCGCAGGAGCTGCTCGAAGCAGGTTCCGGGGAGTACGCCGCGCTGGCCAAGGCGTGGCGGGAGAGCCTGGTCTGACCCGGCACCGGCCGGGACTCGTTTGTCGTCGGTGGATTCGTGCATGATCAGGTCCGTGAGCACCACCGAGGCCGCGCCCACCCGGCCCGGTATCGCTCGCCGCGTGGTCGGGCACGGCGCCAGCCAGGTCGAGGACGCGTTCGGCGGCCCGGCTCGCACCAGGGTGATCCTCGTGCTCGGCGCGGTCTGGGCGCTGTCGAGTGCCGACACCGCAACGGTCGGTGCATCCGCCACCGTGCTTCGACACGCCCTGCACATCGACAACGCCGACATCGGCCTGCTGGTCGGGGTCAACGCAGTGGTCGCCGCGATTGCGAGCATCCCGTTCGGCGTGCTGGCCGACCGGGTGCGTCGTACGACGACTCTGGGCCTGTCGATCGTGCTGTGGGGTGGCTGCATGATCTGGAGCGCCACCGCCAGCTCGTTCGGCAACCTGCTGGTGACCCGGCTCTTCCTCGGCATCGCGACCGCATCGGCCGGCCCGGTGGTGGCGTCGATGCTCGGTGACTGGTTCGCGAGCGCCGAGCGCGGCCGGATCTACAGCTACGTGTTGACCGGTGAGCTGCTCGGTGCGGGAGTCGGGTTCGCGGTCACGGGTGACATCGCGATGCTGTCGTGGCGGTTGGCGTTCGTGATCCTCGCGTTGCCGGCCTTCGTCATTGCCTGGGCGGTGTTGAAGCTGCCGGAACCGGTGCGCGGCGGGAGCGGCGCGATTCCGCCCGGCGCGTTGCAGATCCCGGTCGCCGGTGACCTCGGTGTGGTGCCGGGGGAGAACACCGCGGAGGAGACCGCGCTCGAGGAGACCGATGCACAGCGGATCTCGCGGGAGAAGGGAGTCGCGCCCGACCCCGACAACATCCTGGTCGGCGATCCGCGCCGGATGAGCCTGATCGACGCCACGCGTTACATCCTGTCGATCCGGACCAATGTCGTGATGATCATCGCGGGTGCGTGCGGCTACTTCTACCTGGCCGGCGTGCAGACCTTCGGCGCCGAGTTCGTGCACCAGCAGTACGGGATCGACCAGGCGCTGGCCAACCTGCTGATCCTCGCGCTGGGGCTCGGCGCCGTAGTCGGCGTGCTGGTCGGCGGCCGGCTCGGTGATGCGCTGCTGGCCCGCGGGCATCTCAACGGGCGGATGCTGGTCGCTGCAGTCACGTCCGGGATCGCGGTGCTCGCCTTCGTGCCGGCGCTGCTGACCCACCATCCGTGGCGGGCCCTGCCCTACCTCATCCTGGCTGCGTTCGGTCTCTCGGCTCAGAACCCGCCGCTGAACGCTGCCCGGCTCGACATCATGATCCCGCCGTTGTGGGGGCGCGCCGAGGGGGTGCGCACCTTCTTGCGCACCGCTGCCCAGGCACTGGCACCGGTGTTGTTCGGAGCGATGTCGGACATCGTCTTCGGCAACCGGCACGGCGCGCTGCATTGGACGTTCCTGGTGATGCTGCTGCCGTTGGCGGCCAGCTCGCTCGTGTTGTTCAGGGCGTTGTCGAGCTATCCGCGCGATGTCGCGACCGCGGCGGCCGCTACTCGCCGATGAGCGCGTCGGTCGCCGGCGTGTGCCGATCGAGAAAGGCGAAGACGTCGGTGGTGTCGACGCCCGGGAAGGTGCCGGGGGGCAACGCCGCCAGCAGGTGAGTGTGGGCGCGGGCCGACGGCCAGGCCCGGCCGGACCATCGATCAGCCAGGTCGGCCGGCGGTCGCCGGCAGCAGCTCGGTGCGGGACAGGTCGAACGACGGCGGCGATGGGTGTCCGATGCCCGGAACCACTTCGCGTGCTGGAACGGGACGCCGACCGTAACGGCGAACTCCCCGCCCGGCCCGGGCTGGACATGTGCGGTGCAGAAGAACGTGCCGCCGGGGGTGTCGGTGTATTGCGCGTAGGTGCCGTAGCGCTCCGGCGCGGTGAACACCTGTCGCGAGGAGTACTCGCGACAGGCCAGCTGACCCTCGATGGCGCCGATCGCGTCGGACGGGAAGGCCAGGCCGTCGTTCTCGTACGCCTTGTAGATCGTGCCGCTGGCGTCGGTCCGGCAGAAGTGCACCGGCAGGTCGAGGTGATGGGTCGCGAGGTTGGTGAACCGGTGCGCGGCGGTCTCGTGCGAGATCGCGAAGACGTCGCGCATGTCCGCCATGTCGATCGCCCGGTCGCGCTTGGCTTCGGTCAGGAACCGTACGGCGTGGGTCTCGGGCACGAGCGCGGCCGCGGCGAAGTAGTTTGCCTCGACCCGTTGCCGCAGGAAGTCGGCGAAGTCGGTCGGGTCGGTGTGACCGAGCGCGAAGTGACCGAGGGTCTGCAGGACGACGTAGCGGGGGTCGTGGCCGGCCGGTTGCTGTGGCAGGTAGATCCGCTGATGCTCGAGGTCGGTGACCGAGCGGGTCGACTCCGGCAGGTCGGTCACGCTGTGCAGGGTGAAGCCGAAGTGCGCGGCGAGGTCGGTGATCATCCGCTGGGGGAGCGCGCCGCCGGCGTAGTTCACCGCCTTCAGCGCCTGCCCGACCGCGCGCTCGATCTCGGGGAAGTAGTTGTCGATGCTGCGCATGTGCCGGCGCAGCTCGACGTTGGCCTGCCGGGCGGCTTCCGGGGTCGCCGCAAACCGGGCGTCGCGCCGGCGCAGCTCGTCGTGCAGGGCGACGACGTGCTCCAGTACGTCGGTCGGGATCCGCGGGCTCGGCCGCAAGGCGGGCAGGCCGAGCGAGGCGTACGACGGTTCGCGCTGGGACCGTTCGAGCGCGATCTCGAGCGAGGCCCGGCGGCTCGGTGGCTCGGGCCGGAGCAGGTCCTCGACCGGGACGTCGAGGGCGCCGGCGATCGCCCGCAGCAGCGACAGGCGCGGCTCGCGACGGCCGTTCTCGACCATCGAGAGCGCGGAGCTCGCCGAGCCGGACGCGGCGGCGAGCTGGGCGAGAGTGAGGCCGTGCGTGCGGCGCAGGTGCCGGATCCGCTGGCCGAGGGTGACCAGGTCGATTTCCGGAGCCTCAGTCGGTCGCGCCATGGCTACATCAAACCATCTTCTTCGCGTTTTGTGAAGAATCAGAGTTCTTCTCGTCGTTCGATTGCCTACTGATCAGTAGACCGGGCACATAGTGGAACACCGAGAGAAGTTCACGATGCGATTCCAGGAGCGATCCGTGACCGTCACCGAGGCACAGCAGGCCCAAGCCGCTGAGCTCACCGAGCAGTGGAACTCCGATCCCCGCTGGAAGGGCGTCACGCGCAACCACAGCGCCGCGGACGTGGTCCGGCTGCGCGGATCGATCCAGGAGGAGCACACCCTGGCCCGCCGCGGCGCGACGCGGCTGTGGGACCTCATCAACCAGGACGGCTACGTCAACTCCCTCGGTGCGATGACCGGCAACCAGGCCGTGCAGCAGGTGCGCGCCGGCCTCAAGGCGATCTACCTCTCCGGCTGGCAGGTCGCCGGTGACGCCAACCTCGCCGCGCAGACCTATCCGGACCAGAGCCTCTACCCGGTCAACTCCGTTCCTGCGGTGGTCCGGCGGATCAACAACGCGCTCATCCGCGCCGACCAGATCAGCTGGAGCGAGGGCGGCAGCGACGACATCGACTGGTTCGCACCGATCGTCGCCGACGCCGAGGCCGGTTTCGGCGGGGTGCTGAACGCGTTCGAGCTGATGAAGTCGATGATCCAGGCCGGTGCCGCCGGCGTGCACTGGGAAGACCAGCTGTCGTCGGCGAAGAAGTGCGGGCACCTCGGCGGGAAGGTGCTGATCCCGACCGGACAGCACATCAAGACCCTGTCCGCGGCCCGGCTCGCTGCCGACATCGAGGGTGTGCCGAGCGTTATCGTCGCGCGCACCGATGCCCAAGCCGCGACGCTGATCACCAGCGACGTCGACGAGCGCGACCAGGCCTTCATCACCGGCGACCGCACCGCCGAGGGTTTCTACCGGGTGACCAACGGGATCGACCCCTGCATCGCCCGCGGCATCGCGTACGCGCCGTACGCCGACCTGCTCTGGATGGAGACCTCCACGCCGGACCTCGAGCTGGCCAGGCAGTATGCCGAGGCGATCAAGAAGGAGCACCCCGACCAGCTGCTCGCCTACAACTGCTCGCCGTCGTTCAACTGGAAGGCGCACCTGGACGACGACACGATCGCGAAGTTCCAGCGGGAGCTCGGTGCGATGGGCTATCGGTTCCAGTTCATCACCCTGGCCGGGTTCCACGCCCTGAACTACGCGATGTTCGACCTGGCCAGGAACTACTCCGAGCGCGACATGTCCGCTTACGTCGAGCTGCAGGAGAAGGAGTTCGCCGCCGAGGCCGACGGCTACACCGCGACCAAGCACCAGCGCGAGGTCGGCGCCGGCTACTTCGACGCGGTCGCGACTGCGATCGACCCGGCCGCAGAAACGTTGGCACTCAAGGGATCCACCGAAGAAGAGCAGTTCCACTAAGCCCTGCCCCGCCAGAACCGGCACCCGTTCTCACCGGAGGATGACATGCGTCGCTGCAACGGACGGCTCTTCGACGGAAGCGCCTGCAACAACCTGATGCTGGACTGCACCGAGTGCGGCAGCAGCGGCTGCGAAGGTGACGGCTGCGACTCGCAGTCGTTCACCTCGGGCTCCTGCGACTGCGGCTCACGAGTCGGCTCGCTCGCCAGCTCTGCTGCCTGACTGACGTTCGCACCCTCGCTTCGCGGGGGATGATTGGCGGTATGACGCCATCGGCGGGGCGGCAGGGCATGATCGCGGTCGTCCCGGGCGTCGTCGTCGGGGTCGTGGTGGCGCTCACTGTCCGCGCCGGCCTCGGCCCGCTCGCGGGTTACGACGCGGCGGCGCTGTTCTACGTCGCGCGGGTGTGGCACACGATCTGGCCACTCGACGCGAAGCAGACCTCCGCGCTCGCGGCCCGCGAGGATCCACACCGGCCGGCCGCGGACGCCGTACTGCTGCTGGCCGCGGTCGCCAGCCTGGTCGCCGTCGCGGTCGTCATCGTGCGGTCGCATTCAAGTCACGGGGCGATCCAGCGATTCGAGATCACCCTCAGCGTCGCGTCGGTGGTCATCTCGTGGCTCCTGGTGCACACGATCTTCACGCTGAAGTACGCCCGGCTGTACTACCGCGGGGGAGCCGCGCACGATGAGGGGGGCGTCGACTTCGAGCACAATGTCCGCCCGCCGTACTCCGACTTCGCCTACATCGCTTTCACCGTCGGCATGACCTTTCAGGTGTCCGACACCGACCTGCAGACCGCCGAGTTCCGGCGGCTGGCCTTGCGCCACGCCCTGGTGTCCTACCTGTTCGGCGCCGTGATCCTCGCCGCCACGATCAACCTGATCGCCGGCCTCGCCGGCTGATCGCGCCAGGAATCGCTGGTCTCCGGCACGTGGTTCGCAACCGCTTGCTAGAGTTTGCACTCAGCTCGGCTGGCACTGACGACAGCGGAGCGTGAGATCGCAGACTCCCTACCGCTGGAGGTCGGCCGCCGGCCATGAATGTCGTCGTGTGCGTGAAGCAGGTGCCCGACACCTGGGCTGAGAAGAAGCTCAGCGACTCGGACAAGACCGTCGACCGCGAAGGCGTCGAGGGCGTCATGAACGAGCTCGACGAGTACGCGATCGAAGAAGCGCTGCGGATCAAAGAAGCGCTCGCGGCCTCGGGCGGCACCGGTGAGGTCACCGTCTTGACCATGGGTCCGGAGAAGGCGGTCGAGACGATTCGCAAGGCGCTGTCGATGGGTGTCGACAAGGCGATCCACGTCGTCGACGACGGCCTGCACGGATCGGACGCGCTCGGGACGTCGTACGCGCTGGCCAAGGCGCTCGGAACGGTGCCGTTCGACCTGGTCCTGCTCGGGGTCGAGTCGACCGACGCGCGGATGAGCGTGGTGCCGGCGATGCTCGCCGAACGGCTCGGTGCGGCGCAGCTGACGTTCGCGCGCAAGGTCGAGGTCGGCGACGGCACGGTGAAGATCGAGCGCCAGACCGACGCCGGTTACGACGTGGTCGAGGCCGCAACACCGGCCGTCGTCTCGGTCGTCGAGAAGATCAACGAGCCGCGCTACCCGTCGTTCAAGGGGATCATGGCGGCCAAGAAGAAGCCGCTCACCACCCTGACCCTCGCCGACGCCGGGATCGAGGCCGGCAAGGTCGGCCTGGCCGGGTCCGGCTCCGAGGTGCTCGAGTTCTCCGCCCGCCCGCCGAAGGCCGCCGGCCAGATCGTCAAGGACGAGGGTGACGGCGGTATCAAGCTGGCCGAGTTCCTCGCCGCGCAGAAGATCATCTGAGACAGGAGTACGACGTCACATGGCTGAGGTCCTCGTTCTGGTCGAGCACGTCGATGGGACGCCGAAGAAGGTCACCCTCGAGCTGCTGACTCTCGCCCGCTCGCTGGGTGAGCCGTCCGCCGTCTTCGTCGGCGCTGGCTATGACAACGCGAAAGCGGTGCTCGCCGAGTACGGCGCGCAGAAGGTCTACATCGCCGGTGATGCCGACCTCGACTCATACCTGGTCGCGCCGAAGGCCGAGGTGCTGGCCCAGGTGGTCGGGTCCTCGTCGCCGGCCGCGGTGCTGATCCCGAGCTCTCCGGAAGGCAAGGAGATCGCCGCTCGCCTCGCGGTCAAGATCGACTCCGGCATCGTCACCGACGCGGTCGGTGTCGGCGACGGATTCGTCGCGGACCAGTCGATCTTCGGTGGCTCCTACACGGTCAAGTCGCGGGTCAGCCGAGGTACGCCGATCATCACGGTCCGGCCGAACTCCACCGCGCCGGAGCCGGCGCCCGCACAGCCGGCCGAGGAGCAGGTATCCGTCACGTTGTCCGACGCCGCCACCAAGGCCAAGGTGCTCGACCGGGTCAGCGAGAAGAAGGGCGGCCGGCCCGAGCTCACCGAGGCATCGATCGTCGTCTCCGGCGGCCGCGGCCTCGGCGGCGGCGAGAACTTCGCGCTGATCGAGAAGCTGGCCGACTCCCTCGGTGCTGCCGTCGGTGCCTCGCGGGCCGCCACCGACGCCGGGTGGTACCCACACCAGAACCAGGTCGGCCAGACCGGCAAGACCGTCTCCCCGCAGCTCTACGTCGCGGTCGGCATCTCCGGCGCGATCCAGCACCGGGCCGGCATGCAGACCTCGAAGACGATCGTCGCGATCAACAAGGACTCCGAGGCACCGATCTTCGACCTGGTCGACTTCGGCGTGGTGGGCGACCTGTTCGACGTCGTCCCGCAGCTGACCGAGCAGATCGAAGCCCGCAAGGGCTGAGCCCGACCCGCGTTATTGCGGAGGTTGCTGTCGCAATCAGCACGTAGGCTGACCCGCGATGGCCTATCTCGACCACGCGGCTACTACGCCGATGCTGCCGCAGGCGGTCGACCTGATGTCCGAGTTGCTCGGACAGGTCGGCAACGCCTCGTCGTTGCATGCCACCGGGCGGCGGGCCCGCCGGGTGGTCGAGGAGTCCCGCGAGACCGTGGCCGACGCCCTCGGCGCGCGGCCGAGCGAAGTGGTGTTCACCAGCGGTGGCACCGAGAGCGACAACCTCGCGCTCAAGGGCCTGTACTGGACCCGGGTGGCCGCCGACGACCGTCGCCGCAAGGTGCTGGTGAGTGCGGTCGAGCACCACGCCGTGCTCGACTCCGCGGTCTGGCTGGCCGAGCACGAGCACGCCGAGCTGGTCGTGCTGCCGGTCGACGCCAGCGGACGGCTCCGGCTCGACGCGATGCGCGAGACGATCGCGGCCGCCCCGCACGAGGTCGCGCTGGCCAGCGTCATGTGGGCCAACAACGAGGTCGGCACGGTGCAGCCGGTCGCTGAGCTGGCGGCGATCGCCGCCGAGTACGACGTGCCGGTGCACACCGACGGCGTCCAGGCGCTCGGTGCGCTGGAGGTCGACTTCAGCGCGAGCGGGGTCGCTGCCCTGACCGTGACCGGGCACAAGGTCGGCGGGCCGGTCGGGGTCGGCGCCCTCATCATTGGCCGGGACGTCGACTGCGTGCCGATCCTGCACGGCGGCGGCCAGGAGCGCGACGTGCGGTCCGGCACCCTCGACGTACCCGGGGTGGCAGCCTTCGCCCTCGCCGTCCAGCTTGCGGTCAAGGAGCAGGCCGAACGCGCCGCCCGGCTGCGCGAGCTGCGCGCCGATCTCGTCCGCCGCGTGCTCGAGGTGGTCCCGGACGCCCAGCTCAACGGTGACCGGTCGCTGTCCGCGGCCGGCCGGCTGCCGGGCAATGCGCACTTCTCCTTCCCGGGGTGCGAGGGCGACGCGTTGCTCATGCTGCTCGACGCCCGCGGGGTCGAGTGCTCGACCGGATCCGCCTGCTCGGCCGGCGTGGCCAGGCCGAGTCACGTGCTGCTGGCGATGGGCCACGCCGAGGACCGGGCGAAGTCCTCGCTGCGGTTCTCGCTCGGCCATTCCTCAACCGCCGCCGACGTCGACGAGCTGGTCGCGGCGATCGGCCCGGCGGTCGAGCGCGCGCGGTCGGCCCGGCGGGTCGCATCGTGACGAGTACGCCGTGAAGGTGCTCGCCGCGATGTCGGGCGGGGTCGACTCGGCGGTCGCCGCGGCACGCGCGGTCGACGCCGGCCACGACGTCACCGGGGTGCACCTGGCGCTGTCGCAAACCCCGGCCTCGCATCGCGACGGCGCGCGCGGCTGCTGCTCGCTGGAGGACTCACGCGACGCACGCCGGGCCGCCGATGTGCTCGGCATCCCGTTCTACGTCTGGGACGTCGCCGAGCGGTTCAGCCGGGACGTGATCGACGACTTCGTCGCCGAGTACGCCGCCGGCCGCACGCCGAACCCTTGCGTGCGCTGCAACGAGCGGATCAAGTTCGCGGCGGTGCTCGACCGAGCCCTCGCGCTCGGCTTCGACGCGGTCTGCACCGGTCACTACGCGCGGATCGTCGACGGCCGGCTGCATCGCGCGGTCGACTCCGGCAAGGACCAGTCCTACGTGCTTGCGGTGTTGCGCCCCGATCAGATCGCCGCGGCGATGTTCCCGCTCGGCGACTCGCTGAAGGCCAGCGTGCGGGCCGAGGCGGCCGCCCGGGGGCTCGCAGTCGCCGCCAAGCCGGACAGCCACGACATCTGCTTCATCCCCTCGGGCGACACCACCGGCTGGCTGCGCGACCGGCTCGGTGCGGCGCCCGGAGAGGTGGTCGACTCCACCGGTGAGGTGGTCGGGGAGCACGACGGCACCTACGGCTTCACCGTCGGTCAGCGCCGCGGCCTGGCGTTGTCGACCCCCGCGGCTGACGGCCGCCCGCGCTACGTCCTGTCGGTGTCACCGGTCGAGCGCACGGTCACGGTCGGTCCGATCGAGGCGCTCGAGGTTTCCCGGGTGGTCTGCGGATCGCCGACCTGGTGCGGCGAGCCGCCGCCGCTGCCGTTGGCGGCCGCGCACGTCCAGGTGCGCGCCCATGGCGACCCGATCGCCGGCCGGGTCGAGCTGGTCGACGGCTCGCTCGTCGCGGCCGTTGACGGAGGCCTGCGCGGGGTCGCCCCCGGTCAGACCCTGGTCGTCTATGCCGGCGACGAGGTGCTCGGCTCGGCCACGATCGACCGTGCCGCCTAGAGGATCCCGATGACCAGGTACGCCGTACTTCTGCGCGGGGTCAACGTCGGCGGTCACAACAAGGTGCCGATGGGCCGGCTCCGCGAGCTCGCGGTCGAGGCCGGCTATGGCGAGGTGTCGACGTACGTCCAGAGCGGCAACCTGGTGCTGACCGCCGAGCGGGCCAAAGCGGCCGACGTCGAGCGGGCGATCGCGCAGGCGTTGCAGCGCGACCTCGGGCTGGACATCGAGGTGATGGCCCGAAGTCGTGACGAGCTGGCCGCGGTGATCGGCGCGAACCCGTTTCACTCCTACGTCGACGAGCCGACCACCGTGCACGTCAGCTTCCTCGGCGGTCACCCGGCGGCGGACAAGGCGAAGGCACTCGATCACGAGGAGTTCGTCCCGGAGCGCTTCGCACTCGGTGACCGTTGTCTCTACTTCTATTGCCCCGGCGGCTCGGGTCGGTCGAAGATGGCGGCCGCGCCCTGGGACCGGCGACTGGGTGTCCGCGGCACCAGCCGGAACTGGCGAACCGTGACGACCCTGCTCGACCTGCTTGACGGCTAGACCGTCACTGGTCGCCACTACGCTCGGCGCTATGGCAGCGCGCGGTGCACCGGCCGGCGTGGCGACCGGGATCGGTTCGCTTCCCGGCGATGACATCGATCGCGCGATGGCGCTGGTGTTCGACGAGCTGCCCGACCTACCCCACCTGCCGGAGCTCCCCGATCGCGGACCGGGCGCCGACCTGATCGGGCGGACCGCGACCAACCTGGTCGACCTGCCGGTCGACCTGCAGCCGTCGGGCTGGCGGCTGGTGGACCGGCCCGGCTTCGACCAGCGCCGTGGTCGCGACCTGTTGTCCGGCGACCTCGATGCACTCGTGCCGGTGGCCGGGCCTGGGTACGACGGCGGGCTCAAGGTGTCGCTGGCCGGGCCGTGGACGCTGGCGGCCACCCTCGAGCTGCCCCGCGGCGGAGCGGTGCTGGGCGACGCCGGGGCGGTGCACGACCTCGGCGAGTCGCTGGTGGAAGCGGTTCGCGAGCACCTCGCCGAGGTGACCCGCAGGGTCCCGCTGGCCCGGCTCGTCCTGCAGCTCGATGAGCCAAGGCTGCCCGCCGTCCAACTCGGGCGGGTCAAGACATCGAGCGGCTTCGGGGTGCACCGGATCCCCGAGGCGCACGTTGTGGAGCAGGTGCTCCACGACGTGATCGATGCCGCGAGGGACGTACCGGTGGTCGTCCACTGCTGCGCCGAGAGCCCGCCGCTACGACTGTTCCGCGATGCCGGCGCGGCGGCGGTCAGCATCGACGCGCTCAGCTTCAAGCCCGACCTCGATGCGCTCGGCGAGCTGGTCGAGGCCGGGCTCGCGCTGTGGCTCGGCGTGGTGCCGTCGCTCGGACCCGGCGTCGCACCGGCGCCCCGCGAGGTCGCCGATCGCGCCCGCCGGCTGTGGCGGGACCTCGGCTTCGACCTCGAGCAGCTGCCCGACGTGGTGGCCGTCACCCCGACCTGCGGGTTGGCCGGGGCCTCGCCGGGGTGGGCGCACTCGGCGTACCGGTTGTTGCGACAAGCGGCGCGGACCCTCGCGGAGGCGCCGGAAGGGACCAGCGTGTGACTGCGAAACGCCGTGCTGACACCGCCCCCGACAGCGCCGCCAGCGCCGCCCACGACGCCGCGCGGCGGCATCGCGAGCTCTCGCAGGAGGTCGAGGATCTCGCCTACCGCTACTACGTCCTCACCCAGCCCACGGTCTCCGACGCCGAGTACGACGCGAAGATGCACGAGATCGAAGCACTCGAGGCGTCCTACCCGGAGCTCCGTACGCCCGACTCGCCGACCCAGAAGGTCATGGAGTCGCTGTCCACCGACTTCGGGGAGGTCCGCCATCTCGAGCGGCTGCTCTCGCTCGACAACGTCTTCAGCGACGAGGAGTTCGACGCCTGGGCGGCTCGGGCGACCCGCGAGGTGCCGGTCCCCGCGTGGCTGTGCGAGCTGAAGATCGACGGCCTCGCGGTCGACCTCGTGTACGACGAGGGCCGGCTGATTCGCGCGGCCACTCGCGGCGACGGCGTCACGGGTGAGGACGTGACGCTGAACGTGCGGACGATCGACGGAGTGCCGACCCAGCTAGGCGGCCGCGACGTGCCGAAACTGCTCGAGGTACGCGGTGAGGTGTTCCTGCCGCACGCCGCCTTCGACCAGATCAACGCCGGGCTGGTCGCCGACGGGAAGGCGCCGTTTGCCAACCCCCGCAACGCCGCCGCCGGCTCGTTGCGACAGAAGGACCCGCGGATCACCGCGAGCCGCCCGCTCGCGATGACCGTGCACGGGCTCGGCGCCACCGAGGGCTTCGCACCCAAGACGCAGTCCGATGCCTATGCCGCGATGAAGGCGATGGGCCTGCCGGTCAGTGCCCGCTACCGGGTCGCCGACGACCTTGCCGGGGTGCGCGAGTACGTCGCGTACTGGGGCGAGCATCGCCACGACGTCGAGCATGACATCGACGGTGTCGTCATCAAGGTCGACCAGCGTTCGCTGCAAGGCCGGCTGGGCGCCACCTCGAAGGCACCGCGATGGGCGGTCGCGTGGAAATACCCGCCGGAGGAAGTCACCACGATCCTCAACAACATCTTCGTCAACGTCGGGCGCACCGGCCGGGTGACGCCGTTCGCCTCGCTCGAGCCCGTGCATGTCGGGGGAGTGACGGTGAGCACCGCCACCCTGCACAACGAGGACGAGGTCAAGCGCAAGGGCGTGCTGATCGGCGACACGGTGGTCGTCCGGCGGGCCGGTGACGTGATCCCCGAAGTCGTCGGGCCGGTGGTCGCGTTGCGCACGGGTGCCGAGAAGAAGTTCCGGATGCCCAAGCGCTGCCCGGAGTGCGACACCCCGCTGGCCCGCGGCGAGGGTGAAGTCGACTGGCGCTGCCCCAACACGGTGGGGTGCCCGGCCCAGCGCCGGGAGTCGGTCTTCCACCTGGCCGGCCGGGGCGCGCTGGACATCGACGGGCTCGGCTACGAGACGGCGATCGCATTGCTCGATGCCAATCGGATCAACGACATCGGCGACGTGTTCCACCTCACCCCCGAGTCCTTCGAGGGCCTGCGCGGATTCGGGCCGAAGAAGATCCAGCAGGTCCTGTCCGGGCTCGATGCGGCCCGGCACCGGCCGCTGTGGCGGCTGCTGGTCGGGTTGTCGATCCGGCACGTCGGGCCGACTGCCGCGCAGGCCCTGGCCCGCGAGTTCCGATCGCTCGACGCGATCGCGGCGGCGTCCCCGGCCGAGCTGGCCAGGGCCGACGGGGTGGGCCCGACGATCGCCGACGCGCTGGCCGAGTGGTTCGCGGACGAGCGTCACCAGGCCATCGTGGCCCGGCTTCGCGACGGCGGGGTCAACACCGTCGACGAGGGGTCGGAAAGCGGTCCCGGCCTGCTCGACGGTCTGACCCTGGTGGTGACCGGGACGCTGTCGGCGTACTCCCGGGACGTGGCATCCGAGGCAATCGGGGCTCTTGGGGGCAAAGTGACCAATTCGGTCAGCAAGAACACCTCGTATGTCGTCGTCGGCGACTCACCCGGAGCCGCGAAATACGACAAGGCGGTCAAGCTCGGCGTGCCGATCCTCGACGAGGCCGGGTTCGAGGCCCTGTTGAGCGGTGGAACGGCCGCCGCGGACCCGCTGGCAAGGCTCGACGGCTGAGCGTGGTGGGCGCCCGCCCGCCTCAAGATTCGCCCTTTTCTGTCGATCTTCGCGGAGACAGGACTCGTCTCAGACCCCGATGACGGAAGAGGTGACATGACCTCGCACGACGAGGCACGCAATGTCGCCCCGCCCGCTGCCGAGTACGCCTTCTGGGCCTACCTCAGCGTCGTCACGGTCGCCGGATTCGGGTTGCTCGTCTGGCAGCTGACCCAGATCCACTCCGGCGACCTGAAGTTCATGGGCAGCGCCTTCATCATCATCGCGGTGATGGTCGTGATCGGCGAGGTGCGTCCCCTGGTGATCGCGGGGACTGGCGACGTGACCGGGGTCACGACCTCGACCGCATTTACGTTCGCACTCCTGCTGCATGCCGGGCTGCCGATCGCCCTGGTCCTGCAGGGCTGTGCCACCGTGGCCGCCGCGGTCGCCTATCGGCGCGCGGTTTGGCGGACCGCCTTCAACGTCGCGCAGTTCTCGTTGTCCTATGCCGCCGCTGACGTGGTCTTGTTCCTGTGCGGCCGGCACGCCTCGCTCGGCCACATGCTGGGTGTCACCGGCGACGACCTGCCGGCGATCGCGCTGGCCGCCGGGATCTACTTCGTGATCAACAACACGTTCGTGTCGGCTGCGCTGGCGCTGAAGCATCGCACCTCGCTACGTCACGAGTTCTTCGCGGACTTCGGATTCCAGGTGCTCTCGAACGCGGCCCTGCTCGGCCTCGCGCCGATCGTCGTCGTCGTGGTCGACGCCAGCTCCGCCATGGTGCCGCTGCTGCTGTTCCCGCTGGCCGCGGTCTACGCCACCGCCGCGATGATGCGCGCCCGTGAACGCGAGAGCATGCACGACCTGCTGACCGGGCTACCCAACCGCAACCTGATGATCGACCGCACCGCCGAGGCGGTCAGCGTGGCCGCAGAGGCCGGCCAGCACGTCGCACTGTTCCTGCTCGACCTCGACCGGTTCAAGGAGATCAACGACACCCTCGGCCACCGGGTCGGCGACGAGTTGCTCCAGCTGGTCGGCCGCCGGCTCACCGCCGCGCTCCGCCCGGACGACGTGATCGGCCGGCTCGGCGGCGACGAGTTCGCGATGCTGGTACCGAACCTCGAGGACCCGAGATCGGCGGTCGATCTGGCCGAGCGGGTCCGGATGTCGCTGGTCGAGCCGTTCCACTACGACGGGCTGTCGCACGAGATCGACGGGTCGATCGGGATCGCGATCTACCCGGCCCACGGATCGGACTTCGAGACCCTGCTGCAGCGGGCCGACGTCGCGATGTACGTCGCCAAATCGCGCGGCACCGGGGTCCAGCTCTACTCCACCGAGATCGACCGGCACTCGACGGTCCGGCTGAGCATGCTGGCGGAGCTTCGGACCGCGCTCGAGAACAACGACCTCGAGCTGCACTACCAGCCCAAGTCGGACCTGCGCACCGGTGACGTGGTCGGGGTCGAGGCACTGCTGCGGTGGCGTCATCCCGATCGCGGCCTGATCCAGCCGGACGACTTCCTGCCGTTGGCCGCGCAGACCGGGCTGATGCGGCTGATCACCAAGTTCGCGCTCGAGGAGACCCTTCGCCAGCTCTCGGTGTGGTGGCGGATGGGGATCCGCGTGCACGCCGCGGTCAACGTGACCGCCCTCGACCTCTACGACCGCGGCTTCGCCGAGTTGCTACAACGCACGATCGAGAAGTACGACGTACCGCCGCGAGCACTGATGATCGAGGTCACGGAGAGCGTCCTGATGGCCGACCCGGCGCGAGCCGCCTCGACCCTGCTCTCGGTGGCCGGGCTCGGCGTCGGGGTCTCCCTCGACGACTTCGGCACCGGCTACTCCTCGTTGGTCCACCTCAAGCGGCTGCCGGTCACCGAAGTCAAGATCGACCGCTCGTTCGTCATGCGGATGGACGTCAACGAAGACGACGCCGCGATCGTCCGCTCGATCATCGAGCTGGCCAGTGCACTCGGCCTGCGCACCGTCGCCGAGGGCGTCGAGACCCGGGAGGCCTGGGACCGGCTCGCGGTCTTCGGCTGTGACGCGGCCCAGGGCTGGTATCTCGCCAAGGCGATGCCGGCCGACGTGGCCACCGAGTGGTTGCAGAACGTCCGGCACGTCGGCTCGAGCCCGGCCGCCGAGACCCGGACCCGCCGCAGCGGGCGAACCGCCGCGCTCGGCGTCGTCGCCCGCGTCGCCGAGTAGACCGCCCGCGCCGAATAAACCAGCAGGCCACCGATCGGGGTGCGCCCTAGGATCGTCGGCGTGCCCGAGATCACCCGCGCCGACGTCGCGCACCTGGCGAGGCTGGCCCGGATCACCATGTCCGATGCCGAGCTCGACGCGATGGCCGGTCAGCTCGAGGTGATCCTCGGCGCGGTCAGCCGGGTGCAGGAGGTGGCGGCCGGTGACATCCCGCCGACCTCCCACGCCGTACCGCTGACCAACGTCCTGCGGCCCGATGCTCTCGCGCCGTGCCTCACCGCGGCCGAGGCGCTGGCAGCAGCGCCGGCCAGCGAGGACGACCGGTTCCGGGTGCCACGAATCCTGGACGAGGAATGACCGACCTCGTCCGGCAGACCGCTGCTGAGCTGGCGCGCCTCATCGCGGCCGGCGAGACCTCGGCGGTCGAGGTGGCCCAGGCCCACCTCGACCGGATCGCCGAGGTCGACGAGCGGCTCCATGCGTTCCTCCACGTCGACACCGAAGGCGCCCTGGCGCAGGCGCGACGGGTCGACGCCGGTGAGCTCAGCGGCCCGCTCGCTGGTGTGCCGCTCGGGCTCAAGGACATCGTGGTCACCCGCGGCGTCCCGACTACGGCCGGATCGCGAATCCTGGAAGGCTGGATCCCGCCGTACGACGCCACGATCGTCGAGAAGATGCACGCCGCGGGCATCGTCATCCTCGGCAAGACCAACATGGACGAGTTCGCGATGGGCAGCTCGACCGAGCACTCGGCGTACGGCCCGGCGCACAACCCCTGGGACCTCACCCGCACGCCCGGCGGGTCCGGCGGCGGCTCGAGCGCCGCGGTCGCCGGCTATCTCGCCCCGCTCGGGATCGGCACCGACACCGGCGGGTCGATCCGGCAGCCGGCTGCGGTCACCGGCACGGTGGGAGCCAAGCCGACGTACGGCGGGGTCTCCCGCTACGGCCTGATCGCGTTCAGCTCCTCGCTCGACCAAGCCGGGCCGTGCGCCCGCACGGTGCTCGACGCCGCCCTGCTCCACGCCGTGATCGCCGGCCACGACCCGCGCGACTCGACCTCGATCGACGCCCCGGTCCCGCCGGTCGTGGAAGCGGCGCGGTCGGGCGACGTCGCCGGAATGCGGGTGGGCGTCGTCCGGGAGTTCGCCGGCGAGGGCTACCAAGCCGGCGTGACCGCCCGGTTCGACGAGGCGGTCGCCGTGCTCGGCTCGCTGGGCGCCGATGTCGTCGAGGTGTCCTGCCCCCACTTCGACTACGCCCTCGCCGCCTACTACCTGATCGCGCCGGCCGAGGCCTCGAGCAACCTGGCTCGCTACGACGCCATGCGCTACGGGCTGCGGGTCGGCGACGACGGCACCGCGTCCGCCGAGGAGGTGATGGCCGCGACCAGGGCGGCCGGCTTCGGCGCCGAGGTCAAGCGGCGGATCATCCTCGGCACCTACGCCCTGTCGGCGGGCTACTACGACGCCTACTACGGCCAGGCGCAGAAGGTTCGCACCCTGATCACCCGCGACTTCGAGGCCGCGTTCGGCCAGGTCGACGTCCTGGTCTCGCCCACCACCCCGACCACCGCGTTCACGCTCGGCGAGCGGCTCGACGACCCGCTGGCGATGTATCTCGCCGACCTCTGCACCATCCCGTCGAACCTCTACGGCGGCCCGGCCGCCTCGGTGCCGTGCGGCGTTGTCCGACGACGGCCTCCCGGTCGGACTGCAGATCATGGCGCCGGTGATGGCCGACGACCGGATCTACCGGGTCGGCAGCCGCGGTCGAACGCGCCCTGCATACCGACACGCTGCTGCTCCAGGTCACGACTGGATAGCAAAATTGTCGCGACACAGCGTCGCTGGCGACAACGTTTGTTGCATGGAGCCAGGTCGTGGGATAAAAGACACTATGACTCGCCGTAGCCCACGCCGCCTGTCTCGCCTCGTCCTCGCCGCCTTTCCGCGCTCGCTGTGGTCCTCGCCGCCTGCAGCTCGGGCTCGTCGGCGGGCAACAACAGCAACAACGGCGGCGGCAATACGAAGAAGACGACCGGCAGCACGAGCACGACCTTGGGGCAGTACGGCACCCTGCCGGCCCAGTCCGGTACGCCGACCCACACCGGGACCATCACCTACCCGATCATCGCGGGCTCGCAGCCGACCTACCTGATGCCGGTCTATCCCGGCTCGGCATGGACGGTTTACAACTACGACTTCCAGATCCTGATGGACCGCCCCCTCTACATGGAGAGCGTCGGCAACCGGCCGGTCATCAACTACCCGCTCTCGCTGGCCCCGGCACCGACCTACTCGAACGGCGACAAGACCGTCACGATCAACCTGAACCCTGCGTACAAGTGGTCAGACGGTCACTCGGTCGACGCCCAGGACGTGCTGTTCTTCATCGACGAGGTTCGTGCCGCGATCAAGGAGAACGCCTCCAACTTCGGGCCGTACACCACCGGCGACTTCCCGGACAACATCGTCAGCGCGACCGCGCCGTCGCCCCAGCAGGTCGTCCTCACGCTCAACCGCGCCTACAACCCCAGCTGGTTCACCGACACCCAGCTGGTCCTCGTCACGCCGATGCCCTCCACCGCCTGGAACATCGCCAGCGCCGGTGGCCCGCACCTCGACTTCACCAAGCCGGCCAACGCCAAGAAGATCTATGACTACCTCGACGCGCAGTCCAAGAAGCTGTCGACCTACGCGACCAACCCGCTGTGGCAGGACGTGGATGGGCCGTTCAAGCTGACCGAGTTCAACACCACGACGGACGCGAACACGATGGTTCCGAACCCGACGTACGGCGGCCCGCAGAAGGCGCAGTTCTCGCAGCTCAAGGCCGAGTATTTCGCCTCGTCGACCGCGGAGTTCAATGCGATGCTGGCCGGGAAGCTGACCCAGGGCGACGTGACGGCCGACGAGCTTCCGCAGGTCCCCCGGCTCAAGCAGGGCGGCTACAACGTCTACGGCTACCCCGACCTCGGCTTCTCCTACGCGGTGTTCAACTTCAAGGACACCACGAACCACTGGAACGACATCATCAACCAGCTCTACATCCGGCAGGCGCTGGCCCATCTGTCCGACCAGGCCGCGATCATCCACGGTGCGTACAAGGACGCCGCCGCCCCGGCGTACGGTCCGGTGCCGGCCATCCCGGCCACCGCATATGTGCCGGCCAATGCCGCAACCAACCCATACCCCTACAGCATCTCGGCGGCCAGCCAGCTGCTGAGCTCGCACGGCTGGCACGTGGTGCCGAACGGCACGACGACCTGCCAGAGCCCGGGGACCCGGCCGACCCAGTGCGGCAAGGGGATCCCGGCGGGCCAGAACCTCAACTTCACCGACTACTACGTCAATGACCCAGCCGCTGCGGGCCAGGAGACCACCCAATGGGCGTCTGCGGCGAAGCAGGTCGGCATCAACATCAACCCGGTCGCCAAGACCTTCAACTTCATTGTCGACCAGTACGACGACCCGGTCGCGCCGCAGAACAACAACAAGTGGCAGGCGGAGAACTTCGGCGGCTACACCGAGAACCCGTACCCCACCACGGACACCATCTTCAACACCGGTGGCAGCGGAAACGAGGGCTTCTACAGCAGCGCCGAGGCGGACCGGCTGATCAAGGCCTCGAAGTACAGCAACAACCCGAACGCGGTAAAGAACGAGGCGGCTTTCATCACCAAGGACCTGCCGGGGATCTTCCTGCCCAACCAGGACCTGATCTTCGCCTGGAAGGGCATCTCCGGCCCGCCGGACACCTTCGCGACGCTCTCCCAGTACGGGTTCCTGCCGGAGTACTGGTATCTGACCAAATAGCCCCGGTTGAACCGGTTGGCTCCGGCAGCCGTAATTGTTTGGCTGTTGGGGCCGATTGGTAACGAATCTGCAGCAACAAGGGTGGTTTGACGTGGGGATTGTTGTCCAGATGGGATTCGTACGGTAAAACGTCACCAGCCCGCCGTCCGGCGGACACTCAGTGCCGCCCTCTCACCGGAGTCCGTGACCATGCAGGGATCGACCCTTCGCCGCGTCCGCCTTCCGTTCATCGCCGCAATTGCCGGAGCCTTGCTGCTCGCGGCCTGCGGCTCGAGCTCCTCGGGTGGAAAGGGCGGCGGAGGCGGCGGGAACACCGGCGATACGAGTACCGCCTCCGGCGCCTATGGCACGCTGCCGGCCCAGTCCGGCACGCCGAAGCCGGGCGGGACGATCAGCTACGGCATCGAGGCCGGCTCGCAGCCGACCTACATCATGCCGATCACCCCCGGCGCCGACTCCTCGGTCTACGACGCGTCGTTCCAGTACCTGCTCTACCGGCCGCTGTACTGGACCCCGCAGGGCAACCGCCCGATCATCGACCCTGACCTGTCCCTCGCCGCGCTGCCGGTCTACTCCAACGGCGGCACGACGGTCACGATCAACATGAAGCAGAACTACAAATGGTCGGACGGCAAGCCGGTCGATGCCCAGGACGTGCTCTTCTGGATCGACGAGCTGCGCGCCGCCGTGCACGAGAACGCGTCGAACTTCGGCAACTACACCAAGGGCGCGTTCCCGGACAACGTGGTCAGCGCCACCGCGCCGAGTGCCTACCAGGTCGTCCTCACGCTCGACAAGGCATACAACCCGAACTGGTACACCGACACCCAGCTCAACATCATCTCGCCGCTGCCGTCCACCGCATGGAACATCGCCTCGACCGGTGGCCCGCACCTGGACTTCACCAAGCCGGCCAATGCCAAGAAGATCTACGACTACCTCAACGGGCAGTCCAAGAAGGTCTCGACATACGCGACGAACCCGCTCTGGCAGGTCGTGGACGGCCCGTTTAAGCTGACCGAGTTCAGCGCGACCACCGACGCCAACACGATGGTCCCGAACCCGACCTACGGCGGGCAGAAGGCGGTCTTCAGCACGCTGAAGGCCGAGTACTTCGCGTCCTCGACGGCAGAGTTCAACGCGATGCTGGCCGGCAAGCTGACCGTGGGTGAGGTTCCGTCGGCTGACCTGCCGCAGGTACCGACGCTGAAGGGCAAGGGCTACAACGTCTACGGTTACCCCGACCTCGGCTTCGGCTACATCGTGTTCAACTTCAAGGACACGACCGATAACTGGGACAAGATCGTCGGCCAGCTCTACTTCCGGCAGGCCCTCGCACACCTGTTGGACCAGGCGGCGATCGTCCACGGCGCCTTCCACGACGCCGCGGCCCAGGACTACGGGCCGGTGCCAGCGGTGCCTGCGACGGCGTACGTCCCGTCGGACGCGGCCACCAACCCCTACCCCTACAGCGTCGCCGACGCCAGCAAGCTGCTCAGCGATCACGGCTGGAAGGTCGTGCCGAACGGCACCACCACCTGCGTCAGCCCGGGCAGTGGCCCGACCAACTGCGGCGCCGGCATTCCGGCTGGTCAGAAGATCTCGATCACGATCCCCTACACCAACGACCCGCCGGTCGCTGGCCAGGAGACGACGCAGCTCGCAGGTGCGGCCAAGCAGGTCGGCATCAACATCACGCCGGTCTCGAAGACGTTCAACTTCATCGTGTCGCAGTACGCCGACCCGTCGTCGCCGCAGAACGACAACAAGTGGCAGATGGAGAACTTCGGCGGCTTCAGCACCGACATCTACCCCACCACCGATGAGATCTTCAACACCGGCGGCTCGTTCAACCAGGGCGGCTACGACAGCGCTGAGGCGAACACACTGATCAAGAACTCCAAGTTCAGCAGTGACCCGAACGCGGTGCAGAAGGAAGCGTCGTACCTCACGCAGAACCTGCCGGCGCTCTTCACGCCGAACGAGGACCGGATCTACGCATGGAAGGGCGTGTCGGGTCCGCCGGACGCATTCGCCAACCTCACCCAGTTCGCGTTCACGCCGGAGTTCTGGTACGTGACGGGTCAGTAGCCATACCCGGGCCGGGCATCGGATGATGTCTCACATGCCAGCGAACGAACCGGTCGCAGGATGATCTCTTACCTCCTGCGCCGGTTCGTCAGCGCGATCGTGGTCGTGATCGGCATCATGCTGGTCACGTTCGCGATGTTGCACATCATCGCGCCGTCGCCGGCCCGCGCGGTCCTCGGCATCAAGGCCTCGCCCGCGGCGATCGCCGGGTTCAACCATGCCCACGGTTACGACCGGCCGATGCTTCACCAATTCATCACCTACATGAACCAGACCGTCCACTTCAACTTCGGCTACTCCTACAAGCTCAACCAGTCGGTCACCGACCTGTTCAAGGAGAACGCCGGCCGGTCCGCGCTGCTGTCCGGAGTGTCGGTCGTGCTCGCCGTACTGATCGCGATGCCGATGGGCATCTACCAGGCGGTCAAGCGCAACTCGGTCGCGGACTACACGCTGACCGGCGTCAGCTTCACGTTGTACTCGATGCCGATCTTCTTCATCTCGCTGGTCCTGATCGACATCTTCGCGCTGCATCTCCACGTCTTCCCGTTCGAGGCCAGCCAGTCGACCACGGTGATCGGCGTGCTCAAGGACCCACGGTCAATGGTGTTGCCGGTGGCGTCACTGGTCGCGCTGTCGGTCGCCGGGTACTCGCGCTACATGCGGTCCTCCGCGCTCGACAACCTGGCCCAGGACTACATCAAGGTGGCCCGGGCCAAGGGTCTGTCCGAGCGCGCCGTGCTGTTCCGCCACCTGGTGCGCAACTCCAGCCTGCCGATGGTCACGCTGGTCGGGCTGTCCATCCCGGACCTCCTGGCCGGCAACCTGATCACCGAGCAGGTCTTCAACTTCCCCGGAATCGGCCTGCTGTTCTTCAACAGCCTCGGTACGGAGGACTACCCGATCCTGCTCGGCTACACCCTGGTGGGCGGCATCCTGGTCGTCCTGGGCAACCTGATCGCCGACATCGCGCTGACCATCACCGATCCACGGATCAGGCTCACATGACCAACCTGATCCCGGGCATGCCGGGACACGACCGGGACCGGCTGGCGTCGCTCGAGCCGCTGCTCTCCCCGCCCGAGGGCGGCGAGATCTACGAGCAGGGCAGCGGCTTCAAGATCATGCTGAAGTCCTTCGCCGAGAACCGGCTCGCCCTGGTCGGGATCGGCATCGTGGTGTTCTTCCTGCTCTTCTCGTTCGTCGGGCCGCACTTTTACCACAGCAACCAGACGTCCGGGAACCTCGGCGCCAACGACCTCCGGCCCGGCCCCGGGCACCCGCTCGGGACCGACGACAACGGCTTCGACGAGCTCGGCCGGATGATGAAGGGCGGCCAGGCCGCGCTCGAGATCGGGCTGCTGACCGCCCTCATCGCAACGGTCGTCGGCACGCTGTGGGGCGCGGTGGCCGGCTTGGTCGGCGGCTGGATCGACGGGCTGCTGATGCGGATCGTCGACGTCGGGTTGTCGATCCCCACCCTGTTCATCGTGCTGATCTTTGCCGCGCGCTACAGCGCGACCGTGCTGAGCCTGTCGATCATCCTCGGCCTGAACGCGTGGTTCGTGCCGGCCCGGCTGGTCCGCGGCGAGGTCCTCACCTTGCGGGAACGCGACTTCGTCAGTGCGGCGCGGGCGATGGGGTCGAGCCAGACCCGCCAGGTCTTCCGGCACCTGATCCCCAACGCGCTCAGCGTCGTAATCGTGAACATCACCTTCCAGATCGCCGATGCGATCCTGACCGTGGCGGTGGTCGGCTACCTGGGCTTGGGCCTGCACTTCCCACAGGTCGACTGGGGTGACGAGCTCTCGGACGGCGTGAACTTCCTCGGTGACGGCTACTGGTGGCTGATCTACCCGGTCGGCATCTGCCTGATCCTGACCGTGATGGCGTTCAACTTCATGGGCGATGCGCTGCGCGACGCGGTCGACGTCCGGTTGCGGAAGCGCTGACATGGCGACCACGGTTCTCGACATCAAGGGGCTCAAGACCCACATCCAGCTGTCCTCAGCGTTGGTGCGCGCGGTCGACGGCATCGATCTGCACCTCGATGCCGGCGAGACGCTCGGGGTGGTGGGGGAGTCCGGCTGCGGCAAGTCGATGACCGGGCTGTCGATCATGGGCCTGCTCCCGCCTGGCGGCAGCATCGTCGACGGCTCGGTGATGTTCGGGCAGACCGACCTCACCGAGCTCTCCCAGGACGAGCTGCGCAAGATCCGCGGCAACGAGATCGCGATGGTCTTCCAGGACTCGCTGACCGCGCTCAACCCGACGAAGACGATCGGCTACCAGGTCGCGGAGCCGGCCTGGCTGCATCGGGGGATGAACCGCAAGGAGGGTCTCGACCGCGCCGCCGAGGTGCTCGACCTGGTCGGCATCCCGCGACCGAGGGAACGCCTCGACGACTTCCCGCACCAGCTCTCCGGCGGTCTGCGGCAGCGGGTCCTGATCGCGATGTCGTTGGTGTGCGAGCCCAAGATCCTGATCGCGGACGAGCCGACGACGGCGCTCGACGTGACGATCCAGGCGCAGATCCTGCAGCTGCTCGACCGGCTCAAGGAAGAGCTCGGCATGGCGGTGCTGTTGATCACCCACGACATGGGAGTGGTCGCCGGCCGCGCGGACCGGATCAACGTGATGTACGCCGGCAAGATGATCGAGGCGACCACTACCCGGAACCTGTTCGCGCACATGCACCACCCGTACACCCAGGCGCTGCTCGGCTCGATCCCGCAGCTCGACCAGGACGCCGACGCCGTACTGTTCTCGATCCCCGGCCTGCCGCCGGACCTCTCCGACCCGCCGGACGGCTGCCGGTTCGCCCCGCGTTGCCAGCTGGCCACCGATCGGTGCCGCACCGAGGAACCGCGGCTAGCCGCCGACACCGCCGATCACCTCTTCGCCTGCCACCATCCGGTCGACGGTCCGGCCGAGCGACCGCTCGCGGCCCGTGGGGCGTTGCGCGCGGTGGCCGCCAACGGCGACGCGAAGCCGCTGCTGCAGATCACCGACCTGGTCAAGGAGTTCCCGATCGGCAACTCGCTGTTGCCGGCGCAGTACCGCGGCTCGGTGAAGGCGGTCTCCGGCGTCTCGATCAGCGTCCGGGCCGGCGAGACCTTCGGCCTGGTCGGCGAGTCCGGCTGCGGCAAGACCACGCTCGGGCGGCTGATCGTGGCGCTCGACCGGCCGAACTCCGGCGAGCTGCTGCTCAACGGCGACGATGTAGCGAGGTTCGGCCGCCGGACCCTGCGCCGGCGTCGCCGCGACCTGCAGATGATGTTCCAGGATCCGTACGCCTCACTCGACCCGCGGATGCGGGTCGGCGCGATCCTGGCCGAGCCACTGGTGATCCAAGGGGTCGGAAACCGGACGTCCCGGCGGGCGAAGATCCAGGACATGCTCAACGAAGTGGGCCTGCCGCAGTCGGCGGTCGACCGGTTCCCGCACGAGTTCTCCGGCGGACAGCGGCAGCGGATCGGGCTGGCGCGCGCGCTGATGCTCAACCCGGCCGTGATCGTGGCCGACGAGCCGGTCAGCGCCCTCGATGTCTCGATCCGCTCCCAGGTGCTCAACCTGATGAAGCGGTTGCAAGCCGAGCACAACCTGACCTACGTCGTGATCTCCCATGATCTGGCGGTCGTGAAGTACCTCTCCGACCGGATCGGGGTGATGTATCTCGGCCGGCTGGTCGAGACCGGCAGCGGCGATGACATCTACAACCGGGCGGCGCATCCCTACACCGCAGGCCTGCTCAGCGCAGTGCCGATCCCCGACCCGACGGTCGAACGGGAGAAGGAGGACGTCGGCGTCCGCGGCGAGCTGCCGAGCCCGATCAACCCGCCGTCCGGCTGCCGGTTCCGCACCCGCTGTCCCCGGGCGCAGCAGCTGTGCGCCGACGAAGTCCCGGCCCTGCGCCCGTTCGGGCCGGCTCACCTCGCCGCCTGCCACTTCCCGCTTCGGCCACCCACCGCCGACGAGGCCGAGCCCGTGGCGGCGACTGCCTAGAGCGACCGGGCCGCGCGAAGTGCCTCGCGGCGGGCGTGCCCCTCGAGCCGGTCGATGAACAGCTCGCCGTCGAGATGCCCGCACTCGTGCTGGAGCGCGCGGGCCAGCAGCCCGGTGCCCTCGACCGTGACGGGTGCGCCGTTGACGTCCAGCCCTTCGACGACGGCGCGCTCGGCCCGCGGCAGCTCGAACCACAACCCGGGTAGTGACAGGCATCCTTCGGGCCCGACCTGCTCGCCGTCCAGCATCACCAGCCGGGGGTTGACGATCACGCCGGCCCGGCCGTCGACGTACCAGCTGAAGGCGCGCAGCCCGACGCCGATCTGGTTGGCCGCGAGGCCGGCCCGGCCTTCGCGCGCGGTCACCGTGTCGATCAGGTCGGTGCACAGCGCGGCGAGCGAGCCGTCGAAACCGGTCACCTCGTCGCACGGCGTCCGCAGGATCGGGTCGCCCCACTGCCGGATCGCGCGCTCGGCCATCCGATGATTCTCACCCGTTGACCGGCGCAATCCCGGTTGCGCGTTCCTGACAGACTTGGCGTCATGACCACGACGCTTGCCGCGTACGACGAGGTGCTGAGCCGCTACGACCCGGTGTTCGGGCTGGAGACCCATGTCGAGCTCGGCACCCAGACGAAGCTGTTCTGCGGGTGCTCGACCGCCTTCGGCGCACCCCCGAACACCCACGTCTGCCCGGTCTGCCTCGGCCTGCCGGGATCGCTGCCGGTGACCAACGAGGTCGCGATCGAGTCGACGATCCGGATCGGGCTGGCGCTGCACTGCGAGATCGCGACCTGGTGCCGCTTCGCGCGCAAGAACTACTTCTATCCAGACATGCCCAAGGACTACCAGGTCAGCCAGTACGACGAGCCGCTGTGCACCGACGGCTACCTCGATGTGTCCGTCGACGGCGAGATTTACCGGGTCGAGATCGAGCGGGTGCACCTCGAGGAGGACACCGGCAAGTCGTCGCACGTCGGCGGCATGACCGGCCGGATCCACGGCGCGACCCACTCCCTCGTCGACTACAACCGGGCCGGCATCCCGCTGGTCGAGATCGTCACCAGGCCGGTGACCGGTACCGGGTCGCAGGTGGCGGCCGTCGCGCGGGCTTATGTGACCGAGCTCCGTGACGTGCTTCGCGACCTCGGGGTCTCCGACGTACGGATGGAGCAGGGCTCGTTGCGCTGCGACGTCAACCTGTCGCTGATGCCGTCAGGCACGAGCGAGCTCGGCACCCGGAGCGAGACCAAGAACGTCAACTCGTTGCGGTCCGTCGAAGTCGCGGTCAGGCACGAGGTGGAGCGGCAAGGCGCGCTGCTCGACGCCGGCGAACGCGTGGTCCAGGAGACCCGGCACTTCCACGAGGACAGCGGGACGACCAGCCCGGGCCGGAGCAAGGAGGAAGCACAGGACTACCGCTACTTCCCGGAGCCCGACCTGGTCCCGCTCGCGCCGCCCCGCGACCAGGTCGAGCGGATCCGGGCCTCGCTACCCGAGCCCCCGAGCGTGCGGCGGGCCCGGTTCGCCGAGGCGAACGGCTTCACCCCGCTCGACATCGAGCAGATGACCAACGCCGGCATCCTCGACCTGGTTGAGGCCACGATCGCGGCCGGCGTCGCGCCCACCAAGGCGAAGGGCTGGTGGCTGGGCTACCTGGTGGGTGCTGCGATCGAGCGCGGAGCCGAGGTCGACCAGCTCGCGATCGGACCGGCCGAGGTGGCCCGCTTGAGCGAGCTCGAGGACGACGGCAGCCTGACGAACAAGCTGGCCCGCCAGGTCGTCGACGCCGTACTCGGGGGCGAAGGTGACATCGACACGGTGATCGCCGCCCACGGCTGGCAGGTGGCCGGCGAGGACGAGCTGGTCAGTGCCGTCGACACCGCGATCACCGGTCAGGCCGACGTTGCGCAGAAGGTCCGCGAGGGCAACCTCGGCGCGATCGGCCCACTGGTGGGCGCGGTCATGAAGGCGACCGGCGGCACCGCGGACGCCAAGCGGGCCCGGGAACTGCTGCTCGAGCGGCTGGGCCAGCCCGGCTCCGACAAGTGAGAGCGGACCAGACCGCATACTCTTCATGATCGTGGACCGGAAGCCTCGCAGCAGAGACGTTACTGACGGATACGAGCGGGCCCCGGCGCGGGCGATGCTCCGCGCGGTCGGCCTCACCGACGACGACTGGGACAAGCCGCAGATCGGCGTCGCGTCGTCGTGGAACGAGATCACCCCGTGCAACCTCTCCCTCGACCGGCTGGCGAAGCGGGCGAAGGACGGAGTCCGGCAAGCCGGCGGGGTGCCGCTGGAGTTCGGCACGATCTCGGTGTCGGACGGCATCTCGATGGGCCACGAGGGGATGCACGCGTCTCTGGTCTCGCGCGAGGTGATCGCCGACTCGGTCGAGACGGTGATGTTCGCCGAGCGGTTCGACGGCTCGGTTCTGCTCGCGGGATGCGACAAGTCGCTGCCGGGCATGTTGATGGCGGCCGCCCGGCTCGACCTCGCCGCGGTGTTCCTGTACGCCGGCACCAGCCTGCCCGGCCGGATCGACGATCGGGACCTCACCATCGTCGACGCGTTCGAGGCGGTCGGGGCCTGCGCATTGGGGCGGATCACCGAGACCGAGCTCGGCGAGATCGAGCGCAAGACCTGCCCGGGCGAAGGTGCCTGCGCCGGCATGTTCACCGCCAACACGATGGCCAGCGCGGCCGAGGCGTTGGGCATGTCGCTGCCCGGCAGTGCGGCTCCGCCGGCAGTCGACCGGCGTCGTGACGACTTCGCGATTCGATCGGGCCAGGCCGTGGTCGGGTTGCTCGGGGAAGGCATCACGGCCCGGCAGATCATGACCCGCGAAGCGTTCGAGAACGCGATCACCGTCGTGATGGCACTGGGCGGCTCGACCAACGCGGTCCTGCACCTGCTGGCGATCGCCAACGAAGCTCAGGTCGAGCTGACCCTCGACGACTTCAACCGAATTGGCGACCGCACCCCGCACCTTGCCGATGTGAAGCCGTTCGGCCGGTACGTGATGAGCGACATCGACAAGGTCGGCGGAATCCCGGTTGTCATGCGGGCGCTGCTCCATGCCGGCCTGCTCAACGCCGACTGCCTGACCGTCACCGGGCGGACCGTCGCTGAGAACCTCGACGACATCGCTCCGGCCGCACCCGATGGCGCGGTGATCCACGCGATGGCCGACCCGATCCACGCAACCGGTGGCCTGGTCATCCTGCGGGGCTCGCTCGCCCCGGACGGCGCCGTGGTCAAGACCGCCGGCTTCGACACCGCGGTCTTCGAAGGCACCGCGCGGGTCTTCGACACCGAGCGGCCGGCGATGGACGCGGTCACCAGCGGTGCGCTCAAGGCCGGCGATGTGGTCGTGATCCGGTACGAAGGGCCTCGGGGTGGCCCCGGGATGCGCGAGATGCTCGCGGTGACCGGCGCGATCAAGGGCGCCGGGCTCGGCAAGGACGTGCTGCTGCTGACCGACGGCCGCTTCTCCGGCGGTACGACGGGGCTTTGTGTCGGCCACGTCGCCCCGGAGGCTACCGATGGCGGGCCGATCGGGCTGGTTCGCGACGGCGACCCGATCCGGCTCGACGTGCCCGCGCGCCGGCTCGACCTGCTGGTCGACGAGGCCGAGCTCGAGCGCCGCCGGGCCGAGTGGTCGGCGCCGGCGCCGCGCTATCCGACCGGGGTGTTCGGCAAGTACGTGAAGCTGGTCGGCTCGGCAGCCCAGGGCGCAGTGTGCGGATGAGCGCAGGGTGCCGATGAGCAAAGTGCACGAGGACGGCATCGGGCCGCGCCTGCGGGCCTGGATCGAGGCCCAGCACATGTTCTTCGTCGGGACCGCGCCGCTGGCCCCCGACGGTCACATCAACATCTCGCCGCGGGGCACGCCCGGCACGTTCGCGGTGCTCGACGAGCGCACGGTTGCCTGGGTCGACCTCACCGGGAGCGGGACGGAGACAATCGCCCACCTGCGTGAGAACGGCCGGATTGTCGTGATGTTCTGCGGCTTCGAGGGCCCGCCGCAGACCGTTCGGCTGCACGGCCGAGGGCGGGTCGTCGTACCGGCGGACCCCGAATGGGGCGCGCTGTCGGAGCGGTTCGCCGCCAAGCGAGGCGCCCGGGCGATCGTGGTCGTCGACGTGAGCCGGGCGAGCGACTCCTGTGGCTTCTCGATCCCGCGGTTCGACTTCGTCGATGACCGCGACCTGCTGGATCGCTGGACCGAGAACAAGGACGACGCCGACCTGGCCGACTACCGGGCCACCCGCAACGCCGAAAGCATCGACGGCCTCCCGGCGCTTCCTTGACGCGGGGGCTTTCTTGACAGGCAGCCAGGCGTAGTCCACCGTTGATACGTGCGGCGAATTCTCGTACCCCGGAGCACGTGATCTGATCATTGGATCGCGTGCCGCCCCTCAGCGCTTTTGCGCGAGGGGCTTTTTGATGCAGGCAGACCCTAGGCAAGCAGAGCGGCTGGAGTGATGAACGTGGAGCGGCTGACAGGCGCGCAGGCGATGGTGCGGGCGCTGGAGGAACTCGACGCCCGGGTGGTGTTCGGCATCCCGGGTGGCGCGATCCTGCCGGCGTACGACCCGTTGTACGACTCGGTCAAGGTCCGCCACATCCTGGTCCGGCACGAGCAAGGGGCCGGCCACGCCGCGACCGGCTACGCCCAGGCGACCGGCCGGGTCGGGGTCTGCATGGCCACCAGCGGACCGGGCGCGACCAACCTGGTCACCCCGATCGCGGACGCCTACATGGACTCGGTGCCGCTGGTCGCGATCACCGGTCAGGTGCCCTCCGCCGCGATCGGCACGGACGCCTTTCAGGAGGCCGACATCTGCGGCATCACGATGCCGATCACCAAGCACAACTTCCTGGTCCAGCGCGCCGAGGACATCCCGCGCACGCTTGCCGAGGCGTTCCACATTGCTTCGACCGGACGGCCGGGCCCGGTGCTCGTCGACATCGCGAAGGACGCGCTGGTCGCCCAGACCGACTTCGTCTGGCCGGTCGAGATGCACCTGCCCGGCTACCGGCCGGCCGCCAAGCCGCACGGCAAGCAGGTGCGCGAGGCGGCCCGGCTGATCATCGAGGCCGAGCGGCCGGTGCTCTACGTCGGTGGCGGCGTGCTCAAGGCGCACGCGACCGATGAGCTCCGGGTGCTGGCCGAGCTCACCGGCGTGCCGGTCGTCACGACCCTGATGGCCCGCGGGGCGTTCCCGGACTCCCACACCCAGCACCTCGGCATGCCTGGCATGCACGGCAGCGTGTCGGCCGTGACCGCCTTGCAGCGATCGGACCTGCTGATCACCCTTGGTGCCCGCTTCGACGACCGGGTGACCGGCAAGCTCTCGTCGTTCGCGCCCGACGCGACGGTGATCCACGCCGACATCGACCCGGCCGAGATCTCGAAGAACCGTACGGCGGACGTGCCGATCGTCGGCGACGTACGCGAGGTGATCGCCGACCTGATCCTGGCGATCCAGGCCGAGCACGCCGACGGCAACCGCGGCGACTACACCGCATGGTGGAAGCAGTGCAACGGCTGGCGGAGCACCTACCCGCTGGGCTACGACGAGGAGAGCGACGGCTCGCTCGCGCCTCAGTACGTCATCGAGCGGCTGGGCAAGATCTGCGGGCCTTCGACGGTCGTGGTCGCGGGGGTCGGCCAGCACCAGATGTGGGCGTCGCAGTTCATCTCCTACGAGCAGCCGTACACCTGGATCAACTCCGGCGGCCTTGGCACGATGGGTTTCGCCGTACCGGCCGCGATGGGGGCCAAGGTCGGCCGGCCCGACGCCCTGGTCTGGGCGATCGACGGCGACGGCTGCTTCCAGATGACCAACCAGGAGCTGACCACCTGCGCGATCGAGGGCATCCCGATCAAGGTCGCGGTGATCAACAACCAGTCGCTCGGCATGGTGCGGCAGTGGCAGACGCTGTTCTACGACAGCCGCTACTCCAACACCGACCTGTCGTCCGGCCACTCGAAGTACCTGCCGGACATCGTGATGCTCGCGGAGGCGATGGGCTGCGTCGGGCTGCGCTGCGAGAAGGCCGAGGACGTCGACGCGACGATCGAGAAAGCGATGTCGATCAACGACGCGCCGGTCGTCGTCGACTTCGTGGTCGGCAAGGACGCGATGGTCTGGCCCATGGTGGCGGCCGGTACGTCCAACGACGACATCAAGATCGCCCGCGAGACCGCCCCGGACTTCGAGTACGAAATGGGCGAGGTGGTCGGTGATGAGTAGGCACACGCTGTCGGTGCTGGTGGAGAACAAGCCCGGTGTGCTGGCCCGGGTGGCGGCGCTGTTCTCCCGGCGCGGGTTCAACATCGACTCGCTCGCGGTCGGTCCGACCGAGCACCCCGACGTGTCCCGAATGACCATCCTGGTCAACGTCGAGGACCTTCCGCTCGAGCAGGTCACCAAGCAGCTCAACAAGCTGGTGAACGTGCTGAAGGTGGTCGAGCTCGACGGCGAGGCTTCGGTGCAGCGCGAGCTGTTGCTGGTCAAGGTCAAGGCGGACCTGGCGAGCCGGTCGCAGGTGCTCGAGATCGTGCAGCTCTTCCGCGCCAAGGTGGTCGATGTCGCAGCCGATGCCGTGACGATCGAGGCCACCGGCACGGTCGATAAGTTAGAGGCATTCATCCGGGTGCTCGAGCCCTTCGGCATCCGCGAGCTCGTGCAGTCCGGAATGGTCGCGGTCGGCCGCGGCGCCCGCAGCATCACCGATCGCAGTCTCCGCTCCGTTGAAAGGACCGCGTAAGCGAAATGGCAGTTGAGATCTTCTATGACGACGACGCTGACCTCGCGCTCGTCCAAGGCCGCCGGGTCGCCGTACTGGGCTATGGCTCGCAGGGTCACGCGCACGCGCTGAACCTGCGCGACTCCGGCGTCGACGTACGGGTCGGGCTGCCGGAGACGTCCAAGAGCCGCGCGGCGGCCGAGGCCGAGGGGTTACGAGTCGTGACGTCGGCCGAGGCATGCGCCGAGGCCGACCTGATCATGGTGCTCGCGCCCGACACTGTGCAGCGGCACCTGTTCGCTGAGGCGATCGAGCCGAACCTCTCGCCGGGCGATGCGCTGTTCTTCGGCCACGGCTTCAACATCCGGTTCGGCTACATCACCGCGCCGGCGAGCGTCGACGTCTGCATGGTCGCGCCGAAGGGCCCGGGCCACCTGGTCCGCCGGCAGTTCCAGGAGGGCCGCGGCGTGCCCTGTCTGGTCGCGGTCGAGCAGGACGCGAGCGGCAATGCGCTGGCGCTGTCGCTTGCGTACTCGAAGGGGATCGGCGGCACCCGGGCCGGCACCCTGAAGACGACCTTCACCGAGGAGACCGAGACCGACCTGTTCGGCGAGCAGGCCGTGCTGTGCGGCGGGATCTCGGCGCTGGTCCAGGCCGGGTTCGAGACGCTCACCGAGGCCGGCTACCAGCCGGAGGCGGCGTACTTCGAGTGCCTGCACGAGCTGAAGCTGATCGTCGACCTGATGTACGAGGGCGGCCTGTCAAAGATGCGCTGGTCGGTCTCCGACACCGCGGAGTACGGCGACTACACCCGCGGCCCGCGGGTGATCAACGACGCCACGAAGCAGGAGATGAAGCGGATCCTGGCCGAGATCCAGGACGGCACCTTCGCGCGGGAGTGGATCGCCGAGGACGATGCCGGGCGGCCGCTGTTCGAGAAGTACCGCGCGGAGGGGGCGACGCACCAGATCGAGGAGGTCGGCGCGAAGCTGCGTGGCCTGATGTCCTGGATCAAGGCCGACTAGCCGTCAGTAGGGTTGGCGTCGTGCCCAGGCCCGTCGTCGTCGTCGCTGAGGAGCTCGCTCCGGCTGCGCTTGCCGTGCTGGCCGAGGACGGCGAGGTCCGGCAGGTCGACGGCGCGGATCGGGTCGCGCTGCTGGCCGCGTTGGCCGACGCTGACGCGGTCATCGTGCGGAGCGCGACCCAGGTCGACGCCGAGGCGCTGGCTGCGGGTGAGCGGCTCAAGGTGGTCGCCCGCGCCGGGATCGGCCTCGACAACGTCGACGTCGAGGCAGCCACCGCGCGCGGCGTGCTGGTCGTCAATGCGCCGGTTTCCAACATCGTCTCGGCCGCCGAGCATGCGGTCGCGCTGCTGCTCGCGACCGCGCGCAACATCCCGGCCGCCAACGCGAGCCTCAAGTCGGGCGAGTGGTTACGCAGCTCGTTCACCGGCACCGAGATCGCCGACAAAACCGTCGGCGTCGTCGGCCTCGGCCGGATCGGCGCGTTGTTCGCCGCCCGGATGGCCGGTTTCGGCGTACGGCTGCTCGCCTACGACCCATACGTGCCGGCCGCCCGGGCGGCCCAGATCGGCGTCCAGCTCGCCACCCTCGACCAGCTGCTGCGCGAGAGCGACTTCATCTCGATCCACCTGCCCAAGACCCCCGAGACCCGAGGGCTGATCGGCGAGCGCGAGCTGGCCCTGGTCAAGCCGGGCGCGATCCTGGTCAACGCCGCACGGGGCGGGCTGGTCGACGAGCACGCGCTGGCCCAGGCGCTGAAGGAGGGCCGGATCGCCGGCGCCGCGATCGACGTCTTCGCGACCGAGCCGTGCACCTCCTCGCCGCTGTTCGCGGAGCCGAACGCGGTTGTCACGCCGCACCTCGGCGCGTCCACGGCGGAGGCCCAGGACAAAGCCGGACTCGCGGTCGCCAAGTCGGTCAAGCTGGCGCTGGCCGGGGAGTTCGTGCCGGACGCGGTCAATGTCCAAGCCGGCGGGATCGTCGAGGAGGAGGTGCGGCCCAGCCTCCCGCTGGTCGAGCGACTCGGCCGGCTGCTCACCGCGTTGGCCGGCGGCGTGCCGGCGAACCTCACCGTCGACATCAAGGGCGAGGTTGCGGCGTACGACGTGTCGGTGCTGCAGCTCGCTGCGCTGCGCGGGATCTTCACCGATGTGGTCGAGGAACAGGTCACCTTCGTCAACGCGCCGCTACTGGCTGCGGAACGAGGGGTCGGTGTCAGCCTGGTGACCAGCGAGAACAGCCCGGACTACCGCAACGTGCTGACGGTGCGTGGCGCGATGGCCGACGGCCGGGTCGTGTCGGTCGGCGGAAACCTCACCGGGCCGCGGCTGGTGCAGAAGCTGGTCGAGATCAACGGCTTCGACATCGAGGTCGCGCTGAACGAGCACATGGTCTTCGTGACGTACGCCGACCGGCCGGGCGTCGTCGGCATCGTCGGCCAACAGCTCGGCCAAGCCGGGGTCAACATTGCCGGCATGCAGGTCTCCCGGACCGCCGAGGGCGGCGCGGCGCTGATGGTGATGACGGTCGACTCGGCGATCCCGCCCGCCACGCTTGACGAGATCGGCACGGCGGTCGGTGCCTCAGAGATCCGCGCGGCGTACCTCCCGGAGGACTGAGCGTGCGCGACTCCTCCGTCGTTGTCCATGTCGATGCCCGCGACGGCACCCGGCTGGGTATGCACGTGTTCGGCAGCGGGCCGCCGCTGGTCTGCGTGCCGGGCGGTCCCGGCCGGGCGTCGGAGTACCTCGAGGACCTTGCCGGCCTGTCGCGCGACTTCACCTTGCTGCGCTTCGACCTGCGCGGCACCGGGGTCTCCGAGCTACCGGAGGACCGCGACTCGCTGTCGTTCCCTCGGCTCGCCGACGACATCGAGGACATCCGGATCGCCCGCGGCCTCGACACCATCGACCTGCTCGCGCACTCGGCCGGCTGCTTCGTCGCCCTGGTGTACGCCGCCCGCCATCCGGACCGGCTGTCGCGACTGATTCTGGTGACGCCGTCGGCGCGCGGGTTCGGTGACATCGGCGACGACATCGAGCGGATCCGGGCCAGCCGGTCGAGCGAGCCGTGGTATCCGGCCGCGGCCGCGGTCGAAGCGGAGATCGCGCACCTGCCGGCGCATCGGCGCAACCGGGTCGACCGCGACCTGCGGGTGTTCGGCTACGGCCGCTGGGACGAGCGCGCCCAGGCGCACGCCGCCTCGACCGACGGCCAGATGTCGTTGCGGGCGATGGCGGCTTTCGCGTCCGAGTCGTTCCGGTCCGAGGGCCAGTCGTTCCTCGACGCATTGCGCGCTGTGAAGGCGCCGACGCTGGTGATCGTCGGCGACCTCGACGGGCTCACCGGCGTCAAAGCCGGCCACATCGTCGCCGGCTGCCTGCCGAACGCGACCGTGGTCGAGATCCCCGATGCCGCCCACTACCCATGGGTCGACACCCCCGATCAGTTCAGAGAGACAGTCGCTCAATTCCTTCGGTGACCGGGTCGCTCAGGTGGGTCACCCGATTGGCCGATACGGGCTAGGTGACCGATGTTGCGCTCACGCCCGGCTGGGTGTGTGTCGGCTGCCGCGCGCGGGTGGCGATGGCGGCAGACGTCTGCACCTCGTGCGGGCGGGCCTTTGCCGAGGGCCTGGCGCTCGCGCCGGCCCGACCGCAGCGGCGGGTAAGTCGCGACTGGCCGATGATCCTGCGCGACTTCATCGTGCTCAACATCCTGTTCATCGTCTGGCGGGTCGTCGGCCGGGTCTCGCTGTTTCACGAGGCGGGCGCGTTCGGCCGCGGCCACTGGGTCTGGAACCTCGAACGGACCCTGCATCTGCCCAACGAGGCGACCCTGCAGCGGCAGATCCTGTCGCACGTCACGCTGTCGAAGATCTGCAACGGCTATTACGAGTACGCGCACGCCCCGCTGCTCGCGGCGACCCTGATCTGGCTGCTCTGGCGGCACCGCGACGTCTACCCGCGTTGGCGCAACCTGGTCGTTGCCTTCACCGGCGTCTCGTTGCTGATCGGGTTGCTCCCGGTCGCACCGCCGCGGCTGATCCCGAGTTTCGGCATGGTCGATCTCGCCGACCGCTACCACCAGTCGGTCTACAGCGCCCTCGGCAAGGGCATCACCGACCAGCTGTCGTCGATCCCTTCGGTGCACGTCGGCTGGGCGGTGATTGTGGCCGCGGCGATCATCTCGGTGAGCACGAGCCGGTGGCGCTGGCTCGCCCTCCTGCACCCGATCCTCACGTCGTACGTCATCGTCGTGACCGCCAACCACTACTGGCTCGACGGGATCGCCGCGGTTGCGCTGCTCGGCGTGATCGTCGCCGTCCGCAGCCGGTGGCAGGCCCGCCTGGTACCGTTGTCGCAATGAGTTCGTTGCTGCTCCTTAGCTGCCCGTAGCGGGGCCGAGAAGACCGGCCCCCCGCTGCGGGGTTCGGCTGTGTCATCACCAGCGCGCCGGTTTGCCACCCGTTTCTTCGTCGAACTGGAGCAAACCCTCATGACCGGCATGGCAAAGGCATCTCGTTACACCGCGTTTCCCCCGATCGACCTGCCCGACCGCACCTGGCCGTCCCGGGTGATCACTGCGCCGCCGCTGTGGTGCAGCGTCGACCTGCGCGACGGCAACCAGGCGTTGATCGACCCGATGGACGCCGAACGCAAGCGGCGGATGTTCGACCTGCTCGTCGGCCTCGGATACACCGAGATCGAGGTCGGCTTCCCGGCCGCGAGCCAGACCGACTTCGACTTCATCCGCACCCTGGTCGAGGAGGACCTGGTGCCGGACACGGTCACCATCCAGGTCCTCACCCAGGCGCGCGAGGAGCTGATCGAGCGGACCTGCGAGTCCCTCGTCGGCTTCGGCGGTACCGCACTGATCCACCTCTACAACTCGACGTCGACCCTGCAACGACGGGTGGTGTTCGGCCTCGACAAGGCCGGGATCACCGACATCGCGGTTCGCGGCGCGCAGAGCTGCCAGAAGTACGCCGAGTCGCTGCTGGCCGGCACGAATGTCCGCTGGCAGTACTCGCCGGAGTCGTTCACCGGGACCGAGCTCGACTACGCGGTCGAGGTGTGCGAGGCGGTGATGGACATCTGGGAGCCGACGCCCGATCGCCCGGTCGTGCTGAACCTGCCGGCGACCGTCGAGATGGCGACGCCGAACGTGTACGCCGACTCCATCGAATGGTTCGGGCGGAACGTGACGCGACGCGACGCGATCGTCCTGAGCCTGCACCCGCACAACGACCGCGGCACCGCGGTCGCGGCCGCCGAGCTCGGCATCCAAGCCGGGGCGGACCGGGTCGAAGGCTGCTTGTTCGGCAACGGTGAGCGCACCGGCAACGTCTGCCTGGTGACGCTGGGGCTGAACCTGTTCAGCCAGGGCATGGATCCGGGCATCGACTTCAGCGACATCGACGAGATCCGCCGGACCGTGGAGTACTGCAACCAGCTGCCGGTCCACCCGCGCCATCCGTACGGCGGCGACCTGGTCTACACAGCGTTCTCCGGCTCACACCAGGACGCGATCAAGAAGGGCCTCGAGGCGCTCGAGCGCGATGCCGCCGCCGCCGGCGTACCGGTCGAGGACTTCCCATGGGGCGTGCCGTACCTGCCGATCGACCCGTTGGACGTCGGTCGCAGCTACGAGGCGGTCATCCGGGTCAACTCGCAGTCCGGCAAGGGTGGCGTGGCGTATGTGATGAAGCACGACTACCACCTCGACGTGCCGCGGCGGATGCAGATCGAGTTCTCCCGGGTCGTGCAGGCGGTCGCTGACGCCGACGGTGGCGAGATCGCGCCGGCGCGGATCTGGGAGCTCTATCGCGAGACCTATCTCGACCGCACGTCACCGTTGCAGCTGCTCGGCTATTCGATCGACAGCGGCGAGACCGACCGGATCCGGGCGCGGGTGTCGGTCGACGGGGTTGAGCGCGAGATCGCCGGCGAGGGCAACGGCCCGATCGCGGCACTCGTGCACGCCCTCGCCGAGGTCGAGATCGACGCCCGGGTGCTCGACTACCACGAGCATGCGACCGGCGCCGGGGAAGAGGCGCAGGCGGCGGCCTATCTCGAGGTCGCGATCGACGGTGCGGTCCTGTGGGGTTGTGGCATCTCGCCGAGCATCACGACCGCGTCGTTGTATGCCCTGGTGAGCGCGATCAACCGGGCGTAACCGCGGCCGGCACGTCCTCGGGCTGGGCGGTTCGGTCAACGCGACGACTCGGCGTTCCTCGCGTCGTGGCGAGCACCGAACCGATCAGCACGAGCGGGAAGCCGACGATCATGCCCGCGGTGAGGTGCTCGCCGAGGATCGTCACGCCGAGCAGGATGGCGACGGCCGGGTTGACGTAGGTGATCACGGTTGCCCGCACCGGCCCGATGTCGGCGATGAGCGCGAAGAAGATCAGGAACGCCAGCGCGGTGCACACCACGGCCAACGTGAGCACCGACCAGATCACTTCGCCACTGATGTGGCCGGGATGGCTGGTCAACGCGAACGGCGCGTACACCGCCGCGGTGATGACCAACGACATCGCGACGACCGCCATACTCGGCAGGTCGGCTAGCCGGCGCGAAAGCACCAGTGGGCCGATCGCGTAGCCGATCGCGACGAAGAAGACCTCGAGCACGGCGACCATGTCGATCGATCCGACCTGCAGGCCGACGAGCGCCGCGACTCCGGCCACGCCGATCAGCAATCCGCTCAGCCGGCGACTACTGACCGGCTCGCCACCGCCGACGATCCGACCCAGGACGACGCCGACCAGCGGCACGCCGGCGACGAGCAGACCGGCCAGCGAGCTCGTGAGGTGCTGCTCGGCGCTGGTCAGCAGATACCACGGCACGGTCAGCTCGAACACGGTGTAGACGACCACCCACCGCCAGTATCCGCGCAGGGCGCGGAGCTGGCCGCGCCAGATCACGATCGGCATCAACAGCAGGGCCCCGATGCAGGTGCGGGCGAACACGACGGTGGCGGGGCTCAGGTCGCGGACCGCGACCCGGATGAGCAGATAGGGGAGCCCCCAGATCACGCACATCGCGCCGAACAGCACCCAACTCCGCCTGGTCACATCCTCGAAACTAATCCGGGCACCCGACATGTTCCGGCCGGAATCGGCCGTCACCTGATCGTTAACTCTCAGGTCCGATGGACTTCGATTCGGCCTTGGGCGTTGCGGGTGATGGCCCAGTTGGTGTGGTGGACGAGCCAGTGGTGGAACATGCACAGATAGGCGCAGTTGTGAAGGTCGGTGCGACCGAGGTGCTCCCAGTAGTCGAGATGGTGCAGCTGGCAGCGGTCGAGCCCGGCTTGGCAGTCCGGGAACACGCAGCCGCGGTCGCGGAGTGCGGCGGCGCGGCGCTGGGCCCGGCTGAAGCTGCGCGGGGAGCGGCCGAGGTCGAGGATCTCGGATGGCCCGCCGAGCACGGCCGGGATCCAGCCGGCGTCGCAGGCGAGGCGTCGCGCGATGTTGGGCGTGATCGGCTGGCCGTTGAGCGTCGCGGGCGGCACGTCGCTCTGGGCTAGCCCGTCGCGAAGCTCGGACCAGTCGATGCTGACGATCAGCTGCGGCCGGTCGCCGCCGTGGTCCGGCAGGGTGCCGCCGGCGAGCGCGAGGCGGGCGAGCTCGACCACGGCGTCGGCGTATCGCTGCCGGGCGGTGCGGTCGTCCTCGGATCCGGTCGACTTGATCAACGGTGCGAAGGCGGCGCCGAGGGTGGCGGCAGACTCGGGGTCGAGCATCCCGCTGACGCTGGTCATGCCGTCGAAGGTCGAGGAGAGGGTGAGCCAGCGGTCGGCGTATTTGCGTTGCGCCGCGGCCTCCTCGTCCTCGTCGGCGCCCGAGCGGATCCGGACCTGCTGGCAGAGTTGGCCGAGCAGGCGTGGGTCGTGGTCGCGGGCGAACTCAAGGAGCTCGGGTCCGGCTGCGGTCCGCCAGCCGGGGTCGAGCTGGCCGAGGCAGCCGAGCAGGACCTTGGCGTGGTCATGGTTGATCTCACCGGCGATCAACGCGGCCGCGACCTCGGGTCGAGCCGGCAGCTGGCGGGCGACCCACATCCGGCGAGCCGCATCAGCGGGCGCGAGGTACTGCTCCTCGATCAGCCAGGACTTGGCGGTCCGGGCGCATTCGGCCACGGTGACGTCGCGCGCTTCAAGGGCTTGCAGCCTCAGCGAGATCAGCCCATCCAGCCGGGCCTGGGCCTGGAGCAGCATCTCGGTCTCACACAGCAGGGTCGGCTCGGCCAGGTCGTGCACGTCGACAGTGGCGAGCGCGTCGATCGCCGACAGCAGCTCTGACATCGATCGCACCCCCGGTATGTGATGTCTCAGGACATCGGTGACAGTTCTGCATCAGGACATCGGTGACGGTTGATGTGTCAGGACTTCGGTGACACTTCGGAGTTTTTGGGCTGTGGGCCGCGGGGTCGGCCGTTGCCGACGTAGTGGATGCCGGGTGCTGGTCGGCTGTGCTCGATGAGGATCTCGCCGTTGAGATCACTGACGAGGACCTGGTTGCCGTCGGTGACGATGAGGACCTGTTGGAATCGGTGGGGTCCGCCGACCATGTAGTGGACGGCGTCGAGCATGAAGGTGCCGCCGCTGGTCAGTGTCTTGAGGTGAGTGTCGGCGGGCAGGTCCGTGGGCACCGGTGGTGGCGCGGGCCGGTAGCGGTTGGCGGCAGGCCGTTCGAGCCAGGCGGGACGGTCGGGCGTGGGACGTGGCGGCTCGGCTTTCGGGGTCGCTTCCCACGCGGTCACGGGGGTTACCCGCCCGGGCAGCGCCTGGTGGGGTCGTTCGGTGTTGTAGATGTGGTCGAAGGTGTCGACCTGGGCTTGCAGCTCGTCGAGAGTGTCGGCGAGCGGCTGCTTGTCGAGCTAGCGGAACAGGGTCTGGTGGAACCGTTCGTTCTTGCCTTGCGTGGTCGGCTTGTAGGGCTTGCCGGTGATCGCCTCGATCCCGAGCCGGGACACGTGGTCGACGAGCTGGCCGACATAGCCGCGCCGGGACGGGTTGAGCGCGAGCGCGTTGTCGGTCAGCAGGCGTTGCGGCACTCCGTGGGCGGCGATTGCCTTGTCCACCACCGCGATCGCGGCCTCGGCGGTCTCGGTCCACGCGACGTGGGAAGCGACCGCGAAGCGGGAGTGGTCGTCGATGAGCTGGAAGATCACACACGTGCGGCCGCCCGGTCAGCACGTACTCGGTGGCGTCGAGCTGCCAGCACGCGTTCGGCGCCGGATAGACGAACCGGCGCCATGCCGACCGTGGTTTCTTCTTCGGCTCCCGGCGAGCGACGCCCGCCTCGCGGAAGATCCGTGCGAGTGACGCCGTGGATGGGACTTGGGGCAGGCCCATCGCGCGCATCTTCTCGTGCACGCTGATCGGCCCATGATCAAGACCCGACGCCTCCAGAGCCGCACGGACACCCACCGCCTGCGCTTTGACCTGGTCGGTCAGCGTCGACGGGCTCGACCTCGGCCGCCGGGACCGAGGCTCAAGCACCGCCGCTGGCCCATCGTCCCGGGCACGTCTCCGCAGCTCGTAGAAGGACTTCCGGGAGATGCCGTGCTCGGCGAAGAACGTCGTCACCGCCCCACGCGGTGCATCATCAGGCCACTGCGAGATCGCGAGGCGGACACGAGGATCAATGGGTTCGCTGATCGCCATCGCCCGAGAATCACGGCCAAAGTGTCACCACCAACATCACCGGAAGTATCACCGATGTCCTGACACAGAACTGTCACCGATGTCTTGAGACATGACAATCGCACCCCCGGTAAGCCCTAGCGTGATCCGAACATATGTTCGAACTACCGACGACGATATTGCTGACCACCGACACTTTCAACCCCAAAAACCGTTGAAAACAAAGGAAAAGTTATCCACAGGTTGCGCGCACGGCGGACTCATCCACAGCGGTGTCAGGCCGTGGCGCGCAACCCGGCTAACGCGACGGTGGTCTAGCCTCGCTCGCCGTGGGGACACGTGCGCGGATCGCGGTCATCGGTGGGGACGGAATCGGCCCGGAAGTGGTGGCCGAAGGGCTGAAGGTGCTCAACGCAGCCGTCGCCGGCGACGGCGTGTCGATCGAGACGACCGACTACGACCTCGGCGCGGCGCGCTGGCACCGCACCGGCGAGACGCTGCCGGACAGCGTGCTCGACGAGCTGCGCGGCCATGATGCGATCCTGCTCGGAGCGGTGGGCGACCCGGGCGTGCCCTCGGGTGTGCTCGAGCGAGGCTTGCTGCTGAAGCTGCGGTTCGCCTTCGAGCACGCGGTCAACCTGCGGCCGGTGAAGCTCTATCCAGGAGTCGCGACCCCGCTCGCCGGCGTCTCGACCGCCGACATCGACATGGTGGTCGTACGGGAGGGCACCGAGGGTCCGTACGTCGGCGTCGGCGGCGCGATGCGACGTGACACCCCGCACGAGATCGCAACGGAGAACAGCATCAACACCCGGTACGGCGTCGAGCGCGTGGTTCGCGATGCCTTCGCGCGCGCCGCGGCTCGGCCCCGCCAGCATCTGACCCTCGTGCACAAGACCAACGTGCTCACTCACGCCGGCTCGCTGTGGCAACGGACCGTGGAGGCGGTCAACGCGGACTTTCCGACCGTCGCGGTCGAGTACGCACACGTCGACGCGGCCTGCCTGTACCTCATCTCGCAACCGCAGCGGTTCGACGTCATCGTCACCGACAACCTGTTCGGCGACATCATCACCGACCTCGGCGCTGCGATCGCAGGCGGTATCGGCCTCGCGGCGAGCGGCAACCTCAACGTCGACGGCACTGCGCCGAGCATGTTCGAGCCGGTCCACGGCAGCGCGCCGGACATCGCCGGACAGGGCATCGCCGACCCCACCGCGACCATCCTCTCGGTCGCGATGCTGCTGGACGCATTGTCGTTGCATCACGCCGCGCAGCGGGTCGAGGCGGCCGTCGCCGCCGATCTGGCCGCGCGCGCCGACGCAGGGTCAGCGTCGGCTGGTCGGCGTACCTCTGATATCGGGGATGCGATCGCCGCCCGGCTCGCCTAATCTCTTTGTATGGGCCTTGATTTCAGCGTCGAGCCGACGCCGACTCCGACCTCGCCCGAGCGGCTCGCCGAGATCTTCGCGGCGCCCGGGTTCGGCCAGTCGTTCACCGACCACATGGTCAGCGTGCGGTGGACGACCGAGCGCGGTTGGCACGACGCCCGGGTACACCCGTACGGCCCGCTGCAGTTCGACCCGGCGACGCACATCTTCCACTACGGGCAGTCGATCTTCGAGGGATTCAAGGCCTACCTGCAGCCGGACGGCAGCATCGCCACCTTTCGGCCGGAGATCAACGGTCGGCGCTTCCAGCACTCGGCCGAGCGGCTTGCCCTGCCGACCCTCGACGTCGACGACTTCGTCGCCGCCGCGGATGCATTGCTCCGCCAGGACGCCGCGTGGGTGCCGACCGGACCGGACGACAGCCTTTACATCCGCCCGTTCATGGTCGCGACCGAGGTCGGGCTCGGCGTGCGGCCGGCCTCGGACGTGACGTTCATGGTGATCGCGTCGCCGGCCGGTCCGTATTTTGCGAAGGGGTCGAAGCAGGTCGCGATCTGGCTGTCCGAGGACTACACCCGCGCGGCGCCCGGCGGCACCGGCGCGGCGAAGTGCGGTGGCAACTACGCGGCCAGCCTGGTCGCGCAGCAGGAGGCGATCGCCAACGGTTGCGAGCAGGTGCTGTTCCTCGACGCGGTCGAGCGTCGGTGGGTGGAGGAGCTCGGCGGGATGAACCTCTGGCTCGTCCTCGACAACGGCACGGTCGTGACACCGGAGCTGACCGGGACGATTCTGGAGGGCGTCACCCGCGACACCATCAAGATGCTGGCCGCGGAGCAGGGGCGAGCGGTTGAGGAGCGCCGGGTCGACATCGACGAGTGGCGCAAGGGCGTCGCCGAAGGCGCGATCTCCGAGGTGTTTGCCTGCGGCACCGCGGCCGTCATCACCTCGGTCGGAACGCTGCGCTGGCACGACGGCGAGGTCACCATGCCGGCCGAGACACCGGTCGCCGACACGCTGCGGACCACGTTGGTCGACCTCCAGCACGGCCGGATCTCGGACCCACACGGCTGGATGCACACGGTCCGATGAGATGCCGGGCCAAGAAAGCAATGTCACATTGCCCCCACAAATCGTGGGGTGGTGTCACATTGCCCCCACGAAGTGTGGGGCAATGTGACATTGCTTGGGCTGCCGGGCTTGACCTGGCGGTGCGATCTGCCGAACACTGGACCGTGATGAGTTTCACCACGATCATTTGCGAGCGCGTCGGCTAGCACCACCAGCCGACGCGCAACCCCTCGCTGCCCGATCCGGGCCGGGGGGTTTTGCTTTGGAACACCACCTGTTGGAATCGAAAGGAAGCCAGTGTCCAGCGCCACCGATCTGCACGTGTACGACACCACGCTGCGTGACGGCTCGCAGATGGAGGGCCTCTCGCTCTCGGTCGACGACAAGCTTGCCGTCGCCGCGCGCCTCGACGAGCTCGGCGTCGGATACATCGAAGGCGGCTGGCCCGGCGCGAACCCGAAGGACAAGGCGTTCTTCGAGCGTGCGGCAGCGGGCGACCTGACGCTTCAACACGCCGTACTGGCGGCCTTTGGTGCGACCCGCAAGGCCGGTGTAGTGGCCGCCGACGACCCGCAGGTGCGGGCGTTGCTCGACGCGCAGACGCCGGTCGTCACGTTGGTCGCGAAGTCGCACACCGGACACGTCGAGCGGGCACTTCGTACGACGCTGGCCGAGAACCTTGCGATGGTCCGCGACACCGTGACATTCCTGCGGGCCGAGGGCCGCCGGGTCTTCCTCGACGCCGAGCACTTCTTCGACGGCTACCGGCTCGACCGCGACTACGCGCTCGCGGTGGTCGCCACTGCGGCGGAGGCCGGGGCGGAGGTCGTCGCGCTGTGCGACACCAACGGCGGCATGCTGCCCGGTCAGCTGGCCGACGTCGTCAACGCGGTCGTCGCCGACTACGCGGCGAGCGCGACCCGGATCGGCATTCACGCGCATGACGACACCTCGTGCGCGGTCGCGAACTCGCTCGCCGCCGTACAAGCCGGCGCGACCCACGTGCAGGGAACCGCAAACGGGTACGGCGAGCGGGCCGGCAATGCCGACCTGTTCGCGATCGTCGCCGGGCTGGAGCTCAAGCTCGATCGACCGGTTCTTCCGGAGGGCTCGCTCGCCGAGCTCGTCCGGGTCAGTCATGCCATCGCGGAGCTGGCGAACATCGCACCAGATGATCACCAGCCTTGGGTCGGCGCGAGCGCATTCGCCCACAAGGCGGGATTGCACGCGTCGGCGCTGAAGGTCGACCCCGACCTGTATCAGCACACCGATCCGGCCATCGTCGGCAACGACATGCGGATCCTCGTCTCGGAGCTGGCCGGCCGGGCGAGTGTCGAGATGAAGGCCCGGGAGCTGAAGATCGACGTCGACCGAGACGTGGTCGGACGCGTGATCGACCGGGTCAAGACGATGGAGGCGGAGGGGTACTCGTTCGAGGCAGCGGAGGCTTCGTTCGAGTTGCTCCTCCGCCAGGAGGTGGATCCGTCGCGTCCGCGGCCGTTCACGCTGGAGTCCTACCGGGTGATCAGCGACGGGCGATCCGACGGCGAGATGACGTCCGAGGCCACGGTCAAGATCCACGTCCGCGGCGAACGGATCGTATCGACCGGCGAGGGCAACGGGCCGGTCAACGCACTGGACATGGCGCTGCGGCAAGCCCTCGAGCGGTTCTACCCGACGCTCGGCGAGTTCGAGCTGGTCGACTACAAGGTCCGGATCCTCGAAGGCGCCCACGGTACGGGCGCGATCACCCGGGTCCTGGTCCGGACCTCCGATGGCCACCGCGAGTGGGACACCGTCGGTGTCAACGAGAACGTGATCGCGGCGTCATGGCAGGCCCTCGACGACGCCTACACGTTCGGCCTGCTGGCGGTCGCCGCCGCCGGGTGACCCCATACGCTTGGCGATCATGAGCGACATGCGGATGCGCCGGCTGGGCACCTCGGGCCTCGTGGTGTCGGTGGTCGGCCTCGGGTGCAACAACTTCGGCCGGCGGATCGGGCTCGACCAGACCCGGGACGTGGTGCGGGCCGCGCTGGATGCGGGCGTCACGTTGTTCGACACCGCGGATATCTACGGCGACTCCGAGGACCTTCTCGGCCAGGTGCTCGGTCCACAGCGCAACGACATCGTGCTCGCGACGAAGTTCGGCCTGCCGATGGGCGGGGCGCTCGGGCCCGACTGGGACGCCCGCGGATCCCGCCGCTACATCCGCAAGGCGGTCGAGTCGTCGCTTCGGCGGCTCAACACCGACTGGATCGATCTCTACCAGTTCCACACCCCGGATCCGGCCACGCCGATCGAGGAGACCCTCGCGGCCCTGCATGAGCTGGTGCTGGAGGGCAAGGTCCGCTACATCGGCTGCTCCAACTTCGCCGGTTGGCAGGTCGCCGACGCCGACTGGATCGCGCGGTCCGGCGACCTGACGAGGTTCATCAGCGCGCAGAACCACTACAGCCTGATCGAGCGCGGGGTCGAGGCCGAGTTGACACCGGCCTGCGAGCGGTTCGGGCTCGGCATCCTGCCGTACTTCCCGCTCGCCAACGGCCTGCTGACCGGCAAGTACCGGCGCGGCGAAGCGGCGCCGGAGGGCACCCGGCTGGCCAGTCGCGAGGGCTGGCTGACCGATCAGCGCTTCGACCAGGTCGAGGCACTTCAGCGGTACGCCGACGAACGCAGGCTCAGCATGCTCGACGTTGCGATCGGCGGCCTGGCCGCGCAACCCGCGGTCGGCTCGGTCATCGCGGGCGCGACGAAGCCGGAACAGGTGGTCGCCAACGTGGCGGCCGGGGGCTGGGTGCCGAGCGCGAACGATCTCGACGCACTGAACGCGCTCGCGTTCGCGTCCGCTGGCTAGGCTGGCTTGGGTGCGGATTGCCAGGTTCTCCTACGGCGAGGGTGTCGCCTTCGGGATCGTCGAGGACGACCTCGTCGTACCGATCGTCGGTCATCCGTTCGCGCCGATCGAGCGGACCGAGGTCAAGCTGGCCCGCGCGGAGCTCCGGCTGCTCGCGCCGGTCCTGCCGAGCAAGGTGGTGGCGATCGGGAAGAACTACGCGTCGCATGCCGCCGAGATGGGCGGCGACGTCCCCGAGCAGCCGCTGATCTTCCTCAAGCCGTCGACCTCGGTGATCGCCGATCGCGACGCGATCGCCTCCCCGCCCTCGTCGGAGCGGGTCGATTTCGAGGGCGAGCTGGCCGTCGTCATCAGCCGGTTGTGTCGTGACGTGCCGGTCGAGCGGGCGATGGACGTCGTGCTCGGCTACACCTGCGCCAATGACGTCACGGCGCGCGACCAGCAGCGCAGCGACGGCCAATGGTCGCGGGCCAAGGGCTACGACACGTTCTGTCCGCTCGGGCCGTGGATCGAGACCGAGGTCGACCCGGCCGACCTCGCGATCTCGACGACCCTGAACGGCGAGGTCAAACAACAGTCGCGGACCTCGTTGCTCGTGCACAAGATCCCCGAACTGATCGCCTACATCACTGCATGCATGACCCTGCTGCCCGGTGACGTGATCCTGACCGGTACGCCGGACGGCGTCGGCCCGATGCTGGTCGGCGACGAGGTAACTGTCGAGATCGAAGGCATCGGCACGCTGACGAACCCGGTTGTCGCGCGATGACGGTACGCCTGCGGGTCGCGCCGTCACCGACCGGCGACCCGCACGTCGGTACGGCGTACATGTCGTTGTTCAACCTTGCCTTTGCGCGGCACGAGGGCGGCAGCTTCATCCTGCGGGTGGAGGACACCGACCGGGCCAGGTTCCAGGCCGACAGCGAGCAGCAGGTCTACGACACGTTGCACTGGCTCGGGCTCAACTGGGACGAGGGCCCGGACATCGGCGGCCCGCACGCGCCGTACCGGCAGTCGGAGCGCCTCGAGACCTACCGACCGGTTGCCGACGAGCTGCTCGCCTCGGGTCGGGCGTACCTGTGCTGGTGCACGTCGGAGCGGCTCGCCGAGATGCGCGAGGCGCAGCAGAAGGCCAAGCGGCCGACCGGCTATGACCGCTTGTGTTTCGGCAAGACCCGCGAGGAGCGGGCCGCGCTGCGCGGTTTCGCTGACGTCCCAGTCGTCCGGATGCTGGTGCCGGATGACGTGCCGCTGCAATTCTTCGACCTGATCCGGGGCGAGGTCAACGCGCCTCGCCCTGACGACCAAGTGCTGATGAAGGCGGACGGGTACCCGACCTACCACCTGGCGAACGTTGTCGACGACCACACGATGGGCATCACGCACGTGGTGCGCGGCGAGGAGTGGATCGCCTCCACGCCGAAGCACCTGCTGCTTTATGACTGGATGGGCTGGCAGCGACCCGCGTTCGCGCACATGCCGTTGCTGCGCAACGCGGACAAGTCGAAGATCTCGAAGCGGAAGAACCCGGCCGCCCGGCTGACCTGGTTCGTGGAGCAGGGTTTCCTGCCCGAGGCGTTGCGCAACTTCCTCGGGCTGATGGGCTATTCGCTGCCCGACGGCCAGGAGATCTTCACCTTCGAGGTGATGGTCGAGACCTTCGACTGGTCGCGGGTGAACGCGGCCGGGCCGGTCTTCGACGTCGAGAAGCTGCGCTGGCTGTCCGGGCACTACATCCGGTCGCTCGACCTTGCCGACTTTGCGCAGCGACTCGTCGACTTCATGGGCGTGGTGGGCGAGCAGGCAGATCTGATCCGCCGCGCCGCGCCGCTGGTCCAGGAGCGCGTGTCGACGTTGCTCGAGTCGGCCGAGATGCTGCAGTTCCTCATCGTGGGGGAGTCCTTTGCCGTGGACCCCGACGCGGCCGCCAAACAGCTCGGCGAGTCGGCGCGGCCGGCGCTCAAGGCGAGCCTGTCGGCTCTGGAGGATCTCGGCTCGTTCGACCACGCCGATATCGAGGCGGCCCTGCGCGGCGCGTTGGTGGACGGCCTCGGGCTCAAGGCGAGTAAGGCGTTCGGGCCGCTCCGGGTCGCGGTCACCGGCGTCACCGTGTCGCCGCCACTGTTCGAGTCGATCGAACTGCTCGGCCCCGAAACAACGCTGGCCAGGCTGCGCGCGGCGCTGGGTTAGAGTGGTCACCGCTCCTGCGAGGGAGCGTTTGGGGTATGGGGTAATTGGCAGCCCGGCTGATTCTGGTTCAGCTAGTCTAGGTTCGAGTCCTGGTACCCCAGCGACCAACTGTTGTTGTGCAAGGCCCCGTCGTCTAGCGGCCTAGGACACCGCCCTCTCAAGGCGGCGGCGCCGGTTCAAATCCGGTCGGGGCTACGGTTTCTTGATCATCTTTTTCTAGTTTTGCGAGGCGGTCCGGGGCGTATCGCCGGAGGATTTCGACCGCCCACTCGACCTTGTCCTCCGTTCGCTGGCCGGATGGCTGCCAGCGAGACCAAAGCTCGAGGTTCTCCAACCGGTTGTCGAGGCGGTTGCCGTTCTTGTGATGGACGGACTCGTCGGGTCGAAGCGCTCGGCCGAGGTGGCGGGCCATTACCAAGCGGTGCTCGGTCGTCGAGGAGTCTCCCGCCGAAAGATGACGGAGGTGTGGCGGCACGGGCACCACGAGATAGCCGCGGTTGACGTAACCAGTCCCTGAGACCTCCCGGACCGGCTTGTCCGCCTGAACGTCACCGAACTTCCGCATCCGCGCGGCGTGGGATTCGCAGAGTTGACGCTTCGCCGCGGGCCGCTTGCACCCCTCGACTCTGCATGAGCTGTTGACGCGCCGACCGATCGGGCGATCTGCCTGGACGTCGCCGAGTCGCAGCCAGCGAAGCAAATGAGCATGGCACCAGCCGCGACCCTCGGCCTCGCGGCCGCAACCTTCGACGGAACATTTCTTCGGCATGAATTCCCTCCGCGATCAACGATGCTCGAGGGCACCGACGAGATCGGTCGCGGTGCGATCCGCCTGTGGAAAGCCGCGGTCCGGTGTGGGCCGGACCGCGAAGGGGCTATCGCCGTAGCGCGGTCGACAGCGCGTGCCCGGCTGCCATCACCGCTTCGGCGTGCAGCCGGCCGGGGCTGCGGGTGAGCCGGTCGATCGGACCCGACACCGACACCGCGGCGACCGCCCGGCCGTCGTGGCCGAACACCGGCGCCGACACCGACGCCACCCCGGCCTCGCGCTCGGCCACGCTCGCCGCCCAGCCGCGCCGCCGCACCGTCGCCAGCGTCGCGGCGCTGAATCGCGCCTCGTCCATCAGGCTTGCCACGTCATCGATCGGCTCCCAGGCGAGCAGCACCTGCGCCGCCGATCCCGCGGTCATCGGCAGGTCGGCGCCGACCGGCACGGTGTCCCGCAGGCCGCTGGCGCGCTCGGCTGCCGCGATGCAGCGCCGGATCGTCCCGACCCGGCGATACAACTGCGCGCTCTCGTGGGTGTCCTGGCACAGTTGCTCGAGGACTGGTCCGGCAGCCCGCTCGAGTGAGCCGTTCCGGCCCGGTCCGGCCAGCTCCGCGAGCCGCGGACCCAGCGCAAATCGGCCGTCCGCGTCGCGCTCGACGTACCGATGGGCTTCGAGGGCAACTGCGAGGCGGTACGCCGTCGGCCGCGACAGCCCGCTCCGGTCGACCAGCTCGGCGAGTGACGCCGGTCCAACGGCAAGGCAGTCAAGGACGACTACCGCCTTGTCAAGAACGCCGACGCTGGTACGCTGTGTCATATCTCAATACTGCTGTATCAGTATATGAGACGCAAGCATTCGGGCCGATTGTGTTGAGGAGGCCGTCGTGAGTCAGACGTTGGCGGAGAAGGTCTGGGCCGCGCACCTGGTGCGGAGCGCGGCCGGTGAGCCCGACCTGCTTTACATCGACCTGCACCTCGTGCACGAGGTCACCAGTGCGCAGGCCTTCGACGGCCTGAGACTGAGCGACCGTTCGGTCCGGCGCCCCGAGCTCACGCTCGCCACCGAGGATCACAACGTTCCGACCACGGTCGGCCCGATCGTCGACCCGGTCAGCCGGACCCAGGTCGAAACACTTCGGCGCAACTGCGAGGAGTTCGGCGTCCGGCTGTTCCCGATGGGTGACGACGGCCAGGGCATCGTTCACGTGATCGGCCCGCAGCTCGGCCTGACGCAGCCCGGCATGACGGTCGTGTGCGGCGACAGCCACACGAGCACGCACGGCGCGTTCGGCGCGCTGGCGTTCGGGATCGGGACGAGCGAGGTCGAGCACGTGCTCGCGACCCAGTCGCTGCCGTTGCAGCGCCCCAAGACGATGGCGGTCGAGGTTTCCGGCGCCCTGCCGGCCGGAGTGACCGCGAAGGATCTCGTCCTCGGCATCATCACTCAGATCGGCACCGGCGGCGGCCAGGGCCACGTCATCGAATATCGCGGCGAGGCGATTCGCGGTCTGTCGATGGAGGGCCGGATGACGGTCTGCAACATGTCGATCGAGGCCGGCGCGCGGGCCGGCATGATCGCGCCCGATGCGACGACCTTCGACTACCTCAAGGGCCGGCCACACGCGCCACAGGGCAACGATTGGGACGCCGCGGTCGCGTACTGGCAGACGCTGGTCACCGACGACGACGCCCAGTTCGACAAGGTGGTGCACGTCGACGCGACGGCGCTGTCGCCCTGGGTCACCTGGGGGACCAACCCCGGTCAAGGGGCGCCGCTGTCCGGACATGTGCCGGATCCGAAGGATGCCTCGGACGAGCGGGCGCTGGCCTACATGGGCCTCGCGGCGGGCACGATGCTTCGCGACGTCGCGGTCGACACGGTCTTCATCGGCTCGTGCACGAACGGTCGGCTCGAGGACCTGCGCGCGGCCGCCGACGTGCTGCGCGGCCAGCAGGTCGCGCCCGGCGTGCGGGTCCTCGTCGTACCCGGCTCGGTGGCGGTCAAGCACGACGCCGAGGCGGAGGGTCTGGACAAGGTGTTCGAGGCCGCGGGCGCGCAGTGGCGCGGCGCCGGTTGCTCGATGTGTCTGGGAATGAACCCCGACAAGCTCGACCCGGGTCAGCGCAGCGCCTCGACCTCCAACCGCAACTTCGAGGGCCGGCAGGGTCCGGGCGGCCGCACGCACCTGGTGTCGCCGCCGGTCGCGGCCGCAACCGCGATTACGGGTCGGCTGACCGCCCCGGCCGATCTGTAGGAAGGAACCGAACCGCGATGGACCCGTTCACGACGCACACCGGCCGCGCAGTGCCGTTGCGGCGCAGCAATGTCGACACTGACCAGATCATCCCGGCCGAGTATCTCAAGCGGGTGACCCGCACGGGTTTTGCCGACGGGCTGTTCCGGGCCTGGCGCAACGATCCGGACTTCGTCCTCAACGACCCGCGGTACGACGGTGCGACCGTGCTCGTTGCCGGACCCGACTTCGGCACCGGTTCCTCGCGCGAGCACGCGGTCTGGGCGTTGCAGGACCACGGTTTTCGGGCGGTCGTGTCACCGCGCTTCGCGGATATCTTTCGTGGCAACGCGTTGAAGGGCGGACTGCTCCCGGTCGAGCTCCCCGACGACGTCGTCGCGACGTTGCAGGACATTGTCGAAGCCGATCCTGACGCCGAGGTGACCGTGGACCTCGTCGATCGCATGGTGCGCGCACCGGGCCTCGAGGCGCCCTTCGCGATCGACGACTACACCCGTTGGCGGTTGATGGAAGGTCTCGATGACATCGGTCTCACCCTTCGCAATGTGGACGACATCACGGCGTACGAGTCGCGCCGTTCGCACTGGATGCCCGTGACCAACTGAGTCGATTCGACCGCCGAACGAGTCAAATTTGACGCGCCAGCAGAAAAAGTTGGCCGGAATCGTTGTATGCAGAGCGAATCCGCCCTAGCGTCCAGCGTCAGGTCGAGGGCGGTCCTCGACGAAAGACGGAGGGTGCACGTGAACAGGGCCGATCTGATCGATGTGATCCGTGACCGTCTCGCCACGGACAAGAAAACGGCAGAGTCCGCCGTCGACGCAGTGCTTGACACGATCCAGCGTGCGGTCGCGACGGGAGAGCGCGTAGCCATCACTGGCTTCGGTGTTTTCGAGAAGGTCGAGCGTGCCGCACGAACCGGGCGCAACCCGCGCACCGGCGAGACGGTTCGCGTGAAGAAGACCTCGGTGCCGAAGTTCCGTCCGGGCACGCAGTTCAAGGGCGTCGTCAGCGGCGCGATCAAGCTCGGCCGGGTTGCCGACGCGGCGACGAAGGCCGCAGCGAAGTCGGCGTCGGCGGGGCCGCGCAAGGCGACCTCAGCCGCGCGCAGTGCTGCGAAGAAGGCGGCCAAGGCACCGGCGAAGAAGGCTGCGGCAAAGCGGGCTCCCGCGAAGAAGGCGCCGGCCAAGAAGGCGCCCGCGAAGAAGGCCGCCGCGAAGAGGGCGCCGGCCAAGAAGACGACCGCCAAGAAGACGACCGCCAAGAAGACCACGGCGCGTCGCTAAGAACGACAACGCGAACGGCCCGACGGCAGGCGCACAGCGCTCGCCGGCGGGCCGTTCGTGGCATCAGGGCGTCGGATCCGGGAACGTGACCAGCGTCACGAGCTCGACGGCTCCGTCATCGCCGAGGCGCAAGCGCACTCGTTGACCCACCCTCAGCAGCCGCAGGCCGCTCGGGTCGAATGCGACCGCCCCGAACTCCTTGACGCTTCCGTCGTCGAGTAACACGTCGCCACTGTGCGTCCCGGGATCGAAATCGCGGACCGTCGCCTGTACGGTGCGCCCGGCAAAGGAGCTCACCGCATCCGGCCGATCTGCTCGCTCCACAGCGCGCGGACCGCGCGCGTCGTGTCGGTCCCCACCCCGAGTGCGATGGCTGCCTCGAGGGCCTCCAGGGTGTCGACATCGTGCCGTAGTGCGGGGGCAGCATCGGCAGTGAGGTCAACCGCGCCGGCCGCCACGTGGGCGGCCCGCGAGCCGGCGCCGAAGGCGGGACCGAAGTTGTCGATCCCGAGCGCGGTCAGCACCGTTGTACCGATGCCGCCGGCGTCCGCGACGACGGCGACCGGATGCTCGGCGGCCAGGCACAGCACCCGGTCGAGGTCGGCCGAAGCGAGCGCGGGCAGGTCGGCGGACAGCGCCGCGACCTTGGGGGAGACGGCCAGGGTCGCGCCGTGCTGCAACGCCGGATTCAGGCCTGCGTCGGGCTGGTCGTCGATGACCCTGGCACCCAGCGCGCCGAGCGCGCTCCGGGCCCGTTCGTCGCTGGTGATGACGATCACCTCGGCGACCTCCTCGGCTCCGAGCGCGGCCCGCACGGTGTCGGCGGCCATGGCCAGCGCGAGGTCGGCTCGAGCCGTGGCGGGAATCGCGATCCGGGTCTTGGCCGCGTCGAGCCGCTTGACCGGGATGAGCACCGACCATTGATCGCGGTCTGCTCTCACATCTGGCATCCTCGCAAAGACAGCAGTCGAGTCGACTCGGCGGACCGGTCGGAGGTCGTGGTGCGATACGGGCGGTTGGGGTTCTGGTACCGCCTGGTCGTCGTGGTCGCCGCGCCACCGCTGCGGATCACGACGATCCGCGACTGGCGGCGTCAGGATCGCATCCCGCGCTCGGGCGGCTTCATCCTCGCCGCCAACCACATCAGCTACGTCGACCCGATGACGCTCGGGCTCTATGTCCTCGACACTGGCCGGGTGCCGAAATACCTCGCGAAGTCCACCCTGTTCGAGAAGCCGCTGATCAAGTACGTCTTCATCGGCGCCAAGCAGATCCCGGTCTATCGCGGTACCTCGGACGCCGCCAACGCGCTGACCCCCGCGGTCGAGGCGGTCAATGCCGGTGAGTGCGTCCTGATCTACCCCGAGGGCACTGCGACCCGTGACCCGGACTGCTGGCCGATGAAGGCCCGGACCGGGGTCGCGCGGCTCGCGCTGATGACCGGTGCGCCGGTCGTGCCGGTCGCCCAGTGGGGCCCGCAGCGGCTGTGGCGCTACAAGCAGAAGTTCCCGCGGCCGTTCCCGCGCAAGAGGGTGCAGATCCTTGCCGGACCGCCGGTCGACCTTTCGGCGTACGCCGGGCAACCGATGACGGCCGAGGTGTTGCGCGCAGCCACCGACGAGATCATGGCTCGGATCACCGACCTTTTGGTCGAGCTTCGTGGCGGCCGGCCGCCCGCCGTCACCTACGACCCGCGGATGGCGGCATGACTCGCGCCGCGGTGATCGGTGCCGGCTCGTGGGGCACCGCCTTCGCCCAGGTCCTGGTGGATTCCGGCACCGACACGATCCTGTGCGCCCGGCGCGACGAGATCTCGAACGCCATCAACGACCTGCACGAGAACCCCGACTACCTGCCGCGGATCACCCTTCCCCGTAGCCTGCGGGCCACCAGCGATCCGGCCGAGGCACTGCGCGGCGCCGATCTGGTCGTCTTGGCCGTGCCGTCCCAGACCTTGCGCGACAACCTGCTCGCCATCGTCGACCTGATCCCCCGCGACGCGGTGCTGGTCAGCTTGATGAAGGGAGTGGAACTCGGGACCGACAAGCGGATGACCGAGGTCCTCAGCGAGGTCGTCGACGTGCCGAGCGGCCAGGTCGTCGCGGTCTCGGGACCGAACCTCGCACGCGAGATCGCGCTGCGCGAACCGGCTGCGGCAGTGGTGGCCTGCACCGACCTCGACGTGGCCGGCCGGGTGCAGCTCGCATGCCACTCGGGCTATTTCCGTCCGTATCGCAACCACGACGTGATCGGCTGCGAGTTCGGCGGCGCGGTCAAGAACGTGATCGCGATCGCGGTCGGGATGGCTGCGGGACTCGGTTTCGGCGACAACGCCCGGGCCTCGATGATCACGCGCGGCCTGGCCGAGATCGCCCGGATCGGTGTCGCACTCGGTGCTGAGCCGCTCACCTTTGCCGGTCTGGCCGGGATGGGCGACCTGGTCGCCACCTGCTCGTCGCCGCTGTCGCGAAACCGCACCTTCGGCGAGGACCTCGGCCGGGGCTTGACCGTCGAGCAGGTGCTGGCGAAGACGAAGCAGACCGCGGAAGGCGTCAAGTCGTGCCGGTCGATCCTCGACCTGGCCGTGAAGCACAGCGTCGCGGCGCCGATCACCGAGCATGTTGTCAAAGTGGTCGACGAAGGGATGACGGTGCCCGCGATGATGGCATCGTTGTTGGCGAGTGACCCCAAACACGAGCAGGATGCCGATGTCTGACGACTTCCCCACGTCGAGCGACCGCCCTCCCAACCTTCCGATCGTGGATCCGTCCGAGCTTGCGCCCGGCTCCGAGAACACCCGCTCCGTGCACGTGCCGCGGCCGGACTTCAGCACGGTGCGCTCGGTGGGTCTGCCGACGTACCGGAGCGCCACGTTCGAGTTCGAACGGACCCAGGACTACGCCGACGTCCTCAACGACCGGGAGTCGGGATACAGCTACAGCCGGATCGACAACCCGACCGCGAATGCCTTCGTGCTCGGCCTGGCGGCACTCGAGGCGCACGGTCACGACCGGCCGGTCGCGGCGCAGCCGTTCGCCTCGGGGATGGGTGCGATCTCCACCGTGTTCCTCGCGCTGTGCGAGGCCGGCGGCCATGTCGTGGCACCGGCCGCGGTCTACGGCGGCACCTACGGGCTGATCCAGCACATCCTGGCCAGGTTCGGCGTCTCGGCCACGTTCGTCGACATGACCGACCTCGACGCGGTGCGCAGCGCGGTGCGGGACGACACCGCGCTGGTGTGGGCCGAGACGATCGCCAACCCGACCACCGCGGTCACCGATCTCCCGGGTGTCGCTTCGATCTGCCGGGAGGCCGGGGTCCCGTTCTGCGTCGACAGCACGTTTGCGCCGCCGCCGGTCTGCCGGCCCTTGCGTTGGGGTGCCGACCTGGTGGTCCACTCCGCGACGAAGTACCTCGGCGGGCACTCCGACGTCACCGGTGGCGCGGTGGTCGGTGACATTGCCCTCGTCGCCCGGGTGCGGGCGGCTCGGGTCGACCTCGGCGCCAGCCTGGCGCCCGACGAGGCGTTCCTCCTGCACCGTGGGCTGGCCACGCTGCCGTTGCGGGTCGAGCGACACTGTGCGAGCGCGCACGCGGTGGCCGAGGCGCTGGTCGGCCATCCCGCGGTGGAGCGGATCGACTATCCCGGCCTCGCCACCCACCCGCAGCACGCGCTCGCCGGCAAGCTCTTCGAGTCCGGTCCGGCCGGCCAGCGGTACGGCGCGATCCTCAGCATCACGCCGCGCGGCGGCCGCCAGGCCGGCTTCGGGCTCGCCGACGGCCTGTCGATCGGAATGGTCGCCACCAGCCTGGGCGGGGTGCACACCGTGGTCAGCCACGTCGCCTCCACGACCCACCGCCAGTTCGACGACGCGGCGTTGGCAGCGGCCGGTATCTCGCCGGGCACCGTGCGCTTCAGCATCGGGCTCGAGGACGCCGACGACCTCGTCGCCGACATCGAACGCGCGCTCGATGCGATCGCCCGGTCCCGAGGATGAAGCGGACAGCAGCCACTTCTGGCACTAGGATCACACCCGTGTCAGCCTCTCGGCGGCTTCGGATCGGCGTGGGCTGTGCTGCGCTGGCCTCGCTGAGCGCGCTCGTGCTCGCACCGGCACCCGCCCTCGCCTCGCACGGCGGCGGCCCCAGTGCCGGAGCGATCGCCCGCAGCCAGCGTGAGGTGGCCAATCGCGAGCGTCAGGTGAAGGCGGCCGCAACCGCGGTCGCCGATGCGAAGTTGAGGCTGGCCCGGCTCAACGTGACCGCCGAGGTGGCATTCGAGGCCTACGACGGCGCGAAGGTCAAGCTTGTCGCGGCCCAACGTGCGGTCTCGACTGCGCATCGCGTCCTCGCCGGGGCGACCGCGCAGGTGGCCCATGGCGAGGCCAGGGTGCGCAAGTTCGTGACCGCGGCGTACGAGACCGGCGGCCTGTCCGCGATCGACGCCTACCTGGCGCCCGGTGGTGCGGCCCAGTTGGTGTCGCGGGTCGGCGCGATCGCGGCGATTTCGAGCTCGGAACACACCACCTTGCAGCAGCTTGACGCGGCCCGGATCTACCAGGGCGTGGTGAGCCGGCAGGCGGAGGGCGTCGCGGCGACCGCTGCTACGGCGGCTGCGGCCGCCAACCGGGCCAAGACCGTGGCCCTCGCCGCGGTCAGGCGCCAGACTGCGGAGCTCGCCACCCTCAATCGGACCCAGGCGAAGCTTCGCGGCTTGCTCGCGCAGGCCAAGTCGCACGAGTCCAAGCTGCAGCGCGAGCGGCTGGCCGCGATCGCGGCGGCGCGTGCCCGGGCGATCGCGCGGGCCGCCCGCCAGCACTCCTCGTCGCCAGGCCCGTACTCCGGGCAGTCCGGCAACCTGTCCGGCACCGTGTCGGCGTCCACCGAGGCCACCGCGCTTCACGACGCGGAGTCCCAGATCGGCAAGCCGTATCAGTGGGCCGCGGCCGGGCCCAACTCCTACGACTGCTCCGGGCTGGTCATGTGGGCCTATAACAAGGTCGGCGTCCATCTCGACCACTTCACCGGCGACCAGTGGAACGAGGGTGCGCACGTCAGCCGCGCCGATCTGCAGCCGGGCGACCTGGTCTTCTTCGCGACGAACACCTCCGACCCTTCGACGATCCATCACGTCGGGCTCTATGTCGGCGGCTCGGAGATGGTGAATGCGCCGTACACCGGTGTCGACGTGCGCTACGACTCGATCGACCGGCCCGACTACATCGGCGCGGTCCGCCCCTACCAGCGGTGAGCCCCGACTCGGGGGGAGCGGCCCGGCGGATCCGGGTCGCGGTGATCTTCGGTGGCCGCAGCAGCGAACACGCGATCTCCTGCATCACCGCCGGCAGCGTGCTCGGCGCGCTCGACCCGGACCGGTACGACGTCGTCCCGATCGGCATCACGATGGAAGGCCGGTGGGTCGCCAGCGACGCCCGCGCGCTGCAGATGCGCGGCCGTGAGCTGCCCGCGGTCTCGCCGGCGGGTGCCTCGGTCGCGATTCCCGGCGACCCGACTGCGTTGCCCGCCGAGTTCGGTCAGGTCGACGTGGTGTTTCCCCTCCTGCACGGCCCGTACGGCGAGGACGGCACCATCCAGGGCCTGCTCGAGCTCGCCGGCGTGCCGTATGTGGGCTCCGGGGTGTTCGCCTCGGCCGCCGCGATGGACAAGCAGCACATGAAGCGGTTGCTGACGCAGGCCGGTCTCGACGTGGCGCCATATGTCGTCGCGCGGGCGGGCCAGCCGATCCCGGCCACGATCGCGGACCTGGGCCTGCCGGTGTTCGTCAAGCCCGCGCGCGGCGGGTCGAGCATCGGCATCTCGAAGGTCGAGCGGCGCGAGGACCTCGAGGCCGCGCTGGATTCGGCGTACGAACACGATCCGAAGGCCCTGGTCGAAGCCGCGGTCGCGGGCCGCGAGGTGGAGTGCGGCGTGCTGGCCGGCGTCGACGGCGGGCCGCCCGAGGCATCCCTGCCAGCCGAGATCAGGGTCGCGCCGGGCGCGCAGTTCTACGACTTCGAGGCGAAGTACATGCCCGACAGCGGCACCGAGTTCGACATCCCGCCGAAGCTGCCCGACGAGGTGATCGAGGGAGTCCGGACGGCCGCGATCGACGCCTTCGTGGCGCTGGACTGCGAAGGGCTGGCCCGGGTCGACTTCTTCCTGGCCGACGACGACCGGCTGCTGGTCAACGAGGTCAACACGATGCCGGGCTTCACGCCGGTGTCGATGTTCCCGCAGATGTGGGCTGCGACCGGCGTCGACTACCCGACCCTGGTGAGCCGGCTGATCGACGACGCGATCCGCCGCGGCACCGGGCTGCGCTGACCGCCGCCGGCTAGGGGAGCGCGGTCTTCAGCGCCGCGGCCAGGTCGACCAGGAAGGCGCCCTGGACCTGATAGTGGGTCGGCACCTCGAGCCGGGCGAAGATCGGCTGGTGCGCGGTGATGCCAGGCCGGATGGCGGTCCAGGTCACGACCTTCTCGCCCGGCTGCTGGTACCAGTTCACCCCGTTGACGGCGGTCACCTCGCTCGATGACGCGGAGTAGCCGGCCGGGACCGACACCCCGCAGGTCAGGACGACCGCCGGCGAGCCCCAGGCGTGCACGAGCGGCGACCGGGGGCTGATGACCCGGGGTTTCAGCGACTCGAGCCGTTGCGGCAGCACGTTCCCCAGCTGTGCGCAGCGCTCGGCTACCGCTCCGCTGGGCGCGGGTGGGCGGACCGAGACGGTGTTCTTCGTGCAGCCCGACAGCGCCAGGACGACCGTGGCCGCGATGATGACGGCGGTGGCAGCTCTCAGAGGTGGACGACCGGGCAGGTCAGGGTGCGGGTGATACCGGGCACGGCCTGGACCCTGGCCACGACCAGCTTCCCGAGCTCGTCGACGTTGCGCGCCTCGCTGCGGACGATGACGTCGTACGGCCCGGTGACGTCCTCGGCCATCGTGACACCCTTGATGTTGGCGATCTCGGTTGCTACCGACGCGGCCTTTCCGACCTCGGTCTGGATCAAGATGTAAGCCTGGACGGTCATCGGGCGCTCCTCACCTGAGCAGGGCTGGCGCTGGAAGCACCGACGGTATCCGACGGGAGAGGGTGGCTGTCATCTCGGTAACGGACGAGGGTGAGTTCGCGCTGATCCGGCGGATCATCGCCCGGCTCGGTGCCGGCGGCGACCTCGTGGTCGGCCCCGGCGACGACGCCGCGGTGATCGCCGCGCCGGACGCCCGCGTGGTCGCAACCACCGACCTGATGGTGGAGGGCCGGCACTTCCGCCGCGAGTGGTCGAGCGCGTACGACGTCGGCCGCAAGGCGGCCGCGGCGAACCTGGCCGACATCGTGGCGATGGGCGCGCGCCCGACCGCGGTGGTGGTGGGACTGGCGATGCCGGTGGACACCCCGGTCGAGTGGGTCGACGGTCTCGCCGACGGCCTGCGGGACGAGTGCGCGCTGGTCGGGGCGGTGGTCGCCGGCGGCGACATCGTCCGCAGCGACACGCTCACGATCGCGGTGACCGCGCTCGGCGACCTCGAAGGGCGCGCGCCGATCACCCGGAGCGGCGCGCAGCCGGGCGACCACGTCGTGCTGGCCGGGATGCCGGGCCGGGCCGCCGCCGGCCTGGCGCTGCTCGAGGCCGGCTACACCGCGGATCCGCTCACCGCGGCCCACCGGCGCCCCGAACCGCCGTACGACGCGGCTCTCGCCCTCGGCACCGAGGGCGGCGCGACCGCGATGATCGACATCTCCGACGGACTCGTGGCCGACCTCGACCACGTCGCGTCTGCCTCCGCGGTGCGGATCGAGCTCACCGCTGCATCGCTTCCGGTCGACTCCGCGGTCGCGGATGCGGCCGCGCGGCTCGGCGTCGATCCGTTCGACTGGATCGCGGGCGGCGGCGACGACCACTGCATCGCGGCGACCGTCCCTGCAGATGCGACCGTCGACCTGCCGCGGATCGGTGTCGTGGCCGCGCTGTCGACAGGTGAGGGGCCGAGCGTGCACTTCACCGACCGGGCCCGGCCGGCGGTCGGAGGGCACGAGCACTTCCGTTCGTAGGCTGGGTGCCATGCCGGCCGAGACTCCGCCCCGTGTCCTGTCGGTCGCGGGCTCCGACTCGGGCGGTGGCGCCGGGATCCAGGCCGACCTGAAGACCATGCTCGCGCTCGGCGTACACGGGATGAGCGTCGTGACCGCGGTGACGGCGCAGGACTCGACCGGGGTGCACGGCTACTGGGAGCTGCCCGCTGAGGCGGTCGACGCCCAGCTAGCGGCCGTGCTCGACGACATCGGCGTCGACGCGGTCAAGACCGGCATGCTCGCCTCGCCCGACCTGGTCGCGGTGATCGCCGCCCGGTTGCGGGGGGTTGACGCACCGCTCGTGGTCGACCCGGTGTGCGTGTCGAAGCACGGGGACCCGCTGCTCGTGCCGGCCGCGGTCGACGCGATCGTGTCCGACCTGCTGCCGATCGCGACCCTCGTGACACCCAACCTGCTCGAGGTGACCCGGCTCACCGGTCTCGTGGTCGACGACGTAGCGGGACAGCGGCGGGCGGCTGAGGCGTTGCTCGCGCTGGGGTCGCGCTGGGTGCTGGTCAAGGGCGGCCACCTGCCCGGTGACCCGGTCGACCTGCTCACCGACGGCGACACCGTGCTGGAGCTGACCGGGCCGCGGCTGGACAACCGGCACACCCATGGCACCGGGTGCACCCTGGCGTCCGCCATCGCGTCCTACCTTGCGCTCGGGCGGAGCATGCCGGACGCGGTCAGGGCCGCGAAGGACTACGTGAGCGGTGCGATTGCCGCCGGATTCGCGCTCGGTGCCGGGATCGGCCCGGTCGACCATGGCTGGCGCATGCGCGCTAGCGAGTGACTTTGCCCGCCTTCAGGCAGCCGGTGCAGACGTTGAGCCGCTTGCGGGTGCCGCGACCGACGATGGCCCGGACCGGCTGGATGTTGGGGTTGAAGCGGCGGCGGGTGCGCCGGTGCGAGTGCGACACGCTCATGCCGAACCCGGGACCCTTGCCACACACATCACAGACGGAAGCCACGGCGACAGGGTAGCCCGGGCCGCGGGCCGGACTCAAAACGCGGCGGGCGCTCGCGGGGGCTGTCGGTCAACCGTCCTACGCTGCCGCGGGGAGGTTGAGGTTGGTGGATCAGGCCGCGCCGCTGAAGGCACTGGTCGGGGGCAGGACCGCGGCCGCGCTGCAGAAGGCGTTCGGGCACCAGAGCGCCGGCGACCTGCTGCGGCACTACCCGCGGCGATACGCCGAACGATCCGTCCTGAGCCCGCTCGCCGAGTTGCGCGAGGACGAGTACGTCACCGTCATGGCGCAGATCGACAAGGTTGATGTGCGCCCGATGCGCCAGCGCAAGGGCACGTTGCTCGAAGTCTGGCTCGGCGACGGCAAGGGCAAGCTGAAGCTCACGTTCTTCAACCAGGCCTGGCGGGCGAAGGAGCTGGTCGAGGGCCGCCGCGGGCTGTTCGCCGGCAAGGTCAGCTCGTTCAACAACGTCCGCCAGCTCACCCACCCCGACTACCAGCTGCTCGACGACGGCGACGAGACGTCGGTCGACCAGGTTCTGCTGAGCGGCTTGATCCCGGTCTATCCGGCGACCGCCGCGCTCACCTCGTGGAATATCGCAAAAGCGGTCCAGACCGCGCTCGACTCGGTCGACCTCGACGTCGACCCATTGCCGGCCACACTGCGCGACGAGCACGACCTGGTCGGGCTCGGGCAGGCGCTGCGCTGGATCCATCGACCCGACACCCGCGCACAGGTCGCGCGGGCGGAAGCCCGGCTGAGGTACGACGAGGCTTTCCTGTTGCAGATCGTGCTCGCCCAGCGGCGCAACCTGGCCGCGCTCGAGCCGGCGACGCCGCGGGCGGCCCGGCCCGGCGGGTTGCTGGAGGCCTTCGATGCCCGGCTGCCCTTCACCCTGACCGCCGGCCAGCAGGAGGTCGGCGCACAGCTGATGGCGGACCTGGCCCGTCCGGTGCCGATGCACCGGCTGCTGCAGGGCGAGGTCGGCTCCGGCAAGACCGTGGTCGCACTGCGCGCGATGCTCGCGGTGGTGGACTCCGGCGGCCAGGCGGTCCTGCTCGCCCCGACCGAGGTGCTCGCGCAACAACATGCCCGCTCGATCGACGCGTTGCTCGGCCCGCTCGGCCGGCAGGGCGAGCTGGGTGCGGCCGACCAGGCCACCCGGGTCGCCCTCGTCACCGGGTCGATGAGCGCCCCGGCCCGGCGCCAGGCGTTGCTCGACATCGGGGTCGGGGATGCCGGCATCGTGGTCGGCACGCACGCGCTGCTGGAAAACACCGTGCAGTTCTTCGATCTCGGGTTGGTCGTGGTCGACGAGCAGCACCGGTTCGGGGTGGAGCAGCGAGATGCGTTGCGGAGCAAGGGATCGACGCCCCCGCACGTGCTCGTGATGACCGCGACGCCGATCCCGCGCACGGTCGCGATGACGGTTTACGGCGACCTCGAGACCTCGACCCTCACCGAGCTGCCGGTCGGCCGGCAGCCGATCTCGACCACGGTCGTGCCGACCTCGGACAAGCCGGGCTGGCTCGACCGGGTCTGGGCGCGCGCCCGCGAGGAGGTCGAGAGCGGCCGCCAGGTCTACGTCGTCTGCCCACGGATCGATGCCGATCAGCGCGAGGACGACGACCCGGTGATCGAGCCCGACGCCGGAGACTCCTGGCGACGCGCGGCTTCGGTCGAGGACTGGGCGCCGCAACTGGTCGCCGGGCCGCTGGCCGGTCTGCGGGTCGAGGTGCTGCACGGCCGGCTGGCGCCGGAGGTGAAGGACGAGGTGATGCGGCGGTTCGCCGCCGGCGGGATCGACGTACTGGTCGCGACGACGGTGATCGAGGTGGGGGTCGACGTCGCGAACGCCACGACGATGGTGGTGCTGGACGCCGAGCGGTTCGGAATCTCCCAGCTGCACCAGCTCCGGGGGCGGATCGGCCGGGGCGAGCACCCGGGGGTCTGCCTGCTGGTGACCTCGGCGGAGGCCGGCACGCCTGCGCGGGAACGGCTCGACGGCGTAGCCAAGACAGTCGACGGGTTCGAGCTGGCCCGGCTCGACCTCGAGCAACGGCGGGAAGGGGACGTCCTGGGCGAGACCCAGTCGGGTCGCCGATCGCACCTGAAGCTGCTCCGCCTGCTCCGCGACGAGGCGGTGATCGAGCAGGCCCGCGACGATGCCCGCCTGCTCGTCGGCGCCGATCCGTTGCTGTCGAAGCACCCGGGCCTCGCGGCGGCAGTCGCCGCGCTGGTCGACGACGAGCGCGCGGACTACCTGGAAAAGACATGAGCCGGGTGATCGCCGGTACCGCGGGCGGGCGCCGGCTCGTCACGCCAGCCGGGCCGGCCACCCGGCCGACCACGGATCGCGCCCGCGAGGGGCTGTTCTCGACCCTGACCTCGCTGCGCGGGTCGCTGGCCGGCGCCGGTTTCCTCGACCTGTACGCCGGCTCGGGCGCGGTCGGGCTCGAGGCGGCCAGCCGGGGCGCGACCGAGGTGGTGCTGGTCGAGCGCGACCCGCGCGCGCTGCAGGCGTTGCGGGCCAACGTCGAGACGCTGGCCCTGCCCGGGGTCGAGATCCGCGGCGAGCCGGTCGATCGGGTCCTCGCCCACCCGGCGAGCCGGGGCTTCGACGTGGTGTTCGTCGACCCGCCGTACGCCGATCCGGTCGAGCCGGTGCTCGAGGCCTTGCTGGCGGGCGGCTGGGTAGCAGCCGGCGGCGTCGTCGCGGTCGAGCGGGCCACCCGCGGCGCCGAGCCGGCCTGGCCGGCCGGGCTCGAGGCGCTGCGGTCGAGGCGATATGGCGAAGCGACCCTCTGGTACGGTCGCCGACCATGAGGCGGGCGGCTTGTCCAGGCTCGTTCGACCCGATCACGAACGGCCATCTCGACGTCATCGAGCGGACCAGCAGGCTGTTCGACGAGGTCGTGGTCGCGGTCGGCGTCAACGTGTCGAAGAACCGCTTCTTCGAGCCCGGCGAGCGGGTCGACATGATCCGCGAGGCGACCGGGCACCTGCCCAACGTCTCGGTCGACACCTTCGAGGGCCTGATCGTGGAGTTCTGCACCTCCCGCGGGATCCAGGCCATCGTCAAGGGCCTGCGCGCCGTCAGCGACTTCGACTACGAGCTCCAGATGGGGCAGATGAACCGGTCGCTCGCCGACATCGACACGTTGTTCATGCCGACCCACCCGCATTACAGTTTCTTGTCGTCAAGCCTCGTGCGAGAGGTCGCGACGTACGGCGGGGACATCTCGGGCCTGGTGCCCGAGCCGGTGCTTCGCCGGTTGCGGGAGCGGCTCGGGGGCTAGCGCTTTCGCGGGCATACGACGGGAAAGGGCGCTTGGTGGACATCTCCGCACAACTCGACGAGCTCGCCGCACTGATCGAGGCGGCTCGGGCCATGCCGATGTCGGCATCGTGCATCGTCAACCGGGCCGAGGTGCTCGAGGCGATCGAGGCCCTGCGGGCGTCGCTGCCGGACGAGCTGACCGTCGCCAGGGGCCTGCTCGACGAGCAGGCCGCCGTGGTTGAGGAAGGCCGGGTCGAGGCGGCCCGGATCATCGACGAGGCGGTGGCCGAGCGCGACAAGCTCGTTGCCCGCACCACGGTGGTGAAGGAGGCGGCTCGCGAGGCGCAGCGCCGGATCGACGCCGCGCAGGCCGAGACCGACCGGATGCGCCTGGAGGTCGACGACTACGTCGATGCCAAGTTGGCCAACTTCGAGATCATCTTGCGCAAGACCCTCGGGGCGGTCGAGCACGGCCGCGACAAGATCAGCGGCCGGATCGACGAGCTCGAGGCGCTGACCGACGCCCCCGGCGAAGTCGAGCCGCTGCCGAGCTGACCGCCTCCGGTAGGCTGGATTAGCGGCACACGCGCCGCCTACCCCAGATCGTGAGACTCCTCGTCATGCCCGCCCGTCACCCCGCACCCGCGGACCCCCGGTCGTCGTTCGTGATCGACACCCGCGAGCTCGGTCGCCGCCCCGGCTCGATGCGCGAACTGCGTCGTGAGTTCGCCGCGCCCGCGGGTTGGGGCCTCGAGCTGGTCCGGGTGCCGCCCGGCGGCCCGGTCGAGCTCGACCTGCGGCTCGAGTCCGTGGTGGAGGGCGTCTGGGTCTCGGCCGAGCTGCACGCTCCGCTCGAGGCCGAGTGCGGCCGCTGCCTGGAGCCGGTGAGCGCCAAGATCGACCTTCCGGTGGCGGAGCTGTTCGTCTACGAGCCAGAGCCCGACGACGACGAGGTGCCGGTTCTCGACGGCGACCTGATCGACCTCGAGCCGATCCTGCGGGATGCCGTCGTACTCGCGCTGCCGCTCAACCCGGTCTGCGCCGAGGACTGCGCCGGGCTGTGCCCCCGCTGCGGGGCCCGCCGATCCGAGGTTGGGCCCGATCATGCGCACGACGACCTTGACCAGCGCTGGGCGGCGCTTGCACCCTTGCAGGACAGCTCTGCGGAATCAGCAAGAATGGACCCGGCCGGCACACAGTCCGGCGACAACCCTGAGGAGCACTGACCGTGGCCGTTCCCAAGCGCCGAATGTCGCGCAGCAACACGCGTTCGCGCCGTGCGCAGTGGAAGGCCACCGCGCCGACCCTCGTCGACTGCCCGCGCTGCCGGCAACCCAAGCTGCCGCACGTGGCCTGCACGGTGTGCGGCACGTACAACGACCGCCAGGTAGTCAAGGTCTGACGGCGCGCAGGTGTCCGCTGGGTTCGACGCGCTCGACGCGGTCCGCACCGCGGTTGCGATCGTGTGCCAGGTCGAGCCCGGCCCCTTGAACGCGTCGACCCGCTTCGATGCCGTCGGCGCCGACTCTCTAGCGCGGATCAGCATCGCCGACCTGGTCGAGGCGCGGGTTGCCGCGGCCGGTGGCGAGTTGTTCCTCGACGACGCCGGGTTGTGCCGGATGGCGTCGCTCGGCGACCTGGTGGCCGACATCGAGTCGCGGCTGGCAACCCACGACGGCGTGGCGGTGGCCTCGTGACCTCGCCGTCGTGACCGAGCGCACCACCGACGACGCCGCCGATGTCAGCGGCCTGATCGAGTCGTTGGGCGGCTCGGTCGACCGCGCGATGATCGAGTTGGCGATGACTCATCGTTCGTACGCCTATGAAAACGGCGGTCTGCCCACCAACGAGCGGTTGGAGTTCCTCGGCGACGCGGTGCTCGGCGTGATCATCACCGAGGAGCTCTTCCGCCGCCATGCCGACCTGCCTGAGGGGCAGCTGGCGAAGCTGCGGGCCGCGATCGTCAACTCCCGCGCCCTTGCGGTGGTGGGCCGGACCATCGAGGTCGGCCGGTTCGTCCGGCTCGGCCGGGGCGAGCAGGCCAGCGGCGGCCGCGAGAAGGCCTCGATCGTCGCGGACGCGGTCGAGGCACTGATCGGCGCCTACTACCTCGACCGCGGCACCGAGGCGACCCGGGCGCTGGTCCTGCGGTTGTTCGCCAACGCCCTCGACGATGCCGCCAACCTCGGCGCCGGCCTCGACTGGAAGACCTCGCTCCAGGAGCTTGCCGCCGAGCGGACCCTGGGATCTCCCGAGTACGTCGTCCAGGAAAGCGGTCCGGACCATCAGAAGGCCTTCCACGCCAAGGTGGTGGTCGATGGCGCGGAGGTCGGCGAAGGCCGGGGCAACAGCAAGAAGCAGGCCGAGCAGCTGGCCGCCGAGCAGGCCTGGAACGCCCTGTCCGCCCAGGACCGAAACGCGCGGTCGGCCGAGGATCCCGAGGCGGATGCCTGAGCTTCCCGAGGTAGAGACAGTCCGGCTCGGTCTCGAACGCTGGGTCGTCGGCCGCCGGATCGCGGGTGTCGAGGTGTTCGGGGCGCGGACCCTGCGCCGCTATCCGCCGGGCGCGGAGGAGTTCGCGGCCCGGCTGGTCGGGCGTCGGGTGGTCGCGGCCCGGCGGCGCGGCAAGTACCTGTGGCTGCCGCTCGACGACGGCACCGCAGTGCTCGCGCACCTCGGGATGTCTGGACAGTTCCTCGCGGTCCCACCCGACGATCCGGTCGGCGCGCATCTGAGGGCCCGGTTCCGTTTCGACGACGACGGGCTCGAGTTGCGCTTCCTGGACCAGCGCACGTTCGGCGGGCTCGCATTTGCCGACGGCCTGGGTCCGGACGGCGTTCCGCCCGCCTTCGCGCACGTCGCGCCGGACCCGTTCGAGGCCGCCTTCGACCCGGTGGTGTTCTCCGCCGCCTTGCGGCGGCGTCGGACCGGGGTGAAGCGCGCCCTGCTCGACCAGACCCTGATCTCCGGGGTCGGCAACATCTACGCCGACGAGGCGCTGTGGCGGGCGCAGCTGCACTACGCCCGGGCCACCGACCGGCTCCGCCGCCCGGACGTCGATCGGCTGCTGGCCGCGGTCCAGGGCGTGATGCGGGCGGCGATCGACGCGGGCGGTACGTCGTTCGATGCGCTCTACGTTGCGGTCAATGGCGAAAGCGGCTGGTTCGACCGCTCGCTCGAGGTCTACGGGCGCGAGGGCGAGCCCTGCTCGCGGTGCGGCACCCCGATCGTGCGCAGCCAGTTCATGAACCGGTCGTCGTACTTCTGCCCGCGCTGCCAGCGCCGGCCCCGCGACGGCCGATGGTGAGCGAGGTTCGACTCACCGCGTGGATGCACGGCCGGGTGCAAGGCGTCGGGATGCGCTGGTGGGTCCGCTCGCGGGCCCTCGAGCTGGGGGTGGCGGGCTGGGCCCGGAACCTGCCCGACGGCCGGGTCGAGGTTGTGGCAGAAGGGGCCGATGAGGCCTGCCGGACGATGCTGGCGCTCCTGCGCGATCCGGGTGCGCCGGGGCGGGTCGACCGCGTCATCGAGCGCTGGTCGCAGGCTCAAGGGATCGCCCCCGGTTTCGTCGAACGATGACCCTTGTGGTCCCTTGACCCGCCCCCAGGAGGGGTTCACACTGGAACGGACCGCGACGCGGGACCTTGCGCGGATTTGAACTCGAACCGCAACCCGGTTCCCACACCGTCGGGGGATGCCCTCACCAGGGTGTTCGCGACACGTCCTCAACTGGAGGATCGGCAACGATGGCGAAGGCTCTACTCGGTCATGTTGGGAATGATCTCGACGTTCGGGTGGTGTCCGAGCTGCGGCGGCTGCGAAATCGCGTCCGTGAGCTCGAGCACGAGGTGGCACGTCTGGAAGCCGCCAACAAGGCGCTGTCGAGCGGTTTGGTGCTCGACGACGACATGCTGACCCTCTCGGTTCACGAGCCGGTCAGCGAGCGGGAGCCCGCTCTTACGTAACACGCGGCGCCGGGTGCCGGTGCTGCGCAACGTGGTCGGCTAACGTGGCGACCGACCTTCCCCACCCGTCGCCGACACGTTCCCTGGAGCCCTGCGGGTGCACCTCTCGAGCCTGACCCTGAGAGGGTTCAAGTCGTTTGCGTCGTCGACGACGCTGCGCTTCGAGCCCGGCATCACCGTCGTCGTCGGACCCAACGGTTCGGGCAAGTCCAACGTCGTCGACGCGATCGCCTGGGTGCTCGGCGAGCAGGGGGCGAAGTCGCTGCGCGGCGGCAAGATGGAAGACGTCATCTTCGCCGGCACCGCCGGGCGTCCCGCGCTCGGCCGGGCCGAGGTCGTGCTGACGATCGACAACAGCGACGGCGCGCTGCCGATCGACTTCAGCGAAGTGACGATCTCGCGGACGATGTTCCGCAACGGCGGGTCGGACTATGCGATCAACGGCAGCCCGTGCCGGCTGCTCGATGTCCAGGAGCTGCTGTCGGACTCCGGGATCGGCCGGGAGATGCACGTGATCGTCGGGCAGGGCCAGCTCGACGCGATCCTGCATGCCGCGCCCGAGGATCGCCGCGCCTTCATCGAAGAGGCGGCCGGGGTGCTCAAGCACCGCAAGCGCAAGGAAAAGGCGCTCCGCAAGCTCGAGGCGATGCAAGTCAACCTCAACCGGCTGCAGGACCTGACCAACGAGTTGCGCCGCCAGCTCAAGCCGCTCGGCCGCCAGGCCGAGGTCGCCCGCCGCGCAAGCGCGATCCAGGCCGAGCTACGTGACTCGCGGTTGCGGTTGTTCGCCGACGATCTGTCCCAGCTGCAGACGACGCTGAACGCCGAGGTCGCCGACGAGACCGCCCTGCTCGAGCGGCGGGCCAAGGTCGAGGCCGACGTCGCGGCCGCGGCTGCCCGCGAGAGCGAGCTGGAGGCGGCACTCGCCGCCCAGACGCCACGGTTGGCCCGGGCCCAGGAGACCTGGTACCGGCTGGCCGGCCTGCGCGAGCGGTTGCGGGGGACCGCGTCGCTTGCCGCCGAGCGGCAGCGCCACGTCACGATTGCGGTCGACCTCGACGTCGCCGGCCGCGACCCGGAGGCCTGGCGCGCCGAGGTCGACGCGATCCGGGTGGACGAGGCCGCGGTTGCCCGTGCGCTGGTCGAGGATCGGGCCCGGCTCGACGCGGCGGAGGCCGAGCGGGTCGGGCTCGAGGCGCAGCTCGCCGAGGCCGAGGCGGCACTGCGCGCCGCGCATCAGGCCCGCTCGGACCGACGTGAGGGCCGAGTGCGGCTCCAGGGCGAGGTCAACGCCCTGCGCACCCGGGCCGCAGCCGCCGGCGAGGAGATCGGCCGACTCACGGCGGCCTGGGAGGCGGCCAAGGCTCGCTCCGCCGCCGCTCAGGCCCAGTTCGCGGCGCTCGAGACCGAGGTGGCCGGGCTCGACTCCGGCGAAGTCGACCTCGATGCGGTGTACGAAGCGGCCGCCGCGACCCTCGCGGCGGCCGAGGAGAACGTCACGGCACTGCAGACCGAGGAGCACGAGGTCGAGCGGCAGCGCAGCGCCGCCGCCGCCCGGCGCGATGCACTAGCGATCGGCCTGAACCGCAAGGACGGCTCGGCCGCGCTGATCGCCGCGCGGCACTCACTGCCAGGCGTGCTCGGCACGGTCGCCGACGTGGTGACGGTCGACGCCGGCTACGAGACCGCGGTGGCCGCCGCGCTCGGCGTGGCCGCGGACGCGGTCGCCGTCCGCTCGCTCGCCGATGCGGCCGAGGCGATCGCCCTGCTCAAGCGCGACGACGCCGGCCGGGCCGGGCTGCTCGTCGGCGGGCCGGCCGACCCCACCGACACCGCGCCGCTATTGCCGGCCGGAGCCCGTTACGCGATTGATGTCGTGAGCGCGCCGGAACTGTTGCGGCCGGCCCTTCGACAGCTGCTCGACCGCACCGCGCTAGTCGCCGATGTCGCGGCCGCGCAACGGCTGGTCGCGGCCTTGCCGGCGGTCCGCGCGGTTACGTCGGACGGCGACATCATCGGCGTCGGCTGGTCCGCGGGCGGGTCGGCCGCAGTGCCGTCGCTGCTGGAGGTCCGGGCCGCACACAGCGAAGCCGCGCAGCTGGTCGCCACCCTGGGTCATCGAGCCGAGCGGCTTCGCTTCGCGCTCTCGGCCGCCACCGAGGCCGCGGCAGCCGCGCAGGACGAGGTGGACACCGCGCTCGCGGAGCTGCACGAGTCCGACGCCCGGCTGGCCGGCGTGGCCGAGCGACTCGGCCAGCTCGGCGCAGCGGCTCGCGCCGCCGCCGGCGAGACCGAGCGATACGCCACCGGCCTCCAGGAAGCCTCAACGGCGCATGACCGTGACCTCGCCGGGTTGGCCGCGCTCGAGGCGAGACTTGTCGCTGCCGAGGCCGCGCCCGACGACGCCGAACCGGACGAGACCGAGCGCGACCGGGTCGACGCGATGGTGGTCGCTGCCCGGGCCACCGAGGTCGAGGCGCGGCTGGCGGTCCGCACCGGCGAGGAGCGCGCGCATGCGCTGGCGGCCCGGATCGAACAGATCGAGCAAGCCGCCGCGGCCGAGCGCGAAGCCCGCGAACGGGCCGCCGCACTGGCCCGGCGACGAGCCCGGGAAGCCGTCGTCGCGGCCGCGATCGCGACGGTGACCGAACAGGCACTGGCGGCAATCGACCGTTCGCTGGCCGCCGCGGCGGCCGAACGGACCGCGACCGAAGAGCAGCGGATGGTGACCGAGGGCGAGCTGCTCGCGATCCGCGCGACCGCGCGCGAGCTCGCCGGCGAGCTCGAGGTGCTGACCGGTGCGGTACACCGCGACGAGGTCGCCCGGGCCGAGCAACGACTGCGGATCGAGTCGCTCGAGACCAAGGTGGCGGAGGACTTCGGGATCGAGCCCGAGACGCTGCTGGCGGAGTACGGACCCGAGGTGCTCGTGCCGCCCGCGCCCGACGCCCCCGAGGGCACCGAACCGACGGCGTACGACCGGGGCGAGCAAGAGAAGCGCTGGCGGGCGGCCGAACGTGCCCTGGCGCTGCTCGGCAAGGTCAACCCGTTGGCGCTGGAGGAGTTCGCGGCGCTGGAGGACCGGCACAAGTTCCTGTCGGACCAGCTCGAGGACCTCAAGGCCTCCCGCCGCGACCTGCTCGTGGTGATCAAGGAGGTCGACGACCGGGTCGAGCAGATCTTCCGGTCGGCCTACGAAGACGTCGCCCGCGAGTTCGAGATCGTCTTCGCCGCCCTTTTCCCCGGCGGCGCCGGACGGCTGGTGCTCACCGATCCCGACGACTGGCTCACGACCGGGGTCGAGGTCGAGGCGCGCCCGCCCGGCAAGAAGGTCAAGCGACTCTCGCTGCTGTCCGGCGGCGAGCGGTCGCTGACCGCGATCGCGTTGCTGGTCGCGATCTTCCGGGCCCGGCCGTCGCCCTTCTACGTGCTCGACGAGGTCGAGGCCGCGCTCGACGACCGCAATCTCTCCCGCCTGGTCGACCTGCTCGCAGAGCTGAAGTCGGCGTCGCAGCTGATCGTGATCACGCACCAGAAGCGCACGATGGAGGTCGCCGACACCCTGTACGGCGTCTCGATGCGGGGTGACGGGATCACCGAAGTGATCAGCCAGCGGTTGCGCGAGCCGGAGCCAGAGCCGGTCTGACAGGATCTGGCGTCGTGACCTTCGTCATTGTCGCAGTTGCGGTTGCGGCCGTCCTGGTCGTCGGGCTGGCGACGTACTTCTTCGGGCCCGGGCGCCGGCACCCGCACCACGTCCTGCCGGACTCGACCACGGTGCCGGTCGTCGAACGGGCGCCGGAGCCGGCGGTCGAGACGCCGCCACCGTCGGCCGGGCGGATGGTGCGGCTGCGCGACCGGCTCTCGGGCTCGCAGTCAACCCTGGGTCGCGGACTGCTCGAGCTGCTCTCCCGCAACACGATCGACGATGCCGTCTGGGACGACGTCGAAGAGATCTTGCTGACGAGCGACGTCGGCGTCGGGGCAACACACGACCTGGTCGACCGGTTGCGGGAGCGGGTCCGGGTGCTCGGGACCCGCTCGCCGCAGCAGGTGCACGACCTACTCCGCGCCGAGCTGGTCGACACGATCGGGCCCGACGTCGACCGGACGTTGCACACCTTGCCGCACGATGAGCGGCCAGCCGTCGTACTGGTCGTGGGGGTCAACGGGACCGGCAAGACGACCACCTGCGGCAAGCTGGCCCGGGCGCTGGTCGGTGATGGCCGCACCGTGTTGCTGGGCGCTGCCGACACGTTCCGGGCGGCGGCCGCGGACCAGCTCGCGACCTGGGGCGAGCGGGTTGGAGCAACCGTGGTCCGCGGGCCCGAAGGGTCCGACCCGGCGAGTGTCGCCTTCGATGCGGTCGCCGACGGCACCGAGCTCGGCGTCGACACGGTGGTGATCGACACCGCCGGCCGGCTGCACACCAAGACGCCGTTGATGGACGAGCTGGCCAAGGTCAAACGGGTGGTCGAGCGGCAGCGCCCGGTCGACGAGGTGTTGCTGGTCCTCGACGCCACGACCGGCCAGAACGGGCTGATCCAGGCCCGGATGTTCGGGGCCGCGGTCGGCGTGACCGGCGTCGTGCTGACCAAGCTCGACGGCACCGCCAAGGGCGGCATCGTCTTCGCCGTGCAGCGCGAGCTCGGCGTACCGGTCAAGCTGGTCGGGCTCGGTGAGGGCCCGGATGACCTCGCGCCGTTCGAGCCCGAGGTGTTCGTCGCTGCGCTGCTCGACGGTTAACCGGGCCGAAACACGTTGTCACCGCACGGAAACTGCGATCTGGTTCGCTGATCGGCGACGAGGGGAGCGCAACGACGTGCGGGTGACTCACGCTCACTGAACACGCGGCGGCGAGCCTGCGCGCGCTGCGCGCCGAGACGCTGGCCCGGCCGGGCCTGGCCGGGCCGGAGCTGCGCGCCGCGCTGACCTCGGCGGCCGACGAGTGGCTGCGCGACCGGCTCGGCCCGGCCGAGGACGTCGCGCTGGTCGCGGTGGGCGGCTACGGCCGTCGCGAGCCGGCCGCCGGCAGCGACCTCGACCTGCTGCTCCTGCATCGCGACGGAGTCGATGTCACCGACCTCGCCGACTCGCTGTGGTACCCGATCTGGGATGCCGGCGTCGGCCTCGACCACTCGGTGCGCACCGTCGACCAGGCGCTCGCCGTCGCACGCACCGACCTCAAGGCCGCCCTCGGCCTGCTCGACGGGCGGCATGTCGCCGGCGACCCGTCCCTCACCGCGCGGCTGCACGAGTCGATGTACGCCGCCTGGCGGCGCGAGGCCGGCAAGCGACTGCCGGAGCTGGTCACCGCGGTGCGGGAGCGGGCCGAACGGGTCGGGGAGCTGGCCTTCCTGCTCGAGCCGGACCTCAAGGAAGCCCGCGGCGGCTTACGCGACGTCCACGCGATCAGGGCGATCGCGGCCGCCTGGGTGGCGGATGCACCGGACGACCGGGTGCTGGCCGCGTACGAGTGGCTGCTCGACGTGCGTGGCGAGCTGCACCGCCGTTCGGCGCGCGGGAGCGATCGCCTGGTGCAGCAGGAGCAGGGCCCGGTCGCGGCGGCCCTCGGCGTGGTCGACGCCGACGAGCTGATGCGCCGGGTGTTCGATGCCGCGCGGACGATCTCGTTCGCCACCGACGAAGCCTGCCGGCGGGTCGCCGCGAGCGTCCGCCCGATCCGGCGGTGGCCGAGGTCCCGCGCGCCGGAGCGGCGCCCGCTCGCCGACGGAGTGGTCGAACAGGACGGGTGGGTGGCGCTCGCGCGTGACGCCGATCCGGCCGCCGATCCCGGCCTGGTCCTCCGGGTCGCCGCCGCGGCCGCCCAGGCCGACCTGCCGATCAGCGCCCATACCCTGCAGCGGCTCGCCGGCGAGTCGGCGCCGCTGCCGCACCCGTGGCCCGAGCAGGCCCGGCAGGCCCTCGTCGCGGTCCTCGGCGCCGGCCGACCGGCCATCGCGGTCTTCGAGGCGCTCGACCAGGCCGGACTGCTGGTGCGGTTGCTGCCGGAGTGGGCGGCAGTGCGCTGCCGCCCGCAGCACAACCCGGTGCACCGGTTCACCGTTGACCGCCATCTGGTCGAGACGGCGGCGGAGGCCGCCGCCCTGAGCCGCCAGGTGGGCCGCCCGGACCTGTTGTTGCTCGGTGGGCTGCTGCACGACATCGGCAAGGGCTATCCCGGCGACCACACCGAGGCCGGCGTCGCGATCGTGCCCGGGATCGCGGCCCGGATCGGCCTGGCGCCGCCGGATGCGGACACGGTGACGGCGCTCGTCCGGCACCATCTCCTCCTGCCGGAGACGGCGACCAATCGCGATCTCAGGGATCCGGCCACCGTCGAGGCGGTCGTGTCGGCCGTCGGTGACCGGCCGACCCTCGAGCTGTTGCACGCGCTGACGGTCGCCGACGCAGCGGCGACCGGGCCAGGCGCCTGGGGCGAGTGGAAGGCCGGACTGGTGGTCGAGCTGGTCGAGCGAGCCGGCGCGTCGATGTCGGGTGAGCCGGTCGAGCCGACGCACCCCCTCGATGCCGGCCAGCTGGCGCTGGCGGCCCGGGGCGAGCTCGCCGTCGAGCTGGTCGGGTCGCGAGTGACGATCGTCGCCCCCGACCGGCCCGGGCTGCTGTGGCGGTGGGCCGGCGCGCTCGCGCTCCAGCGGCTGGAGATCCGCTCCGCGATCGCGACCACCGCGGGCTCGGTCAACGGCCCGATGGCGGTGACCATCTGCGAGGTCGCGCCGCGCTTCGGGTCGCTGCCGGAGCAGCACGAGCTTTTCGCTGCGGTGCAACGAGTTTCCGACGACGCGACCGCGCTGGCCGCCCGGCTCGCCGAACGCGAGCGCACGTACGCCGCGGCCCGGCACGGCGTGGTCGTGCCGCCGCGGGTGCTGTGGGTGGACGCGGCGTCACGGCACGCGACCGTCGTCGAGGTCCGGGCGCATGACACCGAGGGCCTGCTCTACCGGCTGACCAAGGCGATCAGCGATGCCGGGCTCGATGTGCGCTCCGCGCGGATCCACACCATGGGTGCCGAAGCCGTCGACACGTTCTACGTCGTCGACGAGCGGGGCGAGCCGCTCCCCGACGACGTACGCCGGGAGCGAATCGAGTACGCACTGCTGGCCGCGTGCCAGCCGCTCAGCTGAAGCTGATCGTCAAGCGCGCAGTCGCGACTGAATCGCTCGCACAGAACAGCACGGCGGCGGCCAGGCCCGGGTTGAGTGGGTCGCATTCGATGCCGCGGTGCCGCAGGCCGGCGGCCAGGTCGGGCGCGTCGACGCCGGTGCCGATCTCGACCAACACCCCACGGTGCCGCGCCGCCATGTCCGGCGCGAGTGCGGCCCGGACCACCCGCCGGAGCTCGGCGGCTCCGATCGCGACCACGACATCGATCGGCCCGAGCCGCTGCTCGACCTGCGGAGCGACCCGCTCCCACACTGCGGGGCTCGACGGATCGGCGGCCAGCCCGAGAACGGTGGCGTCGAGGTACTCGGCCGCCTCGACCGCCTGATCGACCGCGGCCCGGTCGGCGGAGACGACAGCGATCAGCGCGCCGTTTGCCGCGAGGCCGGCGACCACCTCTCCGAGGCCACGCCCATCACCGGCAACGACGACCGCCTTGCCGGTCAGGTCGGCGAAGCGCGGGGTCCAACCACTCGTCACAGGAGGATTGTCCGTCGTACGGTTCTGCGATGAGCGTTCACCCTCGCACCGTCCTCGATGGCTTCCTGCGTACCGTCCGCCGCCAACCGGACGACGTGGCGATCTACGACCTCGAGGGCTTCGGTGTGGCCAGCCCGCAGCGGCTGACCTGGACCGACTACGCCGCACAGGTCGCGCAGGTGGCCGGCGGGCTTGCGTCCTTGGGTGTCGGGCCTGGGGACCGGGTCGTGTTGATGATGCCCAACCGGGTGGAGTTCCACGTCGCCGATCTCGCCGTCACCGCCCTCGGCGCGACGCCGATCTCGATCTACAACTCCTCCTCGCCCGAGCAGATCGCCTACCTGGTCGGCCACAGCAAAGCGTGCGTGGCGGTGGCCGCCGACGGCAGCTACATCGAGCGGATCCTCGCGGCGGCGGGCGACTGTCCCGGTCTCCGGTCGGTCGTCGTGGTCGGCGACGCGCCGCAGGGAACGGTCGCGTGGGCCGAGGTGTTCGCGGGAGCGTCGATCGACCTCGACCACGCAGAGACGACCCTCGACCCGTCGGATCTGCTGACGGTGATCTACACGTCGGGCACGACCGGCCCGCCCAAGGGCGTGATGCTCGACCACAAGAACGTGCTGGCCTCCTCGGCCGGGTTCTCCTACTACAGCGGCCGCGACTTCGACACCGGGTTGCGGTTGGTGTCGTACCTGCCGATGGCGCACATCGCCGAGCGGATGGTCAGCCATTACAACCACATGCTGCGCGGGTCGGAGGTCGTGCCGTGCGCGGACATGACTCAGCTGATGTCCTACCTGCCCGCGGTACGGCCCTCCGCGTTGTTCGGGCCGCCGCGGGTGTGGGAGAAGCTCGTCGCCGGCATCGAGGCCAAGGTCGCGGCGCGCGGACCCGAGGCAGCGGCCGGCTTCGCCGACGCGATGCGGGTGGGCCGCCAGGTCCAGGAGCTCCGGGCCAGGGGCGAGGAACCGGCCGGCGAGCTCGCCGAAACGTGGAAGTTCGTCGACGAGGTCGCGTTCGCCCCGATCCGTACGGCGGTCGGCCTTGACCAGTGCGAGTACGTGTTCAGCGGCGCGGCGCCGATCCCGCCGGAGGTCATCGACTACCTGCGCGACATCGGACTGCCGATGAGCGAGATCTATGGCATGAGCGAGAACTGCGGGGGCATGACCTGGGAGCCGGTGCTGGTGAAAACGGGCCGGGTCGGCCGGTCCTACCCGGGAAACGAGGTCGTCACCGGACCCGACGGCGAAGTGCTGTGCCGGGGTCCGATCGTCTTCAGCGGCTATCTCGACGACCCCGACCGGACCGCCGAGGCACTGGATGCCGACGGCTGGCTGCACACCGGCGACATCGGGGAGTTCGACGACGACGGTTACCTGAAGATCGTCGACCGCAAGAAGGAGCTGATCATCACCGGCGGCGGCAAGAACGTCTCGCCGGCCAACGTCGAAGCCGTTCTGAAGACCGTGCCGCTGGTCGCGCAGGCAATGGCGGTCGGCGACGCCCGGCCTTACCTGGTCGCGCTGCTCACGCTGGATCCGGACGCCGTGAGCGTCCGCTACCCAGGGAGATCGGTCGAGGACGTCGCGACCGACCCTGAGGCCCTCGCGGAGATTGCGCGCGAAGTGGCGGATGCGAGTGGCCGGCTCTCGCGGGTCGAGCAGCCGCGCCGGGTGCAGGTCCTCGGCGAGGAGTGGCTGCCGGACAGCGACGTGCTGACGCCGACGATGAAGCTCAAGCGGCGCGGAGTACTCGGCCGGTACGGCGAGCAGATCGAGGCGATGTACGCCGGTGGTGGCATCGAGATCAGCGCCGCCGCCGCGCCGGCATCGGTCTGAGACCGAGCGTGCCGACGTAGCCTTGCCCTGATGTTCGAAACCCTCTCCAGCCGGCTCGAGTCGGCGTTCGCGTCGCTGCGGGGCAAAGGCCGGCTCTCCGACGCCGACATCGACGCCACCGCGCGCGAGATCCGGATCGCCCTGCTCGAGGCCGACGTGGCACTGCCGGCGGTGCGGGAGTTCGTCGCGGCGGTCAAGGAGCGTGCGCACGGCGCGCAGGTCAGCCGCGCGCTTAACCCGGCCCAGCAGGTCATCAAGATCGTCAACGACGAGCTCGTCGAGATCCTCGGTGGCGAGACCCGCACGCTCACCCTCGCCAAGCATCCGCCGACCGTGATCATGTTGGCCGGCCTGCAGGGCACCGGAAAGACCACGCTGGCGGGAAAGCTGGGTCGCTGGCTCAAGAACCAGCGGCATGCGCCCCTGCTCGTCGCGGCCGACCTCCAACGTCCGAACGCGGTCCAGCAGCTGCAGGTGGTCGGCGGCCAGGCCGGCGTGGACGTGTTCGCCCCCGAGCCCGGCAACGGGGTCGGCGATCCGGTCGCGGTCGCCAGGGCGGCCATCGAGCACGCGAAGCGGCTCGGGCACGACGTCGTCGTCGTCGACACCGCTGGCCGGCTCGGCCTCGACGCCGAGCTGATGGCGCAGGCCGCGGCGATCCGCGATGCGGTCCAGCCCGACGAGATCCTGTTCGTGGTCGACGCGATGATCGGCCAGGACGCCGTGACGACCGCCGAGGCGTTCCGCGACGGGGTCGGGTTCACCGGCGTGGTCCTGACCAAGCTCGACGGCGATGCCCGCGGCGGTGCCGCGCTCTCCGTTGCGAACGTCACGGGGCGGCCGATTCTGTTTGCCTCCACCGGGGAGAAGCTCGACGACTTCGACGTCTTCCACCCGGAGCGGATGGCGTCGCGCATTCTCGGCATGGGCGACATGCTGACCTTGATCGAGCAGGCCGAGCGGACGTTCGAAGCCGACGAGACCGCTCGGATGGCCGAGCGGATGCTCGGCGGCGACGGCGAGCTGACCCTCGAGGACTTCCTCGAGCAGATGCTGATGGTCAAGCGGATGGGGCCGATCGGCAACATCCTCGGGATGCTGCCCGGCATGGGTCAGATGAAGGACGCGATCGCGCAGATCGACGACCGCGATCTGGACCGGGTGGCCGCGATCATCCGCTCGATGACCCCGGCCGAGCGGCAGGACCCGAAGATCCTCAACGGCTCCCGCCGGGTACGAATTGCCCGCGGTGCCGGCGTCACCGTCAACGACGTCAACCAGCTCGTGAACCGCTTCGCCGACGCCCGCAAGATGATGAAGCAGGTCACCGGCGGGATGGCCGGTCCGGGCATGCGGCGCGCGACCAAGAAGGGCAAGAAGGGCAAGGGATCCTCGGCTCGATCCGGTCAGGGTGGCCGGTCGGGGCAGGGCGGCCGGATGCCGATGCGACCGGGTGCACCGGGGCTGTCCGGACTGAACCTCCCGCCCGGGATGTCGCTTCCGCCCGGATTGGCGCCGGATTTGTCCAACCTCAAGCTGCCGGGCGGCCCGGAGCCGACGTAGCGGCGTACTGAAGTGCCGGCTCCGACCGGCCGATGCAGCCAAGGTGGAGTCCTGCTACGCCTGCGGCGCGTCGCTGAGCGAAGCCGCGCAGTGGTGCGGGCAGTGCTATGCCCCGCGCGGACGGGCCGCGAACGCACCGTCACCCACGATGACGGCGACGATGGCGCCGACCCGGCCGATGCCGGCGAAGGCAACCCTGCCCCCGCAGGTGGTCAAGACCCGGTGGCGCAAGACCCAGACCACGTTCGGTCCGATCGGCCGGGTGCTGTGCACGCTCGGGCTGGTCATCGTGTTCATCGTGCTGGTGGTCGCCGCCATCCTCACCGGTGGCTTGGGCGTGTTCGGCGCCTGCTTGTGGGGCTTCGTGGTGATGCCCTGGGCATTGCGCGACGTGTGGCGGGCCGGAGCGCTGCCGGTCAGCTAGAGCCGTCGTCCCGCCCGCTGGGCGGGTTCCTCTGGCAGAATGGCCGGGAGCACTCGGCAGACCAGGCGCGCCAGGCCGGCTTCAGCACGAAGCGTACGTCGCGCACATATTTGGGAGAGCAACACTTCGTGGCAACCAAGATCCGACTCATGCGCCTCGGCAAGATCCGCGCACCGTACTACCGAATCGTCGTCGCCGACGCACGCACCAAGCGTGAGGGTCGCGTGATCGAGACGATCGGCAAGTACCACCCGAAGCAGGACCCCTCGCTGATCGAGGTCGACTCCGAGCGGGCCCGCTACTGGTTGTCGGTCGGTGCCCAGCCGACCGAGCCGGTGGCCGCGATCCTGAAGCTGACCGGCGACTGGCAGGCCCATCACGGCCAGCCGGCACCCGAGCACGGCGTCCGCACCGCGGCCCCGCGCGAGGACCGCAAGGCGATCTTCGACGCGGCCGCGAAGGAAACCCTCGAGGCCGCCGAGAAGCCGGCCAAGAAGACCGCGGCGAAGAAGGCCGCGCCGGCAAAGAAGGCCGCCGCGCCGGCAGAGCCGGCTGAGGAAGCCGCCGCGCCGGCTGCGGAAGCCGCGCCAGCCGCGGAAGAGGCGCCGGCTGCGGAAGAGGCGCCGGCTGCGGAAGCCGCACCTGCCGCGGAGGAAGCCGCGCCCGCTGCGGAGGACGCCGCGCCCGCTGCGGAAGAGGCGCCGGCTGCGGAGGAAGCGCCGGCCGCTGAAGCGGAAGCCGCAGAATAGTGCTCGAGGACGCGCTGGAGCACCTGGTGCGTGGGATCGTCGATCATCCCGATGACGTCACGGTCGACCTGATCGAGCGCCGGCAGGGCCGGGTGCTCGAGGTCCGGGTCCACCCTGACGATCTCGGCAAGGTGATCGGGCGGGCCGGCCGAACCGCCAAGGCGCTGCGTACGGTGATGACCGCGCTCGGCGGTCGGGGGATTCGGGTCGACCTGGTGGACGTCGACCGCGGCCGGTAGTCCGGTGCAGCTCGTCGTCGGGCGGATCGCGAAGGCACACGGCATCGGTGGCGAGGTTTCGGTCGACGTCCGCACCGACGACCCGGACCACCGCTTCGCCGACGGCGCGAAGCTCGACACCGAACCGGCCGATCGCGGGCCGCTCGTCGTACAAGCCACCCGCTGGCATTCCGGCCGGCTGCTGGTCCGCTTCGCCGGTGTCGGCGATCGCAGCGCCGCTGAGGCCCTGCGCGGCGCCCTGCTGGTGGCCGACTCCGCGACCAGCGCCGCCTCAGCGGACGACGACGAGTTCTGGGACCACGACCTGATCGGCCTCGACGCGGTCGGCGCGGACCAGGCGCTGATCGGCCAGGTCGCCGACGTCTTGCACCCGCCGGGGTCGGACCTGCTGGTGATCCGCCGGCCGGACGGAACCGAAGCGCTCGTGCCGTTCGTCGCCGCGATGGTGCCGGCCGTGCAGCTGGCCGCCCGCCGGATCGTCATCACGCCCCCGCCGGGACTGTTGGAGCTGTGATGCGGATCGACGTCATCACGATCTTTCCGGACTACTTCGCCCCGCTCGATGTCTCGCTGCTCGGAAAGGCACGCTCCGGCGGCTTGCTCGACGTACGGGTGCACAACCTGCGTGACCACACCGACGACGTGCATCGAAGCGTCGACGACTCGCCGTACGGCGGCGGGCCGGGGATGCTGATGCGACCGGAGCCTTGGGGGAGAGCGATCGACGCGGTGGTCGCGGACTCGTCCGGACCGCCGTCGCTGCTGGTCGTGCCGACCCCCTCCGGCCGGCGCTTCACCCAGGCGGACGCGCTGGCCTGGAGCGAGCTGCCCGGCCTGGTCGTGGCCTGTGGTCGCTACGAGGGCATCGACGCCCGCGTGGTGGCCGACGCCGAGACCCGGATGCCGGTCGCGGAGGTGTCGATCGGCGACTACGTGCTGGCCGGCGGCGAGGCGGCGGCTCTGGTCATCATCGAAACCGTCGCGAGGCTGTTGCCGGGGTTCATGGGCAACGCCGCGTCGCCGCTCGACGACTCGTTCTCCGCCCATCCGGGCCGGCTCGAGGCGCCGTCCTACACCCGGCCGCCGGTCTGGCGCGGTCTCGGGGTGCCCGACGTCCTGCTCTCCGGTGACCACGCCGCGATCGCGCGCTGGCGCGCGGCCGAATCGCTGCGGCGGACCCGCGATCGACGACCCGACCTGGCCGACTGAGATGCCCGGCCGGCGCCGATCGCCGATTACCCCCTCCCGGGCCGGTTGTGGCACAGTGGAGGGCACCGCCTGACCTGCTGCGCTGCGTTTCGGCGCGCCCGCGAACCAAGGAATCGACGACCATGCAGACGCTCGACTCGATCGATGCGGCATCGCTGCGCAGCGACATCCCGGCGTTTCGCCCCGGCGACACCGTCAAGGTGCACGTCAAGGTGGTCGAGGGCACCCGCAGCCGGGTGCAGGTCTTCCAGGGCGTGGTCATCCGCCGTCACGGCGGCGGCGTACGCGAGACCTTCACGGTCCGCAAGGTGAGCTTCGGCGTCGGGGTCGAGCGGACCTTCCCGGTACATTCACCGGTCGTCGACCACCTCGAAGTCGTGATGCGTGGCGACGTACGACGGGCCAAGCTCTACTACCTGCGCGACCTGCGCGGCAAGAAGGCGAAGATCAAGGAGAAGCGCGACGCGGTTCCCAGCCGCTGACCTCCCTGCATCGCCCCGCCGTTGCCATGAGTGAGAGCGTCGATGAGACGGTGGTGCTCCCGGGCAAGCATCGCGCCCCGTCGTCCGGCCGCTCCTTCTGGCGCGAGCTCCCGGTCCTCGTCATCGTGGCCCTCGTTCTGGCCCTGTTGATCAAGACCTTTCTCGTGCAGGCGTTCTACATCCCGTCCGCGTCGATGGAGGACACCTTGCAGGGCGGGCCGGAGTTTCCCGGTGGCCCGACCGCCGGCCATCCCTACGACCGGGTGCTGGTCAACAAGCTGGTCTATGACTTCCGCAGCCCGCGTCGCGGCGAGGTCATCGTGTTCAAGAAGCCGCCGGGGTGGCCCAACGAGTCGACCATCACGACGCCGAGCAACCCGATCGCCAGGTTCTTCCACGAGATCGCATCGGCGATCGGCATCGCCCCGTCCGGCGGCAGCGACTTCATCAAGCGGGTCATCGGGGTGGCCGGCGACCACGTTGCCTGCTGCAACGCGAACAACCAGATCACCGTCAACGGGCATGCGCTGACCGAGCCCTACATCGACCTGACCACCGCCGATCCGGGCCAGCACGCAGCGGCGTACCAGCCGTTCCACATCACCGTGCCGGCCGGCGACCTGTTCGTGATGGGCGACCACCGGGACGACTCCGACGACTCGCGGATCAACGGCCCGGTTCCGGTGAGCGACGTGATCGGGCGGGCGTTCGTGGTGATCTGGCCGCACTCCGACTGGAAGACCTTGCCGGTGCCTGAGACCTTCGACCAACCCGGTCTGAAGGGCGGCTGATAGTCCGGGCGGGGCTGGCCACGTACGCTTCCACAGATGCCTGACGCCGACCACGTTGACGCCAAGGCACGCCCGAAGGGCACGCCGCTCTGGCAGGAGTTCCCGGTGCTCCTGGTCATCGCGCTCGTGCTGGCGCTCGTGATCAAGACCTTCCTGGTGCAGGCGTTCTACATCCCGTCCGCGTCGATGGAGAACACCCTTCAGGGCGGCAACCCGACCGGTGCACCCGGGACCAGCGCGGGTCATCCCTACGACCGGGTGCTGGTCAACAAGCTCGCCTACGACTTCTCCTCGCCGCGACGCGGCGACATCGTGGTGTTCAAAGGCCCGCCGAGCTGGCCGGACGAGTCGGAGTTCACCACGCCGAGCAACCCGATCGAGCGGGTGCTGCACGACATCGGTGCGGCGATCGGGCTGGCGCCGTCGACGAGCAGCGACTTCGTTAAGCGGGTCATCGGTGTCGGTGGCGACACGATCACCTGCAAGCACGACGTGCTCGCGGTCAACGGGCATCCACTGTCCGAGCCGTATCTGTATCCCCACTCGCATCCCTGCTCCTCGGACCAGTTCGCGGGCAAGACCGTCCATGTCGGCGCCGGCCAGATCTTCGTCATGGGTGACCACCGCGACAACTCGGAGGACTCCCGGGTCAACGGCCCGGTCCCGGTCAGCGACGTGATCGGCCGGGCGTTCGTGGTGATCTGGCCGATCTCGCAGTGGAAGACCCTGCCGGTGCCGGCCACCTTCAGCCAGCCCGGGCTCGCGGCCGCGAGCACTCACACCGGCTGGCTGGTGCTCGCCCTCGTCCTCGTGGCGATCGCGGTCGTCATCGCGCTGATCGCGGTGGTGCGCCGACGTCGCCGGGCCCCGCCGACGTACGCTGCCGGGGATGGCTGAGCCGGCTCCGCGCGCTGACGTGCTGACCCGCACGACGGTACGTCGTGACGCGGGCCTGTACGGCTACGAGCGCGCCCTCGCCCGGCGCGGGCTGACCCCGGTGGCAGGCGTCGACGAGGCCGGTCGCGGTGCCTGCGCGGGACCGCTCGTGGTCGCGGCCGCGGTGCTGCCGCCCGGCAAGCGCGGCGAGGTGCCCGGGCTGGCCGACTCGAAGCTGCTGACCCCACTGGCCCGGGAGCGGGTCTACGCCCAGATCATCCGGCGGGCGGCTTCGTGGTCGGCGATCGTCATCCCGCCCCAGGAGGTCGACCGGATCGGGCTGCACGTGGCGAACGTCCTGGGCATGCGCCGCGCACTCGCTCAGCTGACGGTGACCCCGGCGTATGCACTGACCGACGGGTTCCCGGTGCCGGGGCTCGACGTACCAGGCCTTGCGGTGTGGAAGGGCGACCGGGTGGCGGCCTGCATCGCGGCCGCTTCAGTGGTGGCCAAGGTCACCCGGGACCGGCTGATGGTGGCGCTGCACGAACACTGGCCGGTGTATGACTTCGCGACCCACAAGGGCTATTGCACGGCTGACCATCAGGCCGCGCTGGACGAGCATGGGCCGTGTCCGGAGCACCGCCGCTCGTATGTCAACGTTCGAGCCGCCGAATCGGCCGCAGCCGCCGATCGGGATCTCGAGGAATGGGGGCTGATCTCGTGAGCGCCGAGGATCTCGAGAAGTACGAGACCGACATGGAGCTTCAGCTGTATCGGGAGTATCGCGACGTCGTTCGGCTGTTCAGCTACGTCGTCGAGACCGAGCGGCGCTTCTACCTCACCAACGACGTCGAGCTGATCCAGCACACCGAGGGCGGCGAGACCTACTTCGAGGCGATCATGCAGGACGCCTGGGTCTGGGACATGTATCGCCCGGCCCGCTTCGTGAAGAACGTCCGGGTGCTGACGTTCAAGGACGTCAACATCGAGGAGCTGCCGAAGTCCGACCTCGAGGTCCCCGAAGGCCACTAGCGACACCTGGTCCACAGCCGCCGCTCGTTCGCCCGCCGTCCACAACCACCGACTGCCGGCCCACTGCACCTGCCCGCTGACCGATGGTGGTCGCGGAGGTGGTCACATGCTCGCCAAGGATTCGGTGGGGAAGCACGGCGAGGATCTCGCGGCCCGGCATTTCGTCGGGGCCGGCATGGTCGTGCTCGCGCGCAACTGGCGCTGCCCGGTGGGCGAGATCGACATCGTCGCTCGCGACGGCTCGGCGCTGGTGATCGCCGAGGTCAAGACCCGGACGTCGACCGCCTTCGGCCGGCCGGTGGAGGCGGTCACCGAGCGCAAGGCGGACAAGCTCCGCGAGCTCGCCCTGATGTGGCTGCGCGAGCATCCGCACCGCGGCGCGGTCCGCTTCGATGTCGTCGGGGTGTTGCTGCCGAAGTCGGGCTCGGCCCAGCTCGAGCACCTGCGCGGGGTGCTCTAGTGGCACTCGGGCAGACGTTGTCGGTGGTGCTCACCGGCCTGGAGGCCCGGGTCGTGACGGTCGAGGCCGATATCGGCACCGGGCTTCCGACCATGGCGTGGACCGGCCTTCCGGACACCGCGGTGCGCCAGTCCGAGAAGCGGATCAGATCGGCGGTGGGCAGCTCCCGCGAGCCGTGGCCACAGCACCGGATCACGGTCGGGTTGTCCCCGGCGTCGGTGCCCAAGTCGGGCAGCGGCTTCGACCTCGCGATCGCGGTCGCGGTGCTCGCCGGCTCGGGTGCGATCGAGCCGGCCTCGGTGCGCGAGGTCGTGATGATCGGTGAGTTGGGGCTCGACGGCCGGGTGCACTCGGTGCCGGGGGTGCTGCCGGCCGTGATCGGGGCGGTCCGGAGCGGCTGTGTGAGCGTGGTGGTGCCACGGGCGAACGCCGGCGAGGCGATGCTCGTCCCCGGGGTCGATGTTGTCGCGGTCGGCTCGCTCGCCGAGTTGTGTGCCCGGTTGCGCGGTGAGCCGGTCGAGGTCGAAGACCTGCCGGCGGCTGCGCCCCGCGCGGCCGAGGCACTGCCCGACCTGTGTGACGTGGTCGGCCAGGACGAGGCTCGCCGGGCGATGGAGATCGCCGCAGCCGGCGGCCACCACGTCCTGCTCACCGGGCCGCCCGGGGTCGGCAAGACCATGCTGGCTGAACGGCTGCCCGGTCTGCTGCCCGACCTGCTCCCCGACGAGGCGCTCGAGGTGACCGCGATCCACTCGCTGCTCGGTCGGTTGCCGGCCGGCCGGCCTTTGATCATCCGGCCACCGTTCTGCGCCCCGCACCATTCGGCCTCGGTCGCGTCGCTGGTCGGCGGCGGCTCCGGCATCCCCGGTCCCGGCACGATCTCGCTGGCCCACCGAGGGGTGCTGTTCATCGACGAGGCCACCGAGTTCGCGCAGCGCGCCCTCGACGCACTGCGGCAGCCGATCGAGTCGGGCACGATCACGATCAACCGGGCCGGCGCCGCGGCGACCTACCCGTCCCGCTTCCAACTCGTCCTGGCGGCGAACCCCTGCCCGTGCGCCAAGGGCGGCCGGTCGACCGATCCCTCCAACTGCGTGTGTACGTCGGTCCAGCTGCGGGCGTACCAGAACCGGCTCTCCGGCCCGCTGCTCGACCGGATCGACCTGCGGGCCCGGCTGGCCCCGATCAGCCGTGCCGTCCTGACCGCCGGCGCGTCCGGGGAGCCCAGCGAGGTGGTGCGGGAGCGAGTCGCGGCCGCGCGGGACCGGGCCGGCCGCCGACTGCGGGGAACGCCGTGGACGACGAACGCGCAGGTCCCCGGCCCGGTGTTGCGACGGCGCTGGGCGCTCCCGGCGGAGGCGCTGGGGCCGCTGAAGCTCGACGTCGACCGGCAGAAGCTGTCCACTCGCGGGATCGACCGGGTGCTCAAGGTCGCCTGGACGGTGGCGGATCTCGCCGGTCGAGACCTGCCCAACCTCGACGACGTCGAGACCGCGAGGTCGCTTCGCTTCGGCTCGGAGCCGGCCCGGCTGGTCCGGTCGGCATGAGTGTCCCCGACGAGGAGCGGATCGCCCGGGCCGTCTTGCTGCGGGTCACCGAGCCTGCCGTGCCCGGTGTCGTCCACCATGTGCGTGCGGTCGGGCCGCAACAAGCGGTCGAGGACATCCGGCGAGGGGTGCCGATCGGCCGGATCGACGTCGAGGCGCTGACGCTGCGTGCCCTCGACGCCTCGGGTGAGCGCGATCTCGAAGCGGCCGGCCGGCTGGGCGCCCGGCTGGTCTGTCCCGGCGACGACGAGTGGCCGCCCGGCCTGTCCGATCTCGACCACCATCACGCCGACTGCCTCGGGCTGTGGGTGCGCGGCCAACTGTCGTTGCGCGAGTCCTGCGAGCAGGCGGTGGCGATCGTCGGCACCCGGGCCGCGACCGACTACGGCCTCACGATCGCGGCCGACCTCGGGGTCGGCCTGGCCGAGCGCGGGTGGACCGTGGTCTCGGGGCTGGCATTCGGCATCGATGCCGCGGCGCATCGCGGTGCGCTCGCTGCCGGCGGTGCCACGATCGCCGTGCTCGCCTGTGGTGTAGACGTCGCCTATCCCCGCGCGCACCGCCCGCTCTACGACCAGGTCGTCGCCGACGGTCTCGCGGTCAGCGAGCATCCGCCCGCCGCGGCGCCGCAACGAGCTCGGTTCCTGGTGCGCAACCGGTTGATCGCGGCGCTCAGCTCGGGCACCGTCGTGGTGGAGGCGGCACCGCGGAGCGGAGCCCGCTCGACCGCCCGGCACGCGGGCGAGCTGTTCCGGCAGGTCATGGCGGTGCCCGGTCCGATCACCTCGACGCTGTCCGCCGGCTGCCACCAGCTGCTCCGCGACCGACCGGACACCGTGCTGGTCACCAAGACCGACGAGGTGCTCGAGCAGGTCGGAGCGCTCGGTGAGTTCGCCGAGCGGGTCAGCGGGCCGGTGCGGCGCCGCGACCTGCTCGGCCCGACCGTGAGCCGGGTGCTCGACGCGGTGCCGGTGATGAAGCGGGCGCCGGTGCCGCGGATCGCGCTCACGGCCGGCATGGCCGTCGATGCGGTCGCGGCCGCGCTCGCGGCGTTGGCCGTGCAGGGCTTGGTCGAGGCCGAGGGCGAGGAGTGGGGGATGACGACCCTCGGCCGGCGCGAGCGGCGCGCCGACTCGACCCCGGATGCCGGCGCCGAGCTTCCCCTCGGGTGGTGGTGAACCGGGTGATCATCGCGACCAGGCCCGCGTGGTGGCTTGACGCATGCTCGCGGCGACCGCAGCGTGGTCCGTGTGGATTCGACGGCCGCGGACCTCCCTCCCGGCTTTGCGTCGGTCCAGGAGCGCTATCTCGACCACCTCACCTTCGAGCGCGGTCTCAGCGAGCACACCGTGCGGGCGTATGCCGGCGACGTCGCGAGCCTGCTCGACCACGCGGTCCGGATGCGGTGCGAGGATCCGTCCGACCTCACGATCGGGATCCTGCGGTCGTGGCTGGCCAGGCTCCACACCGCGGGGGCGAGCCGGGCCACGCTGGCGCGCCGGGCCGCGGCCGCCCGCGGGTTCACCGCCTGGGCCGCCCGCGACGGTCTGCTCGCGGCCGACCCGGGTGTCCTGCTGGCCTCGCCGAAGGGCCGGCGCCCACTTCCCGAGGTCCTGCGGATCGACGAGGCGGCGCAGGTCATGAAGGCCGCGGCCGACGACACCAGCCCGCGCGGGTTGCGCAACGCGGCGATCGTGGAGCTGCTGTACGCGACCGGAGCCCGGGTCAGCGAGCTGTGCGGGCTCGATGTCGACGACCTCGACGACGCTCGGCGTACCGTCCGGCTGCTCGGCAAGGGGGCCAAGGAGCGCACCGTCCCGGTCGGCGAGCCGGCCGCAGCGGCGGTCGCCGCCTGGCTGAGCCGGGGCCGGCCACGCTTCGCCACGCTCGACAGCGGGGCCGCCCTGCTGCTCGGCGCCCGCGGGGGCCGGCTCGGCCCGCGGACCGCCCGGCAGGTGGTCCACGACCGGCTCAGGGCGGTGCCAGGGGTGGCGGATCTCGGCCCGCACGGGCTGCGGCACACCGCCGCAACACACCTGCTGGAGGGTGGAGCTGACCTGAGGAGCGTCCAGGAACTGCTCGGTCACGCTACCCTCGCTACAACGCAGATCTATACACATGTGTCCATCGAGCGACTGAGGGCAACGTATGAGCGGGCGCACCCCAGAGCGTGATCAAGTGACGCTCGAGCCCGACGACGCCGAAGCCAGATCCGGCCGCGGTCGATGCGGCGATCGCCGAGCTGTGGCGGGAGTACAAAACCACCGAGGAACCGCACCTGCGCGAGCGGCTGATCCTGCACTACTCCCCGCTGGTGAAGTACGTCGCCGGCCGAGTCGGCGTCGGCCTGCCGCCGAACATCGAGCAGGCCGATCTGGTCTCCTACGGCATCTTCGGCCTGATCGACGCGATCCAGAAGTTCGACATCGAACGAGCGATCAAGTTCGAGACGTACGCGATCAGCCGGATCAAGGGCGCGATCATCGACGAGCTCCGGGCCATCGACTGGATCCCGCGTTCGGTGCGTTACAAGGCGCGCGAGGTGGAGAAGGCGTACGCCGCGCTCGAGTCGCGGCTGCACCGCACCCCCAACGAGGCCGAGGTCGCCGAAGAGCTGGGGATCAAGCTCGAGGACCTGCATTCGATCTTCTCCCAGGTCTCCTTCGTCAACGTGATCGCGCTCGACGAGCTGCTCAATGTCGGTGGCGAGCGCGGCGACAAGCTGTCCCTGGTCGACACCCTCGAGGACACCAAGGCCGAGGACCCGGTCGCGGCGTTCGAGACCGAGGAGACGAAGTACCTGCTCGCGCGGGCGATCAACACGCTGCCGGAGCGGGAGAAGATCGTGGTGACCCTCTACTACTACGAGGGCCTCACCCTCGCCGAGATCGGCCAGGTCCTCGGTGTCACCGAGAGCCGGATCTGCCAGATGCACACCAAGGCGGTCCTCCAGCTGCGCGGCAAGCTCGCCGACCAGAAGGATTGATCCGCCGGCTCGGCCCCACCGAGTGGGAGCTGCTTCGCGACGTGCGGCTCGCCTCGCTGGCTGACTCACCCGGAGCGTTTGCCTCGACCCACGCGCGGGAGGCCGGCTTCGACGAGGCGACCTGGCGCGAGCGAGTGGCGGGCAACGCGTGGTTCGTGGGGTCCGGCCACGAGCCCGGACCGGAGCTCGTCACAGGCGTCGTGGCCGGCCGGCACGATCCGAGCTCGCCGGCGTACCAGCATCATCTGATCGCGATGTGGGTAGCCCCACCGGCCCGCGGCACCGGCCTGGCCACGGAACTGGTCGAGGCAGTCGCCCGATGGGCGCGCGAGGACGGTGCCACCGAGCTCACCCTCGGAGTCACCGCGGGCAACCATCGCGCCTGCGCGCTCTACCTCAAGTGCGGCTTCGTCGCGACCGGTGAGACGTTCCTGCTCAGCGGCGACGCAACCAGGCCGTACGACCTGTTCTCCCGCTCGCTGCCCCCGTCGGCCGACTAGTCGAGCGGGAGCAGGCGGACCTGTTCGAGACCGAGCAGGGCGAGCGGGTCGAGGTAGTCGCTGCCGCGCAGCAGGCCCCAGTGCAGGCAGGCCGCCGGCAAACAGTGCGACCCGGCCAGCGTCAGCCGCCCCAGCACGGCGCCGGCCGCCACCTGCTGGCCGCGGTGGACTCGGACCGTCAGTGGCTCGTACGTCGTGCGCAGCGGGCCGGACGTGACGCTCACGACACCGACCCCGGCGATCACCCCGGCGAAGCTGACCTCGCCGGCGCCGGCCGCCCGCACCCGCTCGCCGGCCTGGCCGGCGAGGTCGACGCCCCGGTTGCCCGCCAGCCACGGTCGCGGCGGCGGGTCGAAGTCGCGGACCACCCGGTCCGGCCCCGGCCGCAGCGGCCACTGCCAGCCCGGAATGGCCGGCGTACCGGGCGCCCCGAAGGGCGTCGCGAAGGCGAAGCCGAGCGCAACCACCAACAGCCATCGAGCCCCCATCTCCGCACCTCCGAGCCGATCATGAGCGCGGCGGAAGCGGTTCGGGCCCGGCCGGAGCAGGCTGTGGACGGCCCGCCCGGCTGTGGACGTAGACTGGCGCCAGCGATCCGCGCGAGCGGGTCGACTTCGCACGCCACCAGACCGCCCGGATCCTCACTCGGACGGGGCGCGCCGATCGGTCCCCAGCGGGGTCCGGCGCGCCGGCGGCGTCAGGCGCGATGGCCGACCGGCCGCCGCGGAAAACCGGGAGGAGCACATCCATGGCCGTCGTCACGATGCGCCAGCTGCTCGAGAGCGGCGTCCACTTCGGGCATCAGACCCGCCGGTGGAACCCGAAGATGAAGCGTTTCATCTTCACCGAGCGCAACGGCATCTACATCATCGACCTGCAGCAGTCGCTGACCTACATCGACCGCGCGTACGACTTCGTCAAGGAGACCGTCGCGCACGGCGGCTCGATCCTGTTCATCGGAACGAAGAAGCAGGGCCAGGACGCGATCGCGGAGCAGGCCACCCGGGTGGGCATGCCGTTCGTCAACCAGCGCTGGCTCGGCGGGATGCTGACTAACTTCTCGACCGTGCACAAGCGCCTGCAGCGGCTCAAGGAGCTCGAGGTCATCGAGTCCACCGGTGGTTCGACCGTCACCACCAAGAAGGAAGCGCTGATGATGTCGCGCGAGCGCGAGAAGCTCGCCCGCACCCTCGGCGGCATCCGCGACATGAGCAAGCTGCCGAGCGCGGTCTGGATCGTCGACACCAACAAGGAGCACATCGCGGTCGCCGAGGCGCGCAAGCTCAAGATCCCGGTCGTCGCGATCCTTGACAGCAACTGCGATCCGGACCTGGTCGACTATCCGATTCCGGGCAACGACGACGCGATCCGGTCGGTCGCGACCCTGACCCGGGTGGTCGCCGACGCGGTCGCCGAAGGGTTGATCGCGCGCGCCGCTGCCGCCGCCGGTGACGACAAGCCGGAGCCGGGTGCGCTCGGCGCGGACGAGCCGCTCGCCGACTGGGAGCGCGAGCTCCTGCAGGGCGAGCAGGTCCTGGCCGCGGACACCGTGGTCGCGATCGACCTCACCCCGGCCCCGGAAACGGCGGAGCCAACCCCAGAGGCCTGAGGCCTCATCACGACGTACGACGAGGAAGAGAGAGCACCGAGATGGCGGTCAGCGCTGCTGACGTGAAGAAGCTCCGCGACCTGACCGGCGCGGGGATGATGGACTGCAAGCGCGCCCTCGAGGAAGCCGACGGCGACTTCGACAAGGCGATCGAGATCCTGCGGGTCAAGCAGGGCGCCAAGGTTGCCAAGCGGGGCTCGGAGCGCGAGGCGACGAACGGCCTCGTGGTAGCCGCCGAGGGCGCGATGATCGCTCTCAACAGCGAGACCGACTTCGTGGCCAAGAACGAGGAGTTCCAGACCCTCGCCGCCGACATCGTCGCGCTCGCTGCCCAGACCCGGTCGGGCGATGTCGAGACGCTGTCAGCGGCCACGCTGTCCGACGGCCGGACGGTGGCGACCGCGATCGAGCAGACCGCTGCAGCGATCGGCGAGAAGCTCGAGCTCGGTCAGGTCGCGGTCTTCGACGGCAAGACGACCACCTACCTGCACCGGCGCGCGACCGACCTGCCTCCGCAGATCGGCGTCCTCGTGCAGTTCGAGGGTGACGACGCGGAGACCGCCCGCGGCGTGGCGATGCAGGTGGCGACCTTCAACCCGCCGTACCTGCGCGCGGGACGACGTGCCGGCCGACCTGGTCGAGTCCGAGCGGCGGATCGCCGAGGACAAGGCCCGGCACGAGGGCAAGCCGGAGCAGGCGCTACCCAAGATCATCGAGGGCATGCTCAACGGCTTCTACAAGGACAAGGTGCTGCTCGAGCAGGCCTACGTCCGCGACAACAAGCAGACCGTGCAGAAGGTGCTCGACGACGCCGGTGTCACGGTCACAAAGTTCGTGCGTTTCGCCGTGGGTGGGTAAGACTCGACCCATGGACTATGCCCCGGCGCAATGGAACCGCGTCCTGCTGAAGCTCGGCGGCGAGATGTTCGGCGGCGGCGAGGTGGGCGTCGACCCTGATGTCGTCCAGGATGTCGCGGCACAGATCGCCGATGTCGTGGCCACCGGGGTCCAGGTCGCCGTCGTGATCGGCGGCGGCAACTTCTTCCGCGGCCAGGAACTCTCCGAGCGCGGCATGGACCGCGGCCGCGCGGACTACATGGGCATGCTCGGCACGGTGATGAACTGCCTCGCGCTGCAGGACTTCCTGGAGAAGCAGGGCGTCGAGACCCGGGTGCAGACCGCGATCACGATGGGTCAGGTCGCCGAGCCCTACATCCCGCGCCGGGCGATCCGGCACCTCGAGAAGGGCCGGGTCGTGATCTTCGGCGCCGGGCTCGGTGCGCCGTTCTTCTCGACCGACACCTGCGGGGCACAGCGCGCGCTCGAGATCGGTGCCGAGGTCCTGCTGATGGCGAAGGCGGTCGACGGCGTGTACGACGCGGACCCCCGCGAGCATCCCGACGCACACCGCTACGAGCGGATCAGCTACGCCGACGTGCTGGCCAAGGGGTTGAAGGTCGCCGATCTCACCGCGTTCACGCTCTGCATGGACAACGGGCTGCCGATCGTGGTCTTCGACCTGCTCGTTCATGGCAATATCGGGCGAGCGGTTCGTGGCGAGAGCATCGGGACGCTGGTGAGCAGCACCGCCGCAGCCGGGGATGGAGCGAACGCGTGATCGACGAGACGTTGTTCGAGGCCGAGGAGAAGATGGACAAGGCGGTCGGCGTGCTGCGCGACGACCTGGCCTCGATCCGGACCGGGCGCGCGACACCGCAGATGTTCGCCAAGATCGTCGTCGACTACTACGGCGCCATGACTCCGGTGAACCAGCTCGCGACACTCACCGTCCCCGAACCTCGGATGGCGGTCCTCTCGCCGTACGACAAGTCCTCGTTGAACGCGATCGAGAAGGCGATCCGCGACAGCGACCTCGGGGTGAACCCCACCAGTGACGGCACGATCATCCGGGTCAGCTTCCCGCAGCTGACCGAGGAGCGGCGGCGTGACCTGATCAAGGTCGCGCGCGCGAAGGCCGAGGACGGGCGGATCGCGATCCGCAACGTCCGCCGGCACGCCAAGGAGGCCCTCGACAAGCTGGCCAAGGACGGCGAGACCGGCAAGGACGACGTCGAGCGGGCCGAGAAGGAGCTCGAGAAGACGACCCATCGCTACGTCGAGTCGGTCGACGAGGCCCTGGCGTCCAAGGAATCCGAACTGCTCGAGGTCTGAGAGCCCGGTGGTCGAGGTGAGCGAGCGACCAGCGGCGCCGGCGGACCCGGGCGGGAGCTCCGGCCGGGCCGGGCGCAACCTTCCGGTCGCCCTAGCGATCGGCCTGGCGATGGGCGCGATCGTGCTCGTCACCCTCTACACCGCGAAGCCGGTCTTCCTGGCCGTCGTCGTGCTGGCCATCGTGGTCGGTGTCCACGAGTTCAGCCGGGCGCTCGCCAGCAAGGCCATCAACGCGCCGTTCATCCCGCTCGCGCTCGGGTCGACCGCGATCCTGTGTACGTCGTACGCGGTCGGGCGCCATGCGATGACCGCGGCGATGCTGTTCACGATCCCGCTGCTGGTCGCCTGGCGGGTCGTGCAGGGCAGTGACGGGTTGGTCGCGGATCTGTCCGCCTCGCTGCTGGTGTTGCTGTATCTCGGCTTCCTGGCCGGCTTCTGCGGCCTGATGCTGGCCGGGCACGACGGCGACCGGCGGGTCACCTGCTTCGTCGCGACCGTCGTTGCGAGCGACAGCGGCGGCTACGCCACCGGGGTGCTGTTCGGCCGACATCTGCTGGCGCCACGAATCAGCCCGAAGAAGTCCTGGGAGGGCCTGATCGGCTCGACCATCATGTGCGCCTCGGTCGGGGTGATCCTGTGCACGTCGCTGCTGCACACGCAGTGGTGGCAGGGCGTGGTCTTCGGCGTGGCCGTCATGACGTCGGCGACGCTGGGCGACCTCGGCGAGTCGATGGTCAAGCGCGACCTCGGGGTCAAGGACATGGGCAACCTGCTGCCCGGGCACGGCGGCATCCTCGACCGGCTCGACTCGCTGCTGCCGACCGCGCCGGTCGCGTGGGCATTGCTCGCCGCCTTCGTGCCGGTCCATTGAGCCAGCCGCTGGTCTTCGACGCGCCGCGGCGCGGGAAGCCGCCGCGTCACCTCGCCGATCTCGACCTGGCCGAGCGGCGGGCGGCCCTCGAGGCGTACGGCGAGCCGGCGTACCGCGCCGATCAGCTCTCCCGGCACTACTTCGGCCGCACCGTGACGGACCCGGCTGAGATGACCGACCTGCCGGCGCAGTCCCGGGGCCGAATCGTCGAGGCGCTCATGCCCGCGTTGCTCACCGCGGTCCGGACCCAGGAGTGCGATCGCGGCGAGACCCGCAAGACGCTGTGGCGGCTGCACGATGGTGCGCTGGTCGAGAGCGTCTTCATGCGCTACCCGAACCGGGTCACGATGTGCGTGTCGTCGCAGGCCGGCTGCGGGATGGCCTGTCCGTTCTGCGCGACCGGCCAGGCCGGGCTGCTCCGCAATCTCTCGACCGCCGAGATCGTCGAACAGGTCGTGCGCGGCGGTCGCGGGGAAGTCGACAACATCGTCTTCATGGGGATGGGCGAGCCGCTGGCCAACTACAACGCCCTGCTGCGCGCCGTGCGCCGGATCACCGACCCGCCGCCGGCGGGTCTCGGCATCGGCCAGCGCCACGTCGTGGTCTCGACCGTCGGCCTGGTACCGGCGATCGAACGGCTGACCGGCGAAGGGCTCCAGGTCACCCTCGCGGTGTCGCTGCATGCACCGGACGATGCGTTGCGCGACACGCTGGTGCCGGTCAACACCCGCTGGCCGGTCCGCGAGGTGCTCGGCGCGGCCTGGCGGTACGCCGACGTGACCGGTCGGCGGATCTCGATCGAGTACGCACTGATCCGCGACATCAACGACCAGCCGCGTCGGGCCGAGCAGCTCGCGCGGCTGCTCAAGGGCAAGCTGGTGCACGTCAACCTGATCCCGCTCAACCCGACCCCCGGCTCGGTGTGGACGGCGTCGACCCTGGAGCGGGAGCAGGAGTTCGTGAACCTGCTGCGATCCGCAGGGGTCGCGACTACCGTTCGGGATACGCGCGGCCGCGAGATCGACGGGGCTTGCGGTCAGCTCGCGGCGCAGGAGGGAAGCTGATCATGACGGCCAACGCCAGGGTGTTGATCGCGGTCTCAGCCGCTCTGACACTCGCCGGCTCGCTCGCGACGACGGCGTCCGCCGCGCCGTCGACGACGCCAATCGCGAGCAAGACCTTCGCCGGCTACGAGGTCACCAAGACCAAGACCCACGTCAGCTCGGTCACCACGACCTTCGCAGTCCCCACCATCACCTGCAAGAAGAGCCTGAGCGGGGTGGGGCCGTCGATCGTCGTGCAGACCACGCCCAACAAGAAGAACACCTACGCCATCGATGCGGCCGCGGTCGGAGTGGGCTGTGTGAAGGGTAAGCCGGAGTACGAGTCGATCATCGAGGTCAACAGCACCAGCTTCAACGACTTCCCGTTCTCGGCCGGCGACAAGGTCAAGGTGACCATCACGCTGAACAAGAAGAAGACGTCGGTCACGGTCGACGACCTCACCTCGAAGACCTCGAAGACCCGCACCGGCGCCGGCCGGCTCGGTGAGTACGCCTACCTCGGCGACGAGGGCTTGGAGATCAACTCCAAGAAGACCGGGCTCGACCCGTTCACCAAGACTTCGTTCACCGGCTCGGAGGTCAACGGCAAGTCGCTCAGCGCGGAGAAGGCGGTCGCCTACGAGGCGAAGCGCGGCAAGACCCTGCTGATCGCAGTGAGCAAGTTGAGCAAGGGCAAGGACTTCGAGCTCACCTTCGAGCACAGTTGATCCGCTTCGGGGTCGACATCGGCGGCACCGGGGTCAAGGGCGCCCTGGTCGACATCACGACCGGTCAGCTGGTCAGCGAGCGGGTCCGGGTCCCGACGCCGCATCCGGCCACCCCGGAGTCGGTGGTGCCCGTGGTCGCCGACCTGGTGCGCCAAGCGTCGTACGACGGGCCGGTCGGGTGTGCGTTCCCGGCCGTGATCAAAGGCGGCATCGCGCAGACCGCCGCGAACATCGATCCGTCCTGGATCGGCACCTCGGTCGAGTCGACGGTCTCCGGCCAGCTCGGCGGCATCGCGGTCACCGCGATCAACGACGCAGACGCCGCCGGGCTGGCCGAGATGCGGTTCGGGGCCGGCCGCGACGTCGCCGGTTTGGTCGTGCTGCTGACCGTCGGCACGGGTATCGGCTCTGCGGTGTTCGTCGACGGTGAGCTGTTGCCCAACACCGAGCTCGGCCACCTCGAGGTCGACGGTCACATCGCCGAACGCCGGGCGTCGGAGATCGCGCGCGAGGAGCAGCAGCTCAGTCACCGGCACTGGGCGAAGCGCTTCAACCGCTATCTCGAGGTGCTGGAAGGGCTGTTGTGGCCGGACCTGCTGATCATCGGTGGTGGGGTGAGCAAGGCGCCGGAGAAGTTCATGCCGCTGCTCGAGTCGAGGGCAACGCTCGTGCCGGCGACACTGGCCAACACGGCCGGGATCGTCGGCGCGGCGCTGGCCAGCGTGCAGTAGGGCTCAGCCGGTCAGCTTCTCGAGCAGGGCGGCCCGGCGGGCCGGCTTGCCAGACTTCGCCTCGGCACGGTCGGCCGAGGCCATCAAGGCGGTCATCCCACGCACCCCCAGCCAGCGCAGCGGCTCCGGCTCCCAGCGCCGCCAGCGGTGGCCGACCCACGGCAGATGGGTGCGGTCGGTGTCCCGCTTGAGGATGAGATCGGCCAGGGTCCGGCCGGCGAGCGCGGTGCAGGCCACTCCGTCACCGACGTAGCCGCCGGCCCAGCCGATGCCGGACTCGCGATCGAGGGTGACCGACGGCATGAAGTCGCGCGGCACGCCGATGACCCCGCCCCAGCGGTGCGTGATCCTGGCCTGGGCGACCTGGGGGAGCAGTTCGCGCAGGGTCTCCTCGAGCCCGGCGTAGGTCTCGTCGTGTCCGACCGAACCGCCGGTGCGAGAGCCGAACCGGTACGGCGCACCGCGACCGCCGAAGACGATCCGGCCGTCAGCGGTGCGCTGGGCATAGATGATCAGGTGCCGCTCGTCGTTGAGCGTCTCCCGCTGGCGCCAGCCGATCCGTTCCCAGGTTTCGGCATCGAGCGGCTCGGTGGCGATGATCAGCGACCAGATCGGCGCGAGCAGCCGATGGGTGGCGGGGATGTCGGCGGTGTATCCCTCGGTCGCCCGGATCACGGTGTCGGCCCGCAGGGTGCCGTGCGGGGTCACGACCCGGCCGGGATGCACCGCGGTCGCTGCAGTCCGCTCGTAGATCGTCGCGCCCTGGCGCTCGACCACCCGGGCCAGGCCCCGGACCAGGCGGCCGGGATGGATCGCCGCACAGTGCCTGGTGAAGCTTGCGCCATCGACATCGGACGCCGCGATCCGCTCGCGCGCCGCTGCGGCATCCAGCCAGCTGCCACCGTGACCGTCGCCGCCCGCGCGCAGCCGGGTGACCTGGGCCGGGCCGCGGGCCAGAGACAGCGTGCCGCCCTTGGCATAGTGCGCGTCGACGTCGTGGTCGCGGCACCAGTCCCCGACGTCGTCGACGGTGCGCTGGAGGGTGGCCTCCATCCGCCGGGCCGCGTCCGCGCCGTGCTCGCGCGCGATCCGTGACCACGGCACCGGGAACAGTGCAGAGCACCAGCCGCCGTTGCGCCCGGAGGCTCCCCAGCCCGCGATCTCGCGCTCGACTACCGCAACGCGCAGGCTCGGCTCGTGCCGCAGCAGGTGGTGGGCGGTCCACAGCCCGGTGAAGCCGGCCCCGACGATCGCGACGTCGACGCCGACGTTGCCCGGCAGGGCGGGACGGGCGGTCAGGTCGTCCTCACAGGTCTCGAGCCACAGCGATGGGAGCGTCATCCGCGGTGCCACCTCGTGACGTACGACGGGGGTTTGCCGCCGAGTTCGGTGATCGGCCGGCCCGGGCGCAGCCGCAGCGGGACCACCCCGGCCCACGGGGACCAGCCCTCGTCGTCCGCGACGAACTCGGGCGGGCTGTCGCTGACCTTCACCGACCACTCCTCGATCGGGACTGCGATCACCGAGGTCGCGGCCAGCTCGCGGCGGTTCGGCGGCCGGGCGTCTGCCCGCCGACCGGGCAGCAGCGCGTCGGCGAGCAGGTCGAGCGCGCGCCGCTTGTCGTCGCCGCGCAGCGCCGTGCCCTGACCGAGCACGACCGCGCTGCGGTAGTGCATCGAGGACTCGAACAGCGACGTCGCGACCACCAGGCCGTCGAGCAGAGTGACCGTCACGCAAGCGGGGTGCCCACCGCCGAGGGCTCGAAACAACCGGCTACCGGTCGATCCGTGCAGGAGGACCCGGTCGCCGTCGCGGGCGTACCCGCAAGGCATCACGAACGGCTGCGCGCCGACCGCGATGCCGACGTGCGCCACGATGCCCGCGTCGAGGACCTCGTTGAGGACGGCCCGGTCGGACACAGCCTTCTCCGGCAGCCGCCGGATCCGGGTGCGGGCCGAGCCTAGGTGGGTCGCCATGCTTACAGGTGCGACCAGGCCTCGGTCAGCACGCTACGGAGCACCTGCTCGATCTCGTCGAACTGGGTCTGGTCGCAGGTCAGTGGCGGTGAGATCTGGATGACCGGGTCGCCCCGGTCGTCGGCCCGGCAGACCAGGCCGGCCTCGAACAACGCCCCGGACAAGAACCCGCGCAGCAGCCGCTCGCTCTCGTCGTCGTCGAAGGTCTCCTTGGTGGTCTTGTCCTTGACCAGCTCGATCCCGTAGAAGTAGCCGTCGCCGCGCACGTCACCGACGATCGGCAGGTCGCAGAGCCGTTCGAGGGTGGCCCGGAACTCGGGCTCGTTGGTGCGCACGTGCTCGAGCAGGCCCTCGCGCTCGAAGATGTCGAGGTTGGCCAGCGCGATCGCACACGACACCGGGTGGCCGGCAAAGGTGATGCCGTGCAGGAAGGCCGAATCGCCGTGCAGGAACGGCTCGATCAGCTTGTCGGAGGCGAGCATCGCGCCGATCGGGGCGTAGCCGCTGCTCATTCCCTTGGCCACGGTGATGATGTCCGGCTGGTAGCCGTAGCGCTCCGCGCCGAACCAGTAGCCGAGCCGGCCGAAAGCGCAGATCACCTCGTCGCTGACCAGGAGTACGCCGTAGCGGTCGCAGATCTCGCGTACCTGGGCGAAGTAGCCGGGCGGCGGCGTGAAACAACCGCCGGAGTTCTGAACCGGCTCCAGGAAGACCGCCGCGACCGACTCCGGGCCCTCGCGCAGGATCGCCCGCTCGATCTCGTCGGCGGCCCACTGGCCGAAGCGGGCCAGGTCCTCGCCGTGCTCCGGGGCGCGATAGAAGTTCGTGTTCGGCACGCGCACGCTGCCCGGGACGAGCGGCTCGAAGATGTTCTTGATCGCGGTGACGCCGTTGATCGAAAGCGCGCCCATCGTGGTGCCGTGGTAGGCGATGTCGCGGCTGATCACCTTGTAGCGACCCGGCTCGCCCATCTGGCGGAAATACTGCCGAGCGAGCTTCCAGGCGCTTTCGACCGCTTCGGACCCGCCGGTGGTGAAGAAGACCCGGTTGATGTCGCCGGGGGCGTAGGAGGCCAGCCGCTCGGCCAACTCGATCGCCGAGGGGTGCGCGTAGGACCACAGCGGGAAGTAGGCCAGCTGCGCGGCCTGCTTCGCCGACGCGTCCGCCATCTCCTGCCGGCCGTGCCCGGCCTGGACCACGAACAGCCCGGACAGGCCGTCGAGATAGCGCTTGCCCTTAGAGTCCCAGACGTAGGCGCCTTCGCCACGCTCGATGATCGGGATGTCGTGGTCGGCGTACGTCGACATCCGGGTGAAGTGCATCCACAGGTGCCGGCGAGCGGCCTCCTGAAGGTGCGTGGCGTCTTGCTGTGAACTACTCATCGGGTGCCCCAGGTGTAGGTCTGTTTGGCCAGTTTGAGGTAGACGAATGTCTCCGAGTCGCGAACTCCGGGTACGGCGCGAATCGCGTTGTTGAGCAGTGCGAGCAGGTGCTGGTCGTCGTTGCAGACGACCTCCACGAGCAGGTCGAACGAGCCCGCCGTGACCACCACGTAGTCGACCTCGGGCAGGGCGGCCAGCTTGTCGGCCACCTCGGCCAGGTCGCCGTCGGCGCGCACCCCGACCATGGCCTGGCGGGTGAAGCCGAGCTGCATCGGGTCGGTCACCGCGACGATCTGCATGACCCCGGAGTCGAGCAGTCGTTGGACGCGTTGGCGGACGGCGGCCTCGGACAAACCGACCGCGGTCGCGATCGCGGCGTACGAGCGACGGCCGTCAGCCTGCAACTGCTCGATGATGGCGCGGTTCGCGCTGTCGAGGGTGGTCGTGGTCGCAGGCACCCCTCGACTGTGCCGTTGCGGCGCGACCATTGCAAGTGAATCCGTCGATAATTCGGGGTATTGCTGCGGATTCCCTTGCTGAAGGCTCCGTCCGATGCCAGAGTCAGCCCTATGGGTCTTCAGGCGGCACACAACGTCATCGGCGGCGAGGAGTCAGGTGCGGTCGACGGTCGCACGAGCGAAATCATCGACCCGACGACCGGCGAGACCTATGCCACCGCCCCGGTCAGCGGTCCGGCCGATGTCGATCGTGCGTTCGCAGCGGCCGAGATTGGCTTCGAGACCTGGCGGGAGGCGACCCCGGCGGAGCGCCAGGTCGCGCTGCTGCGGCTCGCCGACGCGGTCGAGGCGCGGGCCGAGGAGCTCATCGACATCGAGTGCACGAACACCGGCAAGCCGCGCGGCCTGACCAGGGCCGAGGAGATCCCTCCGGCGGTCGACCAGATCCGGTTCTTCGCCGGTGCGGCGCGGATGCTCGAGGGTCGCTCCGCGGGGGAGTACATGGCCGGCCACACCTCGATGATCCGCCGCGAACCGGTCGGGGTCTGCGCGCAGGTCACGCCGTGGAACTACCCGATGATGATGGCGGTGTGGAAGTTCGCGCCGGCGATCGCCGCGGGCAACGCGATCGTGCTCAAGCCGTCGGACACCACCCCGATGTCCACGGTCTGGATGGCCGACCTCGCGCAGGAGTTCCTGCCGCCGGGGGTCTTCAACGTGATCTGCGGCGACCGCGACACCGGTCGGGAGCTGGTTGCCCACAAGACCCCGCGGATGGTGTCGATCACCGGCAGCGTGCGGGCCGGTCGCGAGGTCGCGGAAGCGGCTGCGGGCGACCTCAAGCGGGTCCACCTCGAGCTCGGCGGCAAGGCACCGTGCATCATCTTCGACGATGCCGACGTCGAGGCCGCGGCGGCCGGGATCGCCATGGCCGGCTACTTCAACGCCGGCCAGGACTGTACGGCGGCCACCCGGGTGCTCGCTGGTCCGCGGGTCCACGACGACTTCCTCGACGCGCTGACCGAGGCGGCCAAGGGCCAGACCACCGGCGGGCACGACATCGAGGCCGACTACGGCCCGCTCAACAACGCCAACCAGCTCGCCCGGGTCAGCGGTTTCATCGAGCGGAAGCCCGCGCACGCCTCGGTCCGCACCGGCGGCGAACGGGTCGGGGACAAGGGGTACTTCTACGCGCCGACCGTCGTCGCCGGGCTGGAGCAGGACGACGAGATGATCCAGGACGAGATCTTCGGCCCGGTCATCACGGTTCAGAAGTTCGCCGCGGAGGAACAAGCGCTGGAGTGGGCGAACGGCGTGGAGTACGGTCTCGCGTCGTCGGTGTGGACCAAGGATCACGGTAGGGCGATGCGGATGGCGAAACGGCTCGACTTCGGCTGCGTGTGGATCAACACCCACATCCCGTTCGTGTCCGAGATGCCGCACGGTGGGTTCAAACACTCCGGCTACGGCAAGGATCTGTCCATGTACGGCTTCGAGGACTACACCCGGGTCAAGCACGTGATGAGCAGCCTCGGCGAGTGAGCGTCAACGTGAGCGAGGCCCGGCGCGAGGACCCACCGCGCTCGGCAGATGTCGCCATCGAGCTGGTGGGTGTCGCCAAGCAGTTCGTCAGCCAGAAAGACACCGTCGCGGCGGTCGACCACATCGACCTGACGATCGAGGAGGGCGAGTTCTTCTCCTTGCTCGGCCCGAGCGGCTGTGGCAAGACGACGACGCTGCGAATGATCGCCGGGTTCGAGGAGCCGACCAGCGGCAAGGTCCTGCTCTACGGCACCGATGTGACCTCGGCGCCGCCTAACCACCGCGACGTCAACATGGTGTTCCAGAACTACGCGTTGTTCCCGCACATGACGGTGGCCGAGAACATTGCCTTCGGTTTGGAGCGCAAGGGCGTCGGCAAGGGCGAGGTCCGGCGCCGGGTGTCGGAGTCGCTCGACCTGGTGGAGCTCACCGGCCGCGACCGCCGGCGCCCGAAGGAGCTCTCGGGCGGCCAGCAGCAGCGGGTCGCCCTGGCCCGCGCGCTGATCAACCGGCCGCGTGCCCTGCTGCTCGACGAGCCACTCGGCGCGCTCGACCTGAAGCTGCGGCAGAACATGCAGATCGAGCTCAAGCGGATCCAGCGCGAGGTCGGGATCACCTTCGTTTACGTGACCCACGACCAGAGCGAGGCGTTGACGATGTCGGACCGGCTCGCGGTCATGAGGGACGGCAAGATCGAGCAGCTCGGGCCGCCGCGCGAGCTCTACGAGCAGCCGACCACCCGGTTCGTGGCCGGGTTCATCGGGACCTCCAACATCGTGCACGGCACGGTCGAGTCGATCTCCGACGACGGCGCGGTCATGCGCACCTCCGCGACCGAATCGGCCGTCGTACCGCTGCGCTCGCCGGTGGCAGTCGGCCAGGCGGTGGCGGCCACGGTCCGGCCGGAGAAGATGACGATGTCGATCGACCGGCCGAATCTCGGTTGCGCGCTGCGCGCCCGGATCAGCGAGGTCGTCTATCTCGGTACGTCGACGAACTACAACGTCGCGACCTCGTTGGGGGACCTGGTCGTCTACCAGCTCAACGCGGGCGACGACCTGATCGCGCCACAGCGCGGCGACGAGGTCTGGGTCGGCTGGACGCCGCAGCACTCCTACCAGCTGTTCGATGCAGAGCCCACCGAGGAGGCCCGCGATGACGAGTGAACCCACGCACAGCCCGCTGCGACTGGGGCGGCGCGACCTGCTGCGCTACGCCGGCATGGGGGCGGGTCTCGCGACGCTGGCCGCCTGCGGGGTCAGCGGCGAGGGCAAGAAGCAGGTCACCGGCTCGACGCTCGACCAGCAGATCAAGGCGTTCTGGGCCGGCAAGAAGCAGACCGGCCAGGTCAACTGGGCGCAGTGGCCGCTCTACATCGACGTCGGGAAGAACAAGGGCGACCACCCCTCGATCGACCAGTTCACCGCGGCTACCGGCATCAAGGTCAACTACAGCGAGCCGATCCAGGACGACGACACCTTCTTCGCGAAGGTGCAGCCGACGTTGTCCGCCGGGCAGTACTCCGGCTACGACATCGCGGTCATCACGAACGGGATCGACTTCGACAAGTTCACCGAGCTCGGGTTGTTCGTGCCGCTGGACCACTCGTACCTGATCAACTACGAGAAGTACGCCGGCTCCACCTACAAGCACTCGGCCTACGACCCGGGCAACGTCTACAGCGTCCCCTGGCAGTCCGGGATCACCGGGATCGCTTACAACACCAAGAAGGTGCCGAAGCCGCTGACCAGTTTCTTCGACCTGTGGAATCCGGCCCTCAAAGGCAAGGTCGGGATGTTCGCCGACAACGAAGACCTGCCGACGCCGGTCCTGGTGGCGATGTTCGGCGACCCGCAGAAGACCGGCCCGACCCAGTGGCGGCAGGCGGCGGCGAAGCTGACCCAGCAGCGCAAGGCCGGCATCGTGCGCAAGTACTACCAGCAGGACTACATCGGCGCGTTGAGCACCGGTGACATCTGGGCCTGCCAGGCGTGGTCGGGCGACATCTTCCAGGCGTTGGAGTCCGGCGCGAAGGACCTCGTGTTCGTGATCCCGTCCGAAGGCGCGGTGTTGTGGACCGACAACATGGTCCTGCTGAAGAACATCAAGAACCCGGTGTCGTCGATGAAGCTGATCGACTGGTACTACCAGCCGAAGATCGCCGCTGAGGTCGCGGAGTACGTCAACTACATCACGCCGGTGCCCGCCGCCCAGGCGGTCGTCAAGTCCGATGCGCAGAAGGCGACCGGGTCCAACCGGGCCGCTCTCTCCTCGATTGCGAAGAGCCCTCTGGTCTTCCCGACCCCCGCCGACTACAGCAAGCTCTATCGCTACCGCACGCTGACCAACACCGAGCTCACCACCTGGAACGAGATCTTCGAACCGATCTATCAATCATGATTCGACGGCTTCGATCGGCGAGCGGGCCGTACCTGGCCGTGCTGCCGGGTGGACTGTGGTTGGCGATCTTCTTCGTCCTGCCGCTGTTCGTGATGGTGTCGCTGTCGGTGCAGACCGGAAACCTCATCACCGGCTTCCAGCAGACATTCCATTTCGCCAACTACTCGAACATGCTCTCGCTGTATCACGAGCAGCTGCTGCGGTCCTTGTGGTACGGCGTGATCGCCACCGTGCTCTGCGTGATGCTGGCGTATCCGATGGCGTACTGGATCGCGTTCTTCGGTGGCCGCAACAAGTCGACGTACCTGTTCCTGGTACTGCTGCCGTTCTTCGTCACCTTCGTGCTCCGCACGGTGGCGTGGCAGTTCCTCCTGGGCGACCAGGGTCTCGTGCTGAGCTGGCTGAAGGACACCGGCATCGTGTCGCAGGACTTCCACGTGCTGGCCACCGCGACCGCGGTAATCGCCGGACTGGTCTACAACTACCTGCCGTTCATGCTGTTGCCGATCTATGTCGCGCTCGAACGGATCGACCCGAGCCTGCTCGAAGCGGCCGGAGACCTGTACGCGACCCGCCGGCAGACCTTCCTGCGGATCGTGTTCCCCCTGACCATTCCGGGGATCTTCGCCGGCGTGCTGCTGACCTTCGTGCCGGTCGTGTCCGACTACGTCAACGCATCGATCCTCGGCGGCACCGGTCAGACCATGATCGGCAACATCATCCAGACCCTCTACCTGACCAACAGCGACTATCCGAACGCGTCCGCGTTGTCGATCGTGCTGATGGGGATCCTGATGATCGGGATCTTCGTCTACGCGCGCGCACTCGGCACCCGCGACCTGCTCGATGCGGCGGCCGGATGAGCACCGCCACGAATGCCGCGGCCGGCCGGGTCGGCAGCCGCATCATGCAGGTCTACACCTGGCTGATCATCCTCTGGCTGATGCTGCCGATCTTCGTGATCATCGCCTTCGGCTTCAACAACACCAAGGGGAAGTTCAACTACACCTGGCAGGGTGTCACCCTGCACTGGTACCGCCACCTGTTCGACATTCCCGACCTCACCAACGCGCTGATCAACTCGCTCACCATCGCGGCGATCGTGACCGTGATCTCCGGCATCCTCGGCACCGGGATGGGCTTCGCCCTGGGCCGCTGGAAGTTCCGCGGCACCGTGATCACCGAGCTGACGCTGTTCGCCAACATCGCCGCGCCGGAGATCACGCTGGCGACCGCCCTGCTGTCACTGTTCATCACCGCCAACGTCGCCCGCGGCTACTGGACGATCGTCATCGCACAAGTGATGTTCGACATCGCCTACGTCGCGGTGACGGTGCGGGCCCGGATGGCCGGGTACGACGTCCATCTGGAGGAGGCCGCGCGCGACCTCGGCGCCGGACCGCTGACCACCTTCCGGCTGATCACCTTGCCGTTGCTGCTGCCGGGCATCGTCGCGGGTTGCCTGCTGGCCTTCGCGCTGTCCATCGACGACTTCGTGATCACGCAGTTCAACGCCGGCCAGACGCTGACCTTCCCGTTGTGGGTGTTCGGCGCCACCCGGTTGGGTGTGCCGCCACAGGTCAACGTGATGGGTACCTTGATCTTCGTGGGCGGCGTACTGATCGCGATCTCGAGCGTCCTGCTGTCGCGTCGACGGACCTAGCCGGCAATGGTGAGCTACTGGCTCGATCGCGATCGAGGTGCGGCATCGCCGCACCGGTCACCGTTGAAGGGCGACCAACAGGCCGACATCGCCATCATCGGCGGCGGTTTCACCGGGTTGTGGACCGCGATCGAGCTGCTCGAGCGCGCGCAGCCGCTGCGGGTGGTGATCTGTGAGGCCGACGTCGTGGGGTACGGCGCCTCCGGGCGCAACGGCGGCTTCCTCGACCCGTCGCTCACGCACGGCCTGCTGAACGGGATCCGGCACTTCCCCGACGAGATCGCGCATCTCGACGTGCTCGGGGTAGAGAACTACGGCCGGATGTGCAAGGCGTTCGACAACTACGGGATCGACGCCGACTTCGAACCGGTCGGCAACATCGAGGTGGCGACCCGGGCGCACCAGCTGCCGGATCTGGCCGAGTGGGCCGAGACCGAACAGCAGTACGGGCATCGGGCCGAGGTGCTCGACCAGGCCCAGGCCAGGGCCCGGCTGAACTCACCGGCCGTGCTCGGCGGGATTCGCCGACCGGATGCCGGCGGCGTGCTCGACCCGGTCAAGCTCTGCCACGGGCTGGCGGCGGCCGCTGAAGGGCTGAGCGCGGTCATCCACGAGGGCACCCCGGTCACGGCGATCGAGCGGGCCGGGTCGGGGGTCCGGTTGCGCACCCGCGAACGGCACGTTGCGCTGCGAGCAAGCCGTGCTCGCCACCAACGCCTACAGCGGCCGGGTCCTGCGCCGGACCCGCCGGCACTTCGTGCCGGTCTACGACTACGTCCTGGTCTCCGACCCGCTCACCGAGGATCAGCGGGCCGCGATCGGCTGGTCCGGTCGCGAGGGGATGTCGGACTCCGGCCACCAGTTCCACTACTTCCGGCTCACCGCGGACGACCGGATCCTGTGGGGCGGTTACGACGCGGTCTACTACCCGGGCGGACGGGTGGGCCCGCGCTACGACCACCGGCCGGCGACGTACGCGACCCTCGAGCACAACTTTGCGGCGATGTTCCCGCAGCTGGCTGACCTGAAGTTCCCCTACCGGTGGGGCGGACCGATCGCCACCACGAGTCGGTTCACCCCGGTGTTCGGGACCGCGATGGGCGGCCGGATCGGCTACGCGCTCGGCTACACCGGGCTGGGTGTCGCGACCACCTGCTTCGCGGCCCGGATCCTCGCCGACATGTTGTTCGATCCCGGCTCGGACCTGTTGCAGCTGGACTACGTGCGCCGGGCACCGTTTCCGTTCCCGCCCGAGCCGTTGCGGTCCGCGGTGGTCGCGATGACGCGTCGGGAGATCGCCCGCTCCGACAACCGTGAGGGGCGGCGCGGGCTGTGGTTGCGGATGCTCGACCGGTTCGGGATCGGCTTCGACTCATGAACTGCTGTCGACCGTGGCGACCTTCCTGTTCTTTCCCGAGGCCGCGTTCGGTCCGACGAACAACTGCGTCGGGATCGGCAACGTCCTCCAACAACGCGGGCATCGGGTCGTGTTCGTGGTCGAGGAGTCCTTCGCCGGCACCCTCGCGGCGCGCGGCTTCGAGGAGCGGCTGGTCCAGCTGGCGCCGCCGCCCGAGACGCCGCAGGCGCCGGGACAGTTCTGGAAGGACTTCGTCCGCGACACCTCGCCGATCTTCCGCCGGCCGACGATCGAGGCGCTGGCCGGCTTCGTTCAGCCCACCTTCCAGGCACTGTGCGACGGCGCGAGGTACGTCGACCAGCGGCTCGCCGAGGTGCTCGACGAGGTCGACCCCGACGTCGTGATCGAGGACAACGTGGTGTCGTTCCCGGCCATCCTCGCGCGCCGGAAGCCCTGGGTCCGGATCATGTCGTGCAACCCGCTCGAGCTGCCCGACCCGGACCTGCCTCCGGTCTTCTCCGGCTACCCGACCGACGACCGCCGCGACTGGGCCGGGTTCCGCGCCGAGGCCGAGCAGGTGCTCGGCCCGCTGCACGCCGAGTTCAACCAGGCCTGCCTCGACCGGGGTGCGCCCGCGCTGCCGCCCGGTGAGTTCATCCACTCCTCGGCCTGGCTGAATCTCGGGCTGTATCCCTCGGAGCTCGACTACGTGCGCTCGGAGCCGTTGCCCAACACCTGGCACACCCTGCCGGCGAACGTGCGCGAGAGCGAGTCCGGCTACGAGATTCCCGACCTCGGCGACCCGTCGCTGCCGCTGGTCTACCTCAGCCTCGGCTCGCTCGGCAGTGCCGACCTGCCGCTCATGCAGCGGCTGGTCGAGCTGCTCGCGCTGACCCGCTGCCGGGTGATCGTCTCCAAGGGCCCGCTGCACGACCAGCTCGAACTGCCGGCCGGCATGAGCGGTGCGGAGTACCTGCCCCAGATCGCGGTGCTGCCGCAGGTCGACGCGGTCATCACCCACGGCGGCAACAACACGGTCACCGAGTGCCTCTACTTCGGCAAGCCGATGATCGTGCTTCCGTTGTTCTGGGACCAGTTCGACAACGCCCAGCGGGTCCAGGAGTGCGGGCTCGGCATCCGGCTTCCGACCTACGACGCAAGCGCCGAGGAGTTCACCGCGGCCCTCGACGACGTGCTCACCGAACCGACCCGGCTGGCCCGGCTGGCCGCGATCTCGGCCGGCTTGCACGCCACCCCGGGCACCGAGCGGGCCGCCGGCCTGCTCCAGGACCTCGTCCAGCGGGGAGATCGGATGGACCACTCGTGACCCGAGCGCCTATGTTCGGCCCGGACGTGACCTTCCTCGGGGTCGATCGCTGCGACCTCGCGGACGGCGCGTCGTTCGCCGGCGCCGACATCGTCATCATCGGCGCGCCGTTCGACAGCGGGACGTCGTACCGGTCGGGAGCCCGGTTCGGCCCGATGGCGATCCGGTCGACCGACTACCTCCCGCACGACGGCTCGCGGCCGCACCTGGCCCTCGGCGTCGATCCGCTGAAGGACCTGCGGGTGGTCGATGCCGGCGACATCGAGATGCCGCCGACCGAGACCGAGCTCTCGCTCAACCGGCTCGAGGACGCGGTCTTTGCGGTGGCCGCGGCCGGCGCGATCCCGGTGATCCTCGGCGGCGACCACACGATCGCCTGGCCGGACATCGCGGGCGTCGCCCGCCACCTCGGCGCCGGCCGAGTGTCGGTGATCCACTTCGACGCGCACGCCGACACCGGCGAGGAGCAGTGGGGATCGCTCTACGGCCACGGCACGCCGATGCGCCGGCTGATCGAGAGCGGGTCGGCGCGCGGCGACCGGTTCCTGCAGGTCGGTCTGCGGGGCTACTGGCCCGAGCCGCCGACGCTGGCCTGGATGGCCGAGCAGGGCATGCGCTGGTTCGAGATGACCGAGGTGGTCGAGCGCGGCCTCGACGCCTGCCTCGACGAGGCCGAAACGGTCGCCCTCGACGACTGCGACGGCGTCTTCCTCTCGATCGATGTGGACGTCGTCGACCCCGGGATGGCGCCCGGCACCGGAACCCCCGAGCCGGGCGGCCTGACCGGCCGCCAACTGCTCGACGCGGTCCGGCGGCTCGCGATCCGGCTGCCGATCGTCGGGATCGACGTCGTGGAGGTGGCGCCCGCCTATGACAGCGCGGACGTCACCGCCATGCTGGCCAACCGGGTCGTGCTCGAGGTGCTGTCCGGGATCGCGGTCCGCCGCCGGGGTTAGTGCTCGGCCTCGTCCACGCCCGGGACCGGGGTCGGGCCGGTCGGCTCGTCGTACTCCGGCGGCACCAGCGGCATGTCGGCCGGGACGTCGTCCCTGCCGATCTGCGGCGGGTAGCCGGCCGGCACGCCGGTGACCTCGGGGACCAGGGTCGGCGTATGCACGTTCAGCACCTCGCCGCGGAAGAATGCCGGTCGGGCGACTCCGTAGGTCACCATCGCGATCAGGCCGACCAGCCCGGCCCCGACGACCAGCACCGCGACACCGCCGACCGCCCAGTGCGGCGGGAACGTCATCTGCCAGCCGGTGAAGCTTGCTTCGGTCGGGTTGTAGTTCTTCGCGTACGGGTTGAGCCAGTCGAGATAGGCGCTCCAGCCCATCACGATGAACAGGATGACGCCGCCGGTCACCGGGATGATGCCCTGCATGAACAGGTCACGGGTGTTCTTCGTCAGGGTCTTGCGGTACCACCAGGCGCAGGCGAAACCGGTGGTGCCGTAGTAGAGCGCGATGAAAACGCCGCAGGCGGTCACCGAGTCGCTGATGACCTGGCCACCCGACAGGTAGTTCATGATCACGTAGAGCACCGCGGAGACCGCGCCCATCGCGACGGTCGAGTTGGTCGGGGTCAGGTGCCGCTTGTGGATCTTGGCGAACGTGGTCGGGATCGCGCGGTAGACCGCCATCGCCAGCGACGTCCGCGCGGTGGGCAGGATCGTCGTCTGGGTGGACGCCGCGGCCGAGCTCAGCACCATCAGCAGCAGCAGCTTGACGAAGATGGTGCCGACCGAGGAGTGGCCGAAGACCGCCCGCCCGAGCACGTTGAGCACGTCGTTCGAGTGGTCCGGGTTGCCGAGACCGATTCCGTGGACTCCGACACCGGCGAAGGACTGCGCAGCCAGGATGACCACCGCGTAGATCGCGAGCAGCAGGACGGTAGAGATCACCGCCGCGCGCCCAGGGGTGGTCGCCGGGTCCTTGGTCTCCTCGTTGACCGTGACCGCGGTGTCCCAGCCCCAGTAGATGAAGATCATCAGGATCAGGCCGGCCACGAAGGCCGAGACGCTGGGGATGTTGAACGGGTTGAACCAGCTCCACGACGGGTCGACGTGGGTCGGCCCGGCGTGGCCGGTCCCGACCTTGATCAGGGCGACCGCGGCGAAGACGATCAGCATGCCGGCCTCGATCGCCAGCAGGCCCTTCTGCATGTTCGCCGAGACCTCGATCCCGCGGTAGCAGATGTAGGTCATCAGCGCGATCCAGATCAACCCGACCAGCAGCACCCAGCCACTCGCCGCGTTGTCGCCGATCCCGTTCGCGCCGAACAGCAGGAAGACGTACTGACCGGCGATCTGGGCCAGGCTGGCCATGATCAGCACGTCGGAGGCGATGATCCCCCAGCCGCCCATGTACCAGCCGGCCCGCGGGCCGAACATCCGGGTGGCCCAGGTGAAGGTGGTGCCGCAGTCCGGGTCCTGCTTGTTCAGCTCGCTGTAGCCGACCGAGATCATCCACATCGGGATGAAGGCGAGGACCGCCACGACGGCGGACTGAAGCCCGACGAAGGCGACGATGAAGCCGAGCGTCGCGGCCAGGCTGTAGGCCGGCGCGGTCGAGGCGACGCCGACGACCACGGTCGACCAGAGGCCGAGGGTGCCGCCCTTCAGACCCTTGCCGGTCGGCGATTCCGTCGAGGTAACGGTGGCTGACATCCCATGCCCTCCCAGAGGTGTAGATGAAGGTTCTCGCACTAAACGGGGGTCTTGGCAAGCGTTTCCGTCGAAAAAGGCCCCTCGAACCTCGTATTCCGTCGCGGTCGGCGCTAATGTGCGCCAATGCGAGCAGTCATCCTCGGGTCGGGCGGGGTCGGCGCCGCGGCCGCCCGGATCGCCAAGAGCCGCGAGTTCCTCACCTCGGTCGTGCTGGCCGACTACGACGAGGAGCGGGCCAAGTCCGCCGCGGCGGCGACCGGCGACCCGCGGTTCAGCGGGGTGCAGGTCGACGCCAGCGACGCGAGTGCAGTCGCGGAGCTCCTCAAGACCACGAAGGCCGACGCGGTCCTGAATGCTTGCGACCCCCGCTTCGTGATGCCGATCTTCGACGCCGCGTTCGAGTCCGGTACGACGTACCTGGACATGGCGATGTCGCTCTCGCACGCCCATCCCGACGAGCCGTACGCGAAGACCGGCGTGATGCTCGGCGACGAGCAGTTCGCGAGAGCGGCCGAGTGGGAGAGCCGCGGCGTGTTCGCGCTGGCCGGGATCGGCGTCGAGCCCGGCCTCTCGGACATCTTCGCGCGCTATGCCGCCGACCAGCTGTTCTCCTCGATCGACGAGCTCGGGGTGCGCGACGGCGCCAACCTGGTGGTCGAGGGCTACGACTTCGCGCCGACCTTCTCGATCTGGACCACGATCGAGGAGTGCCTGAACCCGCCGGTGATCTGGGAGAAGGGCCGGGGCTGGTTCACCACGCCGCCGTTCAGCGAGCCGGAGGTCTTCGACTTCCCGGAGGGAATCGGCCCGGTCGAGTGCGTCAACGTCGAGCACGAGGAAGTGCTCCTGATGCCACGCTGGATCGACGCCAACCGGGTCACCTTCAAGTACGGCCTCGGCGACGAGTTCATCAACGTCCTGCGCACGCTGCACAAGCTCGGCCTCGACTCGATCAAGCCGGTCAACGTCGGCGGCACCTCGGTGTCACCGCGGGACGTCGTCGCGGCCTGCCTGCCCAACCCGGCGACCCTCGGCGACCAGATGCGCGGCCGGACCTGCGCCGGCACGCTCGTCACCGGCACCGGTAAGGACGGCAACCCGCGCGAGGTCTACCTCTACCAGGTGGCGGACAACGAGACCTGTATGCGCGAGTGGGGCTCCCAGGCGGTGGTGTGGCAGACCGCGGTCAACCCGATCGTGGCGATGGAGCTGATCGACGCGGGCACCTGGTCGGGTGCCGGCGTACTCGGGCCGGAAGCGCTCGACCCGCAGCCGTTCCTCGACCTGCTGCCCGACTACGGCGCGCCCTGGGGAATGGTCGAGCGCACCCCGCGCGGCTAAGCCTGCTGGGCGAAGGCCTTCTCGAGCACGCCGAGCGCGTCGTCGAGGAGCTCGTCGGAGATCACCAGCGGCGGCAGGAAGCGCAGCACGTTGCCGTAGCTGCCCGCGGTAAGGACCAGGACGCCGTCAGCGTGGCAGGCCGCGGCCACCCGCTTCGTCAGGTCGGCGTCCGGGGTGATCCCGTCGGCCTCGACCAGCTCGATCGCGATCATCGCGCCCCGGCCGCGCACCTCACCGATGGCGGGGTGGCACGCCGCCAGGGCCTGCAGCCGGGCGGTCATCAGCGTGCCGATCGCCGTGGCCCGCTCGAGCAGGCCGTCCGCCTCGATCGTCTCGATCGCAGCGAGCGCCGCAGCGCATGACAGCGGGTTGCCACCGAACGTGCCGCCGAGCCCGCCGGCGTGAACCTGGTCGACCAGCTCGGCGCGCGCGGTGACACCCGCGATCGGCAGGCCGCCGCCGAGACCCTTGGCGGTCGCGACGAGGTCGGGCACGACGCCCTCGTGCTCGCAGGCGAACCACGCCCCGGTGCGCGCGATCCCGGTCTGCACCTCGTCGGCGACCAGGAGGGCTCCGTTGTCGTGGCACCAGTTGGCGAGACCGTTCAGCCAGCCTGGCTCCGGCACGATGAACCCGCCCTCGCCGGCGATCGGCTCGACCACGATGCAGGCGATGTTGGTCGCGCCGACGGTCTTGTCGAGGAAGGCCAGGGTCGAGGCCAGGTCGCCGGTGCCGCGGAAGGGATAGGAGTACTGCGCCCGGTAGACCTCGGGAGCGAACGGGCCGAAGCCCTGCTTGTAGGGCATCACCTTGCCGGTGAGGCTCATGCCGAGCAGGGTGCGGCCGTGGAAGCCGTGATCGAACGCCACCACCGCGTCGCGCCCGGTGACGTAGCGGGCGATCTTGACGGTGTTCTCCACCGCTTCCGCGCCGGAGTTGACCAGGTACGACCGCTTGTCGTGGTCTCCCGGCGTCAAGCTGTTGAGCCGCTCGCAGACCTCGATGTAGGACTCGTACGGCGTGACCTGGAAGCAGGTGTGGGTGAACCGCTCGACCTGCTCGGTGACCGCACTGACCACGCGGGGCGCGGCCGAGCCGACCGTCGTGACCGCGATGCCGGCGGCGAGGTCGATGAAGCGGTTGCCGTCGACGTCCTCGACGATGCCGCCCGAGGCGCGCACCGCGAAGACCGGCAGCGTGGTGCCGACCGCGGTGGGCAGCGCGGCCGAACGGCGGGCCATCAGCGCCTGCGAGTTCGGGCCGGGCACCGCGGTTGCCAGCCGGCGTTGCTGCGGAAGGGCCTCGGGCGCTGCGGAGTCAGCCATGCGGACGAGGATATCGCCGCTTCTCGTGCTCAGCGATCCCTCAGCCGATCAGCGACAATGGAGCCTGTGACCCGCGATGTCGTACTGCTCGGGTCGACCGGATCGGTCGGCACCCAGGCGATCGATGTCGTGCGCCGCAACCCGGATCGGTTCCGGGTGGTCGGGATCGCAGCCGGTGGCGAACGCCCTGATCTGCTTGCCGATCAGGCGCTGGACCTGGGCGTCGAGGTGGTCGGCGTCGCGAAGCCGCAGGCGCTGGAAGACCTCCAGCTCGCGCTGTATGCGCAGGCGCAACGGCGCGGCTTCAGCCGCGGCGAGTTCACCGTGCCCAAGCTGCTGGCCGGGTCGGATGCGGCCGAGCAGGTGGCCGCCTGGCCGTGCGACGTCGTCCTGAACGGGATGACCGGGTCGGTCGGACTCGGCCCGACCCTCGCCGCGCTCGACGCCGGCCGGGTCCTCGCGCTGGCCAACAAGGAGTCGCTGATCGCCGGCGGGTCGCTGGTCACCTCCCGGGCCCGGCCGGGTCAGATCGTGCCGGTCGACTCCGAGCACTCCGCGATCGCGCAATGCCTTCGGTCGGGGACGCGTGGCGAGGTCAGGCGCCTGGTGTTGACCGCGAGCGGGGGCCCGTTCCGCGGTAAGACCAGCGACCAGCTACGCGAGGTCACGCTGGCCGAGGCGCTCGCCCACCCGACCTGGGACATGGGCCCGGTGATCACGGTCAACTCGGCCACCCTGGTCAACAAAGGGCTGGAGCTGATCGAGGCGCACTGGCTGTTCGACGTCGACTTCGATGCGATCGACGTGGTCGTCCACCCGCAGTCGGTCGTGCACTCGATGGTCGAGTACGTCGACGGCTCCACGATCGCCCAGGCCAGCCCGCCGGACATGCACCTGCCGATCGCGCTCGCGCTCGCCTGGCCGGACCGAGTGCCCGACGCCGCGTCGGCGGTGGACTGGACCGCGTCGCCGACGTGGACCTTCGAGCCGCTGGACAACACGGCGTTCCCGGCGGTTGAGCTCGCCCGTGCGGCCGGCCAGGCCGGCGGTACCGCGCCCGCTGTCTACAACGCGGCCAACGAGGAGGCGGTGGCGGCGTTCGTGGCCGGCACGCTGCCGTTCCTCGGGATCGTCGACACGGTGGCCGAGGTGGTCGGCAGCGCGGTGAACCTCACGAGGGTGACCTCCGCTGCCGAAGTAAAGGAAGCAGAGGACTGGGCCAGGGGCCGGGTCCACGAGCTCGTCGCGAAGGAGACGGCCAGGTGAGCTACGCGCTCGGCGTGATCGCCTTCTCCTTCGCGTTGCTGCTGTCGGTGATGCTGCACGAAGCCGGCCACTTCGCGACCGCGAAGGCCTTCGGCATGAAGGCGTCCCGGTTCTTCGTGGGTTTCGGGCCCACCCTGTGGTCGTTCAAGCGCGGCGAGACCGAGTACGGCATCAAGGCGATCCCGGCCGGCGGCTTCGTGAAGATCGAGGGAATGACGGCGCTGGAGGACATCGATCCGGCCGACGCCGACCGCGCCTTCTATAAGCAGCCGGCCGGCAAGCGCACGATCGTGCTCTGTGCGGGGTCGTTCGTCCACTTCGTGATCGCGATCCTCCTGGTCTTCGGCATTCTCGCGGCGACCGGACAGGACCCGATCCGTACCGACGGGTTCTCGATCGCCGCGGTCAGCAACTGCGTCACGTCGGCGCCGAGCGGGGTGTGCAAGCCGGGCGACCGGCGCGCTCCCGCACTCGGGGTGCTGCATGCCGGTGACCGGCTGATCAGCATCAATGGAGTGCCGATCAACAAATCCGGCGAGAACTTCGTCAACATCCTGCGGGGCAGCCCAGGCAAGGCGGTGTCGATCACGTTCATTCGCGACGGTGCCCGCCGGACGGTGTCGCTCACCCCGCTGCCGGTCGTGGTCAAGGGCAAGACCCAGGGCCGGATCGGAGTCGCAGAGGAGCAGGACGCGGCGCACGTGAGCGTCGCCGGGGCGATCCCGCGGACCTTCGGCGTGCTCGGCGACTTCATCACCTCGACCGGGAGCGCCATCGGCGGGCTGCCGCACGAAGTTGCGCAGATCGTCGAGGGAAAGCCGCGCGGCCAGAACGGTGCGGCAAGCGTGGTCGACGTCGCCCGGGTCAGCGGGCAGATCAGCGCCTCCGGCGCGTCGGTCGGCGACATCATCGCCTCGCTGCTGCTGCTGGTCGCTGAGCTCAACTTGTTCGTCGGGCTGTTCAACCTGTTGCCGTTGCTGCCGCTGGACGGCGGGCATGTCGGCATTCTCGTCTTCGAGCAGGCGCGAACCCGGATCTACAAGGCGATCGGCCGCCGCGATCCCGGCCGCGTGGACATCATGAAGGTGCTGCCCCTGACTTACGCTGTGGTTGCGGCCTTCGTGGGGCTCTCGTTGATCTTGCTCTACGCCGGGATCGTGAACCCGATTCGCCTGCAGTAGGAGAAGAAGCACCCGCCATGACCTCGGTCTCGCTCGGAATGCCGGAGCTGCCGCCCGCCTCGCTCGCCACCCGCCGGGTGGCGCGAGAGATCCACGTCGGCAAGGTTGCCGTAGGTGGCGGCGCGCCGGTCAGCGTGCAGTCGATGACCACCACGAAGACGACCGACGTCGACGCAACCCTGCAGCAGATCGCCGAGCTGACCGCGTCCGGCTGCCAGATCGTGCGGGTCGCGGTGCCGAGCCAGGACGACGCGGACGCGCTGCCGGAGATCGCCAAGCACTCGCAGATCCCGGTCATCGCGGACATCCACTTCCAGCCTCGCTACATCTTCGCCGCGATCGATGCCGGCTGCGCCGCGGTCCGGGTCAACCCGGGCAACATCAAGGAGTTCGACGGCCGGGTCCGTGACGTCGCGCTGGCCGCGAAGTCGGCCGGCATCCCGATCCGGATCGGGGTCAACGCCGGCTCGCTCGACAAGCGCTTCCTCGACAAGTACGGCGGCCCGCGGCCCGAGGCACTGGTCGAGAGCGCGCTGTGGGAGTGCTCGCTGTTCGAGGCGCACGACTTCAGCGACATCAAGATCTCGGTCAAGCACCACGATCCGGTCGTGATGGTGTCGGCGTACCGGATGTTGGCGCAGCGGTGCGACTACCCGCTGCACCTCGGCGTCACCGAGGCCGGGCCGCTGTTCCAGGGCACGATCAAGTCGGCGGTCGCGTTCGGGGCGCTGCTCGCCGAGGGGATCGGCGACACGATCCGGGTGTCGCTGTCCGCGCCGCCGGTCGAGGAGGTCAAGGTCGGTATCGCGATCCTGGAGTCGCTCGGCCTGCGCGAGCGCCGGCTGGAGATCGTCTCGTGCCCGTCGTGCGGGCGGGCCCAGGTCGACGTCTACACCCTCGCTGAGCAGGTCCAGGCCGGGCTCGAGGGCATGACCGTGCCGCTCCGGGTCGCCGTCATGGGCTGTGTCGTAAACGGCCCGGGGGAGGCCCGCGAGGCCGACCTCGGGGTCGCATCCGGCAACGGCAAGGGCCAGATCTTCGTCAAGGGCGAGGTCATCAAGACCGTGCCGGAGTCGCAGATCGTGGAGACGCTGATCGAGGAAGCGCTGCGGATCGCGGAGCAGATGGAGTCGGCCGGGCAGGAGAGCGGCGAGCCAAGCGTGTCGGTCGGCTGAGGTGCCTCGCAACGCGACGGCGGTGCAGCGCGGCATCGTCCGTCTGCTCGACGACCGCGACGTGCCGGCGGTGCTGAGCGTGCTCGGCCGCGACCCGATCGGCAACGTCTTCGTGACCTCCCGGGTCGAGGCGGCCGGTCTCGACCCGTCGCGGCTCGGTGCGCAGGTGTGGGGCTACGACCGCGGTCGCGAGCTGAGCGCCCTCTGCTACGCCGGCGCCAACCTGATCCCGGTCGGTAACGACACCGAAGCACTCAGCGCATTCGCGTGGTACGCGGCCAGGCAGGGCCGGCGCTGTTCCTCGATCGTCGGGCCGGCGTCGGCGGTCAGCATCATGTGGGAGGTGCTGCGGCAGTCCTGGGGGCCGGCCCGGGAGGCGCGGCTGCGCCAGCCGTTGATGGTCACGACCACACCGCCGGCGGTCGACCCGGACACCGCGGTCCGTCCGGTCCGGCTCGACGAGATCGACGTCCTGCTGCCGGCCAGCATCGCGATGTTCACCGAGGAGGTCGGTGTCTCTCCGATCGTCGGCGATGGCGGCGCGCTATACCGGAGCCGGATCCGCGAGCTGATCGTGGCGCGCCGCGCGTTCGCTCGCATCGACGACGGCCGGATCGTGTTCAAGGCCGAGGTCGGCGCGGTCACCCGCGCGGCCTGCCAGGTGCAGGGCGTCTGGGTCGAGCCTGGGCTGCGCGGACGCGGCCTGTCGGTCACCGGGATGGCTGCGGTCGTGGCGGCCTGCCTTCGTGACATCGCGCCCGCAGTCTCGTTGTATGTCAACGACTTCAACGCGCCCGCCCGCCGGTCGTACGAGCGAGTCGGCTTCGCCCAGGTGGGGACCTTCGCCTCGATAATGTTCTGACGACCCAATCCGCCCCCCGATAGCCTGGCCCGATGGTCGCCCGGATGTCGTCTCTGTTCGTCCGAACCCTGCGCGACGACCCGGCGGACGCCGAACTGCCGAGCCACCGCCTGTTGGTCCGGGCCGGCTACATCCGCCGCGTGTCGCCCGGCGTGTATTCCTGGCTGCCGCTCGGCAAGCAGATCCTCGACAACATCGCGGGCGTCGTGCGCGAAGAGATGGTGCGGATGGGCGGGCAGGAGGTGCTCTTCCCGGCGCTGATCCCGCGCGAGCTCTACGAGGAGAGCGGTCGCTGGACCGAGTACGGCGACACCCTGTTCCGCCTGCAGGACCGCAAGGGCGCCGACCATCTGCTCGGCCCGACCCACGAGGAGCTGTTCACCCTGCTCGTGAAGGGCGAGCTGGCGTCGTACCGGGACTATCCGCTCACGCTGTTCCAGATCCAGAACAAGTACCGCGACGAGGCCCGCCCGCGTGCGGGCCTGCTGCGCGGCCGCGAGTTCGTGATGAAGGACTCCTACTCCTTCGACCTCGACGACGCCGGCCTGCAGGCTTCCTACGACGCGCACCGCGCGACCTACCAGCGGATCTTCGACCGGCTCGGTCTCGACTACCGGATCGCGTTCGCCACCTCAGGCGCGATGGGCGGCTCGGCGAGCGAGGAGTTCCTCGCTCCCGCCGAGTACGGCGAGGACACGTTCGTACAGTGCGAGAACTGCGACTACACCGCCAACACCGAAGCGGTGGAGATCGCAGTGCCCGACAAGGACGACCCGTCCCGGCATCCCGCAAGCGTCGTGCTCGACACTCCGGACACCCCCACGATCGACACCCTGGTCGAGCGGCTCAACACCCTCGACCTCGGCCGGGAGTTCGGCGCCGCGGACACGTTGAAGAACGTCGTGCTCAAGGCCCGAATGCCCGGGCAGGACTGGGAGCTGTTGATCGTCGGAGTTCCCGGCGACCGCGAGGTCGACCTGAAGCGGATCGGTGGCCAGCTCGAGCCGGTCGAGGTCGACGTCGCCGACAAGACCGACTTCGAGCGGCACCCCGAGCTGACCCAGGGCTACATCGGGCCGCAGCGGCTGGCCGACTGGGGGATCCGCTACGTCGTCGACCCGGTCGTCGTACCGGGGAGTGCCTGGGTGACCGGCGCGAACGAGCCCGGCAAGCACGCCGCGTTCGTCGTCCGCGGTCGCGACTTCGAGCCGGCCGGCGAGCTCGGCGCGGTCGAGATCCGCGACGGCGACCGGTGCGCCCGCTGCGGCGGCATCTTGCAGATCGCCCGGGGGATCGAGATCGGGCACATCTTCCAGCTCGGCCGCAAGTACGCCGACACCTTTTCGCTCGACGCGCAGGGGCCGGACGGCGAGGCGATCCGGATCACGATGGGCTCTTACGGCATCGGGGTCTCGCGCGCGGTCGCCGCGGTCGCCGAGCAGACCCTCGACGGTTCCGGGCTGTGCTGGCCGCCATCGATCGCCCCGTACGACGTCCACATCGTCCCGGTCGGCCGCGGCAGCGAGCAGCTGGACGCTGCGAGCGACCTTGCCGACGAGCTGGAGGCCGCCGGCCACAAGATCCTCCTCGACGACCGCGACAGCTCGGCCGGGGAGAAGTTCGCCGACGCCGACCTGATCGGTGTCCCCACGATCGTGATCGTCGGCAAGGGCCTGGCCGAGGGAAACGTGGAGGTCAAGGACCGGCGAAGCGGCGAGCGCCAGGTGGTCGCCCTCGACTCCGTCATCGGCGTGCTCGCTTCGTGATCGACGCCGTCTTGTTCGACTGGGGTGGCACGATCACGCCGTTCCACGACATCGACCTGCCCGAGCTGTGGACCGCCGCGGCCGAGCTGCTGGCCCCCGACCGGGTCGATGAGGTCGCGGCCGCGCTGGCCGCGATCGAGGAGCAGTGCTGGGAGCGCACCGGCGACACGATGGCGAGCTTCACCACCGCGGAGCTGCTGCGGATCGCGACCGTTGAGCTCGGCCTCGATGTCGAGGACGCCGTGCACGACATGGCGAGGGACGCCTATCGCGGCGGCTGGGCGCCCCACCTAGTGTCCCGGCCCGGCGCGGCCGAGGTGCTCCGCGGGGTCAAGGAGCGCGGGCTGCGTACCGGTCTGCTCTCGAACACGCACTGGCCGCGGGACTGGCACGAAGATGCGCTCGCCGCGGACGGGTTGCTGGAGTTTCTCGACGCGCGGGTCTACACCAGCGAGATCCCGCACCTCAAGCCACACCCAGAGGCGTTCGCGGCGGTCATGGACGCGGTCGGCACCACTGCCGAGCGAGCCGTGTTCGTCGGCGACCGGCTCTACGACGACATCAGCGGAGCCAACGCGCTCGGGATGCGGGCGGTGTGGATCCGCAACGACAAGGTGCCGGCGTACGTCGTCGAGCCGGATGCGGTGATCGAGGAGCTCGACGAGCTGCTCGACGTCATCGACGCCTGGCGCTAGCCGGAATCAGGCCGGCTGGCCGGGCAGGGCCTGGGTGCCGCCCCAGTGGGTCGCCCGCACCGCCGCCTCGGCGAGCCAGCCGATGCCCAGTGACCGCACCGACGTCGAGGTCGCGCTCGCCGCGATCAGGTCCCAGGCCGCGCCGGCGCACCCCTGCTCGAGCTGGGCGGCGAGCCGGCCTGCGCTCGCGGCGTCGGTGACCGGGAACGGCAACCGGTACGCCGGCCGGGCGACCACCGGGGTGGCACCGAGCGAGCCGACCAACTCGATCAAGCGGTCGCGCGTGACCATGTGGGCCGCCAGGGCGGCGGTCGCGTAGCGCTGATCCGCACCGGTGAGCCGGGCCCCCACGACCCCGTAGCCGTAGACGGTCGCGTTCTCGGCGGCCAGCGCGGCCTGGAGCGCCTTGACAACGGTCACTGCAGGCTGGCCTCGTGCGAGGCCGCGATGCTCGCGAACAGCGCGGCGTTCGTCCCGTTCACCGCGGCGAGCGAGAACCCGCGAAGGGTGGCCACCGAGCCGTGCAGGGCCCGCCGCAGGTTGGTCACGACCGCGATGTCGGCGACGTCGGGGGCGTTCAGGTCGGCCGACTTGAGCGCCGCGAGATGGGTGGCGTGCACGGCCCGGGCGACCTGCAGGATGGCCCGGTGGCGGGCCGTGGCGTGCGCGATCTTCGCGTCGTACGACGCGAGGAGCAGTGACTCGAGGTTGCGGGCGGAGATCAGCGCCGCAGCGTCGGGAGCGACCACCGGGGCGGGTGGGGTGGGCCGACGATGCTTGCCGCAACCGGCCACCGTGACCAGCGCGCCGGCCAGCAGTGCCCGCCTGGAGATCGCGCGCCCGGAGATTTGCACTGTCACGAGTGTGCCATCACGGCTGTCCTGGTCGGTACGGTGTGCCGCATGGCCGTGCTCTCGCAATCCCGACTGCGCGAGCTGCTCGAGCCGGCCGTGACCGGGGCGGGCTACGACCTCGAGTCCGTCACGGTGACGAGTGCCGGCCGCCGCAGCGTGGTTCGGGTCGTGGTCGATCGCGACGGCGGGGTCGATCTCGACGCGGTCGCCGAGGTCTCGCGGGCGGTGTCCGCGGTGCTCGATGCCGCGGGCGAGCTGGGGGAGTCGCCGTACGTCCTCGAAGTCACCTCTCCCGGCGTCGACCGGCCGCTGACCGAACCCCGGCACTGGCGCCGCAACAAGGGCCGGCTGGTCCAGGTCGGCGAGTTGACCGGAAGGATCCGGGAGGTCACCGATCAGGCGGTGTCCATCGAGGTCGACGGAGTCGAACGAGACATCGAGTTCCGCGACCGCCCGGAGGGCCGAGTCATTGTCGAGTTCACGCACAGCGAGGAGTGGTCGCCGTGAACATCGACGTCACCGCGTTGCGCGGGCTGGTCCGGGAGAAGGATGTCTCCTTCGACACCGTGGTGGAGGCGATCGAGTCGGCGTTGCTGGCCGCCTACCACCGCACCGAGGGCGCGCACGAGCGGGCGCGGGTGCAGCTCGACCGCAAGACCGGCGAGGTCACCGTCTGGGCCCAGGAGGTCGACGAGGCGGGCGAGGTGACCAGCGAGTCGGTCGACACCCCGAGCGACTTCGGCCGGATCGCGGCTATGACCGCCAAGCAGGTGATCATGTCGAGGCTTCGCGACGTCGCCCAGGAGACGACGTACGGCGAATACGCCGGCCGCGAGGGCGACCTGGTCAGCGGGCTGGTCCAGCACCACTCCGGGGTCCGGCCGGACGGCCCGGTCTTCGTCCACCTCGGTGACATCGAGGGCGTGCTCCCGCACGCCGAGCAGGTGCCGGGCGAGCGCTATGTCCACGGCGATCGCCTGCGTTGCCTGGTGATCGGGGTGCACAAGGGCCCGCGAGGTGCCCAGGTCACCTTGTCGCGCAGCCACCCGAACCTGGTCCGCAAGCTGTTCGCGATGGAGGTGCCCGAGATTGCGGACGGCACGGTCGAGATCGCCGCGATCGCCCGGGAGGCCGGCCACCGGACGAAGGTCGCGGTTCGCTCGAACTCGCCCGACGTCCGGGCGCGCGGCGCGTGCATCGGGCCGATGGGCTCCCGGGTGCGGGCGGTCGTGACCGAGCTGCATGGGGAGAAGATCGACATCATCGACTGGGATCCCGACCCGGCCACATTTGTCGGAAATGCACTCTCGCCGGCCCAGGTCACCAGCGTGACCGTGGTCGATCCGGTGGCCAAGGCGGCCCGGGTCGTGGTCCCCGACTTCCAGCTCTCGCTCGCGATCGGCAAGGAAGGCCAAAACGCCCGCCTGGCGAACCGGCTCACCGGCTGGCGGATCGACATCCACGCGGAGGAGACCCCACCGGGCTAGACTTCGGTGTGGCCAGCAGCGTCGAGCCGGTCCGCACATGTGTCGGGTGCCGGGTCCGCGCTGCCAAGCCGGACCTGTTGCGCGTCGTCGCGGTCGCGGGAGCCCTGCTCCCCGATCGGCGAGGGACCTCGAGTGGGCGTGGTGTGCACCTGCACCCCGACCCCGAGTGCCTCGCACTGGCGGAGCGTCGCCGGGCGTTCCACCGGGCTTTTCGCCTCGACGGGCCGCTGCGGACGGACGACCTGCTTGACTACCTCACGCAGCACCACCAAAAGAACGATCACCACGAGCAGAGCGGAACCACCCCATGAGCGCTCGATGAGCCAGCACCGATGAGTACCGCCGTGCACTGACAACGGCTTGCGGGCAGACCGACCGCGGGCCACCGAAGGAGAAGTTTGTGGCCAAGGCCCGCGTATCCGCCCTCGCGAAAGAGGTCGGGCTGCCCTCGAAGCAGTTGATCGAGTGGCTGAACAACAACGGGGAGTACGTCAAGACCCCCTCATCGACGATCGAGGCGCCGGTAGTGGCGAAGGTGCACGCCGCCTTCCCGCCGGTGCCGGAGGCCGAGCAAAAGCCGGCCAAGACCGCCGCCAAGAAGGCCGCCGCCCCCGCCCCGGCCGAACCGGTCGAGGTCGTCGAGGCGCCGGTTTTCGCGCCGACCGAAGAGGTCTTCCCGCCGACCCAGATCGCCCCGCCGGCACCTGAGGTCGACGCGCCGGCTGCGCTCGCCGAGCCACCGGCCGCCCCCGCCGGGCCGCGTCCCGCGGCCCCGCGCCCGGCCGGCAACAACCCGTTCACCACCCGTCCGGCCGGCAACAACCCCTTCACCCAGCGCGGCACGCCGCCCAGCCAGCGCCCCGGTCCGTCGGCGATGCCGCCGCGGCCGGGCGGCCTGCGCCCGGGTCCGGGCATGATGCCGCCGCGGCCGGCCCAGCGCCCGGGCGGTGCGCCGGGCTTCACCCCGCGCACCGGCGGACCCGGCGGCGCGGGGCCCCGCACCGGCGGTGGACCGGGAGGCGACCGTTACGGCGGTGGCCAGCGCACCGGTGCTCCCGGTGGCGGTGGCGGTGGTGGTGGCGGTGGCGCCCCGGGTCGTCCCGGTTTCGGTGGCCGTCCCGGTGGCCCGGGTGGTCGCGGTCGAGGCGCCCCGACCCAGGGCGCGTTCGGCCGTGGTCCCGGTGGCCGCGCGGTGCGTGGCCGCAAGTCGAAGAAGCAGCGGCGCCAGGAGTTCGACAACATGCAGGCGCCGACGATCGGCGGCGTACAGATCCCGCGCGGCAACGGCGAGCAGATCCGGCTCCCGCGTGGCGCCAGCCTCGCCGACTTCGCCGACCGGATCGGCGCGAACGCTGGTTCCCTGGTCCAGGTCGTGTTCACCCAGCTCGGCGAGATGGTCACCGCGACCCAGTCGGCGCCCGAGGAGACCTTGCAGCTGCTCGGCACTGAGCTTGGCTGGGACGTGCGGATCGTCACACCCGAGGAGGAGGACGCCGAGATCCTGTCCCGCTTCGACATCGAGTTCGATGCCGAGGAGGACGAGGCCGACCTGGTCGCTCGCGCACCGGTCGTGACCGTCATGGGTCACGTCGACCACGGCAAGACCAAGCTGCTCGACGCGATCCGCTCAACCGACGAGATGGCCAAGGAAGCCGGCGGCATCACCCAGCACATCGGTGCCTACCAGGTGCACGCCATGGTCGACGGCGCGGACCGGCTCCTGACCTTCATCGACACGCCCGGTCACGAGGCGTTCACCGCGATGCGAGCCAGAGGCGCGCAGGTCACCGACATCGCCGTGCTGGTGGTGGCGGCCGACGACGGCGTCATGCCGCAGACGATCGAGGCGCTCAACCACGCCCAGGCGGCCGACGTGCCGATCGTCGTGGCGGTCAACAAGATCGACAAGGAGGACGCCAACCCGGCGAAGGTGCGCCAGCAGCTCACCGAGTACGGCCTGGTGGCGGAGGAGTACGGCGGCGAGACGCTGTTCATCGACGTGTCGGCCAAGGCCGGACTCGGTCTGGACAAGCTGCTCGAGGCGATCGTGCTCACCGCCGATGCCGCCCTCGACCTGCGGGCCAACCCGACCCGAACCGCGGAAGGTGTCGCAATCGAAGCGCACCTCGACCGCGGTCGTGGTCCGGTCGCGACCGTCCTCGTGCAGCGCGGCACGCTGCACGTCGGTGACTCGATCGTCGCGGGCGACGCGTTCGGCCGGGTGCGGGCGATGCTCAACGAGAACGGTGACGCGGTCGACGAGGCCGGGCCGTCGCGGCCGGTCCAGGTGCTCGGGTTCACCAGCGTGCCCGGTGCCGGCGACAACTTCCTCGTCGTACCGGAGGACCGGGTCGCGCGGCAGATCGCCGAGCAGCGGCAGGCGCGCGAGCGCTTCGCCGAGCTGGCCAAGGGTCGCGGCCGGATGACGCTCGAGGACGTGCTCGAGCGGATCCAGCAGGGCGAGCTCAACCAGCTCAACCTGATCCTCAAGGGCGACGTGTCCGGCTCGGTGGAGGCGCTCGAGGACGCGCTGCTCAACATCGTGGTCGGCAACGAGAACGAGGTCAGCCTGCGGGTCATCGGCCGTGGCGTCGGCGCGATCACCGAGAACGACATCAACCTCGCTCGGGCCTCCGATGCGGTCGTGATCGGCTACAACGTGCGCCCGGAAGGCAAGGCGCGCGAGCTGGCCGAGCGCGAGAAGGTCGATGTCCGGTTCTACTCGGTCATCTACGCCGCCATCGACGACGTCGAGAGTGCGCTGAAGGGCATGCTCAAGCCGGAGTTCGAGGAGGTGCAGCTCGGTACGGCGGAGATCCGCGAGGTGTTCCGCTCGAGCAAGGCCGGCAACATCGCCGGTTGCATCGTGCGCGAGGGCACCATCGTCCGAAACTCCAAGGCCCGGCTCGTGCGCGATGGCGCGGTCGTTGCGGACAACCTCACGATCTCGACGCTGCGTCGCTTCAAGGACGACGTGACCGAGGTCCGGGAAGGCTTCGAGTGCGGTATCAGTCTCGGCAACTACAACGACATCAACGTCGATGACGTGATCGAGACCTTCGAGCTGCGCGAGAAGCCGCGGACGTGAGCCAGCTCGATGCCGCCCGGATCCGGAAGATGAGTGTCCGGGTGCGGGAGATCGTGGCCCACGTGGTCGAGCGTCAGATCAAGGACGACCGGCTGGGCATGGTCACGATCACCGACGTCCGGATGACGCCCGACTTGCACGAGGCGACCGTGTTTTGGACCGTCTGGGGTGACGACACGGCCCGGGCCGAGAGTGCGGCCGCGCTCGAGCGCGCGACCGGCGTGGTGCGAAGCGCGGTGGGCCGGGCCACCGGGCTCAAGCACACCCCGAGCATCACCTTCATCCTCGACGCGCTGCCGGACAACGCGGTGGCAATCGAAGCCGCGCTGGCCCGTGCCCGGGACGAGGACGAACGCGTCCACCGGGCCGCCGAGGGGGCACAACCAGCGGGCGAAGCGGATCCGTATAAGTCGTGACCGACGGAATCGTCGTCGTCGACAAGCCGTCCGGGTGGACCTCGCACGACGTGGTCGCCCGGCTGCGCCGGCTCGCCGGCACCCGCCGGGTGGGCCACGCCGGCACGCTCGACCCGATGGCCACCGGCGTCCTGGTGGTCGGGATCGGCCAGGCGACCAGGCTGCTCGGCCACCTGGCACTGACCGACAAGGACTACGACGCAACCATTCGCCTCGGTGCTTCGACGACAACCGACGACGCCGAAGGCGAGATAACCGCCGAAGCCGAAGGCGAGGCCCTCACTGAGATAACCGATGCTGCCATCGCAGCCGCGATCACCGGCCTGACCGGCGACATCGAGCAGGTCCCGAGCGCGGTCTCCGCGATCAAGGTCGACGGGGTCCGCGCTTACAAGCGGGCCCGGGCCGGCGAGACCGTCGAGCTGACGGCGCGCCGGGTCCGCATCGCGGCCTTCGACGTTCTCGCGCGGCGCGGGGCTGACCTCGACGTGTATGTCTCCTGCTCGACCGGCACCTACATCCGGGCCCTTGCTCGCGACCTCGGCGTGGCGCTGGGGGTCGGCGCGCACCTGACCGCGCTGCGCCGGACCCGGGTCGGCGGTTTCACGATCGAGACGGCGCGGACCCTCGAACAACTCGAGGCGCGCCTCGACGTAGTGCCGCTCAGTGCGGCGGTCGCGGCCGCGTTCCCGCGGATCGACGTCACCGAGGAGGAGGCCCGCCGGATCGGCCAGGGCCAGCGGCTCGTGCTCGACCTGCCGGCCTCGCCGGCCGGCGTGTTCGACCCGGGCGGGCGGGTGGTCGCGCTGGTCGAGAACCGCGACGGCGTTGCCCAGCCGAAGTGCGTGTTCGCATGACCGGCAGCGTCGTACCGATCGGGATCTTCGACGGCGTCCACCGTGGCCACCAGATGGTGCTGGCCCGCGCGGTCGAGGCGGCTCGCGGCCACGAGGCAGAGGTGGTCGTCGTCACCTTCGACCCCCACCCGGTGGCGGTCCTTCGCCCCGACGCGATGCCGATGATGCTGACCACGATCGAGCGGCGGATTGCCCTGCTCGAGTCCTACGGCGCCGACCGCGTGGTGGTCTTGGCGTTCACGGAGGAGCTCTCGCACCAGACCGCGCAGGAGTTCGTCGAGCTGACCCTGCTCGAGCGGCTGCACGCGGTCGGGGTGGTGGTGGGCGCCAACTTCCGCTTCGGTCATGGGGCGGCCGGCGACGTCGCGCTCATGCGCAAGTACGGCCTCGAAGTCGACGACCTGCCGCTGCTCGACCTCGGCGAGGTAGTGACCTCGACCCGGATCCGCGCACAGGTCGCCGCCGGCGAGGTCGAGGCGGCGGCCGAGCTGCTCGGACGGTTGCACCTGGTCGAAGGCCCGGTGGTGCGGGGCGACGCCCGCGGCCGCTCGCTCGGCTTCCCCACTGCCAATGTGGCCGTCGCCGACGGCATCGCGATCCCGAGCGACGGGGTCTACGCCGGCTACCTGGTCCGGGCCGACGGCCGGCGGTCCAAGGCCGCCGTCAGCGTGGGGACAAATCCGACCTTTAACGGCGAGGTCCGCCGGGTCGAGGCCTATGTGATCGACGAAGGGCACGAGCTCGAGCTGTACGACGAGCACGTGGTCGTGGAGTTCGCCGAGCGGCTTCGCGGCATGGTGCGCTTCGACACCGTCGAGGCCCTGGTGGGCCAAATGACCGACGACGTCGCGCAAGCCCGTACTCGGCTACACTGAGACGGTCAGTCAATCGTCTGCCCCTGTGGTGTAACCCTGTGGGCTGATAGTGCCAGGAGACCCCCGCGTGCCGCTCGATGCCGCAACCAAGCAAAAGATCATGACCGAATACGCCACTGGCGACGGCGACACCGGATCCCCTGAGGTACAGGTCGCGCTGCTCAGCCAGCGCATCTCCGACCTGACTGAACACATGAAGCAACACAAGCATGACTTCCACACCCAGCGTGGTCTGCTGCTGCTCGTCGGCCGTCGTCGGCGAATGCTGCGCTACCTGGAAAGCACGGACGTGGAGCGCTACCGCACCCTGATTGCACGACTTGGTCTTCGCCGGTAGCGAGCCAGCCGAACTACGCGCTGGCCTGACGTTGCGAGCGCCGGTCTTCGGTAGTGGTGTGCAGGACAAGACCTGCGCGCTTCGATCGATGACCGGTCCGCCCAACAGTCTGGCGCACTCTCCCGAATGGAGGTGCCCGTGACGGGCTCCGACGAATACAGTTCCGAAGCAATCCTCAAGAGCTCCCTCGGTGAGCGGACCATCCGGTTCGAAACCGGGCGGCTCGCCCAGCAGGCCGCGGGTTCCGTGGTCACCTTCCTCGACGACGACACCATGGTGTTGTCCGCGACGACCGCGTCGAAGAACCCGAAGGACAACCTCGACTTCTTCCCGCTCACCGTCGACGTCGAAGAGCGGCAGTACGCCGCCGGCAAGATCCCTGGCTCGTTCTTCCGCCGCGAGGGTCGCCCGAGCGAGGACGCGATCCTCACCTGCCGGCTCACCGACCGGCCGCTGCGCCCAAGCTTCGCCAAGGGCCTGCGCAACGAGATCCAGATCGTGTCCACGATCATGGCGCTCGACCCCGACCACCTGTACGACGTGATCGCCATCAACGGCGCGGCCTGCAGCGTGCTGCTCGCCGGGCTGCCGTTCTCCGGCCCGGTGGCCGGCGTCCGGGTCGCGTTGATCGACGGCGAATGGGTGCCTTTCCCGTCGTACTCCGAGCTCGAGCGCGCGGTCTTCGACATGGTCGTCGCCGGCCGTGTGGTCGAGGGCGGCGACGTCGCGATCATGATGGTCGAGGCCGAAGCCACCGCGAAGACGATCGAGCTCATCGCGGGCGGCGCCCAGGCGCCGACCGAGGAGATCGTGGCGCAGGGGCTCGAGGCGGCGAAGCCGTTCCTCGCGCAGCTGTGCGAGGCCCAGCAGAAGCTCGCCGACGCGGCCGCCAAGCCGACCCGGGACTTCCCGGTCTTCCTCGACTATGCCGACGACGTTCTGGACGCGGTGACCGCCGCGGTCACCACTGAACTGGCGGCGGCGCTCACGATCGCCGACAAGCAGCAGCGCGAGACCGAGCTCGACCGGGTCAAGGACCTCGCGAAGGAACGCACCGCTGAGGCGTTCGAGGGCCGGGAGAAGGAGGTCAGTGCGGCCTACCGCTCGCTGACCAAGAAGCTCGTCCGCCAGCGCGTCATCGCCGATGGCGTCCGCATCGACGGCCGGGGCGTTCGCGACATCCGGACCCTGTCCGCCGAGATCGACGTCGTACCGCGGGTCCACGGCTCGAGCCTGTTCGAGCGCGGCGAGACCCAGATCCTCAACGTCGCCACCCTGAACATGCTCCGCATGGAGCAGATGGTCGACACCCTCTCGCCGGAGACCCGCAAGCGCTACATGCACCACTACAACTTCCCGCCCTACAGCACCGGTGAGACCGGCCGGGTGGGATCGCCGAAGCGGCGCGAGATCGGCCACGGTGCGCTCGCCGAGCGGGCGCTCGTGCCGGTGCTGCCGAGCAAGGACGAGTTCCCGTACGCGATCCGCGCGGTGTCCGAGGCGTTGGGCTCCAACGGCTCGACGTCGATGGGCTCGGTCTGCGCATCGACGCTGTCGCTGATGGCCGCGGGCGTGCCGCTCAAGGCTGCGGTCGCGGGTATTGCGATGGGCCTTATCAACGAGGGCGAGGACTTCGTCACCCTCACCGACATCCTCGGTGCCGAGGACGCATTCGGCGATATGGACTTCAAGGTCGCCGGAACCCGCGACTTCGTGACCGCCCTGCAGCTCGACACCAAGCTGACCGGCATTCCCGCGTCGGTTCTCGGTGGTGCGCTGCAGCAGGCCCGCGACGCCCGGATGACGATCCTCGACGTGATGGCCGAGGCCATCGATGCGCCGGGCGAGATGTCGCCGTACGCGCCGCGGATCATCACCGAGAAGATCCCGGTCGACAAGATCGGCGAGATCATCGGGCCCAAGGGCAAGATCATCAACCAGATCCAGGCCGACACCGGCGCGGACCTCACAGTCGAGGACGACGGCACGATCTACATCGCCGCGGTCGACGGGACCAAGGCCGAGGCCGCACTCCGTGCGGTCCGGTCGATCGTCTCGCCGCAGCTGCCCGAGGTCGGGGAGCGCTATCTCGGCACGGTCGTCAAGACCACGACGTTCGGTGCCTTCATCTCGCTCACGCCCGGCAAGGACGGCTTGCTGCACATCTCGCAGATCCGCAAGATCGTCGGCGGCAAGCGGGTCGAGAACGTCGACGACGTGCTGCCGGTCGGCAGCAAGGTACAGGTGCAGATCGGCGAGATCGACCCGAGAGGCAAGCTGTCGCTCGTGCCGGTCCTCGACGAAGCCGGCGAGGGCGGCGAGTCCGCGACCGAGGCCGCACCCGCCGACGACGAAGGCTGAGCGATGCCGGTCGATCTGGCCGGCGCTGACCAACGAGTGGGCTCGACCCGCTCGTTGCTCACGGGCAGCGACGGTGCGGTTGTGCGCCGTACCGTGCTGCCAGGCGGCATTCGCGTGCTGAGCGAGGCGATACCCGGGGTCCGGTCGATTGCGTTCGGCGTATGGATCGGCGTCGGATCGCGGGACGAGGTGGCGTCGCTGTCCGGGGCGTCGCACTATCTCGAGCACCTGTTGTTCAAGGGCACCAAGCGGCGCGACGCGCTCGCCATCTCCTCCGCGCTTGACGAGGTTGGTGGCGAGCTCAACGCGTTCACCGCGAAGGAATACACCTGTTATTACGCGCGGGTGCTCGACCGCGATCTCCCGATCGCGGTCGACGTCGTCTGCGACATGGTCATGTCGTCGGTCCTCGCCTCGCGCGAGGTCGACAACGAGCGCGGCGTGATCCTCGACGAGATCGCCATGCACGAGGACGACCCAGGCGACTCGGTGCATGACGCGTTTGCCGAGCTGGTGTGGCCGAGCGACCCGCTCGGCCGGCCGATCCTCGGTACGGTCTCCTCGATCGAGTCGATGAGCCGCAACGCGATCGCCGGCTACTACCGCCGGCGCTATCGCAGCGAGCAGCTCGTCATCACCGCCGCCGGCAACGTCGACCACACTGCGTTGGTACGCCTGGTCAAGCAGGCCCTTCGGGTCGTCGGTGCGACCGACTTGGACGACTCGCTCGCGCCGGCTTCGCCGCGGATGGCCGGCAAGTCACCGCAGTTCGCACTCGGCACGACGGTCCGCGAGCGACCGACGGAGCAGGCCAACATCGTCTGCGGGGTGCCAGGACTATCGCGCCACGACGACCGGCGGTTCGTCCTCGGCGTCCTCAACTCCGCGCTCGGCGGCGGGATGTCGTCGCGACTGTTCCAGGAGATCCGCGAGTTGCGCGGGTTGGCGTACTCGGTCTACTCCTTCGCCTCCCACTACGCCGACACCGGCTTGTTCGGAGTCTTCGCCGGCTGCCATCCGGACCGCGCGCCGGAGGTGGTCGAGCTGTGCCGTGAGCAGCTGGCGCTCGCGGCCGAGTCGGGTCTGACCATCGAGGAGCTGGAGCGCGGCAAGGGACAGATGCGCGGCGGGCTGGTCCTCGGGCTCGAGGACACCGGCTCCCGGATGAGCCGACTCGGCAAGGCCGAGCTGGTCTACGGAAACCTGATGAGCGTCGAGGAGATCCTGGCCATGATCGAATCGGTAACCCTCGAAGACGCGCGAGCCCTCGCCGCCGATCTGCTCGGCCGGCCGACCTCGCTCGCGGTCATCGGTCCGTACGACGACGGGAGCCGCGAGTTCGCGGCATGATGAGCACTATGCGCGTGGGAGTGCTCGGCGCCCGGGGCCGGATGGGTGCGGAGGTCTGCCGCGCGGTCGAGGCGGCCGACGATCTCTCACTCGTGGCCGCGGTCGACGCCGGCGATGACCGCGACCCGCTCCGCGGCGCCGAGGTGGTCGTCGACTTTACGACCCCCGACGCCGTCGTCGACAACCTGCGGTGGTGCATTGAGGCTGGCCTGCACTGCGTGGTGGGGACGACCGGCTTCACCGATCAGCGCCTCGACGAGGTGCGGTCGATGCTGGGTGAGTCACCGTCGGTCGGAGTCCTCATCGCGCCGAACTTCGGGATCGCCGCCGTCTTGATGATGCGGTTCGCGGCCGAGGCGGCGCCGTACTTCGAGTCGGTGGAGATCATCGAGCTGCACCATCCGAACAAGGTCGACGCACCGAGCGGAACGGCTCGGCGTACTGCAGAGATGATCGCCGCGGCCCGGTCCGGCAAGGCGTCGCCGGACGCGACCTCGCAGTCGCTCGAGGGGGCGCGCGGCGCGGACGTCAACGGTGTGCATGTGCATGCCGTGCGGCTGTCGGGCCTGGTCGCGCATCAAGAGGTGTTGCTCGGTGGTTCGGGGGAGACGCTGACGATCCGCCACGACTCGCTGTCGCGCGAGTCGTTCATGCCGGGCGTGCTGCTGGCCGTGCGCGCGGTCGCCGACCGTCCCGGGCTCACGGTCGGGATCGAAGACCTACTCGGCCTCGACTAGCTCCGGAAGTGCCGCGGCCAGGCGGTCGAAGTCACCCGGCGTGTTGTAGACCTGCCCGCAGACCCGCACATAGCTCCGGCCGTGCAGGGACATGAGCGACACCTCGACTTTGTGCGTGGCGCTCAGCGCCGCCTCGATCGCGTATGCGCGCTCGACATCGAGCGTCACCGGCAGCTCGATCACCCGCATCGCGGCGCGGAAGTCGTCGGCCGTGGGAGCCGTCGTGCCGAGCGCCTTGGCCACTCGGCACGCGCCGTCGTCGACGATCGCGTGTTGGGTCGCTCGCATCTCGTCCCAGCCGAACTCGGTCCAGAACGCCAGTGCGGCTGGAATCGCCAGGATCGGGATCGGGTCGAAGGTGCCGGTCCAGTCGAAGGCCGGCTGGTAACCCTTCGCGAAGCGGTGCGACGGCACGAGTGGGCGGACCCGGTCACGCCAGCGAGGTGCGACATTGAGGATTGCCGCCGCGCGCGGTGATGACACCCACTTGTGCAGGTTGCCCACCCAGAAGTCGGCGCCGAGCACCTCGAGGTCGACGTCGAGTTGACCCGGCGCGTGCGCGGCGTCGACCAGGACTGGGATCCCGAGCTCATGCATGGCCGGGATGATCTCTTCGAGTGGGAACACGAACCCGCTGGCCGATGCGATCGAGTCGATCACGAGCAGCTTCGTGTGCGCGGTGACTCGATCAGTGAGAGCGGTGACGACGTCTGCGCGGGTTGCGATGTCGAGCGGCACATGGGCGGTGACGATGCTTGCACCGGTTCGGCTGGCGAGCGTCTCGAGTTGTACGCCGACCGCGCCATACCGATGATCGGTGGTCAGCACCTCGTCACCGGGTCCGAAGTCCGATCCGAGCGCGGTGAGAACCGTGGCCGATCCCGCCGTCGCGTTTCCGACGAATGTGCTGCCGGCCGGGTCGGCGTGCAGCAGAGCGGCCACCTGGTTGCGGATCTCGTCGAGCATCCCCGGCAGCCGACGGGCCATCAGGTCGGCCGGGTTTCGTTCCATCATCGCGCGCAGGTCCATCGCGGCCTCGCCGACCACGCACGGAAGCGCACCGAACGCGCCGTGGTTGAGGTAGGCAACGTCAGGGTCCAGGAGCCAGTCGCTTCGATCCATCACCCTGACATCGTGTCCTAGGGGCCCAGACGATAATCGTGCGGCTCGATCCGGACGGTGAGTCCGGTGGGGCTTCGCCAGGTCACGACGCCTTGGTCGTCTTTGGTGTAGGCCCAGTCGCCGTGGGTCTTGGCGCGGTGCCAGCGGCGGTCGACCGGGGTGGCGTTTCGTTCGTTGGTCGGGCCGCCCTGGTCGTGTGGCGTGTTGTGTTCCATGTCCGCCAGCCGGGCGTCGATCTGGCTGTAGGGGGCGGCGGAGTGGACGTGTTTCGCGATCAGGTGGTCGGCGAGCGCGGGCGGGACGGGGTAGGTGGTTCGGCCGTAGTCGAGCAGGTGCCCGGTGAGCGGATCGGTGACGAGCCGGCGTAACGGGGCGCGGTCGGCGAGCAGCCAGGCTGCGGCTTGGGCGGGGATCGGGCCGATCCCGGGGATCTCGGCGGGGTGGTTGTTGAGGCCGAGCAGGGTGCGCAGTTCGATCACGACGTTGACGGTGGGGGTGCGGCCGTGCCGGGTCGGGACGCCGGGGCCGGCGAGCCAGGCCTCGGTCAGGTCGCGCAACCCCGCGAGCTTGCGCTGATCGACGGTGCCACCGAGCTCGTCCTTGGTCTTGGCGGCGTGCGCGGTCAGGGCCATGTGGATGCCGGTGGTGATCTCCAACGGCCCGCGCATGTACAGCTCGCCGGTGCCGTCGTCGAGCGCGGTGTGGCTGACCGTGACCCGCGCCCGGGCCGCTGTGGCGCGGGCGGTGAACGTCGGGTCGAGCGCGGCAACCGCCCGGCGGACCGAGGCTTTGAACTGGGCGGTGGACTGCAACCCGGCCCGGGGCAGCACCCGCGCCTGCACCTCGCGGGTGATCTCGTCCGGGAGCATCACGGTCGCACCGTGCAGCACCCGGGCCTGGGCCAGGCTCAACGCCCCGGTGCGCATCGCGTCCCGGGACGCGCTGAGCCGGCCGGCCAGGTCCCGGGCGAGCGCGATTAGCCCGTCCGCGGCGTACACGCTCGACCGGGTCGCGACCGCCACCTCGCACGCAGCGAACCGCTCCTCCCCAGCCTCGGCGACCCGGGTCGGGGCCGGACCGGCGATCACCGCGGTCAGCTCGGCCCGGACCGACTCGACATACCCGGTCATCGCGGTCAACTCCCGCAACGCCACGCTGCGCGCGGTCTCGGAAAGCACCTGCGCCGGCACCACGGACAAAAACGCCAACGCGGCCGGACCCGGACCCGCCGCGACCGCCCGCTCCACCAGCCGGTCACACGAATCGGCGTAGTCCGCGCTCACCCCCGCGGGCAGCCCGTCGGCCGGTACCGGCGGCAGCTGTGCCCAGACCTCGTCGGGGATCGGCTCCCAGTCCTCCGGGACCCCACCAAACCAATCGAACATACGTTCGACTCTAGGTCACCCCGCCGACAATTTCCCGTGTGATGTCTCAGGACATCGGTGACAGTTCTGCATCAGGACATCGGTGACGGTTGATGTGTCAGGACTTCGGTGACACTTCGGAGTTTTTGGGCTGTGGGCCGCGGGGTCGGCCGTTGCCGACGTAGTGGATGCCGGGTGCTGGTCGGCTGTGCTCGATGAGGATCTCGCCGTTGAGATCACTGACGAGGACCTGGTTGCCGTCGGTGACGATGAGGACCTGGGCGAAGCGGTGCTGACCGCCGACCATGTAGTGGACCGTGTCGAGCATGAAGGTGCCGCCGCTGGTCAGGGTCTTGAGGTGAGTGTCGTCGGGCAGGTCTGGTGGGGTTGGGGCTGGCCGGTAACGGTTCTCGGTGGTCCTGTCGATCCACTCAGGCCGATCCGGCCTGGGGCGCGGCGCCTCGGCCTTAGGAGTCGCGCGCCAGGCGGTTGCCGGTGTGACCCTTCCGGGCAGCGCCTGATGAGGCCGTTCGGTGTTGTAGATCTCATCGAAGGCGTCGACGTGGGCCGCAGCTCGGCGAGGGTCTCGGCGAGCGGCTGCTTGTCGAGGTAGCGGAACAGGGTCTGGTGGAACCGTTCGTTCTTGCCTTGCGTGGTCGGCTTGTAGGGCTTGCCGGTGATCGCTTCGATCCCGAGCCGGGACACGTGGTCGACGAGCTGACCGACATAGCCGCGTCGGGACGGGTTCAACGCGAGGCTGTTGTCGGAAAGCAGCCGTTGCGGAACGCCGTGGGCCGCGACCGCCTTGTCGAACACCGCGATCGCGGCCTCGGCGGTCTCGGTCCACGCGACGTGGGAGCCGACCGCGTAGCGGGAATGGTCGTCGATCAGCTGGAAGATCACGCACTTGCGGCCGGCGGCCAGCACGTACTCGGTGGCGTCGAGCTGCCAGCAGGCGTTCGGTGCCGGGTAGACGAACCGGCGCCATGCCGAACGTGGCTTCTTCTTCGGCTCCCGGCGAGCGACGCCCGCTTCGCGGAAGATCCGCGCCAGTGCCGCGATGGACGGGACCTGCGCCAAGCCCATCGCCCGCATCTTGTCGTGCACGCTGATCGGCCCGTGATCAAGACCGGACGCCTCCAGCGCCGCACGGACAGCCACCGCCTGCGCTTTGACCTGGTCGGTCAGCGTCGACGGGCTCGACCTCGGCCGCCGGGACCGAGGCTCAAGCACCGCCGCTGGCCCATCGTCCCGGGCACGTCTCCGCAGCTCGTAGAAGGACTTGCGGGAGACGCCGTGCTCGGCGCAGAACGTCGACACCGCCCCACGGGGTGCGTCATCAGGCCACCGCGAGATCGCGAGGCGGACACGAGGATCGATGGGTTCGCTGATCGCCATCGCCCGAGAATCACGGCCAAAGTGTCACCACCAACATCACCGGAAGTATCACCGATGTCCTGACACAGAACTGTCACCGATGTCTTGAGACATGACAGCCGACAATTTCCCGTGACAGTTTCCCGCCGGGGCCATGCCTCGACCAGAGCATCAACTTGGTGAGTGCCTCAGACCTACCCGGACCGAGACGGGGAGTCGCGATTAGATCCCGTGCAGTGGGATGCCGAAGGCCGCGTACATCGCATGGAAGGACCACACGCCAAGGCCGAATATCGCCGCGACGCACATCGCGACGCTCAAGCCGGTTCGCCACTGATGGCCCGGGATTCTGGTGATCAGCCATGCGCCGAGCAGCGCGATCGCGCCGAGTGCCGGGACGTAGAACCTGACTACTTGCACACTTACGCTGGTCGGGTCGGTGGTCCAGGTGTAGGCGAAATAGAGCCCCCAAACCGCAAGCCATGACGCGGCTACGGCGGCGGCGACCCCCAGGTCACGACGCGCTACCGCGCCGAGTTCGCCGTCCGCGCCTCGCAGGACAAGCGCGCGCATGACGATCCACCCGAGCGCTATGAAGCCCAGCACGAGCATCGGCATGGCCTGGATCAGATGCTTGGGCATGACTTGCAGGTTCGGCCAGACGGCACCAAGCGCGAATGTGACCTCGCCGGGTGAGTATCCGGAGCGCAGCACGCCGCCGTACACGAGGTGATTGAAAATGGCCAGGCCCGCGCCGAAGACCGCCGCCGAGGCGAGCCACGAGCTCACCATCCGGTTGGAGAGACTCGCCGCCGGCCGCCGCCACGCGACGATCACAGTCACGACGGCGCAGCCGAGCACCACGATGTCGGTGTAGCGGACGAAGGTCGCCAGCTCGATCGCGATGAACCCGGCGAGGCCGACCACTGTCCGCCGACGCGAGGTCGCTTCGGTCGTCAGCACCGCCCACAGCAAGGCGCCGAGTCCCGCCGCGATGAGCGACGAATCGGTGAAGGTCGGCATGTAGTCGCGCCAGGCAAACGCCAGCGCTGCACCCGATGAGCAGTACAAGCCCACTGCAGCCAGACCGCCGAACTGGCCAAGCCAGCGCCGCGCGCCGACAAAGAGCCCCACACAGGCCAGCGCGCCGTAGAACAGCGGCGCCCACCGGATGATGCCGAGCGAATCGAACGGCGCCGCGAGGAAGGGATAGCCCGGGTCCTTCTCGCTGATGTACCGCCCGTCAGCTAGTTGGACCCACTGGTTGGGTGGGGCGTCCGGGTTGTCGTCAAGGCTCCGCGCGAGGGTCGTGGCCTGAGCGGTCGACAACGTGAGGAAATGGCCTTGGGTTATCCCCACGATCGAGGCGCGATAGGCACCGTCATCGGGCTCGGCGCTCTTCGGTGCCGCCAATAGCACCGCGATGCACAACGCCGCGAACACGGCAGAGGCGAGCGCGGCTTCCACATACGTCGCGCGGCGACTGGGCCTCCGTCCGGTTGCGGCACCGTCACTTTCCGGTGCACTAGCCGCCTCATCGCGCGTGGTGCTTCCGATCTCGCGGTTCATGGCTGGCTCCGTTCTGGCTCGGGCCAGCTCGGTCTACCAAGTCACTGGTGACAGCAGCCCAACAGCGGCTGTTACGCGCGTGTCATCCCGGACAGTGCACGATATTCGGATGAGAGTCCTCGTCGTGGAGGATCACGTCGCGTTGGCCAACCGGATCGGCGAAGGCCTACGCGACGCCGGGTTCGCCGTTGACGTGGTGTACGACGGCGCGGTCGCACTCGATAGCGCGACCAGCACGGACTACGACGTGATCGTTCTCGATCGCGACCTGCCGGTCGTACACGGTGATCGTGTCTGTCGACAGCTGGTGCGCGAAGATGTGTCTAGTCGGATCCTGATGCTCACCGCAGCGGCCGAGGTCGAGGACCGGGTGGGCGGTCTCGAGCTCGGCGCGGATGACTACCTGGGTAAGCCATTCGACTTCCAGGAGCTGATCGCCCGCATCCGTGCGCTCGGGCGGCGCGGAGCGGGTTCGCCAGCGATCGTGCAGCGCGGCGACCTGGTCGTCGACCGGGCCCGGCATCGCGCCAGCCGAGCCGGCAGCCCCCTGACACTCACGCGCAAGGAGTTCGGCGTGCTGGAGCGACTAGCCGCCGCGGATGGCGCACCCGTCAGCGCCGAGGAGTTGCTCGAACACGTGTGGGATGCGCATGCCGACCCATTCAGTAACACGGTCGCCGTCACCATCGGACGATTGCGGCGCAAGCTCGGCGATCCCGCGCTCATTGAGACCGTCGTCGGTGTCGGCTACCGACTGTGACGATCCGCCTCAGTGCTCGATTCCGGCTCGCGCTGCTCTACACCGTCCTGTTCGCGGCCGGCGGCGCCACGCTCGTCACCGTCACCTACCTCCTCGTCGCTCACTCATTGCCGGCCCCCTCGACAGCCGCGTCACCGTCGCCCACCCGACAAGCAATTTTGAAATGCCTCCAGGCAGCGCGGTCGGGAGGGGTCACAGCAGCGGACGCCAAGCGGACCTGCGTTGCGCTCTACGCCAATGGCGTCCACGCCGGTGCGTCGGCCGAGCGCAGCAGAACCCTCGCGCATCTGCTGACCTACTCGCTGATCGGCCTGGCCTGCCTGACCGCGCTTGCGTTGGTCGCCGGCTGGCTTCTGGCCGGACGCATTCTCCAGCCGGTGCATCGGATCACCGCTGCTGCCCGGGTGGCGAGTGAGCAGAACCTCTCGCAGCGTCTCGATCTCACCGGCCCCCGCGACGAGTTGCGGGAACTCGCCGACACCTTCGACGCGATGCTCGAACGACTCGACAACGCTTTCACGAGCCAGCGGCGGTTCATCGCCAATGCAAGCCACGAGCTGCGTACGCCGCTCACGGTGATGCGCACCGCGATCGATGTGGTTCTTGCCAAGCCGAAGCCGACACTCGACGAGCTGCGATCGATGGCGGCCGAGGTGCGATCTGCCGTCGATCATGCAGAGCGGCTCATCGAGGCACTCCTTGTACTCGCACGGAACGAGCAGGCGCGGAGTCTCACCGAACTCGTGGACCTCGCCGCCGTCACCGAAGACGCCCTCGAAGAACGCGTCGGCAGCGGCCTGAAGATCATCACCAAGCTCGGCGAAGCGCCCGTAACCGGCGACGCCGTGCTGCTCGAACGGCTCGCCGTCAACCTGATCGACAACGCCGAGCGGTACAACGTCCCCGACGGCAGCATCACGATCTCCACCGGTATCGACGGCGATACCTCCCTGCTGCGGATCGTTAACACCGGCCCAGTTGTACCGGCCGAGGATGTTGACCGGCTGTTCCAGCCCTTCACGCGCCTCGATGACCGCACTCGACACCAAGGTTTCGGCCTCGGCCTCACCCTGGTGTCCTCAATCGCTGCCGTACACGGCGGCACCACCGCAGCGATCGCCGTCCCCTCCGGTGGGCTGGACATCAGCGTCTACCTTCCGCGTCGTCGCTCCGCCAGGACCGCGGCGCCGCCCGCCGCCATCTGACGGTCAGCTTCATCACCTTCCAACTCTGCAACGCGATTGACAACCGCCGTGAAACAGACACGTGAGCATTTGTCAGAACCGCCGGTCGAGGCGGCGCCGTTTCGTCTTACACCTCGCACGCGAAGTCGGCTCGGCGCGTTCTCGTCTGACCAGCAACCCGTGATCGGGAACGCCGGTTCCTGCACGTCGGGGAACGGCGCTTCCACAGACTTGATGGGCAGCGACCGATACTCTCGCCGAAACTTGCGGTCCCTCGATTGATTCGCCGGCGCAGGAGGCACCCAGCCGATGTCCATGCCGACCCTCGTTGGCTTGCGCAATGTCAAGGTTCCGGTCACCGATCTTGCCGTCGCGCTCGATTGGTACGACCGGGTGCTGGGCTTCCGAACCCTCATCGAGTTTCCAGACAGCAATGGAGTCGTTCGTGGCGTGCATGGCGAGCTACCCGGCATCGGCGCCGTACTAGCGCTCCGCGAGGACCCGGAGGCAGCGCGCGGGCTGGGTGTGTTCGCGATCGCGAACTTCGAAGTCGCGGACCGAGACGCGCTCGAGACCTGGGGCAGGCATCTCGACACGCTCGATGTGGCGCACAAGCCGATCTTCGACTCCGTGCACGGATCAGTCCTCGTCTTCGACAATCCCGACGGCCAGGAGATCCACCTCTACGCCACAGCTCTCGCGAGCGACGCCTCGTAGGTCGGCTCGGCTTGAGCCGGGTCGCTACTGCCGCGTGGAGAACTCCTTGAAGTCTGGGGCGTACGGACCACCTCGATGATGGCTCATGCGCCACCTGATCCACCGAATCGGGTGGCGCCAGCCAGAGAGGTCGATCGGCTTGTGTCTGTACCAACTGAGCGGTACGCCGAGCACGCGATTCTCGGTGGGATCAACAAGGGGCCGAATGTGCCCAGGTTCAACGGGCATTCCCAGCCAGTGTTGAGGCTCGTGCTCGGGCTTCTCGGCCATCTGTGCCTCCTCGCACCGCACGCGCGGGTTCGGTGCAGACCACCATGATGCCGCGTCGGCGGGCCGTCGTTGGGATGTGCTGCACTACGGGCATGACAGCGATTGCGCGGCTGGCCGCCGTTTCCCTCGATGCCTCCGACCCCGCCGAGCTGGGTGCGTTCTATCGCGACCTGCTCGGACTCACCGTCATGTGGGAGTCGCCGGAGTTCGTTGCGCTCGACGGTGCCGGCATCTACCTGACGGTGCAGCGGGTCGAGGACCACCGGCCGCCGGACTGGCCGAGTGGCAACGCGCCCAAGCAGATGCATCTCGAGCTGGCGGTCAGCGACCTCGAAGCCGCCGAGGGTGCGGCGATCGCGCTCGGCGCCCGCAAGGCCGAAACCCAGGCCTCGCCCGAGCGCTGGCGGGTGCTGATCGACCCGGCCGGCCACCCGTTCTGCGTCACGACCCTGATCCCCGACAGTTGATCAACGTCGACGAGGACACCTTCGGGGAGCTGGTCGAGGCCGCCCTCGCCAGCATCCCGGACGGGCTTCGCAAGATGATGCGCAACGTCGCGGTCGCGGTCGAGGACATGGGTCCGTCGCCGAACCTGCTCGGGCTCTACCACGGGGTGCCGCTGACCGCGCGTACGACGTCGTACGCCGGAGTGCTGCCGGATCAGATCACCATCTACCGGCTGCCGATCCTGAGGCACTGCCAGACCATCGACGACGTCGTACGCCAAGTGCGGACCACCGTCGTCCACGAGGTCGCCCACCACTTCGGGATCAGCGACGAACGGCTGCACGAGCTCGGCGCTTACTAAAACTCGGGTGACTCGACCGGCCGGCCGGGTTACGGTCATCCCCAACGACGACGGAACGGAGGTGGCTGCCATGCGTGACATCGCTTTCGCCTGCCCGCGCCCCTCCACCTTCGAAAGGCTTTCCGTTGTCCGGACTTCTGTCGTCCCTCGGCTGGGACGACCGCTTCGCGGCTGACTTCACGCCGTATCTCGACTCACACGTCCCTGCTCGCGTCATCCGCGTCGACCGCGGCGCCGCTGACGTCCTCGGCGCGGCCGGCGTACGACGGGTGCCGCTCGGCGCCGACCTGAACGACGTCACCGTCGGTGACTGGCTGGCACTTGGCGAGGACGCTGCTGCCGCCGTCCTGCCGCGACGGACCGCGATCCGGCGGGCCTCGTCGACCGGCGAGTCGGTTGCGCAGGCCCTCGTCGCCAACATCGACCTGGTGCTCGTGGTGGTGCCTGCGATTCCGAGGCCCCGACTGGGAATGGTCGAGCGGCTGGTCTCGCTCAGCTGGGACAGCGGGGCAACCCCGGTCGTCGTCATCACCAAGATCGACGTGTCGCCCGACCCTGAGGGCGTCCGCGCCGAGGTAGCCGAGTCGGCACCCGGCTGCGAGGTCGTGATGGTCAGCGCGTTCACCGGCGAGGGGATGGTCGAGCTGGCCGGATTCGACCGGTCCGGCACGTCGCTGTGCCTCCTCGGTCGATCCGGCGCCGGCAAGTCCACCCTGGCCAACGCCTTGCTCGGTATCGACCAAATGGCGGTCTCAGAGGTACGACGGGACGGCAAGGGCCGGCACACGACCACCCACCGGGAGCTGATGGCGCTGCCCAACGGCGGTGTGCTCATCGACACCCCGGGTCTGCGCGGGGTCGGGATGTGGATCGCCGACAACGGGGTCGCGCAGACCTTCCCGGAGATCGAGTCGCTGGCCGAGCTATGTCGCTTCAGCGACTGCGGCCACGTCAGCGAGCCGGGCTGCGCGGTGCTCGAGGCGATCCTTGACGGGAGCCTGCCGCAGCGACGCCTGGACAGCTGGCGCAAGCTGGGGCGTGAGGCCGAGTGGATTGCCGCCCGGACCGACGTCCGGCTGCGGCGGGAACGGGCCAGGGTCTGGCGGACGATCTCGGCCGAGACCCGCCGCTCCGGCCGGATCCGGCCCTGACTTTCGGGATCCCTCGGTCTGTCGGACTGAGATCGTCGGCCCTCGGCGGTAGCGTCGGCGGATGCCCGACGATGCACCTGTCCAGTTCCGGTCCGAGATCTCCGTCGACCTCGTGAAGGCCAGCGCCAGCGATTCCGACGTGGTCTGGGCGGCGCGGGTCTCGACCGCCGGCGAGGCGTCGATCGAGGCACGCGAGCAGGATCCGGAGCGCAACGCCGGCCTGATCCGGTTCCTCATGCGCGACCGGCACGGCACGCCGTTCGAGCACAACTCGATGACCTTCCTGATCAGCGCGCCGATCTTCGTGTTCCGGGAGTTCATGCGCCACCGGGTGGGCTGGAGCTACAACGAGGAGAGCGCGCGCTATCGCCAGCTGGAGCCGGTGTTCTACGTGCCCGGCCCGGATCGCAAGCTGGTGCAGGAAGGCAAGCCCGGCCACTACATCTTTGTCGACGGCACGCCCTTGCAGCACAAGATCGTGGTCGAGGCCACCGAGGAAGCCTGCCGGCAGGGCTATCGCGCCTATCTCGAGATGCTCGAGGCCGGGGTGGCCCGCGAGGTCGCTCGCGGCGTGCTGCCGGTGGCGACGTACTCCTCGATGTACGCGACCTGCAACGCCCGCTCGCTGATGCATTTCCTGGCGTTGCGGACCAAGCACGAGGACTCGATGTTCCCATCGTTCCCGCAGCGCGAGATAGAGATGGTCGCCGAGGGCATGGAGGCGCACTTCCGGGAGCTGATGCCGATCGTGCATGCGGCGTTCGAGGCCAACGGCAGAGTCGCGCCGTAATATCGTCAGAGACATGAACGCACCGTTCGGGCGCGTACTGACCGCCATGGTGACGCCGTTCACGGCGGATGGCGGGCTCGACCTCGACAGCGCTCAGGCGCTCGCGAGCCATCTCGTCGGCCAGGGCTGCGACGGCCTGGTGATCAGTGGCACGACCGGCGAGTCGCCGACCACCACCGACGAGGAGAAGGACTCGCTTCTGCGCGCCGTCATCGAGGCGGTCGGTGACCGAGCCCAGGTCGTCGCCGGCGTCGGCACCTACGACACCGCGCACACCGTCGAGGGCGCGAAGCACGCCGAGAAGGCCGGCGCGGCCGGCCTGCTGATCGTCACGCCGTACTACTCCAAGCCGCCGCAGGCCGGGTTGATCAAGCACTTCACCGCGGTTGCCGACGCGACCGGCCTGCCGGCGATGCTCTACGACATCCCCGGGCGCACCGGCACCCCGATCCGGACCGAGACGTTGATCCGGCTGGCCGAGCATCCGCAGATCGTGGCGGTCAAGGACGCCAAGGGCGACCTGTTCGCGACCACCCAGGTGCTGGCGGAGACCGACCTCGCGTACTACTCCGGCGAGGACGCGCTCAACCTCCCGTTGCTCGCGATCGGTGCGTGCGGCATGGTCAGCGTGGTGGCGCACGTGTGCGCCGCACAGTACGTCGCGATGGTGCGCGCGGTGGACGCGGGCGACCTGGTCGAGGCGCGGCGCATCAACGAAGCCGTAATACCCGCGGTGCGGGGCATCATGACCCACACCCAGGGCGCGATCGCCGCGAAGGCGGCGCTGGAACTGCTCGGGCTCTTGCCGTACCGGACCACGCGGCCGCCACTGATCGACGCAACCGACGAGGAGATTGCCACATTACGAGCGGACCTGAAGGCCGCCGGACTGACCCGGTGAGCTGGGGCGCGTGAGTCACCCGCATCCCGATCTCGGCGCACCACCACCTCTGCGCGATGGCGGCCTGCGAGTCGTCGCACTCGGCGGCATCGGCGAAATCGGCCGCAACATGACCGTCTTCGAGCACCGTGGGCGGTTGCTGGTCGTCGACTGCGGCGTGCTGTTCCCCGAAACCGAGCAGCCGGGCGTCGACCTGATCCTGCCGGACTTCTCGTACTTGCGGGATCGGTGGGACGACCTCGACGCGATCGTGCTGACCCACGGCCACGAGGACCACATCGGCGCCGTGCCCTACCTCTTGCGCGAGAAGCCGGACGTGCCGCTGATCGGGTCCCGGCTGACCCTCGCCTTGCTCGAGGGCAAGCTCCAGGAGCACCGGATGACGCCGCTGACGCTCGAGGTCCGCGAGGGCCAGGTCGAACAGCTCGGCCCGTTCAGCTGCGAGTTCTTCGCGGTCAACCACTCGATCCCGGACGCGCTCGGGGTCGCGATCCGCACCGGGGCCGGCACCGTCCTGCACACCGGTGACTTCAAGATGGACCAGCTCCCGCTCGACGGCCGGATCACCGATCTCGGTGGCTGGGCCCGGCTCGGCCGCGAGGGCGTCGACCTGCTGATGAGCGACTCGACCAACGCCGAGGTGCCGGGGTTCGTGACCCCCGAACGCGAGATCGGCCCGGTGCTCGACGAGGTCTTCCGCGGCGCGAGCCGTCGGATCATCGTGGCCTGCTTCGCCTCACACGTGCACCGGGTGCAGCAGGTGCTCGACACCGCGCATGCGCACCATCGGCGGGTCGCGTTCATCGGGCGGTCGATGGTGCGCAACATGGGCATCGCGCGCGACCTCGGCTACCTCAAGATCCCGGGTGGCTTGATCGCTGAGCTGCGCGACGTCGACAGCCTTCCACCCGAGCAGGTCGTGCTGATCTCGACCGGATCACAAGGTGAGCCGATGTCGGCGCTGTCCCGGATGGCCAACCGCGCGCATCAGCAGATCCGGGTCGAGCCGGGGGACACCGTCGTACTCGCGTCATCGCTGGTTCCGGGCAACGAGAGCGCGGTCTTCCGTGTGATCAACGGCCTCAACCGGCTGGGCGCGCACGTCGTCCACAAGGAGACCGCGCTCGTCCACGTGTCGGGTCACGCGCCGGCCGGCGAGCTGCTCTACGTCCTGAACATGACCCGGCCGTCGAACGTGATGCCGATCCACGGCGAGTGGCGGCATCTGCGTGCGCACGCCGAGCTCGCGGTGCTGTCCGGCGTACCGCGCAAGAACGTGATGCTCGCCGACGACGGCGTGGTCGTCGACCTGATCGACGGCCAGGCCTCGATCGTCGGCACCATCCCGGCCGGCTACGTGTACGTCGACGGGCTGGCGGTCGGTGACATCGGTGAGCAGGAGCTCAAGGACCGCCTGATCCTCGGCGGCGACGGCTTCGTGACCGTGGTCGTCGTGGTCGACTCGGTGACCGGCAAGCTCACCGCCGGCCCCGAGTTCCTCGCCCGCGGCTTCTCCGAGGACGCCGCCGCCTTCGACGCGGTCCTGCCGCTGGTCGAGGAGTCGATCGCCGACGCGGCGCGTGAGGGCGTCACCGAGCGGCACGAACTGCAGCAGCGGATCCGGCGGGTGATCGGCAAGTGGGTCATGGACACCTATCGGCGCCGTCCGATGATCATCCCGGTCGTGATCGAGGTCTGACCCGCCCCGCGTGGCTGGTGTGACTCATGTGACGCGCGAGATAGGCTCCTCGGGTGGCAACCAAGGCTTCAGCGCGCCCTCGTTCGGCGACCCGCTCCCGCAGCGCGGCGCCGGCCCGGCGCAAGCCCGCCACCCGTAAGGCCTCGAGCCGCCGTGCACCCGCTCGCAAGCCGGCCGCCCGTCGGCGGCCCGCGGCGCGGCGGCCGGCCCGTCGGGGACCCGGGATCCCGACCCGGATCGCCCGCGCCTTCGGCCGGATGTTCATCGGCCTGTGGATGCTGCTCGCGCACGGGGTGGGCGCGGTCGCCCGTTCGCTCGGCGGCGGTGCCCGCGACCTCGATCCCGCGCATCGCCGCGACGGGATCGGGCTGGCGTGTCTCGGCGCGGCGCTGGTCGTGGCGCTCGGTGCCTGGGCCGACTCGGCCGGCCCGCTCGGTCACCACCTGACGTCGATCCTGCGTGAGCTGTGCGGCTCCGGCGTCATGCTCCTGCCGGCCGCACTCGCGATCGGTGCGGTGGTGCTGCTGCGCCGGCCACGACCGGACGCGCCCCGGGGCCGGGTGGCAGTCGGGTGGATCGCGATCACGGTCGGCCTGCTGGGCATCCTCGATCTCGCCCACGGCGATCCGACCGGTGCCGCCGCGCGACGCGGTGCCGGCGGGCTGCTCGGGGTCCTGGCCGGCTCACCACTCGGCACTGCGCTGACCGCATACCTCGCGGTCCCGATCCTCGGCCTCATCGCGATCTTCGGCGTACTCGTCGTGACCGGCACTCCGCTGCATGCGGTGCCGGACCGGCTGCGGGCGATCGGCCACCGGCCGGAGCCCGATGTCATCGACCTCGACGAAGGCACGCTACCGACCGAACCGATCAAGCGCGGCCGGGGCCTGCGGCGCGCGGCGGCGGCGATCAAGACCGACCCGGACGCGCCGTTCGCGGCCTCGCCGCTGCTCGCCGAGGGCGCGCCCGAGCCGCCGCAGGTGATCACCTTGCCCGACGCGGGCGAGTCGGCGCAGCCCAAGCCGGCCCGGCAGCTGCGCCTCGGTGACGGCACCTACCAGCTTCCACCGCTGACGATCCTGCGCGAAGGATCGGCGCCGCGCGCGCGGAGCAAGGCCAACGACGTGGTGATCGAGTCGCTCACCCAAGTGTTCCGGGAGTTCGACGCCGACGCGGCAGTTACCGGCTTCACTCGCGGGCCGACCGTCACCCGCTACGAAGTGGAGCTCGGTCCCGCGGTCAAGGTCGAGCGGATCAAGGCGCTGCAACGCAACATCGCGTACGCCGTGAAGAGCCCGGACGTGCGGATCATCGACGTCATCCCCGGCAAGTCGGCGATCGGGATCGAGATTCCCAACGTCGACCGGGAGACCGTCAGTCTCGGTGACGTGCTGCGCTCACCGGTCGCGAGCCGCGACCACCACCCGCTCGTGGTCGCACTCGGCAAGGACGTCGAGGGTCGCTACATCGCCGCCAACCTCGCGAAGATGCCGCACATCCTCATCGCCGGTGCGACCGGTGCGGGCAAGAGCACCTGCATCAACGCGCTGATCGCATCGGTGCTCGCGCGGTCGACACCCGACGAGGTGCGGCTGGTGCTGATCGATCCGAAGCGGGTCGAACTCACGCATTACCAAGGGATTCCGCAACTCATCACTCCGATCATCACCAACCCGAAGAAGGCCGCGGAAGCGCTGCAGTGGGTCGTGCGCGAGATGGAGCTGCGCTACGACGACATGGAGGTCGCCGGCGTCCGGCACGTCGACGACTACAACGCCAAGGTGCGCGCGGGCAAGATGGTGACGCCGCCAGGCAGTGACCGGACGTTCTCGACGCATCCGTATCTGCTCGTCGTCGTCGACGAGCTTGCCGACCTGATGATGGTCGCGCCGCGCGACGTCGAAGACGCGATCGTGCGGATCACCCAGCTTGCGCGCGCGGCCGGCATCCACCTTGTCCTCGCGACGCAGCGACCGAGTGTCGACGTCGTGACCGGGTTGATCAAGGCCAACGTCCCGAGTCGGCTCGCGTTCGCCACCGCGAGCCTCGCCGACTCCCGGGTCATCCTTGACCAGCCCGGTGCGGAGAAGCTCGTCGGCGGCGGTGACGCGTTGTTCCTGCCGATGGGGGAGAGCAAGCCGATCCGGTTGCAAGGTGCCTACGTCTCCGACGGCGAGATCGAGGCGATCGTCAAACACTGTGCGGCGCAGATGCAGCCGAGCTATCGCGAGGACATCACGGCGCCCGCGCCGAGCCGGCGCGAGACCGACGACGAGGTTGGCGATGATCTTGATCTGCTGTGCCAGGCGGTGGAGTTGGTCGTGACCACCCAGTTCGGGTCGACCTCGATGCTGCAGCGCAAGCTGCGGGTCGGTTTCGCGAAGGCCGGTCGGCTGATGGACCTGATGGAAAGCCGCGGCGTGGTCGGGCCCAGCGAGGGTTCGAAGGCCCGCGACGTGCTCGTGCGGCCGGAAGAGCTCGACGCGATCATCGCGGCCCTGCGCGGGTAGGCCGACCGGGCGAAATCTGGCCCGTTGCCGATGCTTTAGGTCGGTCCTAGACTGGGTACTTCACGAGCACCCTATGAAGGCCGGTTCTTTGACCGTCGGCGAAATTCTCTCAGACGCCCGACGTACGCGAGGGCTCTCGGTGGACGATGTCGCCGCCGAGACTTGCATCCGTGCCACCTTGATCCGGGCCATCGAGGTGGACGATTTTCGGCTCTGTGGCGGCGATGTCTACGCCCGTGGCCACATCCGCAGCATCGCGAAGGTGGTCGGGGTCGACCCGACCCCGCTGATCGCGGACTTCGACACCACGCACGAGGTCGAGCGGGTCGTGGCGGCGGTCGCGGCGCCGCCGGCCAGCCGGGAGATCGTGGCCCGGTCCGAGCCGCGCCGGCCCAACTGGACCGCAGCGATGGCCACCGCGCTCGCCGTGATCTGCGTGCTCGCCCTCGGTGCCCTGATCACCCACCATCCTGCGGGCAAGAGCGGGCCGCAGGCCAAGACGCCGCCGGCGGGCTCCGGACACCACCCGACCGCGACGCCGAACCCCGCCCTGTCCTCGCCTCCGCCGGTGGTTCAGCAGGCCGCGGCTCGCGCGACGATGTCGGTCCGCACCGTGCACGGGCGGACCTGGCTGTCGATCACCTCGAAGACGGGGACCTTGCTGTTCGAGGGGATCCTCGCGCCCGGAGAGCAGAAGACGTTCACCAACCGGCACGGCCTGGCCTACGTGATCGGCAATGCGCCGGCGGTCGATGTGGTGGTCAACGGGCACGACATCGGGTCGCCGCCGTCGTCGGGAAACGTGTCGCGGGGCGACGTCCGCCCGGGCGCCGACACGGTCCAGCAGGCCTGAGCGCCGCCGAAGCCCTAGCCTGGCACGGTGCCCCGCTCGGTCGCCCTCGTCACCTTGGGCTGTGCCCGTAACGAGGTCGACTCCGAGGAGCTGGCCGGCCGGCTCGACGGCGAGGGCTGGCAGCTCGTCGACGACGCCGAGTCCGCCGACGTCGTCATGGTCAACACCTGTGGCTTCGTGGAAGCGGCCAAGCGGGACAGCATCGAGACCTTGCTGGGCGCGGCCGAGTCGGGCCGGCCGGTGGTCGCGGTCGGATGCCTGGCCGAGCGGTACGGCGACCAGCTCGCGCGGGAGCTCACCGAGGTCACCGTGCTCGGCTTCGACGACTATGCCGCGATCGGTGCCCGCCTCGATGACGTGGTCGACGGCAAGCCGCTGGTGCCGCATACCCCTAAGGACCGGCGGACGTTGCTACCGGTCGTGCCGGTCGAGCGCTCGACCCGGAGGACCGAAGTCGTTGCGCGGCGGCGCCTCGACCAAGGTCCGGTCGCGCCGCTGCGGCTGGCCTCCGGGTGCGACCGGCGGTGCGCATTCTGCGCGATCCCGACCTTCCGCGGCGCGTTCGTGTCCCGGCTGCCGGAGGAGGTGGTGGCCGAGGCGCAGTGGCTGGCCTCGACCGGCGTCCGCGAGCTGCTGCTGGTCAGCGAGAACTCGACGTCGTACGGCAAGGATCTCGCCGATCTCCGCGCGCTCGAGAAGCTGTTGCCGCAGCTCGCCGCGATCGAAGGCATCGCGCGGGTCCGGGTGTCTTACCTGCAGCCGGCCGAGATGCGGCCGTCGCTGATCGAGGTCATGACCGGGACGCGCGGGGTGGCGGCGTACTTCGACTTGTCCTTCCAGCATGCGAGTGAGCCGTTGTTGCGGCGGATGCGGCGCTTCGGCGGCACCGAGCGGTTCCTCGAGCTGCTCGCCGCGATCCGGTCCCGGATCCCGAGCGCGGGGGTGCGCAGCAACGTCATCGTCGGGTTCCCTGGCGAAAGCGACGCCGACGTCGCGGAGCTCGAGCGGTTCCTGACCGAGGCCGGCCTCGACGCGATCGGGGTGTTCGGCTATTCGGCCGAGGACGGCACCGAGGCGGCCGGGCTGCCCGACCAGATCGCGGCCGAGGTGGTTGCGGAGCGGGTCGAGCGGATCGCCTCGCTCGCCGACGAGCTGGTGGCCCAGCGCGCCGAAGACCGGATCGGCGAGGCGGTGGAGGTGCTGATCCAGTCGATCGACGGTGCCTCGGCCCTCGGTAACGCCGAACATCAGGCGCCGGAGGTCGACGGAGCCGTCACCGTCCGAGGCCTGCGCAACCCGGCCGTCGGTGACGTGGTGCTCGCGACCGTCTGCGGCACCGAGGGCGTTGATCTGCTTGCGGTGACGGAGTGAGTGACCCAGGCGGGCCGGCGCTGCCACGGCTAGTGCCGACGATGTTGACCCCGCCCAAGCCCGACCAGATGGGCGATCCGGTCAGCGGCGCGAAGGTCGCCAACGTCGCCAACGGATTGACCCTGGTCCGCTTGCTGCTCGTGCCGGTCTTCGTCGTACTGCTTGCGCACAACTCAGGGGAGTCGAACGGCTGGCGGATATGGGCGTTCGTCGCCTTCGCCGCGGCCTGCATCACCGACCTGATCGACGGCGATGTCGCCCGGCGATGCGACCTGGTCACCGATGTCGGCAAGATCGCTGATCCGATCGCGGACAAGGCGCTCACCGGCTCGGCGCTGCTCAGCCTGTCGGCATTGGGGTTCTTGCCGTGGTGGGTGACCGCGGTCGTGCTGGCCCGGGAGTTGGGAATCACCGGTTTGCGGTTCTTCGTGATTCGGCACGGGGTCATCCCGGCCAGCCGGGGCGGCAAGCTGAAGACGCTCGTGCAGAACATCGCGATCGGCTGTTACGTGCTTCCCTTCACCGGAGCGTTGGCCAGTGCCCGGTTCTGGGTGATGGGGATCGCACTCGTCCTCACGGCGGTGACCGGTGCTGACTATGTGTCCAAGGCTTTGACACTGCGTCGAACCAGCGCGCGTACGGCGTGGAAGCTACGCAGCCGGGCATGAGCGAACTGGCTGCCGACGTGCACGAGCGGCTGCTCGGCCGCAGCGAAACCGTTGCGACTGCGGAGTCCCTGACCGGCGGCCTCGTCGGCGCCGCGCTGACAACGACACCGGGCGCGTCCTTGACGTACCGCGGTGGTCTGATCGTGTACGCGACCGACCTGAAGGCCGCACTGGCCGGAGTTTCGTTGGAATTGCTCGAAAAGCACGGTGCGGTCGACCCCGACGTCGCCGGCGCGCTCGCGGTCGGTGTACGCGATCGGCTCGCCGCGACCTGGGGTCTCGGCCTGACCGGTGTCGCCGGACCGGACCCGCAGGACGGCCAGCCGGTCGGGACGTTGTACGTCGCGATCGCCGGGCCGAGCGGTGAGCCACAGGTCGCGTCGGCCGTGCTCTCCGGCGGCCGTGACGCGATCCGCTCCGGTGCGGTCGAGCTGGCTTTGACACTCCTGCGGGACAGGCTTGCCGACGCCGAGTAACGTGGATGGATGGTCTTGCTCCGCCGCCTGCTGGGCGATGTTCTCCGCCGCCACCGGCTCCGCCAGTCGCGAACTCTGCGCGATGTCAGTAGTGCCGCCGGCGTCTCGCTGGGTTACCTTTCCGAGGTCGAACGCGGCCGCAAGGAGGCGTCGAGTGAACTGCTTGCCGCGATCTGCGGGGCGCTCGAGGTCTCGCTCGCCGAGGTTCTTCGCGAGGTCAGCGACGACCTGGCCCGGGACGAGCGCCGCCGCCGGTTGGCGCCGGTGGGCTTCACGATGACGCCTCCGTCGATCTCTGCGCAGCCCGCGGCGAGCCGCGCGGTCGCCGGCCTGCCACCGCGGATCCCGGCCGCGCGCCCCTCCGCGCAGCCGGTTGCACCGGTGGCGCAGCTGGGAGCCGGATCAATGCGACCGGTTGTCGCGGCGTGACGTGACCTCGCACCACTTCGCCTCGGCGGCACCGATCCACGAGCGGGGCCTGCACAGCCGCGCCGGCAACGCGATGGCCCGCACTCGCTCGGCCGTGCTCGACGGCGCTGCCCGGGCGGTCGAGAAGCACGGTGCCCGCAAGGCGACGATGGCCGACATCGCCTCGCTCGCCGGCATCGCGAAGGGCACCCTCTACAACCACTTCCGGGCCAAAGAAGCGGTGTACGCCGCGGCGCTCGATGCCGGGATCCGCGGGCTGGCCGCTGAGTGCGTCGCGGCTGCGCAGGAGGATCTCGCCGAGGCACTCGCGCTCGCGGCCGAACGGATCGGCGGCCATCCGGCCCTTCGCCGGATCGCCTCGGACGAGCCGGCTGTGCTCGCCACCCTGATGACACCGACCGACATGCCGCTGTGGGGGCTGGCCCGGACTTCGGTCCGCGACGTGCTCGTGGCCGCCGGGGTCGCGACCAGCGCGGCGTCGATCGACCTGGTGGTGCGCTGGCTCACCAGCTTCATCGCCTCGCCCGGGATCGAGACCGCGAGGCAGGCCGAGCTGATCGCGGCCCCGTTGCTGCGACCCGCACTCGAGCTAGGCGCGTAGCCGGAGTCCTCGCGGGGTCGGGTGGAAGCCCGCATTCGCCAGCGCCGCACCGAGCGCGGAGTTGACCACGGACGCGCCGTCGGCGCGCTCGACGGCCAGCCGCCCGAGCAGTCCCTCGCGGACCGCGAGGGCCAGCGCATCGGCGGCCGGCTGGATCGTGGCGGGATCCTCGCTCCAGGACAGCAATGACTTGCCGCCGCGCTCGACGTACAGGCACAGCTCCCCGCCGACCAGCACGACCAGTGCTCCGGCCTTCCGGCCCGGCCGGTGCGCACCATCGTGGGCCGGCCAGCCGAGCGCCGCGCCGTACGGGTTGGCCGGGTCGTTGGCCGCGAGCACCACAGCGCCGCCGTCCGCGTCCGGTCGTCGTAACGCGGCCATCGACCGCATCCGGTCGACCGCCCCCGGCAACGCGAACTGCGCCGCACCGAGACCCTCGACGAAGTAGCCGCGCCGACAGCGTCCGGTGTCCTCGAAGGCGCGCAGGACCGGATAGAGCGCCGCGAACCCGCCCGGCACGTGCTCAGCTGCGACCGCGCCGCGGGTGAGCACGCCGTAGCGCTCGAGCAGGTTGTCCGCGACCGCGTGCAAGCGACGGGTCTGGTCGGTCGACCGCTCCGGCGGGGTCGACCAGCGCCCCACCGTGGTCGGCGGGCCGAGCCGGACGCCGAGTGCCGGCCGCGGCCGGCGCCGGCCACGCGGCGGGGCCGGGCGGGACCGGGTCGAGGCCAACCGGGCCCGCAACGGGGCGAGCGTGTCGTTGGTCAGGTGCCCGGACCAGACCAGGTCCCACAGTGCGGTCGCCACGGCCGCGTCGTCGTGCCCCTCGACCCGGTCCGCGACCGCGCGGAAGAACAGCGCCCCGCCGCCGGCCAGCACCTCGAGGATCCGGGCGTGCAGCGGCGTCTCGGGCGGGTCGGTGAGCGGGGGCATCGACAGCGCGGCAGTGTCCGCGAGGTGCAGCGACACCCAGCCGTCGTGGCCGGGCAGCGCGCCCTCGCCGAGCCACAGCACCTCGCCGGTCGAGGTGAGCTCGTCGAGCATGGTGGGCGAGTAGTCGGCGACCCGGCTCGGCAGCACGATCGTCTCCAGCATCGAGGCGGGCAGCGCGGCGCCGGCCAGCTGCTCGATCGATCGAAGCAACGCGTCCATCCCGCGCCCGGCGTGCACTCCCACTCCCTGCCAGACCGGAAGGAACTCCCCGAGTGCCTCTGGAGCGACCGGCTCGACCTCCCGGCGCAGCTTCGCCATCGAGCGCCGGCGCAGGCTGCGGAGCACGGCGGCGTCGCACCACTCGAGCCCGAGCCCGCCCGGCCGGAACTCGCCCTGCACGATCTGCCCGGTCGCCGCGAGCCGGTGCAGGGTCTGCTCGACCACCGCGACGCCGAGCCCGAAGCGCTCGGCCACCGCGGCGCTGTGGAACGGACCGCGGCGCCGGGCGTACCGCGCGACCAGATCGCCGAGCGGGTCTCGGACCGACTCGAGGAACACCGCCGGCAGGCCCATCGGCATCGGGGTGCCGAGCGCGTCCGCTACCCGGCTGGCGTCCTCGACCGCGAGCCAGCGCGACGTACCGCCGATCCGGACCCGGATCGCGCGCCGGGTCGCCTCCAGCTCGCCGGCCAGGGACGGGTCGGCCCCGCGCTCGGCCAGCTCCTCGTCGGAGAGGTCGCCGAGCACCCGGAGCGCGTCCGCGACGTCCTCGACGGTGCGCAGCCGGCGATCCGGCGTGAGCCAGGCGAGCTCGGCCTCGACCTCGGCGACCGCGTCCGGATCGAGCAGCTCACGAAGCTCGACGTTGCCGAGCAGCTCGGCCAGCAAGGTCGAGTCGAGCGCGAGTGCCGCGGCCCGCCGCTCCGCGAGCGGCTGGTCGCCTTCGTACATGAACTGGCCGATGTAGCCGAAGACCAGGCTGCGGGCGTACGGCGAGGGTTGCTGGGTCTCGACCTCGACCACCCGGACGGTGCGGCCGGCGATGTCGCGCATCAGCTCGACCAGACCGGGCACGTCGAAGACGTCCTGCAGGCACTCACGCATCGTCTCGAGGATCACCGGGAACGAGCCGTACTGACCGGCGACGCTCAGCAACTGCGCGGACCGCTGCCGCTGTTGCCACAGCGGCGCCCGCCGGCCCGGGTTGCGGCGCGGCAGCAACAACGCGCGGGCCGCGCACTCGCGGAACCGCGAGGCGAACAGGGCCGACCCGCCGAGCTCGCGGGTCACGATCTCCTCGATCTCTTCCGGGTCGAAGACGGTCAGGTCGGGGGGCGGCGCGTCGTCGGTCTCGGGCAGTCGCAGCACGATGCCGTCGTCGGTGTGCATGACCTGCACGTCCATCCCGCTTCGCTCGCGCATCCGGGCCTGCAGGGCCAACCCCCACGGTGCGTGGACCTGGGCGCCGAACGGCGAGTGGATGGTGACCCGCCAGTCGCCGAGCTCGTCGCGGAACCGTTCCACGACCACGGTGCGGTCGTCGGGCACGTGACCGGTCGCGGCCCGCTGCTCGCGCAGGTAGGACATCGTGTTGGTGGCGGCCCAGTCGTCGAGTCCGATCGAGTGCAGTCGCTCGACCGCTGCCTCGTCGCCGACCCGCTGCAGGTCGCGAACGAACCCGCCGAGGGCGCGGCCGAGCTCGAGCGGCCGGCCGAGGGAGTCGCCGTGCCAGAACGGCATCCGGCCGGGCTGCCCGGGCGCGGGGGAGACCAAGACCCGGTCGTGGGTGATCTCCTCGATCCGCCACGACGTGCTGCCGAGGGTGAACACCTCGCCGACCCGCGACTCGTAGACCATCTCCTCGTCGAGCTCGCCGACCCGGCTCTGCCGCTCGCCCACCAGGAACACCCCGAACAGTCCGCGGTCGGGGATCGTGCCGCCACTGGTCACGGCCAGCCGTTGTGCGCCGGGTCGCCCGGTGACCGTGCCGGTCACCCGGTCCCAGACGATCCGCGGCCGCAGCTCGGCGAACTCATCTGAGGGATAGCGGCCCGCGAGCATGTCGAGGGTCGCGGTCAGGGCCGAGTCGGGCAGTGCGGCGAACGGCGCGGCTCGTCGTACGACGGTTGCCAGCTCCTCGACCGGCCACGGCTCCATCGCGACCATCGCCACGATCTGCTGGGCCAGTACGTCGAGCGGGTTGCGCGGGGTGCGGATCGCCTCGATCTTCCCGCCGGACATCCGCTCGGCGATGACCGCGGCCGGCACCAGGTCGCCACGATGTTTGGGGAACATCACGCCGGTGCTGATCGCCCCGACGTGGTGGCCGGCCCGGCCGATCCGCTGCAGTCCCGATGCCACCGACGGCGGCGGCTCGACCTGCACCACGAGGTCGACCGCGCCCATGTCGATGCCGAGCTCAAGACTGCTGGTGGCGACCACGCAGGGCAGGTCCCCGCGTTTGAGTGCCTCCTCGGTCAGTGCGCGCTGCTCGCGGCTGACGCTGCCGTGGTGGGCGCGGGCGATCTCGACCGGTTCGGTCGCGTCGGGCCGGCGCTCGGCGGCGATCTCGTTGAGCCGCGCGGTCAGCCGCTCGGCCAGCCGTCGTGAGTTGGCGAACACGATCGTGCTGTGGTGCGCCTCGATCAGATCGACGATGCGGCCCTCGACGGCGGGCCAGATGCTCGAGCCCGCCTCGGGTGTGTCGCCGGCGGTAGTGGGGCCGGCCAGCTCGGTCATGTCCGCGACGGGGACGACGATGCTGACCTCGATGGTCTTGGCAGCCGGCGGCGCCACGATCGTGACCGGGTGTGGTCCGCCGAGGAAGCGGGCCACCTCCTCGACCGGACGCACCGTCGCCGACAGCCCGATCCGCTGTGCCGGCGTCTCGAGCAGCTCGTCGAGGCGCTCGAGGCTGAGCGCGAGGTGCGCGCCGCGCTTGCTCCCGGCCATCGAGTGCACCTCGTCGACGATCACCGTCTCGATGCCGCGCAGGGACTCCCGGCTCTGGCTGGTCAGCAGCAGGAACAGCGACTCGGGGGTGGTGATGAGGATGTCGGCCGGCGCCCGCAGGAAGGCACGTCGTTGCTGGGCACTCGTGTCACCGGTGCGCATCGCGACCGAGACCGGACCCGCCTCGCCCCCGAGCCGGGCCGCGGCGTGGGTGATGCCCGCGAGCGGTGCCCGCAGGTTGCGGTCCACATCGACGGCGAGCGCCTTGAGCGGGCTGACGTAGAGGACCCGGCAGCGCCGCAGCGGGTCGGCCGGCGGCGGGGTCGAAATCAGGGCGTCGATCGCGTGCAGGAAGGCGGCCAGGGTCTTGCCGGAGCCGGTCGGCGCGATCACCAGGGCGTTGTGGCGCTCGCTGATCGCGTCCCACGCGCCGGCCTGGGCCGCGGTCGGCGCAGCGAACGAGGACCGAAACCACTCCCGCGTCGGTGCGGAGAACCGGTCGAGGCCGCTCATCCCGCCATTGTGGTCCGCGGCTCCGACAGCCCGGTCGCCGACATAGCGTGACCGGGTGCGGTTGACGGAGTTCTGGGCCCGGATGGACGAGCAGTTCGGTCCGGCGTACGCCGCATCGGTCGCCCGCGACCAGGTCGTCGCGGGGCTGGGCAACCGTACGGTCGAGCAGTCGCTGGCCGCTGGGGAGGACCCGAAGACGGTCTGGCGCGCGGTCTGCGAGCACTTCGAGATCGCGGTTTCCCGGCGGCACTGACCGCCGCGATCCGGATTCGCAGGCGGTGATTGAAATCTCGCGGCGTGTCGGCTTTACTTCGAACACCTGTTCGTACGACTGTGGACAACGCACGGCCGTCCACAACCGCCCGGCAAGCACCGAAACTGTCTCACCCCGCCTTTAGCGTCGCCTTTGCACACGACCGAACCCCGGAGGAATCGCATGGCAGGCATGGATCGCGACAAGGCCTTGTCGGCCGCGTTGAGCAACATCGAGCGGGCGCACGGCAAGGGTGCGGTCATGCGACTCGGCGATGAGGTCCGGGCCCAGATGGACGTCATCCCGACCGGTGCGATCGCGCTCGACATCGCGCTCGGGATCGGCGGGCTGCCCCGCGGCCGGGTCGTGGAGATCTACGGTCCCGAGGCCTCGGGAAAGACGACCGTGGCGCTGCACGCGGTCGCCAACGCCCAGCGGGCCGGTGGGATCGCCGCATTCATCGATGCCGAGCACGCCCTGGACCCGGAGTACGCGAAGGCGCTTGGCGTCGACATCGACGGACTGCTGGTCTCCCAGCCGGATACCGGTGAGCAGGCACTGGAGATCGCCGACATGCTGATCCGCTCCGGCGCCATCGACATCCTCGTCATCGACTCGGTTGCCGCCCTCGTCCCGCGCGCCGAGATCGAGGGCGAGATGGGCGATGCCCATGTCGGCCTTCAGGCGCGGCTGATGAGCCAGGCGCTGCGCAAGATCACCGGCGCGCTGTCGACCAGCGGCACCACCGCGATCTTCATCAACCAGCTCCGCGAGAAGATCGGCGTGTTCTTCGGTTCACCCGAGACGACGACGGGTGGCAAGGCGTTGAAGTTCTACGCCTCGGTCCGCCTCGACGTCCGTCGGATCGAGACCCTCAAGGACGGCCAGGACGCGGTCGGCAACCGCACCCGGGTCAAGGTCGTGAAGAACAAGTGCGCACCGCCGTTCAAGCAAGCAGAGTTCGACATCATGTGGGGTCACGGGATCAGCCGTGAAGGCAGCCTGATCGACATGGGTGTCGACCACGGCATCGTGCGCAAGGCCGGCGCTTGGTACACCTACGACGCCGACCAGCTGGGTCAGGGCAAGGAGAACGCACGCGCCTTTCTGTGCGACAACCCCGACCTCGCCAATGAGATCGAGAAGAAGATCAAGGAGAAGCTCGGCGTCGGTCCACAGCTTGATGCCGTGGCTGAGACCGGTGGCGTCGGCGACGGTGTCGCCGATCCGGACGCGCCGATCGATCTCACTGCCGATGTCGTGCCCACACCCGTTGAATTCTGACCCGGAAGCGGTCGCCCGGCAGATCGGGCTGAGCCTGCTCGACCGCGCCCCGCGCACCCGCGCGGAGCTGGCGACCGCGATGGCTCGCCGCGGTGTGCCGGAGCAAGCCGCGACGTCGGTGCTCGACCGGTTCGTCGAGGTCGGGCTGATCGATGACGCGGCGTTTGCCGCGGCATGGGTCGACAGCCGCCACCACGGTCGTGGGCTGGCTCGCCGAGCGCTCGCCTCCGAGCTCCGGGCCCGCGGCGTGAGTGACCAGGTCGCCAAAGACGCGCTGACCGCAGTGAGCACCGACGACGAGGTTGTTGCGGCCGAAGCGCTGGTCCGCCGGCGGCTGCGGTCGATGTCCGGCCTGGCGAAGGAGGTGCAGACCCGGCGGCTGGTGGCGATGCTCGGCCGCAAGGGCTTCGGCGGCTCGCTGGCCTACCAGGCGGTCGCACGAGTGATCGGTGAAGACCGCGACCGTCTGGACGGTGACAGCGTCTCGCCTTAACCTCAGGCTTACCTGGGCGCAGAGAGGGGCGTGTCATGACCGCCCTTGTCATTGCGCTCGCGGTCGTGGTTGTCGGGCTTCTCGTGGTCGTTGCACGCGTGCTGCGGATCCTGACCCGGCCGGGGGCGCCCGCACCGAGCCCCCAACCGCCCGAGCGCTCGGTCACGGCCGAGCTCGAGCGGGTAGCCGGGCTCACTGCCGCCGAAGCCAAGGCCGAGCTGCTGAAGGTGGTCCAGACCCAGGCCAAGCGGGACGCCGCGCTGATCGTGCGCGACATCGAGGCGCAGGCCCGCGAGGAGGGCGAGACCCGGGCTCGAAAGATCGTGACCCTGGCGATCCAGCGAATCGCGGGCGAGCAGACCGCCGAGTCGGTCGTCACGGTCCTGCAGTTGCCGAGCGATGACATGAAGGGCCGGATCATCGGCCGCGAAGGGCGCAACATCCGGACCTTCGAGGCGGTCACCGGGGTCAACCTGATCATCGACGACACCCCGGAAGCCGTCCTGCTCTCGTGTTTCGATCCGGTCCGGCGGGAGGTCGGCCGGCTCACCTTGGAGAAGTTGGTCCTCGACGGCCGGATCCATCCACACCGGATCGAGGAGCAGCATGAACGCAGCAAGGCCGAGGTCGACGCGTCGTGCCTGCGCGCCGGCGAGGACGCGCTGGTCGATCTTGGCATCACCGAGATGCATCCCGATCTGATCGCGCTCTTGGGGCAGCTGCGCTACCGCACGTCGTACGGGCAGAACGTGCTGAAACATCTGGTCGAGTCCGCGCACCTGGCCTCGATGATGGCGAGCGAGCTGCGGCTGGACCGCGAGATCTGCAAGCGGTGCGCGCTACTGCACGACATCGGCAAGGCGCTGACCCACGAGGTGGAGGGCAGCCACGCCATCATCGGCGCGGAGATCGCCCGCAAGTACGGCGAGTCCGAGGATGTCGTGCACGCGATCGAGGCGCACCACAACGAGGTCGAGGTGCGCACCGTCGAGGCGGTGCTGACTCAGGCGGCTGATGGCATCAGCGGCGGTCGGCCCGGCGCGCGACGCGAGTCCCTCGAGCACTACGTCCACCGGCTGGAACGGATCGAGCAGATCGCGGCCGGCCGGCCCGGAGTCGAGAAGGTCTTCGCGATGCAAGCCGGCCGGGAGATCCGGGTCATGGTCAAGCCTGAGGAGATCGACGATATCGGCGCCGCGGTGATCGCCCGCGAGGTCGCCAAGCAGATCGAGGAGGAGCTGACCTATCCCGGTCAGATCCGGATCACGGTCGTCCGCGAGTCGCGCGCAACGGAGGTGGCCAAGTGAGCTGGAGTCCGACGGCGGACGAGATCGCCGACCGGTACGCCGATGCGCACACTCGGATCGTGACCCTGGTCGACGGGCTCGGCCCGGACCAGTGCGCCACCAACGTGCCCGGCACCCCGAGGTGGAGCGTTCGCGAACTGGTGTCGCATCTGGTCGGTGGGCCGGCGGACTTTGTCGCCGGGAATCTCGACGGCGCAGGCAGCGAAGCATGGACCCAGGCACATGTCGATGCTCGGCTCGGCCGCAGCATCGCCGACCTGCTCGAGGAATGGGACTCCCATCTCGGCCCGGTCGACAGCGCGATCCGCACCGGCGCCATACCGGCGCCAATTGCTTTCGACGTGATCACTCACGAGCAGGACCTGCGCGGGGCGCTCGGTGCCGAGCACGTCCCGGATCCGCTGGCGGTCCGGTTCGTCACCGGGGGCTTTGCAGAGCGGGTCGACCGGGTGGTGGCCACGGCCGGCCTGGCGCCGGTTGCCTTCCACGACCCGGCCGGTGACTGGTCGGCCGGGAGTCCGGGTGGGCTGACGGTCGAAGTGTCGGAGTTCGAGGTGTTCCGGTCGCTGACCGGCCGGCGCAGCGGCCGCCAGGTGTGTGCGCTGGCCTGGAGCGGTGATCCGGCGCCGTACCTCGACCTGCTCTCGCCGTTCGGACCGCTGCGGGAGACCGACGTCAGCGACTGAGCACCTATGCATTGATGCGCATTGGACAATGATCATCGCGGGTTGCTGGCATGGTCTGCATGCGGATGTTGGTTGCGGGCGCGATGACCCTCGCCGTCGTTGCGGCGATGACGGGTTGCTCGTCGACGCCGAGCGGTCGCTCGGCCTCGGGCCGGCTCTCGGTCGTTGCGGCGGAGAACTTCTGGGGCGATCTCGCAACGCAGATCGGCGGTGACCACGTCGATGTCGTCTCGTTGATATCGAGTCCGGACGCCGACCCGCATCTGTTCGAGCCCGGCACCCGCGACGGCTATGAGGTCGCCCAGGCGGCGGTCGTCATCGTCAACGGCGCCAACTACGACCCCTTCATGGACCGGCTGCTGGCTGCGACGCCGGCCGCCCACCGCACGGTGGTGCGGGTCTCGGATGTCTTGCACGTCACTGGGAGTGATCCGAACCCGCACCTGTGGTACGACACCCCCGCGCTCCCTACGGTCGTCAATGCGATCGCTACCGCATTCTCGACTGCTGACCCGGCGCATGCCGCTGCTTACCGGCGCGGTGCGAGCGCGACGATCGCCGCGCTGCAGCCACTCGAGCGGGCCGTCGTCGGCCTGGCGAACGCCGACGCCGGCGATCCGGTCGCGTACACCGAGCGGGTGCCTGGTTTGTTGCTCGCCGCGGCGCACCTTCGGGTGCTCACGCCGCTCGGGTTCGCCCGTTCGATCGAAGACGGTACGGATCCCTCCGCTTCCGATGTCGCCGCGATGCGAGCGTTGATCACCGGCCACCGAATCGACGCCCTGCTCTACAACGAACAAGCCACCAGCCCGGTCACCTCACAGCTGCAGTCGCTCGCCCGTGCCGCCAGCGTCCCGATCGTCGCGGTAACCGAGACGATGCCGCCCAACGCGACGTTCGAGTCGTGGCAGATCGACCAGGTCGACGCATTGGTCGCGGCGTTGAAGCAATGACGACGGTCGTGCGGCTCGACGGCGTCTCCGCGGGCTACCCGGGCCGGGTGTTGTGGGAAGGTCTCGACCTGGGTATTGAAGCCGGTGAGTTCCTTGCAGTGCTCGGCGGCAACGGTACCGGCAAGACCACCTTGCTGAAGCTGCTGCTCGGGTTGATGCAGCCGCTGTCCGGGGCGGTCAGTGTGCTGGGCGCGGCTCCCAGTCGTGGCGATCGCCGGGTCGGCTACGTGCCGCAGCACTCGGCGTTCGATCCGGATGTGCCGGTGCGGGGTGTCGACCTGGTGCGGATGGGCGCCGACGGGCATCGGTTCGGGCCGCGCCGCGCCTCGGCCGACGTGCGGACCCGGGTCGCGTCGTCGCTCGCGGCCGTCGGTGCGCAGGCCTACGCCGATGCTCCGGTCGGTCTGTTGTCCGGTGGCGAGCAGCAGCGGCTCCGGATCGCGGCCGCTGTGGTCGACGATCCTGCCCTGGTGCTCGCCGACGAGCCGTTGCTGTCGCTGGACCTCGCCAGCCAGCAGCAGGTGGCCGAGGTCCTCGACGAGCGACGCCGAGCGGTCGGCGCCGCCGTGGTCGTGGTGACCCACGACGTCAACCCGGTGTTGCGCCATGTCGACCGCGTGCTCTACCTCGCCGCCGGGCGGTGGGCGGCCGGCACCCCGGACGAGGTGCTGACCAGCGAGCGGCTCTCCGACCTGTACGGCGTCGAGATCGATGTGGTCCGGGTACGCGACCACATCGTGATCGTCGGAGCACCGGACCAGGCAACCGGCCCGCACCATCACGAGGGAGCCGGCTAATGTTCGTCTCGTTGCTGCAACAGCACTTCATCCACGTGTCCCTGCTCGCCGCCGGCGTCGCCGCAGTGGTGGCCGGCTCGCTCTCGCCGCTGGTGATCGCTCGCCGACAGGCGTTCTCGGTGCACGGCATGGCAGAGCTCGGGCTGACCGGCGCGGCCGGCGGTTTGCTGGCCGGAATCGATGCGGCTACCGGAGCCCTGATCGGTTCGATGACGATCGGCGCGCTGCTCGGGGTCCTCGGGCTTCGCGACCGCGACCGTGATGCGGCGACTGGCGTCGTTCTCGCGGCCGGCCTCGGTCTGGGCGTGCTGTTCCTGACCCGGATCAACGGCTATGCGACCACCGGGTTCGGGCTGCTGTTCGGGTCGATCACCTCGGTGTCGGGCTCGCAACTGCGGCTGCTGGTCGTGGTCGGTGCCGTGGTGATGGCTGCCCTGATCGTGATCTGGCGGCCGCTGTGGTTCGCCTCGGTGGATGCGGCTGCGGCCGAGGCCCGCGGTGTGGCGGTCCGGACCCTCGCGGTGGTCTTCCCGATCATGCTGGGTGCCGCGGTCGCCGAAACGATCCAGGTCACCGGCGTGCTGTTGATCCTCACCTTGGTCGTCACGCCGGCCGCCGCCGCGACCCGACTCTCGGCTCGGCCGGCAGCGGTGCTCGCGCTGTCGATCGCGGCCGCGGTGATCGCCGCGGAAGGGGGCGTGCTCGCGTCGCTGGAGTGGAACGCGCCCGCATCGTTCTTCGTCTCGATGATCTCCTTCGCGGTCTACGTCCTTGCTCGGCTGGTGGGTGGACGTCGACGCGGGCGGCGGTTGACCGCACACTTGGAGACATGACCGCGCAATCGGCGGCGCCCGTCACCGAAGAGCGGGCTGCCGGCATCCCACCGAGATGGTTGCGCAGTGAGGTCATCCTCGTCTTCGCCCTCTCGCTCGGCGCCGACGGGTTGCGCGCCCTGGTCCGGTTGATCGGCGATGCGACCAGTGGGCAGGCGCTGACCGCGCAGACCGCGGTCCTGAACGGGTCGCAGGCCCCAGGGCGGCCGCTGCTCGACCTGACCCTGCAGTTGGTCTCGCTGGCCACCGGCGTCGTACCGGTGTTGCTGGTATGGCACTTCCTGATCCGCTCCGGTGAGCGGATGTCGACCATCGGCGTCGACCTGACGCGGCCGAAGACCGACGGGTTCAGAGGCGCGGTGATCGCGGCGATCATCGGCGGCAGCGGGCTCGGGCTCTATCTCGCGGCGCACGCCCTCGGGATCGATCTCACCGTTGTCGCCGAGTCGCTGCCGGTGGTGTGGTGGCGGATCCCGGTGCTGCTCCTGTCAGCGTTGCAGAACGCGGCCCTCGAGGAGGTGTTGGTCGCCGGCTACCTGCTGCATCGACTGCGTCAGCTCGGATGGGGTGACAACCGGGCCCTGCTACTGAGCGCGACGGTCCGCGGCAGCTACCACCTGTATCAGGGGCTCGGTGGGTTCGCCGGCAACGCGATCATGGGCCTGATCTTCGGCCGGCTCTACCAGCGCTGGGGCCGGGTGATGCCACTGCTGATCGCGCACACGCTGATGGACGCGGTGGCCTTCGTCGGGTACGCCGAACTCGCCGGCCACGTGTCCTGGCTGCCGATACCGAGCTAGCGCTCAGTCCCAGCTGGTCGCGTGGGCGGCGAACGCCTCCGAGTCCTGCACCCGAACCACACAGAACACGGTCTGGGCCGGGTCGCGCATGATGACCCAGCCGTCGAGCCGTTCGACCTCGGTGCCGCCGAGTCCGGTCAGCCGGGCGACCTCGGCGTCGATGTCGTCGGTCTCGATGTCGAGGTGGATCCGCGGTGCGGAATCACCCACCGCCTGCACCATCAGCTCGACGCCAGGGGTGGGTTGGCCGAAGGAGGTGTAGTTCGGGTCCTCGGCCTCGATCTCGGCGGGTCGTTCCAAGGCGGCCCCCCAGAACTCCACGGTCCGGGCGTAGTCCGCGAACGGGACGTCGATCAGCGCGGCGGTCAGCCGACTGCGATGGCTCATGAGGTGGGCGCCGGCTGCGGCAGGCGTTGCACGACACAGAAGGTGATGCCGGCCGGGTCACGCATCACCACCCAGTGATGACTGCGCCCGATCTCGGTCGCGCCGAGCGCGGTCAGTCGCTCGACGTCGGCGTCGCGGTCTTCGCTTTCCAGGTCGAGGTGCACCCGGCGAGTGTCGTCGCCGGTCGCCTGGACCATGAAGTAGACCCCGGGCGTCACCTCGTCGTACTGGGCGTAGTCGGGGAAGGTCTCGGTCACCACCGGTGGCTTGCCCAGGGCGGCCGCCCAGAACGCGACCGCGCGTTCGTGATCGGCCTTCGGGACATCGACGAGCGCGCCGGACAGGCGCAAGGGAGTCGGCATGTTGATCACCCTGTCATGGCGATCCGACAGTTTCTCGCCGCCGTTATCGACTGGTGGCCGACCCGTTACGAGGTCGATTCGGCGGAGGTGACGAACAGCGCAAAGCCGTAGCTCAGCCAGGTGCGCTGCGGGTTGCGGTCCAACCAGTCGGCCGCTGCGCCGTCGCGGAACTCGTTGCTGAGCACCGCGACCAGATCGGCCCGGTTGGCGAAGCGCCACTGCGAGAGAACGTCGACTCGCCCGGCACCCTGCGCACGCCACCATCGGTCGGTCACGGTCGGGTCCAACTGCGCGTTGCCCTCGGTGGCGACCCGCAGGATCTCGGCGAACTCACCGTTCGCGTAGTCGTTGTCGATGACCACCAGCGCACCGCTCGGTTTGAGCACCCGGTGAGCCTGGCGCAAGCCCGCTTCGGCACCGGGACCGAAGAAGTAGGCGAAGCGGGCATGGATGACGTCGATCGAGTCGTCCGGCAGGTCAAGGTGCTCAGCCGAGCCGGCCATGACCGTGACGTTGCCGATGCCGGTCACCCGCTCCGCTGCGATCATCCGGAGAACCGGGTCCGGCTCGACGCCGATCACGGTTGCCGCCTCCTCGGCGTAGCCGGGCAGCCAGAACCCGGTGCCGCACCCGAGGTCCACCAGCGTGCGACCGGCCCAGGGCGCGAGGTCGCGCATCGCGGCGAGAAGGACGCCGTCGGGATCGATGGCCTGGTTCTCGAGTTCGTACAGCGCCTGCGCGTCGCGGATGTTCGGAGCAGGCATCCAGTCCGCGAACTCGCTCATGACGGGTGCACGTTACCGCCGGATCAAGACCGGGCTCCGCGGTAGATGAGCGCGGCGCCAACCCCGACGATGATCGGCCCGAGGATCGTCCAGGTCGCCGTGTTGCTCATGAAGCTGCCGGCCACCACGCCGACCCCCTGGAGGGTGAAGAGCAGGCCGAGCAGCGCGACCACGATTCCCGAGACGAACGGCAGCGGGCGCTTCATTCCGATCTCACGAGGCTCGGGGGTCTGCCGGTTCAGGTTTGGCTCCTACCATTGGTGACGTGCTCTCCGAGCCCGGTGCTCGTCCGGATGGCGCACCGGTGGGGCGGCGCGTCGTACTGAGCCTGCTTGGCCTGGGCGGGCTCGGGATCGTGTTCGGCTCGAAGATCCAGGACGGGCTGGAGCGAGCCCTGGGTCCGCTCGAGTCGCGCGACCCGACCGGGCTGCTCGGGCTGTTGCCCATTGGCGACACTTTCCGCTTCTACTCGGTCACGCACAGTGTGCCGATCCGGGACGCGGCCGACTACCGGCTGCGGCTGTCCGGCCTGGCCGCGAACCCGGCGACGTACACACTGGCCGATCTCCAGGCGATGCCGCAGACCGAGGTGGTGCGCGACTTCCAATGCGTGACCGGATGGCGGGTGCCGCAGGTGCACTGGCGCGGGGTCCGGCTCTCGCATCTGCTCGACCTCGCCGGTCCGGCTAGCACGGCGACCGCGTTGCGGCTGACCTCGTTCGACCGGACCTACAGCGAGAGCCTCACTCTCGACCAGGCCCGCTTGCCGGATGTCCTGGTTGCGCTCGAGATGCTCGACGGACCGGTCAGCCACAACCACGGCGGTCCGGTGCGGCTCTACGTCGCGCCGATGTACGGCTACAAGAGCCTGAAGTGGCTGTCAGGCATCGAGCTGACGGCGGAGGTAGTGCCGGGGTACTGGGAGCATCGCGGCTACTCGATCAACGGCTGGGTCGGCGCCTCGAACGGACGTCACGATGAGCCCACCCACTGAGCGCGGGCGCGAGCTGCTGCGCTTCGGCCGGCCGGTGCGCTGGGTTCACGGCACGTTCGCGGCGCTGCTGATGATCTGCATCGCGACCGCCGCGATCCTCTACAACGGCTCGCTCGCGGTACTTGTGGGCGACCGGTACGTCGTCGAGCAGATCCATGTGTGGAGCGGCTTCGCCCTGCCGGTGCCGCTCATCCTCGGGCTGTTCTCCCGCGACTACCGCAACGACCTGGGCCGCCTCAACCGGTTCGCGCGCCATGATTGGCAGTGGCTGCGCTCGCGGGATCGCCGTGACGGTCACTTGCCGGTGGGCAAGTTCAATGCCGGCCAGAAGCTCAACGCCGCGCTGAGTGCGGGAGCGGTGGGTGTGCTGCTCGCGAGTGGCACGATCATGGACTTCACCCATCTCACCCGGTTGTCGTGGCGCAGCGGCGCGACGTTCGTTCACGACTGGGTCGCACTCGCGCTCGGGCTGCTCGTCGTCGGTCATGTGATGTACGCGCTGCGTGACGCCGACTCGCTGCGGTCGATGCGCACCGGCCGGGTGCCGTTGCGATGGGCGCGGCAGGAGCACGACGAGTGGGCGACCGAGCTGGCCGGGGCACCCGAGGATCAGGTCGACGCGTCGAGGTAGGCCTTCGCGAGCTTGGTAGGCGCGCGGTTGAGCCACGCCTCCACGATCACTTCCTCGAGCTCGGCGGGCGGGATCAGGTCGAGCGTGATCAGCACCGCCGGGTAGCCGTTGAAGTGGGGTGTGGTGAAGAAGTACTCCGGTTGGGCCGCTACGAGCGCATGCTTCGCGCCTTCGTCCGGCACCCGGGCGCCGAGGATCACTCCGCCAGGTGCCGCGTCGCCGAGCGCTTTGAGATCTGAACCGCGCAACGGGCGCTCCCAGACGAACAGCTTGTCGCGCACCCGCCAGTGCGCGTGTCCCTCGCGAGAGGTGTGCTCCTCGGTCTCGGGCAGTGCTAGGGCGATCCGGCGTACGTCGTCGAGCCCGGCCATGTCCGCACAGTAGCCGGAGGTCACTCGGCTCGCTCGAGTACCTGACGAGGACTGAGATGCCAGGTCACCCGGTGCTGCCCCCTGAAGGACTCGGGATCGTCGCCATAACGACGCGCCATCGCCATGGCGTCCTCGACGGCGGCCTCGTCGCCTTCCCGAACGAGCTCGGCCGTGCCGGCGAGCCGCACCCAGTGGCCCACCTCTTCGTGGTCGTGGATGAGGGCACAGATTCTCGTGTCATCCCGCAGGTTCCGCACCCAGCGCCGGTTCACCCGACCGTTCAGGAGGAGACCGTCCGGCTCGACCAGGTAGTCGACCACGACCAGATGGGGACTTCCGTCGCTGCCAAGAGTCGACAGAATCGCGCGGTGCGGTCCCTCGAGGAACGACCGTACGGCGTCGATGCTCGTCGGGGCATAATCCATCTCGTCTCCCGGTGCGCCATTCAATCTCATGGCCGATTTTCCCGGCTAGAGCGTGGCTAACCCGCCAAAGCGTCGTGGCGTTATCGTGCGGTGTGCGAGAGGGCGAGCCGTCGCGAACCGCACGTGAGGTGGCCGCGCAGCGACGCCATCTCGATCGGGTGCGCGTCGACTATGGCGACCCGGCCGCTGACCAGAGCCTGCATGACGACGTCGCGGGCGACTTGCCCTTTCGCGACGACCCGCTGACCGCCTATCTCGCATCGCGCACCCGGTTCTTCGATACGGCGGTGGTCGACGCGATCGCCGGCGGGGTCCGGCAGGTCGTGGTCGCCGGCGCCGGGTACGACGGCCGCAGCCTGCGCTACGCCGCGCCAGGGGTGACCTGGTTCGAGCTCGACCATCCGGCGACGCTCGTCGACCGGTCCGCACGACTCGCCCGGCTCGGGATCGACAGCGCAGCTGTCGCAGTCGCGGCGGACTTCTCGGTCGACGACGTCGGCCCGCGACTGGCGGCCGCGGGACATGACGCCTCGATTGCGTCGCTGGTGATCTGCGAGGGTGTGACGACGTACCTCGAGCGTGCCGTCGTGGTCGGGCTGCTACGCGCGGTCCGCGACCGGGCCGCAGCCGGCAGCAGGCTGGCGATCGACTTCAGCTTGGTGCCGACCACGTCGCGCGCCCGGCAGTCGCGGGAACGGCTGAGCGCGCGGGTTGGGTCGCAGGGTGAGCCGTTCCGCTTCGCGCTGCCGGCGGCCGAGCTGCCGGGTCTCCTGCGCGAGGGAGGTTGGCGGGTCGAGTCCGCCCAGAGCTCGGAGTCGACCGCGTTCGTTCTCGCCTCGCCGTACCCTTGATCGGTGGACGCGCGGACGTATGAGGTGCGGACGTACGGCTGCCAGATGAACGTCCATGACTCCGAGCGGATCTCCGGCCTGCTGGAGGCGGCCGGATACGCCAGACCGGAGCCGGGTGCGGGCGCCGACGTCGTGGTCTTCAACACCTGCGCGGTGCGCGAGAACGCCGACAACCGGTTGTACGGCAACCTCGGTCAGCTCCTGCCGGTCAAGCAGCAGCACCCGGGCATGCAGATAGCGGTCGGTGGCTGTCTCGCACAGAAGGATCAGGGCCGGATCCTCGACCGCGCGCCCTGGGTCGACGTCGTGTTCGGCACGCACAACATCGGCTCACTGCCGGTCCTGCTCGAGCGAGCCCGGATCGAGTCCGAGGCGCAGGTCGAGCTGCTGGAGGCGCTCGAGACATTTCCTTCCACGTTGCCGGCTCGGCGGGAGTCGGCGTACCGCGCGTGGGTCAGCATCAGCGTGGGCTGCAACAACAGTTGCACGTTCTGCATCGTCCCCTCGTTGCGCGGCAAGGAGAAGGACCGCCGCCCGGGGGAGATCCTGGCCGAGATCGAGATGTTGATCGACTCCGGCGTACTGGAGGTCACCCTGCTCGGGCAGAACGTGAACTCCTATGGGGTGGAGTTCGGTGACCGGCAGGCGTTCGCGAAGCTGCTGAGGGCGTGCGGCGGGATCGAGGGCCTGGAACGGGTCCGATTCACCTCTCCGCACCCGCGCGACTTCACCGACGACGTGATCGCGGCGATGGCCGAGACCCCGAACGTGATGCCGAGCCTGCACATGCCCTTGCAGTCGGGCAGTGACCGGGTGCTCGCGGCGATGCGGCGGTCGTATCGCGCCGGGCGCTACCTCGGCATCGTCGAACGGGTCAGGGCGGCGATGCCGGACGCTGCGATCACGACCGACATCATCGTCGGTTTCCCGGGTGAGACCGAAGGCGATTTCGCGCAGACCCTCGACGTGGTGGCGCAGGCCCGCTTCGCGAGCGCCTTCACCTTCCAGTACTCGGTGCGCCCGGGGACTCCGGCGGCGAGCCTGCCGGACCAGGTGCCGGCGGCGGTGGTCGCGGAGCGCTACTCCCGGCTGGTCGATCTGCTCGAGGACACGTCGCTGGCTGCGGCCCGCAACTGTGTCGGCTCGACAGTCGAGGTGCTGATCGCGGAGGGTGAGGGCCGCAAGGACACTGCGACCCGGCGGCTTTCGGGTCGCGCCCGCGACAACCGGTTGGTCCACGTGGCGGCATGTGATGCACGGCCTGGCGACGTGGTGACCGCGATCGTGAGCCATGCCGCCCCGCACCACCTCATGGCCGACGAGGTGATGGCGGTTCGTCGTACCCGGGGTGGCGACGCCTGGCAGGCGCGACAGCAGGGCGAGCCGGCCACTACCGCCGTCCTGCTCGGCATGCCCGGCGGATGCCCCGCGTAGTCGCGATCGTTGGACCGACCGCAACCGGCAAGTCGGCACTGGCGATCGCGGTCGCGACGCGGCTCGGCGGCGAGATCGTGAATGCCGACTCGATGCAGCTGTACCGAGGAATGGACGTCGGCACCGCGAAGCTTGCACCCGACGAGCGGGGTGGGATTGCCCATCACCTGCTCGACATTTGGCCGGTCACACAGACCGCGAGCGTGGCCGACTACCAGGCCCGCGGCCGCGCTTGCATCGATGAACTGCTCGCGCGCGACGTCACGCCCGTGCTCGTCGGCGGCAGCGGCCTCTATGTACGCGCGGTGCTCGACCCGATCGAGTTCCCCGGCACCGATGCGGCGGTTCGCGGCGATCTCGAGGCCGAGCTCGGCGCGGCCGGCGCGCCCGCCTTGCACCGGCGCCTGGCCGAGGTCGATCCCGCCGCGGCGGCCGCGATCGCGCCCGAGAACGGCCGCAAGATCGTGCGCGCGCTCGAGGTGATCGCGCTGACCGGACGGCCGTTCACCGCCGCGCTTCCGGCGTACGACCAACCGCGGTACGACGCGGTCCAGATCGGGCTCGACCTGCCGACGCCGGCCCTCGACGAGCGGATCGAGGCCCGGGTCGCCGCGATGATCGACGCCGGGCTGGTCGCGGAGGTCGAAGGCCTGGCCGCGAACGGGTTGCGCGACGGGGTCACCGCATCGCGAGCGCTGGGCTACGCCCAGGTCCTGGCCGCGCTGGACGGCCGGACGACGATGGAGCAAGCGGTCGCGAAGACGGCGCAGGCCACCCGGCGCTTCGTCCGGCGGCAGCGCTCCTGGTTCCGCCGTGACCCGCGGATCCACTGGCTCGAGCCCGGCACCGCGGGCGCCGCGGCGCTTGCGGAACGGGCGATCGGCCTCGCCGCCGATTGAGCCGTACGGCGTGTCGAACATGGCCATAACGGGTCATGTGGCAACGATCAAGGCCGGTCGATGCATCGGTCATGCGTCGATGGTGACGCGTGCGGGGAGGGGACCATGTCGAGCGCTGACCTCGATCTCATGCCGGCGCTGGCGCGCGCCGTGGACGAGGACACGCTGGTCGTGCACTTCCAGCCCGAGGTGGACCTCGCCAGCGGGGCCGTGGTCGGCATGGAGGCGCTGGTCCGCTGGCAGCATCCGCAGCGCGGACTCCTGTGGCCGGTGGACTTCTTGTCGGTGGCCGACCGGGCCGGGCTGCTGCCGGTGCTCGGATGGGAGGTCCTGCGCCGCGGCGCGAAGGAGCTCGCGACCTGGAAGTCCTTGCCGCCGCTGGCCGACCACTCGCCCCGCCAGCTCTGGGTGAACGTCTCGGCGTCGCAGTTGCTCGAGGCCGACTTCGCCGAGCGGATCGCTGACCTGGTGGCCGAGTTCGATCTCGCGCCGGACACCCTCGGCCTTGAGCTGACCGACGAGACGCTGGCCACCGGGAGCCGGCACGCGCCCGCACTGATGGACGAGCTCCGCGGGGCCGGTGTCGTACTCGCCCTCGACGACTTCGGCAGCTGGTATTCGGCGCTCGGCACCTTGGGAGAGCTGCCGATCGTCGCGGTCAAGCTGGACCGCGCCTTCGTGCGCGGTGTCGGCTCCGACCTGGAGGACGACTCGATCGTGTCGTCGGTGATCGCGCTCGCGCACGCGCACGGGGTGCGAGTGGTCGCCGAAGGGGTCGAGAGCTGGAGCGAAGGGGCCCGGCTCTGCGAGCTCGGATGCGATCGCGGGGTGGGCTACTTGTTCAGCGGTCCGCAGCTGGCCGAGCACGCCCGGCTGATGTTGGCGCACGGCGCGGGCTGGACCGCTCCGACCGGCGGACGCCTACCCTGGCAGGTATGAACGTCGGCAGCCTCGCCTTTGTCAAAGGCCATGGCACGGAGAACGACTTCATCGTGCTGCCCGACGTCGACGGAGAGCTCGACGCCGATCTGGTACGCGCCCTCTGCGACCGCTATGCGGGCATCGGCGCCGACGGCGTGCTCGCCGTCGGCCGCGACGGCGATGCCTTCTTCATGGACTACCGCAATGCCGACGGTTCGATCGCGGAGACCTGCGGGAACGGCATCCGGGTCTTTGCCCGCTACCTGGTCGAGGCGGGTCTGAGCCCGGCCGGCGTGATGACGATCGGCACCCGCAGCGGGCCGCGCGTGGTGACGGTGCCAGCCGACGGCGGCGACATCACCGTCGACATGGGCTTTGCCGCCCGGATCGATGACGCCGAGGTCGGCGTCGGCTCGTCGTCGTGGAAGGCGAGCGGCTGGTCGATGGGCAATCCACACCTCGTCGTCGTGGATGCCGCGCCGATCGACGCCGTCGACCTGTCGGTGCCACCGACGATCGAACCGGCGACTGCGTATCCGGATGGCGTCAACGTTGAATTGCTCGAGTCGATCGGGCCGCACCACCTGCGGATGCGGGTGCACGAGCGCGGGGTCGGCGAAACCCGGTCCTGTGGCTCGGGTGCCTGCGCAGCCGCGGTCGCTGCGATGGATGCCGCCGGCGAGCGCACGTCGTACGTCGTCGACGTGCTCGGTGGACGCTTGATCGTGGAGTGGCGTGAGGACGGCTCGGTGCTGATGACCGGGCCGGCGGTCCTGGTCGGCTCGGGAACGGTCGACGTGGGCGCGCTGCGCCGGGCCGAAATCGAGTCGTCGGCGTGATGAGTGCGTGCCACCATGGTCTTCGATGACCGCTGAACCGCTGGAACCCCACGACATCGTCGGCCTGGAGCTCGAGGAGCGCCAGGCGCTTCGGCGGGTCCAGGGGATCTCGACCGAGCTCGCCGACGTCACCGAGGTCGAATACCGCCAGCTGCGGCTCGAGCGCGTGGTGCTGGTGGGGGTATGGACCGACGGGACGCTCGAGTCGGCCGAGGCGTCGATGGCCGAACTGGCCGCGCTCGCCGAGACCGCCGGCTCGATGGTGCTCGAGGGCCTGATCCAGCGCCGTACGACGCCGGACTCGGCCACCTTCATCGGATCAGGCAAGGCCAAGGAGCTGCGCGACATCGTGGCGTCGAGCGGCGCCGACACCGTGGTCTGCGATGGAGAGCTCACGCCGAGCCAGCTCCGCCGACTCGAGGACGTGGTGAAGGTCAAGGTCGTCGACCGGACCGCGCTGATCCTCGACATCTTTGCCCAGCACGCGCGCAGCAAGGAGGGCAAGGCGCAGGTCGAGCTGGCCCAGCTCGAGTACATGCTGCCGAGACTGCGCGGCTGGGGCGAGTCGTTGTCACGGCAGGCCGGTGGCCGAGTGGCCGGCGGCGGCGGGATCGGGACGCGCGGTCCCGGCGAGACCAAGATCGAGACCGACCGGCGCCGGATCCGCGCGCGGACCGCCAAGCTGCGGCGCGAGATCGCGGGGATGCGTACCGCCCGCGACGTCAAGCGGCAGGAGCGCCGACGCCGATCCGTGCCATCGGTGGTGATCGCCGGTTACACCAACGCGGGCAAGTCCTCGCTGCTCAACCAGCTGACCGACGCCGGGGTGCTGGTCGAGGACGCGCTGTTCGCCACCCTGGATCCGACCGTCCGGCGGGCCGAGACGGCCGATGGGCGTGGGTTCACCGTGGCCGACACGGTCGGGTTCGTTCGGCACCTGCCGCACCAGCTGGTCGAGGCGTTCCGTTCGACCCTGGAGGAAGTGGCTCAGGCGGACCTGATCGTGCATGTGGTCGACGGCTCCGATGCCGAGCCGGCGTCACAGCTCGCGGCGGTGCGCGAGGTGTTCGCGGACATCGATGCGCTCGACGTCCCCGAGCTGGTGGTGATCAACAAGGCCGATATCGCCGATCCGGACGTCATGGCGCAGCTGCGGCGGGCCGAGCCGACGGCGTGCGTGGTCTCGGCGCGGACCGGTGCCGGGCTGGACGAGCTGCGCGCACGGCTGAGCGACCTGCTCCCGCGTCCGGATATCCCGATGACGTTGCTCATTCCGTTTGCCAACGGCGACGTGGTCTCGCGGGTGCATCAGCACGGGGAGATCAAGGCGGTTTCCCATACTGCCGAGGGAACCCGCATGGAAGCACGCCTACCGGCCTGGCTGGCCGGCGAAGTGGCGTCGTACGCGGTCCAGTGAGGTCCGTCGCGCTGCTCGCGGTCGGACTCGCGGTCGCTGTGGGCCTCGCCACGCCCAGCGCTGCGGCGGCGGCCCAGCACGCCCATTCGGCTGACAAGCCGAACCCGGTCGCCGACCCCGCGCAGAACACCTCGCCGAGCGCCGCCTTCGTCGACGCCTGTTCGGGGATGGGCACCACCGTCGCGGCCAACCGCACCTGCGACAAGGCGGCGCTGCGCGACTTCGACAAGGTGCGCAAGGGCGAGGGCCTCGGACCGATGACGTTGCCGGGTGACTTCGCCAGCCTGTCCGTGGCCAGCCAGCTGCTCGCGATCTCGAACATCGAACGGGTCGACCGCGGCCGCCGCGCGGTGCTCGGCCGGTCAAAGTCGCTCGACACGCTGGCCCGTCAAGGTGCCAAGCAGGATCGCGACCCGGACTTCCCGAACGGCTGCAACTGCGCGGGGGGCGCCAACTGGGCCTCAGCCGGCAACTCGGCGCTGCTCGACGACTTCTACTGGATGTACGACGACGGGCCGGGTTCGTTCAACGAGGATTGCCAGCATGCGGGTGACCCGGGCTGCTGGGGACACCGCCACGACATCATCAACGCCTACCCGGCCCCCGTGGTGATGGGCGCGGCGGCGGCGTACGGCACCCAGTACAACACGTCGATGACCGAGGAGTTCATCGGTGGTAACGCCAGCTTCAAGGTCAACGTGTCGCCGACCTGGCACGCGATCGCCATGACGTTCCCGATCAGGATCGCGATCTCGGCGAGCCGGTCGACCGTCTCCTCCGGCGCGGCCGTGACGGTGTCCGGCGCGCTCACCCGGGCGGTCGTGCACTCGGCGGTCGCCAAGCAGGTCGTGCAGTTGCAGCACCGGGTCGCCGGTCACTGGGTCGCGCTGACGCGTGCCTCGACCGGCGCGCACGGGGTGGTGCGGTTCCGGCTGCATCCGACGAAGTCCTCGTCGTACCGGCTGGTGGCGCTGGCCAGCAGCGGTGCTCACCTTGCGGCGAGCACGGCGCTCGCGATCGCGGTGGCTTAGACCCTTCGCAGCACCGCGGTGACCCGGCCCAGGATGGTCGCGTCGTCACCGTCGATCGGTGAGTAGTCGGGGTTGTGGGGGAGCAGCCAGACGTGGCCGTCCTTGCGGCTGAGCGTCTTCACCGTCGCTTCGTTGTCGAGCAGTGCCGCGACGATCTGGCCCGGGTCGGCGTCGGGCTGGCGGCGGACCACGACCCAGTCGCCGTCGGTGATCGCGGCGTCGATCATCGAGTCACCCACGACCTGCAGCAGGAACAGCTCGCCGTCGCCGACGATCTGGCGGGGGAGCGCGAACACGTCCTCGACCGCCTGCTCGGCGAGGATCGGGCCGCCGGCCGCGATCCGGCCGAGGACCGGCACATACGCCGGGGTCGGGCGGTCGTCGCCCTCGCCGGTCGGGTCGTCGGGCACGCCGGCCGGGACCTTGACCTCGACCGCGCGCGGCCGGTTGGCGTCGCGGCGCAGGTAGCCCTTGCGCTCGAGCGTCGTCAGCTGGTGCGCGACGCTCGAGGTCGAGGTCAGCCCGACCGCCTCGCCGATCTCGCGCATCGACGGGGGATAGCCGCGGCTGACCACCGAGTCGCGGATGACCTCGAGAACCTTGCGCTGGCGGGGGGTGAGTCCGGTGGCGTCCGGCGGGCCGTCCGGGATCTCGCTGACCGGGTTGGCGGCGTCCTTGCTGCCCTTGCCGCCCCGGTTGCCGCTGCCTGCGTCGCTGCTCTTGGTCATGAACGCACCGTAGCCATCCGGCGACCCGGATTCAAACACCTGTTCGAACGTGTCGCGATTTTGTCGCCGGGCCGTGTTATAACTCGTACAGGCGTTCGATCGAACGTAGGTTCGAGTGAGCGACCGTCGGGAATGGATCCGGAATGGATCCGGAATGGATCCGGAATGGGTCCGGAATGGGTCCGGAATGGATGCGGAGGACGACGATGACAACCAAGACCCTGGAACGTCGATCGCCGGTGCGGCTGACCCGACGGGGCAGGTTCGCGCTCGTGCTGAGCGTGATGGTCGCGCTGGTCGTCGCCGGCTTCGGCCTCGGGCGTTCGGAGAGCTTGGCGGCCGGCCGGGTCCATCCGCCGGCCCGGCACACGGTGGTGGTCCAGGCCGGTGAGACCTTGTGGTCGGTCGCCGTGCGGGCCGAGCCGAACGTCGATCCCCGGCGCGTGGTGGCCGAGATCGAGGCCGCCAACCACCTGCGAACCGCGGCGGTCGAGCCCGGCGAGCAGCTGGTGCTGCCGAACCGGGGGTAGTCGCCCGACACGCCGGGAAAACTTCCGCGGTAGTGCTTGCGCGAATGGGTCGGACGACGTAGCGTTCGCTCCCCAACATCTTGTGTTACACCGTTGTAGTTTCCTCCACAGGTTGTGGAACACCGGATCCACAGGGTGTGGATCACAGAACCGTTATCGGCGTGGGTCGGAGGTGAGAAAGCGATGCATTGTCCGTTCTGTCGCTTTCCTGACTCCCGCGTCGTCGATTCCCGCGAGACCGAGGACGGCGCGGCGATCCGCCGCCGCCGGTCCTGCCCGGAGTGTGGCCGCCGGTTCACCACGCTCGAGACCGCGAGCCTGAGCGTGGTCAAGCGGTCCGGCGCCTGCGAGCCGTTCAGCCGGGCCAAGGTGATCGACGGCGTCCGCAAGGCCTGTTCGGGGCGCCCGGTCGACGAGGACGCGCTGGCCCGCCTCGGCCAGCAGGTCGAGGAGACGATCCGGGCCAGCGGCCTGGCCGAGATCCCGGCGCACGAGGTCGGGCTGGCGATCCTGGAGCCGCTCAGCGCCCTGGACGAGGTCGCCTACATCCGCTTCGCCAGCGTCTACCGCAACTTCACCTCGCTCGACGACTTCGTGATCGAGGTGGCCGCAATTCGTGAGCAGGACCGGCCCGATACCACCCCCGAGCCGGGAGTGCTCCCGGCCGCCCCAGCGTTGAACTAAAAAGCACCCGAAAGGACTTCGATGACCGAGACCACGAGCGGCCGGCAGCGCACCGGGGCCAGCACCGAGCGGGCCCGCGGGATGCGGCTGGAGCGGGTCTATACGACCCCCGGCGTGCACCCCTACGACGAGGTGACGTGGGAGCGCCGCGACGTCGTCATGACCAACTGGCGGGACGGCTCGATCAACTTCGAGCAGCGCGGGGTGGAGTTCCCAGACTTCTGGTCGGTCAACGCGGCCAACATCGTGACGACCAAATACTTCCGCGGCGCGGTCAACACCGATGCCCGCGAGTCCAGCCTCCGCCAGCTGATCGACCGGGTCGTGCAGACCTATCGCCGGGCCGGCGAGGAGAACGGCTACTTCGCGACCCCCGAGGACGCCGAGGTCTTCGACCACGAGCTGACCCACATGTTGGTGCACCAGATCTTCAGCTTCAACTCACCGGTCTGGTTCAACGTCGGCACCGCTTCCCCGCAGCAAGTCTCGGCGTGCCAGCCCTACGACGCGCTCGTGAGCACGCCGGCCGGTCTTGTGCCGATCGGCAAGCTCGTCGAGGAAATGGCAATCGGCACGAAGGTCTACGACGCGTCCGGGCTGACCCGAATTTCCGCGGTGAAGCACAACGGCCGCAAGGAGGTCCTTCGCGTCACGACGAAGGCCGGCCACCAACTGGATGTGACCGCGGACCACTTGGTGTGGAGGTCCAGCGGTGACCGTACTGGTCGCTTCGTTCCAGCCGGAGAACTCAGGCCGGGCGACACATTGGAATGGCACCGAACGTTCGCCTATGGCGAGTCGGAAATCTCCACCCGGGAGGTTGCCGAGGCTGCACTCGCTGGCTGGCTTCAGGCCGACGGATTTGTCGGCCAATACCAAGGCACCAACCGCTCGCTGACGATCGAAGCAATGACAGTTACGGACGCGGAGCTCGAATGGGTGACGAGGCAGCTCGACGTCGTGTTTCCGGACATGCATCGGCACGAGACATCAGTTGTCACGACGAGCGAAGCACTGGACTGTCGCCGAACACGGCTCTATGGCCGTGGACTGGAGTCGTTCGTCGACGCGTGGGGTCTGCGTACCAGAGGCGTTGACATGGTCGTGCCGCCCAGGTTGTACACAGCTCCTTTGCCGGTGGTTGCGGCGTACTTGCGAAGTGTCTTCCAGGCGGATGGCTACGTCAGCGCTCGCGAACGCTCGACGTTGGTCGGGCTCGACCTGATCAGCGAGGGCCTTGTTCGCGGCGTCCAGGCCCTGTTGGCGCGGTTCGGTGTCTTCGCACGCGTCGGTCGCAAGGTCGAGAAGCGTCCGGACCGGCACGACCTGTGGGGGATCCGGATCCAGAACGCCGGCGACCGCCGAGCGTTTGCTGACGAAATTGGATTCATCGATCCAATCAAGGCAGCCAAGCTCGAGGCATCGTTCGAGAAGCCCGGACGCGCTGCGCTGCCTGTTAAGCGCGCGCAGATCGCCTCGATCACCACTCGAGGAGAGATGGATGTCTACGACATCCAGACCGAGTCCGGCGAGTACCTGTCGTCTGGGCTTCGCGTGCACAACTGCTTCATTCTCGCCGTCGATGACACGATGGACTCGATCCTTAACTGGTATCGGGAAGAGGGCCTGATCTTCAAGGGCGGCTCGGGCGCCGGGCTCAACCTGTCGCGGATCCGGTCGTCGAAGGAGCTGCTGTCCTCCGGCGGTACGGCGAGCGGCCCGGTCAGTTTCATGCGCGGCGCCGACGCCTCGGCCGGCACGATCAAGTCCGGTGGCGCCACTCGGCGCGCGGCCAAGATGGTCATCCTCGACGTCGACCACCCGGACATCGAGGAGTTCGTCGAGACCAAGGCCCGCGAGGAAGACAAGATCCGTGCCCTGCGTGACGCGGGCTACGACATGGACCTCGGTGGCAAGGACATCGTCTCCGTGCAGTACCAGAACGCCAACAACTCGGTGCGGGTCACAGACGAGTTCATGCGTGCGTTCGAGGAGGATCGCGACTTCGGGCTGCGGGCTCGCCAGACCGGGCAGGTCATCGAGACGGTCAAGGCGAAAGCGCTGTTCGGCAAGATCGCCCAGGCCGCCTGGGAGTGCGCGGACCCCGGCATCCAGTACGACGACACAATCAACGACTGGCACACGACCCCCGAAACCGGACGAATCACCGCATCTAACCCATGTAGCGAGTACCTCCACCTAGATAACTCATCTTGTAATCTTGCGTCACTTAATCTTCTAAAGTTCCTCGGTCCTGACGACCAGTTCGACGCGGTGAAGTTCGCCAAGTCGGTCGAGCTGATCATCACCGCGATGGACATCTCGATCTGCTTCGCCGACTTCCCGACCGAGGCGATCGGCGACACCACGCGGGCCTACCGCCAGCTCGGTATCGGCTACGCCAACCTCGGCGCACTCCTGATGGCGACCGGCCATGCCTACGACAGCGAGGGTGGCCGTTCACTCGCGGCGGCGATCACCTCGCTGATGACCGGCACGGCCTACAAGCGCTCGGCCGAGCTGGCCGGCGTCGTCGGTCCGTACGACGGTTACGCCCGCAACATCGAGGGTCACAAGCGGGTGATGCGCAAGCACGCCGCTGCCAACGACGAGGTCCGCCCGGTCGACGCGGATGCCGCCCGCGTGTTGCACGTGGCCACCAAGATGTGGCAGGAGTGCCTCGCGATCGGTGGGAAGAACGGCTGGCGAAACGCTCAAGCTTCAGTACTCGCGCCGACTGGGACCATAGGACTGATGATGAGTTGCGACACCACCGGTATCGAGCCGGACCTTGCGCTGGTGAAGTTCAAGAAGCTCGTCGGCGGCGGCTCGATGCAGATCGTGAACCAGACCATTCCGCGGGCGCTGACCAAGCTCGGCTACGAGAACGAGCGGGCCGAGGCGATCATCGAGCACATCGCCGAGCACGGCAATGTCATCGATGCGCCTGGGCTCAAGCCCGAGCACTACGACGTCTTCGACTGCGCGATGGGTGAGCGGTCGATCACTCCGATGGGACACGTGCGGATGATGGCCGCGACCCAGCCGTTCATCTCCGGCGCGATCTCCAAGACCGTCAACATGCCGGAGAACGCGACCATCGAGGAAGTCGCCGACGTCTACTACCAGGGCTGGAAGCTCGGGCTCAAGGCGCTCGCGATCTACCGCGACAACTGCAAGGTCGGCCAGCCGCTGACAGATGCGCGGGCCAAGAAGGCCGACGTCGCGACCGACGCGACCGACCATCGCCTGGTCCGCCGCCGGTTGCCGCGCAAGCGGCCGTCGCAGACCGTGTCGTTCTCCGTCGCCGGCGCCGAGGGTTATATGACCGCGGGCTCCTATCCGGACGACGGTCTAGGCGAGGTGTTCCTCAAGCTCGGCAAGCAGGGCTCGACCCTGTCCGGAGTGATGGACGCGTTCTCGATCGCGATCTCGATCGCGCTGCAGTACGGCGTACCGCTCGAGACCTACGTGCAGAAGTTCACCAACATGCGGTTCGAGCCGGCCGGCATGACCGACGACCCGGACATCCGGATGGCCCAGTCGGTGATGGACTACATCTTCCGTCGCCTGGCGCTGGACTACCTGCCGTACGAGACCCGCGCTGAGCTCGGCATCTACACCGCCGAGGAGCGGGCGAACACAGTCGCGGCCACCTCGTACGGGACCGCGCCGGCCGCACCGGTCGGCGACGACGATGTCGAGGTCGACGTCGAGACGATGCGCGGCAGCGTGCCGATCGAGGTACATTCCTCGACCGAACTGATCGAGGCCCAGCAGGGCACCGCGGCCGACGCGCCGCTCTGCCTGTCGTGCGGGGTCAAGATGCGTCCGGCCGGTTCCTGCTACGTCTGCGAATCCTGCGGAAGCACCTCCGGCTGCAGCTAAGCCACCGTCAGGCGGCTTGTTCGGAGCGCCGCGAGTTGTGACCTTGTGCCCTGGTGAGCGGTGTTCGCTGCCGATAACGTGCGTCCTCGGCGCAGTCCGACGCCAGGTACATCGAGGTGGTTGTCATGCCCCAACGGGTCCGCTCGATTGTCTTCGCCGCGGTGGCAATCGCGGCCATGATGCTCAGCACGACGGGTAACAGCACCGCTGCTTCGGCGGTGGGGCGCTCGGCCCGCTCCACTGCGCAGGTGTCCGTCTCACCGTGGCGTGGACTGGCCGCTGGTGACACGATCAGGGTCTACGCGCCGGGGATCACGCCGCTCGCGTCGGTGCGGGTGATCCAGTGCGATGCCTATCTCGGCGACCCCGATCAGGACTGCAATACCGCGCTGACGACCACCGCCAGTGCGAGCGGCGTCGTGTGGACCACGCTGACCCTTCGCGACCCGGTCTACGAGGCACGGGGAGACGCAAGCCCGAGGCCGGTCTACTGCCGCGCCGACCAATGTCGGATCTTCCTGGTCTGGACCGATTCGGGCGGCAACGAGCAGGTCAAGCAGTCCACCCGGCTGCGGTTCCCAGGGCTGCCCGCCACGGTCGCGATAACGCCGGCTCAACAGGTGTACCGGAATCAGACCGTTCAGGTGACTGGCACTGCGCACGGCGCGCAGGGGCGCCGGGTACAGATCTTCGAGGAGGCCTGTTACAACATCATTCAGGGCTGGGGGTGCGAAGACCAGGGGAAGGTCCGCACTACCAAGGTCAACAGCCATGGTTCGTTCGCCATCAGTTACGTCGTTCACCGCTTCTTCTCGCGTGGGGATCAGACCTTTGACTGCAACGACATCGCGCCGCTGTACTGCGAGGTGACGGCCGTCGTGCTGAACAGCGACGGGCAGCCGGACGACACCTTCGGGGTTGCGAACTACGGCCAACCGGCGGCGTTGCTGAGCTTCCTCACCGGTATGTGAGCCCGAGGATCAGGGGCCGAGCACCTGGTCGGTGTAGGCGTTGGTGAAGGTGCGCTTCGGATCGACGGTGTCGCGGACGGCCATCGCCTCGGCGAAGCGGGGGTAGCGAGCGCGCACCTCCGCCGCGTCGAGGTCGTGCATCTTGCCCCAGTGCGGCCGGCCGCCGAGGTCCTTGGCGATCGCCTCGACCGCACTGAAGTACTCGGTGTGATCGAGCCGGTGGTACTGGTGGACCGCGACGTAGCCGGTCGGACGTTCATACGCCGTCGACAGCCAGATGTCGTCGGCGGCCGCGACTCGCACCTCGATCGGGAATGAGATCCGAGCGCCGGTCCGGTCGATCCAGTCCTTGATCCCGTGCACCAGCTCAACCGTCTGCTCGCGGGGGACCGCCCACTCGGTCTCTCGGAAGCGAACCCGGCGCGGTGAGACGAACACCCGGTGCGACACATCGGTGAAAGTGCGTGCTGACAGCGCCTTCGCCGCGGTCCGGTTCAGACCCGGTACGGCGCTGGGCGCTCGCGACGCCACCTGCTGCACCACCTCGAACACGCCGTTGGTGAGAAGTTCGTCGTCCAGCCACTCGCGCCACTTCGGCAGTGGTGCACCCGCACCCGGTTGCGCCCGGTTGTTGCGCTTGGTCAGTGCGACATCGGTGTGCGGGAACCAGTAGAACTCAAAGTGTTCGTTGCCGTCAGCGAGCGGGTCGAAGTTCGACAGCACGTCCTCGAGCGGCATCGGCGCCTCGACCGCGGTCAGCCGAAACAACGGCTCGCACTGCACCGTGATCTCGGTGATGACGCCGAACGCACCCAGCCCGACCCGCGCCGCCGCGAACAACGCCGGCTCAACCGACTCCGAGCACTCGACGATCTCGCCGGTCCCGGTCACGATCTGCATCGACCGCACCTGCGTCGCCAGGCCGCCGAGCCGCGCGCCGGTTCCGTGCGTGCCGGTCGAGATCGCGCCGGCCAGGCTCTGCGCGTCGATGTCGCCGAGATTGGTCATGGACAAGCCGCGCGCTTCGAGCTCGAGATTGAGCTGGTGCAACCGAATCCCGCCTCCGACCCGGACCAGGCCAGTGCTGACATCCGCGGACTCGACCCGGTCGAGCCGGTCGAGGCTGAGCTGGATGTCGTCCGCTACTGCGGCGCCGGTGAAACTGTGGCCGGCGCCGACCGCGCGCACCCGCCGACCACCTTCAGCGGCCCGCCGTACGACGTCCACAACCCCGGCTGCATCACCCGGCGTGACGACCTCACGCGGCGTGACGGAGTGGTTGCGGGCCCAGTTCTGCCACGGCTTCGTCACGCGGCAACCCTACGGGGCGCGGGTCTTGCCGGGCCGTGTCAGCGAGTGCCGCGCGCACGCACACGGCTTCGGCGCCTGGGCGATCAGCCCGTCCATCATCAACGCCAGCGCGGTCTCGAAGATTTCGTCGTCCGCGATGTCGGGCAGCGCCGTGCGCAACCGCCAGATGTTCGGATAGTCGGAGCGCTTGACGCCGAGGTAGGCCTGCGTCCACGCCGCCCCGTCGTAGCTCTGCTGGTCGTCGGTGAGGGAGAAGAAGGCAGCTTCGGACCCGGCCCAGGCGAGCGTGAAGTCGCCGAACCCGCGGTAGATCCGGGCCGCGACGGCACCGGTGAACCCGGCCTCGAGAACCGCGCCGATGAGGAGCTCCACCACCTGCATCTCGGCCGGCCGTCGGGTCGTCCGGCAGGCCGACAGCATCGCCGCCGCCGGGTGCGCCAGATATGTCAGGCGCAACTCCCGGGCCACCTCGATGAGAGTCTCCACCCAGCAGTCATGCGGTGAGAGGTTCGCTGCCGACTCCTCGACCAGCCGGTCGGCGATCGCTAGCAGCAGGTCGTCCTTGCTGGCGAAGTGCCGGTAGACGGCGGTCTGGTCGGCGCCCAGGGCTCGGCCGAGCTTCGGCAGGCTGAACCCGGCCACGCCGTAGAGGTCGAGCAACCGAAGGCTTTCGGTCACGATCATCTCCGGGGTCAGCGTGCCGCGCTTCAGTCCCCGTCGTGGCCGAGCGGCGACGGCCGGCTGTGCCATTGGTGCGCCCTCCCAGCGAGGTCTCGCGCGACAAATCGGCCCATTTGAACCGCAGTGCAAACGACTCGCGAAGACTCTTAGTCCAAGCCCTTGACATGACTATGACACAGTGATTCGGTGCCGTCATTAGTCGATCTGTGAGGTGATGGTGCCGGGCACCGATCGCGAGTTGTTCTTCACGAACGGCACCATCTTCGATGGTCACCGGTTCCTCGATGCCGGCACCGGCGTGGTCGTGAAAGGCGCGCGGATCTCCTCGGTCGACGCGGATGCCACCCCCGGCTCGGCCGAGCCGGTCGACCTCGCCGGCGGCACCTTGGTGCCGGGCTTCATCGACTCCCACGCGCACCCGGTGTTCGCCGGCAACCAGATGCGGCACTGCGACCTGCGCGAGGCGAGTACGGCGGAGGGCTACGTCGAGCTAGTCGCCGCCTACGCGCGCACCCACCCCGACGAGGAGTGGATCTCCGGCGGCGGCTGGTCGATGCAGGCCTTTCCGAACGGCATCCCGACCCGCGACCTGCTCGATGCCGTCGTTCCCGACCGGCCGGTGTTCCTGCCCAACCGCGACGGCCATGGCGCCTGGGTCAACAGCAAGGCGCTCGAGCTCGCGGGTGTCGACGCCGGCACGCCGGACCCGTCCGACGGCCGGATCGAGCGCGACAGTGCCGGCCAACCGGTCGGCACGTTGCAAGAGGGTGCGTCGGTGCTCGTCGGGCGGCTGCTGCCGGCGGTGACCGCCGACGGCTGGTACGACGCGCTGCAGATCGCGCAGCGTCACCTGCTCGCACTCGGTATCACCGGGTGGCAGGACGCGATCCTCGGCGACTACCAGGAGGGCGCCGACCCGCTGCCGGCGTACCTGCGGGCCGCCGGCGACGGGACCCTGGTGGCCAGCGTGGTCGGCGCGCTCTGGTGGGACCGCAGCCGCGGTCTCGAGCAGCTGCCGAGCCTGATCGAGCGCCGCCAGCGCTGGCACAGCGACCGATTCCGCGCCACCAGCGTGAAGATGATGCTGGACGGCGTCGCGGAGAACCACACCGCCGCGATGCTCGAGCCGTATCTCGGCACCGACGAGTGCACCGGCGACCACACCGGGCTGGACTTCATCGACCCGGTCGAGCTGCCGCGCTACGTCACCCGGCTCGACCAGGAGGGCTTCCAGGTCCACTTCCACGCGCTCGGCGACCGCGCGGTGCGCAACGCCCTCGACGCGATCGCGGCGGCCCGGCAGGCGAGTGGGTCGATGCAGCGCCGCCACCACATCGCGCACCTGCAGGTCATCCACCCCGACGACATCGCGCGGTTCGCGCAGCTGTCGGCCACCGCCAACTTGCAGGCGCTGTGGGCGACCCATGAGCCGCAGATGGACGAGCTGACCATCCCGTTCCTCGGCGAGCGCCGCAGCGGCTGGCAGTACCCATTCCGTTCACTACACGACGCCGGCGCCGCGCTGTGCGGCGGCAGTGACTGGCCGGTGAGCAGCCCCGACCCGCTGCTCGGCATCCACGTCGCGGTCAATCGCAGCCTGCCGACGGACGTCGGCGGCGAGGGCAACGACCCGTTCCTGCCCGACCAGGCGATCGCGCTCACCACGATGCTGGCCGCCTACACCTCGGGCAGCGCCGAGGTGAACGGCGTCGCCGACCGGGCCGGCACGATCCGCCCCGGCATGGACGCCGACTTCGCGGTGATCGACACCGACCTGCGCCATCTCGACCCCACCGATATCTGCCGGTCCACCGTTCGCCAGACCTGGGTTCGCGGTGACCTCGTTCACGATGCCCACTGATCTCATCCGCCCGGACCGACCCGAGGAGATCCGATGAACCCCAGCCGACGCTCCGCCCGTGCAGTCCTGGCCGTGGTCGTGGTCGCGCTGATTGCCGCGGCTTGCGGCCGCTCGGCCTCCTCCGGAGGCGGTACGGCAGGCAACGTCTCGCCGACCAAGGGCCTGGTGACGACCTCACCGGCCGGGACCAAGCCGGTGGCGTCGGTGACCTGGGCGGTCTACCGCGACGTCAACTCCCTCGACCCGATCTACGCGTTCGACTACCCGGAGAACACTGCGATCTCGCTCATGTGCGAGTCGTTGTTGCTCCAGGCGCCCGACGGCTCGATCGGGCCTGGTCTGGCCACCCTGACCAACCCGACTCCGACCACGATGGTCTTCACCCTCAAGTCGGGCGTGACGTTCTGGGACGGCCACCCGGTCACCGCGGCCGACGTCGTCTACAGCCTCGACCGCAACACGACTGCCTCGCTCGGCGGCTTCTATGGCGCGGTGTTCTCGCGGGTGAAGTCGATCGCGGCGACCGGCTCCAACCAGGTCACGATCACCTTGAAGCAGCCCGACTTCTGGCTGGCCGGCGAGCTGGCCTCGATGGCCGGAGTGGTCATCGAGAAGGCATACGCGCAGAAGGAAGGGAAGAAGTACGGCACGCCGGGCGGCGGCATCATGTGCACGGGCGACTACAAGCTGCAGTCGTTCACGCCGGGCGTTGGCGTGACCGCGGTCGTCAACCCGCACTACTGGAACACCGCCGTACACCCGATGGTGGCGAAAATCCTTCTCAAAGGTGTGCCGGACACCTCGTCGTTCACCTCCGGGCTCATCACCGGCGGTATCCAGGGCGGCTACACCCTCGGGCTCGACACGCTGAACCAGCTCGAGTCCAACAAGAACGTCAGTGTCTTTCAGGGCCCGGGGCAGTCCACCGACGCGCTGATCGTGTCCAACCCGAAGGGCGTCCTCGGCGACGTCCGGGTCCGCCAGGCACTCTCCGACGCCCTGAACCGGCAAGGCATCATCAACTCGGTCTACAAGGGCGCCGCACTGTTGCCGCGATGGATCGCCAACCCGGGCGCCTTCGGCTACGGCCAGTCGGTGTTCGACGCGGCGTACGCGAAGTCACCGGTGATGACGCAGAACCTCACCGAGGCGAAGAAGCTCATCACCCAGGCCGGCGCGGCCGGAAAGACGCTGACGATCGGCACGTCCAGCCAGCTCAACAACATCGCCGCGGTGACCGGCGCCTATCAGGCGGCCGCTTCGGCGATCGGCTTGAAGGTGAAGCTCAGGTCAGTCTCGGCGCAGAACTACATCAACTTCTTCACCGAGGCCAAGGCCCGGCAGGGCGTCGACGGGTTCCTCACGGTCAACTACGGCGACTACGCCGACCCGGCCGCGCTGCTCGCGACGATCGTGCTCCCGACCGGTAGTCAGAACTACGACGGCTATAACAACGCCCAGATGACGTCGCTGCTCGAGCAGGCCCGGGGCACGGCCGACCCGAACAAGCGCGCCCAGCTGGTCGCGCAGGCCGAGACTCTGGCCGCGAAGACGTTGCCGTGGATCCCGGACGTGCAGCCGACCAACGTGCTGCTCATGCACAAGGGGCTGTCCGGAGCGGTCGCGTCCTTCTCCTACATGTTCGCGCCTTGGGCGAACAGCCTCGGCGGGACCGGCTGAGCCGGATGCGGCTGCGCTTCTTCGGCCGCCGCCTGGCGATGCTGCTCGCCAGCCTGCTGGTCGCGAGCTTCGTCATCTTCGCGGCGATGTACCTCGCGCCCGGCAACCCGGTCGCCGCGCTGTCCGGCGGTCGACCACTCCCGCCGAGCAGCCTGCGGATCCTCGAGGCGCGCTACCACCTCAACGATCCGTTCCTCACGCAGTACTGGTACTGGCTGCGCAACGCGCTGCACGGCAACCTGGGCGTGTCGATCCTGTTGCGCGAGAACGTCTCCACGTTGATCGCGTCCCGGATGTGGACCACTGCCGGCCTGGTTCTCTACGCGGCACTGATCATCGTCGTACTCGGGATCGGGCTCGGCATCGTCGCCGGCCTGCGGCCGGGCAGGCTCGACACCAGCGCGCTCGTCATCACCGCGGTGTCCGCGGCCATCCCGGCCTTCGTCGCGGCGATCGCGCTGATCCTCGTGTTCGCGGTGAAGCTGGGCTGGTTCCCGGCGCTCGGCAACGGCACCGACCTGGTCAGCAACATCAAACACTTCACCCTGCCGGCGATCGCGCTCGCGATCTCCTCGCTCGGCATTGTCGCCCGCGTGACGCGGGCGAGCGTGCGCGAGGAGAGCGGGCGCGAGCACGTGCAGACCGCGATCAGCCGCGGCATCCCGACCCGGCAGCTGATCCGGCGGCACATCCTGCGCAACGCCGCGATCCCGATCACCACGATCTCGGGCATCACGATCGCGTCGCTGATCGCCGTTGCGGCGGTGGTCGAGACCGCGTTCAGCCTGAACGGTCTCGGCGCATACCTGGTCCAGGCCGCCGGCTCTAAGGACCTGGCCGTCGTTCAGGGGATCTCGCTGGTGCTCGTCCTCGCCTTCGTCGTGGTCAATGTGCTGGTCGACGTCATGTACGCCGTCCTCGACCCGAGGGTCTCGCTCGGGAGCCGGGCGCAGTGAGGGTCGACCGATGACGACCGCAGTGGCGCTGCCGGTCCTCACCGCTCAGCGCGGCCGGGTCCTCGGCCGGCTGAGGGCCACCGGCCCGGCCGGCCTGATCTCGGCGACCCTGATCGGCCTCGCCCTGATCGCTGCCGTGTTCGGTCCGCTGCTCGCTCCGCACGACCCGAACCTGCCGAACCTGTCGCTGTCGTTCGTCGGCCCGACCTCGGGCCACCTGCTCGGCTTCGACTACGTCGGGCGGGACGTGCTGTCGCGACTGCTCGTGGGTGCGCAGTCATCGCTGCTCGGTCCGCTCGTCGTCGTCGCGATCAGCATCACGCTCGGAGCGGTGCTCGCCGTGACGGCGGCCTGGCGACAGGGCACCTTCGACACGGTCGTCTCCGCGGGGCTCGACATCCTGTTCGCCTTCCCCGGGATCCTGCTCGCGGTCCTGGCGACCGCGGTGTTCGGCCCGGGACTCACCGCGGCGTCGCTGGCGCTGTCCGTCGCGTACATGCCGTACGTCGCGCGGGTGCTGCGCGGCGCGGCGTTGCGCGAACGCAGCCAGCCGTACGTCGCCGCGTTGGAGGTGCAGGGCGCATCGGCACCGGCGATCTGCCTGCGGCACCTCATTCCGAACCTTTCGCCGCTGATCGTCGCGCAGGCCACCGTGACCTTCGGTTACGCGATGGTCGACCTCGCCGCGATCTCCTTCCTCGGCCTCGGGGTCCAGCCGCCGACCGCGAACTGGGGCGTGATGATCTCGGAGAACCAGACCGGCATCGCCCAGGGCTATCCGCTCCCGGCGCTGGCCGCCAGCGTGTGCATCGTCGTCGTGGTCGTGGCGATCAACATCCTTGGCGAACGCCTCTTCGAGCAGGCGTAGCGACCGCCATGTCTGGGTCCAGCCAGCCGTTGCTCGATGTGAGCGGCTTGACCGTGCGCCTTGACGTCGGCGGCACCAAGCAAGCGGTGCTGAACGACGTCTCGCTCGCGGTCCGGCCCGGTGAAGCACTCGGCCTGGTGGGCGAGTCCGGCTCCGGCAAGTCGATGACCGCGCGCGCGATCGACCGGCTATTGCCGCGCGGCGCGGTCGTCGAGGGCAGCATCCGGTTCGACGACGACGAGGTCTCGGCGCTGACCGGACCGCCGCTGCGCCGGTTTCGCAGCCAGGTCGCGATGATCTTTCAGGATCCGCGCGCCCATGTGAACCCGGTCCGGCGGATCGGCGACTTCATGACCGAGGCGCTGCGGACCAACCTCGGGGTCGCAAGCGATGACGCGCACGAGCGCGCCGCGCAGATGCTCGCACAGGTCGGCATCGATCACGGCGAGAAACGCCTGCGGCAATACCCGCACGAGCTGTCCGGCGGGATGCTGCAGCGGGTGATGATCGCGAGCGCGCTGCTCACCAAGCCGCGCCTGCTGCTCGCCGACGAGCCGACCACCGCGCTCGACGTGACGACCCAGGCCGAGGTGATGGCGATCCTCGACGAGCTTCGGCGCGACTTCGGCCTGGCGATGCTCTTCATCACCCACGACCTCGAGCTCGCGGCCGCGATCTGCGACCGCACCGCGGTGATGTACGCCGGGCGGATCGTCGAGAACCGCGACTCGGCGTTGTTGCACAGTGACCCGCTGCACCCGTACACCGCGGCGCTGGCCGCGGCGCGTCCCGACATCGACCGGACCGCGCACCGGTTGCTGGCGATTCCGGGCCGCCCGCTCTCGGCGTTCGAGGCACCGGCCGGCGAGTGCGCGTTCGCCGCACGCTGCCCGCACGCGCGGGACGAGTGCCGGACCGGCGTACCGGAGTTGATCGAGCTCGACGGCGGGGCCACCCGCTGCGTCCGGGCGGTCGAGCTGCGCGGCCAGCTGGGGGTGAGCCGGCATGGCTGAGGCCCAGACGGCGATTCTCGCGGTGAGCGGGCTGCGCAAGGAGTTCGGCGACCTGGTCGCAGTGGACGACGTGTCGTTCGAGCTCGAGGCCGGCCGGTCGCTCGCGATCGTGGGGGAGTCCGGCTCGGGCAAGACGACGATCGCCCGGATGATCGTGGGTCTCGAGCGGCCGACCAGCGGCTCGATCACGGCGTGCGGCGAGGACCGGTCCCGTCCGGCCCGGTCGGCTAAGGACCGGCGCCGGCGCGGTCGGGAGGTGCAGATCGTCTTCCAGGATCCGTACACCAGTCTCGACCCGCGGCAGACCGCCGAGGACACGATCGACGAGGTGCTGAGGCTGCATCACGGCTGGTCGGCCACGCGGAGGCGGGAGCGGATCGCCGAGCTGGTCGAGCTGGTCGGCCTCGACTCCCGGCAGGCCACGGCACTGCCCCGCGCGCTGTCGGGCGGCCAGCGGCAGCGGGTCGCGATCGCCCGTGCGCTGGCGGCCGAGCCGCGGATCCTGATCCTCGACGAGTCGGTCGCGGCGCTCGACGTCTCGATCCAGGCCCAGGTGCTCAACCTGCTCGCCGACATCCGCGACGAGACCGCGGTCTCCTACATCCTGGTGAGCCACGACCTCGCCGTGGTCCGGCAGCTCACCGACGACACGATCGTGCTCCGCCGCGGGGTGGTCGTCGAGCACGGCCCGACGGCGACCGTGCTCGACCGGCCCCAGCACGTCTACACCCAGCTCCTGCGTTCGAGCGTTCCGCGTCCCGGCTGGCAACCGCGCCGGCGGGGCATCACTGACCCGGAGGACCCCACGCCATGACCGACCTGTGTTACATCTCGGCGACCGACGCGCTGCACAGCTTCGCCGCGGGCGAGCTCTCGCCGGTCGAGCTCGTCGAAGCGGTGATCGCCCGCGCCGAGGTGGTGGAGCCGACCATCAACGCCTTCGCCGACACCTTTTTCGACGAGGCGCTGACCAAGGCCAAGGAGGCCGAGGCGCGGTTCGCCGCGGGTGACGCGCGTCCGCTCGAGGGCCTGCTGGTCGCAGTCAAGGAGGAGGCGCCGATCGCCGGTCAGCGCTGGACCCAGGGCTCGCTCGCCTTGCGCGACGAGGTCGCCGACCACACCGCGGTGTTCGCGCAACGGATCATCGACGCCGGGGGCATCGTGCATGCGCGTACGACGACGCCGGAGTTCTCGTGCGCGCCGGTGACCTGGACCAAGCTGTGGGGCGTCACCCGCAACCCGTGGAACCCCGAGTTCTCGCCCGGCGGGTCGAGCGGCGGCTCTGGTGCATCGCTCGCGGCCGGCTCCACGACCCTGGCCACCGGCTCGGACATCGGCGGGTCGATCCGGATCCCGTCGTCGTTCTCCGGTGTCGTCGGCTTCAAGCCGCCGTACGGCCGGGTGCCCGAGGTCGAGATCTTCAACCTCGACCACTACTGCCACGAGGGCCCGATGGCGCGCACGGTCGCCGACTGCGCGCTGCTCGAGAACGTGATCGCCGGACCGCACCCGAGCGACATCGTGTCGCTGCGGCCGAAGCTCGAGGTTCCGACGACGTACGACTCGATTGCCGGGATGCGGATCGCGGTGAGCGCCGACCTCGGCTGCTATGACGTCGACCCGGATGTTGCTGCGGCGACCGAGCAAGCCGTCGAGCGGCTCCGGGACGCCGGCGCGACGGTGGAGCCGGTGGAGTTGCCATGGCAGCTCGAGGACATCAGCCGCGCGGCCAACGCGCACTTCGGGATGATCTTCGGTCCGTCGATTGCTGAGATCTACGTCGCGGACAGCGACGGCTTCTGCTCCTACGTGCACGAGCTCGCCCGCGCGTCCGAGCTGATCGGCAAAGCCGAGTTCGTCGCCGGGCTTGCGCTCGAAGGCATGCTCTACCGGCCGCTCGGCGAGATCCTCGAGCGCTTTGATGCCTTGGTGTGCCCGACGTTCGCTGTTCCGGCGCTGCCGGCCGCGTGGCAGACCCACGAGCCGGTGAGCGACCGCATCGCGACGCCGCCGGACTGGCTGGACGTGATGATGACGCTGCCGTTCAACATCGCCAGCCGCTGCCCGGTGATCAGTGTGCCGTCCGGCCGCTCGCGGGACGGCGTGCCGACCGGGCTGTCCATCGTCGGCAAGACCTACGACGACCCCACCGTGTTCCGGATCGCGGCTGCGCACGAGGCCCGGATGCCGCGCTGGTACACCCCCGACCTCCGGCCGGCCCTGTGACGGCAGCGGAGCTGATGGCCGGGGCACCACCGTTCCTGCCCGACCAGCGGGTCACGCTCGCCAACTGGCAGGACCCGCCGTACAACCGGTGGTCGTTCCAGCATGTACGGGAACTGATCCCGACCGCCCGGATCACCCGTGGCGCCAGTGCGATCCAGCCGCTGCCGCGCGCCGACCTCGACCTGCTCGGGCTGGCGTTCCGCTCGGGGGACCGCGAGCTCACGGTCGCCGAGTTGCTTGCCGAGACCTACACCGACGGGCTCGTGGTGCTGCATCGCGGACAGGTGGTCACCGAGCACTACTTCAACGGGATGGCGCCGGACACGCCCCACCTGCTGATGTCGGTGACCAAGTCCGTCGTTGCGACCGTGGCGGGCATCCTCGCCGAGCGGGGCCGGCTTGATCTTGCCGCGCCGGTCACCGAGGTGGTGCCGGAGCTTCGCGGTACGTCATTCGACGGCGCGACCGTTCAGCACCTGCTCGACATGCGGGCCGGCACCCGCTTCGACGAGACCTACGACGACCTGGACGCCGATGTCCGGACCTTCGAGCGGGTCTACCTCTGGCGGCCCGACGACGGCGAGCCGCACGCCGTCGACGCGCTTGCCTACTTCGCCACCCTGACCAACGACGGCGCGCATGGTGGCCCGTTCCGCTACCGCTCGGTGCTCACCGACGTCCTCGGCTGGGTGGTCGAGAAGGCCGGCGGGGCTCGCCTGCACGACCTGATCGCGCGCGAGCTCTGGGCCCCGATGGGTGCGGAGTTCGATGCCGAGATCACCGTGGATGCGCACGGCAACGCGATGGCCGACGGCGGCATGTGCGCGACCCTTCGCGATCTGGCCCGGTTCGGCGACCTCTACCGGCCGGGCGCCGGGCTGGGGCTGGTCTCGGAGCCCCGGCTCGCCGACACGATCCGCGGGGCCGCGGACGGCGTACAGGCGTTCGTCGACAGTCCGGACAACACGGTGACCCCGCCGCCGGGTGCGCACTACCGGAACTGCTGGTGGATCCGCGACCCCGCGACGCCGTTCTTCCACGCCTCCGGGATCTACGGCCAGAACATCTTCCTGCACGGGCCGAGCGAGGTGACGGTCGCGAAGTTCTCCACCTGGCCGACCCCGCTGAGCCCGACGTTGCGGCAGCTCACCATCGACGGCGTACTCGCGCTGGCGGGAGCGCTCGCGGTGCCAACCTGATCGGGCGTAGGTTCGGCGTATGACTGTTGACGTGGACACCGTTCAGTGGCGGGGGGTCAATCACCTCGCGCTCATCACCGGCGACATGGATGCGACCGTGCGGTTCTGGCACGGCGTCCTGGACGCGCGGCTGGTGACCACCATCGGCACGCCGAGCTTCAAGCACTACTTCTTCGAGGTCGCGCCCGGCAACACGGTGGCGTTCTTCGAGTACGCCGACCAGCACCTCGACACCTTCAGCAAGCCAGCCGGCGTGCCGTTCGCGAAGGCGTCGCAGTTCGACCATCTGGCGCTGCATCTGGTGGACGAGGAAGCCCTGCTTCGCTTGCGCGACCGGCTCAAGAGCCACGGGTGCGAGGTCACCGATGTCGTGGATCACGACTTCCTGCGTTCGATCTACTTCAGCGACCCGAACGGCATCGCGCTCGAAGCGTCGTGGTGGGTCGTGGACCCGACCGGGCGCCCGATCGACCACTCCGACGAGCGGTTGTTCGGCGACCTCGACCCGGTGCCGGCGGTCCGGGAGCTGCGCGAGACCGGTCGCCTCGACCACACCGTCGCGACCAAGCTCGCCGACGGCATCGTCGAGGACATCTTCCCGGTCAAACCCACCTCGTAACGATCGGGCGGTAGCGAGTCGCACGTGCACCAGACCATCCCTGGCGTGCTCGTCGCTGCCGCCGAGCGCGATCCGACCGGCATCTGGCTGCGGACCGACGACGGGCAGCTGAGCTTCTCGGGGGCCGCCGCACTGGTTGCGCGCGCGGTCGAGCGGCTGCGCGAGGCCGGGGTGGAGCGCGGAGACCGGGTCGTGCTGACCGCGCGCTCGACCCCGCCGTACCTGTTGTGCTGGCTCGCGATCTGCAGTCTCGGCGCGATCGCGGTGCCGACGAATCCGGCGGCGACCGAGGTCGAGCTGGCCGGGCTGATCGGACAGGTCCGGCCGCGGCTGGTGGTCAGCGATCCGGATCTGGCCGGTGGAGGGTTCGACTGGCTCGACGTGGCTGAGGTCGTGGGTGACTGGCTCGCAGCGCCATCGTCGGCGCCGGGCGAGCTACCTGCTGATATCGAACCCGGCGACATCGCGGTCCTGATCCCGACGTCCGGCACCACCGGCCGGTCCAAGCTGGTGATGCAGACCCATCTCGCCTACGTGCTGTCCGGCGAGGGCTTCCCGTGGTGGATGGAGCTCGGACCCGACGACCGGCTGATGACCTCGCTGCCGCTGTTCCACATCAATGCGCCCGCGTATTCGGTGTTGGGGTCGCTGTCGTGCGGCGCCGGCCTGGTGATGCTGCCGCGCTTCTCGGCGCACGGCTTCCTCGATGCCGCTCGCCGGCACGGGGCCACTGAGTTCAACGCGATCGGCGCGATGCTCGAGATCCTGATGCGGCAGCCCGAGCGGACCGACGACGCCGACACCGACTTGCGGCTGTGTTACACCGGGCCGTCGCCGACCCGCGAGTGGCAAGAGGCGTTCGAGCGGCGCTTCGGGCTGCGGGTGGTGTGCGGTTACGCGATGTCGGAGTCGCCGTACGGGCTGATCTGGGCGCACGGCACCAGGCCGTTCGGGACGCTCGGCAGCGTGCGGCAACACCCGACCCTCGGTGAGATCAATCGGGCTCGCGTGGTCGACGACGCCGGCATGGATCTCGGGGCGGGCGCAACCGGCGAGCTGTTGCTGAGCAATCCGGTCGTCACGCCCGGCTACTGGGAGATGCCGGAGGAGACCGCGGCCGCCATCGTCGACGGCTGGCTCCACACCGGCGACCTGGTCACCGTGGAAGCCGATGGCACCTACACCTTCGTCGCCCGCAAGAAGGAGGTCTTGCGCCGCCGCGGTGAGAACCTCTCGCCGGCCGAGGTCGAGGACGCCATCCTCAGCCATCCCGACGTGGTGGAGTGTGCCGTCGTCGGCGTTCCCTCGGAGCTCTCCGAAGAAGACGTGAAGGCGTTCGTCGTGGCGGCGCCCGGGCGCACGCTCGACTTTCCTGCGCTGCGGGCGTGGGCGGCCGAGCGCCTCACCGCGTTCAAGGTCCCGCGTTACTGGCAGCAGATCGACGCCCTGCCGCGCACCCCGACCTCGCGGGTGGCCAAGCACCGATTGCCCGGCGGCCACCCACCCGAGGAGTACGACTCCGAATCGCCCTGAGGGAACCGATCGGGTGGTCTGGATGCTCTGATGAGGTGTGAGCCACGACGAGGACTTCGCTGCCTTCGTCGCCGCGTCGTGGCCTGCGCTCGTTCGGACCGGTCGTTTGCTCGCTCCCGATGCTGCGAGCGTCGAGGACCTGGTCCAGTCGGCGTTGCTCAAGACGTACGCCCGATGGCGATGGATCCAGGATCCCGGGGCCTACACACGCACGGTCCTGGCGCGGCTCGCTACCCGCGGCGCCCGCCGTCGCTGGCGTGGCGAGGTGCCGACCGCCGAGCTACCGGAGACGACAGGTCCGGACGAAGCCGCTGACATCGACTCAGCCGATGCGATCCGGCGTTCGCTGGCGCGGCTGCCCGCTGCCCAGCGGGCGGTCATCGTCCTGCGGTTCTACTGCGATTTCACCGAGGCGGAGATCGCTGACGCTTTGGCGTGCTCACCCGGCACGGTGAAGTCGCGTTCCCACCGCGCGTTGGTGGCGCTCCGCGCAAGTGTCGAGCTTGACGACGTGGAGGTTGCGGATGAGTAGCACTCGGGACGTGCGGGATCTGCTCGACCGCGCCGCCGAGGGACCGGTGGGTCCACCACCGATCGCGGAGCTCGTCGGTCGAGGTGCTCGGCGCCGGCGCACGTGGCAAGCGGCCAGCGTTGGGGTGACCGCGGCAGTCACGGCGGTGGTCATCGTGATCGTGGTCGGAATAGCCGGTCGGTCGACGCCGGTGCCTGGTCATCGTCCGACGCCCGGCCAGCACTCGATCGGCCCGGTGGGGCGGGGTCCCACCGCAAGCCAGATCGCGCACGGGACCTGGCAGAACCTGCCCGTACCACCGATCAAGTCCTGTGGCTTCCAATCGGTGACGTCCACCGGCAACCTGGTCATCCTGGTCGTCAGTCAGGGCTCGCCGAGCTGCCCGAACGCGGCGGCGGCCTACGACCCGCGCACCAACGTGTGGACCAAGCTTTCGCCGCCGCCGGCTTCGTTGCGCGGCGACCTGACGTCCAGCCAGGACATATTCGTGTCCCGGACGACCCGCGCTGCTGCGGTCTTGAACCCGCGCAGTGGAACTTGGCGGTCGCTGCCCGCCGTACCTGCGTCTGGCTCGCTTGCCACGCTCGTCGTCGGAACCAGCCAGCCGATCCTGATCGGGACTGGACCTCGACACGACCAGGTGTTTGCGTTCGACGGCACCACATGGGCCTCGCGCCCAGCACTGCCGCATCCCGGCACAGACATCGTCGCGCTCAGCGCTTATTCGGAGGGCGAGACGCAGTGGGCGCTGGCGAGCGAGGAGCACGCCACCCCAGACGGTTTCGCGGGCGGACTGACGGTGTTGCGGTTCAGTGCGCAGGGCTGGACGAAGCGGCCCGATCTCCCCGATCAGCCGCTCGTGGTGCAGAGCGTCGAGTTGATGCGCACCGGGCAGTTACTCCTCGGCAACAACTGCCTTCCGAACGCTTCCTGCCCGCAGGGCACTCCCCTCCTCGGCCTCGCCGATCTCGACCGTGGCGAACTCCAACCGATCAAAGAGTCGCCGCTGATGCTGGCGCTCACGGATGGCGTCAGCACCGGTCAGGCCGTCATCGGGCTCGACCTCGATGCTCAAGACTCGAGAAGTGGGCCGAACGGGTTTGCCATCCGTCCGATCGCGTCGGCGGTCTACGACATCGCGACCGGGCGCTGGCTTCGGGGCCCGCATGCGGTCCAGATCAACAACATAAGCGGTATGGCCTGGACGCCCCGAGGCCTGGTCGTGCTCGGCGACCCTCTCGAGAAGTGCGTCTGCAGCCTCGGTGGTCTCGTTCTCCGCCCCGCTCCGGCGCCGCGGTAACAAACCATCGGGAGATCTGCATCGATGAGTCGCGGGACCATGATCATGGCCGTTTGGATGCGCTAGAGCGCAGCCAAACGGCCGTCGCAGATTCTTAGATTCGGCGTCCCTCTTTCAGCGAGTGATCGACTGGTCCAGGTCGGCCGGGCCGAGCAGAATGAGCAGCGCAGCCAACAGGGTCACGACCACGACGACGGTGAGGTTCACGCTGCAGAGATAGGCGTCGTTGAGCACCGACTGAGTCGGGTTGAGCGAGTCGGCGTGGTCGGCCAGGAACCGCAGCACCCGGGCGGCGTTCAACGCACTGAGCGTTCCGGCCACGACCCACACGACCCCGAGCACCGCAAACGCGGGCAGGTGGCCGTAGCGCCGCGACGTGCCGATCGGGCGCCACGCGGCAACGGCCGCGGTAACGAGCGCGATCACCGCAAACGTCAGCAGCGCGGCGCCGATCGCATCACTCGGGCGATGCCAGCCGGCGGTCTGGACCGCGGCTGCCGTGATCCATGCGTACGAGCCGGCGAGCACGGCTGAGATCCCGCGCCAGGCCGGCGGCGACACGACCACAAGTGCGAGGGCGCAGGCCAGCGCAGTCGCGGTGTGCCCGCTGGGAAAGGTGTTGCCGCTGTACAACGTGTCGCTGCGGACCAGGAACGGTCGATGAAGTACCCCGGTCCGCAGCACATGGGCGAGCACGGCCGCGATCCCGGCTGCGATCGCCAGCCCGATTCCCAGCCGAGGCCTTCGTCGTACCAACCCGAGGACGACGATCAACAGCAACGCGGCGACGAAGGAGTCCACCGTGATGCGGCGCAGCAGCGAAATGTCGCCGAGCCGGGTCCCGCTGCCCTGGCTGCGCGAACCGAGCAGGGCGGCGTTGTCGAAGCGCTGCCCCAACGCGGTATGGACCGCGAGCAGGTAGATCACGACCGTCAGCGCTCCGGCCACAACAGCGGCGACGACCAGCCGCCTCGGCAGCCGGGCCGTCGCGCTGGTCGGGTTCACCCGTCCATCAAACCCTGCGGACCGCAAAACCCGGGGCAATGTCACATCACCCCCACAAACCCCAGGGCAGTGTCACATCACCCCCACAAACCCCAGGGCAGTGTCACATCACCCCCACAATCCCCAGGGCAGTGTCACATCACCCCCACAAACCCCAGGGCAGTGTCACATCACCCCCACTATCCCCAGGGCAATGTGACATTGCTTCAGGAGCGGCGAAGTGCGAGGACCGGGATCGTCCTCACCCCGGCGGTCTGCTCGGCGTACCCGGCAAAGCCGGGGTAACGGCGGGCCTGCTCGTCGAACACCCGGTCTCGATCGGCCCCGGTGACCTCGCTGACACTCACCTGGTAGGTCTCGGGGCCGACCTCGACGGTGGCCGTTCCAGCGGTGATGAGGTTGTAGTACCAGTCCGGATTGGTGGGCGCGCCGGCTTTGGAGGCGAAGACGTAGATGACGTCGTGGTCGTCGTCGTCCGCGAGGTACATCGTCGGGGCGATGTGCGGTTCACCGCTGCGGCGGCCGACGTGGTGCAGGAGCACGATCGGCGCACCGGCGAACGGGCCGCCGATCCGGCCCTCGTTGGCGCGGAACTCTGCGATGACGTCCCGGTTCCACTCACTGGCCTCGGCCATGTTGCGCTCCCTTTCCGTTGGTGATCTGCAGGAAATCGAGGACCTGAGCCGCCTCGACGCCCAACGCCGCTGACGTGGCCCGGCTCAGCTCCTCGAGTGGCTCGAGCGCGACCTGGCCGTTCGACAGGCTCCAGGTCGCCACGGCCCGCCCACGCACCATCGCAAAGGGCCGGAACAGCCCGTTCGATGTGACGATGCCCTGATGTCGGCCGACGATCGGCTCGCGGGAGGACCAGCCGCACAGGGCCGGGTCGAAGGCGCCGAGCAGTCGCGGCGGCGGCACCTCGGCCCGGCCGGATCGGTCCACGACCGCGGCGAGGCCGTCGTCGCGGTCGACCAGCTGCGAGGCGATCGAACCCAGTCCGCGTCGCGCGTCGGTCAGCGTGATGCCGGCCCACTTCGCCAGGTCGCGATCGTCCGCGGGTCCGTGGCCGGCCAGGTAGCGGCGGGCCAGCTCGCCGAGGGCGGCCTCGCGCGACAGTGGCGCGGGTGGCGGGCCCAGCCAGTCGCGCACGAGGACATAGGCGTGGCCGGTGCCGACCATCGGCCCGCGAACGACCAGCCCGCGCAGGCCGGCGAGCAGCAGGATGTGCACCAGCGCCTGGTCCTCGACCCGGATGCCGGCCGCGGCGACCCGCTCGCGCAGCTGGTCGCGGGTCAGCGGTCCGTCGGCCGCGAGCGACCGGTCGATGATCGCGACCGCACGGTCGGCGTCGTCCGGCGAGACCTGCTGATCGGCCAGCCGCCGGGCGCACGCGGTCATCAGCTGAGGTGTTGTGAGCGGATGCAGCCACCAGTAGTCGTCGCTTCGGATCAGGTGCAGCGTGCCGCGATTGACGGTGGTGATGACCACGGACCGGTCATCCGTCAGCGCACGGTCGACGTCGGCTACGGACAGGCCGGCGCTGCGGGCGCGGATCGCCAGCCGCGCGCCGCGCGGGTCCTGCGCCTGCACCGCGAGCAGCCGTCGTACGACGTCGACCACCTCGCCGGCCTGCGGGCCGCTCAGCAGCTGCGCGGCGAGGCGCTCGGCGAGTACTGACCGTGAGCGGCTCATCGGCGCCGGCTCACTCGGCGATGGGTTCCAGGACGAACACCGGGATCACTCGCTCGGTCCGGGTCTGGTAGTCCGCATAGTCCGGGTACGCCGCGACCGCGCGCTCCCACCACTCGGCCCGCTCGTCTCCGGACAGCTCGCGCGCGACCATGTCCTGCTTCACCGGTCCGTCCTGGACCTCGACGTGAGGGTCGGCGACCAGGTTGTAGTACCAGACCGGGTTCTTCGGCGCTCCGCCCATCGAGGCGACCGCGGCGTATCGCCCGTCGTGTTCGACCCGCATCACCGGGTTCTTGCGAATCTTCCCGGTCCGTGCGCCGCGGCTGGTCACGATGATCACCGACATGCCCCGCAGGCTCACGCCCTCGGTGCCGCCGGAGCTCTCGATCTGCTCGACCTGGTTGCGCACCCATTCGGCGGGGCTCGGCTCGTAGTCGCCCTCGATCGGCATGGTCAGATCCTGATCGGGCGCTGGGCGGGGGACGATCCCGCGGTGAGCGACGGGTCGGTGATGGGGATCGCACCCAATGCGTCGTCGATCGCCTTTAGCACTGCCGGCTCCAGCGTGACGCCGGAGGCGGCGACGTTGTCGACGACCTGCTCGGGTCGGGACGCACCCACGATCGCGGACGACACGTTCGGGTTCTGAAGCACCCAGGCGACCGCGAGCTGGGCCATCGTCAGACCGGCCTCGGCGGCAATCGGCTCGAGCCGGCCGACCGCGGTCAGCACGTCGTCGCGAAGCCAGTGCTTGATGAAACTTGCGCCGCCCATCTCGTCGGTGGCGCGCGAGCCGGCCGGCGGCGGCGTACCCGGCTTGTACTTGCCGGTCAGGACGCCCTGTGCGATCGGTGACCACACGACCTGGCCGATCCCGAGCTCCTCGCAGGTCGGCACCACCTCGGCCTCGATCACCCGATAGAGCATCGAGTACTGCGGCTGGTTGGAAGCAAACGGAATCTTCAGGTCTGCGGCAAGCGGGTAGGCGGCGCGGATCTGATCAGCGGTCCACTCCGAGACCCCGATGTAGTTGACCTTGCCGGAGTGGACGACGTCGGCAAACGCGGACATCGTCTCCTCCAGCGGCGTCTCATGGTCGAAGCGATGAGCTTGGTAGACGTCGACGTGGTCGGTTTGCAAGCGTTGCAGCGATCCCTCGATCGCCTCCCGGATGTGCTTGCGCGACAGGCCGGAATCGTTGGGGCCACCGGGGCCGGTCGGCCAGAAGATCTTCGTGAAGATCTCGAGTGACTCGCGTCGCTCGCCCTTCAGGGCCTTTCCGAGCACGGTCTCGGCCTTGGTGTTGGCGTAGACGTCAGCGGTGTCGAAAGTGGTGATCCCGACATCGAGCGCCTGGCGCACGCACGCCAAAGCCGCGTCTTCCTCGACTTGCGAGCCGTGCGTGATCCAGTTCCCGTAGGAGATTTCTGAGACCTTCAGGCCAGAGGCCCCGAGACGTCGAAAGCGCATATATCGAGCCTATGCCCCACGAAGCACCGTGCCGCCGAGCGGGTTCCTGGCTCGGCTCGCGCCTGCATGTATCTATGCACCTGGACCTTGGTCGACGCGTTCGTGAGCGGCGGTGAGGTCGCCGCGCCACCAGCCGAGGGCTTCAACCCACCACGTCGCGCCTGCGTCCGCGTAGGCACGAAGGTCCACGCTGGGCCCCGAATCGTTCGTGCGTCCTTCGACGGCCACGTCGAAGGGACCACGAGCGTCGGTTCGCTCTGCCTCGACGAAGGACACGACGTTCGCGAGCTCTTCCGGGGGCATCGTCAGGCCGAGACCGTAGTCACGATGCGTGGGGATGACTCCGTCGTATCGCGCCGCTCTCCGGAACGGAGCCCGATTAGGCCACCGTCCGGCACACCAGATCGGCGGCCGAGGCTGTTGCAACGGCGTGGGCAGCATTGTGACGTCGTTGACCGCGTAGTGCTCGCCCACATGCTCAACGGGTTGTCCAGACCACAGGTCGGTCACGATGTCCAGCGACTCATCAAGCCGCCGCCCTCGGGCGGCGGCGTCAGCGACCTCTCCAAAGCCCTCGTACTCACGCGGGAGGGAGCCAAGGCCGACGCCGACGGTGAGGCGACCTTCGGAGAGCCGGTCCAGAGTGGCAAGTTGCTTGGCGACCAGCCACGGCCTGCGACGTGGCAGGGCGAGGACCATGATCCCGAGCCGCAGGGTGCTCGTGTGGGACGCCATCGCCGACATCGTGACCAGCGGGTCCGCCACCGGCCACGTTGCGTCTCGATAGAGCAGGTGGTCCCAGAGGAACACTGCGTCCCAGCCGCCGTGCTCGGCCCGGACCGCCAAATCGACGAGCACATGGGGATCACCGAAGATGCCCACGTTGGGCAGACCCACGGCGTGCCTCACGGTTCGTCACTCTGTCACGCGGCCCGACGTGACAAGCCGATGACGGGGTCAGGCGGTCCGTTGCGCGCTGAACGGCCGGCTCGCGTTGCACCCCTTCACCCGGCTCAGCCGGATCGTGATGTGGCCGGACACCGTGGTCGGGGAGGTGAAGTGTCCGGTGACCGTGACCTGCACGCCTTTCTGCGGATAGGCCCGCGACGAGCGAGAGAACCGGCCCGCCGTACTGATCGGCATCGGCCCGGTCGGCGCCTGGAACTGCGTGATGTGGTTGGTGCAGCCGGCCTTCACCTGCGCCTCGGCCATGAAGGCCCGGACCCGCCGGCGGTCCTTCGACACCACGAAGGTGACCGGCAGCGGGCTCGGCTTAGCCGCCTCACTACCGCTGTAGTGGCCGGCGCGCGGTGCAACCTGGGGTGCCGCGAAGGCCGGTACGACGAGCCCGACGACCGCCGCGCCGGTCCCGAGCCCGATCAGTGCGCGGGCGGCGAGGGCGGTGCGGTCAGGCATGTCGTTTGGTGCTGCCCTTCGCCGGCTTCGGCGGCTTCGGCGGCTGGTCCGGGAGCTGGTCCGGGACCACGGCGTGCACGAGCACCTTGAGCTCGTCGACCAGGTAGCCGGCCAGGACGTCGAGGTCCGGCACCAGATCGCGGTCGGCGATCAGGCCGAAGTGCAGCCCGCCGCCGTAGCTCATCACGGTGATGTTGAGGCCCTGCCCCTCGGCGATCGCCGACAGCGGGTAGTAGGCCAGCAGCTTTGCGCCCGCGTAGTAGAGCGGCACGTTCGGGCCCGGCACGTTCGAGATGATCAGGTTGAACGGGTTGATCCGCTCGACCAGGCGGAGCCGCGCCGACAGCCGGGCGGCCTGACCGGCCAGTGCCGGCATCGCGAACTCGGTGACGTCGGCCAGCAACTCGGCCGGCAGCGCGCCGTGCTGCTCCTTCGCGGCGCGCATCGCCTCGTGCGCCGCCTGCAACCGCGCAACCGGATCGTCGAGGTTCGTCGGCAGCGCGGCCATCAGCGTCGAAACCCGGTTGCCGCCGGTGCCGACCTGATCCTCGGTCCGGACGGACACCGGTACGGCGGCCACCAGCGGCGCGTCCGGCAGCGCATCGTGGTCCTCGAGCCACCGTCGCAGCGCGCCGGCGCACAGCGCCATCACGACGTCGTTCACGGTGGCGCCGGACGCGTTCTTGACCGCTCGGACCTCGTCGAACGGCACGGTCCGGAACGCCCACCGGCGGTGCGGACCGATCGGCTTGTTGAACGGGGTCGCGGGTGCGCGCAGGCTGGGCGAGGCGAGCACCACGTGAGCGTCACGTCCCATCAACCGGTCGATGACCGGCAGCCGTGGCCGCGCCGGGCTCGATGCCAGCGTCGGCAACGACATCGCCAGCGAATAAGTCAACCGGGCCCCGCGCAGCGGGTGACCGGCCAGCGACCACGCGCTGCGAACCAGCATCGCCAAGCTTGACGGCGCCGACTCCGTGACCCGAGGCGGGAGCTCGTCGCCGTCCTCGGGACGGCCGTCGGGGGAGGTGTCGAGGACCGCGGTGAGGATGTCGTTGCCCGACACGCCGTCGATCGCGGCGTGGTGCACCTTCGTGTAGATCGCGACCCGGCCGCCGGACAGCCCATGGATCAGGTACAGCTCCCACAGCGGGCGGCGGCGGTCGAGATGGCGGGCGTGCAGGCGGGCGGCCTGCTCGGCGAGCTGCTGGTCGTCACCCGGCGGGGCCAGCGCGAGCTCCCGCACGTGGTACTCGATGTCGAAGTCCGGATCCTCGATCCAGTACGGCTGGTCGAGGCCGAGCGGCACGTCGACCAACCGGCGCCGAAACGGCGGGATCAGGTGCAGCCGCGACTCGATCAGGTCGGTCAGGGTGGCCAGCGTCAAGGGCGTCGACAGGGTCGACGGATCGAGGATGCAGATGCTGCCGACGTGTCCGTACGTCGCCGGCGTCTCCATCGCGAGGAAGGCCGCGTCCAGGCCGGTCAGCTGCTGCATGAGGTCGCTCCTCTAGTCGGCAAGCGCGGCGGTGATGGCGTCGACGAGCTCTGGGGCGTCCGGCTCGACCAGCGGGCGGAACCGGGCGAGCACCCGACCGTCGCGGCTGACGAGGAACTTCTCGAAGTTCCACTGGATGTCGCCCGCTGCGCCTTCGGCGTCGGCGGTCTGGGTGAGCAGGTCATAGATCCGGTCCTTGCCGTCGCCGTTGACCTCGACCTTGGCCGTCATCGGGAACGTCACGCCATACGTCGCGGAGCAGAACGTCGCGATCTCCTCGCTGCTGCCGGGCTCCTGCTCGCCGAACTGGTTGCACGGGAACCCGAGCACGGTGAAGCCCTGGTCGGACAGGTCGCGCTGAAGGGACTCGAGTTTTGCGTACTGCGGCGTCAGCCCGCAGCGGCTCGCGACGTTGACTACGAGCGCGACCCGGCCGTCGGTGAGCTCACCGAAGGAGCTGGCTCGGCCGTCGAGCGTGGTGAGGGGAAGGCTCAACAGGTCGGTCATCCCTCAATAGTGTCAGGACTCGAGCCATCGCAACACCGCCAGCACTCGCCGGTGGTCGTCGGGCGAGGGCGCCAGGCCCAGTTTGGCGAAGATGCTCGTGACGTATTTCTCGATCGCGCCCGGGCTCAGGTGCAGCGACGCGGCAATCGCCGGATTCGCCCGGCCCTCGGCCATCAGTCGCAGCACCTGACGCTCGCGAGCGGTCAGCGCGTCGACCGAGTCGGTCCGCCGGCTCGCTCCGAGGAGCTGAGTGACGACCTCGGGGTCGAGCACGGTGCCCCCGGCGGCGATCCGGGTCAGCGCCTCGACGAACTCGCTCACGTCGGCGACCCGGTCCTTGAGCAGGTAGCCGACGCCTTCGGAACCGGACGCGAGCAGCTCGGCGGCGTACCTGGTCTCGACGTACTGCGAGAAGACCAGGATGCCGAGTTTCGGATGCCGGGCGCGGAGCGCGATCGCGGCCTCCAAGCCCTCGCTGGTGTGAGTGGGCGGCATCCGGATGTCGACGACGACCAGGTCCGGTACGGCGTCGTCGACCACCTCGACCAGTGAGGTCGCGTCGCCCACCGCCGCGACGACGTCGTGGCCGCGGACGGTGAGGAGCTGCACGAGGCCGTCGCGCAGGATCGCGGAGTCCTCAGCGATCACGATCCGCATCGAGATCGAGGTCATGACAGCGGGATGTCGATCGTGACCAGGGTTGGTCCACCCTCGGGGCTGGCGATGTCGATGCGTCCGTCGACGGTCGAGACCCGGTCGACCAGGCCGCTGAGCCCGCTGCCCCCCGACCGGCCGAACTTCGCACCGCCCGCACCGTCGTCGCCGACTCGAACGTAGAGGTGGCCGCTGACCGTCCGGACGTCCACGGTCGCGTGATGCGCGCCGCTGTGCTTCACCACGTTCGTCAGGAGCTCGGCCGTGCAGAAGTAGACGATCGACTCGATCGCCGCGGACGGCCGCTCGGGCAAGTCGATATGCAGGTTCGTGGGCACGGTGGATCGGGCCGCCAACGTGCCAAGTGCGTCCGGCAGCCCGTTGTCGAGGGCCGGCGGATGGATCCCGCGGGCCAGGTCGCGAAGCTCGACGATCGTGCCCTTCGCTTCGCGATGCGCACTGTCGACCAGGTCGCGGACCCGCGAGAGCGCGGCCTGCGGGTCGTCGTCGGCATCGAGCTCTTCCTTGGCCATGCCGAGGTTCATCGCGAGCGAGACCAGTCGGGCCTGAGCCCCGTCGTGCAGGTCGCGCTCGATCCGGCGCAGTGCGGTCGCCGAGTCGTCGACCGCAAGTGCGCGGGTGGCCTCGAGTTGCTGGATCCGCTTCGAGCCCTCGGTGGGGCCGAGCAGGTTCGTCATCAGGAAGCGATCGATCGACACGGTGGCGCGCACCAGCCATGGCGCGAGCACGAGCAGGACGAGCCCGGCCAGGCAGGTGAGCAGAATCCGCGGGGTGGTGTCCAGGAAGTAGCCGGGCGCGAGCTGGCCGCCGCGGTGCACGACGCCGTGGTAGGTCTGCGTCGGCACGGTGTGCCGCCACACCGGATAGGTCAAGCCGCCGAGCGCACACGACCATACGGTGACCGCGACGGTGAAGTCGACGATCGCGACCGGGAACTCGAGGAGCAGGAACGCGATCGCGCGCCAGCCGTTGACCTCGGTCAGCCAGCCCCAGATGCCCGGCCGGCGTCGCACGATCGGCGTCTCGACCTTGACGTCGAGCAACGCCCGGCCGATCGCGCGGTAGCCGCCGCCGAGGATGCGGGCCGACGCGATGGCGACGGCCAGCAGCGGGATGCCGATCAGCGTGATCAGCAGTGACCCGCTGACCGACAGGCTCGTCACGACCCAGACGAAGGAGGCCACGGCAATCGGGAAGCCGATCAGCGCATAGAACAGCTCGCGCCAGGTGCGGGGCTGGGCCAGCGCGGTGAGGAAGGTCAGCATCGCCGTCACCTCCCCTCGGGTCGTCGTACCGCGTGTGTTGACCACCCAGACTGGCTCACCGAACGCCCGGTCGCCCAGCCGGAAGGCCCCCGAGATCGATGGGGGTTTTCCCTACCCCGATTTCGGGGGCGTCCCGGATGGTGCGCGACCGCCCCGCCGTCCAGTGTGGTGGGCATGGATTCGATCGAGATTTCTGGACTGACCAAGCGGTACGGCGACACCACCGCCGTCGATGATCTGACCTTTACCGTCGAGCCCGGCCGGGTCACCGGCTTCCTCGGGCCGAACGGCGCCGGGAAGTCGACGACGATGCGGCTGGTGCTCGGCCTCGACCGGCCGGACGCCGGCGTCGCGACCATCGGCGGCACGCGGTATGCGGACCTGGCCGAGCCGATGCGGCGGGTGGGCGCCCTGCTTGAGGCGCGGGCGTTGCACCCGGGCCGCACTGCCCGCAACCACCTCCGCTACCTCGCCTACAGCCAGGGCATCGCGGCGGCTCGGGTCGACGAGCTGCTCGAGCTCGTCGGCCTGGCCGATGTCGCGGACAAGCGAGTGGGCGGGTTCTCCCTCGGGATGGGACAGCGGCTCGGCGTGGCGGTCGCGTTGCTCGGCGACCCGAGCGTGCTGATGTTGGACGAGCCGGTGAACGGCCTCGACATCGAGGGCGTCCGGTGGATCCGGACCTTGCTTCGCGACCTGGCCGACGAGGGCCGGACCGTGCTGTTGTCGAGCCACCTGCTCAGCGAGGTGTCAGTGACGGCCGACCACCTGGTCGTGATCCGGGGTGGCCGGCTGGTCGCGAACTGCTCCACCGCTGAGCTGCTCGACCGTGGCAATGACAACGAGGTGCTCGTCGTCACGCCCGAGCCGGATCGGCTGGCCGACCTGGTCCGGGCGAGTGGCGGCCGAGTCCTCACCCGCGACGGCGACCAGGTCTGCGTCGGTGACCTGACCGCCCCCCGGATCGGTGAGCTGGCCGCCGCCGACCAGATCGTCCTGCACGAGCTGACGCCGCAACGCGCGTCGCTCGAAGACACCTTCGTCGAGCTCACCCGTGAGCTGTCACCTGTTGGGAGTGCATCGTGATCGTCACCTATGACCGCCTGCTGCGCGCGGAGTGGACCAAGCTGCGATCCCTGCGGTCGTCGAGCTGGACGATGACGGTGATGGTGGTGGCGAGCATCGGTCTCGCAGCCCTCATCGCCGCCTCAGACGCGCACAGCTACTCGACCCTGTCGGCCGCGGACAAGGCGACCTGGGACCCGACGAACGAGAGCCTGGCGGGCACCCTGATCGGTCAGATCGTGATCGGGGTCTTCGGGGTTCTCGCGATCACCGGCGAGTTCGCCACCGGAACGATTCGCAGCAGCATTGCGGCCGCGCCTCGCCGTACTCCTCTGCTGGTGGCGAAGGCGATCGTGTACGGCGGCGTCGCTCTGATCGCAGGTGAGCTGATCTCGCTGGCATCGTTCTTCGTCGGCCAGCCGATCATCGCCGGGAGCGCGCCGCACGCAACGCTGGGCCAGCCCGGGGTGGCCCGAGCGGTGCTGTTCGCCGGTGTCTATCTGGCGCTGATCTGTCTGCTCGCGCTCGGGATCGGAACCGTGATCCGGCATACCGCAGCAGCGATCAGCGCGGTTGTCGCGATCCTGCTCGTCGTGCCCGCCATCACGGCGGCGCTGCCGACCTCGGTCCAGAACTCCTTCGGCATGTTCCTCCCGGTGCAGATCGGCGGTGCGTCGATGGGCGCGGTCGTGCGGGTGCCGCACGCACTCTCACCCTGGGCCGGTGCCGGCGTGCTCACTCTGTATGCGGCCATCGCGCTCGGTCTGGCCGGCTGGTCGCTGGTGCGCCGCGACGTCTGAGCGATCGAGCTAGGGGTCGAGGACTAGGGCGAGCGCGAAGCCGTCGTAGCCCTTGGCCCCTACGGTCTGGATCACCGTTGCCGCCACCCGGCGCTGGGCGCCGAGTACGTCGGCGAATCGGCGGGTCCCGACCACGCTGGGGTCGATCGAGCCGGCGTCGAGCACGTCGCCGCCGCGTACGACGTTGTCGGCGATGATCACGCTCCCCGGGTGGGTCAGCTTCAGCGACCAGCGCAGGTAGTCCTCGTTGTTCGCCTTGTCGGCGTCGATGAAGACGAGGTCGAAACTGCGATCGGCCAGCTTCGGCAGGGTGTCAAGAGCCTCGCCGACGATGACCTCGACCCGGTCGGCGAAACCGGCCTTGGCGATGTTGTCGACCGCGACCGCCGCGTGGCGCGGCGAGGACTCCAGCGTGACCAGGCGGCCGTTGGCCGGCAGCGCGCGGGCCAGATGAATCGCGCTGAAGCCGCCCAGGGTGCCGAGTTCGAGGATGCTTCGCGCGTTGATCATCTTCGCGACGACGGTGAGCAGCTGGCCCTGCAGCGCCGAGACCTGCTGCACCGGAAGCCCGGCCGTCGCACTGGCCGCGAGCACTTCTTCGAGGATCGGGTCCGTAGGCGCGAGCAGCCGCGCAAAGTAGTGGTCGACCTCGGCCCAGGTGCGGTCGAACGGCATCTCCACCTCCAGCTCAGTTGATCGAGGATGGCACGTTGATCATCCTCCCCGCCGGCACGGCCGACAGGTTGCGCATTAGCGATGCCTCGAGCGCGAGCCAGCGGCCCTCGGCCGCGAGCCGCCCGGCGGCGTCGAGCTCGGCCAGGAACCGCTGCCGATCCGGCAGGTCGGCGATCACCGTCGCCGCGACCAAGTAGGAGAGCAGCCGGGCGTCGTCGGGCAGCTGTGCGGTTTCCAGCAGCACCCCACGCAGCTCCCCGAGCGCGTCGCGGTAGTCGGCGTACCGCTTGGTGACGATGGCGTCGAGCGCCCCGACCTCGCCGATCGGTTCGGGCAGCCATTCGACCGTCGCGCAGAGGTAGGGCCGCTCGCGATCCACGGAGCGGACCCGAAACCGGGTGCTGCCGACGGTTTCGATGTCGTACGTGCCGTCCGAGCCACTCGCGACCGCGGTGATCATGGCCATGCAGCCGATCTCGTGCAGGGCCCGGATGCCATCCGCGCCGACCTCGCGGCCGCTGCGAATCGCGATCACGCCGAAGCGGCGCTCCGACTCGGGGAGGGCGAGCAGGTCGGCGATGAGGGCGCGGTAGCGGTCCTCGAAGATGTGCAGGGCCAGCGGGCCGCCGGGAAACAGCACCGTTCCCAGTGGGAACAGCGGGATCAGCGGTGCGGCCACGACCTGAACGCTACGCAGCGGCCCGCGGGTGGACCCGGCGCGGTGGCTTTCCCAACCCGGCTCGGGCGGGCTACAGTAGTGAGCCATGAGTGGAGCAACCCAAGTATCTCACTCTAGTTTCGCGGTGATCGGGGGTGGCGCTGCCGGAACCCTGACTGCTGCCCGCCTGGTCGACGAAGCCGGTCGGCAGCATCGGACCGTCAGCGTCACAGTGATCGAGCCGCGAGCCGCGCTCGGTCGCGGCGTCGCGTATTCCACCACCGACGACCGGCACCTGCTGAACGTGCCGGTGCGGCTGATGACGGCGTACACCGATGATCCCGAGCATTTCGCCCGCTGGCTGGCCTACCAAGGCGGCGAGCCGCCGGCGCCGTGCGACTACGTTCCCCGTGAGTGGTACGGGCGCTACCTGCAGCACGTGCTGGACGACGCCGAGCGGCGGACGCCGTGGGCGACGCTGCATCATCGGCGCGATCGCGTCGTCGATCTGGCCTACGACGGGCAGCGATGTCGGCTGACACTGGCGGACGGCCCCGACCTCGAGGTCGACGCTGCCGTCCTCGCGGTCGGCCACCTCGGGGCGGAGCTGTCGTGGGTGCCGGCGCCGCTGCAAGGATCTGCCCGGCTGGTTGCGGATCCCTGGGCGCCTGGTGCGCTTGACGGCGTACCGGTCGACGGCGACGTCCTGATCGTCGGCACCGGCTTGACCATGGTCGACACCGTTCGCGCCCTCGACCGGCCGGGTCGGGTGATCCACCTGACCTCCCGGCACGGCATCCTGCCGCAGCCCCAGACGTCCGGCGACCGTCCGGTCATGGAGGCGCCCGAGTTCCCCACGGCGGCGCCGACCCTGGCCGAGCTGCACGACCTCATGCAGGCACACATCGACAAGGCACAAGCCCGGTACGGCGACTGGCGACCGGCGGTGGACAGCATTCGCGCCATCACCCAGCGGCTATGGGCCGGGCTGAGCGACACCGACCGGGCCGAGTTCCTCGCGCTCGACGCCCGGCGGTGGGAGTCGTTGCGGCACCGGATCCCGCCGCAGAGTGCCGAGGCGCTGGGCTCCGCCCGTTCAGCCGGGCGGGTGGTCACGCATACCGGCCGGGTGCTCGGGGCGACCGAGGTGGCCCATGGCGTGGAGGTCGTCCTCTCGGATGGCAGCACCGTGCGGGTGGCCGCGGTCGTGAACTGTGCCGGCCCGAACGCCGGTGCTGCGACCAGCACCGACCCGTTGCTGCGGTCACTGCTCGATCGAGGGCTGGCCGCCGCCGGCCCGGTCGGGCTCGGCCTCGACACCACCGCCGACGGCGCGCTGCGGGACACGACCGGGCGTACCGCGATTCCGGTCTGGACGCTGGGCTCGCTGCGGCGCGGCACGTTGTGGGAGAGCACCGCGATTCCGGAGATTCGAGACCAGGCAGCGGCGCTCGCGAAGCGACTGCTCGGTAGCGGTGCGCGCCGAGACCGTCGCCCACGCGACCAATACGACCTTGCGCTGTCCGCCACACCACAGGCGGCCGAGTCGTGGCGTGGCGCGCTCGAGGCGATTTGCCTGCTGCGGCGCGACGCGCTCGATCTGCTGGAGGCGACGGTCCGGGCCGACCCCGGCTTTGCGGTCGGGCATGCGGCACTGGCTCTGGTGGGACACGAGTGGGACCTGCCCGCTGATGTGGACGCCCATCTGCACGCCGCGGTCGATGCGGTCCGGCATCGCGGCGACCGGCGCGAGCGCAGCTTCGTGCAGACCGTGGTCAGCCGGCTGACCGGCGGCCGGGCCGCGGGTGACCGCGCGCTGCTTCGCCATATCGACGAGTTTCCGCGCGACGCGCTCGCGGTGAGTGTGGCGCTGCCGACGATCGCCTTCAGCGGGGTTACCGGGCCGGTGGCCGAGTCGTGGGCCCTTGCGGAGCGGCTCGCGCCGGCGTACGGCGACGACTGGTGGTTCGCCGGCATGCTGGCTTTCGTCCGGCAGGAGCAGCAGCGCTGGAACGACGCCGAGCGGCTGTCGGCGAGGTCGATGCGCGAGCAGCCGGCGGCCGGCCACGCGGCCCATGCCCGCACCCATGTCTTCTACGAGACCGGCGAGCACGAGGCCGGGCTTCGCTGGATGGACGAGTGGATCGTGGCCAACGGTCCGGACACCCAATACACCGCGCACTACTCCTGGCACGCTGCCTTGCACGAGCTCGCCCTTGATGACGCGGACGCGGTCCGGCGGCGTTACGCGGAGCAGCTCGCGCCGCCGGTGGTGACCGGCCCGCGCGCGCTGGTCGACTCGGCGTCGTTGCTCTGGCGGTCCAGGTTGGCCGGCCTCTGGCCGGGGGAGCTACCGATCGAGGACGTCCTCTCGACGGTGCCGGCTTGCCTGCTCGACCATCCGGCCACCGCATTCGCCGCAATGCACGCGGTGGTCGCCCTCGCCGCGGCCGGCGACGTCGACGGGCTCGGCCGGCTGCAGGAGTTCGCGGCGACGCACCCGGACTCGGAGTATCCAGAACTGATCGCGCCGATGTGCGAGGGCTTTGCCGCCCACGTCCGAGGGGACACCGCTGCAGCCGCGGATCGTCTCGCCGTCGTGGTGGCCGGCGCCGAACGGCTCGGCGGAAGCGCCGCCCAGCAAGAGGTGATCGCGGAGACGATGCTGCATGCGCTCGTGGCGTCCGGCCAGCACGACGCCGCCCGCCGCCACCTCGAGCAGCGGCTTGACCGGAGGCCCCGGCCGAGCGAGCAGCGAAGGTTGTCCGGGCTGTCCCGCTAGGCCGAACGGGTCGATCCTCCAAACGGTCGACATCTGAGCCGGACGGATCTCAACATCGGCGGGCCGACCGCCGAAGATGCACCTCAGAATGAGTCGCACCAACCCCTCCCGCCTGCGGCGCGCCGGTCTCGTCGTACCGGCGGCTGCTGCCATCGGCCTGCTCAGCGTCGTGCCCGGGCTCGGGGTGGCCCAGGCGGCATCGCGCCACCCGGCTGCCCGCGGTGACGGCGGCTGCCCCCGGGCTGAGTCGCTCGTCCCCGGCACGACCTGGCACAAGCGGACGTTGGCGACCGGACTGGTGATGTCGTCCGGCTCGACGAACGACTCGAACGGGGTCGTGTCGATGCACGTGCTCCGGATCAACCTGGCCGACCCGAACCTCTCGCTGCAGCCGCTGATGCACTCGCTCGCCCAGCGCTCGCCGCTCAGCACACTGGCCACCGGTCGCCCGCACCTGGTGGCGGCGACCAACACGGGTTACTTCGACTTCCGCACCGGCGACCCGACCCAACCGCTCATCTCGAACAAGGTCCCGCAGGTGATGTCCTCGGTGCACCAGGAGGTCGTCGGCATCGGCAGCAACGGCCTCGCCGAGTCGGGCACGGTCTGGTGGGCGGCGCTGCTGACCGCCGGCAAGAAGACGCACGCCGTGGTCGCCAAGAACGAGCTCGACCCGCCGTCCGGGCTCGGGATCTACACCGCCAAGTGGGGCTCGTCGCCGGTGCCGGCGCGCTGGAGCGACGAGGTCCGGGGCGTGGTCAACGGCGCGCTCACCAGCGTCTCGCAGTCCCGCTGGGGACCGAACATCCCGAGCAACGGCTACCTGCTGGTCGGGCACGGGCAGTCCGCGAGCAACTGGCTGTCCGGCATCCCGCTCGGTACGAAGATCTCGCTCGCCTCATCGGTCGTCACCAGCGCGCCGAAGCCGTTCGTCCAGGCGTACGGGGTGGGCCTGGAGGTCGTCCAGAAGCCCGGCGTGATCCGGACCGGGTTCGGGTGCGACAGCATCGGCACCAAGCAGCCGGCGCGGACCGAGATCGGCCTGAGCCACGGCGGCCGGATGATCACGATTGCGATCGTCGCGGACCACCGCGGCACCTCGACCCACGGCCTCGACGAGAACCAGATGTCGGAGCTCATGGTGCAGCTGGGATCCAGCCAGGCCTTCGCCTTCGACGGCTCAGGATCGACCGAGCTGCTCGCCCGCCTTGGCAGCTCGCACCCGCTGACGCTGGAGAACTACCCCGCTGACGGCCAGGAGCGCCCGATGCCGGTCGGACTCGGCATCTTCTCGAGCCCGGTGAAGCACAAGGCCAAGCACAAGCACTGACCACGCGGGCCGCGCCGTTTAGCCCGATTTGTGAGCCGTTGCCGGGGCCAGAGCAGCGGGAACCCCTCACGAACCGGTTCACATCACATCGGGCGTCGTGGCAACCTTTTCTCATCGCCATCGCGTTCACCGGTGAGGTCAAGGGTCCCAGGACAGGGGGCGAGGTGGCCGAGCCCGTCGACTTCGACTCCTACGTCGTGGCTCGTCGGCGCTCCTTCTTGCGCACCGCCTGGTTGCTGACCGGCGACTGGTACGCCGCGGACGATCTCGTGCAGAACGCACTGATGAACTGTTACCCGAAGTGGCGCCGAATCTCGGCCGGTGATGCCGATGCCTACGTCCGTCGCGCGATCTTCAACAGCCACGCGTCCTGGTGGCGGCGTCGTTGGCGGGGCGAACGCTCGACCGCGGAGCCGCCGGAGATCCTCGCTGGGCGACCCCTATGCCGACTCCGACCAGCGCTCGTTCGTCCTGAGCGCACTCGCCGGGCTGCCCGCGCGACAGCGCGCGGTCGTCGTCCTTCGCTTCTACGAAGACCTCACCGAGGCCCAGACCGCCGAGATGCTCGGATGTGCCGTCGGCACGATCAAGAGCCAGACCGCGAAGGCGCTCGCCAATCTGCGGACGAGTGGCGCGCTGCTCGCCACCGAACAGCCCGAGGTGAGTCATGACTGAACTGCGTCTTCTCGACCTTCGGAAAGGGGTGCCTGACCCGCCCGGGAGCCTGCTCGCACTCCCGGACCTCCACCGAAGGATTCGGGTCAGGCGAGGACGGCGACGCTCGAGCGCGTTGCTCGCGACCGTTCTCGTCACGGCGGGGACCGTCTTTGCCGTTACGCGGATCGGGCCGACCTCAACGCCACCGCTCGCCCTGGCTCAGCCTCGGGACGGGCTGGTCGTGTTCGCGGAGTACAGCCCCGGTCCGGATAAGTACCTTCCGAACATGGCGCTGTATGCGGCGACGCCGGCCGGTACAGACGTACGGCGACTTACCGCGACGTCGGGCCGGATCGATGCGCTAACGGCCTCACTCAACGGCCGCAAGATCGCGTACGACGCGGAGACATACCAGCCCAGCAAGGACTTGCACGTCACCGGTGACTACGTGCATGTCATGGATGCGAACGGCTCGGACAACCAAACCGTTTATCGCTGCCCCCAGTCGTACTGCGGGAGCCTGGCCTGGTCGCCGGACGGAGCGCGGCTACTGATCAACGGGGATACCGTGCTCGAGCCCGATGGGCACGTCACCATGCTGTGCAATGGCGGGTGCTCCAACGGCGACGATCCGCTCTCGGACGCCAGCTGGTCACCGGACGGGAAGCAGCTTGCGTTTGAGGATGCGGTCACGGTGCAACTCAGCGGTGGCACCTCGACCGTTCCGGCGATCGGTACTGCTGATGCTGACGGAACCCATGTTCGGCTGTTGACGGACCGGCAGTGCACGGCCGCCTCCCGTGCCAGCTGCACCTACGACAGCTCACCCGTGTGGTCGACGAGTGGTGACGAGATCGCCTTCTCACGGATGAAGCCGAATTTCCTCCCCCTCGGGGGAAACCAAGGATTCGGTCCGTACGGCCCCACCGGGCTTTACACAATGCGAAGCGATGGAACTGCAATCACCGAAGTTAGGTCCTGCGGCGATCACTGTCGAATCAGCTCGATCGAATGGGCGCCCGATGGGCGCCGCTTGGCTTTCGTCAGCACCGCGGACCCAGTCATTGGGAACGAGTCGCAGAGCACGGCGGGGATCGCAGATCCGGCCACTGGCAGCGTTGATGTCCTGCAGGTGCCGACCGACGTGTCAGAACCGGACTACGACGGCCTTACCCCCGCCGTCGCGTGGGCACCCAGCGGGCGCCGCTTGATGCTGATTACCCATGCACCCGGACGGCCCGCCGCGCTCTACATCCTTCCGGTGCGGCAGGCCACGCTCGGCGCGCAGATCCTCGTGCGCAAGAACGTCCATCCGCCGCTGACCTGGCTCCCATCGACGTAGCCAGATGCTCAACCGGCCGCTGCGAGCTCCGCATCGGGTTGTTTGCGACGGGTGCCGGGGATCCAGAACGCGGCCGCGGCGCCGATTGCGGCGATGACGGCCGCGGCCGCGAACGCATGCACATAGCCCGAGGTGATGGCCGCCCGGGCCGCCGTGGAGCCGAGTGCGCCCTGGGCGATCACCGGGTGGCCGAGCAGGTGGATCGTTCGGTCGGTGGCGACCGTCGCCAGCGCGGCCAGCCCGATCGAGCCGCCGACCTGTCGTGAGGTGTTCAGCACCCCGGAGGCGATCCCGGCCTGCGACCAGTGGACGCCCGCGGTCGCCGCGGTCGCGAGCGGCGTGAACGACAGCCCCATCCCGAAGGAGATCAGCAGCGTGGGTCCGAGCACGCCGCCGAGATAGGTCGACGACGCCGAGAGCTGGGTGAGCCCGGCGAATCCCAGCGCGGAAAGGCCGAGCCCCACGACCAACATCGCGCGCGGGCCGCTGCGACCGATCACCCGCCCGGCGGTGCGGGCACCGACGATGATGGCGAACGACATCGGCAGGAACAGCAGGCCGGTCTTGAGCGGGTGGAAGCCGTGGACGTCCTGTAGATACAGCGAGAGGAAGTACCACATCGAGAAGAAGACGACGCCGAGCAGCAGCATCACCAGGTTGGCGGCGGACACCGACCGTGACTTGAACAGCGACAGCGGCATCAGCGGTGCGCTCACCCGGGTCTGGGACACCAGGAAGACGACCAGCAGGGCGGCCGCGACTGCGAGCAGGACGAGCGTTCGGGTCGAGGTCCAGGGGTGGACATCGGTGCCCACGATCGCGTAAACGAGCAAGGCCAGGCCGGCCGTGGCCAGGATCGCCCCGGTGAGGTCGAGGCTCCGTTCGGCATCCGCCCGACGGCGCTCCGGCAGCCACATGACCGCCGCGGCGATCGCGGCAACACCGATCGGGATGTTGACGAAGAGCACCCACCGCCACGACAGGTACGACGTGAGAAGCCCGCCCAGGATCACGCCGAAGGCGCCACCGAGACCTGCCACGGCACTCCAGGCGGCGAGCGCGCGATGGCGCTTCTCGCCCTCGCCGAACGTCGTCATGATGATCGTGAGCGTCGCTGGCGACAGCACGGCGCCGCCCAGGCCCTGGGCCGCTCGTGCGGCGGTGAGCTCGGTGCTCGTCTGGGCCAGCCCGCCGAGCAGGCTCGCGACCGAGAACAGGGTCAGCCCGGCGAGGAACACCCGGCGGCGACCGAACAGGTCGGCGGTGCGGCCGCCGAGCAGCAGGAACCCGGCGAAGGTCAGGACGTAGGCGTTGACCACCCATTGCAGGTCGGTCGGCGAGTAGTGCAGGTCACGGCCGATCGACGGCAACGCGACGTTCACGATCGAGACGTCGAGCACGACCATGAACTGCGCAACGCAGACCAAGGCGAGGATCGCGTTGTCGGATACGGGTCGCTCGTGCCGGGGAACCGTGACGTCGGTTTCGGTGGCCATTCAGGGTGCTATCGGGCCGCGGCTACCTGGCCCGGCTCCGCGCGGCGCGATCATCGCGCAGCTTGGCCAGCGCCTCTTCGAGCAGCTCGTCGCCCTCGGCCATCGTCCGGCGCATCATGAGGAACTCGAACGGGGTCTTCGGTGGGCCGCCCGCCATCCGCTCGCGGGGCGGCGGCTGGTCCTGGATCGGGCCGGCCGGTTGACCGCACACCTGGCAGGCCCAGGTCTGCGGCAGCTCGACGTGCAGCGCGAAGGCCGGTCGGCTCTCATGCCCGGCGTGGCACCAGTAGGACACCGCCCGGCGCGGCTCGACGACGCCACCGCGATCGACTTCGGAGCCTGGTGCACCGCCGAGGCGACCACCACGAATCGTGGAGCGGCGCGAACCCATCGTCTGTCTCCCTCTGCCGGGTGGCCGTCGGCCGGTGCGCTCTACCCGCGAGCCATGCACGACGAGAACTTCGACCTCAGGACGAGGCTAACACCGTTGATCCCTAGACGAGAAGGCTCGCGAAACGGTGCGCGAACGCGTACGCGTCACCCGGCCACCGGGCCGAGACATACCGTCCGTCCTGTACGACGACGGCGTGCGTGTCGTCTTCGGCCGTGCCACGAGCCGACAGGACTCGCGGCCCACGCTCGAACTGCCGCTCGGGATGCTCGAGCGCCGCGCGCACCTCGTCTTCGACGTACTCGGGGTAGGTGCGGTAGTAGCGGCCCCGCCGCCACGCGGTCGCAAGGTAGGCGCTGCGCTCCATGTACTTCGGCAGGCAGGTGGTGCGGACGCCGGAGAGCACGCTCCGGCCGGTGTCGGGATCGGTGGTCCGGGCGAGGACGAGCACGCCGTGGCAGATCGCACCGACCGGCCGGCCGAGGGCCCAGAACTCGCCCACTTTGGCGCGCAGCGCCGCGCTGTCGAGGTATTGCCGCATGCCCTTCGCGTGGCCGCCCGGCAGTAGCAGCCCGTCGAACGCGCCCGGAACGATGTCGGCGAACGCGATTGGCTGCCGGAACCGCGGCGCTTCCCCTAGCTGGGCATAGAAGCGCTTCGGTTCAGACGCCGCCCCCAGCCGGCCGAAGACGACGCCGTCGAGCAGGAGCGGGTCGGCCTGCGGCGTCGCCGCGGACTCGGTGGCAAAGACGACCTCGCAGCCGGCGTCGGTGAGCACTCGCCACGGCACCGCGACCTCGGTGACGTCGAAGTCGCGGTCGGGGAGCGGGACGAGCACTCGGCGCTGCATCCGGTCAACCGCCCGAGACGAGCGAGTCGGCTTCCCTGGGCGGTGGGGTCGGATCAAGGGCCGACTCCCGCCACCCGGCCGGAAGCGCGACCGGCCGAGGGCCCTGGGAGTGGCCGCGCACGATCCGGTGGTTCTCCGGCGGGAGCGTCACGCCCGATCCGACCCGGTCCAGCAGCCCGTGCATCAGGACGTCGAGCTCGGCCAGCGAGGAGGTCTGCGCCATGTCGCGCCTGGTCTGACCGCCGACCGGGTAGCCGGCGAGATACCAGCCGACGTGCTTGCGGAAGTCGCGAACGCCGATCAGCTCATCACCCTTGGTCTCGACGAGCAGCCGGACGTGGCGGCGCATGACCGCGACCACCTCGCCGAGCGCCGGCGGCGCCTGCACCGGCCGCCCGGCGAACGCGTCGGCAAGATCGCGAAACAGCCATGGCCGGCCAAGGCAGCCGCGCCCGACCACGACCCCGTCGCATCCGGTCTCCCGCATCATCGCGACCCCGTCGGGCGCCAGCCAGATGTCGCCGTTGCCCAAGACCGGGATGGTCGAGATGGCCGCCTTGAGCCGGGCGACCGCCGACCAGTCCGCGACGCCCGAGTACAGCTGTTCGGCGGTCCTGGCGTGCAGCGCGACGGCGGCAGCGCCCTCATCGGCGGCGATCTGCCCGGCGCTGAGATAGGTCAGCGCGCGGTCGTCGACTCCGAGCCGCATCTTGACCGTCACCGGGATCGTGCCGGCCGCCTGCACCGCTTGCCGCACGATCGCCGCGAACAGCAGTCGGTGCATCGGCAGCGCCGCGCCGCCGCCGAGCTTGGTCACCTTCGGCACCGGACAACCCATGTTGAGGTCGATGTGGTCGACCCTGGCCTGCTCGACCAGTGCCGTCACCGCGCGGCCGACCACGTCGGGATCGACGCCGTACAGCTGGATGCTGCGGACCTGTTCGTCGGCGCCGAAGGCCAGCATCCGCTGGGTCTTCTCGCTCCCCTCGACGAGCGCCCGCGCGGACACCATCTCGTTGACGTACAAGCCGGCGCCGTATGAGCGGCACAGGGTGCGGAAGGCGGCGTTCGTCACGCCCGCCATCGGGGCGAGCACGACCGGCGGATCGACCGTGATCGGGCCGATCTTCAGCGGTGCCGGGCTCAGTGCCATAACTCCGTGATACCGATGCCGAGCTGCGCCAGCAAGCGGCGCAGTAGCGGCAGGGACAGCCCGATCACGTTGCTGGCGTCGCCGTCGATGCCGTCGATGAACGGTGCAGCACGGCCGTCGAGGGTGAATGCACCGGCGACCTCCAGCGGCTCTCCACTGGCGACGTACGACGCGATCTCGGCGTCGGTCGGCTCGCCGAAGCGCACCACGGTGGTGCCGATCCCGTTCGCCTCCCGCCCGGTTGCGAGGTCGATCACGCAGTGGCCGGTCAGCAGGGTGGCGGTCCTGCCGCGCATCGCCAGCCAGCGTTCGGTGGCCGCCTCCGGGGTGCCCGGTTTGCCCATCGTCTGCCCGTCGAAGACCAACATCGAGTCGCAGCCGAGCACGATGGCCGCTCCGTTCGAGAGGTCGCGTGCGACGGCTCGCGCCTTGGCGACGGCGAGCTCCTCGACCAGCTCATGCGGATTCTCGGTGTCGACGCTGGACTCGTCGACACCGCTCACCACGACGCGCGGGTCGATGCCGGCGTCGCGAAGCAGCCGCAGCCGGGCCGGCGACGCCGAGGCGAGAACCAGCTCGCGATCCAACACCGGCTAGCTGCCGTTGAGCGCGCGCACCGCGAAGTCGGCGTACAGCGTCACACCATCCGCCATCACCGCGTCGTCGAAGGCCGCCTCGGGGGAGTGGTTGAACGGCGCGGTGCCCGGATCGCGGTCGGCCAGGGTGGCACCGAGGAACACCATGACACCGGGGACCTCGTCGAGCACCCGGGAGAAGTCCTCCGACCCCGACAGCGGGTTGGGCAGGTCGGTCCAGCGGTCGTCGCCGTGGTGGTCGGTCACGCTGGCGTGGGCCAGGTCGACCTGCGAGCCGGCGTTGACCGTGACCGGATACAGCTCCTCGATCTTTGCGTCGACCTCGAGCCCGTACGCCGTACCGATCCCGGTGCACACCGAGGTGATCTCGGCGAGCAGGCGTTCGTGGGCCACCCGGGAGAACGACCGGACGGTGGCCTCGAAGCTGGCCGAGTCGGGGATGACGTTGAACAGCGTCCCGGCGTGGAACGAGCCGACCGTGACGATCACCGGGTCGAACACGTCGAAGCGGCGGGTGACGAAGGTCTGCAGCGCGGTGACCATCTCGCAGGCCGCCGGTATCGGGTCCTTGGCGCGGTGCGGAGCCGAGCCGTGACCACCGGCGCCGCGCACGTTGACCCGCAGCGTGTCGGCCGCGGACATGATCGTGCCGGTCCGGCTGGCGAACTGGCCGGCCGGGAGGAGCGAGGACGTGACGTGGAGGGCGAATGCGGCGTCGATCCGCTTTCCGGCCGCGTCGAGCACGCCTTCGGAGACCATGTGGCGCGCGCCGTCATGTCCCTCCTCGCCCGGCTGGAACATGAAGACGACATCGCCGGGCAGCGTGCTGCGCTGTGCGGTCAGCACCCGGGCTGCGCCGACCAGCATGGCGGTGTGCAGGTCATGGCCACAGGCGTGCATGGTGTCGCCGGTCGCCGCAAACGGGGCACCGGTCCGCTCGACCACGGGCAGCGCGTCCATGTCGCCGCGCAGCAGGACCGATCGGCCGCCGGGCGATCCGCCCCGAAGAACCGCCGTGACCGAGCTCAGCGAGTCGCCGGTCGAGATCTCCAGTGGCAGCCCGTCGAGCGCGGCGAGGACGTGCTCCTGAGTCCTCGGCAGGCTCAGCCCGAGCTCGGGGATCTGATGCAGTGCGCGGCGCAGTTGGACCAGGTCCTCCTGGACGTCAGCAGCCAAGTCAGCAATCGCCATACCCGCCAACCTAGTGAACCCGGGTCAGCCATACTTTGCTTCGGAGGTCTTGCCCATGACGCAGGTGGCAGCTCACGGCACGATCGCGATCCCTGAGGCGGCCACGAGCCGGGTTGCCACCTCGCTCCACGACTGTGATGTCGCGGTCGCCGACCTGGTCGAGCACTCCAAGCCTTGGTTCGAGGCGGAGCCGAGCGAGCTGGTCGGCCTGCTCGAGCGGCTCAACGAGGCCCTGCTCGCCGGGTCCCAGGACTGGGTCGAAGCCGCGTGTACGGCCAAGCACATCCCGTCTGACTCCGGGTTGGCCGGCGAGGAGTGGGCGAGCGTCGCGATCACTGCCCGCTACATCCGCCTGCTTGCCGCGGCCTTGACCGACATCGCAGCGGGCCACAAGCCGCAGTTCCCCGGCCGGCCGCATCCAGCGACCGGCGGGCACACCGCGATCCCGGCCTTCCCGTTCGACGCCTTCGACAAGGTGGCACTGTCCGGGTTCGCCGCCGAGATCTGGCTGCGCCGGGGCGTGGCCGGCGCGCAGGCGGTCGAGCGGCAGGCGGCGGCGTGGTTCGGGGGCGGGTCGCCGGGAGTCTCGCTCGTCCTCGGCGCCGGCAATGTGGCCTCGATTCCGATCACCGACGCGCTCGACCGGCTGTTCATCGCCCGGCACCCGGTGATCCTGAAGATGAACCCGGTCAACGACTACCTCGGCCCGATCTTCGAGCGGGTGTTCGGCGAGCTGGTCGACCGCGGCGTACTGCGGGTCGGGTACGGCGGAGCCGAGGTCGGCACCCATCTCGTCCGGCACGACGCCGTCACCGAGGTCCACGTCACCGGCTCGGACAAGACCTTCGAGGCGATCGTGTTCGGGACCGGGGAGGACGGGGCGCGCCGGCTGGCGGCGAACGATCCGCTGGTGACCAAGCCGGTGACGGGTGAGCTCGGCAACGTCTCGCCGGTCATCGTCGTACCGGGGCCTTGGGCGCCGAAGGACATTGCGTTCCAGGCCCAGAACCTCGCGTCGATGCTGGCCAACAACGGCGGGTTCAACTGCATCGCCCTGCGCGCGATCGTGACATCGAACTCATGGGAGCTGCGCGGGCAGCTGCTGGACGGGGTCCGGGAAGTGCTCGGCGAGGTCGGTTCGCGCTACCCCTACTACCCGGGCGCGCGCGACCGCTACGAGCGATTCGTCGCCGCCCATCCCGAGGCTGAGCGCTTCGGCGACGACTCGCTCGCCTGCGTGCCGTGGACGATGATCCCCGGCCTGCGGCCGGACACCAAGGACGAGATCGCGTTCACCACCGAGTCGTTCAACGGGGTCTTCGGCGAGGTCGGGATCGACGCCACCGGCACGGTCGACTTCATCCGCAAGGCGGTCGACTTCGCCAACAACGGGATGTGGGGGACCCTCGGATGCTCGCTCATCGTGCATCCGAAGACCCTGGCCGACCCGGAGGTGGCCCGCGCCGTCGAGCAGGCGATCGCGGACCTGCGCTACGGCACGGTGGCGGTCAACCACTGGTCGGCGGTCGGATTCCTGCTCGGCACCACGCCGTGGGGCGCATACCCGGGGCACACCGTCACCGATGTCCAGTCAGGCATCGGTTTCGTGCACAACTCGATGATGCTCGACGAGGCCGATATCGAGAAGACCGTGGTTCGTGGGCCGTTCCGGATGCCGGTCAAACCGACCTGGTTCGTCACGAACAAGACCGCCAACCGGTCCGGGGAGATGTTCGCGCGGTTGATGGCCAAGCCGACGTGGGGGAAACTGCCCGGTCTGATCACCACCGCCCTGCGCGGATAGCATCCAGTTCACTGAAGCCTGAGCCCATTCAGGCCGGTCATACTTTGGGGAGAACCGTGAATCGGGTCGTTGTGGGGGTGGCGGCGCTGGCCGCATCGAGTCTCGTGGTGGCCGGTTGCGGCAGCTCGAGCTCGGGGGGTACGACGCCACCGGCCACCTCGCCGTCAAGCTCACCGGCGCCGTCCACGTCGCTCGCGGCGGGCGCCATCCCGGGCTGCACGCCCAGCACGCTGCAGACCGTTTCGTCGGGCAACATCACGATCGGGGTGGACCAGCCGGTCTACCCGCCGTGGTTCAACCACAACAAGACGCCGATCGACGGCAACGGCTTCGAGAGCGCGGTCGACCTCGCGATCGCCAAGAAGCTCGGCTACACGCCTGACCAGATCAAGGTGAAGCGGATCACTTTCAGCCAGGCGATCGGCCCGGCCGCGCGTGACTTCGACTACGACCTCGACGAGTTCTCGATCACCACGGCCCGGGAGAAGGCGGTCGACTTCTCCGCGCCGTACTACGACGTCGCCGAGTCGATCGTCGCGATGAAGGGCACCAAGGCCGCGTCGGTCAACACGCTGGCCGGGCTGCGGGCGCTCAAGCTCGGCGCCCAGCTCGGCACCACCGACGCCGACACGATCAGCAACGTCATCAAGCCGTCGTCGCACGCCTTTTACACGAGTAACGGCCTCGCGGTCCAGGCGTTGAAGAACGGCCAGATCGACGGGCTCGTGGTCGACCTGCCGACCGCCTTCTACATCACGTCGGCGCAGGTCACCGGCAGCACGATCATCGGTCAGATCGCTCCTGGTGCTCACCCCGAGCAGTTCGGCGCGCTGCTGGCAAAGGGCAGCCCACTCACCAGCTGCGTGAGCAAGGCGGTCGATGCGTTGAAGGCCAGCGGGCAGCTGGCGAAGATTCAGACCAAGTGGCTCGCAAAAGGGGGCAACGCGCCGGTCCTTCAGTAGCAGGATTGCGCAATGAGCACGATGACCGGCGAGTTCTCGCCGTCCGACAAGGAAGCCTGGCGGCGCGGCTACCGTCGAGATCGCAAGCGAAAGTCCACCCTCGTCGCGATCCTCAGCACGGTGGGCTTCTCGGCGGTGCTCTGGCTGGCCGTCACGCATTCGCCGGGTTGGAAGTCCGCGCATGAGACCTTCCTGTCAGGCCATGAGTTCCGGGCCGACACGGGTGACATCTTTCGCGGTCTGCTGATCGACCTGAAGCTGCTGCTCATCTGCGAGCCGTGCATCCTCGTCCTCGCGCTGATCATCGCGATCATGCGGACGTCGGTGAGCGCGGTGCTCGCTCCGCTGAGGATCGGGTGCGCACTCTACGTCGATATCTTCCGCGGCTGCCCGATGATCATCCTGCTCTACCTGTCCGCTGAAGGAATCCCGTCGTTGCGGCTGCATCACGTGACGAACTCAGCACTGGTCTGGGGCGCGGTGGCGATCATCGTCTCCTATAGCGCGTATGTCACCGAGGTGATGCGGTCCGGCATCCAGTCGGTGCATCCGAGCCAGCGGGCCGCGGCCAGATCGCTCGGCCTCAGCCAGCGGCAGAGCCTGCGCCTGGTCGTGTTGCCCCAAGCGGTCCGGAACGTGATCCCGGCGCTCCTCAACGATTTCGTCGCGCTTCAGAAGGACGTCGGCCTGATCTCGATCGTCGGCGCGGTCGCTGATGCGATCAACCGCGCGACGTCGGACAATGACGCGACCTTCAACTTCACGCCGTTCGTCATCGCGGCGATCCTGTTCATCCTGCTCGCGGCTCCCTCGGGCCGCTTTGCGGATGCCTACGCCCGACGAGCGCTGCGCCGGCAGCAGGCAGGCGTGGTCGTGTGACCGCTCCCGTCCTGGAGGTTCGCAACGTCCACAAGCACTACGGCGACGCGCGGATTCTTAACGGCATCGACCTCGAGGTCGACGACGGGCAGGCCGTCGTACTGATCGGTGGGTCCGGATCGGGCAAGTCGACGCTGTTGCGCTGCATCAACCTGCTCGAGGTCGTCACCGACGGCGAGATCGTCCTCGAGGGCGACGAGATCACCGATCCGCGGGCTGACGCAGACGCGGTCCGCCGGCGGATTGGCGTGGTGTTCCAGGCGTTCAACCTGTTCCCGCATATGACCGCGCTGCAGAACGTCGCGCTGGCGCCGCGCGTGGTCGGTAAGCGCTCGAAGGCCGAGGCCGAGGAGCGAGGTCGCGAGCTGCTCGCCCGGGTCGGCCTGGCCGAGCACGCCGATTCGTATCCGGACCGGATGTCCGGCGGTCAGCAGCAGCGGACCGCGATCGCTCGTGCCCTCGCCAACGAGCCGCGGCTGCTGCTGCTGGACGAGGTCACGAGCGCGCTCGACCCGGAGCTGGTCGGTGAGGTGCTCGACCTGATCGGCGAGCTCAAGGACCAAGGGATGACGATCTTGATGGCGACGCACGAGATGGGGTTCGCCCGACGGGTCGCCAACGAGATCTGCTTCCTCGACTCCGGCATGGTCGCGGAGTCCGGCCCGCCGGAGCAGGTGCTCGGGGAGCCGAGCCATCCGCGACTGCAGCAGTTCCTGTCCCGGGTGTTGCGCCACTAGTCGGAGGGGCGAAGATCGAGGTATGACTTTGCCGACTCGCGTGCTTGGCAACTCCGGCCTGATCGTCTCGATGCAGGGCCTTGGCTGCATGGGGATGTCCCAGTCCTACGGCGCGGCCGACCCGGCCGAGTCTGACGCGACGATCCACCGCGCGCTGGACCTCGGCATCACGTTCTTCGACACCGCGGACGTTTACGGCGACGGGCACAACGAATCGTTGGTCGGCCGGGCGCTCGGAGCCTGTCGCAGCGAGATCGTGCTGGCGACCAAGTTCTCGCTGGCCCGAAACGACGACGGCTCGATGCGCATCGACGGCCGGCCCGAATACATCCGGAGCGCGATCGACGCGAGCCTGGCCCGGCTCGGCACCGACTACGTCGACCTCTACTACCAGCATCGGGTCGACCCGGACGTCGCGATCGAGGACACCGTCGGCGCGATGGCCGAGCTGGTCGAGGCCGGCAAGGTGCGCTACCTCGGCCTGTCCGAGGCCAGCTCCCGCACACTCGAGCGGGCCGCGGCGGTGCATCCGATCGCCGCGCTGCAGAGCGAGTACTCGCTCTGGACCCGTGACCTCGAGGACGACGTGATCCCGACCGCACGCCGGCTCGGCATCGGGCTGGTGCCGTTCAGCCCGCTCGGGCGCGGATTCCTCACCGGCGCGATCAAGAGCCCGGCGGACTTCGGCGACGACGACTTCCGCAAGAACAGCCCGCGTTTTGTCGGCGATAACTTCGACCGCAACCTCGCCCTCGTCGACCAGGTCCGCGAGCTCGCCGCGGCCAAGGGCTGTACGGCCGGCCAGATTGCCCTTGCCTGGGTGCTGGCGCAGGGCGACGACGTCGTACCGATCCCGGGCACCAAGCGTCGTACCTATCTCGAGGAGAACGTCGCCGCGTCCGCCCTGTCGCTCACCAAGGACGACCTCGCCCGGCTCGACGCGCTGGCTCCCGAGACGTCCGGTGCTCGCTACCCCTACGACCACAAGTACGGCGACAGCCCCCAACCCTGACCCGGCCGTCGCTGCGCCCCGTTTCAGCACACAACGCAAGCCTGCGCCGGGGGATACCCGCTGCAATGTCCGATTCAGCCGGCTTGCGATGGACCGTTGTGTGCTGGAACGGGGATCGTGGTCGGCGGGGGTGTCGATCTGGAGCGGTCTCGTCCGTCGGATGATCGAGGCAACGTCAACTGAGGAGAGCGAGATGGCGACGAGTGTGTGGCCGACGATCCATGCCGAGCGCGCCGCGCTCATCGAGGATCTGGCCGATCTGAGTCCGGAGCAGTGGTCGCTGCCCACGATGTGCAGCGAGTGGAACGTGCATCAGGTGCTCGCGCACCAGCTGTCGGCCGCGAAGATGACCCCGCCGAAGTTCTTCGTCAACTTCGCTGCGGCGGGCTTCAACTTCAACAAGTTCGCGGGCAAGCAGGTCGCGATCGAGTCGAAAGGCGGCCCGGCCGCAACGCTGGCGGCGCTCCGCGCGGTGCAGGGGCGAACGAGTGCTCCGCCCGGCCCGAAGGACACCTGGCTCGGCGAGGCGTTCGTCCACGGCGAGGACATCCGGCGCCCGCTGGGGATCAAGCACGAATACCCGTTGCGGGAGGTGGCGCGGGCGGTCGCGTTCTATGCCGGCAGCGACGTGATCATCGGCGGAAAGAGTCGGGTGGCCGGCGTGACCCTGACCGCCACCGACACCGACTTCTCGATCGGCTCCGGTCCCAAGGTCGAAGGGCCGGTCATGTCACTGCTGCTGGCCGCGTCCGGACGCAAGGCCGCGCTCGATGAGCTGTCAGGTCCGGGCGTCGAGGTCCTGCGCGGCCGCGACTGACCGTCAGCCGGCGCCGCCGAGGTCGACCGAGTACGCCTCGTAGACCACATCCGCGCCGTGCTGGCGGTGCCGGGTCAGTTTCGCGAGCAGGTCGATGACCGCCTCGCGGACCCGATCGACGTCATGCCGGCGGTCGCCGGCAAAGTCGGTGAGCAGGACCTGGATCTCGGCGTGCTCGCGGTCGAGCTGATGGATCCGCGGCACGAGCTGCGGAGCGTCCGCGCGGATCTGTGCGAACAGCCCATCGGCAGACTCGGTGACCGCGATGTGCCGGTCCCACGCCTCGCGGAGCTGACCGAGACAGCGATCGAGCTCGACCCGCCAGACCTCCGCGCCGCCGGCGACCGGGGCGGCGGCCGCCGCTTCGACGACGAGCATCGTCGCGCGCAGGCCGGCTCGCTGCTCGCGAACCTCGCCGATGTGCGGAAACGCGTCCGACATGCAGTGATCGTGCCCGACCCGGTCGGTACGGGCAACCTGGCCGATCGGCGCTAGGGCCGATGACCGGCTTCCTCGAGCGCGCCCGCGAGCACCGCGGCACCGCTCATGTCGAGGGCCGGTTCGTCGGTCTGCCAGGAGCGCACGTCGTCGATGTAGCGGCTGCCACGCCCGTTGAATTGCTGGTACGGCGCCGGCCCGGTGGGGCACTTGCGCATGCCTGACTGCAGCCCGCCTAGGCCGCCGGTGAACAGTCCGGCCGAGTTGGGACCGTTCACGACCGCGCCGACGACGACCGGTGGCGAGCCGTCGAGGGTGCCGGCGAGGTTCGCGACCTGGTGCTGCATGCAGCGCGGGTAGTTGGTGCCCTCGCCGACCATGAAGCTGGCTCCCCAGGCATTGGCGCCGAACAACCAGTCCCGCTGTTCGGTCGCGAAGCCCTGGTAGGCGTTGGAGTTCGTTGCGCTGTCGTACATCGCGACCGTCGAGATCAGGCCGAAGGTGTGCGAGTCGACGTCGAACTGGTCGTAGTCGCCGCCGGCCCGGAACGCGTCGGTCGTCGCTCGGTGCAGCCCGATGTGGATCTGCTGGCGGAGGTCGGCGAGCAACGCCGGACGCGTGATCGCGAGGTGCGGGCCCGACGCCATCCGGTGCATCACCTGCAGCAGGTCGGCTTCGGCCAGAGCGCTGTCGTCGTAGAGGTTGAAGGTGTCGCCGGTGTCGTGCGCGATGTAGTCCCTCGCCCAGCGCGCTGCGTCGATGGCGTAGGCGCGGACGGGCTGCCCGAGGTCGAGCCGGGCCAGTGCGATCTCGCTGGCGCCGAGCGCCATGTCGTCGTGCCAGGTGGTCTCGGGGTAGTACCCCCACGGCGCGCTGGTGACCAGAGGGTGCGGCGGCTGCTTGGTCGCGGCCATCGCGTAGAGCGAGGTCGCGGCGTGGAGCTCGGACACCGCGCGGCGGCGGTGCTTGGGCGCATCGACCTGGGCCGCGAGCGCGAACGCTGCACTGACCCGCCCGACCAGGTTCGGGCTGATCAGGTGCCCGGGCGGTGCGGCCCGGAACACCGGGCGGTGTGCGGCGGCGTACCTGTCCCGACTGGCGGTGTCGCGGTCGTCGGCCTGGGGGAGTCGCCACAGGTCGTGGTCGCCGTAGAAGGTGCCGGCCCGGTTGCCGGTGCCGATCCCGACCTGCAGGTAGAGCGTGCGGGTCTTCTCGTGCCACATCCGCCGCAGCCACTGCTCGCCGTGCCGGGCCTCGCGGGTCAGTGCGCCGGATGCTGCGGATCCCAGCGCCCGCTGGCTCGCGTACAACAACACGTCGGCGTACGCGGTGGTATGGGTGAACTTCAGGAAGTCGCCGGCGTCGAACCAGCCGCCCTCGGCATCGATCACGGCATGGTCGGCGACCCGGGTCAGGTGGCTGCCCTTGATCGTGTCGTCGCTGCCCGGATGCGGGAAGTCCGGCAGTCGGTAGACCTCGGCGTGCGCGTCGTTGAGATGAGACGGCTTGCGGTCGAGCGCGGTGTCGACCTGGTCCTGGCCGTCGCGCTGGGCCTGGAAGAACCTCACGCCGTCGCCGACCATCCGGCCGTAGAGCGCGGCCGCCGACTCGATCCGGAACGACTGCGAGGTTGCGTTCGCCGGCCCGGTCACGACGAGGTGGTAGGTGCCGGGTGTGGCGAGGTGGCTGAAGTCGAGCGAGTAGACGTCGGGATACGAGGCGCTCCAGCGGCCGCGGTTGGTCGTGCTGACCTCGCCGGACAGCACCGTTGCCCCGTGCGCGTCGATCACGGCGTACGACGCGCCCGAGACCGGGCCGGTCGTCATCAGGTAGGCGTGCTTGACCTCGCCCGGGGTGAAGCCGACCGAGTCGACCCGCAACCGGTCGGCCGGGCCGGTGGTCGAGCCCGCGGGGGTCGGCGCCGCAGCAAGGGCTCCGGCGGCGACCAGGCCAACCGTCGCCAGCCCGCAGACCCGCCGCCAACTCGCCATCGAGCTCCCCAGTGCTGGTTGGTAGGAAACTTTCCTGTTCCGGGACGTTAGGGCCGAGGCCACCGGCCGTCAAGACCGCCCGCCGGCATTGACGGATGTGGAAGGCTCCGACGTCATGGTCTCCGGTGCGGTCGCGTTGCATGTCTCGGCGCACCCCGACGACGAGGCGATCGCCGCCGGTATGACGGTGTCGGGCCTGGCGACTCGTGGCTGGACGGTCGTCAACCTGTTGCTCAGCGCCGGCCTGCCGGGAGACGAACCGCGACGGCTGGCCGAGGCGGCTGAGGCAGCGAAGCGGGCTGGCTACGTGCTCGAGACCGACGCCGATGCCCTCGGTCAAGGCGAAACCGGCTGCGTGACGGCGGTCCTCGCTGCGCTGGACCGGCACCGGCCGACGCTGGTGATCTCGCCGCAGCCGCATGACCGCCACCCGTCGCACGAACTGGTCGGTCGCGCCGTACGGGCCGCGCTCGAGCAGTCGGGCAGCACGGCGGTCTGGTGGACCTGGGGACTGTGGGCGGCGCTGCAGTCCCCGACCCTCTACGTGCCGTTCGGTCCGAGCGCCCTGGCGCGCGCGCTCGACGTGCTTGACGCCTATCGCGGCGAGCTCGAGCGCAACGACTACCGCCGGCTCGTCGAGGGCGCGGCGGCGAGCAACGCGGTGCTCGGCAGCGAGCGGGTCTTCGGCTTCGGATCGCCAGCCGCCAGCACCGAGATGTATGCCGAACTGTTCACCGAGCTGATTCGCAGCGACGGGCATTGGTACGCCGGACAACCACGGGTGGTCGACCTCGACGAGCCACTGCAGGGGCTGCGCCGTGGTGACCCACTCGCTGACGATTAGATCAACGAGCGACCAGTGCGGGTTAACCGGCGCCATGCATCGGCTTGCGGTTGAGTGAGGGTCGAGAGCCCGGTTCATTCGCGCCACACGCGGATTCGGTTGTGTTTGTCCTTGTGGATCCGCCACCTGGTGTGATGGACGAGCCAGTGGTGGAACTCGCAGATGTGCACGCCGTTGATCTTGTCGGTCCGTCCGAACAAGGCCCAGAAGATCAGGTGGTGGATCCGGCAGCGCTCCAAGGGTGCTTGGCAGCCGGGCCATCGACAGCCCTTGTCCTCCAGCCGTAGCGCGCGCCGCTGGGCGGCGCTCCAGATCCTGGTCTTGCGCCCAAGATCGAGCACTTCGCTGTCCCCGCCGAGAACGGCAGGGACGATCTGCGCGTCGCAGGCGATCATCCGGGCCGTGTTGGGGGTGATCTCGAGCCCGTTCATGCTCACCGGCCCGGTCAGCACGTCTGCGAGCCGGTCGGCGCGGGCGTCGAGGTCAGCCTTGAGCTGCTCGTAGCTGATCGTGACGATCACCTGAGGCAGCTCTCCGCCGTGCTCCGGGAGGCCGCCGGCGGCCATTGCGACCTCGGCGATCGTGACCAGCCCGTCAGCCATCCGCTGGCCTGCGGTCCGGGCGTCCTCCGCACCGGCCTTGGCGGTCAGTGGGGCGAGCGCGGCCTTCAGCGTCGCCGCGCTCGGCGGGTCGAGCATCCCGTCGAATGCGACCATCCCGTCGAAGGTGTCGGAGAAGCGCAACCAGCGTGCGTCGTACTTGCGTTGCGCGGCGGCTTCTGCGTCATCGTTGGTCAACCGGGCGATCAGCTCCCGGGTGAACGATCCGAGCCGGCCCGGGTCACAAACCTCCGATGCCGTCACGAGCTCCTTCTCGACCACGTCGCGCAGCTCCGCCGGACTCTTGTGGACCGCAGTGGTGATCACCCGGGCGTGCTCGAGGCTGAGCCGGCCGTCTGCAAACGCGTCGGCGACCACGCAATGCTCGGGAAGGCTTCTCGCAACGGTGAGATAGCGGGACGCGTCGTGCGGGCTGAGCAGCTGCTCTTCGATCATCCAGCCACGGGTCGCCCGCCCACACTCCTCGACGGTCGCGTCCCGCACGTCGATCACCTGAAGCTGCCGGGCGATGACAGCGTCGAGCTGGTTACGCACCTGGAGGAGCAGCTCGGTGCTGTTGATCAACTCGATGTCCGGATGGGCGTGCGGGTCCTCGGCCAACAGCTCGTGCACGTCGGCAGCCAGCTGCGTGGCTGCAGGTCTCGGCGTGTACATGCCGGCAACACTACGAAGGGGGTCCGACACTTTCTGGGCACAGAAACCGTTGGTAACAAAGAAAAATCATGGCAATCTTGTCCACAACTGTGGACGAAAGAACCGCTGTCCACAGATCGTGATGAGGTCCTTGCCAAAGCGACGGCAACGTCACCTCTCCAACGGAGAGCAGGGGTAACGGTGTCCAGTCTTGAGCAACTGGCCGAGCCTCCGGACAGGGCACATCAAACCCAGGCGACTCCGCAGTGGGCGCAACCGCACCGAACGACGGCACGTGATCCACCGAGCTGGAGCGTTCGCTATGAAGCACCCAGTCATCGCTCACCAACCGGGCCCGAGCATCACCTATAGTCTGCCGCCTCAGCGGCGGGCAGTGCCGCGAGAAGAACGGCACTTACAGGCGGCATGAGCGGCGCGCTAACCACCGTGCGGGGCACGGGTCTCGTTCAATTGATGATCTCGCCGCCTTCACCCTTGAGAAGCACCGATAGCCGCTCCCGCCACATCTGCAGCTCCTCCGGCCTCAGTCGCGTCCAATCGGTGATCTCGCCAAGAATCCGCAGTGGGGCCCTACTGCGGTAAGACCGCATGGGATTGCCGGGAAATTTCTTGTCCGTCATGTTCGGATCGTTCTCGAACACCCCGGTCGGCTGCACTGTATAGACCCTCGGCCGCGGCGCACCCCCTGCGAGTACTGCGGCGATCTCCGCAGCGAGACCCGCCCCGTCGACCAGAGCCGTGAAGTACGCGTGGTTCATCACGATCTCGGGACGGTAGTTCGACCGGTGACCGGCCTTAAGGACCTCACCTATGTCTAGATCCGCGATTGTGCCGTGAAAAAACGGACCGTCATCCAGCGGTTCGGCCACCCGAAGTCCCTTCTGCCGGTTGGACGCGCGTGAGTTTGCCGCACCGCACGGGGCTTGCCGCAAGCCCCCACCTGCGCCGTATCCTGAAATCAGAAGGACCGTCCTGACGCGGGTCCTCAGCAATCTGCACTCGAGCGATGGCACCGAACGCGCCCGCTCCCCGGTAGCAGCGCGAGCCTCTTGACGACTCTCCACGTGCAGGAGAACGGCACATCGGTTCGGTCGGCAGTGGACTAGGACTAGGACTTGGTCGCGTGCGGATCTTCGAACGCATCGCTTGACTGCTAACTCTATATAGATAGAGTTAGCCGGTGACCCGGTCGCGACAACACTCCCCGCAGACTGTGCGGGTGCTTCTCGCGTTGATGGCGCGGCCTGCCGAATGGCGCTACGGCTACGACCTGGCGACCGAGGTCGACGTTCAGTCTGGGGCGCTGTACCCGATTTTGATGCGGCTCGCGGACCGCGGACTGCTCGAGTCCCAATGGGAAGCAAGCCTGGCGGGCCGACCGCCCCGCCACCTCTACCGCCTGACGATGCAGGGAGCTGAGGCTGCCGCCGGCCTGACCGTGACAGCAGCCCGGGCACGGTCCGCTGTCCTTCGTCGCAAGCCCAGTCCAACCTGATGGACACGTCCCGTACGCGAGACCTTCCGGAGCGAATCCTCACGGCGACCACCCGCTGTCTACCCAATGGCCGCGCCGAATGGGGGCGAGCCATGCTTGGCGAGCTAGCCGGCATCGAGGTGCGCAACGAACGCTGGCGATTCGCCATCAGCGGCACCGGCATCGTATTGACTGCCCCGCGTGCCCACGGTGCACCCGGCCGATCAGTCGTCGTCGCCATGTTGACGGCCGCGACAACTTGCGCAGCCACGGTGGGAGTGACGCTGCTGCGCTACCCCGGGCTGGTCACCGGCCGCGCGTGGTTTGCAGTCGCGCTCTTCCTCGGTGTACTCACGTCCTATGTCGTGGTCGGCCGCGTCCTGGTCGGCCAACTCGAGGCGCCTGCGCTTGTCCCGCTGCGCGTCGCGGTCGGCGGCGCGATCGGAATCGCTGCACTCTGGTTAGCCATCGGCGCGAGTGCTTCCTACGCGCCTTCCAAGTTAGTCATCGCCGCGCTGTGGGTGGCGCTACCCGTGACGTCGGTCGCGGTTGGTGGGGTGGCAACCTGGCAGACGAAAAGCGCCCGCGCAGCACGCGGCGCTTCGCTGCTGTCCGCACTCGGCGCGGGCCTGCTGGGATTCGTGATCTGGACGGGCGACAGTCTGCTCAACGCCGGCCGCCCCTACGACCCCGGCATGCGTCGAGACTTTGCGGCAATCCATGCGCGCGACCTCGCGACATACGCCGTCAACGACAACCTGGGGTCCGGCATGATGTTGCTCCTGCTGATCCCGCTACTTGCCGGAGTCTTCGGTTTCATGGGCGTGGCGACGGTCGTTCGGATCCGACACGCCAAGCCGGGATGATCTCGCTCCCGAAGTTGCTGCAGGCCGAGCCGCTAGCGGCGGCACCTCTAGGACGGCAACCGCTAGATGCATGCACTTGGAAGATCGACTGTGGATGTGGTTCCCGCCCGTACGACGATCGTCCGTGGTCCAGCGTGTTCTTTGGGTGCGACGATGATGTACCGGCCGGGCGCGAGCGTGAAGTGGTAGTGCCCGACATGGCGGCCGCTGACTGTCACCGTCGTCGAGGCAGCAGGGGGCGATCCGGCGCCGATACGGGCAACGACTCGTACAGCGTGGGCTGGAACCGGTGTGGCGAGGGCATCGCACGCTGAGACCCAGCCGTGGACGTACCCGGTCGCAGGGGACGTCGAATGCTCTGGGACTGCGGGTGGCGGTGGTCCCGTGACTTGCACTGAGGTATGCGAGGTGCAGGCTGAGATCAGGAACGCCGCGGCAGCGCACACGACAACTTTCATACGATTAGGACGCGCACGGTCGCAGCGCGGTTCCCTTGGATCCCGCGACATTAGTGCACGGTAGGGCCGGCTCGGCTCGCTTGCGGCTCCTTGTCACATGGCGTTGAAGGAGCCGGCGATCGCTTGCTCGGCCTCGGCATAGTGCGAGCCGGCTGCGCGGCAGGGGAGCGACCAGACTGGAGGTCCGATGAGGCGCTGAGATAGCGCCGTGTCGAGTGCGCGCGAGCGGCACTGCTCGTGCATCCCAGGGTCTGACGCTGTGAGCGCTTGTGGCGCGCAGATGGGTGGGTGTCGCTGTTCTCTGCCCGTTGGTCAGCGGTTGGATGGCCCGGCAATGTCGCCTTCGAGATACAACAAAACAGTCTCGGATTGCGACTGACCCGGGACTATGTCACCTGGGTTCAACGAGGCGGTGTACTGCAAGCGGACATGGCCAGCTGTGCGTTTGAAGCTGCAGTAGCCGGGCTGGTCGAACTCCTCATGCCAGCCCAGGCTTGCTGGGGCGTCGATCTGGATGGCAGCGCAGGCCGGCGCAAAGGAAGCATCCGCGGTGGCGACGTCGGATCGCAGAAACGCTTGGCCGTACTGCCATTCGCGGATAATCCTCGGATAGCCCGAGTCACTCTCCTGGTTGACCGCATTGGGAGGAAGTTGCGTGACGTCGTTCGGGACAGCCACGGCGTACACGGTCGCTCGAATCGAAGCCGCGTTGGGCAACCGATTATCCGTGATCACGACACCGCCAGCCAGCAGCGCAGCGACAACGCCGCCGGTCGCCGTGAGGCAGATGAGTCGCTCTCGCATTTGGGCCTTGACCAGGATCTGCACAAGTCCGCCAACGACCGCAGCAAGAATCGCAACCAAGGCCGTGACGAATTCAGGGTGATGTGCGGATGCCTGGGTGACGGCCACATCAGTCGGCTCGAAATAGAACTGTGTCCAGCACGCGTGCCACAAGAACGGCACGCACACGACAAGGAGTACGACTTGACCGATGACCCACCAGACTGCCTCACTGCGACGATTCGCCGGACGCATCTCCGGAGGCGACCACGGCGCAGGAACTTGGTCTAATGGTCCCGCTGCGTCGCGCACGTGCTAATTGTGTCGCGTTCGAGGGGTCCGAGCCTGAGTACAACTCACTAACGGGGGGTGATTGCTCACGAACCGCGCGGACGGCACACCGGCCCGCGCGTGGACACCCTGATCGAGATCTGTGTGGCCGGGCGAGCAAGGATTGGGACGGCCGCAAGGCTCAGTACGAGGGCGGCGGTCATGAGGAGAATCTGGTAGTTGACCGCGCCGATCAGGAATGCACCGATCGCGATTGACAGTGTTTGGGAGAGGTTGATTGCCGTTTCGGATGCGGTGTTGACGCGGCCTTGTAGCGCTGGGGGAGTGTGGCGCTGGGTGGCGGTCGCGATCGAGACGGCGTAAAGCGGTATCGCCGCGCCGAAGATCGTGAGTGCTGCGCAAGCAGTTGCAAGTGTTGGGATGGCGTAGATGAGGCTGGCAAGAACCCAGGCGATCAGACCGACGCCTAGGGTGCGCGCTTCCCCGATCCGTTTGATGACCGGGGTCACGACAAGCCCTCCGGCGATTGAACCGATCGCCTGGATCGCCATCAGGACACCGAAGAACGACGGTGTTCTGCCGATCGCAGCGATGACCGCGAAGGTGACGGATTCGTAGAACCCGAGGACGAGCATGGCAACGGCGGCCGTGAGGGTGATCTGCGCGAGCAGCGGGTTGCGGCGAAGGTGGAAGACGCCGGCGAGGAGCTGCGAGCGTACGGACGCAGCCGAGGTTGTGGTGGCGTGTTCTGTGATCCGCACGCTCAGCAGGGCGCAGATGGCGAATCCGAAGGTAGTGGCGTCGAGGGCAGCGACTGATCCGCCACCGAAGCGTGTGTACAAGGCGGCTCCTAGCAGCGGCGAGACGATGCGTAGGCCCTGGCTGATGGTGGTTCTGGCCGCGTTGGCTGTCGCCAGGTCATCGTCGGCGAGAAGGTCTTTGAGCAGCCCCGCGCTGGCGGCCGCAATGATGATCCCCGCGGTTCCATAGGCGAACGAGACGGCATACATGATCCATAACTGCGCTCGTGAGTGGACCATCAGGAGACTGAGCACCGCGATGGCGCAGGCGGCATTCGTTGTGATGAGCAGCGGCCGGCGTTTGACTCGGTCGACGAGTTGCCCCGCGAGGGGTGCACCGAGATAGGGAAGCCCCTGAGCCAAGAAAATGGCTCCGGCGGCCGCGTTGCTTCCCGTCAGGTCTTTGGCCCAGATGCCGAGCGACAGGTAAAGGGCGCTGTCACCAAAGCTAGAGATCGAGTTGCCGACCAGCAGACGCCGGAATCGGGGGTCGCGGAGCGCACCCATCGGCTCGGTTAGGTGTTGTCGGGCAGTGGGTAGCCGACCGCGAACAGGCGAACCGGCCGTGAGCCGTCCGGTCGCAGCGACGGGTTGTCCAGCCGGTCGCGGTAGGTGAACATCAGATCGCTGATCTGTCCGGCCAGCTCCGCCAGCTCGGCCTCGGTCAGCCAGGTCTGCGCACCGGTACGCAACGCAGCACGCCGCCAGCCGTCGGGGTAGGTGTGCGAGCTGCGTTCCCACCGCATCAGCTTCGCCATCTCGTGTTGGATGAACACGCGCTCCAACTCAGCCGCCGCGCGGGCGCGGGCCTCATCTGGCTGCACCGTCGACCATGACTGATCGGTTGACGTCAACCGCCACGGGCGATCTCTCTTCGACGAGGTCGGCGCGTCCTCGACGAGGCCGTATCGAGCGAGCTGACGTAGATGAAACGAGCAGTTCGCCTGAGTGTCACCGACGAGCTCGGCGCATCGCGTCGACGTCGCCGACCCCTCGACCAGCAAGACATCCATCAGCGCCCACTTCAACGGATGGGCAAGAGCTCGCATCGCCGCCGGGTCAACCAGCTCGCCCGGCTTCGCTTTTGGGGATTTCGGCTTCGCCATACTCAAGACCGTACTCTTGAGTCTATCAATGTCAAAGTACGTTCTTGAGACGGTGAACGGGTCAAAGCTCGGTCCTAGCGCCGGACAGGAGCGCCACCGTCAGCGCACGATCACAACTCGCGGTAGAAGCGCACAAGCGGCAAGGCCGTAAAGCCGCTCGATTCGTACAGGGCTCGCGCCGGCTCATGACCGGGGTCTCCACCAGTGGCCACGCTTGCGAGTCGGCAGCCGACCGCGCGAATCTCGTTCATTGCGTGGTCCAAGAGCAGGCGACCAACTCCGTTGCGCTGGTAGGCCGGATCCACCGCGATCATGTCGATCTCCCCTTCGACAGCACTGCGGATGATTACAGACACGAAGCCGAGTAACCGTTGAGTCCCGTCAGCGGCCACTGCGACCGAGACGTTTGTGTTGGCGCAGGTCTCACGAACGTCTGCTTCCTGAGAGACGCGCCAGTCGGGATAAACCAACTGATTCAATCGGCGACCCAAAACCTCGGCCATCGATTGGTGCACCGTCGCCCACGAACGCAGCGAAACGTCGATCAGATCATCAACGTCACCTGCCGCGAACGGCCGCAACACCAAGTCGTCACGTTCGGTCATTTCGGCCTCCCGCCAAGCTGGCGGAGTTGCCGGTGATTCAGCGCCCGATCAACCCCGCGAGTTGTCATCGCCGTGTATGCGATGTGGTCGCGCCCGATGTCGATCTGACATGCCAAGAGTCGAGTATCGACGTCTTCCGGGACGGAGCCTATGCACTGCCACTGCCTCATGAGCCTCCCTCAATGGTTTCGGACAAGGCCGGAACCCTGGCCACCAAGTAGAAGAGCAACGCCGCATCGTAGAGCGCGTCACCCTAGAGAGCGTTGCTCCCCGACCGCTGAAATGGTCAGGACCTAGTCACATCCCGGAACGGACAGAACGCCGGATCTGGTCGGTTCGCCTCGGCGGTCGAACCGGACAGAACTGTGACTATGTGGTGTCAACGTGCCGGCGATCCACCATTGCGCGGCGCAGCTCGACGAGTGGGTCAGCGATCGCCCGCGGTGAGGATCGACCAGGCCCGATCCATGCCTTCGGCGAGACAGCCGTCCACGACCGCATCGTCGCCGAGCGCGCTGACCCGTACCTCGGGGACTACCGGGCTCATCGCGCGCAGCTGATCGGCGACCGCATCGGCGAATCCCGGCGCCTGCCCGACCCCGCCACCGAAGACGATGAGTTGTGGGTCGGCAACCGCGACGACAGCGCAGATCGCCCGGGCCACCACTTGAGCCTCCTCGGCGACCACCGACCGCGCGAGCCGGTCACCTGATGCTGCGGCGGCGAAGACCCGCCGGGCCGACAGCGAGCCGGGCATGCCGCTGCGCCGGGCGGCCCGGACAATCGCCGCGGCCGAGGCGGCCGCCTCCAACGGACCGCGCCGGCGGGCGTCCTTCACATCGGCCCCGAGGCTGTCGCTGATCGGCAGGTAGGCGATCTCGCCGGCCGCGCCGTGCGCGCCCCGGTGCAGCTTGCCGCCGATGACCAGGCCCATGCCGATCCCGGTGCCGATGGACAGGAACGCGAAACTGTCGACTTCCCGACCGTGGCCGTGCACTCGCTCGGCGATCGCGGCGGCGTCGACGTCGTTCTCCATCACCACCGACGGGCCGAACGCCTTGCGCAGGCATTCGAGCACCTCGGGCCGCTCCCAGCCGGGCAGGCTGCGGGCCAGGGTCACGACGTCGCGATTGGGGTCGAGCACGCCCGGGCTGCCGACCACGGTCTGGGTGAGGTCCGACAGTGTGATCCCGGCCTCGGCGGCCAGGGCCCGGCCGAGGGCGACCGCCTCCGCCGCTCGGGACGGTCCGGTTCGTGCGGCGGTACGACGCGACGCTGCGGCGCGGCGCTGCCCCGACATATCGGCGATCGCCCCTCGGACGTACTCCCGGCCGACGTCGAGCGCGAGGGTGTAGCCGGCGTCCGGCTGCACCTCGTGGAGGAGTGCCGCCGGCCCCGAGACACCCGAGCGCCGGCCGGCCACCCGGATGAGCCCGTCCTGTTGCAGGTTGGCAAGGGCGAGCGTGACGGTCGGCTTCGACAGTCCGGTCGCCCGGGTCAGGTCGGCCCGCGAGGCCGCACGCGCGCGCCTGACCTCGTCGAGGATCAGCCGTTCGTTCAGCTCGCGAATGAGTGCCGGACGCGCACCGGGACCGACCGATGTCCCCGCCGTCACCCGGTCACCGTAAACCATCGCGCGTCACCTCTTGCTGGTCCGGAACTAATAGGCTACTTTCCTATCGGTTAGGTCGACCAGCCCGCAAGGAGAACCTGTGCCCGCGTCCGGAGCGACCCGGTGAGTGGGGTTCCGGTCGTGCTCGGGGTCGACTACGGCGGCACGAAGATTGCGGTCGGTGTCTGCGATCTCGACGGCCAGCGGCTTGCGTCCAACACCCTGCCGGCCGCGGGCGACCGCGGCGCGGACGTGACGCTTCAGCGCGGCATCGAAGCCGCTCGCGCCCTGCTGCGAGACCTGCCGGCGGCACGGTTGTCAGCGGTCGGCATCGCCACCTTCGGTATTCCCGCGGCGGATCACGTCGGCCTGGCGCCGACGATCGACGGCTGGGACCGGCTGGCCCTGCGCGACGAGCTCGGCGCTGCCTTCGCCGGGGTGCCGGTCAGTGTGATGACCGACGTCAAGGCCGCGGCGCTGGCCGAGGCGCGCTGGGGGTCGCTGGTCGGCAGCGATCCCGGGCTGTATCTCAACCTCGGCACCGGTCTGGCCGCCGCCCTCGTGGTCGGCGGCCGCGTCGTACCCGGGCGTCACGGTGCGGCCGGCGAGATTGCGTACAACCTGCGCAGTCTCGACGACGTCGACGTGCCGATCGAGTCCCGTGCGTTGCTCGAGGACCGGGTGAGCGGACGCGCCCTGGCCGAGCTCGGGCAGGCGCTGCCCGGCGAGCCGCGCGACGCCGTCAGCCTCTTCCGGCTCGCCGAGGCCGGCGACCGGGCCGCGCAGGCGCTCGTCGACCGGGCGCTCACCGAGCTGTCGTTCCATGTGGTCAACCTGGCCACCGCACTCGACCCGCAGCGCATCACCGTCGGCGGCGGGCTGGTCGGGTCGTGGTCGCAACTGGAGCCGCGGCTGCGGCGCGCCCTTGACGCCGGCGTGCCCTACCCGCCGGAGCTCGTTCGCGCCCATTTTCCCTTCGATGCGCCGTTGGTCGGCGCACTTGCGGTCGGTGTTGAGACCCTGATGGGGTCCAGCGACGGATCGATCGCATCTCTACGGCACTGGAACGGCACGGATCGCCCAACCGAGGAGAGGACAGCACCATGAAGCGGTTGCGTTTGGTGGCGGCAGCGGCGGCGGTGCTCGCCCTAGGGGCGGCCTGCTCCAGCGGCAACAGTTCAGGCGGCGGCCCGAAGACCGGCGGCGGCACGTCCACGATCACGATCTCGAACGAGAGCGGTGGGCTGTGGAGCTGCGGATTCAGCCCGTACAACGCCGACGTCAACTTCCAGTCGATCGGCTTCATCTACGAGCCGCTGTTGTTCATCAACTCGCTCAACAGCACCGCGCCGCCGACGCCGTGGCTGGCTTCGGCGTACCACTACTCCAACGGCGACAAGGTGCTGACCTTCACCATCCGCAAGGGCGTGAAGTTCAGCGACGGCACGCCGCTCTCGGCCGCTGACGTCGCCTTCACGTTCGAGCTGATGAAGCAGCACCCGGCTCTCGACCTCAACGCGATCTGGTCGGTGCTCGACAGCGTCAAGCAGGTCGGTTCGGATCAGGTGCAGTTCACGTTCAAGACCGCGGCGGTGCCGTACCTGTTCTACATCGCCGACCAGGTCGGAATCGTCCCGAAGCACATCTGGAGCTCGATCGCAAACCCGGTGAACTACAACGACAACAAGCCGGTCGGCACCGGACCATTCGTCATGCAGAAGTGCACCGGCCAGAACGTGCACTACGTGAAGAACCCGAACTACTGGCAGCCGGGGCTGCCGAAGGTCGACGCGGTCAACTACCCGGCGTTCACATCGAACGACACCGCCAACACCTACCTGTCGACCGGCCAGGCGCAGTACGGCAGCCAGTTCATCCCGAACATCAAGGCGTTCTATCTCTCCAAGAGCTCCGACTACCACGACTGGTTCCCGCCGGTGACGAGCGTCAGCATCTTCATCAATCAGACCGTGGCGCCGCTCAACGACGTGGCGGTGCGCAAGGCCCTGGCCTACTGCGTCGACCGGTCGCGGGTCTCGCAGATCGGTGAGTACGGCTACGAGCCGCCGGCCAACCAGACCGGCATCACGGTGCCCACGTTCTCCAGCTGGCTCGGCGCGACCCAGAAGGCGAACGACACCTACACCTACGACCCGTCGAAGGCGGAGTCGATCCTCACGGCAGCCGGATACCACAAGGGCTCGGACGGGATCTTCGTCTCGCCGAGCGGCAAGAAGCTGGCGTTCTCGATCATCAACATCAGCGACTACTCGGACTGGGTCGCCTCGTTGCAGGTCGTGCAGCAGGGCATCAAGGCCTGCGGGATGTCGCTCAGCGTCGACAACCAGTCGGACAACGCTTTCGACGACAACCTGTTCAACGGCAAGTTCCAGCTCGCCTACTACGACGAGACCGGCGGCCCGGCGCCGTACTACGAGCTCCGGCAGTGGCTCTACGGGCCGAACTCGGCACCGATCGGGAAGCCAGCCGGGTCGAACTACGAGCGGTATCACAACGCGACCGTGGATTCGTTGATCAATCAGTACGCTGACACCACGAGCGCGGCCAAGCAGCACACGATCGTGGATCGGCTGGAGCAGTTCATGCTCGACGACGTACCCGTCATCCCGGTGACGGAGCAGGTGGACTTCTACGAGTACGACACGTCGTCGTTCTCGGGCTGGGACTCGCCGTCGAACCCGATCGCCCTGCCGTCGGCCTTCTCCGTTCCGGACGTCGAGGTCGTGCTCCTGCACCTGACGCCGAAGTGAGCCGCCGGTGAGGTATCTGCTGCGACGGCTCGGCTTCTTCGCCTTTACGTTGTGGGCGGCGCTGACGATCAACTTCTTCATCCCGAGGTTGATGCCGGGCAACCCGGCCGAAGCGCTGATCGGGCGCTTCCACGGCCGGGTGAGCGGGCAGGCTCTGCATGCGCTGGAGGTCGCGTTCGGCGTCAACAGCCACCAGAGCCTGCTCACGCAGTACGTCGACTACCTCGGAGACTGCCTCACCGGGCACTTCGGGATCTCGATCTCGTTCTTCCCCGAGTCGGTCGGCCACGTGATCCTCGGCGCGCTGCCCTGGACGCTCGGCCTGGTCGGGATCACGACCATCCTCGCGTTCATCGCGGGCACCGGCATCGGCGCGATCAGCGCCTGGCGCCGCGGTGGCGTGATGGACAGCCTGCTGCCTCCGATCTTCGTCGTGACGTCGGCCTTCCCGTACTTCTGGGTCGCGATGATGGCGGTGCTGGTGTTCTCGGTCGCGCTCGGCTGGTCACCGATCGGGTTCGGCTACAACACCGGTGACACCGTGGCGTTCACGCCGTCGTTTATCTGGGACGTCATCAACCACGCGCTGCTGCCAGCGATCACGATCCTGATCACCTCGATCGGCGGCTGGGTGCTGACCATGCGCAACAACATGGTCACCACGCTGGCCGAGGACTACATCCGGATGGCGCGCGCCAAGGGCCTGCCGTCGCGCCGGATCATGGTCGACTACGCCGCGCGCAACGCGATCCTGCCCAACCTGACCGGTTTCGCGATGTCGCTGGGCTTCGTGATCAGCGGCGCGATCCTCGTCGAGTACGTCTTCGCCTACCCGGGCGTCGGATTCATGCTCCTGCAGGCAGTGCAGAACGAGGACTACGCCTTGATGCAGGCGTTGTTCCTCCTCATCACCGTCGCCGTACTGCTCTCGGTGCTGGTCGCCGACTTGATGACCGCCTGGCTCGACCCGCGAACCCGGGCCAAGGCATGACGCTGCACCTCGCGGTCAACCGCCCGCCCGCCGATGACCTGCCGGTCATGATCGGGCGGCGCGGCTACCGGTCGACCATGCTGAGCGCGGTGCTGTCGAACCGGAAGGCGACGGTCGGCGCGGTCCTCACCCTGATCTTCACGGTGGTCGCGATCGTTCCCTCGCTGATCGCGCCGGACGACCCGAACGCCGAGGTCTTCAATCGCTTCCTCGGCGTGTCGAGGCACCACCTGCTCGGCACGACCGCGTACGGGCAGGACATCTTCTCGCAAGTGATCTGGGGCACTCGCCAGTCGATGCTGATCGCCGCGCTGGTCGGCCTGCTCTCGACCGTGCTGTCGGTGCTGATCGGGGTGTCGTCGGCGTACCTCGGAGGGGTTGCCGACGACGTGCTGTCGGTGATCACCGACGTCTTCCTGGTGATCCCGACCTTCCCGCTGGTGATCGTGCTCGCCGCCTATGAGCGCAACGGCGGGCTCTGGATGATCGTCGCGGTGCTGGTCGTGACCGGTTGGTCCTACGGCGCGCGGCAGCTCCGGTCACAGACGATGTCGCTGCGCAACCGCGACTTCCTCGAGTCGGCGCGGGTGCGCGGCGAGCGATCGCTCTACATCATCGTCCGCGAAGTGCTGCCCACGATGACGTCGCTGATCGTCGCGAACTTCCTCGGCGCCGCGTTGTACGCCGTGCTTGCCGCCGCCGGCCTGCAGTTCGTCGGGCTCGGCGACGTCAACACGGTCAGCTGGGGATCGATGTTGTATTGGGCGCAGAACAACGAGGCGTTGCAGACCGGCCAGTACTTGTGGGCGTTGGTGCCGGGTATCTGCATTGCGTTGTTGGGTGCTGCGCTTGCCTTGCTCAACTACGCATTCGACGAGATCAGCAACCCGGCGCTGCGCCCGCAACGGAGGATTCGTGTCCGACGCCGCGCTGCTTGAGGTCGACGGTCTCACCGTCGACTACCTGACCGCCGGGGGAGCGATCCGGGCGGTTTCCGACGTCAGCTTCCGGGTCGGCCCCGGCGAGTTCCTCGGGATCGTCGGCGAGTCCGGCTGCGGCAAGTCGACGCTGCTGTTCGCGATTGCGCAGCTGCTGACGCCGCCGGCGGCGATTACCGCCGGTTCGGTGGACTTCAAGGGCCACGACATGGTGACCCTGTCGGGCCGGGCGCTGCGTGAGTTGCGCTGGCGGGACTTCTCGGTCGTCATGCAGAGCGCGATGAACGCGCTCAACCCGGTGCTGACGATCGAGGCGCAGTTCGCCGACGTCATGCGTGCGCACGGGATGAGTGACCGGGCCGCGATCCGCAAGCGTTCCGAAGAGGTGCTCGAGCTGGTCGGGATCGACCCGGTGCATCTCGACAGCTATCCCCATCAGCTCAGCGGCGGCATGCGGCAGCGGTCGATGATCGCGATGGCGATGGTCTTCACGCCCGACCTGGTCATCATGGACGAACCGACCTCGGCGCTCGACGTGGTCGCGCAACGCTCGCTGATGGTCCAGGTCAAGGAGCTGCAGCGGCAGCTGGGCTTCGCGATCGTCTTCGTCACCCACGACATGTCGCTGGTCAGCCACTTCTCCGACCGGTTGATCGTGATGTACGCCGGCCAGGTCGCCGAGGCCGGCCCGACCCGGCGGGTCTTCGACGAGCCACTTCATCCCTACAGCCAGGGTCTGCTCGAGGCCTTTCCGTCGGTGCACGGTCCGCGGCGGGAGCTGCTCGGCATCCCGGGCAGCCCACCCGACCTGGCCAAGCTGCCGCCGGGGTGCGCGTTCCAGCCGCGCTGCGGGCAGGCGATGCCGGCCTGCACGACGGTCCAACCCGAGCTCTACCAGCGCGACGAGACCGCGGTCCGCTGCCTGCGGCACAAGCCGGCGGAGGTCGCCCATGTCTGAGCGACTGCTCGAATCGGCTCCGCTGCTCGAGACCCGCGCCCTCACCCGGCACTTCCGGATCGGCAACGCGCTGTCTCGCAAGACGCTGCATGCGGTCGACGACGTCGACCTGCAGATCGGGCGGCGCGAGATCGTCGCGCTGGTCGGCGAAAGCGGCAGCGGCAAGAGCACCGTCGCGCGGCTGCTGGCGATGGTCTATCGCCCGACCAGTGGCGAGATCGTCTTCGAGGGCCGGTCGATCCGCACCTTGCGCCGGCGGGCCGACGTACTGGCCTATCGCCGCGCCGTCCCGATGGTGTTCCAGGACCCGTTCAGCTCGCTCAACCCGTCCTACCCGATCTCGCACGGGTTGCTGCGCACGATCGCGCTGCATCGCCCGGAGCTGCACCGCGGCCGGCGGCGCCAGGCCGCGGTGGAGGTGCTCGAGCAGGTCGGTCTGGTGCCCGGGGAGACGGTGCTCGACCGCTACCCGCACGAGCTGAGTGGAGGGCAGCGGCAGCGGGTCGGCTTCGCCCAGGCGCTGGCGATGCGGCCGAAGCTGATCGTCGCCGACGAGCCGGTCTCGATGCTCGACGTCTCGATCCGGATCGGCCTGCTCAACCTGATGGCCACCCTTCGCGCCGAGGCCGGCGTCTCGATCCTCTACATCACCCACGACATCGCGAGCGCCCGCTATGTCTCGGATCGGATCGCGGTGATGTACGCCGGCCACATCGTCGAGATCGGGCCGACCGAGTCGGTGCTGGCCGATCCACGCCACCCCTATACGCAGCTCTTGCTCGACGCGGTGCCCGACCCGCGGGCACCGCTCGGGGTGAGCAGCGACTCCGACATCGGTGAACCGCCGCGGGTGGTCGACCCCGAGCCGGGGTGCCGGTTCCGCTGGCGGTGCCCGGTGGCGATCGAGCGATGTGCGACCGTCGACCCGATCCTCGAGACCGTCGGTCCCGGCCAGGAAGCCGCCTGCCATGTCGCCCAGCAGGCGGTCGCAAGCGGCGATCGGGGCCCGCGATGAGCGAGGCTCCGACCGAGGCGCCGAGCCGGCTCAAGGTCTGCGTGATCGGGGGCGGGTCGACCTACACCCCGGAACTGGTCGACGGCTTCGCCAACCGGTGGCCGGAGCTGCCGGTCGAGGAGCTGGTGCTCTTCGACATCGACCGGGATCGACTCGAGATCGTCGGCGGCCTGGCCGGCCGGATCCTCGCCGAACGCGGCTGGCCGGGGCGGCTGGTGCAGACGACGGACCGTGAGGCTGCGCTCAGTGACGCGCACTTCGTGGTCTGCCAGCTTCGGGTCGGCGGTCAGCAGGCGCGGTACGTCGACGAGACCCTTCCGCACGAGTTCGGCTGCATCGGCCAGGAGACCACCGGGGCAGGCGGATTCGCGAAGGCGTTGCGTACCGTGCCGGTCGTCCTCGAGCTGGCCCGGGAGCTGGAGCGGATCGGCGCGCCGGACGCGTGGTTCGTCAACTTCACCAACCCGGTCGGCATCGTCACCCAGGCCCTGCTCGACGCCGGGCATCGCGCGATCGGGCTGTGCAACGTGGCGATCGGCCTGCAACGGCGGATCGCCGCCTCGCTCGGTGTCGGCCCCGAGCGGGTCGAGCTCGACCATGTCGGGCTCAACCACCTGACCTGGGAGCGGGCGGTCCGGGTCGACGGAGTCGACCGGCTCGATGAGCTGCTCGGTGTCGACGGGCAGCATTGGGCGGACCATCTCGAGCTGCCGCTCGCGCTGATGCGCACGCTGCACAACCTGCCGTCGTACTACCTGCGCTACTACTACCAGCCCGACGAGGTGCTCGCCGAGCAGCTGGCCGGGCCGTCGCGCGCCGAGCAGGTGATGGAGATCGAGCGCGAACTGCTGGCGATGTACGCCGACCCGGCGCTGCGGCGCCAGCCGGAGTTGCTCTCCGAGCGCGGTGGGGCGTTCTACAGCGAGGCCGCGGCGCAGCTGATCGCCTCGCTGCATGCGGGCACCGGCGACGTACAAGTGGTCGACATCCGCAACGCCGGGACGCTCGGCGGGCTGGCCGACGACGACGTGGTCGAGGTACCGGCACGGATCACCCGGGCCGGCGCCAGCCCGCTGTCGCAGGCGGTGCTCGCGCCCGAGATTGCCGGGCTGGTCGCGCAGGTGAAGTCCTACGAGCGGCTCGCGGCTCGGGCCGCGGTCACCCACGACCGACGTGTAGCGCTGGAGGCGCTGCTGGCCAACCCGCTGGTGCCGAGCTGGGGAGTCGCGGACCGGATGCTCCCGCGGTTGCTCGACGCGAATCGCGCCTACCTGCCGGGCTGGGACGTCGCGGGCACCGGGCGATGACGGCTCGCAGCTCCTCGCCGGGTCGCGCGGCCGTCCTGGCGGTGGACGGCGGAAACTCCAAGACCGACGTCGTCCTCCTCGACCGGCGGGGAAGAGTCGTCGGTGCCGCGCGCGGCCCAGGGAGCAACCACTCGCACAGTGACCATCAAGTGGCGATGGGCGTCATCGACTCGCTCGTCGCCGAGGCGGTCGGCGGCGCGACCGAGTCGGTCGCCGAGATCGCCATGCTCTGCCTCGCTGGTGCCGACTACCCCTCCGACGCGCGCCGGCTGGCGGCCGGCGCGGCCCGGTTCCGGTGGGCTAACCGGGTCGTGATCCACAACGACGCGATCGCGATGCTGCGGGCCGGTACGGACAGCGACGCGGCGATCGCGCTTGTCTGTGGAGCGGGTGTGAACTGCGCAGGGGTGGCTCCCGGCGGGCGACGGGCCGGCTTCCCGGCGCTCGGTGAGGTGTCCGGCGACTGGGGTGGCGGCTATGACATCGGGATGGCCGCTCTCGTCGCCGCGATCCGCGCGCAAGACGGGCGCGGCCCGCGGACCTCTCTCGCGCGGAGCGTGCCGGCGTACTTCGGCCTGGCTCGCCCATCGAATGTCGTGTTTGCGATGCACTCGGGCGGGATCGACCAGGAGCGGGTGACCGAGCTGCCACCGCTGGTCTTTGCGGCCGCGGATGCCGGCGACCAGGTCGCGCTGAGGATCATCGACCGGCTGGCGGCCGAGCTCGTCACGATGGTCGGTGCGATCGCGCGCCGGCTGCGGCTGACCCGCTTGTCGCTCGATGTCGTCCTTGGCGGGGGCGTGCTCGCTGCCGGGCACCCGTTGCTGTACGAGCCGCTTACCGACGGGATCCTTCGGGTCGCACCCGAAGCCCGGCTCATCACGCTGACGGCTGCGCCGGTGGCCGGCGCCGCGTTGCTGGCGCTCGACGAGCTCGGCATCTCGGCGGGAGCCGGCGTACGGCCTGCGATCGAGGCGGCGCTGGCGACCAAGGGGAGGCCATGAACGGCGAATCCATGCTGGCCGAGATGCACGAGCAGCCGGCCGTCATCGCCCGGCTGGTCGCCCGTTCGGACGAGCTCCGCCGGGAGGTCCTGGCCCGGGTGCCGGACGAGCTCGCCGGTACGACGTTCGTCGCGCGCGGGTCATCGGACAACGCCGCGGTGCTGGGCCGCTACCTGGTCGAGCTGGCCTCGCGCCGTCCGGCCGCGCTCGCGGCGCCGAGCCTGGTCACCCGCTACGCAGCGTCGGTCGACTACAGCCGCTGGTTGGCGATCGCGCTCAGCCAGTCGGGCGCAACCCCCGAGGTGATCTCGGTGACCGCCGCCATGCGCGACGGCGGAGCCGCGACGATCGGGATCAGCAATGAGCCGGTCTGCGCGCTCGGCAATGTCGTCGACCTGTTGGTGTGTTGTGACGCAGGGCCGGAGCTGGCCGTACCGGCGACTAAGACGGTCACCGCCCAGATGACCTTGGTCGCACTGCTCGCCGCGGCGATGGGACTGGTGCCGTACGGTGGCTCGGATCTGCAGTCGTTGTATCTCGCGGTCTCAGCCGTGCTCGACGACGTCGCGCCGGTGCAGCGGTTGGCCGAACGCTGGGCGGGCGCCGATCGGCTCTTCGTGGTCGGGCGCGGCCTGCTGTATGCCGCGGCGCTCGAGGTGGCATTGAAGGTGAAGGAGACCACCGGGATGCTCGCCGAGGGTCTGTCGGCGGCCGACCTGCTGCATGGTCCGGTCGCGGCGGTCGGGCCCCGGACGCCCGTGCTGCTCCTCGATGGCGGCGGGCCGACCAGCGCCGACATCGCCGAGGTCGCGCGAGTGGTGGCCGCCCGGGACGCCGACGTGGTCGTGGTGTCTCCGGACGTCGATGCCGAGGTGTCGTTACTGAGCTCGATCCCCGAGGCGCTTCAGGTGGTCGTCGCGACGGTGCGCGGGCAGCAACTCGCCCGCGCGCTGGCCGGAGCGAGGGGGATGGACCCCGACCGGCCGGCCGGCCTGTCCAAGGTCACCGCCACGTTCTAAGCAATGTCGCATTGCCCCGCACTTCGTGGGGGCAATGTGACATCACCCCTGCAAAGACCGATGCAATGTGACATTGCTAGTTCGTGTTGACGCAGCGGAGCGTTAGTCGTTGCCGGCGGGTGTAGTCGAGGATGCCCTCGCCCGCGAGATCCGGGTTGTCGCGGATCAATCCGCCCCAGTCGGAGTGACGTTCCACTTCGAAGCCGTACCCGGCCAGCAGCATCCGGATCGCTCGGAGGCTGGGTTGACCGACGACGACAGAATCGCCGTAGGAGTACTTGTCGACGTAGGCGTTCCCTTCACGGCTGACGGGTTCGAGGACCAGTCACACCGCGGCTCTGGGCACCCTCATCGGCCGGGCGACCGTGTCGATGATCAGGTGTTTGGGGTTCGACTTCCTGATTCCGTGCATCAGCGCGTTGTACTGAAGCGTGTGGTAGAGGTAGCCGAGGCACAGGACGACGTCGAAGTCGAAGTCCTGGTCGTTCAGAACGTCGCACACATCTCCGGCGATGAAGGTGCACCGATCGGAGTCGTAGCCGTACAACCCGAGGTTCGTCGTCGCGTGGTCGACAAGGTCTTGGCGGGCTTCGATGCCGACGACCGATTTGGCCCCGCTGGCAAGTGCGGCAAGCGACCAGCGCCCGTCGTGACTGGCGATGTCGAGCACCCGGGCACCCGGGAAGATGTCGTGGTTCTCGGCGAAGATCGCCTCGTACCGCAGGTTCAACCGGTTGTGGTACGCGCTGGTCTCGCTGGTCTCGAAGAACCGCGGATAGTCATCGAAGAACATCGAGGCCTTACGCGACCCGGGTGCCGAGACGGCTCTGGGCTTCGGTTGACGGGCGCGTCGGGATCTCGCCGGAGCCGGGGCTTTGTCGATCCGGTTGGCGATCCTCCGGAGCGCGCTCGCTGCGGAGTGCTTGGCAGTCATGACAGGGGAGCATACGGCGGCGGCGAGCCTCCCTTCGACATCGTGACGAGCTAAGGCTCAGCGGAAGCGGGATACATCGAGTACGCCGTCGCCCGGCGTTTGGCCGCGGCCAGCGATCGCACCGTCTGCGGTCGGTCGCGATCCAGATGGGTAGCGAGCGCGATGAACACTTGGGCGGTCGTCAGCGCATCCCCGAGTGCGTGGTGTGGCCGGTGGACCGGAAGGTTGAGGCGGTCGGCGAGCTCGCCCAGGAACGTCGAGGTGAGAGGCCTCCCACGCTGGCGGGCCAGCAACTGGCCGAGCTCGTACGTGTCGAGCACCGGCCGGCGCAGCCGCACTCCCTGCCGTCGAAGCACCGGCGCGAGGAAGGAGGTCTCGATCCAGCTCACGTGGGCAACCAGGATCCGGCCGGTCATGACCTCGATCAGTGGCTGGATCGCCTCGTCGACCGGCGGCGCGTCGGCGAGATCGACCGTGCGGATCCCATGGATCAGCACCGACTCTTCCGGGATCGGCCGACTGGTCCGGCACAACCCGTAGACGGCGTTGCCGGCGACCACCCGGCCTGCGTCGATCGGAACGGCGGCGAAGGAGAGGATCTCGTCCTGGCCGGGATCGAGCCCGCTGAGCTCGAGATCGACGACGCAGTAATGGGCCTGCCGCCACGGGATCCGGCCGCGGGTGACCGGCGCACGTGCGTACTCCGCCACAATCGCCGAGGCGGGCGCTCGTGCGGACAGTGACCGGGTCACTTGAGAGCGAGGGCGAGATCGGTCGCGATGTGGCGTTGGACGGTGGCCACGGCGCGGAAGGCGTCCTTCAGGTAGCTGCGGGTCAGCGGACTCAGGTCGGCGGGGTCGAGGAAGTCGTCCGGCTCGACCCCCGCCACCAGCTGTGCGACTTGGTGGTCCAGCCTGAGTTGGCACACGAGCTCGAAGGCTTCCTGGAGCATCAGCGAGTCCGACACAGTTAGCGCACCGACGTCGGCGCCCGCCTTCAGCCGGGCCGAGGTCGAGGCGCACGTCACGCCCGCGGACATCCCGGCCCAGCGGGCCAGGTCGGTGATCGGCACCGCTCCGCCGGTCTTGAGGTCAAGGCGCCGCCGGTGCTCGCCCGAGGACTCGACGACGAGGCCGCGCATGAAGCCGGTGGGTGGCTTGTGGGAAAGGGCGAACTCGGCAAGCAGGCGTAGCAGTTTTGGGCGCGCCGGGGCGAGCCGGAACGTCTCGGCGATGAGGGGCTCGGTTTCGGCGCCCCAAACCGCGCGACTGTCGACCAGCACCGACACGAGCAACAGTGCCTTCGCCTGCGTAGGGTCGTCGAGGAACGACCGGGCCGAGCGTTGCCACGAGGCCAGTGACCGGACGAACAGCGGATCCGACGCGCTCGCCCGGTGTTCGTCGGGGCGGAAGCCGCAGCGCAGGAGCGCGTCCGTCGCCGCGGTGGCCACCGCTGCCAGGTACGTGCGGATCGCTGCCTCGTCGCGGTCGCCATCACCATCGCCGAGCCAGACGATCGCGGTGTCGAGGTCCGAGCTCGGCAGGGCCTCCCGGCGGGCCTGGCTGCCCAGGGTGAGCCAGGTGAAGTGCGTCGGCGGCTCGCCCGCCTCCGCCACCGCGAGGTCCACCGCTCGCCGGGTCAGGGCGTCGGCGACGACCGAGAAGACCGACATGACCTCCGCCGCCGGCATCCCGGCCCGGGTCATGGCGACGACGGTCGGCCGCAGCTCCGACGCCGTGGTAACCAGCTCGTCAAAGGTGCTCGCCCGGGCCACCGCGCGTCGCACGAAGAACGAGGACCTCCGCTCGACCGCCAGGAGGTCGTGGTCCTCGACGATTCCGATCACCCGGCCGGTCGGAGCAAGAACCGGCAAGTGCCGGATGCCTCGGTCGAGCATGTCGAGGAGCACCTCGCCTCCAGCCCGGTCACTCGGCACCGTGAACGCCGGCGCCGTCATCACGGCGGACACCGGCGAGTCGCTAGGCAGGCCGGCACCGACCACCTTCGCTCGCAGATCGCGGTCGGTGACGATCCCGAGGGTGTCCCCGAGGTCGACGACAAGCGCCGTCGTGCCGGCGGCAGTCAGCAGCGTCGCTGCCTCGCGGATGGACTCATCGGGCCCGACGATCACCGGCGCGGCGCGGATCGCGGCGCTCACCGGCTCCCGCAGCGGGTCGCTCGACTCCATCGCGCTCGAACCTGACCGCAGGTGGTGGGGATCCTCCAGGAGCAGGCGGGTCAGGTAACGCAGTCCGGAGGGCCGAGCCAGCGCCTCCGAGGCGGTTTCAGCCGGGATCCGATAGGTCAGCGTGTCCTCGGCGGCCCGGGCGCCGAAGCCGGTCGGGAGGCCGGACAGCATCGACGCGTGGCCGAACATCTCGCCGGGGCCCATCAGGTCAAGGACGCGTCCGTCGTCGAAGACCTCCACCGCCCCGGCCCGGATCACCCGCAGGAACTCGACCGCCTCGGTGCCCTTGGTGAAGATCGTCGCCCCGGCCGGGTAGAACTCCACCTCGACCGCATCCGCCAGCCGTTCGACCACCTCGGGATCGAAGGCGTCGAAGGGTGGATACCGCACGAGGAACTCGACGATGTCGGGAACCGCCGTCACCGCACGAGCCAACCACACGGATCATGCCTTGCGGACGGTGAGATTCTTCTTGTAGAAGACCGCGGAGTCCTCGTACTCCTGCGCCAGGTAGAACTCGCGCGCCCGCCGGCTTGCCAGGGAGACGTACGTCGAGCCGCGCTCGGCCGCCCAGCGTTCCGCGTGTTGCATGAGCGCCCTGCCGATTCCGAGCCGCCGAAGGTCGGAAGCGACCATCACCTCCTCGACCCAGCAGACCGGTCCGTTCGCGAGGAAGGTCAGGTGGTCACTGGCCAGGAGGTAGCCCGCGATGCGTTCCTCGACCTCGGCGACGACCACAGGGTGTCGTCACGGCCGAGCAGCTGCTCATATGTCGAGTCGAAGAGGGCCTGCACCGGTACGAACGACGTGGCGAACTCCCGCGCGAGTGGCCAGACGCCGGCCCGGTCGGCGACTTGGGCGGTACGGACCTGGGCCTTCGGCTTGGTCATCGCGGCATCGGGTCAAACGCGGCACCCGATCCGGGCGTCGGCGGTTAACCGAGGTCGTCGAGGAAGCGGCGCAGCGGCGGGTTGACCACGTCGGGATGGGTGAGGTTGGCGGCGTGGCCTGCGCCCGGCACCAGCACGAGCGGCGCTGCCCCAGGGAGACCGTCGACCAGCGCCTGGGCCTTCGCCACCGGGATCGAGGCGTCGGCGTCGCCGTGGATCACCAATGTCGGGCAGGTGATCTCGCCGAGCCGGTCGGTCACGTCGTCGCGAGCGACGAGGGCGTGCATCAACTGCGGGGCGCGGTGTCTCGGGATCGTCTTCCAGTACGCCTGCCACGCTGGTTCGTCCGCGCCAGGGCCGAGGATCGCGGCGGCGGCGAAGTCGAGGGTGTCCTGCGACGGACCTTCAGCTGCCCACGCCGCGGCCATCCCGTCGTACAGCGGAACGATGGCCGGATCCTCCGTGCCCGCCTGGGTGTCGATCAGGACCAGCGCCCGGACCCGCTCCGGTGCGCGCAGCGCCGCACGCAGCGACAGGAAGCCGCCCTGGCTCATCCCGGCCAGCACGGCCCGGTCGACGCCGAGGTGGTCGAGCAGCGCGAGCAGGTCGTCGGCGCTGTCCCAGTACGACCAGGTGCCGTCGTGCTCCGCCTCGCCATGGCCGCGTTGGTCCCAGGTCACGACCCGGTACGCGTCGCGCAACGCCTCGACCTGGGCGGCGAACATCGTGTGGTTCATCAGGAGCCCGTGGCTGAACACGACGACCGGCCCGTCCCCGCCCGAGTCGGTCACCCCGACCGTCGCGCCGGTCGGGAGAGTTATCTGGACGAGCGGGTCTGGGATCACCGGGAGCGGCATGTGATGCACCGTAGACGACCGCCACCCGCGGGCCGAGGGGAAACGTCGTACCCGGTGCCTAGCGTGCATCCATGGGCGCGAACGTCTCGTGGCAGCCGTCGCTGTTCGACGGCGGCGCGCCCACGCTCGACGTCTCGTACGACGGGCTGCGCCGGATCGTGCTCGACGAGCGGTCCTGGGTCGACTACTGCCCGGGCTGGCTGGCCGGGTCGGACGCCGTCTTCGAGCTGCTCGCGGCGAACGCGCGATGGCAGCAGCGCACCGTGACGATGTGGGAGCACACGCTGCCGGAGCCGCGCCTGACGGCCGGCTGGTCGACCGACGCGGCCGGCGCACCGCCGCTGTTGCTCGAGATGTGCCGATTGCTCTCCGACCGCTACTCGGTCGGCTTCGACCGGGTGTGGGTCAACCTCTACCGCGACGGCCGCGACAGCGTCGCCTGGCACGGCGACCGGCATCGTCACGTGATGTCGCGCCCGATGGTGGCGACCGTTTCGTTGGGCGCCAGGCGGAGGTTCCAGCTGCGCCGACGGGGGACCAGCACGATCGTGCACACGCTCACGCCAGGGGTCGGTGACCTCGTGGTCATGGGTGGTGAGTGCCAGAACGACTGGGAGCACACCGTGCCCAAGACCGCCAGGCCGGTCGGTGCCCGGATGTCGGTGACGATCCGGCACTCCGAGCCGGCGCGGGGTGAGCGCTGGCTGAAGGGCGCTACTTCCTGACCACCCGCTCCACGGCCTGCGCGAGCACGGCCGCGCCGGCCAGGCTCGGGTGCACACCGCACGTGCCCTTGTCCTTGCCGGACAGCGCGGTCAGCAGGCCGGCCGCACACGGGTCGCCGTGACCCTGCTGCGAGGCCAACCGGAACTGGTTGTATCCGCTCGCGATCTTCACGCCGAAGCCCTTCGCGGCCTTCTTCAGCGCGCTGTTCAGGCCCCGGGACTCAAGATTGTCGATCGAGCTGTGGTAGTTCAGCGACCAGTAGCTGACGATCACGAGCTGCCCCTTGTAGTGCGCCTTGTGACGCAGGCCCTTGAGGATCTTCGTCACGTTCTTGGTGATCGTCGCCTGTAGCGCGGCGAACTCCTTGAAGCAACTGTCGCTCGTCCGTTCGAGGCAGATGAAACCGTCGTTCGCACCGATCATGAGCGAGACCAGCTTGGTGTTCGGGTGCTTGGTCAGGAAGTGCTCCGCGAACGTCAGCTGAGACTCTGTCGCCCCGGTGTAGGTGACGTGGAGCGGGTAGAGCGTGCGGTAGCCGATCGGCGTGGGGTGTGAAGCCCCCTTGTTGAAGCTGTTCTCACACCCGTTGCTCTGGGCCGAGGCGTTGATGAAGCTCGCCGTCGTCTCGCCCGGGCAGGCGGCGTTGGTCACCTTCAGGCCGAGGTTGGCCGCGACGTCCTCTGGGAAGCCGACGAACGTCTTTGGGCGGTTGAAGTCCGGCGCGGGGATGCTGTTGGCCTCGCGGTAGCCGAACGGCACCGAGTCGCCGAGCGCGAGGTAGCGCGAGCCCACCGTGGCGGTGGCCGCGGCCGGGCGAGCTGCGGGTTTGGCGGCAGCGGCCGGTTTCGCCGCCGCGGCATGGGTCGAGGGGATCGATCCGAACGCCGGCGTCAGGGCGGTCGCGCCGAGCGCGAGGCCGAAGCAGCCGAGAGCTGCGACCCCCGTGCGGGCAAGGCGGCGTGACGTTGATCTCATAGGTCCTCCTGGCGCAGCGCGGTTACTACCTGCCAACGTAGCGTTGACCTCGTGAGTTCACCGCCGAACGACGAACCGGTCGAATACCGGCAATACCGTTTCTCCGCGCCGCCGGGTGCGACCACGCTGCTGGTCGTGCGGCACGGCGAGTCCGCGCCGGTCCGCGAGGGCCAGCCGGTGGACCTACTCGGCGGCCACTCCGATCCGGTCCTCGACCCGGTCGGTGAGGCGCAGGCACTCCGGCTCGCCGACCGGCTTGGCCGCGAGGCGATCGACGCGATCTATGTGACCACCCTTCGCCGTACGGCGCAGACCGCCGAGCCGATCGCGAAGCGGCTGGGCCTCACCCCGGTGATCGAGCCGGAGCTGCGCGAGGTCTACCTCGGTGAGTGGGAGGGGGCGGCGTTTCGCAAGAACACCTCCGAGCTGCACCCGCTCGCGGTGCAGATGTTCAACGAGCAGCGTTGGGACGTCATCCCCGGAGCGGAGCCGACCGAACGGTTTCGGACCCGGATTCGTGCGGGTATCGACCGAATTGTCACAGCACACCCCAACCAGCGGGTTGTCGCGGTCGTCCATGGAGGTGTGATCGGGATGATGATGGCTATCGCGACCGGCGCGCAGAACTTCGCCTTCGTGGGAGCCGACAACGCCTCGATTTCTGAAATCGTCGTCCTCGGCGACCGATGGATAGTCCGACGGTTTAACGACACTGCTCATCTGGAACAGGCTTGACGGAGGCTCTGGTGGACCGGGCAACGCACTTGCGTGGGCGCGCGACGGTCGTCGCCGTCGTCGCCGTGCTGGCTGCCGTGGTCAGTGGTCCGGCGCAGGCCCGGCTCCTGCAGCCCACCAAGCCCAGCCCGCAACAGCAGGCGCTCGCGGCGTACAACCAGATGACCCCGAGGCAGCGGGTCGGCCAGCTGTTCATGGCCGGGTTGCCGAGCTCGGGAGCGAGCGCGGCGCAGATCACCGCGTTGCTCGCAAAGCGGGTCGGCAACGTGATCCTGATCAGCGGGTCGTCGCGCGGGCGCAAGTCGGTGCATCGGGTCACCAGCTCGCTCACCGCGAAGCTGGTGCAGGCCGGGGTCAGCCCGTTCATCAGCACCGACCAGGAGGGCGGCGAGGTCCAGCGCCTGACCGGCCCCGGATTCTCGACGATGCCGACTGCGCTGGTCCAGGGCACGATGACCCCGGCTGCGCTGCGGACCGCGAGCACGACCTGGGGCAAGCAGCTGGCCGCTGCCGGGGTCGACCTGAACCTCGCCCCGGTCGCCGACATCGTGCCGAAGAAGGACGCGTCGACCAACCAGCCGATCGGGATCTTCGACCGCGAGTACGGCCACGGGCCGAAGGTGGTCGCCAACCACGTGGTGGCGTTCGTCCAGGGCATGAACGCCGGGGGGGTTGATGCGACCCTCAAGCACTTCCCGGGCCTCGGGCGGGCGACCGGCAACACCGACACCACCGCCGGGGTGACCGACCCGACCACTCGGCACGACCCGTTCCTCAAGCCGTTCCAGGACGGCGTCACCGCCGGTGCACAGTTCGTGATGGTGTCCTCGGCGACCTACCCGGCCATCGACCGGCACCACCTCGCGTGCTTCTCCACGACGATCATCAACGGCATGCTCCGCGGCGACTTGCACTTCCGCGGGGTGGTGATCTCCGACGACCTCGGGACCGTCGCGCTCCGCAAGATCGCGGTGGGCACTCGGGCGGTCGACTTCTTCACCGCCGGCGGCACGATGCTGCTCGACACGACCCTCGGCCAGATCCCGACCATGGTTCATGCGGTCCGGACCGCGGAGGCCGCCGACCCGACTTTTGCCGCGGTCCTGAAGACGGCCGAGCTCAACGTGCTGACCGCGAAGGCCAGCGCACACCTGATCGCCGCCTGACCCTGCCGCTCCAGCCGCACGCATGGCCCATGCGTGGGCCTATCGCCCCACCAATGGGCCATGCGTGGGGCTAGGGCCCCACCAATGGGCCATGCGTGGGGTGACGGCAGGTCCTCGCGGCGGGCTAACAGGTCCCGGGCGCAGCCGGAATCGCCTGGCAGTTCGAGGAGGCGTTGTTGCCGTCGCCTCCCAGGACCGATGCGCCGTTGGCCGAAGCGGTGTTCTCCTCGCCCCCGCTCACCGTTGCGTCGAACGTGGTGGCGAAGTTGTTGAAGCCGCCCAGAATCGAAGCGAAGGACCCGGATGCGCTGCTGTCGTCGCCGCCGGCGATCGATGAACCGCCGCCGGAGGCGTCGTTGAACTGACCACCTGCGACCGACGCGCTACCACCGGAGGCGTCGTTGACCTCGCCGCCGGCGACCGTCGATTCCAGGCCGGTCGCGGTGTTCTCGAACCCGCCGAGAATCGCCTCTGCATCGGCGATACACGTGCCGGACAGCGACGTGCCGGTGCCCACCAGGTTCTCGCAACCGCCGACGATGTCGGAGTACACCCCAGCAGCCAGGTTGAACAGGCCGCCAGTGACCGAGGAGTAGGCGCCTGTGGTCTCGTTGTCCCGCCCAGCGATGAAACTCCAGTTGCCGGCCGCCCTGTTGTTCGCTCCGAACGCGGTCGCGTAGTGGGCGGTCGCCTGATTGGCGAAGCCGCCGAGGATCGCCCCATAACTCGACCAGCCGTTGTCGGAACCGACGATCAGGTTGTTCGAGCCACTCCTCGGGTAACCCTTCGCGTTCTCGGCGTACCCGACGACCAGGTTTCCCCTGCCGTTGACGGCTCCGCTGGTCGACCCCGACCCTGACACGATCTGAACGTTGACCCGCGAGAACTCAGCCGTGGGTTTGCCACCCACGCCCTTGGACACGTAGGTCGGCGCGAGCACGGCGGTCGTACCCGCGTGGCACGACGGCGACGCAGCAGTCCCTCCGGACAGCACCGGCTGCCCGGCCTTCTTCGGCACGCATTCCCATCCGGGCGTCACCTTCTTGGTGGCTGAGAGCGACGCGGACCCATGGGTGCCTTTCGTGGCGGCGGTGGCTTGCGAACCCAACAACATGCTGGCGACGACTGCACTCACCGACACAACGAGGAACGCGGCGGGGACTGATTTACGCATCTCACTCTCCTTGACAACAGGGACGACGACCCGGATGTAACCAGGTGGCAATCTTGTGCCCGAGGGCGCTGGAAAGCCATAGCCGTGGCGGTAGCCACACCAATGGCCTATGCGGGTGGCTGTAGCCGTGTGGCTAGGGCCCCGCCAATGGGCCATGTGTGCTTAGTCCGGCCTGGACCAGCCGGGTCGTCAAGAGGCGACGGACGAGGTCTCGCGGCAGCGGTTGGTCGACCGGAAAGTGCAACGAGCCCTTCGTGTACTGGTACGACCCGAGGACGTCGGCAAGCGCGGGCAGTACCGATCCGCTGTGCGGCAGGTAGCTGAGATGGTTCGTGAAGGCGGCGAACCCGGCAATCGTCTTGCCGTTCACCTTGTACGCCGGCATGCCGTAAGAGATGGTCTCCTCGGCGTCCGGAAGAAGGTCGAGGATCGTGCGCCGTAGTTCCGCAAGCGCTGCCCGCTTCGGCTGGTCAAGAGTTGCGAGGTAGTCGTCCACGAGATTGCTCGGCATGCACACAAGTGTCTCGCGATCGACCGAGGTTGCGCGGACCCGTTGTGCGGAATCGGCGCCTGGTGCACGGCGACCGATGTTCTAGGTCCGGAGAAATCGTCGCACCAAGGGCAGGAATGCCTCGCCGTCCCGTCGTCGAGCGCCACGTTCTCCGAGCCATGGTGCGGCTCGCATCGCAACTACGACTAACGCGGCACATAATCCGAATCTGAGACCTAAGGCGGCCACTTCCAGGCGACCTGCAACGAGCGCAACTGGGGACGCCGCACCGCAGGCCACGGCAAAGGTGGCAACTGCTGGCAACTTCCGCACCAGCCCACTTATCCCGAGGCTCGTCGCCCTTCTGATCGCCCACACCCTCCAGTGTCGTCCAGGGTCTAGGTGATGGCCAGGTTGAGCATCGTCGCTCCCGGTTGAGGCGAGACCTTGCCGGTCTGCACGGAGACGAGACACGCGCGACCTGAGGCCACGTCTGCAATCACGATCCTCGCGTGAACGGAGTTGCTTCCGGTCGCGCCAGCCGGCGGCAACACCACAATACGAGGGAAGGTGCCGATCAGTTTGATGCGCAGGAGTCGCCCGGAGAGGCACTTGGTACCGGAATTGGAATCAGTGATGATTCCGGCACGAACGACCGCCGAAGCGCTTGCGATCTTGGCGCCGGCCTGCTTGGCGATCTCTCGCCGAGCGACAACGATGGCCGTCCGTCGTTCGGTGGCAGTCAACGGCTTTGGCCGTACCCGGGTCGTCTTGCCAGCAGCCGCAGACCGATCGAGGTGCGTTGCCGGGCTTTGCGTGGCGCGTGACGCTGAGTGGCTGGTGTCGCATCCAGTAGCAAGAGCCGCGATGACGACCAGTGCGGCTGCGAGCGTCCCGGAGCGCCGCGACATCGCGGTCATGTCGGTCTGACGCAGATGACCCCGAACCGGTTCACCCGTCGAGCATCCCAGCCACACCGATGGGCCATGCGTGGGGCTATAGCCACACCGATGGGCCATGCGTGGGGTTAAAGGTCGACGTCCACGACGACGGGGGCGTGGTCGCTGGGTCCGGTGCCCTTGCGCGCGTCGCGATCGACGTACGCGTCCTTGACCGCGCCTGAGACCGCCGGGTTGGCATAGAACAGGTCGATCCGCATCCCTTGGTTCTTGTGGAACATGCCCGCGCGGTAGTCCCAATACGTGTACGGCGTGTCGTACTTCATCGCCCTCGGCATCACATCGCTCAGGCCGAGACCACGCAGCTCGGCGAGGGCCGCTCGCTCGGGCTCGGTCACGTGAGTGGAGGTGACGAACTGCGACGGATCCCAGACGTCGGCATCGGTCGGGATGATGTTGAAGTCGCCGGTCGCCACGAACGGGTTGGTGCCTATCTCGGTCGCGAGTGCGTCCTTCAATGCGGCCAGCCACTCGAGTTTGTAGGTGTAGTGCGGGCTGTCGAGGGTCCGCCCGTTCGGAACGTACAGGGACCAGATCCGCAGCGGGCCGCAGTTGGCACCGATCGCGCGGGCCTCGACCTTGGGCGGCGCCCCGATCAGCGCCGGGTCGTCCTCGTCCGCCGGCGGGTCGTAGGCGGGCTGCCCGGTGAAGCCGAGCTCGACGTTGCCGAGCCCGACCCGGGACAGGATCGCGACGCCGTTCCAGCGGCCCTCGCCATTGGCGGCCACCTCGTAGCCGAGGTCCTCGGCCCGCTCGCCCGGGAAGGCGTCGGCCGCGCACTTGGTCTCCTGCAGGCAGAGCACGTCCGGCTCGGCGAGCTCCAGCCACTCGTTCAGTCGCGGCAGCCGGGCGCCGACGGAGTTGACGTTCCAGGTGGCGATTCGCATCCCTTCACCCTAGAAGTGCGCGACGACGGTTCGTGCGGCCTCCTATCGTTAGGGCGATGGCGGGCGAGGCGGACGTGGCCGACGCCGACCTCGCCGCGCTCCCGAAGGCGCACCTGCACCTGCACTTCACCGGCGGGATGCGCCACGGCACCCTGATCGACCTGGCCAAGCAGGCCCAGGTCTCGCTGCCCGAGCGCCTGGTCGAGTCCGAGGTCGACGACTGGCGGCTGCTCGGTTGGCCGCGGTTCCAGCGCTTGTACGACGTGGCCCGCAGCGTGCTTCGTACCCCGGCGGACATCGACCGGTTGCTGCACGAGGTGGCCGAGGACGAGCGCTCGGCCGGGTCGCGGTGGCTCGAGCTGCAGGTCACTCCGACCGGCTATGCCACCCGCCTCGGTGACGTCGTGACGGCGGTCGAGGTCTTCTGCGCGGCGGCGGCGAAGGCCGAGGCCGCGACCGGGGTCGGTATGCGGCTGATCATCGCGGCGAACCGGACCCGGCCGCCCTGGGAGGCCGAGCTGCTGGCCCGGCTGGCGGTCCGCTACGCGGCGTACGGCGTGGTGGGCTTCGGGCTGTCGAACGACGAGCGGCGCGGCCTGCCGGAGGAGTTCGCGAAGGCGTTCCGGATCGCTCGGGAGGGCGGCCTGGCCGCGATGCCGCACGCCGGCGAGCTGCTCGGGGCGGACTCGGTGGCCCGGACGGTGGCCGCGCTGTCGCCGGCCCGGCTCGGCCACGGCGTCCGCGCGGTCGAGGACCCGTCGGTGCTGAGGCTGCTCGCCGACCGGGGGATCGCCTGCGAGGTGTGCCCGGCGTCCAACGTTGCGCTGGGCGTCGTCGCCGGACCCGAGGCGGTGCCGCTCGCAGCGCTCGAGTCCGCCGGGGTACCGGTCGTCCTGGCCGCCGACGACCCGCTGCTGTTCGGTGCCTCGCTGCTCGACCAGTACGCCGTCGCGCGCGACCACCACGGATATGGCCGCGAGGACCTGGCCAGGCTCGCCCGCGCCTCGGTCACGCACTCGCTGATGCCGGCGGACGACGCGGCCCACATGATGACCGACATCGCCGAGTGGGCCGCCACGTAGCCTGGGATGTCGTGGCCACCCGCTCGGACCTTCGGAACGTTGCGATCATCGCGCACGTCGACCACGGCAAGACCACGCTCGTCGACGCGATGCTCTGGCAGTCCGGTGCGTTCTCCGAGCACCAGGCGGACGAGGGCTCGGTGAACGAGCGGGTCATGGACTCGATGGACCTCGAGCGCGAGAAGGGCATCACGATCCTCGCGAAGAACACCGCGGTGCATCACGGCGACGCTCACGATCAACATCGTCGACACGCCGGGCCACGCCGACTTCGGCGGCGAGGTCGAGCGCGGGCTGTCGATGGTCGACGGGGTCGCTGCTGCTCGTCGACGCGAGCGAGGGTCCGCTTCCGCAGACCCGGTTCGTGCTCCGCAAGGCGCTGGCGCTCAACCTGCCGGTCATCCTGGTCATCAACAAGGTCGACCGCGCCGACGCCCGGATCGCCGAGGTCGTCGACGAGACCTACGAGCTTTTCCTCGACCTCGACGCCGACGAGCACCAGATCGAGTTCCCGATCGTCTACTGCCAGGCGAAGGCCGGCCGCGCGTCGCTGACCCGCCCGGCCGACGGTGCCAGCCCGGACAGTCCCAACCTCGAGCCGCTCTTCGACGTGATCCGCGACACCATCCCGGCTCCGACGTACGACGAGGACGCGCCGCTGCAGGCGCATGTCACCAACCTCGACGCGTCGCCGTACCTCGGCCGGCTCGCGCTGTGCCGCGATCCACAACGGTTACGATGAAGCAAGGGCCAGACGGTCGCGTGGTGCCGCCAGGACGGCAGCGTCGAGCGGGTCAAGATGACCGAGCTGCTCGGCACCCAGGCGCTCGACCGGGTGCCGATCGAGCAGGCCGGGCCGGGCGACATCGTCGCCATCGCCGGCATCCCCGAGATCACGATCGGCGAGACGCTCGCCGACCCCGACGACCCGCGCCCGCTGCCGGTCATCACGATCGACGAGCCCAGTCATCTCCATGACCATCGGCATCAACACCGCTCCGCTGGCCGGTCAGAGCGGCAAGAAGCTCACCGCCCGGCTGGTGAAGAACCGGCTGGACACGGAGCTGGTCGGCAACGTCTCGATCCGGGTGCTGCCGACCGAGCGTCCCGACACCTGGGAGGTGCAGGGCCGCGGCGAGCTGCAGCTCGCGATCCTGGTCGAGATCATGCGCCGCGAGGGCTTCGAGCTCACCGTCGGCAAGCCGCAGGTCGTCACCCGGATGATCGACGGCAAGCTGCACGAGCCGATGGAGCGGATGACGATCGACGCCCCGAGGACTACCAGGGCGTGCTCATCCAGCTGCTCGCGATGCGCAAGGGCCGGCTCGAGCAGATGGTCGACCACGGCACCGGCTGGATCCGGATGGAGTACGTCGTCCCGGCCCGCGGCCTGATCGGGTTCCGCACCGAGTTCCTCACCGAGACCCGGGGCACCGGCCTGCTGCACCACATCCACGAGGGCTACGAGCCCTGGGCCGGCGAGCTGCGGACCCGCCCGACCGGTTCGCTGGTCGCCGACCGGTCGCGGCCCGACGACCGGCTTCGCGCTTGGCGAACCTGCAGGAGCGCGGCACGATGTTCGTCGGCCCGGGCACTGAGGTCTACGAGGGCATGATCGTCGGGGAGAACTCGCGGTCGGACGACATGGACGTCAACCCGACCAAGGAGAAGAAGCTCACCAACATGCGTCAGTCGGCCGGCGACGTGCTCGTGCCGCTGATCCCGCACCGGGTGCTGTCGCCTCGAGCAGGCGCTGGAGTTCTGCCGCGAGGACGAGTGCGTCGAGGTGACGCCGAGCATCGTCCGGATGCGCAAGGTCGAGCTGGCGGCGGCCACCCGGTTCCGCGCCGCCAAGCGCCGCTCCAACAGCTAGGGTCCAGCCCCACCGATGGCCCATGCGTGGGGCTATAGCCCCACCAATGGGCCATGCGTGGGGTCTAGCGGTGACAGCCGGCGTGGCCGTAGAAGTTCTGGCCGGCCAGGTTGGGGCCGGTGATGTGCGGGTGCGCGGTGCCACCACCCTTCGGGTAGGCGGTGTCGAACCACTGGTGGAAGAAGCTGGCGAGTCTCGGGCCGCAGCCACTGGTGCTGTGCGCCGGTAGCCAACTGCGGAACGCCGACTCCAGTTGCGGCTCGGTGATGCTGGTGCCGCCATAGGTGCGCTGGATCTGTCGCAGCGCCTGAACGAATCGGATGTGCCCCAGGATCTGGCGTAGCGCGATGTACGCCGCAGCCGGTCGCACGTACGTCCCCGCCGTGGCAAACAGCGAGTGCGGGGTCGGGTTCGACGGTGCGGAAGCCCAGAACGCCCCGCCGGCCTTGTAGACCGAGGCGAAGTCATCGCGAAGCGAGGCCTCGAACGCCTTCTGCCCAGCCGGTGAGGTCGGCCCGCCGTGGCCGGTCTCGGCGGTGCGGGCCGCGTACAGGAACTCGCCGAGCGTGGCCATGCCTTCCTTGAAGAAGGTCATGGAATAGCTGCCTTCGGAGACGTTGTCGCCCCACCACTGATGCATGTTCTCGTGGTAGAGCACATCGAGATTGGTCTGCCCGCCCGCGAAGGTGATCATCGTCTGCATCTCCTCCTCGAAGCTGGCGTCGGGGGTGCCGACGACCACTCCATCGGAGGTGAACGGGTAGGCCCCGTTGAACAGGCTTTCGTACTGCGTGATGTCCTGCTGCTGGCCGATCACGGCGGCGTTCTTGGCTCGCTGTTTCGCGGAGATCGCGGCGTCCTGCACCTCGTAGTAGTGCACGCCGTTGTCGGCGGTGCGCTCGGAGAGGTCGAAGTTGCCGACGCTGCTCTCGACCAGATAGCTCGCGATCGGCGCGGCCGAGCGCCAGTGCCACGTGGTCGACCCGTGCGGGAAGCCGTTGCCGGCCGGGTGCCCCGTCTTGGAAACTAGGATCCCGTTTGCGACTGCGGTCTTGCCGGCGTTCACGGTCTCGTGGAAGTCGTACGTCGGCTTCGCGGTGGGGTAGTCGTTGAGCGGCATCCAGTCCTCGGTGCCGACCGGCTCGGTGGTGACGAAACCGCCGTCCGGTGCGCGGAACCATCCCTCGGTGGTGCCGTCGCCGTCGTTGTGGACGCCGGGCCGGCCGGTGTAGTCGACAGCGACGGTGAACATGCTCCCGGCCGGGATGTCCGCGCTGGGTGTGATCACGAGCTTGTTCGCCGGGCACAACGATCCGTTCAGTGCCTTCGCGTCGGTCTTCGTGCTGGCAAGCTCCGGTGAGCAGGCGGGCGGCAGCGGGTTGTGGTGCGGCCCGCCGACCGGGTCGGTCTGCGACGCCTCGTGTGCGGTGCGACGGGGATCGCTCGGCCCGCGCGGATCGCCCGGGAAGACCGGGCGGGCGAACCGGAACTGCGCCGCCTTGCCGTTGACCGTCACAGCGCTCACGGTGAGGTCGGGACCCTGCGTGTGGTTTCGGGAGTGCCGTTCGAAGTCGAGGCTGAACGACGTGAGGCACTGCGTTGCGCGGTCGACGATGACGACGTGGTTGCCGCGCAGGAAGCGGTTCCTCGTGGCGTTGTAGACCAGGTCGACCCTCGTGTGCAGGCTGGTGTATCCGCCGTTGCCGGTGTCCGGGTACATCCGCGACCCCGGGCGCGAGAGGGTCCGCGCACCGGGCCCGCACCGGGCCGGATGGACGGCGCTTGTGGTCGGGCTGGACCGGCCCCGAACCGGCGCAGTCGCCCCGACTGCCGGCGCGGCGCCGATCGCGACCAGCGCGACGACGAGCAGCGGAACAAGGCGGGCACCGCGCCGGCCGCTCGTCATGGCACCACTCAACCAGAGTCTCCCGGCCACCGCACGGTCCGTGCAGTCGAGGGCGGGGGATACGGTCGGGGCAATGACCGAGTGGGACGGGCGTGGACTGCCGCCGGCGGCGCAGGCACGGGTCGATCGTGCGAGCACTGACGGCGTCCGGTCCTCGCTGCTGTCGATCCGTGGTCAGGCCGGCGTGCACAGCGTCGGCTTCGATCCGGTCGGCGAGGTCATGGGCTGCATCGTCGAGCAGATCGGCTGGGCCGGCTGGGGCGGCTGTGGGGTCTACTACGGCGGCGGGCTCGGCGGCTTCGCGATGGGCGGCCCCACGGTGACGTCGGGCGCCGGCGGTTACGCGGGTTTCGCGCCGTACGTCGATGCCCTCTACCGCGGGTTCGACACCGCGATGTACCGGATGATGCTCGAGGCGCACGCCCTCGGCGCGGACGGTGTCGTCGGGGTCAAGTGGTCGCGCGAGCGGCTGCTGGAGATGGGCGGCGCGCAGGAGTTCATGGTTCGAGGCACCGCGGTGCGAGCCCGGTCGACCGCCCGGCCCGCGCATCTGTTCTCGACCGACCTGAGCGGTGGGGACGTTGCCAAGCTGATGCATGCCGGCTGGGCGCCGACCGAGCTGGTCTGGGGTTTCTCGGTCGCGATCCGGCACGACGACTACATGACCCGGATGGCCGCGGTGCCGTGGTCGACGCAGAACATCGAGATCCCCGGCTACACCGAGCTGGTCAGCTATGCGCGCGCCGACTCCAGAGCCAGGTTCGAGGAGCGCGCAGCCCGGCTGGGCAGCGACGCGGCGACGATCAGCGACATGTCGCTGCACGTCCGCGAGATCGAGCCGGGCGAGGGTCACCGCGACCACATTGCCGAGGCGATGGTCGTCGGCAACTCGCTGGTGAGGTTCCACAAGGGAAGCCGGGCACCGACCGAGAGCCACGTCGTACTTCCGCTACGAAGGAGCACCCTGTGACCGAAGACCCCAGCCAGCTCGGGCTGCCCGAGGATGCGATGCGCCGGCTGGCGGAGATGCGGCCCGGCCAGGCGACGTCGATGTTCACCTCGGACCTGTCGGTCAACGAGTTCCTCCTGGTTCGCGAGGCGGGGTTCCGGCCGCTGGGTCTGGTGCTCGGCTCGTCGATCTACCACGTCGGCTTCCAGCGCGGCCGGTGGAGCCAGAACCAGGAGCTCGGGACGCTCACGCAGGCGATGTATCAGGCCCGCGAGCTGGCGATGTCCCGGATGGAAGCCGAAGCGGATGTGCTCGGCGCGGACGGCATCGTCGGGGTCCGGCTGGAGATCGAGTTCAAGGAGTTCGGCGAGGACCTCGCCGAGTTCATCGCGGTCGGCACCGCGGTGAAGGCCGACGCCCCACCCCCGACCGGCGACGGCTGGCGCAACAACACCGGCAAGCCGTTCACCTCCGACCTGTCCGGCCAGGATTTCTGGACCCTGCTCGAGGCCGGCTATGCGCCGCTGGGGATGGTCATGGGCTCGTGCGTCTACCACATCGCGCACCAGGGGATGATGAAGTCGCTCGGCAACATCGGCCAGAACGTCGAGATCCCGAAGTTCACCGAAGCCCTGTACGACGCGCGAGAGCTGGCGATGTCGCGGATGCAGGCCGAGGCAGAGGCACTGACCGCGGAGGGCATCGTCGGCGTACAGCTGCTGTCGCTGCCGCACCGCTGGGGCGGGCACACCACCGAGTTCTTCGCGATCGGCACCGCAGTGCGGCCGCTGCGCGAGGACCACGTGATCGACCGCCCGCAACTCGTCCTGCCCCTCACTGACGGCTGAGCGACCGGTGAGCGAGCCGACCCCGAACCCGGCGCCTGAGGACGTCGACGCCCTCGCCGCTGCGTTGCGCGCCGACAGTGCCGACCTCGAGGTCTACGCGCGGGTGCTGACCACGTCGCTGGCGGATGCGCTGCCGGCCGAGATGGTCGAGGTCGTGCGCGACCAGTCGATGAGGGACCGGCTGGCCGGCCGGGCAGGTGAGGTCCGGACCCTCAGGGTGAACCTGGGCGAAGTGACCCTCGAGCTCAGCCGCGGCAAGTCCGGGACACCGGTCGCCCGCGCGGCTCGGGAGGTGCGTGGGGTGATCATTTCCAGCCGGGAGGTCAGCGTTGAGGAGTGGACCCGGATGCTCGCCGACCGGCTCGCCGTCATCGCGCGGGACTCCGCGACCGCGCGTGCTGCGCTCAGCCGGCTGCTTGGAGCCGGCTGAGCGTGATTCCGGCGCGATCCGGATAAGGTTTTGGCCGGACTTGCCGAGGACAACGATGTGGGCGATGTCTTGGGTCCCGAGGAGGACTCCGAACTTCGGCGGCTCCACCTGCTGAAGAGCTTCGGCATGGTGGCCGGCAATGTCACCTCGCGCTACGAAGCGCTACGCCACCGCGACCGCCGCCATGGCGTCCGTGACCCCGACGACGCGACCGTCGCCGCGCCGGTCGAGAAGGTCGACTGGCGGGCCCCGAAACCCGCGAACCGGCAGCCGAGCTCAAACCCGCAGCCCGTCGTAACGGACACCCGTGAGATCTTCGCTAGCGCTCCACAGCCGCGCCGCGGTCGCGGCATCTTTCGACGCTGAGGTCGAGTCGACCCGCTTCGGATAGCCGCGGTTCTCCCCGATCCCGTTCGGCCCGAAGTAGTCGCCACCCCGGACGTCCGGCGCGGTCGCGGCATAGAGCTGCGGCAGCGCCCCCTTCGCGTCGGACTGGCCGATGATCCGGATGCCGATGGTCATGACCGCCGCCTTGAGCGGGTTGCCGGCACCGGGCTTGACCAGGTTGGTGGCCGCCGTACCGGGATGGGCCGCGACGCTGATCAGCCCGGCGTCGATCGCCGCGAGCCGCCGCTGCAGCTCGAAGGCGAAGAGCAGGTTGGCGAGCTTGGAGTCCGAGTAGACCTTCCAGCGGTGGTAGCTGTGCTCGTGCATGAGGTCGTCGAAGTTGATCCCGCCCGGCCGGTGCGCGGTGCTGCTGACCGTGACGACCCGGGCGTCGGGCTGGTTGATCAGCTGAGTGAGCAAGAGCCCGGTCAGGGCGAAGTGGCCGAGGTGGTTCGTGCCGAACTGCATCTCGAAGCCGTCGGCGGTCTCGCGGCGGGGGATCGCCATGACCCCGGCGTTGTTGATCAGCAGGTCCAGCGCCGGGTAGGCCGCATGCACGGCGTCGGCGAAGGTACGGATGCTGTCCAGGCTGGCCAGGTCGAGGGCTCGCAGCTCGACGTCCGCGGCCGGCACCTCGGCGATCAGCCGGGCGATCGCCTCGCGGCCACGGACCTCGTCGCGACAGGCGAGTACGACGCGAGCGCCGTGCCGGGCCAGCTCGCGGGAGGTGACGTAGCCGAGGCCGCTGTTCGCGCCCGTGACGACCGCAACGCGTCCGGACTGATCAGGGATGTCAAGAGCCGTCCAGCGGGCCATTGGCACATCGTGCCATGGTGCAGATGGCGGATGGAATGTTCCGCTCGTGCGCTACGTTCATTGGCAGAACGTCGAGAGACGTTCGCCGGCTCGATCCATGGCCCCCGGTCCCAACCTTTGTCGCCTTGAGCGAATCTGTGCCGAGAGGTAGACCTGGCGGGTCGGCGCGCGGAGCCCCGGACGTCCAGGTCCGGGGTTTTCGTGTGTCCGGGGCGACGTGCGGCGCTATCCGCCCGCGGTGACCGGCTTGGCGAAGTAGACCCGGTCGAAGCCATCGGCGCTCGCCCGGTGGGTCTCGCGGTAGCCGTGCCTGGGGTAGTAGGCGAGGTTCTCGGTCATCGCCGCGTTCGTGTAGAGGCGCACCTCCGGCAGGCTGCCGGCGGCGGGCCTCGTCGTCGGCGAACCCGAGCAGGAGTGTGCCCACGCCTTGTCCCTGGGCCGCCGGCGAGACAGCAATGTTCTCGAGCAGGAGGTGGTCCGCTTCGGGTTCCAGGACCAGGACGCCGACGAGCTCGGGCCCGCGCAGCGCCACCCAGCCATGACCGCGCGCGACGATCGTCCCGTAGTCGGCCGTCATCGGTGCCGGTTCGCGGCCGATCCGATGGACGATACCGCGTACGCCGCCCGGACGAGAGCCGCGATCGCAGGCACATCGCTCGGCTCGGCCGGCCGGATGAGCAGGTCGATCACGAAGCTCAGTGTGACCGCCTAGCGATGCCGGGTCGCCCGGCAGGCGAATTCGACGATCCGTCGAAGCCGCGGGTCGGCCGGGTAGGCGTGCCCGGCGCGGATCACCGCGAACTCGTCCTGCGGTGCGGGCGGTGCGCCGGTATTGGTGGTGATGAACAGCCAGCGACCGACCACCCGGATGAAGACCGTCGACGGGATATCGACGACGAGATTGCCGGCTGGCCGGCCATACGTCATCGCCGTTGCCGAGCCGTCAGTTCCCCAGCCGTGGCCCGGGTCGAGGAACTGCGCGGGCAGGATGCAGACACCTCCGTGATGCGACGGCGAGGTCCTCCCGAAAGCCTCGCTCGTCGCGGCCGGAATGGTCCCGATCGGTGCCGCGGTCGCCGCTTCGACGCCTGCGCCGGCAAGTGCCGCGGCGGCGAGGAGTGCAAGCGCCGTACGGCGAACGATCTGTCCCACCGTTGAGTTGTCGGCTGAAGACCGGACATACCGAAGTCAAACGGGCCGAACAGATGCATTTGCGTCAACGGTCAGGCGAGG
>CAVYQE010000002.1:0-894948 GCA_963770565.1 uncultured Actinomycetota bacterium
CAGCCGCTGCAACTCGTCGTACTGGGTCGCGGTCAATCCGACATCGATAGCGTCCACTCCCTGCACCGCAACCGCGGCGAGCTCGCCAAGCCGTTGGTGCCATGGCGCCCAGAGCAGCTCGGAGATCGACGCCTCCGCGCCGGGCGGGTCAACGGCGAGCATCCGCAACGCGGTGTGGCGCATCACCTCCAGCTCGATCCAGGCCTTGGTTAGCCGATCGGCAAGGATCGGGTCGTCGAGCGCGCCAGTACGACGGGCCACGCCGATCACCCGATCCAGCTCCGCGGCGAAACCGATCTGGCGGCCAAGGGTGGCAACGCCGCGCTCGAAGCCCAACGTCGTCATCGCGACCCGCCACCCGTCTCCGGGCGCCCCGACGATGTTGTCGGCCGCGGTGCGCGCACCGTCGAAGAAGACCTCGTTGAACTCCGACGTGCCGGACATCTGGACGATCGGCCGGACCTCGACCGCGGGCTGCTTCATCGGCACGAGGAGGTAGGAGAAACCGGCGTGCCGCGGCGCGTCCGGATCGGTGCGCACGACCGCGAAGCACCAGTCCGCGTGCTGCGCGAACGAGGTCCAGACCTTCTGCCCGGTGATGACCCACTCGTCGCCGTCCCGGACCGCGGTGGTTGCGACATTGGCGAGGTCCGAGCCCGCGTTCGGCTCGGAGTAGCCCTGGCACCACAGCTCCTCGCCGTGCCGGATCGGCGGCAGGAACCGTTCCCGCTGCGCGGCCGTGCCGCAGGCAATCAGGGTCGGCGCCAGCAACTGCTCACCGAGGTGGTTGATCCGGTACGCACCGCCGGCCCGGGCGTACTCCTCGCGGAAGATCACCTGCTGCATCATCGACAGCCCGCGGCCATGCGGCGCCGGCCAGCCGATCCCGATCCAGTCGTGCTCCCCGAGCAACCGCTCCCAGGCGCGGCACACCTCGAAGCCTTCGTGCTCGCGGCTCGCTCCGCCGAGATGGGCGATGGCGGTGAACTCGCCGGTGAGGTACGTCGCGAACCACCTCTGCACCTCGGCCCGGAAGTCCTCGTCCTCGGCCGTGAAGCGCAGGTCCACGTGGCTACCGTACTGTGCACGCGGGCGTGACATGACGACCCATCAGAACGACTCATCAGAGGGAGCCGGCCATGGAGATCAGCCAGACCACTCTCACCGCCAACGGCCTGCGCTTCGCCGCGCAGACCTGTGGGAGCAACGGCCCGCTCGGGCTGCTGTTCTGCACGGCTTTCCCGACTCAGCCCACACTTGGGACCGGCTCCTGCCCCGAGTTGGCGGCGGCCGGCTATCGGGCCGTCGCACCCTGGACTCGCGGCTACGCACCGACCGAGGTCGCTGCCGACGGCGACTACTCGATTGCCGCCCTGAGCGCGGACGCCAATCAGTTCCACGACGCGCTCGGCGGCGACTCCGACGCCGTTCTCATCGGTCATGACTGGGGCGCGGCGACGGCGTACCTCGCCCGCGCGAGCACACCGGACCCCGGTGGCGCCGCATCGTCACCCTCGCAGTGCCGCCCACCGCGGTCGCGGCAAACGCGTTCTTCCGCTACGAGCAACTCAAGCGCAGCTTCTACGTCCTGCTGTTCCAGACCCCGCTGGCCGAGCTGGTCGCCGGCGCCGACGACCTCCGCTTCCTCGAGCGGCTCTGGCAGGACTGGTCGCCGACGTACGACGCGACCGGCGAGATCCGGCAGATGAAGGAGTCGTTGCGTGACCCGGCCAACCTGGCCGCGGCGATCGGCTACTACCGTGCGATGTTCACGACCGGCGCGCCGAGCGACGTCCCGTCACAGCCGACGCTGTATCTGCATGGCGCGAGCGATGGTGCCTTCAGCGTCGACAGCGTCGAAGGGACCCTCGACCATCTCGCCGCGGGATCCCGGGTCGAGGTGGTCGAGGGCGCCGGCCACTTCCTGCACCTCGAGCGGCCCGAAGTGGTCAACCCGATGATCCTCGAATGGATCGGTGGCTAGCCGCCAGGTCGCTGGATACGGTGACAGGCGGAAGGAGACGGACATGGGTGGAGCAGTCGTTCACTTCGAGATCATGGGCAGCGGCGACCCGGCGAAACAGTGGTCGTTCTACTCGCAGATGTTCGGGTGGGACATCAACGGCGACAACCCGATGAACTACGGGATCGTCGACCGCACCGCGAACAGCAACGCCGACGGCATCGGGATCGGCGGCGGCATCGGCCAGAGCCCGGACGGCATGCCCGGCTACGTGACGTTCTACGTCGAGGTGCCAGATGTCGAGGCCGCGCTCGCGCAGGCCGAGCAGCTCGGCGGCAAGCGCCTGATGGGTCCGGAAAAGGTCATGGACACTCTCGAGATCGGGATGTTCCGGGATCCGGACGGGTTGCCGATCGGCGTCCTCAAGGGCGGTTCATAAGCCGTCACCAGTGCGCGACAATCTCCGCGGTCGTGAGCACGGTCGCGAGCAGTGCCAGCGTGTTGTCGATCACTGACTCCGCGTACGACGGCGGGATGCCGGCCACCGCGTCACGGGCCAGCACGACCTGGTAGCCGAGGTTGACCGCATCCATCACCAGGTTGGTGACCGCGACGTTGACCGACACCCCGGCCACGACCAGCGTCGTCACCCCGAGGTTGCGCAGCACCGGGTCCAGATCGGTGCCTGCCATCGGGTTGAGCCCATGCATCCGCGACAGCACGAGATCCTCGGGCGCGACCGAGAACTCACCGATCACCTCGGTGGCGTGGGTGCCGAGATCCATCCGGGGCAACCGCAAGAGCGCGCCGAACAACCGGGCGTTGTGGTTCGAGCCGCGGTCGTCCGGCCGGCGGCCGGCCACACAGTGCACCACCGGTACGCCGGCCGAGCGTGCCACCGCACACAGCTGCGCCCCGTTCGGCACGACGGTCAAGGCGGCCACCTCGGCGAGCTCCGGCAGCACCGACTTCGAGCCGATGACGCCGTTCTGGCACTCGCTCGTCACGACCGCGGTATGCGCCGGATCGAGCAGCTCGGCGAGATCGAGGGGCATCGGACCGGCCTCGTCAGAAGGTGAGAACGCCGCGCGCGACGATCTCCCCGGCTTCCATGTCGTGAACGGCATCGGCGATGTCCGCGAGCAGATAACGGCGCGAGACCAGCTCGTCGAGCTTGAGCCGTCCACGCTGATATAGCTCGACATAGCGGCGTACGTCGCGCTGCGGCTGCGACGAGCCATACCGGCAGCCCAGGACCGACTTGTCGAGATACATCGATGCGACGTTGAACGACGCCTCGTCGGTAAAGCCCGGCACGCCGAGCATCACCGCGGTGCCACCCCAGTCGAGCAGGTCGATCGCCGCCCGAATCAGCCCGACGTGGCCGACGCACTCGAACGCGTAGTCCACCCCGGTCGACACGAGGTCGCGGACCGCGTCGATGCTCTCGAGAAAGTCAGTCGCGCCGAAAGCCAACGCTGCCTCGCGCTTGCGCGGGTTGGTGTCGACCGCGATGATCCGGCCCGCCCCGGCGAGCGCCGCACCCTGGATCACGTTGAGGCCGATCCCGCCGACCCCGATCACGAGCACGCTGGCACCCTCAGGCACTCGCGCCCGATGCAGCACGGCGCCGATTCCGGTCACCACGCCGCACCCGACAAGCGCCGCTGACTCCAGCGGCACCTCTGCCGGGATCGGCACCGCCTGGTTGGCCTTCACGACGGTCCGCTCGGAGAACACCGAGGCGTTGGCGAACGCGTACGCCGGCTCGCCGCGCCAGGTGAACGGCTGCGGTCGGCCGCCGAAGGTCGACCGGCACATTGTCGGCCGTCCGGCGTCGCAGTACTGGCAGGCGCCACAGTTGCCCAACGTCGAGAGCACCACGTGGTCGCCCTCCTTCACCGTGGTGACCGATCCGCCGACCGCCTCGACCACGCCTGCGCCCTCGTGGCCGAGCACGACCGGCGTCGGGAACGGAATCGTCCCGTTGATCACCGACAGGTCGCTGTGACACAGCCCGGCTGCGCCGATCCGCACCGCGATCTCACCCGGCCCGGGATCCCGAACTGACAGGTCGTCGACGACCTGATAGGCCGATCCGTCGTACACGACTCCACGCATCAGCTGTTCCGCCTCAAGTCGTACTCGGCCAGACGATCGCTTGCAGCTCGCTGTAAGCATGCAGCCCGAACGATCCGCGGTCGCGCCCGACTCCGCTTTGCTTGAAGCCGCCGAACGGCGCTTCCATCTGCTGCGTCACCGTATTGAGGTCGACAGTGCCGGCCCGCAGCTGCCGCGCAACGCGATAGCCCCGAGCCGCGTCGGCCGACCAGACGTAGTTGATCAGCCCGTAATCCGAGTCGTTCGACAGCGCGATCGCCTCGTCCTCTGTGTCGAAACCGACCACGGACACGACCGGGCCGAAGATCTCCTCGCGCACGATTCGCATGTCGTTGTGGCAGTCGGCGAACAGAGTCGGCGCGACATAGAACCCCGGGTCGAGGTCAGGGCGCTCGCCGCCCGCGACCAGCGTCGCGCCCTCCTCGCGACCGGCGGAGATGTAGCTCTCGACCCGGTCGCGATGCGCCGCCGAGATCACCGGACCGACCACCGTGTCGGGCGCGGTCGGATCTCCGACCTTCAGCGCCTTCGCGTACGCCGCCAGGCCCTCGACCACCTGGTCGAGCACCGAGCGATGCACGTAGACCCGGGTTGGCGCCGTGCAGATCTGACCCGAGTAGAAGCTGAAGGTCGTGCCGATCGCGCCGATCGCGGCCTTGACATCCGCGTCGTCGAACAGGATCGCCGCACCCTTGCCGCCGAGCTCCATCAACACGCGCTTCATCGATCCGCCGGCGACCGCACCGATCGCGCGCCCGACCTGCGTGCTGCCGGTGAAGCTCACCATGTCGACGTCAGGCGAGTCGACGCTCGCCTCGCCGACTCCGACCGCCTGCCCGGAGATGACGTTGACGACGCCGGCCGGCAGCCCGGCCTCCTCGAGCGCCTCGGCCATCTTCAGCACCGACAGCGGGTCCTGCGGCGCCGGCTTGACCACGAGGGTGTTGCCCATCGCCAGCGCGGGCGCGATCTTGCCGGCCGGGTTGGCCCACGGATTGTTGTACGACGTGATGCAGCTCACCACGCCGACCGGCTGCCGGATCACGAGTGCACCGGTCAGCCCACCCTTGGACAGCGGGCTGCTCTCGGTCACGGTCGGCGGCAACGGGATCTCGACCGGCTCGAGCGCCCCCTTGGCATAGCGGCGGAACCGCGCGACCGCGACGTTGACCTGCAGCATCTTCACGGTCGCCGACGTCGCGCCGGTCTCGGCCTGCGCGATCGCGGCGTACTCGTCCGCGTGCGCAGCGATCGCGTCCGCGGCCCGACGCAGGATCTCGGCGCGCTGCTCGGGCTTGGTCGCCGACCAGGCCGGGAACGCCGCCCGGGCCGCTGCGGCCGCGTCGTACACCTGCTGTCGGGATGCCTCGGGTGCCCGGCCCACGACGGCCTCGGTCGCCGGGTTGATCACGTCGTAGTGCCCACCGGCCGGCTCGACCCACTCGCCATCGATGAACAGCCGATAGCCCTCGAAACCCACGCCGCGCAGCGTATCTGACGCCCCGTCAGGTTTGCCCTGTCGTGGGCCCACCACCGGCGACGTCACGGGTGCTGGCTGCTGGCCGAAATCACCTCTCCGGTCAGGTACGACGCGAGGTCGCTGGCCAGGAAGACGATCACGTTGGCGATCTCCCACGGCTCGGCCGCGCGACCGAGCACCTCGCGCGACGTCAGCTCTGCAAGCAGCTCGTCGCTGGTTACCTTGGCCAGGTTCTCGTGCATTGCCAACGACGGCGCGACGGCGTTCACTCGCACGCCGTACTCGGCCGCTTCCACGGCCGCGGCGCGGGTCAGCGCCATCACCCCGGCCTTCGCCGCCGCGTAGTGGGCCTGCCCGGCTTGCGCCCGCCAGCCGAGCACCGAGGCGTTGTTCACGATCGCGCCACCGCGGCCGCGTGCCTTCAGCCGCTTCAGCCCTTCGCGGGTGCAGCGCATCGTGCCATTGAGGGTCACGTCGACCACCGCATGCCACTGCTCATCGGTCATGTCAGCCAGGGGCGCGGTGCCGCCGAGCCCGGCGTTGTTGACCAGAACGTCGAACTCGCCGACCGCGTCGAACATTCGCTGCACATCCGACTCGACCGTGACGTCACAGGGCACCGCGATCGGCTCGGTGCCCTGCACCGCCGCGAGCCGTTCGGCGGAGGTGGCCAGCCGCCGCTCGTGACGGTCGCTGATCGCGACCCTTGCACCCTCCTCGGCGCACCGCTTGGCAGTCGCGAATCCGATCCCGGTGCCGGCCGCCGCCGTCACCAGCACGGTCTTGCCGGCCAGCAGGCCGTGCCCGATCGGGTAGGGCGGCGGTGCCGTCACGATGAAGCCGATGCCGACTCGGCTTGTGCCGCGCGAGCCTTCATCATGTCGATGTAGTCGAGCATCGGCAGCCGGTCGGTGCCCACCTCGCCCGGCAGTCGCGCCGCCAGCTCTTGGGGCGTCCAGCGGCCGTCCGTGACGATCTCGCGGATCTCCCGCGGTTGGGCCCACAACGCGACCCGGCCACCCACGACCGTGTAGGTCTGGCCGGTGACGTCGCGCGCGGCGTCCGACAGCAGGTAGACGACCATCGGCGCGACATCTTCCGGATCTCCGGTCTCCGCGGTGCCGCCGGGCACATTGGCCTGCATCCGGGTGCTCGCGACCGGGGCGATCGCATTCGCGGTCACGCCGTACTTGCCGAGCCCGAGCGCGGCACTGCGGACCAGCGCGACCACGCCGCCCTTGGCCGCCGCGTAGTTGGCCTGCGACACGCTGCCCCACATCCCGACCCCCGAGGTGAACGCGACCAGCGAGCCGCCACCCTCCTGCTTGCGCATCACCGCAGCCGCGGCGCGGAACACCGTGAAGGTGCCCTTGAGATGGGTCTCGATCACCCCGTCCCACTCGTCCTCGGTCATGTTGAACAGCATCCGCTCACGCAGGATGCCGGCGACCGTGACGACGCCGTCGATCCGCCCGAACTGCTCGACCGCGGTCGCGACCAGCCGCTCGCCGGCCGCCATCGTCGAGATGTCGTCGGCGATCGCAATCGCCGCGCCACCGGCCGCTTCGATCTCCTGAACGACTGAGTCGGCGACCACACTGGTGGGGTCGGCGCCATCGATCCCCACGCCGTAGTCGTTGACGAGCACCTTGGCGCCCTCGGCCGCGCACGCAAGTGCAACCGCCCGACCGATTCCGCGCCCTGCACCGGTGATCGCGACCACCTTGTCCTGCAGGAAGCCCGACATGCGCCGGAGCGTACCTGACGCCTCGTCAGGTTCGGTATGGTCGCGCAGATGACCGAGTTCGAGACCGTGCGCTACGAGATCGCCGACGGGATCGGCTGGGTCACCCTCAACCGTCCGGACGTCATGAACGCGTTCAACGACACGATGCTCGAGGAGATCTCGTCGATCTGGGCGGCGATGCGCGACGACGACAACGTTCGCTGCGCGGTGTTGACCGGGGCCGGTGATCGAGCCTTCTGCACCGGCGTCGACCGGTCGGAGATCGGCACGGACGCGACCGCCACCGGCAGCCGGTTCGACGCCTCCTCGATCGACTACGACGACCCCGGCACGAAGCTCGGCCCGAAACGCAACGAGATGTGGAAGCCGGTGATCGCGGCGATCAACGGGATCGCCTGCGGCGGCGCGCTGTATCTCCTCGCCGAGTCCGACATCCTGATCGCCGCCGAGGGCGCGACGTTCTTCGACCCGCACGTGACCTACGGGATGCCGGCGTCGTACGAGTCGATGCTCATGGTCGGCCGGATGCCACTCGGTGAGCTGTTACGGATGCAGTTGACCGGGGCCGCAGAGCGAATCTCAGCACAGCGCGCGTATCAGGTCGGGCTGGTCTCCGAGGTTGTTCCGCTCGCCGACCTGCATGCGGCGGCCGGCCAACTCGCTGCGACGATCGCGGCCTCGCCGCCGGCCGCGGTGCAGGCCACCTTGCGCGCCGTATGGGCGGCGGTCGATCTCGGGCGCCGGCAGGCGCTCGACCTGGCGTACTCGTTCATCGCGATGGGCATGACCGCGCAGTCACTCGCTGAAGGCCAACGGCGGTTCGAATCCGGCGAGCGGATCGACTGGCGGCTGAGGTAGTCGCTCTCGGGTGCTCAGGTCCCGACGATGCCGACGAAGCTGACCATCTCGCCGGGATAGCCGCCAAGGTTGTGGGTCAGTGCCAGTGACCGCTTGCCGTAGGTCGAGATCCGGCGCTCCAACGGCGCTTCACCGCGCAGTTGCAACCAGGCCTCGTACATCATCCGGAGCCCGGATGCCCCGACCGGGTGCCCGAACGATTTCAGCCCGCCGTCCGGGTTGACCGGCAGGTCACCGTCGAGATCAAAGCAGCCGGCCAGCACGTCGCGCCACGCCGTACCTCGCTCGGAGAACCCGAGGTCCTCCATCAACACCAGCTCGGTGGGAGTGAAGCAGTCGTGTACCTCGGCCATCGCCAATTCGGCCCGCGGGTTGGTGATCCCGGCTTGCGCGTAGGCATCGGCGGCGGTCGCAGCCACCTCGGGAAAGTGGGTGTAGTCATAGCTCGGGTCGGCGAGCCCGCTCCCGTTGCCGGCGACGAACGACAGCGCCTTGATCACGACCGGCAGGTCGGTGAAGCGCGCCGCGTCCTCGACCCGGCACACGATCGCTGCCGCCGCGCCGTCGGCGACCCCCGCGCAGTCGAACACCGACAGGTCACCCGCGACCGGCGGCATGGCGAGCAACCGCTCGACCGAGATCTCCTTGCGGAACTGCGCCTTCGGATTCTTCGCACCGTTCGCATGGTTCTTCGACGCGATCCGCGCGAGCACCGTGCGTAGCTCCGCCGGGTCGACGCCATAGCGCCTCGCGTACGCCGGCCCGACCATCGAGAACATCGCGGCCGCGGTCAACGTCCGCTGCGTGCCATCCGACGGGATCGGAAACGCGTTCAACCCTTGGTATCCGGAGTCCTTGACCTTCTCCACCCCGACCGCCATCGCCAGGTCGTACGCCCCGGACGCCACCGCGTACGCCGCCTGCCGCAGCGCCTCGGACCCCGACGCGCAGTAGTTCTCGACCCGGGTCACCGGCTTTGACTCGAGCTTGAGCGGGCGGGCCAGGGTGATGCCACTCATCCCGGACTGCGCGGTGCTCAACCAATAGGCGTCGACGTCCTCCTTGCCGACCCCGGCCGCCTCGAACGCCTCGGTGGTCGCGGCCAGCAGGAGGTCGTCGGTACCGAGGTCGTAGTGCTCGGCAAACCGGGTGCAGCCCATGCCGACGATCGCGACCCGGTCCCGAATGCCATGCGACGCCACGTCAGTCGTCACCGCCCCGCACCGGCCGGGCCTTCCAGAAGTAGTTCGCGATGCCATCGGCGGTAAACAACCGGCGGAACGTCATCTCCACCCGCATGCCGACCGAGACGTCGGTGGCCGTCACGTCGGTCAGCTCGACCGGGAGCCGCTCGCCGTCATCGAAGTCGACGACCGCGAACACCACCGGCGGGCTCGGCGAGTAGGCGAGCCGATCGATAGTAAACGTCGTCACGGTCCCCTCCTGGTCGGCGAGCACGCCCTCCGGCGAGGCCAGGCCGAACTTCCAGTCGACGCTGCGACCGGCGGCACTTGCCGACGGCCGGGCCGGCTCCGGCCGCCGCGGCGGCTCGACCGCAAGCAGCCCGCGCCAGGCCAAGTAGCGGCCGTAGTCAACCGGTGCACCCACCAGCACCTGTGAGGCGACCGGACGCGACGACCGGTAGTCGGCAATGGCCGCAGTGGTGCGGAACACGAAGCAGTCCGCACCGTCCGACAAGGTCAACAGCACGACCACCCGGCCCGGCTCGGCCTGCTCAAGCGCCCGTGCGAGCAGCAGCAACGGTTGCGCCGCGCCGGGATTGCCGACCGATGCCGCCAACCGATCCGCGATCCGGTCGGCCGCCACCCCGGAGCCCTTCGCGACCGCGGCGCACGCTCGCTCGTGCAGTCCGGCGACGACGAGTGTGTCCACTTCGTCGATTTCGACGGCCGCCGCCCGCAGCGCCGCGCCGAGCGCGTCGAGTCCGAGCGGGACGTACTTGGTTTCGCCGAACCGCTCCTCCCACACCCGCGACCCGACCTCGCCGGGCTCCCGCCACCGGTCGAGGAACTCCGCGGTCGCCGACCCGCGGCCGAGTAGCTCGGCCAGGACCGGCCCGTCGTCGGGACCACCGACGAGGACGGCCGCTGCGGCATCCGCGCCGGCGGATTCCTCGGCCGAGCCAGGCCGGCCGGTCCGCAGGTCGCTGGCCACCACCAACGCCGACCCGAATCCATCAAGGGCGGCGCGCAGCGCACCCGAGGTGGAGCGCACCGAGCCGACCGCGTCGTACGCCGGCACCTCGCGGTCGAGCCGCAGCGCCGCATGCACGGCGGTCGCATTCGTCTTATCGAGATATACCGGCGTCGTGGTGGCCAGCCACACCGCGTCCGGTGCGGTGCCGGCGTCCCGCAAGACGATCCGGCCCGCCTCGACCGCCATCGTGGTGGTGTCCTCGTCGTACGACGCGACCACCCGAGTCCCGGCGCCGCCACCGACACCGACCAACGGCGCGATCTGGCCCCGGTCGAGCCGGTGGCGCGGCAGGTGAACGCCCCACCCGACGATGCCGCGCATGTTTCGCGAGTCTACGCAGGACCTGACGCCCCGTCAGAAACCTCGCCACCCGAGGCGAACTGCTCACGCAACTTGAACTTCAACACCTTGTTGAGGGTCTCGTTGCGCGGCAGCCGGTCGACGATCTCGAGTCGCTCCGGCACCTTCTGCATCATCAGGCCGGCGTCACGACACCACCCGGTCATCTCCTCGAGCGTGAGCGGATCATCTGGCCCGGCCAGCTCGACGACCGCGCAGACCAGCTCGCCGCGCTCGGCATCGGGCAGGCCGATGACCGCGACCTCGGCCACCTTGGGATGCGAGAACAACACCTCTTCGAGCTCGCGGGCCGAGATGTTCTCGCCCTTACGGATGATCACGTCCTTCAGCCGGCCGGTCAGCCGCAGGTGCCCGTCCGGCCGGAGCACGCCGAGATCGCCGGTTCGGAACCAGCCCTCGGCGTCGAAGGCGGCCGCGTTCGCCGCCGGGTCGGTGTAGCCGACACAGACCACCGGGCCACGCACCCGCACCTCGCCTTCGGCGCCGGACGCGACGACGACGTCATCCACGCCGACGATGCGGATCTCCGCGCCGAGGACCGGACGACCGTCGGTCTCGGCGAGCTGCTCGTCGGTGTCGTGCGGCGATCCCATCGCGATCATCGGCACCTCGGTCATGCCGTAGCCGTGCACGACCCGCACGTCCATCTCGCGCTGGACGTCGTAGAAGATCTCCGCCGGTTTCGCCGCGCCACCACCCGACATCAGCCGCAACGACGGGACGATCGGGGCGCCTGGCGACTTGCGTTGCTCGGCCAGGTACATCTGATAGAACGCCGTACTGCCGCCACACATCGTCACGCCCAGCTGCCGGAACGTCGCCACCGCATCGGCCGGCACGAACGTTTCGAGCAGCACAGCGCCGAAGCCGGCCGCCAGCATCATCAGCAGGTAGTCCGGCCCGGCGATATGCGAGTACGGGAAGGCGATCGAACCCAGGTCGTCGGCGGACATGTCGAGGGCGGCGGCCAGGCCGCGCCCGCCGGCCATCAGGGTCCGGTCGGTGTGCTGGACGCCCTTGGGCTCGGAGGTGGTGCCCGACGTGTAGTAGACCCAGCGGACCTCTTCCGCCGACGCCGGCGGCGGTGGCAGCGTCGAGGGATCAGCGAGCGGAAGGCCGGCACCGAGGTCGACCACCGCCGGAGGCCGGTCGAGATCCGCGCCAAGTGCGGTAGCCATCGCGCCGAAGTCACGGTCGCGCCACACTCCCGGCACCAAGAAGAACGCCGGCCGGCTCTGGCGCAGCACCGCGGCAACTTCGCGCTCGCGGTACAGGTGCAGCACTGGGTTCTGGATCGCGCCGAGCCGCGCCAACGCCATCGACACGACCACGCTGTCGATCCGGGTCGGCAGCTGCCAGGTCACCTGGGTCCCGGGCCCGATTCCGAGCGACTGCAGGCCGGCCGCGGCGGCCTCGGCCAGCTCGGCGAACTCCGCGAAGCTCACCCGACGGCCCGCGGTGTCGAGCAACATGGTCCGCTGACCCGACCGCTCGGCCCGCCGGCGGACCAGCTCCCAGATCGTCGGCGCCTCGAGCAACTCGCTCATCGCCGCACCCGTACCGGGCGCACCGATGCAGAGACGCCGATGACACTGGAGCGAGCCACCTTCGCTTCGCTTCGGTACTCGCTCATGAGCCGCCGTACACCGGGGTCGGGGTCCGCGCCTCTTCCAGGAGCTCGTGCACCGCGGCACCGATCTCGGCCGGCGACCATCGCTCGCCCTTGTCCGTCCGTGGTCCGTGCGCCCAGCCGTCGGCGACGCTCAAGACGCCGCCCTCCACCTCGAACACCCGGCCGGTCACGTCACCCGACGCCACCGAGCCGAGCCACACCACGAGCGGTGACACGTTCTCCGGTGCCATCGCGTCGAAGCCCGACTCCGGCGCCCGCATCATGTCCGGCATCGCCACCTCTGTCATCCGGGTGCGGGCGGCCGGCGCGATGGCGTTGACCGTGACGCCGTAGCGGGCGAGCTCAGCCGCGGCGACCGCGGTCAAGCCGAGGATCCCGGCCTTCGCGGCGCTGTAGTTGGCCTGGCCGACGCTTCCCATCAAGCCGGCGCCGGACGAGGTGTTGATCACCCGCGCTTCGACCGGCTCACCTCGCTTGGCCTGCTCGCGCCAGTAGCCGCCGGCCTGGCGAAGCGGGCAGAAGTGCCCGCGCAGGTGCACCCGGATGACCGCGTCCCATTCCTCGGCCGACATTCCGACCAGCATCCGGTCACGGAGGAAGCCGGCGTTGTTGACCAGCACGTCCAACCCGCCGAACGCCTCGATCGCGGTGCCCACCAGCGACGCCGCGCCGTCCCAGTCCGTGACGTCATCGAGGTTCGCGACCGCCACTCCGCCGGCAGCGCGGATCTCGTCGACCACCAGATGCGCCGGCTCGTCCGACGCCCCTTCACCCTCCCGCGACGTCCCGATGTCGTTGACGACGACGCGAGCACCTTCGGCCGCAAACGCGAGCGCATGGGCCCGCCCGAGCCCGCCGCCGGCACCGGTGACGATGACGACGCGACCGTCGCAGATCCCCATCGAGCCCCTTATCGCAGGTACGCCTGGCCGCCGTCGACCATCAGCGTCGACCCGGTGACGTACGCCGCATCCTCCGACAGCAGGAACGCGACCGCGCGCCCGACATCCTGCTCGAGCCGGCCGACCCGCCCGAGCGGAATCGTCGCGACGAAGTCCTCGAACTCCTTGGGCGCGAACTCCGACCACATCTTCAGTCCCGGCGACATCGCGTTCGGGATCACCGAGTTGACCCGGATGCCGTCCGCACCCCATTCGAGCGCGGCCATCCGGGTCAGGGTCCGGATCATCTCCTTGGTGCCCGCGTACAGCGCGAACCCGGGCAGGTCGTTGCGCAGCGCAGACCCGGTGCCGAGGTTGACCACGCTGCCCTTGGCCTCCTTCAAGGCCGGATGCGCGGCCTGCATGAACCACAACGAGCCGAGGAACCCGCTCTCCCAGGTCCGGCGCGCGGCCTTCTCAGTGATCTCGAGCACCGGCCCGAGCGACACCATCTGGGCGTTGTTCACCAGGCCGTCGAGCCGGCCGAATCGATGCAACGTGGCGGCCACACAGGCATCGACCTGCTCGCGATTCCGTACATCGCACTGCACCGCAAGTGCACTCACGCCGCGCGCCTGGAGGTCGGTCGCGGTCTGCTCGACCTTCTCCAACGTCCGGCCCGCCGCCACCACCGACGCGCCCTCGGCGGCCGCCGCCAGCGCGATCCCCGCACCGACACCTTGGCCGGCGCCGGTCACCAGGATGACCTTGCCATCCAGACGGCCCACGAGGTGTCCACGCCCTTTCATTGCGCCGATCCGATCGATCCGGACCTGACGACCCGTCAGGTTATCGTTGCCCGCGTGGACCTGCGCGACTCACCGGAGGAGCGAAGCTTCCGGTCCGAGCTGCGTGCCTGGCTGGCCAGAGTGCTTCCCACCCTGCCGCCGAAACCCGACCCCGACGACTGGCCGGGCCGGCGGGCCTACGACACCGGCTGGCAGCGGCTGCTGCATGACGCCGGTTACGCCGGCATCAACTGGCCGGCGGAGTACGGCGGGCGCGGCGCGACGCCGTCCGAGCACCTGATCTTCCTGGAGGAAGCCGAACGGGCCGGGGCGCCGTACGTCGGGGTGAACTTCGTCGGGCTGCTGCACGCCGGGCCGACGATCATCACCGAGGGCAGCGCCGAGCAGCGCGCCGAGCACCTGCCGCGAATCCTGCGCGGCGAGGAGATCTGGTGCCAGGGCTTCAGCGAGCCGAGCGCCGGCTCCGACCTGGCCGCGATGCGCACCCGCGCGACCCGCGACGGCGACGAGTACGTCGTCAACGGGCACAAGCTGTGGACGTCGCACGCGACCGTCGCCGACTACTGCGAGCTGCTGGTCCGCACCGACCCGGACGCGCCCAAGCACCACGGCATCAGCTGGCTGATCCTCCCGATGGACTCACCCGGTATCGAAGTCAGGCCGCTGCGGACGATCCTCGGCTCGACTGAGTTCAGCGAGGTCTTCTTCGACGACGTCCGCATCCCGGTCGCCAACCGGGTCGGCGCGGAGAACGACGGCTGGCGGGTCACGATGGTCACGCTGTCGTTCGAGCGCGGCACCGCCTGGGTCGACCAGATCGTCGACTCGATGCGCCTGGTCCGCGAGCTTGCCGCGCTGGCCAAGACGGTCCCGAGCCGCGACGGCGTCAGCTGGGACGACCGCGGGCTACGCAACGACCTCGGTCACCTGGCCGCCGAGTTCGACGCGCTGTGGGGACTGACGAAACGCGGTGTCACCGAGGCGAGCTCGGGTTCCGGCGTACCGGGTCCTGGCGCGTCGGTGATCAAGCTGCGCTACACGGAGGCGCGACAGCGGCTGATGGACGTCGGTGCCCGCGTGCTCGGCCGGGCCGCGCTCTCGCGGGTCGACCTGGCCGACCTCCCGAGCGCGGAGTGGGGCAACGAGCGGATCAACTCGCTGAACTACACGATCGCGGCCGGCACCTCACAGATCCAACGCAACATCATCGGCGAACGCATCCTCGGCCTGCCGCGGGAGCCCTGATGCACTTCGCCCCGACCGCCGATCAGCTCGCCCTGCAGCGAACCGTGCGCGACCTGCTCGACGCGCAGTTCCCGCTCTCCAAGCTTCCCGGCGGGTACGACGCCGAGCTCTGGCAGGCGCTCACCGACATCGGCGTGTTCAGCGTGCGCACCGAGTTGGGGCTCGGCCTCGCCGACGCCGTGCTGGTTTACGAGGAGCTCGGCCGCGCCGCCGTACCGGGTCCATTGGTCGGGACCTTCCTCGCGGCCGGCCGGACGGTCGGCCCGGTGACCGTCGTCGACCCTGACATCCGGCCGCTGCTCGTCACGCACCTCGACATCGCGCAGAGCCTACTGCTGCTCGATCGCTCTGGACCGATGGTGACCGCGCCGATCGCCGGCAACCCGATCGCCGAGCCGCTCGACCCACTGACGCCACTGCATGAGCTCACCGGACCGCCGATGAACGCGGGCATCAGGATCGAGATGCCCACCCACCGGCTCCGGCAGGAAGGCGCGCTGCTGACCGCCGCCCTCCAGGTCGGCCTGGCCGCGCGCCTCACCGAGCTCGCGGTCGACTATGCCAACCAGCGCGAGCAGTTCGGCCGGCCGATCGGCTCGTTCCAAGCGGTGAAGCACTCGTGTGCGGACATGTTCGTGCGCACCGAGCTCGCCCGCGCCTCGCTGCACGTCGCCGCGGTCACCCTCGACGATCCCGACGCGGGCGACCCGCGGCGGTCGGTGGCCGGCGCCAAGCTGCTTGCCGATGAGGCCGCGTCGGCGAACGGCCGGGCCTGCCTGCAGGTGCACGGCGGGATGGGCTTCACCTGGGAGGTCCCGGTGCACTTCTTCCTCAAGCGGGCCTGGCTGCACGCGACCGAGTTCGGTACGGCGGACGAGCACGCCGAGGATCTCGCCGCGCTGTTGTGACCGCACTGAGCGCACTAAGCCCGGTCAGTCCGGATGCGATCGCGGTCGACGACGGGCTGCGGCGGGTGTCGTGGCAGGATCTCGATGCGCGCAGCACAGCCTTCGGGCACGGCATCGAGTCGCTCGGCGGCACACCCGGCGAGCACGTCGCGATCTGTGTGAGCAACCGGGCCGAGTTCGTCGACGCGGTGCTCGGGGCCTGGCGCGCGGGCTGCGCCTACACCCCGTTGAAGACCAGCTGGACCGCACCTGAGGTCGGCGCCGTACTCGACGACGCCGCGACCCGGGTGCTCGTCACCGATCGAGCGGCGGCGGCCGAGGCCGCGCGGGCCCGCGGTATCGCGGTGGTCGACGTCAACCATCCCGAGTTCGAGACCTGGCTCGCCGGGCAGTCCGATGCACCGCTGAGCGGCGACCGCTGCGGATACAAGCTCCCCTACACCTCGGGCACGACCGGACGCCCGAAGGGTGTCGTCATGTCCGGCTCGGGCACGACGCCGTTCGCGGCCGGCTGGGCCGGCATCGCCCGATGGGCCGAGTCGCTTCACCTACCGGGCGAGGGGACCCACCTGTTCGTCTCGCGGTTGTTCAACGGCGCGCCGCAGACGTTCGGCTTCGGGGCGATGGCCCGCGGCGCGACGCTGCGCATCCTTCGACAGTGGGATCCGCGCCTCGCGCTCGCAGCGCTGGCCGAGCCGGACGTCACGTCGACGATCATGGTGCCGACGATGTTCCGGCAGCTGCTGGACCTGCCGAATATCGACCGCACCAAGCGCCCCGCTCCGCGCCTTCGGACCATCCTGCACGGCGGTGAACCGTGTCCCATCCCGCTCAAAGCTGCGATGAGCGAGTGGTTCGGCGAGATCCTGGTCGAGTACTACGGCTTCACCGAGGGTGGCATGACCGTGGTCGGCCCGGCCGATGCCCGCAGCCACCCGGGCACGGTCGGCAAGCCCGCCGCCGGCATGTCGGTGCGAATCCTCGATGACGCCGGCCGCGAGGTCGGGCCCGGCGTCGAGGGCACGGTGTATTTCGAGCTGACGAGCGGCCGCCGGTTTCACTACCGCGGCGACTCCGCCCCGACCGAGCAGGCACATGTCGGCGACGCGTTCACGGTCGGTGACATCGGCCGGCTCGACGACGACGGGTTCCTCTATCTCTGTGGGCGAGCCGACGACGTGGTGATCTCCGCGGGGGTCAACATCTACCCGGCCGAGATCGAGCAAGCCCTCTGCGACCTCGCCGGCGTCGCGGACTTGTGCGTGGTCGGCGGGCCGGACGAGGTACGGGGCGAGGTCCCGGTCCTCTTCGTCTCGCTGCTGCCCGGCGCAGACCCCGACCCGGTCCGGGCCGCGGTTGCAGAGGCGAGCAGCAAGCGGCTCGCGCCGTACAAACGGCCGCAGTCCGTGACCGTAGTCGGGGAGATCCCGCGCGATCCGACCGGAAAGCTCCTCCGGCGTGCGCTCCGCGACCCGCTGTGGGAAACCTGACGCCCCGTCAGATCTGCCCCTAGACTGACCGCCGTGCTCGTGGATGTCGACAGCAGGCTCGGCCGGTTCGTCGTCAAGGCGAGCGGCTCGAAGACCTTCATGCGGATCGGCCCCAAGGTCGTGCCACGCATCGACCGGATGCTGCACAAGGTGTCCGGCGGGCGGGTCCTGATGAGCGGCGGGATGCTTCCGTCGCTGATGTTGACGAGCACCGGCGCGAAGTCCGGGCTGCGTCGGACTACTCCGCTCGCGACAATGCCGGTCGACGGCTCGTGGTACGTCGTCGGCAGCAACTTCGGCCGCGACCACCATCCGGCGTGGACCGCCAACCTGCTCGCCGACCCGCAGGCAGAGGTGTCCTTCCAGGCCGCCGTGACCCCGGTCCGGGCGCACTTGCTCACCGCCGAGGAGAAGGCCGAAACCTGGCCGCAGCTGGCCGCGCTCTGGCCGAACTACGACCTCTACGTCGAGCGCAGCGGACGCGACCTGCGCGTGTTCCGGCTCGATCCGCGCGGCTGACGGATGCAGGTTCTCCTCACCGGCGGCACCGGGTACGTCGGTTCCTACGTCGTGAAGGCACTGCTCGAGGCCGGTCACGCGCCGCGGCTGCTGGTCCGCAACCGCGACCGGCTGGCCGCGACCGTCGCTGCCATCGGCGTCGATGTCGACGCGCTTGCGATCACCGACGGCGACATGACCGACGCAGACGCAGTCCACGACGCGGTCGCCGGCATGGACGCGGTCATTCACGCCGCTGCGGTGGTCGCGGCGCTCAATCGCACCGACGCCGAGCGAACCGTCGACACCAACATCCGCGGCGCCGAGACCGTGATCGACGCGGCGGTCGCGGCCGGCTGCGACCCGGTCGTGCACGTGTCGAGCGTCGCCGCGGTCTACACCCCGACCGCGCCGCTGATCACCGCCGACCTCGCGCCGGCCGTCACCGCGACCAGCCCCTACATCCGCGCCAAGGCGAAGGCGGAGGAGCACGCCCGCGCGCGGCAGGCCGACGGCGCTCCGGTCACGATCGTCTATCCCGGCGGCGTGAGCGGGCCCGCGGCCGGCGACGCGTTCGGCGACGTCGCCGAGGGATTCGTCTCGATGCTGACCAGCGGAGTGGTGCCCCTGCGCGGCGGCGGCTTCGGCATCATCGACGTCCGCGACCTTGCCGACGTACTCGTCGCGACCCTGACCCCGGGGATGGGCGCGCGACGGTTCGTCGCCGGCGGCGAGCTGCTCGACATGAACGGCGTCGCCGCGCTTCTTCGGATCGTGACCGGCCGCCGGATGCCGGTGATCCCCACGCCGGGGGTGGTCTTCCGCGGAGTCGGGCGGGCGGCCGACCTGCTGCGCAAGGTGGTCTCGTTCGACACCGTCTACACCGCGGAGGCGATGGACCTGCTCACCCGGGCCCGACCGACCGACGATGCTGCCGTTCACGACCAACTCGGCATCAGATATCGCCCGCCGATCGAGACGGTCGAAGCGATGGTTCAGGCGCTGTACGACGGCGGCCGGCTCACCGCCAAGCAGGTCGGGCGGCTCGGCCGCTCATCCGAACGGCTGCCGGCATGATGCTGCCGACATGCTGAGGGCGAGACTCGTCTCGCTGGCCGTCGGGGGGACGGTCGCGATGACGGGCGTCGCGACCGCCGCACCGACCTCGGCGCACTACGACTTCCATCGGGTCCAGGTCCGGCTCAAGTCCGGAAAGGTGCGGGCCGCGACCCAGATCGCGATGGTGACCACGTCCGGCGACACAGTCGGGGCGCTGGCCGGTCCCGGCCCGAACGTCAGCCGGGCGTTCATCCTCCGACCGGGTGGCGCCACGACCTGGCTGCGCGTCACTGGATTCGCCAACACCCTGATCGATGCGGCCTCCGAGGGTGGCACCGTCGTCATCACCGTCTACGGCGCGCACCGGGCCACCCGGGTCTACCTCCGCCATCCCAACGCGAAGCTGAAGCGGATCCGCGTCCCCGGCCTCGACCCCGCGAGTGTCGTCGTCACCGGCGTCAACGACTCCGGCGACCTGGTCGGATCAGGCTTCACCAAGGGCGGTCAGTCGCGGTCGTTCCTCGAGCGGAGCGGCCACTACCGGATGTTCGCCGTACCGGTGAAGCGGGCGAGCATGACCTTCGCAGCCGGCATCAATGACGCCGGCGTCATCGTCGGCAGCTACACCGACCGGCGCGGCGTCACCCACGGCTTCATCGACCAACACGGCAAGGTGCAGATCGTGCGGCTGCCCGGGGCCGGCACCCACGCCGGCCACGGCTCGGCGGTGCAGGCGATCTCCGACAGCGGCAGCTGGCTCGGCGTCGCCACCACCGACCGCGCGACGGTCATCGACTACGTGCACGGCACCGGTGGCGGCCTGGTCAAGCTGCGCTACCCGCAGCCGCACACGACCACGTACGTGACCGCGATCAACAGCCTAGGAGTGGTGGTCGGCACCTTCTACAGCGCTGGGACGAGGTCGTACCACGCCTTCGTCGCGACCCCGGCCGCCTGACCCACCACACGCATGGCCCATTGGTGGCGCTATAGCCCCACGCATGGCCCATCGGTGGCGCTATAGCCCCACGCATGGGCCATCGGTGGAGCGAGAGCCACTAGGCCGTATCAACGAGTCCAGCGAGCGAGCGCGGCGTCGACCACAGCGGCGAGCCGTCCTTCGGCGTACCGCTCGGGGTAGAGCAGGGCATGCACGCTCAACCCGTCGATGAGGCCGGCCAGAATCTCGGCGATCATGTCGGGGTCGTCATCGACGAGCTCGCCGGTCTGCTGCGCGCCGACGATCAGCCCGCGGAGCACCCCCCGCCAGTGGGCGGACTCGGCGCGCTGCACCGCCCGAAGGTCGTCGTTGACGAGTGCCCGGCTCCAGAAGCTGATCTCGAGGTGCGTCTCACGGGCCTGCTGGGCGTGCATCGGCACCTCGTCGTAGCAGAACGCGCGCAGCGCATCCAGGCCGCTCAGCGGCTCGAGCTCGCCACCCAGCCGCTTCGTGATGTTGGCGTGCGAGATCCGCAGCGCCTCGAGCAGGATGTCGTCCTTGCGCTCGTAGTAGTGCGACAGCACGCCTGAGGAGTAGCCGGCCTCCTTGGCGATCTCGCGCGTCGTCGCGCCGTCGATGCCGCTCTCCACGATCACCTTCCAGGCCGCCTCGGCGAGCTCGCGGCGACGCTGGTCGTGGTCAACGATCTTGGGCATCTGGACTCTCCGATCCGATCGCCGCGTTCGTCGTTGTGTTGTATTCGGACGTCCGTCTATAGTGCCCACACTTACCACGAACACGCGCCGTCGCGCGCGGACGAGGGAGGCTGATCATGGCCACCGCAGTATGCAATGCGGGTCCGATCCCGGCGCGCGGAACGGCAGAGCGCGCGCAGCTCGTCGACCTGTTGCGGGTCAAGGCGAAACTGTCCCGCCGCGAGACGGTACGGCTGACCAGGATCGCCGGCGCCGGGCACTACACCAGCACCTTCTCGGCCGCCGAGCTGTTCGCTGCGATCTACTACGCGCGACTGCGCTACTCCCCCAGCGACCCAGACTGGCTCGACCGCGACCGCTTCGTCCTGAGCAAGGGGCACGCCGCGATCGGGCTGTATCCGCTGCTCGCCGACGTGGGCTTCTTCGACCCGATCGAGCTCGATGACTACACCCGGCTCGGCAGCATGTTCGGCGACCATCCGGACATGCGCAAGATCCCGGGCATCGACTTCAGCTCGGGCTCGCTCGGCCACGGCCTCTCGATCGGCCTCGGCATGGCGCTTGCCGCCCGGATCAGCGGCCGGTCCTACCGGACGTACTGCATGCTCGGCGACGGCGAGCTGGGCGAGGGCCAGGTGTGGGAAGCCGTGATGGCGGCCGGACAGTTCCGGGTCGGCCGGCTGATCGCGATCATCGACCGCAACCAGCTCTCGATCGACGGCCCGACCGAGGAGCTGATGGGCGTCGAGCCGATCGAGGACAAGTTCGAGGCGTTCCGCTGGCGGGTCAATCGGATCGACGGTCACGACCTCGACGCGATCCTCGACGAATTCGCCGAGCTCGACGACAACCCCGACGCGCCGCCGCAGCTGATCGTCGCCGACACCGTCAAGGGTCGCGGCGTACGACGAATGGAGCTGGACAAGAACTGGCACGTCGGCAACCTGGTCGGCGAGGACTACGACGACGTGATGGCTGAGATCGACGGCGGCCTGCAGCCGCTCCTCGCGGAGGTGGGCAAGTGACCGAGACGACCCAAGGCGCGCGATCGTCGACCGACTCGCAGGAGATCAGCGAGGTCTTCCGCGGTAGCGCGGACGGATCCACCAAACTCAAGCCGAAGGGGACCGTCAAGGGCATCGAGGCCGCCTCGATCCCGGCCTTCGTGGCCGGCGAGGAGCTTGCCGACCTTGGCGACCACGACCGGCGGATCGTCGTACTCACCGCCGACCTGGCCGGCGCCAGTCGCACCTCGGACTTCCAGGCCCGCCATCCGAGCCGGTTCTTCAACCTGGGGATCGCGGAGCAGAACATGATGTCGGTCGCCGCCGGGCTGGCGTCGACCGGGCTCCGGCCGTACGTGAGCACGTTCGCGGCGTACGCCGGGTTGCTGTGCTGCGAGCAGATCCGCACCGACCTTGCCTACCCGGGGATGCCGGTCGGGATCCTGGCGCACCACTCCGGGATGAGCCTCGGCTACTACGGCACCAGCCACCACTCGCTCGAAGACCTCAGCGTTACCCGCGCGATCGCCGGGCTGACCGTGGTCAGCGTCGCCGATGCCAACCAGCTCCGGGCGATCCTGCGGGCGTCGCTGAGCCTGACCGAGCCGATCTACATCCGGCTCGGTCGCGGCCGCGATCCCGAGGTCTATCCCGAGGTGCCGGCCGACTACGCCTTCGGGCGGGCGATCCGGCTCAGCGAGGGCAGCGACCTGACCTTGATCACGCACGGCGCCGAGGTGCGGCCGTGCCTCGACGCGGCCGAGGCACTCGGCCGGGACGGGATCGGGGTCCGGGTCGTCGACATGCACACGATCAGCGACATCGATGCGACCGAGGTCTTCGCCGCCGCGAAGGAGACCGGCGCGATCCTCACCGTCGAGGAGCACAACATCACCGGCGGGATGGGATCGGCGGTCGCCGAGACACTGCTCGAGGCCGGCGTGATGACCCGGTTCCTGCGAGCCGGTGTCCCTGACGAGCACGTACTGCTCGGCCCACCAGCCGGTTTGTACGCCCACTACGAGTTGGATGCCGCGGGCGTCGAGGCACGCGCCCGCCGGTTCCTGGCCGTCTGAAGGAGACCCGCCATGACCGAGCTAGCCAGCCACCAGCGCACCCGTACCAACGACGGGAATCTCCGCACCCGCGCCAAGCGGGTCATCCCCAACGGCATGACCGGGCACATGAGCGTGGGTGCGCTGCCGACGGAATTCCCGCAGTTCTACGACTCGGGCGAGGGCGCCCGGGTCCGGGACGTCGACGGCAACAGCTACGTCGACATGATGTGCAGTTTCGGGCCGAACATCCTCGGCTACCGCCACCCGAAGGTCGAGGCGGCGGTCGCCGCCCAGCACGCCCGTGGCAACACGCTGTCCGGTCCGGGCGAGTGCATGGTCGAGCTGGCCGAGCTCCTCGTCGATCGAGTGGGGCACGCCGACTGGGCGATGTTCGCGAAGAACGGTACGGACGCGACCAGCCTCTGCCTGAGCATCGCCCGCGCCACCACCGGCCGCTCGGCGGTCGTGACCGGCGCCGGGGCGTACCACGGCTGGGCGGGGTGGAGCAATCTCAAGCCGGACGGCGTCACCGCCGAGGAGCGCTCGGTCGTGCACACCTATACCTACAACGACCTGTCGAGCGTCGAGCAGGCGATCGACGCGGCCGGTCCGGAGAACGTGGCCTGCGTGTTCATCTCGCCGTTCCGCCACGACGCCGGACACGACCAGGAGCTGGTGGAACCGGAGTTCGCGAAGGGTGTTCGAGCGCTGTGCGACGCGCATGGTGCGGCACTGGTGATGGACGAGGTGCGCACCGGCTTCCGGCTGCACCACGGCAGCTCGTGGGAGCCGCTGGGCGTCGAGCCGGACCTGAGCGCATGGAGCAAGGCGATCGCCAACGGCCAGCCGATCGCCGCGGCGCTGGGCACCGGCGCCTACCGTGACGGCGCGGAACGGATCTTCGCCACCGGCTCGTTCTGGTACCAGGCGGTGCCGATGGCCGCCGCGATCGCGACCATCCACGCGCTGCGCGACGAGGATGCGATCGGCGCGATGGTGAAGGCCGGCACGCAGTTCCGCCAGGGCATCGAGGCGCAGTCGCGCGACCACGGGATCGCGGTCAACCAGACCGGCCCGGTGCAGATGCCGAACCTCAGCTTCCCGGGAGATGCCAACTTCGCCAAGGCGTTCGCGTTCTGCGCGGCGGCGGTCGAGAACGGCACCCTCCTGCACCCGCGGCACAACTGGTTCCTGAGCTCGGCGCACACCGAGGCCGATATCGATCAGGCGCTGATGGCGACCGATGCCGGCTTCCGTGCAGTGCGCAGCCAGTTCGGCAGCGATTGAGATGAGCGAGCGGTTGAAGGTGCTCGTCGTCACCGGCGGGCATCCGTTCGAGCTGGAGCCTTACCTCGAGATCTACGCGGCGAACGACGAGATCGACTGGACGCACGTCGAGCCACCCGAGGCGCGCGAGTGGTTCCACCCGGACCACGTCGGCGAGTGGGACGCGATCGTCTGCTACGACATGCAAGGCATCGAGTTCCGCAAGCCGGAGCCGCCGATCCTGCACACTCCCCCACCGGACTACGCCCATGGGCTCGCGGCAATGCTCGAGCGAGGGCAGGGCATCGTCTTCCTGCACCATGCGATGTCGGCCTGGCCGACCTGGCCGTTGTGGGCGGACATCGTCGGCGGTCGCTGGCACTACGTGCCCGGCGAGCTGCACGGCGAGCGCTACCCCGCCTCCGGCTACACCCGCGAGGTCAACCACCACATCTCGGTGCTCGATCCCGGGCACCCGATCTGCGCCGGGGTCGGTGACGGCTTCGACATCGTCGACGAGATCTACCTCAACCCGGTGTTCGAGGATCGCGTCGTACCGCTGCTTCGCACCGACTTCGAGATGACCCCGGAGAACTTCTACTCCGGCGAGCTGGCGATCCTGGGCAGCCTGTACGACCGGACCGGATGGACCCACCCGCGCGGCAGTGGGCTGGTCGGCTGGGTCAAGACGGCCGGCAACAGCCCGATCGCCTACCTGCAGTCAGGGCACGGCCCTGCGGCGTACGCGAACACCTCGTTCCGAACCGTGCTGGCCAATGCGATTCGATGGGTGGCCTCGGACGACGCACACACATGGGCGCGCGGGCGCCCGACCGCTCTGGCGGTCTGACCGACCTGAGCAGGAGAAACATGGAGCTGCCGAGCTACGACGAGCTGCCCGAGGCACCGAAAGGGGGCCGATCGGGCTGGCATGTGTTCGGGGCCGACGACCAGGTCGGTCTTATGAACCTGCAGACGCCTGACCGGGTGGCTGCCGCCGCCGCCGAGATCCAGCGCGGCGCGGTCTTCGCCCTGAGCGCCGAGGTCCGGATGTTCGACCCGCCGCTGTATGGCCGGGTGATGCCGAAGCACCGGCTGATCACCGTGGAGGGCGACACCGGCTTCGACGACGCGCTGGACGACTTCAACCCGCAGTCGTCGAGCCAGTGGGACTCCCTCGCCCACGAGGGCTACGGCCGCGACACCTTCTACAACAACGCCACCCGCGACGACATCCTCGCGGGCCGGCGCAACTCGATCTCGCACTGGGCCAGGCGCGGAATCGTCGGCCGCGCAGTCGTGCTCGACGTGGCCGCGATGATGGGCGACGACTACGACCCGGGTAAGGCCCGGTCGATCTCGGTCGACGACCTGGAGCGTTGCCGGGCCACGGCCGGCGTTGACTACCGGCCCGGCGACGTGCTCATCCTCCACACCGGCTTCGCGGCCTGGTATCGCGAGCAGGACGCCGCGCGACGCGAGCTGATGGTCAGCGACAAGACGCTGACCGCGGTCGGCCTCGAGCATTCGGAGGCGATGGCGCGCTACCTGTGGGACGCGCACGTATCCGCTGTGGTCGGCGACAACCCGGCGGTCGAGGTGTGGCCGCCGGACTTCAGCCGCGAATCGAGGCCATTCGGCTACATGCATCGGATCCTCATCGGGCAGTTCGGGATGGGGCTCGGCGAGCTGTGGTGGCTGGACGACCTGGCGCGGGACTGTCGCGAGGACGGCCGCTACACGGCGTTCTTCTCCAGCGCGCCGCTGCATGTCGAGGGCGGCGTCAGCTCGCCGCCGAACGCGGTGGCGATCAAGTGAGCGAGATCGACCGCGCGCGCCAGGACCTCATCGACTACAGCGGCCGGTTGGTCACCGACGGGCTGTGCATGGGCACGTCCGGCAACATCAGCGTGCGGATCGGCGATCAGGTCTTCATCACCCCGAGCAGCATCCCGGCCGCCGACATGACGCCCGAGCTGATCGCGGAGACCGATCTCGACGGCCGGGTCGTGGCGGCGTCATCGCGACCCTCGACCGAGCTGCCGTTCCACACCGCGATCTACAACGGCACAGATGCCGGCGCCGTCGTGCACACGCACTCGATGTATGCGACCGCACTGTCGACGACGATCGACGAGCTGCCGGCGATCCACTACATGATCAATCACGTCGGCGGTCCGGTGCGGGTCGTGCCCTACTGCACCTTCGGCACTGAGGAGCTCGCGCAACGAGTGCGGGCGGGCGTCAAGGACCGGTACGCGACGCTGATCCAGAACCACGGCACGGTGGCGTACGGCGCCACTCTCGCCGAGGCCTACTTCCGGGCCCAGTTATTGGAGTGGCTCTCCGAGCTGTATTGGCGCGCACTACAGGTCGGCACCCCGCGGATCCTGAGCGAGTCAGAGCTCGCCGAGGTGCGCGAGCAGAACAAGCGGCTGCGCTACGCCTGGAGCCAGCGATGACGCCGAAGGTGGTCTGTCTCGGTCCGATCATTCTCGATGTCCTGGGCCGGCCCTGCCTCGAGCTACCGCCCGGGCAGCTCGGCCAGCGGATCTCCCAGATCCGGCTCACCGTCGCCGGCACCGGCGCGGGCACCGCGATCGACCTGGCGAAGCTCGATACCTCGGTCACCCTGCTCGGCGCGATCGGCAATGACGACGCGGGCGACTTCTTGCTCACCGTCCTCGGCCATTTCGAAGTGGACGTCTCACTTGTCCAGCGAACCGACGCCGCGCAGAGCTCGGCCTCGATGCTGCCGATCCGGCCGAACGGCGACCGCGGCGCCTACCACGTGGTGGGCGCAAACGCGCATCTCGCGCTCACTCCTGAGCTGCTCGCCACCGCGCTCGACGGTGCGTCGCACATCCATGTCGGCGGCGCCGAGTCGATGGGCGACTACATCCTCGAGGACTTTGCGATGACCCTGCGGACCGCCCGCGCGGCCGGCGTCACCACCAGCGTCGACGTACTCGCGTCCGGCTACGAAGACCACCAGCGCAAGGCCTTCCGCGACGCGATGCCGTTCGTCGACTACTTCCTGCCGAACGACCAGCAGATCTGCGCGATCTATGACGTCGAGGACGTGGAAACCGCGGCGACGGCCGCCCTGCGGGACGGGGTCGGCGCGGTCGTGGTCGCGTGCGGGCCGGACGGTGCACTCCTGGCCCGCGGCGACGAGCGGGTCCGCGTGCCGGCGCTCGCGATCGAGGTGGTGGACACGACCGGCTGCGGCGACGCACTGAGCGCTGGCTTCATCCGAGCCAAGCTGATGGGCTGGGACGACGTCGAGGCGGCCCGGCTCGGCTGCACCGCCGGCAGTCTGGTCGCGACCGGGCTCGGCTCGGACGCCGGTCTGGTCGACCTCGCGTCGACGATCGAGCGCAGCCGCGAGCTCGCCTCCACCACCTAGCCTGTCGGCGTGACCGAACCGAGTCGCTGGGCGGCCGCGAACCGTACGACGGACGCCAAGGGATACGCCGCGCATTTCGCCGAGCTCGAATCGAGCGGGGTCGACATCCACGGCGAGGCGACTCTCGTGGCCTCGCTCGTCCCGCCCGGGACGCACGTGCTCGACGCCGGCTGCGGCACCGGGCGGGTCGCGATCCGCCTCGCCGAGCTCGGCTACCTCTGTGTCGGCGTCGACAACGACGTGGCCATGCTCGGCGTGGCGCGGGCGGCTTCCGAGCAGGTGACCTGGCTGCTCGCGGACCTGCTCGACGTCGACCGGCTCGCCGAATCCTTCGACCTCGTGATCGCGGCCGGTAACGTCATCCCGTTGCTCGCGCCGGGCACCGAACCAACTGTGATCTCCGGGCTCGCGAATCGACTCGCGCCGGACGGTCTCCTGCTGGCCGGCTTCGGGCTCGACGCCGCCCACCTGCCGATCGCGGCCGCGCCGTTCGGTCTCGCCGAGTACGACGAGTGGTGCGCAGCCGCAGGACTCGACCTAGTCGACCGGTTCTCGACCTGGGACCGGGCGCCGTACGACAGCGGCCCCTACGCCGTGAACCTCCACCGCCGCCTGACCTGATCACCAACGAGGCGGTCCACGTGCGAGGCTCGACACCATGGATGCCCGCGACATACTCGGCCGCCTCGCAGAGGCGACGTCCCGTGGCGACCTCGCTGCAATCGACGCGCTGGGGAGCAACGAGCGACTGAACGAATCCTTTCGGCGATTGACGACGGCCTTTCCGGACGTCCACGTAGAGCTCGAGTGGACCGTCGAAGAGGGCTTACGGGTGGTGGGCTGGGCCCACATCACCGGGACCCACGGCGGAGTCTGGCGTGACCTGCAGCCAACGCATCGGACTATCGACGTGCACGGGATGATCGCACTCGAAGTCACCAACGATGGAACGGTCCACGACTTCTGGCTCGTCAATGACTGGCTGGGAATCGCGACCCAGCTCGGCGTCCGTCTCGAACTGCCCGCTGACTGACGAACGGCAAGTCCTGAGCGGGGCCTGACGTCCGGTGTCAGCTCGGCGCGCGCCCGGTGTAGGCGAGCAGGCGCTGCTGCGGGGTTGAGTCGCCGTCAAGCGGAATCTCGGGCTTGAACACGCCCTTGCGCTGCTCGTCCGTGAACCGGCCGTGGATCACGCCGTACGCGGCTTCGGCCAGGCCGTCGGGCATGGTGTCGTCCTGACCGGTAGAGCGGGCGACATCCCACCCGTGCAGGAGCTGATCGGCGAAGGCGATGCCCAGTGCAGGGCCGGTCTTATCGATGACGCCGTCCTGACCGAAGACCTCAAGAACCTGCAACCGCGTGCTCTTGAAGTCCCCCACCGGATCGTCGCTGAGCAAGTCCGGGGGATGAGGGCTCGGCAGCGAAGCGTCCTTGCCGAGCGCAGCATTGATGAAGTACTGCTGCGTCTCCAACATGTGGTTGAGCAGGTCACGCAGCTGCCACTCGTCACACGTCGTCGCCGTGTCGAGGTCGGCCGCGCCCGCGACCTTGCCGGCCGTCCAGTCGCTCGCCTGGCCGTACAGAATCAGCAGATCGGCATCCATGATGTCTCCTCTCACACCTGCTATACCCATCCGAGCACCAGTCTGTACCGCCCGCTAGTCCCAAGGGAGCCATCGATGGGTGCCCTCCGCAGGCATCCGTAGCGGACCGGCGTTAGCGTGGCGTCCACTGAGCGCCACGGACCGGACGGGGGGCCAGGTCGAATGCTGAAGAAGCTGGTCGTGCCGGCGTCGCTGATCTGCCTCCTCATGGCTGGATGCGATACCGCTGGGTCGACCGGCTTGCAGGCCAACGAGCCGCAGAGTCCGGGATCCCCATCGCCGGCAAGCTCGAGTCCGACCGTCGCGCCGACTCCCACAGCGACTCGCTCCGTCTACCACCCGTTGGCGTGGGTGCAAACAAACGAGGCGGTATGCGTGTCGCTCATCAGAAGCAGCGACCCCGGGCGCGCGGTACGACTACTGACGAGCGGCGACCTTCTCCCGCTGGCCGGGCCGGCAAACGCGGAGAACTGGATCGACACCGGCAGCTATGACCGCTACTGGATCGCAGTCGGTCGAGTGGGTAAGTGGACCTTCCTCTGGGAAGACAACGGATACGACGGCTCGCTACCGCGCATTGCCCGACGACTGTCGGTCGGCACGGTCTTCGCCTCGTTCTACTGGAACGTCAACTCGGACGAACAGTTCACCTACGCCTCCCACGGTCGGATCGTGCGGTCCTTCGACCCAATCCTCGACAAACGGAACGGCGGCGTCGGCGCCCCGCTCCCGGCCGAGGCGGGCCTGCATTGGAAGAGCGCGCCGGAGGTGTCCATGGTGCGGCTGCAGTCGTTGATCACGAGGCGACCGCTGGCGAATCCGGACTGGCTAAGGCGGCAGGGCGTGACCTTCTGGGGCTCACACCTGTAGCTGCCGAGGCGAAGCCGACTTTCCCGTTTCAGCACACAACGACGTACTCGGGATCTCCCAAGTCGGTATGCGACGGCACGGCGGGGGCTGGAGTTCCGGCCGATGGCGAGTGTTGTGTGCTGAAACGGGAAACGCGGGCGGACTCAGAGCTTCAGGTCGTTGCCGACTGCGAAGCTGTGGCGCTCGCCGTCGGCAAGAAACGCGCCGACCGTCTCGTCGAGTTCGGCGACCGTCCAGGTGTCGCCAACCGACGCGAACGAGCGATCGAGCGACGGTGCTTTCATCACGCCGACCTTTCCGCCGTACACGACGAAGACCTGACCGGTCACCTGGTCGGCGCCCCGGGTGCCGAGCCAGACCACCAGCGGTACGACGTGCTCGATCGCCCACGGGTCAACCTCGTCGCCCTCGGGCGCGGGCGGAAAGGTGGCCTCGGTCATCGCGGTCCTGGCGCGCGGTGCGATCGCGTTGGCGCGGACACCGTAGCGGCCGCACCCGTGCGCGACCGACAATGTCAACGCCGCGATCCCGGCCTTCGCGGCCGAGTAGTTGGGCTGGCCGGGCGATCCGAACAGGAACGCCTCCGACGCGGTGTTGATCACCCGCGCCCACTGCGGCTCACCGGTGGTCTTGTTGCGATCCCGCCAGTACGCCGTCGCGGCCTGGCACGTCGCCGCGTGGCCACGCAGGTGCACCCGAAGCACGGTGTCCCACTCGTCCGCGCTCACCGAGAAGATCATTCGGTCGCGCAGGACCCCGGCGTTGTTCACCAACACGTTGAGATCGCCGTACGTCGCCACCGCGCGACCCACGAGCGAGGTCGCAAAGTCCCAGTCGCCGATGTCGCCGGGCGCGGCGATCGCCTCACCACCGGCGGCGGCAATCTCGGCCGCCACCGACTCCGCGGCGGCACCGATGTCGTTCACGACTACCTTCGCGCCGGCCGCCGCGAGCGCCAGCGCCTCGGCCCGGCCGAGCCCCACTCCCGCACCGGTGACCAGCGCGACCGCACCGGCGAGTTCGTCCCCCGCAAAGTGCGGGACGAGCGGTCGGCTCATCGATCGGCACCGAGCATCAGCGCGCTGGTCGGCACGCCGGTCCCCCCGGTCACCAGGACGTGCGCCGCGTCGGGTACCTGGTTCACCGATGTGCCGCGCACCTGGCGGACCGCCTCGGCAATGCCGTTCATGCCGTGCAGATAGGCCTCGCCGAGCTGCCCGCCGTGGGTGTTGATCGGCAGCCGGCCGCCGAGCTCGATCGCGCCGTCGGCGATGAAGTCCTTCGCCTCGCCGCGGCCGCAGAAGCCGAACTCCTCGAGCTGTGGCAGCACGAACGGCGTGAAGTGGTCGTAGAGCACCGCGGTCGCCACGTCGTCCGGCCCGAGCCCCGAGGTCTCCCAGATCTGGCGGGCGCAGGTGCTCATCTCCGGCAGCCCGACCAGCGACTCGCGGAAGAACGACCGCATCATCTGCTGGTCGTCGGCCATCCCTTGCGCGGCGGCTTCGACGACGACCGCGGGCTTCTCCAGGTCGCGGGCCCGCTCCAGCGTGGTCACCAGGATCGCCTGGCCGCCGTCGGTCTCCTGGCAGCAGTCGAGCAGGTGCAGCGGCTCGACGATCCAGCGCGACGCTTGATGATCGGCTAGCGTGATCGGCTGACCGAAGAAGTGAGCGGCCGGGTTGGTCGCTGCGTGCTTGCGCGCGGCAACGGCGATCCGGCCGAAGTCCTCGCTGGTCACGCCGTACTCATGCATCATCCGGGTCGCGAACATCGCCACCCACGACGCGGGGGTCAACAGCCCGAACGGCGAGGTCCAAGCGAACTGCGCCGACTCCGCGGTCTCGCCAGCCGGCCGATCCTGGACACCGGCGCCGAACCGCCGGCCGGACCGCTCGTTGAACGCGCGATAACAGAGCACGAAATCGCTGACACCTGCCGTCACCGCCATCGCGGCGTACTGCACGGTCGCGCACGGCGCACCGCCACCGAAGTGGATCCGGCTGAAGTGCGTCAGCTCCTTGATCCCGAGGCCGCGCATGATCTCGGTCTCGGGGTTCGTCTCCATCGTGAAGGTCGACAGGCCCGACACCTGATCCGGATCAACTCCGGCGTCGGCGCACGCAGCCACACAGGCCTCGAGCGCGAGCTGCAGCTCACTGCGTCCGGACGCTTTGGAGAACTCGGTCGCACCGATCCCGACAATCGCCGCGCGGCCGGCGTAGCTGTGCCGGGTCATGACGGCAGCTCCAGCTCGACCGTGCCTTCGATGTGCGGACCGAGCTCGTTGCGGGCGGTGACCGTGACGGTGACCCGTCCGGACGCAGGATCGACCGTGTGCACCGAGCCGGTGAAGGTCAACGGCAAATACGGGTACGCCGGTGCGCCGAGCCGCACCCGCAACGCCTTTACCAGCGTCTCGGGGCCGGCCCAATCGGTGACGAAGCGCTGCATGAGACCGAGCGAGGTGTTGATGTTGAGGAAGATGTCCGCCGAGCCCTTGCGCCTGGCCAGGTCGCGGTCGTGATGCACGTCCTGGAAGTCACGGGTCGCGAGCGCGCCGGACACGATCAGCGTCGGCGTGACCGGCAGGACCCAGATCGGCATCTCGTCCCGGGCGCCGAGCGAGCCGGCCGTCATCGTGTCGGCCCGGCGCTCCGGCGTCTCCGGGCGGAACTGCGGCAGCGTGATCGCGCCTTGCGAGTCGGTCGCACCCTCGACGAGCGCCGGGTGGCTGTCGAGCCAGTCGACCTCCATCCGCATGCCGATTCGCAGCTGTTCCGGGGCGAGCCCGACCAGGTCGGTGACGATCCGCGGACCTTCGTCGAGCTCGATCAACCCGACCGGCAGCGGGTAGCGGAAGCCCGGCACCTTGCGGGTGGTGCACCACGCTGAACGAGTAGAGCTGGCCCCCGCCGCCGGCCACGACGGACCCGAAGTCGAAGCCGCCGCAGGCGCTGCAGCGCGGCACCGGCGGCAGGCTGCCCATCCCGCAGCCGTTGCAGACCGGGATCCGCAGCTCGCGGTCGCGGTAGCCGGCCCAGATCATCGCGTTGTCCGCATTGATCGCGGGCCGCGGTCGCAACGATGGCGTGGGATCCGGAGCAGTCGTCGCGTCGGTCGGGGTGGGCGCAGCACCGGTGCCCGGCTTGAACTTCAGGATCCGGAACAGCAGATCGCCCACGTGCTCGTCGTCGTCGGTCGTGTAGCGGTGGCGGGTCGTCACGAAGTGCCCAACGCCGAGCGCGGTCGGTTTCTCGGCGGTGACGTCCTCGAGCGACTGCACGTTGCGCAGCACCTCGCCCGGTCGCAGATAGCGCTCGAGCACCAACTCACTGTTGACCGCAACGACGCCGACGAAGCCGGCCGTCTCGAGCAGTTCCATCACCTTCGACCGGGGATCGGTGCCCCGCCCCGACGCTCCCGACTGCCCCGGCAGCCCGGCCCGGTCCCAGATGTCGAGGGTGGCCGGCGGGGCGACCACACCGCCGTGCACACTGCGAGCCGCGAAGGATGGGTCGGAGTAGCTGGGGTTGCCGTCACCGATGGCGTCACACCAGTCGGCGATCGCGGCGGTCGTGATCGGATGCCGGGCGACGTGCACGGGACCTTGCTGGCCGACGAACTCGCGCAGCGCCCTGACCAGCTCTGCCGAGGTCATTGACCGCTGAATCCCTTCGTCACCGTGCGCCGGGTCGGACTCTGGCCGCGGGTCTGATCCAGGTACTTACATTTCGAGCCTCGTACTAATGTATCTCCCACAATGCAGCTCGACGACTGCGCGGAAGAGCGAGCTCTGCGCGCTCGGCTGCGCGACTATTTCACCACCCTGATCACGCCCGAGACCGCCGATTCGCTCGGTGCGCCCGGCGAGAATGCGGCTGCCTTCCGCGCGGTCATCCGCCGGCTCGGAGCCGACGGCTGGCTGGGGTTCGGCTGGCCCACCGAGTACGGCGGCCAGGGCCGATCGGCAACCGAGCAGTACATCGTCTTCGACGAGATCCAGCGGGCCGGGGTGCCGTTCCCGTTTGTGACGATCAACACGGTCGGCCCGACGATCATGCGATTCGGCACCGACGAGCAGAAGGCCCGCTTCCTGCCCCCGATCCTCGCTGGCGAGCTGAACGCGGCGATCGGCTACACCGAGCCGTCGGCCGGCACCGACCTCGCGTCACTGCGCACCACCGGCCGCCTCGACGGTGCCGAGTGGGTGATCAACGGCAGCAAGATCTTCACCTCCGGCGCCAACCAGGCCGACTACATCTGGCTGGCCTGCCGGACCGAGCCAGACGCCGACAAGCACGCCGGCCTGTCGATCATCATGGTGCCGACCGACTCCCCGGGCTTCCGCTGTACGCCGATCGTGACCGTCGGCGACATCGTCACGACGACGACGTACTACGACGACGTCCACGTGCCCGCCGGCAACCTGATCGGTGAGCGCGGCGGCGGCTGGCGGATGATCACCACGCAGCTCAACCATGAGCGGGTCGGCCTGGCCGCGCTGGGCGGCGCGGCGTGGCGGCTGTGGGGCGAGGTCGGCGCGTGGGCCCGGCAGACCCCGGTGAGCGGCGACTCCGGTGACGCGCGAGTCGGCGACCTGCCGTGGGTGCGCGCCGATCTGGCCGACTGCTATGTGCGGCTCGAGGCGATGAAGCTGATCAACCGCCGGCTCGTGACCGCCGCCGCGGCCGAATCGCTCGCACCGGCCGATGCCTCGACCGCGAAGTTCTACGGCACCGAGACCCACGTCCACGTCTATCGCAAGCTGCTCGGCATCCTCGGGGCGGCTGGCTGGCTGCGCGGCGACTCCCCCGGGGCGGCGTTGCAGGGTCGGGTCGAGCGGGCCGGCCGCAGTGCCCAGATCAACACCTTCGGCGGCGGGGTCAACGAGGTGCAGCGCGAGATCGTCGCGGCCAGTGGCCTGCTGATGGCGCGACGAGCCCGATGAGCCTCGAGCCCGACGAGACTCAGCATCAGCTGCGCGAGCTCGCCGGCCAGATCCTCGCCGGCCGCGCCGCGACCGATCGCGTCGCGCAGATCGAGTCCACCGCAGATCGGTTCGACCGCGAGCTGTGGCACGAGCTGGCCGCTGCGGGCCTGCTCGGCGTCGTCGTTCCCGAGGCGTTCGGAGGGCTCGGATTCGGCTCGGTGGAGCTCGGTCTTGTCGCCGAGGAGCTCGGCCGGGTGGTCGCGCCGATACCGCTGGTGGCGACCCTCTGTGGCGCCTACCTGATCGCCACGATCGGTGATTCCGACCAGCAGCACCAATGGCTGCCCCTTGTCGCTGACGGTTCGGCGGTCATCGCCCTCGCCGCACCGCAGTCGGTCGCCGCGATCCGACGCGACGGCAACCAGATCTCCGGCGAGCTGGTCGGGGTCGCCTGGGCGCACGTTGCCGACCTCCTGTTGCTTCCGATCGGCGACGCGGTCGTGGCGATCGACCCGGCCGCCGAGGGCGTGACCGCCGAGCGAGGAGTGACCACCGCTCGTGAGGTCGCACTGAGCCTGCACCTCGACGGCGTCGTGGCCGAACAGATCGGCGGCGACGGCGCGGCCACCTGGTTGCGATACCGATGGCTGGCCGCCCTTGCCGCGCTGCAGGCCGGAGTGACCGACGCCGCGCTTCGGATGACCGCGGCCTACACCTCGCATCGCGAACAGTTCGGCAAGCCGCTGTCGACCTTTCAGGCGGTTGCCCTCAAGGCCGCCGACGGCTATCTCGACACCACGGCGATCCGCTCCTGCGCCCGACAGGCGGCGCTGATGCTCGACGCCGAACCGGAGTCGGATCCGACGCTCGCGGTTCTCACCGCGGCGTGGTGGGCGGCGGAGGGCGGTCAACACTGCGTCCATCTGACCCAGCATCTGCACGGCGGGATGGGCGCCGATATCACTTACCCCGTGCACCGATATTTCTTGTGGGGCAAGCAAACCGAGCTGCTGGTCGGCGGCGCGTCAGCACTGCTCGCCGAGATCGGTGACGCGCTCGCCGACCGACCCGACGCCGGCGATGCCGTTGCCCTGGACTGACCAGGTCGCGGGTGAGCCGGCTCCCACCAACGACATCGTCGAGCGGCTCCGGGCGGCGGGCTGCGTGTTTGCCGAGGACGAGGCCCGGCTGCTCGTCGCGAACGCCGGTTCGCCGGCCGAGCTCGCCGACCTTGTCGACCGGCGGGTTGCCGGCTTCCCGCTCGAGCACGTCCTCGGCTGGGCCGAGTTCTGCGGGCGGCGGATCGCGGTCGCGCCCGGCGTTTTCGTTCCTCGGCGGCGGACCGAGCTGCTCGTCCGTACCGCGATCGAGGCTGCGACCCGAATCCGGCGACGACCGCCGAACGCGAACGCACCACTGCGGATCGTCGACCTGTGCTGCGGTTCCGGAGCGATCGGCGCGGTCCTCGCGGACGCCCTCGATCCGGTCGAGCTCTACGCCGCCGACGTCGATCCTGCGGCGGCGCGGTGCGCCCGCCGCAACCTCGAAGGGATCGGCACGGTCGTCGAAGGCGACTTGTTCGAGCCGCTACCCGACCACCTGCTGGGTGCCGTCGATCTGCTCGTCGTCAACGCGCCGTACGTGCCGACCGGTGAGATCGAGCTGATGCCCCCCGAGGCCCGGTTGCACGAAGCCAGGGTGGCGCTCGACGGCGGCGGCGACGGCCTCGACGTCCACCGTCGGGTCGCCGGTGCGGCGTCGGACTGGCTGCGGCCGGGCGGCGAGCTTCTGATCGAGACGAGTGAACGCCAGGCGCCGGCCGCCCTCGAGCTGCTCGCCAGCAGCGGGCTGGCTGCCCGAGCGGTGTCGGACGACGCGCTGGCGGCGACCGTCGTGATCGGGGTCAGACCCGAGCTCGCCTAGCGGGCGACTGCAGCCTCAAAGGCGTCGAGCTCGGCCAGCAGATGGTCGGCCATTGTCCGAAGGTCGGGCATGAACTCCCGGCAGGACTGGACCCCGATCGAGAAGTTGTCCTGGTAGCTCCACGCGGTGAGGTTCAGGCCGAGCACCCGGCTCAACGGGCCCATCGACCGGACCGCGACCACCGGCGCACCGGCGAGAGCAAGCGGCGGCGGGCCTTTCACGTTGGATACCACGGCATTGAACAGTGGCCGTTTGGCCACCTTCTCGACCACGGCGAGCGTCTTCAGCGTGACCTTGCCGAAGAGCAGGTAGTAGTCCTGCCACACCGCGAAGAGCTCGATATCGCCCTTCGCCCACTCACGCGCCGCGTCAAGGCTGGCCTTCACCGCCGCCAGCCGTTCGATCGGATCGGCGATGTCGGTGCCCAACGCGACGTACCAGTACGACGTGCGATTGCCGAAGTCGTCGATCTCGGACGGTTGGCGGATCGACACCGGGTGCGCGACGTTGAGGCACTTGTCCGGCGTCTCGCCGTGGGCTTCGAGATAGCGCCGGATCGCGCCGCCGCAGACCGTCACGAACAGCTCGTTCACGGTGACGCCGGCCGCGGACTTCAGCGCCTGGATCCGCGCGAACGGCACGGTGACGTCGACGTAGATCCGGTCCGCAAGAGGAAGCCGGTTGAACCGGGTGGACGGACCGGACATCGGGTTGACGACCGGCACCCCGGCGGCCTTGCGAGCGCGGTTCTCCCGAGCCGAGCGGACCGATCGCCGGACCACCGCGGGCAGCTGCCGGTAGAGCCGCGCGTGCGAGCGCATCGCGAATCCGACCAGCGCAGACCGCGACGGCGCCGGCTCGGGCCGGTCGGGCACCGGCGGGAACGACAGGTCAGCGCCACTGTCGAAGGCAAGCTCGAAGAACCGGACGCTGGCCTGCCCGTCCATGATCGAGTGGTGGATCTTGAAGACCAGCGCGACCTGGTCGTCGGGCAAGCCCTCGACGATGGTCAGCTCCCAGAGCGGCCGGTCGCGGGCCAGCTGCACACTGGCGATCCGCGACACCAGTTCGTCGAACTCCTCGTCGCTTCCCGACTCGAGTCGCTCGACGAACAAGTGCCGGCCGACGTCGAAGGCCCCGGCATCGAGGAAGACCGGGCGGCCGAGTCCGTACGGGATCTTGACCACGGTCCAGCGCATGGCCGGGATCTGCGGCAACCGCTCGCGGGCCCACGCTTTGATCTCCTCGACCGCGACCGGCCCGTCCGGCCGGGCGCCGACGATGGCCAGCTTGATCGTGTGCATGTGCTCGCCGGCCGATTCCTCCAGCACATGGAGCGCGTCGACGCCGCTGAGTTGGCGCATCTACCGCTTGACCCCCTCCACACCCCTCCAGCACTCCGCCGCGACCCGATCTGACTCCTCGTCAGATTCGTCCCTGCACGCTACACACCGACGGCAGCCGCGAGAAGGCGAATCGCAGGCCGCTGCTAGCGTCATCGTCGATTCCGGGCACTGGAGGTGGGATGCGATGCCGCTCAACCGCGACCTGATCGGCCGCACCTATCGCGGCGAGGGCAGCTTCGAAGTGTCCCGCGAGCACATCCGCCGGTTTGCCCAGGCCATCGGTGACGCCAACCCGGCCTACACCGACCCCGAAGCCGCGCGGGCTCTCGGCCACCCGGACGTGATCGCGCCGCCGACCTTCCTCATCACGGTCGGCACGAGCATGATCGGCCGCGGCCCGATCACCGACCCCGAGCTGGGCCTGAACTACTCACTTGTCGTGCACGGCGAGCAGAGGTTCGTCCACCACCGGCCGGCCCGGCCCGGCGACGTACTTACCGCCAAGACCACGATCGAGTCGATCCGCGACGCCGGGACCAACGAGCTGATGAAGATGCGGATGGACATCAGTACGACGGACGGCGAGCTGATCTGCGAAGCCCACAACCTGATCGTTTCGCGCGGAACCGCGGCCGCGGCCGGCTGATTGCCCGGCGAGCGACACCACCGTCAATCCCCGTTGCTTCGCCGCTCGAAGGCCGGCATCGGCGATGATGGCGTCATGACGTCCGGCACGCCGGCGCACCAGTCCTCGCAGGGGGCGGCCGGGACGGAGCCGGATCCGACCGCGGCGATGCAGTTCGTCCCGCCGACCCGCCGGCGACATCGGCTCCGGCTGGCGCTGCCCGACCAGGAGACGACGGCGCGACAGGCCCGGCCACTTCTGCTCGTGCTCGGCCTGCCGACGTTCGGGCTGGCGTTCGCGATCACGGTACTGACGGTTTACGGGCCACCGATCCTGCTCCCGCTCACCCACAACTCAGCGGCCAAGGTGGGCGCCCTGATCGGTGGCGAGGGCGCGTTCGCACTGGTGGTCCCGCTCATCTCCGGCGCCCTGTCGGACCGGGTGAAAGCTCCGACCCGCAGCGCGCGCCGACTGCCGTTCGTGCTCGTCGGCGCGCCGCTGGCGGCCGCCGGCCTGGTCCTGCTGCCGTTCGTGCCCAACCTGCAGCTCGCCGGCGTGACGATCCTGATGTTCTTCGTCGGCTACTACCTCTACTACCCGCCGTACCGGGCGATCTACGCCGACCTGCTCCCGCGCCGGCTGTTCGCCCGCGCCCAGTCTGCGCAGGCAGTCCAGCGCGGCGCCGGCTTCGGGATCGCACTGATCTCCGGGGGGCTACTACTCAGCCTGTGGACGCCGCTGCCGTTCGTTCTGGGCGCGGCGGTTCTTGGTCTCGCCACGCTGACGCTCAAGCCCGTCATCCGGCTCGATCGCGCGGTCGCCGAGGAGATCCCCGACGACGAGAGCAGCGGCTCGTCCGTGCGCGAACTGTTCCTGCACAACCGGAAGATGCAGGCGTTCGCGGTCGCGAACATGCTGTGGGAGTTCAGCCTGGCCGGGCTGAAGGTGTTCATCGTCCTCTACATCACCCACGGTCTGGGGAAGTCGAAGGCGCTCGCATCGGCGTTCCTGGCCCTCGTTGCCCTCGCGTACGTCGTCGGCGCTCCGATCGCCAGCCGACTCGCGGACCGCTACGGAATCGTCCAGGTCATGAAGTGGTCCGCCGCGGCGTACGGCGTCGCGCTCTGCATCGGGGTGATCCCGACGACGGCGACCCCGATGACCATCCTGCTGCCGATCGGGGCCCTCGCCGGCGCGATGCTGATGACCTTGCCTCAGGCGCTGGCCTTCACGCTCGCGCCTGAGGCGGGTCAGGGCGCTGCGGCCGGCCTGGTCGACTTCTCCCGTGGCATAGGGGTCGTGCTGGGACCGGTGCTGGTCGGGGCGGCGGTGTCGAGCGCCGGATCCTGGCTGCCCAGCACCCACGGCTACGCCATCATGTGGCCAGCGATCGGGCTGCCGGTCCTCGCCTCGCTGCTCCTGCTGCGGCGCTTCTGAGCCGGCCGAAACGATCCAATCCCGCAGTTCGCGACGAATATTCACGACAGGGCGAACTTAGGGAAGGATCGCGTCGTGACATTCGGAGGGATCCGATCGACCGACGTCGGTCATCGGGGCCGGGTCGCTGTGGTCGGCAGCGGGGTCGCCGGGCTCACCGCGGCCTACCTGCTCCAGCGCCGCTACGACGTCTCGCTCTACGAAGCCGACGAACGGCTCGGCGGTCACGCCCACACCCACGACGTGCTGACCCCGGACTCCGGCCTGGCCGCGATCGACACCGGGTTCATCGTGCATAACGCGCGCACCTACCCCTCCCTGCTCCGGCTGTTCGACGAGCTCCGGGTGGCCACCCGGCCGACCGAGATGAGCATGTCGGTGCGCTGCGACGGCTGCGGCCTCGAGTACGCCGGTGCGAAAGGGCTTGGCGGACTGTTCGCCCAGGCCCGCTCGCTGGCCCGGCCGGCGTTCCTGCGGATGCTCGTCGCGGTCAAGCGGTTTCACCGTGATGCGCAGCGACTGCTCGAGTCCGGCAACGACGAGGTGACCCTCGGCGAGTTCCTGCGAACCGGGGGCTATCCGTCGTACTTCGGCCAGCATTTCATCGTCCCGCTGGTCTCGTGTGTGTGGTCCACGTCGCAGGAGGCGGCCCTCAGCTATCCCGCCCGCTACCTGTTCTCCTTTCTCGGCAATCACGGCATGCTGAGCGTGACCGGATCGCCGCAGTGGCGGACGGTGGTAGGGGGATCGCGCAGCTATGTCGAGAAGGCGGCGAAGGAGCTCACCTCGGTGCGGCTCGCGACCCCGGTGCGGAGCATCCATCGGGGCGCGCGCGGCCTGTCGGTCCGGGACGCCGACGACGGTCTCGAGACCTACTCGCGGGTCGTCGTCGCGACCCACGCCGACACCGCGCTGGGGCTGCTCGCGAACCCGACTGCGGCCGAACGGTCGGTGCTGGGGGCATTCGGCTACTCGCGCAACCACACCGTCCTGCACACCGACGACCGGCTGCTCCCCCGCAGCCCTCGCGCGCGCGCCTCATGGAACTACGTCATGCCGACCTGCGACACCTCGAGCGCCGAGGTCATGGTGAGCTACGACATGAACCGGCTGCAGCACCTCGCGACGCAGACGCCGTACGTCGTCAGCCTGAACGCCGGCGAACGGATCCCGCCCGAGCAGGTGGTCCGGCGGATGGACTACGAGCACCCGATCTACGACGTCGCCGCGGTCACCGCCCAGCGCTGGCTGCCCGAGCTGAACGACGGCCGGATCGCCTTCGCCGGCGCCTACCAGGGCTGGGGCTTCCACGAGGACGGCTGCCGGGCCGGCGTCGAAGCGGCTCGGTCGTTCGGCGTCGAGTGGGAGTCGCGATGAGCGCGGCGACCGCAGTGACCTACGACACCGTCGTCACGCACGCGCGGCAGGCACCGTTGCGCAACCGCTTCCGCTACCGCACCCGGGCCTGGCTGGTCGACCTCGACCGGGTACCGACGCTCCCGCGCGGCCTGCAATGGCTGGCCCGGTTCGACGCCCGCGATCATCTCGGCCGATCGACCGAGTCGTTGCGGGACAACGTGACCGCGCTGCTCGCCAGCCACGGCATCGACCTGGCGGACGGTCGGATCGTGATGCTGGCCAATGCGCGCGCGCTCGGGCACGTGTTCAACCCGATCAGCGTCCACTGGTGCTACGACCGCGCGGAGGACCTGGTCGCGGTCGTCGCCGAAGTGCACAACACGTACGGCGACCGGCACGCCTACCTGATGCACCCCGGCCCGGACGGTCAGGTCGATGAATGGCTCGACAAGGCGATGTACGTCTCGCCGTTCAACCCGGTCGACGGGCGCTACCGCATCACGGTGTCGGAGCCGACGCATCGGGTATCAGTCTGTGTGACCCTGGAACGCGATGGGCAGCCGCCGTTTGTCGCGACCCTGCGAGGCACCCGCAGGGAGCCGGGCAATGTCGTCGCGACCGCCGTTGCGACGGCGGCGACCTCCCTGCGGGTCAGCGCACTGATCCGCTGGCAAGGGGTCCGGCTGTTCCTTCGCGGTCTTCGGGTCGAGCCACGTCCGATGCATCCCGCACAGGAGGCAGTCTCATGACCACGGCGCACGACACCACCCGGACCCAGGCGGTGGATCTCGAACGGTGGCCGGCCATGGCCGGCCCGAGCCCCTCGCCGTTCCGCGCGCTCGTCGCGCGCAACCTGCTGCGCCGCGTCGTGGCCCGGACCGGGATCCGGGTCGTACTTCCGGATGGCACGTCATGGGGCCGGCCCGACGCACCGACGCTGCGGGTGCTCAACGTCGACGCCTTCTTCACCCGGCTCGGCCGCGACGGGCTGGTCGGGTTCGGTGAGTCGTACATGGCCGGCGACTGGGACAGCGACGACATCGTGGCGGTGCTCACCCCGATGGCCCGCGACATGGGCTCGCTCGTCCCACCGGCGGTCCAATGGCTGCGGCGCTGGTACAACGAACGGCATCCGCCGGCCGAGGACAACGACCGTCGCGGGGCGCGCCGCAACATCGCCCGGCACTACGACCTGTCCAACGACCTGTTCGCGGCGTTCCTCGACGAGACGATGACGTACTCTGCGGCGTTGCTCGACTCGCCCGGCAACGACCTGGCGACCGGCCAGCGGCGAAAGATCCAGCGCATCCTCGACGCGGCCGGCGTGACCTCCGACACGACGGTGCTCGAGGTCGGCACCGGCTGGGGTGAGCTGGCGTTGGAGGCGGCGCAACGCGGCGCCAAGGTCACCACGGTCACGCTGTCGACCGAGCAGGCTGCGCTGGCCCGCGAGCGGGTGCGGGACGCCAACCTCAGCGACCGCGTCGACGTACGGGTCCAGGACTACCGCGACGTCGACGGCCGGTACGACGCGATCGTCAGCGTCGAGATGATCGAGGCGGTCGGCGAGAAGTGGTGGCCGACCTTCTTCCGGACCCTCGACGACCGGCTCGAGCCGGGTGGCCGGATCGGCTTGCAGGCGATCCTGATGCCGCATGACCGCCTGATGGCGAGCCGCCGGTCGTGGACCTGGATCCACAAGTACATCTTCCCGGGCGGCCTGCTGCTCTCCGAACGGGTCATCGACGAGGTGTGCGCGGCACACACCTCGCTGCGGGTGATCGACCGGTTGCACATGCCGGCGGCGTACGCCGAGACCCTCCGGCAGTGGCGGGAGCGATTCCACGCGCACAGCAAGCGGATCGAGGAGCTCGGTTTCGACGCGACCTTCCGCAAGATGTGGACCTTCTACCTCGCCTACTGCGAGGCAGGCTTCCGGGCCGGCTATCTCAACGTTGCGCAGCTGACCCTGGCCCGAGGAGCGCATGCATGACGACGGTCGCCGACACGCTCGCCCGAGTGGTCACACCGCTGTTCGACGGGCCGCTACCGGTGAACCTGCGGACCTGGGACGGCAGCGAGCTGCGCGCCGACGACCCAACCGCGCCGACCGTGGTGCTGACATCGCCCAATGCGTTGCGGCGCCTGGTGTGGGCGCCGGGCGAGATCGGCCTGTCGCGGGCCTACGTGACCGGCGAGCTCGACATCGACGGTGACCTGGCGGACGCGTTCCGGCGGATCTGGGCGGTCACCCGCGCGCGCCAGCCCGGCGGCCGGCCCGGCGCGGCGGCACTCGCCCGCGCGCTCAGGGCGGCCATCGCGCTCGGCGTGGTGAGGCGCCCGCTCCCGCCGCCACGGTCCGAGGCCCGGCCGAAGGGCCGGCTGCACAGCCGGCGACGCGACGCCCAGGTGATCAGCCACCACTACGACCTGTCCAACGCGCTCTACACCCTGCTGCTCGACGACGAGCATGTCGCCTACTCGTGCGGCTACTGGACCAGCGACGCCCCGGCGTACACGGTGGTCGACGCGCAGCGCGACAAGCTCGACCTGATCTGCCGCAAGCTCGACCTGCGGCCGGGGGCTCGACTGCTCGACGTGGGCTGCGGCTGGGGCGCCCTGTCGGTGCATGCCGCCAAGGAGTACGGCGCACAGGTCACCGGCGTGACGATCTCGCGCGAGCAGCTGGAGTTCGGCCGCGCTCGGGTAGCGACGGAGGGCCTCGACCACCTGGTCGACCTGCGATTGCAGGACTACCGCGACATCGCCGACGGGCCCTACGACGCGATCTCCACGATCGAGATGGGCGAGCACGTCGGTGCGGCCAACTACCCGGCTTTTCTGGCGATCCTGCACCGCCTCCTGCGCGACGAAGGAAGGCTGCTGGTGCAGCAGATGTCGCACGCCCCCAACCATCCGGGCGGCGGTCCGTTCATCGAGCGCTACATCGCTCCCGACATGTACATGCGGCCGTTGCCCGAGCTGCTCGGCCTGATCCACGCAAGCGGTTTCGAGATCCGTGATGTGCATGCGCTTCGCGAGCACTATGTCCGAACGGTCGAGGCGTGGCACGAGGAGTTCGAGCGGCGCTGGGACGAGGTCGTGGCGCTGGTCGGTCTCGAGCAGGCCCGGGTCTGGCGGCTGTACCTTGTCGGTGGCGCCTTGACCTTCGAGGAGAACCGGATGGGGATCGACCAGATCTTGTCGGTCAAGCCGACTGCCGCCGGGCGCTCGTCGATGCCGGCGACCCGGCTCGGCTGGGAGCCGCACGCCAGTCGCGGCACGTACGACGACTCGGCTGCCGACAGCTCCCGCGCGTGAACTCGTTCGCGGTCCATCCCTTCCTCACCGGTTTGGCCCTCACCCTTGGGGTCTCGTTCGCGGTCTTCGTGTTGTCGTGGCTGGTGGCAGTTCGGGTCGGGCGGTTCAACATCGTCGACGTCGTCTGGGGTGCGTCGTTCATCATCACCGCGGTCGTGTCGCTGGTGTGGTCGGACGGCCACGAGGTGCCGACCTGGCGGCGAGTGCTCGTCCTCGCACTGGTGGCGCTGTGGGGCGGCCGGCTGGCGATCTACATCGCTATCCGCAGCCACGACAAGGGCGAGGATCCGCGCTACACCGAGATGCTCGGCGACGGTCCGCACCGCGCGCTGCGCGCTCTCGGCACGGTCTTCGTCCTGCAGGCGGTCATCGCATGGTTCATCTCGCTCCCGGTGCAGGCGGCGATGTACATCCGCACCGGTTGGTCGGCGCTCGCCTTCGTCGGTGTTGCAGCCTGGCTCGTCGGTGTCTACTTCGAGGCGGTCGGCGATGCCCAGATGGCGGCGTTCCGCAACGATCCGGCCAACCGTGGCACGGTCATGGACCGCGGCCTGTGGCGCTACACCCGCCATCCCAACTACTTCGGTGACGCCACGGTCTGGGCCGGGCTCTATCTGATCGCCGCCGAGCACTGGATCGGTGCGCTGACAGTCGCCTCACCGGCGCTGATGGCGTGGTTCCTGTCGTTCAAGACCGGCAAGCCACTGCTCGAGAAGCAGATGGCGGCCACCAAACCCGGGTACGCCGACTACATGCGTCGTACCAGTGGCTTCTTCCCCCGCCCGCCCCACCCCCGAAGTTGATCATGGCGAAACGCGCAGTATTTTCAACGAAAATCGCGCTTTTTGCCATGATCAACTCCCGATAGCCGCATACGCTCGCTGCCATGGACCTCGGACTCGGCGGGAAGGTCGGACTCGTCACCGGTGTCAGTTCCGGCATCGGTGCGGCCGCTGCGGATGCGCTCATCGCCGAAGGGATGCGCGTCTTCGGCACCAGCCGGGGCTCGCCCGAGCCGCGGGCCGACCTCGCGCACGCGAGCATCGACATGGGCGCTGCAGACGCGGGCGACAAAGCCGTTGCCGGCTGCATCGAGACATTCGGTCGCCTCGACGTGTTGGTGAACAACGTCGGCAGCGGTCGAATCGGCACCGGCTTCGTCGACGAATCCGACGACATCTGGCAGCAGTACTGGAATCTCAACTTCATGTCCGCGGTTCGCACGGCGCGTTCAGCGCTGCCATTCCTGGCCGAGAGCCGGGGTGTCATCGTGAACGTCTCGAGCATCAATGGCCGTTTGCCTGAAGCAGGCATCTACTCCTACAGCGCCACCAAGGCGGCGATGAACAACCTCACCGTCAATCTCGCACGCGAGTACGCCGGGCGCGGAGTTCGGGTCGTCGGCGTCGCGCCCGGTCCGGTCGACACCCCGTTATGGCTCGGACCGTACGGCGTCGCCGCGCAGGTCTCCGCGATGGGCGGCGGCGACGCCGAATCGATCATCGCGGGTGCCCGACAGGAGGTGCCGATCGGTCGGTTCAGCTCGGCAGCGGAGGTCGGCGCCCTGATCGCCTTCCTGTCGAGCGAGCGGGCCGGATCGATCACGGGCACCACCGTCACGATCGACGGGGGCATCACACCGACCACCTGAGGTCAGAAGACGAAGGGGATCAGCATCTTCGTCGAGTCCCGGTACGCCGGATAGGTGTCCGGGAACTTCTCGGTCATGTACCGCTGCTCCATGACCGCGCTGTAGACGAAGTAGCCACCGAGCAGGACCACGATCACGAGCCACTGCACGCTCACCGCGATGGCGGTGCCGGTCATGGCGAGGATCAGGCCGGAGTAGATCGGGTTCCGGATCCAGTGGTACGGACCGGTGGTGACTAGCTCCGGATCGACCTTCTCCGACATCGGCGAACCCCAGTTGCGGCCGAGGTGCACCCGGGCCCAGACCGCCAGCGCCAGCCCCGCCACGAACAGCGGCAATCCGATCGCCCCGAGCACGGGGTCGTGGGTCACAGCGTGACGGAAGGCCGGGATCCGCTCGAGGACCAGGATCACCACCACGATCACGATCCGGTCGCCAGCGAATCTCCCCCATCGGGTTCGACCGGATTTCGCGCCAGCGGCGGCAAGCAGCCAGCCAATCGCGAAAACGACCCAGCCGACGCCGATGACGATGTCGGTGGCACGCATGATTGGCTACAGACGGTACTCGGCGCGCGATCGCTAGGCGCGACGAGACAACGTCATCTCCCAGTTGGTCCGCCAGCTCGCCCCGCCGTCCGCGCTAAATGCCTGCCGCCAGACCGGGTGAGTCTTGTCGGCGGTCCACTCGAAGCGAACCTCCGTCGGTCGCCCGGCGATGACGTCGTGGCAGGTGAACACCCCGATCCCGTCGCTGAACGCCCCGACAACCGGTGGATCGAGCCGGCCCGGCGCGCGGGTCGAGCTCCACCAGATGCTCCACGTGCTCAAGGCCGGATCGAACAACCGCAGGGTGAAACCCTCGAACGGTGCGCCATCCGGCGGGTCAGGGACGAACATCCGGTCGACGTGCCCGATCCCGGCGAGGACGTTGAAGGCCTCGCTGGTCGCCTCGAACTCGACCCAGTCGCTGCATTCCGGGTCGGTGACGTCACGCAACTTGCGGTTGTGAACGCTCCAGCGCCCGATGATGAAGTCGAAATCGTGGTTAGGGTTGCTCATAGCCCTCGTCATACATCGAGCCACCGACAGCGGGAAGCCCGGAGCTGGCCGTCACAGAACGTGGAACTCGATCCGGTAGACCAGCGTCTCGTCGTCGATCGGGCCGGCATGGGCCGCGCGCTGCCGCAACGTCTCGCGGTCTCGCTCCCCGGAACGCGCGACGTCCTCGGCTGATACCGCCGAGAAGGGCAGCAGCTCGACTGAGTCGACCTCGATGTCGAACCCGTGGCTCGCGTAGCGCCCGCCGGTCTTCACCTTGGGCCGCGACCAGAGTCTGATCGACACCGTGATGTCGCCGGCGGCAACCCGATCGCGCAGCTCCGGGCTGAACATCACCCGCCCACGGTAAGTCGCTGCGCTGGCGTAATCAGGTACGGGCAGTTGCGAGGCCCAGCCGCTTACTGCCGAGACCAGGGAAGACCTTGCCGGTGCTGACGCCACAACGCTTCTCCAGCAGCTCGGCCAGGATCGTGCGGTAGTCGTTCGCACCGGCCAGGTTGCCGAGCACCAGGTCGGAGTCGGCCAGCCCCGGCCAGCGACCGTAGACGCTGCCGCCCTTGACGCCGCCGCCGAGGACGAACACCGCGTTGCCATGACCGTGGTCGAGGCCCCCGGAGTCGTTCTCCATCACCCGTCGACCGAACTCGGACAGCGTGACCACGACGATGTTCGACATCGCCGAGCCGAGGTCGGTCGCGAACGCGGCGAGCGCCTGACCGAGACCGGTCAGGTTGCCGTACATCCAGCCGTTCGTCGGAGCGCCCAGCCCGACATGCATGTCCCAGTTGCCGCAGTCGACCGCCGCGACCCGCAGCCCGACGCCGGCCTTGATCAGCTGCGCCACGTTGCTCAGCGAGCCACCGACATCGTCGTTCGGGTACGACGCGCCGTTTGCCGGCGTGTACTTCGCGGCTGAGAGTGTCTGCGTGGTCTTCAACGCCGCGAGCGTGGTCCGGGCCGGCGCCGACACCAGTTCCGGAGCGCCGTGCTGGAGCTCGCGCAGCGCGGTGTGCCAGGACGCGACATCGGCGCTCGAGGCACCGCTCAACGCGAACGAGCTCAACGTCTGCATCGCGGTGACCGGATAGTTGCCACTCATCGACGACGGCGCCGTCGCGGGGCCGACCGAGCTCGCCGCAAACGGCGTCCCGCTGCCGGTGGCGCCCGCCATCCGGTCGATCCAGCCGGTTCGGATCGTCGACCCCGGCGCGGCGCGCTCCATCTCCTCCATCGCCTCGAAGTGCGACATGGTCGGGTCCTTCTGGCCGACCGCGTGCACGAACGCGAGCTGGCCGGCATTCCAGAGCGGGATCAGCGGCGCGAGCGCCTGGTTCATGCCGAACATCGAGTCGAGGGTGAACAGCTGCGAGGACGGGATGCCGATGCTCGGTCGGTTGGGTGCGTAGTGCGGGTCGCCGGCCGGCACGATCGCGGACAGGCCGTCGAAACCGCCGCGCAGGCTCACGACCACCAGTACGTCGCCGTCGTACCCGGAGTCGGCGAACGCCAGCTGGGTCGAGCCGAACGGCCCGAACCCGCTGACCATCCCGAGTGCGGCGAGGCCGGCCGCACCGCCGAGGAACCCGCGGCGGCTCAGCCGCGCGCCCTCGCACTCGCTGCACCCGATCATGGCCGGGGAGCCGACGTCGCTGTTCATCGCATCGCCTGGTGTGAGCTGTCGAGGATCAGTGCGACCAGGTACGGCAACCGCCAGGTGACCGCTTCGTCGTCGGCGGTCAACGGCGTGCCCGGCTTGCTGCCCACGAAGCGGGTCAGCGCGGAGCGCTGCACCCCATTGAGCGCGGGCACGTTGAGCGCGGCCGCAAGCGAGTCGACCAGGTGTCCGTGTGTCTTCGGCAACGGCTTCGGAACGAAGGAGTCGAGCTTGGTAAACCGCAGGCCGGCCGGCCACCATTGACCGGCGAGGCTCATGTGGGCGTTCCACTTCCCGAGCGTCGCGGAGGTCGACGACCAGGCCGCTGCGGTGTCGGCGTACCCGTTCGGCGCGTGCCAGCCGAGCGGCGGCTGGCCGACCGTGCTGGCCAACCACTGCAGCTCCCGGACCGCACTCGTCCCGTGCTTCGGCGGCTCGATCCGCAGCACCCGAAGGGTGGCGATCATGTCCTCGTACGGCGTGCGCACCTTCTCGTTCACCGAGCGCGCGAACTCCGGCGAGGCAAAGAGCTCGCGGAGCACCGGCACGATCTGCGTACCGTGATGCCGGTAGGTCGCGGCCAGCCGGTTGACGAGCGAGCTCGGTGGGTTGTCCGACACGAACCGCACCGCGAGCTTGGTCGCAAGGTGACGGGCCGTGCTCGGGTGGTGGGCGAGGTAGCGGAGGTACTCCATCGCGACGCCCTCGCCCTTGGCCGCCGAGTGGTTGCCCGAATGGAAGCCCATCACCTTGACCGGGCCGACGTGGTGCATCCAAGGCTTGTACTCGAACTCGCCACCCTCCGGCTGCACGGACAGCCCGGTGAGGATCAGCGCGCTGTTGTGTACGTCCTTCTGCGAGTAGCCGGCGGTGATGCCGACGGTGTGCAGCTCGAGCAGCTCGCGGCCCCAGTTCTCGTTCGGGGCGGCGCCGGTGCTCTCCGCGTTGCCGAGGTAGTTGAGCATGGCCGGCGCCTTGCCGGTCGCGCAGATCATGTCGCTGAATGACCCGAGGGCGTGCTTGCGGATCACGTCGCGGTCGAACAGGTGCCGGCTGTCCCACACGTCGCTGCTCGGGCAGGTGACGTTGAGGTGGTTCGACCAGAAGTCGACCATGATCTCGAGCAGCTGCCGCTTCGACCAGATCGCGCGGGCGATGTGCGTGTCGACCAGGTCGAACATGACATCCCAGTCGCCGTCCTGCAGATGCTTGCGCACCTGCCAGGTGTTCCACTTCAACCGCGGCCAGCGCTTGAGCAGATGCTCCATCGCGTCGTCGTTGACCCGACCGGGGTGCAGCTGGTCCTCAAGCCACGCCGTCGTGCCGCGCTTCTCGACCTCTCGGGTCAGTGCAGGGGTCGCGCCGTACGTCGCACGCCTCAGCAGATGCGCAACGACGGAGGGCTTGGGGTGCTTGGAATGGCGGGCCTGCCCCGCAGCCGCCCAGGCATCGTCGAGGCCGCCGGTTGCCGAGGCGGCCAGCACTGCCGCTCCGGTCATCGCACCGAACTCGCGACGCGTGACAGGCACACTCCGATATCGGCATCGCGGATGGACCGCTTCAGTTGCTGCCTTCGCGCGTTGAAGATCACCCATTCGCACTACCGTTGGTGCGCAGAGCGCGGAGGTGAGCAGATGGACATCGCAGTGATCGGCACCGGCTTCATCGGAGGCACGCTCGGCCGGTCATTGGCCGGATCGGGCCACCGGGTCGTCTTCGGCTCACGCCATCCGGGCGACGATCCGGTCGCGGCCGACACCTCGGCAACGGTCGACACGATCGGTTCCGCGCTCGGCGCCGCAGATGTCGTGATCCTCGCCGTTCCCGGCGCAGCGGTGGGAGTCGTCACCGACGAGTACGCCGACACGCTGGCCGGCAAGCTGGTGATCGATGCGACCAACCGGACCGGGCAACCGGTCGCCAACGCCCGCGCCGTGCTGCCGGCCACGATCCGGTACGCGCGCGCGTTCAACTCCCTCGGCGGGGAGAACATGGCCGACCCGGTGTTCTCGGACGGCCCGGCGGACATGTTCTTCTCGGCCCCCGAGGCCGACCGCGGCACGGTCGAGACCGTGATCGAGGGGGTCGGCCTTCACCCGATCTACGTCGGCGAGGACCAGGAAGCGCTGATCGATGCGTTGTTCCAGCTCTGGATCACCCTCGCGATGAAGCAGGGCCGCGGCCGCCGCCTCGCACTGCGGCTGCTCGACCGCTAGTCGCAGCGACGAAGAAACTGCCTCTCGACAGCAGGCGCGGTCCCGAGTAATATACCCGGTATCATACTGGACGGAGCCTCCCGATGAATGCAGCCCGATGAGCGTGCGGCACGCGTTGCTCGCGCTGCTCAGCGAGGGCCCGAAGTACGGGCTTCAGCTGCGCCAGGAGTTCGAAGCCGGCACCGGCGAGGTCTGGCCGCTGAACGTCGGGCAGGTCTATACGACGCTCCAGCGGCTGGAGCGCGACGGCCTGGTCGAGTCCGACGACGATGGCGAGGACGGCGGTCCGCAGAAGGACTTCCGGATCACCGCAGACGGCGAAGCCGAGCTCGCCGAATGGCTGCGCACTCCCCCCGACCTGTCCTCGCCGCCCCGCGACGAGCTCGTCATCAAGGTGCTCATCGCGTTGCGCGTGCCGGGCACCGACATCGGCGAAGTGATCCAGTCTCACCGGCGCTACCTGGTCGAGCTCATGCAGGAGTGGACCCGGCTCAAAGAACACTCCGGCGACCGCGACCTCAACTTCACCCTGGTCGTCGACGCCGAGCTGTATCGCCTCGACTCGGCGATCCGCTGGCTCGACGCCGCGGACGGCCGGATCAAGCGAGCTGCGGACGATCCGCCGGTGCGGCCGAGCGTCGCCCTACCCAAGCTTCCGAGAAAGGCAGGAGCACCACGATGAGCACGCTGGAGTTACGAGCGGTGTCGAAGGTGTACGGCGACGGACCGACCGAGGTCCATGCGCTGCGTGACATCAGCCTGACCGTCGACCAGGGAGAGCTGGTCGCAGTGATGGGCCCGAGCGGCTCGGGCAAGAGCACGCTGCTGACGATCGCGGGCAGCCTCGAGGAGCCCACCACCGGCGAGGTCGTCGTCGGCGGCGCAGTGGTGTCCCGGATGTCGCGCGGCGGACCGGGCGAGACTCCGGCGCCGCTTCATCGGCTTCGTCTTCCAGGACTTCAACCTGCTCAACGGCCTCACCGCCGCGGAGAACGTCTCGCTGCCGCTGGAGCTGGACGGCATGGCGGCGAAGGCTGCCCGAGCGGTCGGCATGGCCATCCTCGACGACCTCGGGCTGTCCGCGCGTGCCGACCGGATGCCCGACGAGCTCTCCGGCGGCGAGCGCCAGCGGGTGGCGATCGCGCGAGCGATCGTCGGCGACCGCAAGCTGCTGCTGGCCGACGAGCCCTCCGGTGCGTTGGACTCCGCGAACGGCGAGGCGGTGATGCGGATGATCCGCGCGGCCTGTCGCAACGGCGTCGCGGGGATCGTCGTCACCCACGACGCGCAGCTTGCGTCCTGGGCCGACCGGGTCGTCTTCTTGCGCGACGGGGCAGTCGTCGACCAGACCACACCCCATGACGGGCCCGAGTCGCTGCTGGCCCGCGAACGCCGATCATGACGACCGCGCTCGCCGACCGGCCGGCCGGGAAGGCCACGAGCGACCGCAGCCCGGCCGCCCGGCGCGCGGTCAATCGGTGGGCCTGGCGGCTGTTCCGCCGGGAGTGGCGGCGCCAGGCTCTGATTCTCGGCCTGCTCGCCTTTGCGATGGCGGCCATCACGGTCGGTCTCGGGACGGCATCCAATGCGGCCGGCCTCAAGCCCGACCCGACCTTCGGTACGGCGAACACGATCTTGACCGTCACCGGGTCGGACCCGCAGCTGGCCGCGGACCTGGCCGCGATCAAGGGCGAGTTCGGCACCGTCGACGTGATCGCGCACCGGTCGATCCCGATTCCGGGCTCGATCGCCAGCATTGACCTGCGCGCCGAGAGCCCGACCGCCGCCTTCGCGGGCCCGACCCTCGCCCTCGATGCCGGCCATTACCCAACCGCACCCGGAGAGGTCGCCGTCACGAAGTCGGTCGCGACCGCGTTCGGTCTGTCGATCGGCAGCACCTGGCAGGCGGCCGGCCGCTCGTACCGCGTCGTCGGCCTGGTCGAGAACCCGCTCGACCTGCTCGACGAGTTCGCCATGGTGGCGCCGGGCCAGGCCAACCCGCCGGAATCGGTCTCGGTCCTTCTCAACGCCAGCCGGCAACAGCTGCAGACCTTCCGGCTGTCCGGCGGACGCGGTCTGGACATCAACAGCCGATCCGCGGCCGGCCAGGCGGCGGGCGCCGCGATCGTCCTCATCCTCGGCACCCTCGGACTGCTGTTCGTCGGGTTGGTGTCGATGGCCGGCTTCACCGTCCTCGCGCAGCGCCGGTTGCGGGCGCTCGGCATGCTGGGCGCGCTCGGGGCGAGCGACCGGGACATCCGCCGGGTGATGCTCGCGAACGGGGCGGCCGTCGGCGGCACGGCAGCCGTCGTCGGCGCGGCGATCGGACTGGTCGCGTGGTTTGCCCTGACGCCCGCGCTGCAGTCGTTGACCAACCAGCGGATCGACCGGTTCGACCTGCCGTGGTGGGCGATCGCGGTCGCGATGGCGCTGGCGGTCGCGACCGCGATCGGCGCCGCGTGGTGGCCGGCCCGGGCCGCGGCCAGGATCTCGGTCGTGTCAGCGCTGTCCGGGCGCGCGTCGCGCCCGCACCCCGCACATCGCTTCGCGGCCGGCGGCGCGGTGCTGCTCGCGGTCGGCGTCCTGCTGCTCGTGTTCGCCGACGGCCATCGCGCGCCGATGATCATCGCCGGCACTCTGGCCACGCCGATCGGCCTCGTGCTGCTCGCGCCGATCGCGCTCACGGCCGCGGGAGCGGCGGGCGGGCGCGCTCCGGTCCCGGTTCGCCTCGCGGTCCGCGACCTGTCCCGCTTCCGCGCGCGGTCGGGGGCGGCACTCAGCGCGATCACGCTCGCGATCGGCATCGCGGCCACGATTGCGATCGCGGCGGCCGCCTCGCGACCGCCGACCACCGCGGGGAACCTGCCGAGCAACCAGCTCGTCGTCTACCTCACGGCGGCCGGGCCGGGCGCCGGCCAGGTGGCGGCGTTGAGCCCCGCTCAGATTGCGGCCGCGACCGTGCAGGTCGATCGCTTTGCCTCGGCGATCGGGGCCGGTCGGCCACTCGCCCTCGATCAGGCCTACGACCCGAACGGCCCGCTCTCGGCGCCCCCGATTGCCCAGGGATCGGGTTCCGGCCGCAAGAGTGTCGGTCCCGGGTCCGACGGGACCGCCGCCGGGCAGGGCGGCGGATACGCGACCGCGAACCTCGCCGTCGTCACGGCCAACGGCCGAGGCATTTCGGCGTCCCAGATGACCCCGCTCTACGTCGCGACCCCCGCGGTGCTCGCGCATTACGGCCTGTCCCCGACCCTCGTGGGCTCCACCGCCGACGTACTCACCGGGCAGTCCGGTCTGCTCCACCGGCAGCTCTTCGAGCCGGACGTTCGGGCGTCGTCTTCGCGGGTGCCCGGGCTGGCGCACCCGGCGATCACCGTGGTCCACGGGCTGCCGGCGTACACCTCGGCGCCCGGGACGCTGATCACCCGGCACGCCATGAGCGCGCTCGGGCTGCGGCCCATCCCGGCCGGATGGCTGGTGCAGACCGCGCACCCGCTCACCGCGAGCCAGATCCGTACGGCGCAGCGGGCCGCCGCCGTCGGCGGGCTCTACATCGAGACGAGGAACTCCCGGCACAGCCTGTCGGCACTGCAGACCTGGTCGACGCTGGCCGGTCTGCTGCTGGCCCTCGGCGTGCTGGCCATGACGGTCGGACTGATCCGGAGCGAGACCGGGCGCGACCTGCGGACCTTGGCCGCGAACGGCGCGAGCGGCACCGCGCGCCGAAACATCACCGCCGCGACCGCCGCCACGCTGGCCCTGCTCGGCGCGATGCTCGGCACCGCCGGCGCCTACGCCGCGCTGCTCGCGTGGTATCGCAGCAACCTCACCCCGCTCGGCCATGTGCCGGTCCTCGACCTGGTTCTCCTGCTGGTCGGCCTACCCGTGCTCGCCGGGATCGTTGCCTGGATGGTCGCCGGCCGCGAGCCGCCCGACCTCGGTCGGGCCGCGCTGGAGTAGCCGGTCGAGCCACCGCGGCAGCGGAGCCAGCCCGAGCACTCCGAGGGTGAAGCCCACGGTGATCCGGTTCCAGCGCCGCCAGCGGAAGACCATCGCGTGCATGTCGCCGGGCACCACGACGTAACCCGCCGTGCCGCCGGCGGCGAGGATCCGCGTCGGCGTACCGCCGGGACGCCCGCGGCGAGGTGACCACGTCGAGAGTGCCGTGCGCGATCACGACGGTCGCGGCGGCCAGCTGATCGACCGGGTCACCGTCTTCGACCCATGGGGCGAGCGCGCAGATTCCGCGCACCGACGGGTCGTCACCGACCGCGAACGCGGTGCGGCCACCCATCGAGTGCCCGACCAGCGCGACCGGGACGTCGCCGTGGCGGCGGCGAACCTCGTCGAGCGCCCAACGGGCGTCCGCGACCGGCGAGCGGTCTTCGCCGTTCCAGCCGCGGTACCGGTAGCGCACCAGCCACACCGCGAGACCGCGGCGGCGGCCACGCCGGTGCAGGAGCGCCGCGAACGGCCGCATCCGCGCCACCGCCAGCCGGCCCGACGCGCTCGGCTCGAAGCTGCTTGCCCGGCCACCGGGAAGCACGAGCGCGACCGCAGTGGTGGCGCCGGTCGCCGGACGCACGTCGACCGACGGCGCGAACGCGGTGGGTTCGGCGGCGGCCGGGCGTCACCGCTTGCGTTTCGCGCGCTTGCGGGCCAGCGCGGCGAGCTCGATCGGCCGGGCCTCCTCGAGCGTCGGTGCGGTGCCGCCGAGATACGCCGGCTGCCACCAGGAGTCCTCGGCCGACTGCGGCGGCGGGTAGGCGCGCTGCACCTCCTCGACGAGCTTGGTCAGCCGCTCGCGCAACAGCGCGGTGAGCTCGATCGGAGTCTCGCCGCCCGACAGCTCGATCGGCGCATCGATCTTGACCACGATCGGGATGTGTCGACGCAACCGGGGCCGGTGGCCGGTGGTCCAGATCCGTTGCCCGCCCCAGATCGCGACCGGGATGAGCGGGACGCCGGCGTCGAGCGCCATCCGTGCCGCACCCGACTTGAAGGTGCGCGGCACGAAGGCCCGGCTGATCGTGGACTCGGGAAAGACCCCTACCAGCTCACCGTCGTGCAGCGCCTGGACGGCGACGCCGTACGCCGAGGTGCCGGCCGCGCGGTCGACCGGGATGTGATGCATCGCCCGCATCAGCGGGCCCGACACCGGGTTGTCGAACACCGACTTCTTCGCCATGAACCGGACCAACCGGTGCTTGTCGCGGGCGGCATAGCCGACGAAGGTGAAGTCGAGGTAGCTCACGTGGTTGGACGCAAGAACCGCGCCACCCTCGTCGGGAAGGTGTTCGACTCCCTCGATCGTGAACTGGAAGTCGAGCAGCCGAAAACCACCGATCGCGGTCCTGATCACCGCTTCATACACGCGCTCCGTCACGCCAAGATCTTCGCGTGTCGCAGCGCCGCGGTTCGACTCAGGTGGCGGGTGTCGCGAACTCGGTCGCAGTCGAGGCCGGGTCGCCGGGTCGGACCCGGATCAGCACCAGCGCCGCAATCAGGCCGAAGAGCGCGAAGATCGCCCCGGCTCTGAACGCCATGTCGGCACCGTGGGTGAAGGCGTGGTGGGCCAGCGCGCTGCCGTGCAGGACCGCGGAGTTTGCCGCGATGTCGTGCCGCGACGCGGTGCTGAACACCGTCACCAGGGCCGACAACCCGATCGTGCCGCCGACCTGCTGGCAGACGTTGAGCATCGCCGACGCGATCCCCGAGTCCTCCGGGGCAACCCCGCCCACCGCGGTCAACGTGATCGGTACGAAGACGAATCCCATCCCCATCGCGATCAGGGCGATCGCCGGCAGGATGTGCTCGACGTACGACGAGCCGGGGGTCAGCGAGGACAGGAACAGCAGCCCGAAGCCGGTAAGGATGGTGCCACTGACGATCAGCGTCTGCGCACCGAGCTTCGACACCAGCCGACTGGCGATCTGGGCGACCACCACGATGACGGCGCTGACCGGCAGGAACGCGAAGCCGGCCTTCAACGGCGAGAAGCCCTCGACCTGTTGGACGTACTGCGTGAGGAAGTAGAACATCGCGAACACGGCCGCACCCAGCACGAGCATCACGACGTAGCTGCCGACCCGGATCCGGCTGCGGAACATCCGCAGCGGCATGATCGGGTTGGCGATCCGCGCCTCGATCATGACGAACGCGGTCAGCAACACGATCGCGATCGCGAACGACAGCAGGGTCGTGGAGTTTCCCCAGCTGACCGTCGCCGCATGAATGAAGCCATAGACCAACGCGGCCATCCCGCCGGTCGAGGTCACCGCGCCTTGCACGTCGAGCACGCCGGTCTTGCGACGCGAGGTCTCCGCGATGACGTACGGCGCGGCGATCGCGAGCGCGATCCCGATCGGTGCGTTGACGAACAACACCCAACGCCACGACAGCAGATCGGTGAGGACGCCGCCGAGGATCAGCCCGATCGCCGCACCCGCACCGGAAACTGCGGCGTACACACCGAACGCCCGGTTGCGCTCGGGGCCCTCGGGGAACGTCGTCGTGACCAACGACAGCGCGGTGGGCGAGGCGATCGCGCCGCCGACTCCTTGTAACGCCCGCATCGCGAGCAGGAAGCCCTTGTCCTGCGCGAAGCCGCCCGCGAGGCTCGCCATCGCGAACAGCAGCACGCCGATGATGAACATCCGGCGGCGGCCGAAGAGATCGCCGGTGCGACCGCCGAGCAAGAGCAGGCCGCCGAAGACAAGGGTGTAGGCGTTCAGCACCCACGACAAACCGGTCGGCGAGAACTTCAACGCAGTGTGGATGCTCGGGAGTGCGATGTTCACGATGGTGGCGTCGAGCACGACCATGAGCTGGGCCGCGGCAATTACCGCCAGCGCCAGGTTCGGATGCACCTTGTGAGGCACTCCGCCGCCCGCCGAAGTCTCGATGTCGGTGGTGATGGTCACGACAATCCCCTTAACAGTGAACGATCACGTTCCTTATTGCGGACGCTACCCAGTCTTGCTAGGAAACGCAAACGTTCACTATCCTGGGCTGGTGACGACCGCTCCGCCCGCCATCCGCCGACGAGGTGACGCGCTCGTCGACGCGATTCTCCAAGCCACGATGGCCGAGCTCGCCAGCCAAGGGTACGACGGTCTCACCATCGAAGCCGTCGCGGAGCGCGCCCAGACCGGCAAGGCGAGCATCTACCGCCGCTGGCCGAACAAGCTCGAGCTCGCGCTCGACGCGATCGAGAAGCACATGCCGTCGATCGGCAGCACGCCCGATACCGGCAGCGTCCGCGGCGATCTGCTCGTCGTGCTGCGTCGGTTCGCGAAGCACATGAACAGCCGCGAGGGCGGGGCCATGCGAGCCTGCATGAGCGACCTCAAGTCGCACGTCGAGCTTGCGGCCGCGGTCCGCGAGCGCCTCGTCGCGCCGCGCAAGCAGGTCGTGTTCGACGTCCTGCAACGCGGCGTCGAGCGCGGCGAGGTGCGACCGGACGCGCTCACCGACCGGGTCGCGGAGCTCGGTCCGATGTTGCTCAACGCCGAACAGATGCAGCACGGCCGCCCGCTTCGCGACGGCGACATCCTCGCGATCCTCGACGACGTACTCATCCCGGTGATCAGACCAGCCGGGCGCTGACGACGATGCCGACCCTCGCCGGCAAGCTGGGCATTCGCGGATCGACCCGCACGCTGGTCGTCGGACCCGCGCCCGATCCCGTTCTTGGGGTTCTGTTCGACCCGCATCGGCGGCCGGGCCGAGACCGGTACGACGCGATCGTCGCATTCTGCCCCGATCGGCGCGCGCTCGATCGGCACGCGGCATCCCTGCCCGAGCGGCTGACCGTCGCCGGTGGACTCTGGCTGCTCTGGCCGAAGCGAGCCAGCGGAGTGCCGACTGACATCGGCGAAGCGGACGTCCGCGCGACCGGGTTGGCGACCGGCTTGGTCGACGTCAAGATCGCGGCGATCGACGACACCTGGTCGGGCCTGCGGTTCGTCCGGCGGCTCGCCGACCGCTAGGCCCTGACGAAGGCGAGCGAGCGCCGACCCTGATCGGCCGCCACCACCGCAATGACCAGGGCCGCCGTCGCATCTGCCCACCACCAGCCGAAGGCGCGATCGAGCCCGAGGCCGAGCAGGGTGAACGCAGCGGTCGAGGTGCCCACCATCGTGATGTGCGCGTCGGATCTAAGCGCCCGGCTTCCGATCAGGGCCGCGACGGCGTACTTCCACCGGCCGAGCAACGGCAGCACGACCAGGTTGGCCGCAGCGAGCACGAGCCCGACCACGGGTGCACTCGGGTGACGATGTGCGACCAGGTGCTGCACGCCGGTCGCAGCCAGCACGATCCCGATCAATAGCAGGCCGAGGGCAGCAACCACCTGGGCCCGGCGCTCTGCCGACTCGGGGAACGCGGCCGAGTCCCGCTCCCGGCGGAACCGCCAGATCAACACCGCGGAGGACACCACGTCGACCAGCACACTCCCACCGAGGCCCCCGAGCGAGAGGCTGCCGGCAAGCAGGCCGACCACCAGCGAAGCGATCCCCGACCCGACGCTCCAGGACACCGTCACCCACGATGCCCGCAGCGCCGCTCGCACCGGATCCACCGGGCAGAGATTATTGCCACAGCCGGGCAACCTTTTGCTCCGCCGCTGGGTGTATCGATCGTGAGGGTGCATGGATCAGCAGCTCGCTGACTACGTGAGCGCCCGCTGGCCGGCGCTGGTCCGCTACGCGACCGTCGTCTGCGGCGACGCCGCGGAGGGCGAAGAGCTGGCCCAGGCGGCGTTGGTGCGGGTCGCATCGCGCTGGCGGGCGCTACGCGACCGCCACGACATCGACGCGTACGTCCGGACCGCGATCGTTAACGGTCACCTCAACAAACGCCAGCGGCTCTGGCGCCGCGAGGAACGGGTCGGCTCGACGCCACATGTTGTCGTCGCTGACGCCAGCGACCGGGTCAGCCGCGGTGTCGACATCCGTCGCGCCCTCGCCGCGCTGCCACCACGGCAGCGGGCCGTCCTGGCTCTGCGCTATCTCGACGATCAGTCCGAGGCCCAGACCGCGGCGATCCTCGGCTGCTCGGTCGGCACGGTCAAGAGCCAGGCCAGCAAGGCGCTGGCGACGTTGCGCGAGTCCTTCCCCGAGCTGACCGACCAGGAGGTCCCGGTATGACCGACATCCGCGAACTACTCCGCGAAGCGACCGCAGACCTCGGCATCGACGGCGACCCGGTCGCCCGGGTCAGCCGCGCGACCACCCGCCACCGGCAGCGAACCGGCTTCGGTGCGGTCGTCGCAGTTGCGGTAGCGGTCGCGGCGATCGTCACACCCCTGTCGATCGCCCGCGGCCACGGACCGCAGGTCTCGACGCCGACGCACAAGCCGCCGGCCACCCCGGGCATCCAGCACTGGTCGAAGGACGACGCGGTCGCCGCGGACGGCTTCGGCGCCGTGTGGGGCCTCGACGTCCACACCGCGACGGTCGACGTACTCGACCCCAACACCGGGCACCGCCTGGCGCAGATCTCAGTACCGGCACCGGCCAGCCAGATCGCGGCCGGCTCCGGTCACGTCTGGGTCATCGGTGCCAGTTCGGCGAGCGGCGGGACAGTGCAGGTGTCCGCGATCGACCCCACGACCCACGACGTCACGACACGGACCGTCTCCCCCACCACCGGCAGGCCGTTCGCGGTCGCCTTCGCGGCCCAGTCGGCCTGGGTCACCGTCCCGAACCGCAACACGGTCTGGCGGTTCCGCGTCACACCGAGCAGCACCGCGAGTAACTCCGCCCAGCCCGTCCTCACGATGACCGGCGTACGGGTGGTCGGCCGGCCGACCACGATCGCGGCGACCGGTAACGGGGTCCTCTGGGTCCAGCAGGCGGCAGTGAAGAAGCTCAGCCGGATCGACCCCGCCGGCGGCGGGGCAGTGGGCAAGACGGTCTCGTGGCCGGGCAAGGTGTTCGCCGCGGCCGGCCACACCACGTTGTGGGCGACGTTCAGGTCGCACACGATCCTTCAGCTCACGCCGCAGTTCCTTTCCAGCTGCAGCGCCTGTGCAGAGGTCGACAACATACTGATCAAGGGCAGGTTCACCGGCGCCATCGCGACGGCTCGCGGGCTGTTCGCGACCGTGGTCGGTCCGCCAGGCACACCCGTGACCGACTTCTGGAGCAACAAAGCCCTCAGCAAGAGCAGCGAGAAGCCCACCGCGCACGTGCCCTTCGTCGGCTCGCTGGCCGCCGACGGCCACGGCGTCGTGATCGGGGCGGGCAAAGACGGACTGATTCACTGGGTCCCGGCCAAGTGAGCTGACCCGCTTCAGCACACAACGGTCCGCCAATCGGATCGGTATGCGGTCCGATGTCTGATTGACGGCGCCGATTGGCGACCGCTGTGTGCTGAAGCGGGGGTGGGCGGCTCGGGCGTAGCCTGGACCGGCCATCAAATCGATCACCCCGCTTGAAAGAGGCGACCCTCGCCGTGACTGTCGACGCCGGCCAGTTTGCAGGCTTCGGACCCAACGAATGGCTTGTTTACGAGATGTATCAGGCCTATCTCAAGGACCCTGAGTCGGTCGACAAGGCGTGGTGGGACTTCTTCGCCGACTACGCACGCACCGCACCCAGCAACGGCGACGGCGCTCCTGCGGCAGCGCCACCGGTGACCGAACCGGTAGCCCGGGTCGAGCCGGCCCCGGCCGCGCCGCCGCCGGCAGCCCCAGCACAGCCCGCTCCTGCAGCACCTGCGCCGGTGTCCGCACCGCTCGCCGAGGGCGACTCGTCCAAAGCCCTGAAAGGTGCGGCCGCGCGCACGGTCCTCAACATGGAGACCAGCCTCACCGTCCCGATCGCGACCAGCGTCCGCGCCGTACCGGCCAAGTTGCTGATCGACAACCGGGTCGTGATCAACAACCATCTGCGCCGCGGCCGTGGCGGCAAGGTGAGCTTCACCCACCTGATCGGCTACGCGATGGTGCGGGCGCTGGCGCAGTTCCCGGTCATGAACCGCTCATTCGCCGAGATCGACGGCAAGCCGGCCGTGATCGAGCACGACCACATCAACCTCGGGCTGGCCATCGACGTCGCCAAGGGCGACGGCAGCCGCACCTTGCTCGTGCCGTGCATCAAGAACGCCGAGACGATGGACTTCTCCCGGTTCTGGGCGGCGTACGAGGACATCGTGCGCAAGGCCCGCACCGGCACGCTCACCGCCGACGACTTCGCCGGTACGACGATCAGCCTGACCAACCCGGGCACGCTCGGCACGGTGCATTCGGTGCCGCGACTGATGGCCGGGCAGGGCGCGATCATCGGCGTCGGGGCGATGGAATACCCGGCCGAGTTCCAAGGGGCCGCGCCGGACACTCTCGCCCGGCTCGCGGTCAGCAAGGTCATGACCCTGACCTCGACCTACGACCATCGGATCATCCAGGGTGCCGAGTCCGGTGACTTCCTGCGCACGATGCACCACCTGCTGCTGGGCGACGACGGCTTCTGGGATGACGTGTTCGCCGCGCTGCGGATCCCGTACGAGCCGATCCGCTGGGCCGAGGACATCCCGGTCACCCACGACGAAGAGGTCGGCAAGCCGGCCCGGGTGATCGAGCTGATCCACGCCTATCGGGTCCGCGGCCACTTGATGGCTGACACCAACCCGCTCGAGTTCGAACTGCGCCGCCACCCCGACCTCGACGTGGTCACCCACGGCTTGACGTTGTGGGACCTCGACCGCGAGTTTCCGACCGGCGGCTTCGGCGGCCAACCGCTGATGAAGCTGCGCGAGATCCTCGGCGTGCTGCGCGACTCCTATTGCCGCACGATCGGGATCGAATACATGCACATCCAGGATCCCGAGCAGCGCAAGTGGATCCAGGACCGGGTCGAGCGCCCGCACGCCAGCCCGGAGCGCCAGGAACAGTTGCGAATCCTCGGAAAGCTCAACCAGGCCGAGGCGTTCGAGACCTTCCTGCAGACCAAGTTCGTCGGCCAGAAGCGGTTCTCGCTCGAAGGCGGCGAGTCGGTCATTCCGCTGCTCGACGATGTGGTGTCCGCGGCCGCGCACGACGACATGGACGAGGTCGTCATCGGCATGGCGCACCGCGGCCGGCTCAACGTGCTGGCCAACATCGTCGGCAAGTCCTTCGGCCAGATCTTCTCCGAGTTCGAGGGCAACCTGGACCCGCGTACGGCGCACGGCTCCGGCGACGTGAAGTACCACCTCGGCGCCGAAGGCTCCTACACCGCGCTCGACGGCGAGACGGTGAAGGTGACGCTCACCTCGAACCCGTCGCACCTCGAGACCGTCGACCCGGTCGTCGAAGGCATCGTGCGGGCCAAGCAGGACGTGATCAACCGCGGCGAGGGCGGCTTCACCGTGCTGCCGATCCTGATCCACGGCGACGCCGCGTTCGCCGGCCAGGGCGTGGTCGCCGAGACCCTGAACCTCTCGCAGCTGCGCGGCTACCGCACCGGCGGCACGGTCCACGTCGTGATCAACAACCAGGTCGGCTTCACCACCTCGCCGGCCAGCGCGCGTTCGAGCGTCTACTCGACCGATGTCGCGCGGATGATCCAGGCCCCGATCTTCCACGTCAACGGCGATGACCCGGAGGCCGTCGTACGGGTCGCGGAGCTGGCGTACGACTTCCGGCAGGCGTTCAAGAAGGACGTCGTCATCGACATGCTCTGCTACCGCCGGCGCGGGCACAGCGAGGTCGACGAGCCGAGCTTCACCCAGCCGCTGATGTACGACCTGATCGACGCCAAGCGCAGCGTCCGCAAGCTCTACACCGAGTCGCTGATCGGGCGCGGCGACATCAGCGTCGAGGAGGCCGAGGCCGCGCTGCGCGACTACCAAGGCCAGCTCGAGCGAGTGTTCTCCGACAGCCGCGACACCAGCGGCACGCCGCTTGACGCGCCGATCCCGCAACCGGCGGAGACCGACCCGGAGACCGCGATCACCCCCGAGACCCTGAAGCTGATCGGCGACAGCCAAGTCTCGCTGCCGGCCGGCTTCACCATCCACCCGCGGTTGCTGCCGCAGCTGGAGAAGCGGGCCGCGATGGTCAGCGAGGGCGGGATCGACTGGGCCATGGGCGAGCTGATCGCATTCGGCTCGCTGCTGCTCGACGGCCACCCGGTGCGCCTAGCCGGACAGGACTCCCGGCGCGGCACGTTCGGCCAGCGGCACTCGGTGCTCGTCGACCGCCGCACGGCGGAGGAATACACCCCGCTCGCGCACCTGTCGGACGACCAGGCCACGTTCTACGTCTACGACTCGCTGCTCTCGGAGTACGCCGCGATGGGCTTCGAGTACGGCTACTCGGTGGCGCGGCCGGAGATGTTGGTCGCGTGGGAGGCCCAGTTCGGCGACTTCGCCAACGGCGCGCAGGAAGTGATCGACGAGTTCATGTCGGCGAGCGAGGCGAAGTGGGGTCAGCGCTGCGGCTTGACCCTGTTGCTGCCGCACGGCTACGAGGGTCAAGGGCCCGACCACTCCTCGGCGCGGATCGAGCGCTACCTGTCGATGTCGGCCGAGGACAACAGGACGATCGCGATCCCGAGCACGCCGGCCAACTACTTCCACCTGCTGCGCCGCCAGACGCTCGTCCGGCCGGCACAAGCCGCTCGTCGTCTTCACCCCGAAGTCGATGCTGCGGCTTCGAGCGGCGAGCTCGATGCCGGCCGATTTCACCAGCGGCCGCTGGCAGCCGGTCGTCCCGGACCCGAGCACACCGGACCCGGCCGCGATCACGAAGGTGATCCTGTGCAGCGGCAAGGTCTACTACGACCTGGTCAAGCACCGCGAGGCGACCGGTGCCACCAATGTCGCGATCGTGCGGGTCGAGCAGATCTACCCGCTGCCGATCGACCAGATCAACGCGGCCGTCGCGGCGTACCCCGGGATGACCGAGCTGGTCTGGGTGCAGGAGGAGCCGGCCAATCAGGGCACCTGGCCGTACGTCGCGCTCAACCTGCCGGAGCACCTTCCGCTCGGCACCTTCCTGCGCCGGGTGTCACGGCCGGCGTCGGCCTCTCCCGCCACCGGGTCGCACAGCCAGCACGAGCTCGAGCAGGAAGCGCTGCTCGCCGAAGCGCTCGGCTGACCGGAACCGATCGAAGCCAACCGATGTATTTCACCGACCGCGGGATCGAAGAGCTCGAGCAGCGGCGGGGCGAGGAGACCGTCACGGTGAGCTGGCTGGCCGGGCGGTTGCAAGCCTTCGTCGACCTCAACCCCGAGTTCGAGGTGCCGGTCGAGCGGCTGGCGACCTGGCTGGCCCGCGCCGACGACGAGGACGACTGACCCGTCCCGAGCCTGTCCCAAGCAATGTCACATTGCCCCGCGCTTCGCGGGGGCAATGTGACAACACCCCACCAAACCCGGGGGGAATGTGACATTGCTTGGTCAGGGCAGGAGGACGATCTTGCCGAAGACATCACCGGCCACCAGCCGCTCGAAGGCGGCCCGGGCATCGGCGAGCGGCACCGTCGAGTCGATCGTCGGCCGCACCCCGCTCGCCACCATGAAGGCGAGCAGTCGTTGGAGCTCGGTGCGGGTGCCCATCGTCGACCCGAGCAGCTCGAGCTGAAGGAAGAACAGCCGCTGCAACTCCAGCGTCGGCAGCGGCCCGCTGGTCGATCCGCTGACGATCACCCGGCCACCCGGTCGGACCGCCTTCAGCGAGTGACCGAAGGTGACCTCGCCCACGGTTTCGATGACCGCGTCGACCCGGTCGGGCAGTCGCGCGCCGGTCTCGAACGCCTGATCCGCGCCGAGGGACAGCGCCTTCGCCCGCTTCTCCTCCGAGCGCGACGTCACCCACATCCGGAGCCCGGCCGCGCGGCCGAGCGCAACCGCCGCCGTCGCGACACCGCCGCCGGCGCCCTGCACGAGCACGGTCTGCCCGGGCTGCGCCGCTGCTTTGGTGAACAGCATCCGGTACGCCGTGAGCCATGCGGTCGAGACCGACCCGGCCTCGGCCCACGACAGCTCGGCCGGCTTAGGAACGACATTGCGGGCCGGCACGAGCACCCGCTCGGCCAGCGTGCCCGGATAGACCTCCGAGAGCAGCGAGCGCTTCGGGTCGAGCGTCTCGTCCCCCCGCCCGCGGTCGCCATCGCCGATCACGGCGTGGACGACGACCTCGGTACCGTCTTCGGTCACGCCGGCGGCGTCGCACCCGAGAACCATCGGCAGCTTGTCCTCCGCCAGCCCGATCCCGCGCAACGAGAAGATGTCGTGGTGGTTCAGTGCCGCGGCGCGAACCTCGACGCTGATCCACCCAGCGCGAGGTGCCGGGTCATCGACCTCGCCGACGTCAAGCGCTGAGATCGGGTCGTCGGCGGAGAGCCGGGCAGCATAGGCGGCAAGCACATCGCGACCCTACCGAGGCGAGGTACCGCGGTTGATCGTCACCCACGCGAGCGGTGGCGGAGACTGGTCGGATGACCGACGTTGCAACCGCCTTCTGTACCGGGATCGAGTCCGGCGACATGGACTCCGTCGTCGCACTGCTCCGCGATGATGTCGTGTTCCACAGCCCGATCGTCTACGCCGACTACCACGGCCGGGACGCCGTCGCCCCGATCCTGCACGCGGTGGCAACGGTCTTCGCGGACTTCCGTTACACCGCCGAGTTCAGCGCCGCCGACGGGCACGCGCTGGTGTTCGAGGCCCGGGTGGGCGAGCGGAGCCTGCAGGGCATCGACATCCTTCGGATCGAGGACGGCGCAATCGCGGAGTTCACCGTGATGGTCCGGCCCTACTCGGCCGCGACCGCGTTGCGCGAGCGGATGGCGGCGCTACTGGCCGGCTGAACGCGCCGGTCAGCGGCGGGCGACGCCGTCTTCCCGCGCGGCTTGCGCGACCGCGGCCGCCACCGCCGGACCGACCCGTGGGTCGAAGACGCTCGGGATCACGTACTCCTCCGAAACGTCCTCACCCACCACGTCGCACAGTGCCCTCGCAGCGGCAAGCTGCATGTGGTCGGTGATCGCTGTCGCCCTGACGTCGAGCGCACCGCGAAACACCCCGGGGAAGGCGAGCACGTTGTTGATCTGGTTGGGGAAGTCGCTCCGGCCGGTCGCAACGACCCGGGCATGGCGGCGGGCCACATCCGGGTGGATCTCGGGATCGGGGTTGGCCATCGCGAAGATGATCGAGTCCGGCGCCATCTTGGCCACGTCGGCCTCGTCGACATGCCCGGCGGACAGCCCGATGTAGACGTCGGCGCCGACCATCGCATCGGTGATGGAGCCGGTGTAGCCGGCCTTGTTGGTGATCGCTGCGATCGCGGCCTTCGCCGGCGTCAGGTCGGCGCGACCGGGATGCACGATCCCCTTGCTGTCACCGACCGCGATGTCGCCGATCCCGGCACCGATCAGGATCTTGGTGACCGCGATGCCGGCCGCACCTGCGCCGGAGACGACCGCCCGCAGATCGCCCAGCGAGCGCCCGGTCAGCCGGGCCGCGTTGAGCATCGCGGCCAGCGCGACGATCGCCGTACCGTGCTGGTCGTCGTGGAAGACCGGGATGTCGAGGGCCGCCTTGAGCCGGTCCTCGACCTCGAAGCACCGCGGCGCACTGATGTCCTCGAGGTTGATCCCGCCGAAGCTCGGCGCCAGCCGGATGACCGTCTCCACCAGCTCATCGACCTCGTGGCAGGCAAGCGCGATCGGTACGGCGTCGACCCCGCCGAACTGCTTGAACAGCAGCGCCTTGCCCTCCATCACCGGAAGCGACGCCTCAGGCCCGATGTCCCCCAGTCCGAGCACCGCGGTGCCGTCGGTCACGATCGCGACCACCGAGGACTTCCAGGTGTAGTCGTCGACCAGCGCCGGTTCCGCGGCGATCGCTAGGCAGACGTCGGCAACCCCCGGGGTATAGGCGAGCGAGAGGTCCTCGCGGTCGCGCACGGCGATCTTCGAGGCGATCTCGATCTTGCCGCCCCGATGCAGTGCAAAGACCGGGGAATCATCGCGCGAGGTCATGGGCACAGTCTCCAGGGTCATTCAAGGTCCTCACGATGCCATGAGTCGACAAGTCCGCAGCCGATGTCCGCACGAGGGCAAGATGCGAAGAAGGTGCCGATCAGGCGCCCGCGGCAGGTGCCGCACATCGGCTTGCTAAGCGGGGATCACCCGATACGTTGCAATCTTGTCATACGCCAGATCACCCGCGGTGCCTCGCTCAGGGTGCACAATGCCCACCAGCGCACACACAGTGCCCATCCACTAGGAGTTCAGATGCCCTCGGTCCTGCCCCGCCCGCTCGTCGCCGCCGGCGCGCTTGCCCTCACGATCGGAGTAGCCGCCGGCTGTAGCAGCAACTCCTCCGGCGGCGGCACCCAGACGATCAGCCCGGGTGCAAGCACAACAGCCAGCTCGCCCGCGGCCGGTCCGGCCGGCTCGGACCCGGCGGCGGTTGCCCTGGTGCCCGCGTCGATCAAGTCGAAGGGATCGCTGACGGTTGCCGCCGACGCCTCCTACGCGCCCAACGAGTTCCTGGCCTCCAACGGCACCACCGTCGTCGGGATGGACGCCGATCTCGCCAAGGCGATCGGCAAGAAGCTCGGACTCTCGGTCAACGTGAAGAACATCACCTTCGACTCGATCATCCCCGGCCTCGTCGACGGCCGGTTCGACCTCGGCATGTCGTCGTTCACCGACACCAAGGCTCGGCAGAAGCAGGTCAACTTCGTCACGTACTTCAGTGCCGGTACGTCGTTCTACACCAAGGCAACCGGCGGCCCGGCCATCACCGGACTGTCGTCGTTGTGCGGCCTGTCGGTCGCGGTCGAGAGCGGCACCACGCAAGAGGCCGACGACAAGGCGCAGAGCACGAAGTGCACCAACGCCGGCAAGAAGGCCGTGAACGTCTTGTCGTTCAGCACCCAGAGTGCCGCAAACGTCGCGCTCAACGCGGGCCGGGCCCAGGTCGGCATGGCCGACTCACCGGTCGCGGCCTACCAGGTCAAGACGTCGAACGGTGCCTTCAAGCTGGCCGGCACGCCTTACGGCACCGCGCCGTACGGCATTGCGATCCCGAAGGCCGCCGGCACGATGGACCAGGCCGTCCTCGCCGCCGTGAAGGACCTCATTTCGGACGGTACATACGCCACGATCATGACCCACTGGGGGATTCAGGCCGGAGACATCACCAATCCGGTCATCAACGGAGCGATCAGCTAGGCCCGGTCAGTGAGCATCTCTTCGGAGCCGACCGGTACGGCGGAGATCACCGCCGTACCGGTGCGGCATCCTGGCCGGTGGGTCGGCGCCGTCGTGATCCTGGTGCTGCTCGCCATGCTGATCGACTCGTTCTTCACCAACCCGCAGTACAAGTGGGGTCAGCAGTGGAAGTACATCTTCACTTCGTCGATCCTGCATGGCATCGGGGTCACCCTCGAACTCACCGTGTCGGCGATGGCGATCGGCATCGCCGGTGGCATCCTGCTCGCGGTTATGCGGCTGTCGCCGAACCCGCTGATCTCAACCGTCAGCTGGTTCTACATCTGGCTGTTTCGCGGCACGCCGGTGCTCGTGCAGATCGTGATGTGGTTCAACCTCGCCTATCTGTTCCCGCGCCTCTCGCTCGGCGTTCCCTTCGGGCCCACGTTCGCCACCGCTGACACCAACAAGCTGATCTCTGCCCTGACCGCTGGGATCCTCGCGCTAGGTCTCAACGAGGCTGCGTACATGGCCGAGATCGTCCGGGCCGGCATCTTGTCGGTCGACGAGGGGCAGTCCGAGGCTGCGGGCGCCCTGGGCATGTCGCGCACCCTCGTGATGCGCCGCATCGTGCTGCCGCAGGCAATGCGGGTGATCGTGCCGCCGACCGGCAACGAGACGATCTCGATGCTCAAGACCACGTCGCTGGTGGCATTCATCGCCGTCCCCGAGCTCTTCCAGCAGGGTCAGAACATCATCAACCGGACCTTCATCACGTTGCCGTTGCTCATCATGGTGAGCATCTGGTATCTCGCTATGACCTCGGTGCTCACGATCGGACAGTTCTACATCGAGCGCCACTTCGGTCGCGGATCCTCGCGCAGTGGCCCCAGCGCGACCCTGCCGAGGCGGATATGGGACGCGATCCGATTCACCCGCCCCGCGACCGGGTTCGACGTTCCGGTGATCCTGCCCGGCAGGCGGGGCCAGTGACATCCGACGGCACGACCGCGATGGTGCGAGCGGAAGGGCTGCACAAGCGCTTCGGCCTCCAGCACGTCCTGAAGGGCATCGACCTCGAGGTGCAACGCGGCGAGGTGATGTGCGTCATCGGCCCGTCGGGGTCGGGCAAGTCGACGCTGTTGCGGTGCATCAACCACCTCGAGAAGATCAACGCCGGACGGTTGGAGGTCGACGGCGAGCTGGTCGGCTATCAGCAGCGCGGCGACAAGCTGTACGAGCTCAAAGAGCGCGAGGTTGCCCGGAAGCGGGCCGAGATCGGCATGGTGTTCCAGCACTTCAACCTCTTCCCCCATATGACCGCGCTCGGGAACATCGTCGAGGCACCGATCCGGGTCAAAGGCGTGTCGAAGGACGACGCCACCGAGAATGCCCGGCGGCTGCTGGCTCAGGTCGGGCTGGCCGGGCGGGAGGATGCGTATCCGCGGCAGCTCTCCGGCGGGCAGCAGCAGCGGGTCGCGATCGCCCGCGCGCTGGCGATGGATCCGAAGCTGATGCTGTTCGACGAGCCGACCAGCGCGCTCGACCCGGAGCTGGTCGGCGACGTGCTCGACGTCATGCGGGACTTGGCCCACACCGGGATGACGATGTTCGTCGTCACCCACGAGATGGGGTTCGCCCGCGAGGTCGGCGACAAGCTGGTCTTCATGGACGACGGCGTCGTGGTCGAGGCCGGTGCTCCGCGAGACGTCATCACCAACCCGCAGCACGAGCGGACCAAGAGCTTCCTGTCGAAGGTGCTCTAGCGGCGCGTAGCACTCGCTAGCGCCTCCTCGGCACCCGCCCCGGCCTCGGCCCGACCCGCGCGAGCACCACGCCGCGAACCGCCGTCGCCGGCAGGCTGCCCAACGTCCGGCTGTCCGTGCTCCCGAACTCGTTGTCGCCCTCGACCGTGATCCGGCCGTCCCGCTCGACCGACATCAGCCGCTTCACCGACAGCGGCCGGTCGGGCAGCTCGACCACCACCACCCGCCCGACCGACGGCGTACGACGAGGCCACCGCATCCAGACCACGAGCCGATCACCGTCGCGCAGGGCCGGGACCATCGACGGCCCGCGGACGAGCACGAGTCGCAAGGGCCAGCCCATGACGGCTCCCGATGTGTAGACGATCATCGACGCGGAATAGTGTCCTCAGAAGAGTTGAGTCAATTCTCGGGAGGACCTCATGCCGCGTCGGACGCGTTCACCGCGCCTCGTCGTCTCTGCTCACTGCGACCTGCCCTGCGGTGTCTACGACCCTGCGCAGGCCCGGATCGAGGCGGAGTCGGTCAAGGCGATCATGGAGAAGTACCAGGGCAATGAGGACCCGGAGTTCCGGACCCGTGCCCTGCTGATCAAGGAGCAGCGCGCGGAGCTGGTGAAGCACCACCTCTGGGTGCTCTGGACGGACTACTTCAAGCCCCCGCACTTCGAGAAGTACCCGCAGCTGCACCAGCTGTTCAACGACGCCACCAAGCAGGCGGGCGCGGCCGGCGCAAAGGGCAAGGTCGACCCGGCCGACGGCCAGAAGCTGCTCGACCAGATCGCCGAGATCGAGAAGATCTTCTGGGAGACCAAGCAGGCCTAGTGATCCGGCCGGCGGTGGCGGGCGATGTGCCGGTCATCCACGCGCTGATCCACGAGCTCGCCGACTATGAACGTTCGGCGGAGCACGTGGTCGGCAGCGAAGCGGACCTGCTCGACGGCCTGTTCGGTGAGTCCCCGGCGGCCAGCTGCCACGTCGCAGAGCTCGACGGCGAGGTAGTGGGTTTTGCGCTGTGGTTTCGCAACTTCTCGACCTGGCTGGCCAAGCCCGGCATCTATCTCGAGGACCTCTACGTCCGGCCGGCGGCGCGCGGCCACGGGCTCGGACGGGCGCTGCTGATGGAGCTGGTCGCGATCGCCCGGCACCACGGGTACGGCCGGGTCGAGTGGGCGGTGCTGGACTGGAACACCCCGGCGATCGGCTTCTACCAATCGCTCGGGGCCACGCCCAACGACGAGTGGACGACCTGGCGGCTGACGATGTGAGCAACGCCACGGCGACATTCGTGAGTCGCGGGCGCTAAACGCCACCTGATCTGCGGGGAGATGAAAGAATTGGTCATTGAATGGCCCGAATCACCCCATCCGATACCATCCTGGGAGCAGGCATGACGAATGCCTCTGGCGTCGCCGGCGTACCGGAAACCGGGCCCAGCGACATCGTGGTCATCACCCTCCCGGCTGACAGCGCCTACCTGTCGGTGCTTCGCACCGCCACCGCCGGTCTCGCCGCCCGCCTGGACTTCACGATCGACGAGATCGAGGACCTCCGGATCGCGGTCGACGAGGCCTGCGCGATGCTGCTGCCACAGGCGGTGTCGGGAGCGGACATCACCTGCGAGTTCGAGCTCGAGGACGGCTCGATCCGGGTGAGCGTCAGCGTGCTGACCGACGACGGCGAGCAGCCCTCGCGCGACACCTTCGCCTGGACCGTCCTGTCCGCCCTCGCGGGCGACGTCGACAGCGCCGTCGACACCGACCGGCGGGTCACCATCTCGCTGCGCAAGCGCGGGAGCGGATCGACCCGGTGAACGACGACGCAACCGCGTCGTCACCGACGAACGGCGAGGTCCTGGCCGATCCTGGGCCCGACCGGCGAGTCGCGGACCGCGCGCATACCAGAGCGTTGTTCGTCGAGCTCGCCGTGCTGACCGAGGACGACCCCGAGCGCCGCCCGATCCGCGACGAGCTGGTCGAGCTGCACCTCCCGCTGGTCGAATACCTCGCCCGGCGGTTCCGCAACCGCGGCGAGCCGCTCGACGACCTCGTCCAGGTCGCCACGATCGGGCTGATCAAGTCGGTCGACCGGTTCGACCTCGGGCGCGGTGTGGAGTTCTCGACGTATGCGACTCCGACCATCGTGGGGGAGATCAAGCGGCACTTCCGCGACAAGGGCTGGGCGATCCGGGTGCCGCGGCGGCTGCAAGAGCTCAAGCTCTCGCTCAACAAGGCCACTGCCGAACTGTCCCAGCGCAACGGCCGGGCACCGACCGTGGCCGAGCTTGCTGTTCATCTCGAGCTCACCGAGGAAGACGTGCTGGAAGGCCTGGAATCGGCAAACGCCTACTCGGCGATCTCCCTCGACGCGCCGGACGTCGCCGACGAAGGGAGCACGGCGGTCTCCGACTCGCTCGGTGCCCTGGACGAGGCGCTCGAAGGCGTGGTCTACCGCGAGTCGCTCAAGCCGCTGCTGGAGGCACTGCCCCCGCGCGAGAAGAACATCCTGATGCTGCGCTTCTTCGCCAACATGACCCAGTCCCAGATCGCGTCCGACCTCGGGATCTCCCAGATGCACGTATCGCGACTGCTGGCCAAGACGCTCGCCCAGCTCCGCGAGGACCTGCTCGTCGACGAGTAGCCGGCGCTCAGATACCGCCGAGCGCGGCCCGGCTTGACGGCATCGACGCGGCCACGAAGGTCGCGGCACCCACCGCGATCAACGGCACCATCAAGGCGGTCAGGGTGTGGATCTGCCCGATCCCGATGACGACCGCGAAGAACGACACCAGGTACGTCGGCGTCTGCGCCCAGCGCCTGACCCGCCAGAGGCCACGCGCGGCCACCATCACCCCGGCGCCGTAGATCAACACGACGACGCCGAGCAGCACCGCCGTACCGCGGTCGTTCGGGTGGCCGAACACGGCCCGGACCAGCTCGCCTAGCCCCCACGCCGCCAGCGCGACCGCCTGCAGCGCCACCAGACCGGCGGCCACCTGCAGAGCTCGCGGACGTTCCATCAGGTCGCGAGACTACGACGCAGCGCCGCTCGGCCCGATCGGCAGCCGGATATTCTGCCCGGATGCACGCGATGCTCGTCGTCAACCCGAAGGCGACGGCAACGACGGAGCGCGAGCGCGACATCCTGACCCGAGCCCTTGGCAGCGACCTCAAGCTCGACGTGATCCAGACCACCCACCGGGGCCATGCGATCGAGCTCGGCCGGCAGGCGGCCGAGTCGGGCCTCGACCTGGTGGTGGTCCTCGGCGGGGACGGCACCATCAACGAGATCATCAACGGGCTGCTCGGCAGCGGGCCGTGGGACGGATCGGCCGCCGACGCGCCGGCGCTCGCCGTGGTGCCGGGCGGCAGCACCAACGTCTTCAGCCGTGCGCTGAGCATCGCCCGCGACCCCGTGGTCGCGACCAGTGAGCTGCTCGAGGCGCTACGCGCCGGGCGCAGCCGCCGGATCGGCCTCGGCCGGGTCGACGAGCGCTGGTTCACCTTCACCGCGGGCCTCGGGATCGACGCCGACGCCGTACGACGGGTCGAGCGCGCCCGGATCAAGGGGAAGGCGCCCACCCCGAATCGCTACATCCGGGCCACCGTGCGCAGCTTCCTCGCGATGGACCGCCGGCATCCGCCGCTCACCCTCGAGCGACCCGGCCAGGAACCGGTACCAGGGCTGTACCTCGGCATCGTCGCCAACACCGCACCGTGGACCTATTTCCGGTCGAAGCCGATCGTGCTGACGCCGGACGTGTCGTTCGACACTGGGCTCGACCTGGTCGCGATGCGCCGGATGGGCCTGCTCGCCACGATGCGGGCAGTGACCGGGATGCTGACGTCGACCGGGATCTCCGGCCGCGCCGCCGCGGTGTTCACGGACCTGCACGAGTTCCGCCTGTCCGGCGACACTCCCCTGCCGCTGCAGGTCGACGGCGACTACCTCGGTGACTGCACGAGTGCGACCTTCCGGGCCGTGCCGGCGGCGCTGCGGGTCATCGCCTGAGCTCCCGACGTCCGCTGATCGGCGGCTGCCCACCGAAAGTGTGACCAGTGCCACAGGTCCCGAGAGCGACATTTCGCATTCTTTCCCTTGATCGCGACGGGCCGACGATCTAGCGTCGGAGCGGCAGTCAGCAAGCCTCTGGACAGCCTTGCGGCAACGCAATAGCGTCGCAAGAATCCGGTCGTCATCTCGACGGTTGGAGTGGTCCGGACCACTTCGTGAAACTGTTCACAAGGGTTGAGCAGCCCAGCACGGGGTAGCCACACGACGGGCATCACCTGCGGGCGAGCCCTGAAGGAAGGACGAGCGCATGGACTGGCGACACCGGGCCGCCTGCCGTGACGAAGATCCGGAGTTGTTCTTCCCCATCGGCACCACCGGACCCGCACTACGGCAGGTCGACGAGGCCAAAGCCGTGTGCCGGCGCTGTGACGCGATCGACGAGTGCCTGCTCTGGGCGCTCGACAGCGACCAGGATGCGGGTGTCTGGGGTGGCCTGGACGAGGACGAACGCCGGGCCCTGAAGCGCCGCCGGGTCCGCACCGCACTGCGTACCGCGTAGCCCACGCCGGGTTGATCGCAGCGCTCGACCGCCCGCATCGCACCCTCGCTAAGGCCGTGGCGTCATCGCCACGTCGAACGACGCCACCGTGCCGCCAGAGTCGCGGCCGGCCACGCTGAGGGTGCCGCCCAGCTCGCCTTCGACCAGGGTGCGGACGATGGCCAACCCCAGCCGATCGGATGCCGAGAGGTCGAACGCGGCCGGCAGACCACGTCCGTCATCGATGACAGCGATCCTGAGCCGATCGACCGACGGACAATCGACCACAACCTGCACATCACCACCGGCCTCGCCGTCGTACCCATGCTCCACTGCGTTCTGGACGAGCTCCGACAGCGCCATCGCGAGCGGTGTGGCGATCTCGGCCGGGAGCACTCCGAAACTGCCGGTACGCCGCACCCGCACGGAAGTGCCGGCCACCTCGGCGACCATGGCCAGCACCCGATCGGCGACCTCGTCGAAGCTGACCGCCTCGTCGAGGGTGCCGGACAGCGTCTCGTGGACCACCGCGATCGACGACACCCGGCGCACGGACTCCTGCAGGGCCTCGCGGGCTTCGGGCACCGCCATCCGCCGGGCTTGCAACCGCAACAGGGCGGCCACGGTCTGGAGGTTGTTCTTGACCCGGTGATGGATCTCCCGGATGGTCGCGTCCTTGGTCAGCAGCGCGCGTTCGCGGTGGCGCAGCTCGGTGACGTCGTGCACCAGCACCAGCGCGCCGATGTGCTCCCCACCCGGCCACAGCGGCAGCACCCGGAGCTGGACCACGACGTCGCCGGCCTGTAGGTCACCGCTGCCCGGCGCCCGGCCCCGGGCGACCACCCACACCGGTTCACCGATCGCCGGTGCGCCCCGGTCGGCCAGCGCCCGGGTCAGCTCGCTCAGGGAGCGGCCGGTCAGGTCGCCGACGTGCCCCAGCCGGCGGTACGCCGACAAGGCGTTCGGGCTGGCGAAGGTCACGACGCCGTCGGCGTCGAGCCGGATCAGGCCGTCGCCGACCCGCGGGCCGCCCTCGCGCGCGGCCTCGTCCGGGTATGGCCAACGCCCCTCGGCGAGCATCTGCGCGAGATCGTTCGCGCTGCGCAGGTAGGCGATCTCGAGCTGGCTGGGCGTGCGGGCGGCCGCAAGGTTGGTCGCGCGGGCGACCACGGCGACGATCCTGCCGCCGGCCCGGACCGGCAGGGCCTCCTCGCGGACCGGGGTTCCGCCGACCCAGATCGGGTCGTTCTCCCGGCAGATCCGCCCTTCGGCCAGCGCGATCGCCAACTGCGGGCGGTCGGCGGCGGCGATCTCGGTGCCGACCAGGTCATCCTGGTACGCGGTAGGTGCGGTCAGTGGCCGCATCTGCGCAACGACGACGAAGCGGGTCGCCGTACGGTCCGGAACGAACAGCACGAGATCGGCGAATGACAGGTCAGCGAGTAGCTGCCAGTCACCAACGAGTCGATGCAGGGCCGCAGCCCGTGCCACGCGGTCATCGGCGGCCGACCCCGGCGCGAGCCGCTCGCTGTCGAGCAGCTCGTCCATGGTTGGCACCGGACCAGGCTAGGGCCCCTGCCGAACCCGCGATCGTCGCGCTGATCATCGCCCGACGACGCCGGCGCCTGGCCAGCCGCACTCGCTCGGCGAGGATCACGTTGGCCGCCGGTCGAGGGTCAGCCGCGATCCGGCAACGGCGCCGGTGCCGAGCATTGCCAGCAGCGGAATGCCGAGCACCACGATCGCGATCGTCGTCCACGGCATCACGAACGGGATCGCCTTGGCGGCATGCAGGATCGCCCAGGCCGGGATGATGCCGGCCACGACGCCTTGGACGGCACCGAGCAGCGCCACCGCACCGGCCTGGTTGGCGACCAGGAATCGCCGGGTCCGCGGCCGGCCGCCGACCGCGGCGAGGGTGATCAAGTCCGGCTTGCTCTCCGCCATCGACAGCCCGACCGAGATCGCGGTGGCCCCGAGGGTGACGATCGCGGCCGCGATCGCCAGCACGATCAGGCCGACCGAATAGTGACCGGCGTGATACCCGCGCTCGATGATCACCTGCGCGGTCACGTCGCCGAGCTGGTCGTTCAGGCGATCCGCCTGGGCCTGGGTCGGCACCCGCGGAGTGGTGGCGACGTACGTCGTCAAGGTGGTCCGTGAGTGCAGGGCCGCGGCGGTGGCAGGGGAAGCAATGCCGGCCACTGCCGCGCCGAGCTTGCCGACGTCGTCACGGACGACCGGCACCTGCCTGATCGCATATTCGTTGCCCGTCTTGATGTTCTCGCGTTCGAGCCTGGCCGGGAGGGTCGAGAACGCGATCACCGAGCCGCTCGTAAGCGCCCGCTCCGCAGCCGGGTCGACCCGGCCGGTCAGCGTGCGCAGGAGGCTGACCCCGCCGACCGCGACAGTGTTGGCGGAGGTGTCGGACGAGAACAGGTAGAGCGGGCGGCAGCCCTTGTCGTAGCACTCCGCGGTCGGCACCGGAGTGACCGAAGTGGCGCCGAGGTCGCGGCCGAAGACTGCAAGAGTAGCGGCCCGCCGTTGCGCCAGGTGACTGCCGCCGGCGAGCTTGAGCACCGGCTGGCCGATCCGGGCCTGGGGCATGTAGGTCGCGCGGTCCCGGTGCTCGGTGCTGACGAAGTACGCCGACACCGCGACGCTGCCGGCGATAGCGGCCATGATCGCGGCGACCGCCGGACCGGACCGGCCACGATGGCGGGCGGCGTCGCGCAACGCGAGGCGCGGCGCGAGCGGGAGGAACCGGGCCAGTTTGCCGGCCGCGCCGACCACGGCCGGCGCGCAGAAGACGAAGCCCAGCTCCGAGATGACGGCGCCGCCGAGGATCTGCCAGAAGTTGGCATGGCTGGCCGCGTGCCCGGCCACCAGCGCGCCGATCACCACCATCGCAAGGCCGAACGCCGGCACCCGCTTCGGTGTGCTCAGTGCGCCGCGCCGGCCGCTCAGCGCGAGGACGACGTCCTCACGACCGGCTGCGCGAGCCGGCAACACACTCGAGATGATGCCGGTGAGGGTCCCCAACACCAGGACGCCCAACAACTCGAGCGGCCGCAGGTCGAACGCTCCCGGCACGCGGTTGGCCAGCCTCGACACCTCGGGCAGCGCGATTCGCGCGACCGCGATGCCGGCGCCGAGCCCAACCACTGCACCGACCACGCCGAGCACCAGGCCGCCGGCCAGGACGATCTGCCGGACCTGGCGGGTGTCTCCCCCGGCCGCGGCGACCAGGGCGAGATCACGCCGCTGCCGTCGGGCGCCGACCGCGAAGGCGGCGCCGGCCAGCAGGACCACTTCGAGGACGGCGAGCCCGATCGCGACCGTTGCGATACCGATCCGGTCAGCGGTGGTCGTCCGGTTCGGCGGGTTGATCACCGGAGCGTCGGCCGGCGGGTGCTCGGCGACGTACCGCGAGGTGACGATCAGCCCGAGCGCGTTGAGCTGCCGGACCTCGGCCCAGGTCACCGGATGCGTGGTGGTGGCGAGCAGCATCGGGTCGCGGTTGTCCTGGCTCGACACTGCGGTTGCGTACACGGTATCCGCGTTGAGGGCATTGGGATTTCGTACGACGGCAGTCACCGTGCGCGGCTGGTTCGCCACCTCGATCGAGTCGCCGATCACGACGTCGAGGCGTTTGGCGAGGTGCTCGGTCACCCCGACCTGGTCGCTATCGCTCGGCGCATGTCCGGCCGTGACCGACGCGATCCCGGTGGTCAGCGGGTTGTTCAGGTCGAGCAGGTCGACGTCGCTGTCGAGCAGTCGGTCGTTCGCAGTCACCAGGGCAGAGGTGACCACTCGGGTGGCGACCGGGCCACGGGCGCCGATCATCGCCAGCGCGCGGGCCTGCAGCGCCACCGAGGCGGGCGAGCCCGAGGTCAACACGTGCTTGCCGCTGGGCTCGTAGCCGTAAGTCGGATCGACCCCTTGGAGGACCCGGCCGCCGCCGGGGCCTTGGATCGCGACGTCGGCGGCGCCGATCTCCCGGGTGACCCGCTCGCCCGGGCTCAGTTGCATCGTGCGGGCCAACACGTCGGCCGAGCTCAGCCCGAGCACCGGGATCGCCACCATCGCGACGACCAGGGCGCTGCGTGCCTTGTGCCGCATCGCATCGCGCCGCGCGATCCGCAACGTCGCGACCAGCGCGCTCGGTGAGTTCATCGGGCGGAGCCGCCGCTGAGCAACGTGGCCGGGTCGGGTCGGACGCCGGTGTCGTCGACGACGAGCCCATCGCGGAGGAACACGACCCGGTCGGCCCAGCCGGCCAGCCGGATGTCATGGGTCACCAGCACGGCCGCGGCGCCGGCCTCGCAACGCGCCCGCAGCAGTCGCATCACGTCTTCGCCGGTCACCGAGTCGAGCGCACCGGTCGGCTCGTCGGCAAGGATCAGCCGGCGCGGCCCGACGACCGCCCGCGCGATCGCCACCCGCTGCTGCTGGCCGCCTGAGAGCTCGTCCGGGAAGCGGTCGGCCAGGTCGTCGACGCCGACATCGGCCAGCGCGGCCAACGCCTCCGCTCGCGCCCGCCGGGCCGAGACTCCATCGAGCTCGCGGGGCAGGGCGACGTTCTCGGCCGCCGTCAACGCCGGGATCAGGTTGAGGTCCTGGAAGACGTAGCCGACGCTGCGGCGGCGCACCTGGGCCAGGGTCGCGCGCGAGAGCCCGGCGAGTGATCGGCCGGCCACCACCACGTCGCCGGAGGTCGCGGTATCGAGACCGCCGGCGATGTTGAGCAACGTCGACTTGCCGGAGCCGCTGGGTCCCATCACCGCGACGAACTCACCCTGGTCGACCGAGAGCGACACCCCGCGAAGGGCGTGCACGGCGGCCGCGCCCGTGCCGTGGACCCGGATCACGGTGAACATCTCGAGAACCGCACTCGTCTGCTGAATCTCGCTCATCGAGCCACTCCTTCCCCGGTGGGGTCGATTTCGGGCTCTGGCACGGCGACGGCGGCCTCGCCGGACTCCGACCGGACTCGCGCTTTCGGCGATCCGTCCGCCTGCGAGAGTCGCTGCTCACAGGCGTCGAGCCAGCGGATCTCGGCCTCGGCCGAGAAGATCAGCGAGTCGAGCACGATCGGCCAGGCCATGCCCTCAGCGTCCTCGTCGTGCGCTCTCCGGAGCCGGGTGTAGTCCTGAAGCGCCCGCATCGTGTCGGTCCGCTGGGCCTGGACGACGGCGGGCAGGTCTGCGTCCGGCAACGCGGCGGCCATCGCCAGCTTGATCGCGAGCTCGTCGCGGGGCCGCTCCTCGCGATGCACCGGGGTCGCGAACCAGGCGGCGAGCTCGGCCCGGCCCTGGTCGGTCAGCGCGTAGCGCCGGTGGGTGTCGTCGGTCGCCTCGATCTCGATCACCAGACGGTCGCGCTCGAGCCGCGACAAGGTCGTGTAGACCTGCCCGATGTTCAGCGGCCAGGTATTGCCGGTCCGCTCCTCGAAGTCGGTCCGAAGCTGGTAGCCGTAGCGCGGGCCGGCGGCAAGCATCGCCAGGATTCCCTGCCGGATCGACACCTGCTACCTCCCCGCTCACCGCGCGACCACCGCCGGTCGAGCCATACGCAGTATGCATACCTCGTATGCATTTGGCAAGCGCGAACCAGCGCGAAGCGCGGATATCGGGTGGGACGGGCGGGTGGTGGGGTGCGGGTGCCGCTCAGGCGACGAGGCCGACGCGGCGCAGCTCGACGGTGAGGTCGTGCGGGTTGGTCGAGGCGATCATCGCCGCGTCCAAGCGTGATGACGCCGTCGCGGATCAGCGAGACCAGGTGCTGGTCGAAGGTCTGCATGCCGTAGTAGGAGCCGTCGGCGATCAGGCTATTGATCGTCGAGGTCTTCTCCGGGTCGACGATCGCATCGGCGACCCGGCCGGTGTTGATGCAGACCTCCATCGCCACGCAGCGGCCCTCGCCGTCGGCGCGGGGCACCAGCCGCTGGCAGATGATGCCGCGCAGCGCGCCGGCGAGCGACAGCCGGATCTGCTTCTGCTCGTGCGGCGGGAAGAAGTCGATGACGCGGCTGATGGTCTCCTGCGCGTCGGTGGTGTGCAGCGTCGACATGACGAAGTGACCGGTCTCCGCGGCGGCCAGCGCGGCCTTGACGGTCTCCTGGTCACGCATCTCGCCGACCAGGATGACGTCGGGGTCCTGCCGCATCGCGGCGCGCAGTGCAACGACGAAGTCCTCGGTGTCCACCCGGACCTCGCGCTGGTTGACCATCGCGGTCTTGTCGAAGTGCAGGACCTCGATCGGGTCCTCGATCGTGACGATGTGGACCTCGCGGTTGACGTTGATGTGGTCGATCATTCCGGCGAGCGTGGTGGTCTTTCCCGAACCGGTCGGGCCGGTGACCAGGACCAGGCCGCGCGGCTCGAGCGCAAGCGTGCTCGAGCACGACCGGCAGACCGAGGTCGGAGAGCGGGATCGCGCCGATCGCAGACCCGGCGGAAGACCAGGCCGGCGGAGCCACGCGAACGGAACGCGTTGACCCGGAACCGGCCGACGCCGGACAGCGAATAGGCGAAGTCCGCCTCGTTGGTGCGGTCGAACTCGTCGACGAGGTCCTCGCGGAGCACCTCGCGCACCATCTGCTCGGTGTCGGCGGACGTCAGGTCGCGGGTCTCGAGCTTGCGCAGTCGGCCGTCAATTCGGACACGAGGCGGCGAACCGACCTTGCAGTGCAGGTCGGAACCGCCACATTCGACCAGCGCCCGCAGGAATGGCTCGATCATCAATGACGTCACCCTTGGTGCTTCGGCGCGAATGGTGCCCACCTTGACCCATCCCGCACGCTCAGCGTCAGCGTGTCCGCAATGTGCCGGGCCGATGCCTCGGCACGAGCGCCGCACCACGGCGTACCGCTAGTCGATGACGGCGATGACATCGCCTTCCTGGACCACCTGGCCCTCGCTGACCCGCAGGTCGCTCAGCGTGCCGGAGGCCTCGGCGAGCACCGGAATCTCCATCTTCATCGACTCGAGGATCACGATGGTGTCGCCATCGGCAATGGCATCGCCCTGGCTCGCGACGACCTTCCAGACGTTGGCCACCATCTCTGCCCTGACCTCGGCCACTGCCACCTCCCTGACGCGTTGATCTATCGAACCATCGAGGCCGGTCCGGGTCAGCGACCGGTCCAGCGTGGCGGGCGCTTGTCGAAGAACGCCGAGATCCCCTCGGCCGCGTCCGCAGTGGTGGTCACCAGCGACAGCTGAGCCTGCATCGCTTCCAGCGCGACCGGCAGCGAGGTGGTCTCGGTGGCAGCGATCCACGCCGCCTTGCCGAGCCGCACCGCGACCGGCGGGGCCGCGGCGAGCCGCTGGACGTATCCCTCGACGTCCGCGTCGAAGCTGGCTGCGTCGTACACCCGGGACACCAGACCCAGCTGGTAGGCCGTCGCTGCATCGAAGCGCTCCCCGGTCAGCATCCAGTCGAGCGCGTGCTTGGGCGAGACGTGCCGGGCAAGCAGGGCGCCGACCATGAACGGCCAGAGCCCGCGGTCCACCTCGGGCAGGCCGAAGGTCGCGGTGTCGCGAGCCAGCACGATGTCGCAGCCCATCGCCAGGCCGAGACCGCCGGCGAGGCAGATCCCTTGAACCCGCGCGACCACCGGCACCGGGCACTCGCGCATCGCGACCACCAGCTTCACCAGCAGGCCTCGGCCCTCATGGCGCTCGAGGCCGGTCGCGTCGTCGGCCATCACGGCCAGGTCGGCACCCGCGCAGAAGACCCGGTCGCCGGCCGACGACACGAGCACCACGCGGGTGCGCTCGTCCGCGGCAGCGCCCACGACCCCGTCGAGCAGGGCCTGCATGACCGGCGCCGACAGCGCGTTGCGGGCTTCCTCGCGGATGATCGTGAGCCGCAGGACCGGACCGTCCTGGACCACCTCGACATCGCTCATCGGCGCATTCTCTCGATCAGGCCGGTGTCGTAGTCACCGGAGGTGAAGCCGGGCTCCGTGAGCAGCTCGGCGAAGAAGGCCAGGTTGGTCTTGATCCCCTCGATCGTGAACTCGGCCGCTGCCTGCCGGGCCCGCTCGAGTGCGGTGATCCGGTCCGGCCCCCAGACGCAGAGCTTGGCGAGCAGCGGGTCGTAGTACGGCGTGACCGTCGTACCGGCGGCGTAGCCGGCGTCGACCCGTACGCCCTCGCCGGCCGGCTCCTGCCATTTGGTGATCTCGCCCGGCGACGGCAGGAAGCGGACCGGGTCCTCGGCGTAGACCCGCAGCTCGATCGCGTGCCCGCTGGCCTGGATATCGGTGAAGTCAGCGGCGGGCGGGTCGCCGGCCGCGATCCGCAACTGCTCCTCGACCAGGTCGATGCCGGTGACCAGCTCGGTCACCGGGTGCTCGACCTGCAGCCGGGTGTTCATCTCCAGGAAGACGTAGTCCTGGGTGGCCGGGTCGACCAGGCACTCGACCGTCCCGGCGTTGCGATAGCCGACCGACTCCCCGGCGAGCACCGCGCCGGTCAGCATCCGCCGCCGGAGCTCGTCGCTCACACCCGGCGACGGCGTCTCCTCAGCAACCTTCTGGTGCCGCCGCTGCACCGAACAGTCCCGCTCGCCGAGCGCGACGATCCGGCCGGTGCCGAGGCCGATGATCTGGACCTCGACATGGCGGGCGCTGACGATGTAGCTCTCGAGCAGGATCGCGGCCGACCCGAAGAAGCGCTCGGCCCGGGTCCGGGCGGTTTCGAACGCCGCCCGCAGGCCGTCGTCGTCGTACGCCACTCCCATTCCGATGCCACCACCGCCGGCCGCGGCCTTCACCATCAGCGGGTAGCCGATTTGACCGGCCGCGGCCAGTGCGGCGTCGATGTCCTGGACGGGTTCCTCGGTGCCGGCCGCGACCGGGACCCCGGCGGCGGCCATCAGGTTGCGGGCGTTGATCTTGTCGCCCATCGCGTCGATCGCTTCGGGCGGTGGGCCGACCCAACCCAGGCCGGCGTCGAGGACCGCCCGCGCGAACGTCGCACTCTCGGCCAGGAAGCCGTAGCCGGGGTGAATCGCCTCGGCCCCCGACATCCGCGCCGCCTCGAGCACCTTGTCGATGTCGAGGTAGGACTGCGCGGGCGGGGCCGGTCCGAGCAGGATCGCCTCATCGGCCTCATGGACGTAAGGCAGGGCCGCATCTGCCTCGGAGTGGACCGCGATCGTCCGCAGCCCCATCCCCTGCGCCGTGCGCAGGATCCGGCGCGCGATCTCCCCGCGATTCGCGACCAGGAGCGAGTCGAACACGGCGGCACACTAGCGGGGTGGGACTGGCCCTCATCATCCTGGTCGGCGCCGCGTGCGTCGGGCTCGCGCAGGGTGGCACCTTCGCCGCGCTCGCCGACCTGCCGTTGCGGGGCAGCCGGCTGGTCGGTTTTGCCGTCGCGGGCGAGGTCTTCGGGGCCGGGATGGCGTGGGCGACCAACGAGCGCGGCTGGTATCCAGTCGGGCTGGTCATCGCGGCCCTGGCCGGCTTCGCCTTCTGCGCCCGCAACATCCGCCTGGCCGGAGTGCCGCTGATCACGCTCGGCCTGCTCGCCAACGCGCTGGTGGTCGCGGTCAACGGAGCGATGCCGGTCTCGGCCGCTGCCGCAGCTCGCGCCGGGGTGCCGACCGGCGAGATCGCATCCGGGGCCGACGCCCGGCACGTGATCGCCGGTCGAGGTACGACGCTGCACGCGCTCGGCGACGTCGTACCGGTGGCGTTGCCGTGGCGACCCGAGGTCGCCAGCCCCGGCGACATCCTCGTCACGGCCGGGCTGGGCCAGCTGGTGCTGGTCGGGATGCGGCGCCGCCCGCGCAAGCGCCGCCCGGCCGGCCGCACCTCGGCCGCCGGACCTGGACCCGCCGCCGGACCTGGACCCGCCGCCGGGCCGGGCCCCGCTGCCGTAACGTGGACCCGAGCCGACGAGGAGACCCCATGGCCAAGAAGAAGCGCAAGCGCCGGGCGCGAGCAAAGAGCAAGGCCAACCACGGCAAGCGCCCCAACTGCTGACCTCTCCTGAGCAATGTCACATTGCCTAGGGACTTGTGGGGGCGATGTCACATCGCCCCCACAAATCGCGGGGGAATGTGACATTGCTCAGGAACTGCGGGCTAGCTGAGGGTGGAGCGGATCCACTCCACCGTGCGACCGACGCCGGTGTCGATGTCGACCTGTGGCGACCAGCCCAGCACCTCACGAGCCGCGCTCGGGTCGAGGGCGTTCGCCTGAAGCTCGCCGGTTCGCGGTGCGGCGAACTCCGGCTCGTCCAGTGCGCCGGCGGCGACCGCGACCACGTGATGCAGATCGAGCACCGAGGTCTGCACACCCGTCCCGATGTTGAACCGCCGGCCGGCACCGGCGGACATCGCCCGGACGAACGCATCGACCGCGTCGTCGACGTAGAGGTAGTCGCGGGTGGACGAACCGTCGCCGAAGATCTTCGTCGGCCGGCGCTCCAGCATCGCGGTGCCGAAGATCGCCACGACGCCGGCTTCGCCGTGCGGATCCTGACGCGGGCCGTAGACGTTAGCCAGCGCGAGCGAGGTCCAGCTCAGGCCGAACATCGCGCCGTACGCCGCGACGTACAGCTCGCCGGAAACCTTGCTGACCGCGTACGGCGACTCGGGCCGCACCGGGATGTCCTCGGCGGCGGGCAGCTTCTCCGGCGCACCGTAGATCGTGCCGCCGGAGGAGGTGAACACCACCTTGCCCACCGAAGCGCGGCGCGCGGCCTCGCAGACGCTGATCGTGCCGAGGATGTTCTGGCGGGCGTCGAGCCACGGGTCGGCCACCGACACCCGCACGTCCACCTGAGCCGCAAGATGCAGGATCACCTCGGGCTGCACCTGGCCGACGAAGTCGACGAACTCCATGGTCGTGATGTCGATCTGGGCGAAGCGATATGGCTGCTCGGATGCTCGGGCGAGCTCCAGGTTGCGGGTCCGCCCGTTGGACAGGTCGTCGACGGCGGTGACGTCGTGACCGTCGGCGAGCAGCCGGTCGACCAGGTTGCTCCCGATGAACCCGGCCCCGCCGGTCACTAGCAGCTTCATACGTCGACCCTATGAGACGGGCAACGCGATCGGACTTCAGCGCGCCCGCGAAGCGACCCGAAATCGCTTATTCGGCGCGATATTCGAGGGTGGAAATCTCGATCCTGACCTCATCGAGCTTGATCCGGAGGCGTTCCTTCAAGCCGTCCGGCGCAACTTCCCCGCCGCAACAGCGGGCGACGAGCGCCTTGACTTCCTGCTCGATGCCGAACTGGCGCAGGCACGGGCCACACTCATCGAGGTGGCTGCGCACCTCGGCCTTGCTGGAGTCGTCGATCTCGCCGTCGAGATAGAGGTAGACCTGCCGAATCACCTCGACACAGTCGACGTCGTGAGGGTTTCCGCAGCTCATCGGTCACACCCCGTCATGTCGTGCTCCCAGCCTCGGGATGAACATAACCACGATCCGCCGCATAGTGCTCAAGTGCTTCGCGAAGGCCCCGCCGGCCCCGATGCAGCCGGGACATGACCGTGCCGATCGGAGTGCCCATGATCTCGGCGATCTCCTTGTAGGCAAAGCCCTCGACGTCGGCGAGATAGACCGCCATCCGGAACTCGTCCGGCAGTGACTGCAAGGCTTCCTTGATGTCGCTGTCGGGCAGGTGCTCGAGCGCCTCGGTCTCCGCGGACTTCAAGCCGGACGAGGTGTGCGACTCCGCACTCGCAAGCTGCCAGTCCTCGACCTCGGCGTTGCCGGACTCGAGCGGCTGGCGCTGCTTCTTGCGGTAGGTGTTGATGAACGTGTTGGTCAGGATCCGGTAGAGCCAAGCCTTGAGGTTGGTGCCTTCCTGGAACTGGTGGAAGGCCGCGAAGGCCTTGACGTAGGTCTCCTGGACGAGATCCTCGGCGTCGGTCGGGTTGCGCGTCATCCGCAGCGCAGCCGAATAGAGCTGGTCGAGGAACGGCAACGCATCGCGCTCGAACCGCGCGCTGCGCTCCTCGACGGTCTCCTCGGCCACGCCCGCGTCCCTTCGTACGGCGAGGCCCCAGCCGGGTGCCGGACGCCGGAGGGTCGACGACGTCATCGCGGGGGGCCGCGCCGACTGTATATCTGGTGCTGGTGACGCCGAGATGTCGCGGGGGGGCCGATTGCTGGGCGATCGGGACGCTCTCCGACGCTGATCAGCACCGCTGCCGTGGGCGCCGCGCGCCGTGATCCCGGTCACACCTGCTCCAACGCGCCGACTCACAGACCGATTCCCGCCAGCCACGCAACCACCGCACCGGCGACCTCTGCGGGCGCCTGGCGCAACGAGTGGTCACCCCTGACGGTCACGACCGCCGGGCCGGCCGGCAACTCCGCGGCGGTGCCGAACGCGTCCTTGTCTCCCTGAACGACCAGCACCGGCAGGCTCAGCTGGTTGAGCGCCTCGAGCTCCTCGGCGCGGGACTTCTCCGGCCGGCCGGGCGGGTGCAGCGGGAACGCGAGGGCGATCACGGCCGTGGCGCCGAGAGTCGCCGCCGTACGGCAGGCGACCCGGGCGCCGCTGCTGCGGCCGGCCAGGATCAGCGGGCCGGGCCGGCCCCGCCGCAACGCGGTGACCGTCGCGATCCAGGCGGCGTCCAGGCGCGGGGCGGCCTCCGGGGCCCGCCGGCCCTTGACCCGGTAGGGCTGCTCGACCCGGGCCACGGTCCAGCCGGCATCGGTCAGCGCGGCGGTGACCGCACGCAGGTCCGGCGCGTCGATCCCGCCCCCGGCGCCGTGACCCAGCACGGCCAGCCCACGGGCCGGTTGGCCCGACGCCGCGCTGAGATGCGCGCGGGCGACGCCGCTCGGCGTGTCGATCGCGCGCACCCGAACCGCACCAGGCATCCGGACATGCTGCCAGGTCCCGGACCCACGCATGGCCCATTGGTGGGGCTATAGGCCCACGCATGGCCCATTGGTGGGGCTATAGCCCCACGCATGGGCCATCGGTGGGGCGCGGGGTGGGCGGTCGATGCGACGATTCAACCCGTGAGTGCAGGAGCAGCGCGCTGAGCCGACGCGAGATCGACGACGAGGACCGCCTCGGCCGTCAGGGCCGGGGCTCGCGGCCGCGCAGCCGACTGCGGCCCAAGCACGACGACGCGCTGAGCGGGCGGGTGGTCAGCGTCGACCGCGGCCGCTACGGCGCGCTGCTCGACGACGACACCCTCGTGGTCGCGATGCGAGCCCGCGAGCTCGGCCGGCGGGCGGTGGTCGTCGGCGACGCGGTCGACATGGTCGGCGACGTGGCGGGCGGTCCGGACGCGCTGGCCCGGATCGTGCGGATCTCGCCACGCCGGTCGGTCCTGCGCCGCAGCGCCGATGACACCGACCCGGTCGAGCGGATCCTGGTCGCCAACGCCGATCAGCTCGTGATCGTCGCGGCCACCGCGAACCCCGACCCCCAACCGCGGCTGATCGACCGCTGCCTGGTTGCCGCGTACGACGCCGAGATCGAGCCGGTCCTGTGCCTGACCAAGAGCGACGTTTCTCCTCCGGACCCGCTGGTTGCGGCGTACTCCCTGGTCGGCGTGCCGATCATTGTCAGCGGCCGGCCGGGCTTCGAGACCGCGGTGCAGGAGCTCCGGGAGCGGCTGCGTGACCGGGTGACCGTCTTCGTCGGCTCCTCCGGGGTCGGTAAGTCCACGTTGGTCAACGCACTCGTCCCCGACGCGACGCAGCGGATCGGCGCGGTGAGTGAGCGCACCGGCAAGGGCCAGCACACGACGACCGCGGCAATCGCGTTGCCGCTCCCGGGCAGCGGCTGGGTCGTGGACACCCCGGGCATCCGGTCGTTCGGTCTCGCGCACGTCAGCCGCGATCGCCTGGTGAGCTGCTTCCCGGACCTGGCCGGAGGCACGCTGCTGTGCCCGACCGACTGCGACCACCTCGACACCTCGGTGTGCGAACTCGACAACTGGGTCGCCGCCGGTCATGCCGCACCGGAACGGCTTGACTCGCTCCGCCGCCTCCTCGTCACCCGCGACGCCACGTAGGGTCGGCGCGTGACGCCGCCGCTCGCCCGCGCCACCTTCCGCGCCGACTGGCGACCGCTCGCCCGCCGGCACTGGTTGTTCGCGCTGATCTTCGCCCTGGGTACGACGCTGCGGGCGCTCGCGTGGTCGGCGTACCAGCCGGCGTTGTTCTACTCCGACTCCACCAACTACCTGGCCAACGTGCACCGGGTCCCGAACGTCGCGTGGCATCCACCCGGCTACCCCTGGTTCCTTGACGCGACGCTGATCGGCCGGCACCTCGCGATCGTCACCGCGGTCCAGCACCTACTGCTGCTCGGCGACGGTCTGGTGATCTACCTCCTGCTGCTTCGGCTCGGTTGCGGTCGCATCGTCGCGGCGCTCGCGAGTGCGCCGTTGCTGCTCGACGCCTACCAGGTGCAGATCGAGCAGTACATCCTGTCGGAGGCGATCTTCGAGACGCTGTTGGTCGCGGCGATCGCGACCGCGCTGTGGCGCTCCGGGTCGGGGCCGCAGCGGCTGAGCATCGTCCGGGTGGCGGTGGCGGCGACGTTCGTCGGGCTCAGCGTGCTCGTGCGGCTCGACGCGGTCGGGCTCGTGCTTCCGCTGCTCGCCTGGGTGGTGTGGGCGGCGCGGCGGTACGGCGTGCGGTGGCTGACGAGGGCGGCGGTCGCGCTCGCCCTGGCGATCGCCGCACCACTCGGCGTCGTGATGGGTTTGCACGGATCGGGTCGAGGCGCATCGATCACGGGGAGCGCACCGATCTGGCTGTACGCGCGAGTGGCCGGCTTCGCGGTGTGCAGCCACGACTCGATTCCCAAGGACGAACGCATGCTCTGCCCGACCCAACCGGTCGGGGACCGGCCGGGCCCGGTGTGGTTCCAGGACTCCGCCAGCTCGCCGGTCTGGCTGTACCTCGAGCAGAATCCGGGCCACTCCGCCGAGGTCGTGGCCTTCTCCCGGCGGGTGATCCTGGAACAGCCGCTTGACTACGCCCACGCGATCGGCGCCGACTTCGCCCAGCAGTTCCGGCCGACCCGAGCGCAGACGCCCGACGGGCCGGAGGTGCAGTCGTGGCAGTTCCGGCTCACGCTGAAGCCGGTCGACCCGACCAAACCGTTCGCGCAGTCGATGGTGAACGCCTACGGCACCGGGCAGGCCCGCATCGACGTCGGCATCGCCCGCGTCCTCCACGACTACCAGCGCTTCGTCTACCTGCCCGGTCCGGTCAGCGCGGTGATCCTGCTCTGCGGCGTGGTCGTCCTCGTCGTACGACGCCGCCACCCGCTCGCTCCGGCGCTGCTGCTCGTCCTCGGCTGTGCGGTGCTCACGGTCCTGACCGCGACGGCAACCGTGCTGTTCTCGTGGCGCTACATGCTGCCGACGCTCGTGTTCTATCCGCCGGCCGGAGCACTCGCCTGGACGATGGTCCGCACCCGAACGGTCAGCCGATCCTCAACCCCACCGGAGCTCGCCCTCACCGCGCCCTGACGGGGCCTCGCCGGCCGTCGGGGTCAAGGCCACCGAAGGGCGATCAGATGCTGCGACCGATCCAGGTCCGTCCCGCGTCGACGCTGACGAACAGGTGGCCAGGGTCGCCGAGATACGCGCATTGCGAGCGGACGCAGGAGAAGGTGGGCGCGTCGGCTTCGAACTCGCCGACCGGCGCGCGGTCGACGAGCACCCGTTCCCAGCGTCGGCCCCGGTCGACGCTTCGCGCCACGACGAACACGTCGCGTGCCCCGACGGTGCGCAGGTACGGGCTGGCCAGCAACGCCCGACCCACTCGAACGAGCGCGGCCGGCGCGAACGCGACCGAGCGTGGCGGGCCGAACCGGCGGCCTCCGTCGTCGGATTGAACCAACGTCGACCGCTCCGGCGCCTCGCGGCGCTCGCAGGACAGTACGACCGTGCGGCCGTCAATGGTGACGACTCCGGTGTCGCGCTCCGATCGGTTGTGCCCGCCGCAGGCGTCCCGCCGTCGTACCCAGGTCCGGCCGGAGTCGGCCGACACGAGATACGTCGCGTGGGCATCGGGAGCACCGCCGGCCGGATGGCCGTAGAAGGTCGCGAAGATCCGCCGGCCGGATGCGCTCAGGGCCGCACCGAAGCCGAACGCGAGCGGAGCGCGGTACACCGTCCGCCACCTGCCGCTGCCGGTAACGGCCCGTTGAATCATCGGGCGGCACTCCGCCGGGCAACCGGTACGCCGATACGCCAATCGGTACGTCGTCGCGCCGGCGATTACCAGGGCGGAGGTCTTCGGGCCGGGGACTCGCCGCCACGTCCGCGCGTCGTTGTGAGTCACCCACAACGAGTCGCCGAACAGATAGCCGACGCCGTGCTGGGTGAACGCCACGCCGCCGACAAATGTTCGCCGTGTCACGACCTGATGCGGCAACCGCTCCCGCTGCCACTGCTGTCCGCCGTCCGCGGTCTCTTCCAGCCGGTCGCAGAGTCGTTGCCCGCAGCCTCGGACCGTCAAGACCCAACCGACCCCATGTCCGACCCACGAGACGCCGACTGCCCGCGGTCCAGCCACTGATTTCGGCGGAACCCTGACCGCGCGGACGGATGGGCGGGTCGAGCTGACCGGGCCGTGAGTCGCACAAGCACCAAAGGCCAGCGATAGGAGCGCGAAGACCGACGCCACCCGACCTCGAGCGATCACACAAGAGAGACGTCGCACGTCGCATATCGGTTGGCTGGCCATCACCTGGGGCCCGGACGCCTCGGGTTTCGGCTTCCCAATCGTTCGGTCGCGATGCCAAGATCAACGCATGGGATCGACACTTGCGGCCGAGTTCGCCAACGCGCTGGCGGCCAAGGACCATGACCGAGTTCGCGACCTGCTCCATCCAGAGGTCGACTTCCGGGCGATGACGCCGAGCCGGATCTGGGAGGCGGAGCAGCCCGACGACGTCATCGGCGCGCTTGCGATCTGGTTCGACGACGGTGACGAGATCGAGCAGCTCGACGCGCTGGAAACGGACGAGTTCGCCGACCGGCAGCGCGCGGGCTACCGCTTGCGGGTGCGGAACAACGACGGGCTGCACCTCGTCGAGCAGCAGGCCTACCTCAGCGAACGGGACGGCCGAATTGGCTGGCTACGCATCATGTGCTCCGGCTACCGACCGGTCGCCTAGCCCCTGCGCCGCCACGGTTGATCATGGCAAAAGGCGCGAAAATCGACGGGAAAATCGCGCATTTCGCCATGATCAACGCGGCGTAGCGCCGCGATCAACGCGGCGTAGCGGCCGGTCAGACGGTTGCGCCGATCGCGATCGTTTCGTCGACCTCGGCGACCCGGGCGGCGAGCTCGTCCTTCTCGCGGTCGATCAGCTCGGCCTGGTCCTCGTCGGCCTTCATGAGGTCTTCGAGGTTCACGCCGGCCATGTCGAGCACGCCCATGTCGGTGTAGCACTTCTGGACCTTCTCGCCCCACAGCCCGATGTCCTTCACGCACGGCACGATCCGGCTGAACAGCAACGACCGGAAGATCTGCTGGAACTCGGAGTTCTCCGAGATCTCCGCGCACTCCTTCACCGGCATGCCGAGCGCTTCGTACACCTCGATGCCGAGGAAGCGGTTGCGCATCAACCAACATCCCTCGACCACGAAGTCCTCGCGCTCGGAGCGCTCCTTGTCGGACAGCTCCTTGTACGCATCGCGCAGCGCGAGCCGACCGAACGCGACGTGGCGGGCCTCGTCCTGCATGACGTAGGCGAGCAGCTGTTTTGCCAACGGGTTCTCGGCCATGTCCCGGAGTACGCCGAAAGCCGCGAGCGCGAGCCCCTCGATGAGGACCTGCATCCCGAGGTAGGCGTAGTCCCACTCCTTGGCCTCGAGCGCATCCTTGAGCAGCGACGCCAGGTCCTGGTTCATCGGGAAGACCGTGCCGACCTTCTCCTGCAGGAACCGCGCGAACGTCTCGACGTGCCGGGCCTCGTCCATAACCTGCGTGGCGCCGTAGAACTTCGAGTCGTTGTCGGGAACCGTCTCGACGATCCGTGCCGCGGTGATCATCGCGCCCTGCTCACCGTGCAGGAACTGGCTCCACGTCCACGCCGCCTGGTGATGGGTGAAGTTGTCGCGCTCCTTCTGGCTCATCTTGTTCCAGATCGGGGTGCCGTTGAACGGGTTGTACATCTCGGGCAGGCCGACCGGGTTGGTCGGATCGACCTCGAGCGACCAGTCGATCCGCTTTGTGCTGTCCCACTGCTTGTCCTTGCCCTTCTGATACAGCGAGAGCAGCCGGTCGCGGCCGTCGTCGTACTCCCAGCTGAACCGGGCCGCACCGTTGGCCTTGACGTCCCACGTGGTCGTGACGTCGGTGGCGATCGCGTACTTATCCGCTGTGCTCATTGGTGCGCTCCTAACGGGCGCCCCAATGAGACGCCGATCACATCGGAGCGAGCCACCTTCGCTCCGCTTCGGTACTCGCTCATGACGAACCCTTCGTGAGCAGTCGTTCGACCAGATGGGACAGGCGGGCGGCAATGGCCTCGGCGGATCCGTCGGGGCTGTCGCTGGGAAGGACGAGGTAGGACACCGTCAACCGGGCGACCGTCTCGGCCGCAAGGGCAACGTCGGCCGGGTCGAGCTCCGGCCACTGCGCACTCCAGTAGCACTCGATGTTGGACCGGGCCGCGTTGATGATCGCGTCACCGCGAGTCGTGAGGAATGGCAGCAACTCGCTCGCGTCGTCGGTCAGCACCGCCTTGAGCAGCGGATTGTTCGACGCCTCGCGGATCGTCCACTCGGTCGCTGCCGCGACCGCGTCGCCGGGTGCGGTCGGGTTGACCTCGTCGAGGATCCGGTTGGTCCCGTCGATGAAGCGCTGCGCCTCCCGCATTGCCAGCGCCTGCGCGAAGGCGTCCTTCGAGCCGAACTCGTTGTAGAGGGTCTGCCGCGACACCCCGGCCGCCGCCGCGACGTCGAGCATCCGCGCCGACTCCCACTCGCCCGCGACGACCACGTCGTACGCCGCGTCGAGCAGCGCGTCCCGGGTGCTCCGTGCTTCGGCCATCGCCGCCGATTGTTTACACGAACGGCCTTCGTGTCAATCACCCGAGCGGGCGTCGATAGGGTCCGAGCGTGACCGACTGGACCGCCGACCTGCAGCTTGCGCACGAGCTGGCCGATGCGGCCGACACGCTCACGACGTCGCGGTTCCTCGCCGGCGACCTGGTCATCGAGAGCAAGCCGGACCTCACCCCGGTCACCGACGCCGACCGTCAGGTCGAACGCGAGATGCGCGAACAGCTCGAGCGAGCGCGCCCCGCCGACGCCGTTCACGGCGAGGAGTACGCCGACACCGGCACCGGACCGCGACGATGGGTCATCGACCCGATCGACGGCACGAAGAACTTCGTGCGCGGCGTACCGGTGTGGGCCACCCTGATCGCGCTCCAGCAGGACGAGCGGACCGTCGTCGGCGTGGTGTCGGCACCCGCGCTCGGCCGGCGGTGGTGGGCGGCGAGCGGCGGCGGCGCCTGGACCGGGTCGTCCGTCCACGACGCCAGACCGTGCCGAGTGTCACGGGTCGGCGAGCTGGGCGACGCCTACCTCGCCTACTCCTCGCTGTTCGGCTGGGAGACCCTCGACCGGCTGCCGCAGTTCGTCGAGCTGATGCGCCGGGTCTGGCGGACCAGGGCGTTCGGCGACTTCTGGTCGCACATGATGGTCGCGGAGGGCGCCGTGGACGTCTCGTGCGAGCCGGAGGTGTTCCTCTGGGACCTCGCCGCGCTGCAGATCGTCGTCACCGAGGCCGGCGGCCGGTTCACCGACCTCTCAGGCGTCGATCGCCCCGATGGCGGCAGTGTGGTGTGCAGCAACGGGCTGCTCCACGACGCCATGCTCAGCGCGCTCGCGGCGCCGACGGCCGTAACCCGATAGCACCGCATCGATGCGCGGCGCCAGCGCCAGCGCGGCCGCGTCGAAGAAGCCGTAGCCGCCGGCCGCGCCCGACGGCGGGTTGCCCATCGAGATCAGGTGCGCGATCGGGTCTCGCACCTGCCAGGTCCAGGTGCCCAGATGCGTGCCGAGCAGCTCCAGGTAAGTCACGACGACGAATGCCCCGATGAACACCGTGGGCTGCCGGCCACGAAGCAGGAACCCGGCAAGGCAGCCGAACCACAGGACGCCGAGCACGTCCTGCCGGCCAGACAGGAACAGACCCCAAAACGCATACGCCCCGGCAGCTGCCAGCGTCAGCGGGACGAGCACCCTGGCCCGTGACGTGACCGCCGGCGACCGGCCGATCGCCAGCGCTCCGAGGTAGACCAGCCCGTGGCCGGGCGGGACGAACCACGGCACGTTGTGCAGCCGGTAAATGTAGACGTGGAGCTCGTAGGAGAACGTGTATTCGACCAGCGTCGCGAACGCGACGACCACGCCGACCTGGGCTCGGATCCGGAGCGGCTCGCGGGCCAGCAACGCCGCGAGCAGCACCCAGGTGCCGACCCCGAGCCAGCGCTGCGACGCCAGCGCAGCGCCATGCGCGCCGAGGCTGTGGTCCAGGGTGAGGACCGCGGTGATCCAGACCAGCACCGCGCCGACGATCTGCGCGCTGCGCAGCCGCGGCTGCGATCGGACCCGCTGCTGCGGTCGGACCCGCTGCGGTGCGGCTAGGTCGAGCACCCGTCCAGTATCCGCCGGCACTAGTCGTGCCAGGCGCGGGTGACGCCTTCGGGATAGACCAGCTCGCGGATCACGCGGGCCGGATTGCCGCCGACGAGGGTGTCGTCCGGTACGTCGCGGGTGACCACCGCTCCGGCGGCCACCAGCACCCGGGAGCCGATCGTCACGCCCGGCAGGATGATCGCCCGGGCGCCGATCCACGAGCCGTTCCCGATCCGGATCGGCGCCTCGCGTACGGCACGGCCCTCGACCCCGTGGCTGTCGCTGTCGGTGAGGTAAGCCTCGTTGGCGATCGCGACGTCGTCGCCGATCGTGATCTCATGCACGCAGGAGATGAAGACCCCGTTGTTGAGAAACACCCGGTCGCCGATTCGCAGCCGGCCCCACCCGGTCACCAGGGTGTGGCGGTGCGAGGACCAGATCTTGAAGTGGTCGCCGACCGTCATGTCGGAGGCGTCGACGGTCGGCCGGCCGAGAATGGTGGCCTGGGCGCCGACCGACTTGCAGTGCCGCAGGTGCCAGTCCGCCGCGGCGCGCTGCGTGCCGTAAGCCCAGTAGAACCTCGCCTCGACGCGGCGGCGGCGCCACTCGGCCTTGAGGTCCACCGCGCAGACGCTAGCGGGCCGCCTCGACCACTTCGAGCACCGCCTCGGCGGCCGGCTCCGACAGTGGCTCGGGCCTGTGGCCGGACCGCTCGGCCCGGCGAAGCCGGCGCAGCACGAGCCCGCCCAGCAGCGCGGCGACCGCGCAGGACAGCCCGCCGAGGCCGAGCCCCCAGCGTGGGCCGACGTACTGTGCGACCGCGCCCGTCACCGGCCCGCCGATCGGCGTCGAGCCGAGGAATGCGACCGCCCAGAGGGCCATCACCCGACCGCGCATCTGCGGCGCGGCGGCGAGCTGCAGGGTGCTGTTCCCCTTGGACAGGAACGTCACACTCGCGGCGCCGACGCCGGCCAGCGCGACCAGCTCGACCGTGAGGTTGGGCGCAAGTGCCGCGGCCGCGATCACCACGGTGAAGATCACACACGACCGGGTCAGTGAGGCGAGCCCGGTCTTGCCGCGCCCGGCTGCATAGAGCCCGCCGACGACAGCGCCGATGCCCATCGACGCGGTCATGAACCCGTACGCCTGCGAGCCGCCGTGGAAGGCGCGGGTCGCCATGACCGGCAAGGTCACCTGGAACTCATACGCCAGGCACCCGACGATCGCCATCATCACCAACGGGATGAGCAGCCCGACCTCGTTCCTCACGTAGCGGACGCCCTCCCGGAGCTGGCCCTTGGCGCGCACGGCGGGGGTCGACGGCGACAGCGTGCTGGTGTCCATCTTCAGCAATGACGCGACCACGGCAACGAAGCTCGCCGCGTTGACGATGAAGCAGACGCCGTATCCGCCGGCCGCGATGATGATGCCGGCGGCGGCCGGGCCGACCGCCCGCGCGACGTTGACCAGCACCGAGTTCAACGTGACGGCGTTGCGGAGGTCCTTGGGGCCGACCATCTCCAGCACGAAGGTCTGGCGGGCCGGGTTCTCGAAGGTGTTGTTGAGACCGAGGATCACCGCGAGCACGCAGATCTGCCAGAGCGTGATCAGGTGGGTGAGCGTCAGGATGCCGAAGACGAGCGCCTGCACTCCCATCAGCGACTGCAGGATGATCATCAGCCGCCGCTTGTCGACCCGGTCGGCGACCACGCCGCCGTACGGGCCGAGCAGCAACACCGGCAGCGTCTGCAGCGCGACCACCAGCCCGACGTCGAAGCCGGAGCCGGTGATGTGCAGCACCAGGAACGACTGCGCGATGGTTTGCATCCAGGTCCCGACCAGCGAAGTGGCCTGGCCGTAGAAATACAGCTTGTAGTTCGGGTTGCCCAGCGAGGCGAAGGTGTCTCGGCGCAGCCGCTGGATCCGGGTCATGAGGCCGATCCGTCAGGACGCGCGAGGGCATTGACCAGAGCCTCGAGCGCGGGCAGCGCGGCCTCGACCGCGACGACGTCCTCAGGGCTCAGCCGTTCGAGCCCGGTCATCAGCACCCGACCCCGCTCCGCGCGCAGCCGGTCATGGGTACGCCGGCCGCTGGCGGTCACCTCGAGCAAGCCGGCTCGCCGGTCTTCCGGGTCGGTCCGCCGCCTGATCAGGCCGGCCTCGTCCAGCGCTGCCACGACCCGGCTGAGCATGGTCGGGTTGACGCTCTCGATCTCAGCCAGCTCGGACAACCGCAACGGGCCCTGCCGGGCGACCACGCCGAGCGCGGACAACTGTGCGGGCGTCAGGCCGGAACCGCGAGTGAGGGCGTTGAACCGCCGGGCCAGCTTGCCGATCACCGCGCGCAGCCGGGCCGGGGTCTCGGCGTCCACGGTGGTCGGCGTCAGCGCGGTTGGCATGGTCGCAGTATATATAGTTGCCTGCTAGCACGCAAATTGTTGTGACGTGTCGCATGCGACCACGTTCACCCCTCGCCCGGAGCCCGAACGGGCGTAAGGTTCACGAGTGGATCAAGCAGCCCGGCTCGCGGACTACCACGCCCGGGTCGACGCCCTGCGGGACGCGCTGCTGACGCTGCCCACCGATGCGCCGGTCCGGTTGCGCAAGTCGCGCGAGACCTCCAACCTCTTCCGGTCGCGAGATGGCGCCCATCGCGCCCTCGATGCCGACGGGTTCACCGGCGTTCTCAGCATCGACACCGCCAACCACACCGCCGACGTGCTGGCGATGACGACGTACGACGACCTGGTGGCAGCAACCCTGCCGTACGGCCTGATCCCGCTGGTCGTCCCGCAACTCAAGACGATCACGCTCGGCGGCGCGGTCACCGGGCTCGGGATCGAAGCGTCGTCGTTCCGCAACGGCTGCCCGCACGAGTCCGTGATCGAGATGGACGTGCTCACCGGCGACGGCCGCGTCGTCACCGCGACCCGCAGCAACGAGCATCGCGACCTGTTCTTCGGCTTTCCGAACTCCTACGGCACGCTCGGCTATGCGCTCCGACTGCGGATCGAGCTCGAGCCTGTGACGCCATACATCCACCTGCGGCACATCCGGTTCGACGGAGTCGGCGCGTGCGCACAGGCCATCACCGAGGTCTGCGCGAGCCGGGAGTGGGACGGCGAGCAGGTCGATTTCGTCGACGGCACCTGGTTCAGCCCGGCCGAGTGCTACCTCACCCTCGCGTCCTACTCCCCGACCGCGCCGTCCGCGTCGAACTACACCGGCCAGCAGATCTACTACCGCTCCATCCAGGAGCGCAGCGAGGACTGGCTCACCACCCGCGACTACCTGTGGCGCTGGGACACCGACTGGTTCTGGTGCTCGCGCGCGTTCGGCGCGCAGAACCCGCGGATCCGCCGGTTCTGGCCGGCCCGCTGGCGGCGGTCGGACGTCTACTGGAAGCTGATCGCCCTCGAGACCCGGTACGGCGTCAAGCGGCGGATCGACCAGCGCAACGGCAAACCCGACGAAGAGCGGGTCATCCAGGACGTCGAGATCTCGGTGGACCATCTGGCCGAGTTCATCGACTTCCTCAACGCCCGCACCGGGATCGAGCCGGTATGGATGTGCCCACTGAAGCAGCGCGATCCCGCCGCACACTGGGATCTCTACGCCCTTGACCCGGCCACGCTGTATGTCAACGTCGGCTTCTGGTCGACCGCCCCACTGCCTCCCGGCGAGCACGACGGCTACCACAACCGGGCCATCGAGGAGAAGGTCGCCGAGCTCGGCGGGCGAAAGTCGTTGTATTCCACCGCGTTCTATCCTGAAGATGAGTTCTGGGCGACTTACGGCGGCGAGGTCTACACGCTGCTCAAGAAGACCTACGATCCCAATGGTCGCCTGCTGAACCTCTACGACAAGACCGTCAAACGTCGATAGCGTTTCGAGTTCACCCCCGGGGAGAAGTGATGCCGCGCAAGCCGATCGCACAGGTCGTTGCCAACGCTCTCGGCCACCCTGACCTGCGCATCTCCGCGTACGACGGGAGCGCTACGGGTCCGGCCGACTCCTCGGTCAGCACCCATCTGTCGTCTCCTGCCGCCCTGTCCTACCTGATCACCGCGCCGAGCTCGCTGGGTCTGGCGCGCGCGTTCGTCAGTGGCGAGCTCGAGATCGAGGGCGACCTCTACACCGCGTTGTCGATGCTGTGGAGCGACCGGATCGGCCGGCTGTCGTGGGCGGATCGGCTCGACGTGTTGCGCAACCTCGACCCCGCCGCGATCCGCTGGGTCGAGCCTCCTACCGAGGAGTTCGGCGCGCGCCGCCTGCAATACGGCTTCCGGCACTCGAAGGCCCGCGACGCGGAGGCGATCAGCCACCACTACGACGTGTCGAACAACTTCTACTCATGGGTGCTCGGGCCGTCGATGACCTACACCTGCGCCTGCTACCCCGAGGACGCCTCGACCTTGGAGGAGGCGCAGGCACACAAGTACGACCTGGTCGCCCGCAAGCTCAACCTGCAGCCCGGCATGCGACTGCTCGACGTCGGCTGCGGATGGGGCGGAATGGTCCGGCACGCCGCGAAGCACTACGGCGTACATGCCCTCGGTGTCACGCTGTCGCGCCAGCAGGCCGAGTGGGGCGCGAAGGCGATCGCCGAGGACGGCCTCACCGGCACGGCCGAGATCCGGTTCTCCGACTACCGGGACGTCCGCGAGCGTGACTTCGACGCGGTGTCCTCGATCGGGCTGACCGAGCACATCGGCGCCTCGAACCTCGGTGCCTACTTCCGCTTCCTGCGTTCCAAGCTGCGGCCCGAGGGTCGCCTGCTCAACCACTGCATCACCCGCCCGACGACGACCGAGCGGGTCCACATCCGTGGCTTCATCGACCGCTACGTCTTCCCCGACGGCGAGCTCGAGGGCGCCGGACGGATCATCTCCGCGATGCAGGACAACGGGTTGGAGGTCCGGCACGAGGAGAACCTCCGCGAGCACTACGCGCGCACGCTGCATGCGTGGTGCGACAACCTCAACGACAACTGGGACGCCGCGGTGCGCGAGGTCGGGCTCGGCCGGGCCAAGGTCTGGGCGTTGTACATGGCGGGTTCGCGGCTCGGTTTCGAGCGCCGCACGATCGAGCTGCACCAGGTGCTCGGCGTGCGGGTGGCCGACAACGGCGAGTCCGGAATGCCGCTTCGCCCCGACTGGGGCGTGTAGGCAGAGCCCCGACTGGGGCGTGTAGGCAGAGCCCCGACTGGGGCGCCTAACGTCCAGGCTGCGACCCGGCTTCCGCGGCCTCGAGGTCGAGGTGGCGGTCGTGCAGGTCGCTCGGCCACCAGTTCCACTTGCCGAGGATCGCGACGGTCGACGGCACGAGCAGCGTCCGCACGAGGAAGGTGTCCATCAGGATGCCGATCGCCAGGCCCGCACCGAGATCGGTGAACTGCTCGCCACCCGGAGTCTGCGAGCCGACGACCGCGAACACCGCGAACGTCCCGGCCAGCACAAGCCCCGCGCTGGTGACCGTCGATCCGGTGATTCCCACGGCGTGGCGTACCGCGGTCCGCAACGGCACTTCGTGCGCCTCCTCGCGGATCCGGGTCATCACGAGGATGTTGTAGTCCTCACCCAGCGCGAGCAGGAACAGGAACATCAAGAACGGCAACAGGAACGTCAGCCCGTCGCTGCCGGCGATGCCCTGAAAGATGATCACGCAGAGGCCGAGGGCAGCAAGGTAGGACAGCGCGACGGAGATGATCAGATACAGCGGCGCCACCAAGCTGCGCATGACCACCGCGAGCAGGAAGCCGATGATGAGGATCGCGATCGGAATGACGGTCCGCAGGTCGTGGTCCGAGGTCGCGGAGATGTCGTAGATCGCCGGTGCCTCACCGCCGACGGCTGACGCCGATGCGTGCACTTGGTCACCGACTTCGGTGACCACCCTCCGGACCTGCGGGACGACGCTGAGCGCCTTCGTGCTCGCGGGGTCACCGACAGTGAGGCTGGCGAGGTACTGCACGGTCTCGCCGTTGCTGCTGACGTAGTTCGCCTCGGCTCGATAAAGCGCGTAATCGAGGTCGGACATCTTGACACTCGCGGGCTTGACCGCCGGCAGCTTGCGCGGGTCACCGTTGGACACGAGTGCCGCAAGCTCGCTGTGCAGCCGCTGGTACGCCGCGCCGCCGAGCGTCGCGCCGTTGGGGTTGGTCGGGCCGGTGACCTCGTTGAACACGGTCGCCTTGGAGAGCAACTGTTGGGCCTGATCGAGCTCGGCCGGCGTCGTCCAGACCGGCTGACTGAACCGGAAGATCACGTTGGTCGGGTTGGCAGCCGCCTTCGGGAAGTGATCGTTGAGCACGGAGTCGCCGGCCCGCGCGTCGGTACCCTTCGGGGCGGCGACGGTACTGCCGAAACCAGCCGGGGTGTAGGCGAGAACGGCCAGCGCGAGCCCACCGAACACCACAAGGCCCACCCCTAGGGTCAACGCCGGTCGCGCGATCACCCGCCCGGCCACGCGCCCCCACAGCGGTGTCTTCGCGTCGGGCTCGGGCTTCAGCTTGACCGGCCAGAACACCGCGCGGCCGAAGATCGCAAGCAGGGCTGGCAGCAACGTCAATCCGGCGAGCAGCATCAAGAAGATCGCGATCGCCAGCGGAGCGCCAAGGCTCGAGTAGATGCCGAAGGTCGCCGCCAGCAGGCTGAGCAGGGCCGCGATGACGGTGCCCGCGGAGAAGGTGATGGACTCCCCGACCCGCTCGACCGCCCGCACAATCGCGTCCTGTGGCGGCAGCCCGGACCGGATCTCCTCCCGCACCCGGAAGATCAAGAAGAGCGCATAGTCGGTGCCGGCGCCGAGCACCAGGATGATCAGCATGATCTGGGACAGCGACGAGACCTGCAAGCCGGCGTGGGTGAGCTCGGCGACCACTCGACCGGCGAATTGACTGATCAGCAACGCCGGCAGCAGCGTGATGAGTGGCGCGAGCGGTGACCGAAAGATGATGATCAGCAGGATCAGGATGAACACGACCGACAGCAGCTGGACCTGTTCGGCAGTGTTGCCGGACTTCGCCTCCTGATCGATCTGGTCCGCCAGCATCCCCGCGACGTTGGTCTGCACCCCCGGCGGCGGGTGCAGCGTGCGAATCGCCGCCCGCAGGTCGTCGACCAGTTTCTTGGAGGGCCCATCCTGCCCGAGGTTGATGTCGGACAGGGTCTGGATCTGGTTGGCGACGCCGTCCGGCGAAGTGCCAAGGTCCCGCACCTGCTTGACGGCTGGCACCTTGCCCAAGACGGCGATCAACTGCTCGACGTACGGGACGTCACTCGCCGTCAGTTTGCCGGTCGTGCTCGACACCACCACCGGAACCGGCGTGAAGTTGGAGTTCTGCAAGGGCGAGGCCAGGTTGCTCGCGAGAGTGCTGGGCGAGTTCTTCGGCAGGAAGTCCGAGTTGTTGGCCTTCACCACGCTTGTCAGCGAAGGGAAGACCGCGAACGACCCGAAGATCGCGACCAACCAGCCCAGGAGCACCAACCATCGGAACCGGACGGTGAATCGGCCGAGCGCTGAGTAGGCGGCGTGCATTCGGTCGAGACCCTCCAGAGTGCTTGCTAGTAGCAACCATTCTTGCAAGCGATCGACCCGGCGATGCATCGGCCCTTGGACCGGCGGTCGGGGATGCGGTGACTTAAGCGGTCGGCACGCTCGCGGCGCGCTGCAGGCCGAACTGCTCGACGGTGGCTTCACGCATCTTGAACTTCTGCACCTTCCCGGTCACCGTCATCGGGAACTCGCTCACGATCAGCACGTAGCGCGGCACCTTGAAGTGCGCCAGCCGACCCCGGCAGAACTCCCGCACCTCGTCCTCGGTGATCGCCTCACCGTCCCGTACGACGACCCACGCGCAGAGCTCCTCGCCGTACTTCTCGTCCGGGACACCGACCACCTGCACGTCCGCGATCGCGCGATGGGTGTAAAGGAACTCCTCGACCTCGCGGGGATAGATGTTCTCGCCGCCCCGGATCACCATGTCCTTGATCCGCCCGACGATGTTGAGGTAGCCGTCCTCGTCCATCGTCGCGAGGTCGCCGGTGTGCATCCAGCGGGCCGCGTCGATGACCTCAGCGGTGCGCTCGGGGTCGGCCCAGTAGCCGAGCATCACCGAGTAGCCACGAGTGCACAGCTCGCCCGGCGTTCCTCGCCCGACCGTCAGGCCGGTCTCCGGGTCCACGACCTTGACCTCGACGAACGGATGCACCCGCCCGACCGTCGACACCCGCCGCTCGAGATCGTCGTCGGCGCGGGTCTGGGTCGACACCGGCGAGGTCTCGGTCATGCCGTAACAGATCGTGACCTCGTCCATGTGCATCTCGGTGACGACCCGCTTCATCACCTCGACCGGGCACGGCGAGCCGGCCATGATGCCGGTCCGCAGGCTCGTCAGGTCATAGGTCGCGAAGTCCGGCAGCGCGAGCTCGGCGATGAACATCGTCGGTACGCCGTACAGCGAGGTGCAACGCTCCGCCTGCACGGCCGCCAGGGTCAGTGCCGGGTCGAACCCCGGCGCCGGGATCACGATGCACGCGCCGTGGGTGGTCACAGCGAGATTGCCGAGCACCATCCCGAAGCAGTGGTAGAACGGCACCGGGATGCAGACCCGGTCGCGGTCGGTGTAGCGGCAACCTTCGCCGATGAAGAACCCGTTGTTGACGATGTTGTGATGGCTGAGCGTCGCGCCCTTCGGGAACCCGGTCGTGCCGCTGGTGTATTGGATGTTGATCGGATCGTCCGCCGACAGTGTCGCGGCCCGGGCGCGCACCGGGTCGAACGACGCCGACGCATCGCCGCGGGTGCTCACCCGCTCCCACTCCGGTGACCCGAGGCAGATCACCGTCTCGAGCGCAGGCACGTCACCGCGCACCTCGCCCACCATCTCGACGTAGTTGGAGGTCTTGAACTCCGGCGCGCAGACCAAAGCCCGGCAACCGGACTGGTTCAGGGCGAAGGCGAGCTCGTGCGTGCGGTACGCCGGGTTGATCGTCACCAGGATCACGCCGATCCGGGCCGTGGCGTACTGCACGAGCACCCACTCGGCACAGTTCGGCGCCCAGATCCCCAGTCGGTCCCCGCGGGCCAGGTCGAGCTCGAGCAGGCCGAGCGCCAGCTCGTCGACCGCCGCGTCGAGCTGGCGATACGTCCACCGCCGCCCAGTCGCGCAGTCGACCAGCGCCTCCGAGTCGGGCGCAAGCGACGCAGTGCGCGCGAGGTTGTCGCCGATCGTCTCGCCGAGCAGCGGCAGAGCACTCGTCCCAGCGGCGTACGACGGGGTCTGGCTCACTCCTCAAACCTTGCCACGGCTAGCGGCATGCGTCACGAGACCAGGTCTCCGCGGTCGGCTGGGCCAGGTCGGCCGCCCCCACGGGTAGCTTCGTCCGGGTTCATCTGTCCTCACACCAAGTAGCCGACCAGCTCCACCGTGACGAGCGCCCTCCCGGAATGCGCCGCGGAACGGACCGCGATTGCCCGTGCGGAAGAGACAGCGGTCGTCACAGTGTTCGCCGTTCGTCCGCCGTGCGGACCCCACTCCGCCGCGACCACCGCAGGCGAGGTTCCCGCCGCACCGGCGTGGAGCACTCCGGCTTTCGTGGTGCCATTCACCGCAACGGTGTAGATCGCGCCATTGGCACCCTTCGGCAGATGCGCGGCGAGTGGGATCACTTTGGTCTCGTTGGCCGTGATCGGCGACTTCGAGTGGTACACGGTGGTCGGCTTGGTCAGCAGGACCGGGGACAACGGCGCGTTGAGCAGCCCAACCCGAAAGCCGTTCACCTTGATGCTCTGGTTGGCGAGAGTGTCGACGTACACGGCGAGCATGCAGCCGTGCGGAAACGGCCCGTTCACCGACTTGGGGATGACGAGCCGGGTCACGTGCATGGACGATCCGGCGAACGGACCGAGCTGCGTGCTTGCAATCACGTTTCCGAGGGTCGCGATACCCGACGACCAGACTGCAACGGACAGAGTGGTGTTCGTGTTGGCGATGTAGTACACCTCGGCATCGCGCACCCGGGCGCCTGGTGGCAGCTCGAAGAAGCAGCCAAGAGGGTCGCTGGTAGTTGCGCTGACGCCCTCGCTCACGAACACCCGCCCGTCTGCCAAGCTGTTGAGCGGCGTAAGGTCACCCCAACTCGCGAACCGATAGGACACGCCGTGCTCCGGCGGCGAGCTGATCGAGGAGAGGCCGCCCGGCGTGCCCCGCGGGAGAGCACCCGCGCTGGGTACGACCACCGCCGGCGGCACAGCGGCCGACGCCACCGAACCCGTGCCGATCAGTGCGGCACCGCTCGCCGCCCCGGTCAGAAGACTTCTCCTGCTGATGTAGTGCGACCCCGATCCATGCCGAATTAGAGCACGCCCGACAGGCGCGATGTGGCGCACAGGCCGATTATTGACGCCGTGTACGGGAAGCGGTTGTCCGATTGACGCGAACGCAACCCTTGTTCGGCCGGTTGACCACGTTCTAGCCAGGACAAACAGCCATGGCGGGTTAGGGGCCCGCTGTGACCTCCAACTCGCCATGATCTTGGCCACCGAGCGGCTGGTGGTCGAGTCTCTCCGGGCTGGTCGGGTCAGCGGGCCTGGCCGCTGTGCGGCGCGACTTGCAGGCTCGACTCGTCCACCGCCTGGAAGGCACTCGCCGGGATCGTCTTGAGTTGCTCGATCATCGTGTCCGACCACTTGGTGCTGGCCTCGCCCTGGAAGTACCACGGCGACCCGTTGTCCGCGAGGATCAGCCCGAAGGTCTTCATCGCCTGCAGGACGACTCTGGTGGCCCGGCTGTATCCGGTCATCGAGAAGCTCGCCTTCAACCGGAACCGCGCGCCCATCGGCGGGTAGTCGAGGCTGCGCTTGCTCCCGGCCTGGTGCTCGGCCGGCCAGATGAAGTGCTCCGACGTCACCGGCGCGGTGAACCGGATCGCGTGGTCGACGTACCCGGCTCGGACCTCGCTCGGCCGCAACAGCCCGGGCAGGATCGGAAGCCCGGCGGCGTCCGCCGAGGTCAGACCGCTGGCGCCGAGGTTCAGGTGCGCCTTGAAGCGCAGCTTGTTGCTGTTGAGGTTCCAGACCGCGCCGGATCCGGCGGTCCAGCCCTTGTTGGTGTCGCGGGTGGCGAAGGTCTCGTAGTCCAGGCAGGTCGCCTTGTCGACGACGATCGCGTGCCGGTCGCCGCCAGCGTTCCGGCCGCCCTCGATCTTCGTGTCCTTGCCAAGCGGGTAACGGACGTGATCGCTCTCCGAGCCGTACATGAACTTCACGTGCACCTTCGGGTGGCTGGCACTCACAACCGTGATCGGGATGCCGTACGGCACCGGCTGAGCGCCGAACGACGGACCGAAGTCGGGGTGCAGCAGGTCGGACCGCCCGATGTGCTTCACCCACTCCGCGCTGTGCTTGTTGACCGGCAGCTTGCTGATATCGGTGTTCCAGACGTTGTCAGCCGGGAAGACCGCGCACGTCGTACCCGGCAGGTGGCTCGGCGGAGGCGTCGCCGCGGCTCGCCCGGCAGGCACCGAGCCCGCGGCGGGTATGGCAATGACACAACCTGCGGCGGCGAGCATTGCGGCGGCCGCGGACCCCACGAGACGTCTCATTCCGTGTATATCGGCACGCAGACACCCCCGTTACACCTTTCTCGGCCACGATCTCGGTGCTTCGATCAGGTCACCGCTCTATCCGGACCGGGCTTCCTCGAGGCCGGCGTCGATATCCGTCATCGCCAGCAGCACCCCGCCGGCGATGAACAGCACCAGCAACGACAGGATCGCCTGCCGAAACGAGCCAGTCGCGTTGACGACGATCGTGAAGAGCAGCGGCGCCGCCCAGGAGGTCCCTTCGTTGGCGACTTCGTAGAGCCCGAAGTACGTCGCTTCGTGTCCGGCCGGCACGAGCTGCGACCACAGCGATCGCGCGAGTGCCTGCGAGCCGCCGAGCACGATGCCGATCGCGATCCCCACCCCAACCGCCTGCGACTTCGAGTGCAGCTCGAGGTAGGTGTAGAGGATCAGCAGGCACCACACGACCAGGGTGGCGAGAATCGCGCGCTGCGCGCCGATCCGTGCGGCAATGCGGGCCGCAAGCACCGCGCCGCCCATCGCGACGAACTGGATCAACAGGATCAACGCGAACAGGAACGTCGCCGCCTTCGAGGCGCTGTCGCCGAACAACTCGTGCGTGATGAACGTCGACGAAAGTCCGATGACTGCGGAGATCGCATCGGAGAACAGCAGGTACGCGATCAGGTAGCGCCGGGTGTTCGGCCGATGAGCCAGCACCCTGGCCGCATCGGCCAGCCGGGCGCGCGCTCTTGTCCGGCCGCCGAGCGGATGCAGCTCTCGCGGCGGCGGCAGCATCCTCAGCGACCACAGCCCGAAGCCGGCCCACCACAGTCCGGCCGAGACGAAGCAGATCCGCACTGCGGTCGGCTTGTCGAGCCCGATCGCGTGGTGGGCGAGGAGCAGAGCCAGGTTGAGCGCGAGCAGCAGGCCGCCGCCGAGGTAGCCGTACGCGAAGCCCCGGCTCGACAACGCGTCGCGCTCCCCAGGAGCCGCCAGCGCCGGCAGGAGTGAGTTGTAGAGGACGTTGGACGCGCCGTACGTGAGACTTCCGAGCAGCATCAGGATGCCGGCCGCGACGTAGTCGCCGCCCGAGGTGGCCGCGAATGCCACCGCGATCGCGGAGCCGCCAACGCAGGCGAATGCGAGCCAACGTTCGACCGACCGGCGATGGTCGGCGGCCGCACCGAGCAGCGGCAGTACGGCGACCTGGGCGAGCGCCGCGATCGTGATCACCAGCGAGGGGTAGGACTCGGTCCGCAGGTGCAGCGGGCCGACCGACACCAGGATCGACCGCTTCGCGTGATGCTTGGTCACGAGTGCGAGCAGCCACGGACCGACCAGCACGGTAGAGACCGTGGTCTCCCAGCCGTGGTTCGCCCAGGAGTACATCGACCAGCCCTTGACGGCACGGTCGTCGGCCACGCGGTGAGCGTGTCACAACGGCGGAAGCGGATCGCCCTAAAGTGGCGGCATGCTGCTCAGCGGGTTCAACCACGTGGCCACCCTCACCAACGACAGCGATCGGCTGCACGCCTTCTACCGCGAGGTCTTCGACGCCGAGGTCGTCCGCGACGGCGCCGAGTTCGCCGACCAGGGCGGACCCCGCCTGTCGGTGATCAGGATCGGTCCGGGCTCCGAGCTCAACGTGTTCGAGATCGACGGAAACACCGAGGCCGACCGGCAGACCCCGATGTTCGGCCGGGGCCGGATCGACCACCTCGCCCTCGAGGCGTCGTCACTGGAGAGCTTCGAAGAGTTGCGAAGCCGGCTGATGGCCCGAGGTGCAGCCGATGACTTCGTGACCGACTTCGGGTCGATCCTGAGCGTCTTCTTCCGCGATCCCGACGGGCTCGAATGTGAGCTGGTCGTACCGAACCCGGATGCGGCGGCGGACGTTCACAACCCACCGGGCACCCGCGCCGCGCGGTACCCGGCCGCCTGACACGATTGCGTATCGCCTCGCACAGGGCGGACGTCGTGATGACCGAGCGAGCCGGAACGCACGGCGACCCGTTCTGGCAGAACGAGTGTCCGCTGATGGTGGCCTGGGCGTTTGGCTTGCGAGTACGAATTGCCGCGTGCCGGTCTGGTCAGGTCGGGTAACGCACGTACGCCGTACCGAGGGTGCGGACGAAGTCGGGGTCGGCGACCGGGTCGGCCGGGATGTCGAGCGGCTCGTCGCAGCCGGCGAAGTCGGCAGCGAACCGGCTGAGCACCTCGTCAAGGTCGAGATCCTCGGTGTGGTCGTCATGCCGGCGCCGGTCGGCCTCGTCGTGGAAGGCGATTGCCTTCCACGACAAGCTCACCCGCAACTGTTCGGCCGGGAACACGGCCCGGTCAACGCCCTCCTCGGAGATGGCCCAGGCGCCGCTGTCGCGACGGACCAGCTCGGCTTCGCGGGTCAGCGTCACCATGCCGTCCTCGACCCGCCCGGTCGGGCGCACCCGGTGCCACATGAAGTCGTTGTCGGCGACGATCGCCGTGTTGTCGATCGCCCCCTCGTGCACGACCGACGCGCCGTCGACGCCGGCTGGCCAGTATTCGAAGCCGCCGTCGGCACCGCGATAGAACCAGGCGACCGCGGTCGCCACCTTCACCCGCGCGTCCTCGAACAGCCCGGACAACCCCATCATGGTCAGGAACGTGATCGGGTACTTCGTACGGTCGAAGCCGCGGAACGCCGGCACGTCGGTGTGACCTGCGCCTTGGGCGAACGGCAGCTGCCAGGTGAGGTTGACGTAGACGGTTGTCGGCCGGACGATCTCCGCACCGAAGAGCCGACGTGCGGCGTCCGCGAAGCGCGCGCTCTCGAGGATCGGCCGTACGCCGTGCAGCGGCTCGCCGTCGGTCGCCCAGTTGCCGCGGAAGACCGGCGCGATGATCATCTGGGCCGGCTCCGCCTGCCCCGACAGGGCCGCGTACTCGGCGCTGTTGGCGAAGTATCGCTGCACCGGCCAGTACGGCTGATGCGCGTCGATCAGTGACCGGACCAGTCCCGGGTCGTCGACAGCGGTGTCGAGCACGACCGGCGGGCGTGGAAGCGGCGTGCCTTCTCCCATCAGATCTGCGGCCGGATCGACTACTGGTGTTCTGCGGTTCGAGCCGCCTCAGCAGCTTCGACCGCGGCAGTCATTCGGGCCGCCGCCGCCCGCACAACGCGGTCCTCATCGGCGGTGAGGTCCGCGGCCCGCATCTCGATAACCCATGCGATGCGTTCTAGGTCGAACACGATCCAGGGCGTCAGCCGATCGTCAACCGCCCATGCCCTGAACGTCGCTTCGTCCATTCGTGCAGTCTGAGCCACCAGACGGGCTTTGTCATCACACGTGATTCGTGCGAGACGGCACGAGATCACGTCTGATGGAGCGGCATCCGCCGGGGCGGCAGGGTGCGCCGGAGCTGTGGGCCTTGACGTCGGCAACCGTTCGGTTCGTGAGCCGTTACGGGTGGCGGGGCACTTCTAGCGGCTCACACATCGCTCGGCGGTGGTGGGCGACGCGGGGCTCAGTCGCGAACGACCAGGGTGTCGAGCGGCGTGCGGCTGAAGACCTCGCGCGCCATCGGCAGGAAGCGGTCCAGCGACTCGGTCGGGTACGCCGGATCGAACGACCGTTGGTCCCATCGCTCGCAAAACCGCACGCAGGCCTTGAAGTACGGGTTGCTCCGGTAGGCGTCGCGCATCGTGCGGTCCTTGCCGATGTGGTGGAAGTAGTAGTAGCCCTGGAACAGGTCGTGGTGCTTGACCACCCACCAGTTCTGGTCACCGACGAACGGGCGCAGCACCGCCGCCGCGACCTCGGCGTGATTGTCCGGGGCGAGCGAGTCCCCGATGTCGTGCAGCAGCGCACACACGACCGTCTCGTCGTCCTCGCCGTCGTGCAGCGCCCGGCTCGCGGTCTGCAGGGAATGGACGTACCGGTCGACGGCCGCCGTACCCGGGTCCTCTTCCTTCAGCAACTCGAGCTGGGCGAGCACGAAGTCGAGGGTGGGCGGCGCCGCGATGGTGTCGAGATCCGCGCAGTCCTCGGCGGTCATGTGATCCATGCGCGTGTAGGTCATGGTGCGTCAGTCGTGTTGGCGCCAGAGCGAGCGCGCCGGGATCTTGTCGACGTCGACCCGGTCGACGAAGCGCTGCGCGATCGCAGTCACCTCTTCCAGCAGGCCCTCCTCGAGTGTGATCGGCGAGAGCCCGAGCTCGATCAGCTGGCCGTTCTCGACCAGCAGGTCGTTCTCCTCGGCCTCGTTGCGCGGGTTCTTGACGTGGTCGATCTCGACGCCGGTGAGCCGCGAGACCAGCTTGGCGAGGTCGATCAGGCGATGCGTCTCGGTCATCTGGTTGAAGACCCGCACCCGCTGGCCCTTGGCCGGCGGCTGCTCCAACGCAAGCTGGATGCAGCGAACCGTGTCCTGGATATGAATGAACGCACGGGTCTGGCCACCGGTGCCGTGCACGGTCAGCGGGTAGCCGATCGCCGACTGCATCAGGAAGCGGTTGAGCACCGTGCCGTAGTCGCCGTCGTAGTCGAACCGGTTGATCAGCCGGTCGTCCCGACTGGTCTCAGCGGTCTGCGTGCCCCAGACGATGCCCTGGTGGAGGTCGGTGACCCGAAGGGCGTCGTTCTTGTTGTAGTAGGCGAACAGCAGCTGGTCCTGCGTCTTGGTCATGTGGTAGATCGAGCCCGGGTTCGGCGGGTAGAGGATCTCCGACGACACCGTCTCGCCGTTGCCGATCGGGATCTCGACCTGCAGGTATCCCTCGGGGATCTTGACCCCGGCCGTGCCATAGCCGTAGACGCCCATCGTGCCCAGGTGGATCACGTGGATGTCGAGGTCGGCCTCGACGATCGCGGCCAGCAGGTTGTTGGTGGCGTTGAGGTTGTTGCTGACCGTGTAGCGCTTGTGCCATGACGACTTCATCGAGTACGGCGCGGCCCGCTGCTCGGCGAAGTGGACGACCGCGTCCGGCTGCCAGTCCTGCAGCAGCGTGAGCAGCCGGTGGTAGTGGACCGCAACGTCGAAACGGTCGAACCCGATCTCCTTGCCGCTGAGCTCACGCCAGGTCTTCAGCCGGATCCCCATCGGCGTGATCGGCGTCAGCGACGACGCCTCAAGCTCGATGTCGGCCTGCCGCCGGGCGAAGTTGTCGACGATCCGCACATCGTGGCCCTGCTCCGACAGGTGCAGTGCAGTCGGCCACCCGCAGAAGCCGTCGCCACCGAGAATCAGGACCTTCACCGGACCACCTTTCGCCATGCCGTGCCGAGTCGCGCCATGCTCAGGGCTGCCGGGATCGCCGGCAGGCCGCCCCGAGCCTAGCGACAGCAGCGGCCGCTACGCGGGGGCGGAGCGTTTGGCCCGCCAGGCCGGCACCGAGACCACGGCCAGCACGGTCAGCTCAGCAAGCACGGTCACCAACCTCGACGTGATCGCCGCGGCCTGCAGCTCGGCGTGCGGATAGAGGTTGCGCAGCATCCAGATGTAGACGACCTCACGGACGCCTACCCCGCCGGGCGCGAACACAACCACCAGGCCGACCGCCCACGCCACGCACGTTGCGCCCGCGACGTACAGCGGGTAGGTCGGGTTGCGGATGCCGGAGACCGCGAGCTGGCTGAGGATGCCCGCGATGCCGTAGGCGACATACCCGAAGGAGTAGGTGCCGGTCGCCCGGACCACGCCGGCGTGAGTGACCCTGGTACGCCGCTCGAGCCAGCGCCCGCACAACGTGGGCACTACGACGACGATCGCAAGCGGCAGGTAGATCGGGTTGTGCACGGTCGCCCACAACGCGCCGACGCCGAGCGCGGCCGCCAGCACGATGACGTTCTCGGCCGCGACCGCGGCGGCTTTGTCGCGAACCCGTCCCTGCACGGTCGTGGCCCGAGTGAGCGGGGCCCAGATCCCGCCCGGGAGATAGCGGGTGACCTGCGTCTTGCACCACTGCTCGACCGGCAGCCGGTGAATGCGTTCGGTGATCAGCACGGACCAGCCGAAGGCAAGCGCGACCCACCAGACCAACGCCGCGGCGTACGCGAGCACGAGCGCCCAGATCCTGACCGTGGACAGGTCGATCTTGGTCGCGGCTCGATAGGCGATGTAGCCGACGAGGATCAGCGCGAGCGGGAGGTAGACGACCCGCGCGATCGCGATCGCCCGTGGCGCTCGGCGCTCGAGCTCCTTGAAGCGCTCGTGCCCGCGCATCAGCAGCCGATGACTGCGGGTCATCAGCCCGACCTTGGCGGGCCCGGTCTTGGTTGGCTCAGTCGTGGTCGGCTCAGTCGTGGCGGGCGCAGCCTCGGCGGGGAGCTCGAGACCTTCCTGCTCGGGCGCGATCGACATCAGCCGCCGGCCAGCCGACCGGCCCGTCTGGCCCGGTTCCACTCGCGCCACCACGTGGTCAGGATTACCCGGGCGTAGCGCCCGGCATACAGAACGTTGTGCCCCTTCTTGCTCTCGCCCGCGAGCCGCTTATGCATCGTGATCGGGCGCTCGGCGATCCGGTAGCCGTGGTAGATCGCCCCGATCAGCAGCTCCGAGGTCTGATACTGCACCTGCACCTGCGGCACGGTCTGGGTGACCTCGACCCGCATCGCGCGGAAGCCGCTCGACGTATCGGTGACGTGGGTGCGGGTAAGCAGGCTCACCAGCTTGGCGAAAACGGTTACGCCGGCGTGCCGGAACCGGTCGTCGGTCTCCGCCACCCCGAGGACTCGGGAGCCGATGACGAAGTCGGCCTCGTCCTGGACCAGCGGCTCGAGCACAGTCGGGATCTCGACCGGGTCCCACTGCATGTCGGCGTCGAGGGTGACGACGTACTGCGCGGCGAACTCGCTGGCCAGCTGGTAGCCAAGCCGCAGGGCCACCCCGTGGCCGCAGTTGCGCTCGAGCCGGGCCAGATAGACGCCCTCCCGGTCACGGACGACGTCGCTGGTGCCGTCGGTGCTGCCGTCGTCGATCACCAGGGTGTCGACCTCGAGCCCGCAGGCGGTCGCCGGGATCGCGTCGAGCACCGCGCCAAGGCTGTCCTGCTCGTTGAGCGCGGCGATGATCGCAACCGTCGGCGCCAGCTTGAGCGACGCGTGTCTGGTCCGGAAGTCTTCGAGCGCGGCCGACCTGACCTGGCCGATATACGGCCGGTCCTTGCGGTTGGTCGCGGACACGACCCATACCCTACGGTTCGGCGGTACTAGCGATACATCGAACGATCTCGACAGGAACATCTCGTGCCCGGTGAGACATCTCAAGGCGGTGACTCCGCGACGTTGGCGACCCGGTCGCCGGCGGCCTCGGACGCGCCCGAGGTGACCGTCTCGGCGGATGGGTCGACCTCGACTGCCGGCCGGTTCGAGCGCTGGATCCGCCCGGGAGTGGTCGTCGTACTCCTCGTCTCGATCGCGCTGCGCTTCATCGCGCCGTCGCCGCTGTGGCTCGACGAGGCCCAGACCGTCAACATCGCCCATCGCTCGCTCCACCACCTGATCAGCGCGCTGCGGGAGGACGGCTCACCGCCGCTGTACTACCTGCTGCTGCACGCCTGGATGGCGGTCTTCGGCACGAGCACCTTCGCGGTCCGCGCGCTGTCCGGCATCTTCTCGGTCGCGTCCCTGCCGGTCATGTACGTCGTCGCGCGCCGGTTCCGGCTGGTCGGCGACTCGGCGTGGGCGGCGGTCCTGCTGCTGGCCACCTGCCCGTTCGTCGTGCGCTACGGCAGCGAGACCCGGATGTACTCGCTGGTGCTGTTACTCGTGTTGCTGGCGATGCTGACCTATCACTGGGTGTGGACCGACGGCGGGCTCTGGCCGAACGTCAGCGCCGCGCTCGTCACCGCGGCTCTTGTGCTCACGCAGTACTGGGCGTTCTTCCTGACCGCGACCGCGGTCGTGGCGATCGGCGTCGCGGCGTGGCGCGGGACCCGGCGGGCGCTGTGGCTGCTGCTACCGATGGCGGTGGGCTGGCTCGCGTTCATCCCGTGGCTCCCGTCGTTCGCCTACCAGAACGCCCACACCGGCGCGCCCTGGGGAACTCCGCCCGGCCTCGAGGTGCCGGTCCTGACGATCGGCGCCTGGGTCGGGAACGGGCTGACCGCGCCCGCGCTGAGCTGGTCCTACTACCTGCTCATCGTCGCCGCAATCGCCGGCTACGTGACCGCGAGCGGGCGGATCAGCCTCGGCCGGCCGCTTCGGCAGTGGCCGACGCTCGTGCTGGGGCTCGCAATCCTGACCATGCTCGTCGGCACGATCGCCAGCGACCTGAGCGACACGTCGTACTCACCGCGGTACAGCGCGATCGTCGTGGGACCGATCCTGCTGGTGATCGCCGCTGGCTTCGCGGCCCTGCCGGCTCAGGTGCGTAACGGCGCGATTGCGGTGGTGACCGTGCTCGGTCTTGCGAGTGCGGCCTTGATCCCTGGTCAGCTGCGGACCCAGGCCGGCCAGGTCGCCACAATTCTCAAAGCAGCCGGGCCGCATGACCTGGTCGTGTTCTGCCCCGATCAGCTCGGCCCCGCGGTCAACCGGATCGCGCCGCACGAGGGCACCCAGGTCGTCTATCCGAGCTTCGGCTCGGCGGCAATGGTCGACTGGGTCGATTACGCGAAGCGCAACGAGACCGCCGACCCGCTGGCATTCGCCAAGACCGCGTTGCAGCGCGCGGACGGGCACCAGATCTGGCTGATCTACGCGATCGGCTACCAGACCCTCGCGGGTGGCTGCACCTCCCTTTATGCCTCGTTCACCGCTGCCCGCGGCGTACCGATCGATGCCCTGAACCCGCACTCCGCGTTCGAGAAGTACAGCGTCGCCGAGTTCCCCGCCAAGTAGCCCGCGCTACCCCACCAATGGGCCATGCGTGGGGCTATAGCCCCACCGATGGGCCATGCGTGTGGCTTGACACATTCCGATAGTGGAATATGTTTGGGTCGTGGCCCGATCCTCCACGACGTCGGACGTCTTCAACGCGGTTGCCGAGGCGCACCGGCGCGAGATCCTCGACGTACTGATCGCCGGTGAGAAGGCGGTCGGGGCGATCGTGGACGACCTGTCGATGTCACAGCCCCAGGTGTCCAAACACCTCCGGGTGCTCAGTGAGGTCGGGCTCGTCAGGTGCCGGACGGATGGGCGTCGCCGGCTCTACCGCCTGGAGCCAGCGCGCCTTCGGCCGTTTCACGAGTGGCTGGCCAAGTACGAGCAGGCCATGAACGACCGGCTGGACCGGGTGGACGACTACCTCAAAGAGCTCCAACAACAAGGAGAACGGCAGTGACCCCTCATCGACACAGGACGGCCGTCATCGAGTTCCCGAACGATCTGGAGATCGTGGTCACTCGAGAGTTCGACGCTCCGATCCAGCTCGTCTTCGACGTCTTCACCAAGCAGGAGCATGTGCGCAAGACGTTCGCTCCATTTGGGGAGGAGGTGACGGTCTGCGATATCGATCTGCGGGTGGGCGGCGACTATCACTACGTCATGGTGACCGACGACGGAATCGAGTGCTCGTTTCGTGGCACCTTCCTGGAGATCGAGCCGCCGTCGCGGACGGTCGAGACCTGGCTGTTCGAAGGATGGCCGGATGCGGAAGCCGTCGAGACGATCGAGCTGCACGAGACCGACGGGGTCACGAAGCTCACGTGGACGCTGGCGTTCAGCGACCAAGCCGGCCGGGACCACATGACGAAGTTCGACGGCATCGAAGCGAACTTCGACAACGTGGAGGCTTACTTGTGGTCACTGCTCGACACAGACGACACTGTCTCTCATGGGTGACCCTGACGAGCCCATGCCCGCGCCACTCCCGCGAGCGTCATTGGCCCGCCGGGTCTGGCATCGGTTCACCCACCTGCTGGATGACCGGGAGCCCGGCGAGTACTCATCGATCGCACCCCGGGACGCGGACGGGACCCGCAAGACGATCTTCTTCTTCAACGGCAGCGGACGTGGCCGCTAACGCCTACCGGATGACGCGGTAGTCGACGAGCAGATGGCCGCTGGGCGAGGCCTCGCCTCGGATCGCTTCGAGCCGAATCGACGGCAGCCCGTCGAGAAGCCTTCGTCCGCTGCCGACGATTGCCGGCGCGATCACGAGCCTGAGTTCGTCGACGACGTCGGCAGCAAGCAGCGCGCGAGCGACCGAGATGCTGGCGTGGACGCCGATGTCTCCTCCGGGCCGATCCTTCAGGTCCCGCACAAAATCGACCAGCCCGCCATCGACCACGGTCGAATTGGCGAATTCCCGATCGAGCGGCGTGGACGTGGCGACGTACTTCTGCACTCCGTTGATGAACGTCGAGAACGGCTGGATTTCACTGCCCGGCCAGAACTCAGCCCACTCCTCGTAGCTACGGCGGCCGAGAATCACCGCGTCCTGCGCGGCGATGACCGCAGCGAGGTTGGTGTCCATCGCGTCGTCCCATTCGGTGATGAATCCGTCGGGAGCTTCGGCGACGCCATCGAGGGACAGCAACTCGTACACGACGACCTTGCGCACGCTCACCACCTCCAGGTGATCCGAACGCTAGCCGGGTGGGCAGGCGGTCAGAACCGTCCACCGCTCCTTCGCCGGACCTGATACGCCGCGGAAGGTGTAGACGGTCCGCAGGTCGACCGGAACCCGGGGTGACAACCCGACCTGCAGCACTGTGCCGGTCGCGGTCGGGATGATGCCGACCGAGCCGACCGGAACGTTGAGTCGCCAGGCCACCAGCGGCACCTGGAACCGCTGAACGTTCAGCGGGCCGCAGCGCAGGATCTCCGCGCGGCCGCCGGCGAGCGCAATCGCATGCGGAAGCGCGGCCGCCAGCTTGCCGGCCAGCCGTCCGGTGCCGACCCCGGTGTGCACCTGGCGCCCGACGGTCAGCCCGCGCGGGAGGATGCACAACGCCAGCACCAGCCAGACCGCCACGAGCACACCGACCGACGCCCTCGACCGCGGCCCCCAACGGGCGACCGCGCGGCACACGTCCGCGACGAACAGCCCCGCCACCACACACGCCAGCGCATCGCCGGGCAGGAGGTATCGGGGCGCGCCGGTCGCGAAGCGGCCCTGCGCAAGGACGGCGTCCACTACCAACCAGCCGAGTGCGGCCAGGCTGAGCCACAGCGAAGGACTCGCAACCCGATCGCGTCGCCATGCGACGAGCGAGGCGAGGAAGCCGGCGATGAACAGCACCTCGACCGGCCCGGACAGCAGATGCCAGGTCTCCCGGATCGTCGCGATGCCCGGTTGACGGGTCAGCAGCGGGCCGCCCTGGCTCTGATGCGTCGCGGCGTTGGCCGACCGGAAGAACTGCCGCGCGCCGAACCAGTCGATGACGAACCACGAGAACGGTACGGCGACACCGACCGCGACCGCGAGCAGGCGCCGGCGCCACGACCCGGACCAGGCCAGCCACAGCAGGTAGCCGAGCAGGAACGGCCACGCCTCCGGCCGCAACCAGCCGGCAAGCAGAAGACAGACCAACACCCAGCGTTTGCGGCCGGCGAGATAGCAGTCGACCGCGGCAAGCACGGCGGCTGCCGCCATCGGCTCGGACATCCCTTGCACCAACAGGTAGGCGAGGTACTGGTTCGACGCGGCCAGCCCGACCGCGGCAACCGCGCCGGCGCCCGGGCCGGCGAGCCGGCAGCCCAGCCGGAAGGCGATCGCGAGCGACAACAACGCCGCCGCCCGGGCGGTCACCAACCACAGGATCGGCGCAGCCGACCCGAAGATGGCAAAGAATGTGTCGAGCGCGATCGCCAGCGGCTTGACCGAGGTTGCCGCCAACCGGGTGTCGAGGTTGCCGTGCAGGATCTCGCGGCCCCAGATCAGCCATGACCACGGGTCGTAGGCGATGCCCCGCGGCAGCACCAGCAGAGAGAGTGCCGCCAGCGCGACGCTGCCGACCAGCATCACCGGCCAGCTCGGCAGCCGGCCGACCGAGCGTGCGGACGCGCCGACCGGAGCGCCCGAGACTCGGTCGGCTGGCATGCGGAGCACGTTCGTCGCCCCGTTCGTCAGTGAGGGTGTCGCCGTGCCGGCGACAAGGCAGCAGGCAGACGATATCCGGAGGTTTTGGCCGCCCGCCGACCGCGCATCCTAGGATGGAACGACCGCCATCATCGATACGTAGTCGCTCCGCTCCGGACGCTGCGTCCCAGATGCGCGAGAAGCCCGGAGGAGATCGGTGTCGCGGCAAGACGAGCAAGTCGTCGTGATCGGCGCCGGCCCGGCCGGGCTGACCGCTGCCTACGCCCTGGTCAAGGCGGGCAAGCCGGTGACGGTCTTCGAGGCCGATGACGTTGTCGGCGGCATCAGCCGAACGGTCGAGCGCGACGGCTGGCGCTTCGACATCGGCGGCCACCGGTTCTTCACGAAGGTCGGTGCGGTCGAAGACCTGTGGCACGAGATCCTGCCGGACGAGGACTTCCTGCTCCGCCCGCGGATGAGCCGGATCTACTACGACAACAAGCTCTTCGACTACCCGCTGAAGGCGTCGAACGCCCTGAAGAACCTCGGCATCGTCGAAGCCGTGAAGTGCGTGCTCTCCTACATCTGGGTACGGATTCACCCACCCAAGGACCAGTCGACGCTCGAAGGCTGGGTGGCGGCACGCTTCGGCTGGCGGCTCTACCGCACCTTCTTCAAGACCTACAACGAGAAGGTCTGGGGCGTCCCGGCGAGCGAGATCGCCTCCGACTGGGCCGCCCAGCGGATCAAGAACCTGTCGCTGTTCAACGCGGTCGTCAACTCCTTGCTTCCCCGCCGCAACCAGACCGAGATCACGACGCTGATCGAGGAGTTCCAGTACCCCAAGTACGGCCCGGGGATGATGTGGGAGCGGGCGCACGAGCTGGTGACCGCCGGCGGCGGCACGGTCGTGATGGAGACCGGCGTGACAGCGGTCACGCGCGACGACTCGGGTGCGACCGCAGTCGTGACGACCCATGACGGCAATCAGACGTCGACGCCGGCGAGCGCCGTGGTCAGCTCGATGCCGCTTCCGCTGCTGGTGCTCGCGATGGACCCGCCGGCCCCCGACGACGTGCAGCGCGCGGCGCACCGGCTCTCGCATCGCGACTTCCTGACCGTTGCGCTGGTCGTGCCCGCGTCGGCCAGCTTCCCCGACAACTGGATCTACATCCACTCCCCCGACGTGAAGGTCGGCCGGATCCAGAACTTCGGCTCGTGGTCGCCGTACCTGGTCAAGGACGGCCGGACCTGCCTGGGTCTCGAGTACTTCGTGTTCGAGGGCGACGAGCTGTGGACGATGCGCGACGATGACCTCGCGGTGCTCGCCGAGAAGGAGCTGATCGAGCTCGGCCTGGTCGGCAACGGGCAGGTCGAAGCGTCGTTCGTCGTACGGATGCCTAAGGCCTACCCGGTGTACGACGAGGGCTACAGCGACGCGGTCGACGTAATCCGTGGCTGGCTCGCCGAGGCAGTGCCGAACGTCTATCCGGTCGGCCGCAACGGCATGCACAAGTACAACAACCAGGACCACTCGATGCTGACCGCAATGCTCTCGGTCGACAACCTGATGAACGGTGCGTCACACGACGTGTGGGCGGTCAACGTCGAAGAGGACTATCACGAGGAAGACTCTTCGGCGACCAAGCCCGCACCTGGCGCCGGCACCGGTCGGGGCGCGCCGGTCGTGCCGAGAGCAACCACGAGCAAGCCGAGCGGCAACACGTAGTGATTGAAGAAGGTCTGCGTGTTGGTGAGGTCGTAGGCCCACATCACCAACGCGCAGGATAGCGCCAGACCTGACGGAGTGCGCGGCACGCGGAGGACAACGATCGCGTACGCCGCGAGCAACGCCGCCGCGAGCAGCCAGAAGCCCACTTTGTGCCCGTGCTGCAAGAGCAGCGCGGGGATGTTCAGCGCCTTGGTCTTGGCGCCGAGCGCGAGCTGGGCGTGCACCGCGTCGTGCCACAGGTCGCGCGGGCCGGCGATCAGCCAGGGCAGCCCGATCGCGAACGCGATCGCGACCGAGCCGATCGCCCGGCGCAGGCCGAACGACGGCCAGAGCGCGAAGGCCGGCACCAGCAGCACGACCGGCTGCTTGCTCGCCAGCGCGACGGCGAGCGCGACCATCGCGAGACCCGGACGATCGTGGTCGATCGCAACGATCGCCGCGGCGATCAGCATCACTAGCAGCGGCTCGGTCCACGAGCGGTTGATCAGGTAGACCCAGCCCGGCATCACGAGGAGCAAGGCGGCGAGCATCGACGACCGGCTGGCGCCGTACCGGCGGAGCAGGACCGCGGACAGCACTGACGCCGCCAACAGACCGAACCGCACATCGCCGGTCAGCCAGCGAAACGGCGCGAGCACCAGGGTGCTGGCCGGCAGGTACGGATAGACGTTCTGCAGCCCGGTGCTGTGCTGCCAGTGCTGGCGGTAGAGGTCGTCACCGTGCAGCAGGCCGGTGCTCGACTGCTGCAGCAGGTCCCACACGTCGATGTTCGGGTTGCTGATCAGCACGATGGTCACGACGCCGGCGGCTCCGGCGAGTACGACGACGGCGTACCACGCTGCTCGTTGCCACCGCTGCGGAACCACCAGCGCGAGCGCCGCAGCTACCGCCGCGGCGACCCCGAGCAGGTGGATCGCGACCAGGTCGCCACCGTGGAGGTAGAGAAAGGCCTTCGACGGCAGACGGACCGCTTCGACGACGCAGACCGCCATCGGCACTGCGAGCAACCGGCAATCAGGCAAAGCCAGCGACGCACCGCTGCCCGCCACGACCACGACCAGCGCGAAGCCGACCACGATGCAGACCAGCCCGACCGCGCTGTAGTAGCCGGCGTGCGTATCGTCGCCGATCGCGAGCAGGCACCAGGCGAGCAGGACCGCGGCGGTTGCGGCCGTGCTGCGACGGGTCGCAGTCACCCGACCTCCCACTGCCGCTCCGGCGCCCGCGGCCGGCTGGAGGCGACCCTACCGGCGCTGCGCTCAGCCGCCGGCCATCGCGCCGATCACGTAGAACGGCTCGGCGCCGCTCGCGACCGCCGCCGGCAACGGTGCGTCCGGCGGCTCGTGGGAGAGATCCTCCTCACAAGCGAAGAACCGGATGAATGGGCGGCGCCGCATCGTGGCCGGGTCGCGGATCGTGCCGGACAGCGCGGGAAATCGCGCCTCGAGCTCATCGATCACGGCCTGCTGGGTCGGCGGATCGGCCACGTCGAGCGTTATCTCGGACCCGATTCCCGCGAGGGTCCGCAAGTGGTAGGGCAGGACGACGCGGATCACGCCAGGGTCTGAACTTCCACCGAGAGAACGCGTGGCAGGTCGTGGACGATCGGCTGCCAGCTGTCGCCGGCATCCGCCGACCCGTAGACCTGACCGCCGGTCGTGCCGAAGTAGATCCCGCACGGGTCGAGGGAGTCGATCGCCATTGCGTCGCGCAGCACGTTGTGGAAGCAGTTCTCCTGGGGCAGCCCGTTGGTGAGCGGCTCCCACTCCTCGCCGCCGACCCGGCTGCGATAGACCCGCAGCTTGCCCTCGGGCGGGTAGTGCAGCGAGTCGCTGGTGATCGGTACGACGTAGACCGTGTCGGGCTCATGCGCGTGCACGGCGATCGGGAACCCGAAGTCGCTCGGGAGGTTGCCGCTGATCTCGCGCCAATTGCTGCCGCGGTCGTCGCTGCGCATGACGTCCCAGTGCTTCTGCATGAACAGCGTGTCGGGCCGGTCTGGGTGCCGGGTGATCCGGTGCACGCAGTGACCGACCTCCGCGTCCTCGTCCGGGATGCCACCAGAGCGCAGGCCGCGGTTGGCCGGCTCCCAGGTCTGCCCGGCATCGTCACTGCGGAACGCACCGGCCGCCGAGATCGCCACGTGCAGCCGGTCAGGATCGACGGGGTCGATCAGGACCGTGTGCACGCACATGCCGCCGGCGCCGGGTTGCCAGTCGGGCCCGGTGCGGTGGGTTCGCAGACCGGCCAGCTCGTGCCAGGTCACCCCGCCGTCGGTGGTCTTGAACAGCGCGGCATCCTCCGCACCGGCGTAGACCAGGTCGGGGTCGGTCGCCGACGGCTCGAGGTGCCAGACCCGGGCGAACTCCCACGGGTGCGGGGTGCCGTCGTACCACTGATGCGTTCCCGGCGTGCCGTCGTAGGCGAACTGGTTGCCCACCGCCTCCCAGCTGCGGCCGCCGTCATCCGAGCGCTGGATCACCTGCCCGAACCACCCGGAGGTCTGCGAGGCGTAGATCCGGTCGGGCTCGGCCGGGCTGCCGGCCAGGTGATAGACCTCCCAACCGCCGAAGTGCGGACCGCTCACCTCCCAGTCGGCGCGCCGGCCGTCCGAGGTCAGGACGAACGCGCCCTTTGCAGTGCCCACCAGCAGTCGTACGCCGCTCAATTCGACTCCTCGATTCGTGTGTGAACCCGGCCCGGGTCGGCTTGTGGCCTGCCGAGCGCCCACAGTTTGGCGTGCACCACTGACATCCGTGGGTCACGAATAGGTTCCGATCAGGAATACCTATGAAGTGCCTACTTTTTGGGCGCGCTGAGTGGCGAGCAGCAGCCGGTCGCCGGCGGCGAGCACAGGATCGGTCCCGATCCCGAGGTCGACCGTGCCATTACGGACGATCGCAAGCACCAGACCCGCGTGGTCGCGGCGGATCGCGCTAAGCACCTTTCCGACCGCGGCGGGATCCGCGTCGATCTCGACAAGGGCGTGGTCGTCGGAATCCATCAGCTGCTCGACCAGCGGGCCGGCGTGCGGGGTCTCGAGGCTCTTGGCCAGGGTGTGCGCGACCAGGCCGTCCACCGAAAGGGTCTGCTGGACGCCGAGCGCTTCGAGCGCATCGCGAACGGTGTTGGAGTTGGTGAGCGCGGTCATCGGCACGTCGGGCGCCGCGCGTCGGAGCAGCACCGCACTCACCAGCACGTCGCCGTCGTTGGTGGCGGTGACGAGGATGTGGTCGGCGCCGACCGGCCGGCCGCGGGCAATCACCGCCGGGTCGGTCGGGGCGCCGTGGATGACGTGCACATCGCTCGGGACGAGACTCGCGTCGAGGTCGCCGATCACGACCACGTCGACGTCGACGGCGTCCAGCTCGCGGACGATGGCGGGAATGGTCTGATGGTTCCCGACGACCAGGCGGTAGGTGCCGGTCGGGAAGTGACGTTCCATCTGCATGAACCTCCGGATTCCTGCCGAGACCGACGCGCCGGTGACGACCGCAAAGATCGCTCCGAGCAACGGGATCGCGGTCAACATGACGAGCGAGGCGACGACGCGGCCGGATGAGTTGTGCGGCGAGATGTCGCCGTACCCGACCGTCGTCGCCGTCGTGACGGCCCAGTAGAGCGCGCTGCCGTAGCCGATCCCCTGGGTCGCGGCGAACAGACCGGCACCACCGAGCACCACGACGACGAACCCACCGAACAACATTGCGAGGTGCCGGCGCACGCGAACGCTGAAGAACTTCGCGAGGAAGATCAGCACGCGGACAGTGTCCCCGACCGCGGCGCCACATCCCGGCGCGAATCGCGCAGGGTCGGGCTAGTCAGCCAGTGGCAGCCGTACGACGAACGTCGTGTTGCCGGGCTGGCTCGACAGTGTGACGTCACCACCGTGGGCCCGCGCGACGGCGGCCACGATCGCCAGGCCGAGACCACTGCCGCCGGTCATCGGGGCCCGGCCCGGGTCGGCTCGGTAGAACCGCTCGAACACCCGCGGCTGCGCAGCTGCCGGGATGCCCGGTCCGTCATCGCTCACCCGCAGCACCGCGAACCGGCCCAGATCGTCCCGGGTCGCGGTCAACTGCACCGTGGTGCCAGGCGGGGTGTGAGTTCGTGCGTTCGTCAGCATGTTGGTCACCAGCTCGCGGAGCCGGTGGTCGTCACCCATGACGATGATCGGCTCCCGCGGCAGGTCGAGCAGCCAGTGATGGTCGCGGCTGGCCGCCTGAGCATCGTCTATCGCTTCGATCGCGAGCCGGCTCAGGTCGACGTCCTGGCGCTCGAGCGGGCGCCCGGCATCGAGTCGCGCCAGCAGCAACAGGTCGTCGACCAGCACCCCCATCCGCTCGGCCTCGGACTCGATCCGCGCCATCGCCGACAGCACCGGCTCCGGAAGCGGCTCGCGCAGCCGTCGCACCGATTCGGCGTGACCGCGGATGGCCGCGACCGGCGTTCGCAACTCGTGCGAGGCGTCGGCGATGAACTGCCGCAGCCGCTGCTCGGTGTCGCGGCGGGTCAGCAGGCTCGACTCGACGTGGTCGAGCATGTGGTTGAACGCGACCCCGAGCTGGCCGACCTCGGTGCCGGGCATCGGCGTCTGCACCCGATGCGACAGCTCCGGGTCGTCCTCGGCCAGCGACGACTCGCTGACCCGCCGCGCGGTCGCCGTGACCCGGGTCAGCGGTCGAAGCGAGAGCCCGATCAGCCATCCACCGGTTACCACCGTGATCAGCAGTACGCCACCGAAGACCGCGAGCTCGACCACCAGCAGCTCCGCCAAGGTCTCGTGCAGTGGCTTCAAGGGCAGGCCGACCACGACCCGGTCGCCGTCTCGCAACGTCGCGGCGCGCAGGCGGTAGTCACCGAACAAGCCGAGATCGCGCGAGACGTAGCGACCGACCGGCAGCGCGACCAGAATCTGTCGCACGTCGGCTGGCGCGACCGGCGGGTGATGCCGGCCGACGATGCCGATCGTGCTCAGCTGAGTCCCGGTGATCCTGGCGCCCAGGGTTCCTTGGGCCTGCCCCCGCGCGTCGCCGAAGCCGTCGTCCGCGTCGTCGTCGCCGTCGTTGGTGACCAGCGAGCGGCCGGACTCGTCAGCGGCGGACACGTAACGGGCGCTCGCCGCGTTGACCTGTTGATCGAGGCGGCCGAGCAGGAAGCGGTTGAGCGCCAGGACGGTCACCAGCGCGATGACCGCGAACGCGCCGACCATCACCGCGAGGATGCTGGCGAGCACGCGGAACCGAAGAGTACGGCGCTCCCACCACGGCGTACCCACGGGCGTCTCGCGGCGTCGCCGACGGGTCACGACGGCGGACGGAGCACGTAGCCGGCCCCCCGAACCGTGTGGATCATCGGCGTCCGGCCAGCGTCCACCTTCTTGCGCAAGTAGGAGATGTAGAGCTCGACCACATGGGCCTGGCCGCCGAAGTCGTACTGCCAGACCCGGTCGAGGATCTGCGCCTTGCTCAGGACCCGCCGCGGGTTGTGCATGAGGTATCGGAGCAGTTCGAACTCGGTGCCGGTCAGGTCGATCGGAGTGCCGCCGCGCTGCACCTCGTGCGCGTCCTCGTCCAGGGTGAGGTCGCCGACCGAGAGGACCGATGAGCCGGCCGCCTGTGCCATGCCCATCCGCCGGAGCACACCGCGCAACCGCGCCAAGACCTCTTCGAGGCTGAACGGCTTGGTCACGTAGTCGTCACCACCGGCGGTGATGCCGGCGATCCGGTCTTCGACCGCGTCCCGCGCGGTGAGGAAGACCACGCAAACGGTCGGGTTGTCGGCCCGCAGCTTCGCCATGACCGCGATCCCGTCGATGTCCGGGAGCATCACGTCGAGGATCACGGCGTCGGGGCGGAACGTCCGCGCCACGTTCACCGCGTCAGCGCCGGTGCCGGCGGTTTCGACCGCCCAGCCCTCATAGCGCAAGACCCGGGAGAGCAGTTCCGCCAGGCTGGGTTCGTCGTCGACGACCAGCACCCGGGCCGGCGTACCGTCCGCCCGGGTCAGCGCGGACGACGTGACTGCGGCCGTCGCGCCGCCCCGACGAGTGCTCATCCGTCCAGAATGGCCCGCCGCGACCCCGAATTGTCCGCGTGAACCTCTGAATCTGCGCTGAGGAGCCTCGGGGTCTGCTATCCGGTTTGTACGGAAATTCGATTAGTTTTCAGCGCTGGGTCAGAAGTTCACCGGGCATCGTGAGGACGTGACCACGACGCTTCCGACCCGCCAGCTCGAGGCGCGGCGGATCCGGCCGGCCCGGGGCACCCATCAGGCCCGGGCCGCAGCCTTGCTGTTCGCGATCGGGCTCGGCGCGCTCGCGGTCCTCGGCTTGTGGTGGCACGACACGACGTCGATTAGTGGCCTTGGCGCCTGGCTGACCAATGCCGGGCGGGTGACCGGCCTGCTCGCCGGCTACGGACTCGCCGTACTGCTGGTCTTGATGTCTCGCGCACCGTTCCTCGAACACGGCCTCGGCGCCGACACCCTCGCGCGCTGGCACGCGCACGGCGGCCGCTACACGGTCTCCCTGATCGTCGCGCACGGCCTGCTCATCGTCTGGGGCTACGCGGTCGTTGCGCATACCAACGTGGTCCACCAGACCGACACCCTGCTGTTGAGCTATCCCGACGTCCTGATGGCGACGGTGGCCGGCCTGATGTTCGTCGGGATCGGCGTGGTCTCGGCCCGTGCGGCTCGCGCGCGGCTGAGCTACGAGACCTGGTACCACCTGCACCTCTACACCTACCTCGCGATCGCGCTGGCGTTCAGCCACCAGTTCTCGACCGGCGCGGACTTCGTCGCCAACTGGCGGGCCAGGGCACTGTGGTCGGCGTTGTACATCGGCGCTGCGGGCCTCGTGGTCTGGTATCGGATCTGCGTCCCGATCAGGGGCGCGTTCCGCCACCAGATGCGGGTGACCGAGATCCGCCGCGAGGCCGGTGGCGTGATCTCGATCATCATCACCGGCCGCGATCTCGACGAGCTCCGCGCCGAGGCGGGCCAGTTCTTCCGCTGGCGGTTCCTGACCCGGGACGGCTGGTGGCAGTCGCATCCGTTCTCGCTGTCGGCGCCGCCGCATTGGCAGTTCCTCCGGATCACGGTCAAGAACCTCGGCGACCACAGCAACGACCTCCAACGCCTCAAGGTCGGGACCCGGGTGCTGGCCGAAGGCCCGTACGGCGCGATGACCGCACGTCGTCGACGCCGGCGCAAGGTCCTGCTGGTCGCCGGCGGGGTCGGCATCACCCCGCTCCGTGCGTTGTTCGAGGAGATCCCGGCTCGGGCCGGTGACCTCACGCTGCTCGTCCGGGCGAACCGCGAGGACGAGATCGTGTTCCGCGACGAGATCGACGAGATCGCCACTCGCCGAGGGGCGAACGTGGTCTACGCGGTCGGTCCGCCCGGCTCGCCGGACGACCCGTTCGTGACCGGACGACTGGGCCGGGTCGTGCCCGACATCAAGCACCACGACGTCTTTCTGTGCGGGCCGCCGGCCTTCATGGCGGTCGCATCGCGCTGCATCAGACGATGCGGGGTTCCCTCTCGACACCTTCATCGCGAACATTTCGCGTTCTGACCAAAGGAGATAACACCGTGCGGCGAGTCGCCGTCGCTCTTGTCGCGACGATTACCGGGCTGGTACTGCTGCTGCAGTTCAAAGTCCATCCCACCACTGGAGTGGTGGCGCTCGCGGCTGGCCCCACGCCGACCACGCGGTCGTCCACGGTGGTGCATCCGCGGCACCACCACGTGCGCCCCGCGCCGCTGCTGCCATCGAGCCATCCCGCGACGTCACCGGCCCACACGCCGTCGTCGACACCATCGAGCCACCACCAGCAGTCGATCACCGCAGCGGCACCGAAGACGATCGTCGGGCAGACCGTTCAGACCGCGTTCGGGCCGGTTCAGGTCAAGATCGTCGAAACCAGTGGCCGGCTGACCGACATCACCGCGCTGCAGCTCCCGAGCGACAACTCGCACTCGGCACAGATCGCGGCCGTTGCCGTGCCGATCCTGCGGGCGGAGGCGCTGAGGGCCAACAGCGCGCGCATCGACGTGGTGTCCGGTGCGACGTACACCAGTGACGGGTACGCCCAATCGCTGCAGAGCGCACTCGACAAGGCCTGAACCCGCCATGCTCGACGCCCCTCGGTTGACGGTCGCGCGATCCGCCGGCAGTCCGATGGTGCAGGGCCGGCACACCGTGTCGGTCATGGGCACCGTGGTGTCGTTCGACCTCCGCGACCCGGTGCCGAGCTCGGCGCTCGCCGACGCGACCCGTGCGCTGCATCGGGCCGACGAGCTGTTCTCGACGTACAAGGCAAACAGCCCGATCTCGCGACTCGGGCGCGCCGAGATCACCTTCGACCAGTGCCCACCCGACGTGGTCGAGGTGCTCAACCTGTGCGAGCGAGCGACCGGCTGGACGAACGGTTACTTCGACGCGTACGCCAGCGGTCGCCTGGACCCCAGCGGGCTGGTCAAAGGCTGGGCGATCCGCCAGGCGAGCGACATCCTCAGCGATGCCGGGTCGCGGCACCACAGCGTGAACGGCGGCGGCGATATCCAGTTCGCCGGCGGCACCGACGACGGGACGCCGTGGCACGTGGGCATCGCCGATCCCCATTCACCGGACCAGCTGCTGGCGGTGCTCGAAACGGTCGGTGGCGCGATCGCGACGTCGGGATCAGGCGAGCGCGGCCCTCACATCACCGACCCGCGGACCGGGCAGCCCGCAACGCACTTCCTGAGCGTGACCATCGTGGCGGAGTCGATCGTCGACGCCGACGTTATCGCCACCGCAGCCTTCGCACGTGGCGGGTCGGCGGTCGACTGGGTGTGCCGGCTGGACGGGGTCGAGGGACTTTTCCTCACGACCGGCTTGCATCTGCTGGCAACCCCCGGCCTACCACTCGTGCAGCCGGACTGACCACGTCACCATCGACGCGCTAGGCGACTAGTTCGGCTTGGCGAAGGACGTCGTATACGCGGGCGGCGTAGTTTCCGAAGCTGTCGTTGAGGGCGGTGCGGACTTCGGTGTATTCCTCTTCGTTGAGTGGCGGTGGCTGCGGGAAGAGATCGACCGGATCGCGTGGGTCGGTCCGGTCCGGTGGGTCGGGCGGGTCGACGAGGTCGGGCGGGTCTGTCTGGTCGGGTGGGTCGGGCAGGTCGATCGGGTAGGTGGCCGGAGGCCGGCGGTATTGGAAGCCGAGCGCGGAGGTGAACACCTCGGTCCCGTCGGGCTCGATATCGACTCGCCATGCTTTGCGGGTCTTGATGTCGTGATGCATCGGGCACATCAGGTGCAGGTTCGCTTCGTCGGTCCCGCCCAGCGGCCACGCGACCCGATGGTCGATGTCGCAGCTGGTCGCGCGCCGGGAGCAGCCGATGTGACGGCAGGTCCGATCCCGCGCCTCGATCAGCCGTCGAAGCCCGGCCGACGGGCGGTAGCGGTCGCGGCCCAGGTCGAGCATCCGGCCATCGAGGGGATCTGTGACCAGTCGCCGCAGCCACGCCTGTTTCGACAGCTCTCGCGCGTACTCGGCGGTGATCGGGCCGTAGCCGGAGAGCTCACCAGGACGCTGGGTGAGCCCGAGCAGGGTGGTCAGGTCGACGGTGACCACGGTCTCGACGACCGGTCGCCGGGCTGCGTCGCTGCCGAGCACCAAATCGGCGAGGGCATCCATCCGACGGTGCCCAATCGGGCGGGTGTCGCCTTCCCGCCCGAGCTCGGCCGCGCGGATCTCAATCGCATCGCTGACCCGGAGCACCTGCCCGGCGGCGCCGACCGCGACAAGGCTCGCGGTGTCGTCCACCCCCGGATACAAGCGAACGTCGGCGTCGGCCTTCGCTGCCGCGGCGCGATCCGCGGCCGCCACCGGATCAAGGGCCATCAGCGCCTTCACCGCTGCCCGCATCAGCTGAGTCGGGGTCCACCCGCGAAGGATCGCCGTAGGCAGCACGCGGCTCTCGACAGCCGCGGCGACCCGCGGTGTCGCGACGCCCACCACCCTGGCCAATGCCTTGAGATGGGCCAGGCTGATCTCGCCGCGGTCGAGCGCAACCCAGGACGCCGGCAGTTGCTCTGCGACCTGGTCAGCCAATGCCACCCGCGCCAGCGAGGTCGAGTACGGCATGCTCGACATCGCAGCCAACTCGTGCCCGATCAACCGTGACGCATCAACACCGAAGCCCTCGGCAAGCAGGTCGGCAGAATTGACCGCCTCAACCGTCGGGATCATCGACTGCGCCTCGCAATGCGCCGCGAACCGCAACCACAACACGGTCGCCCGGACCGCACCCGCACTATCCATCGGGGTGGCCCGCAGCGCGACCAGACCGGCATACAACCCGACCCCGACCGCCAGCTGCTCGAGCTCGTCCAGCTTCACCGCGGCCCGCGCGTACAGCACCTGGTTCGTCGGGTGGATCGGCTCCATCACTCGAACATACGTTCGACCCGAGAACGCGTCAAGACCGCATCCACAACCTGTCGATGGCATCGGATCACCGAGGCCGGCGGACCCCTCCAACGCCGATCAACGACGCCAGGAGCGCCTGCGTTTCAGGGTCAACCGAGTGGACGACTGTGCCGACCATGCCACGCGTCAGCAAGACCTTGTACACGTTGCGAAGCAGGGCATGCGCCTGCTCAGGCGGCACGCCCCGAAGTGCTGGATCCTTCGACCCTTGCGGCTGCACGACCCACCGATCCTTGCGCCACACCAGATCCGGCCCGAAGATCACGCCGTTCCAGTCGTACTCGAAGCCTTGTGCCGTGTAGATGCAGCCGACTTGTCCGAAGCCAGCCGGGTCGGTCGCCCACAGACTGGCCGGCGGGTAACCGCCTACGCTTCGATCACCTCGCAGATTCCACGGATGTCGCCACGCACCGATGACAACGTCATCCACAAGCGTGCCGTCGGGTCGAGGGTCGCTCCACGGCCAGCAGAAACCAGCCGTCATTCGCGCACCGTAGGCCTCGGCCGTCTTCGACTGCAGCAGTTGTTCGAGCTCAGGCGGGGACTGGACAAGGCGCACGTCGAAATAGGTGTCGCCTGCCCATGAGATCGGCCCGCCGGGCTCGAGTCCGAGCAGGCGAAGCACCCACTCCTCATAAGCACGCGACCCGCCACAGCGAAACTGCGCGTCGAGCGAGACCTCGACGACCTGCAGACCAAGTTCGTCGGCCTGGTCCCTAATGAGCCTCGGCGTACCCGTCTCCCCAGGCCGGACGACCTGGTGTTCGTCGAGCATGAACACGGGCACGCGCGCCGCGTCGATAAGTTCGCGGACCTGGGCTTTACCCGTGCGCATTTCTGCCCGGGTGTAGCGGTTCGCTGAGGTCTCGCGCATCCGGTGTGCCTCATCGCAGATCAGCACGTCGAACCCATTGCGCTCGGCTGCCATGAAACTGTTGAAGTACTTGAACAACGCCTTCACTCGGGGGTTGCGATGACCCGCCACCTTGCGCAGGGTCTCGGTGAAGGACTTCGACCCCGTCGCGTGCATTGCCGAGCGGCCCTGCCGCCACAGCTCGCCAAGCAACGACAGCGCGATGACGCTCTTGCCTGATCCGGGCCCGCCGGTGATGAGAACGATCTGCTTGGCATCCGACGCCCGAGCGTGCTCGACCGCAGTGAGGACGAGACGGTACGCAACCTGCTGCTCATCGAGGAGGGTGAACTGCTCCCTCATCTGAACCTCGTCCGCCGCCACCTTGAGCAGTTGGCGGCTCGGCGCCACCTTGCTCGAGAGGAGAAGATCCGCTGCTTCTGCCCCGGGATCGGGCGCGAGTCGCGATTGGAGGAACTCCAGAAAGTCGCCTCGCCGCTCACGGGTGAAGAGCCGGCCGTACGTGTCCTCGGGCAGTGCCCGCAGGCTGCTGATCCCGAACTCGGTGGCGTTGTGCAGGTACGCCGCTCCGGCGACCGGGTCGACTGCCTCCGCCCATGCGCCGGTGAAGTCGGCGAGGAACGAACAGTAGCGGCGTACTTGTTCAGCGGGGTGGAGAACGGGGTGCCGGCCGTATGCCTCGATGTAACACAGGTCGTCGGCATCCTCGTGACCCTCGGCCTGGCTCCACTGCTTGAGCTCAACGAGGACATAGGACGGCGCACCGGTCTTCGGATGCACCCCTGCGAGGAGCGCGTCGACCCGCTTGCTTGACAGCGGCAACTGGAACTCTGCCAGCACCTCGATCTGGCTCAGCCCGGCGTCGTGAAGATCGTCGGCGAGCACGGGAAGGCTCCGCTCCCAGGATCGCACCTCGGACTCCGCCGCCCTGCGTCCGAGCGCGAACGCGTACTGCTCCGAGAGATGCTGTGCCAATCGCCCTGCCTGAGCCTCCGACCGCAGCGACTCGGCCGACGCGCGGAACAGAAGCACCGGACTCCCCAGGCAGCACGAACCAGTCGCGCGGGTGGGGGCATGTCCGGCAAGGAAGCCCGTCGGGCCGCAGTGCGAGCAACCTTATCCACTGGGACCGAGCCATCCACAGATGTTGCACGGGCCGCCGCCGGCTCGCGTCTCCCAGGCGAACCTGCAGAGGTCGTGGTCGTTGCAGCTATGTCGGAGGTATCGGTGGGCTCATGGCTCGACAAACGGGTCGACGAGGTCCGTTCGCTCACAACGCACGCCGACGACGGTTCCTTGTGGATCATGTTGTTCGAGGACCCGTACGGCGCTCCCGTCGTGGCGACGACCGTCGATGGTGCGATGGCACAGCTGGACGATGTTCTGCTTCGCAACATTGCGTGGATCCTCGGCGAACTTTCTGCGAAGGCGACATTGCTGTTCATTCCGCGAGCCGACGGCCGCCCAAGGGCAGTGGACCGCTGGCTCTGGCCCGAGCTACAGCGCCGTGTGCACGGGACGATCGAACTTCTCGACCTGGTCGTGGTTGGACCCGCAGGCTACTGGTCAGCGCGGGCCGCGCCGATGCTCTGACCGCCCCAGTTCGCCGTAGGGGATGACAAGTCGCCGCTGACGAGGTGGGATGGCGGCGCAATCCGTCGAGATGGGGCACGGGTGAGACGTCAATCGGTTGTCGTGGTTGTTGCGTCCGGTTTGGCCGTGGGGGCCGGTCTCGCGGTTGCGCCTATGGCACAGGCCTCCGGCGGCGCTACGAGGCTGCCGCACTACGTGACGAACGAACTCGTGTCGAGCAAGTCGAGGCCTAGCGGTTACCTGGGAGCTGACGTAGCCATCTCCGGCAGGACCGTGGTGGTGGATGCCTACGGAACGCGGGTTCACGGGCACCCCGACGCAGGGGCGGTCTACGTCTACATCCGTTCCAAGTCGGGCAAGGGCAGGCTGACCCAGCGGGCCGTGATCTCCACACCAGGGGTAGGGGCCGACGAGGACGTCGGCCCGGTCGCCGTGTCGGGAGACACCATCGTCGTCGGAGCACCGTCTGCCACGGTCGGCGCAACGAGCGAGGCCGGCGCGGCGTACGTGTTCGAGAAGCCGGCATCGGGATGGAGGAGCACCTCGCATCCGACCGCGACGCTTTCGCTCGGAACTGCCGTCATCGGAGCACATGTCGGGGCGAGCGTCGCGATCAGCGGAAGCACGATCGTCGTCGGCGCACCGGACCAGACGATCGGTGCCAACACCAACCAGGGTGCCGTTCTCGCGTACACCAAACCAGCCCACGGATGGGTGAACTCCAGCACACCGGCCGTGCTGACCTCGGCTTCCGGGAAGGGAGACGACTATCTCGGAGAGTCGGTGGCGATCGCCGGCGGCACCGTCGTCGGAGGCGCCCCTGGCCGCGAGATCGGCGGACAGAACGACACCGGCATGGCGGACGTGTTCGTCAAGCCGCATAGCGGTGGCTGGGCGACGAAAACCGACACTCGGGAGCTCGCTCCAAAGACCGCCGTCGCCGACCTGAACTTCGGTACGGCGGTCGCGGTCTCGGGTAGGCACGCCGCCGTGGCCGCCGAGGGTCGCGCTGACCCTTCCAGCCTCGTCCGTCCCGCAGTCTTCGAGTTCAACGAGCCCACCGCCGGCTGGGGTACGGGAGTCGGCCCACCGCTGCATCCGAGAGCGAAGCTCACCGCGTCCCATGGAGGGCCCTATGACTCGTTCGGGCAGTCGATCGCGATCTCGAGTTCCATGATCGTTGCCGGAGCGCCGGATGCCTCGCTCGATCGCAAGTACGAATCCGGGGCGGTGTATCTGTTCGACAAGCCCAAGAAGGGCTGGCGCAACGCCACGCAGTCCGGCCAGTTCATAGCGGCGAACACCGAGCGATGGGACTCGTTCGGCTACTCCGTGGCGTTGAGCGGCACGACGATCGTGGCCGGCGCGCCGTACTCGGACTTCACCGGAGTTCACAACTCCAACGACCGCGGGACCGCGTACGTCTTCTCCCAGCAGTTCCAGCACCACCGGTCCAAGATCGAGCCGGCGAGATGACCAGCAGCGCGCGAGCGGTCTCGAGCCGCTTGATCACCTCGTCCGCGATCGCGATCGTCGCCTGCGCCGCCGCGCTGCTACCAGCCTCGACCGCCACGGCGGGTGGGCACGTCGGAAAGACCTGGGCCGAGGCGACCATGCGATCCGGCGCCGCCCATCCGAGCACCGATCTCGGCTATCCGGTCGCGATCTCCGGCAACACGATGGTGGTCGGCGCAGCGGGCACCGTCGTCGGGCCCGACGGTGGCGGTCAGGGCGCGGTCTACGTCTACACCAGGCCGAAGTCAGGCGTGTGGGCCGACGCGACGCCGACGGCAGTGCTGACGGTTGCCGGCTCGCCACCGAGCGAGGAAGCCGACGGTCTCGGCACCGGCGTTGCGATCGAGGGCAACACGATCGTTGCCGGGGATAGCGCAGCCGGCAAGGATCAGGCCGGCGCTGTCTACATCTTCAACAAGCCACGGCACGGATGGCGCACCACCTCCCATCCGTCCGCCGTGCTGACGGCGAGCTCAACCAGCGACATCGGTGTGTTGGGCGGGTCGGTTGCGATTCATGGCGCCACCATCGTCGCCTCAGCGTTGTCCGGGGACTACCCGGCGGCAGTGGTGTTCACCCGGCCGGCCTCCGGATGGGCGGACGAACATGAGACCGCCGACCTGGTCAACAGCACAGCCACGGGCTTCGATGCTCTCCTGCCGGTCGGGGTGTCAGCCGACACGATTGTGGTCGGCGGCCTGTTCGATGAGGAGGCGTGGGTGTTCGCGAAGCCGCCAACCGGGTGGGCGACGACGACGACCCCGACTCAGGAACTTACCGAGAGCCACGCCGGCGATGTCCCACCGGACGGCTTCGGTTACACGGTCGCCGTGGACGGCTCGACGGTGGCGGTCGGCGCCCCCGGCGACCTGTTCTTCGACCAGCCACCGAGCAAGGGCGCGGTCTACCTCTACACGGAGCCGGCCGGCGGATGGGGGTCAGTGGCATCTCCGATGTACGACACTCTGAAACTGCAATCGACGCATGAGCCCAAGGGCGACTCTTTCGGCGGCAGCGTCGCGCTCTCGGGACCGAGGCTCGCCGTCGGCGCCCCGACTCATGTCCTGGGACAGCATGACTCGGCCGGTGAGGGGTACGTCTTCCACACCATCGACAACTGGGCTCACGGCAAGCAGGTCGTCTCTCTGCCGGATCCGAACGGTGGCCCGTACGACGAGCTCGGATGGTCGACCGCCATCAGCGGATCCTCGGTGGTGTTCGGTGCCGAATACGCCTACAAGTCCGCGGGTGCCGCCGATGTCTACACGGCCATGGCGAAGCCGACATTGTCGAAGCTGTCGCAGTCGCACCATTCCTGGCGGCTCGGGACCCGCAAGCCGTCGGTAAACCCAAGGCACGCCCCCAAGGGAGGGACCCAGTTCACCTTCCGGCTCAACGAGCCGGCCACCGTGACGCTGACGTTCACCTCCTCGGGCGCCAAAGCCCTGAGGTTGAGAGTCGCCGCCAGGACCGGCCTGAACAACGTGTACGTCGATGGACCGATCACCAAGCACAGCGGGTTGCTTCCCGGTCACTACACGGTGACGGCGCGGGCCAAGAACGCGGCGAGCGCGAAGTCATCATCGGAGAAGCTGCACTTCGTCGACGCTGACTAGCACTCCGCTATTCGTGTGCGCGAATCGTTGGAATCGAGACGTCGACGCGCAACCCGCCGGGTAGCCCGGTGCGCGCCGATACCGCACCGTCGTGAGCCGCACAGATCGACCGAACGATGGTGAGTCCCAAGCCAGCGCCGCCGCCGTGGTGGGTTCGGTCGGCGGCGCCGCGCCGGAACGGCTCGAAAAGCCCGTCGACGGCCTCCGCAGGGATCTGCGGACCGGTGTTCTCGATGACGAGGTGGCCGGTATCGGTCACGGTCACGCGTACGTCGCCTCCCTCGACGTTGTAGACGATGGCGTTGCGGACCAGATTGGTCACGAGCCGCTCGAGCAACACCTCTTCGCCAGCGATGACGCACTCGGTCAACTCGCAGGTCAAGGTGATGGTTGACAGCGCCGCCAAGTCACGGTGCGCATCCACGACGTGAGCTGCGATCAGGTCAAATCGCTGCGGAGTGCGCGATACCAGTCCGCGGTCGCTCTCGCTGAGCACGAGCAGTCCCTCGATGAGTCGCTCATTGCGTTCGTTGGTCGCCAGCAGCTGCTCAGCCAGCAGCGCGACCTGGCTGGGCGATCGGGCACCCGACATGCTGACCTCGATCAAGGTCCGCTGGACCGCGAGTGGCGTCCGCAACTCGTGTGAGGCGTTCGCCGCGAAGCTGCGCTGTCCTTCGTAGCCGGAGGCGAGCCGGTCCATCATCTCGTTCACCGCGACGGTGAGCCGAGTGGTCTCATCACGACGTGAGCCGATCGGGGCGCGCTCGGCGAGGCTCTGCGGTCCGAACCGGCGCACCATGTCGGTCAGCGCGCCGATCGGTTGCAGTGACCAGATCGCCAGCGAGACACACAGAGCCACCAGCACCAGCCCAACGATCAGAGCGAGGATCACCTCAGCCAGCGAGCGGTGGTGGGTGCCGAAGTTACAGGTGTGCGTCACACGCACGATTGCAGACTGACAGCCGAGCGAGCTAATGCACCAACGGAAGACGCCGAACGCCGCCAGGCCGACCACGGCCATAGCCAGACAGGACAACTCGACCCTGACCCGGGGTGTCAGGCGCATCAGATCAGCGACTAATCCGATAACCGGCGCGTGGCACAGTCTCAATCACCGGCGGCTCGCCAAGCTTGCGGCGCAACGTCATCATCGCGACCCGCACCGCGTTCGTGAACGGGTCGGCGTTCTCGTCCCAGGCCTGCTCGAGGAGGTCCTCGGCGCTGACGATCTGACCGTCGGCCCGCAGCATCACCTCCAGGACTGCAAACTCTTTCGGGGTGAGGTCGAGTGGCCGGCCGTCGCGGCTGGCGAAGTGCCGCGCCGGATCGAGCAGCACACCCGCCTGCTCGAGCACCGGGCGGACCGCGGGCCGAGATCGGCGGCCGAGCGCCTGCACGCGCGCCACCAGCTCGGCGAAGGCGAACGGCTTCGTGAGGTAGTCGTCCGCGCCGATGCTCAGACCGTCGACCCGGTCGCGGATCCCGCTCGCTGCGGTCAGCATCAGCACCCGCACGTTGTCAGTCGACTCTGCGATCCACTGACAGATCTCGTCACCGTGGCGCCCTGGCATGTCGCGGTCGAGCACCGCCACGTCGTACCGATGGGTCGAGACAAGGTTCATTGCCTCCTGACCGTCGTAACAGACATCGACCGCCATCGACAGGCGCCGCAGCCCCTCCGCGATCGTGTCGGCGAGGAGTGCCTCGTCGTCGGCCACCAGTACCCGCAACGCTGCTCCCCACGGTGTGCGATCGCGGACAAACTCGGCGTATCCAGTATGCGGCCCGCCGATAAGGCCGCCATAAGCCGCGAGCTGACGGTGGCAATACGGGTCGCTCGCCACGATCGTGCACATGGCTCTGGCCACCCTCGATCGACCACCGCAGCCAATCCGCACCCGACGGCATCGGGGCGCTGCCGCAGTGGCCGTCCTCAGTCTGCTCTGTGCCGGCCTGCTGTGGTGGGTGGGCGGCCCCGATCGCGGCCCCACGCCGCTGCACCACCACCGTCTGGGATCGCTCACCCTCACTTGGCCGACTGACGGCCAATCGGCGATCGAGCTGGTCGGCGCCGGGCATCACACGAGCGGTCCGGAAAGCCCCGTTCCGATCGCGAGCCTTGCGAAGGTGATGACGGCGTACGTCGTTCTGCGGGAGTCCCCACTCGGCGCCGGTCGGGCTGGGTTCACCATCACCATGACGGCGGCCGACGCCAACCAGGCACTCGCCGACAAGGACAGCGATCAGTCGTCAGTACCGGTCGAGCCTGGTGAAACGCTCACCGAGCGCGATGCGCTCGAGGCGCTGTTGCTGCCATCGGCCAACAACATCGCGCACGCCCTCGCGGAGCACTGGCCAGGTGGCGAGGCTGCGTTCGTTCAAGCCATGAACACTGTGGCCCGGTCACTCCATATGACACAGACCCGATACACCGATCCGAGCGGCCTGGAGCCCGCTACGACGTCGACCGCCCTCGACCAGCTGCGACTCGCGCGAGCGGCGATGCGGCTGCCGACATTCGCCGCGATCGTCGCGATGCGGAACGCGGTCGTACCGATCGCCGGCTCGATCGTCAACACCGACAGCCTGCTGGGGCACGACGGGTTCGTCGGCATCAAGACCGGGTCGACGAGCGCGGCCGGCGGCTGCTTCATGTTCGAGGCACGGCAGATCCGCGCCGGTCGGGCGCGCACCGTCATTGGTGCCGTCCTCGGTCAACGCGGTGGCCCGCTGATCGAGGCGGGTCTTTCCAGCGCAGAAGACCTCGTACGCGCAGCCATGGCCCAACTTTGACCCGCGCACCCATCAACGGCTGAGCGGTGAAACAAGCTGCGGTCGCCCTGGCCGGCGTACTCGCCGCGGCCCGCGGCTACGAACCCGTCTAGCTGCCTGCCGGGATGTCAGTCACGGAGTTGCCGCCGTTGTTCGTGACCCACAGGTGGCTGCCGTCGAAGGCGAGGCCGATCGGCACGTTGAAGCCAAACGACGCGCCGGACAAGGTGGTGATCCACCTGCCCTGGGTGTCGATCTCGGTCAGCGAGCCGCTCTCGTTGGTTACCCATAGATGGGCGCCATCGAAGGCGATCCGGGCCGGCGAACTGAAGCCGTAGGAGGCGTCGGTCAAGGTCGCCACCCAAGTGCCGGCGGTGTCGAACTCCGTCACGGAGTTGCCACTGTGGTTGGCCACCCACAGGTCCTTGCCGTCGAACGCGATCCCGTCGGAGAAGTTGAAACCGAACGAGCCGCCCGACAGCGTCTGCACCCACGCACCGGCCGGATCGAACTCGGTCACCGAGTCGCCGGCACGGTTGGTCACCCAAAGATGAGCGCCGTCGAACGCGATCGCGGCCGGGTTGTTGAAGGCGTACGAGCCTCCAGACAGAGTCTGCACCCACGCACCGTTCGTCCCGATCTCCGTCACGGAGTCGGCGCCGAGGTTCGTCACCCAGACATGCGAGCCGTCGAACGCGATCGCGAACGGGTCGGCAAAGCCATAGGACCCACCGGAGATCGTCCGAACCCACGCACCGTTGGTGCCGAACTCGGTCACCGAGTCGCCGGTTGTGTTGGTGACCCACAAGTGGACGCCGTCGAAGGCAATGCCATCCGGCCCGTCGAACCCGTAGGAACCCCCGGAGATCGTCCGCACCCACGCGCCGTTGGTGCCGAACTCGGTCACCGAGTTGCCGACCACGTTCGCCACCCACAGATGCGTCCCGTCGAAGGCGATCCCGCCGGGCTCGTCGAAGCCGTACGAGCCACCTGAATGCACCCCGCCCCACCAGTCCAGCAGCGCCACCCGCGAAGGGTCAGGATGTGGCACCAGCCCGGCCGGACCGCGCGGGCCGGACTTGCCGGGCACGCCTTTCGGGCCACGGGCGCCGATCAACACCCGGACCGTGCCGCGCGGACACTTCCCGTGCCGCTGCAACGACAACACCCGCTTCGCGCTCGCGCACGCGTGGTACGACGACGAACCGCTCGCGGTCGCCGCTACCGAGACGCCGGCAGCCGCCACGGCTATCGCGCCGACTGCAAGCCCGCACCCGATCAACCTCGACCGACCCATCACGGTCTCCCTCCGTGAGAGGCGGCTTCGCGCCGTGCCCACGGCATCCGACGTCCGCCTCACTGGATCGTCGCACCTGAGGCCGCGCAGTGGGCGTTCCCCGCCGGGCGCGACTTGCGCGGCGACCTGGCGCGCGCCAGATCCGGAAGCCGAGGGCCGAGAACCGCTCGCGGGTTATCTGGAACGGGTTGGGATTGGCAGGGATCTATCCCGAAATGGGTCAGGGCCATGATCGTTGATCATGGCCCTGACCTAGGGTTTTGCCTCAGTGGCGAAGGTGGGATGCGGGTCAGGAACTTGCGCTGCCCTCAGAGTCGGCCGCCTCGGAGGACGTGTCCGATTCAGCCGCCTCGCTTGACTCGGCTGAGTCCTTCGCGTCCGTTTCCGGACTGTCATCCTCGGTCTCGAATGGGTCCTCTTCAATGGCATTCGGATTTGAGATGCCTTCGGGCATGTTCGGTCTCCTTTGAGTTTCTCGACGGGTGGCGCAACTGCGTTCCGCGGGTTTGATCATCATGTGCCGCGGCGACGCCGGTGACAAGGATCGGTTTGACGGCGCGGTCTGGACGGGCTGTCTTCCCTTTGCTATCAACAGAATCCCGGCCCCGACCGGCACTGCCGGCAGGGCGTGGATGTCCGCCACTTAGAGGCAGGTCAGGGGTGGATCCTGCTCCGAGATCCGAGACCGGCGTTCTGCGTTGGCTTTGCGTTCGGTGGGTTCGGCTGCTCGGGAGGGCTAGCCGAAGCAATGTGCCGCGTGTTGTCTTGGCCCAAAGCGCTCCGGGGGTGGCCGCGACGATGGCTCCTGTTCCTCGCAGCGAGTGGAGCGGCTGGATGCTGTGGTGGGGTGCGATGCGGAGCAGTCGTCCGTGAGTGAAGTCGCTGACGTAGGCGGCGCCCTGGTCGTAGGCGATTGTGTCGTCAGCGCCGGCGAACTGCCAGGTTTGCAGGTTCGCTGGGTCCGAGGGTTGATCGCTATGACGACACTGATGTTGCGCCAGCCGATGTAGGAAGGAGCCGCGACGGGCCCGGAGGCGTACGCCCAGATCAGGCCGCCGCCGCCGGCGAGCTGGGAGACGTCGAGCTGCCCGCCGCTGCAACGGAAACCGGCCGAACGTGCACTCTGTCGGCGCCGGGAGCGGCGAAGCCGACACCGTCGAGGTCTTCAGCCACCCAGGTGCCGGATGGCCCCACGATGGTTGTGTTGTTCTCACTCGGGGTTGGCAGCATCGCCACCAGCCGCGAGGTTCGCTGGTCGACCTGCGCGATCAAGCCGGCGGGTGAGGACACCCACACGCTCCCCGCCCCCACACTGACGCTGCTGGGATCGAACCGACGGTCGTGCCGGCTGACCCGGACCGGCAGGACGAGCCGCGTCGTCGTAACGGTTCGCCCGTCTTGCGGGTCGACCCGTGTGAGCGTTTCCGAGAAGGGGTGGGCGAGCCAGATCGCTTCCCCGCCGACGGCCAGCGACCCGGCGTCGAGGACGGGGAATCGCTTGATGACCAGGCCGGTGCGATCCGCGACCTCGGAGAGCTGCCCGACCATAGGCTGCTCGCCCGTGCAGTCCCGCACGCAGGACAGCACTCACAACGATCCGGGTGCTGCCGCCGCCGCGATCGTCGCGCCAGCGAGGCTGAGAGGTGTGGTGGTGGTACCGCCTTGCGTTGGCTGTCCCGACTGGGTCCCGCCGGGGTTGCCGCTCAGCGACCAACCCAGAGCGGCCGCGGCGATCGCTACCAGCGCGATCCCGACGCGGAGGTGGCGGCGATGCTGACGGCGACGGGCATCCTTGATCACCGCCTACCACGGGGCGTCCCACCAGCGACCCGGGTGGACAACTGTCGTGCCTATAGAGCTATTGTTACTAGCACTATGTTCGGGGTCAAAATTGACCGGACCGGTCCGACCCTGCTGCATGATCAGGTCGCCGCACAGATCCGCCGCGCGATCGCAGAGGGCGAGGCCGCTCCCGGTGAACGCCTGCCGCCGGCTCGCGACCTCGCGGCCGTTCTCGGGGTGAACACGAACACCGTGCTTCGTGCCTTACGCCTGCTCCGTGACGAGGGAACCCTAGAGTTCCGACGTGGTCGAGGCATCACCGTCGCCGGCACACCCGACACCAGCACCGTACTCATCAAGGCACGGGAGCTCATCGCTCTAGCGGCCCACCGCGGCTACCAACGCGACGACCTGATCCGGCTCATCGAGAGCCTGCCCTAGCAGCCTCGACCACCCGCCGAGCCCACCCAACAACTCGAACTGGATTCGCGGACTGAGCGCTGGCGCCCCCGGGGGCGTGACTCGGCCATTTGACCGCGACATCGTTGGAGGCCGGCATGCGTCGCGTCTTGCGCTGCCTTCAGGTCGGTGGGATGACGCTCGCGCGGCTGGAAAGGGGTCAGCTTACGTCGTTGGTGTTGGCAACTGTCGGCCGGAGATCTGTTGGGCCTCAATCTTGACGTAGTGCGGCAACTCGCTACCGACCCAGCTGTGCATGCTTAGCCGGTCAAGCACGGCGACCTCGTTTGAGTCAGTGACCACGCGGGACGGCCCGACGACGAGGACACTCCAACCACGGCGCTGGGCCGGGTCGAGATCGTCAATCTCGAATGCCACGACGGTGCCGTTCAACGCGGCGCTGAGTTTGGTGCCAGGCGCGGTACGGAACGTGATCGCGTTGCCCACCAACTGGTAGTTCACCGGAAACGCTGCTGGCAGTGCATCGACGGACAGCACTACCCGCCCAACCGTAGCTAAGGCGAGCAGTCGACGGCAGTCGGACTCACCGAGTACCAACAGATCAGCAGAGGACAGCACCACCTCATCCAAGGTCATAGTCGGCTGCACGACCAGGGGCGTTAGACCCTGCGGCAGTGCCGAGCCCCGACAGCATCAACCAACAGGCGGTAGCCCGGACGGCGCAGCCATCGCTCGCGATCGGCGCTCGGCGCGGCCGCACCGGCACCGATACTGGTGATATCGACCATTGCGGTCCAAGAGAACACGAGGGCACACATGATGCCGGGCCGAATGGTCACCGTAACCTGCCCGGCATGCCAGACCACGACGACCGTGCGATCACGTCGAGGATTCAGCAACTTCGACGACACGCACCAGGTCAGCTGTCAGACCCGGATCGAACCGACCGAGCCCGATCTTGATGTGCTCCTCGACCTCCCACCCGATGACCATCCCAACCCGGAGCCCGGCCACGACTCGACTCGCGCCGCGAAGAGCGAGCCAGGCGTCCGTCACCCGGGTCGGGAGGGGCGATTCAGTGAACCGGTTCTGTAGTGGCAACAGATTCAACGACCGGATGGGCGCGCGCTATTGCCACGCGTGCGTTCATCCGGCATTAACCGGACGGCGTCCTGCCCGCTTGGCAGCATCGTGCTCGACCTCATCGACGGTGTCACGGTCGTGGGTCAGATCGACCCCATGACCCAGGCCGAAAACCTCCAGTGGCAGTGATTCTCCGATACTTGGAATAATTGAAGATTAGGCTACGATCACGCAGTGCCACACAACGCGCGACCAGTGCATGAGGCGAAGGCGAGCCTGTTCCGGGTGCTAGGCCATCCCGCCCGGATCCGGATCTTGGAGCTGCTTGGTGAGGGTGAGCGATCCGTGGGGGCGTTGCAGGCGGATCTCGGTTTGGATTCCGGTGGGACGTCGCAGCATTTGGCGGCGTTGCGGCGGGTCGGGGTGGTGCAGTCGCGCCGCGAGGGGACGACCGTGTTCTACCGGGTCGATGACAAGCGGGTGTTTGATCTGCTCGCTACCGGCCGCGACATCATCACCCGGCGACTCGGTGAGCAGCAGTCGCTGCTGAAGGACCTCGCCAAGTCGTGATTGCCGCGCTGTATCTCGTCGCCGTCTTCGTGGTCGTGTTTGGTGGGCTGCTGACGCTCGCGCCGGTTCAGTGGCGCCTGGGTCTGGGGGTGCAGGCTGCGGGTGCGGCACTGCTGGTGGTGGCAGGGCTCGCGACGCTGGTGACCGGGCACACCGTGGGCGCACCGTTCGCGAGCGAGCTTGCGCCGCGTCTGGGTGTCGATCGGCTCTCAGGTTTGTTCGTTGCCACGCTCGGGTTGGTTGCTGCACCGGTGGCCGTGTATTCGGCGCGTTATCTGGATGGTTCGCCTCGCGATCGTCTTGTGGGGGCTCTGACCGGTGGATTCGTGCTGGCGATGGCGGGGGTGCTGTGTGCCCGTGACCCGGTCACGTTGCTCGGCGGCTGGGAGCTGATGACGTTGCTGCCGGCAGTCATCATCCTGATCGCTCGCTCGGCGGATCCACACTCACGGCGGACGGTGTTCACCTATCTGGCGATCACTCACCTGGGTGGGGTGGGGACCTGGGTCGCGGTGCTGCTGCTGGCGGATGCGGGTGCGCTCGGTGGGTCGGGTGTGATCGCGCCGGGCTCGGCGTTGCAGATCGGGATCGCGCTGGCCGCGCTGGTCGGGATGGGCACGAAGGCGGGTGTCGTGCCGTTGCATGCCTGGCTGCCGCGGGCACATCCGATCGCGCCTGCGCCTGTGTCGGCGTTGATGAGCGGTGTGATGATCAAGGTCGCGATCTACGCGATGATCCGGGTGTTCATCGACTGGCTCGGGGTGCTCCCGCTGTGGTTCGGGGTCCTGGTCCTCGGTGTCGGCGCGGTGTCCGCTCTCGGTGGGGTCACCTACGCGCTGTTCAGTCATGAGCTCAAGCGGCTGCTCGCGCTGCATTCGATCGAGAACGTCGGCATCATCGTGCTCGGGCTCGGCGCCTGTCTGGTGCTGCGAGCCCGGGGGGAGGACACCTGGGCGGCGCTGGCGCTGGCGGCGGCACTGCTGCACACCGTGAACCACGCAGTGTTCAAGGCGTTGTTGTTCCTCGGCGCCGGATCGATCGAGCGCGCGACGGGATCACTCGAGCTCGACCGCCTCGGTGGGCTGCTACGCCGGATGCCGTGGACCGGGGGCGCGTTCTTCGTCGGGGCGATGGCGATCAGCGGGCTCCCGCCGTTCAACGGGTTCGCCTCGGAGTGGCTGACACTGCAAGCGCTGCTGCACGTCCCGATGTCCGGTCATGCCGACGACGGCGTGGCCGGCGCCCTCGCGCTTGCCGCGCTCGGCGGGACCGCCGCCCTGGCGGTGTTCTGCTTCGTAAAGGTGGTCGGGCTGGTCCTGCTGGGTCCGCCGCGACGCGCCGCGGCCCGCGACGCGCACGAGGTCGCGGTCTCGATGCGGGCAGCGATGGTGGGTCTGGCGGCGGCATGTGTGGTGCTCGGCGTCGTGCCGGGTCTACTGGTGAGCCGGCTGGTCGCGGTCGCTCCGTGGCCCGTGCATCTCGTGGGTCATCCCGGCCTGTCCGTGCCGGGCACAGGATCGTTGCCAACCGTGGCCATCGCCGTCGTCCTGGTTGCGGTCACCGCCGGGCTCATTGGCTTACGTGGCCGGCGAGTGGCTGCGCCCGCCGCGACCTGGGTGTGCGGGCAGCCGGTGGTCGCGCAGCTGAACTGGTCGAGCGCGGGGTTCAGCAAACCGCTGCGGCTGGTGCTGGAGTCCGTGCTGCGCCCGCGCCGGGAGATTGAGGTACTCACCTCGTCCGCCGGCATCGTCACCGGCGTCTCGTATCACGGTGAGGTACCGAACCTGATCGACGAGCGGGTATACGGGCCGGTGGCCCGATGGTCACTGACTGGCGCAGCGTACGCGCGCCGGCTGCAGAGCGGAACCCTCGGGACCTACGTGGCGTACCTGATCGGCCTGGTCGTCGCGGTGCTGGTCGCCGGGCGGATCGGCTGGCTGGGATGACCGCGGCGAACGTCGCGAGCGGCGCGGTCGAGCTTCTCGGCGGCATCGCGGTTGCGCCGCTGCTGCCGGGTCTTGATCCAGCACTGGAAGGCGAGGCTGCAGGGCCGGCGCGGACCCTCGCCGGTTCAGCCCTACCGGGAGCTACGACGGCTCTGGCGCAAGAGCGTCGTCGACGTCGCGGGCACCACCGCGGTCTACCGGCTGGTACCGGCCGTCGTCGCGGCCAGCTGTCTCGCCGCAATCGCGGTGGTGCCGGTCACTGCGGCCGCTCCAGACCTCGGTCTCGGTCATGACCTGATCACGGTCGTTGGCCTGCTGGCGTTGGCCCGGTTCGCTGCCGCGGCCGGCACCTGGGACGCCTCGAACGGGTTCGCATTGATGGGAGCGAGCCGTGACCTCACGCTGTCGGTGTTCGTCGAGGCGGCGTTGCTGCTGGCGCTCGCGGTCGTCGCCGTACTGGCCAGGACCACGAACCTGGTGGGGATGGTCGCGGCCAGCGCTGGTGGCGGGGTGTGGTCGAGCCCGGCCCTGCCGCTCGGCGCGGTCGCGTTCGCGATCGTGGTCGTCGCCGAGACCGGCCGGCAGCCCTTCGACAACCCCGACACCCATCTCGAGCTGACCATGATCCATGAAGGCCCGCTGCTGGAGTACGCGGGCCGTGACCTCGCCTATCTGCAGTGGTCAGCCGCCGTGCGGCACTGGCTGGTTCTGGTGCTCGCCGCACAGCTGTTCGTGCCGCATCCGAGGAACGTCTGGTGGCAGCTCGGGTTGCTGCCGGTCGTGCTCGTGGTGCTGTGCGGCGCGCTGGCGCTGGTCGAGACGGTACAGGTGAAGATGCGGATCTTGGCCGCCCCGCGGCTACTCGCGGTCGCCGCGGTGGCTGCAGTTCTCGGTGTGGCCGGTCAGGCCGGTGGCTGGTGACTGGCGCTGCGGGGTGGCTGCTCGTCGCGCTCGGGCTCGGCGTGGTCGTGGTACGCCGACGGTCGGTCGCGGTCGGATTGGTCACGGTGCAGGCGCTGGTGGTCGCTGTGACTGCGCTGGTCGACTCCGCTTCGACGAGTGAGGTGGTCGCCGGGCTGACCCTCGCCGTGCGGGCGGTCGCGCTCGGCGTGCTGTTCCTGCTCGCGGTCTCCCGCAGCCGGGAAGCTCAACCGGTGCGCGCCCGGGTGCCACCCACGGTCCGGGTGGGCATCGCCGTGGTGCTCATGCTGGTGCTGACCGAGTTGGTGCCGGCGTACGGGCTCACCTCACGCTCGGCCGAGCGATCGGTGCTCGCGCTGGTCGCAGCGGGTCTGGTGTGCGCCGCGACCAGGCGGGCCACGCTGTTCCAGGTACTCGGGATCGTGGTGGTTGACAACGGGTTGGCGCTGGCCGCCGTCACCTCGCCGCACACCTCGTCGCTGGTAATCGAGCTCGGGGTGACCCTCGACCTCACCCTGATCGTCTGTGTCGCCGCCCTGTTCCACCTCCGGATCTTCACCGAGTTCGGCGCCGGCGACAGCGCAGCAATGCGGAGACTGCGTGACTAGCACCCAAACGCTGGCCGTGACGGTTGTGGCAGTCCCGCTCGCCACGGCGGCGCTCGTCGGGCTGGTCCCAGTGAGTCGGCTCCGCATGGTCGCGCGGGTCGGCGCGGTCGCGACCTCGATCCTCGCGCTGACCCTGGCCGGTCTCGCCGGGCACGCCGCCGCCCGTCCGGTCACCGGGCGGTGGATCGTCATCGACGCCGCCGGTGCACTTCTCCTCGCCGTAGTGGCTGTCGTCGGTCTAGCGAGCGTGCTGACCTCGTCGTCCTACCTGAGCAGCGCGGGTGGGTCGTTGGTCGCCGAGCACCGTCGCGACCGGGTGTACTACCTGGTCTTGCTGGTGTTCTGGGCGATCCTGCTGGCGGTGCCACTGGCCGGCAACCTCGGAGCGGCGTGGCTGCTGATCGAGGCAACCACCGCCGCGTCAGCGATGCTGGTCGGGTTCAGCGGGAAGGCTCACGCGCTTGAGGCGGGCTGGAAATACCTGATCCTCACCTCGCTCGGGCTCGGTGTCGCGCTGCTCGGGATCGCGATCCTCGCCGCCGGCGACCATAGCGGTGGGATCGACGGGCTGGCCTGGGCCCGGCTCGCGACGGTCGGGTCCGGGCGTTCGGTGATCCTGACGGCCTACCTGCTGGTGATGGTCGGACTGGCCACCAAGATCGGATGGGCACCGGTGCACAACTGGCTGCCCGACGCCCACTCCGAGGCGCCACCACCAGTCTCCGCGCTGCTGTCCGCCGCTCTGCTCCCGACCGTCCTGCTGGTTGCCTGGCGAACCGAGCACGCGTTGGCACCGGTACTCGGAATCCATGCCGCGCAACGGGTCCTGATCGGGTTCGGGCTGGTCTCGCTTGCGGTCGCGGTGCCGTTCCTGTGGCGGCCGATGCCGTTCAAGCGGCTGCTCGCCTACTCCAGCCTGGAACACCTCGGGGTCATGGCGCTCGGGATCGGGTTCGGCACCCCGCTCGCGCTGACCGGGGTCGCCGTACACATCGCCGGTCACGCGGTCGCCAAATCGCTCGGCTTCTACGCCGCCACCCCGCTGCTCAGCCACGAGCCCCGCGCCGCCCGGCACGCCGTCAGCGGGATCGGACGCACCTCGCCCGCGCTCGGCGCCACCATCGGCATCTCTCTCGGGGCGCTGTCCGGGCTACCGCCCTCACCGCTGTTCGTCAGCGAGGTGCTGATCCTCGCCGGCGGAGTCGCCTCCGGCCGGCCGTGGCCCGCCGCCATCGCCGCAGTGCTGCTTGCGCTGGGGTTCCTCGGACTCGCGCACGCCGGCATCGACACCGTCGCCGGCCGCCCACACCGCCGGCGGCACCGCGCGCCGACCGGCCTGCGCGCGGTCACCGTCCTCGCCGGCGCATCGCTTGTCCTGCTGGCCGGGCTCGCCGCGGCGGCACCCTGGCTGTCCGGCGGTAGCTTCGTCGCCGCTCTCGTCCGGGGCGTGCCATGACAGCCGCCCCGCTTACTGGCGCCGAGTACCGCGCCGAGGTCGAGACCGCCCTCGACGACGGATGGCGGCCCCGGAGCCTGTACGCGACCGAAGGCGGACGGCTGATCCGCCTGCTGCTGACCGGGCCCGACGGTCAGACCCGGCTTTCCACCGTCGAGGTCGACCCTGACCGGGGTGTCCCGTCAATCGTCGACCTGGCGCCGGCGATGGGCTGGGACGAACGGGAAGCCCATGACCTCTACCGGGTGCAGTTCGCCGGTCATGAACCGATCCGGCCGTTGGTCGACCACACTGCGGCGCTGGACGCATGGACTGTGCCGGTCCGTGGGCGTGACCCCTATCAGGTTGCGGTCGGCCCCATCCACGCCGGGGTGATCGAGTCCGGGCACTTCCGGTTCCATGTCGTCGGCGACCGGATCCTGCATCTGGACGCCCAACTGTTCTACAAACACCGCGGCCTCGAACGCGCCGCGGAAGGGCTGACCGCAACCGCGGCGCTCCCCGTCGTCGCGCGGGCCTGCGCCGCGTGCACCGTCGCGAACAGCGTCGCGTTCGCCACCGCGACTGAAAACAGCCTCGGACTTCGAGGCACCGACGAGCTCACCCGGGCACGGACCCTGCTTCTCGAACTGGAGCGAGTATGGAACCACCTCAACGACATCGCCGCGATCTGCGCCGGAACCGGGATGGCCGCCGGCAACAGCTACTTCCTCGCCCTCACCGAACGCGCCCGGGCACTCAACGCCCGAGTCACCGGCCACCGGTTCCTGTTCGGTGCGGTCCAGATCGGAGCCAGCGACTTGCATCTCGACCCCGACACCCACCGGATGTGTGCGCAGGAACTGGACGCGATGCGTGTCGCCGCGGACGCCGGCTGGCGTGACCTTGAGTTCAATACTTCCTTCCAGGACCGGCTCGACAAGATCGGGATCATTGATGCGGCCAGCGCGCACCGGCTCGGCGTGGTCGGCCCAGCCGCCCGCGCCGCCGGCGTCGCCGACGACGCCCGGGCCACCTCCACGTACCCCGCCTATGCCGACCTGGTCCCGGTCACCGCAGCGATCGCGACCGGTGACGTGAATGCCCGGGCCACCCAGCGGATCCTCGAGCTCCGACAATCATTCGACCTGATCACGGCGGTGCTCACACACGGACCGATCACCCCCAGCATCGCCGCCAACGACAACGGCCCCACTCCGATCGGAGCCGGAATGACCGAAAGCCCACGCGGCGCCACCAGCTGCATCTGCGAATACACCAACCACAAACTGCAGCGAGTGCACCTACGGACCGGCTCCTACGCCAACTGGCCGGCCGTTGCGCACGCCGCCACCGGCAACCTGCTCCCCGACTTCCCGCTGATCAACAAGAGCTTCGAGCTCTGCTACGCCTGTGCGGACCGCTGATGTTCACCCTGCTCCGCGACCTCCGACAGCTTCGACGACACCTCGACCTGCCCCGCCCCGACCGTGGCCGCAGCCTCGCGATCCGCCACGTCGACGCCGGATCATGCAACGGCTGCGAACACGAACTCTCCCTTACCGCCGGCCCGCACCACGACCTGCAACGCTTCGGCCTCGGGATCGTCGCCTCACCCCGACACGCCGACCTCCTGCTCGTCACCGGCACCGTCACCACCCGGATGCACCAAGCGCTACTCACTGCCCACCAAGCAATGCCCGAACCACGCCGCGTCGCCGCCCTCGGCAACTGCGCCCTCGGCATCAACGTCTACGCCCAGCCCGGCACCCTCATCGGACCCGTCGCCGACATCCTGCCCGTCGACCTCACCATCCCCGGTTGCCCACCCACACCCCAGCAGATCGCGGAAGGATTACTCACCCTTCTCGACCGAGACCGCTCGGGTGCCTCCCGCTAACCGGCCGGTGCAGCGATGCGACAGCGAAACGCGCGCGCACGTGGTGGGTCATGTGGAACTTGCAGGCAATGGTAGGAATTGATCTTGAAAAAGCAGCCAGGCCATGATCGGAATCCAGCGGACCTTTTCCGTTTGTTACCAACGTTTTGCCTGGCACTGGCCGGCATCCACAGGCACCGGGGGGAGGTCCACCTTTTGGGGGCCCAGTAGGGAACATGACCCTCCAGGTGAAAGGAGCGCTGTCGTGGCAGAAACCACTCATCGGGGCCAGCGACCGGGAATGCGTCAACCGCGTTCGGCTGGTGCACGCCTGAAAAGGGGCGGGAGGTAGCGCACCATCAGCGCCGACCAGGTGAGATGTGTGAGCATTGGTGCCTGCACGCCGCCCGATATCCGGCGCTCCCACGCAAACAGCGTTCCCATCACCGCAGAGGCAAGCACCAGCGCGGAGTTCTTCGTTGCGGTTGTGGCCAACACGTAGCCCGCGGTGGAGACCACGACCGGGTTGTATGTCCCTGCGGCGGTGTAGAGCGCGCCGCGGAAGAACAGCTCTTCGGCGGCGCCGTTCGCGAGTGCGGTGAGCATGACGAGCCGGTTTGATCCTTGGTGGGCGTACTGCAGGATCGACGTGAGCGCCTCGTTGAGGACTGGGGCACGGCGCGCCACGAGCGCACCACCGTAAAAGGCGGCGAAGGCACCGGCCCCGACGAGGACGGGCACGACCACCGGTCCGAGTCCACCCGAATTCTCGGGCTGAGGATTGAAATGCATTGCTCCCGAGCTCAGCCCGCCGACCGTCCAGACCGACGCGACTCCGAGAGTCAGGGCGTAGAACTCCACCGAGTCCGGCTCGGTCGACAACGACAAGCCGAGAAGACCGACACCCGCGACGCCAGCCGCGGCGACTCTGCGGCGCGGATGCCGAAGTCCTCCGACGGTCACTTGCGCCTCGCTCTCGCACGCTCACCCAATGCGAGCAGCACCGCAGCGTCATAACCCATCGGTTCGAACGGCACCAGCGCACGGATACCGTCGTCACGGACCACAACTTCGTTGCTCATCGAGTCGATTAGCGATCGGCCAGTCTGAACATCGACGTCGGTCACGAGCGAGAGCCACCACGACGACAGCGATGGACTGAGCAGGGGTACCGGGATCACCATGGTGTGTCGTCCCTCGATGAGGGCAACGCGGCGCATCATCTCGACGTACTCCAGAACCTCCGGGCCGCCGATGTCGAAAGTTCGTCCCCGTGCCTCCGGCAGTTCCAGGACACCGACCAGATAGCGGATCACGTCGTCCACAGCGATCGGCTGAGTCTTGGTTCGTACCCAACGCGGCGTGATCATCGCGGGCAGATGTTCGACGAGCTGGCGGGTCATCTCCCAGGAGATCCCACCGTGCCCGACGATGATGCCCGCGCGCAACGTGGTGACCGGAACCCCCGCCGACCCAAGAAGTGTCTCGACCTCTCGCCGGCTACGCAGATGGGCCGACAACGCGTCCTTGTCGTCGCCGAGACCACCAAGGTAGACGATCCGATCCACACCCACCTCGGCCGCGCAGCGTCCAAACACGCGCGCACCGGCCGCATCGAGATCAGCGAAGTTCACGGCGTCGAGAGCATGCACGAGGTAGTACGCACACTCACATCCACCCATCGCCGCTAGGAGGGAGGCAGCGTCATCGACATCGCCCCGCACCGCGGTCCCCGCACCCCGATAGGCGTCAGGACGACGCGTCATCGCCCGCACCTCGTAGCCGGCACCGACCAGAGCCGAGGACAGCCGACCACCCACGAACCCCGACGCGCCAGCCACCAGCACCCTCACGATCCAGGTCATCCCCATCTGTTCCCGCCGCACACCCCTAGGCACCGAAAGCAGCGAGCGTCCTTGCTTCGATGCTCTGGCCGCCGACGGGTACGGGCCCAGCCGCACCAACGCCAGCCGCCCGGTGCCCAGTAGGGAACGATGACCCTCCAGGTGGCAAGGGGCGACCGGCCGGCTGTCGGCTCAGGACGTGGAGAACTCCACACCGTCCAGGCTTACCGGACCCGGCTGGAAAGTCGGCCTCCACGAAGCCCTTCTTGTCGATGAACAGGGCCCCGAACTCGTCAGAGCCATTCATATTCACCGTGAGCCATTTGAAGGCGTCCGGGCGGGCGTTCTTCGGCAGGGTGAATGCGACCGTCGCGCTGAGACCACCTGTCATTACGCCCTGGAGGTGCACTATCCCCTGAGCGTCCACTGCGTAGGACGGGACGTCGTAGTAAACCGTGGAGTACACCACCCAGGGGTTCTGCAGCGCCAGCTTGTGCCAAACCAGCTTCGGCAACGTCTTCGCCTCCGGCACGACACCGAGCGTCGACTCCTTGACCTGCTTACCGGTGACCGTATTGTTCTTCAACCGGTTCCCGGCGATCGAATGCTCTTTGATCGTGCTTCCGTTGACCTTGCTGGAGATCTGGTGCGCTGCGGCTGGCGCCTCGAGACCTATCGCCAGCGCTACCACGGCGACGAGAAAGGTTCCCGACGGCTTGATTCTGCGAATGTTCATCGTGACCTCCAAGGCAGGCTCGGTACCGGGACAAGGCATCAGCACCAACACCGGGTAGACCGCGGCCGTATCGGCGTACCTCCCGGTCGCGCCCATCCTCCCGGTATCCCGATATCGAAGACAACCCCACCACCGCCGCCGGTACGACGTAGTGGGTGACCTACCCGGAGGAGTACTCCGGCAGCTGCAACACCGTCGGCTGCGAACGGAGGCTTGGACCTCTGGGTCATGGGAACGGTTAGGAAATGGTAGGGATTGATCGTGAAAAGCAGCAGGGCCATGATCGTTGATCATGGCCCTGACCTGCGGTCTTGCCTAGTGGCGGGGGTAGGATTTGAACCTACGACCTCTGGGTTATGAGGGCTGCGACCAGCCGGTAGTGACTGGCGGTGACCGGAATCCAACAGAGTTTTTCCGTGTGTTAGCAACGGTTTCCCTGGCACTGGCCGGTATCCACAGGCACCGGGTGGAGGTCCACCATTTAGGGGCCCAGTAGGGAACGATGACGCTCCAGGTGGAAAGGAGCGGCCTCGTGGCTTACGTCCGGAAGAAGACCCGCAAGGACGGCACCATCCGCTGGTATGCCCGTTACCTGGGCACCGATGGCCGCTACCACGAAGAAGGCGGCCACCCGTCCAAGCTCGCGGCCGCGCGTAGGGCTCGTAATGAGTCCGTAAGACACTGGGCCGCGGGCCCCGATGGCTCAACTGATGACGAGGCCGACCGGTGGTGTCCCAGCCCGGCAGGCTGATCGGCGACTCCAACGCGGTCAGATGGCCGCCGTTGACTGCGAAGCGGCTAATGACGAGCACGCCTCCGGCCGGGCATCAGCGGTGTTAGGTGATTGGAGCCGGCTGCTGTAGGTCTGCAGGATGTCGTGGTGGTTGACCCACCCGACGAGTCGAAAGCCGTCGCTGGACACCACTGGTACTCCGGTCGTGTCACGGCCGATCAGCGTTTGGACCACTTCATGCAGTGACTGCGTCGCGCGCACGGTGGGCAGCGAGCGGGCCAAATCGCCCGCGGTCGCGTCGGCAGGGCCCTCCGCTAGCGATTGCTCCTAACTCCTGGGGGTCACCGTGCCGCGGTAGCGACCGTCGACATCGATCACCGGTAGCGCTTCGCGGGCCTCCGTCGGTGAAGCGCTTGACGATTTGCTCGAGCGGATCGGCTGAGGAGAGCGCGACCGGCACGGGCTGCATCGCGTCGCTGACGGTCAAAGTGCGCATCAGGTTCTCGGGTCGGCCGCGAGCGATGTCGATGCCTCGACGGCGCAGTTTGAGCGTGTAGATCGTGTCCTTGGACAGCCTGCCGCTGACGGCGGTCGCGAGCACGATCGCGACCATCAGCGGCAGGACAATCGTGTAGTCGCCGGTGAGCTCGAAGATGATCAGCACCCCGGTGATCGGTGCACGGGTCGCGCCGGCGAACACCGCGCCCATCCCGACCAGGCCGTAAGCGCCGGCTGGACGCGGCAAGGTGCGGGCAGGACCTGATGCACACCGTCGCCGTAGGCGGTGCCGAGCATCGCTCCGATGAACAGCGACGGGGCGAACACCCCGCCGGAGCCGCCGATGCCGATGGTGAGGCTGGTCGCGACCATCTTCCCGATCGAGCAACACGATCAGGAACCACACGACATAGTGGCCGGCGACGCCCGTTTTCCAGGATCGGGTAGCCGACGCCGTACATCTCCGGCAACGCCAGCATCAGACCGCCGAGCAGGACCCCGCCGGTGGCGGGCCGCAGCCATATCGGGCCGCGCCAGACCCGGTCGCAGATGTCCTCGATGCCGTAGAGCACCTCGGATGAACCCGACCCCACCGGCGGCTGCGAGCACCCCGAGAACGGCGTAGAAGGCGATACTCGACCGGCGGAGTGCACCGATGAACGGCGGGGAGCATCAGGAACGGATGGTTCCCGAAGGCGGCCCGGCCGATCACGTCGGCGGTAACCGAGGCAAGGACCACGGCGCCGAAGGACTCGGTCTCGAAATCACGCAAGATCAGCTCGAGGGCGAAGAACACCCCGGCGATCGGTGCGTTGAACGTCGCGGAGATTCCGCCAGCAGCACCGCAGGCGACCAGCAGCCGCAGCCGGGACTCCGGCACCCGCAACCACTGCCCGATGCTCGACCCGAGCGCGGACCCGATCTGCACGATCGGTCCTTCCCGTCCTACCGAACCTCCGGACCCGATGCACAGCGCGGAAGCCAGGGACTTCACGATCGCGACCTGCGGAGCGATCCGCCCACCCCGTTCGGAGACGGCGAGCATCACCTCAGGCACACCGTGACCGCGGGCTTCCTTGGCGAACCGGTCCACGATCGGCCCGTAGATCAGCCCACCGATCACCGGCACTAGCAGCACGAAGTAGATCCCCAACACGGGGAAATGCGGGCTCGCGACATGCCCCGCGTCGCTGTAGTCGGAACGCCCGGTGAACACCTCAGTGAACCCCAGGATCAGGTAGCGGAAGCCGACCGCGCCACCGCCGGCACCAGCCCCGGTCACCACGGCCAGCGCCATCAGACCAGCCGCCGAACCGCGCAGCCAGTCCAGCACGCGGATCGCCGGCTCGCGTGGCAGTCGCAATGTCCCACCGTGCGCCGACACCCTCATACCGGCTCCGCGAGATGAGCACCCGTTGTCATTCCAGGCCCCAACCCAGCGACCACGCCTGCTCCGGAGCCTCACCGGCCGCCTGCGCGAACGCCGCGAGCGCCGCCACCAGACCTTGCTGCGCACCGGGTGTCATCTTTCGCAGAATCGACCGGACCAGGCTCTTGCGCCGCCGCATCACCGCGGCCACAAGCTGACCGCCAGCCGGAGCGATCGTGACAATCACAGTTCGCCGGTTGTCATCCGGACGATCCCGCGCGATCAGCCCTTTGCGGTCCAGCCGGTCACACATCCGAGTGACCGTCGACTGATTGACCCCCAACGCGACGGCCAACTCCGTCATCCGCTGCGGACCGCGCATCGCCAATACGACCAGCGCGCGGTACTGCGGAAGTGTCACCTCCTCCTCGGCCGCGGCAAGCGACTTCGCCGCGACCGCGACCAGCGCACGGCTCGCGGCCAGGACGCCATCGACCACGTCGACCGGTTCTGTGACCTCGCTCGAGGAAGTATGCACCTAACGATTATTGCATAGTGCAAGGGTTTTGGTGGCTGGTGAGCGTAGCGCCGGCGGCGCCCGACACGATCGAAGAGGCGGCCCTGGCCTTCGGCCTGGCCCTTGCGGTCAGGCGTGCGTCGCGGATGGCGGGTCGGGTGTGGGGTTGTGCCAGGTCCCGGGGTGCTCGATGAGGGCGTCGGCTTGGGTTGGCCCCCAGGTGCCCGGCTGGTAGCGGTGGGCCGGACGGGGGTGTTCGAGGACGGGATCGACGATGGCCCAGGCGGCTTCGACGGTGTCTTCGCGGGTGAACAACGCGCCTTCCCCTTCAGGGCGTCGCTGAGGAGCCGTTCGTAGGGTTGTTCTTCGTCCGGCTGCCCGTTGAGTAAGGACAGTTCGCGCTGGTCGCCGAGGAACTGCTCGCCGGCCCGTTTGACCCGGGCGGCGAGCGCGATCACCGGGTTGGGTGAGAGTCGGAACCGTAGATAGTTGGCGCGGCCTTGTGCGGGGGCGGCGTCGGCGAACAGCGGTTGGGGTGGGGGTTTGAGCTCGACGAGGACCTCTGCGGCGGTCTGCGCCAAGCACTTTCCGGACCGCAGGTACCACGGCACACCGGCCCAGCGCCAAGAGTCGATGAACAGCCGTAGCGCGCAGAAGGTCTCAACGTCGGAGTCTTTCGCGACTCCGGGCTCGTCGCGGTATCCCGCGAACTGGCCGCGGACCACGTCGTCGGAGCTCCAGCGGTCGGATCGCCTTGAAGACGTTGAGCTTCTCCCCCTGCACAGCACCGAAGCCCTGGTAGGCCGGGGGTTCCATCGCGAGCAGCGCGACGATCTGGAACAGATGATTCTCGATCACGTCACGAAGGGCGCCAGCGGTCTCATAGAACGCACCCCGCCCCTGCACCCCGAATCCCTCGGCGACGGTGATCTGGACGCTGGCGACATAGTTGCGGTTCCAGATCGGTTCGAGGAAGGAGTTAGCGAAGCGGAAGTACAGGAGGTTCATGATCTCCTCCTTGCCGAGGTAGTGATCGATGCGGAAGATCGCAGGCTCCGGGAACGCCGCGCGCACCACCCGGTTGAGCTCGCATGCAGAGGCGAGATCCCGCCCGAACGGCTTCTCGACCACGACCCGCGCATCGCGGTTCAGGCCCGCCCCTTCGACCCCCTCGATCACCGTCGCGAACAGGCCCGGCGGGGTGGCGAGGTAGTGCGCCGGACGACGCGCGGCGCCGAGCGCGCTTCGCAACGCGGTGAAGGTGGCCGGGTCCGCGTAGTCGCCGTCGACGTAGTCCAGCAGCGACAGCAACCGGTCAAGAGCGGCGCTGTCATCGATGCCATCGCCTGACTCAGCGACGGCTATCTCGGGCGTGCTCGCGAAGCCGCGGCAGGTCCCACCGGGAGAACGCGACGCCGATCACCGGCACGTCCAATGTGCCGCGCTTCACCATCCGGTAGAGCGCCGGGAAGATCATCTTATGGGCCAGGTCACCGGTCGCACCGAAGAAGACGAGCGCATCCGAGGCGGAGGGTCGACCGGGTTCATGCCGGCGCCGGTTCGCTCACCCGGGCGGTCGGCTGATCTGCGGGCAGCGCCGTGCTGTGCCCACGCGTCGCTCGGCTGGTCGCCCGGATCGAGGATGCGGTAGGCGAGGAGTTTGATCCGGTCGCTGGCTAGGGCCCAGATGATGGCGTAGCCCAGACGAACCCGGCCCAATTCCAGCCGAGTGGTGTCATGAACAGGCCGTAGACGGCGATCAGGGTCGCGATCGCCTGGGTGCCGAGGACGGCGAGCAGCAGGATGCGGGCGGGGCGGATGGACCAGAACGGTCCGCGGGTGCGGGTCAGGAAGATGGTGAGGTGCCCGGCGACGGACAGCATCAGATACATCAGGGTCTGCAGCCGGGGATGGCCGAGGTCGAAGACGCGGTCGCCGAGGTAGAACAGGCCGAACGCGGCGATCGGGCCGACGACGCCGAGCACGGTGGCGATGCCGAGCACGAGGCGCATGTTCCAGGCTTCGGGCTGTCATCTTGTAGCGGACGTTGTCGTAGGCGATGGACAGGATCGCGCCGTCGTTGAGCAGCGCCAGCATCACGATCATGATCGCGGTGACCGGGTAGAAGTTGAAGACCAGGATCGCGAGGGTCATGAACAGCAGCACCCGCAGCGTCTCGGCGATGCGGTAGATCGCGTAGCTGTTCATCCGCTGGAAGATCTTGCGGCTTTCCTTGATCGCGTCGATGATCACCGACAGCCCCGGGGTCAGCAGCACGATCGCGGCGGCCGCGCGGGCGGCGTCGGTCGCGCCGGAGACAGCGATGCCGCAGTCGGCTTTCTTCAGGGCCGGGGCGTCGTTGACGCCGTCGCCGGTCATCCCGACGATGTGGCCGCGCTGCTGCAGAACGTCGACGATGTGGTACTTGTGCTCGGGGAAGACCTGGGCGAACCCGTCGGCGGTCTCGATCGACTCGACCATCGCCGCGGTTTCTTTCTTCTTCACGTCACCAAGCCGGCGGCGTCGAGAATGTTGGTACCCAGGCCGACTTTGGCGGCGGTCTCTTTGGCGATCGCGATCGCGTCGCCGGTGACCATCTTCACCCTGACGCCCATCGCCCGGGCGGTGGCGATCGTGGTCTTCGGCGTCCTCGCGGGGCGGGTCGAACAGCGGCAGCACACCCAGGAACTGCCACGGCCGTTGCCGTCGGCGCGGGCGACCCCCAGCGACCGGTAGCCGCGGGCGGCGAACTCGTTGACGGCCGCGTCGACGGCGGGCTTGATCTGTCGCGCGTGTCGGCGGCGAGGGCGAGGATGACCTGTGGGGCACCCTTGCTGACCTTGAACGTCGTTCCGTCGGGGCCGGTGACGGTGGCTTCGGTTCGTTTGTCGACCGGGTTGAACGGCTCGAAATGCGTCACCGTGTAGGCGTGCAGAGCCTTCGGGTCGCTCAAGCCCGCCGAGCACGGCGAGGTCGATCGGGTCGTCGTTGTCGGCGCGCGAGGCCAGCGCGCCGGCCAGGATCACGTCGGCGGCGCTGACGTCGCCGACGCTGAACGGGTCGCCCAGGGTCAGCGAGTTCTGGGTCAGCGTGCCGGTCTTGTCCGCGCACAGCACATCCACGCCGGCGAGTTCCTCGATCGCGACGAGCCGGCTGACGATGGCCTTCTTCTTGGCCAGCAGACGCGCGCCGACCGCCATCGTCACCGACAGCACGGTGGGCATCGCGACCGGGATCGCCGCCACCGTCAGCACCAGAGCGAACTGCAAGGTGGTCAGCACCGGGTCGCCGCGCAGCAGCGAGACGACCACGATCACCGTCACCAGCCCGACCGCGAGCATGATCAGGTAGTTGCCGATCTTGAGCACGGCCTTCTGGAAGTGGCTGACGGTGTGCGCGTCCTGCACCAGCTCGGCGGTCTTCCCGAAGTAGGTGTGGGTGCCGGTGGCATACACCAGGGCGCCGATCTCGCCGCGGCGAATGATCGAGCCGGAGAACACCGCTGCACCGGGCGTGCAGGTTACGGGCAGCGATTCCCCGGTCAGCGCTGACTGGTCGACCTCGATCTCATCGCCGTCCAGCAGCCGGGCATCGGCTGGGACGATGTCACCCAGCCGAAGCCGGATCACGTCCCCGGGCACCAGCTCGCGCGCCGGCCGGGGTGACCCATATGCCGTCACGTTTGACGCGGGCGTTGATCGCGAGCTTGGCCTTCAGCGCGTCGATGGCGTTGCCGGCCTGGCGCTCCTCGGTGTAACCGACCACCGCGTTGGCCACCAGCAGCACCAAAATGATGAAGAAGTCCGGCCAGTGCCCGACCGCGCCGGACAGGATGACCGCGACCTCGATCATCCACGGGATCGGGCCCCAGAAGTAGGACAAGAACTTCAGCAGCGGGTTCGTCTTGTGCTCGGCGATCTCATTCGGCCCGTACTGCCCCAACCGCTTCGCCGCCTCCGCCTGGCTCAGCCCATCCGGCGAGGTGCCGAGCTGCTTCTCCACCTCCGACAGTGGGCAGCGACTTCAGATCCTGGTCAGAGTCAGCGCTCATCACGTTAGGCTCCGCGAGCATGGCTGCTGCGTCTACCTCGGTAGTCATCGCCGTCGGCTCCGCGTCCAGTCACCGATCGCAGGGAGGTCATGCTCCTGATCGTTGACATCGAGATGGTGTTCGACGAGCCCGTGCACCTCGTCGGTCAACGCAGCAGGATGGTCCGTCACCACCCCACGTTGGCAGCCACGAGGCGATCTTCACCAGAGTCGAATGTCCTTCGATCCGGCGCTGTCGACCTGATCGGGCCTGCCCGGATACGGCGCGAGCTTCCCGGCTGGTTCAGGCTATTCGCGTTCGCGGCCGTGCCGCGGGCGTAGACCCCTCTCATGCCGTGACCACAGCTCCCGTGTCACGTCATCGTGGTCGCGTCGACATGACGTGCGCCTCTGGCGTCTCGCCCGAGGGTCAGTTGCGCAGATCCCGGCGATCGAAGGCAACGACGCCCGCGATCTCGGCGGCGATGCACACGAGCAGAAGAACAATGATCTCGCTGCTACCGGCGCCGGTGTGTGGTGGATCGTTGGACAGGTACGAGCGCCAGAGCAGGAACGGCCGTAGGTAGGACAACGGATGCACCGTCCTGCTGAGCCCGTAGACCCGCGGCCTCCCTAGTCCATGAGGCGCTCGTTGATCTCCTCGTCACCGGTTGGGGCTTGCGGATGGGTGGTTCTCGGCAAGCGTGGTTCGTGGTCGGTGACGCCGCCCTCGATCACTCCGTCGGCGACCGTTAGGACTAGACCCGGACCGCTGCGGGTGTGAACGACCGCACTGGCACCGACTCGCTCGCCACAAGGGTCGTTACGTCTGTCGCCTCGGCTAGCTCCCAGCGGTCGAGATGGTCGGCCAGCCATCGGCGCGCCACACCCGCGGAGGACACCTCGGGAGCGAGTTTCGTGGTTGCCACTCGACGCACTGCGCGAGCCTCACTGTCTGTGCCGCTCGTCAGTTCCGCCAACACCTCATTCCCAAAACCCTCGTGGGGGCAATCTGGTGAGATGATCGCGTCCGATCGACTCCGACAATAGGCCGATCGCTCGCGGCGGAGCGCTGGCAGGCTCGGCCACGATCGGACCTACTCCGTTACTAACAGGAGCGTTTGCAAGGCACCGACCGGCACCGGGTGGAACCTGCGAACGGAGGCTCGGACCTCTGGGTTATGGGAACGGTTAGGGAATGGTTGGGATTGATCGTGAAAAGCAGCAGGGCCATGATCGTTGATCATGGCCCTGACCTGCAAGAACTCAGTGGCGGGGGTAGGATTTGAACCTACGACCTCTGGGTTATGAGCCCAGCGAGCTACCGAGCTGCTCCACCCCGCGTCGGTCCAGCCACGATAGCCCGACCAGCCATCGCGTTCCAAACGAGCGCGACTAGCCGGACGGTGAGGTGGACGGTGTGGAGGTCGGGCTCGGTGAAACCTTCGTCGACGATGTACCGGCCGCGGCCGCGATCCGGTTCAACGCCTGCTGGAGCTTGTTCTCCTCGACGCCGTACTGCGCGAAGTCACCGCGCCGCAGCGCCGCCTGGGCCGCCGCCTCGGCGGCCTGGGCATCTGAGATCGCCTGCTTCAGCGTGGTCGACGTCGTGACCGGCGGCGGTTGCTGGCCACCCGAGGGACCGCTCGAGGACTTGACGCCGAACACCTCGTTGAGCGCAGCGCCAAGAGTCGACTGATACGCCGCATTGCCGTCGGAGTAGACCAGGAACTTGCGCAGGACCGGGAACGACTGACCGCCCGAGGACTGCACGTAAAGCGGCTCGACGTACAGCATCGAGCCGGCCACCGGCACGGTCAGCATGTTGCCCTTGATGATCGTCGACCCACCCGAACCGAGCAGCGTCAGGCGCGGCGAGATCGTCGTATTGGAGTCGAGCTCGTTCTGCACCTGACCGGGACCGGCCAGACCGGCATTGGCTGGCAAGGTGAGCAGGGTGAACTTGCCATAGTCCGGCCCCGGTTGGGAGTCGACCGATAAGTAGGCGGTGAGATTTCGGCGACTCAGCGAGACCAACGGCGAGGTGAGGGAGAACCGCGGTGCCGTCGTGCCGCCGTCGGGGGACATCGTCAGGTAGTACGACGGTTGCGGCACGTTGCCGCCGACCGTCGGGTCGTAGGACACGTTCCAGAACTCGGTGCCGTTGTAGAAGGCGTGCGGGTCGGTCACGTGGTAGTGCGCGATCAACAGCCGCTGGATGTTGAACAGGTCCTCTGGGTAGCGGATGTGCGCCGCTAGACCCGTCGGCATCTGGTCCTCGGACTTCACCACACCCGGGAAGGCCTTTTCCCAGGTCTTGAGCACCGGGTCCGGATCGGTGCCTTGGTTCCAGGCATACAGCTCGACCTGGCCGGTGTAGGCGTTGACGGTGGCCTTCACCGAGTTCCGGATGTAGTTGATCTTCGAGTTGCGCTGCGCCGCGATCGAGTTGGTGCGGGTGTTCAGCGAGGTCTTGGTCGATGAGCTCAGCGACTCCTGCTCGGAGTACGGGAAACCCGACGTCGTGGTGTAACCGTCGACCACCCACAGGATCTGATTGCCGACGACAACCGGATAGGGGTCACCGTCGAGAGTGAGCCACGGTGCGACCTTCGCGACCCGCTGACGAGGATCCCGGATGTAGAGCAACCGCGAGTCGGCGTTGACGCCGCTGGAGAGCAGGATGTTCTTGTCCTTGAACTTCCACGCATATAGCAGCTGACGCCAGGTCGACCCGATCGGCACTCCTCCGCCGCCGTCGTAGGTGTTGTTCACCTGGCCGGTGCCGGTGTCGGTCGGGAAGTTGAGCTCGCGCGGTGGCGAGCCCTTGGGCGCACCGACGATCGAGTAGCTCGGTGACGACTCGCCGAAGTAGACCTCTGGCTGGAACTTCCCGAGCGATCCGGTCGGCGGGATGTCCGACTCGACGAAGTCCGGCGAGCCGTCGGCTTGGTCATTGTCTGCTTGAGCCGCGACGACGCCGTACCCGTGGGTATAGACCAGATGTTCGTTGATCCAGTTCTGCTGGTTCGGCTGCAGGCCGGAGATCGTAACCTCGCGAATGCCGATCACGACGTCGGTCAACGGACCACCCGGGGTGAGCGAGTAGCGGTCGACGTCGAGGGTGTTCTCGAACTTGTAGAACGAACGCTGCTGCTGCAGCTGCTCGAACGTCTGCGAGACCACGTTCGGGTCGAGCACCCGCAGCTGCACCTCGTTGTTGACCGCAGTGCGTTGCTGCGCGGGTGTCTGCGTGGACACCCCGGGATAGTTCTGCGTCGTGACCTGTTGCGGCGAGATGCCGTATGCGTACTGGGTCGCCGCGATGTTGCGTTGGATATACGGCGCCTCGAGGTCCTGCGCGCTCGGACTCACCTTGTAGTGCTGCACCAGCAACGGATAGAGCCCGCCGATCACGATCGCCGAGAACACCAACAACCCGAACGCAATCGCCGGCAGCATCCAGTTGCGCGTCACAATGTTGGCGAAGAACAGCAAGGCGCAGATGATCGCGACGAAGACGAGGATCGTCTTCGCCGGAAGCACCGCATGGACATCCGTGTACGACGGACCGGTCACGATCCCGCGCCCGGAGAAGGCCAACCCGTAGCGGTCCAACCAGTAGGCGACTGCCTTCAGCAGCACGAAGATGCCGAGCAGGATCGAGATGTGCACCCGGCTGGCCGGCGTCCACTTCGGCCCTGGTGTCTGCAACCGCAACGCGCCATACAGGTACGCCGTCACCAACACCGCGATCAGCGACAGGATGACGATCGCGAACAGCGAGTTGAGCACGAACCGCTGCATCGGATAGGTGAACGCGAAGTACGAGACGTCGCGATGGAACTGCTGGTCCTTGATCCCGAACTTGGTGCCGTTGCGCCAGAGCAACCAGGTCTGCCAGTGCCGCGACGCCGACGAACCCATGATCAGGCCGATCAGGGTCACGATGACCGCGAGGACCCGGCCGCGGACCGGCTGCAGGATGTTGCGGTAGCGCTCCAGTTGCTCCTGCTCCGGCGACACCGGGCGGAACGGCGGGCGAAGCCGGTACGCGATCACCACGTTCGCGGCAACCACGATCGCCATGACCGCGCCGAAGGAGAAGAACAGCAGCAGCTCGGTCGCGAGCCGCCGGCCGAAGACCGACGAGTAGCCGACCGAGCGGAACCACAACAGGTCGGTGTACTGGTTGACGAAGACCGACCCGACGATCAGCAGCACGATGAACGCGACCACCGCCGCGATGATGACCCTGGCCCGCCGGTTGATGTGAGGGAGCGCAGGCATCTGCGGCCTGGGCACATTGAAGGTCACAAGGACGAACCTACCGCCGCGCGGTCAGCTGGACGGGCCTAGCAGCGCGGGAAGCTCGTGCCGCCCGATTTGATCGTCTCCAACGCCTCGACCGCGCCATGCAACGTCGAGACCTTCACCAGCGTCAGCGACTTCGGCGCCGCGGCCTTCGCATCGGTACATTCGCTGGCCGGCGCAAAGAAAACCGTTGCCCCGGCATGCACGGCCGCAGCGATCTTCTGCTGGATCCCGCCGATCGGCCCGACCTGGCCGTAGCCGTCGACCGTGCCGGTGCCCGCGATCGTCCGGCCACCGGTCAGGCCGCCCGGCGTCAGCTTGTCGATGATGCCGAGCGCGAGTGCCGTACCGGCACTGGGGCCACCGATGACGTCCGGGTTGATCCCGATGTGCACCGAGATCCCGGGGAACGTGGCGATCCGGTCTGGACTGAAGCCGACCATCGACGCACCTCCGACCCCCTTGATCGTCGTCGTCGTGACCGTCAGGGTCTTGCCGTCGCGCTGGAGCGTGATCGCGATCTTCGAGCCGGGGGTCGTCACCTGCACCGCCGCATGCAGCTGCGCGACCGTGCTCACGGCCTCACCGTTGATCGCCAGGACGATGTCGCCGACCCGCAGGACGCGGGCGGCCGGCACGCCGGTTTGGATGCTGCTGACGGTCACGTGCTGGGTGGTCGGCTTGTAGCCCAGCTCGAAGAGTGCGGCCGTGGTCGCATCGGATTGCGACTGCGACATCTCCTGCGCGTCCTGTTTCTGTACGGCGCCGCTGCTCTGGCCCGGCGGGCACTCGACCTGATGCGGCTCGACCGTCTGGGACTTGCTGAACCACGCCTTCACCGCCTCCCACAGACTGGGATTGGCGCTGCAGTCGCCGGGGAGCTCCTCGACGGTCGTGAGATACAGGTGCCCCGTCGTCGGATGAGTGGTCGCGCCGGTGATCTGGATCACCGGACCACCGGGCTTGTCATTCGTCGTGTCCGCACCGGGGATGTTGCCCAGCGTGTCGGTCACCGGACCCGGCAGCAGGATGACGTACGGCACCTTGACGATGCGCGCTACACCGAGCAGCAGGATCAAGATGACCACGGCAGCGCCCAAGGTTGCGGCGCGCCGACTCATTGCATGGAGACTACCGACGCCTGATTAGCGAGCGAAGAAGCCAAGGCTCCTGCGGCCGGAGGGGGCAAGCGCGGGGATGATGTCGGCGCTGTCGGTGACCGGCTCGGAGTCCTCGGCGGGCGCCTCGGCGACGGGTGCGGTGACCGGCGGCGCGTCGGCGAACGGCGTGCGCTGCGCGGGTGCCTCGGCAACCGCGCGCTCGGCAGCCGGCTCGGAGTCACCCTCCGCCGCGTCGGTCTCAGCGACCGGGTCGGCGAACGGTGGTACGACGGCAACGACCGGCTCTTCGTCGACCAGCCCAGGAACTGCGGGGATCTCGGCCTCGGCCGATGCGGTCTCGGGCTCAGCGGACTCCGCCTCGACCTCGGGGGCGGGTGGCTCGACAACGGTCGCCTCGGCGACCCACTCGGCAGAGCGGTCGTCATCGGCCTCGACCGGCACCGGGGTGACCTCGTCGCTCGGCTCGTCCGCAGCAACCGGCTCGTCCGGTACCAGGCTCAGCGCGGCCGGCTCGGGCTCAGCAGCAACCGCGATCGGCGCCTCAGCCGCGTCAGCGACGGCAGGTGCCTCGGCAACCTCGGCCTCGGGCTCGGTGTCCTCGTCGGCCTGCGCGGCCGGAGCAGCCTCGACCGGCTCGGCCGGCTCGGCCGATGCCTCAGCCTTCGGTGCGTCGTCCGTCGTACCCGCCGGGACCTCAACGTGGTAGTAGGGGCGGAGCGAGAGCTGCACCAGGCTGAGCTCGTGCACCGAGAAGTCGGTCACGTTCTCCGCGTTGCGCAGGTGCTCGACGAAAGCGACCGCCTCGTCCAGCGAACTCACACGCCGGAAGGCCGGTACGCCGCTGGCGGCGGGGTAGAAGACGACATGCTCCATGACGATCCTTAGGCGCGAGCCGAAGTGCGGACAAGGTTGGTGTCGGCAGGCACCCCGTCCGGGTTAAGGACCTTCGGCGCGGTGCTTAGGTGCGTTGGTCCGTTCGGGTGATCAAGCGCTCAGGAGGCGCGGCGGCGGCGCTGCTCCGGCGGCGCGAACGCGGCCTTGAACCGCTCACGCTCAGCCAGGGACTCCTGGATCTCGACCGGGCCCCGGGTCCGGTTGGACCAATGGACCCACACGATCGCCAATATGGTCGCGACTGCGGGCACCCCTAGCCACGCCAACACGCCCATGGGCGCAAGTGTAGGGCGTCGGTCAGTCGCAGGCACCCACCCACTCGTGCTCACCGTCGCGGAACCACTGCCGCTTCCACAGCGGAACCTCCGCTTTGATCCGGTCGATCAGCACCCGGCCGACCTCGAATGCCTCGCCGCGATGCCCGCAGCCGACCGCCACCACGACCGCGAGGTCGCCGATCTGCAGCTCGCCGATCCGGTGCAATGCGGCGAGCGTGGCGCCGGGCGCGGTTGCCGCGACCTCGGTCACCACCCGCTCCAGCTCGCTCGCCGCGGTGGGATGGGCGCTGTAGTCGAGCCGGTCGACCGACCGTCCGTGGTCCTCGTCGCGCACGGTGCCAACGAAGACGACGGTGCCGCCGACATCGTCGCCGGTGACCGCGCCCATCACTTCCTCGACCGAGAGCGGACCGGTCCGGATCTCGGCGAGCCGCACCGTACCCGCGCCATTGGTAGCTGCGCTCATCGTCGCTTCCTCGCCCTCGCTCGAGCCAGGGCGAGCGACCCGATCACGGCGAGCGTGGCACCGGCGCCGGCCGCGGCACCGGCCGCCGCCCGGGCGGCGTCCTTGCGGTCGACGACGAGCAGGCTGCGCCCGGCTCGGTCGCCTAGCAGCTGCAGGTGTTCGCGCAAGGCCGCCTCGTTGGACCAGCGCGGCTCCCAGCCGGTCTTGCGCAGCTGCTGGGACCCGACCACCCATGGATGTTGGAGGTAGTACAGGTCGCTGGGCGCGGCCGCGAGCGCGCCCACCCGGTGCAGCCGGTCGGCGGTCGCGAAGGCAACCGCCATCGGTACGACGACCGAGCGCATGCCGGCGATCGACTCGACCTCGGCCCGGGTCAGCCAACCGTCACAACCGACGGTGACCGCGCCGACCACTTCCCCGAACGCCGCCGCGACCAGCGCATCGAGCAGGTCGTCGACGTGACAGAACTGCCAATGGCAGTGCGCATCGCGAATCGCGAACAACCGCACCGCCTCGAACAAGCCGGGCAACAGCGCGTCCGGCGCCGGCCCGACGAGCGACGCCGGCCGCACGACGGTCAGCTCGAGCGGGCAGTCCTCCGTCGTACGACGGGCGGCGATCTGCTCCATGGCCACCCAGTCACCGACCAACCCGTCCGGTGGCTCCGACAGGATCGGGGCGTCCTCGTCGAGCGGAACCGGGTTGGTGGCAAGTGCGCCGTAGACCATCGCGCTGGTGAGCAGGACCGCGCGCTTCACGCCCGCCGCGACTGCGGCATCGAGCAACACCTCGGTGCCGCGCACGTTGACCGCGCGGCGGTCCGCGGTCGGGGTCGCGGTGGTGCGATCGGTGGCGAGGTGCACCAGGGTGTCGATGCCCTCCAACCGGCTGGCCAGCGCCGGGTCGCGGACGTCCGCGACCCGCCAGGTCACGCCGGGCTGGTGACGACGCGCGGTGTCGATCGCGACGACCTTCGGCGCGACCGGGTGCTCGGCCAGCCGCTCGAGCAACCCGGCGCCGAGCGGGCCGGCCGCGCCGGTCACCGCGATCGTGGGCGCGCTGCGCCGACGGCGAACGGCCGTACGGGGCTGCGTCACAGCCTCCATCTTGACGGCTAACGTGGATTTGTGACCACGCCACCGCCGTTCGGCTTCACCAACAGCGACGACGACGAGCCGTCCAACGACCCGCTCGCCGCGCTCGGCGGGATGCCCGATCTGGGCGCGATGTTGCAGCAGCTCGGCACCTTGATGTCGGGCGAGACCGGGCCGGTGAACTGGCAGGTCGCGCGTACCGCCGCGATGGCCGTGATCGGCACCGACACCGGTACGACGAGCAGCGACACGACCGAGGTCGCCGAGGCGCTCCGCCTCGCCGACGTGTGGCTGGACCCGGCGACCGCGCTGCCGTCCGGCGTGGCCTCGACCGAGGCCTGGAGCCGGCGACGGTGGCTCGAGGCGACCAGAGGCACCTGGACCGAGCTCGTCGAGCCGGTGGCCGGGCGGGTCTCGGGCGCGATGAGCGAGGCGCTGCCCGAGGAGATGCGCTCGATGGCGGCGCCCTTGATGGGGATGATGAGCCAGATCGGTGGCCTGGTCTTCGGCGGTCAGGTGGGTCAGGCGCTCGGCACGCTCGCGACCGAGGTGGTCAGCTCGAGCGACATCGGCCTGCCGCTCGGCCCGCCCGGGGTCGCGGCGCTGCTTCCCGAGTCGATCCGCACGCTGAGCTCCGGCCTGGACCTGCCGGTCGACGAGGTCCGGCTGTTCGTCGCGCTGCGGGAGGCGGCTCACCACCGGTTGTTCGGGCACGTGCCGTGGCTGCGGGCTCACCTGATCGAGGCAGTGCGTGCATACGCCGAGGGCATCACGGTCGACACCTCGAAGTTCGAGGAGCTCGCGCGCGGAATCGACCCCAGCGACCCGGAGGCGCTTCAGCAGGCGATCGGCGACGGGTTGTTCGAGCCGACCTCCTCACCGGTTCAGCAGGCCGCGCTCGCGCGGCTCGAGACCGCGCTCGCACTCGTCGAGGGCTGGGTAGACATCGTCACCGCGGCCGCCGGATCGAACTCGCTGCCGAGCTTCGCCGCACTGCAGGAGACGATGCGCCGGCGCCGCGCGACCGGCGGCCCGGCCGAGCGCACCTTTGCCTCGCTGGTCGGGCTCGAGCTTCGCCCCCGCCGGCTGCGCGAGGCCGCCGCGCTATGGCAGGCGCTCGGCGACCGGCGCGGCATCGACGAACGCGACGCGGTGTGGTCGCACCCCGACCTGCTGCCGAGCAGCGACGACCTCGACGACCCGGCCGCGTGGGTCGAACGGGACGGCACGGAGACCACGCTCGACCTCTCCGAGCTCGAACCTCCCGCCGACCCCAGCTGACAAGCAATGTCACATTGCCCCGCACTTCGTGGGGGCAATGTGACACCACCCCCAGAAACCGCTGGGCAATGTGACATTGCTTGGTCTTGGTCGAGGGTCGGTCACCGCTTGGGGACCGAGTCGACCCCTTCGAGGTAGCCCTGCGCGCGCTCGAGCCGCTCGAACCCGGCCAGCTCCCGCCAGAACGCCGGACCGTGCGAGGGGACCAGCAGGTGCGCGAGCTCGTGCAGCAGCACGTAGTCGATGACGAAGCCCGGCATGCCGAGCAACCGGCGGGACAGCCGGATCGTGCCGTCGGCCGGAGTGCACGAACCCCAGCGGACGTTCATGTTGTCGACCCACCGAACGCTCGTCGGCCTGGCCCGGCCGCCGAGATAACGCCGGGACAGATCGCTCGCTCGCTCGTCGAGCTCGCTGTCGCTCGGCCGGTCCTTGCGCTCGTTTGCCAGCACCCGCGCCACCAGCAGCGCAACCCAGCGCGACTCCTCGGCCCGGCTGATCCGGGCCGGCACCGAAACCACGATCTTCTCCCCCACCCGGTGGGCGGACACGGTGCGGCGCCGGCGCGTGCTGCGCACGATCTCGACGGCCGGCGCGGCCGGCGACTCCGCGCTCAGCGGGATGGCAAGCTGGCCCGGATCGGACCCGGCAATGTTCCTCACGGCGCTGACCGTAGCCCGCGGGACCGACCAAATTGATCGCCGTACACAGCCGGTGCACGGTGTCGCCGCAGGTCGCCTCGGCGTGGCGCATTGCTCACAGCGGTTGTCCACAACGCGCACACGCGGTCGTCCACAGCAACACTCCGGACTGTCCCCACCCCGCCCCCAGCGTCATCCACAGCGGGCCGGGAACGGCCGTTGACGCACACCCTCGGTGGTCCGTACGGTCTTCCCAACGAAGCCCCCGTGGCCCCAACGTTCGGACGTTCGCAAGGGGAAGGCGAATGAACGGACTGAGGTGCCCGGGGGCTTCGTCGCGCCGCTAGCGACCGGTGAACCGCGGTGGGCGGCGCTCCTTCGACGCGGCGATGCCCTCGGCCAGGTCGGCGGTCGCGAACGTCACCGGCTGGGCGAGCGCCTCGAACTGCAGCGCCGCCTCGAGCGTCCGATGCCCGCCGCTACGCAACGCAGCCACCGTCAGCCGCACCGCGATCGGCCCGTTGGCCGCGATCTGTTCCGCCACGCCGAGCGCGCCAGAAAGAATTTCGTCGGTTTCGAAGACCCCGTTGACCAGCCCGATCCGCAGCGCCTCGGCCGCGTCGACCCGGCGCCCGGTGAACAACAGCTCGCGCGCAACCGGCAGCCCGACCACCTCCGGCAGCAGCCAGGTGGCGGCCATCCCGGCGTGCATGCCGAGTGCGGTGAACGGCGCGGAAAGCATCGCCCCGCTCGCCGCGTAGCGCAGGTCGCAGGCCAACGCAAGGCACAGACCGGCGCCGACCGCATGGCCGTTGATCGCCGCGATGGTGGGCACTTCGAGCGCGCGAATCGATAGCCAAGACCGATAAAACGGGAGCATCCGGTCACGAATGGTGTCAACGGTCAGATCGGGTGATTCGCCGATCCACGACAGATCGCCACCCGAACAGAACGCGCTCCCCTCACCCGTCACGACCACCGCCCGCACGCTGCGATCGGTCCGCAGCGAGCCGACCGCTTCGGTCCACGCTTGGGTCAGCTCAGCGGTCATCGCGTTGCGCCGCTCGGGCAACGCGAGGGTCAGGACGACGACACCGTCGTCGCGACGCTCGACTCGCAAAGGGGCGTCGCTCATCGTTCCTCCACAGCCGGATCGGGGTAAACCGGAGGGTAGCCCGCCACGACGCCACGCTCGGATACCGGGATTATGAGCGTGGGGCCGGTACGCTCGTTGAAGGTTCGGCCGGCTCCCGGCCGGCGGCGATCGATCGAGGAGGACCAGATGGCCGACACCTATGAGGGCTACTGCGTGAAGTGCAAGGAGAAGCGCACCTACCAGGGCGAGGTCCGGACCAGCGAGTCCGGCCGCCGGATGGCACAGGGACCGTGCCCCGTGTGCGGCACCAAGGTCAACCGGATCCTGGGCAAGGCCTAGCACCACCGCACCAACAGCTTTACCGAAGCCGCGAAGTGGAACCCTCCGCTCCGCGGCTTCGGTGCGTCTGTGGACGGGACCGGCAGCGACCACACTGATCCTGCTTGGCTGGCTCGAGGTCGCACCTACCGGTCGACCTGCGTCGACCAGGAGGGCCCGCCGTGCGACCGCAGCTCAAACCGGCCTTGCGCCGGCTGTGGCGCGACCCGGCCACGCTGCAGCTCGGCATCGACCCGAGGTACGCCGTGGCTCTCGGCGGCATCGACGTCGGCGATGCCGGCCTGCTCGAGCTCCTCGACGGCACGCGGGGCACTGCGGAGCTGCTCGACGAGGCCACCCACCGCGGCCACCGGATCGAGCGGGTCCGCGAGCTGCTCGCGGCGCTCGAGGACGCGGCCGCGTTGGACGACGCGAGCGCGACCGACGAACCGCGGGCCGGCACCGACCCCGGCGATCCGCGCCACCACCCCGACCTGCTCTCGCTGTCGCTGGCGCACCCCGAGCCGGGCGCCGCGCAGCGGGTGATGCGGGCGCGCACGCGCGCGGTGGTCGAGGTCCTCGGTGCCGGTCGGGTCGGGGCCTCGCTCGCCCTGCTGCTGGCGGCCGCTGGAGTCGGTCAGCTCATCCTCGGTGACCAGGGTCCGCAACAGCCGGCCGACTTCGCGCCCGGCGGGGTACGCGGTCCCGGCCCGCACCAGGCCAGCCGGGCCGACGCGGTCCACGCCGCACTCGGCGGCGACGCGCGCAGGCGCACCCGCCACAGCGCCCGCAGCGAGGCACCCGCGATCGTCGTCCTCGCGCCGACCGGCTGCATGGTGCCGCCGGAATGGCTCCGGCAGGTCCGCAACCGGACCCACCTCCCGGTGACGATCCGCGAGACCACCGCGATCATCGGGCCGCTGGTGGTGCCGGGCCGGACTCCGTGCCTACGCTGCGTCGAGCTGCTGCGCGGCGACCGCGACCCGGTGTGGCCGGCCCTTGCCGCCCAGCTGGTCGGAGCGCGGCCCGAGACCGAGCCTTGCGACATCGCCCTCGCGAGCGCGGCCGCGTCGATCGTCGCGCTGCACGTGCTGGCCTGGCTGGATCGGCGCGGGGCGCAGCCGCCGCCGAGCGTGGGCGGCGTACTCGAGCTCTCGCTCAGCGACCTTCGGCTGCGGCGGCGGACGATCGTGGCTCATCCCGGCTGCGGCTGCGGGGCGATCGACGCCTGAGCGAGCCGGCAGATCGGCTCAGCCGCGCTGCGCCATCGGCTGGTAGTCGCGGACGGTCGGACCGGTATAGACCTGGCGCGGCCGGCCGATCCGCGAGTCGGGATCGAGCATCATCTCGCGCCAGTGCGCGATCCAGCCGGGCAGCCGGCCGATCGCGAACAGCACGGTGAACATCGGGGTCGGGAAGCCCATCGCCTTGTAGATCACGCCGCTGTAGAAATCGACGTTCGGGTAGAGCTTGCGCTCGATGAAGTAGTCGTCGGCCAGCGCGATCTGCTCCAGCTCGATCGCGAGGTCGAGCAGCGGGTCGACCTTGCCGAGCCGCTGCAGCACGTCGCCGGTGGCCTGCTTCACGATCGCCGCGCGCGGGTCGTAGTTCTTGTAGACCCGGTGCCCGAAGCCCATCAGCTTCACGCCCGGCTCCTTGTCCTTCACCCGGGCCACGAACGCCTTCACGTCGCCGCCGTCGGCCTGGATCCCCTTGAGCATCTCGAGCACGGCGACGTTCGCCCCGCCGTGCAGCGGGCCGGACAGGGCACCCACGCCGGCCGCGATCGAGGTGAAAAGGTCCGCGTGGGAGGAGCCGACCATCCGCACTGTCGACGTCGAGCAGTTCTGCTCGTGGTCGGCGTGCAGGATGAACAACATGTCGAGCACCCGCTCGATCACCGGGTCGACCTCATACTCCTCGGCCGGCACCCCGAAGGTCAGCCGCAGGAAGTTGCCGACGTAGCTCAGCGTGTTGTCGGGATACAGGAACGGCTGGCCGACCGCCTTCTTGTGTGCGTACGCCGCAATCGTGGCAATCTTCGCGAGCAGCCGGTCGGTCGAGAGCTCGACATGGGCGGGGTCGAACGGGTCGAGCGAGTCCTGGTAGAAGGTCGACAGGGCGCTGACCGCGGCCGCCAGCACCGCCATCGGGTGCGCGTCGCGGCGGAAGCCGGAGAAGAAGTTCCGGAAGTCCTCGTCGATCAGGGTGTGGTAGCGGACCCGCGCGCTGAACGCGCCGAGCTCGGCCTCGGTCGGCAGCTCGCCGTAGATCAGCAGGAACGAGGTCTCCAGGAAGGTCGAGGACTGCGCGAGCTGCTCGATCGGGTAGCCGCGGTAGCGCAGGATCCCCGCGTCGCCGTCGATGAAGGTGATCGCCGACGTGCTCGCCGCGGTGTTGCCGTACCCGGGGTCGAAGGTGACCCGCCCGGTCGTCGACAGCAGCTTGCCGATGCTCATCCCGTACGGCGGCTCGGTGCCGTCGACGGCTTCGAGCGGGACGTCGCCGCCCGGATAAGTCAACTCGTAATCGGCCATCGAATCTCCCTCTGCCGTGCGCCCCGACGAACCCTGCGGCGTCGGTAACCGAGAATAGAAGGGTGACCGACATCCCGAAGTGGGCGATCTCGCGAGGGGTGAAGCTCGCGGGCCTCCCGATCGGGGTAGCCGGCCGCACCGCGGTCGGCATCGGCAAGCGTATCGGCGGGCGACCGGCCGAGATCGTCGCCTCCGAGGTCCAGCAACGCACCGCCGAGCAGCTCTTCCGCGTGCTCGGGGAGCTCAAGGGTGGCGCGATGAAGTTCGGCCAGGCGCTGTCGGTCTTCGAGGCGGCCCTGCCCGAGGACCTGGCCGCGCCGTACCGAGCCGCACTGACCAGGTTGCAGGATGCCGCCCCGCCGATGCCGGCATCGACGGTCGGCAAGGTGATGACGAAGGAGCTCGGGGAGGACTGGCGCGAGCGGTTCCGCGCGTGGGACGACAAGCCGGCCGCGGCCGCGTCGATCGGGCAGGTCCACCGGGCGGTCTGGCACGACGGCCGTGAGGTCGCGGTCAAGGTGCAATACCCGGGTGCCGGCCCGGCGCTGCTCTCCGACCTGAACCAGCTGGCCCGATTCGCCCGGCTGTTCACCATCATCAATCCCGGGCTCGACGTGAAGCCGCTGATCAAGGAGCTCAAGGAGCGGGTCGCGGAGGAGCTCGACTACGCGATCGAGGCGCAGTCCCAGGCCACCTTCCACGCCGCATACGTCGACGACCCGGAGATGGTCGTCCCCGCGGTCATCGAGCACTCCGGCAACGTCCTGGTGACCGAGTGGATCGACGGGACCCAGCTCTCGGTGATCATCCGCGACGGCAGCCGGCCGCAGCGCAACCGAGCCGGGCTGCTGTTCGTACGGTTCCTGATGTCGGGCCCGGAGCGCTGCGGCCTCCTGCACGCCGACCCGCACCCCGGCAACTTCCTGCTCACTGCCGACAACCGGCTCGCGGTGCTCGACTACGGCGCGGTCAACCGGCTGCCGGACGGCCTGCCGACCAAGATCGGACCGCTCGGCCGGCTCGCCCTCGAAGGCCGGGCTGAGGACGTCCTGATCGGCCTGCGGGCCGAGGGCTTCATCCCGGAGAGCCTGGAGGTCGACGCGCAGGCGGTGCTCGACTACGTGACGCCGATGCTCGAACCGGTGCGCGCGGACACGTTCCACTTCACCCGGCCCTGGCTGCGCCGCGAGGCGGCGCGGGTCGCCGACCCACGGTCGCCGGCCAACGCGCTCGGCCGCCAGCTCAACCTGCCGCCGTCGTACCTGCTGTTGCATCGGGTGAGCGCCGGCATCACCGGCGTGCTCTGCCAGCTCGACGCCGACATTCCGTACGGCGCTGAGCTGCGCCGATGGGTGCCCGGCCTTGCCGATCCCAAGCCGGCCCGCAAGCGCAAGGCGGTGAAACCGGCTGTGCGCATCGACGTCGACGACGCCGAAACCGCCTCATAACGGCCACCGGCATCCCACCCGTCGTGAGCGCTGGTCTACCGTGCGGCAGTGCAGAGCGAATCGGGATTCCCGATCGAGGCGACCTACTCGGCCGAAAGCCTGGCGGGCTGGGACCCGGCCGAGCAGCTCGGATCGCCGGGTGAGTTTCCCTACACCCGCGGGGTCCATCCCTCGATGTACACCGGCCGGCCGTGGACGATCCGCCAGTACGCCGGGTTCGGCAACGCGCGTGAGTCCAACCGCCGCTACCACCAACTCGTGGCGGCCGGCTCGACCGGACTCTCGGTCGCCTTCGACCTGCCGACGCAGATGGGGTACGACTCCGACGACACAGTCGCGCACGGCGAGGTGGGCAAGGTAGGCGTCGCGATCGACTCGATCGACGACATGCGAACGCTGTTCGAGGGCATCCCGCTCGACCAGGTCTCGACCTCGATGACGATCAACGCCCCCGCCGCGTTGCTGCTCTTGCTCTATCAGCTCGTGGGCGAGGAGCAGGGCGTGGCGCCGGCCGCGCTGACCGGCACCATCCAGAACGACATCCTCAAGGAGTACATCGCCCGCGGCACCTACATCTTCCCGCCGAAGCCGTCGTTGCGGCTGGTCACCGATACCTTTCGCTACTGCCGCGCCACCGTGCCGAAGTGGAACACGATCTCGATCTCGGGCTACCACATGGCCGAGGCCGGCGCGACGCCCGCGCAGGAGATCGCGTTCACTCTCACTGACGGAATCGAGTACGTCCGGGCCGCGATCGCCTCCGGCCAGGACGTCGACGAGTTCGCACCGCGGCTCGCGTTCTTCTTCGTCGCCCGGACCACGTTGCTCGAGGAGGTGGCGAAATTCCGCGCCGCCCGCCGGATCTGGGCTCGGGTGATGCGCGACGAGTTCGGCGCGAAAGACCCGCGCTCGCTGATGCTGCGCTTCCACACCCAGACCGCCGGTGTACAGCTGACCGCGCAGCAACCAGAGGTCAACCTGATCCGAGTCACGGTCCAGGCGCTCGGTGCGTTGTTCGGCGGCACGCAGTCGTTGCATACCAACTCCTTCGACGAGGCGATCGCCCTGCCGACCGAGAAGGCGGCCCGGCTCGCGGTCCGGACCCAGCAGGTGCTGGCCCACGAGACCGACCTGACCGCGACGGTCGACCCGTTCGCCGGCTCGTACGCCGTAGAGTCGCTGACCGACGAGGTCGAAGCCGCCGCGTTGGAGCTGATGGCGACGGTCGAGGACATGGGCGGCGCGGTCGCCGCGATCGAGCAGGCCTTCCAGAAGGGCCAGATCGAGCTCGCGGCGTACCGGACGGCGCAAGAGATCGACTCGGGTGAGCGGGTGATCGTGGGGGTGAACCGCTACGCCCTTGACGCCGAGGAGCACTACGAGCCGCTGCGGGTCGACCCGACGATCGAGGCCGCGCAGGCCGAGCGGCTCGCCACCCTGCGGGCCGAGCGCTCGTCCGACGAGGTCAAGCGCGGTCTCGACGAGCTTCGCCGGGCCGCGGAAGGAAACGACAACGTGCTGCCCCCGATGAAGTCGGCGCTCGCGGCCCGGGCCACGGTCGGCGAGGTCTGTCATGCGCTGCGCGAGATCTGGGGCACCTACACGCCGGTCGACCGAGCATGAGTCAGGAGCGATGCCCGCGATGACGACGGGAGATATCGACCTCGAAGCAGCCGAGGTGGCCGCGGGCGCGCTCCTCGACGCGCTCGGCATCGACCGCAGCCAGGGCCCGCTCGCCGGCACGCCGCGGCGGATCGCCCGGGCGTACGCGGAGTTGCTGACTCCGCGGGAGTTCTCGCTGACGACCTTCCCCAACGACGAGGGGTACGACGAACTCGTCATCGCGCGCGACATCCCGTTCACCTCGGTGTGCGAGCACCACCTGCTGCCGTTCATCGGCACGGCTGTGGTCGCGTACCTGCCGGACGAGCGGATCCTCGGCCTGTCCAAGCTGGCCCGGGTGGTGGAGCTGTTCGCGCGACGGCCGCAGGTGCAGGAGCGGATGACGATCCAGATCGCGCACTGGCTCAACGACAACCTGGCGCCCAAGGGCGTCGGGATCGTGCTCGAAGCCGAGCACACCTGCATGACCACGCGCGGCGTGGGCGCGCGCGGCGCGACGACGGTGACGTCGACGCTGCTCGGTCATCTGCGCGACGACGCGCGGAGCCGAGCTGAGTTCCTGACCCTCGCCCACGGGCATCACGGCTCGATCAGCTGACAGCAAATCTTCAGGTTCTCCTCACATCTTGCTCAGGGCGAGTCATCACGCTGATCCCCAGGTGCCGGACGTTCCGGCGTGCGCCGCATCCTCCGCGCGAAGGGAATGATCCGCTCGTGTCACGGCTGACCCACACCCTGCGCCGCTGGCCGGTCGTCGTGGGCCTCGTTGTCCTCGTGGTGGCCGGCGGCGGTGTCACGGCTTGGGCGATGAGCCGGTCCGGCTCTAGTACCTCATCGACCCAGTTGGTCGCAGCGCAGGTCAACACGATCAGGTCGACGGTCTCGGCGTCCGGAACGATCGAGCCGGCACACGAGGCAAGCCTCGATTTCGCGGCCACCGGCCGGGTGACGAAGGTGTGGGTGAAGGCGGGCGCGACGGTCAAGAAGGGGCAACGACTCGCAAGCATCACCAAGATCGCGCTCGTAGCGGCCAAAGACGCAGCGAAGGCAACGGTCGCGTCAGCCGCGGACCAGGTCGCCAATGACGGCTCGGCGAGCTCCGTGCAGCAGACCTCCGACCAGGCTGCGCTCCGCGCGGCGCGCAGCTCGCTGCGCAGCGCCAAGCAGGCGCTGGCCGATGCGACGCTGCGCTCAACCATCGCCGGCACGGTCACCGCGGTGAACCTCACGGTTGGACAGCAAGTATCGGGAGGCTCCGCGGTCGGCGGTGCCAACGCGGCCAGCGCCTCCTCGGACTCCAGCAGCCAGGTCGACGTCCAGTCGTCGACGTCCTTCGTGGTGAACGCCAGCGTCGATGACACCGAGATCAGCAGCGTGAAGAAGGGGCAGGCCGTCCAGATCACCCCCGACGGGGCGAACACCCCGGTGAGCGGCGTCGTCTCGTCGGTGAGCAGCGTGCCGTCCAGCAGTTCCGGCGTGGTCAACTTCCCGGTCGTCGTGAAGGTCTCCGGCCAGCCGAGCGGTGTCTACGCAGGCGCCAGCGCAACCCTGTCGATCACGACGAAGAAGGCGTTCAAGGCACTCGAGATCCCGACCCTCGCCATCACCTACAACGGATCCACCGCGACCGTTCAGGTCAGCGAGGGGGCCGGTACGTCGAAACGAACCATCACGGTCGGGCAGAGCTTCGGCGCCGAGACCCAGGTCCTGTCCGGGCTCAAGGCAGGCGACAAGGTCGTCCTCTCGATTCCGACCTTCGGCCGGGTGATCACCAACCGCGGCGGCAACGGCGGAGGCGGGAACTTCCCGGGCGGCGGGTTCCCAGGCGGCGGCACCTTCGGCAACGGGGGCGGCGGCGGATTCCCCACCGGCGGCTTCGGCGGCGGCGGATCGTCCGCACCATGAGCACTGCGAGCGAGGAGAGCGCCCCTACTCTCGAGCTCACGGATGTGAGGAAGACCTACCGCACGGGCTCGATCGAGGTCGAGGCTCTGCGCGGCGTCACACTGTCGGTTTACGCCGGTGACTACATGGCGATCATGGGTCCGTCCGGATCCGGCAAGTCGACCCTGATGCACATCCTCGGCTGCCTCGACGTACCGACCTCGGGTGAGTACCTGCTTGCCGGCGAGCAGGTGGCAACAATGAACGAAGAGGACCTGGCCGAGATCCGCAACCGACGCATCGGCTTCGTCTTCCAGCAGTTCAACCTGCTCGCCTCTCTCACCGCATGGCGCAACGTCGAGCTGCCGCTCACCTACGCAGGCGTGCCGGCGCACACTCGCCGCGAGCGGGCGATGGAAGCGCTCGAGCGGGTAGGCCTGTCCGACCGGGTTGAACATCGCCCGGGCGAGCTGTCCGGTGGTCAGCAGCAGCGGGTCGCCCTGGCGCGTGCCCTCGTCACGGACCCGGCGGTGATTCTCGCCGACGAGCCGACCGGCAATCTCGATTCGGCCTCGTCCGCAGAGGTGCTCGCCCTGCTCGCCGACCTGCACCAGGCCGGGCGGACCGTCGTGCTCATCACGCACGAGGCGGACATCGCCGATCGAGCCCAGCGGGTGGTGCATATCCTCGACGGAGAGCTCGAGCCCGAGAGGCCCCAACCGATCGGGGCGCAGCGATGAACTGGCTGGAGACCGCGCGCACCAGCCTCGCTGCCGTTCGCTCGCACCGACTCCGCTCGTTGCTCACGATGCTGGGGATCCTGATCGGGATCGCCGCGGTGATGCTCACGGTCGGCCTCGGCGAGGGCGCACAGAAGCAGGTCCGCGACCAGATCAACGCACTCGGCAGCAACCTGCTCGTCGTGACTCCGGGCAGCTCGACCAGCAGTTCCGGCGTACGGGGCGGATTCGGATCCGCTTCGACGTTGACGACCGCTGACGCGACCGCACTCGACGCGAAGGCGAGCAGCCCGGACATCGCCTCGGTAGCGCCGACCACGTCGACCGAGGAGGAGCTCACGGCCGGGTCGACCAACTGGACGACCAGCGTCGTCGGCGCCACTCCGTCATGGCTGGACGTGCGCGCCCGCTCTGTGACGTCCGGGCGGTTCCTCACCGCGAACGACGAGTCGACCGACGCTGCGGTGGTGGTGCTCGGTTCGGAGACCTCGTCGGAGCTCTTCGGCGCGCGCGATCCGGTCGGGCAGACGGTGACGATGAGCGGAATCCCGTTCCAGGTGGTCGGGCTGCTCAACTCGGTCGGATCCGGGTCCTCGTCAACCGGCGACCAGGACGACCAGGCGATCATCCCGCTGTCGACGGCCACCACGAGAGTCATCGGTGGAACATCGCGGACCTCGGTGTCGGACATCTACCTCGAGGCGAGCAGCAGTCACACGATCTCGGCCGCCTACCAAGAGGCCGACCAGGAGCTACTCGCGCTGCACGGCATCACGAATACGACCGACGCCGACTTCTCGATCGCTTCGCAGCAATCACTACTGTCCACGGCGACCAGCGTCGACAAGACACTGACCGTGCTGCTCGGCGGTATCGCTGCCATCTCGTTGCTGGTGGGTGGAATCGGTGTGATGAACATCATGCTTGTCTCGGTGACGGAGCGAACCCGCGAGATCGGCCTGCGCAAGGCGCTCGGCGCGACGCCCAAGGCGATCCGGCGGCAGTTCCTCGTCGAAGCATCGGTGCTAGGTCTGTCAGGGGGGATCCTCGGCGTGGTGTTGGGCACGGTCGGCGCCGTCGTGCTGCCCCACTTCATCTCAGACCCGATCTCGGTGTCCACCGCCGCCGCCGGCGGCGCGATCGTGGTGGCGGTAGCAATCGGGATCGCCTTCGGCGTCTATCCCGCGAGCCGCGCGGCGCGACTTGCACCGATCGACGCATTGCGAAGCGAGTGACATGACGGACAGGACGGATCCGATGATGGCGACCGCAACCCGCTCCCGACCCGCCGTACTGGGCGCAACGCTTGGTCTGGCCTCGCTCGCGCTGATCATGACCGCATGCGGTGGCGGGTCGAAGCCCACCAGCAGCAGCGTAGGCACACCGGCGCCAAGGACATCGGGCGCTCCGAACCGAGCGAACATCTTCGCCGACCTCGGTACCGTTAGCGGGATGGTCGAGGCGATCTCGGGGGCGACCGCGTCGATCAAGGAGAACGACGGCACGAACTCGTCCATCGCCTGGGCATCCCAGACGCGCTTCTCGAAGATCAGCGCCATCTCGCTGTCGGCCCTGGCGAAAGGTGACTGCGTCAGCGTGACCGGCACCCGCGGTTCGACGTCGACGAATGCACCCACGCAGACGGTCACCGCAGCCAGCGTCTCGGTCACGAGCACCAACGGATGCACGGGCGGATCAGGCTTCGGCGGCTTCCCCGGCGGTAGTGGTGGCGGCCTGCCCGGCGGGGGCAATGGCTCGCCGCCGCCGTTCAGCAACTTCGCAACGCCACGACCGAGCGGCTCGCCCGGCTTCGGCGGCGGCTTCGGGAGCGGGCGCGGCTTCGGGGGCGCGTTCGGGACGGTGACATCGATCTCAGGGTCGACGATCGTCGTGACGTCGCCGGTCGGCAACGGTAGCCGTGTCACCGTCAAGACCACGGCCCAGACCACGTATTCGTCGACCGCGCAAGCATCGGCCAGCGATGTCACCTCAGGCATCTGTGTCAACGCCATCGGTAGCAAGACCAGCACCGGGCGAATCAACGCGCAGACGATCACCCTGTCGTCGCCAGCCAACGGGAAATGCGCGACCCCAGCGTTTGGCCCTGGGGGCCGCGGGTTCGGTTTCGGCGCACGGCCGTCGCCGAACAGTTCGCCCGGGGTGGCGAATGCCTGAACCCCGAGTCAGAGGCGCGCGCCGGCTTGTGGTGGTCGGCGTCGTGGTTGTCGTCGCCGCAGGGGCGGCCTCCTCGGCGTGGGCGCTGACCCGGCCGACTGGGCCGTCGTACCGGACCGCGACCGTCACCCACGGCACGGTTGACCAGACGCTGACCACGACCGGCGAGCTCAGTCCCATGCGGTACGCCAACGACGACTTCCAGGTGTCCGGCAAGGTCGCAAAGGTCGACGTGAAGGTCGGGGACCACGTCGCGGCCGGAGCCACCGTTGCACTCCTGCACCGCGCGACCTTGCAGGCCGCCCTCCGCACGGCAAAGGCGGGACTGAGCAGCGCCCGCGAACGGCTGCAGCAGGACGAGTCCGGCGAAGCGTCAGCCGCCGCCGCGTCAACCACCTCAACCGTGACCGCCGCCGCGTCGGACGTCAGCTACCGCGCAGCAACCGTGACGGTGAGCCCGCAGCCTCAGCCGTCCGGGTCACCCGGCGGCTCCGGCGGCAGCCCGACCGGGCCAGGAGCCGGCGGTGGGCATGGAGTGGTGACCGCAGCAACGTTGCGTTCGGACCAACGGGCAGTCGTACGCGCACAGCGCGCCGTCGACCGCGACCTTGCGAACGCGAAGATCGCGCTCAAGACCGAGAGCACCGCCTGTGCCAGCGAAACCGGATCCTCGCCCGGCACCGCCGGCGGCGCCACCTCCTCAACCTCCGTCACACTCTCGTGCACCGCTGCCGCCCAGGCGCTCCTGCACGACCAGCAGGTCGTCAGCGCTGACGAGACCTCCGTCAACCAGGCCGAGCAAGTGCTCAGCGCGGACCTGTCGACTGCCGAGAAGTCGTTGAAAACCCAGGGAAACTCTGGCTCGACAACCACCGGTAGTGGCAATGGCGGGCGGTCAACGTTGGGCGGCGGCTCCACGACGACCGTGACGGCGGCCGAGCTCGCTTCCGACCAAGCGAACATCGACACCGAGCGTGCCCAGGTCGCGACCGCCAGGTCCGACCTCGGCCAAGCAACGTTGCATGCGACGATCAGCGGAACAGTTGCGGCCGTGACCATCGGCAAGGGCGACAGCGTGTCCGGCAGTTCCAGCGCGACCAGCCCTGCCTTCGAGATCATCGGCTCACACCAGGACAAGGCGACGATCTACGTCAGCGACACCCAGGTGCGCCGGATGAAGGTCGGCCAGACCGCGCGAATCATTCCCGACGGCACGAGCCGTTCCGTGAGTGGCCGGGTCGTTGCCATCGGCGGGTCCGGAACTGAGTCGGACTCCGGTTCGATCAGCTATCCGGTAACGGTCGACGTCGCCGACCCGTCGGACACGATCGTCGCCGGCGCCGACGCGGCGGTGTCGATCACGCTCGCAACCGCGTCGAACGTGCTGGCCGTCCCGACCTCGGCCGTGCACTACCAGGGTGCAACGGCGTACGTCGATCTGCTCCGCAACGGAAAGTCGATCCGGCACACCGTCACCGTCGGTGCAGTCGGTCCAGCGCTGACCGAAGTCACGTCGGGCCTGTCCGAGGGACAGCGGGTCATCCTGGCCGACCTCAACGCTTCGGTGCCGAGCAGCAGCTCCACGCTCACCGGTCGCTTCGGCGGCGGCGGGTTCGGGCCGGGCGGCGGGTTCGTTGTCACTCGGCTCGGCTCCGGCGGCACCAAGGGCGGCTTCACCCAGAACGTCGCGCCCGCACCCTGACCGCGCCGTGAAAACCTTCGTAGGCCCCTGACAGCCAGGACGCAGCCCGTTCCCATCGATCACCACCACCGTTGAGTCATCGCCGCTGACGCGGCGATGACGACGAGGAGTGGTGATGACCGCGCTGGAGCTGCAACGACCGAGCGGCTGGTCGGCGCGGACCGCGACGACCACGCCGGTGCTCGACGTCGTGGTGCCGGTGCACAACGAGCAGGCCGCACTCGAGCGCAGCATCCGCCGGCTGCACGCGTACCTCATCGACTCCTTCCCGCTCGACTGGCGGATCACGATCGCCGACAGCGGAAGCACCGATTCGACCTGGGCGATCGCTGGCGAGCTCGCCGCGGACCTTCCGGGAATCCGGCTGGTGCAACTGGTGCCGAAAGGCCGCGGCCGGGCGCTTCGCACCGCGTGGCAGACCAGCGATGCCGCCGTACTCGCGTATATGGACGTCGACCTGTCCACCGACCTGGCCGCGCTCCTGCCCCTGGTCGCGCCGCTGGTGTCCGGTCACAGCGATGTCGCGATCGGCACCCGGCTCGCCCGCAGCGCACGAGTCATCCGGGGACCGAAGCGCGAGCTGATCTCCCGGTGCTACAACGCGATCCTGCGGACCGCGCTGGGCGCCGGCTTCAGCGACGCGCAATGCGGTTTCAAGGCGATCCGCAGCGATCGGGCCGCGGTCATCCTGCCGGAGGTGAAGGACCAGGGGTGGTTCTTCGACACCGAGTTGCTCGTGCTGTCCGAGCGCGCCGGCCTGCGGATCCACGAGGTGCCGGTCGACTGGGTCGACGACCCGCACTCGACCGTCGACATCGTCTCGACCGCGCGGGCGGACCTGCGCGGAGTCGCGCGGCTGATGCGCGGCGGGCGGCTGACCCGCCAGGTCGGCCAGTTCGGGGCGATCGGCGTGCTCAGCACGATCGCCTACCTCGGGCTGTACGCCGTACTCCGGGCGCACATCGGTGCGTTCAGCGCGAATGCAATCGCCCTGGGCGTGACCGCGGTGGCGAACACCGCGGCCAACCGGCGGATCACGTTCGGCCTGACCCATCGAGCAGGAATGCTGCGGCACCAGGTGCAGGGCCTCGGCGTCTTCGGGCTGGCCCTCGCGCTCACCTCGGCGTCCCTTGCCGCGCTGCATCTGGTGGATCCGCACCCGGCCAGATGGGCGGAGCTGACCGCCCTGGTGATCGCCAACCTCGCCGCGACCGCGCTGCGCTTCGTCCTGCTCAAGCGCTGGGTCTTCCGCACCGCGGTCGCGCACGCGGAGAATTGATGCGCTCGGCTCACAGGATTCTCACAGTCAACGGCCAGAATGGCTTCAGTGCCACTGGCGAGGATGGAGGCACCAGCAGTTCCGGCGACGGATGAGGACACCATGAGTACGGAGACATCCGCAGCGACCGCACCGACCGCGACCAAGGAAGCGCGGCTCCTCGTGGTCGACGACGAGCCGAACATCCTCGAGCTGCTCTCGGCCAGCCTGCGGTTCGCCGGCTTCGATGTCGCGACCGCCACGAACGGCAACGATGCCCTGCGGGTCGCGGCCACCTACCGGCCGGACCTGGTCGTGCTCGACGTGATGATGCCCGGCCTCGACGGCTTCGAGGTCGTCCGCCGACTCCGCAAGGACGAGCACCGGGTCCCGGTCCTGTTCCTTACGGCGAAGGACGCGACCGACGACAAGGTGGCCGGACTAACCCTCGGCGGCGATGACTACATCACCAAGCCGTTCAGCCTCGAGGAGGTCATCGCCCGGATCCGTGCGGTCCTGCGCCGGCTCACCAACAGTGCACCCACCACGCCCGGCGCGACCTTGGCGTTCGGCGACATCGAGCTCAATGACGACACCCACGAGGTCTTCAAGGCCGGCCAGCCGGTCACCCTGTCGCCGACCGAGTTCAAGCTGCTGCGCTACTTCCTGCAGAACCCGACCCGCGTGCTGAGCAAGGCGCAGATCCTCGACCACGTGTGGAATTACGACTTCGGTGGCGACGCGAACGTCGTCGAGTCCTATGTCTCCTATCTGCGCCGCAAGATCGATACGACCGAACCCCGGCTGCTGCACACGATCCGAAGCGTCGGCTACGTCCTGCGCCAGCCGCGCGAGTAACCATGCCGAACCCGTTGCATTGGCTCAGCGAGGTGGCGGCCCGGATGCCGCTGCGGATCAAGCTCGTCGCAACGGTCCTCGTGCTGGCCGCGATCGGTCTCAGCCTCGCCGCGGTGGCCGCGACCACGTCGCTGCACTCTTACCTGCTCAACCGGGTCGACGACCAGCTCAAGAGCGCCAGCGGACCGATCATTAACGGTTACGACGTCCGCGACGGCTTCGGCGGCGGCTTCAACGGCGGCGGGCGCGGGCCCCGGCTGCCGAGCGAGTTCTACGTCGTACCGCTGTCCCCCGACGGCACGCCGGACGGAAGCCCGCAGGACGCGCCACTGTCGGCGCAGTCGCCACCGAAGTTGCCGATCCTCACCTACGGCGACATCGCCGCGCTCAACGGCCAGCCATTCACGGTCTCCTCACGCGACGGGAAGATGCAGTGGCGAGCCGTGGCAAACGTGATCCCCGGCACCACGGATGGCGTGGTGGTCGCTACCTCGCTCAGCGACCTCGACCACACCGTCAACCACCTCATCCTGATCGAGGCGCTGATCGGTGGGATCGCGCTGATCTTCATGGGCGGCGGCGGCTACCTGCTCATCAAGCGCTCGCTCCGGCCGCTGGCGCAGGTCGAGACCACTGCCGCGGCGATCGCCGCCGGCGACCTCTCGCAGCGGGTGCCGCCGGGTCATCCCCGCACCGAGGTCGGCCGGCTCTCCGGCGCGCTCAACGTCATGCTGACGCAGATCGAAGGCGCGTTCGCGAAGGAGCGCGAGTCGAGGCGGCAGGCCCGCGCGTCGGAGGACCGGATGCGACAGTTCGTGGCCGACGCGAGCCATGAGCTCCGAACCCCACTGACATCGATCCGGGGTTTCGCCGAACTGCACCGGATGGGTGCGGCGAGCGACGACGCCGAGGTACGCCGGATGATGCAGCGGGTCGAAGACGAGGCCTCGCGGATGGGCCTGCTGGTCGAAGACCTGCTCCTGCTTGCGCGACTCGACCAGCAGCGTCCGCTCGAGCACGTCCGCGTCGACCTGCTCGAGATCGCCAGCGACGTCGTTCACGACGCCCGGGTGGTCGCGCCGTCCCGGTCCATCGACCTGCAGGTCCACGCGACCGCGCCGCCGGTGGTGCTCGGCGACGAACCGCGGTTGCGGCAAGTCATGCACAACCTGGTGACCAACGCGATCACGCACACCCCGGACGGCACGCCGGTGACGGTGATCGTGTCGACCGACAACGGCTCCGAGCCCAAGGCGGTCATCGAGGTCGCCGACGCCGGACCGGGGCTGAGCGACGAGCAGATGCAGCGGGTATTCGAGCGGTTTTACCGCGCCGACACCTCGCGCAGCCGCGATGGCGGTGGCACCGGCCTCGGGCTCTCGATCGTCGCGGGGATCGTCGCCGCGCACGGCGGACGGGTGAGCGTCGAGTCCGCCGACGGAGACGGCGCGATCTTCCGGGTCGAGCTTCCGCTGGCGGCAGACCTGTCCGAGGATCAGCGCCCGGCCGTGGCGACCGCGACGCCTGCGGTAGCGACGGACCAGCCGACAACCTGACATCCTCGGCAGCGTGGAACAGCCGGCTGCCTCGACGATCGCGGCGACCGCTCGCCGGATCGAGCGGGCGTCGGGTCAGCTGTCGACCCGCGCGCAAGGGCTGATGGAAGAAACCCTGCCGTGGTTCTCCGCGATGCAGGCCCAGCCGCGGTCCCTCGTCGGGCTGATCGTGCAGGCCGGCATCCGAGGGTTCGCAGACTGGCTTCGCTCGCCCGGTGCCGGCTCCCGGATCACCGCCGACGTGTTCGCGGTCGCCCCGAGCGACCTCACCAGCGTGGTCACCCTCGAACAGACGGTCGAGCTGGTGCGGATCGCGGTCGAGGTGACCGAGGCCGCGGTCGACGAACTGGTCGCGCCGGCGCAACAGACCTGGTTGCGCGAGGCGACCCTGCGCTACTCCCGCGAGATCGCCTTCGCCGCTGCGTTGGTCTACGCCCGCGCGGCCGAGCAGCGCGGTGCGTGGGACGCCCGGTTGGAGTCGCTCGTGGTCGACGCCGTCGTACGCGGCGATGTCAGTGACTCGCTGTTGTCGCGCGCGTCCGCGCTCGGCTGGACCCAACCCGAACAGGTGATCGTGGTCGCCGGACGGGCGCCCGACGGCGACCCCGAGCGGGTCCTGTCGCACGCCCGGCACCTCGGCCGCGCCGGTGGCGCCGACATCCTCGCCGGCGTGCAGACCGCGCGGCTGGTCGTGATCGTCGGCACCACCGGCCGACTGTCCCGCCTGACTAAGGCCCTGCTCCCCGCCTTCGCCGAGGGTCCGGTGGTGACCGGGCCGGTGGTCGGCGGGCTGGTCGACGCGGCGATGACGGTGCAGGACGTGTTCAGCGCGCTGCGGGCGGCCGCCGCCTGGCCGGCCGCGCCACGCCCGGTGAACAGCGACGAGCTGATGGCAGAGCGCGCGATCTCCGGCGACGTTCGCGCCGCTCGTGCCCTGGTGACCGATATCTACCGCCAGCTCGAGACCGACCCGGTGCTGCTCGCCACGGCGGACGCGTTCGTCCGCTCCGGCGGCGCGATCGAGTCCTCGGCCCGGGAGCTGTTCGTCCACGCAAACACGGTTCGCTACCGTTTGCGACGGATCGCCGAACTGTGCGGGCGCGACCTGACCGATGGTCGGGACCGCTACGTCATCCAAGTGGCAATGACGCTTGGCAGACTGGAAGTCAGTGGGCCTGGTTTGTAGGATACCTACAAAGGATCACCCCGAAAGACTGTACGTGCCTGACCTGACTTAGGCACCCGAAACAAGCGAGGGTGGTGGGTGTGCTCGCCATCCTTGCGCCCGGACAAGGCGCCCAGCGAGAGGGCTTCCTCTCACCGTGGCTGTCGCTGACCGGAGTCTCCGAGCAGCTGGCTGAGCTCAGCGACGCCGCCGGCATCGACTTGATCGCCGCAGGCACCACGAGGTCCGACGCAGAGATCACCGACACCGCGATCGCGCAGCCGTTGATCGTGGCGGCCAGCCTGATGAGCGCCGGTCAGCTGCAGAATCTCCCCCGCGCGACGGTCTTCGCCGGCCACAGCGTCGGCGAGTTCGCAGCGAGCGCGCTCGCCGGAATCCTCTCCCCGCGGGATGCGGTCTCGCTGGTCGCCACCCGCGGGAGTGCGATGGCGCTGGCGTCCGCTGCACCGCTCGGCGGGATGACGGCGATCCTCGGCGGCGACGCCGACGAGGTGACGGCAGCGATCGACGCCGCCGGTGCGTACGTCGCCAACCACAACGCCAAGGGCCAGGTGGTCGCGGCGGGCACGGCAGAGTCGCTGGAGCGGCTGGCCGCGGCACCGCCGGCGGGCGCCCGGCTGCGGCCGCTCGCCGTCGCCGGCGCGTTCCACACCGACCTGATGGCACCGGCCCGGGCAGCGATCGCCGCGGCGGCCCGGAACGTCACCGCCAACGACCCGGTCGCCGGTGTGATCTCCAACGCCGACGGCGCGGTCGTCAACTCCGGCATGGAGATGCTCCAACGGCTCGTTGCGCAGGTGTGCGCGCCGGTCCGGTGGGACCTCTGCATGCGGACCCTCGGTTCGATCGGTGTGACCGCGACGATCGAACTCGCCCCGGCCGGCACGCTCACCGCCTTGATCCGCCGCGAGCTACCCGACGTCACGGCGCTCGCCCTCCGTACGCCGGAGGACCTCGAGGCGGCGGCCGCGCTTATCGACGAGCACGGCGCCGAGCTCACCGACATCGGCCTGCCGTGGCAGCTGCTGGTCGCGCCCGCGCGCGGCACGGTCAGCCTGGTCGACGCGACCGACCGCCCGCTGGCCGCGGGCGACGTCGTGGTTCGCGTGACCACGCACACCGAAGACCTCGAGGTCCGCGCGGAGCGCGCCGGTCACCTCGTCGAGTGGCTGGTCCAGGACGGCGACCCGGTCAACGCCGGACAGCCGCTGGCCCGAGTGAGCGCGGAGGTGTTCGCATGAAGGATCCAGCCCCCGCCCGGCACAGCCGGATCGTCGGACTCGGCGAGCACCGGCCGTCGCACGTGATGACCAACCACGAGCTGCCCGCGTCGCTCGACACCAACGACGAATGGATCCAGCAGCGCACCGGCATCGCGCGCCGCGGCGTCGCCGGGCCGGAAGAGACGCCGGTCACGATGGCGACCGAAGCGGCCCGCAAGGCTGTCGCCGACGCCGGCGTCGATCCGGCCCAGGTGGGCCTCGTCGTGCTGGCGACCTGCTCGATGCTGCAGCCGATCCCGGGCGGCTCGTCGCAGGTCGCGACCGCGATCGGCGCCACGAACGCCGGCGCCTACGACCTCAACGCCGCGTGTGCCGGCTTCTGCTACGGCCTGGCCGCGGCGTCGGACGCCGTACGACTCGGATCAGCCGAGTACGCCGTCGTCATCGGGTCGGAGAAGATCACCAACTGGATCGACTGGTCCGACCGCTCGTCGGCGATCCTGTTCGGCGACGGCGCCGGTGCCGCGGTGGTCGGCCCGTCCGACACCCCGGGCATCGGACCGGTCATCTGCGGGAGCGACGGCACCGCGTCCGGTCTGATCGACATGACCGAGGCCGGCCGGCTGCGTCTCGATGGCCCCGCCGTCTTCCGCTGGGCGACCACCGCGCTGGCCGACGTGATGGTGGCAATCTGCGACGCGGCCGGCGTCTCGCCGACCGACCTCGCGGCATTCGTGCCGCACCAGGCCAACCTGCGGATCATCAATGCGCTTGCCCGCCAGATCGGCGCCACCAACGCCGTCATCGCCCAGGACGTCGTCGACACCGGCAACACCTCGGCCGCCTCGGTGCCGCTGGCCCTCGCCCGGCTGCGCCGCGAAGGCGCCGTCACCACGGGCGACCTCGCACTCACCCTCGCGTTCGGCTCGGGACTGACCTGGGCCGGGCAGATCGTCACCATCCCCTGACCCCCGTACGACCCAACCAACAGGAGAGAAAACACATGTCAGACCAGGACATCCTCACCGCCCTCGGCGAGATCGTTCAGGAAGCGACCGGTATTCCCGCCGACCGCGTCGTGCCGGCTGCGTCGTTCACCAACGACCTCGACATCGACTCGCTGTCGATGGTGGAGATCGCGACGATGGCCGAGGACCGGTTCAACGTCTCGATCCCGGACTCCGAGCTCAGCAAGCTCAAGACCGTTGCGGACGTCGTGGACTTCCTCGCCAAGGCCGGGGTTGCGGTCTAATCGCAATCCTCGTGCGCCGCGGGTGTAACCGATCGCGGCCGGCCGAAGTCCAACCAGTGGCGTCGACGCCACTGACCAACCCGCAAGGAAGCAGGAGAGTGACGTGAGCACTCGCGAAGTTGTGATCACCGGGCTCGGTGCGAGCACTCCGCTGGGTGGCGACATGACGTCCACCTGGGAGGCGCTGCTGGCCGGCGCCTCCGGCACCACACTGCTCGAGGACGACTGGGCGGCCGACCTCCCGGTCCGGCTCGCGGCTCCGGCCGCGGTCGACCCGGCCACCGTCCTTCCTCCGGCCCGGATGCGAAGCCTCGACCGCAATCAGCAGTTCGCGCTGATCGCGGCCCGCGAGGCATGGGCCGACGCCGGCGCGCCGGAGGTCGAGCCCGAGCGGCTCGGCGCGGTCGTGTCGAGCGGCATCGGTGGGCTGATCACCGTGCTGGAGCAGTACGACATCCTCAACAGCAAGGGTGCGCGGCGGGTCTCGCCGTTCACCGTGCCGATGATCATGCCGAACGGCGCGGTCGCCGCCGTCGCACTCGAGCTCAACGCCCGGGCCGGCGCGCACTCCCCGGTCTCGGCCTGCGCGTCGGGTTCGGAGGCGCTCGCCTACGGGCTCGACATGATCCGCACCGGCCGGGCCGACGTAGTGGTCTGCGGTGGCTCGGAGGCCGTAATCCACGCGCTTCCGCTCGCCGCCTTCGCCGCGATGCGCGCGTTGTCGGCGCGCCACGACGATCCGCAAGCGGCGTCGCGGCCGTTCGACAAGCAGCGCGACGGCTTCGTGCTCGGTGAAGGTGCGTCGGTTCTCGTGCTCGAGGCCCGCGAGCATGCGGACGCGCGCGGCGCGAAGAAGTACGCCGTACTCGCCGGTGCCGGGATGGCGAGCGACGCCCATCACATCGCCGCTCCCGACCCGGACGGCGCCGGCGCCGGGCGGGCGATGAGTGCCGCACTTGCCGACGCCGGGCTCGAGCCCAGCGACATCGGCCATCTCAACGCGCACGCCACGTCGACCCCCACCGGCGACATCGCGGAGGCAATCGCGATGCGGCGGGCGTTCGGGTCGCAGACCGACTCGATCCCGGTCACCGCGATCAAGTCGTGCTCGGGCCACTTGCTCGGCGCGGCCGGTGCACTCGAGGCCGCGGTCACATGTCTGAGCCTGCGCGACCACAAGGTGCCGGCGATCCGCAACCTCGACGATCCTGACGATGAGGTCGGGCTCGACCTGGTGCGAGTCACTCCCCGCGACCTCGCCACCGGCAAGGCCGCACTGTCCAACTCGTTCGGCTTCGGCGGTCACGATGTCGCCCTTGCCTTTACGGAGGCCTGATGTCTCTGCTCGAGGCTGTCCCCCAACAGGTGTCCACCACGACCGGTGAGGTCGACCGCGACCCGCGCGAGCGGCTCGCGCAGCTGCTCGGCACCGAGTCGATGCTGATCATGCACGCCGAGCCCGGCTCGGGCGTCGTCACCGCGATCGGCGACCTGCACGGCCATCCGACCGTCGCATTCGCGACCGACCCCGCACTGCAGGGCGGCGCGATGGGTTCGGAGGGCTGCGAGGCGATCGTCGAGGCCTACGAGGCCGCCATGCGCCACAAGGCCGCGATCGTCGGCATCTGGCAGTCCGGCGGCGCCCGGCTCGCCGAGGGCGTCGCATCGCTCAACGCGGTCGGCCGGGTGTTCGCGGCGATGACCCGGGCGTCCGGCCACGTGCCGCAGATCTCCGTCGTACTCGGCCCGGCCGCCGGCGGTGCGGCCTACGGTCCGGCGCTCACCGACATCGTCATCCTCGGGCCCAACGGGCGGGTCTTCGTGACCGGTCCGGACGTCGTCAGAAGCGTCACCGGCGAGGACGTCGACATGGCCAAGCTCGGTGGCCCCGAGCCGCACGGCCGGCGCAGCGGCGTCGTCCACGTCATCGCCCAGACCGACGTCGAGGCGCTGGCGTCGGCCGTCGACCTGGTCGGCCTGCTGGTCGACCGCCGTCAGGTGACCATCGTCGACGACCGCACCCTCAGCGACCTGCTGCCGGAGTCGGCCCGCCGCGCGTACGACGTGCACCCGATCGTCAACCGGCTGCTCGACGAGCCCGGCACCGAGCTGCACGCCAAGTGGGCACCGAACATCGTGACGATGCTCGGACGGATCGGCGGCGGCAGTGTCGGCGTGCTCGCCAACAACCCGATGCGACTCGGTGGCTGCCTCGACTCCGCGAGTGCGGAGAAGGCGGCCCGGTTCGTACGGATGTGCGACGCGTTCGGTGTGCCACTGGTCGTGATCGTCGACGTGCCGGGCTACCTGCCCGGTGTCGCCCAGGAGTGGGACGGCGTCGTACGACGCGGCGCCAAACTGCTGCACGCCTTCGCCGAGGCGTCGGTGCCGCGGGTGACGGTTGTGACCCGCAAGGCGTACGGCGGCGCATACATCGCGATGAACTCCCGCTCGCTCGACGCCACCAGGGTCTACGCCTGGCCGGGCGCCGAGGTGGCCGTCATGGGCGCGGTGGCAGCGGTTCGGGTCCTCAAGCGGCGGCAGATCGCCGAGGCGCCCGAGCACGAGCGCTCGAGCCTGGAGAACGCACTGGCCGCGGCGCACGAGATCGAGTCCGGCGGGGTCAACCGCGCGGTCGAGCTCGGCCTGGTCGACGAGATCATCGACCCGGACATCACCCGGAGTGCGGTGAGCACTGCGCTCGCCAAGGAACCGGCTCGACGCGGAAGCCACGGAAACATCCCGCTATGACAGCTGCCACCAGCAGGTCGGTCCTGATCACGGGTGGCAACCACGGCATCGGCCTCGGCATCGCTCGACAGCTCTCCGCGGCCGGGCACCGGGTCGCGGTCACGCATCACTCGAGCGGATCGCCCGAGGGATTGTTCGGCGTGAAGTGCGACGTCGCCGATCCGGAGTCGGTGCGCGACGCGGTCGAGCGGGTGGTGGCCGAGCACGGTGCGATCGAGGTGCTCGTCGCCAACGCCGGGATCACTCGTGACGGTCTCATGATGCGGATGCCGGATCACGACTGGAACGACGTGATCGACACCAACCTCCGTGGTGCGTGGGCGGCCGCGCGTGCCGTCATCCCCGGGATGGCGAAGGCTCGGTACGGCCGGTTGTTGTTCGTTTCCAGTGTGGTCGGCATGCTCGGCTCGGCGGGTCAGGCCAACTACGCGGCCTCCAAGGCAGGTCTGATCGGGCTGGCGCGCTCGCTCGCGCGCGAGTACGCACCACGAGGGATCACGTCGAACGTGCTCACTCCTGGTCTGGTCGACACCGGCATGACCGCGGTGTTGAGCGACGGTCAGCGCGAGGAGATCGTCGCGCGCACACCGCTGAAGCGGATCGCCTCGGTCGAGGAAGTTGCTGCCGTCGCTGCGTTCCTGGTCAGCGACGAAGCGTCGTACGTCACGGGTGCGGTCGTGCCCGTCGACGGTGGATTAGGGATGGGTCACTGATGGGTTTGCTGGACGGAAAGTCGATCCTCGTCACTGGAGTGTTGACCAACGCCTCCATCGCGTTCCGGGTTGCCGAGGTCGCGCAGCAGGAAGGCGCGACCGTGATCCTCACCGGCGTCGGGCGGAGCATGTCGCTCACCGCGCGGATCGCCAACCGGCTGCCGCAGGGTGCGCCGGTCGTGCCGCTCGACGTCACCGACCAGACCGAGCTGGACGGCCTGGCCGACGCGGTGCGGGAGCACACCGACCGCCTCGACGGTGTGCTGCACGCGATCGGCTTCGCGCCGCCGACGGCGCTCGGCGGCGGGTTCTTCACCGCACCGTGGGAGGACGTCGCGACCGCGATCCACATCTCGACCTACTCGCTGGTCTCGCTGGCGCGGGCGACACTGCCGCTGATGGGCGGCGGCGGATCGTTGGTGGGGCTGGACTTCGACGCCACTCGCGCCTGGCCGGCGTACGACTGGATGGGCGTGGCGAAGGCCGGCCTGGAGTCGACCACCCGCTACCTCGCGCGCGAGCTCGGGCCGCAGGGGATCCGGATCAACCTGGTCGCCGCCGGTCCGCTGCGGACGATGGCCGCGAAGTCGATCCCCGGCTTCGACGGGTTCGAGCAGGTCTGGAAGGAACGAGCCCCGCTCGGCTGGGACGTCGAGAACAGCACGCCGGCGGCTCGCGCCTGCGTTGCGCTGCTGTCGGACTGGTTCCCGGCAACGACCGGCTCGGTCGTGCACGTCGACGGTGGAGTCCACGCCGTCGGCGCCTGAAGTTCTACTGGGAGATCGTCCAGGTCAGCGGCAGCGAGGCGGTGAGCCCCTGGTCGGCGTTGGTCTGGGAGCGGTCGGACCGCACGGTGAAGACGTACGTCGCAGAGGCGCCGGACGCAAGCGTCGAAAGGCCAGGGTTCACAAGGGTCTGATTGGCGAGGCTGGCGAGGGTCCCCTTGCGACTGGGCTTGGGACACGCGTCGACGGTCAACCTCGGGAAGATGCAGCGATACCGCGCACCAACCGTCGCGTTCGTGATCGTCACGTCGACCTTGCCACAGAAGCCCTTGATGTCGGCGCCGGCGTAGCCGCCGTTGTTGCGGGCGCCAGCTGCCGAGCAGGCGCCGATCGCGAGTGACGAAGCCGACGTGTCTTGCGTGCCGACATTCATGACGTCGACCGTGGTCGAGGTCGCCGGGCCGCCAGGCGCCTGGTTCCTCGCGCCGCCGAGATCGTTGATCGAGTTGCAGCCGCCGCGGTGCGCCAGATGCCTCACCGCGCCGGCCGAGAAGCAGGTCGTCGTTCCGACTCCTTCCCGCAGTTGCACCACACCGGACCCGCCCGTGCTGGTCGGACCCGTGATCGCTCCGGACACGCCACTGAGCGCGCCGATCGCGGCTGCGCCAAACCCGACGACAACTGCACCGGCAGCCGCAACGGAACGGAGACTGCCGAACACCTTGTGTCGTCGATCTCGCGAAGATTGTGCCGGAACGTTCACGAGACCCCCTCAGTAGTGCTACCGATACCTTCGACCGGACAAAGCACTTGGGCGCAGAGGATTGCGACCCCAGCCCACCGGGTCATCCGACCTCACCCGTGCGAGCCGCGGCGGGTCGATCGGCCCGGTGCGATCAGACCGGGGGCTCGGGGTCGTACTGGATGTAGCGGCGCACTTCGCGAGCGCGCTCCACGCTCGCGAGCCGGCGGACCAGATGCAGCGCCATGTCGATCCCGGCAGAGACGCCGGACGCGGTGATGACGTCACCGTCGTCGACGAACCGGTCGTCCGGGCGAACCTCGATCGTCGGGTCGGTTTCGGCCAGCAGGTCGAGCGAGCCCCAGTGCGTCGTCGCGGGCCGCCCGGCCAACAGGCCGGCCGCGGCGTACACGAGTGAGCCGGTGCAGACACTGGTCATCAGGGCCGCTTCGGTACGCCGTTGCCGGACCCAGTCCAGGTGTTCGGGATCGCGCATGAGCGGGCGAGTGCCCTGCCCGCCCGGGTGCACCAGCACCTCGTAGCCCGGCGCGTCGGCAAACGAGTGGTGCGCGCCGATCGACAGTCCCTTGGCCGCCGCGACCGGCTCGCCAGTCCGCGACAGGCATGAGACGGCGAAGCCGTCGTCGGGGAAGAACGTGGTCCAGGCCGCGAGCACTTCCCACGGGCCGACCGCGTCGAGCTCCTCCACTCCGTCGAAGAGCACGATTCCGATCTGTCGAGTCATGCCCCGAAGCCTTGCACCCGCCGGTCGGTAAGCAGCCACCAGATCGCCTGCTCCTGCTCGGCGGTCAGGCCGCGACTCGGCAGACCGGCCCGCAACGGCCGCCGGGCCTTGGGCGGCAACGTCTGCATCCACTCCCAGGTGTCGGCGACCGTCGTCTCGATCGGACGGCAGGTCAGGCCTTGCGCGACCGCGGCCGACACGTCGCAGTCGTGCATGCCCGCGGCCTCGCTGTCCTCGGGGATCCAGCCCGGGAGGTCGTCCCACTCGCGTACCGCGGCCCGCCTGAGCACCGCCTCGCCGACCCAGACCAGGTCGGCGTGGCTGCCCGTGACCTCGACACACGCCTCGACCACCCGCCGGGTCGTGATGCCCTCCGAGCGCGGGCTGACGACGTTGAAGGCCCCCGAAGTCTGCTGCGACGCCGCGCTAAGCATGAACTCGGCCAGGTCGCGCGCGTCGAGCACCTGCCAGATCCGCTCAGGCGGCTCGGGCACCACGAGCGAGCCACCGGCGGCCGCCCGTTGCAGCCACCAGGTCAGCCGCCCGGCGTCCTCGTGCGGGCCCAGGATCAACCCGGCCCGCGCCAATAGCGAGCGGCCGTCGAACCGCTCCAGGACGGCGATCTCGCTGCCGCGCTTGTGGGCCGGATAGCCGCCGTCCGGGTCCGGGTCGACCAGCGGGGCGGACTCGTCGCTGCCGGGGGCGGGCGGCCAGCGGTAGACCGACCGGCTGGAGACGTAGCCGTACCACGCGACCGTGTCCGCCAGCGCGTCGGCCGAGGCCGCGACGACGCTCGGCTCACCGTCCCAGGTGTCGATGACCGCGTCCCAGCCGCCGCCCGCCACTGGCTTCAGCGCGGCCGGATCCCGCCGGTCCGCACGGACCCAGGTCACCCCGCCGTCGGGCTCGCCGCTGTCGCCGCGGCTGAGGACCGTGACCTCAGCGCCGCGCTCGAGCGCGGTCGCAACGATCGCCCGCCCGACGAACCGGGTGCCACCGAGCACCAGCAGCTTCATGGCGGCCAGCCTCACCCGCGCGACGGATGGTGTCAGTAGGTTCTGCCGACGGCGGACGGATGTTCGCCGGTGGCGGCGACTCAGGCCGAGGCGGTCACGAACACGTGCGCCGCGGTCGCGTCGTCGAGCTCGACCGCTCGGGTGCCCTGGCCGACCAGGACCCGACCGTTCTGCCGACCGACCGCGACGCTGGTGTTGGGCCGGAAGCCGGCTCGCCGCAGCCGGGTCAACAGCTTGGTGTCGGACTGGATCGGCTCCCCGATCCGGCGTACGACGACCGTGGTGATGGCCGGCGGCAGGTCGGTGAGGGCGACCAGGCCGCCGAGGAAGTCGTCCGAATTGGTGTCGCCGAGCTCGCTCAGCCCCGGGATCGGGTTGCCGTACGGCGACTCGGTCGGGTGCCCGAGGATCTCCAGCAACCGGCGCTCGACCGTCTCGCTCATCACGTGCTCCCAGCGGCATGCCTCGTCGTGCACGAGCTGCCAGTCCAGGCCGATGATGTCGACCAGGAGGCACTCGGCAAGCCGGTGCTTGCGCATGACCCTGGTGGCCGCCGAGCGACCAGCCGGCGTGAGGTCGATCCGGCGGTCTGCCGTCACGGTGAGCAAGCCGTCGCGCTCCATCCGCGCGACCGTCTGCGAGACGGTCGGGACGCTCTGATCCAGCCGCTCAGCGATCCGCGCGCGCAGCGGGACGACCCCTTCCTCCTCGAGTTCGAGCACCGTACGGAGATACATCTCCGCGGTGTCGATGAGGTCGTGCTCGTGGTTCACCCGGCCATTCTCCACCCGGATCGGCCCAGAAGCCTCGTGTACGGTCCATGGGGTGCGCGATGGCCACGCTCCCGCGATCGCCGACCCGATCGAGGATTGGTTCGGCACCCACACGTCGGCGATCGACGACTGGACCATCGACCGGGTCGCCGCCCTGAAAGGCCCCCGGCGGATCAGCGTCGTCCTTCCCGCGCTCGACGAGGAAGCCACCGTCGGCGACATCGTCACCACGATCCGCACCGAGCTGGTCATGGGCCGGAGCGGGCTCGTCGACGAGGTGATCGTCGTCGACAGCGGCTCGGCGGACTCGACCGCCGCGGTCGCGGCCGGCAGCGGCGCTCGGGTCGTCGCGCTGAGCGACGTACTTCCCGGCCTTCCACCCCGGCGCGGCAAAGGCGAAGCAATGTGGCGCGGCCTGGCGGCAACCGACGCCGACCTGGTCGTGTTCGTCGACGCGGACCTGCAGGAGTTCGACTCGCGATTCGTCGTCGCGCTGCTGGGACCGCTGCTGAGCGATCCGGCGATCCAATTCGTCAAGGCCGCCTACGATCGGCCGCCGACGGATCCTGCCGTACCGAGCAACGGCGGTGGCCGGGTCACTGAGCTGATGGCACGGCCGCTGGTTTCGGCCTTCTGGCCGGCGCTGAACGGCGTGCTGCAGCCGCTCGCGGGCGAGTACGCCGCGGCCACCGAGCTGCTACGCAAGCTTCCGTTCCGCTGTGGGTTCGGGGTCGACCTCGGACTGCTGATCGATGCATATCGAGCGGTCGGGCTCGGCGCCATCGCGCAGGTCGACCTGCACCGGCGGTGGCACCGCCACTCCGACCTTGCGTCGCTCGGCCGGATGGCCGGCGAGGTCATGCACACCGCGCTGGACCGGCTGGCGGACGAGGGTCGGCTACCTGCGGGTCTCGATCGCGAGACGCTGCTGTGGCAGCCCGACCGGGTCGAGGGCGGCGTCCGGCGAGCCGGCCACCGGATCGACACCGCCGAACGTCCGCCGCTGCGCGATCTGCTCGCGACCGCTCAGGCGACCGACCACAGCGCGACGAAGTAGCTCACGCCGTACGGCGCGGTGTCGGCGAGCAACTCGGCGGCCATGACGGTCGCTCCTGCGAGCGCACCGGCGACCGAGTGCCAGGGCGCGAGTCCGCAACACATGAGCTCACTCGCCAGGGTGGCGTCGAGGTCGCCGAGCCCTTCGATGTCGCCGTCGGCCAGCATCGCGGCGACGGCCCGGTCGAAGCCCTCGGCCCGCTCGTCGAGATAGCCGGGGGCGCGTTCTGCGCCGCGCGCACTGCCGTCTCCGACGACGACCAGCGCGGTCTCCACGTCGGCTGCCAAGAGGCCGATCGCCGCGGACTCGGTCCCGACGCCGAGATAGCGACGCGGTCCGTCCCACCCGGTTTCGTCGAGCAACCACGCCCCGATCCCCAACGGCCACGGCAATCGTGACCGCCGATCCGCCGGGACCCGAGGCACCCCGAATCCGGTGAAGTCCCAGGTCGCGTCGCGTTGCCACTCTGCGGCGGGTTCGACGCCGGCTAAGGCGACGACCTCGTCAACGCCTTCCGTGGCGCGTCCGATTGCGGCCAGAGTCGTGTTGCGCAGATGGGCATCGACGGGCGCCGAGCCACCCGCGACCGGCGTCACCAGCAAGGGCGCGGCCGGCACGAATACGACAGTGCGAATCGTCATGCCAGTGCGCGCCGGCCGACCGCAAGGTCGATGTCGCCGCGGATCGCCGCGACGGTTTGCAACACCCGTCGGGTGGCGGCCACATCGTGGGCGCGAAAGATCCGCGCACCCAGCCATGCTGCGACCGCGGTCGCCGCGAGGGTGCCCTCGAGCCGGTCGTCCACCGGCAGGTCGAGCACCTCACCGACGAAGTCCTTGCGCGACATCGACATCAGGACCGGCCAGCCGGTCGCCACCAACACGTCGGTGTTGCGGGTCAGGAGCAGCGAGTGCCGGCTGTTCTTGCCGAAGTCGTGGGCCGGGTCGATCACGATGCCGTCGCGCCGGACCCCGGCGGTCAGCGCGGCGTCCGCCAAGCCGAGCAGGTACGCCGTCGTCTCGGCGACGACGTCGTCGTACCAGACCCGATGCGGACGGGTCCGGGGCACCTGGCCGCCGGCGTGCGTGCACACCAGGCCGGCACCGTGGGCAGCGACCGTGGCCGCGAGGGCAGGGTCGGCGGCGCCCCACGCGTCGTTGATGACGTCGGCGCCGGCCCGGCACACCGCGTCGGCCACCTCCGACCGCCAGGTGTCGACGCTCAGCACGGCGTCCGGGTGTTGTGCGCGGGCGCCCTCGACCACGGGCAGCACCCGACGGAGCTCCTCCGCGGCGTCGACGTCACCGCCGGGGCCGGCCTTCACGCCGCCGATATCGACGATGTCCGCGCCGTCGGACACGACCTGCGCGATCCGGTCGAGGGTGGCGGCAGTGCCGAAGTTTCGACCGCGGTCGAAGAACGAGTCCGGAGTGGCATTGACGATCGCCATCACGCCGAGGTCGCCGACCCCGAAGACCCGGCTGCCCCATCGCAGGTCTGAGCCCGCTCGGCCGCCGGAGGTCACCGGATCAATCGTAGAGAGCCGGCCGGCCGGCCCGCGGACCCAGCCAAGCAATGTCACATTGCCCAGGCTTATCGGGGGGTGCTGTCACATTGCCCCCGGCTTTGCCGGGGCAATGTGACATTGCTAGGTCGGGGTTCGCTCGTCGACGATGCGACGCATCTTGCCGACCGACCGCTCGATCCCCTCGGGTTCGACCACTTCGACGTCCAGGCTCACGCCGATCGTCGCCTTGACCCTTGCCGCGAGCGCTGCGCCGGCCTGGGTCGCGGACGCCGGATCGCTCTCGACCCGGCGCTCCACCCGCACCGTCATCGAGTCGAGCCGCTCCTCGCGTCGCAACACGCACTGGAAATGCGGCGACAGCTCCGTCGTACGGAGGATCAGCTCTTCGATCTGGGTGGGGAACAGGTTCACGCCGCGCAGGATGATCATGTCGTCCGAGCGGCCGGTGATCCTCTCCATCCGGCGCATGTTCCGAGCCGTGCCCGGCAGCAGCCGGGTGAGGTCACGGGTGCGATACCGGATGATCGGCATCGCCTCCTTAGTCAACGACGTGAAGACCAGCTCGCCCTCCTCGCCGTCCGGGAGCACCTCGCCGGTCTCGGGGTCGATCACCTCGGGATAGAAGTGGTCCTCCCAGATGTGCAGGCCGTCCTTGGTCTCGACGCACTCGTTCGCGACGCCCGGGCCCATCACCTCGGACAGGCCGTAGATGTCGACCGCATGCATGTCGAGGCGCCGCTCGATCTCCTCGCGCATGTCGTTGGTCCACGGCTCGGCGCCCAAGATGCCGACCTTCAACGAGGTCTTCTGCGGGTCGATTCCCTGCCGCTGCATCTCATCGACGATCGCCAGCAGGTACGACGGGGTGACCATGATGATGTCCGGCTCGAAGTCGCGGATCAGCATCACCTGCCGCTCGGTCATGCCGCCCGAGACCGGGATCACGGTGCAGCCGAGCGCCTCGGCGCCGTAGTGCGCGCCGAGCCCGCCGGTGAACAGGCCGTATCCATACGCGACGTGGACCCGGTCGCCGGGCCGCCCGCCCGAGGCCCGGATCGACCGTGCCATCACCGTGGCCCAGGTCTCGAGATCCTTCGCGGTGTAGCCGACGACGGTCGGTTGACCCGTCGTGCCGGACGACGCGTGGATTCGCCGTACCTCTTCTCGCGGTACGGCGAACATGCCGAACGGGTAGTTGGCCCGCAGATCTGCCTTGGTAGTAAAGGGAAACTCGGCGATGCCGGCGAGCTCGGTGCAATCGTCGGGGTGGACCTGCGCCGCGTCGAACGCGGCCCGGTAATGGGCCACGTTGTCGTATGCGTGCTGCAGAGACCAGTGCAGTCGCTCGAGCTGCAGCGCGCGGAGCTCGTCGATCGAGGCGCGTTCGATCGGCTCGAGAGCCTCGGGCGACGGGGTCCGATCGAGCACTTCGCTTCCTTTCCCGGGAGTCCGCAACCCGGACGGTACCGGGGGGTGACGATGTTGCCCAGAAACCCGGATGAGGTCTGCGCCCGAATTTGGCAGACTGATCGGGTGACCCTCGCGCTGATCGAGTTCTCCGCGGCGGCGGCCCTGATCGTGCTGCTTCCCGGACCGGACACGCTCGTCGTCATGCGCTCCCTGCTCCGGGCCGGGCACCGCCAGGCCAGACGGACGGTCTGGGGTGTGCTGACCGGGCTAAGCATCTGGGCCACCTGCGCCGTGCTCGGTTTGTCCGCGCTGCTGCAGGCCAGCCACGACGGCTACACCGCACTTCGGATCGCCGGCGCGGTCTACCTGTGCGTGCTCGGGATCCAGGCTTTCCGCGCCCGCGGGGTCACCGCGGAAGTTGACCGCGACCCGAGCCACGCCCGCCGGCGCGGACTGATCGGCGCCGGCTACCTCGCCGGTCTCACCACCGACCTGCTGAACCCGAAGGTCGGCGTCTTCTTCGTGACCTTCCTGCCCGCCTTCGTGCCGCACGGCGAGCCGATCGGTCGGGTGACCCTGCTCTTCGGCGCGATCTTCGTGATCGAGACCGGCCTGTACTTCGTGGTGCTGATCCGGTTCGCCAACCGGCTGGTCGCCGGGATGCGCAAACCACGAGTACGGCGCGCGCTCGACCGGGCCACCGGCGCCGTACTGGTCGGCTTCGGCGTCCGGCTAGCCCTCGAGTCTTAGCCGGGGAGCCCGAGCGCCGAGCGCACCCACGCTCGGATCCGGCCCAAGCACCGGGTACCCAAAGTGCGGCCCTCAGGGCGTTAATGAGGTGTGAGCACTGGGTTCGACGAGTGGGCGGCCGCCCGCGGGCCGGCTCTCATCCGGTTCGGCTACCTGCTGACCGACGACCGTCATCTCGCTCAGGACCTCACCCAAGAGGCGCTGGCCCGCGTGCACCGTCGGTGGCGGCGGCTCGCGGCGGACGGCTACCCGGACGCGTATGCGCGCAAGATCATGGTCAACCAGCTGACCTCGTGGCGGCGTCGCCGTTCCTTCTCGGAACGAGCGACCGGAGAGGTCGACGTAACAGTTGCCACGGTCGAGTTCGACCAGGCATCCACCGACCGGCAGGCGCTCTGGCAGTTGATCAGCGGCCTGCCGACCCGGCAGCGCGCCGTCATCGTGTTGCGCTACTACGAGGACCTCGACGACGAGTCGATCGGCCAAATCCTGGGCTGCGCGTCGAGCACCGTACGCGTGCACCTACGTCGCGGGCTGAGCACACTTCGCACGCATCCCATCACCGGGGAGTTTGCAGGGAGGACCACATGACTGATCTGGACACGATGATCCGTGACTGTCTGCAAGAGCACGCGCAAATGGCACCCGGCATTGAGCCCCTCACCGGCGTGCAGGTCAGAAGCCGCAAGGTTGCTCGACGGCAGTGGCTCGTGCTCGCTTCCGCGACTGCGGCTGTCCTGGTCGTCACCGCAGGCATCACGTTAGGCATCGCCCGATCCACGCCGACCCACGCAGGCGGCCACGGTCATGCGGTGATCGTTGTGCAGGCCTCCCCGACGCCGACCTTCGAATCGCCGACTTGTCCGCCCGGCGAAGCGCCCAACCTCGCGGTTGACAAGGGCACCCCGCCACAACCGGTCAGCAGCTTGGTACCGCAGAGCGACTCGTTCGCGTTCGTCATCGGCCAGGACCCGGCGTTCTTCGTCAACGGCCAGGCACCGGCCCACAACACGTTGTGGATCCTGGCGCGCGATGCAAGCGGTGACATTACGCGCTTCATCGTCAGCGATCCCAACACGCCGTTGTCGGACCAGGGTTCCTCGGGTGACGGTTCGACCGACAACGTCGAGGGTGTCAACGGCTGGTTGGCGACCTTTGCCGGATGCCAGGCGCAGAGTTCCTGAGCGGCAGGTCGCCAACCATCGTCCGGTTAGGTTGATGTCAGTCACTGCCGTCGACGCTGGAGAACGTCATGCGGATCTTCCTCACCGGCGCATCCGGCTGGATCGGCTCGCCGACGACCAGCAAGCTCATCGACGCCGGCCATCAGGTCATCGGGCTGGCTCGCTCGGACCAAGCCGCCGCCACGGTGGCCGGATTGGGCGCCGGGGTCGTACGCGGCAGCCTCGATGATCTCGATCTGCTGCGCGCCGAGGCGGCCCGGTCGGACGGCGTCGTCCATCTCGCGTTCCGGCACGACGTCGCCTTTAGCGGTGACTACCAAGCCGCGGCCGACAGCGACCGGTTGGCGATCGAGGCACTTGGTTCGTCGCTGGAAGGCTCTGATCGCCCGCTCATCGTAGCGTCCGGCACGCTGGGTCTCGCTCCCGGCCGGGTCGGAACCGAACGCGACCGGCCGGACCCGAGCCAGCACCCTCGGATCCAGAACGCGTACACCGCCTTGGCGCTGGCCGACCGTGGCGTGCGATCAGTCGTGATCCGCTTCGCACCGACCGTCCACGGGGTTGGTGACCACGGCTTCATCGCCACCCTCGTCGACATCGCGCGCGACACCAATGTGTCGGCCTTCATCGGTGAAGGCGCGAACCGCTGGCCCGCCGTTCATCGATTCGACGCGGCCGACCTTGTCGCACGAGCGGTCGAGAAGTCCCCCGCCGGCTCGGTGCTGCATGCCACCGCCGAGACCGGCGTTCCTACTCGCGACATCGCAGCCGCGATCGGCCGCCAACTCGGGCTACCCGTCGCGCCCATCCCGGTTGAGCAAGCAGCGGGGCACTTTCGCCACCTCGGCCAGTTCTTCGCGGCTGATGCACCCGCCTCGAGCGACCTCACCCGAGAACTGCTGGATTGGCAGCCGACCGGACCCGGCCTCCTCGCCGACATCGACGCCGGCCGCTACACCTCAAGCGGGCCGCAGACCCCCAAGTAGCGGAGTCGTTGGCCTCGTCAACTCGAGGTGGATACCCGGATCAGTAGCTTGCTGATCGCCCTCATTCCGCTCAGTGGTGCGTGAAGGTGTGAGTCTTCATGACCAGCCGGTTGACGCGCGTCGCCGTGAGCTGGGCGTATGAAACATCGGCGGGGGCCGTGCCATCGCCGATGTTCTCGCAGTAGAGCCCGAGCCGCTGATCGCCAGACATCACGAATTGGTCGGTGATCGTCAACGAGTCTTCGATCAGGTAAGAACTGGCGTTGGTTCGCTCGCCATCGTCAAGGTCGTTGTGTGGTGACGAGGAGACCGGAGAGAGGTAGCAACGAATGTCCCCGCCGTTGCCACCCCCGACCAGAGAGACTGCCGCGGTTGAGCTCACCGTGTAGACACCGTGGGGCAGGATCGATGTCATGGCCATGAGATTGGCGACCTGCGTCCCCTTCACCTTCTTCCCGTTGAAGTAACTTTGACTGTCGGCGGCCTTCAGTCTTCCGACGTACGCGAGCGTCTCGCCAGCTGGACCTCGCCGGCCCTGTTCGTTCCAGACCACACCCTTCTCTCCCGATCGGCACGAGTACGTCTTCGGTGTGATCACGATCGCGTGGATGCGCAGGGCGCCACTGGAGGTCTTGAAACAGCCCTCGATCACATGGTCGGCGCGTGGCGTTGTGGCGGCGTGGGCGACGGTGGCGGCAGCGACCAGGGCTGCCACACCCCCAGCTGCCAGGATTCGGTGTGACATAACAGTCCTCCTTCGACAGACCGTCTCAGTGTTGTCGTGAGATACGAGAACCCCGCTTCGACAAGAGAATCCGTTCGGGTGCGAGAAGCACGCCTCAGACTCCGAGGTAGATGAAGCCGTTGGCTTCGTCGCGAAACTGGACTCCGGCTTCACGCAAGGGAGCGTCCCAGTCGCCGAGGCAGTTCGGATCCGCACCCTCGGAGCCGTGGTCCGCGGTGAGCAGGATCGTGGTCGAGTCGAGCGCGCCGATCCGCTCGAGGTGATCGAGGAACACGCCGAGCCGGCGGTCGGCATCCCGCATCGCCGCGTGCGCAATCGGCGAGTGCGGTCCGCCGCTGTGATGACCGGTATCGGTGAGCAACGTGTTCCACCAGCTCAGCCGGGGCGCCTCGGCCAGCGACGGCCAGAGGTCGAGCATCTGCGTCAGGCCGATGCCGTCGACCGACGACGACCAGGCATAGTCCTTGTCGGTCTCGACGTACTCCTGGGTAGCGTGCGGATCTTCACGCGGTGAGGGCAGCCGCGAGTCGGTAGGCAACACCCCGTCGTCGTCGCCCGACGCGCGCACCAGCTCGAAGGTCGAGTACGACGCCCCCGAGTCGGCGGGTTCGTTGACGCACGCAGTCGGCCCCTCGACCCGTTCGAAGACGGTCCGGACACCTGGCGCGAGCCACTCCGCCCAGCGATGCCAGGTCCGGGCATCGTTGGTGAGCCGTTGAGCCGCCGCCGAACGGTCGTAGTACGCGTTGTTCACGATGCCGTGCCGACCCGGCCCGACGCCGGTCAGCGCACAGGTGTGGTTGACCAGCGTGACGCTCGGAAACTCCGCGACCGCGCCACCGGTCAGCGCACATCCGCGGGCGAGCAGCCGCGCCACCGACGGAAGCTCACCCGCAGCCGCCAGCGCATAGAGCGAGTTGGAGTTGCACCCGTCCCACAGCAGGCCGATCACTCGCGAGTCGGGCCGCGGCACGAGCAGGTCGACGAGCGCCTGGCCGTCCATGTCGCCCAGCGACGCGAGCGACGTGCCTGCCAGCCAGGCCAGAGTGGGCGCAACGTCGACGACCCGCGCCGCGACCGGGATCAGGCCGCGCCCCAAGACGTCAGGCCCGGACAGGATCAGCGGTGCCCGCGACTGCACGACCGACAACGATCCGTGCTCGCCGCGGTGCCCACCGCGATCCGGGAAGTAGTGCCGACCGGTGTGTACGACGGCGATATCGGGAGCGGCCGGCGCGGCGAACAGCGAGATCAACCGCTCGGCTGCCCACGGGTAGGAGTTGCGCTCGTTCGGCGGGGACGGATCCGCGAGCTCGGCGGCCAGCGTCGAGAACGCCAGCGGGTCCTGCGACGCGACCGGGTCGCGTCCACGCAGCACGTCAGCCGGCGCTTCGGGATCGACCCGAGAGAGCCTCGACGCCCCGCCCGCGTTGGCGACCACGATCGAGGTGTCGTCGGCGTACGCGACCAAGTCGACCACCTCGGCCAGCGACGAATCGCAGAGCACGTCGACGGCCAGCTCGCGCATGACGTCGAGTGCGCCCGGTGCGGTCATGACATCGACACTAACGACCGGCTCGGCCGACGCAGGTCCGTAACCGGCGAAGCCAGGCCGCGAACGACGAACCGCCCCGCGAACCAAACGGTTCGCGGGGCGGTTCAGGCCCGGCCACTTACAGGACCGAGAGCGACACCAGGTGCCGACGCGCGGCGTCGGCCCGGCGCTGCCGGCGGCGCACGACCGCCAGCTGGCGCAGGTACGCCCGGCGTACCTGCTCCGCATCGACCTGCATTCGTTCGCGGGTCAGCGCTTCGTACAAAGCGTGCTGCATCATTTGAAGACTCCTTGTTGAGTTCATGGTTGATGTGACGGTGCTCATGCAGCGATCACGTCTGACTTGCGGGGCCGGCCACGCGGACGCTTGCGCGCCACGATGACGCCGGCGACGAGAAGCTCGCCACCCCAAACACCCCACGGCTCACGCCGGTCGATGGCATCGGCTAGGCAGGACCGACGCAACGGACAGTCCAGGCACAGCGCCTTTGCCCGCTCGACGTCAACCGGCGACTCAGCGAAGAACAAGTCGGGGTCGACGAGGTGACAGGGCAGATCGCACTCAAAGTTCTCGGACATCGGTACCACCTCCTCGTTGGTTGTCGGGACTTCTGTGTAGTTGTGGGTTCTGACACTTCCTGCGAGCGACAAACAGAAAGGCCGCGGACCCTGTTCGGGTTCCGCGGCCTTTGATCTCGCCGGTGTGATTGCTGGTCAGACCGGATCCTCAAAGGCCTCGTCACCCGAGGCGACATTCGTCGCGCCCTGGGCTGCAGTCGTCGCCGTGGTCATGCACTTCACGCGCGGGAGCACGACGGTGCTGCGGAGCCGCCGCGGGAAGGGCATACGAATCCCGTGCTGCGGCCCGGCCCAGATCGACACCTGCGCCCGCTGCGCAACCGCAGCAGCGGTCGCCGGCGTCGAATAGATGTTGCTATCCACGCTCAGCCACCTCCTTCGCTGCTCGGTCGTGCGCCTCAGCGCTGACTCCACGGCATGACAAATGTCACACCTGAGTGACGATAAAGCGTCACACCGATCGACGCAACGGATTTATCGGCGCCAAGACGTCACAGGTTGATTTCGATTCGCCGAGCACTCGGAGCAAGCCTTCCTGCACCACCGACACGACGTGCGCGCCTCCGCGCGTGAACAGTCGCCCGAACGCAAGTCCGCGTGCTCCGGACGCGGTCGGGGACTGCTGGTCGTAGAGCAGCCACTCGTCGGCGCGGAACGGCCGGTGGAACCACATCGCATGATCCAGGCTCGCGACCATGATCCGGCGGTTGTCGTCCCAGGCCAGGCCGTTCGCGAGCAGCACCGAGTCGAGCAGCGTCATGTCGCTCGCATAGGTGACCGCACACACGTGCAGCAGCGGGTCGTCGGGCATCTCCCCGTTGGCCCGGAACCACACCTGCTGGCGGTTCTTCGGCACGATGTCGCCCTGGTCGAGCCACGGCGGGTCGTCGACGTACCGCAGGTCGATCGGCCGCGGCCGCTCCCAGCGTGGCGACGGCGGGATTCCCGCGGCCAGTCGCCGCTCGTCGAGGGTGGGAAGGGTGTCCGGATCGGGCGCGGCGGGCATCTCCGCCTGGTGATCAACCCCCGGCTCGTGGATCTGGAACGAGGCCGAGAGGTGGAAGATCGCCTCACCGTGCTGCACCGCGACCACCCGGCGGGTGGTGAACGAGCGGCCGTCCCGGATCCGGTCGACCTGGTAGATGATCGGGATCGAGGGGTCCCCCGGCCGCAGGAAGTACGCGTGCAGCGAGTGCACGAAGCGGTCCGCCGGCACCGTCCGGCCGGCCGCCACAAGCGCCTGCCCGGCCACCTGCCCGCCGAAGACCCGCTGGAGGTTCTCGTCCGGGCTCAGGCCGCGGAAGATGTTCACCTCGAGCTGCTCGAGATCGAGGATGGTCAGCAGCGCGCTGAGTTCTTCGGCCACGGCGGGCGACTTTATCGGCTGATCAGCCGCGCAGCAGGTCGAGCACCTCGTCGGCGTACTGATCGAGCTTCTTCGGGCCCACCCCGGGCACCGCCGCCAGCTCGCCCCGGTCGGCCGGCGCGCGGGCCGCGATCTCCTCGAGGGTCTTGTTGTCGAACACGACGTACGCCGGAACCCCGTCGCCGCGCGACCGTTCGAGCCGCCAGTCGCGCAGCCGCTGCACCACCGGGTCGTCGGACAGAGCGCGCTTGGCCTTCGCCGGCCGCTCGGGCAGCAGGGTGACCGGGCGGATCCCGTCGAGGAAGCGCGACGGCTTGCGCGAGCGCCGGCCACCGGCCGCCCGCGCCAGCGCCCACGACAGGCCCAGATGGCGGCGGGCGCGGGTGATGCCGACATAGAGCAGGCGGCGCTCCTCCTCGACCTGCTCCGGCGTCGTGGCGTGGGTGATGGGCAGCGTGCCGTCCACCAGCCCGACGAGGAAGACCGCCTCCCACTCGAGCCCCTTTGCCGAGTGCAGCGAAGCCAGCGTCACGCCCTCGACCGGCGGGGCGTGCTGCGCGTCGGCCCGGGCGGCCAGCTCGGCGACGAAACCGTCCAGATCGGCGGCCGCGTCCTCGGCGACGAACCCTTCGGCGAGGACGACGATGGCACGGAGCGACTCCCAGCGGTCCCGCGCCGCACCGGCCGCGCCGGGCGGGTTCGCGGTGAGACCGGCGGAGGACAAGACGTCGGTGACCGTCTCGACCAGACCGGTGGGCTCACGGTCCGCGACCGACCGGGCCGCCCCGCGCAGCAGCACGACCGCCTCGCGCACCTCGGGGCGGTCGAAGAAGCGCTGGCCGCCACGCAGGACGTAGGGCAGGCCGGCATCGGTCAGCGCGGCTTCGTAGAGCTCGGACTGCGCGTTGACCCGGAACAGCACCGCGACGTCGCGCAACGGCACGCCTTGCTTGCGCAGGGCGGTGATCCGCGCCGCCACCGCCGCCGCTTCGGCCGGCTCGTCGTCAAACGCGTCGTACGTCGGATCCGGGCCGTCGCCGGCCTGCGCCTGCAGGCGGGCGCCGGCGATCACCCGGTTGGCCAGCGCCACGACCTGGTTGGTGGAGCGGTAGTCGCGCACCAGGCGCACGACCGTCGCGCCCTCGAACCGGGTCGCGAAGTCCTTGAGGTAAGACGGCGAGGCGCCGGTGAACGAGTAGATCGTCTGGTTCGGGTCGCCGACCACGCAGAGGTCGTCGCGATCGCCCAGCCAAGCGTCCAGCAGCCGCTGTTGAAGCGGGTTGACGTCCTGATACTCGTCGACGGTGAAATGCCGGTAGCGCTCGTGGATCTGGGCCGCGATCCCGCGGTCGGTCTCGATCGCGGCGGCGGTCAGGAGCAGCAGGTCCTCGAAGTCGAGCTGGCCGCGATCGGCGTTCACCTGCTCGTACGCCGCGAACACCTGCCCCACCACGTCGATCTCGAGCGGCGGAAGGCGGTTGGCAGCGCGCGCCCGCTCGGCGTAGTCGGCCGGCTCGACCAGCGCCGCCTTCGCCCACTCGACCTCGGCGGCAAGGTCGCGCTGCACCGGCACTGCGGCGGTCACCCGGCAGGAGGCGGCGGCGGCGCGGATCGCGGGGAGCTTGCTCTCGATCAGCGTCGGCATCGGGCCGGCCGAGATCCGGGGCCAGAAGTACTGGAGCTGGCGAAGCGCGGCGGAATGGAAGGTCCGGGCCTGGACGCCTTCGACGCCGAGGCCGCGCAGGCGGGCCCGCAGCTCGCCGGCCGCGCGAGTCGTGAAGGTCACCGCCAGCACGTGCTGCGGCACCGCCAGGCCGCGATGGCTCTGGTGGGCGATCCGGTGGGTGACGGCGCGGGTCTTGCCGGTGCCCGCACCGGCCAGGATGCAGACCGGCCCCCGGGGCGCTTCGACCGCCTCGCGCTGCTCCGCGTCGAGCCCTTCCAGGACGCGGTCAGCGGGGTCGGCAGGCATCGCGTCATCCTCGCAGCCGGTGCCGACGGTTCTCGCGCCGCCCGGGGGAAGGTGTGGGCCGGACGCGACGTTGTGGATACGTAGACGGGGGATTCGAGGAGAAGCATGACCGGCCGACTGACGATGTACACCACGACGTGGTGCGGCTACTGCGTGCGGCTCAAGCACGGGCTGGAGCGGGCCGGCATCGACTTCGACGAGGTCAACATCGAGCACGATCCAGCGGCCAAGGAGTTCGTGCTGGGGGTCAACGGCGGCCAGGCCACCGTGCCGACGCTCGTGCTCGCCAACGGCGACGTGCTCACCAACCCGCCGCTCCCGGCCCTGCTTGCCGCGGTCGCGGCCGGCTGAGCGCCGCCGCCCGTCTTACCCGGTTGCTGCCGACTTGAGGAAGTCGTTGACGATCGAGACGGTCCGGTCGGTCTGATCGGTCCAGAACAGGTGTCCCGCGCCGGGCAGCCACTCCAGCCGCGCGCCCGGAATCGCGGCCGCGAGCAGGTCGGCATTGCCGGCCCGAACGAGCTTGTCGGCGTCGCCGTGCATCACCAGGGTCGGCACCCGGATCTCGCCCAGCCGCGGCAGCGTGCCGTCGAACCGCCGCATCGCGTCCAGCTGACCCCAGTACGACGTCGCCCGCAGGGGGTAACGCAGCCGCGCGCCGAGGTCACCGTCGATGTCGTCGCGCGAGGTCGTCTCGGCGTACAGGAATGGCACCGATGCCTCAACCGCCTCGCGAGCGGACTTGGGCGTCCGGTCCATCAGCATGGTCGCCGCGGCCGGGTCCATCCGGACCGCATCCGGGCCGCCCGGATGGGTGGCCCCGAGCACGAGCGAGACCACCCGCCCCGGGTGCCGGAGGGCGAGCTCCTGGGCGATCAGGCCGCCGAGCGAGACCCCGAACACGTGCGCCCGGCTGACACCAGCCGCGTCAAACACGTCGATCGCGTCGTCGGCCATCTCCTCGATCGACCAGGGCGTCGGCGGCACGTTGCTGCGCCCGACGCCGCGGTTGTCGAAGCGGATCGTCCGCCGCGGCCCGGACAGTCCCGGCAGGACCCGGAACCACATGTCCGCGGTGTAGCCGAGGCCCTGGATCAGCAGCAGCGGCGGGGACCCGTCGCCCTCGGCCGACCACCACAACGTGACGTCACCCTTCGTTGTCACCGCCACGGCCGTGATCGTCCCCTATCGCCTGCTACCGTCCGGCCGTGGCTGGTGATTTGAGCGCCTTGCTCAACGATCTTCGGGCCGAGTCCGAGGACCTCGACCACGTCATCGCATCCGGTGGTCCGGACGCGCCCGCGACGCCGACGCCCGCGGTCGGCTGGTCGGTCGGCGACACGATCGGGCACCTGTGGTTCTTCGACCGGGCCGGCCGGCGTGCACTGGAGAACCCGGACGGCTTCAAGCGGGAGGTCGGCGTCGTCATGGCCGACCCGCGGGCATTCATGGCCGACCACCTCGTGCAGATCCGGCGGCTCGGTGAGTCGCTCCTGCCGGCCTGGCGCGAGGAACGCCGGCTGATCATCGCCTCACTGGAGGCCACCGATCCGGCGCTTCGCGCCCCTTGGTACGGGCCGCCGATGTCGCCGATGTCGTTCGCGACGGCGCGGTTGATGGAGACCTGGGCGCACGGCCAGGACATCGCGGACGGGCTCGGCATCCGGCGGATCCCCACCGACCGGCTGCGCCACATCGCCCACCTCGGCGTGCGCACCCGGGACTTCTCCTACCAGATCCACGGCCGTACGCCGCCGACCACGCCGGTGTATGTCTCGCTCACCCTGCCCAGCGGCAAGCCATGGACCAACGGCGACCCCGACGCCCCGGATCGGATCGAAGGCCCGGCGATCGACTTCTGCCTGCTCGTGACGCAGCGCCGGCTCGCCGACGACCTGACGCTCCGGCTCACCGGCGATGCCGCGATCGAATGGATGTCCCTCGCCCAGGCGTTCGCGGGCGAACCGTCATCGACCGATCGAAGCCGCAAGGGGCTCGGCCGCTAGTGCGACCTGCCGCCGGCCTCAGCCGGCGACCGGGGCCAACTCATCGGCGCTGATCGATGCGTCCCGCCGTGGCTTCATCGTCGATGCGGCGTCGCGATCGTCGATCTGCAACGCCAGCCAGGCCGCGCTCAGGGCGATGGCGGCGGCCACCACGAACGCCCAGTGGAACGCCGCGAGGTTCGGCCGCACGTGCCCGGCCACGTGGTGCGAGACACCGACCGCGGAGATGACCGTGGTCAACACGGCGACACCGACCGCACCGCCTACCTGACGTGCGGTGTTGAACAGGGTGGACGCCCGGCCGGTCGCGGCCTGGCTGATCGTCGCGAACGCGGCCGCCTGGGACGGCACGAACACGTGCGAGATCGCGAGGCCCAGCCCGAACATCGCCAGCCGCACCAGCCACAGGTTCGTGTCGAACCCGACCAACGTGAAGGTCATGATCACCACGGCCAGGCTGGTCAGGCCACCTACGATCAGCCGACGCGGGCCCAGCCGAGCGTAGATCCGGGTCGCGAACTGCGCGCCGATCATGACGCCCAGCGCCTCGGGGAACGTCGTCAGGCCGGCGTTCAGCGCCGACAAGCCCAGTCCGTCCTGGAAGAACAGCGCCGCCAGATACAGCGTGCCGAGGAAGGCGGCGGTCGTGATGAACAGCACCAGCGTCGTCGTACGGAACAACACATTGCCGACCAGGCGGAGGTCGATCATCGGCTGGGCGACCCGCAGCTCGTGGCGTACGAGCGCGGCGAGCAACGCGAGACCGACGAAGCCGAGGGTCAGGATCGGGGTCGATCCCCAGCCGTGGCTCGGGCCCTCGGACAGGGCGTACATCAGCGAGGCCAGACCCGCGCCGGCCAGCACGAAGCCGCTGGCGTCGAAGCGCCCGGCATCCGGCTCACGATGCTCGTGCAGGAACAAGCTGCCGAACACGATCGCGAGGAAGCCGATCGGCAGGTTCACGTAGAAGACCCATCGCCACGACGCGTCGCTGACCAGCAGGCCGCCGAGGACCGGCCCGAGCGCCGGCGCGAACGCGGTCGGCACGATCAGGATCCGCGACGCTCTGACCCGCTCGGCCGGCGGGAAGGTGCGGAACAGCATCGCCATCCCGACCGGGGTCAGCATGCCGCCGCCGACGCCCTGCAGGATGCGGAACGCCACCAGCTCCGGCAGGCTCTGCGAGAGCCCGCACAGAGCCGACGCAGTGGTGAAGATCGCGAGCGCGAGCAGGAAGATCCGCTTCGTGCCGAACCGGTCGCCGAGCCATCCGGACGCCGGGATGAAGACCGCGAGGCTGACGAGGAAGCCGACCACGACGCTGTCGATGTGGGCCGGGTTGACGTTGAAGTCACGCGCCAACGTCGGCAGCGCGACGTTCACGATCGTGATGTCCATGATCGCCATGAACATCGCCAACACGAACACGATGCTCACCGAGACCTTGGGGTCCAACCGGTGAGCCAACACAACAGGTCCCAACGGTACGACGGCGCCCCACATTCCATCCGGGCGGCTCTGCCGGTCGCAGCGGCCGGGCTCAGCCGCGCTCGAGCCACCCGCTGATCAGCCAGTACGCGATCGACGCCGAGGGCGGGAACGTGCCGGTGCCGCTGCGCAGCTCGTCCCGGGTGAACCAGCGCACGTCCTCGAGCTCCTGGTCGGCAGCCGCAACGGTGCCGCCGGAGACCCGGGCTTCGTAACCGAGCATCAGAGAGGCGGGGAACGGCCAGGGCTGGCTGGCCCGGTAGACCACGTCGTCGACGGTCACGCCGGTCTCTTCGAGCACCTCCCGGTGCACGGCCTGCTCGGCAGACTCGCCGGACTCGACGAATCCGGCGATCGTGGAGTATCGGCCGGCCGGCCAGATCGGCTGCCGCCCGAGCAGTGCCCGGTCACCGCCGTCATGGAGCAGGACGATCACCGCGGGATCGGTCCGCGGGAAGTGCTGGGAGCCGTCGACGTCGCAGCGCCGCGACCAACCCGCCTGGATCACCCGGGTCGGCGCGCCGCACTGGGGGCAGTGGGTGTGCGTCGCGTGCCAGTTGGTCAGGGCCACCACCGTGACCAGCAGGCCCGCGTCGCGATCGCTGAGCGCGGCACCGACCTCGCGGAGGCCGAGCGGCCGGGCGTCGAGCCGCCTCGGCAGCTCGCCGAGAGTGCCCCAGAACGCGACGCCGTCGTCGTCGATGCCGAGCAGCAACCGGTCGCCGCCCTGGTCCGCGGCATCCGTGCCCGCGAACACGAGCGCGGGACCGTCGTCGTCAACGTTCGCGCGGCCGTCGCCGTCGAGCACCAGGAGCCGCCCGGACTCCCACGCCTTCTCGAGCCAGGCGGCGTCGTCCCGCTTCGTCGCGGCCCGATCGACCGCGGTCCGCGACAGAGTGGGGACGCTCACCCCGCCACCCTAGAGATCGGTTCCGGTCAGGGCGCGGACAGCAGGGCGGCGAGCTGGTCGCGATCGAGCAGCCGATCGGGGCGCTTCAGCTCGCCGGTCCGGACGTAGAGGAAACCGGCCCGGACGTTCGACGGCTCGACCGCGGCCAGGTCCGCCCAGGCGAGCCGGTAGATCGCGAGCTGCAGCGCGGCCGAGGCGAAGTCGCGCGGCACGGATCCGGTCTTGTAGTCGATCACGTCGTAGCCGCCGTCGGCCTCGCGGTAGACGGCGTCGATCCGCCCGCGCACCAAGCGACCGCCGATCACCATCTCGAACGGCGACTCGACCGCCACCGGCCGGCGCTCGCCCCAGCCGTCGGCCAGGAAGCGCTGCTGCAGGTCGGCCAGCTCGAGGTCCGAGACGTCGGCATCCTCCGCGCCGGGCAGGTCGTCGGGCTCGAGCAGCGGCGCCGCGCCGTACAGCTGCTCGACCCACCGGTGGAAGCGGGAGCCACGCTTGGCCTGCGCGACCGGCCGGGAGGGCATCGGCCGGGCGAGGGCGCCAGCGAACCCGTCCGGATCCGTGGAAAGGGACACCACCTGGCTGGTCGTGAGCCGGGCGGGCAAGGTGACGTCGATCGTCGTACGCCGCCGGCGCCGGGCCTCATCGACCATCAAGCCGGCGTCCCGCCACCAGCCCTCGGCCGTGACCCGTGCCGTGCCGCCGAGCTCCGCCGGCTCCGCCCCGGCCGCAGCCACCACCATTGCCGCGGCCGCCCGGCGACGCTCGAGCCGGACCGGGTCCGGCGTGACCGGCCAAGGGATGTCGTCGTGCCCGGACTCGACGAGGTCGTTGACGGCGTCATCGTCAGGGTCGTCGCACCAGTCGTCGACGGTGACGGTCGGCGCACCGAGCGCCTGGACCTGCTCGAGGAACGTCGACGGCTTCATCCGCTCCCGCCGGGTCTCGCTCCACACGTAGCCGGACAACCACAGCCGATGCCGGGCGCGGGTCATCGCGACGTAGGCGAGCCGGCGCTCCTCGTCGGCCGCATCGGCGGTGCAGGCCTGCTTGAACGCGTCGATGTCGGCGTTCGCGTAGCCGGTCAGGACCGGAAGGTCGGCGCCGTCGCCACGACAGGCGAACGGCAAGACGTGCGCGGCACTCGTCCACGATCGGCGGCCGCGATCGGACGGGAAGACACCGCTGACCAGGCCCGGAATGGCGACCACGTCCCACTCGAGGCCCTTCGCTGCGTGGACGGTCATCAACTTGACCGTGTCGGCGTCCGAGCCGGACGCGATGTCGAGGCCGTCCTCGTTCTCGCTGGCGGCCCGCAGGAAGGCGAGGAACGCGCCGAGGTCGGACTCGCCCTCAAGCCCGCTGAAGTGCGCGGCCACGTCGAGGAACGAGTGCACGTTGGCGAGCCGGGCGACCGCAAGCGCAGCATCGGTGGCCTCGATCTCGACGTCGAGGCCACTGCTCCGTACGACCTCGGCGATCACGTCGACGATCGGCTGTCCGGCAAGTGTCCGCAGCCGGCGGATCTCCGCAACGAAGCGGCCGAGCCGTTCCCGCGCCTCCATCGACAACGCCGCCGACCCTGGCGACTCGGCCGCCTCGAGCAGCGACGGCACCTCGACCGGGTCGACCGAGGCGGTCGCGGCCTCGAGGGCGTCATCGAGGTGGCCGGCCACCGCCTGCTCGTCGGCGACCTCGGTCCCATCGGCCGCCTCGGCTTCCGCGGTCGGCGCGCTCGGCTCGCCCGGCCCGAACGGCCGCAGGCGGGCCAACCGGTCGGCACGCGCGCCGAGCGCGGCGAGGTCGCGGACCCCGATCCGCCACCGCGGCCCGGTGAGCAGGCGCACCGCGGACGCGTTGGCGGTGACGTCATTGAGCAACGCCAGGACCGCGACGATGTCGCTGACCTCCGGCATCGCCAGCAGGCCGCCGAGCCCGACCACTTCGACCGGGATGTCGCGCTCGACCATCGTGCGGTGCAGTCGGGCGAAGTCCATCCGCCGCCGGGCGAGCACCGCGATCTCGCCATACCTCGTGCCGGCTGAGTGCGCATCGACAATCCGCTGGGCCAGCGCCTCGGCCTCATCGATCGCGGTCAGCGGGCGGCTGACGAGGACCTCGCCAGCGTCCTCGGCGCCCGGTCGCGCGGACAGGATCAGCCCGTCGTCGCTGCCACCTCGGCGCACCAACGACTCCGCGAGCGGCTCGGCGATCCGGTTGGCCGCCGCGAGGATCCGACCGTCGCAGCGGAAGCTGGTTGCCAGCGTGAGCCGCGCGCGCGGCTCGTGCCCGGCCCGGGTCGGGAAGTGCTCGTCATAACGCGTGATGTTGCTCAACGAGGCGCCGCGCCAGCCGTAGATCGACTGGTTCGCATCGCCGACCGCGGTCACCGGATGGCCGTCGCCGAACAGTGCGCTCAGCAGAATCCGCTGCGCGACGCCGGTGTCCTGGTACTCGTCGAGCACCACGACCGAGAACCGGCGGCGCTCGAGCGCGGCGACCTCCGGGGCTGCGGCGACGATCCGGCAGGCGAGGGCGACCTGGTCGCCGAAGTCGATCAGGTCGAGCCGGCTCTTCTCCGCGTCGTACGCCGCGACCAGGCCGAGCAGCTCGTCGCGCGCCAGGGTCTGCTCGATGATGTCCCGCGCCGGCTTCAACGGCTTCGGCAGCGCGCCGATCTCGGCTCGCACCCGCTCGTCATGACGGCGAACCGCGTCCGGCTCGGCGAGGTGATCGGCGAGATCGCCGGCCAGGAGGACGACCAGGTTCGCGACGTACGGCGTGGTCCAGTTCAGGTGCGCGAACGGGCCGGTCGCCCTGGTCGCGACCCGCATCGCGAGCTGCCACTGCACGGCCTCGGACATCAGCGTCGCGCCCGGCTCACGACCGATCCGGAGCGCATGGTCGCGCACCAGCGTCGCGGCATACGAGTGGTACGTCGCAACCGTCGGCACGTCGTCGTACGGATCGACGTCGTCGATGCCCGGCTCGGCAATCGCGCGAGGCAGCCGGGCGAGGCATCGGCGGACCCGCTCGGCGAGTTCGCCGGCCGCCTTGTTGGTGAAGGTCAGGCCCAGGATCTGGGCAGGTGGCACCCGGTGGAAGGCGACCGCGTGCACGACCCGGGCCGCCATCACCATCGTCTTGCCGGAGCCCGCACCGGCGGTCACCAGCTGCGGCGTGAACGGCGCGGTGATGCAGGCCAGCTGCTCAGCGGTGAAGTCGACGTCGAGCAGCTCGCGCAGGTAGGAACCGGAGGCCTCGGGACGCGGTGCGGTCATGTCACGACCTGCCCGCCCTCGTCCTGCGCCGGGCACGAGGTCTTGAACCGGCACCGCCGGCAGGCCTCGCTCGGCCGGGCCGGGAACGCCTCACCGCGGATCGCGGTCGCGATCCCGCCGATCATCTCCTCGACCCAGGCGTCCTCGGGCCCGAGCGCGTCCTGGTGCTGCACCCGGGCTGCGCCCCGCAGCGCGGCGCGCAGCTGCAACAGCTCGGCGCCGCCGGGAGTGCTCGACCAGTCCGCGAACGCGCCGCCGCGCACGGCGAGCTGGTAGACCCCGAGCTGCGGATCGTTCGCGACGTCGCCCTTGGTCGGCGGGTGCTTACTGGTCTTGAGGTCGACGATGACCATGCGGTCGTCGTCGTCGAGCTCGATCCGGTCGGCCCGGCCGTGGATGACGATGTCGTCACCGACGGGTACGTCGAAGCTGCGCTCTGCTGCGACGCACCGGCGCGGGTCGGCCTGATGCCAGTCGAGGAAACGCCTCAGCGCGTCCTCGGCCTCGGCGCGATCGCGCACGGCCTGCCACGACGCGTCGTACGGGAGCTGGCTCCACACCGCGTCGAGCCGCTCCAGCAAAGCGTCGAGCTCCGCAGGCAGCTCGCCGACGACGACGGCCTCGGCGAGCGCGTGGACGATTGACCCGAACCCCTGCGCGGTCGACGTTGACTCCTTGGCCTTGACCTCGCGATCGAGGAACCACTCGCGCGGGCAGCGCGTGAACGACGACGCGGCCGAACCGGACAGGTCGATCGGCCGGTCGGTCGGTCGGACCGGCGTCGCGCCGGGCGTGAGGTCGGCGAGCCCCCACCAGCTCGCGGGCATGGCGGCCGGCAGCAACGGATTGTTGTCGTCGTCAACCGCCGCTCCCAGGTCGGCGAGGCAGCGGGCCGCCTCGCGCCGCAGCGCATCATCGGTCGCCGGGTCTTCGAGCGCGCGTCGCAACCGGGCCACGAGCGATCCGGGCGACAGCACGTTGGTGGGCGCCGGCAGCACCTCGGGCTGGTCGAGGCCGGTCTCGTCCAGGAACCGCGACGGCCGCTCGCTGAGGTCGTCGGTGCCCGACGTGGCGGTCAGGACGAGCCGCTGGCGGGCCCGGGTGACAGCGACGTAGAACAACCGGCGCTCCTCGACCAGCAGAGCGGCCGACGAAGCAGGGTCGCGCGGGCCGGTTAGGTCGAGCGCATCCGCATCGAGCAGCGAGCCGCGCCGGCGCAGATCGGGCCAGATCCCCTCCTGGAGATCGGCGACAACCACGAGGTCCCACTCGAGCCCCTTGGCCCGGTGCGCGGTCAGCAGCCGGACCGAGCCCGGCGCGCCGGACTTCTCCTCGTACGGCGCGGCCGGGATCTCTTGCGCGACCACCTCCTCGAGCAGTGCACCGACGCTGGCCCGGGGCTGGCGGTCCTCCAGCCGCGAGGCGGCGTCGAAGAGCGCCACGACGGCGTCGAGGTCGCGGTCGGCCGCGCGGCCGGGGGCGTCCGGCGCGAGCGCCGCGGTGGAGAGGCGGCGGGCCCAGTCCGAGCCGTCCCACAGTGCCCAGAGCACCTCGGCGGGGGTGCCGCCGGCCGCGGCCACCCGCTCCGCCTCGGCGAGCAACGACGTCAGGCGGCGGACCGGAGCTGCCACCCAGTCCTCGACCGCGTCGAGATCCGCGGGGTCGTCGACCACCTCGCCGATGAGCACGGCCGACGGCGCAACGGTGGCTCCGCCGGCCCGGGCCAGGTCGCGCAGCCGCCGCCCGAGCGCCCTGAGCTGAGCGGGCGAGGCGCCGCCGAGCGGTGACATCAGCAACGTGCGGACCGCATCGGGATCGAGCGGCCGGCGCGGCAGGTGATCGGGCTTCGTGCGGTCCGCGACGATCTCCAGCGCGCGCAGCAGCGGGGCGACGGCCGGGTCACGGGACAGCGGCAGCTCGTCGGCGGCCACCGAGACCGGCACGCCCGACGCGACCAGCGCACGGCGCACGATCGGGATGCTGCGCACGCCCGACCGCACCAGTACAGCCATCTCCGACCACGGCACCTCGTCGATGAGGTGAGCCCGCCGCAACAGGTCGGCGATCCCGCTGACCTGCGCCCCGACCGAGGAGAACAGCTTGATCTCCGGCGTGATCAGGCTGACTGGACCGGCCGCCTCCAGCCGCCGGTGCGCCTCACGGCGACTGCCGAGGCGCCCGAGCGGGATCCGCTCGGCGACCGAGCGGGACAGCCGGACGAGATCGGCTCCGGAGCGCCGGCAGACCGTCAGCGTCTTGATCTCGGCCGGGGTGCCGTCGGCATGGGCGAACCGGTCGGGGAAATCGAGGATCCCGCGCACGTCGGCGCCGCGGAAGCCGTAGATCGACTGGTCCGGATCCCCCACGACGACGAGCAGCCGGCCGTCGCCGGCGATCCGCGCGAGCAGCTGCTCCTGCGACGGGTCGGTGTCCTGGTATTCGTCGACGTAGACCGCGCTGAATCGGCTGCACACGTCGCGGGCAGGACCGTCGAGCAGCTCGGCCGCGCGTGCGATCAGCCCGGCGTAGTCGACCTCCTCGCGGATCGCGAGCACGTCGAGGTATTCGTCCATGAACTCCCCGGCCGCCACCCACTCCGGCCGGTCGTCGTCGAGTCCGAGGCGCCGCACCGCGGCGCCGTCGAGCCCGCGCTCGCGGGCCCGGTCGAGCAGGTCGGACACCTCGCGGGCGAAGCCCCGCAGCCGCAGGGCGGGCGAGTACCGTGCCGGCCACTGCGTCGTGCCCTCGCCCTCGGCGTTGCCGACCAGTAGCTGGTGCACCCGCATCTCTCGCTCGGCGCCGGAGAGCAACCGTGGCAGCCGACCGCCGGGGCCGACGCCATACGCGCGAAGCAGGGAGTAGCAGAAGCTGTGGAACGTCGATGCGGCCGGCTCCGCCATGGTCCGGCCGAGGCGCGCGGCGATCCGGCCTCGGAGCTCGTCCGCGGCCTTGCGACTGAAGGTGAGTACGAGCACCTGGTCGGGTGTCGCGCCGCCCTCGACCCGGGCGACGACCGACTCGACGAGTGTGGTCGTCTTGCCGGTGCCGGGGCCCGCGAGCACCAGCAGCGGCCCGCGGTCGTGGTCGACGACCTCGCGTTGGAACTGGTCCAGGACCGGCGCAGCGATTGGTACGACAGGACGTCGTACCAGTCGATAGGTCGGAGCGGGCGCGGGCACGGCAACGATCACAGCACGCCGGTCGGACGCCCGAGGCAGGCGCTAGGCGTCGCGGTGCACGATGTCCGGTGCGAACGCGGGCACGCAGACCGCGATGTAGTCGGCGCCGTCGGGCCCGGGCGAGGAGAACTGCACCCACTCGCCGGCCTTGGTGTGCACCGCTTGCCCGGCGGTCACCTCGAGCCGCCCGGCCTCGGACTCGACGACGACCATGCCCTGCAGGACAACGGTGAACTCGTCGAACTCCGGCCGCTGCCCGGGCTCGGTCCATCCGCTCGGGCTGGTCATGTGGGCGACGCTCACGCGCGCCTCACCGGTCGCGACCCGGCCTACGTACTCGCGGATCGTCTTGGGTGGCTCGCCGGCCGCCTCGATGATGCTCGGCGCGTCAATCAGCTCGGGCACGTGTCCTCCTCGTCGTTCGGCCGTCCCAGCGGGCGCGGGACATGTCCACCCGGCCGTTGCGGATCGGCACGTCTTCCTCGCGCAAGAGCGCCAGCTGGTGCTCCGACTTGTGGGTGGCGCATGAACCGTCCGACCGCAACACCCGGTGCCACGGCACCTCGGCGCCGTACCTCGCCATGACCGTGCCGACCGCACGACCGGAACCCTTGCCGACCATCTCCGCGACGTCGCTGTAGGACAGCACGCGGCCCGGCGGGATCCTGTCGACCGCGTCCAGGACGGCGACCGTGAACGGCGTCACGAGAGGAGGCTAACGTCGCCCCCATGCGAATTCTCATCCTTGGTGGGACCCGGCTGGTAGGACGCGGGATCGCCGCGCAGGCACTGGCCCGAGGCCACGACGTGACGTTGTTCAACCGCGGTCAGACCGACCCGGCCGCTCTGCCGGCCGCGACCCACATCGTCGGCGACCGCAACGGCGACCTGGCCGAGCTGGCTGCCGGTGAGTGGGACGCGACCGTCGACGTCTGCGCCTATGTGCCGGACCAGGTCCGCCGCCTGCTCACCACACTCGACAAGCGCGCAGGTCACTACACCTTCATCTCGACGATCAGCGTCTACAGCCAGGACATCCCTGCGAACGGCTACACCGAGGACGCACCACTACTCCCCGCGGCGTGGGACGACACGTTGTCGATGGAGAAGTACGGCGAGTTGAAGGTCGGCTGCGAGAACGTTGCGGCCGAGCTCGCAGGCGACCGGCTGCTGACGATCCGGCCCGGTTACGTGATCGGGCCGCACGACTACACCGAGCGGTTCAACCACTGGGTGCGCGCGGTGGCGGCCGGCCAGCCGTTCGTCGGCCCCGATGCAGACCAGCCATTGCAATGCGTCGACGGCCGCGACCTCGGTGCGTTCACGATGGACTGTGTCGAACGCGGCGTCATCGACACCTTCAACGTGACCGCGCCACAGGACGTGCCGACATTCGCCGAGGTGCTCGACACCATCGCGCGCGGTCTCGGCGTCGCGCTACCCGAGGTGACCTGGACCGGGACGAACGAGGACCTGCCACTGTCCGACAGCGAGGAGTACTGGTCGAGCCTGCGGGCCGACTTGTCGAAGGCGATCGCAGCCGGATTCACCTGGCGCCCGCTCGAGGACACCGTCCGCGACATCAAGGCCGAACAAGGTTTGTGATGCACAGGGCTTGTAGACGCGCATGACGATGCGCAAGGCAGCCGTGCCGTACTCGGATCTAGCGAATAAGCGCCCGGCGTTCCGACGCCGATTGAGTCGGCGCTACTGTCCGCCGCTGATCTTCGCCTTCGTTGCCAGTTTTCGCGCAACACCAACACCGCCGTAGAAGTGGTCGTGAGCGCGAAGATCAGGGAAGCGCGCGTACGTGCCGCTCGCGCGCTCCACACGTCGTGAAGCAGGGTTTGTGCAGCGAGACGTACCGCAGAAGGTACGGCGCGCTACACGAACCGAGCCGGTCGCTTAGTACAGCGGTTCGTCGTGCAGGACCTGCGTGCTCCACGCGGTGACGCCGCCTTGCAGGTGCTTGGCGTCCGCGAAACCGGCGTTCTTGAGCAATGCCAACGATTCCGCCGACCGCACACCTGACTTGCAGTACGCGATGATCGGCCTGTCCTGCGGCAGCTCGGCCAGCTTCGAGGCCAGGTCACCCTTGGGGATCAGCACCGCGCCGGGGATCCGGATGATCTCCCACTCGGCCGGCTCGCGAACGTCGACGAGCAGGAAGTTGTCACCGGCATCCTGCATGGCCTTGAGCTCGGTCGCCGTGATCGTCGATCCGGCGGCTGCGTTCATCGCCTCGTCGGAGACCACGCCGCAGAACGCCTCGTAGTCGATCAGCTCGGCGATGGTCGGGTTCTTGCCGCACAGCGGGCACTCGGGATCCTTGCGCACCTTGACCGACCGGTACGTCATCTCCAACGCGTCGTAGATCATCAGCCGGCCGACCAGCGGCTCGCCGATGCCGGTCAGCACCTTGATCGCCTCGTTGACCTGGATCGAACCGATCGACGCGCAGAGCACACCGAGTACGCCACCCTCGGCGCACGACGGAACCATGCCCGGCGGTGGCGGCTCCGGATAGAGACAGCGGTAGCACGGGCCGTACTCCGACCAGAAGACCGATGCCTGGCCATCGAACCGGTAGATCGAACCCCAGACATACGGCTTGTTGAGCAACACGCACGCATCGTTGACGAGGTAGCGGGTCGCGAAGTTGTCGGTGCCGTCGACGATCAGGTCGTAGCCGGCAAAGATCTCCATCACGTTGCTCGAGTCGAGCCGCTCCTCGTGCAGGAACACGTCGATCAGCGGGTTGATCTCCCGCACGGACTCCATCGCGCTGACCGCTTTCGGGCGCCCGACGTCGCTCTGGCCGTGGATGACCTGACGCTGCAGGTTCGACTCGTCGACGACGTCGAAGTCGACGATGCCGAGCGTGCCGACGCCGGCCGCCGCGAGATACATCAGCGCCGGAGAGCCGAGACCGCCGGCACCGACACAGAGGACTCGGGCGTTCTTCAGCCGCTTCTGGCCGTCCATCGCAACGTCCGGGATGATCAGGTGGCGCGAATAGCGCCGGATCTCCTGGGGCGTCAGCTCCGCAGCAGGCTCCACCAGCGGGGGCAATGGCACGTTCGTCACCTCATGCGTGTACGTCGACGGCTAACGGCATCGCGATCAGGTCGCGACATCAAGGGTTGCATGAGTTGAAACCGGGCCGGCCGAGCCGTTGTTCCGGCGGACCGGGTCGAAGGCGTTGCCCGCGCGCCCGGCGAGTTACTCGAGGAAGGGCTCGAGCCGGCGGTTGACCGCGTCGAGCGCGGCCCGGATGACCGCCTGCCGGGCGTCCTCACGGACGACCGCCGAGCCGGTCAGCCGGTCGGTGCCGCTGCTGCTGACCATCGTGACGGACACCAGCGCGGTGCGGTCGTTGCCGCTGCGGGAGACCTCGACGTGCTCGAGTTCGAAGCGGGCGGACGAGCCGATCAGCTGCTCGATGGCCCGAAGTGCGGCGGTCGCAACCGCACGCTGTACGCCGCTCTGGGTGGCGGTGCCAGTGGCCTCGCCGCGAACCGTGCCGTCCTGGTAGGACAGCGAAACCGCAGCGGTGACGTCGAGGCCGGAGGAGACCAGCTGCATCCGGGAGATGATCGGCCGGCGGCCGTGGACCGGGACGTCGGGCGAGGTGGCGTCCTCGATCAGCTGGACCTGGTCGGCGTCGACACCGAGGCCGAAGCGCTCGCGCAGCATCCGGCCGACCTTCGATGCGACCTGGACCTCGTCGACACCGGGCGAGAGGCCGAGCCGGAGCAGGCCCAAGCCGCCCCCTGCGTCGTCGGGCTCGACATCGGCGTCCGCGACGCCGGGAACCGTCCGCAGCGCGGCGACGATCTCCGCGTAGTCGGTCACGGTCACGGTTCTCCCCATTCCCTGGGTAGCCGATAGGCCACCCCTACGTCGGTGATCGGAGTGCCGCTGCGTCTGCTTGAGCCTCGCGGGCATCACTTGCCCTACGAGGGTACGTACTGTCCTGATTTATCCGGTTCGAGCGAATTATTCCGCCCGTTTGGCTCTGGACCTCCTCACTCGTTCGCCTCACGATGCTCCCTCCGGTCATCGGGAGCACATAAGCGATGATGAACCCACCAGACCCTGCCGTCTACGGTGAGCAGATGACGTGGGGTCTGCTGGGCGCGTTCGCCGCAGCGATCGCGTACGGCGTCGGCACCATCCTGCAAGCGGTGGGCGCGCGGACGACCGGGAACGCCGACGACCTCGACGCCAACCTGGTCCGGCGGCTGCTGCACTCGTCGCCGTACATCACCGGTCTGGTGCTCGACGCGGTCGGCTTCGGGCTGTCCTTCGCCGCGCTGCACACCCTCCCGCTGTTCACCGTGCAGGCGATCATCGCGTCGAGCCTGGCGGTCACCGCCATTCTGGCCGCGGTCACGATGGGGATGCGCCCGGCGGTGGTCGAGTGGCTCGCACTGCTCGGCGTGACCGCCGGTCTCACCTTGCTCGCGCTGTCCGCGACCGACGAGTCGGCCACCCGGCTCGACGAGCTGGACCGCTGGCTGCTGGTCATCAGCGTCGGCGTGGTCGGCGTTTTCGCCTACGTCGCGGCCCGCCGCCGGCACACCCCGAGCCGCCACGACGGGTGGTCGCTCGGCGGGCTGGCCGGGCTGATGTTCGGCGGGGCCGGGATCGGCGCCCGGATGTTGCAGACCCCGTCCTCGCCCTGGCGGCTCTTCCTCGACCCCGCGCTCTACGCGATGGCACTCGCCGGGATCCTCGGCCTGCTGATTTATGCGATGGCGGTGCAGCGCGGCAGCGTGACGGTCGCAACCGCGGCCGTCGTGGTCGCCGAAACACTGGTGCCGGCCGCGGTCGGCATCACGTTGCTCGGCGACCGGCCCGCACCGGGCCACACCACCCTGGCCGCGTTCGGCTTCGGGCTGACCGTGGCCGGCGCACTTGCCCTGGCCCGGTACGGCGAGCCGACACCCGGTCACAGTGGACGCCTGCGCGAGCTTCCGGTCGGTACGCTTCCGGCACCGTGACAACGACGAACAGCAATCCTGCCCGGGGCACTCGCCTGCCCCGTTCGGTCCGGCGCGAGCAGTTGCTCGGCGCGGCCCAAGAGGTTTTCGTCGCGAACGGCTATCACGCCGCCGCGATGGACGACATCGCCGAGCGGGCCGGCGTCAGCAAACCCGTTCTCTACCAGCACTTCCCGAGCAAGCTCGACCTCTACGTCGCCCTGCTCGACCAGCACGTCGACATGCTCCAGGCGCGCCTGCTGGCCGCCTTGCAAAGTACGACGGACAACCACGAACGGGTGTCGGGTTGCATCCGGGCCTACTTCGACTTCGTCGACGATCCCGGTGGGGCGTTCCGCTTGGTCTTCGAGTCGGACCTGCGCAACGAGCCGGCGGTGCGGGAGCGGGTCGAGCGGTCATTGCAACGATCGGTCGAGGCAATCGCCGACACGATCGCGCGCGATACCGGGCTGCAGCGCGCCGACTCCGAGCTCCTGTCCTGCGGGCTGACCGGAGTCGCCGAGATCAGCGCACGATGGTGGCTGGCGTCGGCCGGCCAGATCCCGAAGGAACGCGCGATCGAGTTGATCCAGGCGCTCGCCTGGCGCGGGATCTCCGGCTACCCGAGGGTCTCCGACCCCGACGCGTAACGCCCCGGGCCGGCCGTGGTTTCGCCACCGGCGTACCTGGTTTCACCGCACCGTCGAGGGCGGTCCACTAGCCTGACTCGCGTGGAGGTACGGATTGGCGTCAAAGGCGCCCCGCGAGAGTTGTCGTTCGAGAGCGCACAGTCAGCCGACGAGATCCAGCAAGCGGTGGAAGAGGCACTGAAGAACAACGCCGCCACCGTGACCCTCGCCGACGAGAAGGGCCGCCGGGTGATGGTCGCGACCGACAAGCTGGCCTATGTCGAGATCGCCGAGGCCGACTCGCGCCGGGTCGGGTTCGGCGCGCTCTAACCGATCGGTCGTCGCCTGCTCCGGCTAGGAGTGCAGGCCTAGCGTGTCCATCCGTTCGCTGTGCCGCTGCGTCAGTCGGGCGAGCAACTCCCCCACTGCGGCCAGATCGCCAACGCCGCCGACGATCAGCCGGGCCAGTTCGTCCCGGTCGACCGCGATCCGCTGCGCCTGAACGAGCGCCTCACCGACCAGCCGCCGGCCCCACAACGCGAGCCGGCCGGCAACAGCCGGATCCGCCTCGGTCGCCGAGCGCACGTGCGCAACGGCGAACTCCGCGTGGCCGGTGTCACCGAGGACGTCGACGACGAGGGACTGAGTCGAGTCGTCCATGAACTCCGCGAGCTCGCGATAGAAGTCAGCGGCAAACCCGTCCCCGACGTAGGCCTTGACCAGGCTCTCCAGCCAGTCGGCCGGCGCGGTGGAGTCGTGGTAGGCGTCGAGCGGTTCGACGAACGGCGCCATCGCGACGTTGGAGTCCACGCCGAGCGACGCCAGCCGCTCGTGCAGGACCTGGAAATGCTCGAACTCCGCGACCGCCATCGCGCCGAGCGCGGCCTTGTCGGCCAGCGTGGGCGCGAGTGACGCATCGCCGGCGAGCCGCTCGAACGCGGTCAGCTCGGCGTAGGCAAGAACGCCCAACAGGTCGATAACCGCGAGCTTGCGATCCTCGTCCGTCATCGGGTCGGTCCACTCGCTCATTGCCCGACACTATCGAGCAACGCCCGCTGAACGGCCTCAGCGCACTACACTGGCCATCAGTACGACATTTCGCGGAGAGCCGTGGTGTCGGCCCCCCGCGGTTGTCGCGGGCGCGGGCCAGCCGCCAAGTGTGCAGACGGACTCCGCACAAACGAGCTCTGCCGTGTATTGCCAGGCAATCCTGGGCAGAGGCTAGGAGTCCCACCGTGAAGACCTTCGCCGATCTCGGCGTCGATGACGACATCGTCGCGACGCTGGCAGCGCGAGACATCACCCATCCGTTCCCGATCCAGTCACTCACCATCCCGCTGGCGCTCAAGGGCCACGACCTGATCGGTCAGGCCCGCACCGGCACGGGGAAGACCATTGCGTTCGCACTGCCGCTCCTGCACCTGGTCGAAGCCGGCCGCGCGGACGGCAAGCCCCAGGCCCTCGTGGTGGCCCCCACCCGGGAGCTCGCCAGTCAGGTCGCCCGTGACATCGAGCTGGCGAGCGGCGACCGTCGCACCCGGATCCTGGTCATCTACGGCGGCCGGGCCTACGAGCCGCAGCTGGAAGCACTCCGCAAGGGGGTCGACGTCGTCGTCGGTACGCCCGGCCGGCTACTCGACCTCGCCAAGCAGCGTGCGCTCGATCTATCCCAGGTGAAGATCCTCGTGCTCGACGAGGCGGACGAGATGCTCGACCTGGGCTTCCTGCCGGACGTCGAGCGGATCGTCGCCCAGGTCGCCGAGGTCCGCCAGACGATGCTGTTCTCGGCCACCATGCCGGGCCCGGTCGTCGCGCTGGCCCGCCGCTACCTGCGCCACCCCACCCACATCCGCGCCGAGTCACCGGATGAGAGCTCGATGGTGCCGACCACCAGCCAGTTCGTGTTTCGCGCCCACCACCTCGACAAGCCGGAGGTGCTCGCCCGGGTCATGCAGGCCGACGGCCGCGGCCTGGCGATGGTGTTCACCCGAACGAAGCGATCCGCCGACCGGATCGCCGCCGACCTCGAGGAGCGCGGCTTCGCCGCGGCGGCAGTGCACGGTGACCTCGGCCAGGGCGCCCGCGAGCGGGCGCTTCGCGCGTTCCGCAGCGGCAAGGTCGACATCCTGGTCGCGACCGACGTCGCCGCGCGCGGCATCGACATCGCCGGCGTGACCCACGTCATCAACTACGAGTGCCCGGACGACGAGAAGACCTACCTCCACCGGATCGGACGCACCGGCCGGGCCGGCGAGGTCGGCTGCGCGATCACCTTCGTCGACTGGGCCGACGGCTACCGCTGGGGCATGATCAACAAGGCCCTCGACCTCCCGTTCCCGGAGCCCGAGGAGACCTACTCGACCTCCGACGTGCTGTATGAGGAGCTCGACATCCCGCGTACGGCGACCGGCCGGCTCCCGCGCGCGCAGCGGACCCGCGAAGGGCTCGACGCCGAGGCGATCGAGGATCTCGGCGAGACCGGGCGGCGTCAGCCAGCCGGCGGTCGGACCACCACCCGCGCGCCCCGATCCGGCGGCGGCAGCCGATCAGCGGCCGGCAACCGGTCCTCCGGCCGAGCCGGCTCGGGCAGCCGACCCGAGCGCGCCCCCCGCTCCGAGCCCGCGGCCGCATCCCCCGCAGCCGATGGGGCGGCCCGGCCCAAGCGGCGCCGCAAGCGCACTCGTAGCGGCGTACCGAGCGCTGAAGCCCGGAGCACGACTGCGGCCGGCAACGGCGCGGCGCCAACATCCGCGGCCGGCGGCATCGAGGGAGCGCCTCCGCGCCGCCGCAGCCGCAGTCGGGCAGGCGCAGCCGCCACGGCTTCCAGCGAGCCAAGAACCACCACGTAACGGGATCAAGGGATTGCCGCGGTCGGCCGATGCTTGTGGGAACGACGACCGAGGAGGGAACCGACCGTGGTGATGCGAACGGTGGGTAACCGGCATGCTGCCGAAGACGTCGAGGACCTCGCCACCTGGGTTCGCGGGCTCGGCGACTGCCCGCCCGTCACCCAAACGGCCTTCGCCGCCTGCCGCCACCCGGGGCACGGCGACGATCCCGCGAGCTGGTTCTACGTCGAGGCCGACGCCGAGGGCGGGGTGGCCCGGCTGCGTTGCCTGGCCGGTGGCCACGCCAATGACGTGCTCGACTCCGCCGAGCACTGGACCTACCCGGGGGTCTGGGCCTGCCGCGCCTGCGGCCAGTCGATCGCCGAGATTGTGTACGGCATCCACGACGAGGCCGGCACCGCCGCCTGGCTGATGATCGCAGCGCGTTGCGTCGAGTGCGGCGACGTCGCCGGGCTGACCGACTTCGTCCTGAACGACGTGCCGGTCGACAGCCTGCTCGCCCAGCTCTGAAGCCCGAGCTGCTGCTCAGATCTGGAGCGTGAAGCGGACCCAGCTCGGTCGGCCGCACGCCGGACAACGCATGTACGTCGGATAGTCGTGCTTCAGCACGCCGACCGCGTGGACCTCGGTGCCGTGACCGACCCGAAGCCCTAGGTGCAACGACGGGAACGCGGCCCGCAACGCCTGGCTCAGACCGAGCACCGTGCGGCCCTCGCAGCGCGAACACTCCACCAGCGCCGACCCCACGCTCGGCGTCGGTGCCTCGGTGGCTGAGGAGAACAACACCCGCTTACCTTGCGCGTCATGCGCCGGCTCGGCCCCGAAGGCCGGCCGCGCCTGCGTTCGCGGCCGCAGCCGATCGAAGCTCGAACCCGGTCCGGCCGGGTGTGACGTCGTCATGCCCGGTCACGAGCCGGTTCGGTGAGGTCGATCTGCGGGCGTACGCCGGCCGCCGCCGCCGACAAGAACGCGAGCGCGTCCGCATCGTCGGGCAGCCCGGCCAGCCGACCGGCAAGAACCCGGTAGGCAACCGCACCCGGCGTACGCCGAGCGGTCCGCATGATCGAGTGCCCGACCGCCGGCGCCTCGGCGAACCGGATGGATCGCGGGATCGGCGGGTCGATCACGTCGAGGCCGTAGCGAATCGCGACATCCGCGAGCACCGCGCGGGTGTGGTTGGTCCGCCCGTCGAACAACGTCGGCAGGACGCCCATCACGTGCAGCTGCGGATTGGTCAGGCGCTGGACGTCGTGGACCGTGTCGAGCAGCTGACCGACGCCGCGGTGGGACAGGGTCTCGCACTGCAGCGGCACGATCACCTCGTCCGCCGCGGTCAGAGCGTTGAGGGTGAGCACCCCGAGGGTCGGGCCGCAGTCGATCAGGATGATGTCGTAGCGGTCCCGGACCTCGTCGAGGGCGTGGCGCAACACATACTCGCGACCCGTGCGAGTGAGCAGCATGGCCTCGCAGCCGGCCAGCTCGATCGTGGCCGGGAGCACGTCAGGCCCCTCCGCGGTCGGCAGCACCACCATTCGCGCGGACACCCGGCCGAGCAGGACGTCGTGGATCGACAGGTCGAGCGATTCGGGATCGAGGCCGAGCGAGAAGGTGAGGCAGGCCTGCGGATCGAGATCGACCGCGAGCACCCGCTTGCCCAGCTCGGTCAGCGCGGTAGCCAGCGACGCAACCGTGGTCGTCTTGGCGACGCCGCCCTTCTGGTTGGCGACGGCGTACGTGCGGGCGATCGTCACAGCTGGTCCTGCCCGGTCTCGACGCGACCCCCGACGCCGTACAGCGCCTGAGCCGATGCGCTCCCAAGGCTAGCGGGTAGCCTGCCCGCCGTGGTCGGCCAACGTCTCAGCCCCCGCCCGGCACCGGGAAGGCCGCAATGAGTGTGCCGCGCCACCTCGATCTGGCGCCCGAGCTGTCCGCAACGCGCGTGACGGCTGCGTCCGGTGAGCTCGCCGCGCTGGTCGCGACTCCACCCGATGACGTCGTACGACGACCGGCGGTCCTCGCCGTACCCGGCTACACCGGCAGCAAGGAGGACTTCCTGCACCTGCTGCCGCTGCTCGCGCGGATCGGCCATCCGGTGATCGCGATCGACCTGCGCGGGCAGCACGAGTCCGGCGGGCCCGAGGACGTGGACGCCTACACGATCGACGCGCTCGGCGCGGACATCGCCTCGCTGCTCCACGCCGGTGAACCCATGCACGTGCTCGCACACTCCTTCGGCGGGCTGGTCTGCCGCGCCGCCGTGCTGGCCGGTGCGCCGGTCCTGTCGCTGACCCTGCTCGGCTCCGGGCCGGGCGCGCTCGGCGGCAACCGTGGCCTGCTGATCGAGCTGATGCAGCCGCTGCTGGCCGAAGGCGGCGTCCCTGCGGTGTGGGAGGCCTCCCAGGCGATCAGCGCGGCCGACCCGAAGTCCGCCGATGTGCCGCCGGAGGTGCAGGAGTTCGTGCGCCGGCGCTTCCTGGCCGCGCCGGACGCCGCGATGCTGGGCATGGGTACGGCGCTGATCACGGCCACCGATCAGGTCGAGGAGCTGCGCGAGCTCGCGCTGCCGATCCTCGTGGCGCACGGCGAGGCGGACGACGCGTGGACCCCTGCCGAGCAGCGCGACATGGCCGAGCGGCTCGGCGCGCGCTATCACGTGTTCGAGGCGGCCGGCCATTCGCCCGCGGTCGACGTACCCGAGGCAACCGCAGAGCTCCTCGAAACCTTCTGGTCGTCGCTCAGCAATGTCACATTGCCCAGGGAAACCTAGGGGTGCAGTCACATTGCCCCCACGAAGTGGTGGGCAATGTGACATTGCTTGGAGCTAGTCGAGGAGGTCGTCGACGGTTGAGCTGATCTCGCTCGGCAGGCCGGCCCACGGCATGACCCGCTGCGGCGTTGCGGCCTGGCCGTCAGGACAGTGCGCGCGGTAGTCACACCACCCGCAGAGCTGGCCGGGCCGGGTGGGGAACGCGTCATCGCCGTCGCCGGCCGCCTCACGCGCGACCGCCGCGGCGACCTCGTCGGCGATCTCCTCGGCCCGGCCGAGATGGCGGGCGAGGGTCTCGTCCGTGTGCTCCCAGCTCACCACCTCGCCGCTCGGCAGGTGGTGCAGCTCGACCCGATGGCACGGCCGCCGCATCGTGCGTGCGGCCGCCAACGCGTAGAGCGCCAGGGCCAGCGAACCCCTCGCGTCATCGGTCGTCAGGATGTGGCGGCCGGTCTTGTAGTCGACGACGACCAGCTCCTCGCCGCGCCGGTCGAGCCGGTCGATCCGCCCCGAAGCGGCCAGCCGATCGGTCTTGAGCGCTACGGTTCGCTCCACCCCGAGCGGCTCGTCGGCCGGGTCGAGCCGGGCGGCGTAGCGGGTCACCATGTCCGCCGCGCGCTCCCGCCATTCATCGGCCTGCTCCTCGTCGCGGAAACCCAGCGGTGACCACTTCTCCCGGACCAGCCCACCAGCCGCCGCGGGGGTCCGCCCGGCCTCGGGGAGCGACCACCAGGTGGCCAGCGCGACGTGCGCCGCGGCACCCACGCTGTTGTGCGCCCACGGCGGCCCCTTCGGCGGCGGCGGCCGGTCGACATAGGTGAACCGGTAACGCCGCGGGCAGTCCAACCAGGCGGCCAGCCTGGACGGAGTACAGGTGAACAGACGGCGTGGCAGGACCACGTCGAGCTCGCCCTGGCGATCCGTCACCCGACCAGTGTCGTCGCCGGCAACGACAGCGTCAGCCCGCGACGCGCAGCTGTGGAGGCGGAACCGTCAGCTCGCCTCGGGCAACGTCGACAAGCGCGGCGAGAGTGAGCCGAAGGCGATGCCGATATCGATGAGGCCGTCACGCAGGTCGGTCAGCGCCACGTCGTCGTACATGAGCACTCCGGCGGTCGCCGGCCAGACCACCGCCCACAGCCACTGTCCCTTCGCCTCGCCGACGAAGGTGGCCCGGTCGTGGCCGCCGGGCACGCTCCACATCGCGGTCGGGTGGTTGGCGGCGAGCACCCTGGCGTCCGGGTGACCGGTGTCGAAGCCGACGCCGGGGTCGGCCTGCCCGAACCCGGCGTACCTCGCGCCGAGCCCGACCCCCGGCTCCTCGGCCACGATCATCAGCTCGGCCGCGCCACCGAGCGGGCTCGGCCCGGTCAGGCAGGTGACCGTGGCGCACGCCCCGGTGCGCTCGTCGCCGGCGTACGCCACTCCGCTGCACACCCATCCGCGCGGAAGCGGACTGGGCATCCACAGCGGAACGACCGCGCGGCCCACCACGTGCTCGACCGCGTCGAGGCCGATGTGCGACAGCACCATGTACGGGTGCACGACGCCGTGGCGCGGGCACTCCCAGGCGCTCGACCACAACCCCGGCGGGCGCAGGTCGTTGCCGCACCGAGGACACATCGGGTCCTGATGCACAACGTCACGCTGAGCCGTGCAAGGCGCCACGTCAATAGGCCAGCCGCGTCAACTCATGGCCGAGCGTCGGCCGACTGTAGGACCCGCGCGAGGCGAACGCGCGAGATGGTGCGCTTTGCAGCGGATCGCCCACCTCCGCGACTACGCTTCGCGTACCGCTGGGCATACCACTAGGGAGGGGTACTGAGCCGTTTCGTCCGACCGGGACCGGCCACCCGGGTCATCTGCGCCGGTGCCGTGATCCGCGACGACAACGGCCGGCTGCTCATGGTGCGCCGTGGGGTCGAACCCGCCCGCGGCACCTGGTCGCTCCCCGGCGGGCGGGTGGAGCCCGGCGAGACACTCGAGGCGGCGGCCGCACGCGAGGTGCTCGAGGAGACCGGCCTGATGGTCTCGGTCGGCGAGCTGATCGCGACCGTCGACGTGATGGGTTACACCGTGCACGACTTCGCAGCAACGGCGACGGGCGGCACCCTCGCGGCCGGCGACGACGCGAGCGACGTGCGGTGGTGCACGCCCGAGGAGGTCGCGACGATGACGCTGTCACCGGGCCTGCTCGACGAGCTACGCCGGATGCGGGTCCTCTGACCCGTTAGCCACCGGCAGTACGACAGTGCAGAACGCACACCGGGTCGCGTCGTACGGGATCGAGCTCTTGCACTCGGGGCAGACCTTCGTCTCGCTGTCGGTGCCGGTCGCCGGCTTGAACCTGGTCATCAAGTGGTTCACCGGCCGCACCACGAAGTAGTAGACGACGATGCCGATCAGCACCAGCGAGACCAGCGAGTTCAGGAAGTCGCCGTAGAGGAACTTGGAACCGCCGACCTGCCAGTAGCGGGTCGAGAAATCCGAAGCCTTGCCGAGCGGGATCCCGACCAGCGGCGTGATGAAGTCGTTGACCAGCGACTTGACCACCGCGGTGAACGCGGTGCCGATCACGATGCCGACCGCAAGGTCCACGACGCTGCCGCGCAGAACGAAGGTGCGGAAGCCCGACAGGTCGAGCCGGCGCGAGCCGCTGCGGACGAGGTCTTCGAGCCGGTCGATGGGGTCGCGGTCACTCATGACCCGATCAGTACCCCTTGATCTTCGCCGTCGAGACCAGATCTGGGGCGACACGCCGAAAAAGTGGTCGCGCCGGCGAAGATCGGCCCGGCTACGGGCGGCGGATGTGTCCTTCGCCGATCGGCACGACCGACCCGCTCACCCGGCCCTCGACCGCGACGCCGCCTTCGCACCGCACCTCGCACGACAGCCGCGACGGCCGGCCCATCTCCTCACCCTGGTTGACGACGTACGACGTCACCCCGTCGGCCGCCACCCGGCCGCAGGCCGCGAGCCACACGCCGAGACCGAGCGCCGCCGATCCAGTCGCGGGGTCCTCGGCCACGTCGGCCGCGAACATCCGTGCGTGCACGACGTGATCGGCGTCGGAGAAGACGAGCACGCCGGTCGCACCGTCGAGGTTGCGCAGGCCGGTGAAGTCGGGTGCCGACCGGGCGACCGCGTCCGGTCGCACATGCAGGTAACCGAAGTTGATGCCCATGCCGCAGAACCGGACCGGGTCACCGACCATGTCATCGAGGCTCAGCCCGGCCGCGTTGAGCGCGGCGGAGGGATCGACCACGTCACCGAGCGACGGCTTGCCGCCGGTCAACCGCACGGACTCGCCGTCGAGCACGAGCGGCAGAAGGCCGGCGCCGCACTCCTGCACGAGATCGCCGTCGGACACGCGGCCGATCGACCGCATCACCCACGCGGCACCGACCGACGGATGGCCGGCAAACGGCAACTCGGATCCGGGCGTGAAGATCCGCAACCGGTAGTCCGCCTCCGGCGTGGTCGCCGCCATCGGAAACACCGTCTCCGACAGGTTGAACTCGGCCGCGATCCGCTGCATCTGCTCGGTGGTCAGGTCCTCACCGTCGAGCACCACGGCGAGCGGATTGCCGGCGAAGGCCTGATCAGTGAAGACGTCCACCAGCCGGTACGGCAGTAGCTCGCTCATGTGATCGTCACCCCTCCGTCGACGACGATGGTCTGACCGGTCACGTAGCCGGCCGCGTCGGACACCAGCCAGACGAGTGTTGCGGCCAGCTCCTCGGACTGGCCGAGCCGGCCGCTCACGACCCGCGGGCTCATCATCTCCAGGTAGCTGGGGTCGTACTGATCGGTCATCTCGGTCGCGAAGAACCCGGGTGCGATGCAGTTGACCCGAATCCCCTTGCGAACGGTCCACTGCTGAGCCAGGTCACGGGTGAGTCCCATCAGGCCGGCCTTTGACGCGGAGTATGCGGCTTGGGGAAGACCACCTGTGGTGAGGCCGATCACGCTGCCGATGTTGACGATCGTGCCGCTCCCGGCGGCGGCGCGGGCGAAGGCCTGTGCCATCCAGTAGCAGCCGTTGAGGTTGATGTCGATGACCGAACGGAACTGCTCGGGTGTCTCGCGGGTGGCCGGCACCGCGGTGCCGACTCCGGCGTTGTTGACCAGGATGTCCACCGCACCGAGCTGCTCGACCGCGGCTGCGACGAGTGCCTCGCAGTCCTCCGGGCGTGAGACGTCGGTCGCGACCGCGATCGCCCGCCGACCGAGCCCTGTCACCATCTCGCGGGTCTGCTCCAGTCGGTCGACCCGGCGCGCGCCGAGTGCAACATCGGCACCGGCCTCGGCGAGCGCACGCGCGAAGGCCACCCCCAAACCGGACGACGCACCGGTGACGACCGCGACCTTGCCGTCGAGCCGAAACATGTCGAGGACACTCATGCTGGCCGACGATAGTGCCCGTCAGCCGCGGCTGATCACCGTGGTGGCCCGCCAACGTCCCAGATCCAGAGCACTTCCAGCGGTAATCTCCGAATCATGGCGACCGGCACGGCGACGCGGATCTTCCTGGCGCGACTTGCCGGGTTGACCGTGCTCGACCCCAATGCCGACCAAGTCGGCCGGATCCGCGACGTCGTCATCACGCTGCGCAGCGGTCATCAGCCGCCGCGAGTGCTCGGCATCGTGGTCGAGGTGCAGCCGCGCCGGCGGGTCTTCGTCCCGATCGGGCATGTCACCAGCATCGATGCCGACGCCGTCATCGTGCGCGGGCGGATCAACCTGCGCCGGTTCGAGCGCCGGGCCGAAGAGACCCTCGTCATCACCGAGCTGCTCGACCGCAAGGTGACCCTGGTGGAGGACGGCAGCCAGGTGCTCGTGGTCGACGTAGCGATGGACCAGAGCCGCACCCGGGACTGGTTCATCACCCGGGTCGCGGTACGGCCGACCGGCGGCTTCCGGCGGCGGGGCCAGCTGACCGTCGTGCACTGGGATGCGGTGACCGGCTTCGCGCACGCTGAGGCCGACCAGGGCGCCGCCAACCTGCTGGCCGCCTTCGACCAGCTCCGCGCGCCGGACCTCGCCCACGTGCTGCACGAGCTGTCCGAAAAGCGGCGCGCTGAGGTGGTCGCTGCGCTCGACGACGAGCGGCTTGCCGACGTACTGGAGGAGCTGCCCGAAGACGACCAGGTCGAGATCCTCGCGACGCTGGCCGGCGAGCGCGCCGCCGACGTGCTCGAGGCGATGGCGCCCGACGATGCCGCCGACCTGCTCGGGGAGCTGCCGCCGGAGGAGGCCGAGCGGTTGCTGGCGTTGATGGAGCCGGGTGAGGCCGGTCCGGTCCGCCGCCTACTCACCTACTCCGAGAACACCGCCGGAGGCATGATGACCAGCGAGCCGGTGATCCTCTCGCCGGATTCCACCGTGGCCGAAGCCCTTGCCCGGGTCCGGGATCCGGAGATCTCGCCGGCCTTGGCGGCGCAGATCTACGTCTGCCGGCCGCCGACCGAAACTCCCACCGGAAAGTACGTCGGCATCGTCCACATCCAGCGGCTGCTGCGCGAGCCGCCGTCGTCCCTCGTGTCCGGAGTCGTCGACACCCAGATCGACCCGCTGAGCCCGGACTGCCCGCTGCCCGAGGTCACCGCGCACCTGGCCACCTACAACCTGGTCGCGATCCCGGTCGTCGACGACGCCGACCACCTCCTCGGCGCGGTGACGGTCGACGACGTACTGGACCACTTGCTTCCGCCGGACTGGCGCGAGCGACCCACCGGTGAGGTCGGAGCCACCGATGGCTCGTAGCGAAACTCGCAGCGAGAGCCGGCGGCCGCGCCTGGACCAGCCGCAGAACGCCCGGCGCAGCATCGGTCTGCCGCGCTACAACCCCGAGTCGATGGGCCGGATCTCGGAGCGGGTCGCGCGCTTCCTCGGCACCTGGCGCTTCATCGGCTACATGACGTTGTTCATCGTGATCTGGATCCTGTACAACCTGGTGGCTCCGAACGGCGTGCGGTTCGACGAATTCAGCAACAAGTTCACCCTGCTGACCCTGCTGCTCTCCCTGCAGGCGTCGTACGCCGCACCGCTGATCCTGCTCGCCCAGAACCGGCAGGCCGACCGCGACCGCGTGCAGTACGAACAGGACCGCGCCCTCAACGAACGCACTGTCGCGGACACCGAATACCTCGCCCGGGAGATCGCCTCGGTGCGGGTCTCGCTCGGCGAGGTCGCCACCCGCGACTTCCTTCGGGGCGAGCTGCAGCGTTTCATCGAGGAGATCGCTCCCGACGCTCAGGAATCGGCCGCTCCCGAGTAATCAGCGCCGATCGCACGACGCCGGATCGAGCCGCCGCGCACGCGACATACCCTTGACTCACGATGACTACCGCCACCCCGCCGACCGTTGAGGCCGTCACTGCCGCGCTCGCGACCGTGAAGGACCCCGAGATCCATCGACCGATCACCGATCTGGGCATGGTCGAGCGGGTGACGGTCGCCGACGACGGCGTGGTCGACGTGAAGGTGCTGCTCACCACTGCCGGATGCCCGCTCAAGGACCGGATCACGACCGATGTGACCGCGGCAGTCCGCGCACTCGACGGCGTCACCGCCGTGCGAGTCGGCCTCGACGTCATGAGCGAGGAGCAGAAGGCCGCACTGCGTACGACGCTGCAAGGCGGCCGGCCGGCCCGGGAGATCTCCTTCGCCCAGCCCGGATCGCTGACCCGCGCCTATGCGATCGCGAGCGGCAAGGGGGGCGTCGGCAAGTCGTCGACCACGGTCAACCTCGCGGTCGCGCTGGCTCAGGAAGGCCTGACCGTCGGCGTGGTCGACGCCGACATCTACGGCCATTCGATGCCACGGATGCTGGGCATCACGACACCGCCGTCCGTCGTCGACGGCATGATCGTGCCGCCGGAGGCATTCGGCGTGAAGGTCGTGTCGGCCGGCATGTTCATCGAGGACAACCGGGCGCTGGCCTTTCGCGGTCCGATGCTGCACAAGGCACTCGAGCAGCTGCTCGCGGACGTCTACTGGGGCGACCTCGACATCCTGTTGCTCGACTTGCCACCGGGCACCGGTGACATCGCGATCTCGACCGCACAGCTGCTGCCGTCAGCCGAGCTGATCGTCATCACGACGCCGCAGCTGGCGGCCCGCGAGGTGGCCGAGCGGGCCGGCTCGATCGCCGCGATGACCAAGCAGCGGCTGGCCGGCGTGATCGAGAACATGGCCGGCCTGCCATGCCCGCACTGCGGCGAGATGATCGATGTCTTCGGCGCAGGAGGCGGCGTCGCGGTGGCCGAGAGTCTCAGCCGGATCCTCGGCACCGAGGTGCCGTTGCTCGGCTCGGTGCCGATCGACCCGCGGGTGCGTGAAGGCGGCGACACCGGTCAGCCGATCGTGATCGCCGATCCGGACGCCGACGCCGCAATCGCGCTGCGCGCGATCGCGGCCAAGCTGAAGGCAAAGACCCGCGGGCTGGCCGGTCGCTCGCTCTCGCTCTCGCCGGTCTAGCGAACCCTCGCACCCGCCGATCGGCGGGGTCAGGTCGCGTCGGAGTCGAACGGAGGCGCTTCGTTGACCGCCAGCACGACCGGTTGGGCCTGACGCTCAGGCGCAGCCGGTGGATCGTCGTCGCCGAACAGCGCATCCTCGACGAAACGGCGCGGATGCAACGAGCGCAGGTCGAGGTCGGCCATCTCGGGGCCGAGCTCCGCGCGCAGGTCGTTTGCTGCGCCCCGCGCCATCGCCCGCAGCTGCCGCAGCAGTCGCGCCGCGTCGGCCGCGGCCTTCGGCAACCGGTCCGGTCCGAAGATGATCAGGCCGAGCACGGCCAGGACCAGGATCTCCTCCCAGCCCAGGTTGCCGAACATCCATCAAGCGTACGACGCGGTGCCTACTCGCTGGGGGCCGAGCCGAGGACGAGGGTCACGCTCTTGGTCTGCGAGCCACGATGGTAGGTGAGGGTCAGCCGCTGGCCGGGCACGTGCCGCCGGATCGCCACGATCAGCTCGTCCGCGGTGGTCACCTTCTGCCCGTTGACAGCCACGATGACGTCCCCGGACTTCATCCCCGCGTTTGCCGCCGGTCCGTGCGCCTGCACCGCCGCTCCGCCGGTGGGCGGAGGGCTGATCCGGGCCCCGGACCCGGAGTAGGCCGGATCGAGGTTGACGCCGATGATCGCGTGGGTCGAGAAGCCCTTCGTGATGATCTGGCCGGCGATCCGCTTGGCCTCGTTGATCGGGATCGCAAATCCGAGGCCGATGCTGCCGGACTGCTGGCCGCCGATCTGGTCGGTGGACAACGACGCAATCGCGGAGTTGACCCCGATCACCGCGCCATTGGCATCAACCAACGGGCCGCCGGAGTTGCCCGGGTTGATTGCGGCGTCGGTCTGGATCGCGTCGATCACGTCCTCGGGCAGGCCTTGCTCGCCACCGGCCTCGACCGGGCGGTTCACCGCACTCACGATCCCGCTCGTCACCGTGCCGGCCAGACCGAGCGGCGAGCCCACCGCGAGGACCGGGTCGCCGACCACGATCTGGTCGGAGTCACCGAGCAACGCCGGGTGCAGGGACTTCGACGACGCGATCTTGATCACGGCGATGTCATCGACCGGATCCGGGTGCCCGACCACCTTGGCGGAGACCGTGTTCTTGTCGGGGAGCACCACGGTCAGCACACCTGAGCTGCTGTGGACCGCCGCGATGACGTGGTTGTTGGTCAGGATGTAACCCGACTCGCTCAGCACAATGCCCGAACCGGTGTCGCCGCCGCTGGTGGTCTTGACGTCGATCGAGACCACACTCGGCAGGATCTTCGCGGCCACGGCAGCCACCGACCCGGGCGAGCGTTGGGCCGAAGCGCCGTTGCTCGTGAAGGACCCGATCGTCACCGAACCGACCAGACCGTTGCGATCCGAGTGATGCACGATCAGGCCGCCGATCGAACCTCCGACCAGCGCGCAGGCCAACCCAGTGAGGGCGAGGACAAACCACGACCCATGGCCACCGCCGGACGAGCGCGGCTGGCGAGGCGGCGGTGGCGAGCCCCAGCCGCCTTGCGGCGCTCCCCAATACCCGCCGGACAGTGGTTCCTGGGGTGGCGGGGGATACGGCGGTGGCGCTGGTGACCAGCCTGGCTCGGTCATGTCCTCCATTGTCGGTCACGGCTCCCGATATCACTACGCTGACCTCGTGACCGAACGTAGCGAGGCCGATATCAGCCTGGCCAACCGCAGCTTCACCGAAGCCTGGCTGACCGAGGACGAGCCCCTGACCGACGCCCGGCCACGCGGCAGCGAGCTCGGTGCGGTCCCGATCGGATCGGGCGGTGGCGCCGTACTCCGGTTCCTGGCGGCCAGCCTGAACGCGCGGTCCGTAGTCGAGATCGGCACCGGGGCCGGGGTTTCCGGCACCTGGCTGCTGCGCGGCATGGCCGAGGACGGCCTGCTGACCTCGATCGACCTGAAGGCCGAGCACCAGGTGGTCGCGCGGCGTACCTACGAGAACGCCGGCTTCGCCTCCTCGCGAGTGCGGCTCATCAGCGGGCCGGCGCTCGAGGTCCTGCCGCGGCTCAGCGACGGCGCCTACGACCTCGTGTTCGTCGATGCCGCGAAGTCCGAGTACACGGCGTACCTCGCCGCGGCTCTGAGACTGCTGCGACCGGGCGGGATCGTGGCGTTCGACAACGCGCTGTGGCACGGGCGGGTGGCCGACCCGACCAATCGCGATGCCGACACGATCGGCTTGCGCGAGCTGCTGCGGCAAGTCCGCGACGATCCGCAACTCGTGCCGGTGCTGCTGCCCAGCGGCGACGGCCTGCTCGCCGCCGTCTTTCGTCCTGCTCCCGACTCTGACTAGTCGGTCGGGACGACCTGGCCCTTGCCGAGTACGACGATGCCTTCGGCGCTGACATGGAAACCACGGGCCCGATCGGCGTCATGATCAAGGCCGATCACGACGCCGGGCGGCACGGAGACGCCCTTGTCGATGATCGCCCGGCGGAGCACCGCACCGCGGCCGACATCCACCCCGTGCATGAGCACGCACTCCTCGATCTCCGACCGGGAGTGCACCTTCACCGCCGGTGAGAGCACCGAACGCCGGACCGTGCCTCCCGAGACGATGCAGCCGGGAGACACCAGCGACTCGATCGCGCTTCCGGTTCGCCCCGGCTCGCCGTGCACGAACTTCGCCGGTGGCAGCGACGGGTTGGTCGACAGGATCGGCCAAGAGCTGTTGTAGAGATCGAACACCGGTCGCGTCGACACCAGGTCCATGTGGGCGTCGTGATAGGCGTCGATGCTCCCGACATCGCGCCAGTAGCCCGCGTCCCGCTCGGTCGCACCCGGCACCGTGTTGGTGGTGAAGTCGTAGATCTGCGCCTCGCCGGCCGCGACGAGCGCCGGGATGACGTCGGCACCGAGGTCGTGATTGGAGTCCTCGTTGCGGGCATCGCGCCGGACCGCGTCGAGAAGTGCAGCCGTCGTGAATACGTAGTTGCCCATCGAGGCGAGCACGTGGTCGGGGTCACCGGGGATCCCGGGCGGATCGGCCGGCTTTTCGAGGAACTCGTCGATCGCGCACCCGTCGTCGCTGCGGATCACCCCGAGGGACGCCGACTGTTCGCGCGGCATCGGCAACGCCGCGACCGTGACACCCGCACCCGAGCCGATGTGCCGCTCGATCATCTGACGGGCGTCCATCCGATAGACGTGATCCGCGCCGAAGACCACGACGTACGCCGGGTTCTCGTCGTAGATCAGGTTCAGCGACTGGTAGATCGCGTCCGCCGACCCGGCGAACCACTTCGGTCCGAGCCGTTGCTGCGCCGGCACCGGTGTGACGTAGTCGCCGAGCAGCGACGACATCCGCCAGTTGATCGAGATGTGCCGGTTGAGCGAGTGCGACTTGTACTGCGTCAGCACGACGAGGCGGCCGAGCTCAGAATTCACCAGGTTGGACAGGACGAAGTCGATCAGCCGATAGATCCCGCCGAAGGGAACCGCCGGCTTGGCGCGGTCCGCAGTCAGCGGCCAGAGGCGCTTGCCCTCGCCACCCGCGAGGACCATCCCGAGCACCCGCCGCTGTGCCACCGGCTCAGTGTCTCAGGCTCTCGAGCCACCGCAGGAAAGTCCGTACGCCGAAACCGGTTGCCCCCTTGGTGACCTCGTCCTCGTCGGCGTCGGAACGGGCCGGGCCGGCCACGTCGAGGTGCGCCCAGGGCACGCTGCCGACGAACTCCCGCAGGAACAGCGCGGCGACGATCGAACCGCCGCTGTACTCCTTGTCCCGGTCGCCAATGTTGCGCAGGTCGGCGATGTCGGAGTCGAGGGTGTCGCGGTAGTCGTCGACGAGCGGCATCGACCACAGCCGCTCGTTGGCCGTCGCTGCTGCGTTGAGCAGCTCGTCGCGCAACTCCGGCGTGGTCGCGTAGAGCGCGCCGTACCGCTGGCCGAGCGCGATCCGGACGGCACCGGTAAGGGTGGCGATGTCGACGACGACGTCCGGCTTCAGCGTGGCCACCGCGTAGGCCAGCGCGTCGGCCAGGACGACCCGGCCCTCGGCGTCGGTGTTGACCACCTCGTCGGTGCGCCCGCCGTAGTGCTGCACCACGTCACCGGGCCGCACCGCGGCCCCGCCCGGCATGTTTTCGGCCATCGGGATCAGGCCGGTCACTTTGACGGTCACATCGAGATCGCGGAGTGCCGCCAAGGTCGCGATCACGGCCGCGCCACCGGCCATGTCGGTCTTCATGGTCGGCATCGAGTCCGGGGTCTTGAGCGACAACCCGCCGGAGTCGAAGGTGATGCCCTTGCCGACCAGGACCACGTGTCGCTCGGCGCCCTCGGGCGCCCAGGTCATCTCGACGAAGCGGGGCGGTCGCGACGAGCCCTGCCCGACCGCGAGCACGCCGCCGAAGCCCTCCGCCGCCATCTGCGGCACGTCCCGCACCGTGACCGTGACGCCGGCCGCCTCGCCGAACTCACGCGCCTGGCCGGCCAGCCACTCCGGAGACTTGCCGAGCGACGGCGCGTTGGCGAGATCGCGGGCTCGATAGACCGCGGTCGCGACCGTGGCGGCCCGGGCTAGATCGGCGCGTACCGCGCCGGGGTCGTCGACGACGAGCTTGGCCCGCTTGAGCGTCGCCGGCTGGCCCGAGCCGTTGAAGCTGAACCGGTACGACGCGAACGTCATGGCCTCGGCGATGGCACGAACCGTCCCCGGGTCGCGGTCGACCGACAGCGTCGTCGCCAGCGATCTGGACGTCTTGGCCCGCCGCGCGATCGCCGCCGCAGCCTTCCGCAATGCCGGTTCGGATCCGTCTCCGATCCCGGCGAGCAGGATGGTGTCGACACCGCCACGACGGACCGGGATCACGGTGACCTCGCCCGCCTTGCCGGTCGCCTTCTCAGCCTTCAGCGCGGCGACGGCATCGACGCCGAGCTCGGTCAGCGCCTCGGATCCGGCCCCGACCCGCGGTGCGCCGCTCGAGCGAGGAACCACCGGAAGGGCCAGCGCGGCGCCGCTACCGAGCAGTGGTCCCCGGGTGGCAGCGACCGTGAGCGTCACCGGCGCGCGCCCGCCCTCAGCCGACGGCGGTCTTGAGGGCGTCGCCGAGGTTGGTCGCCTCGGCCGGGGTCAACTCGACGACAAGTCGGCCGCCGCCCTCCAGCGGAACGCGCATGACAATGCCACGTCCTTCCTTGGTCACCTCGAGCGGACCATCGCCCGTCCGTGGCTTCATGGCGGCCATGCGCACGCTCCATTCGTTGTCTGAACCAGTGCAACGAACCATTATCGCGGAGAGGGCCGCGTCTCGGAAATCGCCGGTCGGCCCGAGCGCTGTCGGACGCTCTCAGGCGCGGGTCCGCCGGGAGCGCGGGCGGACGGGGCACACTGCCCTGGTGAACGCCCGATCGGCGCTGTTCGACCTGTACGGCGACCATCTCGCCGGGCGGGGCGGGCAGGCGCCGGTGGCCGCGCTGGTGCGCTGCCTGGGCGCGCTCGACATCGCCGCCCCCGCGGTGCGTACCGCGGTCTCGCGGATGGTCCGCCAGGACTGGCTGGTCGCGATCCGGACGCCGGGCGGCCCCGGCTACGCGCTCACCCCGCGCGCGGTCCGCCGCCTCGACGAGGCCGCCGCCCGGATCTACCGGACCCGGACCGCGCCCTGGGACGGCCGGTGGCAGCTGTTGAGCGTCGCCCGGGTGCGCGAGCGGTCGCGCCGCGACCGGTTGCGGGCCGGCCTGCGCTACCTGGGGTACGGCGCGATCGACGAGACCACCTGGATCGCCCCGCGTGCGTCCAGCGAGCTCGGCGCGCTGCTCGAGGCCGAGGCGGTCCGGGCCGAGCTGTTCACCGCGGTCCACGACGGCGACACCCAGGCGCTGGTCGGCCGGGTCTGGGACCTCGACGCCCTCGGGTCGGCGTACCGGGACTGGCTTGCCGTGGCAGCCGTGATCGCGAGCACGGTCGATCCGGCCGGCTCCGACGAGGCGGCGTTTGCCGCGCGCAGCCAGCTGGTCCACGAATGGCGGAAGTTCCTCTTCAGCGACCCGTGGCTGCCCGACGAGCTGCTGCCGGAGGACTGGATCGGCCGCGAAGCCGCGCGATACTTCGACCACCAGGCCACCCGGCTGTTGCCCGCGGCCGCCCGCTTCATCGACAGCGCTTTGGCAACCGAGGGACGGAGAAGTCATGAGTGAGGGCATCGAGTACGTCGTCACCGACCAGGTCGCGAGGATCACCCTCAATCGGCCGGAGTCGCTGAACTCCCTCACCACCGCGATGAAGGAGGGTCTGCTCGCCGCGCTCCGTGACTCACACGACGACGACCAGGTCCGGGCCGTGGTCCTGACCGGCGCGGGGCGAGCGTTCTGCGTCGGACAGGACCTCAAGGAGCACGCCGACGGACTCAACTCCGGCGACACCGAGCTGTCCACGGTTCGGGACCACTTCAACCCGATCGCCGAAGCGCTGATCGGGATGCCGAAGCCGGTGATCGCCGCGGTCAACGGCACGGCGGCCGGCGCGGGCGCCTCACTCGCGTTCGCCTGCGACATCCGGATCGCTGCGGACACCGCGACGTTCCTGATGGCTTTCGCCCGGGTCGGCCTCGGCCCGGACACCGGCGCCTCATGGACGTTGCCACGACTGATCGGGGTCGGCCGGGCGACCGCGATGCTGATGCTGGCCGATCCGGTCGCGGCCACGCAGGCGCTGGAGATGGGGCTGGTATCGGCCGTCGTACCCGCCGCCGACCTCGAATCCGTGGTGGACGCGTTGGCGACGAAACTAGCTAGCGGGCCGACGTTGGCTTACGCCGCGATCAAGAACGCGCTCGGTTTCGCCGCGTCGCACTCGTTGTCGGAGAGCCTCGCGCACGAGGCCGCGATGCAGGCGCACTGTGGCACGAGCATCGACCACCGGCGTGCGGTCGAGGCCTTTCTCGCGAAGGAAACTGCGTCCTTCGCCGGGCGCTGACGGTGACCAAGGACACCGCGGCCCGACTCCTCGCCGCGTTGACGGCGAGCGTCGTGCTGGTCGGGATCGGGCTGCAGATCCACGCAACCGCAACGTCTACCGGCGGTTTCTTCACGTCGAAGAGCGACCGGATCGCGAACATCTTCTGCTTCTTCACCGTCTTGTCGAACCTGCTGCTCGCCGCAACGAACGCGGTGCTCGTCGTCGAGCCGCACCGGCGATCGACGGTGTTCTCCGGTCTTCGCCTGTCTGGCGTACTGAGCATGATCGTCACCGGCGTCGTCTTCCACGTCGCGCTCGCCGGGCTGCACGACCTGCACGGCACCGCGAAGGCCGCGGACGTCTTGCTGCACACCGTGTCGCCGGTGCTTGCGCTGATCGGCTGGCTGTTCGTCGGCCCACGCGGCGCCATCAACCGCACCGTGGTCGGCGTGACCTTGATCTATCCGGTCGGCTGGCTCATCGCCACCCTGATCCGTGGCGCGGTCGTCGGCTTCTACCCGTATCCGTTCCTGGACGCGACCACGCACGGCTATCTGCGGGTTGCGGTCAACTGCGTGGTCGTCGCGGCACTGTTCCTCGGTCTTGCGATCGGCGCCGACCGCCTCGACCGGGTGCTGCCGTCCGCGCGACGGGCCTAGCGCACCCAGCAGTCGGCCAGGTGGTCGTTGATCAGCCCGGTCGCCTGCATCAACGCGTGCGCCGTGGTCGGACCGACGAAGCGAAAACTGTGCGCCTTCAACGCCTTGGCAAGCGCGATCGACTCAACCGACGTCGACGCAAGATCGCCGAGGGTCTTCGGCGCCGGCCACGGCTCGGTCGGCGCAAAGCCCTCGACGAACGCGAGCATTCCGCCCGGCAGATCCAACGCGGCCTTCGCGTTCGAGATGGTCGCCTCGATCTTGGTCCGGTTGCGCACGATGCCGGCATCGGCGAGCAACCGGTCGACATCTGACTCGTCGAAGCGGGCGACGTCGGCGATCGAGAACCCGGCGAACGCGGCCCGGAAGCCCGGCCGCTTGCGCAGGATGATCAGCCACGACAGCCCGGACTGGAATCCTTCGAGGGTCAACCGCTCGAACATCGCGTCATCGGTGGTGAGCGGTCGGCCCCACTCGTCATCGTGATAGCTGATGTAGTCGGGGGTCGACAGCGCCCACGGACAACGCAGCTTGCCGTCTTCGCCCGGCAACGCGCCACGCGGATCGCTCATGTGTCGGGTGTGGGCGGCGGCTCGCGCATCGCTTCGGCCACCCGTTCGAGTGCCTTGTCGACGTCTTCCATCCGATAGCCGCGCGCGCTGGTGCGAAACCGCAACCCGCCGATGTCGTCGGCCCTCAACGGCCGATCGGGCAGTCCCAGGTCGCCGTGGTCGACGGTCTCCGCGCTGAGGCCATCGCCGCCCAGCGTCAGCGCGAGCGCAACCCCGACCAGAAGGATGACGCCCAGCAGGACGATGACGATGACTCCCACCCCTGAATGGTGACACGCCGGTCCGACACAGACCCGTCCTGATGCCTTACTCGGGGGCCAGCGGAGCCGGCTCCTGAGGCCGGCCGGCTTGGCTCTCGCGGATGATCGCCACGATCTCGTCGACATCGTCGCTGACCTTGATCAGGTCGAGGTCGTCGGCGTACACCTTGCCTTCGGCCAGCATCGACGCCTTCAGCCAGTCGATCAGCCCGGACCAGTACGCCGACCCGTACAGGATCACCGGGAACGATGTGATCTTGCCGGTCTGGACGAGGGTCAGCGCCTCGAACAGCTCGTCCATCGTGCCGAAACCGCCGGGGAGGACGACGAACGCCTGCGAGTACTTGACGAACATCGTCTTGCGGACGAAGAAGTAGCGGAAGTTGACGCCGACGTCGACCCAGTCGTTGAGCCGTTGCTCGAACGGCAACTCGATGCCGAGACCGATCGAGACGCCGCCGGCCTGGGTGCTGCCCTTGTTGACCGACTCCATGACGCCGGGGCCGCCGCCGGTGATCACCGCCCAGCCGTCCCGGGCGAGCGCCGCACCGAGCTGTTCCCCGACGAGGTACTCGGGCGATCCCGGCTGAGTACGCGCCGAGCCGAACACGCAAACGGCGCGCGGCGCCTCGGCGAGCAGGCCGAACCCCTCGACGAACTCGGCCTGGATCCGCAGCACCCGCCAGGGGTCGGTGTGCACCCAGTCCGAGGGCCCACGGGTGTCGAGCAGGCGTTGGTCGGTCGTCGAGCCCTGCACCTGCTCACGCCGCAGGACAATCGGGCCGCGCTGCTTCTCCGGCATGCGCTCCGGGTCGTTGAACTCCACGCGCGGAGGTTACCCGCTCCCGGGAGCCGAATCGCGGGCCCCCGTATCAGCACACAACGCTCGGCCGGAACGGACGCGAACCGGGCACCGGGCCGGATACCAACGGCCAGAACGCGGCGTTGTGTGCTCGAACCGGGGCCGGGCTAGCCGGTCAGGTAGGCGCGGAGCATCCGCTCGCATTCGCCGATCCGCGGTACGTCGACGTACTCCTCGCGGGTGTGCGCGAGGTTCGGATCGCCGGGCCCGAAGTTGACCGCCGGGATCCCGAGCGAGGCGAACCGGGCGACGTCGGTCCAGCCGAGCTTCGCGGTCGGCTCGCCGCCGATCGCGGCCAGGAAGTCCGCGGCGGCCGGCTCGCTCAGCCGGGGCGGCGCGGCCGGTGCGGAGTCGGTCAGCACGCACTCGAACGGCGCGAGCAGCTCCTGCACGTGGGCCAGTGCCTCGGCCTCCGTGCGGTCCGGGGCGAACCGGTGGTTGACCGCGATCGTGCAGCGGTCGGGGACGACGTTGCCCGACACCCCGCCCTCGATCCGCACCGCGTTGAGGCCTTCGCGATATTCGCAGCCGTCGATGGTGACCTGGCGCGCTTCATACGCCGCGAGCCGGGTCAGCACCTCACCGGCCGCGTGGATCGCGTTCTTCCCCAACCACGAACGCGCCGAGTGGGCCCGCTTCCCGGTGCACACGACGAGCACTCGCAGCGTGCCCTGGCAGCCGGCCTCCACCCGGTTGGCGGTCGGTTCCATCAGCACCGCGAGGTCGGCCTCGAGCCAGCCCGGCTCGTTGCGGAGGACCCGGCCGAGCCCGTTGTGGGCGGCGTCGGTCTCCTCGTTGTCGTAGAACAGCCAGGTCACGTCGTGGCGAGGTTCGGCGACGGTCGCGGCGAGCCGCAGCATCACCGCCACCCCCGACTTCATGTCCGACGTCCCGCACCCGTACAACCGCTCGCCCTCCCGGCGACTCGGCACGTTGTCGGCGACCGGCACGGTGTCGAGATGGCCGGCGATGACCACCCGCTGACCGTCCGACTTCGGGGTGCGCGCCATGATCGCGTCGCCGTCCCGCTCGACCGACAGATGCGGCTGGGCCCGCAGTGCCGTCTCCACCTCGTCGGCCAGCCTGGTCTCACCCCCCGACGGCGACGGCACATCCACAAGGGACGCGGTCAGCACGTCGCCGGGCAGGCTCAGGTCGATCACGTCCCCCACCGTAGGCTGACCGGGTGCCATTCCGCGACGAACCGGCCGCCGGGATCGGGTTGGCGACGTACGACGGCGCCGGTCGGGTGCTGGACGCCTGGTTTCCCACCCCCGGTCTCGGCGCCGAGCCGGCGCCGCTTCCGATACCGCTCAAGCCCGCGGTCGACGAACTGCGCGCGGTCAAGGTCGAGCTGGTCGATGCGCGGATCGCCTCGCTCGCCGAGCCACCGGCCGACCCGGTCGATGCCTACCTGCGGCTGCACCTGCTCTCGCACCGGCTGATCCAGCCCAACCAGGCCAACCTCGAGGGCATCTTCGGGCTGCTGACGAACGTCGCGTGGACCTCGCTCGGCCCGGTGGCCGCCGAGGAGATCGAGTCGGTCCGGCTTCGGGCCCGGGCCGGCGGCGTACGGGTCGAGGTCTTCGGGGTCGACAAGTTCCCGCGGATGACCGACTACGTCGTGCCGTCCGGCGTACGGATCGCCGACGCCGACCGGGTCCGGCTCGGCGCGCACCTCGCGCCCGGCACGACGGTCATGCACGAGGGGTTCGTGAACTTCAACGCCGGCACGCTCGGGACGTCGATGGTCGAGGGGCGGATCGCCGCCGGGGTAGTTATCGGCGACGGCACCGATGTCGGGGGCAGCGCGTCGATCATCGGCACGTTGTCGGGTGGCGGCCAGATCGTGGTCTCGATCGGCGAGCGCTGCCTGCTCGGTGCGAACTCCGGCATCGGGATCCCGCTCGGCGACGACTGCGTCGTCGAAGCCGGTTGCTACATCACCGCCGGCGCCAAGCTGCTGCTCCCGGACGGCCAGGTCGTCGCGGCCCGAGAACTCGCCGGGGTGAGCGGGATGACGTTCTGGCGCAACAGTCTCAACGGCACGCTCGAGGCTTGGCCCCGCAAGGGTTCGTGGGGAGGCCTCAACGCCGCGCTGCATGCGCAGTGACCGCGGGCGACGACGGTCTGGTGATCGAGCCGGCCGATGCCGGGTCGTCGGAGTCCATCGCCCTCGTCGATGCCTATCTCGCGGAGATCAACGCCGGCTTCGGTCACCGGCCGGACGACCGTGATCCCAACAAGCCGGCAGACTTCAACCCGCCAAGAGGCATGTTCCTCGTCGTTCGCGACGAGACAGGCACAGCCGTCGGGTGCTGTGCACTGCGAATGCTCGATCCGACTACCGCCGAGATCAAGCGGATGTGGCTGGCCGACTCGATCCGCGGCCGTGGCATGGGCCGGCAACTGCTCGAGGCGATCGAGCAGATGGCGATCGACCTCGGCGCCAAGCGTGCCGTCCTCGACACGCACGAGTCGCTGACCCCAGCCATCTCGCTCTACGAACGGTCAGGCTTCGTCCGGGTGGAGCGCTACAACGCCAACGTTCAAGCCACGCATTGGTTCGCGAAGGACCTCATCGGCTGAGTCACCGAACTGCGTAGTACGGCGCTTCGAACGGCCACTCGGCCGCGAGCCATCCGCTGACCGCCTGCCAGAGTGGGACATCGAGCTCGGCGCGCGGCTCGGTGACCCACGACCGAACGCGTACGTCGTACCCTTCCTGCTTCGATGGGTAGAGGTAGACGCAGCCGATCGACGCGCCTGTGTCGACGTCGAGCACGGTGAAGGTGAAGCCGGCGCGGGTCGCGAAGTCCCGCGCATGCTCCTCGAGGTCACGCAGGTTGTCGGCCAGCGTCAATGACTCGTCCGGCCAGTCCCAGTCCGCGAAACCCGGCGTTGCCCGGATGTGCGGGACGCTGCCCATCCAGGCCATGTAGTCCGACTCGTTGTGCTGGGGCCCGAGTGGCTCGAGCCGGAAGTCTCCGGCGAACAACTCGGTCGGCGGGACGAAGCCGTCCGGGACGAACGCCATGCCCGACAGAGTGCCACGGCGGCGCTACCGTGCGCTGATGGCACTGTGGCGGATCGAGATGACGACCCAGGACGTCGTGGCCCTCAGCCGGGGCATCGAGATCACAGTCACCGCGGTCGACGAGGAGCAGGAGCTTCCGGAGGACTCGATCGAGGTGACGGTCAGCCTCCTCGACCTGTGACCGGTCGAGCCACCCCGGTTCGCGTGTGAGCGCCGAGCCAGCGTTCTCAAACGGTTTGTGAACCGTTAGTGGTACTGGGCTACTGGCGAGCTCAGGTGATCGTTGCAACACCTTCGTTAGCAGAGCTGCGTCAGCACCCCGGTGTCGAGGTCGTAGCGGAAGCCGCCGACGACGACGTCCGCGAGGTATGGCCACGACCGCACTCGCTGCACGTCGAGCCTGACCGCTTCCTCCTGGTCAGGTGCGGTGAGGAACGAGATGCTGCGAGTGTCGGGACCGCCCGCCGCGGCGATCGCATCGTGGACGTCGGCCTCGGTGCTCTCGGCCATCCGGCACTTGGTGTGCGCGATGATCATCACCCGGTCGACGCCGAGCAGGTAGCGCGCCAACACCAGCGTGCGCAGTACGTCCTTCGTCGCGCGGGCACCGGCGTTGCGCAGGATCTTGGCATCACCCGGCCGCAGACCGAGCATTCCCAGCGGCTCGATCCGTGAGTCCATACAGGTGACGACCGCGAGCCCCTTGGCGGCGTGCGCCGGAAGGCCGCCGTGCGCGAAGCTCGACGCGAACTGCGCGTTCGACGCGAGGACGTCGGCGAACGCCTCACCGGGCTGATCGGGCTGCTGGGGCGGCACGAACGGCAGCCTATTCGGCGCGCAAGAGCTGGTAGACGTACTCGGGCCCCTGGTCGGATGGGTCGGGTGAGTCGAGCTCGCCGGACCACATCCGGGTGAAGCCGGCCCGCTCGAGCACCCGCCACGAAGCCGGGTTGTCCTGCTGGACCGTGACGACAATCGACCGCACCGGCCGCCAGGCGAAGACCAGGTCGGCGAACGCCGAGATCGCCGCGGTGCCCAGACCGCGGCCGACCGCATCCGCCTCGCCGATCAGGTAGTCGATGCCGGCCGCGCCGGTGACATCGAGGATCCCGTCGAACACCGCCACCCACTCCGGCTCGTCGGCAAACAGGTAGCGCTGGATCATCCCCACCGGCCGGCCGAGCTCCTCGATCACGAACAGCTCGGTCGGATCCGCGCCGTCGATGCACGGGGCGTACTTCGCCTCGACCGCGTCGAGGTCGGCCGGCTCGCCGCGCCACCACTGGCTGACGTGCGGCTGGACGAGCCAGTGCGCGAGCAGCGGCAGGTCGGCGCGCACCATCGGGCGCAGTGCGATCGAGGTCAAGCGCGGGCCGCGTCGAGCCGCTCGACCGCAGCCGCGACCCGCTCGTCCGTCGCGGTCAGCGCGAACCGAACGTGCTGCGCGCCGGCCGCGCCGTAGAACTCCCCGGGGGCGGCCAGGATGCCGAGCCCGGCGAGCCAGCTCACCGTGTCCCAGCACCCTTCGCCGCGGGTCGACCACAGGTAGAGCCCGGCGCCCGTGTCGTCGACGTCGAAGCCGGCCCGGGTCAACGCGGCGAGCAGGGTCGCCCGGCGCGCGGCGTAACGCTCGCGCTGCGCGATCACGTGCTCGTCATCGCCGAGCGCGGCGATGATCGCGACCTGGACCGGCTGCGGCACCAACATCCCGGCATGCTTGCGCACCTCATGCAGCTGGGCGATCAGCGCCGGGTCGCCGGCGACGAAGCCGGCCCGGTAGCCGGCCAGGTTCGACCGCTTCGACAGCGAGTGCACCGCCAGCAGACCGTCGTGCCGCCCGTCGCACACCTCGGGCGAGAGCACCGACAACGGCCGTTCGGCGCCGAAGTAGATGTCCGCGTAGCACTCGTCGCTAGCGATGACGGTGTCGCGCTCACGGGCCCACTCGACCACCTTGCGCAGGTGCTCGCGCGGCAACACCCGCCCGGTCGGGTTGCCGGGCGAGTTCAGCCAGAGCAGGTCGAGCCGCTCCGGCCCGACCGAGACGGTCGCCTCCACCACGCTGCTGGACGCGCCGGCCAGCCGCGCCCCCACGTCGTACGTCGGATAGGCCAGGGCGGGGTAACCCACGCTCCGTGCCTCGAGCATCAACGGCATCCACGCGACCAGCTCCTTGGAGCCGATCAGCGGCAGCACCGCCTCCGGCGCGACGTCCGCGCCGAACCGCCGCTTGATCCACGCCGAGACGGCCGCCCGCAGGTCGGGCGAGCCGGTGGTGAGCGGATAGCCGGGCGCGTCGGCGGCGCTCGCGAGCGCGCGCTGCACCAGGTCAGGCGTGGGATCGACCGGCGTGCCGATCGAGAGGTCGACGATCCCGCCGGGATGGGCTCGCGCCTTCTCGCCGTACGGCGCGAGGGTGTCCCAGGGGAAGTCGGGAAGCGAGATCACGCCTCTGCGTTTTCTCCCGCATGCTCGCCCATCGGGGGCAACGCGGCGACGAACGGGTGGTCCTTGTCGATCTTGCCGACCTTGGACGCCCCGCCCGGCGAGCCGATGTCGTCGAAGAACTCGACGTTGGCCTTGTAGTAGTCCTTCCACTGCTCGGGCGTGTCGTCTTCGTAGAAGATCGCCTCAACGGGACAGACCGGCTCGCAGGCTCCGCAGTCGACGCACTCGTCGGGGTGGATATAGAGCATGCGGGCGCCCTCGTAGATGCAGTCGACCGGGCATTCCTCGATGCATGACTTGTCGAGCAAATCCACGCACGGCTCGGCGATCACGTACGTCACTGTTGCAATCCTCCTCGGGGGCTGCCGCTGTCCCTTCTAGTATCGCGATCACCCGATGCTGATGCGAACCCGGGAGCCGTGTGTGAGCTGGGGTCAACGGGAGCAACCCGCGCTCGGGACGACCGTAACGCTCCAGGTCTCGACGCCGGTAGGCCCGATCGGGGTGGTCGGCGTGCTCGTCGAGGCCGACGCGGAGACCTGGTCGATCCGCCGCCGCGACGGCTCGATCAGCACCGTGGCGGTCGCGTCGATCGCCGCCGGGCGAGTCGTACCGCCCTCCCGGGCGATGCGTGCCACCGTCTCCGAGGTCGAGCGGATAGCGGCGCTCGGCTGGCGCGGGCTCGAGACCGAAGCGCTTGGCGAGTGGCTGCTGCGAGCCAGCGGAGGGTTCACCGGCCGGGCGAACTCAGCCCTTGCAATCGGCGATCCGGGCCTGCCGATCTCCTCAGCGGTGGATGCGGTCGAGTCCTGGTACGCCGCCCGCGGCCTACCGGCCCGCTTCCAACTCCCGGTCCGCGACGCCGCATCCGGGCTGGCCGATCTGCTCGACGCGGCCGGCTGGCACCGCTCACCGACCGTCCACGTCATGACCGCCGAGATCGGCCATGTCTTGCGGGCCGCGACCGGCTCGACCGATCTCGAGCTCCGCGTCGAGGACCGTCCGGACCGGTCCTGGCTAGCGTGCTACCGGCAGGACGGCGGCGCGCTGCCACCGGCGGCGCTCGAGGTGCTCACGAACCACCCGCATGCTTGCTTCGCGTCGTACCGCGCTGATGGCAAAGCAGTGGCCATTGCGCGCGCCGCGGTCGACGACCGGTGGGCCGGGTTGTTCGCGGTCGAGGTCGCCCCCGACCTCCGCCGTCTCGGGCTCGGATCACAGGTGAGCGCCGCCGCGCTTCGCTGGGCCGGACAGCAGGGCGCGCGGCGGAGCTACCTGCAGGTCACGGCGGCGAACGGGCCGGCTATCACGCTCTACGAGCGGCTCGGGTTCGTCCGGCACCACGACTACGTCTACCGCTATCAAGACGCGCCGCCGGACGACCTCGCCGACTGCTAGGAGGCTGGCTGGCTCTCCATTCGCTCCACCAGGGTCTAGTGGCCGTCGGGGGTGACTCCTTCGAGTGAGGTGTAGTTAGCGACCGATCCAGGATCCGCAACGCCGCTGTCGTTGGGGGCGACGGCGTTGTCGCTCACGTCCAGGTAGCAGGTGTTCCCGACCGGACCGCAGATCATCGGAACGTCGACGTCGAGTTTCGCCGGCACGAGACCGGCCGGCAAGGTGAACGCGATCGTGCCTGATGTGCCGCTCTTGATCGCGCCACGAAGGTGGACGATGCCCTGCGCGTCGACCGCATACGCGGCCGGCCGCTCGACGAGGTCGCCGTAGTTCGTCCAGCCGTTCTCCAGAGTGACTGCGTGCCACTTCAGCGGCGGCAGTGTCTTTGCCTGCGTCGCGGTGGGCACCGCACTGAGCGTGGATTCCTTGATCTGGGCGCCTGTCACGGTGTTGGCCTTCAGCCGGTTTCCCGAGATCGAGTGCTTCTTGATGGTGTTGCCGTTGATCAGGTGGCTCGCTTCGCGCCCCGCGGCAGGTGCGGCAAGGCCGACAACGAGGCCACCGGCGGCGAGCAGAAGCGCCGACGCCGCAGTCAAACGATGGGTACGCATGAGTGCTCCCCCAGCTCAGCGAATGGATGGACGGACGGACGCTACCCACGGCCCGACAACTCGGTGGTCGAACGTTGCACCACTGCTCGGCCTGTTGTTCATCGTGCTCGTGGTCGGATCGGTCGCGTTCGGCAATACGCCGAACACCAGCAAGTCACCCGCCGCGGTGCTGGCCTTCTACAACGCCAACCACGGTCGCGAATACACCTCTGCCTTTCTTGCCGCGCCCGCGGTGGTGATCGGGCTGTTCTGGTTCGCCTATCTGCGGAACTGGCTGCAGCGTGGGGACGTGAATGAGCGATGGGGCTCGATCGCGTTCGTCGGTGGCATCTTGTTCGCCGTCGTCGGTGGTATCGCCGTCGGCATCGAGCTCGCCCTCGTCGACACCCCGAAGTACCTCACTCCGGACACCGCGGCGGCGTTGAACTTCCTCGAGTCAGACGTGCCGTTCATCATCTCGTCGATGGCCTTCGGCGTCATGGCGATCGCCACGGGCATCGCGGCGCTGAAGAGCCAGTACCTGCCGACCTGGCTGGGCTGGCTGAGCCTCGTGCTCGGCATCATTGCGGTGCTGCCGATCGGCGACTTCTTCGCGCTGCCGGGCATCGGCGTGTGGGTGCTTCTCGTCGCGGGAGTGATGTGGTTCCGCAAGGACCCCGAAGGTGTGCTCGCTTCCTAGCGAGCGTCCAACCCGGCCTAGGAGGCTGCCGGCACGAGGTCGAGCTGCCACTCCGACCAGTGCTCCATGAGCTCGAAGCCGAGCGCGACGTTCACCGCGACCATGTAGCTGTTCTCGTCGGCGTTCCAGGTGTTGAGATAGCGCACTTCCGGATGGAGCGCACGGAGCTGCCGCAGGTTGGCGATCTTCAGCAGCAGCCCGAGCCGGTGGCCGCGATGATCTGACCGCACGACCGTGTCCCACTGGTATCCGACCGTCGCCCCGCCGCACGGCAGCCCCATGCTGGTGAAGCCGACCAGCGTGCCGCTGTCGTCGTGGCGGGCGGCGACCACGAGTTGCTCGCGACGTCGATCGATCAGCGACTGCTCGTGCGCCCGGTAGCGGTCGGCGCCCCATCGCTCGGGCTCGAGCTGCAGGTCGCCCTGTGGGGGGTCGGTGCTCATCAGGACTCGAAGGTCCGCCATCTGCGGGACCAGTTCGGCCGGGGTGTGGCGACCCCACGCGACGGTCGAGTAGCCGGTCGCGGCGGCCTGCGCGTCGGCCCAGAGCTCGGCGTACCGCTCCTCGAACGGTCCGGCCAGGTCGAGCCGGCGACGAGCCTCGCTGGTCTTGCGCACCGCGCCGAGCGACTCGGCAAAGGACTCACCGGCCGTTTGCTGCTGACCCTCGGCCGCGCGCGGGATCTCGAACAGGACGGTACGCCGTCCGGACCCGGCCAGGTCCTGGAGCATCGCGGCGAGGGCGGCTCGGCCGTAGCCGCGGCGGCGGTGTTCGGGATGCACTCGCAGGTCGACGGTCGCGAGGCTCAGGTTGTCGTACACAGGCATTCGGGCGAGCCCGGCGACGACCGCGGTCCCCGCCACGACGCCGAGGTGCAGGGCGATGTCCTCGTCGCCGACCCGGCCGTTGAGGACCGGGCGGAACTCGTCGATCGGGTCGACCGGCAGCGCGACGAAGTCCGCGGCAAGGCTCGCCGCGGACACCGCATGCCAGTCACGCAGGCCGGCGTCGTCCCTGACCCGGGACATCACGAGACCGCTCACGTGACCGTGCTTAGCAGGTCTTTACGCGACCCCGCCACCCGATATCAGGTGGCCGCACCACGACGCCGATCGGTAACGTCGAACCGTGAGCGAGGAACGCCGTGGCACCGGCTTCGGCGTCGCGGCGTACCTGATCTGGGGGTTGTTCCCGCTCTTCTTCCCGTTGCTCGAACCGTCCGGCGCGATCGAGATCCTGGCCCACCGGGTGGTCTGGTCGCTGGTCGTCGTCCTGGTCGTCCTGCTGGTGTCGGGCAACGCCTGGCGCCGGGTGCCGAAGGCGGGCCGGCCGCTCGGTTTGCTGACCCTCGCCGCGGTCCTGATCGCGGTCAACTGGGGCGTCTACATCTGGGGCGTCAACCACGGGCACGTCGTCGAGACGTCGCTTGGCTACTTCGTCAACCCGCTCGTGACGGTCGCGCTGAGCGTGCTGGTCCTGCACGAGCGGCTGCATCGCTACCAGTGGGTCGCGGTCGGCATCGCCGCGGCCGGCGTCGTGGTGCTGACGATCCAGGCCGGCCGGCCGCCGTGGATCGCGCTGATCCTCGCCTGCACCTTCGGCACCTACGGATTGATCAAGAAGGTCGTCGGCGTCGAGCCGGCCGCCGGCCTCGCGGTCGAGACCGCAGTGCTTGCACCGTTCGCGATCGGCTATCTGCTCGTGCTCGGCGGCCACGGACAGAGCACGTTCACCGCGAACGGGTCAGGTCACGCGCTTCTGCTGGTCGCGTTGGGACCGGTCACGGCGGTGCCGTTGATGATGTTCGCCGCAGCCTCGTCGCGGGTGCCGCTGTCGCGGATGGGGCTGATGCAGTACCTCACCCCGACCATCCAGTTCGTGATCGGCGTGGCGGTCCGGCACGAGCCGTTGCCGGCCCTGCGGCTGATCGGCTTCCTCACGGTGTGGGTCGCGCTCGCGATCTTCACCATCGACGGGGCAACCCGGCTCCGATCCCCGCACGCTGCGGGTGAGCGGGTCATGGTCGCCGCGGCAGTGCCCGACCCAGTTCCCTAGCCCGAGTTGATCATGGCGAAACGAGCGAAAATCGGCGCGGAAACGCCGCTTTTCGCCATGATCAACTTGTCGTGGCGGGGCGAGGCTACGAGCCGGAGGCGGATGCGCCGACCCCGGCCAGCCGGGCGTTGTCGATCACCAGGGCGGCCGGGCCATCGACCAGACGCAGGGTCGACAGCGCGGTCTCGCCGAACGCGTTCTTCACCGCACTCGACAGCGCGATCATCCCGATCACCGCGCCACCGTGACCCTTGAGCGGCATCGAGAGGAAGGTCGCCATCCCGCGGTCGTCCTCGTCACCGAGCAGGCCACTCGGGTCGGCGAGCCGCAGCTCGAGATCGGCGACCGAGATCGACTGCCCCGACACCGCACCGAGCGCGTCGACCGCCGCGTTGAGCATCCCGGAGTACTGCACCTGCGAGGTCTCCTGCGACACCGCGACGTACGCCGTGCGCTCTTCCAGCAGCAGCACCGACGCCAGGTCGTACTCGACGAAGCGCCGAAGCACCTCGAGCACGCCGGCGACGGTCTCCTCGAAGCCGTGGGTGGTCGCGGCGAGCGAGGTCACCTCGGCGGCAACTGAGGTCTCGAACAGCTTGCGGTCCAACAGGTCGCACACCCGCGACAGCACGTCGTCGTCGCTCAGCTCGACCGGATCGGCCCGCATCAGCTTGCGGCCCTTCAACGCGGCGGTGGCCGCGTCGACGACCTCGTGCACGGCGGCCACCAGCTGCGGTGCCTCGAAGTCCTTGGTGAAGTAGCGCTCGGCGCCGGTCTGCACCCCCCAGTAGCGGTCACTGGCCGCGTCGAGCGAGGTCAGCAGGATGATCGGGATGTCCGCGGTCTGCCAGTCGTCCTTGAGCAGCCGCGCGGCGACGTACCCGGAGACCCGGGGCATCTGCACATCGAGCACCACCACGTCGGGCATCGTCCGGAAGACCTGCTGGACGGTCGAGACGCCGTCTTCGGCAAGGACGATGTCGAACCCTTCCTTGGTCAGCACAGACGTCAAGATGCGGCGCAGCGTCGGGCTGTCGTCGGCAATGACCACGGTCGGCATAACTGTCTCCTCTAACGTCCGACGAGACGGCGAACCGTCTCGACGAGCTGATCCTGGTCGAACTCGGTCTTGAGCAGGTATGCGCTGGCCCCAGCGTCGAGCCCTGCCCGCTGGTCGTCTTCGCTCACCCGGCTCGTCATGATGACTACTGGCACATGCTCCCAGCCCCGGGTCCGCCGGATGGTGCGGGTGAGGTCGTAGCCGTCCATGCCCGGCATCTCCACGTCGGAGAGGACCAGGTCGGCCGGCTCGTCACTCAGTCTGGCCGCGCCGTCGGTGCCGTCCACGGCCGTGATGACGTCGTACCCTGCGCCTTCGAGGATCGCACGTTCCAGCTCGCGGACTCCGACCGAGTCCTCGACAACGAGCACCCGGGCGCGCCGCAGCGCCGGCTCAGTGGCATCGATCGGCGACAGCAACGACGAGTACGCCGGCAACGCGCGCTGGCTGCTGTCGACGGTGAGCTCGCGGAGGTCGACGAGGCAGACGACGCTTCCGTCGCCGTCGATTGTCGCGCCGCTGATGATCGGCGGGCGGCCGAGGAACGCGCCGAGGTCCTTGACCACGAGCTCGCGCTCGCCGTCGAGCGCGTCGACGGCCCACGCGACCTGACGATCGCCTTGGCGAACGACGACTGCGGCTTGGGGCGAGGTGTCGTTGCTGTCGACGCCGAGCGCGCGACCGAGGTCGAGCAACGGAAGCGTCTCGCCATGACGGACCACTACCGGGTTGCCGGCCAGGGCGTGGACGACCGCGTTCTTCAACGACAGCGACTCGACGATTCCTGGGACCGGCAACGCGAACCGCTCGGAGCCGACCCTGGCGATCAAGCAGCGCAGGACGCCGAGGGTGACCGGCAGCGTCACGCTGAAGGTGCTGCCCTCCCCCGCCGCGGACCGCAGATCGACCAGGCCGCCGAGACCCTCGACCGCGGTCCGTACGACGTCGAGGCCGATGCCGCGACCCGAGGCTTCGGTGACCTCGGTGCTGGTCGAGAAGCCGGGAAGGAACAGGACGTTGTGCAGCGCCGGCCCGGTCACGGTCGAGTCGGCCGGCAGAACGCCTCGGCCGATGGCCTGGACCCGGAGGTCGTCGTCGTCGATCCCGACGCCGTCGTCGGTGACCTCGATGACCACGGTCCCGCCGGCCGCGCGAGCGGTCACGGTCACCGTGGAGTGCGGCGGCTTGCCGGCCGCGACCCGCTCGGCCGGTGACTCGCAGCCGTGGTCGACCGCGTTGACGACGAGGTGCTTCAGCGCGTCTGACACGCCGTCGAGCACCTGCTTGTCGAGCTCGACCTCCTGGCCGAGCATGACCAGCCGGACATCCTTGCCCGACGCGGTCGCCAGGTCGCGGACCACCCTGGGCAGCCCGGCGACGACCCGGCGGACCGGGACCATTGCGAGGCCCATCGCGCCGTCGCGCACCTGCGCGAGCCGGCCCTGGGCATCGTCGGCGAGCTCATGCAGGTCACGCGACGCCGCGATCATCTGGTCGTGGGATGCCAGCAGCCGCAACATGGCCTGGTTGGCCTCGCTCGCGCCCTCGAGCGACGGCAGCGCGTCCCGTAGCTCGCGCAGCCAGTGGGAGGTGTCGGCGACGATCGCGTCGATCGCTCCGCTCGCGCGCTCGAGCCGGCGGGAGTCGAGCTCGGCTTCGCCGACGACGTCGATCAGCTCGTAGACCTTGGCGGTCGTCACCCGGACCGAGTCGACGCCTCGGCGCGGGGATTCCTCGACCGGCTCGTCGTCCTCGCCGGCCGGCGGGGTCCAGTGCGGAACGGTGACTGGTTCCTCGCCGTCGGTAGCCCGCTGCATGGCGTCGGCCAGCGCACTCAGGTGCTCGAGCGGGACCGGATCGGTGACACCGGGCAGCGCGCCGAGAATGCCGTCGCAAGAAGCGAGCAGCAGGTCCACCACGTCGCGGCGTACCGGCAGCCGGCCGTCCCGCAAGGCGCCGAGCAGATCCTCCGCGCGGTGGGCGACTGCGAGCATCTCGGACAGCCCGAGCATCCGGGCCGAGCCCTTGACCGTGTGTGCGTCGCGGAACAAGCTCACGACGACCTGGCGCGGCGAGGGGTGCTCCTCGAGCGCGAGCAGCCCAGCCTGCAGCGACGCGACCCGTTCCTCGACCTCGGCGCGGAACGTCGCGAGCAGCTCGGGGTCGTCAGCCCAGCCGGCCATCGGCGACTCCCGCGGTGATCGTCACCTAGGTTGCATCGGCGCGGGTCATTCGACCCTGAACCTCCCGACCGTGCCCCGGACGGTCTCCATCAGGTCGCGCAGCCGGGCCGCGGAGGCAGCGTGGCTACGCGTGGCCGACGTCGCGCCGTGGCTCGCGCCGGTGACCAGCCGCATCGCGGCCACGACCGCGTCGCTGGCCTCGCGCTGCTGGCGGGTCGCGCTGGTGATGTCCTCGACCGCGCGGGTGGTGTCGTCGACCCGGCCGCTGATCCGCATCAGAGCGTCCTCGACCGCGCGCTGGCGCTCCAGTCCCTCCGCCACCGCGGCGGTGCCCTCGAGGTTGACCGCCGAGGTCGCCACGACCTCGTATTCGAGCTCAGCGACGATCCGCGCGATGCCCGCGGTGGCGGCCCGGGCCTTGCTCGCCAGCGCACCGATCTCGTCCGCGACGGTGGCGAACCCGTAGCCGTACTCACCGACTCGCGCGGCCTCGATCGAGGCGTTGACACCGAGCATCGTCGTACGCCGGGCCAGCTCGTCGATCGAGCGGGTCATCGCGGCGATCCGCACCACCCGCTCGTCGAGCCGATCGGTACGGGCTCCGAGCTCCTGCACACGCTTGCCGATGGCCACCATCGAGGCGGTCGACTTCTCGACCGAGACGATCCCGTCGTCGACGTCGCGGCGAGTGGTGCCGGCAAAGGTGGCCACCCGCTCCGCGGTCTCCGAGATGGAGTTCGCGGTTGCGGCGAGCTCCTCGATCGTGCTGGTCGTCTGTGCCACCGCCGAGGCCTGCTGCTCGACCGCCCGCACATGGGCGGCCGCGGTGCCGGCCAGATCGCTGGCGTTGTCGGCCAGCCGGTCGGCGACCCCGCTGAGCTGACGAACCAAGCGGCGCAGCGAGAGCACCGTGTCGGCGAACACCACGGCCAGGGTGGCGGTGGCCTGGTCAGCCGGGTTCTCCAGCGACGGCACCCGGGAGAGGTCGCCGGCCGCCACCGAGTCGAGCAGCGTGCTGAGGCGACTGACGTCGTCGATCAAGGCCAGGCGCTGCCGGCGGGCCGAGGCAACCGCCTCGTGGGCGCAGCTCGCGAGCGCACCGGCGGCCCAGCCGAACAGCGGGCAGGCCGGCAGGATGACCACCAACCGGCCGATCCCCGCGATCGTGAGCGTGTGGGAGAAGCCGGCCGCGGCGTAGATCCCGCACCCGGCCAGGGCACCCACCAGAAGGCCGCGTGACGGCCCCAGCACCGCACCGGCCACCACCACCACCGGCAGGAAGAGCACCCAGGTCGGCGCGGCCACGCCGTCGGCGTTCGCCACGATCCCGGTGACCGAGACGAGCAACGCAGCCATCAGGACCGAGCCGAGCACTCGCCGGTACCCGGTGCTGAGGCGGGCGCCCACGTCCGGATCGGTCACGAGGGCGGCGAGCGCCACGGCGGCAAGAGCGGCCGCGATCGCCCAGACCGTGACCGGCAGGGGATGCACCTTCAGCGAGGTGCTGTTGATCCTCGCCGCCGCGAGGGCGCAGCCGATCAGCAGCAACAGGCTGCCGACGGTCACCCGCTGGGCGACCTGAAGGACGCGCTTGGCGAAGTGAGTCGCCTTGGCCTCGTCGTAGGCGACGTCGACCGGTTGCTCGACCTCGTCCAGCGACTCACTGACCACGGGCTCGATCCCGACCAGCTCGGCGAGCTTGCGTTCGACGTCCACCGGCAGCGCAGTTGTGACCGGCGTGACGATCGGCGGCACCAGCCGAAGGGGCGCGGACTCGACCGCGCCGGCCGGCTCGCCGCTCAGCCCGTCAGCGGTGTCGTCATGGCGGAAGTGGCGGGCGCGCGCCGACCGCCCCGACCCGCTCCGGCTGTTCGAGGCGGTCATCGGGGCATCCGGGCGCGCGGCAGTCGCTGACTCCCGGGTTCGGGGCCGAACGGAGGAGTCACCGATCCGCCAAACGGGTCACCCTCGCCAGATCGGCGTACCGCGCTCGCGGCTTGAATCAGGGTCGGCCGATCAGGCGACCTTGAACTGCGCGATCGAGGCCCGCAGCTCGGCCGCGAGCACGTTCAGCTCGCTCGCGGCGGTCGCCGCCTGCTTGGAGCCCACCGCGTACTGCTGGGAGACATCCGAGACCTGGGTCATCGCGGACACCACCTGGTCGGACGCCGAGCGCTGCTGCTGGGTCGCGATCGAGATCTCCTTGGCCGCCGTGGTGGTCTCGTCGACCATCCCGCTGATCCGTTCCAGCGCGTCGACGACACCGCGGGCCAGCTCCGAGCCGACCCGGACCTCCTTGGCGCCCTCTTCGCTGGCGATGATCGTGGCGTTGGTCTCGCTCTGGATCTCGTTGACGAGCGTGGCGATCTGGCCGGTCGAGTCCTGAGCCCGCTCGGCCAGCTTGCGCACCTCCGAGGCGACGACCGCGAAACCGCGGCCGTGCTCGCCCGCGCGGGCCGCCTCGATCGCGGCGTTGAGCGCGAGCAGGTTGGTCTGGTCGGCCAGGTCGTTGATGACCTCGAGGATCCGGCCGATCTCCTGGCTCTTCTCGCCGAGCGAGAGCGCGCGGGCCGCGATCGAGTCGACCCGATCGGCGATCGTGTCCATCGCGGCGACGCTGGATTGCACGGCCGCCCGGCCGTCGTCCGCGTGCCGCAGCGTCTCGGCGGCGTAGCGCGCCACCGCCTCGGACGTCTCGGCGATCTGCGCGGCGGTGGCCGCCAGCTCCTCGATCGTCGAGGTGGTTTCGGAGACTGCCGAGGACTGCTGGGTGGCCGAGGACGAGTGGTCGTGGGCGGTTTCGAGCAGCTCGCCCGCGGCGGCGCCGATCTGCTCACCACCGGTGCGGATCTGGGTCACCAGGGCCCGGAGGTTCGTCACGGTGTTGGTGAAGGCGGTCGAGAGCTGGCCCAGCGCCTCGTCGCGCCTCGCTTCAGGCGCCATGCTGACGCTCAGGTCGCCTTCGGCGGCCTGCGCGAGCACCTCGGAGAGCTCAGCGACCCTGGCCTGCAGCTCGTCGCGCTCGGCCCGGGCCATGGCACGCATCGCCCAGATCGACTGGGACAGCGCACTGTTGAACCAAGTCAGCGCCGGGAAGATCGGCAGCACCAGGACCAGCCAGGCCGCGGTGGTCGAGTCGACACTGTGCGCGATCAGCGCGGCGATGACCAGCGCGACCGAGTTGGCGACGCCGAGCAGCACCGCCTGCCATTGTTTGAGCGTGGTCGCCGCAAACAGCAGAGCCGGCAGGTAGAGGATCCAGAACGGCCCGCGGAGGCCGCCCGACACCGCGACCGCCGCGCTCACCGACAGCATGGTCGAGAGCAGCAGGACGACCCGGTACGTCGTGATCCGGTGCCGGACATGTTCGAAGCGCTGCTGGAGCGTCGGCAAGACGGTCATGACGGTGGCGTTGATGATCGCGAGCACTTCCCAGCCATAGAGCGCGACCAGGTGGATGTGGACGCCCGGGGTGGGGTGGAAGTGCAACACGAGCGCGCCGATCAGGGCGAGCACGATGCCGACCCAGGTCGAAGCAGCCGCGACGCGGCTCAGCTTCTTGCTGAAGTCCACAAGCCCTCCTGCACCAACCACTGTCGAATCCTTCTTCGAACGATTCGAGGTGCCGCTGAAGCCGCTACGCCGAGCGTCGGCCCCTCGGCAGCGCGTCCCGCATCCGCAGCACGGCGGTCACGTCCAGCACGGCGATCGGGCCGTCCTCGCGCGGCACCTGCCCGCTGAGCAGGCTGGGTCCACCCGGTGCACTCGCGGGCGGGAAGCCGGCGACCCCCGTCAGGGGCGTCGTACCTTCCACCGCGTCGACCACCATGCCGACCGCGATCCCGTCACTGGTCAAGACGATCAGCCGGGCGGTGGAGCCGAGTTCGGCGGCCGGAGCGCCCAGCAGCGGGCGCAGGTCGAGGACGGGCAGGATCCGGCCACGCCAGTTCGCGACGCCGGAGAGCCACTCCGGCAGGCCCGGCACCCGGGTGATCACCGGCACCCGGCCGACCTCGGCGATCGAGGAGAGCTCGATCGCGAACCGGCCGGTGCCGAGCAGGATCAGGATGGCGTCGGTGTCGACGGCGGCTTCGGCCGGGTCGGCGGCGGCCTCCGGGGCCGATTGTCCCGCGCCGTTGGCGGCTGCCGGGATCGTCGCGGCCGGCGCCTCGTCAGGCGCGGTCGCAACCTGCGAATCGGTCACGTCTGAGGTGTCGGCGCATTCCCTCGTTTGGTGTAGTCCGACTTGATCGCCCGGAAGGTCACGAACACCCCGACCGCGCCGGCGAGGATGCCGAGGAAGAGCAGCGCGTTGCCCACCACGACCACCCCGGGGTCCACCGGCAGCTTGCCGACGAAGACGACATCGCCGCCCGGGGCGACCAGCAGCAACGCTCCGACCGCCACGAACCAGCCGACGATCGGCGCGATCGCGCCGGTGAGAGTGCGGGTCGCGAGGCCGGCGAACGACGCGGCGGCGACATTTCCGACCACGGCGAGCACAGCGGCAAGGCCTTCGACCCCGCCCGGCAGGCGCAACGGCACCAGGAACGACTCGATCACGCCCAGCACGACGCCGATCGCGGCCAGCACGACGTAGGTAATGAGCAGTAGCCAACGCTCGGATTGCTGCGTGGCCACGCCAAAGGGTACGGCGACGGAGCCGCCGTACGGTAGGCCGTTAGTCGCCGGCGTGGACCCGCTCGGCCTCGCGCAGGTCGATGACCCGCGGCGGCGGACCGGCGGCAGCAGCCGCCTCAAGGACCGCGTTGATTTCCTTGCCGACCAGTTCGTCGCGCTCGATCAGGGCGTCGCGCAGCGCAGCGACCAGGTGCTGGTTGGCTTCGAGCGCACCCTTGACCGCGAGCTTCTGCTCCTGCAGCAGCTCCTCGACCCGCCGCCGGCCGTCGGGGTCGCCGAGCACCCGCCCGACCAGGTTGGTGTCGCTGAACATGCTGCCCTGGACCGCCGCGAACGAGACCAGCGTCCCAGCCATGCCGGCCGCACCCACCATCTGCGCGGCCACGTTGGTCGCGTACAGCAGGTCTCCAGCCGGGCCGGTCGACACATCGCCGAAGAACAGCTCCTCGGCGCATTGGCCGCCCATCGAGATCCGGATCAGCCCGATCATCTCGGTGCGTGAGCGGGTGTAGACCTCTTTCGCGTCGCCGTGCGCCAGCATGCCCAGGGCCTCTCGACGCTTGATGATCGACAGGATCTCCAGCCGGCGCTCCGGTGCCATGAGGTACGCCGTCGTAGCGTGTCCGGCTTCGTGCGTCGCGATCAAGCGCTTCTCGTATTCGGTGTAGCCGACCGGCTGGCCGAGGCCGACCTGCAAGGTCAGCCGGGCGCTCTCGACGTCCTTCCAGCCCATCCGGTTGTCGCCGCGGCGGACCGCGTTGACCAGCGCCTCGTCGAAGAGCTGCTCGATCATCACCGGGGTGAAGCCCTGGGTGACGCTGGCCAGCACGTCGCGGCGCTCGTCGTCGTCGAGCTCCGGGTGGTGTGACTTCTTCACCAGGAAGTGGTCGGTGAGGGCGCGGCGGCCGGCCTGGTCGGGGACGTTGAAGGTCAGGGCCCGGTCGAACCGGCCCGGTCGCAGCAGCGCGGGGTCCAGCGAGTCGGCCCGGTTGGTCGCGGCGATCAGCAGGATGTTGGCGTGCCGCGGCTTTGGTCGAGGCACCTGGCGATGCGGCGGGAGGAACTTGTTGATCCCGGTCGCGGTGGCACCCCAGAACCTCTGCATGCCCATCGGCTGGTCGAACGACTGCATCTGCACCAGCAGCTCGTTGACCACGCCGCCGACGCCCTCGCTGATCGCCCGGTTGACGACCGGTCCGGCGAGGGCCGGCTGAAGGAAGCTCGACGGCAGGTTGACCAGTGACCCGCAGCACTGCACCGACTTCGACAGCTGGTCGAGCGAAGTCATCGACATCCCGTTGCGGGTGCCGCCGATCGCGTCGATCTCCTCGATGAAACCGATCGCGCCTCCTTCGGCGAGTGCGGTCTTGCGCAACACCTTGAAGAACCCACGGATCTTCCCGGCGGTCGCGCCGTAGAACATCGACTGGAACGACGTACCGGAGACGAAGAGAAACGGAACGCCGGCCTCAGCGGCCATCGCCTTGGCGGTGTGGGTCTTGCCGGTGCCCGGCAGGCCCTCAAAAAGCAGGCCGCGCCTCGGAGTGCCGCCCATCTCGGAGGCGAAGGTCTTGTGGGCCAGGAACAGGTTGATCGAACGGACGACCTCTTCCTTGACCGTCTCGATGCCCACCACGTCGCTCAGCCGGACGTCGATCTGCTCCGGCCGGTAGAGCGTGTGCGGTGAGCGCCGCGAGTACAGGATCATGACCGCGTAGCCGAGCACCAGCGCGCCGATGAACAGCAGCGGCGCGATCAGCAGCCAGTTCACGTGGGGGAACGCGATGACGTCGAACGGACGGTGATCGAGGATCCGCCACCACAGGAAGGCGACCGGGATCCCGAGGTACGCCGTCAGTCGCCAGAGCCGCCGGCGGCGCTGCACCTCGCGCTTGACCCCGACGTCGGCGTTCGCGACGGCAAGCACCGAGTCGGCGCTCGACAGCAACTGTGGGTCGATCGGACGACCGGAGTTGCTCAGGAGCTCGGTCAGCGCCGGTGAACGCTCCACTGAGCCTCCGGTTCGGTGTCTCTATGCGGTGATTTCGACTAGATACCGGAGTGTGTCACCGGATCCGGGCTGGTAGACCGGACGGGACCAGGATTCACCCGGTCGGGCTAATCAGATCAAGCCGGTTCCTGCCGATTGGCCCAGCCGCGCTACCCGACCCCCGCAAACAGGTCGGTTTCGCGTCCGCCATCGGCCGCGAGCCGGCCGCGGGTGAGCCGGTAGTGCTCGATGCCGAACGCGCCCTGGCCGACATCGTTGGACAGGGCGAAGAAGTGGCCGTCGACCGCTACCTGGGTGGGGTAGGCGCGCAGCGCCGCCATCTTGTGGTCGAGGAACTCCCGGGCGTCCACGGCGGTGGTGACCTGGTCGTCCGGCACTCCCATCGCCAGGTCCTCCGGCGACGTCACGCCGAACGGCGCTTCCTCGCCCATCTCGCGCAATGCCTCGAACGCGATCTGCAGCGTGGACATCGGAACTACCGCCTCGTAGAACTTGGCCGGCGCCCAGGCCTCCCCCGCCGCAGGAAAGCGGTCCGGGTCACCGGCGGCCCCGAACGCCGCGACCGCGACCCGGTGTGCCTGGATGTGGTCGGGGTGTCCGTAGCCGCCGTTGTCGTCATAGCTCACGACGACCTGCGGGCGCACCTCGCGAATCACCTGTACGAGTGCCGCGACCGCCTCGTCGAAGTCGGCCTGCCAGAACGACTCCGGCCGATCGTTGGACGGCGTGCCCATCATGCCGGAGTCACGCCAGCGCCCCGGCCCGCCCAGGAAGCGGTGATCCGTCACACCGAGCGCGGCCATCGCGTCGGCCAGCTCGTTGATCCGGTGCTCGCCGAGCCCGCCTTCTTTGTCGGCGGCGAGGTGCGCCAGGTCGGGTACGAGGATCTCGCCCTCCTCGCCGAGCGTGCAGGTGACCAGCGTCACCTGAGCACCTTCGGCGGCGTACTTCGCCATCGTGGCGCCGGTCCCGATTGACTCGTCGTCCGGGTGGGCATGGACGAGCAGGAGGCGGCGGGTCAGCTGACTGTCGGTCGTCGTCACAATGACAGAGATTACGTGGGGAGGCACGATGGCGACCTTGCTCGACGAAGCAGCAATTGCCGCGGCGCTGGCTGAGCTCGGCAGCTGGTCCGGGGATCAGACCGCAATCTCACGAACGGTGGATATCCCCAACGATGACGTCGCCGGCTTCCGCGCGGAGCTCGAGGTGATCGCCCGCGAGATGAATCACGACCCCGAGGTCGGCGGAAGCGGCGGCAACCTCACGATCACGATGTCGACCCATTCGGCCGGCGGTGTCACCGAGCTCGACCTCGAGTACGCCCGCAGGGTCAACGCGCTGCTGGCCGCCTCCCGCTAACCGCACCGCCCGCAGCGGCCGCCCGGCGTACCGCCGCGGCCGGCGACATGGTTGTCTTCGGTCATGGCTGATCTTCACGGCACCGTCGACCCGCGGTTCACCGGCGTCCGCGACGCCCTCGCGGAGCAGCTCGACAACGGCGCAGAGCTCGGCGCGTCGATCGTCGTCGACCTCGATGGCCAGACCGTCGTCGACCTCTGGGGTGGCCTCGCCGAGCCCGGTCGGCCGTGGGTCGAGGACACCATCGTCAATGTCTGGTCGACGACGAAGACGGTCACCAACCTGGCCGCGCTGATGCTGGTCGATCGCGGTCAGCTCGACCCGTACGCGCCGGTGTCACGCTATTGGCCGGAGTTCGGCGACAACGGCAAGGACGGCATCGAGGTCCGTCACGTGTTGTCCCACACCAGCGGTGTCAGTGGGTGGGCGCAGCCGTTCGCCGTCGAGGACATGTACGACTGGGAGCTCTCGACCGCGCGGCTCGCCGCCCAAGCACCGTGGTGGGAGCCGGGTACGGCGTCGGGCTACCACGCGCTCAACCAGGGCCACCTGGTCGGCGAAGTCGTCCGGCGGATCACCGGACAGCGGCTCAAGGACTTCGTCCGCGACGAGATCGCCGGGCCGCTCGGCGCGGACTTCCAGATCGGTTGCTCACCCGCCGACGCCGACCGGGTCGCGCCCGTGATCCCGCCGCCACCGCTTCCGATCGACCTCGCGAGCCTTGACACGAACAGTCCGATGGTGAAGACGTTCACCGGTCCGTTCGCCGACGCCGCTGCGGCCAACACCGACGGCTGGCGGGCGGCCGACATCGGCGCCGCGAACGGACACGGCAACGCCCGCTCGGTAGTCAAGATCCAGTCCGCGGTGGTCAGTGGCAAGCTGCTCACGGCCGAGACAGCCGACCTGATCTTCGACGTGCAGTCCGACGGGGTCGACCTGGTGCTCGGCGTACCGCTGCGGTTCGGAATCGGCTACGGCCTGCCGCAGTTCGACACCGTGCCGTACATCCCGGAAGGCAAGATCTGCTTCTGGGGCGGCTGGGGCGGTTCGCTGATCATCCTCGACTTCGACCGCAACCTCACGATCGGCTACATGATGAACAAGATGGGCGCCGGCATCGTCGGCAGCGAACGAGGCGAGGTCTACCTCCGCGCGATCTACGCCGCCGTGACCTAACCACAGCCCCCACCCCGCCGCCGTGCCCCAAGCAATGTCACATTGCCCCGCACTTCGTGGGGGCAATGTGACACCACCCCCCGGATCGCCGGGGCAATGTGACATTGCCTGGCCGAGCGGCCGCTAGGAGTCGGCGGAGGTCAGCGCGGTCGCGTCGGCAGGGTCGCGCGGCGCGTGTACGGCGGCCGCGTCGTCGGCGCCGGGCGGGATCCGCTCGCGCAGCGCCGCTGCGCCGAGCCGGTCGGCAATCGCCCGCGCCTCGCCGGCCGCCTTTGCCGACTGCGCCTCATCGCCCGCCTGGGCCAGGTAGGAGGCAAAGTCAGCGAGCCCGATCGCGAGGTGGTAAGGCGACTTCAGTTCACGCAGCGCCTCGATTGCACGCTCGAACGCTGCTCGCGCCGCCGGCTCGCCCCGGGCCGCCTGCAGTCTCGCCTGCACCCGCAGCCGGTCGGCCCGAACCACCGGGCTTAGATAGCCGATCGGTCGTTCCTCGCACCAGGCCAGCAGCCGCTCGACCTCGTCGAGGTCGTCGAGGGCCAACGCGGCGTCGGCAACCACGGGCCAGCACCAGCGGCTTCCTTCGCCGGCCAGACCGATCTGCTCGCCCTCGACAAGGGCCACCCGCCCGAGCTCCAGCGCCCGCGCGTAGTTCTGCTGAGCCGCCGCGTCGATGCACTCGGTGATCGCGGCCATCATCCGGTCCTGCGGGCTCTCGGTCGCGGCGAGCCCGCGCACCGTCGTCAGCAGCTCGGGCGACGGCTCAGCACCTTGGAAGACCGCCAGGGTGTGCACGATCCAGGCCAGGTAGGCGTCGTCGGTCCCGCCCTCGGCATGCCCGCTCGCGCCGACCTCGACCGCCTCGGCCCAACGGCCCGAGAGAATCAGGGCCTGCATGAGGTTCCCGGCGGCGATCGTCCACATCGCTGAGCCGGCCCGGCGTTGAAGCCGGACGCCGGTCTGCGCGGCATCCACGGCCTCGGCCCAAGAGCCCTGAGCCAGCAGCGAGTCCGAGAGGTTGACGTACGCGATTCCCAGCTGGTCGCTCTCGCCGGTCACCTCAGCGAGCCGGATCGCCTCCCGATACGCCGACACCGCCTGTACGTGGTGGTCGGCGCTGTCGTCGATGATCCCTTGCGAGATGAACAGCCGGACGAAGCTGCGGAGCGGAAGGCCCAGCTCCTGGGCCAGCCCGAACGCACGAGCCTCGACTTGCCGAGCAACGTCGGTGTTTCCGGAGAACGCTTCCAACGACGCCAGCGAGTTCAGCGCCTCCACGGTGTCGGAGTCCGGATCCCGCTCGAGGACCTGCAGCGCTTCCTCCAACGACCGGCGGCCCTCCTCGTGCCGGGCCTGACGCCGCAGCACTCCGCCGAGGCTCGCGGTCGTGCGGGCCGCCGCGCGGCGCTGGTCGTGTGTGGCAAACAGTTCGCGGGCTTGTTCGAACGCGGTCCCGGCAGCCTTGAGGTCTCCCGCTTCGGTGCATCGCTTGCCGGCGAGCTCGTACAGGCTGGCCGCCTCGAGGTCGGCCTCTTCGGTTCCGAGCGGTCGCAGCAGGTCAGCCGCACTACACAGAACGCGGGCCGCAACGAGCGGTGCACCGGTGCGCTTGGCCCGATCGGCCGCCCGGGACAGCCGGTCGACCGCGCGACGCCGGATCACCGGAACGTCGTCGTCGTCAGGCACCGCGGCCAACGCGTCAAGCAGGTGTTGCGCGATGACCTCGGCGACCTCTTCCCCCTCGTCGGAGAACGCCCGCGCGAGGTGGTCGGCGACGGCGAGGTGCCGGGCCTTGCGTTCGCGCCGCGACAGGGTCTCGTACGCGACCTGCCGGAACATCGTCTGGACGAAGCCGTACTGTCCGCGGTCCGGCGACAGCGGATCCGCCCGGACCATCAGAACCTCGCGGCGGACCAGATCGGCGAGCTGCTCGGCGACCTCGGCATCGGACATCCCGGAGACCGCAACGAGGGCTTCCACCGGAAAGGTGCCACCGAGGACGGCGGCGTCTGCGACCAACCGGCGTGCACTCGGCTCGAGCGCATCGAGCCGGGCCGCCAGCAGCGACTGAAGCGTCCCCGGCACCGATAGCTCGCCGATGTCCGAGACGAGCCGGTAGACGCCCTCGACCGGCTGGACGACGTCTCGGTCGATCAGCATCCGGACGGTTTCGACGGCGTACAGCGGAATGCCTTGCGACTGCTGGGCAACTGCCATCCGGGCGGCCTCGGGCATGCCCGACACCAGCCCGTCGATCATCGCGTCCATCGCCGCGTCGTCGAGCGGCTCGAGGGTCAACGACGTGGCATTGCGCCGCCCGGTTCCCCAACCGGGCCGCCGGTCCTCGATCTCGGGCCGGGCCAGGGTCAGCACGAAGATCGGTACGTCGCGCGACCAGTCGAGCACGTACTCGAGGAAGTCGAGGAAGCCGCTGTCGGCGTGCTGAAGGTCCTCGACGACCAACGCGACCGGCGTGACGAGCGCGATCTGTTCGAAGAACGTCCGCCAGCCGGCGAACAGCTCCTCCGTACTCAACGTGCTCTCATCGGTCTCAACCCCGAGCAGCCGGGCCAGTCGGGGACGGACGAAGTCACGGACACCGGGGTCGGCGATGTTGAGCTCGAGGCCCGCCTCCAGTTTCTCCGCGGCAACTGCGGCGGACTCCTCCTCCGCGATCGACAACCGCTGCCGGACCATCTCCGCCAAGGCCCAGAACGCGACCCCCTCGCCATAGGACAGGCAGCGGCCCCGGTGCCAGGAGACGATCGCGGCAAGGCCGTCGATGTACTTGTAGAACTCCCATCCGAGTCGGCTCTTGCCGACGCCGGCCGGCCCCACCACGGAGACCAGGCGGGCGGAGCGGCGGTCCGCACTCGCGTGGAACAGGTCCTTGATCAACCTCAGGTCACTGTCCCGACCGACCAGTGGCGCCTCCAGGCCGTCGATCCGCTGGCTGCCGGCTGATCCCGACACAACCCGCTGAGCGCGCCACAGTCGGACGAGCCCGGACTTGCCCTTGAGGCTGTGGTCGCCGGCCTCGTCGAAAGCGATCGAGCCGCGGGCCATCCGCCAGGTGCTCTCGTCGACGAGTACGCCGCCCGCATCCGCAGCGGCCTGCACTCGGGCCGCGGTGTTCACCGCATCGCCGGCGACCATGCCTTGCCCGACCGCCCCAACCGTGACCGCCACCTCGCCGGTGACCACACCGGCGCGCGCAGCAAGGCTGTCGATGCCGATCTCGCGGGCCAGCGCCCCTACCGCGTCGACTACGTCGAGCGCCGCGCGCACCGCGCGTTCGGCGTCGCCCTCTGATGCGGTCGGAGCGCCCCACACCGCCATGACTGCGTCGCCGATGAACTTCTCGACCACCCCGCCGTACCGGCCGATCACGGTTCGGGCCAGATCGAAGTAGCGCGAGAGCAGCTCCCGCACTTCCTCGGGATCGCGCGCCTCCGACAACGGCGTGAAGCCGACCAGGTCGCAGAACAGGACGGAGCAGACCCGGCGTTCGGCCAGCGCCGCGGAGTCGGCGGCCGGCGCCCTTGCACCGGGCCCGCCGTCGACACCCACTCCGAGCGGTGCGCCGCAGTCGCCGCAGAATCGCTTGCCGGCGAGCGCCGGAGCCCCACAGGTCGGGCAGACCGCACTCAGCGGCGACCCGCACTCGCCGCAGAACCGTTTGTCCGGCGGGCTTTCGGCTCCGCAAGCCGCACAGTTCACTAGGCGTGCCTCGATTTAGGTCGTGACTTGATCCATAAGGTCACTACGCCAGGCCAACGACTGTCAATCGCGCCTTGTCGGGCGATAAGGGGCAACTCGCCGTAACGAAGGGCTCGACGCGCCGGTCGAACCAGTGCGATTGTTTGCTCGTCCCAGCGCGGTACGAGTAGGGAGCCCGGCCAAGGACGCCGCAAAGGTGGCGCACTTCGGACCGGACAGAAGCAAAGGAGTTCAGTCACGTGGCCTCTCGCGGCCGTTACCGCGATGCGCTAAAGCAACGCGACTTCCGCTTGCTGATCACCTGCTCGCTGATCGACCAGATCGGAAGCTGGTCGTACAGTGTCGTACTCGCGGTCGATGTCTACACCCGCACCCACTCGACGATCTGGCTGGCCGGACTGTCCGCATCGCGGTGGGCGACCGGCCTCGTACTAAGTGGGTACGCCGGCGCCTTCGCCGACCGCTTCGAGCGCACAAAGGTGATGTTCGGATCCGCGCTGCTGTCAGCGGTCGTGATGTCCGGCATCGCGGTGTCGGTCGGGCTGCGCGGGCCGGTGTGGACGTTGCTCGCGCTCACCGTGGTGTCTGCGACCGTCGCATCCCCGTATCGACCGGCCGCGGGTGCGTTGACACCTGAAGTGGTCGGGGAGCGGGACCTGGCCGCGGCGAACGGCCTGTTCGCCGCGATCGAGAGCCTGGTCGTCGTGATCGGCCCGGCGATCGGCGGCCTCCTGCTGCTTACCGGGTCGACGGTCAGTGGCGTGATCCTCAACGCGGCGAGCTTCGTGGTCGCTGCGGCCATCATCGTGCGTCTGCGGGTGCGTTCGCGCGGCGATGCCGCGCGAGGCGGCCGGATGCTCGCGCAGTGGTTGACCGGCTTCCGGGCGCTGGCCTCCCAGCAGGTCGCCTCAGTGCTAGTTGCGTTCTGCGCACTCGACTCGATGGTCTACGGCGCGAGCACCGTCATCTACGCTCCACTTTCGCTGCGGCTCGGCACCGGGGTCAAGGGGTACAGCTACCTGCTCGCCGGAGCCGCCCTGGGAGGGGTGATCGCGGCCGGGTTGGCCAACCGCCTCAGTGCCTCGCGCCGGCTCGCGCCGGTGATCGTCGGGAGCATCGCGTTGCAAGGCGTGCCCTTCGTCCTCACCGTGTTCACGCACACTCCGGCGGTCGCCTTCGTCCTTCAAGTCGCGTCGGGTATCGGCATGGTCATCGTCGACGTACTCGCGATTACGGCCATGCAGCGGGACCTCGACGGCGGGGTGATGAGCCGGGTGCTCGGGGCCTTCGAGGCGATCGTCACCGCGGCAATCCTGTTCGCAAGCTTCGTGGGTGCGGCCGTTCTTTCGCATGCCGGGCTCGACGCGGCGCTCTATCTCACCGGCATCGGCATTCCGGCGGTCGCCGTGCTCGGCCTGCCGATCCTGATCCGCGGCGACCGCCGCGCGGCCGCACAGGTGGCCGCACTCGAGCCGTGGGTCGAGGTGCTCGGTCGGCTGGACCTGTTCACCGGCGCAAGGCGGCCGGTGCTCGAGCAGTTGGCGAAGGCAGCCGAGGAGCAGTCCGTTCCGGCCGGGACCGTCATCATCCGCGAAGGGGACACTGCGGACGCGCTGTGGATCCTGCTCAGCGGCTCGCTGGCGGTCGAGGCCTCCGTCGCCGGTGGACCGGAGCGTGCTCTCCCGACCGTGACCGCTCCGGGGTACGTCGGAGAGCTCGGCCTGGTGCACGGTGTGCCGAGAACCGCGACCGTGCGAACCGCCGAGGAGTGCGACCTGCTGCGGATCAAGGGCAGCGTGTTCATCGACGCGCTCGAATCTGCGCCGCCCAGCACGGCCTTCATCCAGCTAACCGGTGCGCGCTGGGCCCGCACCGAGGCGAGCTGACGCCCCAACCTCCCGCGCGCTCAACCCCCGTACAAAGCAATGTCACATTGCCCCGCACTTCGTGGGGGCAATGTGACGTCACCCCCCGGATTAGCTGGGCAATGTCACATTGCTTTGCTAGAGGCGGAGGGGACGGATCGGCGCCATCACGAGGGCGGGATCGCTGCGCCAGTCGACCCCGGGGACATCGACGTACAGCTCGATCTCGTTGCCGTCCGGGTCGGCGATGTAGAGGCTGTGGGTCACGGTGTGGTCGCTCGCACCGAGCACGGTGACACCGTCGCGATTCAGCCGGTCGAGCGCCTCGCGCAGTTCGTCGTCGCTGTCGCCGACCTTCAACCCGAAGTGATACAGCCCGATCCGCCGGCCCTCAGGCTGCGCCGCGGCATCGGGTCCGACCTCGATGAGCAACAGCTCGTGGTGGGTGCGCCCGGACGGTGCCGAAAACGCCGCGAACGGCAGATCCGGACCGTCGGCTGGACCCGGCCCGATCTGCCGCCAGCCCAAGGTGTCCCGATAGAACGCCGCCGACTGCTTGACGTCCCTGACGTAGAGGACGACGTGCCCGAGCTCCTTGACCTCCACCGGGTTACGCACCGATCCGCTGGCGCGCCGTGGCCCGGGCTTCGGTGACCGTGATCGGCCTTCCCGCCTTCTGCAGGCCGGTGAGCGGCATGTTCTGGTAGACCGCCTCGTAGTGGCCGGCGGACACCTGGTACGTCTCGTGCCAGATCCCGGCGGCCGACAGCTCGCCCTCGGCCAGCCGGTTCCACGCCTTCCAGACCGGCGCGTGCTTCGCGTCGGGGTTCTTCGCGTACGCCTCGAGCGCGTCGAATGACCGCCAGTACTGCACGATCACGCCGCCGACCGCGCCGAACACGTGGTAGCCGAGGAGGCCCTTCGACGGATCCTGCTCGAGCTCGCCGAGCATGTCGATCATCGCCATGAGCAGCTCTCCGGCCGGGCCGGCCTGCTCCGGGTCCCTGAGGTCTGCTCCGATGAGGAAGACCACGAAGTCACCGTCGATCTGGGCGGTCCAGCGACCGAGGTTGATGTCCATGACCCGGGATGCTCCCATGTACTGCCATCGCTTGGAGGCGGTTGGCACTTGACAAGCGATGCCTTGTACAAGATATTCCTTGTGAATCCTTCGGCACACCGCCGGAGTCGAGAACAAGGAGCGAACGATGACAACGTCCGCAGCAGATCTCGTCCACACCTCCCACGACTACCGCTCGACCCGGTTGTTCGAGTCAGCGCCGGAGAAGGTCGTCGAGGCGCTGATTACGACCGAGGGCGTCACGGCCTGGTGGTCGCCGACGACCGGCTCGGCGGCTCACGGGGGCGAGCTCAGCGTCTGGTTCGGCGAGCGCGAGATGCGCGGCCGCGTGACGGTCACGGACCGGCCGACCCTGGTGCAGTGGGACGTGGTGTTCTGCGACGCCATGCCGGACTGGGTGGGCACAACCGTGATCTTCGACGTCGCACCGCTCGGCACCGGAACCGTCCTGTCCTTCACCCACCTGGGCCTCAACCCGCAGCTGGAATGCTTCGCGCAGTGCTTCGCCGGCTGGACGTTCTACCTGGGCAGCCTGGTGGACTACGTCGACAACGACGGCGGTACTCCGGCGGGCACGACCCCGGAGACGGCGAATGACCACCAGCGCGACATGCACTGAACAAGAAGGGCCCTGATCGAGATGGTGACACGAACGGGTGCGGCGAGCGCCGAGGCAACCGACCTGGTCCTGCGCGCGCTCGCCGACCCGAACCGCCGCGCGATCCTCCGGTTGGTCAGGGACGACGAGTTGCCGGCCGGCCAGATCGCATCGAACTTTTCGATGACCCAGCAGGCGGTCAGCCAGCACGTCACCCTTCTCAAACAGGCCGGCCTGCTGAGCGTTCGCCGCGACGGCACTCGCCGGCTGTACGCATTTCGCGCCGAGGCACTCGACCCGGTCCGTGACCTGCTTGCGGAGTTCTGGCCGGATGCCCTGGCCCGCCTGAAGCGCGCGGTCGAAAGCTCCTACCGCCCAACGGAAACGAGGTAGTTCCCGATGTCGGCAACGCTCGAGGTCACCGCAACCACACGGATCGCGGCGCCACCCGAGGTGGTCTTCCCCTACTTCACCGATCCCGCGTTGATCTGCACCTGGCTGACCGAGACGGCCGACCTCGATCCGCGTCCCGGCGGGATCTTCGCGGTCAACCCGGGCCGGCCCGCGCAAGGGACGTACGTCGCCGTGGAGCCGCCACATCGAGTGGTGTTCACGTGGGGTATCCCGGACGACGCGACCTTGCCGCCAGGTGCCAGCACCGTCGAAGTGGTCCTCGCTGCCGACGGCGACGGCACCGTCGTGACGCTGACCCACTCAGACCTTCCGGAGGACCACCGACCGTCGCACCAGCAGGGTTGGAACCACTTCATCGGCTTGCTGCCGACCGTCGTCGAGTCCCGCACGGGCGGTTCCGAGCCGCACTAACATTCCTGCGATGACGCGGTACCTGATCTCTTTCGATGACGGCGCGATGAACTTCCCCGAGGAGGAGCTGCCCGACGTGGCTGAGGCCGCACACGCCGTCCTCCATGAGGCCAAGAAGGCCGGTGCGTGGGTCACCGGCGCCGGGATCCAGGGGCACGACGCGAGCATCGTCGGCACCGATGGGTCGGTCACCTCCGCGGCGTACCCGGGAAGCAAGCCGCACATCGGTGGATTCTCGATCGTTGACGTGTCCTCGCACGACGAGGCGCTGAGGTGGGCGGCGAAGTTCGCCGCGGCATGCAGGTGCGCACAAGAAGTCCGGGAACTGATGGACGACCCGGAGGTCTGAGTCGGGCGTCGATCTTCGCGCCCGAGACCACTTACGCGGCGTGTTCCGACAAAACTGGGTCGCGGGCGCGAAGATCAATCGGCGTCACACGTTGAAGCGGAACTCCACCACGTCGCCGTCGGCCATGACGTAGTCCTTGCCTTCGATCCGGGCTTTGCCGGCAGCGCGCGCCGCCGCGATCGAACCGGCGGCGACCAAGTCGTCGTACGAGACGATCTCGGCCTTGATGAAGCCCTTCTGGAAGTCGGTGTGGATCACGCCCGCGGCCTCCGGTGCGGTCGCACCCTTCTTGATCGTCCAGGCCCGCGACTCCTTCGGCCCGGCGGTGAGGTAGGTCTGCAGGCCGAGGGTCTCGAAGCCGACCCGCGCCAATGTCGCGAGACCCGACTCATGCTGGCCGTACTCCTCGAGCAGCTCCGCGGCATCCGCGGCATCGAGTCCGATCAGCTCTGACTCGAGCTTCGCGCTGACGAACACCGCAGGCGCCGGCGCGACCAGGTCGCCGAGCTTCGACCGCAGGCCCGCGTCGCCGAGGTCGGTGTCGTCGAGGTTGAAGACGTAGATGAACGGCTTGTCGGTGAGCAGGAACGACTCCCGCAATGCCTCGCGATCGAGCGACGGCTCGCTCGAGATCGGGCGCCCGTCGTCGAGCACCGCCCGCGCGGCCTGCACCGCGGCAAGCTCGGTACGCCGGTCGGGCTTCATCCGCGCCTCGCGCTCCAACCTCGCGAGCCGGGTGTCGATCGTCTGCAGGTCGGCGAGCATGAGCTCGGTGTTGATCGTGGCGATGTCGTCCGCCGGCTCGACCCGCCCGTCGACATGGGCCACGTCGGGGTCGGCAAAAGCGCGGACGACCTGGCAGATCGCATCGGCTTCCCGGATGTGCGACAGGAACTTGTTGCCGAGACCCTGGCCCTCGCTCGCCCCGCGCACGATGCCGGCGATGTCGACGAAACTGACGGTAGCGGGCACGATCTTGGCGCTGTCGAACATCGCGCCCAGCACGTCGAGGCGTGGGTCCGGCACGTTGACCACGCCGATGTTCGGATCGATCGTCGCGAACGGGTAGTTCGCCGCCAGCACGTCGTTTTCGGTCAGCGCGTTGAACAGCGTCGACTTCCCGACGTTGGGCAGCCCCACGATCCCGATCGACAGCGCCATGCCTCCATTGTCAGGCAGGCCGCGCCCGGCGGATCTCGCCGCGTCCGAGCGCACCAATCTGGGGGTCCCGGCGCGCCGTGGGCCGAAAGTGTCGGACCGCCGAGCGACCATGCGGACATGGACATCGCCGCTGTGCTCATCGCCGCAGTCACGCTGATCGCCGGGCTCGCCGCCGGCTGGGCGCTCGCCGGCCTCCGCGCGTCGACCGCCGCAGCCACGAGTGGCGCCGAGCGTGACGCGGCCATCGCCGATCGCGATCGGCTCCGCGCCGAGCGGGACACGCTCGGAAACGAGCTGCGCACGGCCGAGCTACGGGTCCAGGAGCTGATGACGAAGCTCGAGGCGACCGAGGCCAACGAGGACCAGCTCAAGGACACCTTCGCGCGGATGTCGAGCGAGGCTCTCGATCGCAGCAGCAAGCAGTTCCTCGATCTCGCCGATCGGCGCTTCAAGCAAGCCGGCGAGCCGTTGACCCAGTCGCTTGACAAGGTCGAGCGGCAGCTCGGCGTGATCGAGAAGGACCGCGCGAGTGCGAATGCGGCGTTGGCGGAGCAGATCAAGGCAGTCGGCGACTCGGGCAACGCGCTACGGATCGAGACCGCGTCGCTGGTGAGCGCATTGCGCAAGCCGCAGGCTCGCGGCCAGTGGGGCGAGCTTCAGCTGCGTCGATGCGTGGAGCACGCCGGCATGCTCGACCGCTGTGACTTCAGCGAGCAGACCAGCGTCATCACGCTGGACGGCCCCTTGCGCCCGGACCTCATCGTTCATCTGGTTGGGGGCAAGAGCATCGTCGTCGACGCAAAGGTCACGCTGTCCGCGTTCCTCGAGGCATACGAAGCCGACGATGACGACGTTCGCGAGGAGCGCTTGACCGCGCACGCCCGTCACCTCCGCCAGCACGTCGAGCAGCTGGCCGCTAAGGCCTACTGGAGCCAGTTCAGCCCGGCACCTGAGTTCGTCGTGCTGTTCGTGCCGAGCGACGCGCTGCTCGCCGCCGCGCTCGATCGCGACGGCGCCCTGCTCGACGACGCATTCAAGAAGCGCGTGCACATCACGACGCCGACCACCTTGATATCGGTGCTGCGTGCCGTTGCCTACGCATGGCAGCAGGAGGCCCTCGCCGAGAACGCGCAACAGGTCTTCGAGCTCGGCCGTGAGCTCTACAAGCGGCTCGGCACGTTCGGTGGGCATATGGACAAACTCGGCCGCTCGCTGACCAGCGCCGTCAACACCTACAACGGCGCGGTCGGCTCGCTTGAGAAGCAGGTCCTTGTCCAGGCCCGCCGGCTCAACGAGCTCGAGATCGTCGATGGCGAGCTGGCCGGACCGACCCCGATCGAGGAGCCGCTGCGCTCCCTGGCGGCCGGCGAGCTGGTCGAAGGCGCTGAGCAGGCTCGCCCGCTCGTGGCGCTCTCGCCGCCTCCGGCTGACGACGCCCTCGACCTGTTCACCCGCGCCCCGGACTACGGCTTGACCGAGGGTGAGACCAAACCGGGACCTTCGGCCCTCAAGGCCTGACCCGCGGGGCGCCGATGCCCACAGGGTGACGTCCGGACCCTCGCCCGAGGGTGTGCTGGAGCTGCGCCAAGCGGCGGCTGCGCTGAAGCGCCACGCTGCCCCGCTGCCGAAGCGGCACCGCTGGCTGACCGGAAAGCGGCTGGCGATCATCCTGGTGATCGACCTGGTCGTCGGGTCGCTCGCCTGGCACTACCTCACCGAGGCACATCCGACCGCGGTCGCCAAAGCCGTGGAGAGCGTCGGGAACGACGCCGCACACAACAACTGGAGCGCGGTCTACAACTCGCTTTGCAGCTCCGACCGGGCCCAGATCGCCGAGAGTGACATCGCCTCCGCCGGCGAGGGAGCCTTGCTGCAGCTCGGTGGCCTGCATTCAGTCACCGTCACCAACGTCACCAACACCCACGTCTCGCTCGGCCCGATCCCGATCCCGGCCGCCGTCGTCTCCGGCCAGCTCGTTCCGCGAATCGGCCCCTCCAGCGCCTACACGGTCACCGTCGTACGCGAGGTCTCCGGTTGGCACGTCTGCCTCAGCGCCGGGGGTTACAGCTCGACCGCACTCGGCGTCAACGTCCCGCTCGGGGACGGTCAGGGACCGGCTCTCTAACCAGGTCAGACTGCGGCGGGGCGTTCGCGGCGCAGGTCGTGCGGCAGTGCAAACGTCAGGTGCTCCTCGACCGCGGTGACCTCCTCGACATCGGCAAAACCGTTGTGCGCCAACCATTCGAGCACCTCGGCAACCAGCGACTCGGGCACCGAGGCGCCGCTGGTCACGCCGACGGTTGTGACCCCGTCGAGCCAACCCGGCTCGATGTGGCTGACGTCGTCCACCAGGTACGACGCGGCCGCACCGTTGCTGAGTGCGACCTCGACCAGCCGCAGCGAGTTCGAGGAATTGGTCGAGCCGACCACAAGCACGAGGTCCGACCTCGCCGCGATCTGCTTGACCGCGACCTGGCGGTTCTGGGTGGCGTAACAGATGTCGTCGCTCGGCGGGTCGATCAGCAGCGGGAAGCGAGCCCGCAACGCGGCAACGGTCTCCTGCGTCTCATCAACCGACAACGTGGTCTGTGAGAGCCAGGCCACCCGGGCCGGGTCGCGGATCTCCAGGGTCGCCACGGCGTCGGGGCCGGGCACCAGGTGAACGCGTTCGGGCGCTTCGCCGGTGGTCCCCTCGACCTCCTCATGGCCCTCGTGGCCGATCAGCAGGATGTCGACGTCGTCGCGGGCGAACCGCCGGGCCTCGGCATGCACCTTCGTGACCAGCGGGCAGGTCGCGTCGATGGTGCGCAGGTTGCGGCGCGCCGCCTGCTCGTGCACCGCCGGGGCGACTCCGTGCGCCGAGAAGACCACGACGGCGCCCTCGGGCACCTGCTCAGTCTCGTCGACGAAGATCGCACCGAGGCCCTCGAGCTGGGCCACGACGTGGGAGTTGTGGACGATCTGCTTGCGGACGTAGACCGGCGCACCGAAGCGCTCAAGCGCGATCTCGACGGTCTGAACCGCTCGATCCACCCCCGCGCAATAGCCGCGCGGAGCGGCGAGCAGCACGCGGCGCTGTGCGCCCTGTGGATCGGCCATCACGATCCCATCGTAGGTCGCCCCTAGGCTGAGCCGATGCCGCTGGAGTCCAGCCCCGAGTCGCCGGTTCCGGTTCGCGTCGTCGCGAAGCTGATCGGCGACTGGATCGGCCGGTTGGGACGGGTGTGGGTCGAGGGCCAGGTGACCGAGCTCACCCGGCGGCCCGGCCAGTCGACCGCGTTCCTGGTCCTGCGCGACACCGCCGCCGAGATGTCGCTGCGGGTGAGCTGTCGCGGCCATCTGCTTGACGCCCTCGACGCGCCGTTGACCGAGGGCGCCCGGATCGTGGTCTGGGGCCGACCTGAGTACTGGGCGGCCCGGGGCTCGTTGACCTTCACCGCCTACGACATCAAGCCGGTGGGGATCGGTGCGCTGCTCGCCCGGCTCGAGGAGCTGCGCAAGCTGCTCGCCGCCGAAGGGTTGTTCGCGGCCGAGCGGAAGCGGCCGCTGCCGTTCCTGCCGCGCCAGGTCGGGTTGGTCACCGGCCGGGCCAGCGCCGCTGAACGCGATGTCGTCGAGAACGCCCGCCGACGCTGGCCCGCGGTGAGCTTCCAGATCGAGCCGGTGGCGGTCCAGGGCCCGTACGCCGTCACCGAGGTGATCGCCGCCGTGCAGCGCCTCGACGCCGACCCGGTCATCGACGTGATCGTGATCGCCCGCGGTGGCGGGTCGATGGAGGACTTGCTGGTCTTTTCCGACGAGTCCCTTGTCAGAGCGGTCGCGGCCTGCTTCACCCCGATCGTCTCCGCGATCGGTCACGAGACCGACACCCCGCTGCTCGACCATGCCGCCGACCGACGCGCATCGACCCCGACTGATGCCGGCAAGCTGATCGTCCCCGACGTCGCGGAGGAGCTGGCCAGGGTCAGCGCGCTGATCGACCGGGCCAGGCGTTGCGTCGCGGGCCGGCTCGACTCCGAGCAACATCGGCTCGACGCACTACGCACCCGGCCGGCGCTCGCCGACCCGCTCGGCACTCTTGCCGGCTGGCGGCTCGACCTCGAAGCGGTCCGCGAGCGTGGTCGGCGCGCGACCCTGGGCGCCCTGGCCCAGGCCACCGCCGAGATCGCGGCCCTGCGCGGCCAGGTCGTGGCACTGTCACCGCAGGCGACGCTTGACCGCGGTTACTCGGTTCTTCAGCGCGCCGACGGCACGATTGCCCGCGACGCCGACGAGCTTCGCCGCGGGGAGCGGCTGACCGGTCGGCTGGCCCGCGGCCGGGTCCCACTGGTCGTCGAGGAGATGGCGCAATGAGCGACGCACCCGGCTCGGCCGACCGACCGACCTACGAGCAGGCGCGTGCGGAGCTCGTCGAGGTGGTCCGGGCGCTCGAAGCCGGTGGCGCGACCCTGGAAGAGTCACTGGCGCTGTGGGAGCGCGGCGAGGCGCTCACCGCGATCTGCCAGGAATGGCTCGACGGCGCCAAGCAGCGCCTCGACGCCGCCCGGATCGCCACCGGCGAGGCCGAGACCGACGGGGCCGACCCCGATTCGTGAGGCCACACCCGCGGGGTCAGTGCAGCGACGCCGCGAGCAGCTGAAGCTGGGCCTGCGTCGCGCTCCCCGTGATGACCTCGGTGAGACCCGCGTTCGTGTGGACCAGCGAATACTCGCCGCGCGCGGACCGAAGGGTCTGCCAGGCCGCCCCGCCGACGGCGACGGTGCCGGTCGCCGAACCAATCGGCACTCCGAGCACCAATGACACGAAGCCGGCCGGCGGGCCCACGGTCTCATCGAGCCCGGCGTACTGGGCGCCCGGCACGTCGAACCCGATCTGGAGGTGCGCGGTGGTGCGGGTGCCGGTCAGCGCCGCGGCGTTGGCCGACCAGCTGCTCGGCAGCGACCGCGGGGTCAGCGCGGGACGCCCGGTCAGCTGGTGGAAGCCGGCGACGTAGTCGCTGTAGTCGGTCGCGGGAAATCGTTGGGATTTGCTCGGGTGGAACAGACCCGGCACGAAGATCAGCGTCACCGCAGCGATCACCGCGACCAGCCCGAGCGAGCGCACCATGTCGGCCACCGACTCGCGGCCACGCTTCGGCCTGGCGACGTCAGTCGTCGTCACGGATCCGCACCATCTCATCGAGCACGGCCACGCACTCTTCGGCCGTGGAGAAGAAGTGTGGTCCGATCCGGATGCCTCCGCCGGGACGGAAGTCGACGATGAATCCACGCTCGATCAGCACCTGATGGACCCGCTCCGCGTCCGGCACGTCGATCGTGACGTGCCCGCCGCGGCGGTGCGGGTCGAGTGGTGACCGTACGGCGAAGCCCCGCTCGAGCGCACCGTCCACGATCGTCTGGGTCAGCGCCTGCGAGCGCTCGCGCACCCGGCCGATGCCGATGTCGACGATCGCCTGGTATCCCGGCGACGCCGCGTAGGCAGCGGGCACATTCGGCGTGCCGCCGGCGAAGCGCTGAATGCCTGTGGCATAAGCGATTTCGGCCCATTCGAAGTCGAAAGGCCGGGCGTGCGAGATCCAGCCGACCGCGCTCGGCCGGAGCGTCTCCACCAGGTCCGGCCGGATGTAGAGCCAGCCGTTGCCCGGCCCGCCGCAGAGGAACTTCACCGAGCCGCCGACGCACACATCAATGTCGTTCGCGGTGACCTCGACCGGCAGCACGCCGGCGGCCTGATAGGCATCGAGGATCAACAGTGCGTCGTGCTGCCGCGCCGCGTCGCGGACCGGCTCGAGGTCGAGCAGCGCCGAGGTCCGGAACTGCACGAGGCTCACCGAGACGACCGCCGTACGGTCGTCGATCGTCTCGGCCACTCGCTGCGGATCGATCGTGATGCCGTCGGGCTCGTACGGCACGACCACGAGCTCCCCGCCATGGCGGCGACAGTGCTCCGACCACATGTAGTGCGTGCCGGGCCAATCCGCTGCGGTCGACACCACTCGGTTGCGGGTGGGGGTGAAGTCGACGCAGGAGACCACGGCATTGATCGCGTCGGCCACCGCCTGCCGCAGGATCGTCGTGCCGGGTGCCGCGCCGATGATCGCGCCGAGCAGGTCGGCGACCCGGCCCATCTCCGGAAACCAGGTCGACCACGCGGAGACGCCGTCGGTGTCCCAGAGCGAGGCGAACTCGGCCAGCTTGGTCGCGGTCTCGCGGTGCATGGCTCCGAGCGAGTTGTTGATCAGGTACGCCGCCTTGCGATCCACGATCGGGTAGTCGACGCGGCGGGCCAGGAGGTCGTCATGCACCCGCACAGCCTGTCATGTCCGAATCCCGCTAGAGATCCGTCCGGCCAGCGGCGAAGATAGATCCGTGCATGAGGACCACGACCGCTGCTACCGGGCCGTCGCCAGCCGCGACTCCCGCTTCGACGGGCGCTTTGTGACCGCGGTCACGACCACCGGCATCTACTGCCGGCCATCCTGCCCGGCGCAGACGCCGAGGCGAGAGAACGTCCGCTTCTACCCATGCGCGGCCGCCGCCGTCGCAGCCGGCTTCCGGGCCTGCAAGCGCTGCCGGCCGGAGGCCGCACCCGGCTCGCGCGAATGGGACCTCCGCGGTGACCTCGCGGCGCGAGCCCTGCGGGCGATCGCGGGTGGCGTCCTCGACGGCGCGAGTGGCGACTCGGCGGGTGGCATTCCTGCGCTCGCCCGGTCACTCCACGTCAGCGAGCGACACCTGCACCGGGTGCTGGTCGCGGAAGTCGGCGCGGGCCCGCTGGCGCTGGCCCGGACCCGGCGCGCCCAGACCGCACGGCTGCTGCTCGACGCCACCGATCTGCCGATCACGACGGTCGCGTTCACGGCTGGCTTCGCCAGCCTCCGCCAGTTCAACGACACCATGCGCGAGCACTTCGGCATGCCGCCCCGGGAGATCCGTCGGCGCCCCTCGGCACAGCTGGCCGGGACCGGTTCGCTCACCCTGCGGCTCGCGGTCCGAACCCCGTACGCCGCGGGCCCGTTCCTCGGCTGGCTGCGCCCGCACCTGCTGACCGGGGTCGAGGAGCTCGAGGACGCGACGTACCGGCGGGTGCTGCCGTCCGGATCCGTGGTCGAGATGCAGATCGGCGGGGATGCGGTCAGCCTCACCACCCGGATCGACGACGTCCGGGCACTTCCCGACACCGTGAGCCGGTGCCGGCGGATGCTCGATGCCGACGCCGACCCGGTCGCAGTCGACGCGGCGCTGAGCGAGGATCCGCAGCTCGCGCCGCTGGTGGCGGCCCGCCCCGGGCTGCGCGTGCCGGGGGCCGCGGACGGCTTCGAGCTGCTCGTGCGCACCGTGCTCGCGCAGCAGGTCTCACTGACCGCTGCGCACACGTTCGCCCGCCGCCTGGTCGACGCCTACGGCAAACCGCTGGACGCCCCCTCGGGCACGCTGACCGCCTGCTTCCCCACCGCCGACGTGCTCGCCGACGCCTCCTTCGACGGGATCGGCCTGACCGGCGGGCGGATCCGCACGGTTCGGGCGGTCGCCGCCGCGTACACGGCGGGTGACCTGACCCTCGACCCGAGCGCGGATCGCGACGAGACCCGCGCCCGGTTGCTGGCACTGCCGGGGATCGGGCCGTGGACGGCCGACTACGTCGCGATGCGCGCGCTCGGTGACCCGGACGCGTTCCCCGGCAGCGACCTCGTCCTGCGCCGCCGGGCAGCTGACCTCACGCCAGAACGCTGGCGGCCGTGGCGTTCGTACGCCGCGATGCACCTGTGGATCGACCACCTGATGACGACTGGAGCCTTGGCATGACCCTCGACGCCACCACCTTGACCACCCCTGTCGGCGACCTCACGTTGGTCGCCCGAGACGACGTCCTGGTCGCGGCCGGGTTCGACACCGTCGACGCGATGACGGCCCGGCTCGACAACGAGCCGGTGACGGTTCGCCCCGACCTCCGCCGGCTGTCGGTCGCGGTGGCGGCGTACTTCGAGGGCGACGTCCACGCCCTTGACGACCTGCCGGTGTCGCAACCGGGCGGCGACTTCCACCAGGCCGCATGGAAGGTCATGCGCGAGGTGCCACCCGGCGAGACGATCACCTACGCCGAGTTGGCCGCACGGGCCGGAAACCCGCAGGCGGTGCGGGCGGCCGGCAGCGCGTGCGCGCGCAACCTGATCGCGCCGATCGTGCCTTGCCACCGCATCGTCCGCACCGGCGGCGCACTCGGCGGCTACTACTACGGCCTCCCGACTAAGCAGTGGCTGCTGGCCCACGAAGGGCGCTTCGCCAGGTAGAACAGCGGGATGGAGTTTTCCGAGGTCCTGCGCCAACGGCGGATGATCCGCCACTATCTCGACCAGCCGGTGGATCCCGAGGTGGTCGAACGGGTCCTTGCCGCGGGTCTGCGAGCACCGTCGGCCGGGTTCTCCCAGGGGTACGCCCTGCTGGTACTCGAATCGCCCGAGGACCGGGCCCGGTTCTGGGAAGTGACCGACACCGAGCCCGAGACCGCGAGCTGGCCGGCCGACACCCGGGCCGGCGTGATGCGGGTGCCGGTCATCGTGGTCGCGCTGTCGTGCAAGCGGGTCTACCTGGACCGCTACGCACAGGACGACAAGGGCTGGACCGATCGTGACGAGTCACGGTGGCCGGTCCCGTTCTGGCACATCGACACCGGCATGGTCGCGTTGCTGATGCTGTTGCAGGCCGTCGACGAGGGCCTCGGCGCGCTGTTCATCGGGATGCAGCCCGAGGTGATCCCGGCATTCCGGGCCGAGTTCGGCGTACCGGACGACCATGACGTCGTCGGGGTGGTGTGCTTCGGTCACGCCGATCCGGAGGCGCCCAAGCGCAACCTGTCCAGCCGGCGCCGGGCGACCGAGGACGTCGTCCATCGCGGCCGGTGGTGACCGCCGGGCGACCGCGTCAGCCGGTGCCGACCCGCCGGAGCAACTCGACGAACTCGTCGGCCAGCCGCATCGCCGCCTTCTCGGTCTCCTGCACCGCGACCTCGCGACCGGCTTCCGCGACGATGCTGGTCAGGACGACCACGATGGTGTCGCCGAGCGGCTGGTCCACGGTGTCGAGCAAGGCGGTGTTGACTCGGACCCACTCGCGATAGCGCCGGCGCGCGATCAGCTCGAAACCCGGTGGGCCGCCGCCGTCGAGAAACACCCGGGCGAGGTTGCGCTCCTCCCAACACCCGCGCAGATACGCCGCGGCTCCGACGAGGAACAGCTGGAGCGTGTCGACGACCCCGCGCGCCCGAGCCTCGCGGACCGCCTCGGCGGCGCGGTGCTCCTGCCGGGCCTGGTAGTCGTCGAACAGCGCCAGATAGAGGTCGGCCTTGCCGCCGAAATGGTGGTACAGACTGCCGACGCTGGCGCCGGCGCGCGCCACCACGTCGGTGATGTTCGCGTCCGCGAAGCCCCCAGCGGCGAACGCATCACTCGCCGCCGACAGGAGCGAGGCACGGGTCGCCTGAGCGCGACCCCCGGTGCGCTCACCCGACGTACGCCGACTCGGCACGGCGTCACTCTTTCACTTCCTTCCCCGCTGGGGCGACCAAGTCCCCGACTCGGTGGGAGGATCACGCACATGACGGACACCACCGTGCCCGGCTCCCTCCGTGTCGGCGGAGAGCAGCCCGACCGAAACCTCGCCCTCGAACTGGTCCGAGTAACCGAGGCGGCGGCAATGGCCGCGGGCCGCTGGGTCGGCCGGGGCGACAAGCACGGTGCCGACCAAGCTGCCGTCAACGCGATGCGCCAACTCGTGTCGACCGTGTCGATGAAGGGCACCGTCGTCATCGGCGAGGGCGAGAAGGACGAAGCGCCGATGCTCTACAACGGCGAAGAGGTCGGCGACGGCAACGGCCCGGACTGCGATGTCGCGGTCGACCCGGTCGACGGTACGACGCTGACCGCCAAGGGCATGACCAACGCGATCTCGGTCATGGCGGTGGCCGACCGCGGTGCGATGTATGACCCGTCCGCGCTGTTCTACATGCAGAAGCTGGTCACCGGCCCGGCCGCCGCGCAGCTGGTGGACATCGAGGCACCGGTCGAGCACAACGTCCAGGCAGTCGCGAAGGCAAAGGGCTGCTCGCCCGAGGACGTCACCGTCGTCGTCCTCGACCGTCCCCGCCACGCAGACCTCGTTCAGGAGATCCGGGAGGCCGGCGCCCGGATCCGGTTCATCCAGGACGGCGATGTCGCCGGCGCGATCATGGCCGCGCGCGACGGCACCGGGGTCGACCTGCTCCTCGGCGTCGGCGGCACCCCCGAGGGGATCATCGCCGCGAGCGCGCTCAAGTGCCTCGGCGGGGTGATCCTCGGCAAGCTCTGGCCGCGCAACGACGAGGAGCGGCAGCGGGCGATCGACGCCGGCCACGATCTCAACCGGGTGCTTGACACCAACGACCTGGTCAGCGGCAACAACGTCTTCTTCGTAGCGACCGGGGTCACCGACGGCGAGCTGCTCGAAGGCGTTCGCTACTTCGCCGGCGGCGCGAGCACCCACTCGCTCGTGATGCGGTCCAAGAGTGGCACGATCCGCTCGATCCACAGCGACCACAAACTGACCAAGCTCCGCGCCTACAGCTCGGTTGACTTCGACCACCACGCCTGAACACTTCCGCGCTGCGGAACAATGAACGTATGAGCACTGAGGAGTTCCGGATCGAGCACGACTCGATGGGCGAAGTACGAGTGCCGAAGGACGCGCTCTGGCGAGCCCAGACCCAGCGCGCGGTCGAGAACTTCCCGCTGTCCGGGGTCACGGTCGACCCCGCCCTGATCGCCTCGCTCGGCGCGATCAAGTCCGCGGCCGCAACCGTCAACGCCGAGCTCGGGGTGGTCGACGGTGACATCGCGGCCGCGATCGCGGCCGCGGCCGACGAAATCGCCGCTGGACAGCACGACGACGCGTTCCCGATCGACGTCTACCAGACCGGTTCCGGGACCTCGACGAACATGAACGCCAACGAGGTCATCGCCACCTTGGCCTCGCGGCACCTCGGCCGCGACGTGCACGCGAACGATCATGTCAACGCCTCGCAGTCGTCCAACGACGTCTTCCCGTCCGCGATCCATATCGCCGCGGTCGGCTCGATCACTGCGGGGTTGATCCCCTCGTTGCGACACCTCGAAGCCTCGCTCGCCCGGAAGGCATCGGAGTGGGCCGACGTGGTCAAGAGCGGCCGCACTCACCTGATGGATGCGACCCCGGTGACACTGGGCCAGGAGTTCGGCGGGTACGCCGCAGCGATCCGCTACGGGGTCGAGCGGCTCGAGTCCTCGCTCCCACGGATCGGAGAACTTCCGCTCGGCGGCACCGCGGTCGGTACCGGCATCAACGCCCCCGCCGAGTTTGCCCCTCGGGTGATCGCAAACCTGAAGGCCAAGCTCGAATTACCGCTGTCCGAAGCCCGCAACCACTTCGAGGCCCAGGGCGCACGCGATTCTCTGGTCGAGGCGAGCGGACAACTCCGGACCATCGCGGCGAGTCTCTACAAGCTTGCGAACGACCTGCGCTGGATGTCGTCGGGCCCCCGCGCCGGGCTCAGTGAGATCCACCTGCCCGATCTGCAGCCGGGCTCCTCGATCATGCCGGGCAAGGTCAACCCGGTCATCCCCGAAGCGGTCTGCCAGATCGTCGCGCAGGTCATCGGGAACGACGCGGCGGTGGCGTTCGGGGGCGCGGCGGGCAATCTCGAGCTCAACGTGATGCTGCCGGTCATCGCCCGCAACCTGCTCGAGTCGATCCGCCTGCTGGCCAACTGCTCGCGGCTGCTCGCCGACCGATGCATCGATGACACGACCGCGAACGTCGAACGATGCCGGACCTATGCCGAGTCATCCCCCTCGATCGTCACGCCGCTGAACCGCTTCATCGGCTACGAGAAGGCAGCGAAAGCGGCAAAGAAGGCGCTCGCCGACGGTAAGACGGTGCGTCAGGCCGTCGTCGACCTCGGCTTCGTCGGCGACGGCGATGGCCAGGTGACCGAGGCCGAGCTCGACGAGGCGCTCGACGTCCTGTCGATGGCATATCCGCACGGCCGGCCCCACGGCTGACCGACGATCGGTTTTCCGTTTCGGTTGACAGCGCCGCGCCGGGTCGAAAAGACTTCGCCACCGTCGGGGGTCAAACCTGGGGTGGTCACCATGGGTGTTCGGGTTACGACGATCGGTCTTGCTGCCGGCCTCGCTGTCATCGGGCTGGTGGCGATGCCGCTCACGGCCTCAGCAGCGCCGAAGATCAAAGCTATCGGTGCTCATACGATTCCCGGCAAGACCTACGCGTACGCCGTCGCCTGTCCGCCCGGCAAGACGGTGCCCAAGGAAACCTGCATGGTGGTCGGCCAGGACACGGCCGGCGGCAATGCGATCTCGCTCGTGCGCCGCGGCAAGCCGGGCGCGCCGAAGAGCACGACCGGCGGCCTCAGCGCCACCTGTCCGAGTGCCACCATCTGCGTCACCGGCGGCGCCGAGGACTCGAGCACCGCACCGGGCGGCGTGGTCGGAACGGTCAGCTGGTTCACCTCGGGCACGCTGACGAAGACCACCGTCGTCGACGGAACGAGCGACATAACCGGAGTGGGCTGCGAGACGCCGGCGTTGTGCGTCGCGTCCGGCTACATCAACGGCAAGTCGACCTCGAGCGGCACGGTGCAGCACGGCGAGGTCGCGATCGTCAAGAACACCTCCTCGACCGTGCATGCGCACCGGGTCGCCAAGACCGATCAGCTCTCCGGCGTCGGCTGCGACGCCAACGACTCGTGCGTGGTGGTCGGCTTCGGCGGCCCGACCTCGTCGACGCACGGCCTCATCATCGTGGTCAAGCACAGCAAGGTCGGCGCGGCACGGACCGCGCCGGGCGCTGGTCAGCTCAACGACGTTTCCTGCGGCTCGTCGACAACGTGCTGGGCCACCGGCGAACACCTATCCGCGAAGAAGGGCGTCCTCGAGGTCGTCACGGAGGTGCATAACGGCAAGCCGCTTCATGCCCGTGACATCCCCGAAGGCACCGCCGCGATCTCGTGCGTGTCCACGACGACCTGCTACCTCGCCGGCGGGAAGGCGCGAGGCAAGAGCGGCCAGTCGAGCACCGGTGAGGTCCTCCGGTTGGTCAAGGGCCACGTGAAAGCGATCACGCTCGTTCCACACACGATGGGATACAGCGGGATCTCGTGCCCGGTGAGCTCCTCGTGCCTGGTAACCGGACCGCAGAGCTTCCACAACCCGGGACCGAGCTCCTACTGGCGCTCTGACGTCGTCGTACTCAAGGTCTAAACCGGCACGGCCCGGATCCAGCGGCCGGCCGAGTCCAGCCACCGGTCGAACCTCAACCCTTGCCGGTCGAGCGAAGTCGCGATCTGGGTGTCATCGACGCGCTCGGTAGTGAATCGATGGGTCCAGGTCTGATCGCCGATGCGATACGTCATGACCGCGGACAACTGCCCGGGCGCCGGGTGCGCGATCTCGCCGAGCGACATCACGACGCCGCCGACCTCGACGGTCACCGCCTCGGCCTCATCGAACCAGGCCGGCTCATGTCGTTCGATCACGACGCAGCCGTTGGTCGCGACGTGCCGGGCGCAGGTGGCGAGGAACGCATCGCGCTGCGGTGCCGGGCTGTTGATGAGGTGCGAGCAAAGCAGTACGCCGTCGAAGCGGCGACCGAGGTCCAGACCTTCGATGCTGGAGAGCACGGTTTCCGCACCCGTGATCCGAGCGAGCATCTCGGGTGAGTCGTCGACCGCGACGATGCGGTAGCCCTGGGCGATGAGCGCGTGTGTCACCCGCCCGGCACCCGCGCCGAGCTCGAGCAACGAGGCCGGCGGCGCCACGGCCGCGGCAACGATGTCCGGCTCGACTCCGGCGGGCAGCGCGGCGTAGACCTCGACCGAGCAGCCGTCGGCAGTGATCGCTCCAGGGCCGGTACCGGCACCGGGTGTCACGAGCAGCCTCCTAGCTGCCGATGTCTTCCAGCATCTCGGTGACGAGGGCTGCGATCGGCGATCGTTCGGAGCGGGTCAGCGTGACGTGGGCAAACAACGGATGGCCCTTCAACGCCTCGATGACCGCAGCCACGCCATCGTGACGTCCCACCCGCAGATTGTCGCGCTGCGCGACATCGTGGGTGAGCACCACCCGCGAGTTTTGGCCGATCCGGGACAGGACGGTGAGCAGGACACCGCGTTCGAGCGACTGCGCCTCGTCGACGATCACGAAGGAGTCGTGCAGACTCCGGCCGCGGATATGGGTGAGCGGCATCACCTCGAGCAGGTCCCGATCGACGACTTCCTCGATCACGGTTTCGGGCACGACTGCACCCAAGGTGTCGAAGACCGCCTGTGCCCACGGCGTCATCTTCTCCGCTTCGCTGCCCGGCAGGTAGCCGAGCTCCTGCCCGCCGACCGGATAGAGCGGCCGGAAGACCAGCACCTTCCGGTGCTGCCGGCGCTCGAGCACGGCTTCGAGACCGGCACACAGCGCAAGCGCGGACTTGCCGGTCCCGGCCCGGCCACCCAGCGACACGATTCCGATCTCGGTGTCGAGCAACAGGTCCAGCGCGATCCGCTGCTCAGCGCTGCGTCCGTGCAGGCCGAACGCCTCACGGTCGCCACGGACGAGTTGCAGGGTCTTGTCCGGCGCGACCCGGGCAAGCGCGCTGCCCCGTTCGGAGAGCAACACCACGCCGGTGTGACAAGGAAGGTGGCGGGCCACCTCGAGGTCGAGACTGTCCGCGGCGTACAACGCGTCGACCTCGTCGCCTGAGACGTCGAGCTCGGCCATTCCGGTCCATCCGGTGGCCACCTGCTCGGCAAGGTATTCGTCGGCGACCAGGCCCATGCTCGCGGCCTTGATCCGCAGCGGGGTGTCCTTGCTGATCAGTACGACGTCGGTGCCTTCAGCCGCAAGGTTGGCGGCCACGGTAAGAATCCGGCTGTCGTTGTCGGCCAGCCGGTAGCCGGCCGGCAGCACGGACGAATCGCTGTGATTGAGCTCGACCCGCAGCGTGCCACCCGCGTCGTTGATCGGGACGGGTGTGTCGAGCCGGCCGTGCTGCACCCGAAGGTCGTCGAGCAGGTGCAGCGCCTGCCGGGCGAACCAGCCGAGCTCGGGGTGATGCCGCTTGGCTTCGAGTTCAGCGATCACGACGACCGGCAGAACGACATCGTGCTCGGCAAATCGATTGAGCGCGGACGGATCGGCGAGCAGCACGCTCGTGTCGAGGACGTAGACCCGCCGGCGCAACTTGCGCCGCTTGGTCGAGGGGGACACGGCGCTTGTCGCGGCTGGGGTCACGAGGCCTCCGAGAACGCAGCCGGCACGGTGTCGACCGCCTCGGCCGACGCTACGTCGTGGTCCGTGTCCGCGCGGCGTACGACACGCAACGGTTGGGTGAAGGAACGGCTCAGGCCGCGTCCGGGCCCAGCCGGTCAGTGCACGCGGAAGGACCGGACCTGGCCGGGCCGCCCGGCACGCCGGGCGCGATGCCCGTCCACCGATATCCGGACGGCCCCGGCATTGCCCAGCCGTACGTCGAGACCGTGATGGCGGAACGTCACTCGCTGGCCGGGGTGCAGGATCCGTCGCAGCAGCAGATGTCCGTGGCGGGTGACCTGGATGTAGCAGTCGGCGCCGGCATCACGCACCACCAGCGCCGGCGGTGCCGGCCGATGTCGATGGGGTGTCCGCTTCGGCTTCGCGGTCGCCGGTGGCGCCGGGCTGGCCGGCGCAGCGGCGATCACTGGAGGGACGACCCGAGGAGTCCGCGGTGTCACTACCCCTGCGCTGCGCGGCGCCTGGCCCTGAGCGATGGCGTGGCCGAAGGCAACCCCGCCGACCGCGAGAACGGCGACCGCGGTCACGGTCGGGACGACCGCTCGCTGCCGCGACGGCGGCTTGCGGTGCCGGCCACGATGGCCATGCGAACGCACCGCGTGCTGCTTGCGATGACGTCCGGCCATGAATTCATCATCCCTTGCAGGACGCGAAAACCCTGGCAACCAAGGCCGGTCGGGGAGTTGTCGACGGCTCAGGCGCCGTGCCGCCGCTCCCGTTGCGCGTATGAGCGCAGGGCGCGCAGGAAGTCGATCCGCCGGAAGTCCGGCCAGAGCGCGTCGCAGAAGTAGAACTCGGAGTGTGCGCTCTGCCACAGCAGGAACCCGCCGAGCCGCTGCTCTCCCGACGTACGGATCACCAGGTCGGGGTCCGGCTGGCCGCGGGTGTAGAGGTGGTCGGCGATGTGCTCGACGTCGAGCACGCCGGCCACCTCCTCGAGCGACGCGCCGCGCGAGGCGTGCTCCTGCAAGAGGCTGCGTACGGCGTCGGCGATCTCGCGCCGGCCGCCGTAGCCGATCGCGACGTTGACCACGATGCCGGTCTTGTCGCGGGTGGCCTCGTCGGCCTCCTTCAGCGCCCGCACGGTCGAGTCGCGCAGCAGGTCGAGCGAGCCGACCGGATGCACGCGCCACGGACGCTCGGGGGCGGCCAGATCAGTCACCGTGGCCTCGATGATGTCGAGCAGCGGCAACAGCTCCTCGGGCGGCCGGCTGAGGTTGTCACTCGACAGCAGCCAGAGCGTGACGACCTCGACGTGGGCGTCGCTGCACCACCCGAGCAGGTCGACGATGTGGTTCGCGCCGGCTGGTGCCCTTGACTGACGTTGCTGGCGCCGGACGCTCTGGCCCAGCGGCGGTTGCCGTCGAGGATGACGCCGACGTGGCGCGGGCGCGGGCCGTCTCCGAGCGACCGCTCGAGCCGGCGCTCATAGAGCCCGTAGATCGGCACGTACGCCCACCCGGCAGCCCTCCTCACGTGCAACGGTAGCCGCCACAACGTGTAGTAGGCGGACCTATCCGAGTCGGGCGTTCAGAGTGTCGAGCTGCTCCCAGAGCAGGCCCGGGAGGTGATCACCGAACCGCTCGTAGTGCGGGCGGACGAGAGCGGCCTCTTCACGCCAGGCTTCGGGGTCGACCGAGAGCAGCACGTCGAGGGCGTCCGCGCTGATGTCGAGCCCGTCGAGGTCGAGCGACTCAACGGTCGGCACCCGGCCGATCGGGGTGTCAGCGGCGTCGGCGGTGCCGGCGATCCGGTCCGAGATCCACTTCAGAACCCGGCTGTTCTCACCGAAGCCCGGCCAGACGTACTTGCCCTCGGCGTTCTTGCGGAACCAGTTGACGAAGTAGATCCGCGGCAGCTTGGCCGGGTCGGCCGACGCACCCAGCGTGAGCCAGTGCCCGAAGTAGTCGCCCATGTTGTAGCCGCAGAACGGCAGCATCGCGAACGGGTCCCGGCGAAGCTCGCCGATCTTGTTCTCTGCCGCCGCGGTGCCCTCGGAGGCGACGTTCGATGCGAGGAAGACGCCGTGCGCCCAGTCGAACGACTCGGTGACCAGCGGGACGCTCGTTGCGCGCCGGCCACCGAAGAGGATCGCGTCGATCGGCACGCCGGCCGGGTCTTCCCACTCGGGGGCAATCGTCGGGCACTGCGACGCGGGTGCGGTGAATCGGGCGTTGGGGTGCGCGGCGGGTTCGCTCGACTCGGGCGTCCAGTCGTGGCCCTTCCAGTCGATGAGGTGCGCGGGCGGCGTGTCGGTCAAGCCCTCCCACCACACGTCGCCGTCGTCGGTCAGGGCGACATTCGTGAAGATGCAATTGGCGTTCAGCGTCGCGATCGCGTTGGCGTTGGTCGACTCGCCGGTGCCCGGTGCGACGCCGAAGAAACCGGCCTCGGGGTTGATCGCGCGCAGCCGCCCGTCATCACCGAAACGCATCCAGCAGATGTCGTCGCCGATGGTCTCGGCCTTCCAGCCTTCGAGGGTCGGCTGCAACATCGCCAGATTGGTCTTGCCGCACGCACTCGGAAACGCCGCCGCCAGGTAATGCACAGCGCCTTCGGGTGAGGTCAGCTTCACGATCAGCATGTGCTCGGCGAGCCAACCCTCGTCGCGGGCCATCACGCTCGCGATCCGCAGGGCGTAGCACTTCTTGCCGAGCAGCGCGTTGCCGCCGTACCCGGATCCGTAGGACCAGATCTCGCGGGTCTCCGGGTAGTGAACGATGTACTTCTCGGAATTGCAGGGCCAGGCGACATCGGCCTGTCCCTCGGCGAGCGGCGCACCGACCGAGTGCACGGCCGGCACGAAGAAGCCGTCCTCGCCCATCGCGTCGAGGGCGGCCTTGCCCATCCGGGTCATGATCTTCATCGAGATGACGACGTACGGCGAGTCGGTGATCTCGACCCCCAACGCCGAGATCGGCGAGCCGAGCGGCCCCATGCAGAACGGGACGACATACATCGTGCGGCCGCGCATGCAGCCGGCAAACAATCCGTTCAGGGTCTGCCGCATCTCGGCCGGGTCGACCCAGTTGTTCGTCGGCCCGGCGTCGGCTTCGCGCTCGGAGCAGATGAAGGTCCGGCTCTCGACCCGGGCAACGTCGGCCGGGTCGGACTTGGCATAGAAGGAGTTCGGTCGCTTCTCGGCGTTGAGGCGGGTCAGCGTGCCTGCGGCTTCGAGCTGGCGGGTGATGCGGTCCCACTCCTCCTCGGATCCGTCGCACCACTCGACCCGGTCCGGGGTGGTCAGCGCCGCGATGTCGCGGACCCAGGCGGCGAGCCGGCCATGTTTGGTCGGCACGGCCTCGAGGCCGGGAATCGGGGCGGCAGCCATGACACTCTCCTCGGACGAGCCACGCGTCGAAAACGGTATGACGCGGAACGCATTGGCGCTGGAAGGACGCCAAGCATAACGCTTGTCCGGTATTTCCCGCTACGCGGGCCCTGCATCCACCGATCAGCCCGCTGCGGCGTCCGGCCCCTGCTCGCGCAGCCGCTCGACGTCGCTGAGCGCTGCGCGAAGCTCGCCGAGCCACTCGCTGCTGTGCTGGCCGACCAGCCGCACACACCAGGCCAGCGCGTGCGAGCGCGAGCGTGCGACGCCGGCGTCCACCAGGGTGTCGAGCACGATCCGCTCCGGCTGCCGCAACCTGGTCATCACCGGTACGGCGATCCGGGTGAACATCGTCTCGGTGTCACCGCAGCGGGCACCCCAGGCCACCTTGCGGGCAAAGCGGTGCTCGGCCTCGCGGGCGATCTGGATTCGCCGCTCGCGGGTGTCCTCGCGGAACCTCGCGATCCGCCCGGCCGCCGCCTCGGCCCGCGCCGCGTCATCGCCGTCGACCTCCGCGGGCGCCTCGAGCGTGCCGACGACCACGATCTCGTCGCGGTCAACCGTCACCTCAGGTGCGGCGGTGAACCACTCGGCCGGTACTCGACCGGTGAACCATGCACTCACGTCTTCGGCCATCTGCAGCTCACCCACACTCTCGTTGTCCGCTGGATGATTACAGGTAATCATGTAATCATCCCGGGGACCAGCCCGTTCGCCAAAGGCGAAAGCAATGTCACATCGCCCAGCGCTCAGCGGGGGGATGTCACATTGCCCCCACGAAGTGCGGGGCAATGTGACATTGCTTGGCCCGGAGCGGCGCTGAGGGATCAGGGGCGCTGAGCGGGCGCCGGGTGGTAGCGCATGCCGTCCATCAGCAGCGCGACCAGCCGGCGGGCGTGGTCACGCCAGTCCTCGCGGTCGGTCGCGAGGCAGATCCCGCTGACCGCCCGGAGCAGGTCCATCGGCTCGACGTCGTCGCGGATCGCGCTGGCGCGGACACCGGCATCGACGAGCCCCGTGACGGCGGCGGTCACCCGCCGGTGGGACTCCGCGAACAGCTCTGAGTCGGCGCCCACCACGGACTTCAGCGCGGCCGCCATCCCGCGCTTGGTCGCGACGTAGGCGACGAAGCGCTGGAGCCACTCCTCGAGTGCTTCGCCGGGCGGGCACTCGGTGGCCAGCTCGTCCGCGGACTCGCAGAGCAGCTCGACCTCATGCCGATAAACCGCTTCGATCAGCGCGTCCCGAGTGGGAAAGTGTCGGTAGAGGGTGCCGATGCCAACGTCGGAGCGGCGGGCGATCTCCTCGAGCGGTACGTCGATTCCGCGCTCGAAGAACGCAGCCGCGGCCTCGGTCACGAGCCGGTCGTGATTGCGGCGGGCGTCGACGCGCATCGGTCGCGTCGTCACCATCTCGGTCTCCTCACCGGCGGCCGTGGCCGCAGAAACGCCTGTGCACCGGAATTGTCACCGGTAGCGGGTTGACTGGCTGTGGAACCAGCCAAATAAATCAGCTTGCAACCGGAGGATGCCTCCGTTATAGTACCGGAGGAACCATCCGTTTTCATCGATCGTACTGCAGCGGGCAACCGTCTGCGTGGAAGAAGTAGTCGTGAGCATCGATTTCCGTACCTCTGCGGCCAGCCGCGAGCAGCTGCACCGCCGCCACCCCGGCCTGGTCCTCGCCGTGATCCTCACCGTTCAGCTCATGGTCGTGCTCGACGCGACCATCGTGAACATCGCGCTGCCGCATATCCGGACCGCGCTGGGCTTCTCGACCGCCAACCTGTCCTGGGTCATCAACGCCTACACCCTGACCTTCGGCGGCCTGCTCTTGCTCGGGGCCCGAAGCGGCGACATCCTCGGGCGCCGCTCGACCTTCATCTGGGGCATCGCGCTGTTCACCGTGGCCTCCCTGCTCGGTGGGTTCTCGCAGAACCCCGCCGAGCTCCTGATCGCCCGCGCCGCCCAAGGCGTCGGCGGCGCGTTCGCCGCACCCTCAGCGCTGGCACTGCTCATGACCATGTTCACCGAGGGTCGCGAGCGGACCAGGGCGATCGGGCTCTACACCGCGGTGTCCGTCGGCGGAAGCGCTGTCGGGCTGCTCGCCGGCGGCGCCCTCACGCAGTGGGTGTCATGGCGCTGGGTGCTGTTCGTCAACGTGCCGATCGGCATCGTGGTCGTCGCGCTCGCCCGGATGGTGATCCACGAGACGCCGCGACACAAGGGCGCCTTCGACCTGCTCGGCGCCCTCACCTCGACGCTCGGCATGGCCGCACTGGTCTATGGCTTCGTGCGCGCCGCCACCGGCGGCTGGACCGACCCCGACACGATCGCGTCCTTCGTCGGCGGCGTCGTCCTCCTGGTCTGGTTCGTGCTCACCGAGCGCCGGGCCGCGTCACCGATCACGCCACTGCGGTTGTTCGCGGATCGCAACCGGGCCAGCTCCTACGTCGCCCGGCTGCTTCTGGTCGCCGGCATGATGGGGATGTTCTTCTTCCTCACCCAGTTCCTGCAGAACGTCCTCGGCTACAGCCCGATCCGCACCGGCCTGGCCTTCCTGCCGATCACCATCGTGTTGTTCGCGGCGTCGCAGGTGACCTCACGGGTGCTGATCGAGCGCTTCGGCCCGCGGCCGTTGATGATCGCTGGGGTCGCGATCTCCACCCTCGGCCTGCTCTGGATGACGCAGCTGTCAGCGGGCAGCTCGTACCCGTCGCTGCTCGGACCGCTGGTTCTGTTCGGCACCGGCAACGGCCTGTCCTTCGTGCCGCTCACCACCGCATCGCTGGCGGGCGTCGCTCCCGAGGACGCCGGCGCGGCCTCCGGCCTGGTCAACGTGATGCAACAGGTCGGTGGCTCGCTCGGGCTCGCCGTCCTGGTCACGGTCTTCGGGTCGGCCAGCCGGCACGCAGCGACCCATGCCGCCGCCGGGCTGAGCGCGGTCGCCCGAGCGAACCACGCGTACGTCGCCGGCGCCGACCGCGCGTTCCAGGTGTCGACCGCGTTGCTGTTCGCCACCTTGCTGATGGTGATCTTCGCGATCCGCACCGAGACGACGCCGTCGTACCCGACGCTGGAAGAAGAGTTGATCGAGGAGCTGGAGACGGCCGGGTCGATCAGCGCAGTCGCGTCAGGTTGACCTCGACCTCCAGGGTGGCCTGGCCGCCGCCGGAGTGGACCCCGCGCAGCGGCGCGACATCGGCGTAGTCGCGCCCGCGGGCCACTCCGACGTGGCGGTGGCCGATCTCCTGGTGGTTGGTCGGATCGAAGCCCCACCAGTCACCCGTCCACGTCTCGATCCACGCGTGTGATTGGCCCTCGACCCGCTCGCCGATCTCGGCGCCCTGCTGCGAGTGCAGGTAGCCGGAGACGTACCGCGCCGGGATCCCCATCGACCGGATCACGACGAGGGCGACGTGCGCGAAGTCCTGGCAGACCCCCAGCCGCGCTTGCCACGCCTGTGCCGCAGAGGTGTGAACGCCGGTGACCCCTGGCTGGTAGGTCAGCGACTCGTGCACCCACTCGGTTGCAGCGAGCACGGCGTCGACCGGGTCGTCATGCGCGGCCGCCAGCTCCCGCCCGCGTCCGGCCAGCTCATCGTCCTGCGCGGTGTACGGCGTCGCAGCCAGCAGCTCGGCATAGGTGTCGAGGACGTCGGCGGTCGCGAGATCCGGCCAGCGCATCCCCCGCGCCGGGTCGCCGGCGGCCTCGGTCTCGACCACCGCACCACTGCTCAGGACCAGCCGGTCATGCGGCTCGATGATGTCGAACGCGGTCACCTGGGTGCCCCAGTAGTCCCAGTAGCGGCGGACCTGGGCCGTCGGCTGCGTCGTGAAGCGCACGTTGACGGTCGACTGATGCAGGTCGGTGATCGGCGTCATCCGTGCCTCGTTGTACGACGACCGCACGGACGTCTCGTACTGGTACGTCGTGTGGTGTGCCACATCGAGTCGCCACGTCACGACGACCGCCCTGCGACCCACTCGACCGGCGCCGAAGCGCGGAAGAAGCGGTCGGACACCGCGCCGGTGACCGCCGCGCAGGCCCGCTGGATCTCGTCGAGTCGTTCGGCGAGCCCGACCTCGATGTCAGCGGCCCGGGTGAACTCCAGGTCCGTCCGGGTCCGGCCGAGTGCGAGCAAACCGGCGTCGGCCACGCCGATCCGGGAGCTCGATGCCGGCACCAGCTCCGTCAACCGCCGCTCAGCCGTTGAGATCGCGGCATACACCGACCGCGGGAACAGCCGGTCCAGCAACAGGAACTCGGTCGCGTGGCGCGGGTCGAGACTGCCGCGATAGGTCCGGAGGAACGACTCGTATGCGCCGCAGCTGCGCAGCAGGGCGTTGCCGGAGTTCGAGGGGTCGACGACGACCTGATACAGCGACAACGCGCGCACGGTCATGTCGGCGCGCTCGAGGCTGCGACCGAGCACGAGGAACCGCCAGCCGTCGTCGTGGCTCATCGTGCCGTCGACGAGACCCGACACCAGCGCGGCGCGCTCCTTGACGAAGTTGAAGTACGTCGTCGGGCTTCCTCGACGGGCCCGGGCGCGCTGGGTCGGCAGCTCGTTGTGGGTGGTGTTGAGGCACAGCCACATCTCCGAGGAGATGACTTCGCGGACCGTCCGGGCGTTCTCCCGCGCACCTTCGAGCGAGCTCCACACCGGACTGCTGGTGTCGAAGGCGAGCCGATCGAGCACCAGGTCGGTGTCGAACGACCCTTCGTCGAGATCCTCGGTGATGCCGATCACCGACAGCAGCGTCCGGCAGGCCTCGACGTCGCTCGCCGAGGACTCCTCGAGCAGCAGGTTGACGGAAACCTCGAGCATCCGCGCGACATCCTCGGCCCGCTCGACCAGGCGGCCGATCCAGAACAGTGACTCCGCGACCCGGCTCAGCATTCGTCGACCTGCTGTTGTTGTTGCTGGGCCTGGCCGCGATGCGGCGCGGCGGCCGGCACACCGACGTGCAACTGCCCGCCGACCGACGCCGAACCACGCCCCGCGCTGCCCTCGACCAGATCGGCCGCGCCGCTGAGCACCCAGGTGTCCTTCGATCCACCGCCTTGGCTCGAGTTGACGACCAGGCTGCCCTCGACCAGGGCCACCCGCGTCAATCCGCCGGGCATCACCCAGACCCGCTCGCCGTCGTTGACCGCGAACGGGCGCAGATCGAGGTGGCGCGGCACGAGCTCGCCGTCGACCAATGTCGGCGCGGTCGACAACGGCACCACCGGCTGCGCGATCCAGCGGCGCGGATCGGCGATCACGTCGCGGCGCAGCTTCGCCAACTGGCGTTCGGTCGCCGACGGCCCGATTACCAGCCCGTAGCCGCCGGAGCCGTCCACCGGCTTGAGCACCAGCTCGGCGAGGTGGTCGAGGACGTGTGCCCGGGCTTCGGGCTCCTCGAGCCGATAGGTGTCGACGTTGCGCAGCAGCGGTGTCTCGCCGAGGTAGTAGTCGATCATCGCCGGTACGTAGGTGTAGGCGAGCTTGTCGTCGGCCACACCGTTGCCGACCGCGTTGGATATGACGACGTTGCCGGCGCGCGCCGCACCGAGGATGCCGGGGCAGCCGATCACCGAGTCGGGCCGGAAATGGACCGGGTCGAGAAACTCGTCGTCGATCCGCCGGTAGACGACATCGACCCGTTGCTCGCCCTCCGTCGTACCGAGGAACACCACCCCGTTCCGGCTCACCAGATCCCGGCCCTCGACCAGCTCGACGCCCATCTGGCGCGCGAGCAACGAGTGCTCGAAGTACGCCGAGTTGTAGGCGCCCGGTGTGAGCACCACCACCAGCGGGTCGGCGACCCCCGCAGGCACCGACTCGCGCAACGCCGACAGCAGCCGGGAGGGATAGCTCGACACCCGGCGGACCCGCTCGCTGCCGAACAGGTCGGGCAGCACCCGGGCCATCGTCCGCCGGTTCTCCAGCACGTAGCTCACGCCGGAGGGAGTTCGCAGGTTGTCCTCGAGCACGCGCAGCTCACCGGTCTCGTCGCGCACCAGGTCGATGCCCGCGACGTGAATCCGTACGCCGTTGGGCGGCTCGATCCCGTGCGCGGCCCGGTGGAAATGTTGAGAGGTCGTGACCAGCCGGCGCGGCAGCGCGCGGTCGGTGAACGCCCGCCCCTCGCCGTAGACGTCGGCGAGAAACGCTTCGAGGGCGCGCACCCGCTGAGCGACGCCGCGCTCGATCAGGCTCCACTCATCGGTGCTGAACAGCCGTGGCACGACGTCGAGCGGAAACGGCCGCTCCTCGCCGGACAGCGAAAACGTGACGCCGGCGTCGGTGAATGCACTCGACAGCGCGTTGCCGCGCGCCGCCAGGTCGGACATCGACAGCGACTCCAGCGCCGCCACCACGGACCGGTACGCCGGTCGCGGTGACCCGTCCGGCGCGAAGACCTCGTCGTACGCGCCGGTAGCTCGCTGTCGCTCGAGGTAGCCACCGAGCAGGTCGCCCATGGGGGAAGGTTAGAGCCGCCGAGCGAGCGGCTAGGCGTCGGCCGCGCCGCGCGTGCCCACCCGGTCGGCAAGTGCAGCGGGGTCGGTCGTCGGCGCGTCGCACACGAAGCCCCTGCAGACATACGCCGCGCCGGGCGGCCGGTCGGCGAGCAGTGGCGAGTCACCCCCGGTCACGACAACGGCGCCGGGTGAAGTCGCGCGCCGGGCAATCGCGGCCAGCTCCGGTGCCTCGACGACGGCGATCTCCAGTGGTCCCGCGAGGAGCGCTTCGGCTGCGGCGGCCGACCATCCGGCGAAGCGCGGGAAACGCTCGATCAGCGGCGCGGCCTTGCCGAGCGCGACCACGGCGGTGTCGCGAAGGTCGGCGCGACCGGTCAGGGCCGACGCGGTCAGCATTGCGGCAACGACCGACGAGAAGCCGGACGGGGTCGCACCGTCGGTCGGGTCCTGTGGCCGGCGAACCAGCCGCTGCGCGTCGTCGGCGGTATCGAAGAAGCCATTGGAGCCGTCGTCGAAGTGCACGGTCGCGACCTCGATCAGTTCCTCGGCGAGGTCGAGCCACCGGCGTTCGCCGGTCGCCTGGTGCAGGGCGAGCAATCCCTCGCCGAGATCGCCGTAGTCCTCGAGCACACCGATCGGATCGCCGACCACGCCGTTGCGCGACACTCGCCGCAACCTGCCGTCGACGACGTGCCGCTCAGCGAGGAACTCGGCGCATCTAGAGGCCGCGTCGATGAAGTCGTCCCGGCCGAACAACACGCCGATCTCTGCGAGCGAGGCGATCGCCAGCCCGTTCCACGCGGTGACCACCTTGTCGTCACGAGCCGGTGGAACGCGCTGCGCCCTGACCGCCAGCAGCCGCGCGCGTTCCGCGCGGTACTCGTCCGGATCAGTAGGGTCGCTCAGCAGCTGAAGCACCGACCGACCGTGTTCGAAGGTGCCCTCCGGGGTCACGGTGAAGATCGCCGCCGCCCGTTGGCCCACCTCGTCCGGAGTCCAGACGTAGTAGCGACCCTCATCGCCCTCGCTGTCGGCATCGAGTGAGGAGGCAAAGCCGCCGGACTCGGTCAACAGGTCGGCGAGCATCCACTCGCAGGTCTCGATCGCCACCCGCCGGCCGAGCTCGGCGGCGCAGAGCCGCCACCAGTGCGCGTAGACCCGGGCGAGCAAAGCGCTGTCGTACAACATCTTCTCGAAGTGCGGCACGACCCAGTGCGCGTCGACCGAATAGCGGGCGAAGCCGCCGCCGAGCTGGTCGTACATCCCGCCGCGCGCCATTCGCTCGCAGGTGATGTCGACGATCTCGGCGCTGCGACTCGAGCCGGATCGAGCCGCGTGCCGCAGCAAGAACTCGAGCACCATCGACGGCGGGAACTGTGGAGCGCCGCCGAAGCCGCCGGTCACGTCGTTGTGACGGTCCGCCAACGCGGACGCCGCAGCATCGAGACCGGTCGCGGTCACCCCGGAGCCGGACAGCGGGGACGCTGCGCGCTCGTTCAACTCCGCCACGATGTGCGCGCCTGATTTCTCGATCTCATCCCGACGGGTCGTCCACGCCTCGACGATCGACTCGAGCAGCCGCCGGAACGACGGCATGCCGGGCCGGTTGTGCGGCGGGAAGTAGGTGCCGCAGAAGAACGGGTCGCCGGTCGGCGTGAGGAAGCAGGTCATCGGCCAGCCGCCGCTCCCGGTCAGCGCCTGAGTCGCCTCCATGTAGACCGCATCGACGTCCGGGCGTTCCTCCCGGTCCACCTTGATACAGACAAAGTGCTCGTTGAGATATGTCGCCGTCGCCTCGTCCTCGAACGACTCGTGCGCCATCACGTGACACCAATGGCAACTGGAATAACCAATACTGAGCAGTATTGGCACGTTCCGGCAGCGAGCTTCAGCAAATGCTTCGTCGCCCCACGGCCACCAGTCAACGGGATTGTCCTTGTGCTGCAACAAATATGGGCTCGTCGAGGACGCGAGGCGGTTGGCCATGTAGTCGACTCTAGGTCCTACGCGAACGAGTACCGAGACGTGTCGGATCGTGCCGAAAGACATACGGGACAGACACAGGAAACCAGTGACCAAATCTGTCTAAGGGTCGCGTTAGACATGTGAGACCTCGGCGCCCCCCGCGTGTTCGTGACTGCGAACCAGTGGCAGTCTTTGTCCAGTCTGGGCTTGTACTCCTTTCTCTATCTATGTAGATTTACGACATGAGACCAGTGCGAGTTACCTCTGCAGCCCTGAGCGTCATGGCGTGTCTGGCAGCTGGGTCCGAGGAATGGCGCCATGGGTACGAGCTGTTGGCCGAGACCGGGCTGAAGTCCGGATCGCTGTACCCGATCCTCATGCGCATGGCCGAGCGCGAATTGTTAGAGGCGGCTTGGGAGCCTGATCCGCCGGCAGGACGTCCACCTCGACATCTGTACCGGCTGACGCCATCTGGGCGTGAATGGTTGCAGGCCGCCAGTGCTGTTCGCGAACGGCGCACTGTCGCGCGGCTCGAGGCGGCAACATGATCGTGGTGATCGCCTCGCTGGTACTCGCCGCGGCCGCCGTCGTTGTGACGCGTCACGGCGCCAACGATGGTGTCGCTGCGCTGGTGATGCGAGAGCTGGCCGGACCGGTACCGTCCGCGGAACGGACGTGGATCTCGGCCATGCTCGCCGAGCACGACTCAATCGACGATGCCCGTCTTCGGCGAGCGTTTGCTCGTGGTTGTCTTCGCGCGATGCTGTTCTCGCGTTGCGAGCCTGATCGGACGGCCACCCTGATCGGTGGGGTGATCGGCGTCGCTGCCCTAGGCGCTGCGGGTCTTGCGGCCGCTGGGTTGGTTCGCTATCCCGGCCTGCGCGAGGGTTGGTTGTGGATTGTTGTTGCGACGGTGTTCGTGTTCGCCGTCGCTGGCTATGCAGTGATCGGCTTGTGGCTGAGCCAGCTCGGCTCTGCGGCCACACGGAGGATCGGCCTGATGGCTGCCGTGCCTGCGGTCGTCATCGGATGGTGGGCCGGACACTCCAACGGCGTCGTCTCCTCGGCAACCCTCATCCTGCTCGCGATTCCGGTTGCGCTCGTTGGCGCGGGCGTGGCGAGGAGTGAGCGCCACACTGACGAAGCCGGGGTCGCTGTCGGCTGCGCCGCCGTGGCGGCCGGCCTTTTCACCTTTGTTGCCTACGCCTCGACGACATTCATTACCGGTGGCGGGCAAGCGACCGCGTCATCGCTGCAGCAATTCACACAGAGCGGCGCGTCCAGCTACCGGGCGTGGGCGATCGGTGACCACCTGGACGGAGCGGTCTTCTTACTTCTCTTCGTGCCGCTCGTCGCGGGCGCTCTCGGCATGCTGTCCGCACACCTCGCCGCGCCGAGTTCCTCATCCGCCGTTAGCCAAACTCTCGAGTAGGCGATGAACTCGATCGTGCCACGGGACAGCGGCAGCGCGTCGAGCCGACGACTATCGGAACCTCTAACTAGGAATAGCAAATCGCTAGACTGCCTTATAAGTTGCTAGATTCGCTTCATGGATGCAATCCGCAATCCCTATTCGCCCGGCGCAGGCCGAGCCCCGGCCGCGCTGGTCGGACGGGACAGCGAGCTACGCACCTGGCACGTTGCGGTCGAACGCGTTCAGGCAGGCCGTTCTGCACAGTCGATCGTTCTCTATGGGCTACGCGGAGTCGGCAAGACCGTGCTGTTGTCGGTCTTCCAGCGGGAGGCGATCGCACGCGGGTGGATCGTCGCGCAGGTCGAGGGCGGCGCTGGCAAGGGCCTTCGCGACGCCCTCGGCGACGCCCTGCACGCACCGCTGTCGGATCTGGCCCGACCGAGCGCCGGCAAGCGGTTGCTGCAGGCATTGAAGACGGCGTTGAGCTTCCGCGCTTCGGTGGACCCAACCGGATCGTGGAGCTTTGGACTCGATCTATCTGAAAGCCTCGGCGGCGGCGCCGACACCGGGTCGCTCGAAACCGACCTAGCGAAGTTGGTTCGCGATCTGTCCGCGGCAGCCAGCGAGGAATCCCTCGGACTAGCCATCCTCATCGATGAAGCGCAAGACCTCACCTCCGAAGAGCTGACGGCCGTGTGCGCCGCCGCGCACCAAGCAAGCCAGAACGAGTGGCCATGCCTGTTCGCGCTCGCCGGTTTACCGAGCCTGCCCCGAGTCCTCGCCGAGGCGAAGTCATACGCAGAGCGGCTGTTTACGTACCACCACATCGAACAACTCGCACCGGCCCTGGCGCGCGAAGCACTCGTCGAACCTGCGGCCGGCGAGGGTGCCGGCTGGGACGACGACGCAGTAACACTCATCCTTGGTGAGGCCGCCGGCTACCCATACTTCATTCAGCAGTTCGGCCAAGAAACCTGGGACGAGGCGCCAGGATCACCGATCACCATCGCCGACGCGCGTGTTGGCGCCGCACGGGGACGAGCGGCGCTCGACGACGGCTTCTTTCGAGCACGGTGGGACCGGGCCACCCGGGCCGAACAGCAATATCTGCGCGCAGTCGCTGACGACGGCGACGACGGCGCCAGTTCCAGCGAGGTCGCACGCAGACTGGGCAGACGACCGACCAGCCTCGGCCCAGCCCGAGCCAGCCTGATCGCGAAGGGACTCGTCTACGCCCCGGAACACGGCGTGATCGCATTCACAGTGCCGGGGATGGCCCACTTCATCCAGCGGCAACCGGACACGTAGCGGCGGATTGTCGAGCCGTTGTGAAGGTCGACCTCAGCGTCCTCGCAGACATACGAAACAGACATACGAAACCCGGGAAGCACCAACCCAGAGCGGTCAGATTCGTCACGACTTGAGCGTGTACGGCAGCTCTCTTCGCTACTGCACGCTCGGAATGCTGACGTGGCACCAGTGGCATGCGGCGTACCCGACGCTGAGTAGGACCGGCACCTCGCGGCGGCGGGCCTCGTCGAACGCTTCGTCGCACCACGGCCACCAGTCGACCGGATTGTCCTTGTGCTGCAATAGATACGGGCTCGCCGAGGTCGCGAGACGGTTAGCCACCTGCTCGCTCCCTCGGCATCGGACAGATTCACGACGACCGTACCTGTTGCTAGGTCGGGGCGGTCGTCGAGGAGCTTGCCGCGGTCAGGTCGTAGACGGTTGTCCCGCCGATCGTGGTTGCGGTGTAGTGCGACTCGACCCAGGCGGTGATCTGGCTCGCGTCGTCGCTGCCACCCTGGGTGGATCCACCCGGGCCGCCGAAGCCACCTCCGGCAATGAAGTAGTGGATGTCGCCGGCGCGCACGAACGCCTCGAACTGCGCAAGCGACGGCGCCTGGTCGGTGCCGTTGAACCCGCCGATGGCCATCACCGGCTCGTCCACTGCGAGTTGATAACCCGACGCGTTCTCGGCACCGATCGTTGCGGCAACCCAGCGGTACGACGACGCGTCCGCCTTCAGCGCCGTGGCCAACGCGGAGCTCACGCTGCCGGCATTCAGCAACCCGCCGCCGCCCTGTCGGCCGCCGACACCTCCCGCGCCGGGCTGACCGAAGGGCGTTCCACCCTGACCTTGCGCGCCGAAGCCGGGCACACCCAAACCTTGGCCGGTGAAGCCCCGGCCGCCGAGACCCTGGCCACCAGGTCCGTTGGTGCCGCCGGGCAGCCCGCCTCGCCCACCCTGACCGGGCGTCCCGAACACGGTCGTCACGGCCGGGCCGGCGGACGGGATCGCCCCGGTGTGACTGGTCGCCGCGGTGTCGAGGGAGTAGGCAACCGGGCCGGCCAGCGCGACCACCAGCGCACCTGTCGCGATCAATCGGCCGGCACCGAATCGACGTACCCGATCGAGTGGCAGGAGCACGGCGACGGCGGTGAGCAGGCCGACCACCAGGATCGCGCTGCGAAGCCACGGATGCCACGCCGGGCTGCGGGCGAGCAGATGGTGTGACCACACAGCGGACACCGCCACCGTCACCGCGATCACTTCGCGCGACCACCATCCGTCGCGCGCCTGCCACAGGCTCACGGCGCCGATTCCGACGAGTGCGCCGATGGCCGGCGCCAGTGCGACCGTGTAGTAGGGGTGGATGATGCCCTTGCCGAAGGAGAAGACCAGCCCGGTCACCAGCAGCCAGCTCACCCACAGCAATACCTGACCGCGCCGGCCCGATGCCTCCGGCGTCCGGCGCAATGCCCACCAGGTCCCGGCCGCCAGCAACAGCGCAGCGGGAATCAGCCAAGAAACCTGGCCGCCCATATCGGCGCCGAACAGCCGGGTGATGCCGGTCGCCCCCCACATGCCCGTGCCGCCGCCACCACCACCGCCGCCGACACTGCCGGTCTCGTTACCGGTGAGCCGGCCGAGCCCGTTGTAGCCGAAAGCCAGCTGCAGGATCGAGTTGTCGGTCGAGCCGCCGATGTACGGCCGGCTCGACGCCGGTGTCAGCATCACCGCTGCCACCCACCAGCCGGCCGCGACGACGACCGCGGCACCTGCGGCGAGGAGCTGGACGATCCGCCGGCGCAGCGTCGTCTTCGCATAGAGGAGGTAGACCAGGCCGAAGCCGGGCACGAGGAAGGCTTGCAGCATCTTGGTGATGAAGCCGAAGCCGACCAGCGATCCGGCGAGCAGCAGCCATCGGGTGCTGGCCGACTCGAGCGCCCGGGTCACGGCGTACGCCGCACCGACGAGCAGCAGGACGAGCAACGCGTCAGGATTGTTGAAGCGGAACATCAGCGTGGCGACCGGGGTGGTCGCCAAGACCAGCCCGGCAATCAGTCCCGCCGTCGCCGAGAAGTGTCGTCGCACGGTGGCGTAGAGCAGGCCGACCGCGGCAACACCTTCCAGCGCCTGCGGGACCAAGATGCTCCACGCGTTGACGCCGAACAATCGCGCCGACAGATCCATCACCCACAGCGACGCCGGCGGCTTGTCGACGGTGATGAAGTTCGACGAGTCGAACGACCCGAAGAAGAACGACTTCCAGCTGGTCGACCCGGCTTGCACGGCGGCCGAGTAGAAGCTGTTCGCCCAGCCGGACCCGCCGAGGTCCCACTGGTAGAGCAGCGCGGTCGAGGCGAGCAGCGCGATCAGCGCGGGTCGCGCCCAAGCCGGGTCGTCCGCGCGGCCGCGAAGCAGTCGTCGAGCCCACGCCCGGTCTCCGGAGGAGTCGACGGCGTCCGCCGGGGCAACGTGATCGATGGTGGCGGCGGTCATGTGATCAACGGTCGAGGCTGTTGCTGGGAGAACGCTGGAGCCCGGCTGTCCCCTTGCGCACAAGTCCGCGCGACCCGCGCGGAGGCGGGTGAGCTAGTCGTTGAGCAGCGACTCGAGCACCGGCAACAGCTCGATCAGCCGCCGGACATCGTCGTCCGGCATCTTGGACAACCGCTGAGCGAGCGAGGCAGTGCCGACACTGCGCGCCCACTCGAGCTTGTCGGCACCGGCGTCGGTAAGCGCGATGTACGCGGTCCGGCGATCGGCCGGGTCGCCGGTGCGGGCAAGCAGTCCGGCCTCCTCGAGGCTCGCGACCAGCCGGGTCGCGGTCGGTGCACTCACGCCTTCGCGGTCGGCCATGTCGCCGATCCGCATCGAACCGCCGGTCTCGACCGTGACCAGCGCCGACCACTGTGACGGCGTGAGACCACCCGGGCTGTTCTGGCGCAGCTGCCGGGCCAGCCGCGCGATCGCGACCCGAAGTCGCGCGGCCGTCGGCGCGTAGGCGATCGCCTCGGTCTCAATGGTCATCGAGGGTCATCCGGATCGGCCGGCGGCGGCGATTCGAAGCTCTTCGGCACTTTGCCGAGGTGCCGGGTCATCGATCGGAAGAGGAAGTAACAGGCCACCGAGAGCCCGACTACGACGAGGAACGCGATGAAGCCGGCGCCGAATGCGCTGTCGCCGCTCGCGAGCAGCGTCACCGTCTGGCCTCGTCCTTGATCCCCGCGAACAGGTCGTCCTCCGGCTTGGTCGTGTCGACCAGCGATCGGGCCAGCTCGTAGTCCTCGGTCGGCCAGGCCTTCTGCTGGATCTCGAGTGGGCAGGCGAACCAGAACGAGGTTGGATCGACCTGGGTGGCGTGCGCGATCAACGCCTGGTCGCGCACCTCGAAATAGTCGCCGCACGGCACCCGGGTGGTGACCCGGTAGCCGAGGTCTGGTCGCTCGGTCCACTCCTCGAGCCGGTCCTTGTACGGCGACTCGAGCCCGGCCTCGACCATCGCCTCGTGCAGCGCAAGGAAGCGATTGCGGTGGAACGTCATGTGGTAGTAGAGCTTCAGCGGCTGCCAAGGCTCACCGGTGCCGGGATAGCGGTCGGGGTCGGCAGCCGCTTCGAACGCCTCGACGCTGATCTTGTGACACATGATGTGGTCAGGATGCGGATAGCCGCCGTTCTCGTCGTACGTCGTCATGACATGCGGCCGGAAGGTCCGCACCACGCGAACCAGTGGCTCGGCCGCGTCCTCGAGAGTCTCAAGGCCGAAGCAGCCCTCGGGCAACGGCGGCAGCGGGTCGCCCTCGGGCAGACCCGAGTCGACGAACCCCAGCCAGGTGTGGTGCACCCCGAGGATCTCGATCGCCTTCTGCATCTCGTGATGGCGGATCCCGCTGAGGTTGGCGTTGACTTCCGGAGTGTCCATCGCCGGGTTGAGGATCGAACCGCGCTCCCCACCGGTGCAGGTCGCCACCAGTACGTCGACGCCCTCGGCGACGTAACGGGCCATCGTGGCGGCGCCCTTGCTGGCCTCGTCGTCCGGGTGGGCGTGGACGGCAAGCAGACGCAGCGGTGCATCGGTCACAACGCAATGGTGTCACGAGCACCACGGGTAACCTGCTTGAGATGAGCGACGCGAACCAGACGTGGCTGACCCAGGACGCCTATGACCGGCTCGCCGCCGAGCTGGAGCACCTCTCCGGCCCGGCGCGGACCGAGATCACGGCCCGGATCGCGGCGGCCCGCGCCGAAGGCGACCTGAAGGAGAACGGCGGCTACCACGCCGCCAAGGACGAGCAGGGCAAGATGGAGGCCCGGATCCGCCAGCTCAACCAGCTGCTGCGGGACGCGAAGGTCGGCACCCCTCCCTCGGCCGACGCCGGGGTCGCCGGTCCAGGCATGGTCGTCACCGTGCGCTTTGTCGACGGAGACGACGAGGAGACGTTCCTGATCGGATCGCGCGAGGAAGCCGCGGTCAGCGACATCGCGGTGTATTCCGCGCAGTCGCCGCTGGGCAAGGAGCTGACCGGGGCGAAGCCGGGCGAGACGGTGACCTACACCGCTCCCAACGGCAACCAGATCGGCGTCCAGCTGCTCGAGGTCAAGCCGCACTCCCGCTGACCTCGCCGCAACGCCGGTTCCCCGTTTCAGCACACAACGAGACTGGCCGCCGTCCGCAGAATCGGAACCGCGGTCGCCAACCGCACAGGTGGCGGGGCGTTGTGGCGGCGTCGTGTGCTGAAACCGGCGTACATGAAAGAAGTCTCATTGCCGATACATCATGAGAGCGCGACCGAGCCCTCAGCCTGAAAGGGCAGGATGCAGCCGACTCATGCGGGAGGTGCAGCGGTGGCTGGCACGTGCGCGCAGCCTGCGCTGGCTCCGGCAACCCGGTGGTCGGCCCCCGGCCGCGATCCGGCCGCCCTTCCCCGGCTGCTGCCGGTCGATCCGAGCACGCCGGTCTCGCTGGCCGGCCACCTTGCGAGCGTCGGCGCGCCGGCCGACCTTGCCGCAGCCGACCTGGTCGGCGCACTGACGGCGGCCGGATTGACCGGCCGCGGCGGAGCGGCCTTCCCGGTCGCGCGGAAGGTCAGCGCCGTACTCGCGCAGGCTCCGCGACCCGCGGTCGTCGTTGCGAACGCGGCCGAGGGGGAACCCGCCGCGTCGAAAGACAAGAGCCTGCTCGCGATGTCGCCACACCTGGTGCTCGACGGACTCGTGACAGTGGCCCATGCGATCGGTGCGGTGCGCACGATCGTCTATCTCCACGCCAGCCCGCGGCTGGAAGCGCTGCTCCGCCACGCACTCGCCGAACGACGGGCGGCCCGGGTCGACCACCTGTCGATCGAGGTCGTCACGGCGCCCAGTCGCTTCATCGCCGGCGAGGAGTCGGCCGTGGTGACCGCGATCGACGGAGGTCGCGCGATCCCGCGGGTAAAGCCACCGAGGGTGTTCGAGCAAGGAGTCGGGAAGCTGCCGACCCTCGTGCACAACGTCGAGACCCTCGCCCAGGTCGGGCTGATCGCGCGGTACGGCCCGGACTGGTTCCGGGCGGTCGGCACGCCCGAAGAACCCGGCAGCATGCTGTTCAGCGTCGGCGGAGCGGTCCCGCAACCGCGGGTGCTCGAGGGTCCGATCGGCGTCCCGCTCGACCGGGTCCTGGCATCGGTCGGCGGCGCCACCCAACCGCTTCAGGCCATCCTCGTCGGCGGCTATCACGGCGGCTGGATCGCGGCCTCGGAGATCGGCGCGCTACGACTCTGCAACGCCGAGCTCCGGCCCTTCGGGGTGGCGCTCGGTGCGGGTGTGATCGTCGCGCTCCCCGACGATGTGTGCGGCTTGGTCGAGACCACGCGGGTGCTGCGCTACCTGGCCGGCGAGTCGGCGGGCCAGTGCGGTCCGTGCCTGCACGGGCTGCCTCAACTGGCGGATCAGTTCGCCGCGATCGCCCGACCTCGGCGGTCGCGACGCGCCCGCCGCCAGGTCGAGGACACCGCTGCCCTGTTGCGCGGTCGTGGCGCGTGTGCCCACCCGGACGGAAGCCTGCGGTTCGCGCTCAGCGCGCTGAGCGCCTTCCGGGCCGAACTCGACGAGCACGCGCGCGGGCGGTGCACCGCGCGTTCGCGCCGGGCCGTCCTGCCGATTCCGGCGCACGCCACCTCGGACTGACGGTGTCCGAAATCGTTGCCGGCTATGGGTTCAGCAGGCGGTAGCCAGCGCCGCGCACGGTGTAGATTAGGGCCTCGACGCCCGGGGTGTTGAGCTTGCGGCGGAGGTACCCGACGTACACGTCGACGATGTTGGTGCCCGGGTCCGCGTTGTAGTCCCAGACGCTGTTGAGGATGTGGGTGCGGGTGAAAACCCGGGTCGGTTGCCGCATGAACAGCTCGAGGAGCGCCCATTCGCGCGGTGCCAGGTCGATTCGGCGACCGCTGCGCCAAGCGACCTTCGACAGCAGGTCGAGGCGCAGGTCGGACACCGCAAGCTCGGTCGAGCTCGGCTGCTCCGCGGTTCGCTGGCAGGCCCTGATCCGGGCCAGCAGCTCCTCGAACGCGAACGGCTTGACGACGTAGTCGTTGGCGCCGGCGTCCAGCCCGCGCACCCGGTCGCCGACCTCCGATCGGGCGGTCAGGACGATCACCGGTACGCCGTCGCCGCGGCCGCGTAGCCCGCGGAGCAAGGTCTCGCCGTCGGTGTCGGGCAGTCCGAGGTCGAGCAGCAGCAGGTCCGGCTTCGCGGCCGTGGCCTTCAGTGCGTGCTCGGCGTCAGCCGCGGTGTGCACGACATCACACGCATAGCCCTCGCCCCGGAGACCCTTGGCCAGAAACGACGCGATCCGCTCGTCGTCCTCGACCACCAAGATGCGCATCAGGTCCCGGCCCCGCTCGTGACGATCGTGGGCGGCAGCACAATCGCAATCCGGGCGCCGCCCAGGGTGGAGTCGGTGACCTCGAGGTGGCCGCCGTGACCTTCGGCCACCGCCTTCACGATCGCCAGCCCTAGACCGGAGCCCCTGGTGGCCCCGGCATCGGGACGGCTGAAGCGATCCAGCACCACGTGCCGGCGATTGGCCGGGATGCCGGGTCCGCTGTCAGACACGACCAGCTCGACCCAGCCGTCGGCGCGCTGCCGCGCCGCCAGCGCGATCTGGTCCCCCGGGCCGGTTGCGTTCACCGCGTTGTCCAGCAGGTTGAGCAGCGCACCCCGCAGCTTGTCGAGACTTGCGTGCAAGGTCAGGTCGGGTACGTCGCCAAGCTGCCAGTCCCGGTCGGCGAGCACCTGCGCGGTGGCGAACAGATCGATCACCATGCTGCGCAGGTCGATCGGCGCCGGCTCGACGAAGTCGGGTTCGAGGGCGCGGCCGAGCATGAGCAGGCGCTCGACCAGGGCGGTCATGTGGTCGATCTCGTCGACGACCACCGCGATCGTCTCGTGCACGTCCTGCGGGTCGGCGGTGCCGGTACGACCGAGTACCTCGAGGTGACCGCGGGCGACCGTGAGCGGCGTACGCAGTTGGTGCGACACATCGGCGAGCAGGCTGCGCTGGGTCGCCATCGCAGCCGCCACCCGGTCGGCCATCGAGTCGAAGGTGGCCGCCAGCTTGCCCACCTCGTCGTCGGTGCCCTGGTCGCCGAGCCGGCGGTCCATCTCCCCCTGACCAAGGCCGGCGGCGGTCTCGGTGATCCGGCCGATCCGGCGGAGCAGTCCCCGCAAGAGCAGGTAGCCCGCGAAGGCGCCGGCCAGCAACGCGATCAGCGCCTCGATGAGGGCAAGGTGCAACACCCGCGACTCGTTCTCGCGGACCTGGTCCTGGGCGGCGGCAACGATGAACGTCGCCTGCGCCTGACCGGCGTGCACGGGGACCGCCAGGACCTCGTACGTCGTAGCACCCACCCGCATCGACCGCTCGACCGACCGGGCCAGCGGCGAACCGAGCATGGACTCAATCGCCGGCGAGGAAGCGAACGGCGCGGAGTTCGCACTGCCGAGCGCCGACTGCCCCGGGAAGCCGATCAGGATGACCTGACCGTCGGGAAGCGCGTGGGTGCGGAGGTAGCTGCGACTGAACGACCGAAGCCCGACCTGGGTGCCACGCGCATCGGCTGCGCGCTGAAATCCGACCACCTCGGCCGTCAGCAGATGGGTGGTCGTGGAGTGCGACTGGCTGGCGAAGGTCCGGACCAGGCTGAGCACCACAGCCGACAAGATGATTGCGAGGACGCCGGCCTGCAACAGACCGAGCCGAGCCGCAGTGCCGAGCCGGCGGTTTCGCCGCGGGCGATCAGGGCGTGCGGGCAGCACCTGGCGGCTGGCCGGCTCGTCGGGGTGCGATCGATCCCCCACTCCCGGCTGGGCTGCCGTCGTGGTGGCCATGGTCAATTATCGCCGCCGTGGCCGCCGCCTCCGTCGTCGTGCCCGTCGTCACTGCCGCCATGCCCGTCGTCACTGCCGCCGTCGCCGCCGCCGTAGTCACCGTGGTGGGTCGGCGTGGCCACGACGACCGGCCGGCTCGGCGTGATCACCGTGACGGCCGTCGGCTCGGCAACCGGCGACTCGGTATCGGTCACCGTGACGGTCGGCGCCGGATGGGGATGTCGATGGTGCCGAGGGGTCGCCGAGGACGCCGGACCGACCGCCGCCTCAGGGCGGACCGAGATCGCAAGCGGGATCGCCGATCGGTGCGTCCAGTGCGGGGCGGCGATGGCGACAAAGCCGAGCGTTGCCCCGATCGAGAGCGCAGCCGGGATCGACCACCAAGCTGCGCCGCGATCTCGCAGACCACGGGTCACGATGATCTCCCCCTCACCGATTCGCTGGGCGTTCGGCCGCCGACCGATCGATCAGCAGCGCGCGGCGCGGACAGGCCCGGGCAGCCCGAAGCGCCTTGCGGAGCACGGCGCCGGTGAGCGGCTCGGAGTCGGCGATCGCGAAGCCCCACGGGTCAAGTGTCACCCGTTCCGGCAAGACATGCGCGCAGATCCCGTGTCCTGCGCATCGCACCATGTCCACCCGAATCGAGTCGGTCATCTGCGGCTGCCGCTGTAGTCGGGGCGGGCCACCATGCTCTCCGGCAGCACGGCGGCTCGCCGCGTGCAGGCCAGAACCGCCACCAGCAGGCCGCTCACGAGGTAGATCGGCAGGAGCACTCGCTCGTCACTTCCCGCCAGCACGCCGTGCAGCCACACGAGCGCAAACGCCACCAGCGCGAGCCGGTGTACGGCGTACCAGGTCCGGCCGCCCACCCATCCGGCCAGCGCCGCAGTGAACCCGACCGCCAGCCCGACGTACAGGCTGATCGTGCCCAATGCGACGGCGAGCGGCCGGTAGCCGGATCGACCTGGGACGAACGCTCCCGACCACCCGACCCCCGCGAATCGATCGACGGACAGCGCAATCACGTGTCCGGCGACGAGCAGCAAGACCATCGTCGCGAGCAACGAGTGGGCCCGGTGCGCACTCGCCGCACTCGGCCGTGGATGGTTGACCCGCCAGGGATGACGCAGCCAAAGTCCCACCACGGTGAGCGCGGTCAGGGCGAGGTATGCGCCGACCCCGAACCCTCGGCCCAGGACCCACGGCAACATCCGGGCGGAGACGCGGCTGATCAGCGCCGCGGTGATCGCGTAGCCGACGGTCGCGGCGGCCGCGACCCACATCAGGTGCAGCGAGGAGTTCCGCTCGATGCTGGAAGTGCTCACATCGCCCGCCACAGAACGAAGGGCTCGACCTCCGGGGTGAACCGGGCTTGCCCGCTCGACTCGACCCAGATCGCCGCGACGCGCCGGCGGCGGGCTTCCTCGGCAATCCGTTCAGCACCGGCAAGAAACAGCGTCTTGCTCCAGACCTCCGCGACTGCGGCATCGTCGGCGACCACTGTCACGGCGGCCAGCCCGCGGCCACCCGGCAGGCCGGTCCCCGGGTCGATCAGGTGGTGGACCCGGGTCGAGCCGATCGCCCACGAGCACACCCTGACCGAAGACGTGGCGACCGCCAGGTCGGAGAGCGTGAGCACTGCGGCCGGCAGTGCGCCACCGGACGGATCCTCGACGGCGAGCCGCCACGGCCCGCCGTCCGGCGACGACCCGTCGCACCAGCAGTCACCGCCGGCCTCGATCAGGAAGCCGACCCCGAGGGGCATGAGCCGCCCGGCCGCGGCCCGCACCGCCAGACCCTTACCGATCCCGCCGAGATCGATGGGCGCCGGACCCAAGCGAACCTGACGGGTGGAGGGCCGAAACTCCGGCTCCCAAGCCGGCAGCTCCGTGCGCGGTTGCAGGACCTCTTCGGCACGGTGACTCATGGCGCCGAATCGGCGCGACCGGTCATAGCCGAGGCGCACCAGGTCGTCGTGCACGCGCGGGTCGAAGCGGCCGTCGGTCGCGCGGTAGGCCTCGGCCGCGGCGGCGAGGGCGTCGAAGCAGACCGGCGTCACCTCGCACCAGGAACCACCCGCCGCGTTCGCCCGCATCAGTGAGCTGTCCGGGTTGAACCGCGTGCAGTGCCGATCGACGTCGTGGAAGACCTCGAGCGCGTCGGTCATCGCCTCGATCACGTCACCGTCGCGCTCACTGCCCGCCACCGCCTGGATGGTGATCTCGCTGCCCATTGCGTGGGTGCTTCGCACCACCGTCGAGGTGTCGCAGTAGTCCACCTCGCGGATGTCGTCAGCCACCGCTTCCGCCGGTCGAGGACTGGGTCGGCGGTGGTGGCGGGGGCGCAGGTGCCGGTGCGGGCGGCTGGGTCGCCGGCGGCGCCCCGGAGCCCGACGTCGTGCCTCCTCCCGAGCCCTGCGACTGGACCGGTGTTCGGTAAGCGAACGAGCCGCTGGTCGCAGCCGCATGCGGGAGGTGCGCCGACCGCCGGGCCACTTGTTTGAGGTCGCGACGGACCCGGGCAAGTCGCGCCTCGACGGCGAGCATCTCCCGCTCGGCGCGGGCATCCTGCGCGCTGTGCTGCGGCAGGGCCGCGACGGCCGGTACCGGGCGCGCCGGCAAGGTGGCGGCCGCCCAGGCGAGCGCGCCGGAGGTGACCGCCGAGGTCACGCCGACCACGACGACACTCACGCCGGCTGCCCGCCGAGCGCGGGCCTGGCGACTGTCAGTCATCGCCACCGCCGTCGCCACCCCCGCCGTCGTCTCCACCGCCACCATGACCGTCATCTCCCCCGCCACCCTGACCCGACCCGCCGCTGGCGCCGGTGCTGCCGTGCGTCGACGGAGTCGGCGACGGAGCGACCGAATGGGTCGGGGTGGGCGCGGGGCGAGACGTCGGCGGAGCCGATGGCGCGCTCGCGGGTGGTGCCGCCTGCCGTGACTCTGCAAGCCGCTGTCGTGCCATCGCCTCGTTCTCGGCGTGTACCCGAGCGGCGAGGTTGTGCCGGGCCTTTCGCAGCGCGTCCTGCAGCCCCTGGTCCTGGCCGAGCAGGTGATTGAGCTGGCGCTGCAGCTCGGTCGTCTGTACGTCGGCCACCGGCCGCGAGGAAGCGGAGCCAGGTTTGGCGCTGGTCGCACTGGGGCCCTCGGCCTGCGTGAGCGCGAAGCCACCACCGGCGGTAACCGCACCGATCAGAGCGAGCGACAACAGGTTTCTACGTCGTGCGTCCATCAAGGGCCTCCGGCAGATCGGTACCAACGTCGGTTCCAGTCTCGGAATCCGACCTGGCCCACTCGATGAGCAGCGAATGAGACTTCTCTTAGCCCGCCCCGTTTCAGCACACAACGCTCGTCGCCACCTCCAGGGAATCGGACCCGAGGTCGAAAACGGCGCGACTGGCGAGGCGTCGGGGCGGCGTTGTGTGCTGGAACTGGAGAGCGGGGCGCGAGGGCTTAGTCGATCGAGAGCGGCCCGGTCACCCGCTCAATCTGCACCGGCCGGCCAGTATCGATCGCCCACCGCCACGAGGGCGGCCGCACCGATCACACCCGCATTGACCCCGAGGCCTGCCTCGATGATCTGACAGCCGGCCGCGAACGACATCCGCACGTGGTGGGCGAAGGCGACCCGGGCCGGGCCGAGCAGCAACTCACCAGCGGCGGACAGCCCGCCGCCGACCGCGACGACGTCGAGCTCGAGCAGGTGCGTGGCCGACCCGATCGCGATCCCCAATGCGGTGCCGGCTCGCTCGAAGGCCGCCGCACCCACCGGATCCCCTGCTTGCGCGCCGGCCAGGAGCGCGCGGCCGTCCGCCGGCACACCGCCCGCCGGTTTCCAGCCCTGGTCGACCGCCCACTGCACGAGGGCGGGCCCCCGGGCGATCGCCTCGAGACAGCCGCGGCCGCCGCAGCCGCACGGTGGGCCGCCGGGCTCGACCACCACGTGACCGATGTGGCCCGCATTGCCGGTGACCCCCGCGACCACCCGCCCGTCGAGCACGAGGCCGCCACCGACCCCGGTCGAGACGACGATCCCGAGCAGGCCGTGCGCGCCGCGGCCGGCCCCGCGCCAGTGCTCCCCGATCGTCATCGCGATGGCGTCGTTGGCCACCCTGACCTCGGTATCCGGGAACCTGGCGCAGAGCCGGTCGCGCAACGGGAAGTCCCGCCAGGCCGGGAGATTCAACGGCGAGACCACACCGGCCGGCCATTGCATCGGGCCACCACAACCGACCCCGACGCCGATCGGTGACCGGCCTGCGCAGACGTCATCGATCAGTGCGAGCAGCGTGTCCCATAGTGCGTCGCCCTGACCGGCCGTGCTCGGCGCGGTCGGCACCTGCTGCCGGCGGAGCAGGGTGCCCTCAGGACTGACCTGCGCCGCGGCGAGCTTGGTGCCGCCGACGTCAATCGCAAGAAAGAAGTCAGCGTCTGCCGGCGTCACCACGGAAGTCTCAAACCGCCATCAGCCGACGCCGGTCGACGCCGCACCGAACGCCAGGATCGACGCGGTGAAGCCGTGGACGAAGTTGCGCCCACCGACCGGTCCGATTTCGCCGGCCGCGAAGATCCCCGCGACCCCGTGCGCGGCCAGTCCGGACCGCACTGCCTGCGGGTCGTGGTCGGCGCTGCCGAACAGGTGCGCGCCGCGCCCGTTGCACGAGAACAACAGGGCGCCTTCGACCGGCTCGGCGTCGTCGGCGTCCCGGAACTCCTTCAACCGCTCCTGCAGATCGACATCGGCCGCGGTCGCGTCGCGGACCTGGAACCGCACGGTCCGACCCACCGGTACGACGTCACCCACCACCAGCCAGCCGTGCCCCTCGTCGGCCCCGGCCACGCCGCGGATCAGGAAGTCGCCCTGGACGTGCTCTTCGACGTACTCGTCCCGCGCGATGCCGAGCTGCAGCCCTTCAGAGACGAGCGCCTGCTCGTCGGGCGGCAACATCGCAAGGATGTCCCGCAGCTTCTCGAGCGCCGGCACACCGGCCAGCTCGAGCAGCAGGTTGCCCTCGGCCGCCGTCACCGTCATCGCCGGGCCCACCGGCCGGCAACCCTGGCTGACAAAGGCGTGCGCTCCGACCGGTCCACCGAGCACTACGCCGACCGCGCCGCGATCCACCACGTGATCGTCGACGAGCAGTCGGGTCGACCCGCGGCCAGCCGCGCCGGCCGCCATCCCGCCGACGATCGGAAGGCCGGGCAGCACCGCGTTGCATTGATCGACGAAGCCGTCGACCGGGAACGACCACGGATCGGCCAGCAAGATCGCTACCGAATCCTCGTCGTGATGGTCCGGCATCCCGACGACGGTGATGCCGCTGTCGCCTTTGATTACCTCGAGATCGAACGTTCGCAGGTGCGCGTCCGGGAGCACCGCGCACCACGCGGCAGCCGCCGCGGTCGCCTCGACCCCGCGCCCGTCGCCGATCACCCCCGGCGCGGTGCACCCGATCGCGGCATTCGCACCGGACATGCCCGCGGCCCGCTGCAGAGCGGCTTCCGCGGCCTCGACCTCGCCGCCGCAGACGAACACCGCGAGCAGGTCCGGAGCCTCGCCGCCGAGGGCGTCGATCGCCTGCGCGGTGGCCTGCTCGGCCGCGACCAGCAGATCGGCGTCGACCGCCAGCCCATCACCGAAACGCACCGTCCCAGTCTGCACCTGCTCGGCCGGGATGAACGCCGCCGGACGGCGGACGTAGCGTGAAGTGATGAGCTCCGCCACCACGCCTTCCGCACCGTCCACCCTGCGCGCCCTCCGCGACTCCGGCCATGTCGCCAAGACGGTCAAGACCGAACTGCGCGACAACTTGCTCGCCCGGCTGTCCCGCGGCGAGGAGCGGTTTCCCGGAATCGTCGGCTTCGACGACACCGTTCTCCCCCAGCTCGAGCGCGCCCTGCTGGCCGGCCATGACGTCGTACTGCTCGGTGAGCGCGGACAGGGCAAGACTCGGCTGATCCGCACCTTGGTGCAGCTGCTCGACGAGTGGACCCCGGTCGTCGCCGGCTGCGAGATCAACGACCACCCCTACTACCCGGTCTGCACCCGGTGCCGGCAACTCGCCAGTGAGCGCGGCGACGACCTGCCGGTCGCGTGGAAGCACCGCGACGAGCGGTACGCCGAGAAGCTCGCCACCCCTGACGTGTCGGTCGGTGATCTGATCGGGGACGTCGACCCGATCAAGGTGGCCGAGGGCCGGGTGCTCGGCGACCCCGAGACGGTGCACTACGGCCTGGTGCCGCGCACGAACCGCGGCATCATCGCGATCAACGAGCTGCCCGACCTGGCCGAGCGGATCCAGGTCGCGCTGCTCAACGTGCTCGAGGAGCGCGACATCCAGGTCCGCGGCTATACCCTGCGGCTCCCGCTCGACGTCCTGCTGCTCGCCACTGCCAACCCCGAGGACTACACCAACCGCGGCCGGATCATCACGCCGTTGAAGGACCGCTTCGGCGCCGAGGTGCGCACCCACTACCCGCTCGACCTCGAGGACGAGCTCCACCTGGTCCGGCAGGAGGCGCTGGTCGACTGGGGCGAGGACGCGGTGTCCGCCGCGCTCCCCGACCACCTGGTCGAGGTGATCGCCCGCTTCACCCGCCATGTCCGGGAGTCTCCGGCCGTCGACCAACGCTCCGGAGTGTCGGCTCGATTCGCCGTGGCTGCCGCAGAGACCGTCGCCGCGTCCGCGGTGCGGCGGGCGGCCCTGACCGGCGAGCAGCTCGCGGTCGCGCGGGTCGCCGACCTGCCGTCAATCGTTCCGGCGGTCCAGGGCAAGGTCGAGTTCGAAGCGTCGGAGGAGGGCCGCGAGGCCGAGGTGCTCGAGCACCTGCTCCGCCGATCGGTCGCGGACACCTTCCGGGCCCGGCTCGGCGGAGTCGACCTCGGGCCGCTCGTCGAGATGTTCGCCGACGGCGCGACCGTCGAGACCGGCGAGCTGGTGCCGGCCACCGACCTGCTGTCCGGCCTCGGCACGGTGCCCGGTCTCGGCCGGCTGCTGACCGCGGTCGGGATCGACGAAGGCGCGGAGACCCCCGAGCTGGCCGCGGCCGGGCTCGAGTTCGCCCTCGAAGGCCTGTACCTGCTCCGCCGGCTGTCGAAGGAGACGGTCGCCGACCGCGCCGTCTACGGATCGCGGTAGGCGCCGACCCGATGACCCGGTCCCGGTACGGCGAATGGCACGGTGGAGACGATCCGCTGGCCGCGCCGTACGACGTCAGCGACGCGATCGACGAGCTCGGCGACTCCGTTCTTGACGGCCTGTCGCCCGCTGAGGCGCTCGCCCAGCTCATGCGCCGGGGCCTGTCGGACCGGCGCGGACTCGACGACCTGCTCCGGCAGGTCCGCGAGCAGCAGCGCCGGGCCCGCCGGGCCGGCCGGCTGGACGGCACTCTCGAACAGGTCCGCGAGCTACTCGACCGGGCGCTCGAGGCCGAGCGCGCGGCGTTGTTCCCCGACCCGAGCGACGACGCGCGGCTCGCCGAAGCCGAGCTCGACAACCTCCCCGCCGACACCGCGCGCGCGGTCCGCGAGCTGACCGAGTATTCGTGGCACTCGCCCGAGGCGCAGGCGGCGTACGACGAGATCCAGGACCTGCTCAGACGCGAGGTGCTCGACAGCCAGTTCCGCGGGATCAAGCAGGCGCTGCAAGGCGGCGATCCCGAAACGCAGCAACGGGTCAAGGACATGCTTCGGGCGCTGAACGAGATGCTCGACGCCGACGCCCGTGGCGATGACACCGCGCAGCAGTTCGACGAGTTCATGGCGAACTACGGCGACTTCTTCCCGGACCACCCGCAGTCGCTGGAAGAGCTGATCGACTCGCTCGCACGTCGCGCCGCCGCTGCCCAACGCCTGATGAACTCGCTGTCACCGGAGCAGCAGTCCGAGCTCGCCGAGCTGATGATGCAGGCGATGCAGGACTCCGGCCTCGCCGGTGAGATGGCCCGGCTGTCGGACCAGTTGCGCGCGCGCCGGCCGGAGCTCGACTGGCAGGGCCGGCAGCGGATGCGCGGCGACACTCCGCTCGGCCTCGGCGATGCGACCACCGCGCTGGAGGAGTCCGCCGATCTCGACGAGCTCGAGCAGATGCTGTCGCAGGACTACGCCGGCGCCTCGCTCGACGATGTCGACCCGGAGCTGCTCGAGCGCGCGCTCGGCCGTAACGCGGTCGACGACCTGGCCGCGCTTCGCCGGATCGAACGCGAGCTGCAACAGCAGGGCTACCTGCAGCGCAGCGGGGGCGACGTGACCTTGACCCCGCGCGGGATGCGGCGGATCGGCGAGACGGCGCTCGCCCGGATCTTCGCCCGACTGCACGCCGATGGCCGGGGCGACCACGACACCCGCGACGCCGGTCCGGCCGGCGACCCCACCGGTGCGACCCGCCAGTGGCAGTTCGGCGACGAGCAGCCGTTCGACGTCGTACGAACCGTTCGCAACGCGGTCCTGCGGTCCGGCGCCGGGACTCCGGTGAAGATCGGCGTCGACGATTTCGAGGTGGTCGAAACCGAGCGACGGTCAGGTGCCGCGGTGGCGCTGCTGATCGACCTGTCGTACTCGATGGCGCTGCGCGGCACCTGGGCGGCGGCCAAGTCGACCGCACTCGCGCTGCACACGTTGGTCTCGACCAAGTATCCGCAGGACGCGATCGAGATCATCGGCTTCTCGCGCTATGCCCGGGTGCTTCGCCCGGCCGACCTGCCGACCCTGTCGTGGGACATGGTGCAGGGCACCAACCTCCAGCACGCGTTGATGCTCGCGACCCGTCACTTGTCCAAGCATCCCGAGGCCGAGCCGGTCGTGATGGTCGTCACCGACGGCGAGCCCACGGCGCACCTGATGCCGGACGGCAACGCATGGTTCGACTGGCCGACCCACCCGGAGACCACGGCGGCGACGATGGCCGAGGTGGAGCGGGTCACCCGGCGCGGAGCGACGATCAATGTCTTCATGCTCGACGACGAGCCCGGCCTGGTCCGCTTCGTCGAGGCGATGGCGGCCCGGAACGGGGGGCGCGTCTTCACCTCTGACAGCGACCGGCTCGGCGACTACGTCGTGAGCGACTATCTGCGCGCGCGTCGGGGCCGGCGAGCCGGCCGGTCGGCATAGCCGCAACGCGCCACCGGTGGCTCGGGCCACGAATGATGCGACGGCAGGGCAAGATCGACGGGTGACCTCGCCGGACCGACCGCCGCTGCCGCGCGAGGTCCGGATCCTGGTCGCGGTCGCCTTCTTCGTCGCGCTCGGCTTCGGAATCGTCGCTCCGGCCCTCCCGGTCTTCGCGCGCGACTTCGGCGTGGGGCGCGCGGCCGCAGCAGCGGTGATCAGCGCCTTCGCGTTCCTGCGGATCGCGTTCGCGTTGCCCGCGGGCCGGCTGGTCGACCGGCTCGGCGAGCGGCTCGTGCTCGCGATCGGCATCGGCATCGTGGCCGTGAGCAGCGCGCTCGCCGGCCTTGCGCACAGCTACGCCGAGCTGATCGCGCTGCGCGGGATCGGCGGCGTCGGCTCGGCAATGTTCTCGATCAGCGCGATGAGCCTGCTGGTCAGGATGGTGCCGGCCGTGCAGCGCGGTCGGGCGCTCGGCTTCTGGCAGGGCGGCTTCCTGCTCGGCGGCATCACCGGCCCAGTGCTCGGCGGCGTGGTCACGGGGGTGTCGATCCGGCTCCCCTTCTTCCTGTACGCCGGCACCCTTGCGATGGCCGGGACGGTCGCGATCGTTGCGCTGCGCGCCACTCCGCTGGCCGACCGCGCGGACGCCGCGTCGACCTCGCGGACCTCGCTGGCAACCGCACTTCGCGATCCGGCGTACCGAGCGGCACTGGCCGCGAACTTCGCCGACTCGTGGGGTGCGGTCGGCGTCCGGTCTGCGCTCATCCCGCTGTTCGTCTCGGACGTCCTTCACAAGCCGGTGATCTGGACCGGCTTCGGCTTTCTGGTCGTGTCCGCGGTCAACGGCGCAATGCTGCTGCCCGCCGCGCACTACGCGGATCGGGTCGGCCGCAAGCCGGTCCTGCTCACCGGCTGTCTCGGCAGCGGGATCGGAATCGCGGTGCTCGCGATCTGGCCGGACCTCGGGGGCTACTTCGTCGGGCTGGCGTTACTCGGGTTCGGCTCGGGCCTGCTCGACGTCGCACCGGGGGCAGTCGTGGGAGATGTCGTCGAGGGCCGCGGCGGCCCGGTGTTCGCGGCGTACTCGATGTCGTCCGACCTCGGCACGGTCATCGGCCCGGTAGTCGCCGGCCGGATCGCGGATGCCTCCTACTCCGATGCGTTCGGGGTGACCGCCAGCATCCTGGCCGTGGCCGCCGTGTTCGCCGCCCGGTCACCGGAGACGCTGCATCGCGCCACGGCGCGCGCCGCTGCACACGCGGCGGCCGTACCCGGCCCGCACCCGGACGGTGCGACCTCGGCGACCACCACGACTTGACCGTTTGCCATGACACCGCCTCGCTGAGCCATCAGACTCAACGAGATGATCAACCGCCGATTCGTGCCGGCGCTCGCGGCAGTCGCGCTGGCGGCCGGCGGCCTGATCGCGGGCCCGGCGTCCAGCGCGCATGCCGACGGTGACGGGTCGCCCGGTGACAGCACGATCTCGGTCAACAACCTGCGGGACGGTTGGGACGACAGCGAACCCGAGCTGCTGCCCGCGAACGTCAGCGCCAGCGACTTCGGGCCGCTGTTCACCACCCCGGTCACCGGCCAGGTCTATGCCCAGCCGCTCGTCGTGAAGCAGTCGGTCGGCTCGACCGGCACGCTGGTCGTCGCCACCGAGGACGACGACGTCTACGGCATGAACCCGGCGAGCGGGGCGATCGAGTGGACCGACGAACTCGGCACCCCGTGGTCGGCGAGCGTCCTCGACTGCGGCGATCTCTCGCCGGACATCGGGGTCACGTCGACCCCCGTCTACGACCCGTCGTCCAACACCCTCTACGTGATGGCCAAGGAGGCCCCGGACGGCGCGGACAGCACCGACCCGGTCTGGCGCCTGCACGCCCTCGACGCGAGCACCGGTGCCGAACGCACCGGCTGGCCGGTGCCGATCGGCGGCCATCCCGACAACGACCCGACCGAGACCTTCAACTCGGAGACCGAGGCACAACGGCCCGGCCTGCTTCTGCTCGACGGCATCGTCTATGCGGGGTTCGCCAGCTACTGCGACCACGGGCCGTACAACGGGTACGTCGTCGGAGTCAGCACCTCCACCGCGACCCAGACCGCGATGTTCACCACCGAGGTCGGCACCAACGACGGCGAGGGCGGGATCTGGCAGTCGGGCGGCGGGCTGGTCTCGGACGGCCCCGGCCAGATCATCATCACGACCGGCAACGGCGACACCTCGCCGGTGCCACCCGGCGACTCCCCGCCGACCTCGCTGGAGGAGGCGGTCGTCCGGCTCACGGTCCAGCCCGACGGGACGCTCTCGGCGACCGACTGGTTCAGCCCGGACACCAGGGCGGTCCTCGACGAGAACGACACCGACCTCGGCGCCGGCGGCCCGATGGCGATACCCGACGGCTACGGCAGCACGTCGTACCCGCACCTGCTGGTGCAGGACGGGAAGGATGGCCACGTCTACCTGCTCGACCGCAACAACCTCGGCGGGCTCGGTCAGGGTCCCGGGGGAACCGACGACGCGCTGGGGATCAGCGGGCCCTACGACGGCATGTGGGGTCACCCGGCGTTCTGGGGCGGCCCGGACGGCGCCTTCGTCTACACGGTCGAGAACGGCGGGTATCTCCGCGCGCTGGAGCTCACTTCCGATGCCGGCGGCGTGCCGTCGCTGACGTCAGTGGCCACCAGCACGGCCACCTTCGGCTTCACGAGCGGGTCGCCAATCGTCACATCGGACGGCGCCGACTCGCCGGCGTTGATCTGGGTGGTCAGCGTGATCGGGTCGTCCGGCCGCTTCCCGGTGCTCAACGCCTACAACGCCGCGCCCGACAACGGCGTCCTCAACAAGGTCTACTCGGCACCACTCGATCCGCCCGGAGTCACCGATGGCAACGACGCGCACGGCACGAAGTTCGCGACCGCGGCCACCTCGGACGGTCGGGTCTACGTCGCGACCCGGGACGGCGACGTCTTCGGCTTCGGCCATCCGTCGGCCGCACCCCTGAACGCTTCGCCAACTGACTTCGGCAACGTCGCCGTCGGTGACAACGCAATGCTGCCGGTGACCCTGACCGCCACCAGGCCGATCACGATCACCGCAGCGACCGCCGGTGGGGGGTTCACAGTCGCCCTGCCCGACGACGAGAGCCTTCCGGCCACCCTCACGACCGGCCAGCAGTTCGCCGTCGACGTGACCTTCACCCCGACCTTCGCGGGCCCGCAGTCGACCACCTTGCAACTGGCGACCAAAGCGGGCAGTACGACGGGTGCCGTCACGTTCGATGTCGACGGCTACGGCACAAGGCCCGGGCTGACCGTGTCGCCCGGCAGCGTCGACTTCGGCGAGGTACCGGTCGGATCCGTCAACACCGCCGGGCTCAACGTGGTCAACACCTCCGGGACCGAGGAGTCGTTCACCGTCGACGCATCCGGACTCGCACCGCCGTTCGCGTCCGCGAACCTGCCCGCTCCCGACACCATCCTTCAGGCCGGCGCGTCGATCGCCGTACCGCTCAGCTATGCGCCGACCGCACCGTCCGCGGCCGACTCGGGGTCGCTGGTCTTCACCGTCGAGGGGGTCGCGCCGCTGACCGTTCCGCTGACCGGCAGCGCGATCGTCGGCGCCGCTCACCTGACGCTGAGCCCCGCGACGCTGAACTTCGGACTGGTCGCCCGCGGCCACTCGGTCACTAAGAGCTTCAAGATCCGCAACACCGGCACCGTCACCCTGACGCTGGAAAAGGCGGCGCCGCCGACCGGGGAGTTCACCGCGGCCAACCCGGTTTCGGAAGGTTCCAAGATCCTGCCGGACGCGGCGATCGTGCAGTCCGTGACCTTCCGGCCGACCCGGCACGGCGTGAGCACGGCGCAATACCTCATCACCGGCGACGACGGGCAGGGCCACCAGGCCGAGCAGCTGATCGGCCAGGACGACGAGATCGCCGACTGGTACGACCGGCACGGCGGGACGTCGTCATCCCTCGGCAAGCCCACCGATCGGGAACACGGCGTGGCCGGCGGATACGTCCGCAACTACCAGCACGGCCGGCTCTACTGGTCGGCGGCGACCGGCGTGCACGAGATCCGCGGCCCGGTGCTGAGCCGTTACCTGGCCCTCGGCGGGGCGGCCGGCCCGGCCGGCTTCCCGACCAGCAATGTGACCGTCCTCGCGCACGGCCGGCGGGCCCGCTTCTCCGATGGGTACGCGATCTACTGGTCGCGGCCGACCGGCGCCTGGGCGGTCTTCGGTCGGGTCGAGAACAAGTGGCTCGCGCTCGGCGGCCAGCACGGGCGGCTCGGCTACCCGATCGCGAACACCCACCCGATCAAGGACGGCTGGCGCGGCCGGTTCCGGAACGGCACGATCACCTGGACCTCGACGAACGGGTACGTCGTGCACTACCGCGCCTGACCGTCCTGAGGACCACACCTTAGGTTGGATGGGTGCGTACTTCACTCGGACTGCTGGCCGCGGCGACTGCCCTGGCCCTGACCGCTTCTCCCTTCGCAACAGCGACGGCCGGTCCGACCGTGCCCTCGGGGATCGGAGTCACGGGATCAGTGCATCGGTCCGCGCACCCGCAGTTCACTTACCGCTTTCCGGTGAAGGGCTGTCACGTCTCCTACAGCCACTACCACCACGACTACCCGGCGACCGACATCTTCGCGGCCCGGGGATGCCGGTTCGTCTCGCCCATCAACGGAACGGTCGACGAGGTCAGCCGGCACGACCACTGGTCGCCGAGCACCAACAAGGGCTCCCAGCGCGGCGGCCTGTTCGTGTCCGTGATCGGCGTCGACGGCGTGCGCTACTACGGCTCGCACCTCGAGAAGGTCGCGCCCGGCATCAAGCCCGGGGTCACGGTCAAGCGCGGCCAGGTGCTCGGGCGGATCGGCAACAGTGGTGACGCCCGTGGAATCGCGACGCAGGTTCATTTCGGGATCTCGTGGACGACCCCGCACCACATCTGGTGGATCCGTCGCGGGGTGATCTATCCGTGGCCGTACCTCGACGCCTGGCGGGCCGGGCACCTGCACAAGTCACCGGTCGCGGCGATCAGGCGGGCGTTGCACAAGGCCGGCAAGCGGGTACCGCCTTGCACCGCTGACTGCTGACCAGGTCAGGCCGCCACGGAGGCGGTGAAGATCTGGAACGCCAGTGGCGCGGCGATGCGTCCGTCACCGGCGCGTAGCGGATCAAGCCGGTCATCGACCGCTTGGCGAGCGGGGTCGATCGACTCCTCCGGCACTCCCAGGAACCTCAGTTGCTCATCGTCGACGATGGCGTCCCGGTCGACGGTCACCACCAGCTCGTGGGCGGTCCGCTCGATGCCCACCCAGCCCGCGGAGGACAGGATCCCGCACACCCGCTCGGGGTCGCCGAAGGTGAACGGCCCGGTCGGGCTCTTGCCGGGCGCGGGCGGCTGCGGGGGTGGAACAAAGGGGGCGAGCGCCGGACTGGCGTGCCACGGGTTGCGCTCGACCGGCTGCCAGCAGGCAAACCCGATCCGGCCGCCGCCCGACAGCTGCCTCCGGATGTTCGCGAACGCGACCGTCGGCTGGTCGAAGAACATCACCCCGAACTGGCTCAAGGCCACGTCGAATGGCGCCCCAGCAATCGCCGAGAGCTGGACATCCGCGACCACGAAGTCGATGTTTCGGACGTGCTGTTCGAGCGCCCGACGCCGGGCGGACTCGACCAACGGTTGCGAGATGTCAGCGCCGACCACCGCGCCGGGAGCGACCGCGCGAGCAGCGGCGATCGTCGTGCCGCCGCCGCCACTTCCGATGTCGAGCACCGATTCGCCCGCAGCCAGCGCGAGCCGATCGAACAGCACGTCGGTGACGGCGTTGGTCATCGGCTCCCGCCGGTGCCAGACCGATACCCAGTACTCGTCGTTCCACCGACGGCGCTCGGCGGCGTTCGGCGCTTGGTCCGTGGTCACCCTGATGCCTCCTCGAAACCCGGATCCCGTCGGCTGCGGCGGGCGTCGTACTAGTCGATCACCCGGCGTTGGAAGGTCCGCAGCGAGAGCAGGGTCAAGCCGAGTACGCCGAAGACCAACGCGCAGGAGAACCCCCAGATCGGCATGTGCGGAAGACTCGGGGTGAGGGCCGCGCGCAGGCCCTCGCTCATGTAGACCAGCGGGTTGATCAGGACCGCCCACTTCAGCCACGGGATCGGGCCGAGCGTCGACCACGGGTAGTAGATGCAACCAAGAAACGTCAGCGGGAGCAACACGACGCTGAAGATGAGCGGCACCTTGCGCGGCTCGAACGTCGTACCGATGAGCAGCCCGAACGCGCTGCCGAGCAGCGAGGCGAAGACCAACACGAAGATGAACAACGGCACGTTATGGATCGCGACCGACGGCGCCTCGCCCTTCGCGTGCACCAGCAGCACGACCGGGAAGACGATCCCCGCCGCGAGCATCGACTGGGTCGCGCCGGAGAAGATCTTGGCCAGACCCACGGTCCACACCGGTGCCGGCGCCAGCACCCGGTCCTCGATCTCCTTCGAGTACGAGAACTCCTGCACCAGCGGAAGCGCAACCGCTTGGATGCCCTGGAAGTTGATCGCGACCGCGATCAACCCGGGCACCAGGATGGTCGAGAACGATGGCGCACCGGCAGCGTGGTGCATCGGGCCGATGCCCTGGCCGATCTTGGGAAAGACATACGCAAAGACGAAGGTGAACAGCAGCGGCTGCATCACCACGCGGACGAGAAACTGCCCGATGTCCTTGCGCAGCACCCAGATGTCGCGGGCATAAAGCGCGGCCAGCACGCGCATCGCGCCGGTCGACCCGCCGGGTTGGGGGCTACTCACGGTAGGCCCGCCCGGTGAGGGTCAGGAACACGATCTCGAGCGTCGGCGGCGTCACGGTCGCATCGCGGAGCGCAAGGTCATGGCGAGCCCCGGTGGTCGCAACCTGGCCGACGATGCCGGACGCGTCATGAGTGAAGACCCGCGCCACCGGACCCTCGATCTCGACCCGCGACACTCCGGCGATTGCCTCGACGTCGGACTTGATCGCGGCCGCATCCAGGTCGAACGTCACGGTCACCAAGCTCTCCGCATCGAGGCCCGCCTTCAGTTCCGCCGGCGATCCGAGCGCGAGCAACTTGCCGTTGTCGATGATCGCGATCCGCTGGCACAACGTGTCGGCTTCTTCCATGTAGTGCGTGGTCAGCAGGATCGTCTGGCCGGCTGCATGCAGGTCTTGCAGGATCTCCCACAGGTTGATCCGGGTCTGCGGGTCGATCCCACTGGTCGGCTCGTCGAGGATGAGCACATCGGGCTCATGCAGGAGTGCGCGCGCGAACATCAAGCGTTGCGCCATCCCGCCCGAGAGCGTCAGCACCTGCGAGTCGGCGCGATCGGTGAGCTGGAACCGCTCGAGCAGCTCCCCCGCGCGCCGGCGTGACTCGCGGCCACTCAACCCGAAGTAGCGACCGTGGAAAACCAGGTTGTCCCGCACCGACAGCGCCCGGTCGAGGGTGTTGGTTTGCGGCACCACACCGATCTGCTGCTTGACCGCCGCCGGGTTCTTGGTGACGTCGATGCCGGCGACCTCGGCCGTCCCGCCGGTCGGCCGGACCCGCGTGGTCAGCATGCCGATCGTGGTCGACTTGCCTGCACCATTTGGCCCGAGCAACCCGAAGAACTCCCCCGAGGTGATCTCGAGGTCGATTCCGTCGACTGCCACGATCGGGCCGTGCGGGCCGTCGTACACCTTGCGAAGGCCGCGCACCCGGATCGGCGCCGTGCCCGCGGCGGCCGCCATCAACCGAGCGCCTGCCGCAGGTCGGCGAGCAGGTCGTGCGCGGTCTCGATGCCGACCGACAGGCGGACGAGGTCGCTCGGCACCTCGAGCGCAGACCCCGCGACGCTCGAGTGGGTCATCCGGCCCGGATGCTCGATCAGCGACTCGACCCCGCCGAGTGACTCGGCGAGGGTGAACACGCGGGTCCTGGCACAGATCTCGAGCGCGTGCGCCTCGCCGCCGGCCACGCGGAACGACACCATGCCGCCGAACCGGGACATCTGCTTGGCGGCGACCTCGTCGCCGTCCGGGTAGTGCACCTGCGTGACCGCGTCGTGCTCGCGCAGCATCGCCACCACCCGCTCGGCGTTGTCGCAATGGCGATCCATCCGTACGCCGAGGGTCTTGAGGCCACGCAACACCAGCCAGGCGTCGAACGCGCCGGCCACGCTCCCTATCGCGTTGTGATGGAACGCGATCCGCTCGGCCAGCTCCTGGTCGGAGACGACGAGAGCGCCGCCGACCACATCGCTGTGGCCGCCGAGGTATTTCGTCGTCGAGTGCATGACGATGTCCGCGCCGAGCCCGATCGGCCGTTGCAGGTACGGCGACGCAAACGTGTTGTCGACGCCGAGCAGCGCGCCGGCCTCGTGCGCGATCGCTGCGACCGCACCGATATCGACGATCGCCAGCAACGGGTTGGTCGGTGTCTCACACCAGATCAACTTGGTCTCGTCGCGCACCGCTGCGCGCACCGCCGCGAGGTCGGTTTGGTCGACCGCGGTGTAGTGCAGGCCCCAGCGCTCGAGCACCTTGTCGAACAACCGGAAGGTTCCGCCGTACGCATCTCCGGGGATGACGACGTGGTCGCCCGGAGCGCACAAGGTCCGGAGCAAGGTGTCCTCGGCGGCCAGCCCGCTGGCGAACGCGAACCCGCGTACGCCGCCTTCGAGCGCGGCGAGGCAGGTCTCGAGCGCGGTCCGGGTCGGGTTGGCGCTTCGGCTGTATTCGTAGCCGCCGCGCAGCCCGCCGACACCGTCCTGGGCATAGGTGGAGGTGAGGTAGACCGGGGTGATGACCGCGCCGGTCGTCGGGTCGGGTTCCTGACCGGCGTGGATCGCCAGCGTCTCGAAGCCCGGCTGCTCACCCACGCCGGCCAGCCTATTGCCGCGTCCCCGCCGATCCCCCGCCATCGACCAAGCAATGTCACATTGCCCAGCCCTTTCCTGGGGGACTGTCACATTGCCCCCACGAAGTGTGGGGCAATGTGACATTGCTTGGAATGGGCTAGCCGGCCGCGAGGAAGCCGAGCAGGTCCTGCCGCGTGACGATCCCGACCGGGCGGCCGTCGTCGAGGACGAGGGCGGCGTCGGCGTGGTGCAACGCGGCCATCGCCGCCTCGACCGGCTCGCCGGCGCCGATCATCGGCAGCGGGTCGGACATGTGCCGCTCGAGCGGGTCGGCCAGCCTGGCCCGGCCGCTGAACAACGCATCGAGCAGGTCTCGCTCGACCACCGACCCCATTACCTCGGCTGCCATCACCGGCGGCTCGGTCTGCACGACCGGCATCTGCGACACGGCGTACTCCCGCAGGATGTCGATCGCTTCGCGAACTGTCTCGTTCGGATGGACGTGGACGAACTCCGGCATCTGCAGGCCCTTGCGGGTCAGCACCTCCGCGACCGTCGCGGTTCGGTCGCCGACCGCGAGGAAGCCGTAGTCGGCCATCCAGTCGTCATTGAAAATCTTCGACAGGTAGCCGCGGCCGCCGTCCGGCAACAGCACGACGACGATGTCGTCGGCGGTCAGCCGCGACGCAACCTCGAGCGCGGCGACCACCGCCATGCCGCAGGATCCGCCGACGAGCAGCCCCTCCTCCCGCGCCAGCCGCCGGGTCATGACGAAGGAGTCGGCGTCCGAGACCGCGATGATCTCGTCGCAGACCTCGCGGTCGTAGTTGGCCGGCCAGAAGTCCTCGCCGACGCCTTCGACGAGATAAGGCCGGCCGGTCCCGCCCGAATAAACCGAGCCCTCCGGGTCCGCACCGATCACCTGCACCCGGCCCTCGGACTCCGCCTTCAAGAACCGGCCGGTGCCGCTGATCGTGCCGCCGGTGCCGACGCCGGCCACGAAGTGGGTGATCTGCCCGTCGGTCTGCTGCCAGAGCTCAGGCCCGGTGGTCTCGTAGTGCGACCGGGGGTTGGCCGGGTTGGAGTACTGGTCGGGCTTCCAGCCGCCGGGGCGCTCGCGGGCCAGCCGGTCGGACACGCTGTAGTAGGAATCCGGGTGGTCGGGCGGCACCGCGGTGGGGCACACCACGACCTCTGCGCCGTACGCCTTGAGCACGTTGATCTTGTCGGCCGACACCTTGTCCGGGCAGACGAAGACGCAGGAATAGCCGCGCTGCTGCGCCACCAGGGCCAGGCCGATCCCGGTGTTGCCACTGGTCGGCTCGACGATCGTGCCGCCCGGCTTCAGCGCGCCCGAGCGTTCCGCGTCGTCGATCATCCGCAACGCGATCCGATCCTTGACCGACCCGCCCGGATTCAGGTATTCGACCTTCGCCAGCACGGTGGCCGCGACCCCTTTGGTCACCGAGCGAAGCCGGACAAGCGGGGTGTGCCCGATCAGGTCAACTACTGAGTCGTAGACCTCCACGTGGGGGAACGTACCCTGAGAGGCACCGCCACTGTGAGGAGTCACCATGTCCGAGGCCGTCATCGTCGCGACCGCACGCTCCCCGATCGGTCGGGCGTTCAAGGGCTCGATGGTCGACTTCCGGCCCGACGACCTCGCCGCCACGATCATCCGCACCGCACTGGACAAGGTGCCGCAACTCGACCCGCACACCGTCAACGACCTGATCGTCGGATGCGGCCTGCCCGGGGGCGAGCAGGGGTTCAACCTCGGCCGGGTGCTCGCCGTCAAGCTCGGTCTGGACGACGTACCGGGTACGACGATCACCCGCTACTGCTCGTCGAGCCTGCAGTCCACCCGGATGGCCTTCCATGCCATCAAGGCCAGTGAAGGAGACGTCTTCATCAGCGCGGGGGTCGAGATGGTCAGCCGCTTCATCAAGGGCAGCAGCGACTCGCTGCCGGACACCCAGGACCCGACCTTCGCCGAGGCCCAGGCCCGCTCGGCCAAGGCCGCCGAGGGCAACTTCCACTGGTCCGACCCGCGCGACTCCGGTGACATCCCCGACGTCTACATCGCGATGGGCCAGACCGCCGAGAACGTCGCCGAGATCAAGGGCGTCACCCGCGCCGAGCAGGACGAGTTCGGCGTCCGCTCGCAGAACCTGGCCGAGAAGGCGATCGCGAACGGCTTCTGGGAGCGCGAGATCACCGCAGTCACCTCGCCAGCCGGTGCGGTGGTCGAGAAGGACGACGGACCGCGGCCGGGGGTGACCCTCGAGGGCGTGTCCGGGCTCAAGCCGGTCTTCCGGCCGGACGGCACGGTCACCGCCGGCAACTGCTGCCCGCTCAACGACGGCGCCGCCGCGGTCATCGTCATGAGCGCCGAGAAGGCCGCCGAGCTGGGCATCACGCCGCTGGCCCGGATCGTGTCAACCGGCCTGTCCGGGTTGAGCCCCGAGATCATGGGCCTCGGCCCGATCGAGGCCACCCGTCGCGCCCTGGCCTACGCCGGCAAGACGATCGACGACATCGACCTGATCGAGATCAACGAGGCGTTCGCCGCCCAGGTGATCCCCTCCGCCCGTGGCATCGGGATCGACCCGTTCGGCGACAAGCTCAACGTCAACGGCGGCGCGATCGCGGTCGGCCACCCGTTCGGGATGACCGGCGCCCGGATCACCACGACGCTGATCAACTCGCTGCAGACCCACGACAAGACCTTCGGCCTCGAGACGATGTGCGTCGGCGGCGGCCAGGGCATGGCGATGGTGCTGGAGCGGTTGAGCTGACCGGCTCGCCCGCTGCCCGCTAGCTAGCGGGTCTGCTCGAGCGCCTCGCGGATCGCCTCGACCACGGCGGTCAGCAGGTCGTCGTCGGGAGTGGCGCTCAGGGCGGCCAGGGCGTCGCCGCCAACCACCGCCACCGCGTCGGCAAGCGCATGCATCGCGATCGGCGGCACCGGTGGGACCGGGCGCCCCTCGGCCAGCCCGGAGAGCTCGGCGAGGCGGTCCACGGCGGCCACCGCGGCCTTGCGCCGAGACCGCCAGGCCGGCGGGGACAACGACCGGAGCCGCAGCACCAGCCGGGCCAGCTCCCCACGGGCCAGCACCAGCCGATGCTCGTAGTCGGGATCCCCACCCCTCATCCGGCGAAGGCTAGCGAGAACTAGGCGCCGAAGGCTTGTCCACGGCCCGCGACTGCGGGAGACTGTCGGTACCGCTATCGCCAGCCAGGAGGCGCACATGTCGTTGCCCCAGTCCGAGGACACCCACCAGTCACTTCTGGCGAGAATCCCTCTGACTACGGGCCGCGATGTCCCGGCCTGGCTGGGCTGCCTTGACGAAGGCCCCACCCTGCTGCGCTTCGACGAGCGGGTGACGTGGCTGCGCGACGAGCACAGCCTGCCGCACGGCTATGCCCGGGCGATCGTGCACGAGCACGACCGGCGCCGCGCGGCCAACCGGGCCTAGCCCCGGCAGTGGACCTCGACGTCGCGCGAGGGTTCCTCCGCGCCAACCATCGCGCCGTACTCGCCACGCTTCGCCGGGACGGCGCGCCTCAGCTGTCGCCGATCACCGCCGGGATCGACGCCGACGGCTACGTGATCGTGTCCACCCGCGAGACAGCGGCCAAGACCAAGAACGTACGGCGTGACCCGCGGGCCTGGCTCTGCGTACTCACCGACGGGTTCTTCGGCGAGTTCGTCCAGATCGAGGGCACCGTCACGGTGGTCTCGCTCCCAGAGGCGATGGATGCGCTGGTCGACTACTACCGGTCGATCTCCGGCGAGCACCCCGACTGGGACGACTACCGGGCCGCGATGGTGCGCGACCAGCGGGTGGTCCTCAAGATCGAGCTGACCCGAGCCGGACCGGACTTCTCCGGCTGATCCCAAGCAATGTCACATTGCCCCGCCCTTTGGCGGGGTGATGTCACAGTGCCCCCGGCTTTGCCGGGGCAATGTGACATTGCTTGGGGTGACCCGGGCGCGGGCCTCGGCTACGCGTAGATCAGCCGGGTTAGCCAGTCCGCGACAAGTGCCGGCTTCGACTCACCCTCGATCTCGACCGTCATCGTCCGGGTGGTCTGGATGGTGGCCGGGTCCTTCAGCTCGGCCGCGGCGAGCACGCTCAAGCACCTGATCCGGGAGTCGACCTTGACCGGCGAGATGAAGCGCACCTTTTCGAAGCCGTAGTTCACTCCCATCACCAGGCCGTCCAGCCGCTCCGGCGGCTGCGGGATCGACGCCGAGAGCTTCACCAGCAGCGACAGGGTGAGGAAGCCGTGCGCGACCGTGACCCCCCACGGCGAGAGCTCGGCGGCGAGCTTGGGGTCGACGTGGATGAACTGATGGTCCTCGGTGACGTCGGCGAACGCATTGATCCGCTCCTGGGTCACCTCGAGCCAGTCGCCGGTCCCCTCTGGCTGGCCGATAGCGGCCTTGAACAACTCGTAGGCGTCTTCGGCCTTGGTCATCTGCGTGTCCTTCCGATGTCGAGGCCCGGCGGTTGACCGGCGGTTGCGTGCCCGGGGTGGGGTTCGAACCCACAAACCCTTGCGGGCCAGGGCTTTTAAGGCCCCTGCGTCAGCCAGTTGCGCCACCCGGGCGGCACCCGAGACGCTACAAGCAACCGGCCGCGGCCGACTACTGTTCGGCGGCGCTGGCGAACTCGCGCTTGGGCTCCGCGAACGTGCCCAACGACACGATCTCGCGCCGGAAGAACAACGCCAGCGTCCAGTCGGCGACGACCCGAACCTTACGGTTGAGCGTCGGCATCCGGGACACGTGGTAGGTGCGGTGCATGAACCAGGCCGGGAACCCTTTGACCTTGATGCCGTAGACCTCCGCCACGCCGCGGTGCAGGCCGAGGCTCGCGACCGAGCCGGCGTAGGCATGGCGGTAGTCCCGAAGCGGTTTGCCCCGCAACGACGCCACCAGGTTGTCGCCCAGCTGCTTCGCCTGCCGGACCGCGTGTTGCGCAGTCGGCCCGCAGAGTGCATTCGGGTCGTCCTTGGTGAGATCCGGTACGGCGGCGCTGTCGCCGGCCGACCAGGCGCCCTCGACCCCTTCGACCCGGAGGTCGGGGCGGCACTTCAGTCGCTTGGCGCTGTCGAGCGGCAGGTCGGTCCGCTCCAACATCGGGTTGGCCCGGACGCCGGCCGTCCACACGATCGTGTCGCTCTCGAGCGTCGAACCATCGGTGAGCACCACCCGGCCGCCGATCATCGACTCGACCTTGGTGTTGCGGCGTACCTCGATGCCACGCTTCTCGAGCTGACGGACGGTGTATTCGGCCATGTCCGGGCTGACCTCGGGCAGGATCCGCCCGGTGGCCTCGACCATCACCCAGGTCATGTCCGGCTCGGTCAGGCCGGGATAGAACCGCAGCGCGTCGCGGGCCATGTCCTCGAGCTCGGCGATCGCCTCGATGCCGGCGTAGCCGCCACCGATGAAGACGAAGGTCAGGGCCCGTCTGCGCAGCGCCGCGTCCTCCGTCGACACGGCGAGGTCGAGGCGGGACAGCACCTGGTTGCGCAGGTAGATCGCCTCCGCGACGGTGTGGAAGCCGATGCCGTTCTCGGCCAGACCGGGAATCGGAAGCGTCCGCGCGATCGACCCGGGTGCCAGCACAAGCACGTCATAGGACAGGTCCCGGCCGGCCCCCTCGACCGGCTCGAACCGGGCCGTACGCCGTTCGTGACTGAGCGAAGCGATCCGGCCATTGAGGATCTCGCAGCGGGTGAGGACCTTGCGCAGCGGCACGACCAGATGGCGCGGCTCCAAGTTGCCCGCGGCCGATTCCGGGAGGAACGGCTGGTAGGTCATGTACGACTGCGGGTCGACGATCGTGATCGTGGCCTCACCGCGCCGCAGCCGGCGTTGCAGCCGCAGCGCGGTGTACATGCCCACATAGCCGCCCCCGACGATCAGGATGCGTGGCGGCGACGGATTAGTCATGCTCAGTTCATACCCGAACGGTGGATTGCCAATAACGGCGCCCAGGTGCGTGAAATGGCACAGTAGACAGGTGGATCGTCGACAGGGGTCTCGATGAGCGACGAGCCGGGTCGGATCATCGAGACCGGGCGGCGCACGACCTTCCGCGATGTCCTCGGGATCCATGAGTTCCGCGCGCTGTATCTCGCCCAGACCCTGAGCGTCGCCGGCGACCAAGTGGCCCGCATTGCAGTCGCGTCGATCGTGTTCCAGCGCACCCACTCCGCGCTGCTCACCGGCATCAGCTATGCGGTCACCTACCTCCCGTGGCTGATCGGCGGCCCGCTCGGATCGGTGTTCGCCGACCGCCATCCGCGCCGGCACGTGATGATCGTCTGCGACACCCTGCGGATCCTGCTGGTGCTGCTGGTCGCGATCCCGGGGATGCCGACCGCACTCCTGCTGGTGCTGGTCACCATGGTGGCCTTCCTCGAGCCACCGTTCTCAGCGGCTCGGGCCGCCATGGTTCCGGACATCGTTGGCGAGGGCGACGCTTACGTCGCGGCGGCGACGCTGGGCAACTCGACGAACCAGCTCGCGGTCGTGGTCGGCTTCGCGGTCGGTGGTGCTCTGGTCGCACTCGTCGGCGCCCATGGCGCGCTGGTGGTCGACGCAGTGACCTTCGCGCTGTCCGCGCTGGTCGCCACCCGGTACGTCAGCCACCGCCCGGCAGCGATGGTCGAGCGCAGCCGCTGGCGCACCGAGATCAGCGATGGCGCTCGCGTCGTCTTCCGCGACGCCAAGCTGCGCTGGCTCGTCGTCACGTCCTGGATCGTGGTCGGCACGGTCGTCGTCACCGAGGCGGTCGCCGTACCGTACGCGCGCTCTAGCGGCCACGGGGCCCTGGCGGCTGGCTTCCTCAGCGCCGCCGCCCCGCTCGGCATCGTCGTGGGCGCGTTGATCATGGGCCGGGTCATGCGGCCCGAGACCGCCGAGCGGCTGATGCTGCCCACCGCACTGCTGGCGCCGGCGATTCTTGCCTTGACCGCGCTCAACTTGTCGCTGCCCGCCACCGGGGCGCTCTGGTGCGTCGCGGGCGCGATGAGCGCGATGACGGTGGTCGCAAACCGGGTCTTCGTGGTCTCGGTCCGGCACGAGCTGCGCGGCCGGGCGTTCGGAATCGCCGCGGCCGGCATCTCCGGCGCGCAGGGCATCGGCACGCTGATGGCCGGCCTGCTCACCTCGCACGTGGGCGTCACGCACGCCGTCGCGGACGTCGCACTGCCCGCTTTCGCCCTCATCGTCGTCTTCTCGGTCGGTTCTGCGTCCTTCAGGCAGCGTCAGCTTGGGTCGATATCGGATGTATCGCCCCCGGAGGACGAGGACTTTGCCATGCCGGCACTGAAGCGCCGATCCGAGCTACGGGTCTGGACGCTCAACGCCGTGCTCGCAATCGTTGCCTTCGCAACCGCGCCACTGCTGCGGCACGACCACGCGTACGCCGGCCTGAACCTGCCCGCCTGGTGGGTGCTCTGCCTGTTCGTGCTGGGATTCGCCTTCCCGCTGCGGTTCGAATACCGCCAGCAGTCCTGGAACATCTACCTCGAGACCGTGCCGTTCGTGCTCGGTCTGCTGTTCCTCCCGCCGCTGATCCTGCTCGCCCTCCGGACCGGCGCCGTGGTCATCACCTATGCCATCCTCCGGCGGCAACCGGTGATCCGCAGCGCGTTCAACACCACCAGCGCGGCCTGCCACACCCTGGCCGGGATTTGGATGCTTCGACTGCTGGCACCCGATCACGCCGCTGCTCATCCATCGGTCTGGCCGGCCGTGTTCGCCGCGGTCATCTTCAGCGAGCTGGTATCCGGTTCCCTGGTCGCCCTGGTGATCTCCACCACGGACACGTCATGGCAGCTCAGGCAGAGCGTCCGGACCGCCATGATCGGCACCGGCGTGGCCACCGCGATGGCCTTCCTCGGCCTGGCGATGGCGGCTGCGATCGACTACGACCAGGCGACCGCCTGGGCGATCACGGTCTTCGTGGTGCTCTCGATCGCCGGGCTGCAGACCTACCAGCGCCTGTCCGAGCGGGCCAACGCACTCGACCGGCTCTACGTGGTGGCCCGCGAGCTGAGCCCGACCGCGACCGGGCCGGCGGACCTGGCGCCGGCCCTCACCCAGCTACGCCGGATCATCAAGGCCGACTCGCTCGAGCTCGCGGCACCGTCCGGCAACGACGGCGAGTTCGCCACGGTCGTGAGCGTCTTCGACGACCCGACCAAGGGCGAGGGCACCAGCGTCTCCGAGCGACCGATCGGTGAAGGCTTCGACGCCATGTCGAGCGCCAACGCACCGAGCTCGCACTGGGCCTGGATCCCGCGACTCGGCCAGCGCCGGGCCACCCACATGCTGTCCACCCCGGTCAAGACCGGCGAACGCGTGCTCGGGCAGCTGACCGTCACGAACCGGCCGGGTGAGTCCCAGGCCTTCGAGCGGGCCGACCTGCGGCTGTTGGAAGCGGCCGCCGACCAGATCGCCGCCGCGCTCGAGAAGGGCCGCCTGGTCGAGAGCCTGCGCCGGGCCGCGACGCTGGACAAGCTGACCGGCCTGGCCAACCTCGAGAGCCTGCGGTCCTTCCTTGACACCACCCTCGACGGCTCGGCCGGCGGCGTACTCGTCCTGCTCAACATCGACCGCTTCCACGAGGTCAACGACATGCTCGGCCACGACGCCGGCGACAGCGTGCTGGCCGAGGTCGCGCGCCGGCTCGAGAGCTCGCCCACACACGGCGCCCTCGTCGCGCGAGTCGGCGGCGACCAGTTCGCCCTGGCGATTCCTGGCGCTGCCGGCAGCGAAGTCGCCCGGCTGGCGGCGATGGCGGTCAAGTCCCGGGTGGACGGCTCGATCCGGTTCGCCGACGTCAGCGCCGACGTGCGGGTCACGATCGGCATCGCGCGCGCGCCCGACCACGGCAGCGACGCCGCAACCCTGCTCCGGCGGGCCGAGATGGCGATGACCGCCGCCAAGGGCGGTACGTCGGGCATCGGCGAGTGGGAGCCGGACTACGAGCGCGACGGCAGCCGGCGGCTCCAGTTGCTCGCCGGGCTTCGCACTGCCCTCGGCGACGGCGCGCTACGGGTCGCCTACCAGCCGAAGCTCCGACTGGGCAGCGGCGAGGTGACCGGCTTCGAGGCGCTCGTGCGGTGGAACCACCCGGAGCTCGGCCCGATCTCGCCGGCCGAGTTCGTCCCGCTCGCCGAAGCGACCGGTCTGATCTCGGCACTGACCAGCACGGTGCTGCGGTCGGCGCTGACCACCTGCCGGTCCTGGCACGACGCCGGCAAGCCGGTGGGGATCGCGGTCAACATCTCGGCCCGCAGTCTCGACGACTCGGTGCTGGTCGGACAGGTCGCGGCCATGCTGACCGCCAGCGGCCTCGAGCCCCGCTGGCTGACCTTGGAGATCACCGAGAGCAGCGTCATGGAAGACCAGTCCCGCAGCGTCGACGTCCTGCGCGAGCTGCGGATGCTCGGCGTCCGGCTCTCGATCGACGACTTCGGCACCGGCTACTCCTCGCTGCACCAGCTGCGCGGGCTGCCGGTACACGAGGTGAAGATCGACCGAACCTTCGTCGAGACGGTCGACTCGGACGAAGCCGATCGCGCCGTGGTGCGGGCGGTGGTCGAGCTGTGTGACTCACTCGGCCTGGTCACGGTGGCCGAAGGCGTGGAGAAGGCCGCGCAGGCCTACGCGCTCGAGACCCTCGGAGTCGCGCAGGTGCAGGGCTACTTCCACGGTCGCCCGATGACCGAGGCGGCGGCGATGGAGTGGCTGCTGCCGCGCCGGGTCGCGTCGTTCGCGACCTTCTAGATCTACCAGCGACTTGACTGAGGATGTTGACCGGTCCTGGCCTGCGCGCGGGCTGGTGGCGGCGCACCCAGCTCGACGATCTCGGCGAATCGACCGGGCCGGAAAATAGCGATGGGTTACGACCCGGCGCTGCAGCACCAACTCGTAACCCATCGAACCGACCTGTCGTCACAATGGAGGACACGTCGTATCTGGTTTTAGCTTAGGAGAGCTCTCGGCTCAGCCCCAGCCCTGCGCGTTCTGCACTGTCATCACCTCCGCCTCACTGGTTCGCTTGTCTTCGCGGTCCAGTGTGCGCCAGATGGAGCAGTCCCGGTAGGCCAGATGGCGGAATATCTTCGCACCAAATTCGGACATTCGGCTACAGCAGTCCACTAAACGGTCGTTCAATCCGCGGCAAACGGCTCAAGGTCACTACGCCATCTGCCGAATACCCGTTCGGCCGAGTGGTCTAACCATCGATCGGCCGGATGCAGCAGTCGGCCGACCGACCGACCCGAACCCGTGAACTTGCCTAGCTGAGGTAACTCACGGCCCGCGCGAACACGGCGTCGAGCATTGGCTCGGTCAGCTTGCCGGTGAAGGTGTTCTGCTGGCTCGGGTGGTACGAGCCGATCAGCAACAGGTCCCGGTCCGTGCGTACCTGTGCGAGGTGCCCGAACCGCACGCGTGGCGACGGCAGGCCATGTCCGAGCTCGGCAAGCACCGGCCACAGCGCGTTCCAGGCGAACCCGCCGAGCGCGACGATCGCCTGCAGTGTCGGCGCGAGCAGTGAGAGCTCGCGCACCAGCCACGGCCGGCAGGTCACCCGCTCGGTCGGCGTCGGCAAGTTCTGCGGCGGCGCGCAGCGGACCACCGCAAGCATCCGTACGTCGAGCAGCTCCTGGCCGTCACCGGCCGCCACGGAGGTCGGCAGCCGCGCCAGTCCCATTCGGTGCAGGGAAGCGAACAGCCAGTCCCCGCTGCGGTCACCGGTGAACACCCGCCCGGTCCGGTTGCCACCATGCGCGGCCGGCGCAAGGCCGACCACCGCGATCCGCGCATCGGCCGGCCCCCAGCCGGTGATCGGCCGGCCCCAGTACGCCTCGCCGGAGAACGACGCACGCTTGGTCTCGGCAACCTGCTCTCGCCAGGCGACCAGCCGCGGGCAGGCTCGGCAGACCGAAATCACCGCGTCGAGCCCGTCGAGCGACCCAGCCGCCCCAGCGAGGTCGACAACGTCGGCCGGGGTTTGCGCGACCGGCGTCCGCAGGTCGGCATGATCGCCGGGCCAACCCGATCCCGGCGCGACGACCACCCGGCCATCCCACCATCACGCCAGGTGGTTAACGCGCTCGCACCTTGTTGTTACGGGCTTCATGCGTGAGCTCGGCCAGGCCGAGCGCCTCGAGCAACGGCGGCACGTACATCCCGAAGCGGCCGCGGTAACCCTTGCGCAGGCCGTACCAGCCACCGACCGGATTGGACTCCGACCGGCCCCAGGCCTCGACCGTTCCGTCCGCCGCGGGCTTGTTCTCATCGGCCGCGCCGAGGTCGACCCAGTCGCCTTGGGCTTTCAACCAGGCATGCAGGTCCTCGATACACCGCGCCTGGTAGCTCAGCTTGGTCGAGCCGACCTGGCAGATCAGCGCCGGCGGGTCGGCCGCGTCGTCGCGATACATCGTGTACTGAGAACTTCCTGGGGCTGTCGTCAGCACCCAGGGGTCGTCCTTGGTCCCGTCGCCCACCCTTGCTCACCCCTTCGGCCGGACTCCGGCAAGGCTCCCATGTCGTTGCCGGGGTGTCGCGGGCGGATGATGACGCGATGAGCGACCGCGCCGCCGCGACCGCGGGACCGTGGCCCGCCTTGCTCGACGACCCGGCGCACGGCCCGCTGCCCGCCGCCTTGCTGATCCTCACGGTCGTCACTGGGCTGGTCGACGCCGTGAGCATCCTCGACCTGGGCCGGGTCTTCGTCGCCAACATGACCGGCAACGTCGTGTTCGTGGGATTCGCGCTGGCCGGCGCGCCTGGCTTCTCCCTTGCGGCGTCGCTGTCTGCCCTCGGCGGCTTCCTCGTGGGGGCCGCCGCGGCCGGCCGGCTGGTCGCTCAGCTGAAGGACAACCGGCCGGCCCTGATCCGGGCCGGACTCCTGGCCGAGTTCGCCCTGGCGGTCGTCGCCTTGACGATCTCCGTCGCCGAAGGGCGCCACCTCGCGGAAATGGCCCGGGATCTGATCGCCGCCGACCTCGCCATTGCGATGGGTTTGCAGAACGCGGTCGTCCGCGAGCTCAAGGTGCCGGACCTGACGACCACGGTCCTCACGATGACCCTGACCGGGATTGCGGCCGAGATTCGGACCGCAGGGTCGAGCGTCGCGATCCGGCGGATTCTTGCGGTGCTCTGCATGCTCGGCGGCGCCGCGCTCGGCGCCGTACTGGTGATCCACGCCGAACCTGCCTGGGCACTTGCGGCAGCGACCGGGCTGATGGCGGCGGCACTGCTGCTGCTCGCCGTACGACGCGACTGGGCCTGAGCAGCGGTCAGCCGTCGAGCCAGTGCAGGGTCGCGACCAGGCCACCGACCACCTCGACCGGGGCGGTCGGACCAATCGGATCGGCGTCCTTGATCCTGATCTCGTAGCTGCCTTCATGCAGCGCGGAGAACACCGCCGCCCACACCGAGCCGCTCTGCAGTACCCGCTCCAGCACGGCCACATGGGTGCCCGTCCACGGGTCACCGACCGCGCGGATCTCGATCTCCTCACCGGCCAGCGAGGCGGGCAGGTAGATCACCGCCGCGCCCACCTCGCCGCCGATGTCGAGGACCACCGTGCCGACGCCACTCGGCTCGGGCCGGGTCTCCACCGCGGCCACCGTCGCCGTCATCCGGTGCTCCCGGTCTGCGTCGCAGACGGGGTCGCGAAGCCGCTGTACGGCGTACCGAGGTAGGGGAATGCGGACAGGTAGTTCTCCGTGCCCATCGCTGAGTTGTCGGTTCCACTCGAGGTGAGGCCGAAGCTGACCGCACCGGCCGCGCCATCAGCGGTGTAGGCCCCGTCCACCAGGGGGATCGTCGCGCCGGCGATCGCGCGCAGCTCGATCGTCGCCACGTCGTCGAACACCCGACGGCCGTTCGGGAAGCCGGCCGGGTCGCCGCCGAGATAACCGAGGTTGTTGGCGCTGCCGGGATCGGTCGGCGGCTGCGCGACGTTGAGCCGCAGCTGATCGGCCAACGCAGTGCCGCCGACGTTGGTCGGCGGCGCACCGAGACCGGAGGTCACACTGTTCGGGATGCCGGACAGCAGGATCGCGACCAGGTCGGGCCGCGCCGCGTTCGACTTGCTCGTCCCGTGGTGCGCCGCGTTGTAGGCCGCCAGGTTCGGGAAGACACCGGGGTAGAGCGACGGCAGCAGCTCGGCGAGCAACGGGTTGGCGAAGTACTTGAAGAACTCCGAGCCGTCGGAGGTGGGGGCAAGGTGGTTCCAGTAGTCCTTGTCCTCGATCGCGATGATCACCTCGTTGACCAGCGGGTTACCCAGGCGCGAGACCTGGACGTGCGGGCCGGCTTCGACGTTCTCGCCGCGCCTGGCATCGTTGACGGTCACCTTGCGGCGGCTCGCGGTGGTCCAGATCCCGATCACCGCGTTCGACGCCGTCGTCGATGTCGGCGTCTTGCCGCCCGACACCAGCTCCTTGATCGGGACCTGCAACGCCAGCGAGTGGACATTGACGTTCGCGGTCGAGTTGACGCCGGGCATGTTTGCCAGCGCACTGCCGACGTGGGCATGTGCGAACGGCCGCAGGTCACCGAGGTCGAAGACGGCGCCGAGGTCGACGTAGAAGCCTTCCGCCCGCTGGCCGGCAAACACCGTTCCATGGTGGCCGTGTGCGTTGAACTTCTGGATCGCCGACGTGCCGCTGCTGGGCAGGTACGACGCGGCGTAGTCGGGCGTCGAAAGCGGTCCGACGTTGCACGGTGGGACGAGCAGGTCCGTGCCGAGCACCTTGAACGTCGCCGGGCCGTTCTTCGGGTAGTCGACGCGGGTCAGCGTGAAGGTCTGCTGACGGTTCCAGTTCGTGCCCGCAGTCCCGGGCGCCGACAGCGTGATCGGCCCGTCGTTGTAGAGGAATGACGACGGGATGTTGTTCACCGTCTTGAACTGGAAGTGATACGCCAGGTTGACCTTGCCGTCGCCGTCGTTGTCGACATTGATGGCGTAGAGCACGTCGTCGGCGAACTCGTAGAAGTTCGGCCCGCCGTCGGGCCGCTGCGACGGAATGTAGTTGGCGATCAGGGTGACCGTCGACGGCTTGTCCGGGCTGACGAACGCGTACAGGTCGGTGCTGTCGGCGGTCGGGTCCTTCGAGATCTGCGGAGCTTCACGGTGCGACGACATTGCTCACCTCGGGCAGTTGTGCGGGTGGAATCCGCGGGGCAGGGAGATACGACGGTTGATCACTTGGCAGCGTTGAAGAGTCGGGCAGCGAGACCCTTGTCGAGAATGCTGATCTCGCGGGTTCCGGAGTAGAGGCTCATCTCGCCGGTCTGAAGGTTCTTGACCTGCGCGACAAGTGGCTCGGCAAGCGTCGTTCCCGCGCCGATCTCGGACTCGGCGGCGGGCGCCTCGGTCTCCGCAGTAGTGACGACCGCGGGTAGCGCCGGCATGGCGCTCACGACGCCCGCCGCCACCACGGTCAGCGAGCCTCTGGTCAGGAAGAATCGGCGACTGAGCCCTGAGCGCTCCTTCGGCTCGGTCACGGCACTGTCCGGGCCGGCGGTACGACGCGCTATCCCGCGCATGATCAGGACACCGCGAGGATGTCGAGACTCGACATCGTCGAGTCAGCCGCGTACGCCGTACCGCCGCTCGCCGCGATACCAACCGGAGCGCCGGACAGGTTGTGGGTCGTGCGGTGGGCACACCCGCTGTGTTTCGCCGCGTTGCACGACGTCGCGTTGAACACGACCACCGCATCGCCGGCACCGGCCGCAACCGTGACCCGGCCGCTCGCAGTCAACGCGAGGCCATCGGCGCCGCTGAAGCCGGCGAGCCGGTGCGGAGTCTTGCTGCAGGTCGTTCGCTTGACGCTGTTGCAGGTCGCGGTGTTGAGGACCGACACCGCGTTCATGCCGCTGTCGGCGACGTACAGGGTGTGCTCGGCGGTGTCGACCAGGAGCGCCTCCGGTGCGGTGCCGGCTCCGAGCCGGACAGCGTGCGGGTGCGCGGTGCAGCTTGCGCGGAGCTTCGAGCACACGGTGCGGTTGAGAGTCGAGACCGAGTTGCCGGAGACGTTCGCGACATACACGGTGTCTGCGGCAGCATCCACGGCGATCGCGACCGGCGCACCGCCCACCCATACTCTCCGGGTCTTCTTGCAGCCGCTCGTCTTCGTCGCGTTGCAGGCCGCGCCACTGAAGATCAGCACGTGCTGGTCGCCGCTGTCCGCGACGAAGACCGCGTCGCTGTGGTGGGAGGTGTCCACGGCGACGGCGCTCGGCGCGATGAGACCGAGGCCGATGCCCTTCGGCGTTGCGGCGCAGCCGGCCTTGTGCACGGCGCTACAGGTTGCGGTGTTGATCATCTCGACGCCGCCGCTGTCGGCGTCGGCGACATACACGGTGTGGTTCTTGGGGTCGAAGGCGAGCGCGGCAGGAGCTGCACCGTCCGGGAGATGGACGGCGGCAACGGCACCCGGGCAGTTCGTGCTCGCGACCGGCATGCAGTGTGCGGTGTCGACCACCGCGATCTCGCTCGCCACCCCATCGGTCACCGCGACGTAGGCGGTGTGGGCCTGGTGGTCGATCACGACGGCGGTCGGCGGAAGCCCGACGCTCACCGGGTTGGCGCCCGGGTTCGCCCCGGCTACTCCAGCGCTCGACAGGGCCAGGACCGCGGCGCTGGGAAGGACGACCGCGGTCAGCGCGAACCGATGACGACGGCGGTGACGGGACGATCTGGTGACGCTGGGCATCGCAGCCTCCGGCCGACAGTGGGCTACCGGTACTTCAGACACACCGGTGATTCGTGCCGGGCGGAGGTTTGGATCGAGGGCGGGAGCAAAAAGATGTCGAGCCGGCTAGTCGGGCCGGCCGGCCGATCCCTGGGCCGTACTGAAGGCGATCCCGTCGAGAATGTCGTGCTCGCTCGCAACGACGCTGTCGAAACCACCGCGACTCAGCACGGTGTCGAGGACCAAGGCGCCACCACCGATTACGTCGACCCGGCCCGGATGCATGATCGGCATCGCGGCGCGCTCGGCTCGTGATGCCGAGAGCAATTGCGCGGTGACCTCGGTGACCTGTTCCGCGCCGATCCGCGCATGGTGGATCTGGGTCGCGTCGTACTCCGCCAGGCCGAGCGCGATGCCGACCACGGTGGTCACCGAGCCGGCTAGACCGACCAGGGTCCGCGCCGCCTCGAACGGCACGGTCATCATGACGTCGTCGATTGCCCGGTTGATGTCGAGGCGGGCAGCCGCGACCTGCTCGGCGCTCGGCGGATCGTCGCGCAGGTGGCGTTCGGTCATCCGCACGCACCCGATGTCGACCGAGCGAGCCGCGTGCGGCCCGGTGTCGTCGCCGAGCACGAACTCCGTCGAGCCACCGCCGATGTCGACCACGAGGTACGGCGGCTCGACCGGTGAACCGCGTCGAAGCTCGCGGGTCGCGCCGTCGAAGGACAGCGCAGCCTCCTCGTCGCCCGACACGACCTCGGGCGCCACGCCGAGGCGATCGATGACACCGGTCACGAAGACGTCGCGGTTGGCCGCGTCGCGGGTTGCACTGGTCGCGACCATTCGCACCCGCTCGACCTCGTGCGACGCGATCACCGCCGCATAGTGGTCGAGCACTCCGAAGGTCCGGGCGAGGGCGGCATCCGAGAGCTGCCCGGTTCGGTCGACGCCTTCGCCGAGCCGCACGATCTCCATCCGGCGCACGACATCGACCAGGGTCGGGCCGTCGACGTCGGCGACCAGGAGCCGCAGCGAGTTCGTGCCGCAGTCAAGCGCGGCGACCCTGGTCATGACGCCGACGGCGGCATCCGGCCCGGGCGACGCGACGCACGGACCACTGGCCGACCAGTTCGGGAGCAGCGCGAGTGCCTCATCACCCAGCGGGTTGACGCCCGGGCCGACCGCGAGGGAGTGCGCGACCAGCACGTGCAGGCACTTCACCCGCCGCGGCATGCCGCCGGCGCTCACCGTCGTACCGAGATCGGTGATGGCATTGCGACGAGCCAGGTAGTCCTCGTGCGCATCGTGGTAGCACGCTGCCAGGGACTCATCGGCCGCCAGCCGATCCGTCATCTCTCGCATCAGGCCGCTGGCTTCAAGTCGGCCGACCGCAGATCGTGCGATCGGGCAGGTCAAGTAGTAGAGCGTCGGGAACGGGGTGCCGTCCGCGAGCCGCGGCGAGGTTTCCACCACGTCCGGCCGCCCGCAGTCACAACGATGGGCGACGCGGCGGGTAGCTCGCGGTGGCCGGCCGAGCTGCGCGGCAACGATCTCGAGATCGGCACCCGAGATGTCCGGGTTGCCGCTCACTTCGAGGTGGTCGGTGCGCCGGCCGTCTCGACCGACTTCCAGAACTGGCTGTACCACGGCACGGTTGAGACCACGACGCCGTGCCCGGCGGCCGGGTGCCTGCTGGTGTTCGTCTTCCCGAGCACGACCCGGCTAGTCCGGCCCGGCATGGTGTAGTGCAAGCGCTTGCGGGCCTGGGACTCGATGTACGCCGGATTCTGCCAGCGCCTGTCCTGCGCATTGAGCCGACCGAGTTGTGCCTGTGCCTGCTGGGTTTGCGACACCAACGAGGCGATGTCACTGCGTTGCCCGAGCCAGATCTTCAACGGAAGCGCGACCGCGACCATCACCGAGGCGATCGCCAGGACCAGCACGGCCGCGCGCGCGGTCAGCGCGGTCTGCCGGCCACGCGCCGATGGAGTCTCCGAGGTGGTGGTCCGCGGCGGGGCGGCTGCACGCGAGCGGCGAGGGCCTGCTTTGGTCGCTCGGTTGGCGCCGGGTGCGCGACCGGCCTTGCCAGTCCGGGTCATGCCGACCCGGAGCCGGCATTCGTTCGCGGGAACGCGGTCGAGCCGGCGAACCGGGCCGCGTCATCGAGCGCCGACTCGATCCGCATCAACTGGTTGTACTTGGCCACCCGCTCGCCGCGGGCCGGCGCGCCGCTCTTGATCTGGCCGCAGTTCGTCGCGACCGCGAAGTCGGCGATCGAGGTGTCCTCGGTCTCCCCCGACCGGTGACTGAACACGCAGCTGAACCCGCTGCGGTGCGCGAGACCCACCGCGTCGAGGGTCTCCGACACGGTGCCGATCTGGTTCAGCTTGACGAGCAGTGCGTTTGCGGTGTGCTCGCGCACGCCGCGCGCGATCTGCTCGGGATTGGTGACGAAGATGTCATCGCCGACGACCTGAACCCGGTCACCGAGCTCGGCGGTCAGCTCCTGCCAGCCGGCCCAGTCGCCTTCGGCCAGCGGGTCTTCGAGCGACACGATCGGGTACGCCGTCAGCAGCTCGGAGTAGTACGCCGTCATCTCGGCCGAGCTCCGCGCCTGGCCATCGAACCGGTAGCTGCCGTCGGTGAAGAACTCGCTCGCGGCCGCATCGAGGGCCAGCGCGACGTCGGCGCCCGGGCTGAAACCGGCGGCAGCGATTGCCTCGACAATCAGGTCCAGCGCCTCCCGGTTGGTCGGTAGGTCGGGGGCGAATCCGCCCTCGTCACCGAGGCCGGTGCCTAGCGACCGTCCCTTCAACACCGCCTTCAGTGCGTGGTAGACCTCCGCGCCCCAGCGCACCGCTTCCCGGAACGTGGGCGCGCCGAGCGGCACGATCATGAACTCCTGAATGTCAACGTTTGAGTCGGCGTGCGCGCCACCGTTGAGGATGTTGAACATCGGCACCGGCAGCACATGCGCGTGCGTACCGCCGACATACCGGAACAGCGGAAGATCGCTCGCCTCCGCCGCGGCCCGGGCAACGCCGAGCGAGACGCCGAGAGTGGCGTTTGCGCCGAGCCGGCTCTTGTCCGGCGTGCCATCGATGTCGATCAGGGTCTGGTCGATCAACCGTTGCTCGGTTGCTTCCTGGCCGATCACCTGGGGGGCGATCTCCTCGACCACCGCCGCGACCGCCGACTCGACGCCCTTGCCGCCGTACCGGCTGCCGCCATCGCGCTTCTCGACCGCCTCGGCGCTACCGGTGGACGCACCGCTCGGAATCGCGGCCCGGGAGATCGTGCCGTCCTCGAGCAGGATCTCGACCTCTACGGTCGGATTGCCGCGAGAATCGAGAATCTCGCGAGCAGCAATGCCAGTGATGCTGGGCACGGTGGTCGGGCTCCTAGCGCGGGGAAGCAGGCGCCCAAAGCCTACCGCCGGACCGGTTGCTAGCTCGGCGACCCGCCCGCATGAACCAGTTCGGGGGTAACCGGCTGCCGAGGCGATGAATCAGGCTTGAGGCAGGAAGTGGCACCGATAACGGAAAGCAGGATCAACGTGCCCCAAATGAGTCCGCCCACCACATCCATCCCCCAGTGCTTGATCAGATAGATCCGGGTGTAGCCCTCGACGGACGCAAGTACTCCAACTGCAGTAAAGCCAGCGACCCGCCACCGCCGACCGAGAGAGGGCCAGGTCAGCAAGATGAGATAGACGATGGTCCCGTAGATCACGATCAATCGCGCGCACCCACCGGAAGGATAGGTGCCGAAATGCGGCAAGGACACGGGGGGCCGGGCAACCACCTTCGCGAGCGCGGCCTGGCCAAACTTCTCGAAACTCCATGCGGTCATGATGACGAGCGGGGGGATCCAGAAGCCGCGTTTCGCCCACAGCGCCGCGAGCACCACGGCCGCAACGGGAACGACGATCTCGATGACGGGACGATTGCCCATGTTGGTCAGGACTGCGTTGATGTGGTGCCAGGCGCCGGTGGAGCGAGAGTGTTTCAGTGTCCAGCGCAGGAACGGTCCGTCGATCTGTGGGCGGAATCGACGAGCAAGGCGACCGAACGGCCAGCACACAATGAAGGCGGCTGCAGCGGATGCAAGCAGTACTGCGAACGCGCCGCCATAGCGACCGAGTTCGCTCATGCAAACGTCGCGAACCCGGCCCAGCCGACCGAGCAGGTTCTGCACCCAGCCAGCCTTGGTGGGCGTCCTGGCATGGATGTACAAACCTGCGGAGCAAACGACGAGGACGCCGACGACGAAGCTTGCGTAGGCGACAGTCACGACCTGGCCCTCGACACCGCAGACTCCCTAGACACGTGGCATTGTTGAGCGCTCAGCATGCCATCGTCCAGGCTGGGGTCGCAGCCAAATCAGGGAAGATCACCCGATTCCACCCGATCTCGGAAGGCGCGAGCTCGCGCTCTGAGTACGGCCTCCGGATCGATGTCGACGGCCCGCATGACCTGCACCGCTGTCCACAACAGGTCCCCTGCGGTCTCGGTCGACGGCGAGTGCTCGAAACGTTCCACAGCAACCAGCAGGGAAGCCTGGCTCCCCACGCCAACACCGAGTTCGATTCCGGCTGCCTTGCGCTGCAGCGTTGCCGCCAACGTCAGCGCCGGTGCGGTCAGCGGCACGCTCGACAGTGCGGAGGCGCCGCCCCGCTCGGCCGCCTTGATCGTCTCCCAGTTGGCGCTCACCGCCTCGGCCCCGTCGACGTCGGTGTCGGCGAACACATGCGGGTGCCTACGGACCAGCTTGTCCACCAGCCCGCCCGCGACGTCGTCGATCGACCAGCGCTCGCTCGGCGTCAGCTCCTCGGCCAGCCGGGCGTGAAAGGCGACCTGGAGCAGCACGTCGCCGAGCTCGTCCCGAAGCGCGGCCGAATCGTCGTCCTCGATCGCCTGGAACGCCTCGTACGCCTCTTCCAGCAGGTACGGCGCGAGGCTGCGGTGGTCCTGCTGGGCATCCCACGGGCAGCCGCCGGGCGAGCGCAACCGATCCATCGTCGCCACCACATCGAGCAACCTGGCACCGGGGAGGTCCCAGCTGCCGTCGATCCGCTCGATGACGAGCTCGGGCCGAATCGCGGTCAGGCCGAGGACGGCGGCGGCGATGTCGCCGGTCGGCGGGTGGTCGGTGTCAGGGCCGATCAGAAAGGTCGAGGTGCCGGTCTCGTCGGCCGCGGTCATCAGTTCCTGGGCGGCGGGCCCGGGCGACCCCGGCTGCGCGAGCGCACGCACCTCGAGCCCGCCGGCCGTGACGGCGGCCCCCAGCGGTGCCGCGGGATCGACTGCGTACACCGGCCCGGACTGCAGTGCCTGCCAGGCCGTGGGGCTCAGCAGACCGACGGCGACCCGCGGGCTGGTTGCGAGCAGGACCAGCCGAGTCACCCGGTCGAGCTGGCCGTGGGGCTGGAGGAGCTCACCGAGCTGGTTGCCGCGACGACCGCGTCGTTGGTGTTGTCCCAACGTCCGTAGCGCGGGCTGACGTGGACGCCGAGCTTGGTGGCCTCGGCGGAGATCGCCTTGGTCACCAGCGTGCTCGCCTGGCTGGAGAACAGCGCCGCCTTCAGCTGGGCGGTGACCTGCGACAGCGGCGTGGTCTTCCGCGAGATCATGTGGATCACCACGTATTCGGTGGTGCTGTGCGCGATCGCGAACGTGCCCGGGGTGACCGGTGCGGTCGAGCTGCCCAGCGCCTTCTGCAGCTGGCTCCGGCCGACGAACCCGACCAGGCCGCCGTTGGCCTTCGTGGTCGTGTCGATCGAGTACTTCTTGGCGAGCGCGCCAAACGTCGCCGGCTTCTTGCGCACCTTGGACAGGATCTCGTTCGCGAGCGCCTTGGTCTTCACCGAGATCTGCGCGATCTGCACCTGGTCGTACTGGTCGATGTCCTTCAGGTACTCCGCCTGCAGCTGAGCCGGCGTCGCGGTCATGGTCGCGATGATCGCGGTGCTGAGCTTCTGCTCGAGCGCCGCGTAGCGGATGAATCCGGGCAGCTGGCTGGCGCTGACCCCGCCGGCCGCGGCCTGCTGCTGGAGCGCCGCGTAGCTGCCGGTCTGCTGGACGAAGGCGGCGGTCTGCGAGGTGATGTCCTGCTTGGTCACGGTCAGGTGCCGGTCGGCCGCGACCGCGTTGAGCAGGTCGACGTTGATCAGGTGGCCGAGCAGCTGCCGGGTGAAGGTGGCCCGGTTGAAGCCCTGTTGCGCGGCGAGCTTGCCGCCCGCAAGCGAGGCGTTGACCTGCGACTGAAGGGCGCCGGTCGTGATCCGCTGGCTGCCCACGACGGCGGCCGCGCCGGGGCTCGTGCTGCAGGCGGACAACACCGGGACACCGAGCACACCGACCAGAGCCAGCGCCGCCAATCGCAAAGGTTTAGCCACGAGAAGCCAGGCTAGCCTGGCTGTCGCTCAGGTCGCCGACAACGACCTGCAGGACTTCGCGACACCAGTCCAGCAGTGCCTGGTCGCGGACCGGGGTGCCGCCGATCCGCGCGGTCAGCGGCGCGGTCACGAGCACGATCCCGGAGGCCGGTTTGACGACCGAGCCCGGGTAGAGCCGCTTGAGCCGCAGGGTCTGGGACTCGCGCAGCTCCAGCGGGGCGAACCGCACGTACTTCCCCTGCGACGCGACCTCGGTCACCCCGAAGCCGCGGGCGAACGAGCGCAAGCCGGCCACGGCGAGCAGGTTGTCGACCGGCGGCGGCAACTCGCCGTACCGGTCGCGGAGCTCGGCCCGGACCGCCTCGACGTCGGCGTCGGTCTGCGCGGCGGCGACCCGGCGATAGGCGTCGAGCCTCAGCCGCTCGCCGGGGACGTAGTCGTGCGGCAGGTGCGCGTCGACCGGGAGCTCGACCCGTACGTCGGACACCTCGTCGGTCGGCTCGCCCTTGAACTCCGCGACCGCCTCGCCGACCAGCCGCATGTAGAGGTCGAACCCGACCGCCGCGATGTGCCCGGACTGCTCGCCGCCGAGCAGGTTGCCGGCGCCGCGGATCTCGAGGTCCTTCATCGCGACCTGCATGCCCGCGCCGAGGTCGGAGTTCGCCGCGATCGTCGCGAGCCGGTCGTGCGCCTCCTCGGTCAGCGGCCGTTCGGCCGGGTAGAGCACGTAGGCGTAGGCCCGCTCCCGGCCCCGGCCGACCCGGCCCCGGAGCTGGTGCAGCTGGGACAGCCCGAGCAGATCGCCGCGCTCGATCACCAGGGTGTTGGCATTGGAGATGTCGAGACCGTTCTCGACGATCGTGGTGCAGACCAGGACGTCGAACTCGCGCTCCCAGAACCCGAGCATGACCCGTTCGAGCTGGTGCTCGGGCATCTGGCCGTGCGCGACCTCGACCCGTGCCTCGGGCACCAGCTCGCGCAGTCGACGCGCCGCCCGCTCGATCGACTCGACCCGGTTGTGGATGTAGAAGACCTGGCCCTCGCGGAGCAGCTCGCGCCGGACCGCGGCGGCGATCTGCCGCTCGTCGTAGGCGCCGACGAAGGTCAGGACCGGATGCCGCTCCTCGGGTGGGGTCTGGATCACGCTCATCTCGCGGATGCCGGTGATCGACATCTCGAGCGTCCGCGGGATCGGCGTGGCCGACATGGTCAGCACGTCGACCGAGGTGCGCAGCCGCTTCAGGAACTCCTTGTGCTCGACCCCGAACCGCTGCTCCTCGTCGACCACCACGAGACCCAGGTCGTGGAACGTGGTCTCGGGCTGCAGCAGCCGATGCGTGCCGATCACGACATCCACCGTGCCGTCGGCCAGGCCGGCCAGGATGTCGGCGCGCTCGCGGTCGGTCTGGAAGCGGGACAGGCCGCGGACGGCGACCGGGAACGACGCGAACCGCTCGGTGAAGGTCGCGAAGTGCTGTTGGGCGAGCAGGGTGGTCGGCACGAGGACGGCCGCCTGCTTGCCGTCCATCACGGCCTTGAACGCCGCACGAACGGCGATCTCGGTCTTGCCGTAGCCGACGTCGCCGCAGATCACCCGGTCCATCGGATGGGGCGCCTGCATGTCGGCCTTGACCTCGTCGATCGCAGCGAGCTGGTCCGGGGTCTCCACGTAAGCGAAGGCGTCCTCGAGCTCGTGCTGCCACGGCGTGTCGGCCGCAAAGGCATGGCCGGGCGCCGACATTCGCGCTGCGTACAGCCGGATCAGCTCGGCCGCGATCTCGCGCACCGCCTTGCGGGCCCGGCCCTTGCGCTTCGCCCAGTCGCCGCCACCCATCCGGTCGAGCGTCGGCGCCTCACCGCCGACGTACTTCGTCACCTGGTCGAGTGAGTCGGTCGGCACGTACAGCCGGTCGCCGGGCTGGCCGCGCTTGCTCGGCGCATACTCGATGACGAGGTATTCGCGGGTTGCCCCGGCGACACGTCCGCGTCACCAGATCGACGTAGCGCCCGACGCCGTGCTGCTGGTGGACGACGATGTCGCCGGCCCGCAGCGTGATCGGGTCGATCGTGCCGCGCCGCTTGCTGGGCATCCGCCCTTCGTCCCGCATCGAGGGCCGGCCGCCGCTGAGGTCGGACTCACAGAGGACCGCGACCCGAAGCGCCTCCGAGGTGATGCCCACGTTCAGCCCGCCGGTGGTCACCTGCACGACCCCGGGTGCCAACTCGGCGTCGAGGGACTCGGCCAGCCGCGCCGCGATGTCCTCGCCGCGCAGCACCTCCACCATCCGCTCGGCCGAGCCGTGGCCCTCGGTGACCAGGACGACCCGCCAATCGGCGCGCAGCCAGCCCCGGACGTCGTCGAGCGCACCTTTGATGTCCCCCCGGTAGGACTCGGCGTCCCGAGCCGTGGAGGTCACCGAGTGCGGGTCGAGCTCGGCGTCGGCCATGAACGGGCTGGCCGTCCACCACGGCACCCCGATGTCGAGCGCGTGCGAGCGCACGTCGGCGAGCGTCTGGTACGCCGCGGCGCCGAGGTCGATCGGGGCCTGCCCGCCTCCGGCGGCCGCCGCCCAGGACGCCGCGAGGAACTCCCGGCTGGTGGACACCAGGTCGGTGGCCCTCGACCGGACCCGCTCCGAGTCACACACGACGACGTGAGTGCCCGCGGGCAACTCGTCGACGAGCAGCACGAGGTGGTCGAGCAACACCGGCGCGAGTGCCTCCATGCCCTCGACCGGGATTCCGGCGGCCAGCTTGTCGAGCATCTCCGCGAGCTCCGGATGCCGGACCGCGAGCTCCCGGGCCCGCTCGCGAACCGGCTCGGTCAGCAGCAGCTCGCGACAGGGTGGAGCCCACAACCCGTGCTCGGCGACGCCGAGCGAACGCTGGTCGGCCACCGCGAAGTAGCGGATCTCCTCGACCGTGTCGCCCCAGAACTCGACCCGGACCGGGTGGTCCTCGGTCGGCGGGAACACGTCGAGGATGCCGCCGCGGACCGCGAACTCACCGCGCCGTTCCACCAGGTCGACCCGGGTGTAGGCGATCGCGGACAGCGCCCGGATGACCGCCTCGAAATCGGCGTCGGTGCCGACCCTGAGGGCGACCGGCTCGAGGTCGCCGAGGCCGGGCGGCTGCGGCTGGAGCAGGCTCCGGACCGGAGCGACGACCACGCTGACCGGCCCGGTGCTCGGATCGTCCGCGCTCGGGTGGTGCAACCGGCGAAGCACCGCGAGCCGGCGCCCGACCGTGTCCGCCCGGGGCGAGAGCCGTTCGTGCGGCAACGTCTCCCACGCCGGGTACTCCACGACCGTCTCGGCGGGCAGAAGCGACCGCAGCGCAGTCGTCAGGTTCTGTCCCTGCCGCTCGGTCGCAGTGACCGCCAGCACCGGTCGTCCGGCGCCGGCCAGCGCGGCAATCACGAACGGCATCAGGCCCGCGGGTGCGGTGATGTCGAGCAGCGAGGTATCGACGACCTCGATGGCGCGTGCGATCGCGGGGTCGTCCTCAAGGGTCCGGAGGACCCCGCTGAGAGTCGTCGTGCTGGTCATCAGTCTCCGAGCGCGCACCACTGAAAGGCCCGATCGGCGTTCGCCGGGGCCGATTCCCACGCTACTCGGCGGGGCGGACACACCCGACCGGTGCCGTTCGTCAGGGCGGCGAGCTCACCCCAGCGCGGGCGCGAGAGCGATCGCCCACTGCGCCGCTGCCGTGCTCCTTCGTTTCGACCACGCCGACCCGAGCACGCAGGTCCCGGCGCAGGGCTTGCCGGTGTCGGCGAGCAGGATCCCGACCGCCGGACGTCGGGCGCTGTGGATGCCGACGCGGCGCTTGAGGCCCTTCGGCGTGACCCACGAGGCTGGTCTCGACCCGACGGTCGACCACAGGCCGACCACCCAGGTGCCCGTCGTCAGTCGGTGCAAGCTCGGTGCACGATGGCGCCTCGACGCCAACCCGGTCGACACTGCGGACATCTCGATCGGATGCACCGAAGTGTTGCGGTAGCCGGCCAGGACCAGGCTCGAGTGGACCCGCTGCGCGTAGCGGACGGTCACCACGCGGCCGGCATCGGATGCGGTGGCCACCCGCTCGTAGACGACCGTGGTGAGCGCGTGTTGCTTCGTCTCACGGATCATCGTCCAGCCGCTCGGGCGGATCACTTTCTTGTTCGATGCGAACGAGTCGAACATCAGCAAGGCCTCGCCCGGCTTAATGGTCACGGGCACCTTGATCCGCGCCTTGGTGCCGGTCGACGTGACCTTCGAGGCGCCGACGAAGGCGACCTTCTCGATCGGCCGCGCGATCTCGATCGTCTGGCTCGTGGTCGCGCTCGCCCCGGCCGTGACCTCTACGGTCAACGTCGCCTTGTGAGTGCCATCGGTGGTGTAGGTATGGGTGGTCGAGGAGAAGGGTGAAAGCGCTTGCGCGGTGCCGTCGCCGAAGTCCCACCCGTAGCGGACCACTCCGCCGTCGGGGTCCAGATACGGCATCGCGTCGAACGAGCACGTCGCGATCCCATTGCAGGTGGCGGTGAACTCCGCGGTCGGCGTTGCCACCGGCGCATCCGACTGTGCCAGCAGGAGCAGCCCTCGGCTTGCCCAGTCCGTCGCCGCATCGACCAACGTCGGGACGCCTGCGGGCTTCAGGCCCGACCAAGGAACCGCCCAGAGCTCCCCATTCGCGCGGCTCGCGTAGTACAACTTTCCGCTGGCGAGGAACGCACCGGCAACATCGGACCAGTTGTTGGTGCCTGAGACGGTGAACTCGTCGGCGCCGACGATGCCCGACTCGGGCTCGAACCAGCGCCAATGCATGGCGCTCTTGCCGGCGAGTGTGTAGAAGAGACGACCGTCCCTGAAGAACATGGACGTGACAGACGGGATCTCAGCCGCGAACGTGGACGGCTGTCCTTGGTAGGTCTGACCGGACCCGGTCTGCACATCGTCCCAGAGCGGATCGTCGTATGGATCGAGCTGGACCTCGTCACCGAAGGTACTGCCGTCGAAGCTGCGCTCGTACAGACTCCCGTCCGGCTTGCCGTAGATCACTTCGCCGTCAACGGTGAACGCGCCGTCGACGGAGCCCAATGGCAGGCCGCTCGACACCGGCTCCTCGGCCCCGAGGGTGACACCGTTGAACTCCCGGTAGATCAACCGATCCGGATCTGCGGTGTACGTCGAGGCAGTTCCGGCCAGATAGACCCGGCCGGGCAGTGGCGCAGTCGACGCGTCCGGCACGGCCACCCCGCCGGCGAGCGGGAAGAAGGCTACGCGTTCGCGAAGATAGGTCCGATTACCGATGTAGTCGGTGTCGCTGCCGATCCAGAGTCCCGCAGGTGTGGCGAGCAGCGCGAAGCACCCGGCACCGCGCGGCTCACGCCCTGGGTTCCAGCTCAGCGGCAGCCCGTTGCTCGGGCTCAACGCCGCGATACCGGGGCGAGGCACCGCGCCAGGGCCCGCCTGGTTCTGGCCGAGGGAGTTGTTCAGCCAGCGCTCATGCCCACCGACGTAGATCGCCGTGCCGGTCAGGGCGACCGTCCAGAGCGAGTCCTCGCCGGTGTAGTCGATCCAGGTCGGCCGGACGTTCGCGCCGCTGGCGTTCGTCTCGTAGCGCGCGGCCGCGTCGCACGACGACTTCGTCCCGTCACGATTGGTGCCGATCCCACCAGTCGCGGTCACGACGAAGTACCCGCCGTCCGGTGAGAACTGCACGTCGCGGACGTAGCTGTCGAACGAGTGCGCGAGGCAGGGGCTCGTATAAGCGAGGGTCGCCCAGCTCGCATCGACGGTTGCGGAGGGCGTGCCGAGGTTGAGCATCGCGATCTGGTCGCGGCTGAAGCCGGCGACCTCGGTGAAGTCGCCGATGACCACCAGGTGGGTGCCGGCTGGGTTCACGTCGATCGCTTTGACGCCGACTCGCCCGGTCGCACACTTGCTCGTGTCGGGATCGCACTGAGAGCCGTAGTTGTGGTGCCCGGTGAACGAGAAGTTCACGTAGGACGTTGCATGTCCGGTCGCCGGGTCAAGCGCCACCAGCCCGCCGTGCCGATCAGCCCCGGCCTTGGTGAAGGTCCCGGCGACGAAGAGGTGGCCGCCGGCGAGCACGAGCCGGCTGACCGAACCGTTGAGGGCCGACGGATGCCAGGTCGGGACCAGCTGCCCGGTCCTCGTGCTGACCAGCGCGACCGCCATCGGCCGGCCGTCGACGGTCGTGAACTTCCCGCCGAGATAGACCTCGTCGGGTGCCGGCCCGGCGATGGCCGTGTCGACCTCGCCGTTGACGCTCGGGAGGTAGCCGGTCGTGTCCAGATCCCCGGTCGTCGCGTCGAACGCCAGGGTGTTTGCGAGCGGGTAGGTAGTGCTGAGATCCCCGGCGGGACTCACCGAGGTGAAGGTCCCGCCGAGGATGATCTCGTCGCCTACCTGCGCAATTGCGTTTACTCTGCCGTCGTTGACGTCCGGCGTCTGTGGTGCCGGCACCGGGCTGACCAGGGTCGCCTGGCTCGCTTGCACCGCCGCCGCGGGTAGCGCCGAGAGGGCGGCGGAGCCCACCGCCGCAACCACCGCGAGACCGGCGATGAACGGCAGGTGAACGGTGAATGCGCGGGAACGCGGTACGAGGCTCCCGCGCATCACCACTCCCTAGATGCAGTCCCCCTGCCGGCGGCTACTTAGTCCCGATCAGGACGAGGGTGCGAGCGCGACGGTCCACTGAACCGCCGAGCCGCTCGACACGTTCGTCATCGCCGTCTGACCAGGGTACTGCCGCTCACTGCTCCATTCGAGTCACCGATCGCCGCGCTGATCGCCCCGTTGCCGGAGCCGTAGACCGGCAGCCCCCGCTTGGTCACAGCACCTGGCAGCGTCCACGCAGTGGTGGTCGAGGACTTGTCGGTCCAGTACGACACCACCCAGCTTCCGCTCGCCAGCCCCGACACCGCGGGCGCGGCGTGCGAGAAACCGGTCGACGTCGCTGACGCGCTGGTCTCGATCGGCGAGGCCGCCGTGTTCGAGTAGTCAGCGATTGTGATACTCGCCTTGACCGAGCCGGACAGTGTCACCGATGGGCTCGACCCGAGGTCCCCCGCCGTCGCCGTCTTCTCGTACACGATGGTCGAGAGGTTGCTCGCCGACTGGCTCGCGGCCTTGATCCAGCCGGTCGGTGTCGTCGCCGTGATGGTCGTCGATGCGTAGGACACGAACATCAACAACGTGTCGCCCGCCGCGGCGGCGCCCGGCACCAGCACCGTGGGAGCGGACGTGGTGCCGTCGGCGGCGTTCGTGCCGCCGAACCCGATGTTCTGCACCGGGCCGGAGACCGTTACCGCATGCGTCACCGAGGTCGTCGCGTTGTTGTTGTCCGTGACCGTCAGCGTCACGTTGTACGTCCCCGGCACGGCGTACTGGTACGACGTCGTCGGCGACCCACTTGCGGCCTGGGAGTTCCCGTCCCCGAAGTCCCACGCCCACGTGCTGACGGTTCCGTCCGGGTCATACGAGCCGGAGCCGTCGAGCGAGCAGGTGAGGGTCGTGTCGCAGCTGGACGTGAACGCCGCGACCGGCGGCGCGTTGGTCGTGCCCAGCGGCGCGAGGATGATCGTCCACTCCACGCCCTTGCCGCTCGTACCCGGGCTCGACTTGGCCAGGAGGCCGCCGTACGGACCACTGTTGACCGTGGATCCGGAATGGGCGAGAAGCGACGTCACATAGGCGTTGCCCGTGTCGAACGACGTCGCATCCGCTGTGACCGAACCCGGCGGGGCCCAGGCCGTCGTGGTCGAGGACTTGTCCGCCCAGAAGGACACCGCAAGGCTTCCGTCATTGACCACGGAGGTCGTCGGCGTCGTGTGAGACGCCGTGCTGGAGTCGGTCGCCTTGGCGAAGGCCTCGATGGTGTGCGAGTCCGCACCCGTGTAGTCGGCCAGCGTCACGGAGTTCTTCGTCTTGCCGCTGAACGTCACCGTCCACGTCGAGCCGATGTCGCTCGGTGTCGCGGTCCGGTAGTAGACGTCCGACTCGAGCGGGCTGTTCGCGTCCTTCGCGAGCAGAGTCCAGCCGGTCGGTACGGATGCGCTGACCGTCGAGCTGGTCGGCCAGGTGACGAACATCAGCAGCGCGTCACCCCTCGCCGTACCGGATGGCACGCCGACCACCGTGGTCGAGTTGCTGCCGCACGTCCCGGTGCCCGGGCCGCACGCCGTCGTTGCACTGACGAAGGTCGGAACCGGCGCCGTCTCGCCAGCCGTGACGTTCTCGGTCTGGGTGTCCGTCGCCCCGTCGTTGTCCGTGACGGTCAGGGTCACCGTGTACTTGCCCGGGTTCGGGAAGGTGTGCGAGAACGGCGTGCCATCGGTGTGGTGCTCCGACGAACCGTCGCCGAAGTCCCAGGCGTAGTCGGTGATGTTGCCATCCGGGTCGATCGATGCGGTCGCGTCGAAGGTGCACGCGTTGCTCGTCGATGAGCACGACGGAGTGAAAGCCGCAACCGGTGGCTTGTTCGGGTTGGTCGCATCCGCGAGCATGAAGATCCCGCGACTCGCCCAGTCCTGCGACGCGTCCGCCACGCTCGAGGAGCCGGTCGCCTGCGTGCCGTTCCAGCCGATCGAGTACAGCTCGCCGGTTCCACGGTCGGCGAAGTAGAGCGTGCTGCCCGACAGGAACGCGCCGGCTGTATCGGACCAGTTGTTGCCGTCGTTCACGCTGAACTCGTCCGATCCGACGATGCCGTCGTCCGGCTCGAACCAGCGCCAGAACATCGTCGGGTTACCGGCCAGCGTGTAGTAGATCCGCCCGCTGGTGAAGAACATCGAGGTCACGGACGGGATCTCGGCCCCGAAGGTCGACTCTGCGCCGAGGTAGTTCTGACCGGAGCCCGTGCTGATGTTCTCCCAGTATGGGTCCGCCCAGGGGTCGAGCAAGACCTCGGAACCGAACGTCGAACCGTTGAACGTGCGCTCGTAGAGGTTGCCGTCCGTCTTGCCGTAGACGAGCTCGCCGTTGACCGTGAACGCGCCGCGGATCGAGCCCCACGAGATGCCGGTCGACAGGTTCTGCTCGGAGCCCGCAGTGGTGCCGTCGAAGTGCCGGTAGCTGAACCGGTCAACGTTGGTGCTCGGCAGGATCGGGGTCGCCCCGTCCTGATCCACCTCGAGGCCGTTGACGACGGCGTTGTCGGCCGGGCCGTTGGTGTACGCCACCGTGACCATGCCACTGGCCGGCGCCGTGACGTTGAACGACTTCATCTCGCCGACCAGGTTTCCGACGTCGTTCACGATGTCGTAGTTGGACAGCACGGGATTGCCGTCGATCGCCACGTTGAAGATCCGCTGACCTGGGCTGGCCGTACAACCGCAGTTGTTGGCCATGAACAGGTTGACGGTCACAGGTGTGCCCGACGCCACCGGGAAGCTGTAGGTCTGCGGCGCCCAGCGTTCGGTCGAGAAGATGTCCGCGGGCACGTACGACGGAACCGTCGAGCCGACCGTGCCGCCCCATGGCTGGCCCCAGTTGGCCACGTTGCCACCGGAACGCAGCGGGCCGCCGGTGCCGACGGTGTCGGAGTCGTCCTCGAGCCAGTTCGCAGGCTGGCCGTCGGTCGCGTCGATCTCGCCGCCACCCGCGTGGACCCGGTAGATCGGAACCGGGTTGGTGAAGTTGGTCGGGCCGGACTGCTTGACGATCTCGATGCCGTCGATGAGCGGGTTCTCCACGACGTGGGAGAACTCGATCGTGACCTCGCCGTCGCTGGTGAGCGTCTATGTCCTTCATGGTCCCGGTCTGGTCGCCGGCAGTCGCAACGATGTCGAAGTTGTTAAGGAACGACTGGCCGTCGACGTGACGTTGAAGACCCGCTGGCCGACTGGCTCGTACAGCTATAGCGGTTGGCGAAGTACAGCCGTACGTCGACCACGTCGCCGGCGGGAACCGGGAAGGTCCAGTCGCAGGTCTGCCGTTGACGCCGACATTGTTGCCCGGGTCCCAGCGCTCGGTGTCGAAGATCGCAGGCGGCGTGAGGCCGGCACGGTGCCGTCGACGTTGGTGATCGGGGACCAGCCGCGGCGTTGCTGCCCGAGTTGCGGTACGGCGACGGGTCGGAAGTGTCGCCCTGCCAGTCGGGGCCACCGTCCATCGACGGAATCGTCGGGCCACCGGCGTCGACGCGGTAGAGCACATTCGTGCTACCCGGCGTCGGGTAGTGCACCGGCCGTGTAGACCCGGCCCGGCAGGGTCGGCGTCGCGTCTGACGGCAGCGTCGCGCCACCGGCGAAGGGGAAGAAGGCGATCTTCTGGCGCAGGTATGCGTAGTTGCCGATGTAGTCGGTGTCGCTGCCGACCCAGATTCCGGCGGGGTGGCTAGACAGTCGGCGCCGTGGCCGCGCGGGTTCCGGCCCGGGTTCCAGGCGAGCGGCACGCCGTTGGCCGGGTCAGCGCTGCGAGACCCGGACGGGGCACCGCGCCCGCGCCGCGTGTCGACGCCGTACGGGTTGTTCAGCCAGCGCTGGTGGCCACCGACGTAGACCGCGTCCGGTGACGGCGACCGAGTACAGCGAGTCGTGGCCGGTGAAGTCGATCCAGGTCGGCGCACGTCCGCGCCCTGGCCAGGGGTTTCGAAGCGGCTGCGGCGTCACAGGACGAGGTCCCGTCGTGTTCGGCCATACCGCCCGTCGCCGCGACCACGAAGTACGAGCCGTCCGGGGACCACCGGACATCGCGCACGTACGAGTCGAACGCCGAGCTGAAGCAGCGGCGGTGTAGGCGTTGGTCTTCCAGTTCGGGTCGACGGTCGCCGAAGTGGAGCCGAGGATGATGTTGGCGATCTGGTCACGCGGCAGCGAGGTGCCGCCGGCGGGCCGACACCGGTGAAGTTGCCGACGATGATCATCTGGGTGCCGGCTGGGTCGATATCCATCGCTTGACCCCGACGCGGCGACGCGCATGACGTTGAGTCGGGACGCACGCGTCCCTAGTTGTGGTGTCCGGTGAGGAAAGACCGACGTAGTGGTGAGCGCGCCGGTGCTCGGGTTGATCGACGAGACCGTCGTCGGAGCCGTGAAGTGCCGGCCACAAACAGCCGGCTGTTGGCCAGGGCCAGTCGCATGATTGCGTTCAGTGACGGGCTGAAGGTGGTGACGCGCGCGCCGGTGCTGGGGTTGAGGCGAGCGCGACGCGCTCCTCACCCCGGACGTGAAGGCCGCCGACGTGACGCCGTTGGCGGCCGGCCCCGAGATCGCGTCGACCTCACCGTTGACCACGGGCGGGAACGCGTGGCGAGCGCCCCCGTCGAGGCGTTGAACGCGAAGAGGTAATTGAGGCTGTAGACCGTGCCCGGAGTCGCGTGCGGGCTCACCGAAGTGAACGAGCCACCAGCGAGCATCTGGCCGCCGACCTGGGCGATCGCCATGACGGCGCCGTTGTTGACGTCCGGCGTAGTGGTGGCGGGGACGGCATTGACGACAGTTGACTGTGCCGCCTGAACCGCTTGGGCGGGAGCCGCGAGCCCTACTATTCCGCCGAACGCCAACGCGAACACACACAAGGATGCGACGCGACTTCTGATCATCTCGCTGCCTTTCCAACCCACGGTACCCGCCCTCGACCGCACCCACGCGCGATCAGCCCCCCATTGCGACCGGGCGTTGATCGATGCGCGGATGCAGCCGTCCCCGAACGTCCGGTTAGGCGGATGCGCATACGATGTCACCTCGTTCGCCGTGGGCCAGCGACTCACCACCAACGCGCGGCTGCGTCAGCGGTGGACCGACGATAACAACGGACCAGACAGCGCGAGGTGGGTTTCCAGAACTCGGAGGTGAATCACCCGATTGGACGATCAAGTCCGGGCGTGATCACGAGGCGGCGGCGTCGCCATCCGTGACCGACGGGTCCTTGGCCGAGCTGACGAAGGCGGTTCGCGGGGTCGGGCTGCCCGGAGTTGTTGTAGGCGACCTCGAAGTCACCTTGCGGGCCGGTGCTGTCGTACACCGAGAGCAGCTTGAGGTTCGGATACTCGTTGCTGTCGAGGTCTGCCTTGATACCGGTGAAGTAGGTGTCATGAACTGATGCCACGGTCGCATTTGTACCGAATTCGCCGATCCCCCACGGCTTCGACAGGTAGTCGTGGGTCGAGTCCGACTCCGAGGTGAGCAGGTTGTAGAAGTGCGACGTCGAGGCGGTGAAGGTCGAGGAGTTGCCGTAGGAGTAGGACTCGAAGAGCACCCAGTCCACCAGGCTGTTTCCGGGCCAGAAGATCGTCGACCATGCAGTCCCAGGTCGGGTAGTTCATGTAGTTCATCACCCACACCACATTGGTCACACCGAGCGCGTTGAAGCGCGCCTCGACGTTGGCCCACATGGCGCGGTAGTCGGCCGGTGTGCCGGCGCTGCCCTTGTAGATCGGCTTCGAGCAGCCGCTGGCCCCGCCGCTGACGTCGTTCTCCGGCTCATGGAACAGCGTGAGGAAGATCTTCGTCGAGCCCAACGACTTGATGCTGTTGGCCATCGCATCGATTTGAGCGTTGACGGTGGCGTTGCCGCCGTTCGCGTCTGCCCAGACATTGGCGGGCTTCCAGTTCAGTTGAAGAAGCGCTCCCGGCGTCTTCGCCAGCTCGATGTCGGACGGCGAAAGGACCTGCCCCGGCCGGCGATAGTCGTGATCCAGCACGAGATGAACGCCTGTCCCGCTCCGGCATCGTTGTACTCGCTCATGATGTCGCCGCCGCCCCAGCGGTTGAAGATGCCGCCGAACAGCACGCCGCAACTTGGGACCAGCATCGAGGACAACGTGCAGGTCTTACCGCTCTGCGTAGGCGTGGGCGCCGGAGTCGGGGTGGGGGTGGGGGTCGCCGTCGGGCTGGGCGTCGGGGTTGGCGTCGGCGTCGGGGTCGGCGGGTCGGGGTCGGCGTCGGGCGTCGGGCGTCGGGGTTGGCGTCGGCGTCGGCGTCGGCGTCGGGGTTGGCGTCGGCGTCGGGGTCGGAGCGTCGGGGTTGGCGTCGGGCGTCGGGGTCGGCGTCGGCGTCGGCGTCGGGCTCGGGGACGTCGGGGTCGGCGTCGGGGTCGGAGTCGACGGAGTGGGAGTCGGTGATGGGGGACGTGGAGGTGGGGGTCGGCGTGGGCGTCGGGGAATCCGAAGGAGTCGGCGACCCGGGCGGCGACGGTGTCGGGCTCGGCGAGGTCGGGGTCGGGGTCGGGCTCGGCGAGGTCGGGGTCGTGTCGGGGTCGGCGTCGGGCTCGGCGAGGTCGGGTGGTCGGCGTGGGGATCCAAGGAGTCGGCGACCCGGTCGGCGACGGTGTCGGGCTCGGCGAGGTGGGGTCGGAGTCGGGCTCGGCGAGGTCGGTGTCGGTGGTCGGGGTCGGCAACGGACCGCCGCCCGTTCCGACAACCACCGGGTATACGTATGAAACAGTCAGAACTGGTGCGTGAGCGTCCTCGCGTGACTGAAATCGGACAACCCGGTTGCGGGTTTGCGCACTCAGCGCGAAACCGTACAAACCGTTACCGGTAATACCGTGGGAAAGAGTGAATCGTACGTTTTTGTCCCCCGGCCGCGCATATCCCGCGGCGAGCTGGGGGCCCATCCGAGGGGCGCGCCGCTCGACGAGCGTGCGCTGGTTCCAGGACCGTGGATTCACCCTGTGCAACACCAACCGGGTGCTGGGGAGGCGGTGGCGATCTCGGGTGAAGGAGACCGTCACGCGAGTGACGGACGCGGTGCTGGGCAGGCCTCGCACCCTGAACTTGACGAACGCGACCTTGCGGTGGTGCCGCATGTCGGTCGCCAACAGCCGGTGCACGTGTCCGTGCCGCGCGTTCGGGGCCGCGGCGGAGGTGTAACTGTCCGATATATCCCTGGTAATCCTGTTCTGGTGCACCATGCGAATAATCCGCCGATGGTGCTCGGCCCGATGCGCGACGCTGGCCGAGACCTTGTGCGCCGAGTGTGGGGCCGACAGCACCTTTGCCATCGCGAACGGGGATCCAACGGTGAACACAGCGAGGCAGGAGATGAGCGCAAGCACACCGAGGTTCAGCCGCCGAGCCGCGCCGTGGTTGCCCCGCGCCTTTGGCACTCGTTGCTTCGCGTGCCGGCCCCTGCTGGCCATCGTTACCCTCACTGCTCGGCTCTGCACTACCTGTAGTGACTAGTTCGACCGCACATTCGGGTGGCTTAAGGCTCACCCGCTTGCTGTCTGTCGGATCACCCATACGGCGCAGACGGCTACGCCCGAACAGCCCTAATTGCCCGTTAAGCTCGACAATTGGCCGCCAACGGACGAAGCGCCGGTTACTCTGATCCGAACTGCGGGGACGACGGAGTGAGGCGCTCGACACCATGAACGACATAGCTGCCCCGGTGGTCGCGCATGACCTCAGTCACTACCTGCGGCCCCTGCGCAGGCACCGCGCGCTGATCGCGCTGTTGGTCGTGCTCGGCACCCTGGCGGGCGTGGCCGGCGCTCGCTTGGTTCGTCCGACCTACACCGCGACCGCCCGGGTCCAGGTCACGGCCAATCTGACCGACCAGGTCGCCACCCAGACCGGCGCGCGGACCAACGGCATCATCAATATGGACACGCAGAGCCAGCTCGTCACCACGCTCCCGGTCGCGGACATCGCGCAACGGTTGATGAAGACCTCGACCGCGCCGGGCGTGCTCGTTGGGCGCGTCACAGTGACCGTTCCCCCGAACACCACGATTCTGAGAATCGCGTTCGCGGCGCACTCGGCTCAGGTCGCGACCGCCGGCGCGAACGCGTTCGCGCAGGGCTATCTCGAGGACCGCTCGAACATCGCGAAGGCGTACCAGGCCACCCAGGTCAACGCGGTGAACGCTCAGCTCAACGCGGAGCGGCAGGCCGTCGTACAGGAAGCGGCAACGGCGAACTCCACCCCACCGAACTCCGCCGCCCACCACCAGGCCGAGCTGAAAAAGAGCCAGGCGCTGACCGTCAGCCTCGCCCTCAGCACCACTCTGGGTACGCTCCGCGGCGCGTCCTTGGAGGCCGGCACCCTCGCGTCCCCGGCAACTGGCGGCGGCGCCGCGCCGGATCGACTGCGCTACATCGTGATTCTGGCGGGCATCGTTCTCGGCCTTCTGGGCGGCGTGACGGCAGCCACGGCGCGCGAGGCCAGCGACCGATCAGTGCGGTCCGCGGACGACCTCGGCCGGGTCGGTCTCCCGGTCATCGCGGAAATGCCGACCACCCGCGGTGGCTTGCTTCGCCGCAGGTCTACGGCACTCACCGAGCGATCGAGAGTCCGGGCCGAACAGCGGGTTGCCGCGGCAATCGGCGCAGCCCTCGGCGCCCAAGGTGGTCCGGTGTACGTCGCACAACTGTCCCCGGCGTTGGCGGACGAAGGATTCGCCAGCCGCCTCGCCGACGAACTCGGCCGCTTCGGCAGCAGCACCGAGATCGTGACGCTCGGCGAGAGCTACGCACCCGTGGAAGAGACCGCCTCGAGCGTCTCGATGCTCGACGATCCGCGCCGGCTCGCCGCCGCGCCCGACGACGAACCCGCCGCTCTCACCCGGGTCATCGGACGCGCGAACCCGCAGCGCGACAGCAGCGTCGGAAACCAGCTCGCCGCCGCGCGGTCCGGGCAGCTGGGGACGATGCGGCCCCGCCAGGCCGGCGCCCCCCTTGACGACGTGTCCGCGCTCATGCACGAGGTCCAGGCCGCGCTGACCCGCTCCCGCTACGTGATTCTGGTCGGCCGCGATAGTGCCTTCGGCTCGGAGCCCTACATACTCGCGTCGATGAGCCTGGCAACGGTGGTCGTCGTCGAACCCGGTGTCACCACCCGCGCACAGCTCGCCGACGTGGTGGAGCAGGTTGAGGTCACCTCGAGCAGGGTCGTGGGCGCCTTCATCTGGCGGCGCACGATGAAGCGACGCCGTTCGAGTTCGGTGGGTGCAGCGGCTTCGGCGTCTCCGGTCGGGCCTGTCGTTCGATCGAACTTCGTCCCGGTGCCGTCGTGGAACGAGTCCGCTGACCGATTGGGCGGAGGCACTGTGTCCGCCGCGACCGCCGCGCCCGAGCAGGTCGCCCCGGCGTCGTCTGCTGGCCAGCCGCATCAAGCCCACTAGGTAACGGCAGCGAACGACCGATGGCTTCGCGACTGCGCCTGCAGGCCGGTTGGCCGCTGTGGGCCCTGCTTTGCTTCTACCCGCTGTGGTGGGTCATCGGCGCCGGAGAGTTCACCTTCGTATTGTTCGCGATTCCGATGGCCTGGCAGCTTCGCCGGTGGCGACCGCTCCTCCTCCCCCCGGTTTCGGCCTGTGGATGCTCTTCTTGATCTGGACCGTGCTGAGCCTGGTGATGCTCCCCTTCGGGGCCCCGCACACGGTTCCTGGATCGCAGTCGGGCCGGGCCTTTGGGGTGATGTTCCGCTTCTTCGAACTCGGCGCCGTGACGATCATCGCGTTGTATGTGCTCAACCTCCCGACCAGTCAGGTTCCGCAGCGCAAGATCATGCGCTGGATGTGCGTCCTGTTCTTCGCGACCGTGGCCGGTGGCTATCTCGCGCTCGCAGCACCGTCGTTCTCCTTCACGTCTCCGGTTGAAGCAGTCCTGCCGCACGGGATCATCTCGAACACCTACGTACAGTCGCTCGTCCATCCTGCCGCCGCACAGGTGCAGACCGTGCTTGGCTACTCCGCGCCGCGGCCGGCGGCTCCCTGGGGCTACACCAACACCTGGGGCAACCTGCTGTCCATCCTGTTGGTGTGGTTCTGCGTGTACATGTGGCGCCCGGCATCGGGTTGGCGTCGGCTTGCCCTCGGTGTCACGCTCGCGGTCGCACTAGTGCCGATCGTCTACTCCCTCAACCGCGGTATGTGGTTCGGGCTTCTCATCTCGGTCGCGTATCTGGTCTGGCGGCTGGCCGCTCAAGGCGACACGCGTGCCTTGATCAGCGCGCTGCTCCTTCTTCCGGTCGCGGTGTTGGCCTTCCTGTTGACACCGTTGCATGGCGTCATCACCCAGCGCGAGAGCCACGGCGGAAGCAATGAGGTGCGGGCATTCGCGGACGCCGCCGCCTGGCACGGTGCTCTGGAGTCCCCGATCCTGGGCTGGGGCGGGCCCCGAAAGACGATCGGGAGCGGCCAATCGATCGCCATCGGACCCACCGCCAACTGCCTCAACTGCGGCAACGTAGGCATCGGTAGCACGGGGGAGTTCTGGCAGGTCGCGTTCAGCAACGGGCTCATCGGAGTTGGTCCGGGCTGGAGTCTCTTCCTCGCTGCGTTCTTGGCCCTGCGAAGAGATCGAAGTCCAACCGCGGTTCAGGCCGCGCGTCTGATCATCATCCTGGTGTTGTTCTACAGCTACTTCTACAACAACCTGCCTTCCGCCGCCGGCATCACCCTGATCTCCATTTCCTTGGCCTGGCGCAGCATCGCCGTTCCGCAGGCGGTCGTTGTGCGACCGAAGCCTCAGCCCGCTCCGCGCGAGCTCAGCCCCTTGGTTGCCGGCGGCCTTCGGTGAGATCGCCGGATTCGGGGGACCGGCTGACCTATGCCCGCTCTGTTCTGGCCGGCCTGTATCCGGATTGCGACATCGCGTCGTCACCGGCCGGCGGAGGGCAGCACTCGGAGAGATCGTTCGCGATCATCCCTTCGCCGTCTCGACCTCGGCTGCTCGTGCCCGCTGGCTCGCCCGCGACCGCAAGGGCCGCGCTTCGCGCCTACGGCGGCCGGCTCAACGCTCGGGCGAGACTCGGATATCGGTGCCTCGTCGCGGCCGCCGGACTGCCCGGGTCTGCGTTGCTCAGACCCGACATCGCCGTGATCGCGCCCGGAGATACCTACTCGTCGGGGATCGATGGCCACCTCACCCGGGTCCTTGGTCAGCCCGTGACGGCGGCGATCCACCTGACTCCTGCTCGGGCCAACCGCAAGGCCATCGTTCAAGCCCTGACCGTCCGAGGTCGCTACCCGATCGGGTTTGCCAAGGTCGCGCAATCCGACCTCAGCGTGGGGTTGATCGCGAATGAAGCGCGCGCGCTGAGGCAGCTCGCCGGCGCGGACTCCCGGCTGCTCATCACGCCCACGGTGATCGACAACTCGGACTTCGCCGGCCGCGGATCTCTCGTGTTGAGCCCACTTCCGACCTGGTCCCGCGGTCGCCTGCCCAGCGCCAGCGACCTTGCCCAGGCGAGCGCTGAGCTTGTTGCAACCGCGACCGTTGAGACCACTCCGCTCGCCGCGTCGAGCTTCTGGATGGGGCTCCGTGAAGGCGCAGAAGGTGTTGCCGACGCCGATCGCCGCGATCCACTTCGCGCCGCGCTCGACGCCGTCACGGACTGCGCAGGCAACATCGACGTCACCTTCGGTGCAAGCCACGGCGACTGGTCGCCGTGGAACATGTGGCGGACGGAGGCCGGCCTGCTGGTCTGGGATTGGGAACGCTTTCGCACAGATGCGCCGGTCGGATCGGACCTCACTCACTATCGGCTGCAGGAGCTTCTGATCATTCGCCGGATGGCGCCATTGGCCGCCGCGCGGGCCGTCGTGGCTGAGGCGGCATCTCCATCCGTCGCGGCGTTGCATTTGCTGGCACTTGCGGTGCGCTACGACGTTGACGATCAGGCCGGCGCGGGGTCGAGGCTGCACCCCACGCGGACCTGGCTTCTGCCCGCTGCATTGGACACGATTCGGGCAAAGCGGGGGGTGCGCCAGTGAGCCCGAACCGACAGTCGGCGTTGCCCGTACCGTTGAAACGCTATGCGCAAACCGTTGTCGTGCATGGTTACGGCCGCGCAACCAGTCGATTTCGGGCCCTGCCGAACGTGTTGATCGTTGGCGGACAGCGGTGCGGAACCACGTCGATGTACCGGGCCCTGACGCAGCATCCCGGTGCTTTCAAACCCGTGATGCACAAAGGAGTGCACTACTTCGATATGAACTACGCGCAGGGGTTGGGCTGGTATCGCGCGCACTTCCCGTCGCGGGTCGCCGTGTCAGCCGCTGCGCGCCGGCTCGGAGTCGATCCCATCGTCTACGAGTCGAGTCCGTACTACGGCTTCCATCCGCTTGCGGCCGATCGATTCAGTGCGGATCTGGCCGATGTTCGCGTCATCATGCTGATTCGCGACCCGGTCGAGCGGGCGTAACTCGGCCCATGCGCACGAACTCGCGCGCGGGTACGAGACCGAGCCTTTCGAACGGGCGCTCGAGCTCGAGCCCTTGCGCACCGCAGGCGAAGAAGAGGCGCTGCGCGCCGACCCGACGTATGAGAGCCAGGCCCACCAGCACCAGGCGTATGTGGCACGCGGGCAGTACATCGACGCACTGCGCCGGCTGGAGAAGATCCTCGGTCGTTCGCGAATTCACGTCGTCGACAGCCATCGGTTCTTCTCCGATCCCGAGCCGACCTTCGCGGCGACGCTCGAGTTCCTCGGCCTCCCTCCGTCCGCCGACATCGACTTCGAGCGACACAACGCCAGGCCACGCTCGCCGATGGCGGACCATGTTCGGGCCCGCCTTGAAGCTCACTTCGCGCCCTACGATGCCGAACTCGGCGAATGGCTCGGGTGGCAGCCGAGCTGGCGAGAGTAGTGCGGCGGGCGCGGCGACCCGTCGCCCGGTTCCTGATCGTCGGTGGCCTTCTCGGCCCGTTGGTCGGCTGCAGTGGCCACTCCGCCGGTCGCAGCACCGCATCGTGCACCGTGACTCCGAAGCCCCGGGTATCGTGGGCGCCCGCACGCCCTCCAGCCGTTCCTACCAACGGTGCCTACCTCGGCGCCTTCGCGCTGGCCGGTCCGGCGACCCAGGACGGTTACGTGAAGTCCTTCAATGCTCTCGCGGCGCAGGCATGCAGACCGCTGGCCTTTGCACACGTCTACTTCCCCTGGGAGACACCTTTTCCCACCAGTTCGGCCACCCAGTTCGCCGAGCGCGGCGAAGATCTCCTCGTCTCCTGGACGGGGACGGACACCCGAACCATGGCGAGCGGGGCGGTTGACGGCACGATCAAGGCCGAAGCCGAGGAGATCGCCTCACTGCGCGCTCCGGTCTTTCTCGAGTTCCGGTGGGAAATGGACCGCCCCAATCTCGCCAGGGTCGTGCATTCACCGCAGGACTACATCGCTGCCTGGGACCGGGTCAGACAGGTCTTCGCTTCCGTTGGCGTATCGAACGTGACCTGGATCTGGTGCCCCACCGCGGCGGGGTTCGCGGACGGGCGCGCACTGGCCTATTACCCAGGGGCCAACGAAGTCGACTGGGTGTGCACGGACGCCTACCCAAGTCCAGTCTTCGGTCCTCAGCCTTACCAGCCACTGGGCCGACTGATCCGGCCCTTTCTCAATTGGGCGCAGCAGCAGCAAAAGCCGGTGATGATCGGCGAGTTCGGAGTGCCGCGCAGCTACCCACCAGATGAGCGTGCGCGATGGCTGGAGCAGGCTCAGACCACCTTGACCGCGGGTCGCCAGATCAAAGCAGTCGCATACTTCGACTACGACCCCGCTGGTGCCCGGATCAACAACGCCTACGCGCTCGGTACCGACCCGGTCGTCGTCGCGGCATTCCGCGCCCTCGCGACTGATCCCTACTTCCGACCCACCGACAACAACTGAGACAGCGCCAGGTGTTCGCGCCAGCGCCAGATCACCGCCAGATAGCACACCAGCGCCACCGCCAGCGCAGTCAGCATCGCCGGCAGCGTGGCACCCGCAATAGCGAGTGCAAGCCCTGGTATCAAGCCGAACGCCAACCCTGACAAGATCACCATTCGCCACCAGGTGCCCGATATCGGGCTGAAGCCGAGTGTTCGGTGCACCTGCACCAGCGGTAGCAGGTTGTTGATAAGAATCGCGGCAGCCCAACCCCACGCCGCGGCGATGATGCCGAACCTCGCGATCAGTGTGAGATCCACGGCAAGGTTGATGCCAAGCGCGAGGGTGGTGTTCCACAGGTTCCAGGATGTGCGGCCGGCCGTGATGAGGACGAAGTCGACCAACCCGCACGATGAGCCGACGAGGCTGGCCGCCGTGACGACCTCCATCGCCCCCAGCCCGCTGTGATAGTTGTGCCCGAGGAGGCGAACCAACAGCGGCGCGGTGACGCACACCGTCAGGTACAGCGGCGCGTTCAGGCCGACAATCCACGCGGTCGACACTCGATAGAGCTCTCGGGCCTCGTCCAGTCGCTGACGACGCAGCAGGCCCGCGAGTTGAGGCTGGAACACGTAGGAAATGGCCTGGTTGCCGAGCTGCCCCACCACAACGAACCTCGTGGCGCCGGTATACACGGCCGCCGACGCGCTGCCGAGAATTGCGCCGACGATGATGATGTCCAACCGCTGAAGCAGAATTTGGAGTATTCCGGTCGCCGACCGCGGAAGCGTGAAGCGCCAGATCTCCCGGAAGCGGAGACGCCAAGCCGTCGATCGCAGTGGTATTTCATCGGCAACCAGCAGGGCTCGCAGCCATGCCGCCATGATCGGGCCGGTCACGAGGTACGGCAGGATCCACGCCGCCACCACCAGGGAGGCGCCGCCTCCGGAAGCGATCGCCGCGACCACTCCGACCGTTTGAAGCACCGGGCGGAGCACACGCTCGATCACGACCGTTGGCGACGATCGGCCGAGGCCTCGAGTGACCGCGGTCATGAAATCGTAGGTCGCACCGACCAGAACGGCGATGCCCAGTGCAAGCGCAACGGCGGTCAGGTGAGCCAGCGACTGCCGCGCTCCGAGCGCGTCGACCACCGATGGCGTCAGCACGCCGATCGCAATTGCGCCGACGACCATCGTCGGCGCAATCGGTATGAACGACGCCCAGATCGAGTCGATCACGGCCCGCCGGTCGTGGACCCGGTCGCCGGCGACGAAATGCACCACACCGACATCGGTCCCGAGCCGAACCATCGTCTCGACCAGGAAGTACAGCGACGTCAGCGCGAATACCGCACCTGCCGCCCGTCGATCTAGGCCGCGGGTCACCACGACGACAAGGGCGAGATTCAGGCCTGAGGTGACGACGACACCGATCAGGTTCGCGGCACCGCCGCGCGCAACCGCATAGAGATGAGCCCGCTCGGGCTGAACGCGATCGCTCAGGTCTCATCCATCGATGCGCCCTGCACCGCGTCGGTAGCGACCGTTCTCGCGAGAGAACGTGCACGGGTCGCACGCTGGCGGACCGGCTGAATCGGAATGCCGTGAGACCCGCCACCCTGCTGCGAGGGGATCACGATCTCGTCAGGGAAGGGCGCGACACTCGCCGGCAAGGTCCAGCCGTACCGGCTTCGCACCCCACTGACGAGGAGCAGCCGAACGGCGAAGGGAATGTCGGCGAGATAACGTCCGGCCAGGCGACGCGGCTCGGTTGACATCCGGTGCAGCCATTCCAGACCGGAGCGCTGCATCCATCGCGGCGCACGGCGCTCGTGCCCGGCGGCGAAGTTCACCGCCGCCCCGCAGCCGAGGAACCAGGTGGACGGCAGCCGGGAACGGCACGCGGCGATGAGCCGCTCCTGCTTCGGGAAGCCGAATCCGCAGAAGACGATGTCCGGCTTGGCCGCTTCAAGCCGCTGGACGATCGGCTCGACCTCCTCAGCCGTGACGTCTGCCGACAGCCAAGGCGCTTCCGATCCGACGATCCTCAGGCCCGGCGCATGTGCTTGCAGGTTGGCGGCGGCCTCGACCGCGGCGCCCGGCGGCCCGCCAAGGATGTAGACCGACCGCTCGTACCGTGCGGCTGCCGAGCTCAAGGAGTACACCAGCGAGGCGCCGGTAACGCGGTGCAGCTGAGGAGCGCGCGCGAGCCGGCTGGCCCATGACAGCGGCATGCCATCGGCGACCCGCAACGTCGCTTCTGATAGCAGGCTCGCCAGCTCGAGGTCGCTCGATGCCCGGCGGAGGAAGTTGACGTTCGGGGTGGCGATCCACCCGCCACGTCCCACCAGAAGGGAGGCAATAACCTGTTCGACGACTTGATTCTCGGTCAGCGCATCGACCTTTACCCCGGCGACCCGGACCCGATCCGGACCATCCGAAACGGTCGGGGTCAGTGCGGGCATGCCGCAATTTTACGCGATTTCAGGGTGGTTTTGTCAGGCCAAATGGACCAACTTGATAGGCCAGGCGAGTGAATGTGGTCCCAAAGCCCGGGGCCTCGACAAGCCCCCGCCTACCATCGTCCTCGTGCCCGAAAAATCCGAAATCCAGGTGCTCTACTTGGGCGGGCTCGGGCGCAGTGGCACAACGCTTCTCGAGCGACTCCTCAGTCAGATTGACGGCATGCAAGCGCTCGGCGAGACGGTGCACGGCTGGGTCCGCAGCCTCCACAACGATGATAAGTGCGGGTGTGGCGACCCGTTCAGCAAATGCGAATTCTGGCAGCAGGTCGGCAAGGACGCCTTCGGCGGTTGGCCACAGGTCGACACCGAGCGGGTAGAGACGCTCCGGCATCAGGTCGACCGGCTCAGACGGGTACCCGCGCTACTGGCACGGTCGAGCCGCGGATTGGATGAATACCTGTTCTACTACGTTCACCTCTACCGAGCAGTCCAAGCAGTTAGCGGGGCGCACTGGTTGGTCGACTCCAGCAAGCACGCCTCACTCGCCCACTGCCTCCGGCACTCGGCCGAGATCGAACTCCGAGTGGTCCACGTCGTACGGGATCCTCGCGCGGTGGCGTACTCGTGGAGCAAATTCGTCGAGCGGCCGGACGTGACCTCGACTGACAGCGATGCATACATGAGCAGGTACTCACCGCCGCGTACCGCCGTGATGTGGATGGCCGAGAACACCGCCATCGAAACCCTGAGGACCCGTGGCGTGCCCGTTCACCGGGTCCGCTACGAGGATTTCGTCGAGGACCCGCAGCAGACCGTGAGTTCGATCTTGGCGTTCGTGGGTCTCCCGGACAGCGGCACACTGTCCATCCAGGACCACGCCGTGAACCTTCGACGAACCCACACGCTCTCCGGAAACCCGATGCGGTTCGACACCGGCGAGATCGTCATCAGCCCTGACATCGAGTGGCAGGACCGACTGCCGACCGCAGATCGCCGGACGGTGGGCGCAATGACCTGGCCACTCGCGCACCGCTACTCCTGACCCGGTGCTGACCGACCGCGCCCGACCGAGATGACGGACGTGACCCTCCACTACGCTGTGCCGATCGAAGCGTCGAGTCCACCCGAGAGCCTGCCCTCGGTTTGCGCGGTCATCCCCACTCGGAATCGCCCGGAGCTTCTTCGACGCGCAGTTCTCGGCGCGCTCGAGCAGGACTACGCCGGCGACCTTCAGGTGATCGTGGTCCTTGACCAGGCCGATGCCAACGCCCTCGAGCGACTCCCGGCGTCGCCGCGGATCAAGGTTCTCACCAATACACGCAAAGCCGGACTCGCCGGTGCCCGGAACACCGGGATCATGGCGTCGACGGCGGATCTCATCGCGTTCTGCGACGACGATGATGCCTGGCGTCCGAACAAGATCGCGAACCAGGTCGATGCACTGCTCGCCCAGCCGTCGGCAAACTTCGTCAGCTGCTCCATCGAAGTCGACTTCGAGGGCAAGCGGAGCGTGCGGCTTGCCGGAGCAAACCGGATCACGCACGCAGAGCTCCGGTCGAGTCGGATGTCGATGCTGCACTCGTCTACCTTCCTCATCCGCCGCGAGGCCCTGCTCGGGGACCTCGGTCTGATCGACGAGGGCATACCTGGCAGCCACAATGAGGACTGGGACGTGCTTCTCCGTGCTTCTCGCTTGAGCCCGATCGTGCATGTGGATCAACCACTTGTGCAGGTTCAGTGGACGTCAGGGTCTCACTTCAACCGGGCCTGGGATCAGAAAGATCGCCTCCCTGCAGTGGATACTCGACCGGCACCCCGACATCGTCGAGGAATCACCCAAGGGCGCGGCGCGGGTTTACGGCCAGATCGCGTTCGCCTACGCAGCGTCAGGCGAGCGTACGACCGCCCTGCGCTGGGCCGGTCGCGCGATCCGGCGGCGCTGGCGGGAACCCCGCGCCTACCTGGCCATCGCCGTTGCCGGCGGCATCCCCGCCGAAACCGTACTCAGCACCCTGCACCGGCGGGGCAAAGGAGTCTGACCGTTCGCGCCGCAGCGGCGACTAGGCGTCGAGCTTGCGGGCCCGCACGGCCGTGCCGTAGGCGCAGATCTCCGTCCAGGTATCGCCCATCTCCGAGGTGTCGAAGCGCATGCCGACGATCGCGTTGGCGCCACGCGCCGCGCCTCGCCGATCATCCTGCCCATGACCTCGTTGCGGCTGTCGATCATCGCCTTGGTCATGCCCTTGAGCTCGCCGCCGAACATCGACTTCAGGCCGGCGCCCATCTGCGAGAAGATGTTGCGCGACCGCACGGTGAGCCCGAATACCTCGCCGAGACCTGCTCGATCCGGTATCCGGGCAATCGTTCGTCGTGACGATCATGGCCGCAGAATATCGCCGGGTCAGTCGTTGAACTGGCTCTGAGCTGCGGCGAGTCCGTCACGAATCAGCGCCTCGACCGCATCGCCGGCCCGCTCGACCACTTCACCGAGCTCCTCTTCGCTCGACCGCCGAGAAGTCGTGGAGGACGAAGTCCGCGGGGTCCTGCCGGCCCGGCGGGCGACCGATGCCGACCCGAACGCGGAAGAACTCGCCGGTTCCCAGGGACCGGCGAAGGGAACGCAAGCCGTTGTGCCCGTTGTCACCGCCACCGAGTTTCAATCGCAGCACGCCAGGATCGAGATCGAGCTCGTCATGGACGACGACGATCCGCTCGGCCGGCACCTTGAAAAAGTCCCGCAGCGACCCAGCCGGCCCCCCCGACTCGTTCATGTAGCAGCGCGGTTTCGCGAGCACCACGCGCACACCACCGAGATGCGTCTCGAGGACGTCCGTGCGGGTCTTGTGCCGCTTGAACCGGGCTCCCACCCGGTCGGCGAGCCGGTCGACCACCATGAAACCGACGTTGTGGCGGTTGCCGGCGTACCCCGGCCCGGGGTTGCCGAGGCCGAGGACCAGCCAGGGTCCGTCCTCGCTCACCAGAGCCTACGGGCGGCGTCAGCCCTGCGCGGGCTCGGCGTCGGCTGCGGCCTCGGCCTGCTCGCCCGCTTCGTCGCCGGCTGCGGCCTCGGCCTCCTCGCCCGCTTCCTCGCCGGCTGCGGCCTCGACGTCGAGCTCGGCCTCGAGCTCCTCGGCGGTCGGCGCCGGCACGATGTGAACGACCACCTGCTCGGGGTCGCCCGCGATCTCGACACCCTCGGGCAACGACACCCGGCCGGCGTGAACGGACTCGCCGATCTCCAGGCCTTCGATCGAGATCTCGACGCTTTGCGGGATGTTGGTGGCTTCGGCCGTCACCGACAGCGTGTTGAGCGACTGGTCCAGCAGGCCGCCGGCCACGATCTCGCCTGAGACCTGGACCGCGATCTCGACCGTGATCCGCTCACCACGGCGGACGAGGATGCAGATCCACGTGCTCGATCGCACCGCGGATCGGGTCGCGCTGGATCGACTTCGGCAGCGCGAGCTCGCTGCCCTCAGCCAGCTGGAGGTCGAGCAGCACGTTGGCACCATCGGTGCGAAGAGCATGCTCGAAATCCCGCGTCGGCAGCGAGAGGTGGCGCGGATCGGCCCCGTGGCCATACAGAACCGCGGGGACCTTGCCGGCCCGGCGGGTACGCCGAGCGCCACCCTTCGCCGAACTCGGTTCTGGGCTCGGCGACGATGCGGACCTCGGGCACGACCAGGGCTCCTTGTGGATATTCGGCGGTTTCTGCGCGGTCGAGTGTAGGCGAGATGAACGAACGTGGCGAACCCGCGTGTCCCGCTAGAACCACCCGCCAGGCGCCGGTTAGGTTGGTTCAGAGACACCACGGTGGCGTCGGGTAGGTATGAGTCCCCCGCGCTCGCCATACAGGCCGGATCCTCAACCTGTCAGGGGAGCGTTTTCAGTGAATCGTGTTATCCGTTCTATGCACCCGCGCGGCGTCGATTCTGCTCATCGGGTTGGCGCTTGGCGCAGTAGCCGCGGCGGAGTGCTCCAGCAACCGCAAGCTATGCAGCCCATTCCCAACCCGGTAAGCAGAGTTCGCGCGCGGTCGTGCACAACACCTGTGCGCGATCCGTAGCATCGACGTACCGTCATGTGGACTGCTCTGGGGAATGTTCGTGCCCTCGCAGAGCTACGGTCCAGTCGAACAGATCCATCGGCCGTCGCTTCGACATCGTCAAGAACTACATCGGCTGGAAAGTCGGAGAGATATTTCCAAGCCCCAAGGCGAAAACGCTCGCCGACGGCGGAGCGCGGACGCTCTACTTCAGCTGGAACGCGGTGAACTACACCAACCGCTCGAAGGTGACCTATCAGTCGATCGCCAACGGGTCCTGGGACAAATCCGTCATCATTCCGGAGGCCAAAACGCTGATCGCGTTCCACCAGAAGGTGTTTGTCGACTTCCAACACCGAGTTCGACAACAAGGCTCAGGAAGCCGGCGAGGGCATCCCTCGGCTCAGTACATCGCTGCCTATCGCCATATCCATCAGGTGTTCGCGAATCAGGGCGTTACCAACGTGATCTGGGTGTGGGTCTCAACCGGCTACCTTCCGCATCTGCCAGATATCGCGGCGAGCTATCCGGGAGCGAGCTACGTCGACTGGATCGGCTACGACGCCTACAACTTCTCGTCGTGTCACAAGGGCATCTGGAAGACTCCGCTGCAAGTGTTTCAGCCGTACTACAACTGGGTCGAGAGTCAGCCCGGGATGATGTCAAAGCCCGTGATGCTCACGGAGTTCGCGTCACTCGCCGGACCGAACGTCGAAGGCGTGGTACGCCGCCGTGCCAGCAGCACTACAACAGCTGCCGCTGATCAAGGGCGCGATTGAATGGAACTCCCAGAAGTCAGCGACCTGTGACTACCGCCTGTCACAGTCATCGCAGGCCATGTCCGGCTACGCCTCAAGTTCGCTGACCAAGTATGTCTGTAGGCAGCACGCCCTGACCCACGAGAGCTGCAGCCTGGTCGATCGCGAGCGGCCCCGGAACGCGGCGGTCCTGGTCAGGCGTTGCCGTCGAACAGGCTGGTGACCGAGCCGTCCTCGAAGACCTCGCGGATCGCCCGGGCGAGCAGCGGCGCGATCGAGAGGACGGTCAGCTTGTCGAACTCCTGCTCGGGCGGATCGGCAGGGTGTTGGTGACGATCGACCTCGCTGACCCGGCTGTTCTTGAGCCGGTCGGTGGCCGGCGCGGAGAAGATCGCCGTGCGTCGCCGCGACGACGACGTCGGTGGCGCCCGTTGTCGAAAGCAGGTCGGCCGCCTTGGTGATCGTGCCGCCGGTGTCGATCATGTCGTCGATCAGCAGGCAGAGGCGGCCCTCGACGTCACCGACGACCCGGTTGGCGACGACCTCGTTCGGCGACGTCGGGATCGCGGCGTCTTGTGGACGAACGCGATCGGCGCGCCGCCCAGCGCGTCGGCCCACTGCTCGGCCACCCGCACCCGGCCGGTGTCGGGCGAGACGACGGTGAGGTCCTGCCGGGCCGTAGCTTGCTCTTGACGTAGTCGGCCAGCAGCGGCAGCGCGAACAGGTGGTCGACCGGGCCGTCGAAGAAGCCCTGGATCTGCGCGGTGTGCAGGTCGACGGCCATCAGGCGGTCGGCGCCGGCGGTCTTGAACAGGTCGGCCATCAGCCGGGCCGAGATCGGCTCGCGACCGCGGTGCTTCTTGTCCTGGCGGGCGTACGGATAGAACGGCGCGACGACGGTGATCCGCTTGGCCGACGCCCGCTTGAGCGCGTCGACCAGGATCAGCTCTCCATCACCCACTGGTTGATCGGGCGTCGTGAACGACTGGATGACGAACGCGTCGGAGCCGCGCACCGACTCGTCGGGGCGGATGAACGTCTCGCCGTTGGCGAAGTCGCGGCGTCGTCGTCGGGCTGACCGTCACGCCCGAGCTCGAGGCGATCTCGTCGGCCAGTTCCGGGTAGGCCCGGCCGGAGAAGAGCATCAGGCTCTTGCGGCCGGCGACCTGGAAGCGTGCTCACTGCAGTTCCTGCCTGGTCGATGTCGTCCTCGGACTGGGCTGTGTCGGCCTCGTGGGCGTCGCCGCGGCCCGCTCGGCGGCGCTCGGCGGAGGCCGTTCCGGCGCCGGCGTCGCTCGCACCCAGCCTGCCACGTTGCGCTGCTGGCGCGCGCGGCGACGGCCAGCGCACCGGGCGGTACGTCCTCGGTGATGACCGATCCGGCCGCGGTGTAGGCGCCGTCGCCGATCTCGACCGGCGCGACGAACATCGTGTCGGCGCCGGTCCGGACGTGGTCGCCGACGACGGTGCGGTGCTTGGCAACGCCGTCGTAGTTGACGAAGACCGTGGCCGCGCCGATGTTGGTGCTGCTCGCCGATCGTCGGCGTCGCCGACGTAGGACAGGTGCGGGACCTTGCTGCCCGTCGCCGACTCGCTGTCCTTCACCTCGACATAGGTGCCGACGTGCGCGCCGTCGCCGAGCACCGTGCCGGGGCGCAGGTAGGCGAACGGGCCGACGGTGACGTCCGCGCCGATCGCGGCCCTGGTCGCGGCGACTCGAGACCGGTGCGCCCGCGCCGACGACGGTGTCGGTCAGCGTGCAGTCGGGTCCGATCGCCGCCAGCCGCGCGATGTGCGTCGCGCCGTGCAGATCGGCGGCGGGAGAAGCGTGACGTCGGGCGCGAGCGTGACGCCGGCGTCGACCCAGGTCGTGGCCGGGTCGATGATGGTGACGCCGGCGCGCATAGTGCTCGAGCAGCCGGTCGTGGACGCCCGGCGCGCGGCGGCGAGCTGCACCCGGTCGTTGACGCCGGCCGTCTCGCGCGGCGTCGGTCGCCGCACTCGCCACGACCCGCCGGCCGCGGCCAGCAGATCGATGACGTCGGGCAGGTACTCCTCGCCCTGCGCGTTGTCGGTGCGTGACCTTCCCAGCGCCGCGCGCAGCAGGCGTCGTCGAACGCGTAGACGCCGGCGGCGACTCGTTGATCTGGCGGGTCCGGTCGTCGGCGTCGCTCTGCTCGACGACTCGCGCACGACCGGCCGTCCGCATCCGGACCACCCGTCCGTAGCCGGTGGGTCATCGACCGCGGTGAGCAGGGTGGCGGCGGCGCCTCGTGATCGCGGGCGCCAGCTGCGCAGGGTCGCGGTGGTCAGCAGCGGGGTGTCGCCGGGCAGGACGACGACCGTCCCGGCCGCCGCGGCCGGCAGCGCCTCCAGCGCGACCCGCACCGCGTGACCGGTGCCGTGCTGCTGCTCCTGGACGACGGGCCGCGCCGTCGGTGCGATCTCGGCGAGGTGGTGCGGTGACCTGTTCGCGCCCGTGGCCGACCACGACGACGGTCGTCGGCGCGTCCAGCGGGGCGGCCGCGGCGAGCACGTGGCCGAGCAACGACCGCCCGCAGAGCCGTGCAGCACCTTCGGCGTGCGCGGACTTCATCCGGGTGCCCTCGCCGGCAGCGAGCACGACGACAGCGGCAGGCGCTGTGTCAGTCACCCAGGCTCCTGGAACGCGGTACGACGGGGAAGGCCACCGCCGAGCCTACCGAGCCTCACGACCCGCCGATCGAGTCCCACCATCGTCGCGGCAACCACGGGACGGGGGGCTCAGCGCCGGCAAGGGATATCGCTCGCAGGCTGTCAGCTCCCGGAGAGGAATCGAACCTCCATCTCGGTACTCCAAAGAGTCTCTGTCCTGCCATTAGACGACTCCGGGACTGCTCTTTCGAAGCCTAGGTGCTCGGTCGGCTCCGCGCCCGCGCTGAGGCGCGTTATCTGCGCCCGCGGTCAACCCGTCATGGGCTAAGGGCGAGCAGCAGTGCTCAGAACCGCTTCCGGAAGACGAGAAGGACTTCGGTCCGTTCAGCGTCGAGGTGACCGCGGGTGAGTCGCGTGACCAGCCGGGAGAAGACCCGCCAGGCGGCAGCGGGCATGTGGAGCCGCCGACGAAACTCCTCTTGCTTCATGTCCTCGCGGGTGGACGCGAACGCCACCTCGAGGTCAGCCGCCGCCGCCAGCTTCAGCACGGTCGGCGGTGTCAGCGCAAAAGGCAAGGTCGTGGGATATGGGCCCTTGCCAGGCTGACGGCATTTACTCTGCCGAGGATCCGCCGACGGAAGAACAGATGCAGGAAAAGGGCGTGAACTTCGTGACCAGCCCCTTGGGGCTGAACAGGTTGGGGAAGGCGAGCACGAGAATGCCACCTGGTCGCAGCGCCTTGGCAAAGCGAACGAGCGCGGCGAGGGGATCATGCAGATGCTCGAAGACGTACCAGCACACAACAGCGTCGAACGATTCCGGCTCGAAGTCGTAGGTCTCGACGTCTCCGACAATGCCCTCATCGATTGTCGAGTTGTTCTCGATGCGAACCGGCTCGATGTCCATCCCCACGACGTGCGCATCCGGCGCAAACCGCACGCGCTCGAGCTCATCCGCACCCGGCCTCGAGTACTCGCGGAGCTACCCAGCTCGCGGTTATCTCATCAACGGTGTGCTGCAGCCCCGACAGGCAGTCGTCCGCCGGTCGAGCTTCAACGCAAGGCCTTCCACTCCCAACCCTTCTGATCTGCCGCGAGCATGTAGCCGCTATCGTGACCATCCGGGGCACCTGGATGCCGCCTCGATCCGAAGTAGCGGGCACAACCAGGGTAAGGCCACAGCGAACTTCGCGAAGTGAAACGCCAGACGCTGTTCTGAGGATGAGCATCACCCAGACAACGACCACTTCAGATCTATCCAGGATCCGTACCACTCGGGCCTCCGGCCACGACGATGACCCGCTCGCCGCGCGGCGCCCGGGCCGAGCAGATCGTGCTCCTGGCCCTGATCGCGGTGCCTTGGCTGCCGTGGTCGCCGCCGTACCCGTGGCCTGGGGATGGGGGCTCGGCTGGCACGACATCGTGATCGCGCTCGTCGATGTACGCGATCAGCGGACACGGCATCACGGTCGGGTTCCACCGCTACTTCACCCACGGCGCGTTCAAGGCCAAGAAGGCGCTCAGCGTCGCACTCGCGGTCGCCGGAAGCCTCGCGATCGAAGGACCGGTCATCCGCTGGGTCGCCGACCACCGCCGCCACCACGCCTATCAGCGACCGCGAGGGCGATCCGCACTCCCCATGGCGCTACGGCGAGAACATCCGCGCTCTGCTCAAGGGGCTGTGGCACGCCCACATCGGCTGGATGTTCGACGTCGAGCAGACGAATCATCAGCGGTTCGCTCCCGACCTGCTCGCGGACCGGGCGATCGTCCGGGTCTCGAAGGCCTTCCCCTGGCTGAGCGCGGTCACAGCCTCTTGCTCCCCGCGTTGGTCGGCTTTGCCTGGTCCGGATGGCGCTGGCAGGGCGCTGTGACCGCCTTCTTCTGGGCCAGCCTGGTGCGGGTCGGCGGTGCTGCACCACGTCACGTGGTCGGTCAACTCGATCTGCCACACCATCGGCACCAAGCCGTTCGCACCCGCGACCAATCGGTCAACGTCTGGTGGCTCGCGGTCCCGGCGATGGGCGAGTCATGGCACAACCTGCACCACGCCGATCCGACCGCCGCCCGCCACGGCGTGCTCCGCGGCCAGCTCGACTCCTCGGCGCGGGTGATCTGGGCGTTCGAAAGGCTGCACCTCGCGTACGACGTCCGCTGGCCGACACCGGAACGGGTGGCTGCCAAACTCGCGATCGGCTAGCAGCGCCGCCGACTACGCTTCACCGCTATGCGTCGCGAGGGCCGTGGCCGGCCGCCCCTTCTGGTCACCGGACTCCCACGAAGCGGCACCAGCTGGGTCGGCAAGATGCTCGAGGCCAGCGGCGCGGTCACCTACGTCAACGAGCCCTTGAACCCCTCGCGCCCTCCCGGCCACTCACCGGGAGTGCTCGCGGTGTCGCCGGACCACCAATTCCAGTACATCTGCGAAGACAACGACGAACGGTGGCTCCCGGCCTTTCGACGGACCACCGAGCTCCGCTACGGCGTCATCGCCGAGCTTCGAAGGAACCGCGGGGCCTACGACCTCGCGCGAATGGTCAAGTACGCCTCGGCATTCACGGCCGGTCGACTACGTGGTCGTCGGGCGCTGCTGGACGACCCGTTCGCCATCTTTTCGACGAGATGGCTCGTCGAGCGAGTCGGCGCCCGCGCCATCGTGCTCGTCCGTGATCCGGTCGGACTGGTGGGCAGCTGGCGGAACCTCGGTTGGTCGTTCCAGCCGGACGGGGTACTCGCTCAACCACTTCTGCTTCGCGGATCCTGATTTTGACCACCCCGAGCCGCTCAACTGACATCAGCGGCTCGGACTCGATCAGGTTGCCAACATCGTGACCCTATGGCGGGGTCGCCTACCAGGCAGTCCACAAGTTTCAATTCCTCATCCCGATATCCGCATGTCTTCTGCTACGACGACATCGTTCGCAACCCGACGGAGTCCTTCCGCGAGATGTACCGCCTCTTCGACCTCCCGTGGACCAGCGACGCGGTCGACCGGATCGGCGCAGCGACGTCGTCGCTCCTCCCGCAGCGACCGGGCTTTCGCGTGGTCAAGCATTCGTGGGGCGGCCTGTTCCGGATCGGCCTTCCATCCGATGAGCAGCCAGCAGGCGCTGAGCGCGCAGTCCGGCAGGCTGTCCGAGGCCGACGTTGCGCGGGTGCGCGAGATTCACCGATGACGTCGCTCGGCTTTAAATCTTCTCGCGAGGGACCTGAGTCATCACGACACCGCGTCCGCCACGGCCAGCCAGACCTCTTCGAGGCCGGCTTTCTCGGCCGCCAGCTCACGCAGGTCGGTGTCGAGCGCCAGCACCCGCTCGTGATCGGTCGCGTGCTCAGCAAGCTGATCGTGCAGCTTCTGCTCGAGTGCGGCGATCCGATCCAACCGCCGCTCGATCCGGGCCAGCTCGCGCCGGGTGGTCCGGCTGTTGCCACCGCCCGCGGCGCCGCTCGGCCGTCCGGCGGGCACCGCTGACTCGCGCGCCACGCGACGCAACGCCAGGTAGTCATCGATGCCACCCGGAAGATGCCGCAACGACCCGTCGCCCGGCAGCGCCCACATTACGTCGCAGACTCGCTCGAGGAACCAACGATCGTGACTCACGACCACGACCGTTCCGGCCCACCCGTCCAGCAGGTCCTCGACCTGAGCCAGGGTCTCGACGTCGAGATCGTTCGTCGGCTCGTCGAGCAGCAGGACGTTCGGCGCGGCCATCAGCAGCCGCAGCAGCTGGACCCGCCGGCGCTCGCCGCCGGACAGGTCACCGACTGGAGTCCACTGCCGATCACCTGGAAACCCCAGCAACTCCAGCAACTGGCCGGCAGTCTGCTCGCGTCCACCGCCGAGGGTCACCCGTTGTGCGACGTCCTCCACCGCCTGCAGCACCCGGCGGGTCGGGTCGAGCTCGACCACCTGCTGGGACAGGTACGCCGCCACCACGGTCTTACCGGTGCGCACCCGGCCCTGGGTCGGCGTGACCTCGCCGGTCAGCACCCGCAACAGGGTGGTCTTCCCCGCGCCGTTCGGGCCGAGCAGGCCGATCCGATCGCCGGGTCCCAGCCGCCAGGTCACATCACGCAGCAGGGTGCGATCTCCGAACGCCACCGTCGCGTCTTCGACGTCGTACACGTCCTTGCCGAGGCGTGACGTGGCAAACCGGGCCAGCTCGACCCGGTTGCGCGGCGGCGGCTCATCGGCGATGAGGGCGTTCGCCGCATCGATCCGGAACTTCGGCTTCGAGGTCCGGGCCGGCGGCCCGCGCCGCAGCCAGGCCAGTTCCTTGCGCAGCAGGTTGCGGCGGCGTTCCTCTCCCTGCGCGGCTTGTCGCTCCCGCTCGGCCCGGGCCAGCACGTACGCCGCATAGCCGCCGTCGTACCGGTGGACGGTGCCGTCGCTGACCTCCCAGGTCTGGTCGCAAACCGCGTCGAGGAACCACCGGTCGTGGGTCACCACGACCAGCGCGCCGCGACGGGCCCGCAACTGGCCGGCGAGCCAGTCCACGGCCTCGATGTCGAGGTGGTTGGTCGGCTCGTCGAGCAGCAGCACGTCCGGATCCGCAACGAGCAGTGCGGCCAGCGCGACCCGCCGGCATTCGCCGCCGGACAACGTCCCGACCTCGGCCTCAGGGGCGATCCCGGACAGCAGCCCGTCGAGCACCCCGCGCACCCTGGCGTCGGATGCCCACTCGTGCTCCACCCGGTCGCCGACGACGGCCTCGATCACGGTGCGTTCCAGCGCCAGCTGATCGTGCTGCGCCAGCCGTCGGACCTCGAGGCCTCCAGCGTGCGAGACGCGGCCCGCATCGACCGGCTCGTCGCCGGCCAGCACCCCGAGCAGGGTCGACTTGCCGCCGCCGTTGCGGCCGACCACTCCGATCCGATCGCGGTCAGCGACGCCAAGCGACACGTCGGCCAGCACCTGGGTCGGACCAAACGCCTTGCCCACCGACTCGAGGTTGATCAGGTTGGCCATCAGCAAGTGGTCGGTTTCGACTCGGTCATCAGGCCGCGACGATGCGCGCGCCGGCCACCGGCCCGCTGGCCCTTCGGACAGTTCGGCAGACGTCGTAGCCGGCCAACGCCGAAGCGATCCGAATCGACTCGCCTGCGCTCGCCGCGAGCAGCGCGACGGTCGGACCCGAGCCCGAGACGACGCCACCGACTGCGCCGAGCTCCTGGCCGGCGGCGAGCACCCGGGCCAGGTTGGGGCGCAGGTGCAGCGCGGGCGGCTGGAGGTCGTTGCGGAGCGCGTGGCCGAGCGCCACCACATCACCGGACCGCAACGCAGCAAGTACGCCGTCAGCCGCTGAGGCCGCGGTCGTCGAATCGGCGCCGCGCTGGCGATCGAGCTCGGCGTAGACCGAGGGCGTCGACAGGCCGCTTTCCGCGACCGCGAGCACCCAGTGCCACTCACCCTGGCTCAGCACCGGCGACACGATCTCGCCGTGCCCGGTGCCGAGCGCCGTACCGCCGTGCAGCAGGAAGGCGACATCGCTGCCGAGGCCAGCTGCCAGCCCTTCGAGCACCGATCGATCGAGATCGCACTGCCACAGCGCGTCGGCGGCCACCAGCGCCGCGGCGGCATCCGCGCTGCCGCCGGCGAGGCCCCCGCCGACCGGGATGCCCTTCCGCAGCGTCACGTGCACGGCCGGCTCGATCCCGGCCAGCGCAGCGACCGCCCGGACGGCCTGGACCGCGAGGTTGTCGTCGCCCGCTGGAACGCCCTCGACGTGCTCGCCCACCATCGACACCGTCAGCGAGCCGTCATCACTCGGCTCGAGCACGACCTCGTCGTACAGGCTGACCGCTTGGTAGACGGTGTGCAGCTGGTGCTTGCCGTCGGGACGCAACGGACCGACACCGAGATGCAAGTTGACCTTTGCCGGGACTCGCACGGTGACACTCACCGGAGCCACCTCACGCGTCGATCGTACGGCGCTCCCGGCCCGGGTCGAGGCGACGCGGCGAGGCTGGGCGGTCAGTGCCCGGGAAACACCAGGCCGTCGAGGTCCGTTTCGACGGCTGCGGCCGAATCCGGCCCGTCCACCTGGTACGGCTCCTCCGGGCTGATCACGCCGTCGTCGACGAACAAGGTGCCGGTGTACCCGCTCGTTCCGTCAGCGAACGGCAGATTGAGGGTCACCGAAGGCGACAGAACGCTGGCCGGCAATGTGAAGGCCTCGGTGTCGTAGACGGTCCCGTTGGTGTTCTTCAACGCCCCCCGCAAGTGCACATAGCCTTGCCCGTCAACCGCGTAGGCCGCGCGCGGCAGGCCGTCGCCGGCGTTTTCCCAGCCATCGCCGGCGACGAAGTGGGTGATCAGGTGCCACTTCAACGGCGGCAGCTTGGTTGCCGTTGTCGCTCGCCGAACGGGACCAAGTGTCCTTTCAGCAATCTGCTTCCCCGTGACGGTGTTCGCCTTGAGCCGATCACCCGGGATCGAGTGGACCGCGATCGACTTGCCATTGATCAACCCGGCCGCCTCGTGCGCAGCGGCCGGCGCAGCCAAGCCGACGACGAGCCCTCCGCCCGCGATCAGGAGCATCGGCAGAGCGGACAAGCGAGTGGTGGCCACGGACTACCTCCAGGTCGGCTTCGACCGCCAGCATCGACCGCGCCGGTCGCAATCTGGTCGCAGCCCAAGCAATGTCACATTGCCCCGCACTTCGTCGGGGCAATGTGACATCACCCCCGCAAACACCCATGTGATGTGACATTGCTTGGCTAGGGGGCGGCGGCGGCGGCGATTCGGGCGAAATCGGTGATCGCGAGCTGCTCACCACGAGTTCGGGGATCGATCCCGGCCCGGCGCAGCACCGCCTCCGCCTCGGCCGGCGACCCGGCCCAGCCGGCCAACGCGGCGCGCAGCGTCTTCCGCCGTTGCGCAAACGCCGCGTCGACGACGGCGAAGACCGCTTCCCGCGAGGCGGAGGTCGCCGGCGGCTCCCGGCGCACGAAGCTGACCAGCCCGGAGTCAACATTGGGCATCGGCCAGAAGACCGTCCTCGGCACCGCCCCGGCCCGGCGCAGCGTCGCCCACCAGGCCGCCTTCGCCGACGGCACACCGTAGGTCCGCGAGCCTGGGGGAGCAGTCAGCCGGTCGGCAACCTCGGCCTGCACCATCACCAGGCCGCGTTGCAGGCTCGAAAACACCGCCAGCAGATGAAGCAGCACCGGCACCGAGACGTTGTACGGCAGGTTCGCGACCAGCGCGGTCGGTGCCGGACCCGGCAGTCGGTCGAGGCCGAGCGCGTCCGCCGTCACCACCTCGAGCCGGTCGACCACCGACGGCAGCCTCAGGGTCACCGTCGCCCGAAGCGCCGCGGCGAGGCTCGGGTCGATCTCGACCGCAACGACCCGGGACACCACCGGCAACAGCCCCAGCGTCAGCGACCCAAGGCCGGGCCCGACCTCGATCACGACGTCATCCGGGCCAAGCGCGGCCGTCCGGACGATCCGCCGGACGGTGTTGGGGTCGATGACGAAGTTCTGGCCGAGGGACTTCGTCGGGCGCAGCCCGAGGGCCGCCACCTGCCGTCGTACGTCGGTCGGCCCGAGCAACCCGTCGTCCGCGGTCGCGCTCACGCCCAGCCGAACACCCGGGCCGCGGTCGCCGTCACCGCCGCCGCCACGACATCCTCGGAGACCCCCTTGAGGTCGGCGATCGCCCGCACCGTCAACGGCACGAGGTACGGCGAGTTGGGCTGACCGCGATACGGCATCGGGGTCAGGAACGGTGCGTCGGTCTCGACCAGGAAGTGGTCCATCGGCGTCACCCCGACCGCATCGCGGAGCGGCTGCGCGTTCTTGAAGGTCAGGTTGCCGGCGAAGGACAAGACGTAACCCTGGTCGACACACAGCCGCGCGAAGGCCGCATCACCGGAGAAGCAGTGGAAAATCACCCGCTCCGGTGGTCCCTCGCTGGCCAGGACCCGCAGCACGTCCTCGTGCGCGTCGCGATCATGGATCATCACCGCCTTGCCGCTCTGCTTCGCGATCGCGATGTGCCGCCGGAACGACTCCTCCTGCGCGGGCCAGCCGGTGTCGTCGGTCCGGAAGTGATCGAGGCCGGTCTCTCCCACCGCCACCACCCGCTGTTGCGCCGCCAGCACGGCGATCGCCTCCCAGTCCGCCTCCGTCGCGGCGTGCGCCTCGTTCGGATGCACCGCCACCGCGGCCCAGACGTCGTCCCGCGAGGCGGCAAGCTCAGCACTCGCCCGGGAGGTCCCAACGTCGACGCCGACCTGCACGACCCGGTCGATCCCCACCGCGTGCGCGGCTGCCATCGTGTCCGCCACGTCGGCGTCCATCAGGTCGAGATGGCAGTGGCTGTCGAGCGCCGGGACCGCAAGCGGCGGCGGCGCGGGTGGCGGTTCGCCCTCGCGATGCGCGGCTCGGCTCACGATCCGCTCATCCGTTCCAACTCCTCGTCGACTACGGACGGATCGAGCTTCGCGAACAGCGGCGTCGGCGCGGCGATCGGTGTGCCGGGCCGGATGTCGACCGACTCCCACCCGATATCGGTGGCATAGTCGCCGGCCAGGATCGGGTACGCCGGTCCGCCATCGAGATCGTCCACGTCCCGCAGCTCCGGTTGCGGCGCCAGGACTCCGTCGCGCCCGAGCAGCTCGTGCACCTCCTGCGAGGAGTGCGGCATGAACGGCGACAGCATCGTCGTACAGTCGCTCACCGCTTGCAGCGCGACGTGCAGGATCGTCGCCATCCGCGCCGGGTCGGACTCCCGCAGCTTCCACGGCGCCTGCTCGGAGAGGTACTTGTTGGTCTCGGTGACGACCCGCATCGACTCGCCCAGCGCCGACCGCATCCGCGACCGCTCGATGTCGGCGCCGACGGTCGCAAACGCACCTCGGGTCGCGGCAAGCAACTCCCGGTCGACGTCGATCAGCTCACCCGCTTCGGGCACCGAGCCGAGGTTCTTGGCGGTGAACGACAGGGTGCGGTTGACCAGGTTGCCCCAGGCCGCGACCAGCTCGTCGTTGTTGCGACGGACGAACTCCGACCAGGTGAAGTCGGTGTCGTTGGTCTCCGGCCCGGCCGCAGTCAGGTAGTAGCGCAACGTGTCGGGCGAGTAGCGAGCGAGGAAGTCGCGAACGTAGATAACGACGTTGCGGCTCGAGGAGAACTTTCGGCCCTCCATCGTGAGGAACTCACTCGACACGACCTCGCTCGGCAGCTGCAGCTCGCCGAACTCCCCCGGACTGCCGCCCCTGGAGCCCAGCCCGTCGTAGCCGAGCAGCTCGGCCGGCCAGATCTGGGCGTGGAAGGTGACGTTGTCCTTGCCCATGAAGTAATAGGACTCGGCGCTCGGATCGGTCCACCAGGCCCGCCAGGCGTCGGCATCGCCGCTGCGCCTGGCCCACTCGATCGACGCCGACAGGTAGCCGATGACCGCGTCGAACCACACGTACAGCCGCTTGTTGGGGTTGTCCTCCCAGCCGGGCAACGGGATCGGCACGCCCCAGTCGATGTCGCGGGTCATCGCCCGCGGCTTCAGATCGGCGATCAGGTTCATCGAGAACTTCAGGACGTTGGGCCGCCAGTCGGTCCGGGTCTGCAGCCACGAACCGAGGGCGTCGGCGAGCGCCGGCAGGTCGAGGAAGAACTGCTCGGTCTCCACGAAGACGGGGACCTCGCCGTTGATCCGCGAGTGCGGATTGATCAGCTGGTCCGCGTCGAGCTGGTTGCCGCAGTTGTCGCACTGGTCGCCGCGGGCGCTGTCGTACCCGCAGATCGGGCAGGTGCCCTCGATGTAGCGGTCGGGCAGGGTGCGTCCGGTCGATGGCGAGATCGCTCCGCGCGTGGTCTGCTCGATCATGTATCCGTTGCGATACAGGCCCTTGAACATCTCCTGGACGACCGCGTAGTGGTTGCGGGTCGTCGTACGGGTGAACAGGTCGTAGGAGAGCCCTAGCTGCTGCAGGTCCTCGGCGATCACCCGGTTGTAGCGGTCGGCCAGCACCCGCGGCTCGACCCCTTCGTGATCCGCCTGCACCAGGATCGGCGTGCCGTGCTCGTCGGTGCCGCTCACCATCAGCACCCGGTTGCCGGCCAGCCGGTGATAGCGCGAGAAGACGTCGGACGGTACGCCGAAACCGGCCACGTGACCGATGTGGCGCGGACCGTTGGCGTACGGCCAGGCGACCGCCGCCAGAATGTGCCGGGACATGTGGCCAGCCTACGGGCGAGCGCCATTTCTTTCGGTCGGCGAGTCGTTGGACGCCCTCGCGTGGCCACCACCGAGTACGGCGTCGTAGACCCGGCGGCGGGGCAGCCCATACCGGCCAGCGACCGCATCCACAGCGTCGCGCCGCGACGAGCCGGCGGCGACCTGCGCGGCCACCTCGTCTAGCAAGGTGCGGTCCGCGACTTCAGGCGCGGCGCCATCGGCACCCGCGACCACGATCGTGATCTCGCCGCGGATGTCGGTCGCCGCCGCCCACTCGGCCAGCTCGCCGAGCGAGCCGCGACGCACCTCCTCGTAGGTCTTGGTGAGCTCCCGGCAGACCGCCGCCCGGCGGTCCGCACCGAACACCGACACCAGGTCCGCGAGAGAGGCAGGCAGCCGGCGCGGCGACTCGAAGGCGACCAGGGCGCGCGGATCGTGGGCCAGCTCGGCCAACCGGGTCCGCCGCTCACCGGCTCGCCGAGGCAGGAATCCCTCGAAGCAGAACCGGTCCGCCGGGACGCCGGCGATCGCGATCGCCGCGGTCACCGCGGACGGCCCGGGCAGGACGCTCAGTGGCAGGTCCCGGGCGATCGCCTCGGTGACCAGCACGTAGCCCGGGTCCGACACGAGCGGCGTACCGGCATCGGAGACCAGCAGCACGGTCCGTCCAGCCGCCACGTCGTCGAGCAATGCGGCCGACCGACCCTGCTCGACCGCGTCGTACACCGCGACCACCCGCCCCCGGATCGTGACCCCGAGCATCGAGGCGAGCCGCTGCACCCGCCGGGTGTCCTCGGCGGCCACCACGTCGGCCGTCTCCAGCGCCTCCCGCAGTCGCGCCGACGCGTCGCCGGCCGCACCGATCGGTGTGGCCGCTATCAGGAGGGGCACGCCTCATTAAACCCGCCCCAACCGTCCCGTCCGCCTAGCCGGAAAACGCCAGGTGAGGCGAGATGACCGGACGGTTGGGCTAGGGGTTCGTACGATGAGCGCCATGCCGACGGCGCCGCAGGTCGAGGAGGCTGCCCCGGCACCGGCCCTGCCGACCGGCGAGGTGCTCGACCGGATCAAGGCGAAGCTGATCCGCCCGATGCCGGCCGACCGGTTGCGTGGCTGGCTGCTTCCACTTGCGGTGACGGTCCTGGCCGGCGTCGCCCGGTTCTGGCGGATCACCCGGCCGGGCGGGCACACCCTGAGCTCCCGCAACAGCCTGGTCTTCGACGAGACCTACTACGCGCACGACAGCTGGACCCTGCTCCACCACGGGGTCGAGCTCAACGGGCCCGGAACCGGCCCTGGATTCGTCGTCCATCCGCCGCTCGGGAAATGGATGATGGCGGTCGGCGAGGTGCTGTTCGACCATGGCAAGGACGTGGTGTTCGGCACCGGCGCCAAAGCCACGGTCTATCCGGCCAGCATGTTCTCGTTCCGGTTCACCGGCGCGCTCGTCGGGACCCTCGCGATCCTGATGGTCGCAAGGATCGCCCGACGGATGTTCCGCTCGACCGCGCTCGGTGTGATCGCGGGCGTGCTGCTCTCGCTCGACGGTCTGGAGTTCGTCCAGAGCCGCACCGCGATGTTGGACATCTATCTGATGTTCTGGGTGCTCGCCGCGTTCGGCTGCCTGATCATCGATCGCGACGACGGACGTCGGCGGCTCGCCGAGCGACTGACCGCGCCGTTGCACCCGGACGAGTGGGGTCCATCGCTCGGCTTCCGGCCCTGGCGGCTGGCCGCCGGCATCTGTATCGGCGGTGCGTGCGCCACCAAGTGGGACGGCGCGTTCTACCTCCCCGCGCTGTTTGCGTTGGCGATCGCCTGGGACGTCGGTGCCCGGCGTACCGCCGGTGCCCGATCCGGCCTATGGGGCGGGACCGTGAACGCCGCCGGGCCGGCGCTGGTGACCTTCGTCGTCGTACCGGCCGCGGTCTACCTCGCCTCCTGGACCGGCTGGTTCATGTCTAACTCTCACTACGCCTACGACCACGACCTGTACGTGCACTCCGGGCAGTCCTGGTTCGCCCACGACCGGGCCGTCCTGCACGGGTGGTGGGCCTACCAGGTGGCGATCTGGCACTACGCCGACTCGCTGACCTGGGACGCCAACCCGCACCCCTATCTGTCGCGGCCTTGGGGCTGGCTGGTGATGGCGCGCCCGGTCGCGTACTACTACCAAGCACCGCACACCTGCGGCGCGAGCAGTTGCTCGCAGGAGGTGCTCGGGATCGGCAACCCGGCGCTGTGGTGGGCCACGATTCCCGCGCTCATCGCGGTCGCGTGGGCCTGGATCTCCCGGCGGGACTGGCGGGCCAGCGCGCTGTTGCTGATGTTCCTGTTCGGCTACCTGCCGTGGTTCCGCGAAGACGCCCACCACCGGGTCATGTTCTTCTTCTACATGCTGCCCGAGGTGCCGTTCATGGCCCTCGCGGTCACGATGGTGATCGGGATGGCGTTGAGCCGCGGGGCCGCGTCAACGCTGCGTCAGACCGTGGCCTTCGGCGCGGTCGCGGTCTATCTGGCCACGACGACCGTGCTGTTCGGCTTCTTCTATCCGGTGTTCGCCGCGCGAACAATCACCTACGACCAGTGGCACGAGCGAATGTGGTTACACCATTGCCAGTCGAAACCGAACAAGCATCAGGAGAACGCACCCTGCTGGATCTGAACCGGCTCGGGCGCGCGTAACCGGGCGCGGAGCCGCTCGACCGCGGTCGCGCCGAGCCAGGCCGGCACCAACAGCCCGACCGCGGCAATCCCGTCGAGCCAGTAGTGGTTCGCGGTCGCGACCACCACGAACACGGTGATCGCTCCGTGCAGCACGGCCAGCCAGCGCCATCGGCTCGGGCTGACCTGCACCACGGCGATTGAGATCAGCACCGCCCACCCGACGTGAATCGACGGCATTGCAGCGTATTGATCCGCGATGTTGCTTCCAATCACCGCATAGACCGACTGCCCGTAGACCGCGGCCGTGTCGATCATGCCGGTGCCGCCGATCAGCCGCGGCGGTGCCACCGCGACCATCTGCACGAGCAGCGACATCCCGGTGAACCCAGCAATGACGTTGCGGTAGAAGGGATATCTGTCGCGGTGGCGCAACCACAGCCAGATCAGGAACACGACCATCAAGGTCAGATGCATCGTGTCGTAGTAGTAGTTCGAGACCCGGACGATGTTCGGGTGACCGATGATCAAGTCCTGAACGCTGCGTTCGTTCGGCAGGTGAATGAGCCGCTCGAATTGCCACAGCGAACGCCCGCGGTCGAGGCCGCCGGTGGTGTGCCCGCGGGTCAGCCGGTTCGCCACCTGCCAGAGCGCGAACAGCGCGCACACGAACGCGGTCTCGAAGCTGGCCGAGGCGACGAATCGGGCCCAGCGGCGCTCGGGAAGCTGACGTGCGGCGGCCGACGCCGCGATCATGATCAGTGCAACGACGACCGCGCTGTGCACATCAAGGCGGAGCCACGACACACTTCGGAGCCTATTCGGCGCGAATCTCAGCGGCGGGTCCGAGCAGTCAAACGACCGCCGGGGCGCGACCGGTCAACCGACCGGCTGGGTGTCCTCCACCTCGGCCTCGACCGGAACGGCCGGCCGCGAGCCGGTCACGGTCGGCAGCCTGACCTGCACGACCGCACCGCCACCGACCCGGTTCGTCAGCGTCACCGTGCCGTTGTGGCCGTCCACCACCTGCTTGACGATCGCCAGACCCAGCCCGGAGCCGGGCATCGCGCGGGCTTCATCGGCGCGGTAGAACCGGTCGAAGACGAACTCGATCGCGTCGTCGGGCACCCCCGAGCCGCGGTCGGCGACGGTCAGCAGGCCATCCGACTCGAGCGTGGTGTCGACGACCGCCCCGGGCGGGGAGAACTTGCCCGCGTTGTCGAGCAGGTTCGCGATCGCGCGGTCGAGCCGGCCGGGCACCCCGCGCACCGTCACCGGCTGCACGTCGAGCATGAAGATCACCTGCGGCCAGTGCCGACGGGCGCGGTCGACCGCCTGCGACACCAGGTCGTCGAGGGCAACGTCCTCCTGTGCCGACTCCGGGGTGTCACCACGCGCCAGCTCGACCACGTCCGCGACCAGCCCGGTCAGCTCGTCGAGCTGAGTCACGACCCCGTCGAGCAACGCCCTACGCTGGTCAGCGCTGAGCCGGTCGACGTCGTGCAGCACCTCGACGTTGGTCCGCAGGCTGGCGAGCGGGGTGCGCAGCTCATGACTCGCGTCAAGGATCAGCTGTCGTTGCTGACCAAGTGAGCGTTCCAGCGCATCGAGCATCGTGTTGAAGCTGCCGGCCAGTCGCCCGAGCTCGTCGTTGCCGTACTGCTCGATCCGGGTCGCGAGGTCGCGAGTGACCGCGATCTGCTCGGCGGCCTCGGTCAGCCTGGCGACCGGCCGGGTGGTCCGGCGTACGACGAACCAGGTGCCCGCCGTGGCCATGCCGAGGCCGGCCAGCACCAGGACGATGAAGGCGAGAGTCAGCTTGTGCAGCTCGCTGTATGCGGCCGTCAGTGGCAGCGCGACCTGAAGGGCCACCAGCTGACCGTCCTGGTTCACGCGCTGAACCGTCAACACCCGCAACGGCGTACCGTGCAGGTCGATCGTGTGCAACCAGTGGCCACCGTGGGTCACGATGTCGATGTCACGCTGTGTCACCGGCAGCTTGAATCCGTTGGCGGAGAAGAAGAACTCGCCGTCCGAGAAGACCACTTGGGCATCACCGGTGCTCTGCCCGGGGTCGGCGCGGACCCTGGGTTGCTGGCCGCTGAGGTCGATCGAGCTCTGGCTGCTCGCCTGCACCCGCAACTGGCCGTCGATGTTGCTCAACAGCTCGTGCCGCACTGCGATGTAGGCAACCGTGACGACCGCGATGATCGCGAGAGTGGCGGACATCGCGGCGGCCGCGGTCAGCCTGGTGCGAAGCGGCTGGTTGCGCCAGCGCATGTCGACGTCGCGGACCCCGCGTCGGACCACGGGAATGGGGCCGGTCACGGCTCCGCTCGCAGGACGTACCCCACCCCGCGGACGGTGTGGATCAGCCGCGGCTCGTCGGCCGCCTCGGTCTTACGCCGCAGATAACCGACGAACACCTCGAGGGAGTTGCTGGTCGGCTCGGACTCCCAGCCCCAGACCCGGTCCATGATCGTCTCGCGCGGCAGCGGACGTCCGGCGTTTCGCAGCAACAGCTCGAGCAACGCGAACTCCGTGCGGGTGAGGTCGATCGGTCGACCTCCACGGTGCACCGTATGGGCCGCCGGGTCCAGCACGATGTCCTCGTACTCGAGCACGGCGGCGTCGTCGCCACCGTCGGTGGCCGTGCGACGGAGCAACGCGCGCAGGCGGGCCCGCAGCTCTTCGAGCGCGAACGGCTTGGTCAGGTAGTCGTCGGCACCGGCGTCGAGCCCGGCCACCCGGTCGCCGACCTCGTCGCGGGCGGTCAGCACGAGGATCGGCAGCTTGTCCTTACGGGCGCGCAGCGTACGGCAGACGTCGAGTCCACCGACGTACGGCATCATCACGTCGAGGACCATGACGTCGGGCCGGTGCTGGCCGACCGCCTCCAGCGCCTTGACGCCGTTGCTGGCAGTCGTCACCCGGTAGTCGTCGAGCTCGAGTGCTCGCGTCAACGCTTCCCGAAGCTGCGGGTCGTCATCGACGACAAGCACCTGTGGCCCGGCTTGCATCAGCTATCCCTGTGTCGAGGATTCGGTCGTCAAGGTTGCGGTCACGGTCTTGCTCGAACCGCCGCGCTGGACGGTCACTGTGACCTGCTGATCAGGCTGATGCGACCGAATCGCGGCGATGACAGCATCGGAGCCCTCCGTGGTCGAGCCGTCGATGGCGGTGATCACGTCACCCACCTTGATACCAGCCTTGGCGGCCGGGCCCCCGGCTGTGACGGTGTGGACGACCGCCTTGTCGACCCCGTTGCTGGAGTTCGTGTCCTCGAGGGTGACCCCGAGCAGCGGGTGCACGGCGTGCCCGGTCGTGATGAGCTCGGTCGCGATCGTCCTGGCCTGGTTGATCGGGATCGCGAATCCGACCCCGATGTTGCCGCTCTGCGAGCCGCCGATGCTGGCGCTGCTGAGCGATGCGATCGCAGAGTTGATCCCGATCACCTGGCCCGCGGCGTCGACCAGCGCACCACCGGAGTTGCCCGGGTTGATGGCTGCGTCGGTCTGGATCGCGTCGATGACGGTTGGGTTGGCGCTCTGGGTCGAACCGAACGGGTTGAGGGACTGAGACTCGGCCTGGGTCACGACCGGCCGGTTGAGGGCGGACACGATGCCCGCGGTCACGGTGCCGCTGAGACCGAGCGGAGAACCGACCGCAAGCACGGCGTCGCCGACCTGGATCGACGAGCTGTCACCGAGCGATGCCGCCGTCAGGCCGCTCTTCGACACCTTGATCACCGCGAGGTCATCGAGGGAGTCGGTGCCGACGATCCGGGCGTTCGCCGTCGAGTTGTCGTTGAAGGTCACCGAGACCGAGCCGCCGTTCTCAGCGGCCGCGACGACGTGGTTGTTGGTCAGGATGTAACCGTTGGAGCGCAGGACGACGCCGGAGCCGGTGTCGGACTCACTCGCTCCGCTCACGTTGATGGAGACGACGGATGGCAGGACGGTCGCGGCGATCCCGGCGTACGACTTCGGGCTGGTCGTCAGGGCGCTCGGTGATGCCGGCGGAACAATCGAACCAACAGGCACCGTGGTCGTGGTGTTGCCCTTGTTGAGCAGCTCAGCACCTACGGCGACACCGCCGGCGCCGAACACGAACGCGGTCAAGGCCACCATGGCACCGGCGCCGAGCTTGCGCGACCGGCCAAGTCCGGTCGGCGCTGCCCCCGGCGCGCCGATCGGCTCGGTGGGGTATGCCGAGGTCGGCATCGGCTCGCTCGGCCGCGCCGCGTGGTCATCGTCACCGCCGGACAGGGGTGGCCAGAACAGGTCGTCGCTCATCTCAATCCTCCGTCGTCGATCACCTACGACGGTGCCTACCCCAACTGAATTATTGCTGAGAGTTCACCGGGAATGCCCCCGAACGCTGTGAATCAGGTAACACTGGAGACAATGACTGAGCCACGCGAGGTCGCGAGCGCCGCGTACAACGCGGGGCTCCGCGCGGTGGAGCGCGCCGGCGACGCGATGGGCGAGGCGGTTGCCATCGCCAAGCCCAAGCTGCGCGGGTGGCTTCACCTCGTCACGTCGCCGCTGGCGCTCGTGGCCGGCGTCGTACTCATCGTGCTTGCGCCGACCTTGCCGGCCAAACTGGCGGCGCTGGCGTACGTCGCCACCGCTGTCATCCTGTTCACCACCAGCGCGATCTACCACCGCGGCAAGTGGTCGGCCAGGGCCGAGATCAGGCTGAAGCGCCTCGATCACGCCAACATCTTCCTGCTGATCGCCGGCACCTACACGCCGTTCGGCGTGCTCGCCCTCAGCGGCGACACCCGGATCGTGGTGCTCGCCACTGTGTGGGGCACCGCGCTCCTCGGGGTGGTGTTTCGAGTGCTCTGGGTCGACGCGCCGCGCTGGCTGTATGTCGCGCTGTACCTGGGTCTCGGCTGGGCGGCCAGCTTGTTCGTGCCCGAGCTGATTCGCGGTGCCGGTGTGCCGGCCTTCGTACTGGTCGCGGTCGGTGGGTTGTTCTATACCTGCGGCGGCGTCGTGTACGGCTTGAAGCGACCCAACCCGAGCCCCAAGTGGTTCGGCTTCCACGAAATCTTCCACGCCTGTACGGTCGCCGCGTTCACCTGCCAGTACGTCGCCGCGTCGTTCGTCGTCTACCGCGCTGCCTAGCTCGCCGCAGCCCCGACCGTCGCGCGGATTTCACCCGACTGGCGCAACGTTGGCAGGTCGGGTGCGTCACAATCGTGGGGCGGGGACGGTTCGGACCGGTCGGCATCGCGCTGGACGGAGCGCGGTCGGACGGAGTGAGGCAGGTCGAGGTCGATGAAACTCATCAAGCATGGCCACGCGTGCGTCCGGCTCGAGGGCTACAACGGCACCCTGGTGATCGACCCGGGCGGCTACAGCGAGGACGCCTCGGTGGCGAACGTCGACGCCATCCTCATCACCCATGAACACTTCGACCATTTCGCCGAAGATCGGGTCCGGGCCGCTCTCCAGGCCAATCCCGGTGTGAACATCTGGACCGTGGCTGCAGTCGCGCAGAAGCTGGTCGGGCTGGGCTCAGCACTGCATGTCGTCGGCGACGGTGACACCTTCACCGCCGCCGGCTTCGACATCGAGGCGCACGGGGTCTGGCACGCCGAGGTGCATCGCGACATCCCGCGGATCACCAATACGGGCTTCCTCATCGACCGGCACCTGTTCCATCCCGGGGACGCGCTGACGGTGCCCGACAAGCCGATCGAAACCTTGCTGCTGCCCGTCCACGCGCCGTGGTCGCGGACCGCCGACCTGATCGACTGGGTTCGGGAGATCGGGCCCAAACAGGCGCTCGCGATCCACGACGGCGCGCTGAACTCGATCGGACTCGCCCTCGTCGGCGGCCTGCTCGGCGACCACGGCCCCGGGATCGGCGCGGACTATCACCGCCTCGATGTCCACGACTCGGTCGAGTTCGGCTGAGCCGGAACGAGCAACCGGGTATGGCTTACCCGGTTGCCTTCCGGATGCCATGATCATCGGCGGGGGTAGCAGAAGAGGGCGGCCATGCGTTCACGGGGGCTTGCGCTGCTGGCAACGGCATCCGTCGTCGCGATCATCGCCGGAACGGCAACGAGCGCCGTCGGGCGGCCGGCCATGCCACCCAGGTCGGCGCCGCCGCCGATCGGGTACGTCTACGCCTCGACGATCTCGGCGATCGACATCCTCGCGGTCCAACCCAACCTCAGCCTGAAGAAGATCGGCTCGGTCACGACCCAGGATGTCCACGTGCTGGGGCTGGCGATCCTGCACACACCCGGTGGAGTGCACCTCTATGCGCTCGAAACCATCAGCGGCGCCTTCGGCTTCATCTACGAATACAGCGTGCACACCTCGACGGGGAGGCTCACGCCTGACAAGACCAAGCCGGTCGCGGCGGTCGAGGGCTCCACGGACAATGGCCTGCTCGCCTATGACGGCTACGCCGTCAACAAGTCGTACAAGTCGGAGCTGTTCTCCAGGAGCATTTGCGCCGCCGGGCCGTGCACGAGCGGGCAGACCGGATTCGCACAGTTCACCGTCAACCCGAACACCGGTGAGCCGCACCTGGTCGCCCCAGCAACCAACCAGGACATCTACGACATGTCGAGCAATGGCAACGAGATCGACCTCGTCCTACAAGCACCGCAGGGAGGAGCGAAGGTCGTGGCCCTGGAGGTGGTGCCGAAGACCGGCCACCTGGTGGGCGGTTCGCCTTTCACCCTCACCTACAGTTCCAAGTTGACCCCGGCGTTCGCCAATGTCAGCGCCACCGAGCCCGATCGAGTCGGACTGGGCAATCTGACCATCGCACCGGACACGGCCGGAGCCGGGGTCTACGGCAGCAGCGGCACAACGCTCACCAACGGCGGTGGGACCGAGGAGGCGTCGTCTGCAAGCCAGATCACCTCCCTCACCTTCACCAGACATCTCCTGCTGGCCGGAGAGACCCTAAAGAGCAACGGCGGACCGCAACTCGAGGTGTTCTCGCCGGACGGAGCGGGTTCCGAAGGGGTCGTGAACCTGACCGACAAGCCGTACGGCCTGGCGACCGGCAACAACTTCCCGATCACGATGTTCACGCTTGGCGACGGGATCTACATCGGGCTCTACGACGGACCGGTGGTGCAGGCAACTGAAGGAGTGGGCGGCAAGGGACTGGCGATCAGCAAGACGCACCCGACGGTGGCCGGCACCTTCCAGGCGTACGCGATCACCGGTTACCTCTTCCCGCACAAGTCGAAGACATTGACGACGATCCACGTGAAGATCAGTGGCGGCAAGGTGCACGTCTCCGGCGCGGTGGCCGCGGGCGTCGCCGGCGTCAAGGTCACCGTCGACCTCGAGCGCCGCAGCGGCGGGACGTTCCACACCCTGCACACCACGAAGGCGAAGCTGTCGGCGGGAAAGAAGTACGCCGCGGCGCTCGCGCCGGTCAAGGCCGGCCAGTGCAGGGCGGTGGCACGCTATCCCGGTACGTCGACGACCGCGGCGTCCTCGGCGTCGAAATCGTTCACCTGCTGAGTCAGCGGGCGCGGGCGAAGCACATCTTGCAGGTCACCAGGCCGATCGGCCGGGCCGACCATCGCATCGAGTCGAACCCGATGACGTCGTCACCGAGCGCGCGACCGCACAGCGTGGCGCCCCGGCCGTCGAGATAGGCGTGCAACTCGCCGCGCGGGATGGGGCGACCACGTGACATCACGACGGACGTCGCGGCGACGCGATAGACCACGATGCACTCCCGTCGCTGTCGCCGCGGGAACGGCTGCTGGATGCCCGGCGCCTGCGGTGCCGCCGGGCCGGCTGGGCCCGGCACCACGTTTCGCCCCGGCCATGAACATTGCCAACACCATGCCGACCGGCAGCGATGCTGCGCACCAGGCCCCGATGGCATATCCGGCGATCCGCATGGCGTCAGCGTGTGCGACCGATGCGTACGCGAGCCCAACGCCATCTGAACCGCGGGTGAAACCCCCGCTTCGGCGAAGATGGGCTGATGAACACGCACATCGCGGTCGTCGGCGCGAGCGAGGCCACCGACGCCGAACTCGCAATCGCGACCGAGCTCGGACGGCTGATCGGATCGCGCGGCTACGTTCTCGTCACCGGCGGCCTCGACGGTGTCATGGCCGCCGCCAGCCGCGGCGCGAAGGACGCCGGCGGCGTCAGCATCGGCCTGCTGCCAGCCTTGGACCGCTCGACGGCGAACGAGCACCTCACCGCCGCGATCCCGACCGGCCTGGGCGAGTTGCGGAACGGACTCGTCGTACGGAGCGCGGACGGCATCATCGCGATCGGCGGGAGCTGGGGCACGTTGAGCGAGATTGCGCTCGCGATGCGCACCGGCGTACCCATCGTCCGAATCGGCGGCTGGTCCCTGACCGACGAGCAGGGTACGTCGATCGACCTGCCGTCTGCCGACAGCGCGGAGGATGCGCTTCGACAGCTCGAGGCGACGCTCGAGAACCGTGCGGGCTGAGTTCCGGCGCCGTCGCTGGGCCGACGTCAGGTCGTCGCAAGCAAGACGGCGACAAACGCCGCGTAGCCGGCGATGATCAGCCATCCCGCGCTGCGCTGAAGCCCGCGGGCCCAGTAGGAAAGCACCAGGGTGAGCGCGGTGAGGCCGACGTACCAGCCGACCACGATGTAGCCGGACGCGGCCGGCCGGGCCAAGCCGATGAAACTCGCCGGGATCAGCAGACCGGCAGTGACGTTGATCGCGTTGGAGTTGAGCGCGGCGCTGAAGGCAGCTGCGCCGCGGCCGCGGCGGGCCAGGTAGGTAGCCGCGACCGCGTTCGGGAGGCTCGTGACAGCGGCAAGAACCAATCCACCAACGACGATCTGCGCCACGTTGTAGCGATGCCCCAGGTGTGACGCACCCTGCTCCATGGCGATGCTCGCCGCCACCACGACCGCCAGCGCAATACCGGCGACCACGGCATCAACGCCCGACCCGCGCGGTGGGTTGATCGCCTCTTCGAGCTCGCGTTCCTCCTCGACGATCGCGGCGGTGAGCCAGTCGACCCACGGCCGCGGCAGCGGAAGCCGGCTCAGCGTCGAGTGATCGACGCTGAGCGCGAGGAGGTACGGGATCAGCACGACGAGGACCGCAACCAAGGCGATCGCGGGTCCGGCCACGCCAGCCACTGCAAGCAGGCAGATGACCGCGATCACAATCGCGATCGCGCCGCCGAGCACCACAACCTTCCGGTCCAGCCGGATCCGGCCGGCCACCACCGCACCGAGCCCGAGCAAGGCAGCCAGGTTGAAGACATTCGAGCCGATCACCACGCCCGCTCCGATCGTGCGCTGATGGTGGGCCAGCGCCGTCACCGACGCGGTGATCTCGGGAGCATCGGCCGCGAGTGCGGCCACCATGCCCAGCAGCGCCTCCGAGGCCCCGAGCCGGTCACCTACCCGCTCCAAACGGGTCACCAGCAGCCAGCTCGTGACCAGGCTCGCCACCGAGCCCAGCACGAACGCAATGATCGAGGTCTCCACCGTCATCGCCGCTCAGCCCGCCCCGCGCACGATCGTGACCCTAGCCATCGGGCCCGCCAATTGCGTTTCCCGGAGGGTCGGGATAACGTACAACCAAATGGTTGTACGAATGGAAACGGACGTCGACGTGGATCGGATCTTCCACGCCCTCGCCGATGCCACCCGACGAGACATCCTGGTGCACGCGATCCAGCGTGAACAGTCCGTTTCGACCCTCGCCCGCCGCTATCGGATGAGCTTCGCGGCCGTTCAGAAGCACGTCGCCGTGCTCGAGAAGGCCGACCTGGTGACGAAGCAGCGGCACGGCCGGGAGCAGATCGTGCACGGAAATCCCACCACCCTGCGCCGGGCCACCGAGCTGCTCGAGACCTTCGAGCAGCTGTGGATCCAGCGCGCCGACCGGATCGCCGACCTGCTGGCCGGCGAGGAAGGAAACCCCTCATGACCGTGATCAGCAGCACCAAGGACCCTGCCAGCCTGACCCTCACGGTGGTCGCGGAGTTCGACGCCGAGCCGGCCCGGGTGTGGCAGGTCTGGGAGGACCCGCGCCAGCTCGAACGTTGGTGGGGCCCGCCGACGTACCCGGCGACGTTCACCCGGCACGACTTCCACGTGGGCGGCGAGTCCCGCTACCACATGACCGGGCCGACCGGTGACACTCCGCGCGGCTGGTGGCGGATCAACGCGATCGACAAGCCGCACCGGCTCGACTTCGCCAACGGCCTGGCCGGCGACGACGGCGAGCCAGCACCGGGAGTCGAGCCGATGGCGGGCTACGTGACCTTCGAGCCGACCGAGGCCGGCACGCGGATGACCGCGGTCACACACTTCACCGACCCGCAGCAAATGGAGAAGATGCTCGGCATGGGCATGCAGGAAGGGATGACCGCAGCCGTCAGCCAGATCGACGAGGTCCTGGTCTCGGCACCGGTCTGACCACCGACGGACCTCACTTCACGCGCGAGCCGCCGGACAGTGTGGTGGCCCCGACCGACGCCGCGCATCCAAAGGCGACGGCCGGGGCCTACTGACCCCGCCTCACGGCGCGAGACCAGCCCACCCCCGAAGCCTCGGCAGATCGACCGACTGCCTTGACGAAGCACGTGCCCGTCGACGCCTTGGTCGTGTAGTCAGTTCTGCTGACTTTCCCTCGTGGGGTGGCTTCCTGCCGGTATCGCGTCTATGGTCCGGTACATACCCCGGGGGAAGGGGCAGAGCTCCGAGTGCCGGAGCAGGCAGGTCTCGGGACGCTCGTCGGGTCGGTCGTCGGCCCCGGCGCCCGAGCCGAAGTCCGTACTCAAATCACGGGGACCGGATCATCCCCTTGCTGGTCATCCGCGCTGCGGTCGAGTTGTGCCGTCGGCGCCCATGGGCTGCACCGGCGGTGCAAGGACGCGTGACCAAACAAAGGATCGCCCATGCACGCCAGCCTTCAGAAGCCCGGTCGGATACCCGGGGTGTTGTTCATCCTTACCTTCGTCTTCTCCATCCCGACGTTGTGGTTCTACGCGCCGGTGCTCGACCACCACAGCTACATCCTGGGCGCGGGCCAGGACACCCGGGTCGCGATCGGCGCGTTGTTCGATGCGCTCACCGGGATCGCCGGAATCGCCACGGCCGTCACCTTCTACCCGGTGCTGAAGCGGCAGAGCCAGCCCTTGGCGCTCGGCTACGTGGCCAGTCGGACCGTCGAGACAGCAACGATCGTCATCGGCCTCATCAGTTTGATGGCTGTCGTGAGACTGCGGCAGGACCTGGCCGGGGGCGGCGCCGACGCCGCGTCGGCCGTCATCGCCGGTCGGTCGCTGGTAGCGGTCTACCACGGAGCGTTCCTGCTGGGACCGTCCTTCTGCGCCGGTATCGGCAACGGCATGCTTCTCGGCTACCTGCTGTACCGGACCGGTCTGGTGCCTCGTCGGATGGCGATGATCGGTCTCATCGGTGGCCCGCTTGCCTTCCTCGCTGCCACTCTGACCTTGCTCGGCGTGTACGACCAGAACTCGGCCGCGCAAAACCTGCTGACCATCCCTGAAATCGTCTGGGAAGCAGCGCTGGGCATCTACCTGACCGTGAATGGCTACCGACCGTCAGCACTCCTCGGCGAAACCAAGCGTGGGACCGATGCTCCCGATGAGTCGTCACCGGCTGTCGCTACACCGGCCGTGAGTGTCTGATTCGGGTACGTCGACCGACTGATCGGTTCGTGCAGAGCTAGGTACCGCGGGCGGTAGCTGATGATGCACGAACCGTTCGGTCACTACCGATTGAAATCGCTTAGGTAACACCATGGTTGCGACTGAGCCGACCGCCGTCTCCGGGTGTCAGGATTCCAGCGTGAACGAGCGGACGGCCCGCCGGCTCGTCGGTGCGGTCGCCCTGAGCGCGGCGCTTGCCGGTTGTTCCTCGTCCGGCTCATCGCCAGCAGGTACAGCACCGAGCGGTACGGCGTCAGCCGCTGCGGCAGATCCTCTTCAGGCGTACCTCGACGCGGTCAACGCGCTCTGCGACGCGCTACTGCCCAAGATCGTCACAGTGACGCACGGGGGCAGCATCGACGTACCGGCGCGCGAATACCTCGTGACCTGGCCTGCCCACAAACGCCTGCTCGACGGATTCGACACGCATGTGGCCACCATTCCCGTCCCGACCGCCGCTCAGGGCAAGGCCGCCGCGTTGACCGCCTACGTTCGCTTCGCTGATCGGCTCGATGCTGCCCGATTGGCCGCCGCAAGGAAGGGTCAGGCCGCCTACGCCAAGGAGGTGCGGTCCGAGTCCGGCGTCGACAATGATCCGACCATCGCCGCACTCGCGGCCGCCGGCTTCAACGACTCCTGCACCGCGCGGTGAACCACGGCGGCCGCGGCCGCCGCCGGACCGAACTCCGGCTCGACGATGAGCGCCGCGCGCGCGACGAAGTGCTCGTCGGGCGGTGGGAGCTCGTGCCGGATGCCGCGACCAGGAAGGACGAGACCCGGTTATTGTGCAGCGTGGCCTACACCATCGACGGTGCGCGTCAGGTGCTGAGCAGGACCCCGGACACGCTGACGTCGCTGCTCGCGACGATCAGCGACGAGTGGCTCTACACCAGTGAGGCACCAGGCGCGTGGTCGCCGTACGAAGTCTGCGGACACCTGCTCCACATCGAGCAGACGGACTGGATGGACCGGACCCGCATCATCTTGACCCACGGCGACGACCACCCGTTCGAGCCCGTAGACCGAGAGGCTGGCTTTGCCCGCTTCGCCGGATGGTCGGTCACGGAGTTGGTGACCGCGTTCACCGATGCCCGGCAGTCGAATCTGGATGAGCTTGACCGGCTGGTCACACCGCAGGACCTCCTACGACAAGGACAGCACCCGGAGTTCGGCGCGGTCACGCTGAGCCAGTTGCTCGCGACCTGGGTCGTACACGACCTCAACCATCTGCATCAAGCGGTGAAGACGATGGCGAAGCACTACACCGACGCGGTCGGTCCTTGGCGCGCCTACCTGGCAATCCTCGACCTGCCGTAGAAGCGATCCCGCCGTGGCGTGGCGAACCAGAGCAGATCTCGCCCGACACCTCACCAAGAGTTCGAGTAAGCATCACGATGGTCCTCGGAGTGGAGCTGAGGGGACTCGAACCCCTGACCCCCTCGTTGCGAACGAGGTGCGCTACCAGCTGCGCTACAGCCCCAGAGCGGCCGAGTTTAGCCGACCCGATCGCTGCCGAACGCGGCTGAGAACGTCAGTCGTTGACGGCCCAGCGCCGGTCGAGGATCTCTTCCAGGTCGTCGGCCGGGTCGAGCTCGGCCGGGGTCTCGGAGGGCGGAAGGAGCGGTTCGAAGATCGGCGGCCGGGGCCGGCGAGGCGGTGCGGTCGGCTTGGTGACGTACGTCGGAGGCGGCACCGGCACCGGCTCCCAGGGCGCGCCGCCGATCTCGAGTTGCGGCTCCTCGTCGAGCGCGGCGACGTCAGCGGCCGTGACATCGAGGAAGGCGTCGTCGTCGATCGGCGGGTACGACGCGGTCTCGTGCCGGTCGACCTCCAGCTCGGCGGTCTGGTCGAAGATCGCGTCTGCGGCCGCCCGGCGCGGCTCGCTCCGCTCGACCGGGGCGTACCCAGGAGCCATTTCCTCGGGCTCGACCCGGCCGGACTCCATCACCTCTGGGGCGGTCTGGTCGAACAGCACCTCCCGGCGGCCCATCGGCGGGGCAATCCGGACCGACTCGACCGGCTCCCGGGCCTCCGCCGCGACGACCGCGTCCAGCGTCGACTCGAGCTCACGCTCGGCCACCCGGGCCGGACGGGGCGCTGCGGCCGGCCGTTGCCTGGCTGCCGGTCGCTGCGCCTGCCGTCGCGCCGGCGCGCGGCGGGCCGGCCGCGACTGCTGCGTACGGCGGGCGGACGCGGGCCGGCTCGACCGGGCGGGGGCGGCGTGGCGAGCCTGCGTGACCAGCTGGGCGACAAACGCGACAAAAACGGCGTCAACCGCGAACTGAAGCACCCAAAGGCCCAGTCCGCCGATCTCGAACCCCGCCACGAGCGTGATCGCCACCAGCGCGAGCAGGCCGAGCAGGGTCCGGCGCCGGCGGGTGGCTCCCGAAACCGGGCGGTGGCCGGCCCTGGCCTTGGCCTTGGCCCGACGAGCGGCGAGTGCCGCGACCCGGCTTCGGCGCTCGGCCGAGGCGCCGGAGACGTGCACGTCGACTGAGCGGCTTCGATGGGGCATCACGACGTACCTCCGGTCGGCCGCGGCCTCGCGACGGGACAGCGTGTGCATGGCACTGGTGAACCGCTCGACGGAGCGCGATTCCTCGGTTTCGTCGTGCCGGCGGAGCCACATCGGGATCAACACCACAGCCCACATCACCACAAGTCCCAGCAGGATTACGGGACTCACGATCGGGCCTGCCGACGGTTGGGATCCATCGCAGAGAAACGCTAACCAGCGTTCGCCCGATGGGCACGCACCTAAGCCGGTGTGTCGCGATGTGGCCGAAGCGTCGGTTCCGTCCGTTGCTGCGCTTCATGCCAGCGATTCAGCAGCCCTTGCGGCACATCATCTTTCACCAATGCGAACGTCAGATGGTCCCGCCAGTCGCCGTCTATGTGCAGGAACCGCTCGCGGACGCCCTCGCTGCGGAAGCCGAGCTTCTCGACCACGCGCTTGCTCGCGACGTTCTCGGGCCGGATGTTGACCTCGATCCGGTGCAGCCCGACCACCCGGAAGCTGTGGTCGACGGCGAGCGCCACCGCGGTCGGCATCACGCCTCGGCCGGCAAAGTTCTGGTCGATCCAGTACCCGATGTGGGCGGACTCCATCGACCCTCGTACGACGCCGGCCACGTTGACCTGTCCGGCGAACTCTCCCCCGACCTCGATCACGAACGGCAACGCCAAACCGCGTCGAGCGTCGGTCCGCAGCCGGCGGGTCATCGTTGTGAATACGGCCGACGACGCCCCGAACCCACTCGGACCGGCCGGCGGGGTGGCCTCCCAGCGCCGCAACCACTCGACGTTGCGGCGCCGTGACTCGATCCACTCCGAGCTGTCCCGCATCCGCAACGGGCGCAAGGTGACCTCGCCGTCGCGCAGCACCGCCGGCCACCCCGGAGCGCTCACCGCCGACCGCGGATCACTAGTGGTCGCCGCCGCGAAGCTGCGAGATCGCGTGGCCGATGACCGGTGCTAGCACGGCGACGCCGTCCTTCACCCCGCCGGGCGAGCCCGGCAGGTTGACCACCAGGGTCGAGCCGGCCAGACCCGCGACCGCGCGCGAGAGGATCGTCGTCGGCAACTCGTCGCGGCGATATTGCCGCAACGCTTCTGCCAGCCCCGGCACCTCCCGGTCGATCACCCGACGGGTCGCTTCCGGCGTGACGTCACGTGGCGACAATCCGGTCCCGCCGGTCGTCGCGACTAGGTCGACGCCGTCGCTGATCGCGGCCCGCAGCGCGATCTCGATGATCTCGATTTCGTCAGGCACGACAACGACTTCGGCGACCGCGAGGCCGACCTCAGTGAGCAACTCGGCGAGCAACGGGCCCGACGTGTCGTGGCGGTCACCGGTGTGCGAGCGATCGGAAACCGTGATCACCCGCGCGCGAGCGTCGGCCGGCAACCGATCGGCCGTGGTCATGACGACCGATGCCAGTCGCCGTGCACACCGCCGGTCTTCTCGACGACCTCGACGTCGGTGATGCGGGCGTTCTGATCGACGCCCTTCACCATGTCGATCACCGCGAGACCCGCGACCGTGACCGCGGTCAACGCCTCCATCTCGACCCCGGTGCGATCAGCAGTCCGCACGGTCGCGGTGATCGCAACGCCGTGATCGGTCACGTCGAGATCCACCGTCACCCCGTGCAACGCGATCGGATGACACAGCGGGATGAGGTCCGGCGTACGTTTCGCCGCCATAATGCCCGCGATCCGGGCGACGCCGAGTGCGTCGCCCTTCGGCAGGCCCTGGCTCCGCAACAGCTCGACCACTTCCGCCGACACCTCGACCGCGCCTCGGGCGGTGGCGGTCCGAACGCTGACGTCTTTGCCGGATACGTCCACCATCCGGGCCGCCCCGGACTCGTCGATGTGGCTGAAGCCGCTCATCGCGACGTCACTGCTGCCGCCGCTCGAGCATCATCACCGTGACGGCCGCACCGGCATCCACCTCGGTCGAAGCCTCCGGTACCACGATCAGCGCATTCGAGGCGGCAAGTGAGGCGATCAGGTGCGACCCGCTGCCACCGACCGGACGCACCGTGTAGGCGCCCTGCTCCACCGACAACCAGGCGCGAAGGTACGAGCGGCGGCCCGGCGGCGAGCGCAGCGGCTCGCTGACCCGCGCCCGGATCATTGGCCGGGAGATCGGCTCCACCCCGAGCATCCGGCGCAGCGCCGGCCGCACGAAGACCTCGAACGACACGTACGAGCTCACCGGGTTGCCCGGCAGTCCGAAGAACGGGATCTTCTCCGGCCCGATCGTGCCGAAGCCCTGCGGCATCCCCGGCTGCATCGCGATCCGGTCGAACTGCACCGTGCCGACCCGGCTCAGCACTTCCTTCACGACGTCGTAGGCACCGACGCTGACCCCGCCGCTGGTCACGACGACATCGGCGCGGATCAACTGATCCTCGAGCGTGTCGGCCAGCAGCCGGGGGTCGTCAGGCACGATCCCGACCCGATAGGCAATGGCGCCCGCCTCGAGTGCGGCCGCGGTGAGCAACGCGCTGTTCGAATCGGGGATCTGGCCGCGGCTCAGCGGTTGTCCGGGTTCGACCAGCTCGCTGCCGGTCGAGAGCACCACTACCCGGGGCCGCGGCCTGACGACGACCCGGTCGCGGCCGACCGCGGCGAGCAGACCGAGCTGGGTCGCGCCGAGGTGCGTGCCGGCGGCGAGCACCAAGGTGCCCGGCTGCGCATCCTCGCCGGCCAGCCGCACGCAGCTTCCGGTCGCCGGCGCGGCCCTGATCGCGACCTGGGCGAGCCCGCCGTCGGTGTCCTCGAGCGGAACAACGGTGTCTGCACCCGGCGGCATCGGCGCGCCGGTCATGATCCGCACGCACAACCCGGGTTGCACCGTGTACGGCGAGGTGCTACCGGCCGCGACGTCACCGACGACCGGCAGGACCACCGGGTTCGACTCACTGGCCTGCGTGAGATCAACCGCGCGTACGGCGTACCCGTCCATGGCCGAGTTGTCGAACGGCGGCAACGGAAACGTCGAGGTGACGTCTTCGACTAGCACGCAGCCGTGCGCGTCGGGCAGGGTCAGATCGAGACCGCCGAGCGGCCTGACGACCGCCATGATCTCGTCGAGGTGCTCGTCAACCGACTTCATCGTGGTCATGCGCGACCGCTCATGGTTGCAGCGGCTCGACCGGATCGCCCAAGGGCAGCCGCTCGGCAACGAAATCTCCGAGCCACTTCCGGAACTCCGGACCGAGATCGGCGCGATCGCACGCGAGCTGGACGATCGCCTTGAGGTAGTCCGCCTTGTCGCCGGTGTCATAGCGTCGGCCGCGGAAGATCACGCCGTGCACCGGCCCACCGTCGCCAGGGCGATCGGTGAGTGCCTCGATGGCGTCGGTGAGCTGGATCTCGTTGCCGCGCCCCGGCTTCGTTTCACGGATGACGTCGAAGATCTCCGGCGAGAGCACATAGCGGCCGATGATCGCGAGGTTGCTCGGCGCCTCAGCCGGACTCGGCTTCTCGACCAGCCCGGTGATCCGCACCACATCGGTCTCATCCGTGGCCTCGACCGCCGCGCAGCCGTAGAGGCCGATCTGCTCGTGCGGCACTTCGAGCAGTGCAACCACGCAGCCGCCGAGCCGGCGCTGCACGTCGATCATCTGGGTGAGCAGGACGTCGCGCTCGTCGATGAGGTCGTCGCCCAGCAGCACGGCAAAAGGCTGGTTCCCAACATGCTGGGCCGCGCAGAGCACCGCGTGCCCGAGCCCGCGCGCCGAGCCTTGGCGTACGTAGTGCACGGTCGCCAGCTCGGTGACGCTGCGCACCTGGTCGAGCAGGTCGCGCTTGCCGGCGTCGCCTTCGAGCCGGTCCTCGAGCTCGTAGTGCCGATCGAAGTGGTCCTCGATCGGCGTCTTGTTGCGGCCGGTGACCATCAGCACGTCATCAAGTCCGGCCCGCACCGCCTCTTCGACGACGTACTGGATGGCGGGCTTGTCGACGACGGGCAGCATCTCCTTCGGCGTCGCCTTGGTGGCCGGCAGGAACCGGGTCCCCAGCCCCGCCACCGTCACAACCGCCTTCGTCACGCCGGTGGTCATAGGCCAACCCTAGTGTCCGCTTGCATCCCAGGCCGCTCGTGACGGCAGACTGCTCGCGTGACCGGCGAGGCGAGGACCCGGAAGGACGCCCTACGGGCAATGATCCTGGCCGCCCGCCAAGGCATGGCGCCGAGCGATCGGGCGGGGGCCGAGGAGGCCATCGCGGCGCACGGTCTCACCGCTTGGCGCGACCTGCAGACGGTCGCGGCGTACCTGTCGTTCGGCACCGAGCCGCCGACCGTCGCGTTGCTCGATCAGCTGACGTCCCACGACGTGCGAATCCTGCTCCCCGTCATCGACGGCGATCGACTCGACTGGGCGGTGTACGCCGGCACCGACTCGGTCGCGGTCGGGCCGCTCGGGATCCGCGAGCCGGCCGGCGAACGGCTCGGCGTCGGTGCACTCGCGAGCGCCGATGTCGTGGTGGTGCCGGCACTTGCGGTCGACGCTCATGGCAACCGGCTCGGCCGAGGCCGTGGCTACTACGACCGGGCGCTGGCCGAGGTGTCCGCAACCGTGGTCGCAGTGATCTACGACGAGGAGCTGATCGACGACGTGCCGACCGAGACCCATGACCGTCGGGTCGATGCGATCCTGCGGCCGGCCGGTCTCAGCCGTTCCAGCTAGACGACGACCCGCTCTTGTTGCCGCTGTGCTTCTTCGAGTGGTGGGAGTGCTTACCCGCGTGGTGGGCGGTGTGCTTCTTCGGCCCGAACCCTGGCTCGAAGGTCCGCGGCATGCCCGGGTGCAACGCCAGCGCAGCCGCACTCGGCGCGGCACCTCCGGCCAGCCACTTCTTCCACGTCATGTTCCAGTCCGCGGTGCCCGGGTCGGTCGCGCTCGGCGGCCGCGGGCCGGCGTACACGTCCACGACGTCGCCACGAAGTGCCCAGTTGTAGAACCACTGCGCGTTCGTCGGGCTGAGGTTCACGCAACCATGCGAGACGTTGATGTGACCCTGATCGGCGACCGACCAGGGCGCGGCGTGGACGAACTCGCCACCGTCGGAGATTCGGACGTCCCAGTAGACCGTCTCGTTGTAGTAGTCCGGATTGCCCTTCGGGATGCCGACCGTGGCCGAGTCCATCTGGACGACCGCGGACTTCTCGATCGCGATGTGGACGCCGTCCATGGTCGGCAGGCTGGCGCGACCGGTGCTGACCGGGAAGGTCTTGATCAGCGTGCCGTTGTCGTAGACGCGCATCTCGTGGGTCGCGATGTCGACCTCGCTGATGTGCGACGGTCCGATCTTGAACGACGTGTGGTGCCGTCCAGCGGCGCCCCAGACCCCGTGCCCGAAGTTGACGTCCTGAAGGTCACTCGAGATCTCGACCTTGGTCCCGGTCTTCCAGTACGACGGTGGGCGCCAGTGCACCTCCTGGTCGCTCATCCAGTGCCACGCGCCGACGACGGCGGGCGTCGCCTTGACGGTCAATCCGGCCTCGACCTCCGCGCGTTTCGAGTCGGGGATCGGGCGATCGAAGGTCACCACGATCGGCGACCCGACGCCGACGGTGTCACCGCCGCCCGGTGACAGCAGTGCGTTGACGTGCTGCTTGGCGGCCGGAGTTGAGATCCGCAGGGTCCGCTGGATGGTCTTGTGCGCCAGGTCGAGGTAGCTCACGTTTGCGCGCAGATCGAGCGACGGCGCCAACGGCTCGCTGCTCTGCCACTTCGTCCGGGTCTTGTTGAAGGTGCCGTCGATCGCACCCTCGCCCGGCTGGTGGATCGAGACCGAGCTGAGCACCCCGTTGACCACGACCAGGCGGAGCAGCTTCGCATAGTGCAGTCGGCCGTGGTGCAGGTGCTCGACATGCAGCACGGCGACCGGAAGCTCGCCCTTGCCGGCCGCCTTGATCTTCTGGTGCTGATGCGACGAACCTGAGGCGTTGAGGGTAATGACGGCGACGCCTACTCCAGCGAGAACGACCACCGCCGCAATGGCCGCAAGGACGCCTCGCGGGACGTGACGCGAAACGTTGATCACAATGACCGCTCTCTGCAACCTGGGGGCACGTTCATTCTGCCCCGAAGTCATCCCGTTGACGACCCCGAATCCGCTTTGTTCGGTACTCCATCGGGCGATATGACGTACCAGTTGAACCCTTGCCCCTGACCATTGACCTCGCCCGCCTTCCGGTCACCGACGTAGTAGTAGAGCGGCCAGTGGTCGTAGGTAACAATTCGGCCACCATCTCCCGGCATCGTTCCGACCAATGCCTTGTTGACGCCGGGGCCGGCCAAAACGTTGTGTCCGACTCCGACGAACAACGGCGGCCAGGCCTGCTCGCATTCCTCCACCCGCGTGCAGGTCACCCGGCGCTGCTGGTCAGGCGGGTACATGTAGAGCGTCCAGCCGTCGGTGACGAGGAACCGCCCGAGGCCGGGCATTGAACGGACGCTCAGGGTGATCGTGCGGTCCGCCGAGGGGCGGTGGACCCCGGCCGACCCGCCACCGCCGCAGCCGGCGAGCAGCGCCAGCGCGGCGGCGACACCCAGCGCCACCACCAACCGCCTCACGCCGGGTCGGCGAGCCCGTGGTTGAGCATCCAGCTCAACACGGACAGCCCCTGGCTCACGGTCCAGTCGTCGACCGGCTTCGGCTTGTTGAGCGCGACCAGGCCTTCGGGCTCGAGGAACTTCACCAGCTCTCGCGGCGGCAGATGAGCCTGAACGTCAGGAGCAGCGTTGACGACAAACTGCTCACGGCCGTTGGCGCCGAGGAAGATCAGGTCATCGGCGTGATCGACGTCATATGTCAGCGGCTTATGCGTCAGCCAGTCGATGCTCGGCGGCTTCTCCTCCTTGACCCGCTGGTATTCCACCCGGAAGAAGTGCCAGAGCTTGGCGAGGTCGGCCGGCGATGCCGTCAGCAGGGTCCAGTTCGAGAGGGGCCCGCCGTACAGCTTCTGGTACGCCGTCAAGCGTGCCGGGGTGTCGCGCTGCGGGTCGACGGTGATCTCGAGCAGTGCGACCTTGCCGCCCTGACCATCCGCGTTGATCGCCCGGGCCATCGCGGCGACGTTCGCGGAGATCAACGGGCAGATGTCAGTGCAAAGGGTCAGGAAGTCCGCGATCATCACCGCCTTCCCCTGGTACGCCGCGAGCGTCGTCGTCGAGCCGTCCGCCTCGGTGAGCGGGATGTCGCGGATCGCGGCCGGCACCGCGAAGTCGACGACGGTCCCGAGCGAGGGGGGCGGCGCCTTCACCGCGCCGCCGCCGCATCCGGCGAGGGCGCCGAGCGCCGCGATCGCCAGCGCCGCGACTCCCCCTCGCCGTCGGAGGATGTGCTGCACCGTCAGTCCTCTCGGTCAGTTGGTTCGGAGCGGCCGCGCGAGTGGAGTCGGGACAGGTACTCGTTGTAGGCAGCCAGATGCTCGTCGTCGTCGATGGTCTGGCCGGGATGAGCGTGCGTCGCGATCGGCGCCGTGGCGCCCACCGACGCCACGTTGTCTCGAAGGGCTTGCGTCCTCGCACCTTCAAGCCAGTCGCCCATGCTGCCCGCAGCCTGCTTGTCCCGCAGGAACATGACGAATACGCAAAGAATAAGAACGAACATGATCGCGTCGCCGCCGACCCACATGATCGCGCCGCCCAGGTGCAGGTCGCTGACCAGGCCCGGCCCCCAGGTCCGCCCGGAGTCGGCATACGCCGGAAAGAGCTCGTGGTTGGCCTGAAGGAGGACGACACCGACGAACGTGTCGACCGGCATGCTCAGGGCAAGGAGGAGGAAGCGGGTCGGAAACGACATCTTCCACCGGATCGGCTCGGAGCCGAGCAACGGCAGGAAGTAGAGGTAACCCGCCACGAGATACAGGACGTGCTCGGCGTTGTGCACGTTCTCGTGGTGGAGGGTGACGTTCATGAACCCGGTCAGATGGGTGCCGACGATCGTCGCTGCGTAGATGACGGCGGCAACGGGTGGGCAGGTCAGCGCGGTCACCACCCTGGACCGGATCACCGAAAGGGTCCAACGGTGAAGCGGGTTGCGCGATGCATGCAACAGCAGAGTCACCGGACGACCGACGACAAGCAGCGGCGGCGCCACCATGATCAGCAGCAGGTGCTGAACCATATGCACGCTGAACAGCAAGTCGTCGTACGCGCCGACGCTGCTTTGGGTGGCGATGACGATCGCCAGCAGGCCGAGGTAGTAAGCAACCGAGCGCAGCACCGGCCACGGATTGGACGGGTGGCGGCGCCGCACCCGCCAGATGCCGATCGCGTACAGCGAAGCGAGTAGCCCGGTCGCAGCCGTCACCACGGGAGCGAACTGCCACTCGCTGAAGGCGGTATGCCCGGTCAGCGGCACACTCGGGTCGGCGAGCACCCACGCACCGTTCACGCGACTCGGTCCATCGAATTCGAGCCAGCCTCGGCGGAGTCAGCCACGGTGAGGATGCCGACCGGCTCGGCGACCGACCTCGAGTGCCATAGCAGCACGAGCGCGCCGGCGAAGAAACTGGTCCCGACCACCAGCTCGAGCACAACTTGCCAGCCGAACGAACCGTGCGGGTGCGCGGACGTGACCAGCAGAGGAAGCGACACCAGCAACTGGACGACTCCCGACCCTGCGACCAAGGCAGCGGCCACGGCCCACTGACGCCGCGAACGGCGGCGCTCGATGTCCGCCACCGTCGCCCGCACGATCCGCTCGGTCAGCTCGTCAGGTGGCAGCGGGCCGCCGACCCGCGCCCGCCTGGTCACCCGTTCGCAGCGACTCGCCCAAGCCCGGCAGCCAGTGCAGCCGGCGAGATGCTCGCGGAGGTGCCCGGGCCACACCCCGGTCTCCTCGCCGTCGGCGGCAGCCGACACCGCAAGCCGTGCCTGCTCACATCTCACAATTCCATTAGTGCTTGGACGGACCGGAATAGTTCCCGGCCGGTCAATTCCCGATCCGCCATACACCCGCCGACGGACCCCGGCCGCGATGGCCGTACGGTTGACCGGGTGGGTGACAGCCTGGCCGGTGTAGCGGCAGCAGCCGGCCGTGGCAACCAACAGGCATTCGCCGAACTGGTCGCCCGCACGCAGGCTCCAGTTTGGCGACTATGCGCCTACCTGGTCGACCGAGCGGCCGCCGACGATCTCACCCAAGAGACCTATCTCCGGGCGTTCCGCGCGCTGCCGAGCTTCCGCGGCGACGCACAGGTCTCGACCTGGCTGCTCACGATCGCCCGCCGGACCTGCGCTGCCGAGCTCGACCGCCGTACGCGGGTGCGGGACATGCATCTGCTTACCGTGCCGCAGCGGTCGCTGGTGGCCGACCCGGCGCCGGTGGTGGACCTCAACCTGCTGATCCAAGACCTCGACCCGGACCGCCGGGCCGCCTTCGTGCTCACCCAGATCGTGGGTTGCGACTACGCCGAGGCCGCCGAGGTGTGCGGGTGCCCGCTCGGGACGATCCGCTCGCGGGTCGCCCGCGCCCGCGCCGATCTAGTCGCGGCGCTCGACGGAGAGGTAGCGCCCGCCGGAGCCGTCCGCTCCCGGTCGACGCGATAGCGGTACGCCGCAGCAGGCTCGAGGCTCGGGGTTTGGAAACCGGACCGTTTCACGGCACAATTAGCAGTCGAGGCACGCGAGTGCCAACCCAGGATCGGGCCAGCCGTTCGAGGAGGCGAGATGCCGACCTACGAGTACGCCTGCACGGAGTGCGGCGACCGTCTCGAGGCCGTCCAGAGCTTCAGCGACGACCCGCTGACCGTCTGCCCGTCCTGCCAGGGCCGGTTGCGCAAGGTCTTCTCACCGGTCGGGGTGGTCTTCAAGGGATCGGGCTTCTACAAGAACGACAGCCGGTCCGGGAAGTCCAACGGGGCGTCCGCCGGCTCGTCGAGCGAGCCGAGCAAGGCAAACGGCGGCGACTCGTCGTCCACCAGCTCGGACTCCGGCGGGTCGGGGTCGGGCGGCTCGGACTCCGGCGGCTCGGGGTCCAGCGGGTCCGAGTCCACGAAGGGCACGTCAACCGAATCCGGCGGCGGCGCCAAGGCCGGCGCGTCGGGCAAGTCGGACTCGAAGGGTGGCGGCAGCAAGGTCGCTTAGCGCGATCCACACGTCGCCTCGCCACACCGCAGATCCACAGCCCTCCGCCCGAGCGCCGCGTTGCGCGGGCGGGCTTTCTAGCGTCGGCCGATGCAGTGGAGTCGAACGGGCTCGAGCTGGGGTGCCTGGCATCGCCGGCTCGCGCTCCGGCGCCGCCTCGTGGTCGCGGTCCTGGCCGGCATTGCGGTGGTGTCCGGACTCAGCGCGGCCCGGCCCGCGCCGCCCCCGACCCGCTCGGTGTGGGTCGCGGCTCGCAACCTCCCGGGCGGCGAACCACTCGCGGGCGGCGACGTCAGGCTCGAGTCGATGCCGGCCGCCGACGTTCCGAGCGACGCGTGGCCGGCCACGACTTCGCTCACCGGCCGGCTGCTTGCCGCTCCGGTGCGGGCCGGCGAGCCGCTCACTGATGTACGAATCCTGTCGCCCGCACTTCTCGCGGCGACCGACCAAGCCGACGCCGTCGCCGTACCCGTGCGGGTGGCGGACGGCGCGGCCGCGCTCGCGCTGGTGCACGCCGGCGACCTGGTCGACGTCATCGCTGCACCCGAACCCGGCAGCGGCGAAGCGCCGCAGAGCTTCGTCGTCGTCCACGACGTTCGGGTGCTTGCGGTGCCTCCTCATGACGACGGAGCCGGCGACGCGGGATCGGGCGGCGGCGGCGGGCTGCTGATCGTCGCAGCGACCGAGCGCCAAGCCGCGGCGTTGGCCCACGCCGCTACCGGCGACGCATTGTCGATCGCGGTACGAAGGGGACCCTGACCGAGCCGCCGGCGGATCCACGCGACGTCGAGGGCACCGACCGGTCCCAGCCGAGTAGGGCAGACTGCTCCCTGCACATGACCCGATTCCCTGGACAAGGGGGCAGAAGTGTCCGGTTTCAAGAAGTTCCTGCTGCGCGGCAACGTCGTCGATCTGGCGATTGCGGTCGTCATCGGTGCCGCGTTCGGCACGGTCATTGCGGCCTTCACGAAGGACCTGCTCACGCCGATCATCTCGGCGATCGCGGGCAAGGCCAGCCTGACCACGCTGACCTTCACGATCCACCACTCGGTGTTCTTTTACGGCGACTTCCTCAACGCGATTATCGCGTTCGTGATCCTCGCCGCGGTGGTCTACTTCTTCGTCGTCGTACCGGTCGGTGCCCTGCTCGACCGCTACAAGCCCGCACCGGACGAGCCGACCCCCACAACCGACTGCCCGCACTGCATGTCATCGATACCGGAGACAGCGAGCGTCTGCGCCTTCTGCACCCGCGACGTCGCCTGACCGGCCGCAGCGCAGTTGATCATGGCGAAGCGAGCGAAGAATCACGCGAAAATGCCGCTCTTCGCCATGATCAACTACTCGGGGGTTCAAGGGGTGTCGTAGTGCGGGGGGCGGTCGTCGTCCGTGCCCCACTCGGCCGCACCGGCATCCTCGTCGATGTCGACGTCGCGATCGGCGTCGTCACCCCACCCGGTCCCGCGGTCGTCGACATCACCCCAGCCGACGTCGCTCTCCTCTGACATCGGATCCGGTGGCAGTGGTTCAGTCATCGATCCAAGCCTACGACCGATCAGGGCTCGAACTTGTACCCGAGTCCGCGGACGGTCAGCAGGTGCCGCGGCGAGGACGGCGAGGGCTCGATCTTCGCGCGCAGCCGCTTGACGTGTACGTCGAGGGTCTTGGTGTCGCCGACGTAGTCGCTGCCCCAGATCCGGTCGATCAGCTGACCTCGGGTCAGCACCCGCCCGGCGTTGCGCAGCAGGAACTCGAGCAGCTCGAACTCCTTGAGCGGCATCGGCACGGTGTCGCTGTTGACGCTCACCACGTGGCGATCGACATCCATCCGCACCGGACCGGACTCCAGGACCGACGACACCATCTCGTCGGGCTCGGTGCCACGGCGTCGCATGACCGCCCGGATCCGGGCGACCAGCTCGCGGGCCGAGAACGGCTTGGTGACGTAGTCGTCGGCGCCGATCTCGAGCCCGACAACCTTGTCGACCTCCGCGTCCTTGGCGGTGAGCATGATGACCGGCACCTCGGAGCGCTGGCGCAGCTGCCGGCACACCTCCAGCCCGGACAGCCCCGGCAACATGAGGTCGAGCAGCACCAGATCGGCGCCGGCGCGATCGAACTCCTCGATGCCGTCCGGCCCGGTAGCCGCCATGGCGACCTCGAAGCCTTCCCGCCGAAGCATGTATCCGAGCGCGTCGGAGAACGACTCTTCGTCCTCCACGACCAGGATTCGGGTCACGGGTTTGATGCCTCCTGTAGCAGTGCGGGGGTCGCAACCTGCGGTTGCGAGCCTGAGACGAGCCGGATGGTGAAGGTGCTGCCGTTACCGGGCCGGCTCCAGACGGTGACCTCACCGCCGTGGTTGCCGACCGTGTGCTTGACGATGGCGAGCCCGAGTCCGGTGCCACCGGTCGCGCGCGAGCGGGCCGGATCGATCCGGTAGAACCGCTCGAAGATCCGCTCCTGCTCGTCCTCGGGGATGCCGACGCCCTGATCGGTCACGGTGATCTCGACGACGTCGTCGCGCAAGCGGACGCCGAGCGCGACCCGGGTGCCGTCCGGGCTGTAGGCCACCGCGTTGTAGAGCAGGTTGGCCACGGCGGTGACCAGCTGGCCCTCCTCGCCGAGCACGACCAGCCCGTCGTCGCCACCGCGCACGATTGAGATCCCGCGCGCCTCGGCGGGCAGCCTGGCCCGGTCGACCGCTTCGTCGAGCACGGCATCGACCGAGACCTCGGTCGACGGCGGCAGCGGCTCGCCGCCCTGCAGCCTCGACAGGTCGAGCAGCTCCTGGACCAGCCGGGAGAGCCGCTGCGCCTCGTGCTGCATCCGACCCACGAAGCGCTGCACGGCCTCCGGGTCGTCGTGGGCATCGAGCGCGGCCTCGGCGAGCAGTTGCAGCGCGCCGACCGGTGTCTTGATCTCGTGCCCGACGTTGGCGACGAAGTCGCGTCGTACCGACTCGACCCGCTTCGCTTCGGTGAGGTCGTCGACGACCAGAGCCACCTCGCCGCCGTCCAGGCGCTGGGCGCGAGCCCCAACCGAGACGGTACGACGGGGGAAGTCGTTGAAGTCCATCGAGAACTCGGCGGTCTGCGGCTTGCCGGTCCGCCGGGCGGCTTGGACCAGCCGGGAGAGCTCCGCCACGTCGAGCACCGAGTCGCGCACCACTCCGAGCTGAACCGCGGCGGGGTTTGCGAGCCGGACCGCGTCGTCGGCGTCCAGCAGGACTGCGGCCGTGGGAAGCAGCTCGAGCATGGTCTCGGCCGGCCCCCGGGCGGAGCGTGGGAGCGGCGGGCGCGGCGCGGGCAGCGGGGACTCCCCCGACACCGACCGGCGACGAGCCAGCGGCCGGATCATCAGAGCCAGGCCGACCCCCACCAGCAGTCCAACGATTGCTGCGACCACCGTCACATCTCGATGATAAGGAGCCTGAATGCCCGGTTCTTGCTCCCGAGCGATCGCGGTAGGCCTGACCGAGTCAGCTTTCACAACCCCGCCCCCACCCGTTCATCCGCCCGTTGCTCGCCGTTCACCGCCGAGGCAGGACGGTGGGTAACCCGCACTAAGGTGGGTACGGCGAGGGCAGGAGGCACGGTGCGCGATCAGTATCACGAGGATCTCGAGGCCATCACGAGCTCGCTCGTCGACATCACCAGGTTGACCGGCAGCGCGATCAACCACGCCACCCAGGCGCTGCTCGACGCCGACCTGCAGGCGGCCGAGTCCGTGATCACCGGCGACCTCGCCATCGACGAGCTCTACGAGCGGATCGAGTCCAACGCGCTCGACCTGCTCGCCCGCCAGCAGCCGGTCGCGAGTGACCTCCGGGTGATCATCACCGGCCTCCGGATGGTGGCCGACATCGAGCGGATGGGTGACTTGGCGCTGCACATCGCCAAGGTCGCCCGGCGGCGCTACCCGTCGAGCGCGATCCCGGCCGAGTTGCAGGCCACCGTGCTGGAGATGGGCCAGGTCGCCCAGCGGATCTGCGCGAAGTGCTCGAGCGTGATCGCCGGCCGCGACCTCACGATGGCCGCCGAGCTCGAACGCGACGACGACGTCATGGACAACCTGCATCGGCGGCTGCTGGCCACCATCCTGGACGAGTCCTGGCAGGGCGGGATCGAGACCGCTATCGACGTGACATTGTGCGGGCGCTACTACGAGCGGTTCTGTGATCACGCCGTGTCGGTGGCCCGCCGGGTCATCTTCCTGGTGACCGGCGAGCGGGCTCCGATGCCGGCCGAGGCCTAGCCGGCGACACCCGCCGCACCGCGCGATCGGCCGCGTTGGGCCAAGTTATCCACAGGTTTATCCATAGGGAACGAGCGCCAGTTTCCGATTCGGCCTGCGGGCGTTCACTCGTGGTTCATGTGAAGTCGGTCAAAGGGTTGAATCCCCTCCATAGCGTCGGCAGGGTCGGCGCGGGTAGTCCCGCCGGCCGCGGCACCGGCTCGGGCCCATCGAGCCAGATCGCATCGGAGGTTTTGTCGTCGTGAAGGTTTCACTTGTCATGCGTACCGCGGGCGTCGCCACGGTCGCCGCACTCGGGCTTGCCGCCTGCGGTGGGGGCAGTGGGGGCAGCAGTGGGAGCAGCACGAGCCTGAGCCCTCAAGGATCGACCTTCCAGCAGTCGCTCGAGCAGCAGTGGGCCACGAAGTACCACGCCGCCCACTCGAGCGCACAGATCACCTACAGCGGCACCGGATCGAGCGCTGGCATCCAGCAGTTCACCTCGGGCAAGATCCCGTTCGCCGGCTCGGACGTGACCATGACCTCGCAGGAGCAGTCGCAGGCGAACTCCGCATGCGGCAGCACGGCGCTGACCATCCCGATCACCTCGGGCGGCGTCGCGATCATGTACAACCTGCCCAGCGTGACCTCGCCACTGAACCTGTCCGCCGCAACCGTGGCCGGCATCTTCATGGGCAAGATCACCGCCTGGAACGACCCCCAGATCGCTGCCGACAACCCCGGCGCGACGCTCCCCAGCACGCCGATCTCGGTCTACCACCGAGCCGACGGCTCCGGCACGACGGACGTGCTCTCCGGATTCCTGACCGCGATCGCGCCGTCGGTGTGGACGCTCGGTGTTAACAAGGAGTTCAGCAGCTGGCCGACCGGCACCGGCGCGACCGGTTCCTCCGGCGTGGCCCAGGGCGTGAAGAGCACGGTGGGCGGCATCACCTACGCCGAGATCACCTACGCGCAGCAGGACAACCTGCAGACCGCGGCGATCAAGGGCGGGAGTGGCAGCTTCGTCAACATCTCGCCGGCGACCGTGGCGAAGTCGATCAACAGCGGCTTCTCGATCACCGGCACCGGCAACGACCTGGCCGGAAGCCTGTCGTTCACCAGCATGACCGGCTATCCGATCTCGACGGTCTCCTACGTCCTGGTCTGCTCGAAGTACAAGAACAGCGGCGAGGGCACCTTGGTGAAGAACTACCTGACCTACGCCATCGGCGCCGGCCAGGGTGAGGCAGCAGCGCTCGGTTTCGCGCCACTGCCCGCGTCGCTCGACACCAAGGCAAAGGCCTCGGTGGCCTCGATCAGCTAGCGGGAGCCAATACGGCACCATGAGCACCGTGGAAACGACGCTCGACACCACGTCGCTGCGCGCGAGCCAATCCGGCCGCCGCGGCGACGTGGTGTTCCGCGGTCTCACCCTGGCGGCCGGCTCGCTGGTTTTCGTCGTACTCGGAGCCATTGCGGTCTTCCTGGTGGTGAAGGCGGTGCCCTCACTTCGGGCCGACACCACCAGCTTCTGGGCCACCAAGACCTGGTCGGCGTCGGTCGGCTCGGCGAGCTTCGGGATCGCCGCGCTGGTCTTCGGCACCGTGCTGACCAGCGTTCTCGCGCTGGTGATGGCGGTGCCGGTCGCACTCGGCGTCGCGATCTACACGACCGAGTACGCACCACGGCGGCTGTCGACGCTGCTCGGCTACGTCACGGACATGCTGGCCGCAGTACCCAGCATCGTCTATGGCTTGTGGGGGCTCTACCTGCTGTTGCCACACCTGACCGGAGTGCAGAGCTTCCTGGCCAAGTACTTCGGCTGGATCCCGCTTTTCAACGACCCCGGCGGCCGGGCCGCGTTGTTCAGCAAGTCGATCTTCGGCGCCGCGGTCGTGCTGGCGATCATGATCCTGCCGATCGTCGCGGCGGTGAGCCGCGAGGTGCTCCGCCAGGTGGATCCGGCCCAGAAGGAGGCCGCGCTCGCACTCGGCGCCACCCGTTGGGAGATGGTCCGGCTCTCGGTCCTGCCCCCGAGCCGGCCCGGGATCATCAGCGCGACGATGCTCGGTCTCGGCCGCGCTCTCGGCGAGACGATCGCGGTCGCACTCGTCATCGGTGACGCCTTCTCGATCAGCTGGAAGGTGCTGCCGTCCGGCGGCAACACGATCGCAGCCAATATCGCCAACCTGTTTGGCGACGCGGACTCGATCGGTCGCTCTGCGCTGATCGCGAGCGGGCTCGTGTTGTTCGTGCTCACCCTCGCGGTCAACCTGGCCGCCCGCTACATCATCCTTCGGTCCGGCACTGAAGAGCGGAGCTCGGCGGTATGAGCGCGGCGACAGCCAGCGACCTCGGCGCCAGCGGGCTGCGCCAGGCCTCGCTGCCGCCGTGGGCCGTGGCGGCGACCACGATCGGCGCCATCCTGGTGACGCTCCTGCTCTTCGCGGTGACCGGATTCCAGGGCGACGCGGACTTCCTGGTCGTGGCCACGCTGCTCGTGGTCGTCGCGGTCACCGTGACCAGTTGGATCGTCGAAGGACGGCGGCGGGCGATCGACCGGATCGCCACCAACCTCGCCCTGGTTAGCTTGATCCTCACGGTGCTGCCGCTCTGCTACGTGATCGGCTACGTGATCAAGCGCGGGCACGTCCGCTTCGGCTGGAGCTTCCTGACCGGCGATGCGAGCCTCGGCCCGTCGTCCCTGGGCGGTGGCATCGGGCACGCGATCCTCGGCACCCTGGAGCAGGTGCTGATCGCCACGGCGTTCGCGCTGCCACTCGGTGTGCTGGTCGCGATCTTCATCACCGAGTACGGCGACAACCGGATGGCCACCGCCGTACGGTTCCTCGTCGACGTCATGACCGGCATCCCGTCGATCGTCGCCGGGTTGTTCGTCCTCGCCTTCTGGATCATCGCGCTCAACCAGGGGTTCTCGGGCTTCGCGGCGTCGATCGCGCTCACGATCATCGAGCTGCCGATCGTGGTCCGGACATCCGAGGAGATGATCCGGCTGGTGCCGATGGCGTTGCGCGAGGCGTCGTACGCCCTTGGCATCCCGAAGTGGAAGACCATCATGCGGGTCGTGCTGCCGGCCGCGTCGACCGGCATCACCACCGGCGTCATGCTCGCCGTCGCCCGGGTGATCGGCGAGACCGCGCCGGTCTTGCTAGTGGCCGGCAACAATTTCTTCTTCAATCGCAACCCGTTCAGCGGAGACCAGGCATCGTTGCCGGTCTACATCTTCCAGAACGCCCAGTCGCCGTCGGCCTTCAACGTCCAGCGGGCCTGGGCGGCGGCACTGACCCTCATACTTATCGTCGTGGTGCTCTACGTGGCGGCCCGGCTGCTGACCCGGCGCAACCAGCTGGCCGGGAGGTAACCGCAGGTGTCCAAACGGATCGAGACCATCGACCTGTCCTGCCTCTACAACGGGGTCAAGGCGGTCGAGGGCGTCAGCATCACGATCGAACCTAAGAGCGTCACGGCGTTCATCGGGCCGAGCGGTTGCGGCAAGTCCACGTTCCTGCGCGCCCTCAACCGGATGCACGAGGTGGTCCCCCGGGCCACCATCGAAGGCCACGTGTTGCTTGACGACGAGGACATCTACGCGGCAGGGATCGACGCCGCCGCGGTCCGCCGAACGATCGGCATGGTCTTCCAGAAGCCCAACCCGTTCCCGACCATGTCGATCTACGACAACGTCGCCGCCGGGCTCAAGCTCAACGGGCTGCGCAAGAAGGGCGACCTCGACGTCGCGGTCGAACGCTCGCTGCGCGGCGCGAACCTTTGGGAAGAGGTTCGCAACCGGCTCAACAAGCCGGGCATGAGCCTGTCCGGCGGCCAGCAGCAGCGACTGTGCATTGCTCGCGCGATCGCGGTCGAGCCGAAGGTGCTGCTGATGGACGAGCCGTGCAGCGCCCTCGACCCGATCTCCACCCTTGCGATCGAGGACCTGGTCACCGAGCTCAAGGACCGCTACACGATCGTGATCGTGACCCACAACATGCAGCAGGCCGCCCGGGTCTCGGATGTCACCGCGTTCTTCACCCTCAAGGGCCCCGGCGAGCCGGGCGTCCTGATTGAGGTCGACGCCACCCAGAAGATCTTCACCAATCCGACCGAGAAGCGCACCGAGGACTACATCACCGGCCGTTTCGGCTAGCCGGCACGGTAGGCGCACACTGGTGGACATGGCGAGTGCGGGAGACGACCCGATCCTCGTCACTACCGCGCCCATGAGCCCGGCCGAGGAGCGCGACCGCCGCCAGCGTCGTTACCTGATCACTATGGGCGTCCGCGTCGTCGCGTTCGTCCTGGCGATCTTCCTGACCTCCGGCTGGGTGCGGGTGGTCCTGATCGCGCTGGCGCTGGTATTGCCGTGGGTCGCGGTGATCCTGGCCAACGCCGGGCCGACGCGGCGGCCGCCCGAGACGCCCTCCCTGTACGCCGGCGAGAAACCCCGCGAGTTGACCTGATCCTCGACCGGGCCGATGGCTATCGCAGCGCAAGCTGGGTCAGTCCGAACACTCCGGCCGCCATCAGCCCGGCCGCCGGTAGCGTCAGCACCCAGGCCAACAGGATGTTTCCAGCAACTCCCCACCTCACCGCGGACAGCTTGCGGGTGGCCCCGACTCCCATGACCGACGACGTGATGACGTGTGTGGTCGAGATCGGTGCGGCGTAGACATACGCGGTGGTGAGCAGGACGGCGGACGCGACCGACTGCGCGACGAAGCCCGAGGTGTTGTCGAGCTTGAACACCCGCCGACCGAGCGTGCGCATGATCCGCCAGCCACCCGACGCCGTACCGGCACTGATTGCGATCGCGCACGCGAACTTCACCCAGAGCGGCACCATGAACACCGACAGGTGGTGAGTGACAACAAGGGCAAGGGCGATCACGCCCATCGTCTTCTGCGCGTCCTGCAGCCCGTGGCCGAACGCCATCGCCGCAGACGAGCCCCACTGGCCGATCCGAAAGCCGACGTTGGCATCGCGCGGGTTAGCGCGGCGCATCAGCCACAGCACCGCGATCATCACCACGAAGGCGAGGGCGAAGCCGACCACCGGCGACAGCACCATCGGGATGATGACCTTCTGGATCACCGCGTGCCACTTCACGTGACCGCTCGACGCGATCGCGGCCCCGCACAACCCGCCGATCAAGGCGTGCGACGACGACGACGGCAGGCCGAAGTACCAGGTGATGAGATTCCAGATCGTCGCGCCGACCACGGCGGCGAAGACCACGGTGAGACCTTCGGTGGTGTCCGGCGCCGAGATGATGCCGCCGACTGTGTTGGCGACCTTGGTCGACACCAGCGAGCCGAGGAGGTTGAAGACTGCGGCCAGGGTGAGCGCGGCCCGCGGGCTCAGTGCTCGAGTCGACACCGAGGTTGCGATGGCGTTCGCCGCGTCGTGGAAACCGTTCGTGTAGTCGAATCCGAGGGCGACAATGATCAACACGACCAACCCGAGGGTCTCCACGGTTGGTCTCAGGACTCCTTGACGGCGATGGTCTCGACGGTGTTGGCGACGTTCTCCAGTGCGTCGGCTGCACCTTCGAGCTGCTCAGCGACCTCCTTCATCTTCATCACGGTCAGTGCGTCGTACTCGCCGCCGAACAGCCGGGCGAGAAACCGGCGGTAGAGCTTGTCGGCATCGTCCTCGAGCCGGTTGATGTCGATCCAGTAGTCGCTGAGGTTGGTCAGCGACCGCAGGCGCGGCATCGCCCCCGCGGTCAGCTCGGCGCCGCGCACCAGGATCTCGGCCATCCGATGCATCTCAGGAGGCAGGATGTCGAGGTCGTAGAGGACCACCAGGTCGCCGGCGGCCTCGATGAAGTCCAGGACGTCGTCGAGGCGGCCTGCCAGCCGGTAGATGTCCTCCCGGTCGAACGGGGTGACGAAGGTCGAGTTGACCTCGCGCAGGATGGCGTGAGTTCGGTCGTCTCCGACGTGCTCGAGGTCGCGCAGCTCCTTTGCCAGCACCGGCCGGGCACCCGGCGTCGCACTGACCAGCGACTCGAGCGTGTGAGCACCCTCGAGCAGGTTGTTCGCCGCGGCGGTGAAGAGCTCATAGAAGACGTTCGAGCGGGGCGTCAGCCGAAGGCGCACGGCCAACACCCTAGAGGTAGGTGAAGGCCGGGTGAACGCCAGATGAACCGCTAGGCCCTATCGGGCTTCGCGGTTGCCAGGCCCAAGCGGGTGGCGAGCTCGGCCCACAACCCCCGGTACGCCGCTGCGCCTGCGCTCTCCGGGGAGGTCGCGACGATCGGCCGACGGCGCTGTGCCATTCGCTCGATCAGCGCGCTGTTCGGGACGACGGTCCTGGCCACGTCGGCGTACCGGCCGTGCAACAGGTCGACCACATCGCGATGCAGCGCCCGGCGGCGCTCGACCATCGACAGGAACGCCATCACGTCGACGTCGCTGCCGGTGTGGGTCGCCAGGTCGACGACCTGGTCGAGGGTCCGCAACGACAACGGCGACGGCACAATCGGCACCAGGACGACGTCCGCGGCGTGCACGATGTTGGCGGACAGCAGTGACAACCCGGCCGGGCAGTCGAGGATCACCAGGTCGTAGTCCGCGGCGAACCCGGCCAGCACCTTGGCGACCCGGTGCTCGCTGCGCTTCATGGCGTTGAGATCGACATCGGTCGACGCGTACGACGTATCCGCAGGAAGCAGATCGAGGCCGGGATCCGCCGTCTCGCGGATCGCGCGGGCGGCATCGCTCTTGCCTTGCAGCAGCCGCCGGCTGCCGCCCTTTACCTTGGTCCGGCCACGCAGCAGGAAGGTCGCACCGGCCTGCGAGTCGAGGTCCCACAACAGGGTCCGGTGACCGTCGCGGGCGGCCAACCAGGCGAGGTTGACGGCGGCAGCGGTCTTGCCCACGCCGCCCTTGACGGCGTAGCACGCGACAACCTTCATGTGCTGCATCGTCTCAGTAGCGGCCGTACACCCCAAACACCAGCGGTGAGTAACACTGGTGGCATCGAAGCGGTTCGTCGATTTCGCCTGAGGAGTCAGCCTTGACCGACTTTTCGCTGGATCTCACCGAGGACCAGATCACGCTGCGCAAGTGGCTGCACGACTTCGCCGCCGACGTGATCCGGCCGGCTGCGCACGAGTGGGACGAGCGCGAGGAGACGCCCTGGCCGGTGATCAAGGAGGCGGCGAAGGTCGGCATCTACTCGCTCGACTTCATGGCCCAGCAGTGGTTCGACGCGACCGGGCTCGGCATGGTCATCGCCCAGGAGGAGCTGTTCTGGGGCGATGCCGGCATCGGGCTCTCGCTGATGGGCACCGGGCTCGCGGCGGCGGCGGTCAGCGCCAACGGCACCCAGGAGCAGATCGGCGAGTTCGTCACAGCGATGTACGGAACCCCGGACGACCCTAAGCTCGGCGCCTTCTGCTCCTCCGAGCCCGACGCCGGCAGCGACGTCGGCGCGATGAAGACCCGCGCGGTCTACCTCGAGGCCAGCGACGAATGGGTCATCAACGGCACCAAGACCTGGGCGACCAACGGCGGCATCGCGGACTGGCACGTCGTGGTCGCGAGCGTCGACCCCTCGCTCGGCACCCGCGGCCAGGCCTCCTTCGCGATCCCGCCCGGCACGAAGGGTCTGAGCCAGGGACAGAAGTTCAAGAAGCACGGCATCCGCGCCTCGCATACCGCCGAAGTGGTACTCGATGACATTCACCTTCCGGGCAGGTTTCTGTTGGGTGGCAAGGAGAAGCTCGATGATCGGTTGCATCGGGCCCGCGACGGGATCAGGGGCCACTCGCAACCATCGATGGCGACGTTCGAACGCACCCGGCCGACCGTCGGCGCACAAGCGGTCGGCATCGCGCGAGCCGCGTACGAGGTTGCACTGGACTACGCGAAGGAACGCGAGCAGTTCGGGCGGCCGATCATCGAGAACCAGGGCATCGCCTTCAAGCTCGCGGACATGAAAGTCCGGATCGATGCGTCCCGCTTGCTGGTCTGGCGCGCCGCCTGGATGGCCAGGCAGGGCAAGGAGTTCGTCGCGGCCGAGGGCTCGCAGTGCAAGCTGTTCGCCGGTGAGACTGCGGTGTGGGTGACCGAGCAGGCGATCCAGATCCTCGGCGGCAACGGCTACACCCGCGAATACCCCGTCGAGCGGATGCACCGCGACGCCAAGATCTACACGATCTTCGAGGGCACCTCGGAGATCCAGCGCCTGGTCATCGCCCGAGCAATCAGCGGTGTCCACATCAACTAGCTGTGCGCAGGCCGCAGACGAGGCGCCCGTGACGATCGAGGTCGGGCAAAGGCCGGGCGTGTGTCGGCCCGGGTCCTGGCCGGATTCGTTGGGCTGGAACGAAAACACCTTGCTGATTCCCGGCTGACCCTCAGCGTTCTCGGAGCCTTGCTCGGCACCTTGGGTGGCAAGCCCGGGACAGCCCTGGGCGCACCCGAAAGGAAGCCAGCAATGCCCAAATACCCTTCCCTCGCCCGCAAGTCCCTGGTGGTCGGCGCCCTCGTGGTCGGCACCACCGCGGGAGCTGCCGGCATCGCGGCGGCCGCCACCGGCGGCTCACCATCAAGCTCGTCGCACTCGACCGCCCCGTCCAGCGGCTATGGCACCCAACCCCAGGGCGGCTCGGGCGCCCCGGGCAACCCCGCAACCATGACGCACGGACCCAACGAGACCCTTCTCAGCGGGACGAGCCTGCAGAAGGCCGATGCGGCCGCCACCGCGGCCGAACCGGGCGCCACCGTGGTCCGGGCTGAGACCGACTCGTCGGGCAAGGGCACCTATGAGGTGCACATGAAGAAGACCGATGGCAGCTACGTCACTGTGTACCTCGACTCCAACGACAAGGTGACCAGCACGGCCAGCGGTTTCGGTGGTGGCCCGGCCGGCCAGCGTGCTCCGAGTGGCAGCCAGCCGCCGGCCAATGGCCAGGCACCTGGCAGCAACCCATCCTCGGCAACTGCCTGACCTGAGCCGTCGGGTGCTTCCACCTCTTTGGGAGCACCCGACACCGGCCCGATCCGCCTCTAGGCCGACCGGGGCACTAGCCCTTGTGCGAGCGCTGCCCGAACCACGCGACCGCGATGTCGACCCGGCCGACGATCTTGTAGACCCCGTGCATGCGCTTGCCTTTGCGGATCGTCCACGGCGAACTCGACTTGTCCACCGGGCCGACCAGGACGACCGAGAAGCCCTGGACCTCGTAGTTGATCCGCATGCCGTTGACCGTGCTGGTGGCGCCTTGAAGCAGGACCATGCGCTTGCCGCCGACCTGCACACCCCAGGGCAGCGTGGCCGGCGAACCGAACCCACCCGTGTTGTCATAGCCCTTGGTGACGTGCAGGCGGGTCACCTTGTGCGAGTACGGCGCCGGGAGGCAGTCGACGAACGCCTTGTTGCTCGTCACCCAGCACGGGTCGATCACGGCGTTGCCGGCGAAGCAGCGATAGGCGTTGCCGGTCGCCTCCGAGCCGGACAAGCAGTGCGCCCCGGTAAGCCGGTGCGTGACGGTGTAGCCGGATCGCAAGGCGCCGGTCGCGGTCACCGGCCGGACCCGGCTCACAACCGTGGGCGCGGTCGCGCGGGCAATCGGCCGATGCGCGGCCGCGCCGGCCGGCGAAGCGGCGAGCGCGAGCCCACCGACGGCGAGCAGGACGGTCACAAGGGCAGCTAGACGTCGCATCCGCTCACGATATGACCTGGAGCACTAGCCGGCCTCCGCCAGGACCTCGTCGACGTACGGCGCGGCGGCGGCTCGCCAGGCCGGGACGAGGTCGAGCCGCAACCGGCGGTCAAGGACATCGTCCGCAGTGACCGCGCCCTCGGCTTCCATCGCCCAGGCCACCTCGCACCGCAACGCGGGCACGTCCGCCGCAATCGGGTCGGCCGGGCCGGCCGCGGCCACCTGCGCGGCCTCGGCACCGAACCGGCGGGTCAACCGATCCGCACCGGTCGCGGCTCGCGGCATCGCGCCGACGAGCGGCAACGTGGTCGTCCGGCAACCCACCCCGTGGTCGAGCGTCGCCGCGACTCGGTCGACCGCGTCCTGCGCCATCCGTCGGTAGGTGGTCAACTTGCCACCGACGATCACCAGCACGCCGTCCCGGTCGAGCAACGCGTGTCGGCGGGACAGGTCCGCGGAGGTCGAGTCGTCGCCGCCGCCGAGCAACGGGCGCAACCCGGCGTACCGGCCGATCACGTCGTCCGACGTGGCCGGGCGCCGCAGCCGGGTCGAGAGCATGTCGAGCAGGAACCGCTCGTCGGCATCGCTCACCGACGGCACGTCCTCGATCTCGTCGACCGAGTCGTCGGTGAGACCTACCAACACGGTGCCGTCCGGGCGGGGGGCGGCGAACACGAACCGGTTGAGGGTGCCGGGAAGCAGCAGGTTGATCGCGACCTTCTGGTGGTCGACCGCCTCGGCCCGGATTACGAGGTGCGCGCCCTTGCTCGGCTTGAGCGGTACGTCGGCGACCAGGCCGCCCGACCAGACTCCGGCCGCGACGATGACCGACCGCGCCCGGACCGCACCGATCTCGCCGGTCAACTCGTCGCGGATCTGCGCGCCATCGCGCGCCACGTCGAGCGCCGTGCAGTGCGTGACGATCCGCGCGCCCTGGGCCGCCGCGGTGCGAGCCAGCGCCACAACGAGCCGGGCGTCGTCCTCCAACGCGCCGTCAACGTGGATGTAGGAGCCGTGGCAAGGCCGGAGCGAGGGCGCGAGCGCTTTCGTCTCGTCGGCGTCGGCCCAATGCGTGCGGGGCAACCACTGCGGGGTCCTCGCCGCGGCCCGCAGGCCATCTGCGACGACGAACAACATCCGCGATCCGGCCCGACCGCCCCGAGGGCCGCCGGGGAAGTAGGGCAGCAGGAACGGCATCGGCTGCACCAAGTGCGGCGCAATCTTCGTCACCAGGCGATTGCGCTCGACCGCGGACTCCCACGCGACCCCGACCTGGCCGGCCGCGATGTAACGAACCCCGCCGTGCGCGAGCTTGCTCGACCACCGACTCGTACCCGCGGCAAGATCGTTGCGCTCCAGCAACGCCACCGACAGACCACGGCTGGCCGCGTCGAGCGCGACACCCGAGCCGGTGACGCCACCGCCGATCACAAGGACATCCACCACCTCGCCGGCCAGGAGTGCGGCCAGGTCGGCCCGGCGCCGGGCCGCAGTCAGCCGCGAGCCGGTCACGGCCGCAACCATCCGTCGAGACCCCGCTCCAGCTCGGCGAGCGCACGGTCCGCACCGATCTCGTCGAACAGCCGCGCGGACACGATCCATGGCAGTGCGGCCATCAACACGCCAGTGGCCATCGCCGCAGGAGCGCCGGCGCGGATCGATCCGTCCGCGTGCCCTTCGCTGATCGCACGGCGGACCCGCGCCAGCGCGAGCCGCTGGGTCGAGCCGAGCCGGATCGTCAGATATGGAAGCAGCAGCTCGGGGTCGACGTCGAGCACCCGGCGGAACAGTGGCTCGGCCGGGAGCCTCCGCGCGGTCTGCACGGTCAGCGCGACCAACCGCGCCCGCGCCGTGGCCCGGCCTGCGACGCTCGCCTCGATCTCGCTCAGCAACGCACCGAAATCGTGAGTCATGACGTTCAGCAGCAAGGTTTCGACATCGGGGACGAGGCGGTAGAGAGTCATCCGGCTGACCCCGGCCCGCCGGGCAACGTCGGTCAACGTCGTACGACGAACACCGACCGCGAGCACGGACTCGCGGACCGCGGCCGCAATCTCGTCCGGCACTGGTCGACTCAGTGCCGGACGTTCAGCGCCGGTCCGTGGCAGGGCGGCAGGCGGCCCGGAGTCGGAGTGGGCCCGCTTGTGACGTTGAGACGCCATGTGTCACACTGTAGCGCGATGGACAACGGCTCGTCATGGACCTCGTGGGGCGCCTCACAACCGGACCTGACGCGATCCGGGCGCTCGCTGCTGAAGGCCGCCCTGGGGCCGCTATCCCCGCAGGAACCGCTGCCGATCGAACGCGCGGTCGTGCCGGCCTCCGCGCTGCCGGCTGCGGTCAAGGCGGAACTGGTCGAGGCGCTCGGCCCGGACGGTGTCGCCGATGACGATGCCGCTCGGGCGCGGCATGCCGGCGGTCAGGCCTATGCCGACCTCGTCCGGCGCCGCCGCGGCGACGCCTCCGACGCACCGGACGCCGTGCTGCTGCCGCCGCATACAGCGGCCATCGCCGACGTACTCCGGATCTGCTCCGCTCACCGGGTCGCGATCGTGCCGTGGGGCGGCGGCACCAGCGTCGTCGGCGGGCTGTCGGCACACCGCGGCGAGTTCGAGTCGGTCGTCGCACTCGACCTGGCTCGCCTCGACCGGCTGATCAGCGTCGACACGGTGTCGCACACCGCAACCTTCGAGCCGGGTATCCGGACCCCCGACGCCGAAGCCGCGCTGGCCGAATACGGCTTGACCCTCGGCCATGTGCCGCAGAGCTTCGAACGCGCCTCTCTCGGCGGGTACGTCGTCACCCGCTCGGCCGGCCAGGCCTCGAGCGGCCGTGGCCGGATCGACGACATGCTCGTCGGTTGCCGGTTGCTCACCCCGCGGGGCGAGCTCGACCTGCCGGCGATGCCGGGCAGCGCCGCCGGGCCGGACCTGCGCCGGCTGGTGCTCGGATCCGAAGGCACCCTCGGCATCGTGACCGAGGTGACCCTGCGCGTGCAGGCGATCCCTGAGACCAAGCGGTACGAAGGCTGGAGCGCGCGAAGCTGGGAGGACGGCGTGCGGATCATGCGCCGGATCGCGCAGGAAGGACCCAAGCCGGACATCGTGCGTTTGTCCGACCCGGAGGAGACCAAGATCTCCCTCGCCTTGTCCGCGACGGCGGGATGGAAGCGACGTGGGCTCGACCAGTGGCTCCGCATGCACCACGTACGCGAGGGCTGCCTGATCATCGTCGGCTTCGAGGGCTCCGCTCGCGACGTGCGCTACCGCCGGAGCGAGGTACGCCGACTGCTCCGCGCGGAGCGCGCCGTACCGCTCGGTGCGAGTGCGGGCAACTCGTGGGCCCACCACCGGTTCACCGCGCCGTACCTCCGGGACACGATGCTCGACGCCGGCGTGCTCGCCGAAACCCTCGAGACCGCAACGGTCTGGTCGCGCCTGCCGGAGCTGTACGAGGCGGTCCGCACCGCACTCACGAATTCGTTGCGGCACAAGGACAAACTGCCGCTGGTGGGCTGCCACATCTCGCACCTGTATCCGACCGGGGCGTCGCTGTATTTCACCGTGCTCGCGCATGCCGACCCCGGTCGCGAGGTGGAGCAGTGGACGGCAGCCAAACGCGCCACGAACGACGCGATCGTCGGTGCGGGCGGCACGGTCAGTCACCACCACGCGGTCGGCACGGTTCACCGGGAGTACGTCACGACCGACCTCGGCGGCGCGGACGGCGTCGGCGTGGAGGCACTGCGGGCGCTGAAGGCCTACCTCGACCCGGCCGGGATCCTCAACCCCGGAAAGCTCCTGCCGGAGCCGTGATGTCGCGACGACCCGCTATGGCGTCGCGGTCGCCGTCGTACCGGTCGTGGTCGGAGTCGACGTCGGCGTCGAGGTGACGGTGACAGTCACCGTCGGCGTCGGGCTGACCGGGGGCGAGCTCACGCTCGGCGTCGGTGAGGTGGATGACGCCGACGGGGTCGGCTTGGGCCCCTTGAAGTCAGACAGGAGCGCATCCGCGGCATCGTCGATCTTCTGCGCGCGGGTCGGGGTGAGCTCACCTTTGGTCTGGAGCGAGGCGACCTCATTGCGCAGGTCGTTGACTGCCTTCGCGAGTTGACCCTTGCTCTTGCCGGTCGCTGCGGTCCGAACCGCTGCGACGTACGACGACAACGCGCTCGCCGCCTTAGCCGAGATCGGGCTGGTGGTCGTCGGCGCGCAGCCGGCCGCAGCAACGCACGTCGCCGCCACGAGTCCGATCACGAATCGCTTCATCGGCAGGTCAACCGCTCGAGTCGCTGCATGTCGGCTTGCAGTTTCGCCGACAGCCCGGGCGTCGTGGTCACACAACTGCTGCCGGTGTTGGTGTTGTTGTTGCGGTTGACCAGCACGACACCGACAACCGCCGCGGCCACGATCACGAGCACGACCGCGCAGACGGCGAGCCAACGTCCACGGCGACTCGGCGGGGCGGCGGCGAGCGGAGCCTGGACCGGCGCCGGCTGACGGGGCATCACGGTGGTCGCCATCGGGATCGCCATGGTCGGGGCGTCACTCGGCGGGAGCGGCATCGCGCCGGTCCGCACGTCGCCCGAGGAAATTCGCACCAGGCGGTCGACCACCTGCGCCGCGGACAGCCGTGCCGCGGGCGATCGAGCGGTCATCCCCACCAGGAGGTCGCGCCAGCCGGGGCCAAGATCGGCCGGCAGGTCCGGCGGGCGAGTCAGCCGAGCCATCGCCGCCTCGAGCGGCGGGCCGTCGTACTCACGCCGGCCGGTCAGGCACTCGAGCAGCATCAGGCCGAGAGCGTAGACGTCAGCGGGCGGCCCGACCGGCTCGCCGGAGACCTGCTCGGGCGCGAAGTAGGCCGGGGTGCCGAGCACGTCACCGGCCTGGGTGAGGTGCGCCGAGTCGACCAGCCGGGCGATCCCGAAGTCCGCGAGATGGACCCGCCCACCGCTCGAGATCAGCACGTTGGCGGGCTTCACGTCGCGGTGGACGAGGCCCTGGCCGTGGACGTAGGCAAGGGCGTCGGCGACCGCGGTTCCGACCTCCGCGGTACGCGCCGGGGTAAGCGGGCCGAGGCGCAGCCGCTCGGACAGCGTGGAGCCCTCGACGAGCTCCATGACAAGGTACGGATGACCGGTCTCCGGATCCGTCCCGGCGTCGAAGACCGTGACCAGGGAGGGATGGTTGAGCCGCGCCAGGGTGCGCATCTCGTCCTCGTGGCGCTGCAGCTCCTCGGCCACGTCGCCGCGGAACAGCTTGACCGCGACACCGCGTTCGAGCCGCTCGTCAACGGCCCGGTAGACCTCGGCGACGCCACCGGAACCCAGCAGCTCACCGAGCCGATACCGGCCGTCGAGAAGGCGGCCGGAGGCGTCGGTCGGGCCGTTGGTCATGGCCCCAGCATTGCGGGCGGCCAAGGCCTGAGCCAAATCGGGGCGGGCGATCGCCCTAACAGGCCGGTGGAATCACGATGTACGGGAGCGGCGAGGGCGGCTCGAGGATGTCCTCTGCGTTGAGCAGCGCGCACACCCGGCGTACCGAGTTGTTGGCGCCCTCGACGACGAGGAGGCGGCCTTCCTCGCGCAGCGCATCGGCGGCGCCGAGGATGACGGCGAGCGACAGCACGTCCATGAACGTCACGTCATCGAAGTTGAGGACGATGGTCGACGTCGGCCTGGTGCAGGCCTCGTCCAGCAGGTCGCGAAGCGCGTCAACACTTACCAAGTCGAGGTCGCCGTGCAGCATCGCCACCGTGGTGTCGCGCCGCACGTCCACCTCGCCGAGCACGGCTCGCCCTCTCGTCAGCAGTCCTGCCAACCTTGACCGTAACGACCTGCGAGGCAATTCGTCAGCCAATTCAGGCGACTGATCGCGGCATGTCGGACGACGAACCTGGCAAACTGGCCGGGCGGCCACAAGCGAGCGCGAATTGGACAGCGCGACGGCCGAGATCCGCCCTCGTAGCTCAGGGGATAGAGCAACCGCCTCCTAAGCGGTAGGTCACAGGTTCAAATCCTGTCGGGGGCACTTCGTGCCGGTGGGAAGGGATGGGAAGGGCCAAAAGAAGGGCCACCCAAACGAACAACAGCCCCCGAACACCAGCGCCGGCAAAGGAAAAGCCAGCCACCGCCACAGCAACGACGCCACAACAGCAGCTCAGCCCACGCGTCCGAACGCGTACGACGTGCAGGCACTCGCGTTCGGGTTCTCGGCAACGGATTCGGCAGCGAGATCAGGACCGAGCGGGAGGTGCGATGACCTGCGCGAGCACGACCCGCTCATTGCTACATGAATTCGACAGCCGCGATTACGTCTCGGGCGGCGAACCTCCGCCCATACGCCCGGCCGGTCATCTCGGTAAGAACACCTATTTCTACGAGCCGGTCGATCACGCTCTTCGCGGTTGGTGCAGACACCCCGTATTGAGTTGAGATGAACGAGGCAGTGAGCACCGGCCAGTCGATCAGATCGGCGGCAACTCGGACGATCACACCGCTCCAGTGCCGCTCGTTCAATTGGTCTCGCACGCCTGCAAGCCATTCGATAAGGGACTGCGCGGACCGAACAAGACTCTCAGACTGTTCGCAGAGAGCTTGGCAGAAGAAGGTGACCCAAGGGTTCCAGTCCCCGGACTGACTAACCGCGAGAAGGTGCCCTTGGTACTCGTCACGACGCTTCAATAGCCAAGGCGAGATGGTGATCGCTGGCTCTGTCAGTACACCGTGCATGAGTAGCTCAAGAACAACAAGCAGCCGGCCGATACGCCCGTTGCCGTCCCCAAAGGGGTGCAGCGCCTCGAATTGGTAGTGCGCCATCGCACATCGAAGAGGAGGGGGTAGGGGGAGGTCTCGGTACAGCCAGTGCTGCCACTGGTCGAGACCGGACCGCAGACGGTCGTCTGGCGGAGGGGGGATGTAGCGCGCGTCATAGACCGTGCAACCGCGCGGACCTATCAGCACCTGGTGCTCTCGCACCTTGCCAGGATCTCGGGGCGCCGTTCGTGACTCCCTTGCGAGAATCGCTTGCAGGTCCTCCAGGAGCCCGATTGTGATCGGTCGCCCCTCACGCATCCACGCGAAGGCTTGGTAGGCCATGCGCTCATACGCCCGAATCTCTGCAACTTCCGGCGAGGATGGCCGCGCTTGCGGAAGTCGCGCTTCGAGGACGTCGGCCAGTGCGCCATAGGTACCCTCAAGGGCCGAAGTGTCGACAGCTTCGCGCGCCAACGCGGGCGCTATGAGGATCTGAGGATTGGGTAGTGGCGTGCATGCCTGACGCAGGCCGCTGATCGCGCCCGCGGCCTGCGATACGGCGTTCCAGGTCTCGTTGCTGAGATCGACCTCGGTCGGAAGGGGATCTGGCAGGAAGGCGAAGTACGAGTATTCACGCAGGTACTCGTCGGTGCCCTGAATTGGTACCAGTTGTCCGATTGGACTCTTCCCAAGAGCGTCGAGGTCCATGATCGAAAGAGTAACGCCCAAAGTCCTAACATCTCTGCACAAGATGTTAGGGACCCCCTTCCAATTCCACCGGTGGAATTTAGGGGGAGCGGCCTAACCCTTAACATCTGCCCCTTGCCTGTGCCCCGAATACGCCTTACGGCAGGGTGGCGCCGCGTGGCTACGCCTGCGGTCGGCGCGGCTCGTCCCGCTTGCCGTAGCCCGCTCAGCCGAGCGCACCGTCGTTGTCGAAGTACGCTGAGCAGCGCACCGCGGCCCCCTGTTTCAGCTGATCCAGACGACCACGCCAACAGCAACGAAACAGGCGACGAACACGCTGCTCCATCCGAGTGATCGAACGCGTGTGTGATTGCCAAGGGGTCAACCCCCGCTATACCTTGTAATCACTGCTCCCCGCCGTCCGGACTTCGGTCCGCACTGGCGGGGCTTTATTTTGCGTAGCGAGTGCTGTCTTTCACCTTCATGTACGTGGGCATTGTGATCCAGATGCATGGGGCGCGCCGATTGCCCGTCGCTGCGATACACCGCTTGTAGTGGTTCGGGCCGTCCCAGCCGGCTGTCATCGGCCAGGGAAACGCGCGGCCGTGCAGGTCGAAGGCTGCATCGAGTGGCGGTTTCAGGTCTGTGTCGGTAGTGAAGATCACTCCAATGTCGTACTCGTCGTTGATCGCCATCATCACGAAATCGACCGCGAGCTGTACGTCTACGCTCTTCTCGCGTGGCGCGCCACCGTCGTCGTAGTGCAGCGGCTTGAGGATGACCTCGGTGCGGGTCGGATCTGCCCTTCGCAGCGCGGCCGTGTGCTTGCGCACCGCACCGTAGCCCTTGGGGTCCTGTTCGTTGCTTGGGAGTCCGCGGTAGATACGGACCTGCTTCAACTTCGCGTCGGGGATGCGGCTCACGATGTGTTCGGCCAGCGGGATGGGTCGTATCTGACCGCATTGGGACGGTGAGTCTTCAACATGAAACGACTCGCGAGCGCCCTTATAGACGTTCTGCCAGTCAAGGAATACGACTACGCGCTTTGACACACCAAGATCATCGCACTAACCGATTGGGGTGTGTGGTCATCCACTGCGCCTCCGGCGGCAAGGTCCAGACCACCGGCGGCGCCCCGCCAGACGTTATGGCATCGGATCGCCAATTGCGCTGACAGACATAGTCATGGGCGGTAAACAGGCACCGTCACGCACCGCTACCGAAAGGACGCGCCATAGCAAAGGTCGCCCCGTTTTGTCACGTCACACATCACCGGTTTGTTTATGGTTGTCGCAGTTTGACAGCGGTGAGCTTGGCAAGTGCCGCCCAGTGCGATGGGTGTGGCCGGGAGTGACCGGCTCGTATGCGGCTCGCGGAGCCCTTGCTGAGACCGGTAGCGGCGACTATTTCAGCGAGTTTCACGCTCGCGAGTCCTGCATGGATTTCCGGCCATGTTGCGGGGTCGAACGCTCCGTCGCCGCCACCGTGCTCCCACGCCTTCTGCGCTCGTTTGCTTGCCGCGATCGCTCGCCCTCGCACGCTCCGCACGTGCTCGGAGTGGGCTGGATCGTCGGCCCGGCAGGACGGGCACCGCACGTGGCGGGGGTTGGACACAGGCGCTCCGCATCCCGGGCAGGCGTAGAGCTGGGCTGCAGGCGACGGCCGCGAACGACGCACATGAACCTGAGCTCCTTTCCTTGCTCGGCCGGCCTTGTGGGCGGACCGGCTCAACACCGTAGGCACCTGAAGCGGGTCGGGAGCGTCGGCGCCGAGGCGACGCGCGATCTCCTCGGCGATGGGACTGCACACAGCACGTAGGGCGGGGAGAAGCGCCTTGGCGTAGTCGTGTGTCAGGGGTGCCAGAAGACGTATCTCACCGTCGGGTTGTTCGGCGAAGTCGGCCTTCCGGAACCGTCGGTCGGTACTGAGCGTCCAGACGGTTTCTTCGACGATCGCGCGGAGCGGCTCCATCAGGTCGAGCGCGAACGCGGGCCGGTTCGTCCGGTCGGCGTGGGCGAGGCCCATGGCTGGGTCGAGCCCGAGCGCGAGGGAGGCGATGGTGGCTTCGATCTCGGCGAGCCGGTATCCGTAGTTGAGCAGGGAGCAGGCGGGGGTGGCAGCATGCCGGTTGCTAGGTGCCTCATTGAGCGGGCTGGTGCGGGCGCCAAAGGCGGTCCAGTGCCCCGGGATGCGGGCCTTGTCCTTGGGGAGGAAGCCGAGGCGTAGCTCGTCGGCCCAGGCGGTCCAGTAATGCTCGGCAGCGTGCATCTCGATCACCATGAGCGCGGCTTGATCGGTCGCTGTGTCGAGGCTTGCGCCGAGTTCGTCGATGGCGGCGGCGCGGTCCTCGCGGTTGATCAAGTCACGGGTGATCCGTGCCTGGTCGCCAAGCCGCCGGTGGAGAAGTGTCCGGGTGATTTGTAGCCCGGTGTCGGTGTATGCGGCGAGGGCTTGGGCGCGTCGAAGTGCGCCGTGCCCGTAAAGCTGGGGCGCGCCAATCAGCAGGGGGTTGGCGGTCGGTCCGGCGACGATGAGTGCGGTGCCGAGATTGGCGCACCAGCCAGCCGCGTCGGTGGTCACAGTCCCGTGGCCGAGGATCAGGACCCGACGCACACCCCCGGCGGCGGCTTGGGCGCGGGTGATCCAACGGGTGCGTCGGTATTCGCCGATCCCGTCGATGACCTCCAGTGCGCCTTGTTGGACGCGAACCATGACGCCGTATCCGTCTCCGATCATGACCTCGCCGATCGTGTCGTCGGTGAAAGTGCGATGGGTGTTCTCGCGTCCGTCCTCGACGTCGTCGGCGGTGATGGCCCGCGGGTCAGGCGATCTCGGCGCTGTTGGTTGTTGGTGGGTAGCGTTTCGGGTTGCCATGGGAGGTCCTTTCTCCTGTGGTCAGCCCCGGCGGTGTTAGCCCACCGTCGGGGCGCTTGTCGTTGCTAGTGGGTGCGAGCTCCGTTCTCGCGGTGCCGTTGGTTTGTCTTGGTGGCTTCGATGGCTGCCTGCATGGTGAGAGCTCCGACGATCGCGCCGACCATCGCCGTGATGTCCGAGGGTTCAATGGCGAGGGCGTTCACGGCTGCGGCTGTCAGGTCCCGAGCCTCGTCGAGTTCGGTGCGCGACGCTTTTCGCACCCAAGCAGCCGAGACGGCGGTACCGGTCTCCATAGGTCCGGCGGTCCCGTCGATCGGCGTCGCTGTGAGTGCCGCGAGGAATGACTCCGCGAGTTCCGCTTCGGTGGCATTCAGCTCTTCGTCGTCACCGGTGAGCGTTAGATGCACCTGCGCCAGAAGCGGCTTGAGCATGGGGGCAAGCTTTTCCGCTGCAGCCCGCAACGCGAAGTCGTCAGGGACGACCTCGCCCCGGACTTGTTTGAGGGCCGCTGCTGCAAGCACAGCGACGGTGTCGGGGTCGTCATCGAGGCCAAAGGGGAGTGGTTGCTCGTCGCGGCGACGGTGTGCCCGGTCCGGACCCCGGCCGGTGGATCCGGTTGCGGCGTAGTCCGTCTCGTTGATAACCGCTTCGAGCGCCGACCGCAGTCCCTCCTCACGCACCGCTGCGCCTCGCAGCCACGCGAGCACAGCGACCCGGTGGAGCTGGCGGACTTCAGTCGCTGCACGGCGGAGCGCGACCACGAGCTCGAACGTCCCCTTCGGGTACGCCGACGTCGTGACCCCGCGTCCCCGACGGGTGACCACCGAGGAGGGAATGAGCTTCTGCTCGCGCAGGTGCTGGACCTGACTGGCGGTCGCCGGCCAGCCAGCGGCGGTCGTCTGGGCGGCAAGGTCGAGGTCCGCGCGGCTGGGAAGTCCCACGCCACCACTTTACGCGGCACCACGATGCGACCTACTAGCGGCACCACGAAAAGGGCGGCTGCATCGGCGCTGATCGGAAGCGGCACCATGAAAGGGGCGCCGAAGGCTTTCGCGCTGTATCCCGATGGGCCATCGTGGGTTGGTGACGACGAGCACTGTGGTGGTGGCACTGCCGCCCGATTTGGTGGCCGCGGTGGACGCGGAGGCCCGTCGTCGGTTGCTGCGTCGTGGTGAGGTCTTGGCCGCCTTCCTCCGGGACGCCTGGCCGAGTTGGGTGCAGACCCAGCTTGAACGCGACCTCGCCAGAACACCGAACGCCAATCCAGCCGTCGACGAGACGGCGGACTGAGATGCCGCGCCGAAAAACCCCCGGACCGTCGCCGCTGCGTGGTCGTACCACCTCGGCCGAGCGGGCAGCCAGGACGGCGCGGGAGCAAGCGAAGGCGCAGGCGGCAGGCTTCGGCTCAGCGTATGAGCAACGACTGGCCCGGGGTCGTGAGCGCGGATTGTCGCGATCGGTGGCGGGTGGGAAGCCGACGCCGCGTGAGGTGCCGCTGTCGAGTCAGCACCTGACCTTCTACTCAGTCCCGGTGCGCATCGGGTCGGGCACGGTGCTGGTGGATATCGAGACCCGGAACTTGCGTGGGGGGAGTGTGCTCGGCGCCTACCTGGCCGACATCGGAGCGTTGCTGCGCGGGCGGCTGACCGCAGCGGAGTTCGAGGCACGGTGGCAGCGGCGGACGGTGGCCGGGCATCGGTTGGAGTCGCGGGCGGCGTTCGTGGTCGAGGCGATGCGCTCACGTGGCCCGCAGCCGGGTGAGCCGCGGTACCGCCGGGTGGCGGCCGGCGCCGGGGGTGGTTCCCGGTGATCGGCCGGTGCTCGCGTTGCGGCGTAATCGGTCCGATCGATCGGGATCACCCGTCGGGCCGGGACCACGACATTCCGTTGCACCCGGACTGGACGCTCCCGTTGTGCCGGGCGTGCTGTCACAAGCTGACGGGCCGGCTAGACCGCGGCGCGGGTGTGGAGGGCGGCGCACCGACAGTGCGACTGGTCGCGAGCCGGGTCGCTTCCCGGCTTGGCTGCTACGCGCTGACCGATGAACCGCTGGTGCTGGACCCGCAAGTGATCGCGACGTTCGCTCGTCTGGTCGCGGACGTGGCCCGGCGGGTGCCTGCGGACCTGGCGTGGGACTAGCGGTGAGCGAGCTGTACCGGTTGCGGGTGCGCGGGCATGTCGATGCGTGCCCGAGACCGGCCGTCCGCGGGGAGCCGTGGGGGTGGGTGCGGGACACGCCGTGGCTGTTGCTGCATGTCCTCGCCGACGGGCGGGACCGTCCGCTGCTCGCGACCGCGCGCGACCTGCACGCGATCGTGTCTGAGAGCGGGGCGGGACGCGGGGTCGTTTGGTGTGCACGGCCGAGGACATCTACGCCACTGCGGACCGTCTCGACGGGCTGCGCGAGGCACTGCGGGGTGTGCTCCCGGATGTGCCTGCGGGCTTCGACGTCGAGGATCTGCGGGTCGAACCGTTGGCCCGGGTCGGGAAGCTGATCCGTGACTGTTCCTACCGGAACCGGTGGCCGGTGATCGGCTGGGATCTGCCCTGGTTGTTCGGTCGGTGGGCTGAGCACGCCGGAAACGCCCAGGCCCGCGGCCGGGGTGGGTTCAGCCTGGTCCTGGCCGGGCTCGGCCGGTTCACTGACGGGACGTTCGTGGACGGCGTGGGAGGACAGCCCGGCGCTGCAGGTCATCCCCCGTCCGGGCGGGGACACCGGCGGGTTCTATCGGTGGGCGAACCCGAAGACCGACCGTTACCGCGGCAAGCACCCGGCCCGGTTCGTTGACCTGCGGGTCCTCGCGGGTGCGCTCGGCGGCGGGCAGGTTGAGACCCCGGCCGACGCCGCCCGCCTGTTCGACCTGACCTGGCCGGAGCCGTCCGACGACCCGGTGGCGCGGCTCCGCGCGGAAGCGGCCGCCTTAGGTGAGTTGGCGACCGCGTTGTTCCGTGCGATCGTCGCGGCGGCGCCTGGGTTGGACCCGGCCGCAGTCCAAAGCTTCGGCACCGATCGCCACCCACCTGCTCGCAGAAGCGGGTGTCAGGCCACCGTTGGGCAAGACCCGCCGGCTGCCCCCGAATGATCTGGGCGATGCGGCGTCGGCGACGTTCGGTGGCCGGTTCGACGCTGCACTGGTTGGTGTCGCGCTCCCCGCGGTCCTGGTCGATATCAGCAAGACTTACGCGTCGCTGTTCGCGCTGCTCGGTCTGGACGGCGTGTACGGGTGTCGGGAGTTCCGCAGCGAACCCCGCGACCCGACCCTGATCGCGTCGCTGCTCACCGACCCGGCCGCGATCTGGCAAGCGGAGACCTGGGCCGAGCTGGGGTTGACGTTCGTCACGTTGCATCCGACCGGCCAACCATTGCCGTGCTCGGTGGAGCTTGCTCCGGGCCGGTGGCGGAGCATGGTCGCGCCGCTCGACCTGTCCGGCGGGAGTGCGACCTACCACTGGGCTGAGGTGCTCGCCGCGGTCGTGGCGGGCGCGGATCCCGCGAGCATTCAGATCGACCGGGTGTTCTCGATCCGGCCGGTCGGCACCCAACCCGACCTGACCCCGGTCCGGCTGGTCACCGGCCGCACCGTCGACCTCACCAGTGGCGAGCTCGGTGCGGCGCTGGTCACCGAAGCCACCCGCAGCGACCTCCCGCGGTGGCAGCGCAACCTGGCGCGGGCCACCGCGCAAGCCATCAGCTACGGGGTGCTGCTGCGGCACGACCCGATCCCACGATCCGGCGAGACCAGCGCGGTCGGACCGGGCGGGCATCGGGTCACCGTCCGAGCCGCCAGGCCGGAGCGACCGGGACCGTTCACGTTCCTTCCCGCCGGTGCCGCGGTGTGCGCCGCCACCCGGCTGATCATCGCCTTGCTCACCGCCGAGCTACGAGCAGCCGGCAGCGCGGCGATGGCGATCCACGCCGACAGCGTCACGATCCCCTGCACCCCGACCGGCGAGAGTTTCCCGGTCGACGGCGCATCCGACGGACGCCTCCGCACCCTCACCCCCGGCCAGCTCGACCAGCTGCTCGACGGGTTCGCGCCGCTCGGGATCACCTTCCGCACCGAGGTCGCCAACCCCGACGGTCGCACCCACGGGCTCGTGGTCGGGGTCAACAAGACCGTCTTCGCCCAGCACCGCGCCGACCGGTCATGGCAGGTCGTGCGCAGCAGCGACACCGGGCTCGGGGGGAGCCTCGCCGACCCGTCCGACACCCCGGGCACCCGGACCCCGGACGGTCGGTGGCAATGGAGCGCCACCCTCGAAACCACGATGTTCCCCCGGGACGAGCCGGCTCCGCTGCCCGGATGGGTGGACCGGCCGGTGGTGCGCCGCTACACCGCCAACACCCCCGCCGTGCTGGCGCAGCTGAGGGACGAGCTCGCCGACCCGACCGTGATGCCGTTCGCCCGGTACCTGCGCGCCGAACCGCTGGTCGGCACCGGCGGGCCGGTCGCGCTCGGCCCCTGGCCCGACCCGGCCCGCTGGGCCGAGGCCGGCTGGCGGTTGCACGGCAAACCGGTCACCGACCCAGCCGGGTCCTGCCGGGCCCACCCGGCAGGGCTCGCCTACACCCTGACTCGGACGGTCAGCGACTACTTCACGGCGTGGGCCACACCGAACGATCCGAGCACCACCGGACCGGAGCGCGGCCTTCGCGACCCGGTCCCGATCCGATCCGCTCTTGGGCTGACCGTGGTCGTCGGCCGGGACTCCGCCGACCTGCCGGACACCGAGCCCGACCCGGCGATGCCCAACCCCACCAGCCGCCTGGTGTACGGGCACACCGCCCAAGCCGAACTCCGGAACCGCATCCGCGACATCGGGCCGCGCCGATTCAGTCAACAGTCCGGGATCGCGTGGTCGACCGTGTCGCAGTACGTCAACGACCGGCCCGGCAGCCCGCAGCTCACTCAACGGATCGCGATCGCGCTCGCCCGTTACACCCCCACGCCACGCGCGACCCGCCTCGTGCCGTGCGGGCACTGCAACAAGCCACCAGCCGCCGAAGGTGGTGCTCGGACCGGTGCCGGATGGCCGCGACCCGAGCCGGTGCCGCGTGACCCGATCCCCCCGATCCCCGGCGCCACGGGTGTACGTGGCGCACCCGCTCAGCAGCTACTCGACCCCGCACGCCACCACGACCCTGGCCGCGCTCCGCGTTGTGTTGCCGGGCGCAGAGATGGTCGACCCGGAGCACTGCGGTTGGGACGGCAACGACGACTGGCGGCACGGCTGGCCAGACCTGCTCGGCACATTGACCGGGCTGGTCGTGTTCGCCGCGACCGACGGCACGATCGGGACCGGATGCCTCAACGAGATCACCGACGCGATCACCGTCGGCCTTCCGGTCGCCGCCTACGACAAGCAGCTCGGGCTCGTCGAGCTCGCCGGATCCGCGCTCGTCCCCGCCGGTCAGCGCGACCCAGCCCGGGTGGCGTGGCTGGCATACGGGCCCCCGTTCGACCCGACAGCCTTCACGCGACGGGCCTGTTTGCGGGTGGCGCGGTGAAGCGACCGGGGCGGCGGCTGCCCGCCACGGCGGCTCGCGACCCTGGCCGGACGGTGACGCCCCCCGGAATACTCGCCGCATTCGCCCCCCTCGCGGAGGCGGCACCGGGGCGGGTTCTCGACCGGGGCGCAAGAACGGCTAAGGGGCGACACCCCCAAAGGTGCCACAGAACTACGGGCACCGAATAGGAGCGGCATCGGGGGCAGAACTGCGGCCCCGGGGCCTGCCCGAACGCCCGCGGAGAAGCCCCCGGAAACAATCCGTTGATCCGGTGTTGCGCCCCGTATGAGGCGGAAGGGACCCCGAATTCGGCCCCCGCCCACTTATGCGCCCCGGGGCGTGAAACGGGGCGCCCCCTAATCCATACGGGGCAGAACACACCGCACCCCATCGACGAAGCACGAGTGCACGAAGGAAGCGCCCCGGCGGCGGGGGTCGAGGCACGAGGGGGACGCAACCGGTCACCGCACGCCGCACCCTCTATAAATCCGCGGTAAACCCGCTGGCCATCCAGGGCACCTGATTTGGCTGCAGGGTCGCGGTGGCCCCGTTAACCTCCGGCCATGCGACGCGCCACGCTAAACCTCCCGGTCCTGCTGGTAATGGCGTTCGCTCTCACCGCTGCCGGCTGTAGCGCCGGCACCCCAAAGCCCGCGCCCACCGTAACGCGAACCGTGACTACAAAACCGGTGACAACCAGCGGGGACGCCGGGACTCTCCAACCAGAGTCCTGCCAACGCGTCTCCAGCGGCGCAGACGGCAACGTTTCCCCGGTGTTATGCCCGGACGGGCACCCCAACGCCTACGCCATGCCCACCCTGGAATCCACCGCATCAGCGATGTTCTCCCTCGGGGAGTTCGCTACCACTGGCCAGATCGAAAACGCGGCCTGCCGCGACCTCCCCCACTCCACCAACCCGATCGAGCAAAGCGCATACCAGTTCATGCAAGCCCTCAACGGATGGCAGTTCGGAATCGACCCCACCGACAACGGACTGTTCTCATACTGCCAACCATGAAGCGTGCTGCCCCATCGCTGTCAGCGTGCTGGAACGGCACGTATGGATCACCTACACCACGCGAGGGCGTGCCCACGACGAAACGCTCGTGCTCCTACGGCGGCGGGGCCACATTTAGGCGCGCAGTCGCGAGCTGTCGCCATAGCCGCCAACGCAGGGCACGTTCTTCGGGCGCGCGTTGTCGCACAGTTCGACGTAGTTCATGAGGATCATTCGGACAGACGGCGGCGATACAGGCAGCCAGCCATTGGACTGGAGTCACTCACGTAGAGCACATTAAGCGGCCTTGACGGCCAGCGTGAAGTATGTAGAGGACAGCTCGACCAAGTGAGCGACGCGCACGACGAGGACAACTTGCGCGTGGAGTTGCACTGTCGCCGGTAACCGGCATTGCGACGCGATGGACTGAGAAGTCGCTGCGGTCGCAGTCTCGGCACGGCCCAGGATCCGAGTTCGACGGCAAGCAGGCAATGCAGGGCGTCGCGGCACCTAAGGGAACTTCACAGAAGTCGAGTGACGACTGGGCGACGACGCTGCACCACTACAGCGCGGCGACGAGAAGCGTGAGCGAAAGGACCGGCCAAGACGCGCACTCAGATGCCCGTCAGACGGCGCGCGCAGTTCAGCATCGCGTTCCACAGGGACTTGATGATGACCAGGTGCCTCCGGGCCAACACAAGTAGAAGGTAACGCCGGCTAGGTCCGGGTTGGGTGGGGATCTTCAGGGTGCCGGGAGACAGGCTTCCGGCCTGATCTGGAAGGGTCCGTGATGACCATGACCGAGCTGTCTTTGACGACGAGCGACGCGACGCGATTGGCGATGGCGGCGTTCCTGGCCCGCTACCGCGAACCGACCCTCACCGCTTACACGCAAGACCTCGGTCCTACTCGGCCTGGTGCACCAGCAGTACAACCGGCGAGGTGCTCCATGTCACCCGCGGCCGAGCTTGAGATGTACGTCCGGCAGATGGAGAGCCCGCGGGTACGCCGCCGCGACGATCGCTCGCCGCTTCGGCACCGTCGCCACCTTCTATAAGTACGCGGTCATCGACGGGCTCATCACGGCCAACCCGGCGGACGCCGTCACGCGCCCGAAGGATGGCATGGGAGGGGCAGAGGCGCACCGTGCTGCACCCGCTGGAGTTCGCGGCACTGCTGTCCGCTGCCCGCACGTCCAGCCCGAACGACCACGCGCTTGTCTGTCTGCTCGGCATGCTTGGTCTGCGCGTCTCCGAAGCGTGCAACGCCGACATCACCGACATCCGGTACGAGTCCGGCTACGAGCTGCTGCACGTCATCGGCAAGGGCGCCAAGCCGGCCGACATCCCGCTGCCGATCCCGGTTCTGAGAGCGGTGCGGGAGGCGATCGATGGACGCGACGAGCGGACCGATCCTGCAGCACCCGGACCGGGCGGCGGATGGACCGGCCGGCGCCAGCAGGGCGCTCGTCCGGGTGGCCCGCGCCGCAGGCGATCAGCCACCAGATAAGCCCGCACGGCCTGCGGCGGACCTTCTGCACCACTGGCCTTGTCGCTGGCATCGCGATCAGAGACATGCAGTACGCGATGCGGCACGCGGACCCGCGTACGACCCTGCGGTACGACATGGCCAAGGCCAACCTCGACCGCCACGCGGCGCATGCCGTCGCCGCCTACCTGGCCGGCATGAGCACCGGCTGAGCCCGGACCTAGCCGGCGTTCTGTCCGCGCCGCTGGGGAACGATTGACCGGCACGGGGCGTCGTATCACCATGAAGACCATGCGAGTGAGGGTTGGATGGGCCGCGTCCGCCACAGCGGCGGCCGCGCTGGTCGCTGGTTGCACTCACGCAGCCGCGCCCGCTTCGAGCCCTGTCGCCGAACCAACCAGCCCTGCGCTCGGCACTGTCGTTGGTAGTTTCAGAGCGGGAGCCGGGCCGGATGGTGGCTCGGGCGGCCCGCTACCGGGCGTGGTTACGGTCAGGCTGCACACGATTGGCGGGCGCGTCGTCGCCTCCGCACACGCCGACACGACCGGCAGGTTCCACTTCGCGCTCCGACCCGGTCGCTACGCATCGAGCGCGATCGCGCTCAAGAAGTTGCCGTGTCATGTTGGGCCCACGCCTCCCCAGCGTGTCAACGTGGTGGCGGGTCACGTCGCGCGAGTCGTCCTGATCTGCCCCGTTGGGTAGGCACGCCGAAGCGCCGATACATAGCACTCGAACTCGCGGTATGGATCGCTCAGCCGCGGAGTTCGGTGTAGGGCGATAGATCGATCAGGTCGCCACGGCAGACGCCGACATTCCTCCTTGCGATCAGGGATGCCGAGGCCCGCGAAGTTTCGACGCGCAGATCGGCCGAGAGGCTAGCGCCACACTCCGCTCCCCGGTCAACGATGAGATAGGCGTAGGCGGTGCCGCCCGCCGCGACGGCCACGCTTTCGGAATGGAGTGCGCTCGTGGCGCCAGCGACGATCGGCGGGTATGGCCACCTTGTGGATGGGTGAACGCGAGTCCATGAACGTGGTGCGGAGGTACGTGTCAGGCGCAGGTACGGGTAGCCCTGGAGTGCACAGGCGCGTCGCGAACGGTTGCGGAATCCGAGGACGTACGCCGATTCGTGATTGTCGACAACGTGCCCAGTGGCATCCATGGTGATCGCGACCACCGCCGGAGCACACCTCGACAGAGGCGTATCGACGAGGCCAACGGGTGCCGTTGTCCGGGCCGTCGTGGCCCGTGGCGTCGACGTTGGCGGCGTCTGGGTCGGTCCCGACGCCGATCCCGAGCACCCGGTGAGGAGCCACACCGCGACGCATGCGGCCGCCACCGACGTGATGCGCATCATGACAGTGTGACGTAGTCAAGCCTCTGAAGGTTGGCTCTCACCAATCGGCTTCTGTACCGCGCGATAGGTGATGCCATAACGGAGCGGGGCCTCCCGCTCCTGTGAGTACCGCAGGAGACTGCGGTTGCTCATAAACCCACATGGTGAGGGAGGCCACCAATGAGTGACGGTATCGCTAGGAAGAAGCAGTTCGTCGGCGTCGACCTGCATCTGCACCGGTCGGTGATCGTGCGGATCGACAACCGCGGTCGCGAGCTCGAGTGCGTGCGGATCGACAACTCTGTGTCCGGCCTTGTCGCTGAAGTGGCGAAGGCTGGGCAGGGTGCGCCGGTCGCGATCGAGGCGACATATGGCTGGTACTGGGCGGTCGACGCGTTGCAGGCGAAGGGTTTCGAGGTGCATCTCGCGCACCCGTACGGGATGAAGCAGATGCGGAAGCGGCGCCGGGTGAAGACTGACCATGCGGATGCGCTGGAGTTGGCGCGGCTGATGCGGCTTGGTTCACTGCCGGAGGCCTACATCGCCCCGGTCGAGCTTCGGGAGCTGCGGGAGCTGGTCCGCCACCGCCAGCAGCTGACGAAGGTCGCGACCTGCAACCAAGGGCGGGATCCGCGCCGGGTTGGCGAAGCACGGGATCCGTCTGCCGGTCAGCAAGCTGAACACGGTTGCTGGGTCGGATCTGCTCGATGAGCTACGGCTTCCGGGCTACTACGGGCAGCGGCTCGCCGCGCAACGCCGGATGATGATGCTCGTCGAAGACGAGCTGGCTCGGGTGGAGCGCGAGCTGGACCGTCGGTTGAAGACCGACCCGGACTACCGGCGGCTGCAGAGGATCAAAGGGATCGGTCCGATCCTCGCGGCGGTGTTCGTCGTCGAGATCGGTGATGTGAGCCGGTTCCGCAACGCGGCCGCGATCACCTGCTGGGCCGGGCTGACTCCACGGGTGCATGAGTCCGACCGGCGCCGACACGACGGCTCGATCAGCAAGGAAGGCTGCGCCCTGGTCCGGTGGGCCGCAGTCGAATCGGTGCAACGCCAATGCGAACCAGTCATCCGAGCCGTCCGGGACGACATCCTCGCCCGCCGCGGGAAGAGAGCGAAGAACACCGCGAAAGTCGCCGCCGCCAGGCGGATGCTCGAGGTCGTCTACTACACGCTGCGTGACGGTGAGGCCCGTTGCCTGACCAAGCCGGTCGCCGCCGCGTGAACACCGTCAAGACTTCGTGCGGGTCGAAGTAGCGGCATGACCCACCCTCGGGTGCGGTCGACGAAGTGAATGACCCCACGACCCTGGAACCCAGGGACGCTCGCACGGCTTCATGCTGACCACCACGTCGCGAAGGGATGCCTGACAGCAAACTGGCTGTCGCCGAGCTCTGCCATTTCAAACTGAAGCCGAACCTGACAACCACATAGCGACGCCGGCAACACAGTCTGCGTCAACCACGAGACGGCCTCAACACCGTTCGTCCTCGCGCTCCGCGCTCCGGGCGCTGCGTGTTGACCCCGCCCCGCGATCGACGCCGCCCTTGATCTGCCGACCATCGCCGAAGAACGCTCAAAACAAACAGTTGACGGCCCCACTCCGTTCAGGGATGCCGTTCTCGATCGTTCCCGGCCGGCGGACCTGTCGGTGGTTACGAGGCGGGTCGCAGGATGGCGAGGCCGACGGGGCTGGCGTCGCAGTGGCAGCTGGGCGCGAAGGTGCCGATGATAATGAGTCCCTGTCGTGTCCATACGTCGTCGTACAGTCGAGTGAGGTGGCGGAGTCGCGGTGCGGGGTACCACGTGCGGCTTGCCGGGTCGTAGGCGGCGACGGCGCCTTCGGCGTCAGGGCCGAAGTCTTGACCACCGAAGCCTTCGCCGCCCTGGATGCCACTGATCACGCGTCCAGTGACGAGGGCGCTGGCCATGTCGCGACGAACGGTGTCATGTGCAGCGTGGTGGTCCTCGTGGTGCCGAGCCGGATGAGCTGTGGGTCCGGGTCGATGCCAATCCCGCAGAAGGAGCCGAGCGGGCAGTCCTGGCCAGCGATGAGCTGCTGAGGCCCGAAGCTCTGAGCCGTGTCGACGGTGACCGGGAGTGTCGGCTGGGGCTGTCTTTCCCAGCGGTCGCCGTCGAGGCGGTAGAGGTGCGCGGTCTCATGCCCGCTGGGATCGTTCGCGGTCAGGAACGCCCAGATGGAGGTGCCCTGCACGTAAGCGGCGGCGGAGCCAGATACGGAAGGCTGGGCAGCCGGGTCCAGGTCGAGCCGTCGACCCGCATCGCCTGGCTGTCGTTCATGACAACCGCAAGCTGCGAGTCGGCGACCACGAGTGCGCCTTTGAGAATCTCGGGCGGGTCGAGCATGGTCCACCGGTTCGTGGCGGGGTTCAGCTCCGCGTCGTGTCCCCAGTCGTCGATGATGATTGCTCGCGAGCCGGTCCACGCTGCCTGCCAGCCGCCGTCGAGACGCAGCTGGGACGGCGGTGCCGCGAGCCGCCGCCACTGGCCGGTCTGCAGGTCGTAGAGCGCGACGCCGTCCTGACAGGTCTTCGGCCCGTCGGACAGGACGGCCAGAACGCCGAAGCTGGTCGACAGCACCTGTGAGATGCACTGCGCGATCGACGTCGGAACCGGGGTGACCTTCGACCAACTCCCGTCAGCGATCTGCTGCGCTGACGGTCCGGTCAGCCGGGCGGCTGGCACGGTCGGCTTCGCTGCGCTGAACGAGCCTGCGATGTCGACCGCGGCGAGCAAGACGAGTGCAACCAAGGCCGCTGACAGCACGACCGTGACGGACCGACGAGTCCGGCGCTGGCTGGCAGCGCGGTCGAGCATCTCCCGAACCGGCGCCGGCCCAACCGGGAAGCTCGCGCGCCGCTGGAGCGCATCGCGCAGCACGGCGAGGGAGTCACTCATCGCCGACCTCCATCTCATCGCGTGCCTGATCGACCCGAAGCGCGACAAGCGCACGGTGCGCCCGCGACTTCACCGTCCCAACCGAACACCGCAGCATTCTCGCGATCTCCGCCTCGCTGCAGTCGCAGTAATAACGAAGCACCACCACCGCCCGCTGCTCCGGCGGAAGCGCGGACAACGCCCGCTCGAGCACCATCGCCGACTCGACCCCGAGCGCTGCATCCGGCGTTGAACGCTCCGGCATCGATAGCGTCGGCACCTCACCACGCCACCTGCGCTGCCCGGCCCGCAGCGCGAGCCTGCTCATCACCGTGCGGGTATAGGCGAGCGGGTCGTCCACCGAGGACCACCGGCGGTAGGTCTTCAACAGCGCAACCTGCGCGAGGTCCTCACCCGCCGCAGGGTCGGGCGCGAGCAGCCGCCCGGTCCGCACCAGCGCGGCCCACGACGACTCCACAAACCGCGTGAAGTCCTCGTCGTGGCCCACACCTAATAAGAGCACCGATGGCCCGAAGAAGGTTCCCCAAGACACAGTCCTTCTGCAACGGACTGCGGTCACGACCGACCGCCGAGTAAGTGCCGCTACCGTCGGGCACCATCCCTGCCGTTCGGATCGGGGCCGCTAGGTGGAAATGAGGTCAGTAGCGCGTTCCAAACCCCGCCGCAACCTAATCGGCTCGGCCACCGGCATGGACCATACTGCGTCGAACTGTCGGCAAGTCGCGCAATGGGGATCCGCGCCGCCGTCATGTTCACCGCGGTGAGCTCGTCCACCGGCCATTGCGAGGTCGAACAGCGCGTCGATGGCTTGCCAGGTCACTCCGTCGCCCTGCACCACAAGGCCGTCTCTCGACCCGAAGTCGTCGTCCGCCTCGAGAATCCGAGCGGCGTTTTAACGCGCGGCATGCGTGGGTCTCGCGCCCGGTCCGTCCACCAAGAGCATCACGCGCGGCAAGCAACGCGTCCGATGCGTTGCCTTTGCGGAGGTTCTGCAGTCTGAGATAGCGGGACGGCATGTCAGCGCCAGTCCGAGCCTGACAGGTTCACACTCGCTGCGCCGTATATGTCATCGAAGGTGATCCCACCGAAGTTGATCGCGTTGAGACGCCTCGTGGTGTAGTCGACCGTCACGACCTGTTGCAGTTTCGTATCTCCGAGGTTGTTCGTCTCAGGGAAATATCCGAAGATCCCGACCTCGCGCAACATTGGATAGTCGCTTTCGTAGGTCTTGATGATCTGGAGCATGTTGTAGACATCTTCCTTCGCCCCGCCGGTCCGAAGACCCTGCGTCAGGTTGTCCTGGATCAAGAAGGGCACCGACAGGAACCGACCGCTGTACTTCAGGCGGACGATCCGTGGCGAACCGGCGTAGATTCGACTTCCCTAGCTTGTTCAAAGGGTGGCTTTGAGCGATGTTGGCGCACTCGGCGATGAGGCTCCAGGTGGCGAAGTCGAGGGCCCGGGCGATGACGAGGACTTTCCATTAGGGCTGACCGCGTTGCCGATAATGCCGACGACCGCTAGCACTGCCACAACGGTGAGAACAACGGACCATGCGGGATGGCGCTTTACCCAGGACCGCGAGTCCCCTGGCCAGAAGTTCCAACCTTCCAGTGGCGGGCCCCATGACGGATCGGGGGTCCAGCCGGCCGGTGGCGACCAACCAGGCGACGGCGAAGCCGGCCAGTTCGGCGGAGGCGTCCAAGCCATGGGGCGGACCATAGACCCTGGCGGGGACGATAGACCCAGGGGAATGATCCGATGCCGACCACACCCAACTCAGTTGCGCCCGCACACGCACTCCACCGTTTTGGACGCGTGGGGCTAGCGCCTGCCGTAGCTATTCCATGCTGGGTCCCTGCCGCCGCTGGGGCTCGTCTGCTCGTCGGTGCCAGCTGTTTGAATCGCCCTGGGTTGCTTGGAGGCTCCAGACCTTGGAAACGAGGATGGAGTCATGGGGAACGAAGGCACACCGGGAAGCCGACTACGCGTCGGTACTCACCGGAGGAGAAGGCGCAGGCGGTCCGGTTGGTGCGTCAGCTGCGCAAGGAGCTCGGGCACCGAGCACGGGACGGTCCAGCGGGTCGCCGAGCAGCTCGGCTCGGGGTGGAGTCGTTGCGGTCTGGGTGAAGCAGGCCGAGATCGATGACGGTCGAGCCGGGCACGACGACCGTCGGAGGCGAAGCGGATCAAGGAGCTCGAGCAGGAGAACCGGAGCTGCGGCGGGCGAACGCGATCTCTGAAGTCGGCGTCGGCTTTTTTCGCGGCGGAGCTCGACCGCCCACAGAGGTGATGGTCGCGTTACATCGACGAGCACCGCGACGAGTTCGGAGTCGAGCCCATCTGCCGCACGTTGCAGGTGGCTCCGAGCACGTACTACGCGGCGAAGTCCCGGCCGCGTCGTCGGCGCGGGCGGTGCGCGACGCGGTGATGATGCAGGTCCTGATGGTGTTGTGGGTCGCGAACCGCAAGGTCTACGGGGCACACAAGCTCTGGAAAGCGGCCCGCGGGCCGGCCATGACATCGGCCGGGATCAGGTCGCCCGACTGATGCGTGAACTGGCCATCGAGGGCGTCTCCCGACGCCGCAAGAAGGTGTTCACCACCCGGGCCGATCCCGACGCGATCCGAGCGCCGGATCTCGTCAACCGGAACTTCACCGCCGACCGGCCCGACGCGTTGTGGGTCACCGACCTGACCTATGTGCCGACCCGGTCGGGGATGGCGTACGTGTGTTTCATCGTCGACGCGTTCACCCGCCGCATCGTTGGCTGGCGGGTCGCGTCGAACATGCGCACCGCGATGGTCCTGGACGCGCTCGAGATGGCCCGCGACGATCCCGCGGCGGGAAACGATTCGTCGGGCTCGTGACCCATTCCGATGCCGGCGTCGCAATTCACGTCGGTGCGGTTCACGGAGCGACTCGACGAGATCGGCGCACGCCCATCGATCGGCACCGTCGCCGATTCGTACGACAACGCGCTGGCTGAGACGACCAACGGGCTCTACAAGACCGAGTGCGTCTACGGACCCGACACCAACGGCTGGGACGACGTCGACGAACTCGAACTCGCGACGCTGTCATGGGTGCACTGGTTCAACGACGACCGCCTCCACAGCCACTGCAACGACATGCCACCCGCAGAGTTCGAAGACAGCGTTCTACGCTGCGCTCGACAGACCGACCAGCGAGGCGGTTGGAATCCAATAACCCGAGCCTCCATCAGACCCAGGGCGATTCAGTTCGGGGGCTGTTGTTCGTTTGGGTGGCCCTTCTTTTGGCCCTTCCCATCCCTTCCCGCACTTCGTGCCGGTGGGAAGGGATGGGAAGACAGAAACCCCAACACCAGCCACCGACGGAGCAAGGCCCGGAGCCGGCCTCCCAACCCCTGGCATAGGCACCCCTACAACGGAGCCCCACGCGTCCAGAACGGTGGCGAACAGAGGGGTGAACCCTTCAGGGCCTGGCCGCCGCTTCGGCTGAGAGGTTCAGCGGCGCCGCGCTGGCCACGGCCGACGGGTCGACTCGCCACTCCTCTGGGTGCGTGTCGACGTACAGCTCAACGGCGTTGCCGTCGGGATCCGAGACGATGAGCGCCTTGCTCACCCGAAAGTCGAACGCCGCGTGCACAACAACACCCTTGGCATCTAGTGTCGCGCGTCATTAGTTCCTTTACATTGGGGTGAGTTCGCGTCATGCTGTGGCATGGCGCTGTTGACTGCAGGTGTGCAGATCCCTGAGGCGGACCGGGCGACGCTTCAGAGCTGGTCTCGGTCGACGTCGATCAAGGCCGGGCTGGTGACTCGGGCCAGGATCGTCCTTGCTGCCGGTGACGGCTTGGGCACGACCTCGATCGCTTCGAAGCTTGGGGTGTCCAGGCCGACGGTGATCCAGTGGCGTGAGCGGTATGCCGCCGAAGGCTTGGCCGGGCTGCAGGACGATCCGCGGTCGGGTCGGCCGAAGACGGTCGACGACGCGGCGATCCTGGCGATGACGCTCGACCCGCCGCCGGAGCGCCTTGGGGTGACGCACTGGTCCACCCGCCTGCTGGCGGCGGAGCTGAAGGTCGGCGATGCGACCGTGGCGCGGACGTGGCGCAAGTACTGCGTGCAGCCGTGGCGGCGCGGGACGTTCAAGTTCAGCACCGACCCTGAGTTGGTGGCGAAGGTCCACGACGTCGTCGGCCTCTACCTGAACCCGCCGGAGAAGGCAGTCGTGCTCTGCGTCGATGAGAAGAGCCAGATCCAGGCACTCGATCGGACCGCCCCGATCCTGCCGATGCGCCCAGGGCTGCCGGAGAAGGCCACCCACGACTACAAGCGCAACGGCACCGCGACCTTGTTCGCCGCTCTAGAAGTCGCGACCGGCAAGGTCACCGACGCCGTCTATGAACGGCACGGAAAAGCCGAGTTCCTCGCGTTCATGAAGCAGGTCGCGAAGGCCTACCCGCGACGTGAGCTCCACGTCGTGCTGGACAACTACCACACCCACAAGCACACCGAAGTCCAAGCCTGGCTAGCGAAGAACCCTCGCGTCACCTTGCACTTCACACCCACATCGGGGTCGTGGATGAACATGGTCGAGATCTTTTTCGGGATCATCACCCGCCAAGCGATCCGGCGCGGCAGCTTCGCCAACGTCAAAGAACTCATGGTCGCGATCAGCCGCTTCATCGACGGCTGGAACAACCGCTGCCACCCATTCACCTGGACAAAAACGGCGGACGAGATCCTGCCTCACGCCACCCGTCAAGCAACTTCAGACGCGCGACACTAGGTCGGCTTTGGCCGCAACGAGCTCGTCCACGGTGTCGCCGATCTTGAACGCGAAGTGGTGCAGCCCGATCGGCCCTCCAGGCCCGTCCGCATCGCCCTGGACCAAGGCGAGGTCGTGGTGGTTGTCGCCCGTCGACAGGAAGACCATCAGACCTTCGCCGAACTCGCCTCGGCCCACTTCCCGCAGCCCAAGCACGTCGCCGTAAAACGCCAGCGAGTCCTCGACGTCGCGCACCCGCAGCACGACGTGCCCGACCTTCGAGATGCGGAAACTTGCGCTCGTCATCGGTCTCCGTTCGCACCCGGACGGAACGGCCTGACATTACCGCAGGTTCGTGCCCGTTCCCATATCGCAAGTACCGCTCTTAGGCGGCGAAGCTCTGGCGCCTCGAGGTGGCGTCCCTTGTCGGTCTGAACGTCAGGAGACCGTCGGCTCGTCATGTGAGATCAAGCGCCCGGCTCCGACCTTCGTCGCTACTCAGGGCCGCCTCGTCGGATGGTGGGTTCAACTTTGGGACGGTCGCCAGGGTGATCGCGAATCGGCAGCCATTGTCGGTGTTGGTGGCGTCGATCGTGCCACCGTGCGCTTGAACGATCGCGCGGGCAATCGCCAGCCCCAGGCCGGCGCCTCGGTCGGGTACCGGCGTACGCGCGGCACCGCCTCGGAACGCGATGTCGAATACTCGGGCAAGGTGCTCGTCAGGGATCCCGCCGCACTCGTCCTGCACGGCAATCACCGTCTGGCCGGCGGCAACGCGATTGGTGATCAGGATCGTGCCGCCGGGCGGTGTGTGTTGGATGCCGTTGGATAGCAGGTTGCGCAGCACCCGGTCGAACTCGTCGGCATCGACCTCGACGGTGGCCTCGACGACTTCGTCGGCGATCCGGATCTGCCTCGCAGCGGCGAGAGCGGACGCGGTCGGCAGTGCCTGCGCGACGAGGTCGGTGACGGCGATCTGCTCACGCTGCAAAGTCAGAGTGCCGCTGTGCAGGCGCGCGAGCTCGAACAATCCGTCGACCATCGCGGTGAGCCGGACCGACTCGTCGCGGATCCCGCGGTGGTAGCACCCGACCGTTTCCTCGTCGGTGACGACGCCGTCCTCGAGGGCCTCCGCCATCGCACGGATACCCGCGATTGGTGTGCGCAGGTCATGTGACATCCACGCGACCAGCTCGCGACGGTTGGCTTCGGCGGTGCGATCGGACTCGTACCGTGCGACCGCTTGTGCACTCGCCTTGATCGTCGAGGTCACCCCGCGGCCGACGCCGTACGCGCATGTGCCTGCGACCAGCGCCGAGACGATCACGACGACGACCAGCACCGCGCTGTCATGGGCGGTGATAGTCATCGTCTCGGCGGCGGCGATGACCCCGGCAATGGTGGACAGGGTGGCGACCGCGACCGTGGCGACGATCAAGGCAGAGCTGACCCGGCGGCGCAACAGCCAGACCGCTGCCGCGCACGCGAGGCCGGTGACCAAAGCAGCGGTAGCGGAGATCACGATCATGTGCGTCATGGCGGATCGGCCGGCTCGTATCGATAGCCGACACCCCAGACCGTGAGCAGCCGGGCTGGCCGGCCCGGATCGGCTTCGATCTTCTCCCGCAACCGGCGGACGTGAACGGTGACGGTGGACACGTCACCGAAGCTCCATCCCCACACTCGCTCGAACAACTGCTCCCGGCTGAACGCGGTCTGGGGATGACGTACGAGGTAGGAGAGCAGGTCGTACTCGCGTGCGGTGAGCCAGACCACCTCGCCGTCCTTGGTGACCTGGTGCGCCGCGTCGTCAATGACCAGGTCGCCGTCGACCAGGCGAGTGTCGCTCCTCGCGACCAGCGGACCGGACGCGCGCCGCAGTACGGCCTCGACACGGAGCGCGAGCTCCCGCGGGCTGAACGGTTTCGTCACGTAGTCGTCGGCACCGAGCTCGAGGCCTGCGACCCGGTCGGTCTCGTCGCTGCGGGCCGTCAGCATGATGACCGGAACCGGCCCGGCCTCGCGGAGCCGGCGGCAGACGTCGAGGCCGGACATCGAGGGAAGCATCAGGTCGAGCACGACCAGATCAGGTGCGTGTGCAAAGGCCCACTGCAGGGCGCGCAGGCCATCGCCGATTACTTCGACGTCGTGACCGTCACGAATGAGGTAGCGCGCGACGACGTCGCTCACGGTCGGATCGTCATCGACGACAAGGACATGCCCCACAGGTCGAGGTTAGGCGCCCAGGCGGGATCCCCAAAGCCCGTTAAGGATTCCGTAAGCGGTGACGGACAACGGAGGGGACGGCAGCTGTCCGCTGCCGCCCCCTCCGTCAGGTTGGATCGTCAGTTCACCACGATGCCGGCCGGAGCGACCGAGCCGGGCACGGTCACCGGTGCGCCGGCAAGCGGGGTGAGGTTGCCGCCATCCACTCGGAAGCCGCTGATCGTCGCGGCACCACCATCGACGACGTACAACTTGTGGCCGCCTGGCGAGAGTCGCAGGTCGATCGGACCCTTCTGCGTGGTCGGGTCGAGTGCGGTGCTGCCGATCAGGGTCATCGACCCGTTGGGCGCGATCGAGTAGCGCGAGATGCTCGGTACGGCGGTGTTGGTCGTGAACAAGAACCTGCCGTCGTGGCTGATCTCGACCCAGCACGGCGCGGTCTGGTTATCAGCGAAGGGGCCGGCGCCGATCGAGGTCAAACTGCCGTTGCGCGAGACAGCGAAGGCCGAGATCGTGCCGTTGTTCGGTCCGCCGTGCGCGTTCGAGACGAACAGCTGGCTGGGATTGGTGGGTCGGAACTCCGATCCGAGCGGGCCGGGGCCCTGCGCGGCGTACGGCGAGCCTGGCGCGGCATAAAGCAGGCCGTTGCGGCCCACGTTGAAGCTGTCGACCAGCGAGGTGGCGACCCGGGTACCGACCACGGACGTGCCGGTCGAGTTGAACAGCACATCACCGAGCTGCGAGCCGTCGGGCACCGCGACCGTCGACTCGGCGAGGTGACGCAACATACCCGCGCGGTCGAGCACGAAACCGGTGTAGTTGCCCCCGGAGTAGCCGTTGTTGGGATCGCCGGCGTTGGCGACATAGACCAGCTCGTCACGACCCCAAGGGGTGATCGCGATGCTGACCGGCGAGCTGCCGTGCGAGGAGACGGTTCCGCCGACAACGCGATGTGGAACGCCCGACCCACTGAAACGGAGCACCGAGATTTGGTCGCTGCCCGCATCGACTGCGAGCAGGAACCGGCCGTCAGGGGTTTCTTGGAGGGCGCCTTGCGATGCCGTCCCCGCGCCAGAGCCGTTGCCGCCCGTGCTGTACGGCGATCCCGCTTCTGGCGTCAAGGACCCGTCGGCATGCCGGTCGAAACCGCCGATCGTGTTGCCTACCGCGGTGTTGTCGTTCACGTAGACATGCCCGACGACCGGTGAGGCGTGAGGTGCGACGGCCTGCGCCGCCACGGCCGGACCAGCCAGACCCAGCGTGACGACACCGCCCAGGATGGCTGCAAACTTGAAGGATTTCACGGGCAATCTCCTTAGGTTCAGGGGCCGGCCAATCCGCCGGCACTAACCCAGGAGGTACACCCGTGCGAGGCCCCGGACAGCGACCGTGATCGTCTGTTCAGAACCTCGTAAGAAGCCTTACGAACCGTGGCAGCGGGCTACTCGCCCGGGTTGGTTGTGACGACGACCGAGCCGTGCAAGGGTTCGCTACGCCCGACAGGCAGGAAACCTGCAACGACCAGGGAGGGAGTCGGCAGTGATTGCGATCTACATCACCACCGAGAACATGACGGCGGCGCAACATGCCGAAGGACGCAAACGCCTTAAGGGGGCCGGCGCTTCGGAAGATGCCATGAAGCTGCACTCGGTGTTCGGCGAGGAAGGCAAGCTGCAGGTATTCGACATCTGGGAGAGCCAAGAAGCGTTCGACGCGTTTCTCGGATACCTGGTGCCCATCCTCGAAGACTTGGGCATCAGCTTGAGCTCGCCGCCGACCGTGATGCCTGTCGTCGATCTCGTTCAGTAGGCACGGCTCGCGCAACAAAGGCAGGCTCCACGGAGGGGATCGCGCCCGCCACGCTGGCGCCGACGCTCAACGCCCCCACGGCATGGGCACATCTGCCACCGAACCCACGCGTCAAGGACAGAGGCGGCTTGCGCTGACTTTCTACGCTTGCGCGGGAACGCTGTACTTCTTGCTGTCCTGGAACGGGTCCTTGCTGAATAGGCCTTCGGCGTTGGTGCCCGCGCCCCAGTAGTCGACCCCGCCGGAGGCCGTGACCGCGTAGTAGCCGAGGCCGCCGACCTTGTCCACTGCATCGGCGACCAGGCTGGCCACCCCGCGCAGGGATCCCTTCCCGTTCGTGCTCACGACGGCGGCTGGCGTCTTGCTGCACGCGGTGTTGTCGCAGCTGTCTGGCCCGGTGATCTCTCCGTCGCCAAGTTGGGCGCCGGTGTTCTCACCCCAGCAGTCCACTCGGCCGGAGGTGAGCACTGCACAAAACCCCAGGCCAGTGGTGGCGAGATGGGTCACGCCGCTGAGGTTTCCGGTCCCGCCAGCGCCGGCGACCGGCTCCGGATAATTCTCCGCAGTCACGGGTAGCGTCTTCAAGCCGAGCTGCCCGACCTGGCCGTCTCCCCAGCAGTCCACCTGACGAGACTTGAGGAGGGCGCAGGCCGTGCCGCTGTCGCCCACGACGTCCGCGACGCCGCTCAGAAATCCAGTCCCTCCGACACCTTCCACTTGCACGGGAGCGTCGCTCGCCGATGTGCTGGCGCCCGCGCCGAGCGGGCCGAACCCCCAGCAGTCAACCCCGTCAGAGGTGAGCACCGCGCAGATCACGCCGCCTTCGGCGCTCAACTTGGCGACCCCGCTGAGCGTGCCGGTACCGCCGACACCCTCGACCTTGACCGGTGTGTCGCTGGAGTCGTCGCTCGTGCCGAGCGGATTCCTGCCCCAGCAGTCCACGGCGGACGAGGTCAGGAGCGCGCACATCCCGTTGCCGTTGCCGACGACGCTCGCGACTCCGCTGAGCGTGCCGCTTCCGCCGACCCGCTTGACCGCCTCGACCTTGTTACTGAAGGTTGCAGTTGAGCCAGTGCCGAGTTGGCCATACGAGTTGTTTCCCCAGCAGTCCACCCCACCGGCCTTGAGAACTGCGCAATAGCTGAAGGCGCCGCCGACCACGCTTGCTACTCCGGTCAGCTTCCCGCTGCCGCCGATGCCTTTGGCCGCCACCGGGTAGGCGGGCTGGATTGGGCTGGCGTTACCGAGATCCCCGTCGCTGTTGTCGCCCCAACAGTCGACCGCGTTGGACTTGAGCACGCCACAGAAGCCACCGCCGTCGGTGGCAATGCTCTTCACGCCGGTCAGTACGCCGTGCCCGCCGATAGCTTTGACCGGCACCGGCTTGTAGAGGAACTCGCTGGCGACTCCACTGCCGAGGTTGTCAGAGACGTTGTAGCCCCAGCAGTCCACCTTGCCGGAGTTGAACAGTGCACATGAATCATTGGAGTTGGTGACAACGGTCTTCACGCCGGTCAAGAAGCCGGAGGTCGTTGTGGCGGTGATCTTCGCCACCCTGCCGTATTTGCCGGTCGTGGTGTAAGCGAATACCGCGAAGGAGTATTTCGTCGAGCGCGCGAGACCCTTAGCCGTCACGGTGTGCGCAGGCTTGTGAACCTTCGCGACAAGGTGGCCCTTCTTCGGAGTGGCTGGCGCCTTGGATCCCTTGGCGTAGCGCACGATCGTTCCCGCGAACTTGGCAGACGAAGGATTCTTCCAGGACAGCGACACCGACGATGCGGTTCGCTTGGTCACCTTCAGCGACTGCACCGACTCGAGCGATCTCGCGCCCCGGCCGACCAGATGTGTGCTACCCGGCAGCGCGACGGCTGGCGCGCCAACACCGAGGCAACAGATAACAGCTGTGCCGATCGTGGTGAGCATGCGGCGCCGCGACATCAGGAGTCTCCTCTGGCCAAGGTGATGAGCACCCGAGTTAAACACCGCCCAGCGGGCGACCGCAGCCGAACGTTGACACATATGGGCTAGAGAGACCCGCAAAGCTATGAATGTCCGGCTCGAACCGCATCGGGTTGGGCCAAGCCTCCCGGGGACGCACCGTCTCGGACGTCCACGTCCACGTCCACGTCCACGTCGAACTCGGCTCGTCACGATTCGCGCTCGGCCTGCGCGCTCATCGTCGATCTGTTGCTTGGCAACGGCGAGTGCCTGGCTAGCAGGACGCTCAAGCGCCTCGCACCAGTGGGGCTACCACGGCGTCCTGGCCAGGATCGGGTACGGCTCGCGGGCCGGGGAGCGGTGGCTGGGGGATGCTCGGTCGCCTGCGAGCGAGTTTGGACGGCCACCAGATCGCATCGCCGATGTCGAGGTTGATCGCGGTGACCAGGACCGAGCGGACGACAAGTGTGTCGAGGAGGACGCCGAGCGCGACCGCGAAGCCGATCTCGGTGAAGGTGGTCAACGGAAGCGTTGCCAGTACGGCGAACGTCCCCGCAAGCACCAGGCCGGCTGAGGTAATCACTCCACCCGTTACGGCCAAGGCGGTCCGTGCCCCGGTCCGGGTTCCGGCCCGAGCCGATTCCTCGCGTACCCGGGTCATCAGGAAGATGTTGTAGTCGATGCCGAGGGCCACCAAGAAGACGAACACGTAGAGCGGTAACGCGCTCTCGGCTCCGCCGTACCCGAAGAAATGTTTGAAGATCACGGCGCTGATGCCCAGCGATGCAGCGAACGACAGCACCACGGTGGCAACGAGGATCAGCGGCGCGAGGAGCGCGCGTAGGAGGACGGCCAGGATGCCGAACACGACGAGCAGGATGATCGGGATTACCAGGTTCCGGTCGTGGTGCGCGGCCCGCTCGATATCGAGGGTGATCGCGCTGTTGCCGCCGACTTGTGCATCTGCCGCCGGCACCGCATGGACCGCCGCGCGCACGCGGTCGACGGCTGCATACCCGGCTGAGCTGTCCGGTGCGGACGTCGTCGTCGCCTGGATGAATGCCTGTCCGGAGCGAACGACTGGCCGAGAGATCATGGTCAGGCCCGGCACCGAAGCGACCGCCGCTCGCACTTGTGCGCGCTCGGCAGCGTTCGAGATGACGATGATCGGGCTGCCCGCTCCGGCCGGGAAGTGCTGGGCGAGCAATTGCTCACCGATGACCGCAGCGGGCCGGCTGGTGTAGGACTCGGCGTTGGTCAGCCCGTTCGCGTCGAGGTCCACGAGGCCGATGGCCATGACCGCGAGCGCGAGCGCGGTGAACACCCAGACCCGTCGCGGACGTCGAGCGATCCGGGCGCCCATCCGCGCCCATCCGCCGGTGGGGGTCGGATCGACCGAGCCGAACGAGGGCCGCTTGGGCCAGAAGATCCAGCGCCCGAGGATCACGAGAAGTGCGGGCAGCAACGTCACCATCGCCATCAGTGAAACGACAACGCCGATCGCGGCGACCGGCCCGAGATCCTTGGTCGAGTTCGTTTCGGCGGCGAGCAAGCAGAGCATGCCGATGCTCACCGTGCTCGCACTTGCGACCAGGGCCGGCCCGGCGCGACGCAATGCGATCGCCATGGCGTCATGGCGATCCTCGTTGCGACGAAGCTCTTCGCGGTAGCGGGCGACGAGGAGCAACGCGTAGTCGGTGCCGGCACCAAAGACGAGCACGGTCAAGATGCCCGCGCTCTGCGCATTGACCGTGAGGCCGGCGTGCGCGGCGAGCAGATAGATCACCGCCTCCGCGACGGCGAGCGCGACGCCCGCGCCGGTCACCGGCAGCAGCCAGAGCAGGGGACTCCGATATGTCAGCAGCAAGATCACGGTGACCACAGCAATCGCCGCCCAGAGCAGCGTGCCATCGATACCGGCGAACGCATTCGAGGACGCCGCTGCGTAACCCGCGGGCCCGGTCACGTACACCGAAAGGCCAGGGTCGCCTCGCGCGATCGTCAGCACCTGGTTGACGACCTGACTCGATCGCTTCCAGCCATTGGGTCCCAGGTCGTACGGTACGACGACCTCCGCTGCCTGCCGGTCCGCGGAAATGACCGGCCCGGCGACCGGACCGTCAGTCTTGGCTATGCCCGGAAACCGGGCAGCGTTCGCGGTGATGTGCGCCCGGTCGGCCGCAGTGAGTCCGCTCGTGCGGTTGTACACAACAACCGCGTCGATCAGGTTGGGCGAAGTGAACGCGGCCTGGCGGTCGAGCACCTTTGTCGATTCGGCGCTGCCCGGCAACCAACTCATGGCCTCGTTGTGCTCGGCTCCGCCGAGTCGTCCGGCGAGCGGTGCCGCGATGCAGACCAGTGCGACCCAGAACGCAACGACGACAACCTTGCCGCGGCGCCCGACAATCAGCCGAATTATGCGGTCAATCTTCATGGCCCAACCCGTAGGGAAAGCGTCGACAACCGGTCACGTCGATCCTGGTCGAATCGCGTGACCCCGCGCCAGGGACGAAGGTCACCCATCATCGACGCAGTCGCATCGCACGGCTGATGGTGCTGAAGATCACAGCTGTCGGCATCAATCTCGGGACCTTCGTCCCTGCCAGCCGCTACGGCAATTCGCCATCATGGAGGGTGAGGAGGCAGCCATGAGCGTCGAAAGCATGGAGCGGCCTGGACTCGAGACACAGCGGAACCAGGCGGAACGCGCCGCGGCAATCAGACGAATCCAGAACAAACGCGAGTTGATGACACATGCCGTGTCGTTCGTCGTCATCAACGCGGTGGTCGTGGTCATCTGGCTCACTACCGGTGGCGGCTACTTCTGGCCGGGCTGGCTGATCGGGCTCTGGGCCGCGGGGTTGATCCTCCACGCGTGGGACGTGCTCAGGCGGCGCCCGATCACCGAAGCTCAGATCGACGCCGAACTTCAACGCATGCAGCGTTAAGACCCTTGTTGATCATGGCGTTTGACGCGATCTGAAGCCCGATTTGGCCGCTGTTCGCCATGATCAACTGGGCGGGAGCTGTTGGTAGACACCGACCAGCAGGCCGTAGCGCGGCTGGTCGGCACCGGCCTCTTCCGCATCGACGACGAGCTCAGCGAGGCTGGCGGCGATCGCCTCAGCCTGCTTCGTCGTGAGTCGCAGGTGCCGCAGTGTCAGCAAGGGCTCCGGCGCCGCGTCGGCGATTTCGGCGGCCACCGCTTGAAGGGCGGCAGCGATCGGAGCCGGCTGGTCGTCGGGGATCCTCATGACCGGTGCGACCCGCTGGTAGTAGCGCTCGGTTCCGCCGCGCACGGTCCGAGTGGACACGAGTGTGACGAGGCCGGCATCGCAGAGCGACTTCAAGTGGTGCGCGACGTTGCCCTTGTTGGTGCCGACCACACTCGCGAGCTGGCTGATCGTTGCCGGCTCGCTCAGCTCGAACAGCAGCCGCTGCCGGGTCGGGTGCGAGAGCGCCTTGAAATGCGCGGGCTGAGAAAGCTCCATCGGTCGGTCGGTCACGAACTCAAGTGTTGATGCTTCTTGACGCTTTCGCAAGCCGATGGTTTCCTCGACGCCGTGAACCGCAACGAGACCTCCGGAGTCATCGACGAGGTGATCCGGCTAATGGAGGCGCACTATCTCGACCCCGTGGTCGCTGCCGAGATCGTGCGCATCCTCAGAGCCCGACCCGCCGACGAGCCCTATCCCTCAGATCCAGCCGCGCTCGCCGATGCCGTGACCGCAGATCTCCAGTCGGTCAACGGCGACAAGCACCTCAGGCTGATCCATCACGAGAACGCACTGCCCGAACGTGCGCCCGGCGACGATGCCGAGGAATACGCGGCGATGGCGCGCTGGGTCGACCAGACCTGCGCCGGGATCTCCAGGGTCGAGGCGCTGCCGGACAACGTGGGGTACGTCGAGATCCATCCGGTCCTGTTTCCGGTCGCGCTCGCCGGCGACGCGGTCTCCGCGGCGATGAGCCTGGTCGCGTCCACAGACGCGCTGATCATCGACGTACGCCGCTGCCTTGGCGGTGAGCCGGCCATGGTCGCGTGGTTGTGCAGCTACCTCTACGACCGCGATCCTGTTCAGCTGACCGGCCTCCAAGAGCGCGCCGTCGTCACCCAGTCCTGGACCCTTCCGTTCGTCCCGGGCCGACGGTTCGGCGCGTCCAAACCGGTCTATGTGCTGACGAGCGCAACGACGTTCTCCGGAGGGGAGCAGCTGAGCTACGACCTGCAGCAGCTCGGCCGCGCCACGATCGTCGGCGAGACGACCCGAGGTGGCGCACATGCCCGCGAGGGTTTCCGGGTGCACCCACACCTCGAGGTGACGATCTCGGTCGCCCGCGGTCACAACCCGATTTCCGGCGGCAACTGGGAAGGCACCGGCGTCACGCCTGACGTCGCAGTACCTGCGGACGAGGCACTGGCCTGCGCACAGTCCCTCGCGCGCGATCATCTCGGCGCGGACGTCGGATAGCCGGCAGCTCGGAGGCTCAGGCGCTCGCCACGGTCACGAGTCGTGAAGGGCGTAGATGTCGAGCGTCGACGATTCGGGCACCCGGTTCGGCGCCCTGACCACAGCGATCCGACCATCTCCGATCGCAAGCCCGCTCGTGGCGAACGGCCACAGCCGGGTGATGACCTGCCCGCTCGACGCACTCAGAACCTTTCCGTCAGCCAGGTACAGCACGCGACCAGCCGTCGATGCGAGCGTCGATGAGTCCGCCGTTTGCCACAGCCTGACACCGGTCATCTCGAGATAACCGCAGACCACCGACGCCCCGCACTTGACGTACACGGCGCGATCGTCGACGGCCAGCACGTTTGTAGCTCCCGAAAGGTGGAATCGCGTGATCCCGGTCGTGGCGTCAAGATCGCTGATCGAGTCATTCCCGCTGAGACCGTTGATCACGTACACGTGCCCGTCGGCTCCGTCGTCGCTGCCGCGGATGACCCGCCAGCGCCCGGGACGCGTCCAGATCCGCTCACCGGAGATCAGACTGAGCGCTTCGAGTGACGTCGAGCCGGCGCCGCGGTCGCAGGCCGTGACAATCACCAGGCTGTGTACCACGGCCAGTGGCTGGTGGCTCGCGCAATCCTGGTGTTGGGTCCAGAGCAGCTGCCCGGAGAAGGCCTTGTAGACCGAGATGGTCTGTCCGTCGCCGGCGGCTGGACCAGTTTCGACGAGAAACGGCTTGGACTCCACCATTTCGGCGACCGGGCCCAGCTCCGGGCAGTTGTTGGGTGGGCAGGACGACTGTCCCGGACCGATCGCCCAGGCGGGTTTGCCGGTCGCTGTGTTGAAGGCGTACATCACGCCGGCGTCAGGCGCGTTCCGACACTCACGTCCGGACACGACGACCAGACCCTCGCCAACCGCCAGGGACGAGAGCTCGATCGCGCGCGCAGAGTTTGGTTTTGCTCGCCAGACAAGCGCTCCGGTCTGCGCGTTGTACATTGTGACCTGGCCGTTTTCGATCGCGAACAGCCGACTGCTGGTGAAGGCGGGCGAGCGCATCAGCGGGCGCCCCGGGCAACGCGATGCATCAGTCGGAGCCGCGAGAACCTTCCAGAGCGCCGTGTGCGCCACCGTCTGAGGGGTCAGCGTCGACTCGATTGGGTTGGCCCGACTCAGCGCGGCGTCACCGTCGGTCTGCGCCCACGGAAGTGCCGTCGGTCCCGACACTGGCCGAAGCTCCCCCGTGACGTCGAGAAGGCCGATCGCGACGACCGCCGAAACCGCCATGGAGATCCCGACACCGAACACCCGCCACATCACCCTCATCAGCAGGTTCTCTCAATCGACAACCGCACAGGAGCGTGCCCCCACCTTCGGTGCAGCCGGCGCCGTCACCATGGGCGGCGACGTCTCAACGTATCTGCGGAGGCAAAGGCTCGTTCGGAATTTGCCGAATTGGCTGCCGATCGACGACGTTTACCGCTGATTGGCGGCCGCCGGCAGGGCCGGCGCCGGCTGGTGCATCGCCATCGGCCGGATTACCCGGCTGATCGTCTGGTCACGCCCGGTGGCCTTGGCGGCGTACAGCGCTTCGTCGGCGGCGCGGTAGGTGTCGGACGGCGCGCGGCCGACTTCGTGGACCGTGACACCGGCGCTCAAGGTGGCGAGCGGCGCACGAGCCCGCCACCCCGACACCACGCGATCAACAGATGCGTAAACCTGGGTCCGGTCGGGCTGGCGGAGGATCAGCATGAACTCCTCGCCACCCATCCGCGCGACGTCGTCGCCGACCCGGACCTGGGCGCGCAGGAACTCACCGAGCTCCTGGAGCACCTGGTCGCCGCGCGCATGGCCGAACCGGTCGTTCACCACTTTGAAGTGGTCGAGATCGAGCAGCGCCAGCGCATCGCCGGGCTGGAGGCGATCGAGCATCTGGTTGCCGAATCGGCGGTTGCCGAGTCCGGTCAGGTCGTCGGTGAGGTTTGCTTTCGCGAGTGCATCGACCGCGCGTTGCTGCTCGCGCGCCAGCTTGTGGGTTGCGTCGACGTTGGCGGCGATCACCTCGCCGGCCAGCACGGCGACCGGGATGATCAGCACGACCGCGCCGATCGAGCCCGACGCCTCCGGCGCGCCGAATGCATACGGCAGGAGGTACGCCGCAACCGCGAACGGCGACATTGCGAGGCAGGTCCCGCGCCGATGCCAGGAGCCGATCCAGAGGAAGACCAGCACGAACCAGATCCCCAGCGTCGGCACCGGCAACGCGCCGACGACGTTGTTGAGTGCGATAGCGGCCATGCCCAGCAGCGCGAGCAGCAGGGACCGGTATCCGGTCAGTCGGTTTGCCAAGCGGGAGAACCCGAGCAGGCCGATCAAGAGGTCGGCCGAGTCCAGCAGTTTGCTGCCATGACCGACCGCGGCCGGCATGAAGTCAGTGATCAAACCGAGGGCGCCGGCCACGACGAACAGCACCGCGGCCTGCCGGACGGCGCGATGGTCGGACGAGGGGGCGACGTCACCCTGACGGCGCCTCCAGTGAATCGTCACCGCAGGATCATCGGCATTCCGCGTCGGTGACCTAACGCCGGCGCTGGCGCAAGCGCACGGGCACGGTTAGGCCGAACGACGTAGTGCGCTCAGACGCGGTGTCCGGTCAACACGTGTGCGATACCGACAATCAGGGCCAGGATCAGGCCGAGCCACAGTATGTGCGCGGCAAAGCCGAGCCCGGCAAACAGGACGAGCAGGATGATGGCGACGATCAACAGCACGGCGGTCTCCTCAGAGTCGGGCCCGAGGGCCAGGGTAGTTTGGCGTGGATGACGCGATTCACTTGCTGGGTGTCGGGAGCTTGCAGTGCACCTTCGGGTTGGCGCCGACGTAGTTGAGCGGGCCCGCAACGATCGTGACCGCGGTCGTGCTGTCCTTCGCGCAGTTGGTCGCCTTGCCGCTGTAGTAGTGACGCTGACCGGCAGCCAGCGCACCGATGACGAGCCAGACGATCACGAGCATTCCGAGCAGCCTGAACATGTCAAACCTCCCAATCGCGGCGTGCAGGCGTCACGGCTGTGCGATCGGCAGCACAGACGTGATGTGAGTACCTCGCCGACGTGGCAACGTCGACAAAGGTGTTAGCGCGAAGCGTCCATGCCAACGACGAAGATCGGCACCGCTTGCATAACGAGGTCATACCCCGCCGCGGCGATGATCATGCCTCGGCGCGCGCCTCAATCCGTGATCGACGCACAACGCGGTGACGACGTCGCGGCGCCTGGAGGGACAACAAGCCCAGCGCGGCGATCGCGAGCAACGCCGGCGTAAGGAGCAATCGCCAGGTCGATTGCGGCTTCGCCGCCGCGACCGCGGTGCTCAATGTCGAGGGATGTGCTGGATCGGTCACCCCGGTGATCGTCGCCCCCGGCCGATAGCGGCGACTGGTGCCACCGATCACGTCGTCGTACCTGACTCCGGCGAGGCTGAAGGTGCCATGGCACCGATACCCGGCCACCGTAATACCGGTGCCGGACGCCAGCCCCAGACAGTGGGTGACCGTCACCGGCACCGCAACCCCGTGTCGCTGCAAGCGGTCGGCACGAACGATCTGATGGACCGCGCCGATCCCGAGCACCAACGCGAGAAGCGCGAACACAGAGACGCAGCCAACCGCGGCCACGCGGGCGACCCGACCCACCTCGACGTCCGCGCCGGCACCACCGCGGATGTAGCCGGTGCCACGGACAACCGCCGAGTCAGAGGGCGTCAGACCCGCGCTCCCCGGTACGGACCCGGACCACGTCTTCTACCGCGACGGACCACACCTTGCCGTCACCGATCGCGCCGGTCTGGGCGTTGTCGACGATCGCCGCGATCACTGCGGCCGCGTCGGCGTCGTCGACCAGGACCTCGATCCGCACCTTGGGAATGAGGTCGACGGTGTATTCGGCACCCCGATAGACCTCGGTGTGACCCTTCTGCCGCCCGTAGCCCTTCACCTCGGTGACGGTGAGACCGTTCGTCCCCGCCTCGGCCAGCGCGGTGCGTACTTCCTCCAGCTTGAACGGCTTGATGACCGCTGTGACGAGTCTCATCAGGCGCCGCCGCCGGCCCGGCGCGCCTGCCATGCAGCGTCGTCGTCACGGACGTGTCGTCGCCACAACCACATCGAGATCGCAAACCAGCCGGCCGTTATCACGCCCCACGACGCGGCGTAGAACGCAAAGCCTGCGCTCAAGAACGTCAGGCACAGCCCGAACGCGACCAGCGACATGAAGAAGAACCCGCGCCACACCCACGGTGACTGGACCGACCGGCTGCCGTCCGGCATCCGGAGCCATCCGGCGCTCTGAGCTGATGTCATCTTCGATCCAATCGTGGTCCGCCCCGTCGGCCGGGGCTGAGAGCGGAAGCGAGGTGTTGCAGTCGGCACCCGAGGGCTCGCGCTAGGCATGAGCGACCCCCACCGGCACCATTCCCTCATCGGAGGGGTAGGCCTCTTCACCGTGCACGGCGAGGTCGCCCACTTCGAGCTCCTCGTCGCTCATTCGTAGCGAGGTGAACAGGCTGATGACCTTCAAGATGATGAAGGTGACCAGGGCGTCCCACACGATGATCGTGACTGCGGCGAAGAACTGCAGGAAGAACAGGTGTCGATTGCCGTACAACCATCCGACTACGGCGAACGGTGATCCGCTCGTCGTCTTCGGATAGACCACGACACTCGGATCGGCGAAGATGCCGACCAGCAGCCCGCCACACAGGCCGGCGATCCCGTGGGTGTAGACGACTCCCATCGCGTCGTCGACGTGCCGAAGGACGATCGGTTGAAGGTAGGTCCAGGCGAACCACACGATGACGGACGCGATCGCGGCGGTCAGCATCGCGCCGAGCCCGTTGACATACCCGGCGCCCGGCGTGATGGCCACCAGCCCGACGATCATGCCGTTGATCGCACCGAGAAGTGTCGGCCTCTTGTCCTTGCTCAGGAACATGTCGCAGAGCACCCAGGTCAGCAGCGCGGACACGGTTGCCAGGTTGGTGTTGACGACCGCAGCCGCTGCATCAGCGCTCGCGAAGTACGGGTCGCCTCCGTTGAAGCCGTTCCAGCCCAGCCACACGATGCCGGCGCCGATCGTGATGAGCGGCAGGCTGTGTGGGAGGAACCGCTGCCGGTCACGCGCCAACCGCGGCCCGATCACCCAGGCCGCGACGAACCCGCTCGTCCCAGCCGCAAGGTGGATCACGTAACCACCGGAGTAGTCGACGGCGCCTTCGTGGCTCCAGTAGCCGCCACCCCACAGCAACATCGCGTTGACGGCGTACACGAATGTCGTCCAGAGCGGGACGAAGATCATCCACACCTTGACCTTGATCCGGCCGAGGACGCTGCCCAGGAAGAGCAGCGGCGTGATCGCCGCGAACACGAACTGGAAGTAGAACAGCGCGGTCGAAGCTTGGGTCAGTGGCAGGAACGTGCCGATCGGCAAGCTCGCCTGTTTGACCTCGTCGCTCCCGTTGAGCGACGTCTCGGGGTGACCGACGAAGTTGTAGAAGAAGTTCTTGAAGAAGTTGCTGCCGTATGTGTAGTGGTACGTGTTCGCGCTACCGCCGCCGAGGGGCGACCCGAAGCCCATCTTGTAGGCCCACAACACCCACACGACGAGTACGGCGGAGAAGCCGGTGAAGCACATGAACATCGTGTTCACGGCCCACTTCTTCGGGACCAGCCCGCCGTAAAGGCAGGCCAGACCGGGCAGGCTCATCAACCCGACGAAGGTCGCTGCGGTGAGCTGCCAGGAGTTGCTCCCGGTGTCCAGCCAGGACGGCTGGCAGGCGGCTGGCGCAGCGGTCGCCGTACACGTGTTGGCGGCCGAGTGCAGCGTTGTAGCAAGTTCGACGATCAACAAGCCCCCTCAACCAGGAGTCACCCGCTCTGGCGCGGCGCCAGGCTTCATCTCGAGGGGCAACCTAGGAACGCCATGTTTCGCGTCGTTCGCCGCTTTGTTGCGCCCCGGTTAACTCAAGGCCGGCGAGGCCCCGGGCCAAGCAATGTCACATTGCCCCGCACTTCGTGGGGGCAATGTGACCCCACCCCCAGGTTTCGCTGGGCAATGTGACATTGCTTGGCGGGGCTAGCGGGCGAGCGCGGGGGCGCTGATCCGCAGGCGGCGCAGACACCAGGCGGCCGGCGCCAGCGGCAACCAGACGTTGCAGACCCGGTAGGCGAACACCGCGATGACGGCGGCGGCGAGTGGCACGGTCATCCAGTGCATCGCGAACGGCATCAACGCCTCGGCCGCACCGGCTCCGGCGAACGGCAGGCTCCGCCTGGTCAACGCGTATCCGGTCGCGTAGCCGACCACCAGGACCTCGACCGGGACGGCATGCTGCACGACCGCGAGACAGGCACCCAGCGCCGCGATGTCCGCCGCCCAGTACAGGGCCATCCCGCCCGCCGCCAGCAGCCCGTCCCGAGAGGTGACGACGACCCGCACCATGGCGGCCACCGCATCAAGACTTCGACGCACCGCGCCCCACAGCCAACCCGTCACCGGCAACCACCGCCGTACGACGAAAAGAAGGCCAACGATGAGCGCTCCGACGGGTACGCCGATCAACCACGACAACACCACGCCACCGCGAGCCGGGAAGTTCTCCACGAACAGCAGGACCGCGCAGATGAACGCGGCAGGCGCAAGAAGGCCGTACTCGAGCATGCCCAGCGTCAGCACCCGGCCGCGAGCCGCGGGCTCGGACAGGCCATGTTCGCGCCAGAGCCCCTGGTCAAGGGTGAAGCCGGCGCGCGGGGTCAACATCCCGAAGCCGGCCAGCACCGAAATCCCGAGCCGGCGGATCGACACAGACGGGCCGCCGCTACTGCGCAGCACCTCTCGGTAGGCGAGCGTGTAGCCGAGGTGGCTGACCGCCACACAGCCGATCGCGACCGGCAGCCAGACCCAGTCCGCCGCCGAGGCGAGCTGGGACATCGCGCCGAAGCCCGCTACCCAGCCAACGCCCGCAAACGCTCCCGCCGCGAGTGCGGTCCCGACCAGTACGGCCGCGAACATTCCGGTCGGCGTGACCCGCCGATGGTGACCGGCCAGCCAGGCCGCGATGCTCTCCTGGACCCGCCGGCGGCCGGAGACCGGCCGGTGCTCGTCGCCCATCGGTTCAGCAGCCTCACCGGGGCTCATGCGCACGAGCCTGACACCTCGCTCCATCGTCGTCTAGGCCGTCGGGCGTCGCCTTGGCCGCTTAGTTTCCCGCTGATATCGGCCGGCAACCGGCCAAACCAAAGACCCGGCTGGGCCGATCATCCGCTCAGGTCGGCCGCGCGGCCGACGACACAGACGTCCTGGTGTCACCCGCCGAAGCGGGCAGGCCGTCGCGCAACGCCGTACGAAGGGCGGCGATCGGAAGCGGCTTCGACCAGACGAAGCCCTGACCGACCGAGCAGCCGCTCTCGCGTAGCCACTGCGCCTGGCCGGCGTCCTCGACGCCTTCGGCGATCGTCTCCAGCTGGAGGCTCTTGCCGATCGCGATGATCGCCTCGGTCACCGCCGCGGCCTGCGGGTCGATCGTGATGCGGTCGACGAACGACTTGTCGATCTTGAGGATGTCCACATCGAGATGGCTCAGATAGGCCAGCGAACTGTATCCGGTCCCGAAGTCGTCGATCGCGATCCGCACTCCCATCCCGCGCAGCGCCGCCAGCCGGGGCGCGACCGCCTCGAAGTCGCCGAGCACCGCGCTCTCGGTGATCTCGAGCACTAGTTGCCCCGGCCGGACCCCGTTGACCCGCAACGCCTCGGCGACGGTCGGCACCAGCTCGGGATGGTCGAGGTAAGCCACCGAGACGTTCACCGACATCGTGATCGCGCGCGGGTCGTCCTGCAGCTCTGCCGCCGTACGGCACGCGGTCATCAGCACCCAGCGATCCAAGGACGTGATCAGCCGGGTCTCCTCAGCCATCGGGACGAAGCTCACCGGCGGCAGCAGACCGCGGGTCGGGTGCTCCCAGCGGATCAGCGCCTCGACACCCGTGATGTCGCCGGTCGCAAGGTCGATCTCCGGCTGGTAGTGCAACACCAGCTCGTCGCTGCGCAACGCGTGTTGAAGATCCGCGCGCAGCTGCAACCGCTCGAGCGCCTCGGTGTGAAGTCGCGACTCGTAGACCGCCGTCGTGGACTTCCCACTTTCCTTGGCCCAATACATCGCTAGGTCGGAGTTGCGCAGCGCGTCCTCTGCGGTGACCTCGCCGGGGATCGCGAGCGTGATGCCGATGCTCGCACTGATCTGCACCGTGACCGCGTCGAGGACGATCGGTGCCGAGATCGCCTCGATCAACCGCTCGGCCGCCTGCTTGGCCTCCTCGATCGTCGCGCCTTCGAGCAGTACGGCGAACTCGTCGCCACCGACTCTGGCGACCGTGTCCCCCGCCCTGAGCAAGTCGCCGATCCGGGAGCCGATCTCGGCGAGCACCTTGTCGCCGATCCCGTGCCCGAGGCTGTCGTTCACCGTCTTGAAGTCGTCGAGGTCGACGAACAACACTGCCTGCGGCTCCATCCGGTCGCCGCGGCGCTCGAGTGCGTGCGCCAGCCGGTCGGCGAACAGCCGTCGGTTGGCCAGGCCGGTCAGCGAGTCGTGCAAGGCCTGATGCGTCAGCTGCTCCTCCAGCATCCGTCGCTCGGTGACGTCACGCAGCGTGACCACGATCCCGCCGACCGCCGGGTCGTCGAGCAGGTTGCGGATGACGCCTTCGGCGTGGATCTGGTCTCTGCCCGAGCGGCGGACCCGGACGTTCAGCGGCTGCTCACTGTCGGGCGACGTCGTGGTCAGGACCTCGACGAAGTGGTTGATGTCGTCCGGATGGAGCAGGTCGGTGAAGCGACTGGCGAGCAGCGCCTCGGGCGCGGCTCCGAGTACCGAGGCCGACGACGGGCTGACGTAGGCGATGGTCGACTCGAGGTCGATGACGGCAATGACGTCCGAGGCGTTGCGGACCAGCGAGGCCAGCTTGGCCTCGCCCGCGGCGTGCGCCGTCTGTTCCGTCAGCGTGCGCTGCAGCTCCCGCTGCTTGCGCACGACCCGGCGGAACCAGCCGAACCAACCGATCGAGGCGAGCGCGAGCAGTACGACGTAGATCGTCTCGGCCTCGTCGTCGATGTCGCGCTGGCGGTTTGCGAGCGTCGTGCCGAGCGCGTTGTCGGCCGAGCGGACCCGGTCGAGCGCGGCCACGCTGGTCGGCTGGGTGGTCAACGTCCTCGCGGCAGCACGCAAGGGAGCCAACTCGTGGCTCGAGACGCCATCCGCGTTGAGGGCCTGGATCGCCTGGTCGACCTGCGCGATGACCGGCGCGGTCGGCGTATGGACCGCCCAGAGCGTGCCGGCGAGCTGCGCCTGAGTCACCCGCTGGCGGTGCACATCAGCCGGCCGCCGGTAGACCGCGGTCAGCAGCACGAACTCCCCGAAGACCACGAGCAGGACCGCGGTCACGGTCAGGCTGGAGCGCAGCCGTCGCCGGAACTCCGTCGCTGCCATGGTCACGGGCCTCTCGAGCCGGAAGTGTCGGCCTAGGAGTTGTCGACCCGGCGGCGCCGGTAGTTAAGGCATCGCGGTCATAACGGACACTTCAGGGCAAGGGTCGAAGCGGTCAGCCGAGCACGGCTTCGGCCTCGATCTCGACCCGCCAGCGCGGATCGAGCAGCCCGGACACCACCACCATCGTCGCCGCCGGACGGTGCGCGCCGAAGACCTCGCCGTGTGCCGTGCCGACCGCGTCGGCGTCTGCCACGGCGGTGATGAACATCCGGGTCCGGATCACGTCGGTCGGCCCCGCGCCCGCCTCCGCCAGCGCGGCGATGATGATCTCGAGGCAGCGGCGGGCCTGCACCCCGGCGTCGTCCGGGCAGGAGCCGTCGGGCCACACCGGCGCAGTCCCGGAGACCGCGACCCGGTCGCCCACCCGGACCGCTCGGCTGAACCCGATCACCGGCTCGAACGGCGACCCCGACCTGACCCGCTGCCACTCGGCCATCTGCGCTCCTTCGTCGTACCGGACCGCAGCATCTCCTACCGAAGCGGAACGCTCAGATCGCAGGTCAGCGTGTCGGGCGTCGCGGTGCGCTGATCTGCGATCAGGACTTGGCGCAGTGGCCCGGCCGGTCGCCGCTGGTGAGCGTCGACCCATCGCTCGAGCGCATCGCAGGCCGGGAGCATCGCCGGCCAGGCGACGTCTCTTTTCGGCAGCCGGATGTAGGCCTCATCATGCGCTGGTTCGATCCGTCGCTCGATGCCGCTCGAGGTGTCCGCGGCCGGATCACCGGCCCCGCCGGCAACCGGACGGCACAGCTCGATCGGACCGTCGCTGTCCGCACTCACCTCGCCATAGAAGACGAGGAACGGCACGCCGGCGATCCCGGCAACGCCCGGCCCGGCCGCCCGCAGTCGCGCAAACGCGTCACCGAAGAACTCGTCGGTGCCCCCGAGATAGACGTGGCGGTTGATCGCGAGCAGCGTGCGCTCCGGCATGGTTCGGACTTCGATCTGGTAGCGCACAGGGTCTTCTCCGGTCAGTCGGCGCTCGAGGTAGTCGGCAAGCAGTCGCCGCTCGACGGTGGCGGACTCGACCCCGGACCAGTACGACGCAACCGCCTTGGCGGCATCGGCCGGATCGAGTGCGAGCACCGTCGAGATGGTCGCGAGCGGCATGTCGAGGCGGCGGAGCATCCCGACCAGGCGGGCCGGCTCGACCTGGTCGACCGAGTACAACCGGTAGCCGGAGTCGGGGTCGACCTGCGCCGGCACGACCAGGCGCAGCCGGTCGTACAAGCGCAGTGCCTTGATCGACAGCCGGGTCTGCTCGGCGAACTCACCGATCGTCATCAACGCCACGCCGACCTCCGCCTCGGGCGCCAACCGCCCGACCACCTGATCGTGCGGCCTACCCCTGGGTCAGGGTCAAGCGCCGACCGGCGCGAGCAGTCGGGCTCAGCCTCGGGTTGCCGACGCCATGAACTCGGCCCGAGCCGAAGGATCATCGCGAAGTACGCCGAGCAGCGCGGATGTCGTGGTGTGTGCGCCGCGCGCTTGGGCACCGCGCATCGTCATGCACGAATGCTCCGCAACGACGACCACGCCGACGCCGAGCGGACCGAGCTCGTCGTCGAGCCAGCGCGCGATCTGCATCGTCATCCGTTCCTGCACCTGCAGCCGCCGGGCGAAATAGGCGACTACGTGCGCCAGCTTGGACAGCCCGAGCAGGCGGGTGCCGGGCAGGTAGCCGACCGTTGCCTCCCCGGTGAACGGCAGCAGGTGGTGCTCACACAGCGACGTGAACGGGATGTGCGAGACGACGACCAACCCTTCGTACTGCTCGTCGTTGGGGAACGTGGTCGCCACGAACGGGCGCGGGCTCAGCAGCTCCGCGTAGGCCGCCGCCACCCGGCGCGGAGTGTCGCGCAGCTCATCGCGGTCGGGGTCGGCACCGATTGCGCGCAGTAGAGCGCGAGCGGCCACCTGCGCGGCCGCAAGGTCGACCGGCGACTGGTCCTCGGACTGCTCGGCGGAGTCGATCTCGTCCGGCTCGGCGGTGTGGAGGGCGGCGAGCGTCACGACGACGCCTCACTGTGATCGCCAGGGAAGGCGTCGACCTCGCTCTTGTGCCACACCGGCGAATCGCCCGCAGTCTCGACGTTGAACCCGTAGTCATAGACCAGCGTCCCGCCGTACGTCGCACCCACCGAGACGCCGGCCGCCGCGATCACCGAGAGCACCACAACTATTCCGGGTGCGGCGGGCCGGTCCTGGTAGTGCAGGGTCCGTAGCCCAAGGTCGATCAGGACCAGCACGGTCACCGAGATCATCGTGATGGCATGCGAGTTGATCGTCCGGCGAGCCTGGGTGCCCGGCTCGCTCGACCGGCTCCAGTCCGCCCAGCCGGTGAGGGCGGCGAGCAGCGAGACCGCTGCGCCTCCGAGCATCACCCAGGTGCCGGCGACGAACAGCTGCCGGCCCACGATCGGATGGCTGCCCTTCACCGCGATCGACAGGACGTCGAAGGCCGCAGCGAACAGGTACGCCGTCACCGGGACGTCGGTGAGCGGCGGGTGGAACGGCTTGCCGGCGTACCCCCGCAGCCCCTTGAACGCGCGCCCCTTGGTGGTCAGCGTCGGCCGAAACGCGAAATGTCGCATGGGACCCTTCCCTGGACGGCGTGCCCGGTTGGTTCTATAGTCAGTCAACATTGTTTTTAGAGGCTGGAGGCGGTGTTGTCAACTTCACGGCCGGAATCCACCCAAGGCTCAACCGGCTGGGACACCGTCCACCTGCTCTCCGAACCCACCAGACGGCTGGTCTACGAGACCGTGCGCCGGGCCGACGGGCCGCTGAGCCGCGATGACGTCGCCGCCCGCACCGGGGTGAACCGACGCCTGGTGAGCTTCCACCTCGACCGGCTCGCCGATGCCGGGCTGCTGGACGTCAGTTTCGCCCGCCCGACCGGCCGGACCGGACCCGGCGCAGGGCGGCCGGCCAAGCAGTTCACCGCTAGGGATGCGGACGTCGACATCACCATCCCGCCGCGACGCTACGACCTCGCTGCGCGCGTGCTTGCCGAAGCCGTCGACACGGTCGGCGCCGGTGCGGACGTCCGGGCGCACGCCCTCGGCGTAGCCCGCGCCCATGGGCATCGGATCGGCGAGCTGCGGGCGCCCGGTGGCCGGATGACCTCGGCTCGATCCGTCGCGCTGGCGATTACCACCCTCACCGACCTCGGCTACGAGCCCGAGCGCGACGCTTCACAGGTGCGGCTGCGCAACTGCCCGTTCGACGCGGTCGTCGACGTTGCGCCGACCCTCGTCTGCGAGGCAAATCTGCGCCTCGTCGACGGCATCCTCGACGGGCTGGGCGCGACCGAGCTCCAAGCCCGGCTGGTCGGACCCTGCGACGGCTGCTGCGTCGCGGTCGAGATTCACGAGGGCGTGACCGCCGGCCGCTGACGCGTTTTCCCCACCTCGCTACAGCGGGGGGTGCACGTGCTCCTGGTACGACGGGTGGCGCTCGACGAAGTCCCGGATGAACGGGCAGCTCGGGGTGATCACCTTGCCCTGCGCGATCACATCGTCGAGGGCCGCTCGCGCCAACGCAGTGCCGACCCCGTGCCCCTCGAACCGCGGATAGACCTCGGCGTGGGTGAACACGACCCGGTCGCCGGCAACGACGTACGTCGTCAGGCCGGCGAGCTCGCCACCGACCCGCACCTCGTAGCGGCGGGCCGCCTGGTTGTCGGTCACGACGACCTCAGGGGGAGCGTCGTCCGGGGCCGGAGCCATCGCTGAATTCTCGCTCATCGGGGCGCGGTCGTCGGCGGCGCGGTCGTGGACGTCAGCGGCGGCGCGGTCGCGCCGACGCACGGCTGCGACAACCGGGGGTGGTCGGCGATGTGATCGTGGGTGTTCGAGATCGCCAGCCCGGCGATGACCGCACCAAGTGCGCACAGACCGCCGGCGGCCACACTGGCGATCCGATACCCGTGGGCGAAGACGGCGGGGTGGAGGTAGGCATCCCCCGTCAACCCGGACACCGCCGGCAGGATCGCGACGGCAAACAGGCCGGCCGCGCGCGCGACGTCGTTGTTCACCGCTGAGGCAAGACCGGCATGCTCGCCCGGCGCCGAGCTCATCGCGGTCGAGGTCAACGGCGCGACCGTGATCACCAGTCCCGCGCCGAGCAGGACGATGCCGGGCAGAACCCCGCTCCAGTACGAATGGTCGGTGGTGAGCCGTGCGAGCAGCACCAGGCCGACCCCGGCGACCAGCGGGCCGGCCGACATCTGCAGGCGCGGCCCGATCCGGGTCGCGAGCCGTCCCGAAGCGGCCGACAGCGTCAACATCAGCACGGTCACCGGAATCAAGGTGAGGCCGGCATCGAGCGGGCTGTATCCGGCGACCTGCTGAAGCGCCACCGGCAACAGGAACAACGCGCCACCCAAGGCCCCGTAGACGCAGAACGTGACCGCGTTGGTCGCCGCGAACTGCCTGGCTGCGAACATCGACGGTGGCAGCATCGGTGCCGCGGACCTTCGCTCGGTGATCGCGAACGCGGCCGTCGCGACCACACCGACGATGAGGCAGCCAATGACGGCAGCGCTCCCCCAGCCGTCGGCGGGAGCCTCGATCAATGCGTAAATCAACGTCGACAACGACAGCACCGCCCACACCGCGCCCGGGACATCGATCCGGCCGGTGGCGGCCGCCGTCGACTCGGGAACGTGACGGCGAGTGATCTCCAGAACGGCCGCGGCGAGCGGAAGGTTGATCAGGAACACCAGCCGCCACGACCCGACCGAGAGCAGGTATCCACCGAGCAGCGGTCCGGCCGCCGTTGCGAATGCGCCGAGTCCCGACCAGGCGCCGATCGCCCTCGACCGATCATCGGGGACGAACGAGCTCTGCAGGATTGCCAGGCTCCCCGGCGTGAGCAACGCCGCACCGACTCCTTGCAGGGCGCGGGCTGCGATCAGGGTCGTGGCGGTCGGGGCGGCCGCGCACGCACCCGACGCAATCGCGAACCACACCACACCGATCGCGAAGACCTTTCGCCGGCCGTAGCGGTCACCGAGCGTCCCACCGAGCAAGAGGAACGCGGCCAGCGTCAGCGTGTACGCCGTGACCACCCATTGCAGTGCCGAAACTCCCGAGTGGAAGTCCTTGCCGATCCGTGGCAGTGCGATCCCCACCACGGTCGCGTCCAGCAGCGCCAGCCCCGAACCGAGCACCGTGGCGACGACGACCCAGCGGCCGCGAGCGCTCTTGTACGTCAGCACGGCGTGCGGTCAAGCCTTGGCGTCCACGTCGGCAAGCCCTTTGCGGATCGTGCGCTCGATCCCCGGCTTGACCAGCCGATCCAAGCCGGGCACCACCGCACCGAACTCGATCACATAGTGCAGATGCGACCCGCTACCGCGCGTGGAGAAGCGCATCGAGCCGCGGTGATTGCGCAGCGGGCTGCCCTTGGTAATCCGGTAGTCGATCCGCTCGTTCGGCACGGCATCCGTCACGGTTTCCTGGAAGGGCGGCAGAATCGCGATGCGAAGAGTACGGACCGAACCGGTGCCGTTGCGAGAGGTGTCGCCGTCCCGGACCCGGGTGATCTTGGCACCGAACACGGGCTCGAGGTTCTCGTGCTCGGCAAGGTAGGCATAGACCCGGTCCACCGGAAGCGCGAAGTCGTAGTCGATCTCGATCCGCTCCATTCGGCGACGATAGATGAGGAGGCTCGTGAGCGACGCCGACGGACATGCGTCGTACCGCCGGGTGTTCGCGGTCGGTGAGTTCCGGGCGCTGTTCACCGCCCAGGTCGTCTCGGTGCTGGGCAACGTCATCGCGCAGGTCGCGCTGGCCGTCCTCGTCTACGACCGCACCGGATCGGCGCTGCTGTCGGCGTTGACCTTCACGCTGGGGTTCGTCCCCTTCCTGATCGGCGGGACGCTCCTCGCGGGTGTGGTGGACCGGCTGCCGCCGCGCCGGACCCTGGTCAGCTGCGATCTGGTCAGTGCGGTCGTCGTGGGGTTGATGGTGCTGCCGGTTCCGGTGCCGGTTCTGCTGGTCCTGATCTTCGTGGCCGGCCTGGTCGACCCGGTGTTCGCCGGCGTGCGGGCCGCGATCCTGCCGGAGGTGCTCGGCACCGGACCCGAGTTCGTCTTAGGACGCGCGCTGTTCGGCATGGTCTGGCAAGGCGCTCAGGTGATGGGGTACGCCGCCGGCGGCCTCCTGCTGGCGGCGGTCGGAGCTCGCGGTGCGCTGGCGCTCGACGCGGTGTCCTTCCTCGGCTCCGCGATTCTCGTCCGGCTCGGCACCCGGCGCCGGGATCCGACCGCGCCGAGCAGCGAGAACCTGATGCGCGACTCGCTGCGCAGCGTCGGCGAGATCCTCCGGATCCCACGGCTGCGCCAACTGATGCTGCTGCACTGGCTCGTGCCGACCTGCGCACTGGCACCCGAAGCCTTGATCGCGCCGTACGTTCATCTGCTGCATCGGCCGACCAGCGACGTCGGTGTTCTCCTGTGTGCGGTCGCGGCCGGGATGCTGGTGTCGAACCTCGTGATCGGCCGGGCGCTCACAGTTCGGATGCAACGGCGCCTGATGGCGCCGGTCGCGCTGCTGACGGTGGTGCCCCTAATCGCGTTCGCGGCGCCACTCGGAGTGGCCCTGAGCATCGTCGCGCTCGCGGTCAGTGGGCTCGGCAGCTGCTTCAACCTGGGCCGGGATGCCGCCTTCATCGCGGCCATTCCGGAGCCGCTCCGCGGGCGCGCGCTGGCGGTCGACGGCTCTGGGCTGATGGTCGTCCAGGGCATCGGTTTCGCGTTCTGGGGGGCCATGGCCGAGTTCCTTCCGCTGCGATCGACCATCGCGATCGCAGGCATGGCCGGCGTGATAGTCATAGTGGTCCTCACCTGGCCGACCGGGCCGAGGCGCGCATACCGGGGCAAAAACATTTAGTACGCTACAGATGTGGCGAAGGACCTTGAGCGACGCAGGCTGGCGATCGTCGAGGCGCTCCGGGCGGTCATGGCCGAGCCCCTGACCACCGACGAAGCAATCGAAGCCACCCACGCCGAGCCGGCGCCCGCCGGCCGGATACCGGGCTGGCTCGCGCCACTGGACGAGTTCGACGAGACCGGCTGGGACGAGGAATGGCAGGAGCTCGACGACCCGGAGCGGCCGGTCGTCCCGCCGCTGGAAGCCGCTGGCGCGATGTCGAGCCGGGCGTCGCTCGCGCTGTTCGGCCACGCCTGAGCGTCAGGCGCTACGCCAGTCCGGCGTGCATCTCCCAGACCAGGATCTCGGCGTCGGTCACGGCCGTGATCCGCTGACCGCCGGTGGCGGTGAACCGGACCGCATCTCCCGCGCGGAGCGCGCCGGCCGCCTCGAGCTCGACGGCACCAGTCGCCACGAAGAGATGCAGGTACGGCGCTTCGGGCAACGTCACCGACTCGCCGGGCGCCAGCCGGGCGGCGTACAGAGCAGCATGTTCGTTGCCGATGTGGATCGCGGTCTCGTCCTCGTGCTTGGCCATCCCTGAGGCGACCGGCACGAGCGACCCGCGCAGCCGCGCGTCGTCGATCTCCAGCTGCTCGTAGCCGGGGGTGCGGCCGCTCGCGTCGGGCAGGACCCACATCTGGACGAAGTGGACCGGCTCGGCGTGCTGATCACCGCCCTGCAGCCGCCACGAGTCGTTCTTCTCCGAGTGCAGGATGCCGGCGCCCGCACTCATGCGCTGCGCCAGCCCGGGATAGATCACCCCGGAGTGCCCGGTCGAGTCCTGGTGCACCAGCGAGCCACGAAGCACCCACGTCACGATTTCCATGTCGCGGTGCGGATGGGTCTCGAAGCCGGTGCCGGGGTCGACGATGTCGTCGTTGTTGACCAACAGCAATCCGTGGTGCGTGTTGTGCGGGTCGTAGTGCGAGCCGAACGAGAACGAGTGCTTCGAGTCCAGCCATGAGATCTTCGTCGCGAACCGCTCGTCGGCCCGACGCAGATCAACAACTGCCTGAGTCATGCCACCTCAACTCGACCCGGCCGCCTGCTGTTCCCGCTTCATCCTGCTCACCCCGCGTCGAACAAGACGCCGGGGTTCAAGCGACCGGCCGGGTCGAGCGCGACCTTGATCGCGCGCATCGCCGCGACCTCCTCGGCCGACCGCGACAGCGACAACCACTCGCGCTTTGCCCGCCCGACGCCGTGTTCGGCGCTGATCGACCCGCCGTACGACGCGATCAACGTCAACACCGCGTCGGTCACCGCCTCTCCCGCATCGAGCGCGTCGAGGACGTTGACGTGCAGGTTGCCTTCGTTGACATGGCCATAGAGGACCGTCCGAGCCTGCGGCACCACGGCTTCGATCGTGCCCGGCAACGCCGCGCACACCTCGGCAAGGGCCGCCAATGGCACGGCCACGTCGAGCTTCACCGGCACGCCGGCGGCGCCCACCGCCTCGGTGTGCGACTCGCGGTAGGCCCACAGTCCGTGCCGGCCGCGCGGGTCGCTCGCGACGACCGCATCCAGCACGAGGTCGCCGGCTTCGTCGAGGGCAGCCAGCAGATCGTCGGTCGGATCGGCGCGACCGGCACACTCGACGAGGACGTAGGCCGGGTAGTCGGTCGGGAACGGCGCGGCCAGGCCGGCATGGGCGCGCACCAGAGCCAGCCCGTGCGCGAAGAAGAGCTCAGCCGCCTCCAGCGACTCGAGGGCGCGCATCGCCCGCACGAACTCGACCGCTTCGGCCGTGCCCGCGACCGCGACGAGGGCCACCACCCGGGCCTCGAGCAACGGCACCAGCTTCAGCCGTAGGCGGGTGATCACGGCCAGCGTGCCCTCCGACCCGGCCAGCAGTGACACCAGGTCGTACCCGGTGTTGTCCTTGGGCAAGCCGGCCAGTCTGGCCACGACCGAACCGTCGGCCAGCACTGCTTCGATGCCGACCAGCTGCGCCCGCATCGTCCCGTAGCGCAGGACCCGCTCACCACCGGCGTTGGTCGCGACCATCCCGCCGACCGTGCACGAGTCGCGGGCGGCGAAGTCGACGCCGAGATCGAGGCCGTGGGCGCGGACCGCGTCTTGGAGGGCGGCCAACGTGCAGCCGGCGCCGACGGTGACCTGGCCGGAGACCAGATCCACCGGCTCGATCCGGTCGAGCCGGACCGTACTCATCAGCACGCAGCCATCAACCGGAACCGACGCCCCGACCAGCCCGGTGTTGCCGCCCTGAATGCAGATCGACACCCCGGCGTCGGCGCAGGCCTTGACGACCGCTGCGACCTCGGCGGTCGAACCCGGCCGCACCACGCATCGGGCCCGGCCGTGGAAGCGGCCAGTCCAGTCGGTCTCGTACGACGCGACGACCGAGGGGTCGTCGAGCACATGCGCGTCGCCGACGATCAGCCGCAGCGACGTGGCCAGGCTGTCACTCGTGACGGACGAGCCGGCGGTCACGACAACACGCGCAGGCGGACCGTCTCGGGCATGGCCGCCAGCTCGGAAGGAACCGCGGGTGGGTAGTCCACCGCCACGTCGGTGATGACATAGCCGAGGTCGCCCCGGGTGCCGAGCAACTGCCCCTCGATGTTGACCTTGTGCTCGGCCAGCAGCCCGTTGATCGTGGCCAGTACGCCCGGCACGTTGTGATGCAAGTGGGCGATCCGGTGCGTGCCGGGGCGCTCGGGCAGTTGCAGGTGCGGGAGGTTCACGCTCATCGTCGACGCGCCGTCGACCAGATAGTCACGCAGCTTTCCGGCGACGTATCCGCCGATGTCTTGCTGCGCCTCCTCGGTCGACCCACCGATGTGCGGCGTGAGGATGACATTGCGCATCCCCCGCAGCTCCGAGACGAACTCCTCGCCGCGCGCCTTGGGCTCGTTCGGGAAGACGTCGATCGCCGCGCCGACCAGGTGACCCGACTCGAGATGACGGCGCAGCGAGCCGTGGTCGACGAGGAAACCGCGCGAGAGGTTCAGGAACAACGCGCCCGATCGCATCCGGGCGAACTGCTCCTCGCCGAACATGTCGGCATTGCCGGGTCGTCCGTCGACGTGCAGCGTCACGATGTCGACGGACGACAGGAGCTCGTCCAGGCTCTCGCAGGCCCGGGCGTTGCCGAGCGCCAGCTTGTCGGCGGTGTCGTAGAAGGACACCGACATTCCCAACGACTCGGCGAGCACTGACAGCTGCGCACCGATGTTTCCGTAGCCGACGATGCCGAGCCGGCGGCCGCGGATCTCGTGCGCGCCCGATGCGGACTTGTCCCAGACGCCGGCGTGCAGGTCGGCGCTCTTGTCGGTCAACCGCCGGGTGAGCGCGATGATCTCTGCGATCGCCAGCTCGACGACGCTCCGGGTGTTCGAGAACGGCGCGTTGAAGACCGCGATGCCGCGCTCCGATGCCGCACCGAGATCGATCTGGTTGGTACCGATGCAGAACGCGCCGATCGCCAACAGGTCCGGCGCGGCCTCGACCACCGCGGCCGTGACCTCGCTCTTCGAGCGGATCCCGAGCAGGTGCACCCCGGCGAGTCGGTCGGACAGCTCGCCCGGATCGAGCGCGCCACCGACGTGCTCGACGCTCACGCCGGCTGCTTCGAGCAGCGCGACCGCGTCGTTGTGGACGCCCTCGAGCAGGAGGGCATGCGCGACACCGGACAGGTTGGGTGAGCTCACCGAGCGCCTCAGATCAGGATGGATGGGCCGGGTTCCGGCACCTTCGAGTCTAAGGAACGGCGATTCGTCCGATCCGGTTGGGCGGTTCGCCCGAATATCCCTGTTGTGAGGAGTCTGCGCGGCGACGCCGCGCGCAAGATGCGCCAGAGTGGACGGATGTCCGCGACGTCCCTCGAGGACGCCGCCCTGCTGAAGGCCGTCAACAGCGGCGACGAGGGCGCGCTCGAGACGCTCTACCGCCGCTACGGCGGGGCGTGCTTCGCGCTGGCTCGCCGGATCCTCGATGACAACCAGCTCGCCGAGGACGTGGTGCAGCAGGTCTTCACCGCGCTGTGGAAGGGCAGCGGGTACGACGCGAGCCGGGGGGCGGTCAGCACCTGGCTGATGTCGGTCACCCACCACAAGTCGATCGACGTACTCCGCCGGGAGGGACCGCGGCGTACCCGGTTGGCGTCCGAGCAGGCGCTGCTCGAGGTGGCGATGACCGGGCCGGGTCCCGACGAGGAAGCCTGGATGCAGCTGCGGGCCCAACGCACCCGGGAGTCGCTGAAGACCCTGCCGCCCGAGCAGCGGGAGTTGCTGCTGCTCGCCTACTACGGCGGCTACACCCAGGCCGAGATCGCCGGGCTGACCGGCCTGCCGCTCGGCACGGTCAAGAGCCGCACGCTGACTGCGATGCGCAAGCTGCGGACCCTACTCGTCGGATCGGTCGATGTCGACGGGACGGTGCTGCCATGACCGGCCACGACCAGTGGGACGAGCTCGCGGCTGGCTACGCCTTGCACGCGCTGAGCCCCGAGGACTCGGAGCGGTTCGTCGCGCATCTCGAAGGCTGCACGGAGTGCGCGGAGAGCCTGGCCCAGCATGAATATGTCGCTGCCCAGCTCGGCTCGATCTCGCACTTCCCGGACACCGACGATGCGCCTTCGTGGGAGTCGATCCGGGCCTCGGTGATCGGCGCCCGCGAGCCAGGTGCGCCGGTCGTCGATCTTGCCCAGCGGCGCCGGTATGCGGTGTCTCGTCGGGCTCTCGCCGCTGCTGCGGCCGTCGTCATCGTGGCCGGTGGCGGGATCGTGACCTGGCGACTCACCACGGGCGGGTCGTCGAGCTGCGTGGCGTCGAGCGGCTGCCACCTGGTCAAGCTCGATGCCGGCAACCGCACGCTCGCCTCACTGGTGGTGCACGACAACCGGGTCACCGTGACGCCGACCGACATGCCGGCCGCGCCGACCGGCAAGGTCTACGTGCTGTGGCAGCTGCCGCGCAACGGCCGGGCCAAGGCGATCGGCGAGTTCACCGCCGGCAGCGGAGCGAACGCCGCCACGTCGGCACTGACCGCGCCGTACTCGGACACTGCAGCGTTCGCGGTCAGTCTCGAGCCCGCCGGCCCGCCACCCGTCATGCCCTCCAACACGCTCGCCTCCGGTACCGCTCCCTGACATAGCAATGTCACATTGCCCAGGCGTTTCTTGGGGTGATGTCACATTCCCCCGGCGATCAGCGGGGCTATGTGACATTGCTTGGTACGGCGGGCGGCGCCGCGCTGTCAGACTCAGCTCGTGGCGAGCATCTGGGGGGTGACCCCGCGCCAGAGCGTCGACGCCGCGTGCGCGCGGGTGGGCGTGTCCGGGGTGGTCACGCTCTGTGTGGCGATTCTCGGCGGCGAGGAGGTCGACCCGGCCTTCCTGCTAGTGATCGGTGGGCCTGGCGCGCGCAACGTTCTCGACGGCCGCGAAGGCGGAGTGACCGGCTGCTGGCCGCGGACCTGGGCGCTTCGAGCCCTGCTCTACGCGTGGGACGAGCAAGCAAGTGCCATGGTGCTCGCGGCGACGACCGACGAACATTGGCGGGTGCGCGAGATGGCCGCCAAGGTGATCGCGAAACACCAGCTCGACGAAGGGCTGGAGGCGGTCGGGCACCTGCGCGCGGACCCGGTTCCCCGGGTACGCGCCGCCGCCGCCAGGGCACAACGCCGCCTCACCGAATAGCGCTCAAAGCAATGTCACATCGCCCAGAGGATCGTGGGGGTGGAGTCACATTGCCCCCACGAAGTGCGGGGCAATGTGACATTGCTTGGTACGGGGGGCTAACCGAGGGCGGCGGCAGCGATTCGGAGATCGGCGACGAAGTTGGCGTACGCCACCTCCTGCTCGTCGGCACGGAGGACCGCCGACGGGTGAAAAGTTGCCATCGCGAACGCACCGCTGGGCGCGCCGTCATCGCCGTCGTGACCGAAGTCCCGGGGGTGCTCGGCACACGCCGGCCACGGCATCAACAACCCCCGGGAGCGGGTGACCCGAAAGCTCGGGCCGAACAACGCTTTCGCAGCGGTTGCGCCAAGGGCGACTACCACGTCGGGTGAGAGCAGCGCGAACTCCGCGAGGAGCCACGGGCGGCAGGCTTCGACATCGGCCGCGTCCGGGGTGGCATGGATCCGCCGTTGGCCGGCGGCGCCCCGCCGGAACTTGAAGTGCTTGACCGCGTTCGTCGTATAGATGTCGGACCGGTCCAAGCCGGCTTCATCCACGGCTCGGTCGAGCAACTTCCCGGCCGGCCCGACGAACGGTTCGCCGCGCCGGTCCTCGATGTCGCCCGGCTGCTCGCCGACGAACACCAGCCGAGCCGCGATCGGGCCCTTGCTGAACACGGTCTGCGTCGTCCCGAGATGGAGCGGGCAGCCGGTGCAGCCGGCCGCCGCGGCGCGCAACCGGTCGATTCCCGCACCCACGGGTACGAAGTCGGTGGCGCTGCTCACGCCGATCACCTCACGGCACCGGATCCAGGGCGTCGTACTTTGCGAACGAACGGAATCTAGCCGCTAGCGCACCGAGACCGACCAGGCAGGCGAGCCCGCCCGAGACCACCGCGAACTCGGTACCGGCCAGGCTCGCCACCGTCCCGGCCTCGAGATCGCCGAAGCGCGGGCCGCCGGTCACGACGACGACGAAGACCCCCTGCAGCCGGCCACGGAGCGAGTCGGGGGTCGCGACCTGCAGGATCGTGTTGCGGAAGATCGCGCTGACCATGTCCGCCGCGCCCGCGATTGCGAGCAACGCGAATCCGAACCACAGCACCCGGGCGAAGCCGAAGCCAGCGATCGACGCACCCCACACGCCGACCGCGATCAGCACGGCCAGCCCTTGTCGGCGGACCCGACCGGCCCACCCGGAGAGGCCGGCCCCGACCAAGGCACCGACCGAAGGCGCGGCGTAAAGCAGGCCTGCCGTGCCCGCGCCGCCATGAAAGGTATTGATCGCCAACGCAGGAAACAACGCTCGGGGCATCCCGAACACCATCGCGTTGATGTCGACCAGAAAGGTCATCAACAGATTCTTTCGAGGTGCCAGGAACCGGAAGCCCTCGGCCACCGACCGTACGCCGGGGCGACCCGCGCCACCGTGTGGCGGAAGCGGCGGCAGCCGATACATCGCGTAAAGGATCGCTGAGAACGACACCACGTCGAGGCCGTAGGCGTAGGGAAACCCGAGCGACCCGATGATCAAGCCGGCCAACAGCGGGCCGGCGGTCAGCGCGGTGTTCTGGCTGATCTGGCCGAGCGCGTTGGCGGCCGGGATCAGCTCGCGCCGGACCAGCCGCGGCACCATCGAGGTGCGGGCCGAGAAGTCGATCGAGGTCACCCCGGCCTGGATGCCGAGCAGGACGTAGATGACCGACACCCGGTCGAGGTGCACCGCGGCCTGCACGAGCAACAGCGCGGAGAGCACCGTCAGCGCGGTGCTCGTGATCAGCGCGAGGCGGCGCCGGTCCATCGCGTCGGCCACCGACCCGCCGAGCAGGCCGCCGGCCACCACCGGGCCGACCGTCACGAGGCCGGTCAGCCCGACGTAGAACGACGAATGGGTGAGATGAAAGACCTGCAGCTGCGCGGCAACGAGGGTGAGCTGGCTGCCGACGTTGGAGACGACATAGCCGCCCCACCACCGGCGGTAATCGGCGCTTTCCCGAAGCGGGGTCAGATCTGCGGCGACCCGCTGCCACTGGAGGCGCTGACGGCTCGGGATTCGCGGGCCATCCGGCTCGGGCTCGGCCTCCCGCCCGTCCTCCTCGCCGACCGCCCCCGTCACGGGTTCAGTCTCTCCACCACCCACTCGTCGTCGCTCAGCCGGTAACGCAGCCGGTCGTGCAGGCGGTCGTTGCGACCCTGCCAGAACTCGACCGTCCACGGCCGGACCCGGTAGCCACCCCAGTGCGGTGGGCACGGCACGTCCGTCCCGTCGTACCGCGCCGCCAAATCGGCTACCCGCTGTTCGAGCTCGTCACGGCTGTCGAGGACCTGCGACTGCTCGCTGGCAGCGGCCGACAGTTGCGCGCCTCGCCCCCGGCTTGCGAAGTATGTCTCGGACTCGGAACGGCTCGTCGGTACGGCGACACCACTCACGATCACCTGCCGGGCGATCTCGTGCCAGGGGAACAGCAACGAGACCCTCGGTTCGTGGGCAAGTGCCAACCCCTTGCGGGAGAGGTAGTTGGTGAAGAAGACGAAGCCGTCGTCGTCGGCGCCCTTGCACAGCACGGTCCGGCTGCTGGGAGTGCCGTCGGGATCGACGGTCGAGACGACCATGGCGTTGGCCTCGGACAGGCCGGCCGAGCGGGCCTCGGAAAGCCACCGCCGCCACAGCTCGATCGGCCGAGCCGGCAGGTCGCGGCGGGCCAGACCACGGGTGCGATTGTCCTGGCGGATCCGGGCCAGGTCGAGTGGTTCGCTCACCGCTTGACGTTCTCACGGACCCGATCTGAGCGCCCGCCGAGCGAACAGCTACCGGCGAGTAGCACAATGGACGCACGGCAGCGTCGCCGTCACGCCGATAACGCCACCCCGGTAGGCGCGCCGTCATCTCGCTCACAAGGCGAGGCACGAAGAGGAGTCCGCTCATGGTCGACGAGCCGGTTTTCAAGCCAGGCCTGGAAGGCGTCATCGCCTTCGAAAGCGAGATCGCCGAACCGGATCGCGAGGGCTCCGCACTTCGCTATCGCGGCGTCGACATCGAAGAGCTCGTGGGCCGCGTCAGTTACGGCAACGTGTGGGGACTGCTGGTCGACGGCCGCTTCGCGCCCGGATTGCCGCCGGCCGAGCCATTCCCGGTCCCAGTCCACTCCGGTGACATCCGGGTCGACGTACAAAGCGCACTCGCGACCCTCGCCCCCGCCTGGGGCCTTCAGCAGCTGCTCGACATCGATGACGAACAGGCCCGCGACGACCTCGCCCGTTGCTCGGTGACCGCGATGTCCTTCGTCGCGCAGGCCGCTCGCGGTCTCGGCCAGCCGATGGTGCCGCAGAAGCGGATCGACGAGTGCGAGACCGTCGTCGAGCGGTTCATGGTGCGCTGGCGCGGCGAGCCGGACCCGGCGCACACGAAGGCGGCCGACGCCTACTTCGTCTCAGCGGCCGAGCACGGCATGAACGCCTCAACCTTCACCGCCCGCGTCATCGCCTCCACCGGTGCGGATGCCGCCGCCTGCCTGTCGGGTGCGGTCGGAGCGCTGTCGGGACCGTTGCACGGCGGCGCCCCCGCCCGAGTGTTGAAGATGCTCGACGAGGTCGCCGAGGAAGGCGACGCGCGTCGGTACGTCCGACGGCTGCTGGACTCGAAGCAACGGTTGATGGGATTCGGCCACCGGGTCTACCGCGCCGAGGACCCCCGCGCCCGGGTGCTGCGACGGACCGCGAAGCAGCTGCACGCGCCGCGGGTCGAGGTGGCCGAAGCGCTGGAGACCGCCGCGTTGGAGGAGCTCAAGGAGCGCTACCCGGACCGCGTGCTCGCCACCAACGTGGAGTTCTGGTCGGCGGTCGTCCTCGATTTCGCCGAGGTGCCGGCGCACATGTTCACCTCGATGTTCACCTGCGCCCGGGTCGCCGGATGGAGTGCTCACATCCTCGAGCAGAAGCGCACCGGCCGCCTGATCCGCCCATCGGCAAAGTACGTCGGACCGGCGAACCGCCCGGTCGAAGCGGTGGAGGGCGCCGACCAGATCACGATCGGGCCCGCCACGGCCGACTGACCGTCGCCGGCATGCTTAGGCTGGCGGCGTGACCTCGACCTCGCTGGCCATCCCCACCCACCTGCGCCCGAGCGACGGCCGCTTCGGGTCCGGTCCGACCAAGATCCGCCGGGAGCAGCTCTCGGCGCTGGTCGCGACCGGTACGTCGTACCTGGGCACGTCCCACCGGCGCGACGGGGTGCGGTCGGTGGTCAAGCGGGTCCGGGACGGAATCGTGCAACTGCTCTCGGTTCCGGACGGCTACGAAGTCATCCTCGGCAATGGCGGCGCGACCCAGTTCTGGGACATCGCAACCTTCTGCCTGATCGAGTCGCGGTCGCAACATCTCGCATTCGGCGAGTTCTCCACGAAGTTTGCCAACGCGGTGCGGCAGGCTACGTTCCTCGAGACTCCGTCAGTACACACGGCCGACCCGGGCGACGCCCCTGACCTCGAGGTCGAGGAAGGCATCGACGCCTACTGCTGGCCGCACAACGAGACCTCGACCGGGGTGATGACTCGAGTGGCCCGCCCGGTCGGGGCCGACGAGGGCGCACTCACGCTGGTCGATGCCACCAGTGGCGCCGGTGGGTTGCCGATCGACCTGCGTGCTACCGACGCCTACTACTTCGCCCCGCAGAAGGCGTTCGCCTCCGACGGGGGTCTCTGGCTGGCGGTGCTTTCGCCCGCAGCAATCGAGCGGGTGGCGCGACTCGTGCCGGCCCGGTGGGTGCCGGCGTCACTCGACCTGTCGATCGCGATCGAGCAGTCCCGGCTCGAGCAGACCTACAACACCCCGGCACTTGCAACCCTGTTCCTGATGGCCGAGCAGATCGACTGGATGAACGACAACGGTGGCCTCCGGTGGGCGGTCGAGCGAACCTCGGACTCGAGCAGCCGGCTCTACGCCTGGGCCGAGAAGTCGTCGTACGCCGAACCGTTCGTCAGCGACCCGGCGAAACGCTCGCTGGTGGTCGGTACGATCCGGCTCAACGAGTCAATTGACGCGGGTGACGTAACGAAGGCGTTGCGGCTCAACGGAATCGTGGACGTCGAGGCCTATCGCGCAGCCGGCTACAACGGTTTGCGGGTCGGCATGTTCCCGGCAATTGAGCCGTCCGACGTCGAAGCGCTGACTGCGTGCATCGACTGGATCGTCGACCGGCTCTAGGGGCGATGTCGTGCGCACGTTGACAGCTGCGGCTGCCGCGGGTCTGGTCGCGAGCGGGCTGGTATCCATCGCACCCGCACAAGCAGTTGCGGCGCACCGGGCCACCACGTTCGCCTCAACGATTCACTGGTCGACCTGCCCGAGTGCGGTCGAGCAACTGCCGAACGAGACGGTCCGCTGTGCAGCGCTCAAGGTGCCGATGGACTACAGCGACCCGACCGGCACGCAGATCACCCTCGAGCTCTCGCTGGTGCGCCACACCTCGTCGGCGCAGAACTACCGCGGGGTGATGCTCTCGAACCCCGGCGGCCCGGGTGGGATCGGCATCGACGACGGGCCCGAGCTCGCGCCGGACGTTCCGCATCACGTCGGTGCGGACTACGACTGGGTCAGCTGGGATCCGCGCGGCGTCGGGACCAGCCGGCCGGCGATCCATTGCCAGAACACCTACTTCACCGCACCTCGCCGCAGCTACGTACCGACCACCAAGAGCTTGCTGCACTACTGGCTGAAGCGGGCGAAGTCCTACGCCGACGCATGCGAGCGGAAGTACCCCGAGTTGCTCGCCAACATGACCACGATCGACTCCGCGATGGACATGAACTCGATCCGGCAGGCGCTCGGCGTCGCGCAGGTCAGCTACTACGGCTTCTCGTACGGGACCTACCTCGGCCAGGTGTTCTCGACGCTGTACCCGACGCACCTGAAGTACATGGTCCTCGACAGCAACGTCGACCCGCGCCGGATCTGGTATCGCGCAAACCTCGAACAGGACCGGGCCTTCAACCGCAACATCAACATCTACTTCCGCTGGGTCGCAAAGCACGACCGCGTGTTCCACCTCGGCGCGACCGGGCACGCGGTATCGACGCGCTACTACGCGACCGTGGCGGCATTGACCAAGCATCCCGACGGCAATCTCGGCCCCGATGAATGGTCCGACGCCTTCCTCGACACCGGCTACTTCACCTTCAACTGGATCGATGTGGCCAACGCCTGGCACGCGTTCGCGTTCCACGGCAAGACCGGCCCGATCCTCCAGCAGTATCGCTACGCCGACGGTCCGGGCAACGACAACGAATTCGCCGTCTACAACGCGGTCCAGTGCACCGACGTCCAATGGCCGACTGCGTGGAGTCGATGGAAGAAGGACAACGACGCGTACGCGAAGAAGTATCCGTTCTTCACCTGGGCGAACGCCTGGTTCAACGCGCCCTGTCTCTATTGGGGCGCAAAGGCCGGCAAACCGCTGACGATCAACGGCAACGCAACCAAGAGTGTGCTGCTGATCGACGAGACCGACGATGCCGCCACGCCGTACCCGGGCAGCCTCGAGGTACGCCGGCTCTATCCGCACTCGAGCCTGATTGCCGAGCCCGGCGGCACCGCCCACGCCGACTCGCTCAGCGGCAACGCCTGCGTCGACGACAAGATCGCGACGTACCTCGAGACCGGGCAGCGACCTTCGCGCAAGGACTGGAACGGCCCGGACGCGCTGTGCAAGCCGTTGCCCGATCCCACCCCAGTCCAGTTGATCATGGCGAAAAGCGCGAAGAAGTCGCCGAAAAGCGCGCGGTTCGCCATGATCAACAGCCGCGAGCGGTAGGCACGGCACTAGGGTCGGGCGTCGTGCTGATCCTGTTGCCGCCGAGTGAAGGCAAGGCGCGCGGCGGTGACGGCCCGCCGGTCGACCTCGACGGGCTCTCCTGGCCTGAGCTGACCGCGACCCGGCAGCGCGTTGGCCGCACCCTCGTCACGATGTGCCAGGGCAACGTCGTACGGGCGCGTGCCCGGCTCGGCCTGTCGGAGGCGCTGGACGAGGATCGGGCTGCCAACGCCGAACTGTGGGACTCACCGACCATGGTCGCCGGGCGGCGCTACCGCGGCGTGCTTCACGACGCGCTCGGATACTCGACGCTCACAAAGTCGGCGCGGCAGCGCGCCGACCGGTACGTCGTCGTCTTTTCCGGCCTGTGGGGAGCGACCCGGCCGACCGACTTGCTCCCGGCGTACCGGGTCGGAATCGGCACGCAGCTCCCGCGGCAGCCCACCCTTCCCGCGCTCTGGCGCAAGCCGCTGCACGACGCGCTCGACGACCTCGTTGCAACCACTGGCGCGATCGACCTCCGGTCATCGGGCTATACGCAGATGTACCGGCCGTCGGGCGGCGCCGCGCCCGAGCTGGTCGAAGTGAAGATCACCGGTCCGGACGGCCGGCGGGCAGCCGCGAGTTATCAGAGCAAGGTCGCGAAGGGGCGGTTGGCCCGGGCGATGCTGCGGGCGGGCGAGCCGAGCATCGAGGCCCTGCTGGCAGCGGCCACCGCGATCGGGGTACTTGCCGACACCGACGGCGACGGCAGGGTAGTCGTGCGCCTGCCCGCCGGTTGGGGCCTGGTCGGCACCTGAGCAACGATCAGGCGTCGAGGATGAAGTACACCTTGCGCAACCGCTCGTGAACCGTCCATTTCGTCGGTGACCCTGGCGCAAAGCGAAGCACTGATCCGGGTCGCAGCTCGACCTCGCGTCCGTCGGCGAACCCGACCGTCGCATGCCCGGAGAGTACGACGAGCACCTCGTGCATCTCGACGTCATGCGTCACGCCAGGGGCAATCTCCCAGACGCCGATCTCGGTGAGCCGCTCAGCGGTTTCGTGCAGCGGGGCGGTGCCAGCGGTCGTCGCAACGTCGTCGGGATGCTCAATCGCTAGCGGCTCGTGATCAACGGTCAGCGCGGCGGCGTCAACGACCTCGTTCGCCGGCAACATCGGCACACTCTCAGCTGGCGACACGCATCCCCCACCGTTGTTTCAGTCGAGCAAAGTGCAAGAACCCTAGCCGGTATGGTCGGCGAGGTGAGCCGGAGCCGGTCGTGACCCGTGAGCGCGAAGAAGACCTCGCCGCGATCAGCGGCCTGGTCCTCTGGGCGATCGCCCTGGTGCTGCTTGCGACCGTCTTCCGGCACGACCTGCAGCGCCACCACGCGACCTGGTGGCTGTGGTCGTGCGGCCTCGCCCTACTTGTCGGTCTCTATGGCCTGAACTTCACCCGGCGCCGGCGTCGCGGCTGAGTCGGTCTCGCGCTGCCGCGCGACCGCACGGTTGTAACGCCGGCCGACCAGCCGGAGCTGCACAATCCGCCCGACCCCGACGAGCAGGACCACGAGGGCGCCGGCAACGGCGGCGGCAAGCAGCGCGAGCGCCTCGGAGATCTGACCGGACGCACCGAGATAGTGCACCTGCACCTTTCGGTCGTTCTGCGCGATGAAGATGATCAGCAGGACCAGGAAGACGATCGCGACCGCTAGGGCAACCCAGGTCGAGCTCGTCCGGGTGCGCTCGGCTCGCACCGGGCCCTTGTTACGTCGTGCCATTGCCGTCACTCCTCGTCATCATCCAGATCATCCTCGTCATCAAGCGGAATGCCCATAGCGGGCTCGATCAACTCCTCGGTACGCCGATGCCGCTGGGCCCAGTGCCCGTCGCGCCACGCCCGACCCCGCCCGAGGCCCAATGCCAACTGCCGGGCATTGACATGCAGCGTGTCACCGGCAAGCCGCCACGCGACCTCCCGCGGCACGCCGTCGACGTCGGCGACCTGTAGGCCGTCATGGACCACGGCGTCGTCGACCTCGGTCCCAGCCGAAAGCACCGGGAACGCCGAAAGCTCGGTCGCGACCGGCACATGGAGGCGACCAGCGAGCGCCGACGCACGACCGGCCGCAACCGGCACGATCGACCAATCGCCGAGCAACCCGAGCAGGTCCGGCGCGTCGACGATGACCGCCGTGTGTGCTTCGACGACTGCCAACCGCCCGGCCCGGATCGCCCGGACCGCCGCCGGCGGCTCGAAGAGCTGCTCCGAGAGCCACCCATCGATAGCGCGCAGCTGTGCCCGGCTGACCCCGCGAGCCGGGTCGGCCAACCGAGCCAGCACGTCGTCGGGATCGACGTCGCGGAGCGACTCGGCCACACCGAGCGCGCGCAGGAACTCCTCGTCGTAGCCCGCGGGCGCGACGTCGTACAGGCCGTCGAGGACCGGATCGCCGCTCGCCAGCCGCAGCTCGCCCGGTACCTGGCCGGACAGCACCGGCTCGGACGACAGCCACCAGGCGGTGTAGGAGGCCACCCGTAGCCGATCGCCATCGGCCAGGCTGACCAACGCCGGTGACACGACCGCAGCCCGCATAGGCGGCTCAGCCAGCAGGGCGAGGAGCTCCGGCAGCGCGTCGGTCCGCACCTGCTCGAGGTCGCGAACCGCGACGAAGTCCTGCACGGCCGCCCCAGCCGGCAGCCCCGCCCACCATGACGACTCGCCGTCGAGCTCGTGGGTCGGGCCGGTCGCGTCCTCGTCCCGGACCACGGCCGGCCGGTCGAGCACCCCCACCGCATCGAGGGTGGCCGCACCCCAGCGATCGACCCACGACGCAGACACGACGCCGAAGGGCGTGTCGTCCGCCACCAGTGCCGCCATCCGGCCGCCGGGCAGCAACAACTCCCCCGCCGGCCGCCACTCACCCGCGGCATCGGGAATCGCCAGGTCGGCCAGCCATGGCAACTCGTCGACGTTTGTGTCGGCCGCGGCCACCAGCGACAGCACCGCGACGGCGACCGGTTCGGGATCGTCATCGTCGTACGACGCCTCGACCGCGGCCTGGACGTGGGGCTGCTCCAGCAGGCCGCGCGGGGTGCCGTCGCCCGCCCCGAGCGTGCGCAAGAGCTCGTGTGCCGCGGCCGGGTGTACGACCCGGATCCCGATCGCGGACAAGTCCACGGCCGGTGTCGAGTCGCTCGGGATCACCAGCCCGCGCGGTCCGGTCACCAGCCTGCCGTCGGCGAGTGGCACCGGCAGCGCGCCGAGTGCGTCCCGCTCAAGGCCGGGCGGCACCGCGACGTCGAGTGCGGCATAGAGCGCGCCCCACCAGGCCGGCTCGGCATCGACCGCGCCGACCGCCTGCACCAGCTCAGCCACAGACGGCCGCCGGACTCCCAACGCGGTCAGCTCCGGCCCGGCCCAGCCAGCCGGCAGCAACGACGGCACCACCTCGCGCAGCACCTCGACGAGCGGACCGGCGACGACCACCGCATCCCGCGGGCGTTGCCGGACCTCGGGATCCGCGGCGGCCGGTAGCCACGCGGTTTCGCGCAGCCGATCGAGCAGAGCGACGTGCAGGGCGCCGTCGATCGCGCCATCAGGGAAGCCGGTCGGCACCAGCCGGAGTTCCGAGGGGTCGGCCGGGCGCTCGGCCAACCCGGTTGCCAGCACCCGCGCCGCCTGAGCGGTGACCGCATCCGCGAGCGCCCCTGACGTGACCCGCCGACGCGTCGAGTCGAGCGGGTACGACGCGATCAGCACCGCGGGCAGGGTCAACGCGTCGTCGGTCGCGGTCGGCGCGCGAATCGCTCGCACCACCGAGCCCGGCAGCTCGACGAGCCGGTCCTCGGCGTCGACCGGCAGGGCCCAGGTCAGCTGCCAGCGGTCGAGTCCGCGTTCCTCGTGTGGGCGCTCGGCGAGCAGCTCCGGATCGAGCTCGCCGCTCTCGGTGATCACTGCCCAGCGGCTCGACTGCTCGCCGTCCTGCACGACCACGTGGTCGGCGTACCGCTCGGCCCGAAGCGCTCGCTCAATGCCGTCAAGCCGGACGACGACCTCCGAGAGGCCCGGCAAGGTCAGCAGCAGGGTCGCGTCGAGGGCATCGAGCTGCGCCCGGACGGCTGCCACCGCATCTGCGTCGCGAAGCGGCAGCACCACCGCCGTCACGCCGTCGTTCACGGCCACCTGAGGCGCATCGAACGGCAAGCGCAGCACCGGCACGCGATCGCCGCGCGCGGTGAGTTCGCCGGCCAACGCGGGAATGCCGGCGACCGCGGCACGCGCCCCGGAGCGCGACCACCGCACCGCGCCGCCCGTCGACGCGATCGCCGGCTCGTCGGTGACGGCGAGCACCGCGGCGAAGCCGACTCCGAACCGACCGACCGAGTCGGGTTGGTCGACCTTCGCCGACGCCCGCGCGACCGAGATCGACTCGACCCCCGCCGGGTCGAGCGGAGCACCGGTGTTGGTCGCCGTCAGCACGTCACCGGCCAGCTCGACGACCAGGCGGCCAGGGACGCCGGCGCGGGTCGCCGCGTCGGCGGCGTTCTGAGCCAGCTCGACGACGACCCGGTCGCGATATCCGACCAGCGCGAGGTCGTCCTCGACGTTGGCATCCGCCCGGAGCCGCGCGGGTGACTCCTGCCACGCCGCCAGCACGCGGCGGCGAAGCTCCGCGGTGCCGAACGGGTCGCCCGTCACCTCAGCGGTCGGGCTCAGGAGTGGCCGAGCGGCTCAGCGACCTCGGCGTCGCTGACCGAGCCGGGCTCGTGCCCGACCGGACCGCCGACGATGTCGTAGCCGGGGCCCTCTTCCGACAACGCAGCCGGCGAAGGGCCGGCCGGAAGCACGACCGCCTGCGAGTGCGCACCGCACCCGTGATCGACCGCGACGACCCGACCGTCGTCCGGGGCGAACTCGTTGGCACATGCCCCGAACGCCTGCTGGAGCGCGCCGGACAGCGGAACGTAGAAGCCGCAGGTCGCACACGATGCCGGCGCGGCCCGCGCCATGCTCGACTGCGGACCGGCCTCGCCGTCGTACCAGCGTTCGACCGCCTCGACCCGCCCCTCGTAGGACAGGACGCGCTCGCGACCGAGGCCGAACTCGTAGGCGACCTCGCGCTCCTCGTCGTCGTCGGTCATGAAGAACGCCGGGGCCAGCCGCGGGTCGTCGGCCGCGGTCGGGAGCAGGTCGCCGACCCCGAGGTCGCCGGGGCGCAGGCGCTCGCTCCACGGCACCCACTCGGGCGTGAGCAGGGCATCGGATCCCGGCAACAGGACCACGTCGTCGACCGTCACCGACTTCGACCGCGAAGCCCGTACGACCGTGACCGCCCAACACCATCCGCGGTACGCCGGGTCGAGGGTGGCGAACAGGTGTGTGACGACCCGCGCGTCGTCGACGCTGATGCCGACGTGGTCGCCGACCAGGCCGGGCGCATCGTGCTCGGCGGCCGCGCGGGCCACGTCGATCGCGGCCGCGGCGATCTCATCGGGCGCCGATCCGGATTGACCGGTGGCAACGACCTCGTCGACCACCGGCTCGAGCAGGGATGGCGCGTCGGCAGTCGTCACATGATTAGTGTCGCTCATGGACCCCGGTCACGACGAACCAGCGCTGCAGAGCGAGCGTGCAGCCGCCGGGTGGCCGCGGCGGCTGCTCGTCAGTGTGGGACACGCGCTGCGCGGCGGGGCCCGCCGAGTGCGCCAGTGGAATCGCAGTGCCGGCGCGGGCGCGTCCGGGCTGGCCGCCCTCGTCGAGACGCACTCCCTGCAGTCCGCCGGCGACGCCACGGTGGCGGTGGCTCTGGCCGGGTCGCTGTTCTTCTCGGTGCCGACCCACGAGGCTCGCAGTCGGGTCGCGCTCTACCTGCTCATCACGATGGTGCCGTTCGCCGTCGTCGCGCCCGTGCTCGGGCCGGCCCTCGACCGGTTCCGCCGCGGCCGCCGGATCGCACTCGCCGTCACCATGGCGGCTCGGGCGGTGCTGGCGCTGGCGATCGGGCACAGCCTCGCGCATCACCCGAGCGTCGCGCAGACGCTGACGCTCTACCCGGCGGCGCTCGGGGTGCTGGTCGCGAGCAAGGCGTACGGGATTGCGCGCAGCGCCGCCGTACCCCGATTGGTACCGGCCGGCATGACCCTGGTGCAGGCAAACGCACGGCTGACCCTGGCCGGCGTGATCGCGCCCGCCGTCGCCGGCACACTCGCGGTCGCCGTGCTGAAGGCGCTCGGCCATCGCACCGAGCTGCTGCTCGGCGCGGCCGTGTACGTGCTGGCGGCGCTGTCGACGATGCGCTTGCCTGCGACCGCCGACGGCGATCCGGAGACGGCGGCCGCACCGATGTCGACCGGCGGCCTGGTCCGGCTCGGCAAGCTGGGGAGCGACGTCCAGCACGCGCTGCAGACCGCCGCGGCGATGCGCTGGCTGTCCGGATTCATGTTGCTCTTCGGCGCTTTTCTGGTCCGGATCCATCCGGTGGGCGGCTTGTCGGCCAACGTCTGCCTCGCCGCGCTCGCGGTCGGCATCGGCCTCGGCAACCTGCTCGGGACGATCTTGGGACCGCGTACGGCGACCGTTGCCGCCAACCGGCTCGCGGTCGTCCTGCTCGCCGCGACGACCGCCGCGTGTGTGGTGACGATCTTCGACTTCGGGCTGTTCACGGTCTTTGCGCTCGCTCTCATCGCGGCTGCGGCTGCGGCGGTGTCGAAGCTGGCTCTCGACGCAACCATCCAGCGCCGGATCGACGACGAGGTGCGAACGTCGATGTTCGCGCGCTCCGAAACGACGCTCCAGCTGTCCTGGGTGGTCGGCGGCGCGGTCGGCATCCTGCTGCCGACCAACGCGGTCCTCGGATTCACCGTTGCCGCAGCGGTGCTTGGTGCCGCCCTGGCGGTCGTGCTCGGATACCGGCCGAAGCGCAGACCCCACCCGGGTCCACCGGATCCGCAGAACCCACCGGGCCCGCGGAGCGCGCCGCCGATCGAGGCAGGTTAGCCCTCGAGCTCGGCGGCGACCGCCCGCATCACCTGGGCGACCCGCTGGCTGCTCTGCTTGTCCGGGTAACGGCCACGGCGAAGGTCCGGCTGCACCTTCGATTCGAGCAACTTGATCATGTCGTCGATCACGCCGTGCAGCTCATCAGCCGGCCGGCGGTTCGCGGCTGCAACCGATGGGATCGGGTCGAGCACCCGCACCGACAACGCCTGCTCGCCGCGCCGGCCCTCGGCCACGCCGAACTCGACCCGCGCGCCGGGCTTGAGCGCCGTACCCTCCGGAAGCGACGAAGCGTGCACGTAGACGTCGCCGCCGTCATCACGGGCCAAGAAGCCGAAGCCCTTGTCCACGTCGAACCACTTGACCTTGCCGGTGGGCACGATGACCTTCTCTACCTCGAATTCGCAGCGCAGCAGACCTGCGCCCCGCAAGGCTAGCCGGATATGCGATCTTTCTGCGCCTCGATTTGCTCCAGGCGAAGTCCGCGCGGCTCAGCGCCAGCGCTCGGGGTCGGGCAGCCGCTCGTTCATCGCGCCGCTCCGGAAGCCACGCTGATCGAGCTCGACCCGGTCGAAGCCGGCGACGGCAGCGAGCAGTGACGGTCGCTCGGCGACCGCGGCGACCAGCTCCGGATCCACCTCGACCATCGCCCGGTCGCCAAGGTCGCGCACCCGCAGATCCCGCACGTCGAGACCGGCATCGGCCAGCGCGATCCGCAATGCGGACTCCGCCCGCTCCACCCTCGAGAGCCGGGCCGCGGTGACCTCGACGCCGTACGCGATCCGGCTCGACAGGCACGCGGCCGCCGGCTTGTCCCAGGTCGGCAGCAACCACTGCCGGCTGGCCGCCCGCACTTGGGCCTTGGTCAGCCCGGCGTCGAGCAGCGGCGTCACGGCGCCGCGTTCGGCCGCCGCCCGGATGCCGGGACGGAACCCGGTGGCGGCGTCGTCGGCATTCGTGCCGGTCGCGATGTGGGCGATCCCCAGCTCGCCGGCCAGCGGCGTGAGGACGTCGAGTAGCTCGGCCTTGCAGAAGAAGCAGCGATCGCCGGCGTTCGCGCGGTAGCCCTCGCGGGCCAGCTCGTCGGTCGTCGGGGTGAGGTGGCGTACGCCGAGCGCCTCGGCGAACCGCCTGGCCTCGTCGAGCTCGCGGGCCGGCAGACTTGGCGAGACGGCTGTGGCCGCGACGACCTGCTCGGGTCCGAGGGCTCGCGCCGCTGCGGCCAGCAGGAAGGCCGAGTCGGCGCCACCGCTGAACGCGACCAGTACGGTCTCGAGCTCCTGCAAGCGGTCCTGCAGGCTCAGCAGCCGAGTGTCGAGCAGGTACGACGCCAGCCAGTCCGGGAACTCCTCGAGGCTGCCGAGGACGACGTCGGCACCCGCGGCTTCAAGTGCCGCGGCGTCGTCCGGGCCGGTGGTCACGGCAACGGCAACCGCACCGCAGGTGTGCGCCGCGAGCATGTCGCCGGTGTGGTCGCCGACGTAGATCGTGGCGGCGCGGGTCGCGAGCGCGTCACCCTTGGTCGGTCCCCAGAGCTGGCCGAGCGTCTCGTCGGTCTCGAGACCCAGTCGCTGTTGCGTTGCGAGGGCAAGGGGCGCGGACTTCGCCGTGACCAGCAGAGTGCGGCCGCCGTTCGCGCGCACCGCGTCGAGCGCTGCTGCCGCACCGGGCATTGCCGACGTGCCCTCGACACCGAGAGTCGCGAAGATCTCGCGGTATCGCTCGATCGCCGGGGCGATCGCCTCCGCGGGCACCCATTCGGCTACCTCCACCTCGAGCGGCGGGCCCAATCGCGAGGCTGCCAGCTCGGCGTCGATCGCTACGCCGAGCTCTGCACTCAAGGCGGTGAACGTGGCGATGACCCCAGGCCGTGGATCGGCGAGGGTCATGTCGAGATCAAAGCCGACCACCAGCACAGTGGGGAGCCTACGGTTCGTGAGCAGAACGCCGTACCCCGCTCGTAGTGGCGCACGAACCGGTCGGCTGTGGACAACGCCGACGCCTCGCCTCCCGGATCCGTACGGTGACGCGACATCCACGACCGCAGGAGGCCTCACATGCCAGGAATTCGCGTCACCCCGGAGCAGCTCGCGTCGATGTCGGCGCGGGTCAGCAACGGCGCCGCCCACATCGAAGGCGAACTCGCCGGTCTCGCCGGATCGCTCGCGCCACTCGGCGGCGACTGGGCGGGCGTTGCCCAGCAGCGGTTCGAGGCGCTCTGGTCGGAATGGCAGCGCAGCGCCCGAGGCCTACACGACGCGCTGAGCGGGATCAGCGTGCTGCTCGCGCAAGCCGGCTCCCACTACGCCGAGGCCGAGCAAGCAATCGCCGGCTCCTTCGCCGCGATGTGACCGGGATGCGGCAATGGCCGCTCGAGGCCCGGTCGCCTACCAACTCGCCGTACTCGACACCAGAGTCGTAGACCGAACCGCGCATTACCGGCGTACTTGCTCGGTCGGGCGGTCGACTACCTCGTTCCCCAGATCTTCTCCTGCAACGCGGTGTCAGAGGCGATTTGGAACTTCACCACCTTGCCGTCACGGAAGGTGAGAGCGTCGACCGAGTCAGATGACTGGCCGTCCGCAGTCGTGCTGGTGAGCACGACGACCCGGTCCTCGTCGGCGAGGAAGTGCTGTGGTGCGCTGGTGAAGCCCTTTTCCGGCAGCTTCATCCAGAAGCCGATCACCTCAGACTTCCCGCGATAGGTACCGCTGATCGTGCTGTTGCCGGGGACAATCCACTCGATGTCGTCGGCGAGGTTCTCTGCCGCGCCCGCCACGTCCCCAGAAGCAAACGCGGCGTAAGCCTTCTTAGTGTTCGCGAGGTTCTCCTCCGCTGACATGCTGACCTCCCGTTGGCTCTGTCCGGAGCGATGGGCACAGCGAACCACTGTTGGTCCGATCGTGAAAGGGCCCACCCGTCTGGACGGCCATGTGATCGTCACACCCAAACGAGGCGACGTGCCGTTCTGGGTCGGTGAAGTCCGGCGGCGCGGTAGTGTCCGGCCACGATCTTCGCGAAGACACGCGAAGCGCAGCCCATGGGAGCCGCTATGCCAACCGTGCTTGGCCACCACGATGTGAAGGACACAGACCATTGGCTCGCCTCGCCGAAGCGCGAAGAGTTCTTCGGACCACTCGGCGTGACGAACATCCGGACCTTCGTCAACCCCGATAACCGATCCCAGGTCGCGGTGCTGATGGACGTCGCTGACATGGACGCCTTCACGGCTGGCATGCAAAGCCAGGAGGCTGCCGACGCGATGACTCATGACGGAGTTCTGCCCGAGACCCTGGTGATTCTGCTCGAGACGTAAGGACCCGCGCAGGCCGGCAACCGCGCCGCGCATGGGCGGCGCCCGCACTCTGTCCGGCAGTAACCAGAACAAGATCATCGCCACCCAGGGGTGGTAGCGGACCCCTAATCCGCCATGGCTGTCTGGCCTGGTTCGAACCGGCGAGGCGACCGAGGTCATCAACAACCATGCCGGTGCATCCAGAGTCTCAGGAGTATGCGACCTACGCTCTGGACGCTGGCGGCGTGGAGGTGGGGCGACCGGTGACGTTGGCTGGCGATTCGCGAAAGCGAGTCGGGGCGGGCGTCGGCCTCATGGCCGCGGTGCTGATGGTGTCCGCGTGCTCGGGGAGCTCGGTGGGGAGCGAGCCGCGGCCATCACCCCCGGTCGGGGCGGGATCCGGGCCGTCGTCCCTTGCTGGCGGGCCTGGCACGTGTCGGTCCGGGTGGCAGGTGTTCCCGGAGCCGTTCGCTCCTGGGGATCGACAGCACCGCCTGTTCGCGATCGGCGCCTCTTCGGCGGGCAATGCGTGGGCGGTGGGTGAGCGCTGGGTCGATTCGCCCGACTCCTCCGACCAGGTGCCCTATCCCTTGATTGAGCATTGGGATGGTCACCGGTGGACTGTTACCCCCGTGGGGAACCCGAGCGATTTGCCTGGGTCGTTGTTCGGGATCACGGTGATCAGCTCGACCGATGCCTGGGCGGTCGGCGGCCTCCGAGCGGCGAGCCGAAGGTCGCGCGACGCGCCGCTGGTCGAGCATTGGAATGGTGTCAGGTGGTCGCTGACGCCCGTGCCTGCACTGGCCAACGCAGGTCCGCACCAGCAGCAGAGTCTCGTCGCTGTTGCGGGCCGATCTGCGAATGACGTATGGGCGCTGGGCAACTCCTCGGTCGCCGGCACCACCACCAGCTACGTAAACCGGTGGCTGCACTGGAACGGCCGAGCATGGCTGCGAGTCGCGGCCCCGGAGCCCGCCGCACCGACGGCAGCGAACGGGCTCGGGTCGATCTCACTGCTGACCGCGCTGGCCCTCGACCCCAGCAGTGGATCTCCGTGGGCGGTGGGCGGCCACCTACGAGGAGCCGGAGAAGAGGGAACCTTCGACGGTGCGTTGATCGGGTCCTGGACCCACGGGTCGTGGATCCACCGACCATCCCCGGCCACGTCGCTGCCGTTGACCGCGATCTCGTTCCCGAGCGGGCGAACCATCTGGACCATCCGACGTCCGTCTCTGGGCAGTTCGCCGGACGGTACGAGGTGGGGCGGAGCAGGGTCGAGCTCGGTCCTGCGAGACAACGGCACGCACTGGGACACCGTGTTATCGACCCGAGGCACGTTGACCGGTTTGGCCGCAATTACCAACCGCGATGTCTGGGTGGCGGGAGCCCGACACGGCCCCCTCTTGATGCACTGGACCGGAGGATCCTGGGCCACCATCGCCGCCCCGACGCGGGACGCCCTTCCCCACGGACTCCTCGCATTGACGGTCACCCATGACCACACGCTGCTCGCCCTCGGCGAGTCCGCGGGCACACCCAAGCGGAGCCAGATGGCGCTGTGGACCCACTGCCCCACCAACACGTCCCACGCCTAGCGCTCGTCAGCGGGCTACGGGTGGATCGGCGCGCGCACTACCTCGACCTGCAGCTCGACGGTGGCGAAGCCGAGCGATTCGTACAACCTCACTGCGTGGTCTTCGGGATCGGCGACGATCACGAACTCGCCGGCGTCGAAGCGGTCGGCGGCGAGTGCGGCCGCGTCGTAGACCAGCCGGCGGGCGAGTCCACGCCGGCGGTAGTCCGGATGCGTCTCGACCGCCTGGTAGCGCGCCACACCTGATCCGTCGCTGACAATCCCCAGCGCCGCAACCAGCAACCCGTGGTCGAAGGCGCCAAGCCACTCGCCGTGGCCATTCGCGACCAGCGCCGCGCTTGCGACGACTTGCTGCGCCACGAACTCTGTCGCGGTGCCGGCCTCCGCGGGGTCGGCGTCGGGAGTCGCGTACACGCTGGAACGAAGCACCTCGAGTTGCGGCCAGTCAGGATCGTCAAAGGCACGCACCGCGAGGTCCGGATGATCCGGCTCGCGCAGCGCGGCCGCGGACATCACCGCGTTGGTCCGAGTGCTAGCGCCGAGCGCTGCGATCGCGGCCGGGTCGCCGATCTTGCCGTCGGTGGTGTCGAGACCGAACGCGCGATGCTCCGCAGCGGGGAACTCCGCGATGAACCACGACTCCCACTGCGCAGCGTCGCCGACCGACGGCGTAGCCGGCATGAGCAGGAAGTTGCCCCACCAGAATCCCGGGCTGGCCGTGGTCCGGACGACGACGTAGTCGCCGCGCTCCTCGACGACAGACCCGGACAGCCGTCGAACCATCACGTCGGTCCGGTAGCCGAGGGACTGGATGGGCACCACGCGATCCTCTCTTGCGCGAAGCCGTCACCCAGTAGCCCCCCGAGCAATGTCACACGGCCGCCGCAACGGTCCGCGTCGACGTCCTTTGCGTACGGCGATAGCACCCGCTCGGCTCTCCACTGATCTTCGCCTCGGTGACCGGTTTTCGCTCGACTCGCCGTAGAAGTGGTCGCGAGCGCGAAGATCAACACGCGGGACAGCGAAGGGGCGGTCCCTGATCGGGACCGCCCCTTCGTGAGGTTATGCAGGACTTAGAAGTCCATCCCACCCATGCCGCCGTCGCCACCCGGCATGGCCGGCGCGGACTTCTCCGGCTTGTCGGCAATGACTGCCTCGGTGGTGAGGAACAGTGCGGCAATCGACGCGGCGTTCTGCAGCGCCGAGCGGGTGACCTTGGCCGGGTCGATGATGCCCGCCTTGATCATGTCGACGTACTCGCCAGTTGCGGCGTCGAGCCCGTGACCGACCTTGAGGCTGCGGACCTTCTCGACCACGACCCCGCCCTCGAGACCGCTGTTGAACGCGATCTGCTTGATCGGAGCCTCGAGCGCGATCTGGACGATCCGCGCGCCGGTGGCCTCGTCGCCGGTCAGGTCGAGCTTCTCGAACGCGGTCTTGGATGCGTGCAGGAGTGCGACGCCGCCACCGGCGACGATGCCTTCCTCGACGGCAGCCTTCGCGTTGCGAACGGCGTCCTCGATCCGGTGCTTGCGCTCCTTGAGCTCGACCTCGGTCGCGGCACCGACCTTGATGACCGCAACGCCGCCGGCCAGCTTGGCCAGCCGCTCCTGCAGCTTCTCGCGGTCGTAGTCGCTGTCCGACTTCTCGATCTCGGCCTTGATCTGGTTGACCCGGCCGGCGATCTGGTCGGTGTCACCCGAGCCCTCGACGATCGTGGTCTCGTCCTTGGTGACGACGACCTTGCGAGCCCGGCCGAGCAGGTCCAGATCGGCACTGTCGAGCTTGAGCCCGACCTCCTCGCTGATGACCTGGCCACCGGTGAGGATCGCCATGTCCTGCAGCATCGCCTTGCGGCGGTCGCCGAAGCCGGGAGCCTTGATCGCGACGGACTTGAAGGTGCCGCGGATCTTGTTGACCACCAGGGTCGCGAGCGCCTCGCCCTCGACGTCCTCGGAGATGATCGCGAGCGACTTGCCGCCCTGCATGACCTTCTCGAGGATCGGCAGCAGGTCCTTGACCGCGGAGATCTTCGAGTTGGCGAACAGGATGTAGGGGTCGTCGAGCACGGCTTCCATGCGCTCGGCGTCGGAGACGAAGTACGGCGAGATGTAGCCCTTGTCGAAGCGCATGCCCTCGACGAGCTCCAGCTCGAGGCCGAAGGTGTTGGACTCCTCGACCGTGATGACGCCTTCCTTGCCGACCTTGTCCATCGCCTCGGCGATGATCTCGCCGACCGTGGAGTCACCCGCGGAGATACTCGCGGTCGACGCGATCTGCTCCTTGGTCTCGACGTCCTTGGCCTGCTTGGACAGCTCCTCGCTGACCCGCTCGACCGCCGCCTCGATGCCGCGCTTGAGCGACATCGGGTTGGCGCCGGCGGCGACGTTGCGGAGACCCTCGCGGACGAGCGCCTGGGCGAGGACGGTCGCCGTCGTCGTACCGTCACCGGCGACGTCGTCAGTCTTCTTCGCGACCTCCTTGACGAGCTCGGCGCCGATCTTCTCGTACGGGTCCTCGAGCTCGATCTCCTTAGCGATGCTCACCCCGTCGTTGGTGATCGTGGGAGCACCCCACTTCTTCTCCAGTACGACGTTGCGGCCCTTGGGCCCGAGGGTCACCTTGACGGCGTCGGCGAGCTGGTTCATGCCGCGCTCGAGCGCCCGTCGTGCGTCCTCGTCGAATGCGATGATCTTTGCCATTGCGGTGGGATCCTCCCGCGAGATGCGAATGTCTGAAGGCCCTGGGCGTGGGCGAGCGGCTGTCACTCGTTGGCCCAGAGTGCTAGATCCATTGTTAGCACTCGGCACCTGCGAGTGCAAGACGAAGGCCTTGACCACCCAGACGGGTGAATCGGACACGACCGGTCAAAAAGCCCGGATTCAAGGACACCGGGGTCGCGGCCGACCTATTGTGTGCGGGCGCCACCCATCCCGGGTGACCGTCGCCTCCGTTCGCCAAACCTGTCCGTCGGAGTGCGTGAACCGAACCCATCGGACAGGCTCGGGGACCCATCAGTAACCCGAAGCGCACGCGCTTCTTGGGGTGAAGCCGCTCCGGCGGCCGGGCTAGCCACGGCCCGAACCCGACAGCTAACCCGGTCGGCGTCGGAGAGCATCCATGTCCCGAACGACCCTGCGTGTCCGCTCGGCCGTCCTCAGCGCATCCGTCATCGCCTGCCTCGGCGTCGCCGCAGCGCCAGCTGCTGCTGCGACCTCAACCGCCGGGCCGGCCTCGATCTCGTCCTCCCCGGGGGGCTGGCAGTTCGCCGCCAGGGCCCCCGGCACGCCTCGCCTGCGAGGCGCGAAGCTCACCGTCATCCAGCGCCACAACCTCGAGGTCCAGAAAGTGCTCCGCGAGGCCAGGCGCCAGAAAGGCAAGCCGTACGTGTACGGCGCCGACGGCCCCAACGGCTTCGACTGCTCGGGCTTCGTCCGCTTCGTGTTCCTGCACGCCGTACACAAGTCGTTGCCGCACAACGCTGCGCAGCAGTACCACGCGCTTCGCCACATCCGGCGTGGCAGCCTTCAGCTCGGCGATCTGGTCTTCGTCGACAACGGCGGCTACATCTCCCACGTCGGGATCTACGACGGCCACCACCACTGGTGGGTCGCCCCGCACACCGGGCTACGGGTGCAGCGTCAGCGGATCTACCACGCGCACTTCGTCTACGCCCGCGTGCTGGTCTACGACAAGGTCCTCACCCACAAGCAGCGCCACAAGCACTAACCCGCCGGTCCAAAGCAATGTCACATTGCCCAGCGCTTTGTGGGGGTGCGGTCACATTGCCCCCGCGATCAGCGGGGCAATGTGACATTGCTTGGCTCCTCAGCCGCCGCCGGCGACCGCGGGGATGATCGAGACGGTCGTACCGTCCGGCGTCGGCGTCTGCAGCCCCGAGGCGAACCGTACGTCGTCATCGTCGACGTAGACGTTCACGAACCGGCGCAGCTTGCCGTCGTCGTCGAGCACCCGGGTCCGCAGCCCCGGATGGTCGGCTTCCAGCCGGTCGAGCACGTCGGTGAGCGTCAAGGCGTCGGACACGCTCACCTCGGCGGCACCGCCGGTCAGCGGTCGAAGGATGGTCGGGATCCGGACCGTGATCATTGGCTCAGTCCAGCCTCTCGGAAGGCGGTCAGCGTCGGGGGAATGGTGACAGTCGGCCGGGCGACCGGCGCGACCGCCTCCAGCGTCTTCAGCCCGTCGCCGGTGTTGAGCACGACGGTCTCGGCGGCCGGATCGAGCTGGCCGGTCGCGATCAGCTTGCGGAGCACCGCCACCGTGACCCCACCCGCGGTCTCGCCGAAGACTCCAGTCGTCCGCGCGAGCAACCGGATCCCGTCGACGATCTCCTCGTCGCCCACGTCCTCGATCGCCCCGCCGGTCCGGCGCACGACATCGAGCGCATAGGGACCGTCCGCCGGATTGCCGATCGCGAGCGACTTCGCGATTCCGGTCGGGCGCACGGGCGCGACCACGTCGTGCCCGGCCCGGTACGCCGCCGCAACCGGCGAGCAGCCGGTCGCCTGCGCCCCGAACACCCGGTACGGCGTGCTCTCGACCAACCCGAGCACACCGAGCTCCCGCCACGCCTTGTCGACCTTCGTCAGCAGCGAGCCAGAGGCGATCGGGATCACGACCTGCTCGGGCAGCCGCCAGCCGAGCTGTTCGGCGATCTCGAAGCCGACCGTCTTCGAGCCCTCCGCGTAGAACGGCCGGACGTTGACGTTGACGAAGGCCCACGGCACTTCACCGGCGACCTCCGCGCAGAGCCGGTTGACGTCGTCGTACGCGCCCTCGACCGCAATCAACGTGCCGCCGTAGACCGCGGTCGTGACGACCTTGCCCGGCTCGAGGTCGTTCGGGATCAGCACGACCGAGCGCAGGCCGGCGTTGGCGGCCGCCGCGGCCACCGCGTTGGCCAGGTTGCCGGTCGAGGCGCAGGCCAGCACCTGGTAGCCCAGCGCGCGAGCCGCCGACGCGGCGACCGCAACCACCCGGTCCTTGAAGGAGTGGGTCGGGTTGCCGCTGTCGTCCTTGACCCACAGCGCGCGCATGCCGAGCTCCCGCGCCAGGCGCGGAGCGGGGACGAGGCGGGTCATCCCGACCCCCAGGTCGACCAGCGGCGCCACCGGGAGCAGACCCTGATAGCGCCACATCGAGTGCGGTCCGGCCTCGATCGTCGCGCGCGTGACGAGCCGCTGGACGTCGCGGTTGTAGGCGATCTCGAGCGGTCCGAAGCACATCTCGCAGACGTGGGACGGGCCGAGCGGGTAACTGGCGCCGCACTCGCGGCAGACGAGAGCCTCGGCCGACCCGAACTGCGCAGCCGGTCGATCGATCAATGACGTCATCGGAGCCTTCCGTCTCATCTTCCCCGCACGCAACTCGCGCACGAGCCGGAGTTGGCACCTGCCCGCCGTCGGGTGGTTGCCGGGGCTTCACCGGGCCGGTCCCTCTGCCCCTCTTGATGAGTGCGCGACCCGAGGGCCGCGCAGATCAAGTCTGCCACAACGGCGTCGATTACTGTCAGCCGCAGTGGGCAACGACAACGGCATGGCCGACATCGTGATCGCGTCCAACCGCGGGCCGATCGCGTTCCACCGCGCTGCCGACGGCACGGTTGTCGCGGCGCGTGGAAGTGGCGGCCTGGTCACCGGTCTGGCCGGGCTGCCGGCCGAGGGCGCGACGGTGTGGGTCTGCGCAGCGCTCAGCGACACCGATCGAGAAGTCGCCGCCTCCGCACCCGGCGGACGGCTCGATCTCGCCGGCCAGACGACCGACCCGGTGCAGATGCTGGCAATCGATGCCGACACCTTCGCCGGCGCCTACAACACGATCTCGAACCAGACCCTTTGGTACGTCGTGCACGGCCTGAACGCCGGAAAACCATTGCTGTCCAACGACTCCCACGCGTGGCGGAAAGCCTGGGCGTCGTACGCCGATTACAACGCGGCCTTTGCCGACGCGATCGCCGCCGACGCGTCCGAGCGGGCCCGGGTGCTGGTGCAGGACTACCACCTGACGGTGCTCCCGGCCATGCTGAGGGCGCGGCGGCCGGACCTGCGGATCGGGCTGTTCACCCACACCCCGTGGGCGACCGTGACCGACTTCGAGCTGCTCCCCGCCGATGTCGCGGACGAGCTGCTGGTGGGCATGCTCGGCGCCGACAGTCTCGGTTTCCACTCGCCGCGTTGGGCCGATGACTTCATCGACTGCTGCATAGCGATACTCGGCGCCGAGCGGGAACCGGGCGGCGTGCGGTACGACGGCCGGTCGACCGCCGTTCGCGTCCACCCGCTCGGTGTCGATCCCGGGCCGCTGCTCGAGCGCGCCGCGCAGCCCGACGTCGCCGCGCATCGCGCCGCGCTCGAGTCGATGCTCGGCGACCGGCAGGCGATCGTGCGGGTCGACCGGACCGAGCCTTCCAAGAACATCGCCCGAGGGTTGTCGGCGTACCGCGACCTGCTCGAGCGCTATCCGGAGCACCGCGAGCACGTGGTGCATCTCGCGATCGCCTACCCGAGCCGCCAGGACATCGCCGACTACCGGCACCTGACCGAGGAAATCGAAGCCCTCGCCGGGGAGATCAACGACGCGTTCGCGACGGACACCTGGACCCCGGTGCAGCTCTCGGTGGTCAACGACTACCCCGAGTCGCTGGCCACCCTGGCCGCCGGCGACGTCGCGCTGGTCAACCCGGTCCGCGACGGGATGAACCTGGTCGCCAAGGAAGCGACCGTGCTCTCGGACGACGGTGTGCTGGTGCTGTCCCGCAACGCCGGCGCAGCCGACGCGATGGGTGAGTTCGCGCTGCTGATCGACCCGTTCGACGTCGCCGCGACGGCCGACGCTCTGCACGCGGCGCTCGTCATGCCGGCTGCCGAGCGGGCCCGCCGCCATGTCGGCCTGCTCGCGGCCGCGACCGCGCATCCGCCCCGCGACTGGCTGCGCCAGCAACTCGACGCGCTCTGAGCGCCGAGCCCGGCCGCGTCCGCGGCTCAGAGCATGGCGACGATGCCGGCCAGCCAGCCCACGACCGCCTCCGGCCCGGGCAGTACGACGTCGGCCGCCTCCTGCAGCTCAGGAGGCACCTCCGGCGCCCGGCCGGCCGACGGCTGCTCGAAGGCGGCGATCGCCAGCCCGTTCACTCCGGACTCGGCCCGAAGCTCGGCCACGACGCGAAAAGCCGGCAGGTCGCCGACGTCGTCGCCGATGTAGATCACCGTGGTGGCGCCGGTTGCGGCCACCAGGCTGCGCAGGGCCGAGCCCTTGTCCGTCCCCGCCGGTCGCAGCTCGAGGACGAAGCGGCCCGCCACGGCTTCGAGCCCCATGTCGGCCGCCAGCCGGCGCAGCGCCGGCGCCAGGTCGTCGAGGGCCTGCTGCGGGTCGGCGGCCGGCCGGGTGTGGACCGCGAACGACTGGCCCTTGTCCTCGACGTACACGCCATTCGGAGCGCCCTCGAGCAGCAACGGGAGCCGGAGTCGGGCCCGCTCGACCGCGGGGTCGGGCGGTGGTGAGTCGAGCTGTCCGCCGTGCCAGCGCTGCAGCCCGTAGTGGCCGAGGACAAGCAGCCCGGACACCCCGCCGAGCTGGCCGAGGGCAACGACCTCGTCGGCGGCCCGGCCACTGATGACCGCCAGCTGCCCGATCCGCGCGGCGAGCGCCTGCATGACCTCCCGGGCCCCGTCCACGAGCCGGGCCGCCTCGGGACGCTCGACGATCGGCGCGAGCGTGCCGTCGAAGTCGAGCGCGACGAGGGCGGATCGGGGGTCGGCCAGCAGCGCCATGACGGCGTCAGCCACGACGGCTCAGCCGACCCAGTCCGAGGTCAGGACGAGCGTGATGCCGACCTGGGTGAGTCCGGCCACGGAGTTCGGCTCGATCCGGTGTACGGCGCTGAACTCCCGGGCCAGATGCTTCGCGGCCGCCTTCTCGCCCGGCGAGAAATAGACCGTCGTCTCCGGGATCGCGCCCTGCAGGTTGCCGATCACGCCGATCTTCCAGCCCTTGGCCGCGACCTCGCCCGCCACCTGGTGGGCCAGGCCGGTGATCCGCGAGTTGTTCAGCACCTGGACGGTGGCCATCGCATTGCGGTCGGCCGGCTTGGTCGTGGCCGTCTTCGACGGCTGGGCCGGCGGGGTGCTCGCGGTCGTCGGCGTCGGCGAGGTGGCCGGAGCGGTCGACGCCGGGGGCGAGGTCGGCGGAGCGGTGGGCGGCTTCGAGTGATGATGCGTCGGGGTGGTGACCACGCCCGGCGTCGTCGCCGCCGAGGACTTGGTGCCGTTCGGCCGCCCATTGATCCAGATCAGCAAGCCGACGACGACCAGGACGACGACGACCGCGACCAGCGGTCCGAGCACCCGACCGCTGGCCGCACCCGGCGGCGGAGCGCGGTGACTGCGCGGGCGCACCAGGGGCGAGGTGTCCGCATCCGGTTCCGACCCCTCGCCAGGGAGGCCGGCCCCGAGTAGACCCCCGGAGGACGCGACCGGGGCCGATTCGGGCGGAGCGACCGGGACTGGCTCGGGCGCGGGCTCGGATTCGGGGTCGGGGTCGGGGTCCCAGTTCGGCTCCCATTCCGACTCCGAACCTGGTGCGGGAGGCTCGCTGCCGTTGCCTTCCTCGCTCACGACACCACCCTCACAGCCAGAACGTAGTGCTCACGGTGCACGCTCCCCCGGATTCACCGCACGGGCGGATCGCCCGAGCTCAGCGCCGGTCAGGCCTCAAAGCCGAGTCGGCGGGCGGACCGGGCCCGCTGCCGGGCGGCTCGCAGCCGGCGCAGCCGCTTGACGAGCATCGGGTCGGCCGCAAGCGCCTCCGGCCGGTCGAGCAGGGCGTTGAGCACCTGGTAGTAACGGGTCGCGGACATGTCGAACAGGTCGCGGACCGCCTGCTCCTTCGCACCGGCGTATTTCCACCAGTGCCGTTCGAAGGCGAGAATCTCCCGATCGCGCTCCGACAGCTCCCCGGTCGCCGAGTCGCGGCCGGACAGTGCTCCTTCAGCGCTCATGACGGACTCCCGCGACTTGAACTGGACCTCGAGAACTACAGCAGTGTCATTCTGGCACGGCGCGCCCGCAACGTCACGGATACAGACCGCGAGTGCGGTGCGCCTCGGCCACCCGGCCGACGCCGATCATCTGAGCCGCGGTCCGCAGCGATGTACCCCGCTCTTGCGCCAGCGCCGAGACCTCGGCGTAGGACGACTCGAGGATCGCCCGCATCCGGTCCGACACCTCGTGCTCGGTCCACCAGTACGCCTGCAGGTCCTGCACCCACTCGAAGTAGGAGACCGCGACTCCGCCGGAATTGGCCAGGATGTCCGGTACGACGACTACTCCCTTGCTCTCGAGCACCGCGTCCGCGTCCGGCGTGGTCGGGCCGTTCGCGCCCTCGACCACGAAACGGGCCTTGACCCGATCGGCATTGCCGTCGTGGATCACGCTCTCGAGCGCAGCCGGCACGAGGATGTCGACGTCGAGCTCGAGCAGCTCCTCATTGGTGATTGCGTCGGTACCCGGGTAGCCGACCACCGACTCCATGCCGGCGCGCATCTCCCGCAGCATCTTCGCCGGGTTCATGCCGAGCGAGTTGTAGGCACCGCCCTTGACGTCGGAGACCGCGACGATCTTGCAGCCGGCGTCATGCAGGTATTGCGCGGTGAGGCCGCCGACCTTGCCGAAGCCCTGCACTGCGACCGAGACCTCGCTCGGGTCGACGCCGGCCTCCTGGAGCGCCGCGAATGCCGTGATCATCACCCCCCGGCTGGTCGCGCCGGCCCGCCCCTCGGAGCCACCGATGCTGACCGGCTTGCCGGTCACGACGCCGGTCACGGTGTAGCCCTGGTTCACCGAGTAGGTGTCCATGAACCACGCCATCGTCTGCTCGTCGGTGCCGACGTCGGGCGCGGGGATGTCCTTCTCCGGCCCGACGATCGGGCGGATCTCGCTGGCATAGCGCCGGGTCACGCGCTCGAGCTCGGTCTGGCTGTAGAGCCGCGGATCGATCGTCACGCCGCCCTTGGCGCCGCCGTACGGAATGCCGATCAGCGCGCATTTCCAGGTCATCCACATCGCCAGCGCGCGAACCTCGTCGATGTCGGTCGACGGGTGATAGCGGATGCCGCCCTTGGCCGGCCCACGGGAGAGGTTGTGCTGCACGCGATAGCCGCGGAGCACCTCGATGTTTCCGTCGTCGCGACGCAACGGGATGCTGACGGTCATCTCGCGACGAGGGGTGGCCAGCAACTGGTGCATGCCGTCGTCCAGGCCGAGTTGTCTCACCGCCTCGGCGAGTTGCGTGCGCGCGGACTCCCATGCCGACTGGCGTGCAGCCACTTGCTTTTCCACCTCCACGCCGCGTGATCGCCGTTGACCAACGCGGTGTACGACGGAACATCCTGCCACCACCGCATGGCTGAAGGACGATTGCGTGCCGAAACTCGGCCGTTCTGAAAGGTTTTCGGCGCTAGTCGCCGTCAACCCAAGCGGAGCCGCCGTGCCTTTCGGAGCGCCAGCCACTGCCTCGGCCAGACGATGAAGGCCTCGGCCTCGAGCGCGGCCAGCGCGATCCGCGGAATGTCACCGGCCCCTGGATAACAGATGAACCGCGGCTCCCAGATCGGCCGGAACTTCGCGTTGAAGCGGTAGAGCGACTCGATCTGGAACCACCGCGACACCCCGAGCAGGGTCGCCCGCCACACCCGCAGGATCGGACCGGCGCCGAGCCGGGCGCCGCGCTCGAGCGCGGACCGGAACGCCGAGAAGTTGAGCGAGAGCCTGGTGATGCCCAGCGCCGGCGCGGCGCGGATCGCCGCGACGATCATCAGCTCGTTGAGCCCCGGATCGGCGTCGCGATCGCGCCTCATCAGCTCGAGGCTGAGCCCGTCCGGACCCCACGGCACGAAGTGCAGGACCGCGGCGAGCCGGCCATCGCGGTGCGCGGTCACGGCCACACAGTCAGCGTCGCGGGGGTCCCCGAACCGCCCCAGCGCCATCGAGAACCCGCGCTCGACCTCCGCACCCCGCCAGGACGCGGCCTGCTGGCGGATCGCGGCGATCTCAGTCGCGCTCAGGTCACCGACCCGGGCGACTTCGGTGACGTAGCCGGCCCGCTCGACCCGGCTGACCATCTGGCGGACGTTGCGCATCGCCCGGCCGTCCAGGCTGAAGTCGTCGATCTCGAGCACCGCCTCGTCGCCCAGCTCGAGGGCGCGGAGGCACGCCTCGCGGACCCAGACCTCGCCGCCACGCTCGCTGCACCCCACGACCGCCGGAACCCAGGCGTGGTTGCGGGCCAGCTCGACGAACGCCGCGATCGCCCCCGGCCAGGCCTCGGGATCCCCGATCGGGTCACCGGACGCCAGCAGCACCCCCGACACGACGCGGTACGACACCGCCGCCTTGCCCGTGGCCGAGAAGACGACCGCCTTGTCGCGACGGAGCGCGAAGTAGCCGAGGGAGTCGCGCTCGCCGTGCTTCGCGAGCAGCTCACGCAGTTGCACCTCGTCAGTCGCGGACAGCGTGGCGATCGGCTCGGCCGGCCGCAGTGCCAGATAGGCCGAGGTCAACACCGTCGCCGCGCCGAGCGCGATCAGCACGAAATAGACCAGGTCGGAGGTGCCGTCGGACACGAAGCGCAGCGGGCCGGTCACGCCGACCAGGCCCAGCGCGATCTCGCGGAAGCGGGCGCCGACCGAGGGTTCACCGATCACCGAGTTGGCGCGGAACGCCAGGAGCAGGTAGCCGAGGCCGAACGACGCGCCGAGCATCCCGACGAAGGCCACGGGCGCCCACAGCCGGGTCCGCGGGTCGCCCTCGGCATAGAACTGGGCGGAGAGCGCGATCAGTAGGACGACCAGCAGCAGGCTCAGCGCGGCCGGACCGAGGTCGAGGCCCTTCACGACGTGCAGACCGGCGGTCAGCAGGGTGAGCGCGAGCGCGGCTCGCCAAGCCCGGCGCTTCCGGCGTCGCAGGCTCAGGCCGAGCATGATCAGCAGCACGCCGGCGACAACGGTGGCCGCACTCGCGCCCTGCGCGACGCCGAGCGGCACCACCTTGGTCAGGTCGTGCAGCCGGGCCGACCGCTCCGGCGAAAGTGCGTCGAGCACGTCGATAACGCCGAGCGCCACCGTCGCCAGGGCAATCGCGGTCGGCACCCCGCGAAGAAGCCGACGATTGTCGGCCTTTCCCGGTTCGGATCCGGATGTGCGCTCGGCGTCGGTCGCTAACTCGGCGCGGCTACGCGCATGGACCTGCACGAGCCCCGTGTCCGGATCGAACGGACGACCTGCCGCTTACAAGGCGGCTGCTCTACCACTGAGCCAACGGGGCGCAACGATGGTTCAGGGTATCCGCGGCCCTTCGACTACGCGGTCGCCGAAGCAGCCGCGGCCGCCTCGTCCGCCTGCGGCTCGTCGTCGTCGGCACCCGCGAAGAAGTAGCGGTATGCCCCCGCGGCCAGGATGCCGCCGACCAGCGGCGCAAGGATGAAGACCCAGACCTGCTTGATCGCGTCGTGACCGATGATCAGCGCCGGCCCGAGACTCCGCGCCGGGTTCACCGACGTACCGGTCAGGGGGATGCCGATGAGGTGGACCACGGTCAGGGCGAGGCCGATCGCGAGCCCGGCGAAGCCCGGCGATCCGAGCCGGCTGGTCGCGCCGAGCACGACGAAGACGAAGAGGAAGGTCAGGATCGCTTCGGCCAGGAAGGCCCCGCCGGCGTTGATGCCGATCATCGAGTTCTTGCCGTAGCCGTCCGTGCCAAGGCCGACGCTCGCACGGCTGTAGATCGGCGAGGTCGAGAAGACGCCCCACAACACCAGCGCGCCCACGATCCCACCCAGGAACTGCGCGAACCAGTAGCCGACCGCCTCCTCGAGCGACATCCGCCCCGATGCGAAGAAGCCCATCGTCACGGCCGGGTTGACATGGCAGCCCGAGATCGGGCCGATCGTGTAGGCGAGCGCCAGCACGGTGAGCCCGAAAGCCATCGCGGTCGCCACCACGCCGGCCGACAGGCTGGCACCGGCCAGCTTGAACCCGAAGCTCAACGTCGCGACACCGACCGCGAAGATCACCAGAAGCGCCGTACCAAGGAATTCGGCTGCGAGCTTGCGCACGTCCATGTCCACTCCCCAGTTCGGACAAACCAGACCTGCCAGGCTTGACGATAGCTAGTCAGGCGCCGAAACCGGGACACTGACGCGGTGAGCAACACCCGCGGTCTGACCCGCCGGCGCGCCCTCGGCCTGATCGCCGGGGCCAGTGCCTCCACCGCGCTGGCCGGCTGCCACTCCTCGACCAAGACCGGCGCGAAGCCGCCACCCGGCTCGCCCTCGATCAGCGGCTCGCCCGGGCTCTCGCCGACGCCGAACGCCTCGGCGACCGGCGTCCGGCCGGTCGACTGGCACGCCCTGCGCCGGTCGCTCAGCGGCGACCTTCGGCGGCCGGGGAGCGCGGGCTACAACGCGGCGCGGATCCTCTTCGACCGTCGGTACGACACGGTGATGCCGGCCGCCGTGGTCCAGGTGGCGAGCGAGGCCGATGTCGCGGCGAGCATCGCGTTTGCGCACCGCTTCGGCCTCCCGCTCCGGATCCGGTCCGGGGGCCACTCCTATGTCGGGCAGTCGATCGGCCCGGGACTGGTCATCGACCTGAGGGCGATCAACAGCATCTTGATCGACGAATCGGCGGGGACCGCGACGATCGGCGCGGGAGCCGCGCTCGTCGACGTCTACTCCGCGCTGGCCGCGCACGGAGTCTCCATCCCGGCCGGCTCCTGCCCGTCGGTCGGGCTGTCCGGATTGACTCTCGGCGGCGGCATCGGCGTGGTCGCCCGCCGCTACGGCCTGACCTGCGACCGGCTGCTCTCGGCCCGGATCGTCACCGCCGACGGCACCACGCTCACCTGCAGCCCGACCAGCCACTCGGATCTCTACTGGGCACTGCGTGGCGGCGGTGGCAGCTTCGGTGTGGTCACCTCGCTGACGCTCGGAACCCACCGCGCCGACCCGCTCGCGCACGCGTTCCTCACCTGGCCGTGGTCGGCAGCTGCCGAGGTCGTGGCCGGCTGGCAGCCGTGGGCGATCGCCGCGCCGCGCTCGCTCTGGTCGAGCGCGCACATCCTCGCCACCGACGGCGGCGGCGACGCGACGATCTCGGTGGCCGCAGTGATGGTGGCGAGCGAGGCGGCGCTTCAGCAGCAGATCGGCACTCTCGTGCACTCGATCCGTACGCCGCCCAAGGTCAACTTCGTCGCGAGCGAGAGCTACGAGGCGACCATGATGCTCGAGAGCGGTTGCGCAGCGTTGTCCGTGGAGTCGTGCCACGTGGCGGACGAGACACCCGGCGGCACGCTGCCCCGGGACGCGTTCGTGGCCGGCTCGGACTTCTTCACCCACCCGATCCCGGCAGCCGGGATCACCGCGCTGGTGACCGCGGTCGAGCAGCGGCAGAACGACCCGCGGCTCGGGGCCGGCGGCGCGTCGCTGGACATCCTCGGCGGGGCGGTGGACGACCTGGCGCCGAGCGCGACCGCCTGGGTCCACCGCGGCGCGTTGTTCGACGCGCAATACACCGCGTCCTGGGGCACCACGCCCGGCAACGGCCCGCTGGCCCGCAACCAGCACTCACTGGCCACGATCCACGGCGCGCTACGCCCGTACGCGTCCGGGCAGGCCTACCAGAACTACGCGGACGAGACGCTCGCCAATCCGCAGCGGGCCTACTACGGGGCCAACCTGCCGCGCCTGATCGACGTACGCCGGACCTACGACCCGCACGGCGTGTTCACGCAGCCGCAAGGCGTCCCGTTGGCGTGACCCCACGCATGGCCCATTGGTGGGGTCATAGCGCCACCCATGGCCCATCGGTGGGGCGATAGGCCCACCAATGGGCCATGCGTGGGTCAGTGGGAACGGCGCCGGCGGGCGATCTCGGCGAGCGCGATCCCGGTCGCGACCGAGGCGTTGAGCGACTCGACCGCGGAGTGCAGTGGGATCCGTACGGTCAGGTCGCAGGTCTCGGCGACCAGCCGTGACAGGCCCTTGCCCTCGGCACCGACCACGAGGACCAGCGGGCTGGTCGCGAGCTCCAGCCCGTCGAGGTCGATCTCACCGCGGCCGTCGAGCCCGGCCAGCATCAAACCCGCCTCGGCGTAGGACTTCAGGGTCCGCACCAGGTTGGTCACCCGGGCGACGGGCAGATGCGCCAAGGTGCCGGCACTCGCCTTCCAGGCGGCCGGGGTCACCCCGACCGCACGCCGCTCGGGAAGGAGCAGGCCGTGCGCGCCGAACGCGCTGGCGGATCTCGCAATCGCACCGAGGTTGTGCGGATCTGTGACGCCGTCGAGCGCGACGATCAGGGGCGGGTCCGGCTCTTCGAGTACCCGCCGGAGCAGGTCGGACGCCTCGATGTAGTCGAACGGCCGCACGAGGAGGGCGACCCCTTGATGCGGGGCGTCGCCCGCGATCCGGTCGAGGTCGAGCCGCGAGACGTCCTGCACCACGACCTCGCGGGCACCGGCCAGCTTTCGCGCCTCGACGATTCGCTCGTCGTGCGCCAGCCCGGTCGCGACATAGAGCGTCGTGGCCGGCACCGATGCCCGCAGCGCCTCGACGACCGCGTTGCGACCGGCGACCAGCTCGTCCATCCCGGGTGGGCGCCGCCGCGACCGCGAGCCGCCCGCCCCACCCGAGCTGCTGCGAGCCGCCTGTGCACGTTTCGCCGCGCTTCGCGCCGCCCGCGCGGCCGGATGCTTCGGCCGCTCGTGCGCCGGCGGGGTCGGGCCGCGTCCTTCGAGCCGGCGCCGGCCGTGCCCGCCGGTGCCCTTGATCGGACCCTTCTTTCCGGCCATCAGCCGACGTACCAGCGCGGGCCCTGCGGGGTGTCCTCGACCACCACGCCGGCATCGGTCAGGGCATCGCGGATCCGGTCGCTTTCGGCGAAGTCCTTGCGCTCGCGTGCGGTCTGCCGTGCTTCGAGCAACGCTGGAACGATCGCCTCCACCACCTGCCGCAGCGCAGAATCGTTGGAATCATTGGCAAAATCGCCTGGCCACAAACCCAGGACGCGAGTCATCGCAGCGACCTCGGCGAGCGACTGCCGGCCGGCCGCCTCGTCGCCGTCGGCCAACGCACTGTTGCCGACCCGTACCGCCTCGTGCAGGACGCCGAGGGCGGCCGGCACGGCAAGGTCGTCGTCCATCGCATCGACGAACGCCTGCGGTGGCGCTGCGTCGTCGGGCGCCGCGCCGTACCGTTCGGACGCCCGCTGGATGAAGCCTTCGATCCGGGAGTACGCCGCATCGGCCTCGACGAGTCCGGGCTCGCTCCACTCCGTGTCGGAGCGATAGTGCGGCGCGGCCAGCGCGTAACGCAGCGCCGGGGCCCGAGCAGCGGCAAGCAGGTCGGCCACGAACAGCGAGTTGCCGAGCGACTTGCTCATCTTCGTGCCGGAGGTGTTGAGCATGCCGTTGTGCAGCCAGAACCGCGCGAACCCGTCACCGACCGCCTTCGACTGCGCGAGCTCGTTCTCGTGGTGCGGGAAGACCAGGTCGAGGCCGCCACCGTGAATGTCGAACACCGGCCCCAGGTACTTGGTCGCCATCGCGGAGCACTCGATGTGCCAGCCCGGGCGACCCGGGCCCCACGGCGTCTCCCAGAACGGCTCGCCCGGCTTCGCTCCTTTCCATAAGGCGAAGTCGCGCGGGTCACGCTTGGCGCCGGCGTCCTCAGACGGCTGCATCGCGTCGGGGCGCTGGCCGGACAGCTCGCCGTACGGCGAGTAGGACCGCACGTCGAAGTAGACGTCGCCACCGGCAGCGTAGGCGTGGTCCGCGTCGATCAACCGCTGGATCAGCTCGACGATCTCGGGGATGTGCCCGGTCGCGCGTGGCTCGCCGCTCGGCTCCAGGTTGTTGAGCCCGCGGTATCCAGCCTGGAACTGCCGGGTCATCTCGGTGCCGAGCGCCCACCACGGCACGCCCTGGGCGGCGGCGTTGACGAGCACCTTGTCGTCGATGTCGGTGACATTGCGCAGGTGCACCACGTCGTACCCGCTGGCGGCTAACCAGCGGCGGACGATGTCCGAGGCGACCGCTGACCGCATGTGCCCAATGTGCGGCGCGGACTGCACGGTGGGGCCGCAGACATACATCGTCACCGCGCCGGGAAGCACCGGCTCGAAGTCGGCGATCGCCCGGCGTCGGGTGTCATACAACCGCAGCGCCACGCGGTGCAGCCTAAGGCGGTTCGTGAGTCACCCGCCGCACCACCGCAGCACGAATGCCTCGAGACCCGATCAGAAAGACCGTTCAGCCGTGGTTCGAGCCCATCACGTGGTCGGCGAACATCTCGACCGCGCTGTCGACCAGCCGGAGATAGCGGTCGCCTCCGGGTTGGTTGGCGAGCTGCTGGCCTGCCACCCCTGCAACGACCGCGGTCCACAGGTCGAAATCAGCGTCGCTTCGAAGCCCGGCCTTGCGCAGCACCGTCCGTCCCCGGGTGAACACCTCGACCGCGGTCGCGTACGACTCCGCCGTCGGCTCGAAATCGGGGATCGTGCGCATGAACAGCAGCTCGTAGCGGGCCTGGTCCTCGGCGGCGAAGGTCACGAAGAGGCGGGCGGTCGAGCGAAGGAGTTCACGGGGGTCGTCGCTGAGCTCGAGCAGTTCGAACCTGGCTAGCAACTCACGGTTGGCATCGGCGAACAGCCGATCGTAAACAGCGTGCTTCGACGCGAAGTACGTGTAGAGCGACGGCGGCTCCATGTTCACCGCTTTCGCCAAAGCCCGAAGTGACAGCGCGTTGAGCCCCTGGGCCCGGATCATCGCCCAGGCGGCATCGACGATCTCCTGCTTGGTGGTCTCATGTCGCAATCGGCGCCGGTCACGGCGGCCGGATCCGACCGGGACAGTCGCGGGCACGGATTGACTTTAGCCGATCCCCGTACGATCATCCTAACAGTATTTGGATTTCCGAACGACAATCGACATAGGGGATTGCGCCGTGACCATCACTCAGACGACAGCCGTCGACGCGATCCGGGTCGGGCCGCTGCACCACACCGAGGCCATGAGGCTGGCGGAGACCGAGTTCGGCCGCATGGTGACCGGACTGCGCGGCCTGTCCGTACAGGACTGGAACCGCGACACGGTGTGCTCGGGGTGGGACGTGCGTGCGATGGCGTCGCACGTATTGGGCATGGCCGAAGCACAGGCCTCGATTCGGCAGTTCGCGCATGACTATCGGGCGGCTCAGAAGCGCTCCACCGGCAAGATGATCGACGCACTGACCGGGACTCAGGTCCGCGAACGATCGGCTATGACCGGAGCCGAGATCGCAGACGCCCTCGCCGTCATCGCCCCGAAGGCGGTGCGGGCGCGGCGGCGAACCCCGGCCCTCGCGCGCTGGGCAGTCCGGATGAAGCAGGATCCGCCCTTCGACGCGGAGCGCTGGCGATACGGCTATCTCGTCGACACGATCTTCACCCGCGACACGTGGCTGCACCGGCTCGACATCAGCCGCGCAACCGGTCAGCCCATGGTCCTGTCGGCCGACCACGACGGTCGGCTCATTGCCGACGTAGTCGCGGACTGGGCGCGCCGGCACGGCAAGCCCTTCAGACTGTCGCTCACCGGAGTCGCCGGCGGAAGCTGGTACGCCGGCAGCGGCGGCGACACGATCGAGATGGACGCCCTCGACTTCTGCTGGACGGTCGGGTCGCGCGAACCCGGCGCCGGCCTGCTTGCCACCGAGGTTCCGTTCTGATGGTTACCACCACGATCACCCGCTTCCACGCGGCGGCCGGACGTGAGGACGCCCTGAGAGCACTGGCGACCCTGGGCCGTGACCGAATGCGGACCGCCGACGGGTGCACGTCGTTCGACCTGCTTCAGGACGAGGCCGACCCCCGTGCCTTGATCTTCATCCAGCATTGGGTGTCGCACGAGGCACACGACACCGCGTTCGCGCAGCGCATCGTCACGACCGGCCACCTCGACAAAGTGCTCGCTGCGATCGATGAGCCGATCGTTCAGCACTCATACCAGACCACGGCGTAGCACCGAGCGGGCCAGAGTCCGCCACCAAGCCGAGTTGATCATGGCGAAGAGCGCGCTTTTCCCGCGATTCTTCGCGGGTTTCGCCATGATCAACTCAGGACTTGCTACGGACGTTCCACGAGCAGAGCGAGGCCCTGGCCGACGCCGACGCAGAGGGTGGCCAGTCCGCGGCGGGCGTCCTCGCGCTCCATCCGGCCGAGCAACGTGACCGTCACGCGCGCGCCCGAGCACCCGAGCGGGTGGCCCAGCGCGATCGCACCGCCGTCGAGGTTGACCCGCTCGAGGTCGAGACCGAGCCGGCGGACGCAGGCCAGCACCTGCACCGCGAACGCCTCATTGATCTCGATCGCATCGATGTCGTCGAGCGACCAGCCGGACCGGGCGAGCACCTTCGAGGTTGCGATCACAGGCCCGAGCCCCATGGTCGACGGCGGTACGGCGCCACTCGCACTCGCGACCACCCGGGCCCGCGGGGTGAGGCCATAGCGCTCGAGTGCCGCCTCGCTTGCCACGATCATGGCCGCCGCGCCGTCGGACAGCGGAGAGGACGATCCGGCGGTGACGACGCCGCCCTCGCGGAACGCCGGCCTCAGCCGGGCCAGCTGCTCGAGACTGGTGTCGGCCCGCGGACCCTCGTCGGCCGTCACCGGCCCGGTCTTGGTCTCGACCGCACACAGCTCGGCGTCGAAGCGACCGTCCTTGGCCGCAGCGACCGCACGCACGTGTGATCGGAGCGCGAAGGCGTCCGAGTCCTCTCGAGTGACCGCAGCGAGCGCGGCCACCTCCTCCGCGGTCTCGCCCATCGACAGGGTGGCCTTGCCGCCGTCGACCTCGCGCATCCGCGGGTTGACGAAGCGCCATCCGAGCGAAGTGTCGAAGACCTCGCCCGGTCGCGCCCATGGCGTCCCGGGCTTGGCCATCACCCACGGCGCCCGGGTCATCGACTCGACCCCGCCAGCGACGATCAGGTCGGCCTCGCCGGCCCGGATCGTCTGAGCCGCGGCGACGACGGCCTGCAGCCCGCTGGCGCACAGCCGGTTCACCGTGTAGCCGGGGGTCGCGTCGGGCAGTCCGGCAAGAAGCGCGGCCATCCGGGCAACATTCCGGTTGTCCTCGCCGGCCTGGTTCGCCGCGCCGAGGACGACCTCCTCGACCGCGTCGTCGGGCACCTGCGACCGCGACAGCGCCTCGCGGACGACGAGCGCGGCAAGGTCGTCCGGACGGACCGACGACAGCACCCCGCCGTACCGGCCCATCGGGGTTCGCACCCCGCCGACGAGGTACGCAGCCCGCTCGCTCATTGGTGCACCCAAAACGGGCGCACCAATGCGGAGACGCCGATCACATTGGATCGAGCCACCTTCGCTTCGCTCCGGTACTCGCTCATTGGTCCACCCAAAACGGGCGCACCAATGCGGAGACGCCGATCACATTGGATCGAGCCACCTTCGCTTCGCTCCGGTACTCGCTCATTGGTCCAGTGTGGCTCAGCGGGTCATGACCAGCGCGGTCGCGATGGCCGCAAGGCCCTCGCCGCGCCCGGTCAGGCCGAGCCCGTCGGTGCTGGTGGCGGCGAGTGACACCGGCGCCCCGACCGACCGCGACAGCGCGTTCTCCGCTTCGACCCGCCGGTCGCCGATCCGGGGCCGTTCACCGACCAGCTGTACGGCGACATTGCCGATCGCCCAGCCCTCGGCGCCGAGCCGGCGCGCGGTCTCGGCGAGCAGATCGGCGCCGGCAGCATTGGCCCAGCGCGGATCCTCGGTGCCGTACTGAGTGCCCAAGTCTCCGAGCCCGGCCGCCGAGAGCAAGGCGTCACACACCGCGTGGGCGACCACATCGCCGTCGGAGTGCCCGGCCAGGCCGTGCTCGCCCGGCCACATCAGGCAGCAGAGCATCAAGGTCCGGCCGGCCACGAAGGGATGGACGTCGAGCCCGATGCCGATCCGCGGCACCGCCGGCAGCGCACTCGTCAGGGGGACGACATCGTCGGCCATCATGCGCTGGCGGGCGCGGTCGCCACCGACGAGCCGGTGACGTGGGCAAACACCAACCGCCCGTTGGCCGTGATCACGACGCTCGTCACCCGCACGGTGACATCTTTACCTACCAACGGCCTTGCGCGCTCGACCACGACCATCGTGCCGTCGTCGAGATATCCGACCGCCTGGCCGGCCTCGCGGCCGGGCTTGATCAGCTGGACGACGACGTCCTCACCGACGATCACCGGCGGTCGCAGCGCCAGCGACAAGGCGTGCAGGTTGAGCACCCGGACACCGGTCACTCCCGCGACCTTGGCGAGGTTGCTATCCAGGGTGAGCAGCGAGTAGTCCTTCTCGTGGCAGGTGCGGACCAGTTTGGCGTCGACCTCGTCGACGTCGGGCTGGCTGTCCGGAGCCACGACCAGGTCGACGTGGGGCTCGCGGCGCAGCGTCTCGAGCACGTCGAGACCGCGCCGGCCCCGGGCGCGGCGCAGCGGGTCGGCCGAGTCCGCCAGGTGCTGCAGCTCATCGAGCACCGGCTGGATGACGATCATCCGCCCGTGCAGGAAACCGGCCCGCACGACATCGATGATCCGGGCGTCGATCGCGACCGAAGTGTCGATCAGCTTGTCGACCGCCGACGCTGCCTGGCGTCGGGGCGATACACCGGTCCGGCCGCCGATGATCGCGAGTACGTCGTCCCGCTTGCCGGCGCCGACCCGGAAGCCGGTGTAGCTGATCAGGACCACCACGATCCCGAACAACGCGATCGCGACCAGCGGCGGACGGATGAAGAACAGCGGCCAGCCGAACGCGGCACCGAGCACCGCACCACCGACGGCACCGAAGCCGCCCGCGATCAAGGTGTCGGCAGAGACGTCACGCAGCGCAGCCTCGGTCCGATCCGCGGTTGATGCGGCGGTGCGCCCGAAGATGCCGCCCACGACGTACCCGATCCCCGATCCGAGGATGATCGCGACTCCGACCGCGCCGAACGGCCCGAGGACGGAGCCGTGGCCGTGTGCCGCCAGAAGGTGTCCCGCCTCGTAGCCCAGGCCGGCAAAGAAGATCACCGTGAGCAGCCGCAAGACCTCGATCAGGCCGGACGGCGCCCGCTTGCGGGTGCGCGAAGGCCGCTGGAGGTTCACGCTTAGATGTCTCGGCGGATCACCCGCGAGACTTCACCCAATCGGGCGATTCGGGCATCCCTGCCAGTCGCGCGGCTCAGCCGCTCAGGACCTCATCGAGCAGCGCCTCGGCCTTGTCCTCATTGGTGTGCTCGGCGAGCGCGAGCTCGCTGACCAGGATCTGGCGGGCCTTCGCCAACATCCGCTTCTCGCCGGCCGACAGCCCACGCTCGCGGTCACGCCGCCAGAGGTCACGGACGACCTCGGAGACCTTATTGACGTCGCCGGAGGCGATCTTCTCGACGTTCGCCTTGTAGCGCCTCGACCAGTTGGTCGGCTCCTCGGTGTGGGGGGCCTTGAGGATCTCGAACACGCGCTCGAGGCCGTCCGCACCCACCACGTCACGGACCCCGACGTACTCGGCGTTGTCCGCTGGAACCCGCACTGTCAGATCGCCTTGGGCAACCTTGAGAACCAGGTAGATCCGGTCCTCACCTTTGATGGTTCGGGTCTCAATGGCTTCAATGAGTGCAGCCCCGTGATGGGGGTAGACGACCGTCTCACCGACCATGAAAGTCATGCGCGTGGTTCCCCTTCCGATGGTTCGAGGATAGCACGCAGACTGCGCCCCCAGAACCGGCGAAGTGCGACGAAACCGCAGGTCAGAGGCCTGCCGCGGCCGATCTAGGGGCTTGACAGAAGACCCCCTGACGTGCATCGCGCGAAGATCGCGGGGCGGGCTTTCGCCATCCGGCGAACGGGCGCATACTGACCCGGTGTCGGACGACGAGGACCGTCCGCGCGACGCATCGAGCGCCGCGGATCACGGCTGGTCGGACCCGCTTGACCGCGATCCCACCGTCGAAGCGGTGGACTGGACCCGCGTCGTCGTACCCGACGACATCAGCTCGCTGACCGCCGACATCCGAGCCCTTCGACGGGAGCGCCGCCACGCCCGGCTCCGCACTCGGCTGCGCCGGGCCCTGGCCCGGCCGGGCCTACCGTCGCTGAGTGCGATCGCCGCCGTGGTCGCGGGGGTCGCGATCGCGGCCACGCTGATCTCGGTGGTCGGCTCGGCCACGTCGAGCAAGAGCCCGGCGGCGGCGCCGCTCGCCCACCCGAACGCGCCGGTCGGCCAGCCGCGAGGCCTGCTCCCCGGCGTGGCCCTGCAAGCGGCGGACGGCACCTCGGTCGACTCGCGAGCCCTCCGGCCCAGCGTGCTCGCGCTGATCCCGCTGCAGTGCCAGTGCGTGCCGCTGCTCAATCGGCTCGCCGACGACGCCGCCAGCCAGAGCCTGCCGCTGGTCGTGGTGGCACCGACGCTGCACGACGCCGAGGCCGGCGCGCTGCCGGGCCGGCTCGACCAGGGCACCACCCGGGTCCTCTACGACCGCTCGGACGCGCTCGCAACCGGCGTGGCCGCATCTGGCCTGACCGTCGTGCTGCTCGACCGGGACGGAACGATCTTCAGCATCATCCGAGCGCTGGCGCCGAGCGCGCCTTCACCGCTGACCGCCGTGCTTCACCAGATGCTGGCGCAGAACCTCCGAGTTAACGGCTGAGCCCCGAAACACCCGCGGCCGGGTCTCTGCGGTGAGCCCATCCGCCGCCGCCCCGACCGGCGCCCGGCAGCGACTGATCGCGCTCATCCGCGCGACCCACCCACTGCCCTGCGTCGCGGTAACCGCGCTCGCGACCGCGCTAGCGATCGCCGCCGGCATCCACGGCCGCAGTGCACTGCTTGCGGCCGCCGTGCTTTGCGGGCAGGTGTCGGTCGGCTGGTCCAACGACGCGATCGACGCCCCGCTGGACATCAAAGCCGGCCGGGCCGACAAGCCGATCGCCACGGCCGCGATCTCGCGGCGCACGGTCGGCAGGTGCGCTGCGGTCGCCCTCGCGGCCGACATCCCGTTGTCGCTCGCGCTCGGCTGGCGCGCGGGGGTCGCGCACCTCGCGGCAGTCGCACTGGCCTGGTCCTACAACGCGGGAATCAAGCGGACCGTCCTGAGCGTGCTGCCCTACACGATCGCGTTCGGCCTGGTGCCCGTCGTCGTGGCCGCCATGCTGCCCGGCGCGCCCTGGCCCAGGCTCGCGCTGGTCGTGGCCGGCGGCGGCTGCGGCGCGGCCGCGCATTTCGCCAACACCGTCGGCGACACCGCTGAGGATGCGATGACCGGCGTACTCGGGCTGCCCCAGCGATTCGGGCCGGCGGCCTCGACCGTCATCGCGGGCGGCTTCGTCGCGGTCGCCGTCGTCAGCGTCCTGATCGCCGCCGGAGCGACCGCGCTGACCGTGAGCGCCGCGGTCATCGACGTCGCGATCGCCGCGGCGCTCCCGCTGGCGATCCGGGTGCCTCGGTCGCGACGCTTCGCCTTCCGTCTGGTCATCGCCGCCGTCGCGATCCTCGTCGTGGCGTTCGTGGTCAGCGGGGGATCGCACCTCACCTCCGGCTGACCGCGTGTTTTGGCGGGGTACGACGGGCCTGACCGGACCCGGTCAGTACGCTGACCGCACTGTCGATGCCGCGCTCACCGCGGGGTGCTCGGAACCTGTCCGTCAAGGAGAGCAGTGTGATGTTGCGCCGCGCGGTCGCGGGCACCGCGTTCGCCGCCAGCGCCTTGTTGCTGACTGCCTGCGGCTTCCAGTCGCCGGACGTCGAGACCTCCGAACACGCCTCGGTCCAAGCCGTCGACTTCACCGTGGGCACGGTCGAGATCGCCGACGCCGCGATCACCTCGACCACCTCGAACGGCGTCCCGAGCTACTGGCTGCAGGCCACCTTCGTCAACACGGGCAGCACCAGCGACACGCTGACCGGCGCGACCACACCGAACGGCACCCTGTCGATCAGCTCGGGCGAGGCCGTCGGCACCAGCCTCACCCTGCCGCCCGGCATCCCGGTCGTGGTGCTCACCCCGGCCGCCGGAACGAGCGGGCCGGCGATCAGCGCAGCCATCTCGCCATCGCCTCAGCTCGGCGGATATGTGCCGATCACCTTCACCTTCACCGACGCCGGTACTTCGGGCCCGATCCAGGTGCCCGCCATCCCGGCCGGTGAGACGACGGCCGCTACCCAGCCGGTGCCGAGCGGCACCGCGTCGGTGCCGGCAGTCGAGGGCCAGAGCGCCGGCGACTGACGGCTCAGCGGCCCTGCTGCTTGACCGCCTCGATCGACGTCGCGGCTGCATCGGGGTCCAGATACTGACCGCCTGACGAAATCGGCCGGAGCTGATCGTCGAGGTCGTAGCGCAACGGGATCCCGGTCGGGATGTTGAGCCCGGGGATCTCGCCGTCTGAGATGTCGTCGAGGTGTTTGACGAGGGCGCGCAGAGAGTTGCCGTGCGCGGCGATCAGGACGGTCGCACCGCTGCGCAGGTCGGGCACGATCGCGTCATCCCAGTACGGCAGCATCCGCTCGACCACGTCCTTGAGGCACTCGCTGCGCGGCACCACCTCGGGCGGCAGGCCGGCGTACCTCGGGTCGTGGGCCTGCGAGAACTCCGCGTCGGCCGCGATCTGTGGCGGCGGTGTGTCGTAGGAGCGGCGCCAGATCATGAATTGCTCGTCGCCGTACTCCTCGCGGATCTGCGCCTTGTTCTTGCCCTGCAGGTCGCCGTAGTGCCGCTCGTTGAGCCGCCAGCTGCGGCGGACCGGAATCCACTCGCGGTGGCACGCGGCGAGAGCGTCCTGAGCGGTCGAGATCGCCCGGCGCAGCAGCGAGGTGTGCAGGAGGTCGGGCAGCAACCCGTGCTCGCTGAGCAGCTCGCCGGCCCGGACCGACTCGGCCCGGCCCTTGTCCGACAGCGCTACATCGACCCATCCGGTGAACCGGTTGGCCGCGTTCCACTCGCTCTCGCCGTGGCGGAGGAGCACCAGAGTCCCGGTCATTGGTCGCCATCCTGTCGCACTGCCGAATCTGACGGCGGTCGGAGCCGTCGGCCGTTTGCCGGGTCGGCGAATCCCGCGAAGGCGGCCAGGTTGGCCAGCGACTCGCCGCGCTTCACCCGCCAGTCCCACTCCCGCTCGATCGAGGACCGGAAGCCGATCTCTAGCGCGGCGTCGAACCACTCGTCGGAGTACGTCATCACCGAGCCGAGCACCCGGTCGATCTCGTCCGGCTCGATCGCGGACAGCGGCAGCCGCCCGACGATGTAGACGTCGCCGTGATGATCGACCGAGAAGGCGACGGCGTACATCTTCGCGTTGCGCTCGAGCAGCCAGCGATAGAACCGCTCCTGTGCCTCGTCGGGGCGCCGGCAGAAGAACGCCTCGACGTGCAATGAGTGATCCCCGATGACCAGCCAGGTCACCGTCGCGAGCTTGTGAGTGCCCGGCAGACGAACGACGAAAGCCCCCGGCTCGGGCTGCTCGAACTCCAGCTCACGGTCACGCAGAGTGGCGGCAATGACCTCCGCCCGCGCCGCAGTGTCGGCCGCGGTCATAGCGCCGAGTAGACCTCGAGCACGCGATCAACGGTGGCCGACCAGCCGAACCGGCTCGCGTGCTCGACCGAACCACGCGCCAGCCGGGCGCGATGGCCGGGGTCACGGACGATCCGACCCACCGCGGTCGCGTAGTCGGCGGGATCGTGCCCGTCGATCAGCGTGCCTGACACACCGTCGCTGACCGCGGTCAGCAGGCCGCCGACCCGCGCGGCGACCACCGGCGTGCCGCAGGCCTGCGACTCGACCGCGACCAGGCCGAACGACTCGTTGTAGGACGGCACGATGGTCACGTCGGCCGCGCGGTAGTAGTCGGCCAGCACCGCCTGCGGCGCGGGCCGCTCGAACCAGACCAGGTCGGCGATCCCGAGGGTGCCGGCCAGTTTGCTCAGGTGCTCGGGCTCGGCCAGGCCGCTGCCGGACGGACCGCCTACGACCGCGACCACCAGCCGGTCGCGCAGGCCCGGGTCGGCGGCGAGCAGCTCGGCCGCGGCCCGGAGCACTACGTCCGGCGCCTTCAACGGCTGGATCCGCCCGACGAACAGCAGCACGACCGCGTCGACCGGGATCCCGAGCCGCGCCCTCGACTGGTACTGGTCGCCCGGCGCGAACACCTCGAGGTCGACCCCGGGCGCCACCGTGACCACCCGGGCGGGATCGGCGTTGTAGAGCTCGACCAGCTGATCGGCTTCCTCACCAGTCGAGGCAAGCAGCCGGTCGGCCGCCGCAACCACCTGGAGCTCACCGATCGCGCGCATCGCCGGCTCGGGCGAGTCGCCCTCGGCGAGCAGCGCGTTCTTGACCTTCGCCATCGTGTGCATCGAGTGCACGAGCGGCACGCCCCACCGCTCCTTGGCCAGCCAACCGACCTGACCGGACAGCCAGTAGTGCGAGTGCACGACGTCGTACCAGCCGGGCTCGTGCAGCGCCTCCTCGCGCATCACGCCGCTGGTGAACGCACAGAGCTGAGCCGGCAGGTCGTTCTTGTCGAGGCCTTCATAAGGGCCGGCGGTGATGTGCCGCACGGTCACGCCGGGCACGAACTCGACCGTCGGCGGCAGCTCGCTGCTGGTCGCCCGGGTGAAGATCTCCATCTCGATGCCGCGGTCGGCCAACCGCTTCGCCACTTCGTTGACATAGACGTTCAAGCCGCCGGCATCGCCGCACCCGGGCTGGTCGAGCGGGGACGTGTGCACCGACAGCATCGCGACCCGCCGCGGCACCGCCATGGCATCCATCCTGCCCGATCCGGCGACGACACCGAAAATCCCCGGCTATCTGCCACCGTTTGTTCACTCCGTAGTCTCGTGGCGTGACCCGTGGACTTGCCGTCGTGACCGGCGCCAGCAGTGGGATCGGCGCGGCCACCGCGCGGCGACTCGTGACCGAGGGGTACGACGTGATCGCCGCGGCCCGCCGCGGCGATCGGCTGGCGGCGCTCGCTGAGGAGACCGGGGCGCGGGCCGTCGTACTTGACGTCACCGACGAGACGTCGGTTCGGGCGCTGGCGGCCTCGATCGAGCGGTGCAACGTGCTGGTCAACAACGCTGGCGGCGCGTTCGGCCTGGCGCCGATCGGAGCCGCCGACGATGCCGACTGGCAGCGGATGTGGGACGTCAACGTCATGGGCACGATGCGGATGACCCGGGCGTTGCTCCCGCAGCTCGAGGCCAGCGGCGACGGCGTGATCGTCAACCTGACCTCCACCGCCGGGCACGGCGTCTACGAGAACGGCGGCGGCTACGCGGCGGCGAAGTTCGCCGAGCGCGCCCTCACCGAGACCCTCCGGCTCGAGCTGTGCGGCAAGCCGATCCGGATCGTTGAGGTGGCGCCCGGAATGGTCGAGACCGAAGAGTTCTCGTTGAACCGGCTCGGTGGTGACGCCGCGGCCGCCGCGGCGGTGTATGCCGGCGTACCGGGCCCGCTGAGCGCCGACGACGTCGCCGACTGCATCGCGTGGGCCGCCACCCGGCCGTGGAACGTCAACATCGATCTGCTCGTTGTGCGCCCGCGTGCACAGGCCGCGGCGCACAAGGTCTTCCGGGAGAGTGTCGGTTGAGCAGCGACCACAGCCACGTCGTCAACAACGGCAAGCGCGACCTCACCATCGAAGAGCTTCGCCCTCATGCAGCCCGGCATGGATCGCCTGATGGCCGAGATCGGGCATCGCGTGCACCGGCTCTACTACGCGGCGCAAGCCGGCAACTGGAAGCTCGCCGAGTACTTCTACAACTCGACGGTCAAGCAACTGAAACTGTGCGCGACCAGCCGGCCGAAGTACGCCGCCGACATGGCCGCCTTCATCGACGACGACTGCACGCCCTTGCGCGAGGCGCTGCGCGAGCGCAACGCCGGAGCATTCGAGAAGGCGTACGACGCCTTCGTCGACCGCGCCAACCACTATCACGACGTCTGGAAGAAGCCGTGGCTGCACTGGGTTACCCCTGCGTCACCTCCTGACGACCTCGACCTCAGAGCGGGAATCGAATGACCGCACCCTCATACGCCGAGCTGGTGACCGCACTTCGTCGCGAGGGCGAAGGTTTGGTGGCCGCAGCCGGGATGGGCCTCGACGCCGATGTTCCGGCCTGCTCCGGATGGGACGTGCGCGCTCTGGTCGATCACGTCTCCCGGGTCTATGCGCGGATCGGTCGGATCGTCTCGACCCGGGCCACCGAGCAGCCACCGGCCGGCACTGAGATCCCCGCCGGCGAACCGGTGACAGTGTTGAGCGAGCTGCTCGACGAGCTGGTCGCCGAGCTCTCGGACTGCGATCCGCAGACGCCGCTGTGGAACTGGCTGCCCGGCACCCCCCAGGTCGCGACCTTCTGGGCGCGCCGGATGGCGCAGGAGTCGGCGGTGCACCGTTTCGACGCCCAGGCCGCGCACGGTGTCATGCAGCCGATCGACGCGGAGCTGGCCGGCGACGGCATCGACGAGCTGATCGATGTGATCGCGGGCCGGGTCTATAGCCGGGACGACGTCACCGGCCCGACCGGCACGGTCCGCCTGCAGTCGACCGACGACGAAACCTGGCTGATCCAGCTGGAGCCGGACGGCGTGCGCCGGCTCGATGCGGTCCGGGAGCCGGACGCCGTCGTCAGCGGCACCGCAAGCGCGCTGCTGCTCGCGGCCTACGCCCGGGTGCCCTGGACCTCACTCGACCTCACCGGTGACGCCGACCTGCTCGACCGCTGGTCCGCGGCGCTGAACTTCTGACGCAGGACTAGGGCAACCGCTCGAAGGCGCGCGCGAACTCGTCGTAGGCCTCCTGGCCGAACAACACGAACCGCACCTCGGCGACGAAGGTCGTCGGCGTCGACGCCACGGTCGACACCGCGATCTCCGCGGCCGAGTCGATCGGCCATCCGAAGATTCCGGCTGAGACGGCAGGAAACGCGACACTGCCGGCCCGCAACTCGTCGGAAGCCTTCAACGCCTCGCGGTAGCAGGAGGCGAGCTGCGCCGACCGATCCTCCAACCGGGAGAACACCGGGCCGACGACATGGACCACCCAGCGACAACGCATGTCCCCGGCAATCGTCGCGGCAGCCCGACCGGTGTCCAGCGATCCGATCCGCCGCCGCAGCTCGCGCCGCGCCGCAAGCTGCTCATCGCCCCCGGCCCGCAGGATTGCGCCGTCGACACCGCCGCCACCCAGCAGACCGCTGTTCGCCGCGTTGACGACCACGTCGGTGTCCTGCTCGACGATGTCGCCGAGGTACAGGGAAATCTGCGGCGCCACTAGACCTGCACGGACAGCAACGGCACGAGCAACTCCTCGTCGGTCAGGGCACCGTGATGACCGAGCAACGACGACGACAGCGACTCGCGGCGTCGCTGCACGACGCCAAGGCCGTCGCGAGCGATGGCCAGCACGTCACCGATTCGCTGTCGCGCCAGTGGGGTCACGATCGTCCCGAATAGCCCGGACCGGACCGCCTCGTCGCCGGTGATCACCCAGGCCCGGTCACCGAGCACCGAGCGCCAGGTCGCCAGCACGTCGTCGGCGGCGCCCGGCCTGGCATGGACGTGGCGCATCCGCGGCTCGCCGGCCAGCGCACGCACACCCTCGCGCAGCGGGGAGCTCTCGACGTCGGCATCGACGGTCTCCTCGGCCCGCATCACCGCCATTCCGTGGTCCGCAGTGACGAGCAGCGTGGTGCCGACCGGCAGCCGTGACGCCAGCAGTTCGACGTGGCGATCCACTAGGGACAGCTGCGCGACCCAGGCATCGCTACCGGGTCCGCGCACATGGCCGACGAAGTCGAGCTCCGGTGCATACGCGTACACGAGCGAGCGGTAGCCACGATCTGCCGCCTCCGCCGCAACCGCAATGGCGTCCCCGCCGGTCGTGACGCCGTTGTAGCTCCCGCCGCGGAAGACCGCACGGGTCAGACCGGTGCCCTCGAAGTCGCGCGAGCTGACGATGGCCACCGACACACCGGCGTCGGCCGCGCGCTGCCACATCGTCTCCTCAGGTTGAATTACTTCGGGTACGAGCCGGTCGCGCAGGTCGTCTTTCGTGCCGACCGCGCGCCAGCTCAACCAGTTGACCGCCGCGTCGACTTCTTCCATGTACGTCGAGTAGCCGGTCATCGCGTGCTGGCCGGCCGGCACGCCGGTCGACAACGACGCGAGCGACGTCACCGTGGTCGACGGGAAACCTGCGGTCAGCTCGACGCATGACAACGACGACAGATACGGCGCTGCGTCGGCATGCGCCCGCAGACTGAGCAGGCCCATCCCGTCGACGAGCATCACGACCACTCGCTGCGCGAGCGCGAGGCCGAGCCGGTTGTCCAAGCCGACTTCGAGCGCGGCAAGCACCGACGGCATCACGTCGGACAGCGATGCCTCGCCGTACCGCGGAATGGCGAACGTCATTGCGGCAACCGCACCCGCAGCCGACGAAAGCCCTTGCCCTTGTTCTCGACCTTGACGATCTCCAACTCGCCGATCTGCTTGGTCGAGGCGACGTGCGTGCCACCGTCGGCCTGAGTGTCGAGGCCGACGATGTCGACGATCCGGATCTCGGTCAGCCCGGGTGGCAGCAGGTTGGTGGCGGTGCGGATGATGTCCGGGATCGCGAACGCTTCGTCGCGCGGCAGCACCTTGACGTCGATCCGGCGGTCCGCCGCCACCTCGACCGCGCACGCCGCCGCAATCGCATCCTTGAAGCCTTCCGGCACCTCGGGCAGGTTGAAATCCATCCGGGCCTCGAGCGGCTCCATGTTGCCGCCGGTCACCAAGGCACCGAAGTCGCGGAAGACCACGCCGGCCAGCAGATGCAACCCCGAGTGCGTCCGCATCAACGCAGTACGGCGCTCGTCGTCGAGCGCACCTTGCACGACCGCGCCGACGGCCGGGATCGGATCACCCTCGGCCGGGATCAGATAGACATCGTCGGCACTCTTGCGCGCTCCGACGATCCGGGTCTGGACGCCGCCCCACAGCAGCACGCCGGCATCCGGAGGTTGCCCGCCGCCGCCGGGATAGAACGCCGAACGATCGAGCACGATGCCCTCGTCATCGGCGCGCAGGACGACCGCGTCCCAGTCCCGCAGGGTCGCATCGTCGAGGTCGAGTCGATGGGTCGCCATGGCTGGCAGATTAGTGTCCGCGCGATTCCGGCTCGCGCAGGGCACTAGCCCCGGTAGGGGCCGTACGGGCCGTCCGAGGACGAGCCGCGAGGACCGCGGCCGCCACCCCGACCACCGGCATCGCGGATCGCGGGTCGGACATCGACGAAGTAGATGATCGCAGCGATCACGCCGACGATCGTGATGAAGAACCCGACCAGGAGCACGAGCACCCAGAAGATCTTGGTCTGCTTGCCGGCCGCGACGTACGACCCGTCACGGCGGATCAGCGCGTCGATCAAGGCGACGAAGACGAGCAGCCGGGCCGCAAGATAGACGATGAAGAACGCACCGTGCAGCGGAAACAGCAGCACCGAGGACATGATCAAAGGCTACGCCGGAACCACCTCGAGGTCCGGAGCGTCGAATCACTATGAGCAGTTGGCGAGTCCCAGCAATGATCGCCGCGAGCGCGCTGATCGCAGCCGGCTGCGCAAGCGCAAGCAGCGGCGCCCAGGTCGGCGTCGGCGCCGTGACCGGCCTTCAGACTGCTCACACCGAGACTGCGTCCGAGGTGGCCAACCAGCTGCTGGACATTGCGCAGGTGCCGCCGGACGCGGTCCGCACGGACCGGCCGGCAAACCCGTCCCTCGCGCAGCCGCCGGACGAGCAGGTCGCGTCCGGTTTGGTGGTCCGGATCCACTGGTGGCGGGTCAATCAAGCGTGGACCAGCGTCTACGCCTGGGTTGCCCGCCACCAGTCCGACACCCTGGCCAGCATGGGGAGCAGCTCCAGCGGCGGTCCGGCGCTCAACGACCAGGAGCAGTCCGCCGACTTCGGGCTCAAGCACCTTCCGGCCACGATCAACACCGCTTTGCTCTCGGTTGCGGTCGCCCCGCTGCCGGGCGGCGCCAGCGCAATCGGTGCCTATGCGCTGGTCATTCCGCAGCCGCCGCGCCCCGCGGTCGAGGACGTGCCACTGAGCGTTCACAGCGTGACGGTCATCACCCGCCGGACCACCGGTACGCCGGACAGCGGCCAAATCCTCGGTCGGCGCACCCTCACCGGCGCAGCCGCCCGGCAGCTGATCACCGACTTCGACGCCATGACCGTGCAGCCCGCCGGTGAGCAGTTCGGCTGCCCGATGTCGTTCATCACCCAGACCGCCCTGTTCCGCAGCGGATCACGGCTATGGCAGGCGACCAGCGGCGTGTGCATCGGGGTCGGTGTCACGCTCGACGGCCACCAACTGCCGACGTTGAACTCGAGCAACGCGTTCACCCACGACCTGCGCGCCGCGTACGGACGGCCGTTCCCGGGTGCCCTCGGCCCGCAGCCGATGGCGGGCGCCACCACCCAGAGCTCGACCGCCAGTCACTAAGGAGCCCCCGTGATCCGCACCCTTGCCCTGAGCACGGCCGCCGCGTTGGCGGTCGGCAGTGGCGGCGCCGCCCTCGCGTCCTCCGGCGGTGACGCCGGCGGCACCGCTACTGCAGTCGCAACCGCCAAGGCGCTTCTCGCCGAGGCACCCGTGATCACCGGTGCGACCCGGTCCGCCACCGCCCCGGTCACCCAGCTCAAGCGGGCGCCGGAGCTCGCGGAGTACACGAAGCTGGTTCAGCGCAAGCACTACTGGACCGTCGACGAGCCGTGGCGAAAGGCCTATGCGGACCTGACCGCCACCGTTCCGAGTGGCTTGGTCTCCGACGGAAGCGGGAGCTCGAGCGGGCCGAAGGGGTCTGACCGCGAACACTTTGCGATCGAGAGCGCCGACCCGCTCCCGGCCGGCATCGCCTACGCGGTCCTGCTCATCGCGGTCGCGCCCGACGGTCACGGCAAGGCCGCGATCGGGATCTACGCGCAAGCCGTGCCGCAGCCGCCCCGGCCGGCCTCCGAACTGGTGCCGACCTCGGTGAAGCGCGCTCACGTGAAGCTCCACACCCGTACCGGTCACACCATCCGGAGCAACACCGTGACCGGCAGTGCCGCTGCGACGCTGGTCGCCGACTTCGACGCACTGGTCGTCCAGCCGCCCCAAGCGATCGCCTGCCCGGCCGACTTCGGCCGCAGCGAGATCGTGACCTTCCACTTCGGTGACGTCACGATGGTCGGAAAGACCGGCGTCTGCAACGTTCTCGCGGTCACCCGCAACGGGCACTCCCTTCCCGCCCTGCAGTTGACCACGGCGTTCTTGCGCGACCTCCGGAACGACCTCGCCCCGGCGACCGGGTCGGCGCACAACCCGAAGCGACCGCCGACCGAGCACATCCCGCTCTCGATCCACCGGGTGCAACTCGTACGCCGCAACCTCACCGGCCCGCCGGATCGGCGCAAGGTGACCGTGACGGGCCAGGCCGCGACCAGGCTCGTGCGCACCTTCGACGCCATGAAGCGGCAACCGAGGCACTACGTGCACTGCCTCCTGGTGGGCGGGCCGGAAACGATCGTCACCTTCCGGAGCGCCGCCCACACCTGGGTGGTCACGGAGTCCGCGTGCACCAACATCGTGGTCACTCGCGACGGCAAGCCGCTGCCGACACTGCTCCCCGGCATGGCGTGGGAGCGAGCAGTAGGGCACGACCTGGGAAAGTAGGGCGTGCTCTCGATCACGCTCGAAGACTTCCGCCTGTTTCTCCACGTGCTGGCCGCGACCGTCTGGGTCGGCGGGCAGATCACGCTCGCCGGCCTAGTGCCGGTCTTGCGCCGGCTCGGTGCCGACGTGCCGAGGACGGTCGCCAATCGGTTCAACCCGATCGCGTGGTCGGCCTTCGGCGTACTGATCGTGACGGGGCTGTGGAACATCTCGGCCGACCACGACCAGGTCTCGCACGACTCGCACTTCCGTAACACGTTGATCCTCAAGCTCGTCGTCGTCGCGTTGTCCGGTCTCGCGGCGTACCTGCACATCAGGGCAAAATCCAAGGCCGGCAACGCGATTTGGGGTGCGGCCACGGCATTGTTCGCCCTGGGGGCGCTCTTCCTCGGCCTGGTGCTGTCGAACGGCTGACTGACGTACGCGGTCAGCTCGCGGTCACGAACCACCGGCCATCGACGGCGAACGCCCGGATCGGCCGGCCAAAGCACTCAGTCAGCAGCGTCGCGTTGCCGAGCAACGAAGCGTCGCCGGATGCGACGATCCGGCCGGCCCGGAGCAGCGCCACATGGCTGGTCGTCGCGGGCAGCTCCTCGAGGTGGTGCGCGACCATCACGGTGGCGAGCCGCGGATCGGTCGCGGCGACCTCCAGAGCGGCCAACAGATCCGCGCGGCCGGGCAGGTCGAGGCCGGCGGCCGGCTCGTCGAGCAACAACAGCTCGGGCCTCGGCACCAGGGCGCGCGCCAGCCGGGCCCGCGCCTGCTCGCCCTGCGAACAGACCGCGATCGAGCGACTCTCGATGTCGGCGAGACCGAGTTGTGCGAGCAGCTCGGTCACCCGCGACCCGACGGCTGCACCGACGGGGCCGAACGACTGCACCGTCTGTGTCTCACCGGTCTCGACGTAGGACCGCACCGACAGCTCGCGCGGCAGTCGCAACCGGACGTCGACCGCGCCGATCCGCCGGCGCAGCTCACGGACATCGACCCGCCCGAGCGGCTCACCCAACAGCTCCACGGTTCCCCGCGACGGGAACCGCTGCGCGCCGGCCAACGCGAGCAACGTCGACTTGCCGGCACCGTTCGGGCCCAGCAGCGCCCAATGTTCACCCGCCGCCACCTCGAAGGTGACGTCATGCAGGACGGTCGGCCCGCCGGCGAACCACAGATCGACACCGCGCAGGCTGACGACGCTCACGCAGTGGCACGCTAGTCGTATGACGCCTCCAGACCCCGCTGAGCTCGCCCGACTCGAGCAACGACGCGCCGACCTGCGCGCGGCACACCTTCAGCCACCCGGCGAGCGCCCGCCCACCAACGGCCGCGGGATCCACCACGCCGCCCTGATCTGCAGCGACGTCGAGCAGACGATCGCGTTCTACCAAGGGCTGTTGGGATTCCCGCTGATCGAGCTGGTCGAGAACCGCGACTACCCCGGCTCGACGCATTTCTTCTTCGACCTCGGCAACGACACCCTGCTCGGCTTCTTCGACTTCCCCGGCCTCGGTCTCGAGCAGGCACCGGAAGGGTTCGGCGGGGTCCAGCACATCGCAATCTCGGTGCCGCCGGACGCCCACGCGACGCTGCGGGCGCGGCTCGACGAGCAGGGCATCCCCTACGACGGACCGCAACGCGGGATCCCCGAGTCGCTCTACCTGCGCGACCCGGACGGCATCGGCATCGAACTGTTGTCCGATCCGCTGATGTGGTTCGGCGGGCAATGGCTGGACGGCCGCGCCTAGAAGTGCCGCGCGGCGTAGGTCCAGTGCATCCCGACCAGGATGACGCCGACCAGGCACAGGTACGCCGTCCCGATCCTGGCCCGCTGAGCCGGCAGCAGTGAGAAGTAGACCCGCGAGGCCTCGCTGTCCCGCCCGCGCCAGCGCCGGTAGAGCTCGTACCCGCCCAGGATGAGCAGGATTGGGATCACCGGGCTCGGCCGGTAGATCTCGAAGCCGAGCAACCCGATCAGGCCGAGCAGCCAGATCGCCGGATGCAACGCACCGGCCACCCGGCCGCCGTCGAGCGGCAGCGCGGGGAGAAGGTTGAACAGGTTCAGCAGGAGGCCGGTGAACGCCAGGCTGCGGAGCAGGTCCGATCCGTCGAGATGGGCGAGGTAGCCCACCGCCAGCGCGCCGGCGGTCCCGGCGATCGGCCCGGCCAGGGCGGACTCCGCCTCCTGGTAGACCGACTGCGGCATCGACTTCATCGAGACGAAAGCCCCGAGGAACGGCAGGAAGACCGGCCAGCCGGCCCGGATCCCGCGAGCCCGCAGCACCACGACATGACCCATCTCGTGGACGAAGATCAGCAGCACGAAGCCCAGCGCGAACTGCCAGCCCCAGATCGAGGCGTACGCGGCAACCGACACCGCCATCGACCCGACCAACACCACCGACTTGAGCTTGATCAGGACGACCCCGAACTTGGCCAGGAAGGCCCCGATCCCGGCCAGCGGCGCGAGGGCGCGCTTGATTCGCGACCCCTGACTCTGCGGGTCGGCCCCGGCTGCCCTCGGCACGGGTCCGGACTCCGACACCGGCACGGGCACCGGCGTCGGCGCCCACGGGTCGGGCGGCGTCATCGGACGCCACATCTCCTCGGTCACCTCTCCATAGTGCACGGCTGACCTGAAATTCGGCCGCCCTCAACAAGCCGATGCCCCGATGAGCGCGGGCTCATCAGGGCATCGGGTGGGGCGTCACATCACGACGGTGTTAGTTGGTCGCGGTGTGGCCGTTCAGGTTCGGCGACTCCATCGATGACTGCTCCGGGGCCGTCTCCTGCACCGTGCTCAGCGGCGCGGTCACCTCAGGCATAACCGCCTCGGTCGTGACAACATCCGGCAGGACGATGCTCGGCGTGACCGGTGCGGCCGTGGCCTTCACGACCGGCTTCGGCGCAGCGGCCCGCTTCTTGGTGCTGGGCTTCGCTGTTGCCTTCTTGGTCGCGGTGGTCGTGGCCTTCTTGGCGGTTGCCTTCTTGGCAGTCGGCTTCTTGGCGGTTGCCTTCTTGGCACTCGCCGGCTTGCCGGCGGTCTTCGCCGACAGCTTGCTCGCCGGCTTGCTGGTCGTGGCAACGTCGCCACGCAGGCCGGCAACGACCTTCTCGCCGCGGACGGCAAACTCGGTGTACGCCGCCGCCGCCTTCGAGGTCAGCTCCTCGGCCTGCTTGCGGACCGTGGTGGTGAACTCGTCGACCTGCTTGCGCAGATCGCTCGGGAACGACTCCGCCTGCTTGCGCCACTCGGCCGGGAACTCCTCGACCTGCTTGCGCAGCTCAGCCGGGAAGGTGCTGGCCTGCTTGCGCAGGGAAGCACGCAGCTCCTCGGCCTGCTTGCGGACGTCGGCCGGCAGCGACTCGGCCTGCTTGCGAAGCATTGCGGCCTGGCTCATTGCCTGCTTGCGGAACTCGGCCCGCTGCGCCCGACGAGCGGCCGCAAATGCGGGGATGTCCTTCACCTGGGTGGGAAGCGCGGTCGCCCGGGTGCGGATGCGCTCGACCGCGAGGTCGCTCACGCCGGCAATCGCATAGAAGGGCTTGGGATCAACAGTTGGGGTGGTAGGCATTTCGGACCTCCTGGACCGATGTCGTGGCGCGGTTCGGCGACACGAGGATGATCAGCTTTGTCTTCCGGCGAGTGGCTTCGCGTCGCGCGGGCGCGCCACCGCCCGCCCGGCTATCTGGCGCGAGTGTCTGGCTTGCTCGCCGCCTTCTTCGTGGGTGCGGGCGACGACGACGCGCGCGGCTTCGCGCGGCGGGCTGTCCGCGTGCGGGACGGTGTGGTGGGTTTCGGTTCGTCGGCCGCGGGCGCTGCCGCTTGGGCGGGCACGCCACTGGTCGCGGCGCTCTCTCGGCGGTAGGCCTCGTAGAGCTCGAGCAACACTTGCTTCTGCCGCTCGGCGAGATACGCGTCGGACAGGATCGCGGCTGGGACATCGCTGTCGCCGTAGCGCTCCTCGAGAATGCCGGCCTGCACATACAACGCCTCGGCCGAGATCCGCAGCGCCTTCGCGATCTGCTGCAGGATCTCCGCACTCGGCTTGCGCAGCCCTCGCTCGATCTGGCTGAGATAGGGATTGGAAACGCCGGCCAAAGTCGCCAGCTGCCGCAACGAGATCTGTGCGGTCGACCGCTGCTCGCGGATGTAATCCCCGAGATTGCGTACGTCGATTCTGGCCACGAACCCATCGTAGTCCGTTCCGCTAACTATTGCAAGCACCTAGCAAGCACCTTTCGGTGCGTGTTTCCGGAGCCGGCTCAGAGCGTCGCGCGGGTCTCTCCGACCGGCTCGCCGTGTCCCAGCACCGGGGTGGTCGCAAGGTCATCGAGCGCAGGTGCACTCACATCGAGGGCACGCAGCGCGGCGACCAATACCGGAAGCCTGGCTCGCTCCGCACCGTCGTCGATCTTCACCGCGACGGCCCGGCCGTCGGCCATGGCTGCGGCGTAGACGCCCTCGGCGCCGTCCTTGGCGATCAGCCCGGGCACGCCCGAGATCAGCACGGTGACGTCGCGGCCGGCGCCGCCGATCAGGTCGGGGTGGGCCCGCATCGCGGCCACGCAACGGTGCTCCGGGCTGCCGTCCGGCGCCGTCGCCAGCCGCGCGAACGACCGGGCCAATCCGAGCAGTGTCACGGCAAACAGCGCCGCCCCGCAGCCATCGACGACGCTGGCGGTGACAGTGTCGCCGGTGAGCTCCTCGATCGTGGCGCGAAGCGACTGCTGCAAGGGATGCGCGGGATCGCGATAGCCCGCGGTCGGCCAGCCGGCCGCCACGCACGTCGCCACCATGCCGGCATGCTTGCCCGAGCAGTTCTGCGCGATCCGGCTCGGCCCCTCGCCGGCCCGGATCATCGCTCGTCGGGTCTCGCCGTCGATCGGCATGCCCGGGGTGTTGTCCAGATCGGTCTCGTCCAGCCCGGCCCGGGCGAGCAGGCTGCGGACCACCTCGACGTGGCGGGGCGTGCCGGAGTGGCTCGCGCAGACCACCGCGAGCTGCTCGTCATCTACCTCGAGACCGGCCCGCAACATGCCGGCTGCTTGCAACGGCTTGGCGCTGCTGCGCGGCAGCATCGCCGCCGAAGCGGCGCCCAGCGCGACCGCCACGGACCCGTCGGCACGTAGTGCGACCACGCTGCCGTGATGATGACCTTCGACGAAGCCGCCACGGATCACTTCCGCGACGACCGGCAGCTCGGCCGCTGGGGTCAGCTCGACTCGCTGGGCAGCAGGTCGGCGACGTCGGCGTCGCCCTCGCGATAACGCCGCGTCATCTCCGCCGTGCACTCATCCATCACGTGCTGGACCGCGTGCCGACTGGACGAGACGGTCGCCTCCTCGCGCTCGAACACCTCGATGGCGCGCACCAGGGACTCGTCGCTGAGGCCGGCCGGGTCCGAGGTCGTCAGGTCGGCCACGAGGGCCTCGACGTACCGGCGGTGCTGGTCGGCCCTCGACGGCTCGGCGGCGGAGTGCCGGCCCATGCCGTGGGCGTCGTGCGGGCCGTCATCGGCGAGGATCCCGGGCAGCAGGTCGATCAGCGACGCGGCGCCCTCGCCACCGGCCCGGCGGTTCTGCTCGGCCCGCAGGATGTCGAGTCGACCCTGCAACATCCGGCGGAGGTAGGACAGATCGGTCTCCTCCTGCTCGGCGTCGGCCCGCAGCGAACGCAGCTCGTCGAGCGGGATTTCGGCCAGCCGGTCGACGAAGCCCGGCGCGAGAACCCGGTCGATGCGACGATTTCCACCCGGATGTGTCATGCCTGCGCCTTCGTCTGACTCTGATGGGGCCTTTGGTCCCGAATTTCCCGCCTGACATCCGCCATGTCGCCATCGTGCCACGACCGAGCGCCGATGCGTCGGTCCGGTTGCGCCAATTGGCTCAACACCTAAGCCTCAACTGCCGAAGGAGATGAAGTAGCCAGCAGCGTCACCACACGCCCGTAGAGGAGGTCGTCCATGCTCAAAGGCGACCTGACGTCTACGCCGCTCGCCCCACTCCTGCGCGACCTGGCCGGAGACGCGGTCACCGGCTGCCTCCACGTGACCAATCCGGACGACGAAGAGGCGCTGATCTACTTCAAGGCCGGGCTGATCTACTCGGTCTCCGTGCCCGGTACCCGGCCGCAGCTCGGGGCCAAACTGGTCTCCTCCGGCGCGCTCGGGCCTGAGGCCCTCTCCGAGGCCCTCGAAGCACAGCGCACCGAGTTGCAGGGCTGGCGGCTTGGCGAGCTGCTCGTCCACCTCGGGTATGTCGACCAGCCGGTCGTCGAGGCCTTCGTCATGGAACAGGTCACCGAGGCGCTGTGGGACCTGCTGCGCTGGACCGAAGGACGCTGGAAGTTCCGCAAGAACATCCGCGCCCGCGAGGACGTCGGGCCGCCGATGGTCGTCGTCGAGCTGCTCGAAGCGCTCCGCGACCGCGGCTACGAATGGGAGAACATCTCCGCCGTCGTCCACGGTCCGGCCGCCGTACCGAAGTTGTCCACGCGCGGCGGCGGGTCCGCCGAGACCACGCTCGACAACGACGCATGGTCGATGCTCTGCAAGATCGACGGCGAGCGCTCGGTCGCCGACCTCGCCCGCGACTGCGGCTACACGTTGTTCGAGGCCGGTCAGGTCATCGTTCAGCTGGTGCAGGCGGGTCTGGTCGACATCGACGAGGATCTCGACCTGGCCGGCAGCGAGCTCTACGGCGCCACGACGTTGAGCTCCGCGCTGGCCGGTGACCTCGACGAAGCCGAGGTGGCCGCCGCCGACGAGGAGACCCGCGACGACGGCGAAGACGTGCTGAGCCGGCTCGCCCGGCTGGTCAACGAGGTCGCGGCCGAGCACCCGCACGACGGCTCCCCGAACGGTACGGCGGACTCCGGCGACGAGGAGTCGAGGAACGGCAACGGAGCGCCGCGGGTTGGCCTCGCGCCACCGTTGACCTCTGGCGTGACGAGCTTCGACAACCCGATGATCGTGCCGCTGCACCGCAACTCGACCGAGTCGTTCGCGGCGTCGATCGCCCGGGTCTCGAACGCGCTTTCCGATGTATTGGGCGAGACCCCGGACGTCGACGAGGTCGACTCCGCCGCTGCGGCCGCAGCCAGCAAGCCGGTGTCGCTCAAGCGGTCGAAGAGCTCGACGAGCGACCCGGAGTGGCAGCGCCGCAAGCGGCTGCGCTCGGCCGCGGCAGCGGAACTCGCCAGCGCCCAGGCGATGGTGGAGACCCTGCGGGCCGAACAAGACATGATCGGGATCGACGAGTCGGCCTCGGAGGCACTCGGGATCGACTTCGAGGAAGACCAGGACGGCCGGCTGCCCGCGGCCGAACTGATCGCTGAGCAGTTCGCCGCTGACCAGGCCGAGGCCGAGCAGCAGGCAGCTGAGCAGGCCGAAGCCGAGCGGCTGGCCGCGGAGCAAGCCGAAGCAGAGATCATCGCGGCCGAGCAGGCGGAGCACCTGGCGGCGGTCGAGGCCGAGGCCGAGGCGATTGCCGCCGCGCAGGCCGAAGCCGAGCGGGTCGCTGCCGAACAGGCGGAAGTCGAGCGCCTAGCCGCCGAGGAAGCCGAAGCCGAGCGGATCGCGGCCGAGGAAGCGGAGGCCGAGCGCCTTGCGGCCGAGGAAGCGGAACGGCTGGCGATCGAGGAAGCCGAACGGCTTGCCCTCGAAGAGCTGGCCTGGGCCGAGTACTGGGAGCGCGAAGAGGCCGAGCGGGCCCTGGCCGAGCAGGTCGAGGCCGAGCGCCTCGCCGCCGAGCAGGCCGAAGCCGAGCGCCTTGCCGCCGAGGAAGCGGAACGGCTGGCGGCCGAGGAAGCCGAACGGCTCGCCCTCGAAGAGCTGGCCTGGGCCGAGTACTGGGAGCGCGAAGAGGCCGAGCGGGCCCTGGCCGAGCAGGTCGAGGCCGAGCGCCTCGCCGCCGAGCAGGCCGAAGCCGAGCGCCTAGCCGCGGAGGAAGCGGAACGGCTGGCCGCCGAAGAGGCCGAGGCCGAGCGGGTCGCCGCCGAGCAGGCCGAAGCCGAACGCCTAGCCGCCGAGGAGGCCGAGCGGGTCGCCGCCGAGCAGGCCGAAGCCGAACGCCTGGCCGCCGAGGAGGCCGAGCGGGTCGCCGCCGAGCAGGCTGAGGCCGAGCGGCTCGCCGAGCAGGCCCGGGCCGAGCGGCTCGCGGCGGAGGAGGAGGCCGCTGCGGTCGAAGCCGAGCGCCTGGCCGCCGAGCAGGCTGAACTCGAGCGCGCGGAGGCCGAGGCGGCCGAGTGGCTGGCGGCCGAGCTGGCCGCCCAAGAGGCCGCAGATGCCGCGATCGCCGAGCTCACCAGGCTCGAGGCCGAACAATCCGAGGCCGACAACGGCGAGCACTACGCCAGCGATGACGCCGCACCGGCGACTGAGACGCGGGCCGAGCGTTCGGCTCGCCGGAAGGCCGAGAAGCAGGCCGCCGAGGAGGCGGCCCGAGCCGCCGACGAAGCCGCCGCCGCGACTGCACTTCTGATCGAGCTCGCCGCTACCGACCACACTGAGGTAGCGGTCGAGGAGCCGGCTGATGAGGCGACCGCTGAGATCGAGGAAGCCCCGGTCGACGAGGCCGCCCCCGACATCGACAGCGATGTCGACGGTGAGGACGAAGAGGTCTGGAACGAAGCCGCGCAGGCCGACACGGCCGCGCTGCTGCGCGAACTGTCCTCGCTCGGCATCGACGACGAGCCGGCTGCCGCGCCGCCCGCCGCTGCCGCCCAGCGGCCGCGCCAGGCGCCCACGACCGAGAAGAAGGCCAAGAAGAAGATCGGGCTTGTTCGGTCTCTAGCCGACCCACCCACCCGGCACCCACGCCGTCACTGCGAGCTGCGTACCCGCAAGGCCGGCCCATGCGCGGACTGCAGCCTCCTAGGAGACTCCTGAATAAAGCGCGTGCCGGTTCGCCGGTCGCGGGGCGGGGTTCGGGAGAATCTGTGAGTGCTGGGACGTAGCGAGGATCAGCGGGATCTGTTGGATGTTGAGTCGGTGGCGGGGCATCTGCTGAAACCGGGCAGTGTGTTCGCGTTTCTGGCTGAGCATCGCCGGGAGTTGTTCCCGGAGGAGTTGTTCACTGACTTGTTTCCGTCCTCGCGGGGCCGGCCGTCGGTCCCAGCTGAGGTGATGGCGACGGTGATCATGTTGCAGGCGCTCAACGGCCTGTCGGATTCCGAGACCGTCGATGCGGTGACGTTCGATCTGCGCTGGAAGGCAGCGGTCGGGTGGCCGATCGATGAGGCGGCGTTTCACTCGACGACATTGACGTATTGGCGTCGCCGGCTGGCCGCGTCGGATCGACCGAACCGGATCTTCGACGCGGTCAAAGACGTTGTCGCGCGGACCGGGGTGCTCAAGGGAAAGACCCGCAGGGCGTTGGACTCCACCGTGCTCGATGACGCGGTCGCCACCCAGGACACGGTGACACAGCTGATCGCCGCTATCCGCCGGGTCCGCCGGGTCGTGCCTGACGCCGTCGAGGTGGTCACCGAGTGGTGCACCGCGCATGACTACGACGATCCCGGTAAGCCCTCGATCGCGTGGGATGACACCGAGGCCCGCGCCCGCCTCGTCGACGCCCTGGTCGGTGACGCGCTGCGACTGCTCGGGCATCTACCGGAGACCGAGCACGGTCCCGAGGCGGCGGAGGCGTTGGCGTTGCTGGCGTTGATCGCCGGGCAGGACGTCGAACCCGTCACCGGCGGTGACGGCACCGACGGTCGCTGGCGGATCCGTCAAGGAGTCGCGAAAGACCGGGTGATCAGCGTCGTGGACCCTGACGCCCGCCACGCCCACAAGACCGTGTCGCGGCGTCAGGACGGTTTCAAGGCGCACCTCGCGGTCGAGCCTGACACCGGCCTGGTCACCGGGTGTGAGCTGACGAAAGCCGCCGGTGCGGAGACCTCGGACGCCACGGTAGGGGTTGACCTGCTCACCCGCGACGACACGCTCGATGCCGCCGGTGGGGACGTCGAGGTGCTGGGCGACAGCGCCTATGGCACCGGGGACGCACTCGCCGCGATCCTCGGCGCCGGGCACGTCCCGCTGGTCAAGCCGTGGCCCACAAAACCCGCCGTTCCCGGCGGTCTGGACATCGATGAGTTCACCGTCGACGAGGCAACCGGGACAGCGACCTGCCCGGCCGGGATCACCCGCCGAATCCCCCCAACCCGGCACGTGATGTTCGGCGCCGCCTGCCGTGACTGCCCGTTGCGGGCGCGGTGCACCACCGCCCGAAAGGGCCGGATGCTGACCCTGCACGACCACGACGCGCTGCAACGCGAACACCGCCAGCGGGCGAAAGACCCGCAGTGGCAAGCCGACTACCGCCAACACCGGCCGATGGTCGAACGCTCCATCGCCTGGCTCGTCCGAGGACCGAACCGCAAACTGCGCTACCGCGGCGTCACGAAGAACAACCAGTGGCTCCACACCCGCGCGGCCGGGCTGAATCTCCGCCGGCTTATCAGCCTCGGATTGGACCACAGCAACGGAAACTGGGTCATCGCCTAACAGCGAAACCACACCCTTGCGAGCCCGCACCACCGAGCGCCAGAATGACACCGACGCGCCGGGCAAGCTCGTCGTCCAACCACGGTTGCGACTCGCGGCACCGACCGCTCATTGAGACACCCGGCGCGTCACCTTCCCGCAGAGGTCCTTATTCAGGAGTCTCCTAGGCGTCGACGACCCGTTCCGCCTTCATCGCCATCCCCTGCACGGTCAACATCGCGTCGTCCGGGGTTTGTCGCTTGATGACGGCAAGTGCGACCGGGCCCAGCTCCGCGTGCTGGACCGCCGTACCCAGGAATCCGACCGACCGGCCGTCCAGCTCGACCGGGGTGTGCGGCGGCGGCAGCTCGTCGGCGGTCCCGTCGAGGTGACCGAAGACAAGTCGGCGCGGTGGGCGCCCGAGGTTGTGGACCCGGGCCACCGTCTCCTGACCGCGATAGCAGCCCTTGTCGAGGTGCACCGCAGTACCGATCCAGCCGATCTCGTGCGGGATCGTGCGGTGGTCGGTCTCGAAGCCGAGGCGAGGCACCTTCGCCTCGACCCGCAGCGCCTCGTAGGCGCCCAACCCGACCAACGGCAGGTCGTGCGCACCGATCCGGTCGGCGAGCTCCGCACGGGGCACCGTGACATCGGTCCACGCGCCGTCCCGATAGGTCGAGAGGACCGAGTACGACGAGGTCTCGTCCGCCACCTCGACCCGGAGCATGAACCGCATCGAGTCGAGATAAGCGGTCAGCGCCTCGACAGTGCCCGGCTCGACGGCGATCCAGGTCGCCTCGCCGTCGTCGGTGAGGGTGAGGTGGTGTTCGACGTGACCGTGCGGCGACAGCACCAGGGCCTCGCGCACCTCACCGACCGGCAAGGGCTCGAGATGCTGCGTGGTCAGCGAGTGCAGCCACGACATGCGGTCAGCGCCACTCACCCGGATGATCCCGCGATGCGAGCGATCCACGATCCCGCCGGCCCGGATCAACTGACGTTGCTCCCCGAGCGGATCGCCGTAGTGCGCGGCGACGCCGGCATCGACCCCGACAGCCGCGACCGCGCCATGGCGTTCGAGCAGCGGGCTGGTCACCCCACCATGGTATGGATCGAGCGCCAACCCACTGCCCGAGCAAGCGCGCGCTCAGCCCACTGGCGCACCCGGAGCACATACAACGAACGCGTCACACGTTGCCGGAAACTGCGATCGCTTGCCAACCAGTCGGTGGCGAGGAAGACGTATTCCGCCAATGGGGAAAGACGCAGAGACTTGGCCATTAGTTGAAGCCCCCGCCCGTCGCCACATCACCGATCGGGACAATTAGCGGTGGAGGTTGCGCCGCTGCTTCCGTCGATCGATACGAGAAGGTCGCCGGACGCATCCGTCGACGCCCTGGAGCACCTTGAGCTCCTTGGGACCCTTGCGGTCCCTGGCCACCCTGCGCGCCCGCGCTCCCTTGGGCGCCTTGCGCTCCCTGGGCGCCTGCGCTGCCTTGTGAGCCTTGCGCACCTTGCGCTCCCTGGGCGCCTGCGCTGCCTTGCGCACCCTGACCTCCTTGCGCGCCCTGGGCGCCGTGCGCGCCTTTGGTACCTCGGGTGCCCTTGAGTCCCTGGGCACCCTTGGCTCCTCGAGCACCCTTGGCTCCTCGCGTTCCCTTGACGCTCCAGACCAGGTTCTTGAACCCTGGAGGGCAGCCCTTGGCCCGATGCGACCTGCTGTAGACGTGCAGGTCGCCGACCTTCGGGCTGAAGCAGGCGTAGATCTTTCCGTTCGCGGCCGGAATCGAGGCATTCGCCGTACCGATCAAGGCCGCGGCGAATCCCGATGCGGCAACTGCAGCGGCGCCGGCGGCGCACAGTTTCGTCCGCCGATTGTTCGATGACAAGGTTGACATGGCTATCCCGCGCTCTCAATGAGGGGAATTGATGAGAGGACCCGCGGGAGCCGGGCGCGTCGCGCCGCCAATGTAAGCACATCCGGCCGAAGGCACTGAATCGGCACCGGATCGGGGCCGGCACCTCGAGCGGCAAAGGCCATGCGATCAAGGACTCAGATCAACAGCGGGCCGCCCTGCCGCGGACCATCCTTGATGGCAATCAGGTTCGCGTTGACATAGCTGATGTTGTACTGCTGATGCCAATCCGAGGGGAAGATCGTGGAAATCCGGCTGACCTGGAACCGGCACTTGATCGGAGGCACGAACGCCGAATAGCTCCGGTCGGTGAAATACCAAAAACTGTTCTCGTTATAGAACGCGACATGGGTCGGATCCTGAAACGCGCCACGACCGTCGGTGCTCGGTGTCAACGACAGCAACATCCCGCCATGCGCGAGCAGTCGGTAGAGCTCGTTGAAGATCGCGATCTTGTCCGGCACGTGCTCGAGGAAGTCGACCGCGCGGATCACGCCGACACTCGAATCGGGAAGCGGGATCCCGTTCATCACGTCGCCGACGATGTCGACGTCCGGCCCGTCGTACTGATCGACCCCGAGATAGCCCGGCGGTTTGTTGTGCGCCGCACCCAGGTCCAGACAGGCCAGGCCGGCCCGCTTGGCCCACGCCAGGGCGCTCGGCTGGATGTAGCGGTCATACAGCGCAACCGTCTCGCGCTGGATGGTCGCGTTGGTCTCGGCCCCACGCTGGGTGTTGCGATGGTGCATCCGCTGCAAATACAGGCATTCGTCGATCAGGTAGAACTCCGCCTGCTGATACATCCGGCACATCAGGTCCTGGTCGTCCAGGATCGCCCGGTCGACGTCGTAGCCACCGGCATCGTCGTACGTCGTACGTCGAAAGGCCCGGACATGGTTGGGCGCGTACCAGATGTAGCTCACGTTGTGGGGCGACGCCTCCATCGAATCCGTCTGCATGACCGACCGGCCGTCGACCGTCGCCTCCCGGTAGGTCCAGCCATGCACCTCGTTGAACCGCGAGTCGTCGCGGCTGCCGTCGTCGAGGATCTGCGCACATTGGCTGAAGACAAGTCCGACGTCGGGTCGGGCGTCGAAGGCCTCGACGATCCGCTCGAGCGCCTGCGAAGCCAACAGGTCGTCGTGGTCGAGCTCGACGAGGAACTCCCCGCGAGCAATCAGGCAGGCGTGCCGCTTGAGCGCGCCGATGCCGCCGACATCATCGGCCACGATAACCCGCACCCGGGGGTCGTCCTGAGCCGGCCGCCAGCGGGCGCCGCCGTTGAGCAGGACCACCCACTCCCAGTCCTCGAACGTCTGCTTGAGCATCGAGTCGAGGCACTCGTCGAGATAGGTGTTGCGATGGCTCGGGGTGAACACGCTGACACGTGGCCGTTCGAGGCTCACCAGGTCTCCCTTCGCGGTCGGCGCGCGCCGCGTCATCGTCGACTGTCAGCCCACATCATGCCCATACGACAGAAGCGGCGGACCGGACACCCGGACCGCCGCTTCTGAGGAGCCGGCTACGTCTACGTCGCGCAGATCACATAGACGGTGAAGTTGTGCGCCGTGCCGGAGGTGTTCGCACCCAGGACCTGCCAGCCACCTGGCGTCACCGAGGTGTCGCTGCCGACCGGGAAGGACGAACTGCCGTGGATGCTCGAGCTGTCGGCCTGCCAGCCGCCACCCGTCGCGATCGGCGTGCCGGAGGGGCAGGTCGCGATGCCGGACGCGCTCCCGTTGCCCGCGACGGCGATCGCCGACGAGGTCTGGACGACCACGGCGCCGACACCACCCTGCGCACCGGTCGCACCCTGGGCGCCCTGTGCACCCGTGGCGCCCTGTGGACCCGCGGCGCCCTGGAAGCCCTGCCGGCCCTGGAAGCCCTGGAAGCCGGTGTTGCCCATGTCGCCCTTGGCTCCCTGGGAGCCCTGGTGACCCTGCGGGCCCTGGTTGCCTTGCGAGCCGTTGGAGCCGTTGTTGCCCTGCGGGCCGGCTGGACCTTGGAAGCCCTGCGGCCCGGCTGGACCTTGGAAGCCCTGAGCACCCTGCGCGCCGTCGTTGCCCTGAGCACCCTGGCCGCCGTCGTTGCCCTGGGCGCCCTGCGCACCGTCGTTGCCTTGTGCACCCTGCGCACCGTCGTTGCCTTGTGCACCCTGGCCGCCGTCGTTGCCTTGGGCGCCTTGCGCACCGTCGTTGCCCTGCGCGCCCTGAGCGCCGTCGTTGCCTTGGGCGCCTTGCGCACCGTCGTTGCCTTGTGCACCCTGCGCACCGTCGTTGCCTTGTGCACCCTGGCCGCCGTCGTTGCCCTGGGCGCCCTGCGCACCGTCGTTGCCCTGCGCGCCCTGAGCGCCGTCGTTGCCCTGGGCGCCCTGCGCACCATCGTTACCCTGCGCGCCCTGGCCGCCGTCGTTGCCCTGCGCGCCCTGAGCGCCGTCGTTGCCCTGCGCACCCTGAGCGCCGTCGTTGCCCTGCGCACCCTGAGCGCCGTCGTTGCCCTGCGCACCCTGAGCGCCGTCGTTGCCCTGCGCACCCTGAGCGCCGTCGTTGCCCTGCGCACCCTGGCCGCCGTCGTTGCCCTGCGCGCCAGTTGCGCCCTGGGCGCCGTCGTTCCCCTGAGCGCCGGTTGCGCCCTGGGCGCCGTCGTTGCCCTGCGCGCCCATCGCGCCCTGAGGCCCAGCGACACCCTGCGGGCCGGCTGCGCCCTGTGGTCCGGCGCCGCCCTGGGCACCGGCCGCGCCCTGGGCGCCGTTGGATCCCGCCACGCCTTGAGCGCCGGTGGCGCCCTTCGCACCCTTGGCCCCCTTGGCCCCCTTGGGGCCTCTCACGTTCCAGGTCAGGTTTACGAAGTTCTTGGGGCAGCCGTGCTTGCGGTGCCCCTTGGCATAGACGTGGACGTCGCCGCCCTTGAGGCTGTAACAGCCGTAGATCTTGCCGTTGGCGGCCGGAATCGACGCGTTCGCCGTACCGATCCACGCTCCTGCGGCACCTGTCACGGCTACTGCCGCGGCACCGACGGCCCCGATCTTCTTCCGACGAGTTGACCCGCGCGCGCTCGTTGCTGCCACAACTGCCCCTAGATCCCGAGGGCGACACCGTCGTGTGCCGCACGGGCATCAAAGCACGGCGGTAGTGTTTCGGCTGGGAACAACACGGCTATCAAGGTGGGCGATTCCTCCCGTTGCGTCACCGACGACCACACCGAGTTCGTGTCTGACCTAGCGACTTCCCCGAGCTGTCCCATGGAGTCAAACGGCGTCCCCGTGACGTCCACAGCGACAGGAGATCGCCCGTGCTTCGCCATCCAGGCCCAGCCACCGCCCCCCGCCGTCGAACCGCCGCGTACGCCGTCGTCGCGGCCGCGCTCTTTGCGCTGGCGAGCGGCTGTGGCGGCAACAGCAGTGGCGGGCAGAAGGCGAGCCCGGGCAACCTGCTGGCGGCGGCCATCCAACTCCAACAGCAGGGCAAGCTCAACGCGGCGAAACAGCTCTATGAGCAGGTCGTCCAGGCCCAGCCGGACAACTACTACGCGCACTACGACCTTGGCGTCATCGCCCAGCAGGCGGGTGACGACACCGGCGCCCTAGCGGACTACGGCGCGGCGCTGACCGCCAATCCCAAGTACGTGCCGGCGCTCTACAACGAGGCCACTATCTATGCGAAGTCCGATCCGGCGTTGGCGATCTCCACCTACCGCCAGGTCCTCGCGCTTCAACCCGTTGCACCGACGGCGGCGCTGAACCTCGGGCTGCTCGAGTTCGCCCACGGCCAACGCCAGCAAGGCCTCCACGATCTCGGCATCGCGGTCAGCCAGGACTCGTCGCTGCTCGCCCAGATCCCGAAACACCTCCAGCACCTCGTGCAGAACGCGACCGCGTCCAACTCGTCCTCCCCGTCGTCCGGCGCGACCACGTCGTCGACGCCGACGACTTCGGCCTCCTGAGCCCGGCATGCCACGCGTCTCCGTCTTCACCCCCACGCACAACTCGAGGTTCCTCGACGACTGCTTCCGCAGCTTGGTCGCGCAGTCCTTCCCGGACTGGGAATGGATCGTGCTGCTCAACGGAAAGGTCGCGACCTGGGCGCCGCCCGAGCCGGATCCCCGGGTCCGGGTCGAGCATGCGGTCGGGCGGATCCGCGGGGTCGGTGCCGCCAAGCGGGCGGCATGCGAGCTCGCGAGCGGGGACATCCTGGTCGAGCTCGACCATGACGACCGGCTGCTTCCCACCGCGCTCGCCGATGTCGTCGACGCGCTCATGACCAACCCGGGCGCCGCCCTCGTGTTCTCCGACTTCGCCCAGATCAACGACGACGGCTCGCCGAACCACGACCGATGGAACCTCGTGAACGGCTGGGAGTACACCTCCGAGGCGATCGGCGGGACGTCGTACCTGCGCTGCCATGCGATGGCGGCGACGCCGCACAACGTGGGCTACATCTGGTACGCGCCTAACCATGTCCGTGCGTGTCGCCGAGAGGCCTACGACAAGGTGGGCGGGTACGACCAGTCACTGACCGTTCTCGACGACCAGGAGCTGATGATCCGGCTGTTCGAGATCGGCGACTTCGTCCACATCCCGCGCTGTCTCTATCTTCAGCGGATCCACCGACGAAACACCCAGTCCGAGTCGACCATCAACGCCGAGATCCAGGAAGGCACGGTCGAGCTCTACCGCGAGCACATCGAGTCGATGGCGCTGGCCTGGGCCCGCCGCAACGGGCTCGCCTGTCTGGCGCTAACCACTCCGACCAACATCGGCGAGATCGATCTCGACGAGCGCTTCGTCCGGATCATGATCGACCCGCTCAACCCCCGGTTCGACGTGCCCGACAGTGCCATTGGCGTGATCAAGGCGATCGACATCCTGCAGCGGATCCCCGACCGCGCGCAATTCCTCAACGAAACGCACCGCGCGATGGCGCACGCCGCGGTGTTGCTGACCGACACCGCGAGCACCGATGGGCGAGGCGCCTTCCAGGATCCGAGTCATGTCGCGTTCTACAACGAGAACAGCTTCATGTACCTCACTCAGGCTTCGCTGCGCCCGGCCATCCCGACGCTGCGCACACGGTGGCAGATGAGCCACCTCACGACGTACTACCCGTCACAGGTGCACGAGGACATCGACATCCCGTACGTGAAGGCGAACATGTTGCCGGTAAAGGACGGTCCGCGACAAGGCGGCCCATTGCTGTGCTGAGCCGCCAGCTACTGCACCGCGCGACTCGAGTCCGGTCGTTCGGACGCGATGATGCCGGTGCTGTCCGGGCCGTTCGGCGCGGTCAGGTCGATCAACAGCGAGAGTGGAACACCTGCGGCGAGTAGTCGCATCGCGACGCTCTGCCGCGACCTTGGCCCACTCGGCTCACTCACATCATTCGTATCGAGCGGCATCCGGGTGATCGAAACGGCCGTACGGCGCAACGCCGCTGCGGCGACCGAGTGACGTTGTCCGCCGATCGGCTAACGAAGGTCGTCGTACCTGGCCAGACATGCTTCGTAGCGCGGCAACATGCCCACCTTGATCGCCTGTTCGAGGGTTGGCGCTTCGCGATCCTTGTCCGACATCAACAGCTCGTCGACGGGTCCGGGTAGCGGCAGCCCGAGAGCGGGATCTGCAGGGGAAATGGCGTGCTCCGCGGCGGGGTCGTACGCCGTCGACACCAGGTACGTCGCCGAGCTCCCGTCCTGCAAGCTGCACAGGACGTGCCCAAGACCCTCGGAGATGAACACTGCCTGGCGGTGAACGCTGTCGAGGTGAACCGTGTCCACTGCCCCGAACGTCGGAGACCCGACCCGGAGGTCGACGACGATGTCGAGGAAGGCGCCGACCGGGCAATAGACGTACTTCGCCTGCCCGGGCGGGACATCGGCGAAGTGCACACCCCGCACCACTCCCGCGCGGGACACCGAGTGGTTGGCCTGGATGATGTCGAACTGTCGGCCGCTGGCCGCGGCCAGCAGATCGGCGCGAAACCACTCGGCGAACGACCCCCGGTCGTCCGCATGCGCCGTCGGCGAGCAGACCCACGCGCCCGGGATCGAGAGCGGCTCGACCTTCATCGGACCCGATCGTCGCCGGCCGACACCAACGACAGCAGGTAGTCGCCGTACCCGCTCTTGGCCAGTGCGTGGCCGTGGGCGCGGAGCTCGTCGTCGGTGAGCCAGCCGTTGCGCCAGGCGATCTCCTCCGGACAGCCGATCTTGAGGCCCTGCCGCTCCTCGACCACCCGTACGAACTCCGACGCCTGGACGAGGCTCGCGAACGTTCCGGTGTCGAGCCAGGCGGTGCCCCGCGGAAGCACGCTGACGTGCAGCCGCCCTTGCCGAAGGTAAGCGTCGTTCACGGCCGTGATCTCGATCTCGCCGCGTGCGCTCGGCTTCAGAGAGCCGGCGATCTCCACGACGTCGGCCGAATAGAAGTAGAGCCCGGGGACGGCGTATGAGCTCCGGGGCTGCTGAGGCTTCTCCTCGATCGAGACCACCTGGCCTTGCGGGTCGAACTCGACCACGCCGTAGTCCGACGGCGTCGCGACCTGGTAGGCGAAGATGTGGCCGCCGTCCAGACCGGCCAGCCTGGCGAGCTGCGAGCCGAGGCCCGATCCGTAGAAGATGTTGTCCCCGAGGACCAGCGCGACCGGCTCGGTTCCGATGAAGTCCGCACCGATCGTGAACGCCTGCGCCAACCCCTTCGGCTCGGGTTGCACGGCGTAGGTCACCTCGATGCCGAAGTCCGAGCCGTCGCGCAGCAGCCGCCGGAACTGCTCGGCGTCCTCCGGCGTGGTGATGACGAGGACCTCCCGGATGCCGGCCATCATCAGCGTCGCAAGCGGGTAATAGACCATCGGCTTGTCATAGACCGGGAGCAGCTGCTTCGACAGCGCCCGGGTGATCGGCCAGAGCCGTGAGCCGGTGCCACCGGCGAGAACGATCCCTTTCATCAGACGATGACCGTATCCAAGTCCGGCGTCACATACCCTTTCGACGTGCGACTTCTCGTCACTGGCGGCGCCGGTTTCATCGGGTCGCACTTCGTGCGGGCCCTGCTTGCCGACGACTACCCGGCTTATCGCGGCGCCGGGGTGACCGTCTACGACAAGCTGACGTACGCCGGCAACCTGGCCAATCTCGCGTCCGTCGCCGACAATCCGCGCTTCACCTTCGTCAAGGGCGACATCCTCGACTCGGGGCTGCTCGACGAGGTGCTTCCCGGCCACGATGCGGTGCTGAACTTCGCGGCCGAGTCCCACGTCGACCGGTCGATCGCCGGTGCCGCGGACTTCGTCACGACCAACGTGGTCGGCGTCCAGACCCTGCTCGATGCCTGCTTGCGCGCGGGCACTCCCCGGGTGCTTCAGGTCTCGACCGACGAGGTCTACGGCTCGATCGCCTCGGGGGCGTTCCGCGAGTCCGACCGACTCGAGCCCAATTCGCCGTACTCGGCGGCGAAAGCCGGCGGTGACCTGATCGCCCGCTCCTACGTCGTGACCCACGCGCTTGATGTCGTGATCACTCGCTGCACGAACAACTACGGGCCGTACCAGTTCCCCGAAAAGGTCATCCCGCTGTTCGTCACCAACCTGCTCGACGGGCTGTCCGTGCCGTTGTACGGCGACGGGCTCAACATCCGCGACTGGCTGCACGTCGACGACCACTGCCGGGGCATCGCTCTCGTGCTCGAAGGTGGCCGCACCGGCGAGACCTACAACATCGCCGGCGGAGTCGAGCTGACCAACCGCGAGCTGACCGAGCGGCTCCTCACCGCCTGCGACCGGGACTGGTCGTCGGTGGAGCCGGTCGAGGACCGCAAGGGCCACGATCGCCGTTACTCCCTGGACGACACGAAGCTGCACGAAGAGCTGGGCTACTCGCCACGGACGAACTTCGACGCCGGGCTGGCCGCCACCGTGCAGTGGTACCGCGACAACGAGGCGTGGTGGCGTCCGCTCAAACACGTGGTCTCGTGACCCGCTGGCTGGTTACCGGGGCCGGTGGGCAGCTCGGCACCGACGTCATGGCGGTGCTCGGTGCTCAGGAAGCGGATGCACGCGGTTTCGACCGAGCCACCTTCGACATCGCCGACCCTGACGCGGTCGAGGTGACGCTTTCGGCCGTGGCGCCCACCGTCGTCGTCAACTGCGCGGCCTACACGGCGGTCGACGCTGCGGAGGCCGACGAGTCCGCTGCCACCGTGGTAAACGGCGAGGCGCCGGGCAACCTGGCCCGGTGGTGCGCGGCACATCGGGCGCGCTTCATCCAGGTCTCAACCGACTACGTTTTCGCGGGCGATGCCACGATGCCGTACGAGGTCGACCACCCGACCGATCCGGGCTCGGCGTATGGCCGGTCGAAACTGGCTGGCGAACGAGCCACTGTCGCCGCCGGCGGTGACGCGCACGTCGTACGGACCGCCTGGGTGTACGGCGCCACCGGCTCGAACTTCGTGAAGACGATCGCGCGGCTCGCGCGCGAGCAGGAAACGCTTCGCGTCGTCGACGACCAGATCGGCTCGCCCACCTGGTCCTACCAGTTGGCGGCCGCACTGGTCGCGCTCGGCCTCGCCCCGGTCGAGCCCGGGATCTGGCACTGCTCCGGCGCGGGCCAGACCTCGTGGTACGGCCTGGCCGGTGCGATCTTCAGTGAGCTCGGGCTCGATCCGGCCCGGATCACGCCCACGACCACCGCCGAGTTTCCCCGGCGCGCGCCGCGGCCGGCGTACTCGGTGCTGTCCAACCGCAAGTGGCTGGCGGCCGGGCTTCCCGGACTGCCGCCATGGCGCGACGCCCTCCACGAAGCGCTCGCCAGCGGCCTGACCGGCTGACCGACCGGCCCGGCTGACCGACCCCACCAATGGCCCATGGGTGGGGCGATAGCCACACCGGTAGCCCATGAGGTGGGGCGATAGCCACACCGGTGGCCCATAGGTGGGGCGATAGCCACACCGGTGGCCCATAGCGTGGGGCGATAGCCACACCGGTGGCCCATAGCGTGGGGCGATAGCCACACCGGTGGCCCATGCGTGGGGCGATAGCCACACCGGTGGCCCATGCGTGGGGTTCGGCCCGGGGGCGGGTGAGCTAGTAGGCGCCGTCGTTGCGAACGATGGCGAACAGCGTCTTCCAGATGATCATCGCGTCGAGCGCGAACGACCAGTTCTCCACGTAGTAGAGATCAAGCCGGACGCTGTCGTCCCAACTCAGGTTGGACCGGCCGGACACCTGCCACAGCCCGGTGATTCCGGGCCGGACCAGCAGCCGGCGGGCCACCTCGGTGCCGTACTGTGCGACCTCGCCCGGCAGCGGTGGGCGCGGCCCGACCAAGGCCATGTCGCCCCGGACGACGTTCCAAAGCTGGGGCACTTCGTCGAGCGACCACTTGCGCAGCAGCCGACCCACCCGCGTGACGCGTGGGTCCTCGCGGATCTTGAACAGCAGCCCATCGGCCAGCTCGTTCTGCTCGCGCAATGAGTCGAGCAACGACTCCGCATCGGCCCGCATCGTCCGGATCTTGTAGACGGTGAACTCCCGGCCGTTCTTCCCGACCCTGGTCTGGCGGAACAACGGCGCACCGTGGCTGTCGATCCGCACGATGATCGCCAGCATGATCAACAGCGGCAGCACGAGCAGGAACGCCGCGGTCGCGCACAGCCACTCGACGGTCGCCTTCAGCAGCTGGCGCGGGCCGGACAGCTCCGGCTCCTCGACGTGCAGAAGGGGCAGGCCGGCCACCGGGCGAACGCTGATCCGCGGCCCGGCCACGTCGAGCAGCGCGGGCGCGGCGATCAAGGAGACGCCGGTGCTCTCGAGCTCCCACGACAGCCGCCGCAACACCGCAGGCGACATGCCCGGCCCGGAGGCGACGGCGACCGTGTCTGCACCGGCCTCGGCCACTGCAGTCAGCACCTGGGTCAACGAGCCAAGCACCGGAAGGTCTGGGACGACGAGCGCCTCGCTCGAGGTCGGCATGCACGCGCCCACGAGGGTGTATCCAACGTACGGGTCGTGGCTGAGCTGATCGGCGAGGTCACGAATCCCCTCGACGCCCCCGACCACGAGCACCCGGTGCATATAGCCGCCTTTGCGCCGTCGGGCATGCAGCCAACGGCGCTGGGCGTACCGGCCGAAGAGGAGCAAGGCGGTGCCGACCGGAAGCGCGATCGCGACGTAGCCCCGGGCCAGGTCGATCTTGAAGGTGTAGGCGACCACTGCCAGCACCGCCATCAGGCGAAGTGACGCACCGCTCACCCGCTTGAACTCGTCGGCACCGGTGCCGAGGAAGGGCATCTCATAGGCGCGCGCAATCACCAGCGCGCCGATCCAGACCGGTACGAGCAGCACTGAGAGCATCGGATAGGACAGACCACTCACGTGGTCATCGGCACTGCCAAACCGGACGTACAACGCAAGCAGCATGCTGCCGAGAATGATGAGGAAATCGACCGCAACGACCATCGCGAGATAACGGCGCTGCCAGATGTCGACCGGCCGCTGTCGCTCACCAGTCTCACGTTGGAGCAGGTTCCGAACAGCGGGGGTCAAATCGGGCGCGGCCGAGCCGCTTTCGGCAGCCAGCGTCACGCGTTGTCCCCACATTCTCAAAGGAGCCGCTCCAGGTTAGGGCGCGTTCAATCGCCTGTCAGCCCCTATCCCAAGCCGGGCCTTGACCACGCCCGTGCGCGCGGGGTCGCGGCGACGTCCGGGACAGGTTTCCGTTCGGTAAATGCATCGGCATTCCGGCGCGGAAGGCTTAGGCTTCCCCCACACGAGAAAGGAGGTGGTCCACACTTTGAGTACACGTTGGACTCGTGAGGTGACCGTCCGCTAGACGCCGTCTTCGGACTCGTTGTGAGACAAGCTCGGACGCACGGCGTCCGGCAAATCCCTCGACGGTTACTGCGCCCCCGGGCAGCCGGCCCGTCCAGCCGGCAACCGCGCTCACACAGTGAGCGACCGGTTAATGCCCGGGGGCACTTTCATGGGCGGCACTTCAATGTGCAGAGCCCGGGGGCACTTTCACGGGCGGCACTTCAATGTGTTGAGCCCGCGGGCAGTCTCATGTGCGGCGCTTCGATGTCCAAAGCCCGGGCTGCCTACTTCAGCGAGAGCCAGGTGGCCACGTCGACGACGCCGGTCGCCGTGAGCTTGTGCGCCTGCTGCCAGGCGATGACCGCGGCCTTGGTTGCCGCGCCGAAACCGCCGTCGACGGTCAGCGATGCGCCGCGCCGGTTGAGGTCGAGCTGGAGTTGGGTCACCGTGAAGCCCTGGTCGCCCAACTTGACCGGCAGCGCCAGTCCGGCCACCGGGCGGACCACCTGGGGCAGCAGGTCGGTCGTCCACATCGGCACGACCTGGACGTTCTCGCCGGTCTGGGGGGAGTCGAGCAGGTCGCCCCCGCCGACATACATCGCCACGTGGTAGGCCGTCGAGGGCTTGCTGACATCGCTGGCGTAGAAGAGCAGGTCGCCTTGCTGGGCCTCGTTCAAGGGCACCAGCTTGCCGGCGCCGGCGTACTGTTCGGCCGCCGTCCGCGGGATGGTCAGCCCGGCATGCAGGTACGACGTCATCTGCAGGCCTGAGCAGTCGTAGCCCTTCGGGCCGGTGCCACCCCAGATGTAGGGCTTGCCGAGCTGCTTGTGGGCGAAGGCCATCGCCTGCAACGCGACCGGGTTCTTGGTCGTGCCGGGTCGCTTCACCAGCTCGGCCGCGAGCGTCACGACCTTCTTGCGAATCCTCGCCTGGGCGCGCGCGTCCGCGGTCTGGCTCGGCAGGATCGAGCTCGCGGTCGAGCACTCCGGCGTACCGAACAACGTGAGTGCCTTCCACGTCGCCGGCGAGGTGATGCCGGTCACCGGCAGGCGCGCCGCCTTCTGGACCATCTCGACCGCGTCGGTGGTCGGGCCGCCGAAGACCCCGTTGACCGCGGTGCCGACCATTCGCTGCAAGACCTCGACCGCAAGACCCTCCGCGCCGGTGGACAGCCGCGCGCAGGTCAACCGGACGCCGGTGCCGAGCACCCGCGACCCGCAGGCCGCCTCGGCGGTCGTAGCCGGCAACGCCGCCCAGGTCGCTGCATCAACCGCGCCGGTCGCCGGCAGCGAGTGCGCCCGCTGCCAGGCCTGCAATGCCTTGACGGTGCCCTTGCCGAAGTTGCCGTTGACCGGGTGGCCGATCGCGGTCTGAATCGATCGCACCGCGGCTCCGGTCGCACCCTGGCCGAGCACCGCGCAGGTGGTGACGGGCGCCTTCCGCGAGCCCGCGGCGTGCGCTACGGGCGACGCAACCACCGCGGTCAGCGCCAGGGCGAGCGTTGTCGCTGCCACGCCGAGCCGGAGCATCCGCGGTCTGAGCACGCATGACCGCACGTCACACCTCCGTCAGGGGCCTCGCTGTCAACTTCCGCTATCAGCAGTTTCGGCACAGCCCCCCGGGGGCCTTGAACCCGCTAACCGCATCAATCCGGGCAATCCAGGCTCACCCCGCTGCATCTGAGGCTCAGCCGACGTGGTGACCGATCACTGACCGCCATTCCGCGCGGGTCGGCTCGGGGACTCCGGCCTGGCCCAGCGCCGGGCCGAGCCGCTGCGCCATGAAGGCCTCCTGCGAGGCCTGGGAGTCCCAGATCTCGAAGACGATCAAGGCGTTGTCCTCGGTCACGGCGCCGGTGTGCGCCAGCAGGCCGGGCGGCCAGTCACCCTCGTTCGTGGTCGGATCGATCCCTAGCAAGGCGTTGACGGCGTTGTACTGCTCCTCGTTGACGCCGTCGAACTCCAAGATCAATGCACTGGACACGTCGGATCCTCCCCGCAGTTCCATTGATGGGCGGCACGAGCCGTCGCCTGTCGGCCGACCGGTTGGATGCGGCCGAGGCTTGCACACTCACCCCGACCGGACAAGAGGGCAGCGGTGCCACGTCGGCGAGGCCCCTGCGGCGCGACCGTTTCAGTCGGTACTGCGGTCAAGCGCCGCGGCGAGATGCGGCACCAAGCCGGTGTCGCCGGCGGCCAGGTCGATCGCATACATGAGCTTCCCGGCGCGTACGGCGTACAACCGCCGATCGGCGGTGATCGGCGGGGCGCTCGGGGTTCGGGCCACGACGTCGCTGACCAGCTCGACCTGCGGGCCGGCCGGCCCCGCTTTGAGCGCTCCGATCAGGACCTCGGTCACCCCGCTCGGGCGGGTCACGACCAGCTCAACCGAGATCGAGCCGTCCTCGGCCGGCGGCTGCGGGCGCCACCACCCGGACTCCGAGTGCAGCCAGCTGCCGTCGTCGACCGTGACGAGGTGCGAGGTGTAGGCCAGCCAGGACGAGCCGTCGTCGTGGATCCGGAGCACTTCGGCGTACGGATAGTCCGGGCCGTCGCCGCCCGGCACCGCGCCGACTCCCTCACCGCGCCAGGTGCCGATCAGGAAGTCGAGGGCCCTGGCGGGGTCGGCGGGGGTCATCGCGGCAACCTCATCGCTCACCGAGCAGCAGCCGGCTGATGATCATCTTCTGGATCTCCGACGTGCCGCCGCCGATCGAGCCGAGCTTGGCGTCCCGCAGTGCTCGCTCGACTCCGAAGTCGCGCAAGTAGCCGTAGCCGCCGTGGATCTGGATCGCGTCGAGCGCGTTCTGAACGCTCATCTCCCCGACCAGGTATTTCGCGATCGAGGCTTCCATCTGGTGCTCGGCACCGGTCTGCTTGAGGTACGCCGCGCGGTAGACCGCGGTGCGGCAGGCCTCGAGGCGGACCTTCATCTCGGCCAGCTTGTGCGCGATCGCCTGGAACGACGCGATCGGCCGGCCGAACTGCTTGCGGTCCTTGGCATAGGCGACCGAGGCGTCGAGCGTGCTCTGCATCCCGCCGAGCGCCCCGCCCATCATCACGGTGCGCTCCCAGTCGAAGCACTCGAAGGCGATCTGCCACAACGCCGCGCCCTCGGCGCCGAGCAGCGCATCGCCGGGCACCCGGCAGTCGACCAACGCGATCTCGGCGGTGGGCGAGGACCGGCAGCCCATCTTGTCGAGCTCGCGGCCGACCTGGAACCCGGGATTGCCGGTGTCGACGATGAACGCGCTCGCACCCTTGTCACCCGTCTTGGCCAGCACCGTGCAGACGTCGGCGATCGGTCCGTTGGTGATGAAGATCTTGGTGCCGTTGAGGACCCAGTTGTCACCATCGGGTACGGCCGTCGTGAGCAGGCCGCCGGCGTCGGAGCCGGCCTCGGGCTCGGTCGAAGCCCAGGCCCCGATCATCGAGCCGTCGGTGAGTCCGGGCAGCCAGCGACGCTTCTGTTCCTCGGTGCCGTGCAGCCAGATCGGCACGGAACCGATCACCCAATGCGCGCCGAGCGAGAGGTTGAAACCACCGTCATGGCCGGCCTCGCCGATCGCCTCGTTGGCGATCAGGCAGTCCATGATCGAGGCGCCGGCGCCGCCGTACTCCTCGGGGATCGGCAGCCCGGCGAGGCCCTGCGCGGCGAAGGACTTCCAGACCTCGGGGTCCCATCGGCCGTCCCGGTCGCGATCCGCGGCGCCGGGAGCGACCGTGGCCGCCGCCCAGTCGTAGACGCTGCGTCGGAACGCCTTCTGCTCGTCGGTGAGGGAGAAGTCCACAAAGGCAGTGTGCCAGCCAGGTCGCGGGCTACCCTCCGGGCCATGTCTCAGATCACCCTCGACGTGGCCGAGCGAGCGCGGCTCGACCAGGTCCTGGTCGGCCTCGCAGGTCCGGACGGGTTGGCCGGATCGGACGGCGATGTGTACGTCGACGAGGAGGGCACTCCGCTCGCCCGGCGGGACGCGGTGGCGATCATGCCGCTTCAGCCACCGTCGTGGCGTCGCCCGGACGAGGTCAACAGCTCGCGGTCGGTCGTCGTCGCGACCGACGGGCGTCTCCCGATCGCAGCACTGCCCGACGGCGCGTTGTTGCTGCTCGCCTCCGCGGGGGTGCGACTCGACGACGCCCGGCACATCGCGTGGGCACAGCGTTGGTCGGCGACGGCGTCGGAGGTGGTGACCGTCCCGATCCCCCCGACCGAGGCCGACGCGCGTGCCGCCGAGCTCGCCGCGGCGTACTCGTCGGGCCCGCTCGTCGACGTCGAGACCGAGCCGCAGGCCATCGGCGACGGCCGGACCGTGCTGCTCACCGGCCTGTCCGGCTCCGGCAAGTCGACCATCGCGCGCGCCCTGGTCAAGCGGCTGGCGGCCGACCGTAGCGTCACGTTGCTCGACGGCGATGTCGTGCGCACCCACCTCTCGCGCGGTCTCGGCTTCTCGCGCGAAGACCGCGACCTCAACATTCGCCGGATCGGCTGGGTCGCAGCCGAGGTCACCAAGCACGGCGGTCTCGCCGTATGTGCCCCGATCGCGCCATACGACGAGACCCGGCAGTGGGTCCGCCGGACCGTCGAGGCGGCCGGCGGGCCCGGGTCGTTCGTACTGGTGTGGATCTCGACGCCGCTCGAGGAGTGCGAGCGCCGCGACGTGAAGGGCCTCTACGCGAAGGCCCGGGCGGGCGAGATCACCGGCTTCACCGGCATCGACGACCCCTACGAGCCGCCGCTCGATGCCACCCTGACGATCGACACGACCGTCGTCTCACTGAGCGACGCGGTCAACCAGATCGCCGCCCTGATCCCCCACTAACCGTCCCAAGCAATGTCACATTGCCCAGCCGAATCGGGGGGTGCTGTCACATTGCCCCCCACTTCGTGGGGGCAATGTGACATTGCTTGGGAGCGAGCTAGACGGTGACGTGGGTGACGGCGTCGAGGAGGGGGTCGCGCAGCGAAGGGTGGCAGATCAGCAGGCGGTCGGTCAGCCGCGAGGGCTTGTTGAACACCAGCGCCTCACCCGCGAGGTCGCTGACCGCGAGACCAGCCTTGGCCGCGACTACCACGGGGGCCGCCGAGTCCCACTCCTTCATCGGCCCGCTGTGCATGTACGCATCGGCTTCGCCGAGCAGGATCGACATCGCCTTCATGCCGGCGCTGCCGATCGGCGTGAGCTCCCCGCCGACCCGGTCGGCGACCTCGACCACCCAGCCCGGCCGGCGGGTCCGGCTGACCGCCAGCCTCGGCCGCGCTGACGGCGCATGCAACTCGGGCAACGGATCCGCGGTCGACAACGTCATGCCGCGCGCCGGCAGCGCCACCGCCCCGTCGACCAGGCCCGCCCCCCGGACCCACAACGCCACATGGACGGCCCAGTCGGTGCGTCCCTCTTCGCCGAACTCGGTCGTCCCGTCGAGCGGATCGATGATCCACACCCGCTCCGCATCGAGGCGACGTGGATCGTCCGCCGACTCCTCCGACAGCACGATGTCGTCCGGTCGTGCCTCGGCAAGACGCTCGAGCAGGTGCACGTTGGACCGTGAGTCGCCGGCATCGCGAAGCACCCACGGATCGTCGAACCCGAACTCCGCCCGCAACGCCAGCAACAACTCGCCGGCACTGGTCGCAAAGTCCCGCGCCAGCTCCCCATCGCTGCGCTGAGGACTCACCGTCGCGCTCCGAGCCGGGCCGGGCAGCAGAGCCGGCGTTGCGGTCGCGAAGGAGGCGTGGGTCGAGTCCAGCGAAGCGACTCGGCCCCAGCCGACGTAGCGATCGCAACGCCGGCTCCGCCCGACACCTGGATCAAGTCAGAGCACCATTGCGGCGCCGACGGTGGCGCCGCTCGCCTCGTCGATGATCAGGAACGAGCCGGTGGTGCGATTGCGCCGATACTCGTCGACGAACAACGGCTGCGTGGTACGAAGCCGGATCCGCCCGATCTCGTTGAGCGACAACGTCTCAGCCGTCTCGTCACGATGCAAGGTGTTCACGTCGATCCGGTAGTCGATGGCACGGACCTGCGCGCGAGCGGACCGCGTCGTGTGCTTCACGGCGTACATGCCCCGCACCCGCAACGGCTCGTCGGTCAGCCAGCACACCATCGCGTCGACGTCCTGGCTCGACCGCGGCTGGTTGTGCGGCCGGCAGATCATGTCGCCGCGTGAGATGTCGATGTCGTCGGCCAGCCGCACGGTCACCGACATCGGCGGAAAGGCTTCGTCGATCGGTCCGTCGGCGGTGTCGATCGACTCGATCGTCGAGCGAAGTCCGCTCGGCAGCACGATCACGTCGTCGCCCGGCTTCAGCACCCCGCCGGCGACCAGCCCGGCGTACCCGCGGTAGTCGGGGTGGGCGGAGGACTGCGGCCGGATGACGTACTGCACCGGGAACCGTACGTCGATCAGGTTGCGGTCACTCGCGATGTAGACGTCCTCGAGGTGGTGCAGCAGTGAGGAACCCTCGTACCACGGCATGTTCTCCGAGCGGTGTACGACGTTGTCGCCGTGCAACGCGCTGATCGGGACGAAGGACAGGTCCGAGACGTCGAGCTTGGTCGCAAACGACCGGAACTCGTCCTTGATCCGGTTGAACACGCCCTCGTCGTAGTCGACCAGGTCCATCTTGTTGACACACAGCACGAGGTGCGGCACCCGCAGCAGAGACGCGAGGAACGCGTGCCGTCGGGACTGCTCGACGATGCCCTTCCGGGCGTCGATCAACACCAGCGCGAGGCTTGCCGTCGAAGCGCCGGTGACCATGTTGCGGGTGTACTGCACGTGGCCCGGAGTGTCGGCGATGATGAACGACCGCTTGGGGGTCGCGAAGTAGCGATACGCGACGTCGATCGTGATGCCCTGCTCGCGCTCGGCCCGGAGACCGTCGGTGAGGAGCGCCAGGTTGACGTGCTCGTCCCCGCGGTCGCGCGACGTGCGCTCGACCGCCTCGAGCTGGTCCTCGAAGATCGACTTGGTGTCGTAGAGCAACCGTCCGATCAAGGTCGACTTGCCGTCGTCGACACTGCCCGCGGTCGCGAACCTGAGTAGCTCCACGGTTAGAAGTACCCCTCGCGCTTGCGGTCTTCCATCGCGGCTTCGCTCAACCGGTCGTCCGCGCGCGTTGCCCCGCGCTCGGTGATCCGGGTGGCGGCCACCTCGGCGATGACGTCGGCGTACGTCGCAGCGGTGGACTCGACCGCGCCGGTGATCGGGATGTCGCCGACCGTGCGGTATCGCACGGACAGGGTCACGATCTCTTCGCTCTCCCGCGGCGTGGTGAAGTCGCTGACCGGCAGCCACATCCCGTCACGCAGGAACACCTCGCGCTCGTGCGCGAAGTAGATGCTCGGCAGCGCGACGTTCTCGGCCGAGAGATAGCCCCAGATATCGAGCTCGGTCCAGTTGGACAGCGGGAAGATCCGGATGTGCTCGCCCTTGTGGTGCCGGCCGTTGTAGAGCGACCACAGCTCGGGCCGCTGGTTCTTCGGATCCCACTGACCAAACTCGTCACGGAAGCTGTAGACCCGCTCTTTGGCCCTGGCCTTCTCCTCGTCGCGGCGCGCTCCGCCGAAGACCGCGTCGAACTGGCCCTCGGTGATCGCGTCGAGCAAGGTCACCGTCTGCAGCGGGTTGCGGACACCATCGGGTCGCTCGCGCACCCGACCGGCCTTGATCGAGTCCTCGACCTTGGCGACGACCAGCCGGAGCCCGAGCCGCTCGACCGTGCTGTCACGGAAGGCGAGCACCTCTGGGAAGTTGTGGCCGGTGTCGACGTGCATGACCGGGAACGGGATCGGCGCCGGCCAGAAGGCCTTGGCCGCGACGTGAAGCATGACGACCGAGTCCTTCCCCCCGCTGAACAGCAGCACGGGGCGCTCGAACTCCGCCGCGACCTCACGAAAGATGTGGATCGATTCGGATTCGAGCGCCTGCAGCGAGCTCAGCTCGTAAGTCTGGGGTGCCGTCATAGGCCTTACAGAGTAGATCGAATGCGGATCAGGCGCGGCGAACTGCGCAAACCGTCAGCACTCGTTCATGGCCGACTTCGACCAAAGGCTAGGTTTTCGGCATGGATCTCAACGGAACCTCGGCTGTCGTCACTGGCGGCGCCTCCGGCCTCGGCGCGGCGACCGCGCGCCTGCTCGCGGGTCAGGGCGTCGGTGTTGTCGTCGCCGACGTCCAGGACGCGAAAGGCGAGGCGCTGGCCGCCGAGATCGGCGGGGTGTTCGTCCACACCGACGTGACGGACACCGGCACGATCATCGCCGCAGTCGACACCGCGGCCGGGATGGCCCCGCTGCGCTCGCTGGTGTGCTGTGCGGGCATCGGCTGGCCCGAGCGGACCGTCGGCAAGGACGGCGAGTACGCATCGGCGCACAACCTCGACGCCTACAAGAAGGTGATCGCGATCAACCTGGTCGGCACGTTCGACTGCGTCCGGATCGCGGCGACCGCGATCGGGCGCACCACCGCCGGCGACGACGGGCAGCGCGGCGCGATCGTGTTGACCGCCTCGGTCGCCGCCGAGGACGGCCAGATCGGTCAGGCGGCGTACTCCTCGTCGAAGGGCGGCGTGGTCGGGATGACGCTCCCGGTGGCCCGCGACCTGTCGGTGATCGGGGTCCGGGTCAACACGATCCTGCCCGGGTTGATCGACACGCCGATCTACGGCGAAGGTCCGGCCTCGGAGGAGTTCAAGGCCAAGCTCGGCACCGCGGTGCTGTTCCCCAAGCGGCTCGGGCACGCCGCGGAGTACGCCTCGCTGGCGCTGGAAATGCTGCGCAACGACTACTTCAACGCCGAGACCGTCCGGCTCGACGCCGGCATCCGGATGCAGCCGCGTTGAGCGCGACCGCACCATCAGCCGTGGCAGCCCGAACCCTCCGTGTCCCTGCTGCGACGGCGTTACGACCGGGGTCTTGGGCCATTGCCGGCAAGAAGCACGAAGGGCTCGGGGGCCTTGGCTAGACAGTCAGGCGAAGCTCGTTGACCTCGCCCTCACCGACCTCGGTCGATGCATCAGTTCCGCCATGGCCGCCGCCGGGGACGAGACGGACCGTCCAGTTGCCCGGGCGCGCGTAGAACCGGAACTGGCCGGTCGCTGAGGTGACCACCTCGGCGGTGAACTCCCCACCGGAGTCCAGCAGCCGCACGTAGCCACCCGCGACCGGCTGCTCGCCGGCGTACACGAGCCCTTGGATGACGGTCGCGCCGGTCGGGATGCCCTCGCGGTCGATCGTTGCCTGGTCAGGTGATCCGCACACGCTCAGACGTCCTTCTCGATCGGGACTCCGACGAGCGAACCGTACTCGGTCCACGACCCGTCGTAGTTCTTGACGTTGGGCTGGCCGAGCAGCTCGTGCAGCACGAACCAGGTGTGTGCGCTGCGCTCGCCGATCCGGCAGTAGGCGATGGTGTCCTTGCCGTTGAGGTCGACTCCTGCCTCCGAGTAGAGCGTGGTCAGCTCGTCGTCGTCGCGGAAGGTGCCGTCCTCGTTGGCCGCCTTGCTCCACGGGATGTTGGCCGCGGTCGGGATGTGGCCGGCCCGCTGCGACTGCTCCTGCGGCAGGTGCGCCGGCGCGAGCAGCTTGCCGGAGAACTCGTCCGGCGAGCGGACGTCGACCAGGTTCTTCACGCCGATCGCGGCGATGACCTCGTCGCGGAAGGCCCGGATGTCGTTGTTCGGGGCTTGCGCGGTGTAGCTGGTCGCGGCCCGGTTCGGGGTCTCCTCGACCAGCTCGCGGCTGTCGAGCTCCCACTTCTTGCGCCCGCCGTCGAGCAGCTTGACGTCCTGGTGGCCGTAGAGCTTGAAGTACCAGTACGCGTACGCCGCGAACCAGTTGTTGTTGCCGCCGTACAGCACGACCGTGTCATCGTTGCCGATGCCGCGCGAGGACAGCAGCGCCTCGAACTGCTCCTTGCTCACGAAGTCGCGGCGGACCTGGTCCTGCAGGTCGGCCTTCCAGTCCAGCCGGACCGCGCCCTTGATGTGGTTCTTGTCGTACGCCGCGGTGTCCTCGTCGACCTCGACGAGGACGACGTTCGGATCGTCGAGGTGTGCCTCGACCCAATCGGCGTCGACAAGTACGTCGCTTCGAGCCATTTGTGGTTCTCTCCTTGCAAATTGTGGGGTGCCATTGCCGGACTCCGCCGGGTCAACAACAAAGAATCTGAGCGGGGAAACTCCTGAACGTTCGTGCGGTTGCCGGCCGCGGACGCGCGATGGCTGCCGGTCAGGCAGCCTCGGCCTAGCGGGTCAGGACCGACACAGACAGGTGGCCACGCGGCACAGGTCGACCGCGCGCCGGCTCCACAGCGCGGGGTCAGCCCACGTCGCGCTCGAGGAGATGATCACCGGCCAACACTACGCAACCGCCGTCTCGAGCCGCAACCGCGCGAGCCACTGCTGGGCGGCGATCGGAATGGGGCCGTGCGATGATTAGTTGCGTAGGCTAAGTAATCGCGCTCGACGGCGCCCCGATCCGGAAGGCCGACCATGCCCACCGCGCCCGCGACCTCCTCGGCACCCGAGGCCATGGGCATCGCCTACAAGTGGATCGCGCTGTCGAACACCACGCTCGGTGTACTGATGGTGACCATCAACACCTCGATCCTGCTCATCGCCCTGCCGGACATCTTCCGGGGGATCAAGCTCGACCCGCTCGCACCGAGCAACACGCCGTACTTCCTGTGGATCCTGACCGGGTTCCTGCTGGTCACCAGCGTGCTCGTCGTGAGCCTCGGCCGGATCGGCGACATCTACGGACGAGTCCGGATGTTCAACCTCGGGTTCGCGATCTTCACCTCGTTCTCCCTGTTGCTGGCGATCACCTGGCTGACCGGTGCCCACGGCGCACTCTGGATCGTGCTGATGCGGCTCGGCCAGGGCGTCGGCGGCGCCTTCCTCTACGCCAACTCGAGCGCGATCCTGACCGACGCCTTCCCGGAGAACGAGCGCGGGCTGGCGCTTGGCATCAACGGCGTGGCCGCGGTCGGCGGCGCTTTTCTCGGCCTGATCCTCGGCGGCTTGCTGGCTCCGATCGAGTGGCGCCTGGTATTCGTCCTGTCCGTCCCGCTTGGCCTGTTCGGCACGGTCTGGTCGTATCTCAAACTGCGCGACAACGGCGTCCGTACGCCGAGCCGGATCGACTGGGCCGGCAACACGTTGTTCGCGCTCGGCCTGGTCGGCGTACTCACCGGGATCGTGTATGGCCTGCAGCCCTACGGCGGGCACACGATGGGCTGGACCAAGCCGTTCGTGCTGATCTGCCTGTTCGGCGGGGTCGCGGTCATCGGGCTGTTCGTCGTGGTCGAGACCCGAGCCGCCGACCCGATGTTCCGGCTGCACCTGTTTCGGATCCGGGCCTTCACGATGGGCAACCTCACCGCCCTGTGCGCGTCGCTCGCGCGCGGCGGGCTGATGTTCATCCTGATCATCTGGCTGCAGGGCATCTGGCTGCCCGAGCATGGCTACAGCTTCGAACGCACGCCGCTGTGGGCCGGCATCTACATGATCCCGCTCACCGTCGGCTTCCTGATCTCCGGACCGCTCTCCGGCCGGCTCGCCGACCGGTTCGGCGCCCGGCCGTTTGCGACCGCCGGAGTGGCGCTGTCCGGAACGGTCTTCTTGCTGTTCAACCTGCTGCCGATGAACTTCGACTACGTGTGGTTCGCCACGCTGGTGCTGCTCGTCGGCCTCGCGCTCGGTCTGTTCCACGCGCCCAACACCGCCAACGTCATGAACTCACTGCCCGCGGACCAGCGCGGCGCCGGCGCAGGCATGCTCAACACCTTCCAGAACAGCGCGCAGGTGCTTTCGATCGGCGTGTTCTTCACGGTCATCACGCTCGGGCTGGCGGCCCGGCTGCCCAGCGCCCTCGACCACGGCCTCGTGGCGCAGGGGGTGCCGGCTGCGCAGGCCCACTCGATCGCGACGCTGCCCCCGATCGGATCGCTGTTCGCCGCCTTCCTCGGCTTCAATCCGATCAAGCAGCTCCTGCCGTCCGCCTCCGCGGCCCACGTGTCGGCCGCCCACTACCGGTTCCTCACCGGGCGCGGGTTCTTCCCGCGCCTGATCGCCGGACCGTTCGGGCACGGGCTGCACCTGGCCTTCTTCATGGCCGCCGCGGTCTGCTTCCTCGGGGCGATCTTCTCCGCGCTCCGCGGTGGCCAGAAAGCTGCCCCGCTCGGCCGCACCCGGGCCGAGTCGATGGAGCGCGGGATGGCCGGTGCCGGCGAGGTCGCGATGGCGGAGTCCGGAGCCGGCACGGACGGCGCGGTCATCACCCGCTGAGGCATGGCCCGCCGCCGATTGGCGGACAACACCGCCGCCAGCCGCGCCAAGCGCGGGTCCGATCCGTAACTTTGTCGGTACGCGGGTCAACCTCCCCGCTCGGTCAAGCGTTAATCAGGGGACGGTGCACGTCGTGAGCTTCGACGAAGCAACGACTACCGCCCCTGCCGAACCGAGCTTCGAGGAGGTCTTTCCCGTGCTGATCCGCGACGCCTATCGCGTCGCGTACCGGCTGCTCGGCGACCAGGGCGAGGCCGAGGACGTGGCCCAGGAAGCCTGCGCCCGCGCCTACAGCAGGTGGGCGAGCGTGCGCGATCACGCCGAGCCATGGTGCGTCCGGGTCGCGAGCAATCTCGCGCTCGACCTGCTCCGGGCCAGGACCCGGGCAGTCCGGCGCAACGAGCGGCTGCGGGCTGCCGATCCCGCGCCGACCGCCGGGCTCGAGGACAGGTTGGACCTGTACGCCGCGCTGTCGCATCTGCCCCGCCGCCAGCGCGAGACGGTCGTCCTGCGCTACCTCGGCGACCTGTCCGAAGCGCAGACGGCGGACCTGATCGGCTGCTCGGTCGGATCGGTCAAGACCCACGCGAGCCGAGGGCTCGCCGCGCTGAAGGAGGTGCTCGCCCGATGACCTTCGACGACCCCGGCGAGGATCCCTTCGGCCACCTCGACGACCCGGCTCCGCCCATGCACGGCGCGGAGGCACTCACCCACGTGGTCGCCCGCGGTCAGCAGATCCGGCGTCGGCGCCGTACCGCCTACTCCGCGAGCACCGCGCTGATCGTGGTCGCCATCGCCGGCGCCGCGGTCGGGGTGGCTCGGGGCGGCGCGCACAACAGCCAGACCATCTCCACCCTCAAGTCCGGGACCCCGTCGGTGACGGCGTCGGAACTGTCATCGACGCCGACACGCTCGCATTCTTCGGGCCCGGGTGGCGGCGTAACCACCACGACCGGGCCGATCCAGCATCAGCACAGCCTGACCACCAGCCCGAACCCGACCACGACGCCGACCTGCAGCTCGACACCGACCGCGGCGCCCGGTAGCCCCGCGGCGGGCGTCACCGCCAACGCGGTCGGCAAGCCGAAGAGCGGTACGTCGCTCTCACCGATCCCCACGCCGACCCCGACCTGCATCCCGCCGTCCGGGGCGCCGACGCCGAGCACCTCAGTGAGCGCGACCCCTACCTCGACACCCAGCGACCTCGGCTCAGATCCCGCACCTTGACATCGCCACCAGCCAACTACACAGCCGGTCAGGCCGGTCGCGCCCCGAGCACGATGTTGCCAGCGGTCCCCGTCACCGTGACGCCGACCGTCGAGAACGTGACCGAATTCAGGCTGACCCGAAACGGCAGCCCGCGCAGTGGAAGTACCACCTTCCACGATCGGAGGGTGCTTCGAAGTAGCGCTGCCCCGACCGCAACCGGCGATGACGGTGCCCGCTGGAGCCGACTGACGCCGAGCCTGACCTCGTTGCCGGACAGCGACAAGGCCGCGACTCCTTGCAGGACGGCGGTCTTCTTGCCGACCCGCAGTCGGTCCACCACCGTTGCTTGCGTGCCACCCGCCGCCCGAATCGAGATCCGCTGACCCACCGGGCTGTGCGTGCTCAGGTAGGTATTGACCTCGGCGATCGACACGAGTGCCGTGGCGCTGACCCGGTCGACCGGCACCAGCGAAACGGACCCCCGCAGCACCTTGCTGAACCGAATGTGTACGCCGTGCAGGCTTGCGGTCAGGCTCGAAACGGTCAGGCCGTTGACCACCACGTCATTCGCCTTGACCGTAATGTTCGAATATTTGCCGCTGATGGCCTGAGTGAGGAACGGAAACCCGCCGATCGACGCGTCCGGACGACCGTCGAGGTGTTCGTCGGTTTGCAACTTGCCGGCCAACACGTGCGCTGCCACGATCGCGCCGAGCCGGTCGGCCGCCACCAACACTGCGAGCAGGAAGATCAGAACCGCGATCAGGAACCGGCGAAACACTGGGTCACTAGCCTCCCGCGAAGGGCGGTAGCACCTCGACAGTGCCTCCGGCGGACAGCTCGACGCCCGCGTGATCGCGACCGCCCACCGGCGCTTCGTCCACGATGAACGAGCACCGTGCGAGGACTCTACTCAGCGCCTCGTCGTGACGCAGCCGAATCGAGTCAAGAGCTTCAGACAAGGTGCGGGCGTCGTACGGCTCCTCGGCAACGCCGGCCGCCTCGCGGGCCGCGGCCCAATACCGAACAACCCCCTCGGGCATCGGCTACCGACCCGGGCCGCGAGCGAGCAACTCGGGAAGGTGCCGGCCGATCCGATCGAGCAGCTCCGGGGTGGCCGCACTTTCGGCGTGGCCGAATCCCTCGACCAGCCACAGCTCCTTGGGCTCACGGGCGGCGTCGTACAACGCCTGGGGATGGTCGACCGGGAAGTAGTGGTCGCGGTCACCGTGAATGAGCAGCAACGGAATCGGGCTGATCCGCGGGACAACGTCGCTCGGAGACTCCGGCGGCGCCTGCGGATCCCAGCCGATCGGGGAGATCCGCGTGCGCAACGCCCGACGCGCGATCAACCGGCCGAGGCGGGTTTCGATCGCCCAATGCACCCGGCGCATCGGCGTCGTGTCGCGGTAGTACCACCGGGACGGCCCGGACACGCTGATGACCGCGTCGACCCCACCGTGCAGCGCGGCGTGCCGGAGCACCACCGTGGCACCCATCGACCACCCGCAGGTGACGACCGACCGATAACCCAGCCGGCGCGCCGCCGCCACCGCGGCGTCGAGGTCGAGGACCTCACGATGCCCGAGCGTCGACTGCCCGGTGGAACGCCCATGACCGCGGAAGTCAAAAGCGATGACGCCGGCGTAGCGGGATAGGGCGGCGACGATGCTACGGATCCCGGGCCGGTCAAGGGATTGGGTGAACCCGTGCGCCACCACGACCACGGTGTCCCGCACCGGGTCGGGCCCTTCGACGTGAACTGCCTCCAGCCGTTCGCCGTCAGCGGTGTGCAGCGCGAGCCGATCCCAGGTCGGCGACAGCGGGGCCGAGGACACTCGGCTATCCTCGCCTAGTCGGGCCCGGGCAGCGCCGCCCCCCGTGGGATTGGCGCCTCGCCGGGCCATTTCTTTTCGCGCCAGTCGCGACACGGTGCCGGCACGTTCACGGGCCGCAGCCCAGCCGGCCGGGAAATGAAAGGATCACGCCGTGGCGAGCTTGGTGCTCTTGACCGGTGCCTCTGGTGCCTCGACGGACGTGTTGCCCAACCTCGCATTGCTTCCGCACGTCATCCGGGTGCTGCCGCTCGACGTCGCGCCGCTGCTTGATGCGCCGCCGAGCGACGTCATCCTGATCGACGCGCGCCGCGATCTCGCCGCCGCCCGCCAGACCTGCCGGGTGCTTCGTACCACTGGCGCCGATGCTCCCCTGCTCGCGGTGGTGACCGAAGGCGGGCTGGCCGCGGTCGCCGCCGACTGGGGCTTCGACGACGTCCTGCTCGACAACGCCGGACCCGCCGAGATCGAGGCCCGGCTGCGAATCGCCATCGGTCGCGCAACCGCGAGCCGCGAGTCGTCACCGGTAACCAGTGCGGAGATCCGCTCAGGTGACCTGAGCATCGACGAGGCGACGTACCAGGCGAGGCTGGGCAACCGTGGTCTGGACCTGACCTTCAAGGAGTTCGAGCTGCTGAAGTTTCTCGCCCAGCATCCGGGCCGAGTTTTCAGCCGGGCGCAGCTGCTGCAAGAGGTCTGGGGATACGACTACTTCGGCGGCACCCGCACGGTCGACGTACACGTCCGGCGACTGCGCGCCAAGCTCGGCCCCGACCGTGAGGCGCTGATCGGCACGGTCCGCAACGTCGGCTACAAGTTCGTCGTTCAACCATTGACAGCACTGCCGATGACGCCGGACACCGCCGATGCGGCTGCGGATGCTGACAACCCAGCGGTCGACACGCCATCCGCCGCATCCGCGGATGCACAGGCGATGCGGTAGACCAACTGTTGTGTCGGCCGGCCGAATCGAGTGGCAACCGTCGCTCTCGGCCGCGCAGATCGACGAAGTCCTGGCCCTGATCGCCCGGGTCACCGAGCTCGAGGGCCGCAAGCCGGTATCCGAACGCGTGGTCTTACAGGTCCGGCACAACGGTGCGGCCGACACCCGGCATGGACTCCTGCGGTCGGACCGCGAGTTGGTCGGCTACGCGCAGCTCAACGTCCCCGAGTCGGTGGCCGAGCTCGCCGCCGTCGACTCCGTCGCGATCCGCGCTCTGGTCGATGGGCTCGTCGCCGAATCCGGCCGGGAGCTTCGAGTCTGGGCTCACGGGCAGTCCGCCGCGAGTGCGCCGGTCCTTCGCGATCTCGGCTTCGCGCCGCAACGTGTCCTGTTCCAAATGCGCCGATCGCTGACCGAGCCAACCCTTAGCGACCCGGCCTGGCCGAACGGCGTGACCGTCCGCACCTTCGTCGTGGACCAGGACGAAGCGGCCTGGCTCGCGGTCAACAGCGCGGCGTTCGCCGATCACCCCGAGCAGTCGAACTGGTCGATCGACGACATTCGCGCCCGCGAGAAGCAGCCCTGGTTCGACCCGGCCGGATTCTTTCTCGCCGAACGCGCGGGCGAGCTCGTCGGCTTCCACTGGACCAAGGTGCACAAGCCCGCCGGCGACGACCATGAACCGGTCGGCGAGGTCTATGTCGTCGGGGTCGCGCCGTCCATGCAGGGCCAGCACCTCGGCTCGGCCCTCACGCTGATCGGGTTGATCCATCTGCGCGACCTCGGGCTGCATACCGTGAAGCTGTACGTCGACGAGTCCAACCAGGCCGCGGTCAGGGTCTACGAACGGCTCGGCTTCGCCCGGTGGGACGTCGACATCTGCTTCCAGCGCTAGACCGGCCAAGCAATGTCACATTGCCTAGCCAAATCCGGGGGTCGAGTCACAGTGCTTAGGACTTGCGGCGGAGCCGGTCGGCCCAGCGCCGCTGGCTCGGCGCTGTGATCGACGCACTCGGTGCACTCGACGTACTCGGGCTCGGGATCGACGACTGAGGCGCATCGGTCGGATGTGCGGGTGGCGGCGGAGTGGGCGGTGCGTCGTAGTCAGTGGCCGCGATGATCTTCACGATCGCGTCCGCATCGAGGTCGTCGCTGTCCGGAATCTGAGGCACGAAGCCGACCAGTACGCCGTCCCGTAGCACCATCGCCTCGAGACCAGCCGCACCGTCGTTGTCCCAGATCGCCTCGCGGCCATCGGGGATCACGATCCGGACGCCCACGTTGTAGACCCCGGCACGGCGATTGACGTGCGCGAAGATCGAACGGGCCCGCAACTGCTCGACGACATCGACCGCGATCGCCTCTTCCATGGCAACCACGCTATGTCGTCGCGATGTGAAGACCCCTCAGATTCGCCAGGTCAGGTAGTCGGGAGATTCCTCCGTACCCCGCCGGATCCGTTCCATGTCGACCGCCACCATTTGCCGGATGACATCGGCGAGCGGCGTCTGTGCGGCCCAGCCGAGCTCATGTCGGGCCCGGGACGGATCGCCCAACAACTGCTCCGAGTCGGCCGGGCGGGCGATGGCCGGGTCTTCCTGCACGTGGGCCCACGGATCGTCGATACCGGCGCAACCGAACGCGGTCGTGACGAAGTCGCGCAGCGACGTCGCGGTCCCGGTTGCGACCACAAAGTCCTGCGCGGTCGGCTGCTGGAGCATCAGCCACATCGCGCGCACGTAGTCCGACGCCGCGCCCCAGTCGCGTCGTACGTCGAGGGTCCCCAGCCTGAGCTCCGTGCGCAGGCCGGCCGAGATCTCGGCGGCGGCGCGGGTGATCTTGCGGGTGACGAACTGCGGGCGCCGCAGAGGGCTCTCGTGGTTGAACAAGATTCCGTTGCAGGCGAACAGGTCGTACTCGGTCCGGAACCGCACGGTGCTGTCGTGCGCGATCCGCTTCGCATAGCCGTACGGGCTCTGCGGCGCGCGCGGCGAGCCCTCACTCAGTGGCTGCGACTGGCCCGGCCCGAAGATCTCCGCACTCGACGCCTGAAAGAACCGCGGGGCCTGGCCGCATTCGTCGCGATAGCGAACCAGGATCTCGAGGAGCCGCCCCACCGACGTCCCATTGACCTCGCCCACCTCGCGCGCGTCGTCCCACGACGAACCGACCGAGCTCAGCGCGGCGAGGTTGTAGACCTCGTTCGGCCGGACCGCGAACACCAACCGGCGCATCTCGGCCGCGTCGCGGATGTCGACCTCGACCACATCGACCCCATGCAGGTACGGCGCGAACTGGGTCGCGGCGTCGCTGCCGGGTGGCACCGTGCCGGTGATCCGGTAGCCCTGGCCGCCGAGGAATTGGGCCAGGTAGATCCCGTCCTGACCGGCGATGCCCGTAATGAGCGCATCCCTGTCCACGCGCGCAGACACTACAGTCTCTGCGGACGAGCCACCGAGAGGGATGAGATGCCGAAGCGGGCCCTGATCACCGGAATCACCGGTCAGGACGGCTCGTACCTTGCCGAGCTGCTGCTCGACAAGGGGTACGAGGTGCACGGCATCATCCGGCGTGCGTCGACCTTCAACACCCACCGGATCGACCATCTGTACGTCGACGCGCACGACCCGAGCGCTCGGCTGTTCCTGCATTTCGGCGATCTCACCGACGGCACCCGGCTGGTCACGCTGCTGACCAAGGTGCAACCGGACGAGGTCTACCACCTGGCCGCGCAGACCCACGTGCGGGTGTCGTTCGACGAGCCGGAGTACACCGGGCTGACCACCGGGCTCGGCACCACTCGGCTGCTCGAGGCCATCCGCGCGACCGGTCTCGCGACCCGCTTCTATCAAGCGTCGTCGTCGGAGATGTTCGGCGCGGCGCCCCCGCCGCAGGACGAGTCGACCCCGTTCCACCCTCGATCGCCGTACGGCGTTGCCAAGGTCTACTCGTACTGGATGGCCCGCAACTACCGCGAGGCCTACGGGTTGTTCGCGTGCAACGGCATCCTGTTCAACCACGAGTCTCCGCGGCGTGGGGGCACCTTCGTCACCCGCAAGATCACCCGCGCGGTCGCCGCGATCGCGGCCGGCGAGCAGGAGCACCTCTACCTCGGCAACCTCGACGCGATCCGGGATTGGGGCTACGCCCCCGAGTACGTCGAAGCCATGTGGCAGATGCTCCAGCAGGACGAACCGTCCGACTACGTCGTCGCGACCGGTGCGCCGTACTCAGTGCGCGATTTCGTGCAGTACGCCTTCGACCATGCCGGACTCGATTGGCAGCGGCACGTGCGATTCGACGAGCGCTACCTGAGACCGGCCGAGGCCGACGCCCTCGTCGGTGACGCGAGCAAGGCGGCCACCGAGCTCGGCTGGAAGCCCTCCGTGTTGACGCCCGATTTGGCCCGGATCATGGTCGACGCGGACCGCGCGATGCTCGAGGCGCCCGCGAACCCGGCAGAGCAGCCGCGCACGTAGGGACCTGCGACACCGATCAGGTGCAGGCGCGGCAACGGCCGAGCGCGATCCGCGACCGCTCGCTCAATGCCATCTCGCGGTGGCAGACCGAGCAGACGAAGAACTCCTCCGGCTCCTCGTGCTGGCCGCGGCTGACCTTGGTCAGCGCGGCCGCGCGAGCGCGCTGAAGACGCTCGCGGGCGGAACCGCTAGTCGTAGCCATGACCACCATCTACTCGGACCGGGTACTCGCACCGCAGAGTCGGACGAATCTAGGCAATTCATCGACACCGAACTTGAACGGATGCTGACCCGTTCGGACCGCCCGGGCCCGTCCAGTGGGCGCAGCAGGTCCTCAGCCGTCTGGCGCCGCGCACGGCCCCGGACCGCGGTCGGCCTTCATCCGGCCGTACCCCGGGTGCACGCCACGAGTGAGGCCCTGATCGTCGGCGATCCGGTGCAACAGGTCGGAGAGCTCCTGCCGCTCAGCGCCGGTCAGCGTCGCCAACAGATCGCGCTCGGCCTGCCGACCCACCGCCGACAGCTCGTCCAACATCTGCTCACCGGCGTCGCTCAGATACAGCAAGTGGACCCGGCGATCCCGGTCGTCGCGCCGGCGCTGCACCAACCCCCGCGACTCGAGCTCGTCGATGAATCCGACCATCCGGCTCGCCGGTACGCCGAACTCGTCGGCGATCGCCTGCTGGCTCCGGCCGGGAGACTCGTCGACCGCCCGCAGTACGCCGACCTGTGGAGGGGTCAGGCCGGTCGGTTGGATCCGCTGGGCATAGGTGAAGGCAGAATGGGCACCTAGCTGAGAGAGCAGGAACCCGACGCCGATCACCGGCGGCCGGGCGGAGCGTGCCTGAGGGCTGCCACGGTCCGCCATGGCAAGATAATACTCTTTGCCAAATCATTCGTCATGTGAAAGGTTCTCGATTGGAACGAATCTGGCAGTATGAGACGACCGGCGGGAAGGAAGGGCCGAGGGTATGAGTGCAGGGTCGAACGGCGGGTCGCGGACCATGATCGGTCGCGTCGCAGAGTTCGTGTTGACCCATCGTCGCTGGGTGATGATCGGCTGGCTGGTGGTGTTCCTCGCCGGCGGCGCCGCCGCTTCGAAGGTCTCCAGCCGGCTGTCGGTCGACTTCTCGCTTCCTGGCCAGCCCGGCTACGAGACCGCGAAGCAGCTCACCACGGTCTACGGGCCCAACGCGACGATCGGGTTCACCAGCATCGGCGTGCTGACTCCGCCGGCCGGGCACAACGCTGCCCAGGAAGGCGCGGCACTGACCCGCGCCGCGAGCGCGATCGAGTCTGCGCTGCCCGGCACTCGGGTCGTTGATTACGCCAACACGCACGACCAGCGCTTCATCGGGTCCAACCAGCGCACGACGGTGGCCCTGATCTTCAGCCCGCAGCCGGTGTCATTCTCGTCAGACCCGACTCCGGCCCTGAAGCACGCGCTCGCGACCGCATTGCCCGGCTGGCAGACCGGGATCACCGGGCTTGAACAGCTCTCAGCCGGCGGCGATACGAACGGGCCGGGCGTGTTGGCCGAGACGCTGATCGGTGGAGCCGGTGCGCTGATCGTGCTGGCCTTCGTGTTCGCGTCGCTGCTCGCATTCGTGCCACTGCTGATCGCCGCGGTCTCGATCCTGACGACTTTCCTCGTCGTACTCGGTTTGACCACGATCACCGAGGTGTCGTTCATCGTCGAGTTCCTCGTGGCCCTGGTTGGCCTCGGGCTGGCGATCGACTACAGCCTGTTGCTCGTCACCCGCTGGCGCGAAGAACGCGAGCGCGGCCTGTCCAACCACGACGCGGTGGTGCGCGCAGCCGAGACCGCGGGTCGCACGGTCGCGGTCTCCGGCGTCACGGTGGCGATCGGCTTGTTCGCGTTGATCGTGCTGCCGGTGCCAGGACTGCGAAGCGTCGGCATCGGCGGCGTCTTGATCCCGCTGATCTCGACCACGGTCGTCCTGACCCTGCTGCCGGCCCTGCTGGGCGGCATCGGGCCACGCGCCGACTGGCCACGGATCCGGCACGAAGCGAACGCGAGCCGCGCGTGGACCCGCTGGGCCAACCTGGTCGTGAAGCAACGCTGGCTCGGTGCCGGCGTGGCGGTCGTCCTCCTCGCCCTGCTGCTGAGTCCGATCTTCGGGCTCAAGGTCGGCGAGACGAGCGTCTCGGCTCTGGCTCAGAACGGCTCGGCGCACGACGTCTACACCCAGATGACGAGCCAAGGGATCAGTCCCGGGATCCTCACGCCGCTCGACGTGTTCACCACGTCACGTGCCGCGCCCGCGGCGCTCAAGGCCACCGGCCGGGCGAGCGGGGTCAGCACCGCCACGCTGCCCGACGGGCCGACCGGCTCGCGGCGCGGCTATGCCGACATCATCGCGATCCCTGACGTCGTGACCGTCAACAGCAAGACCCTCGCGCCGGTACGCAGCGTGCAGGCGAACGTGAAGGGCATCCCCGGCGTGATCGGGGTCGCCGGTGCGGGCCCGGTTCAACAGGACTACATCCACGCGGTCTACGGTCACTTCCCGCTGATGTTCACGTTGATCGCGCTCGCCACCTTGATCCTGCTGATGCGCGCGTTCCGCTCCTTCGTGCTCGCCGTGAAGGCGGTCATTCTCAACCTGGTGTCGATGGGTGCGACCTTCGGCCTGCTGACGTTCTTCTGGCAGGAGGGCCACGGCTCGACCGCGCTGTTCGGCGTACCGGCAACCGGCGCGATCACGTTCTGGATCCCGCTGATGGTCTTCGCGTTCCTGTTCGGCCTCTCGATGGACTACGAGGTCTTCATCCTGAGCCGGATCCGCGAGGAGTACGACGGCGCACCCGCGAACGGCACTCAGGTCGCGGTGGTCCGAGGTCTCGGCCGGACCGGCCGGCTGGTGACGAGCGCGGCGCTCATCCTGTTCCTGGCGTTCGCGTCGCTTGCCTCGGGCCCGGACACCGACGTCAAGGTGCTGGCGACCGGCCTCGGGGTCGGCATCCTGCTCGACGCGACCATCGTCCGGGCCATGCTGGTGCCGGCGTTGATGGCCCTGATGGGCCGCTGGAACTGGTGGCTGCCGGACTCCTTCGCGCGGGTGCTGCGAGTCGCGCCCACATCGAGGCCGGCGGCGACGGTCACCACCTAGCGCAACGCGTAGTGCCGAACGCCGTCGCGAACCGAGCGGGTTACCCGGCCCTGGGCCAGCAACAGGTCCAGGTGCGCGCCGCTCTCGCACACCGCGAGGAACTGGTTGAACACGTCGAGGTCGGCGAACGTACGCGCATGCCGGGTCCAGGTGACCGCGGCGGCGACCGCAGCCGCGGTGTCGGCGCCCCAGCCGAGCGCGGCCGCCATCGTCTCGAGCCGCAACCGATGATGTTCGACCAGCTCGTCCACCCGGTCGTGCACGCTCGAGGTGACCGGCCCGTGCGCAGGCAGGAGCATCGCATCGGGTCGGGCCCGGACGATCGCCAATGAAGCCAGGAAAGCTCCGAGCGGGTTCTCGGCCAGCGCGGGCTCGAATCCGATCGACGGGGTGATCGTCGGCAGCACATGATCGCCGGCGAACAGCAGGGCGCCCGGGGTGTCGAAGAAGACGACGTGCCCTCGGGTGTGCCCGGGCGTCTCGACCACCTCGAGCGACCGGGTGCCCGCGATCACCACCTCGTTCGGGGTGAACCAGTCGTCGGGTAGCTCCCAGTCGCTCAGGTCGATCCGGCCATGGTGCTGCGCCATCCGGTCGGCGACATCACCCGCACCGAGCTCGCGGAGATAGGCGATCTGCTCCTGGGCGATCGCCCGGCCAGGGCGCATGGTGGTCTCGAGGGACCAGCGTTCCTCCGCGCCGAGCGTGACACGAGTGCCGAACTCGCGGCGAAGATGGACCGCCTGGCTGTAGTGATCGCGATGCATGTGCGTGACGAGAAAGCGCCGGACGTCGGCGAAGCCCACACCCAGCTCGCGAAGACCGGCCTGCAGTTGTTCCTTGCCGTCCGGGATCGCCCACCCGGAGTCGATCAGGATCGGACCATCGCTTCCGGTGATGGCGTACACGTTGACCGCACGCAGGCCGTCGTTCGGGAGTGGCAACGGGATCCGGTGCACGCCGGGCGCGACCTCGTAGACACCCGGAGTGGTCCAGTCGGTCTTCGTCACTCGACCTGTTTACACGCCCGGGTCTGTTTCCCTCGAGATCAGACCGGGGGTGTCACGAACCGGGTGGCCGCAAACCCGTGGGCCTGGGTGCGCGGCAGCACCACCCGATAGCGGACCGGCCGCGAAGCCGGCACCGGCACCGCGAACAACGCATCGCCCGACCCGTCAAGCTGCATGGTGGCGACACCGACCCAGCCGGTCCTCCCCCGGCGCTGCAACATTACGACGTCCCCCTGCTGCCCGCCCTCGGTCGTGATCGACGCGTCGTACGACGAACCCTGCACGGACAGCGTCGCCGACACCGTCGGCATGACGACGACGAGGACCGGCGCGCTGCGAACGCCTTGACCGGCGAGCAGCCGCAACCGCACCGAGTGGGTCAGGTCGGCGGCGGTCAGGTCGACCGAGCCGTCGGAACCGGTGAGACCCATGTCGATCTGGCTCAGGGTGCTCTGTCCGGTCAGCCGTTCCATCAGCCAGATCCGGTGCCCGGCAATCGGCTCGCCGGTCGAGGTCGCCAGCCGTCCCAAGACGGTGACCGAACCGTCGACCGGCACGCTCGACGCCGACAGCGTGATCGTGATCGATCCCAGCAGCGGGGGCGTGAGGGTCGGCGTCGGCGTCGGCGTCGGGGTGGGGGTCGGGCTGGTCGACGGCGGCGGCGAGGAGGCCGCACTCGACGGCGAACTGCTCGGCGACGTGCTCGGCTTGCCGCTGCCGTGCCGCTGGCTGGACGGCTTCGCCTTCGGGGTCGGGGTCGGGGTCGGGGTGGGCGTCGGCGCGACTACCACCGCCGGCGTACTCGGCTGACCGGCAGCCTGCTGGCCGCCCGGGGTCGGCGACGAGCCGTGATGTCCCTTGGCGGTGTGCTTGTGATGGGCTGGGCTGGGCGCGGGGATGCCGGCCCAGCCACCGACGTCGTTGAACACCCGCTGCACCGTCGACGGCAGCGCGGCGGTGTACGCCGCGGCCACCCCGCCGGAGAACGCGATCGCGATCGCCAGGGCCGAGCCGCCGACGCCGAGGCGCCCGGCGAACCGGCGCCGGGACCGGGTCGGGACCGCCGCGCGGAACGCGGCCAACGCTCCCGCCTCGCCGGCCAGCTCGTCGGCGGTCGCGGGCGCGGTCAGTGCCTGAACGACCGGGTCGTCCCGCCAGGCGGTCAGGTCATCCTTGCGACGACGCACTCAGACCACCTCCGCCGGTTGGACGCGCGGATCACGGGACAACGCCCGCAGCCCTCGGTGGACACTGACCCGGACCGCACCTGGTGACTTCCCCACAATGCCTGCGACGGTTGCAACGTCCAAGCCGGCGATGACCCGGAGTGCGACCAGCTCGGCCTGCTCCGACGGCAGCGAGTTGACCAGGGCGAGCGCCTGCTCGGTGGAGATCCGGTCCATCGCGACCGACTCGGCCGAGGCGACCAGCTGCGGCTTGCCCGCGTTGCCGACGTCTGCGATCGGGACGACCGGGCGGGCCGCCTTCGACCTGGCGGCATCGATCGCCCGGTTGCGGGCAACGGTGAACAGCCAAGCCCGGAAGCCGTCGGCGGTGCCGATGAAGCTCGGCAGGTCGCGCACGATCTGGAGCCAGGTCTCGGCTGCGACGTCCTCACAGCCGTCGCCGTTGTGCACCCGCAGATAGCGCAGCAGGCGCGGCTGCAAGGTTCGCCACAACTCCAAGAAGCCCGACTCGTCGCCGGCCCGGGCCCGCGCAAGGGCGTCGTCCAGCACCCCGTCGACCTGGCTCGGAGAAGAGCCAGGTCGACGGGTGCGCGACGTGAGGTCCGATTCGATCCGAACCGTCCCCTTCCCATGACCTCGTCGAGCCGGACCATTTGCCTCTCTTAGGAAACGGTGACAGTAACGATGCCGCTCTGGCAACCGTCGTAGATCGGACCACCCGCAAAGACCAACTGATAGTCCTCGGACACGCTCGGCGCGGGCTCGTCGAAGGCGACCGCGCCGTTCTTGTCAGCGCGCTGAGTTGCCACCGCGGTCCAGGTCGTCGTACCGCTCGGCCGTTCCTGCAGGGTGACCTTGCGGTGCGCGAGGCCTTGCCCGCCGCCGCGCAGGTCACCGGTGATGAGCTCGTCTCCGGTCTTGCGAACGACTCTGGCCCGGATCGACAGTGAACTCGGCAGCAGCACGTGCACGGTCGCGATCGCGCTGCGGGCGCCGTTGTCGGTCTCGGTCTTCTTGAACACCAGGCTGTAGTGCGTGGTGACCGCGGGAGTCACGATAAAGCCGACGCTGCCGTCCGCTGCCGTGATGCCGGTGCCGAGCTTCATCCAGCCGTGGTTGCCGTGCCGGCCGAGCAGTCCAACGGTCTGACCCGCGAGCGGCGAGCCATTGAGGCTCAGCACCCCGGAGACCGTGTCCGAGTCACCCGGCTGGATCGAGCCGGCGCTCAACGCGATCGTCAACGACGTGGTGTTGCGCACTCGTACGACGGCGATGGCGCTACGCGAGGCCTGCTGGAACTTGTTGCCGGCAAACGCGAGGACGTAGCGGGTGGTGACCGATGGGCTGACCTGGAAACCGACGCCGCCGTGCGCCCCGGTGCGGTGCACCGCCTCCTTGGTCCAAGCGGTGCTGCCCTGCGGCTTGTCGAGCAGGACGATGCGGTGGCCGGCGACATGGCCGTCGCGAGCCTGGAGCACGCCGCTGATCAGGTCGCCGCCACCGGGGTTGATGCTGCCGTGGGCGACGCGGATCGACAGCGAGGTATGCGCCTTGGGCGAAGCGGATGCTGCCCCCGCAACCAGCACCACACCACTGAACGCAGCAACGGCGACCGCCATTGCCGCCGCCGTTCGGCGAGGAAGGGTCATCGTCATCGGGTTCCCTTTCTTGGACATGCCCCGCAGGGCCGGATCGTGCATCACCAGAGACAGCGGATCGGCCCGCCGATCTGTTACACCGCGCTCGGGGCACGCTCATCGGTGCCGTAGCGTCATTGCCCGTGACGACGGGATCGGACCGGTGACGCTGACCTTCCGCGATGCGACCCTCGACGACGTCGCGGCCGTTGTTGCGCTCGTGCAGTCGGCCTACCGGGGCGAAGCGAGCCGGGCCGGCTGGACGACCGAAGCGGATCTGCTCGACGGCCAGCGCACCGACCCCGACGACGTGCGCGCGATCATCGACTCGCCGGATTCCAGGATGTTGCTGGGGATGGACGGCGACGCCGGCATCGTTGCCTGCTGCCGGGTGGAACGCAAAGCGGGCGGCTTGTGTCATTTCGGCATGTTTGCGGTCACGCCGACCCGCCAAGCGGGCGGAATCGGCCGCGACATGCTCGCCGAGGCCGAGCGGATCGCCGCGGAGGACTACAGCGCCGACACGATGGAGATGACCGTCATCACGCAGCGCAAGGAGCTGATTGCGTGGTACGAGCGTCGTGGCTACACCGCGACGGGCGAGAGCCGGCCGTTCCCCCACCTCGACGAGCGGTTCGGGCAGCCGCGTCGCACTGATCTCGCGTTCGACGTGCTCGTCAAGCCGCTGGCTTGACCAATCCGGCCGGCTCAGAAGATCGCCAAGTACGCTCACCGCGCATGAGCAGCCCGTCGCCGAGCAACTGCGGCTTTGCGGTCGGCGACAGCGACGTGATGGCGGTCATGCTCGAGCGACGCCGGGCCGGCACAAAACCCGGGTGTCATGACGACGGCAAGCGAGTGGCCCTCGTGATCGAGGGCGGTGGCATGCGCGGGGTGTACGTCGGCGGGATGGCGCGCGCTCTCGGCGCGCTCGGGCTACGCGACAGCCTCGACGAGATCTTCGCGGTCTCGGCCGGCGCCTTCACCGGCACCGGCCTGGTCTGCCGGCGTACCGACCATCTGGCCAGGGCCTACTACGACGACCTCGCGGTCGGCGCGTTCGTCGACTTCGGGCGCATGCTGGCCGGCCGCGGACCGCTGGTGTCGCTCGATTTCCTCCTCGACACCGTGATGATCGACAAGCACGGCTTCGAGTGGGCGCCTCTGCTCGAGAGCGACCTTCCGCTGCATCCGGTGGCCACCGCGCTCGACACGCTGTCGGCGAGCGTGCTGAGCGGCCTGCACACCGCGGACGACTGGCGGCAGGCACTGCTCGCGTCGGCCCGGATCCCGTATTGGGCCGGCCCGCCGATCGAGCTGCACGGGCGACGCTGGGTCGACGGCTTCGTCACCGACCCGCTTCCGGTCGCCCGCGCGGTCGACGGTGGCGCCACCCATGTCCTTGCCCTGCTCGCCCGGGCGCCGGAGGAACGGCTCTCTCCGTCGAGCCGGGTCTCGCCGCCGATGCGCGCCCACCTCAACAACCTCGCGCCCGGCCTGGCATCGGCGATGACGCAGCGCAGTCGCCACCACCAGGACGCGACCGCCTTGATCGCCGGGCTGGTCCGTCGGGGCAGCGGGCGAATCATGGGCCTGCGGCCGCTGCGCGGCCACGGGATCCGGTCACTGACCAGCAACGTCGCGCGGCTCAAGCTCGGCGGCGACTCCGGCGAGGCCGCCGTACACCGAGCCGTCGCCCTCGCCACCCCCTAAGCAATGTGACATTGCCCCCGCGTTCTCAGGGGTGGAGTCACATTGCCCCCACGAAGTGCGGGGCGATGTGACATTGCTTCGACAACGGGGGTCAGCCGCGCGGGACGGTGAAGCTGGTCAGGGTGGCGCCGCCGATGGCCAGCTCCGACCACGGGACCGGTACGTCGAAACAGGCGATCCCGCTGGTCTGGAACGCGCGCGCGACCGCGTGGCTGGCCGCCTCGTCGCCTTCTCCATCGTCGAGGCCGCGCGCGAACTCGCCCATCGACGGGTTGTGCCCGATCAGCGCGAGGGTGCCGATCTCATCCGGGGTTTCGTGCACGATCGCGAGCAGCCCGCCCACGGTGTTGACGTAGATCCGGTGGTCGGCCACCAGCTCCGGGGTCTGCGCGAGCTCGCCGCTGATCACGTCCCAGGTCTGCCTGGTGCGGGTCGAGGTCGAGACGACGACCCGATCCGGGATCACCGCGGCCGCCGCCAGCCAGCGAGCCGCTGCGGCCGCATCGACCAAGCCGCGATCGGACAGCGGCCGTCCATGGTCCATCTCGCCGGCGACCGCCTTGGAATGCCGGATCAACACCAGCCGTCGTGCCGTCATCCGACCAGCCCTTCCAGCACCGCACAGACCAAGCCGCCCATCGCGGTCAGGTCGTAACCACCTTCCTGGACTGCGACGCAGGGCGCAACGCCTGCGAGCAGCGCACCGCCGCGGCGGAAGCCGTCGAGGGTGACCTGAAGCGGGCTCTCCGGATCGACCGCGGCCGCATCGACGCCGAGCGAGAGCACGATCGCATCCGGCCCGAAGCGTTCCACCGCGGCGCGGATCTCGGCCACCGCCGCCAACCAGTGGTCGTCACCGGTGCCGGGCGCGAGCGGCACGTTCATCGTCGTCCCTTCACCCTGGCCACGACCGCGTTCGTCGGCAAAGCCCAGATAGTGCGGGAACCAGCCGGCGCCCGGGTCGACGTGCAGCGAGGCGTAGTAGACGTCGGCCCGGTCGTAGAACACCGACTGTGTGCCGTTGCCGTGGTGCGCGTCGATGTCGACGACCGCGACCCGGGTCGCGCCGCCCTGGAGCAGGGCCTCGGCCGCAACCGCTGCGTTGTTCAGGTAGCACGACCCGCCGAAGCCGTCCCGGGTCGCGTGATGGCCCGGCGGGCGACACAACCCGTACGCCACTTCGGCGCCGGCCGTGACAAGCCGGGCCGCGGTCACCGCGACGTCGACGGCGGCGCGGGCGGCCTCCCAGGTGCCCGGGCCGATCAGGGTCATCGTGTCGTAGCAGTAGCGCCCGGCGCGGGCGTGCGCCGCGGCCGGCTCGCGGGCCGGCAAGCCGTCGAGCATCGCCGCGGTCGGGAAGACGTACGGCACTACCCGGTTCTGCCCCGGGTCGTCGGGGAAGCCGGCGGCCACCCACCGGTCCCATGCGCCCGCCAGATAGCCGAGCAGCTCGACGCTGTGCACCCGCTGCAACAACGCGTCATCGCAACGCTCGGCGACGACCTGCTCGGCTCCTGCGGCAGCGGTCGCGGCCCGCACCACCTCGACCCGCTCGGGCAGCTCGGTGCCCGGTGTCCGTACGCCGACCCAGATCTCGGCGTCCGGCAGGTGCCGCAGGCAGTCGTCACTGCTCACGACCGGAACCGGCAAGGTCATGGTCAACGACCCCTTCTGACGGCATGCTGGGCGGCGTGCGTGTTGCTGACTTGGGAATCAGTATCGGCCAGCTCCCCACCGGCCCGACGAACTCGGTGCTCGATGTGCCGAACGTCGGGTTCGGTCACGCCACGATCTGGCGCGACGACCCGGACCCGCCGGACGGCGACGGCACTGCCCGCACCGGCGTGACCGTGCTGGATCTCGGCGGCAACGCCTTCACCGCACCGATCCCGGCCGGGGCCGCGGTCTTGAACGGCTGCGGGGAGTGCACCGGGATCACGCCGATCAACGAGTGCGGCGCGATCGAGACCCCGATCTTCCTCACCTCGACGATGCAGCTGGGTCGGGTGTACGACGCGGCGATCGAGATCCTGGTCGGCGAGGAGCCCGAGATCGGCGTCGTCGACGTCACCATTCCGGTCGTCGCCGAGTGCGACGACAGCTTCCTGTCCGACCCCCGCCGGGTGCGGGTCACGGTCGACGACGTCCGGGCGGCGCTCGTCCAGGCCCGAGCCTCGGCCGGTGGCACGGCGTTTGCCGAGGGCGCGGTGGGCTCCGGCACCGGGATGAGCGCGCTGGGCTACAAAGGTGGCATTGGCACCGCCTCGCGGGTACTACCGGACGGTCACACGGTCGGCGTGCTCACGATGACGAACTTCGGCGATCGGCACCGGTTGACCGTGGGCGGTGTGCCGGTCGGTCGGCTGCTCCCCGATCCGGGCGACAGCGGGCCGCCTCGGCCGCCGGGCTCGTGCATCGTGGTCGTCGTCACCGACGCGCCGATCGACCCCGACGGGTGCGAGCGGCTGGCGCGCCGCGCCGGTCTCGGACTGGCCCGGGTCGGCAGCACCGCCTCCAACGGCTCGGGTGAAATCTTCCTCGCCGCCGCGACCGGCCTCCGTGCCCCGCGCGGCGCCCCGCCGGCCGGGATCCCGTTGACCGGTCGCACCCTGGACCCGTATTTCGAAGCGGTCGTCGACACCACCGAGGAGGCCGCACTCAACAGCCTGCTCGCGGCAACCACGGTCGTCGGGCGGGAGGGAAACACCTCACACGGATTGCCGTTCGACGACGTACGACGGCTTGTCGCTGCCGCCCAGCCGGGTGCGCATGGCTGAGGGTCGAACCGAGTCGGCCTGGATCCCGATGGGCGACGGCGCCCGGCTCGCCGCGACCTTCTACCTACCGGCCGGCGACGCGCCCGCGGCGGCGATCCTCGAGGCGCTGCCTTATCGCAAGGACGATCTCACCGCCGGATACCGACCCGAATACGTCCGGCTGCGGGACGACTATGCGTACGCCGTTGTGCGGGTCGACGTGCGAGGCACCGGGTCGTCGAACGGAATCGCCACCGACGAATACCCGGCGCAGGAGCAGCGCGACTTGTCCGAGGCGATCGCGTGGATCGCCGAGCAACCGTGGTGCTCCGGCGCGGTCGGCATGTATGGCACGTCCTACAGCGGCTTCAACTCGCTGCACCTGGCGGCGGTTCGCCCGCCCGCGCTGAAGGCGATCATCGCGATCTACGCCAGTGACGACCGCTACACCGACGACGTCCATTACATGGGTGGCCTGTTGCGGGTGCTCGACCTCGTGGACTACCCGACGTACATGGTCGCGATGAACGCGCTGCCGCCGGTGCCCGCGACGGCCGGCCACACCTGGCGCGACCAGTGGCTCGAGCGAATCGAACGGACCGAGCCTTGGCTCCTGCGGTGGCTGGAGGAGCAGCGCGACGGCGACTACTGGCGGCAGGGCTCGGTCCGGCCGGCGTACGACCGGATCCAGGCGGCGACGATGCTGGTCGGCGGCTGGGCGGACGGCTATCGCAACAACACCTTCCGGACCATCGAGGCGCTCGCGGCGGCCGGCGTCCCGCATCGGTTGCTGCTCGGTCCGTGGAGCCACGCCGCGACGAATACCGCGCTGCCCGGGCCGCGGATCGACCTGGTGCCCGAGATGGTCCGCTGGTGGGACCGCTGGCTGCGCGATGCCGACAACGGGATCGACGACGAGCCGCCGATCACCGTCTTCGCCCGGCGGTCGAGCCCGCCCGAGCCCGATCTCGACGAGGTGGCCGGACATTGGCGGAACGAGCCGGGCTGGCCACTCTCGCGTGCGCGCGCCGACGTGCGCCCGCTCGGCACCGGCCTCGTGACCCACCGGGTGATCCCGGACACCGGCACCGCAGCGTGGATCTCCTGCGCCGGGCACCTGCCCTGGGGCCAACCCGGCGACCAGCGCCGGGACGACGCGCAGTCCCTGACCTGGGAGTGGCCGGCCGACGATCTCGAGATCCTCGGCCACCCCCGGCTCGCCGCTCGGGTCGGTGCCGACACTCCGGTGGCGACCCTCGCGGTCCGGCTCTGCGACGTCTTCCCGGACGGCCGCTCGACCCTGATCACCCGCGGCGTGCTCAACCTGACCCGGCGCGACAGCCTCGAGCACCCGCAACCCCTTCCGGTCGGCGAGCTCGTCGACGTCGAGGTCGAGCTGGAAGCGACCTCGTGGACCTTCGATCCCGGACATCGCCTGCGCCTCGCGGTCAGCGGCACCGACTGGCCCAACACCAGCGCGCCGCCCGCGCCGGTCACGCTCACCTTCGATCTCGACGGCTGCGCGCTGCACCTGCCACGGCTGGACGGCCGGTCGCCCTGCGATCCTCCCCAACTCGTGCCGAGCACTGACGAGCCGCACGAGCCGACCGACGTCGTCTGGTCGGTGCAGCACGACGTCCTTCGTCGTGAGACCGCCTGCGTCGTCGAGCACGGATCGACGTACGACGAGGCCGGCGTGACCTGCACGGAGCACTACACCGGCCGGGTCAGCGTCGACACCCGGACCTTCGCGCAACAGATCGAGGCAACCGCGAGCTTCCGGCTGGTCTGGCCCGAGGCAACCGTGAGCAGCCGGGCCGAGCTGCGGGTCACCGCGACCGCGACCGATTTCGAGGTCGATCTCACCCTGACCTGTCTCGACGGCGAGGACGTCGCCGCGAAGCGGGAATGGCACCGCGTGATTCCGCGGGACCTCGGATGAGCCGGGCGGTGATGGCGCCTTGGCGGTGAGGCAGGCGGTCAGCGTCCGCCGCGAGGAGATCCTGCGCGCGGCGGTCGAGCAGATCACCGAGCGCGGCTTCAGCAACACCCGCGTTGTCGATGTCGCCAAAGCGCTGAACGTCAGCACGGCGCTCGTCTTCTACCACTTCGAGTCGAAGGACCGGTTGCTCTCGGAGGCCTTCAGCTATGCCGCCGAGCGCGACTTGGAGCAGCTCGACCGGATCAGGTCGTCACGCACCTCAGCGGTACGACGGCTCAGCCGGATCCTCGGGTTGTACGGGCCGGGCAGCGCGCCGACCCAGGCCTGGCCGCTGTGGATCGATGCCTGGGCCGCCGCGTTGCGGGTGCCCGAGCTGCAGGTCGTCTCGCGCCGCCTCGACGTGCACTGGAAGGACATCGTCGCCGCGGTGATCGCCGAAGGGGCCGCATCCGGCGAGTTCATCTGCGCGGATCCGGTCGGCGCCGCGTGGCGGATTATCGCGGTTGTCGACGGGCTGGCGATCCAGTCCACCGTGCACGCCGGCCTGATCGCCCGACCCACGATGATGCGCTGGATCCGCCAGGTCGCGGCGGCCGAGCTAGGGATCGCCGAGGAAACCCTGCGCTGAGAGTTGCGGCGGTCAGACCAGCCAGCTCGGCGGAAAATCGGGGTCGGTCATCGCTACCCGGTCGAGACCGAATGCGCCGATGTCGCTCGTCGTGGTGCCGTCGACCGCGAGGTCGGCGAGGATCCGCCCGAACGTCGGCGTGAACTTGAACCCGTGCCCGGCGCCCAGACCGACGATCACCTCCGGATGGTCGGACAGCGCGCCCATGACGAAGTCGCGATCCGGGGTGAGGGTGTAGAGGCAGGTCACGGTTCGCAGCACCCGCTCGGCGCTGCCGGGAAAGGTCCGGCCCATGAAGTCGGTCAGCTGCCGCAGGTTGGCCGGCTCCGCCTCGAAGTTGCGGGCGGTCGCGGTCGTGATCGCGCCACCGACGTCCTGGCCGGCCTTGACCTCGGCTGCGCCGTACGTCGGAAACCCGTAGAAGCTCGGCTCGTCCATCCAGATCCACACCGGGAACCGGCCGGGCGCGAACGCTTCCGCATCGTCGGGCTCGAAGTAGGTGACCTGTTCCTGGGTGACGGTCAGCGGGAGAGCTGCGCCGAGGCCGGCGAGGACATCGTTTGTCCACGCATCGGCGGTGACGACGACCCGGCTGCAGCGCAACGGCCCTGAGTCGGTCTCGATCTCGACGCCGTCGGGACCGGCCCCGACCACCCGGGCCGAGACCCCGGACCGCAACTCGGCTCCGTTCCGGGCCGCGAGCCGCTGCAGCGTGGACACCGTCCGCGCGGCATGCACGATGCCGGTGTCGGCCTGGTAGATCGCCTGGCCACCCGCCGGCAGGCGCACCCGCGGCCAGCGATCCGTGACCTGTGCCGGGGTGAGCACTTCAAACGGAACGTCGCAGGCAGCCAGGCTGTCGACGTAGTCGGCCATCGGGATCGCCGGATCCGGCGGGAACAGGTCGATCCCGCCGGTGATCGTGACCAGCGGCTCGCCCGCGGCTGCGGACAGCAGGCTCCAGTCGTCGTACGCCTCGCCGGCCAGTTGGACGTAGGCCGGGGTGTGGTAGCTGCGGCGCAGGATTCGCGACGTGTCGTGCGACGCCCCACGATGGTGACCGAGTTCGAACTGCTCGAAGCCCACGACTTGCTGCCCTCGGGCGGCGAGCTCGTACGCGGTCGCGCTGCCGAGAGCGCCGAGACCGATCACGGCGAAGTCGACGTCGTACTCGGCCGGGCTCATTCCGCCAGCGCCGCTGGGTCGAGGCGCGAGAGCAACCAGCGCCTGATGTCGAGGCTCTCGTCCTCCATTGGAGCGAACCAGCCCTGCACATAGCCGCGAGACGACATGCCGCGCTGCACCGACTCGCACACCGTCCAGTCCTGCCGGTTGACGACGTCCCAGAAGTCGGCCGCGTCCGACGGGTCGAAGCCGGGTCTGTCGACCTCGTCCGCGGCGAAGAGCAGGTCGCAGTCGATCCGGGTCCGGTCGGTCGCGACCGGGCGCAACGTGAAGGCCGCCACATGATCCGCCGACAGCGACAACATGAGGTTCGGATAGACCAACTCGCCCTTGTGACGCACCCGCTCGTCGTCGTCGAGGCCGGGGAACGGCGCCCGGTCCGACGTACCCGTCGCGGTGAACGTCCAGGCGCCGTCTCGATGCGGGATGCCGTTCTCCCACTCCAGGTTCTGGCCGCCGTGCGCGAAGGCCGGCACCAGCCGGCACAGTTCAGGATGCACGCCTGCACAGTGGTAGCACTCGTTGTAGTTCTCGCAGATCAGCTTCCAGTTGGCCGCGACGTCGTACTGCAAGCGACGACCGAGCTTCAGCTCGGCGAGCGGGTAGCGCGCCAACCGCTGCGCCACCGGGCCGATCTGATCCGCGAGCGGGGTCGCCGAGTCCGGGGTCAGATGGACGAAGACGAAACCGCCCCAGACGTCGACACCGACCGACCGCAAGCCGAACTCCTCCGGCGCGAAGTCGTCGACGTCCTCGGTGTGTGGCGCGCGCAGGAGCCGGCCATCGAGGTCGTAGGTCCACGAGTGGTACGGGCAGCGGATCGCCTTGGCCGCACAGGTCGACGGCACCGGGTCGTCGGGGCCGGCGAGGAACAGCTGCGAGCCGCGGTGCCGGCAGACGTTGTAGTGGCCGACCAATCGTCCCTGCGACGTCCGTACGACGAGCACGCTCTCGCCGAGCACATCGATCACGGCGACCCGACCTGGCTGATCGACACCGAGCTCATCGAGACGCCCGACACAGTTCCATTCGCGCGCGAGCACCCGGTCGACCTCGACGCCGTACGCCGCCGGGTCGACGTAGTGCTCCTTGCTCAGCGCGGGCTGCAGGCTGGCCATGACTCAGTGTCCCGCGGCTACCTGAGGTGCAGCTTCTCGCGGGTGTTCGCGCGGCGGCGATCCTTGCGGATCTGCCTGACCACGTTGTGGCCCGGGATGCCGGTCACGCCGCCACCGCCATGGGTCGCCGAGCCGGCTTGGTAGAGCCCGCGCACCGGGGTGCGCAGATCGGCGTAACCGGCGGCCGGCCGGGTGTGGAACAGCTGCGCGGACGACAGCTCGCCGTGGAAGATGTTGCCGCCGATCAGGTTGTATTCGTGCTCCATCTGGTACGGCCCGATCACCTGCCGATGCAGGATCGAGTCGGTGAAGCCGGGCGCGACCGCTTCCATCCGCGCGACCACCCGGTCGGCGTGCGCGTCGAGGTCGTCGAGGTGCGGCTCCGCCGACCACTCGTGCGGCACCCACTGCGTGAACATCGACATCACGTGCTTGCCCTCGGGTGCGAGCGAGTCGTCGAAGACCGACGGGATGCAGATGTCGGCGAACGGCTTGCTGCTCGGCCGGCCCGCGACCGCTTCCTGGTAAGCGTTTTCGACGTCCTCGAGCGACTCGGCGAGCACGATCGTGCCGCCGTGGATCTGCGGGTCGTAGTCGGGGTGGCTGGCGAAGACCGGCAGCCGGTCGAGGGCCAGGTTGACCTTCACCGTGCCCGACCGCGACTTCCATCGCTCGATGTCGCTCACGAAGTCGGCCGGCAGCGCCTCGCGGTCGATCAGCCGGAGGAACGAGATCGCCGGGTGCGTGGTCGTGACCACGATCGGCGCGTCGAGCTCCTCGCCGCCCTCGAGCACGACACCGGTCACCGCGCCGCTTCGGGTGCAGATCTTGGTGACCGGGGCCGACGTCCGGACCTCGGCGCCGAACGACCGAGCGGCGGCCGCGAGGGCCGTGCTCACGCCGCCCATCCCGCCGCGTGGGAAGCCCCACGCCCCGACCTGGCCGCCGCCGATGTCACCGATGTGGTGGTGCGCCATGACGTACGCCGTGCCGGCCGAGCGAGGGCCGGCCCAGGTGCCGATCACGCCGCTGACCGACAGCACGCCCTTGACCGGATCCGAGGTGAAGTAGTCCTCGAGCAGGTCGGCGATGCTCATCGTGAACAGCCGGGTGGCCTCGACCGCGCGCCGGGTGTCGATACCGCGCACATGCTTGAGCAGCTTGAGCTGCTCGAGCAGATCCTGCGGCTTGCGCGACCCGAGCCTCGGCGGGATCTCGTCGAGCAGCGGCGCGAGCACGCTGGCGAGGTCGTCGAGCCAGGCGTCGTAGCGGCGCATCGCCTCCGCGTCGGACTTCGAGATCTCGGCCACCTTCTCGTACCTGGTCGACCGGTCGTCGGGCAGCTGGAGGTAGCCGCCCTCGGCGCGAGGCGCGAAATACGGCCCTTGGGGGAACACGTGGTAGCCGTGACGTTCGAGGTTCAGGTCGCTGACCAGCCGCGGTGGCAGCAGGCTGACGACGTAGGACAGCGAGGTCACATTGAAGTCCGGTCCGAATGGCTGCTCGGTCACGGCGGCGCCGCCGACGACGTGGCGTGCCTCGCAGACCACCGTCCGCAGGCCGTCCCGCGCCAGGTATGCCGCCGCGACCAGCCCGTTGTGACCGCCGCCGACGACGATGGCGTCATAGCTGTTGGGACCGGAACGCTCTGGCACGGACAACCTCCTGATCGACGCTCTTACTGACTCGCTAGTCAGTAAGGATGCCCCGACCGGCCAAAGAAGGAAAGCCGGTCGCCGGACCGGCGCGCGCGGGTGCGGCCGCGATCGTCCGCGGATGAACGGTCAAGTGTGTCCGGTTTCATGACGATAGTGCCCCTTGATAACCATTCTGGTGACACCGCACGGCGAGGGGAACGATGTCGGCATCAGCGTGCGCGCTCGGTCACCCGCTCCTCGAATCGCAGCTGCTCTGCCCCGAGTGCGGCCTCGGCCGGCTCCCGTCGGCCCCCGAACCGCTCGGCACCGCGGCCGCCGACGCGCCCACCCCGGCTCCGGAAGCCGCGCAACCCGCGTCGGCGCCGGAAGCCGCGCCGTACACACCACCCCCGGCGGCCGCGCCGTACGCGCCACCTCCGGCGGCCATGCAGCTCACGCCACCTTCGGCGGCCACCCGGTACCCACCCCCGTCGGAAGCGGCCCAGTACACGCCCGCGCCTGAGCAGCTGCACTACGCGGCAGCCGCCACCGCACCGAGCACGCACTGGGGGCAACCCGCGCTCCCAGCACCGCCGGTGGGCTCGCCGTACGGGCATCCCGGCTTCGGCGGACCCGGGTACGCGGGGCCCCCGGTCGGCTACGGCGCTCCGTCGCCTCAGCGTTCGCGGGTGTGGATCGTCGTCGCGGGCGTCGCCGCCGCCGTCGTGCTAATCGCGGGCGGTGCCGTCTGGTGGACCCACCGCTCGGTCGGGTCCGCGACCGGGAAGGTCCAGGCCGACGGGTCCACCGTGGTGAACTCGCGCGGGGTCTCGATCACTGCGCCGGCCGGGTGGACGGTCGTGTCGACCACCGCATCAGCACTGGCCAAGGCCGGCGAGTCCGTGGCCCAGTCGAACCCCCAGCTGGCGGCCGCGATGCAGGGAGTGGCCCACAACAACGACCTGCGATTCTTCGCCTACGGCGCGACGACTCCCGACGGGTTCACGAGCAACGCCAACGTGCTGGTCACCAAGACGCCGCTCCCAGTGAGCGCCGCGGCTGCCGCCACGGCCGCCGACCTGGAGAAGGCCGGCGCCAAGCACGTCCACGACTCGGGAGTGACCGCCGGTGGCACCGACGCCGTGGAGCTGACGTATCAGCTGCCGCTGCGGCTCACCAACGGCAGCGAGCTCACCATCAACGCCACCCAGGTCTTCGAGTCCAACGGATCGGAAATCGGCATCCTGACGGTCGGGAGCACTTCGACGGCGGATGGTGGGACCTCGGCCTTGATCAACAGCTTCCGGCTGACCTAGCGGTACCAGCAAACGACCGGCGAGCCGCCCGTCATGGCTCCCGGATCGGGCCGGGTACTAGGTTGCCTGGATGAGCGAAGGATCGGAGCCGGCGCAGCCGCCGGTCGCGAGGCAGGAGCCATCCACCCGCGAACTGCATGGCGTCACGACCACTGATGACTTCGCCTGGATGGGCGCCGACCAGGCCGGACTGCTCGCCTACCTGCAGGCAGAGCGGCGCTACTACGACGCGATCACGGCTCACAGCGCCCCCCTTCGAGACACCTTGTTCGGCGAGATGTCCCAGCGTGTGCCGGAGGATGACTCGTCAGTCAGCTCATTGCATGGTGCCTGGTTGTACTACACCCGAACAGTCGAGGCAAAGCAGTATCCACAACTGCTTCGCCACGCTCCCGGCACCCTGCAGACGGCCGCGGACGTCCTGCTCGATCTCAACGAGCTGGCAGCGGGATCGGACTACCTCGCGGTCGGCGTCCGCGAGGTCAGCCCGGACGGCACCCTGCTCGCCTACTCCGTCGACACCGACGGCGACGAGGTCTACGAGCTGCGGATCCGCGACCTGACAACGGGCGCGGACCTCGATGACCGGATCCCCCGCAGCTACTACGGCTGCGCCTGGAGCGCCGACTCGACCGCCGTGCTGTACGTCGTCCACGACCAGGCCTACCGCCCGTTCCAGGTGATGCGGCACCGGATCGGGCAGCCGGCGAGGGACGACGTACTCGTGTTCGAGGACCCGGACGAGCGCTTCGACGTGATGCTCCACGCGACCAGGTCGGGGGAGTTCGCGGTCATCAGCACCGACAACCGCGACACCTCCGAGATCTGGCTGCTTCGCACCACCGACGTCGACGCCCCTCCCACCGTCGTCGCGACCCGGCGCCCCGGGATCGAATACTCGGTCGACCACGTGCCCGGCGCCGACGAGGGCGACCTCTACATCGTGACCAACGACGAGGCAGCCGAGTTCCGGCTGATGCGGGCACCGGTGCACACACCGGGCCGGGAGCACTGGGTCGAAGCGCTGGGCGAGAACCCGGCGGAGCGACTCGTGACGGTTGATGCGCTCAGTGGCCACCTGGTGCTGACCCTGCGCCGCGACGGAATGCAGGTGTTGCGCGTGCTGGACCTGGCGACCGGAGCGGTCCGGGACGAGCCGGCCCAGGTCCCGGCCGGCACGATCACGCTAAGCGCCAACGACGAGGAGAACGAACCGGTCCGCGACGAATACACCGCCACCGCGGTGACGGCCGTAATCGAGTCACTCATCGAACCGCCGAGCTGGTGGTCGATCGACCTGGCGACCGGGAATCGCACGCTGCTGAAGACCCAACCGGTGCCGGGCTACACCAGTTCCGACTATCGCACCGCACGGATCCACGCGGTCGCCGATGACGGCGTCGAGGTGCCGGTCACGATTGCCTACCGGGCGGACACGCCGCGGGACGGCACCGCGCCCTGCATGCTCTACGGGTACGGCGCCTATGAGGCCGTGATCGACCCGACGTACGACCCGAAGTTCGCCAGCTTGCTCGACCGCGGGCTGGTCTACGGAATCGCGCACATCCGTGGCGGCGGCGAGGGCGGCCGCAACTGGTGGCAACAAGGCCGGCTGCGCAACAAGCGCACGACCTTCACCGACTTCATCACGGCCGCCGAGATGCTGGCCAAAGAAGGCTGGGTCGACCCGGACCGGATCGCGACCCGCGGCGCGTCGGCGGGCGGGCTGCTGCAGGGCGCGGTCTACTCGATCGCGCCGAACCGCTGGCGCGCGGTGGTCGCCGAGGTGCCGTTCGTCGACGTCGTCACCACGATGCTCGACCCGTCGACGCCGCTGACGATCAACGAATGGGACGAGTGGGGAGACCCGCGCAATCCTGAGGACTTCGAATACATGCTGTCGTACTCGCCCTACGACAACGTGCCGCTCGGCCCGAGACCCAGCCTGCTGGCGACCGGCAGTTTGCACGACCCGCGGGTGATGATCCGCGAGCCGGCGAAATGGGTCGCAAAGCTGCGCGCGACGGCGACCGACGACAGCGTCGTACTCTTCCGGCCCGCGCTCGGGAGCGCCTCGCACGGCGGGCCGTCCGGCCGTTACGACCGGCTGCGCTACCAGGCGGAGGTCCTGGCGTTCGTGCTCGAAGCACTCGAGGCAACCGGAGCCTGAGGCTCCGGCTCGCTAACGTTTCCGTCGTGGGAGTTCTTGACGAGGTCGACCTGACGCTGCGCCTATCCAGCGAGGAAGAAGCGGCGCGGCTCACCGAAGCGCAACGGCGACTGCTCGAGTTGCGGTTGATCTGCGGCGGCCTCTACGGCGACGCACACAAGTTGGGCCCGCCGGTCTGCGTCGTCTTCGAAGGCTGGGACGCGGGCGGCAAGGGCGGGTGCATCAAGCGGCTGGTCGCGCCGCTCGACCCGCGGCATGTGCGAGTCGCCGAGTTCGCGGCTCCGACGTACGACGAGAAGCGGCATCACTTCCTCTGGCGGTTCTGGCCGGCACTGCCGGGGTGGGGCGGCATGGCGGTCTTCGACCGGTCCTGGTACGGCCGGGTGCTGGTCGAGCGGGTCGAGCACTTCGCGTCGGATCACCAATGGCAACGGGCGTACGGCGAGATCAACGAGTTCGAACACACCTTGTGCGAGGAAGGCACGGTGCTCGTCAAGTTCTGGCTGCATCTGTCGGAGGACGAGCAGCTCAAGCGCTTCGAGTCACGGCAGAACGATCCGCTTCGGCGGTGGAAGCTCACCGACGAGGACTGGCGCAACCGCAAGAAGCGGCACTCCTACGAGAAGGCGGTGGAGGACATGGTCGCGAAGACCTCAACCGACCGGGCGCCGTGGACCATCGTCGAGGCGGAAAACAAGCGCTGGGCCAGGGTCAAAGTGCTCGACACCGTGGTTGCCGCGATGGAGGCGGGCATGAAGGCTCAGGGGCTGAACGTTCCGCACCACTAGGTCGTGGGCGATGAGTGCAGGTGTCGCGTAGTCGACATCAGGAACTCGGCCAGGGCCGCGGCCGGGCGAGTCGGCCTGAGGACGAGATCGCCGGTGCAGTTGGGGCAGCGTCCGCCCAGCTCGGTCTCGACACAGTTCGCGCAGAACGTGCACTCGAAGGTGCAGATTCGGGCATCCGGCGACCCGTTCGGCAAGTCGCGGTCGCACCACTCGCAGTTCGGCCGGATCTCCAACATCGCGCCATCCTCCCCGATCAGCTGTCCGCGATCTCGACGAGGTAGGAGACGAACACCAGCGAGTCGGGCTCGGCCTCCCAGCCGTCCGCCCGGTCCGCATGCGACAGGACCGCCGTACCGGGAACCGGATAGCGGGTGTTGTCCTGTTGCCCGGTGCGCGGCGCGAACTCGCAGTGCACGGTCTGGATCGCGGTTACCCGGCCGACGACGGCCGGACCGTCTTCTGGCAGCTCGCCGTGGTGCTCCTCGGCGTGCGTAATCGACTGGGCGAGCTCGTCACCGAGCACCGAGCGGGCAAAGTCGCGATCGATCTCGCGCAGCATCCAGGCGACCTGGGACCCGACCTCGAACGACTCGCCGCAGCACTGCATCTGCCACGAGTCAACCCACACCGTCGGCACCCCGCCATTGTCGACCCAGACGGCTGGACGTTGTTGATCATGGCGAAGAGAGCGCCTGTCGTCGCGATTTCGACGCGCTTTGCCATGATCAACAACGAAATAGCGGGTTAGAGCGGCGTGACGTACGCGCCGCTGATGCCGCCGTCGACGAGGAAGGTCGACGCGGTGATGAACGACGAGTCGTCGCTGGCCAGGAAGGTCACCGCGGCGGCGATCTCCTCCGGCTCGGCGAAGCGACCCATCGGGACGTGCACCAGCCGCCGAGCGGCCCGCTCGGGGTCCTTGGCGAACAGCTCCTTGCAGCAGCGGCGTGTTGACCGGGCCCGGGCACAGCGCGTTGACCCGGATGCCCTCGCGGGCGAACTGCACGCCCAGCTCCCGGCTCATCGCCAGCACGCCGCCCTTGCTCGCGGTGTAGGAGATCTGCGACGTCGCCGAGCCCAGCACCGCGACGAACGACGCGGTGTTGATGATCGAGCCGCCGCCGTGCGCGCGCATGTGCTCGATCGCGTACTTGCAGCACAGGTAGACCGAGGTCAGGTTGACCTCCTGCACCCGGCGCCAGGCGTCGATGCCCGGTGGTCAGGATCGAGTCGTCGTCGGGCGGCGAGATGCCGGCGTTGTTGAACGCGACGTCGAGCCCGCCGAAGGTCTCGACCGCGGTCGGCGAACAGCGCCGCGCACGTCGTCCTCGGACGTGACGTCGACCGCGACGAACAGGCCGCCGACCTCGTCCGCGGCGGCTTGCCCGGCTGCCGGCGTCGACGTCGGCGCAGACGACCTTGGCGCCCTCGGCGGCGAAGCGGCGGGCGGTCGCCAGGCCGATGCCGCTGCCCGCCCGGTGACGACGGCGACCTTGCCGGCCAGCCGGCCGGACCCTGCTGGCATGTCGTCGCTCCTTCGCACAGCTGAATCAGGTGGTGGAGATGAAGACGTTCTTGGTCTCGGTGAACGCGAGCGGCGCGTCCGGGCCGAGCTCGCGGCCGAGGCCCGAGGACTTGAAGCCGCCGAACGGCGTCCAGTAGCGCACCGAGGAGTGCGAGTTGACCGACAGGTTGCCCGCCTCGATGCCGCGGCTGACCCGGATCGCCCGGCCGACGTCGCGGGTCCAGATCGAGCCGGACAGGCCGAACTCGCTGTCGTTGGCGATCCGGATCGCGTCGGCCTCGTCGTCGAACGGCACGACCGCGACGACCGGCCCGAAGATCTCCTCGTGCAGCGACGCGGTCGTGCCGGGTCGGTCGGCGCGAGGACGGTCGGCGGGAACCAGAACCCGGCGCCGTCCGGCGCGCTGCCGCGGAAGGCGACCTGGGCGTCGTCGGGCACGTACGACGGCGACGCGGTCGCGCTGGGCGGCGCTGATCAGCGGCCCCATCTCGGCCGTCTCGTCGGCCGGGTCGGTGACGACGACGCCGCGCACCGCGGGCTCGAAGCAGCTGCCATGAACTCGTCGTAGGCGCTGCGCTCGACCAGGATCCGCGAGCGCGCGCAGCAGTCCTGACCGGCGTTGTCGAACACCGCGTACGGCGCGGTGGCGGCCGCCTGCTCGAGGTCGGCGTCGGCGAAGACGACGTTCGCGCTCTTGCCGCCGAGCTCCAGCGTCACCGGCTTGATCCGCGCCGCGCACCCGGCCATGACCTGCCGGCCGACCTCGGTCGAGCCGGTGAAGACGATCTTGGCGACGTCGGGAGGGTCGACGAAGCGCTGCCCGACGACGCTGCCCTTGCCGGGCAGGACCTGGAACACGTCTCGGCGGCAGGCCGGCCTCCAGCGCCAGCTCGGCGAGCCGGATCGCGGTCAGCGGCGTGAGCTCGGCCGGCTTGAGCACGACCGTGTTGCCGGCCGCGAGGGCCGGGCGCGAAGCCCCACGACGCGATCGGCATCGGGAAGTTCCACGGCACGATCACGCCGACGACGCCGAGCGGCTCGTGGAACGTGACGTCGATGCCGTCGGCGACCGGGATCTGCTGGCCGATCAGCCGCTCCGGCGCGCCGGAGTAGTAGGCGATCACGTCGCGGACGTTGCCGGCCTCCCACCGCGCGTTGCCGATCGTGTGGCCGGAGTTGGCGACCTCGAGCTGGGCCAGGTGCTCGCGGTCGGCGTCGACGGCCTCGGCGAAGCGGCGCAGCAGCCGGGCCCGGTCGCCGGGCGACGACCTGCGCGCCACGTCGCGAAGGCCCTGCGGCGAGCGGGCGATCGCCGCGTCGGTGGCTGCGGCGTCGAGCAGCTCGACCGTGGTGACGACCTGCTCGGTCGCCGGGTTGATGACGTCGTACGTCGTGGTCACTGCAGCAGTCATCCCTACATGCGCTCGAAGCTGCGGACGCGCTCCCAGTCGGTGACCGCCGCGTCGAAGGCCGCGAGCTCGACTGCGGCGGCGTTGGCGTAGTGGTCGACGACCTCGTCGCCGAACGCGCTCGCGGGCGATCGCGCTGGCGCTCCAGCAGCTCGCGCCGCCTCGCGCAGCGTGGTCGGCACGCGCGGCGCGTCGGCGGCGTAGGCGTTGCCGCCGAACGCCGGCTCGAGCGGCAGCTCGTGCTCGACGCCGTGCAGGCCGGCCGCGATCATCGCCGCGACCGCGAGGTAGGGGTTGACGTCGCCGCCCGGCACCCGGTTCTCGAACCGCAGGCTCGGCCCGTGGCCGACGACCCGCAGCGCGCAGGTGCGGTTGTCGAGGCCCCACATCGACCGCGGTCGGCGCGAACGAGCCGGGCTGATAGCGCTTGTAGGAGTTGATGTTCGGCGCGAAGAAGTAGCTCAGCTCGCGCAGCGCCGGCGAGCTGCCCGGCCAGGAAGTGCTCGAACAGCGGCGAGACGCCGCGCGGTCCGGTCGCCGGCGAAGACCGGCTCGCCGTCGGCGGTCGCGCAGCGACAGGTGGATGTGGCAGGAGTTGCCCTCGCGCTCGTTGTACTTCGCCATGAAGGTCAGCGCCGAGCCCGTGCTGGGCGGCGATCTCCTTGGCGCCGTTCTTGTAGATCACGTGGTTGTCGCAGGTGGTCAGCGCGTCGGCGTACTTGAAGGCGATCTCGTGCTGGCCGAGGTTGCACTCGCCCTTGGCCGACTCGACCTGCATGCCCGGCGTCGCGCATGCCGAGCCGGATCGCGCGCAGCAGCGGCTCGACCCGGCTGGTGCCCAGGATCGAGTAGTCGACGTTGTACTGGTTGGACGGCGTCAGGTCGCGGTAGCGCTTGTCCCACGCCTGCCTCGTAGCTGTCGTCGAAGACGATGAACTCGAGCTCGGTGCCGACCATACGCGACCCAGCCGCGCTCGGCCAGCCGGTCGAGCTGGCGCCTGCAGGATCTGGCGCGGCGACTCGACGACCGGCGTGCCGTCGAGCCAGTGCACGTCGGCGAGCAGCATCGCGGTGCCCGGCTGCCACGGCACGCGGCGCAGCGTCGCCGAAGTCCGGCGCCATCACGAAGTCGCCGTAGCCGCGCTCCCACGACGAGATCGCGTAGCCGTCGACGGTGTTCATCTCGACGTCGACGGCGAGCAGGTAGTTGCAGCCCTCGGTGCCGTGCGCGCAGCGACGTCGTTCGAGGAAGTACTCCGCGTCGAAGCGCTTGCCCTGCAGCCGGCCCTGCATGTCGACGATGGCGAGGACGACGGTGTCGATCGCGCCGGTCGGCAACGTCGGCGCGCAGCTCGTCGACGGTCAGCGGTCCACCGGCATGGCCGTGCTCCCTCCACTAGAAGGTCTGCTGACCGTACCTTCTCGAGGGGTTCGGCGGGAACGGGGGTGATCAGCTCAGGAACGCCGCGCAGCAGTGCCGCGGTGCCGTCGACGTGCTCTTCCATCTCGGCCCGCGCGCGGTCGGGCTGGCCGGCCAGGATCGCGTCCACGATCGCCGCGTGCTGCACGGTCGGAGTGCGCGATGTTGGCCGGGATGACGGGGATCGCGCGCAGCAGCTCGGTCCAGCCGCATCTGGACGTCGGCGACGACGGCGGCGACCGACGCGCTGCCGCCGGCGGCGGCGATCGCCATGTGCAGGCGGCAGTCGGCGAGCCGGCGGGTCCCGGCGCGGCAGTCGGTCGCCTCGTCGCAGGCAGCGGTGCAGGCGTGGCCCGGTCGGCGGCGGACAGCGTCCGGGTGGCCGCCAGCGCGGCCGCGCCCGGCTCGACGATCCGGCGCAGGTCGAGGGTGTCGTTGAGCGACGGCGTGACCGGACTCGTCGATCCGCTCGGCCGCGCCGACGGGCGCAGCAGCTTGGGCGAGACCACGAAGGTGCCACCGCCGCGTCCGCGCCGCGACTCGACCAGGCCGGCGTCGCGCAGCGCCTTGATCGCCTCGCGCAGCGTCACCCGGCTGACGCCGAACGTCTCGGCCAGCTCGCGCTCGGGCGGCAGCTGGTCGCCGCCGACCAGCACGCCGAGCCGGATGCCCTGCGCGCAGCCGCTCGACGGTGACCTCGAAGGCGTTGCGCACCGGCACCGGGGAGAAGACGGAGCGCGCCCACAGCGCCTCGACGTTGCCCGCTCGTCGGTCATCGCGCACCTGCTGACGCGCGATCGCCGCCACGCGGCGCAGGCCGCACGAAGCCGGCGAACAGAGTGGCTGCGCCGTCGTAGACCTCGGGGTGCCACTGCACGCCGACGGCCCAGGCGGGGCCGGCCACTTCGAACGCCTCGATGGTGCCGTCGTCGGCCCAGCCGGTGGCGGTCAGCCGCGCCGGGAGCTGGTCGACGGCCTGGTGGTGGTAGGTCGCGACGTCGGTGCGCGACCGAGCAGCTCGGCCGAGCCGGCTGTCCGCGGCCAGCGCGCACGCGTGGTGGCGGCCGTGCGCGCCGAGCGTCGGGCAGTGGCCGTCGTGGCCGACGACGTCGGGCAGGTGCTGGACGCAGCGTGCCGCCGAGCGCGACGTGAGCACCTGCATGCCGCGGCAGACGCCGAGCAGCGGCAGGCCCCGCTCGCAGCGCGGCGCGCGGTCAGCGCGATCTCCCAGGCGTCGCGGTCCGGGCGCGGCCGGCCCGGTGCGCTCGTGACGGTGCCGCGCCGTAGCGGCGTCGGGTCGACGTCGGCGCCTCCGGTCAGCACCAGGCCGTGCGACGCCGTCGAGCACCGCTGCCGCCGCGCCCGCCGGGTCGGCGTCGCGGCCGGCGGCAGCAGCAGCGGCGACGCCGCCGGCCGGCGTCGATCGCGTCGGCATAGCGTCGCCGGCAGCAGGTCCGCAGGCTCGTCCCACACCCCGAACGCGGCGCGCTCGCGGTAGGTCGTCAGCCCGATCCGCGGCGCCTGTCGTCATCGGACGGCCGCACGTCGCTGCCTTCGCGTGGGCCGCACGTTCCACGCCGTCGAAGAGCGGCTCGCTCACGACCGCGCCCGGCACCCACTGTACCGAACAGGTCGATCTCGACCGCGCGTGCCCGGCGCGGCGTCGCGATCGCCAGGTAGGCGTAGGCGATCGAGCGGCCGACGGTGTAGCCGTAGCCGCCCGACGTCACCCGGCCGACGACCCGGTCCGTCGACGCGCACCGGCTCACTGCCGAGCACGACCCGTCGCGGATCGTCGAGCACGATGGCGCACAGCTGTGCGGTGCAGCCCTCGCTCTCTTGCGCCTGCGACCAGCGCGTCGCGGCCCTCGAAACCGCCGGGCTTGTCGAGCTTCACGCAGAACCCCAGCCCGGCCTCGTACGGCGTGGTCTCGGCGGTCAGGTCGGTGCCCCAGACCCGGTAGCCCTTCTCCAGCCGCATGCTCTCGATCGCGCGGTAGCCGCCGGCGACCAGGCCGAACTCGCTGCCCGCGGCCCACAGCTCGGACCACAGGCGCGGCGCCGTACTCCGACGACGCGTAGAGCTCCCAGCCGAGTTCGCCGACGAAGGTCACCCGCAGCGCGCGCACGGGGATGTCGGCCACCGTGATCTGCTGCGAGGTCATGAAGCCGGAAGGCCTCGTTGCTGAGGTCGGCCGACGTCAGGCCGGCCGCAGGATCTCGCGCGCGCTCGGCCCCCAGAGCGCGTAGCAGCAGTACAGGCCCGGTCACGTCGGCGATCCGCACATCGCGCATCGCGCCGCCGCGCCTGCTTGCGCAGCCAGGCCATGTCGTGCGTGCCGTACGCCGTGCCGGTCACGATCGAGGAAGACGTCGTCGCCGGTGCGCGTCACGGTGAAGTCCGCCTCGATGCCGCCGCGGCGGTTGAGCGCCTGGGTGTAGGTGACGTCGCCGATCTCCGCGCGCGACGCGGTTGTCGCAGGCCCAGTCGAGGAAGTCCGCCGCGTCCGGCCCGCTCACCTCGATCTTGGCGAACGACGACTCGTCGAACAAGCCGGCCGTCGTCCGGGTGGCCAGCGTGCTCGGCACCGGTCGCGGCCGACCAGTACGCGCCCGGCCCAGCCGTCCGGGCGCAGCCGGCGTCGTCGCCGGCGCGCGGCGTTGGCCTCGTAGTAGTCGACGCGCTCCCAGCCCGACTTCTCGCCGAACTCGCGCGCCGTGCGCGCGATGCCACTCGTACGCCGGGCTGGTCGCGCAGCGGGCGGCCGGCCTGCGCGCTGCAGCCCGGGATAGGGGATGTCGTAGTAGCGCTGGTAGCTCTCGATCGTGCGGGCCAGTGTGTAGCCCGGCGAGCGCCACTGCCGCCCGAACCGGTTGATGTCCATGTGCCAGACGTCGAAGCTCGGGCTCGCCGGCCACGATCCACTCGGCCATCACCTTGCCGATGCCGCCGGCACCGGCGATGCCGTGCGCGCAGAAACCGGCCGCGACGAAGAACCCGGCGACCGTCGGTCTCGCCGAGGCAGAACTCGTTGTCGGGCGTGAAGGCCTCCGGCCCGTTGATGATCCGTGCGTACCCCGATCTCGGCCATCGCCGGCACCCGGCGCTGGGAGTTCGGCGCGATCTCCTCGAACCGCGGCCAGTCCTCGGGCAGCAGCCGTCCGTTGAAGTCCGGCGGGATCGCGTCGAACGTGCGCTGCGGTCGCGGTGCAAGGCGCCGGGTCGCGCTCGTAGCCGCCCATCACCAGGCCGTCGACCTCCTGCCGGAAGTAGACGAGCAGGTCGGGATCGCGCAGGGTCGGCAGCGGCTTGTCGCGACGCGGCAGGAACGCCTCGGTGATCAGGTACTGGTGCGACATCGGCACCAGCGGGATCCGCACCCCGGCCAGCCGGCCGATCTCGGCGGCGAACATCCCCGCCGCAGTTGACGACGATCTCGCAGTCGATGTGGCCGCGGTCGGTGCTGCACGCCGGTGCACCCGGCCCGCCGGTGACGTCGATGCCGATCACCCGGGTGTGGGTGAAGATCCGGACTCCGTTGGCGCGCGCGCCGGCCGCGAGCGCGTAACACAGCTGCGACGGGTCGAGGTAGCCGTCCGACTCCAGGTAGGCCGCCCCGACGACGCCCTCGGTGTCGATCAAGCGGGAACCGCTCCGCCGCTTCGGCAACCGAGATCTCGTGCAGCGGCAGGTCATACGTGCGGGCCCAGCTGATCTGCCGGCGGATCTCCTCCAGCCGCTCCGGGCTGGAGGCCAGCTTGATGCCGCCGCTCTCGGTCCAGCCGACCGGCTGGTCGCCGGCCTGCAGCCGGCGGTAGAGCTCGACCGAGTACATGTTCATCCGGGTCAGCGTCGGGTCGGCCCGCAGCTGCCCGACGAGGCCGGCGGAGTGGAACGTCGAGCCGCTCGTCAGCTCGGCGCGATCGAGCACGACGACGTCGCGCTCGCCCAGTTCGGCGAGGTGGTAGGCGACGCTGGCGCCGCCTACCCCACCGCCGATGACCACGATCCGGGCCGCCTCAGGCAGCTCGCGTGGTGCGGTCACGGCGCGCATCATCATGGACCCTGCGATTCGCAAGTAAAAGGTCTGGGGGCTAGACCTTCCGGCCAGTAGGCCCTAGCATCCCATCCACCTCGGCCACGAGCGCGCGATTCATCCATTCGGCGCGCTGGTTCGAGCCTGCGCGGGACTGGGGAGGGACGTGACCGCTGCACGCTCGCCTCATGACGCCTCCGAGCCCGTCCGATCGATCCCGCTGCCGACGACCAGTCGCGCCTCGCGCGCCACGGTCGCCCGGGTCTCCGGGCTGGCCGGCGAGGACGTTCACCGCTGATCTGCTGCCCGGTGGCCTCACCAACCGCAACTATCGGGTCACTGCCGCCAACGGGCGCCGCCTGGTGGTCCGGCTCTCCTCGCCGCAGTCCGCGTTGCTCGACGATCGATCGCGATGCCGAGCACGCCAACGCGGTGGCCGCGGCGTCGACCGGCGTCGCGCCGGCAGTGTTGGCCTACGCCCCGGACCTGGGCGCGCTGGCGATCGAATGGATCGAGGGCCACGACCTTCACCGCCGCCGATCTCGACGACGACGCGACGCTCGCCAGGGTCGGCCGCGACCTGCCGCCGGCTGCACGCCGGGCCGCGGTTCGCGACCGACTTCGACATGTTCGACGGTGCAGCGGCGCTATCTCGATCTCGTGACGGCGCGCGGCTTCCGGCTGCCCGCGGACTACCTCGACTTCATGCCGATCGTGGCCAGCCGATGCGCGACGGCCCTCGGCGGTGCGCGCCGGGAGCCGACCGTGCCCTGCCACAACGATCTGCTCGCGGCCAACATCATGGCCAGCGGCGAGCAGCATGTGGTTCATCGACTACGAGTACTCCGGCAACGGCGATCCGTGCTTCGAGCTCGGCAACCTGTGCAGCGAGGCCGACCTCGGCACCGACCGGCTCGACCGAACTGGTCGCGGCCTACTACGGCTCGGCCACGCACCGGCAAGGTGGCGCGGGCCCGATTGCTCGGCTCTGATGTCCGAACTACGGCTGGACGCTGTGGGCTTGCAATCCAGGCGGCGACGAGTGATCTCGACTTCGACTTCTGGGCCTGGGGCATGGAGAAGTACGAGCGAGCCGTCGCACGCTTCGCGGCATCCGGACCTGCAAGGCCTCATCACCGATGTCCAGCAACCGTGAGCTAGAGGGGAAGAGCGTCCGTGACAGATCATCTCGCAGCTCGACGAAGACGAGCAACGACTCGCCGAACTCGGCTACAAGCAGGAGCTGAACCGCTCGTGGTCCGGCTTCTCGCAACTTCGCGATCTCGTTCTCGATCATCTCGATCCTGGCCGGTTGCTTCACCACGCTTCGGCGTCGGCTGGAACAACGGCGGCCCGGCGGCGATCGCCTGGGGCTGGCCGATCATCGGCGGCTTCATCCTGGTCATCGGGTTCTGCATGTCCGAGCTGGTCTCGGCGTTCCCGACCTCGGGTGGGATCTACTGGTGGGCCTCGAAGCTCGGCGGCGCCAAGGCCGGCTACTACACCGGCTGGCTGAACCTGATCGGGCTGCTCGCGATCGTGGCCTCGGTCGCCTACGGCTGCGCGACCTTCTTCGACCTGACGTGTCGGCACGTTCAGCACGTCGTGGGCCAGCCACTACTCGCTGAACCGCGTGTTCATCGAGTTCATCGTGGTGCTGTTCCTCGCCGCGCTGATCAACATCTTCTCCAGCCACCTGCTGGCGATCCTCAACAACATCTCGGTGTGGTGGCACGTGTTCGGCGCGGCGGCGGTGGTCGCTGATCCTGATCTTCGTGCCCGGGCCACCACGCGAGCCTGTCACAGTGTTCACGCGACACGGTCAACAACACCGGCTTCTTCGGCGGGCAAGACGAGCGGCGTCGGGCTTCATCTTCTACGTGCTGCCGCTGGCTCGGCGATCCTCACCCAGTACACGATCACCGGGTACGACGCGTCGGCCCACCTGTCCGAGGAGACCAAGAGCGCCGCCAACTCGCGCGGCCAAGGGAATCTGGCGCTCGATCTTCTATTCGGCGATCGGCGGCTGGATCCTGCTGCTGTCCTTCCTGTTCGCGGTCCAGAACGAGGACAGGCGTCACCGGCGGCCGGCGGCGCGGTCGCTGAGATCTTCAGCCAGGCGCTCGGCACCAACTGGCGCGGCACCGTGCTGGTCATCTCGACCGCCGGGCAGTTCTTCTGCACCGTCGCCTGCATGACCAGCACGACCCGGATGCTGTTCGCCTTCAGCCGCGACGGCGCGGTCCCCGGCGGCAAGTACTGGTCGAACGCTCAACGCCAACCGGGTGCCGGTCTACGCGCGTCCTCGCGTCAGCCGTGATCGCGGTCATCCTGACGCTGCCGGCGCTGGTCAAGGTCGACATCGGCGGCGCGCCGGTCCCGGTCGCCTTCTTCGCGGTCGTCTCGATCGGCGTCATCGGGCTCTACGTGGCCTTCGCGATCCCGATCTACTACCGCTGGAAGGCCGGCGACAGCTTCGAGGGCGGGCGAGTGGACGCTCGGCTCGAAGTACAAGTGGATGTGCATCGTGGCGCTCGATCGAGATCGTCGATTACCTCGATCATCGCGCTGCTGCCGACCTCCCTCGGCGGCGTCCCGTGGAACGACCGGCTTCGCCTGGAAGTACGTGAACTACACGATCCTCGTCGTGCCGGGCGCCCTGCTGATCCGCTGTGGATCTGCTGGCACCTGTCGGTGAAGAACTGGTTCACCGGCCCGAAGCACACGATCGATCTCCCGGAGCAGCCCGCCCCGGTGGACTGAGGGAGTCGCTCCACATAGTTCGTGAGGGGTTGCGCACAGCGACGTGCGCAACCCCTCACGCATGTCCCGTCCCTTGACAGGGTCATCGGTTAGTGAGAACTTACCGTTCGTGGCGGCTTACCGAACGCAGGCACTCGAGGCGCTGGCCGACCCGACCCGCCGGTCGATCTTCGAGCTGCTGGGCGCGGGTGGCCGCTCGGTCGCGGAGATCACCCGCGACGTCCCGATCAGCCGGCCCGCGGTCTCCCAGCACCTGAAGGTGCTGAAGAACGCCCAGCTGGTGACCGTCCGGCCGATCGGCACCCGTCGGATCTACTCGCTCGATCCGGCCGGGCTGGCCACGATCCGCGCCTACTTCGAGCAATTCTGGAGCCAGGCGCTGGCCGGCTTCGCCGCTGCGATCGATGCCGGGGAACCAGACCCCGGCGACCCGCCACGCACCAAGGAGGAGCCATGACCGCACCGACCGGGAGCGACACGATCGTCCGGGTCGCCATCGAGGTGGCGACGACGCCGGAACGCGCCTTCGAGGTTTCCACCACGGGCTTCGATCGCTGGTGGAACCGCAACCATCACCTGCTCCCCGGCGCGCTCGCCGAGGTCGGGTTCGAGCCCTTCGTCGGAGGCCGGGTCTGGGAACGCAACGACGCCGGCGAGCGCTGCGAATGGGGGCGCGTCCTGGCCTGGGATCCGCCGCACAACGTCGCCTACTCCTGGCTGATCGGCACCGACTGGGCGGTGCCGGCCGCCGACGCACCCGGCAGCCAGGTGACGGTCACCTTCACTCCGACCGGGACCGGCACCCGGGTCGAGCTCGTGCACGACCGGCTCGACGTCCACGGCGAAGGTTGGGAGTCGATCCGGGACGCGATCAGTCGCGAGGGCGGCTGGCCCGGCCTGCTGGCCCGCTTCGCCGGCGTCGCCCAGGCCTAAGCCGGGACCCCCGCGGTCTCCGACTCGGACTCGACGTCGGCACCCGGACTTCGCGGCGTGGCCATGACCTGCTCCAGCAACGCGAGGATCAGTACCCCGCCGATCGCCAACAGCACCGAGCCGACCCGAAAGGCCAGCACATAGCCGTGGGTCACGGCGACCGCCGCGTTGGTGCCGTTCCGGATCTGCCCGGCCGCATGTCGCAGCCCGAGGGTGACCAGCACCGACAGCCCGAGCGCGCCACCGACCTGCTGCATCGCACTCTGGACACCCGAGGCCAGCGAGGAGTTCTGTCCCGTCACCTGATGCAAGGACGCGTTGCCGATCGCCGGGAAGCACAAGCCTGAGCCGAGGCCGAGCACGATCATGCCCGGCATCACGTTGGCGACGTACGTCGAATGAACGTCGATGCCGCTGGTGAGGAACATGCCGAGCGCGGAGAGGAAGAAGCCGCCGGCAAAGATCGGCTTGACCCCGAACCTCGGCATCAGCGTGGTGCCAAGGCCGATCCCGGCGCCGATGCTGAGGCCGAACGGCACGTAGCCGAGGCCGCCCTTCAGTGGCGAGTAGCCGAGCACGTGCTGCTCGAACAGCGTCAGCAGGAAGAAGTAACTGAAAAACGCCGACGAAAAGAACAGCGTGGTGAAGTTCGTGACCACCCGGGTGCGGTTCTCGAAGAACTCCAACGGGATCAACGGCGAGTCCGAGCGCGCCTCGATCCAGACCATCAGCGCGAGCAGGGCGAGGCCACCAAGCAAGGGCAGCAGCACCCGGGCCGACCCCCACGGATGCGACGCGGCCTGCAGCAGGCCATCAACGACCGCGATCAGGCCGGCGGTGCCGGTGATCGCGCCGCCGTAGTCCGGCCGGGCCGAGTCGCGCACCATCCGGCTCTCGGCAACCAGGCGGGGCACCATGATCAGCGCGAACGCCGCGACCGGCAGGTTGATGAAGAAGATCCATCGCCACGACGCCAGGTCGACGAGGACGCCGGAGATCACCGTGCCGGTCGTGCCGCCCAGCCCGGCGATGCCACCCCACATGCCGAGCGCCTTGATCCGCTCCCGCGGGTCCGGGAACAGCAGCGCGACCAGACCGAACGACGCGGGCGCGGCCAGCGCCTCACCGGCGCCCTGCACGAACCGCGACGCGACCAGCATGCCCGGATCGACCGCCGCCCCGGAGGTCGCCGATGCCACCGCAAACACCCCGACACCGAGCAGGAACAACCGCCGGCGGCCGAGAATGTCCGCAAGTCGCCCACCAAGCAGCAGCAGACCGCCGGCCATCAGCACGTAGCCGTTGACCACCCAGGCAAGCCCGGCTGCGGAGAAGCCGAGATCGTGCTGAATCCGCGGTAGCGCGACGTTGACGACGGTGATGTCGAGCACGAGCATGAACTGCACCAGCCCGAGCACGCCGAGCGCCTTCCAGCGCCGGGGGTCGGGTCCGGTGTCGGGAAATTCGGACAAGACGCTCCAATCGGTCACTGCCCAGCCTGGCACACGCCGGTGACAAGTTTTTCTGGCGGACGGCCGCCCGAGCGGTGCGCACGCTCAATCAGCCGGGCGGCAGCGGTGCAGATTCTGCGATCAGCGGCATACCCGGGCTCGCGCCCGGGAATCAACGAAGTACGCCGCGATGTCGCGACGCAGGTAAGGAGTGAGACCCATGACCACACGAACAACGCACGCCGAGCGCCCGAGCACGATGACAATGGCCCGCCGCCGAGGAGTCGTCAGCGGCCTTCTGCTGATGCTGCTCGGCGCCTGGGGCGCCGTCGTCCCCTTCGTCGGTCACTCCTTCAGCTACGGCTTCACCCCTGACAACACCTGGACCTGGACCGCTGCACGCGGCTGGCTCGAGGTGCTGCCCGGTGCGGCGACCTTCCTCGGCGGCGCGATTCTTACCGTCAGCGCGGATCGGGTGAGCGCCACCATCGCAGGCTGGCTCGCCGCCGCGGCCGGTGCGTGGTTCGTCATCGGCACGGTCATCGCGCCGGTGTGGAGCGCGGGGAACATCGGGGTGCCGGTGGGCAGCACCGACCATGCGGTCCTCGAGCGGATCGGGATGTTCGACGGTCTCGGCCTGGTGATCGTCCTGCTAGCCGCGATCGCTCTTGGCCGGGTCAGCGTGCTCGACCGCGCGGTCGTCGCGTCCGACCCGCTGGACACCGGCGCAGTGAACGTCGTCGAGCTGCCGCAATACCCGGTCGCGACATCGGCGACCGCACCGGCAACCACGTCGACCCGAACCTCGGCAACGGCGCCGCTGGTCGACGAGCCGATGCCGTCATCCCCCACCCCGCCGCGGACCTAGTGTCACTGGCCGTCCCGGCCGGATCAGCTTGAGACGTCAGACCTTGATGGACAACGCTCTCGTGACCGCCTGCTTGGGCGTCGAGGCATCCTCGGCCCGGACTGTGAACGGGTAGGTCCCGGCCTTGGTCGGCGTGCCGGTCAGCTTGCCGGACGCGGACAGCGCGATGCCCGGCGGCAGCTTGCCCTTGGCCAGCGCCCAAATGACCGGCGCGGTGCCACCGCTGTGAGCGAGGGTGACGGCGTACTTGTGGTGCAGCTTCCCGCTCGGCAGCGACGTGGTCGTGATCGACAGTGCACTGACCGTGGTGCCGGCAAGATTCGGGTCGCTGGTGCCGCCGGGCGAGCCGGTCACGCCCTGCGCTCCGTTGGACCCCGGATTGCCGTCCGTGCCCGCCGTCCCTCCGGTGCCGGCCAGCCCGGCGGCTCCGCCGCTGCCGCGGAACGCGCCAAGGCCACCGCTGCCGGCCTGCACCGAGTCCGTGCCGTACGTCGTCCCGGATCCGACGAAGACGTCGTGGGTCACCGCGACCGCGCCGCCGGACGCCGATCCGCCGGGCGCCCCGTTGCCGCCGTTGCCGCCATCGCCGCCATCGCCACCGTCGCCGGGTGTCCCGGGCGGCTGGTCGGTGTCATCGGCATTCACGCCACCGGCGCCACCGTCGCCACCGCCACCGCCGTTGCCGCCCTGGCCCGCCGTGCCGCCCTGGCCCCCTGACCCACCGATCGCTTCGTTGCCGGTCAAGGTGGTCGCCTTGAGCGTGAGGCTGCCGGAGGAGTAGATCGCACCGCCCTGGCCCGGACCGCCGACCGCGGCCGCCCCTGAAGCACCAGCCCGATCGCCGGGGCCGCCGCTCCCGCCCGTCCCGCCTCCACCGCCGAGCCCGCCGTCGCCGACTCCGGCCGCACCCGATCCGCCGCTGCCGCCGTTCTGGCCGCCGAGCCCCGCGCCGCCGCCGCTGCCCGCCGGTCCGCCGTTCCCGCCGGCCCCCCCGACCACCTCGTTGCCGTCGAACGAGGTCGCCGTCACCGACAGTGTTCCGGCGTTGTAGACCGCTCCGCCGCGGCCCGCCCCGCCGCGGCCTGCCGCACCGCCGTTGCCACCGGGCGAACCGGACTCGCCGGCACCACCGCCACCCCCGCTGCCACCCTCGCCGGGCGACCCGGTCGGCGGCGTACCCGTCCCGCCGGTGCCGCCGTTGCCGCCATGTCCGCCGTTGCCACCCGAGCCGCCATTGCCCCCGAGCCCACCGAAGGCGTCATTGTCCGAGAAGCTGTCGTGCGACAGCACGAGCGTGCCCGCGTTGTAGATCGCGCCGCCCTCGCCGGCCGCCGCGGCCCCGCCCGCCAGCCCGGTCCCGCCGGGTCCGGCGTCCCCGCCCGCGCCGGCCGCACCGCCGGTATTCGCCGGACCGGCCCCACCGTCGCCTCCATCGCCACCGGTGCCGCCGCTGCCGCCGACCCCGCCGTCACCGCCGGTCACGCTGCAGCTGTCGAACTGGGAGTCGACGATCGTCACGGTTGCCTTCGCGGCGATCTGCAGGCAGCCGCCCCGGGCCACGTTGCCGGCCTTGCCGGTGGACAAGCCCGCGCCGCCCGGCTGACCGCCTCCGCCCGCCTTCGAGCCGGTGCCGTTCCCGCCGTCGGGTCCGTGCGGGCCGTCGACGCCCTGAGCGCCTGACACCCCGTCGTACCCGCCATTCTCGATCGCGACGTCCTTCAGGCTCAGGGTCGCGCCACCAGGTACGACGAACAGCCGCCGGAACGACGAGGACGTGTTGTTGGTGAACGCGATCTGGGCCGTGCCACCACCGGTGGTGATCGACTCCTTCTTCTTGGGGAACACGATCTGCTTGGTCAGCACGATCCGGCCCGTACAGACAATCTCGATCGCACCGCCTTTGGCGACCGCCGCGGCGAGCGCCGACCCCGTGCAGGTGGTCAGCTTGACCGGCTTGGCGGCCGGTGCGGCGGCGGCCGAGCCCGCGGCGCCGGCCAGACCGGATCCGGCCAGCAGGGCCAGCGCGGACGCGGCGGTGAGGACGGCGGGGCGGCGAGCAACGGTGCGGGTCATCCAACGAGTCCGATCATCAGACACACTGCGGCATTGCTCGCTGAACCTACCGATCAGGGTCCGTTTGCGCACTAAGGGCCTGACCGGATTCAGCAGCCATTTGTTGGGGAATGTCACCGACCGGTTACCGGATGTTTCCCCATCCGCTTCGTACCCGTTGTGGTGGTTCGGGAGCCCGATTACTAATTTTGCAAGGGGGTGGCCGGGGCCCCCCGGCGACCCGGTTGGGAGAGGAGAATCCCGATGGATCGTCTGAGAAGAACACTCGTGATCGCGACCGTGATCGGATCGGCCTCCGCCGTCATTGCGGGGGGTGCGGTCGGCGCGAGCGCGACCGCCGATCAGGGCGCCTCTCATCCGGTGGCGGCGCACCACCCGAGCTCGCCGGTTGCGAGCACCGGTTCGTGCCATCTCGCGAACGGCATCAAGCACGTCGTTGAGCTCACCTTCGACAACGTGCACTTCTTCCGGGACAACCCGAACGTTCCGTCGGACCTGGAGATGATGCCGAACCTGCTCAACTTCTTCGAGGACAACGGCTCGTTCCTGTCCAACAGCCACACGCCGCTAATCGCGCACACCGGTGACGACACGTTGACGACGTACACCGGTCTGTACGGCGACCGGGACGGCATGGGAATCTCCAACTCCTACCAGGCCTACAACGCCGACGGCACGACCGATCCGGCCAGCTCGTTCGCGTACTGGACCGACCCGGTCTTCGACACCGCATCGACCCCCAACCCCGGCCACGACATCAACCCGTCGATGGTCTACAGCGCGTCGCCGCCGGCGACCGCTCGACCGGCGCCGAAGCCTGACACGGTCACACCTGCGCCATGGGTCGAATACGCCCGGGCCGGCTGCAACGTCGGCGACGTGTCGACCTCGAACATGGTGCTCGAGAACACCTCCGTCGACCTTCCGAAGGTCTTCGGCCCCACCTCGCCGGAGGTCGCGCAGCTCAATGCCGATCCCGACTCGTTCAAGGACGCCGAGACCGCCGACTACGACGGCCTGGCCGTGCACTGCGCCAAGGGCAGCTCGGTATGCGGGTCGGCGACGGCGACCAAGTTCGGCCAGACCTCGCCATCGCCCAGCGCGGTGACTGACGCGCTCCCCGACGAGCCCGGCGGGTACAACGGATACCAGGCGCTGTTCGGGCACCGCTACATCGCGCCACAGCTCGGGGCCGGCACGCCGAACCTCAGCCGCAACGGCTCCGAGGTCACCAACGCCGCCGGCAACCTGGTCGACCTCAACGGCAACGAGATCGACGGCGCGTTCCTGACCGCGCACCCGGGATTCCCCGGCTTCAGCACGATCAATGCGTCGCAGACGCTCGCCTACATGGCCGACATGCTCGAGTCGAATGTCCCCGTGGTCTACGGCTACGTCTCGGACATTCACGGCAACGAGAAGATCCCGGCGCTCTCGGGCGCCTGCGCCGGAGCACCGGCCGCACTCGCCAGCGGGACGCCCTGCTACATCGCCCAGGCCCAGTACTACAACCAGGCCTTCGGCAACTTCTTCTCGCGGTTGGCCGCGGACGGCATCACCGCACAGAACACGCTGTTCGTCCTGTCCTCGGACGAGGGTGACCACGAGGCGGGTGCGAACGTCGGCCGCGCGATCCAGCCGACGCCGGCCAACTGCGACGGCGCCACCGTGTCCGGTACGACGGTCACAGCGGACGTCGCCTGCACCTACCCCACCGGAGCGTTCGGGGAGCTCGGTGCCGACGTCAACGGGCTGCTGGCGAACGAGACTACCGACACGACGCCTTTCTCGCTGGAGAATGACAGCGCACCGGAGTTCTACGTCACGGGCCATCCGGGCCCGGACTCGACCGAGGTGCGCTCGCTCGAGCACGACGTCGCGGGGCTGACCGCGTCGAACCCGTACTCCGGCAACACCCACGAGTTGATCACCAACTATCTGGCCGACCCGACTGAGGAAGCGATCCTGCACTTCGTCGACGCCGACCCGGCCCGGACTCCGACCTTCGCGATGTTCGCCAAGCCGGACTACTTCGTCGAGACCGGCAAAGCGACCTGCACGAACGTCACCGGACCGTCGAGCTCGGACTGCGTGGACCAGACCACCTCGTTCGCTTGGGATCACGGCGACTACGCGCCCGAGATCGACACCAACTACGTCGGGTTCGCGGGGCCCGGCGTGGCTCACCTCGGGCTCGACGGCTCGGCCCCCAATGCGGGTCCGTCGTCGGCCGGCCCGCTGAGTGGGCAGGGCACCATTCCGCAAAGCGGGACGACCGGAACCTGGGCTGACGAAACCGACATCCGCCCGACGGTCATGGACCTCGTCGGGCTGCACGACGACTACACCGATGACGGTCGAGTCATCACCCAGGTGCTCGGTCACGCACCGAACGGTCTCGACGGTCGGGACGCGGTCCGGCTCGGCAGCTGCTACAAGCAGCTGAACTCCAGCGTCGGCGAGCTCGGTACGGCGACGCTCGAGGCCTCGACGAACGCGGTCGAGAGCTCGAGTGCGAACGACGTCGCCTACACCTCGACCGATGCCAGTCTCGCGCGCCTCGAAGCCGCGCGCGACCACCTGGCCGGACAGATCAAGGACCAGCTGTTCGGGGCTGAGTTCGAGGGGCATCACCTCGACCCGAACACGGCGCGGCGGGAAACCGCGTCGTGTGTCGGCCTGATCGCGTGGGCCGATCACCTGGCGATCGCGGGCTGATCGGGAGGCGGACCGAGCTCCGCCGCCGACCTGACCTTCCCGGCCACCCGCCGGCCGGGAAGGTCAGGTCAACAGCCATCCGAGCCCGACTTTCCGGACTGCGCCGAACGGCCGAGCCGGTCCTGGACCCAATGGCGGAGCCGAGCCGAAAATTGGGTCTCGGTTTGCTGTGAACTCTTGAAATTCACCCGCATGGATGATCAAGCGCGACTACCGTTGAATCATCACCAATCCAGATCGGTGATGCACACCGCCTGCCCACGGCGGATTCATGGGAGTCCCCTTTGCACGGCTTCGTTCACGTCGGCCTTCGTAGGCCCGCGGCACTCGCATCCGCCGTTATCCTCAGTCTCACTGGGCTGGCCGTGTTCGCGGCCCCGGCCGCCAATGCGCAGGGGAGCCCGCAACCGACCGTCGTCAGCGCGCTGCCGGCTGCCTACACGCCGAACGTCAACGACGGCACCGTCTACGCGATCGGCCAGAGCGGCTCGACCGTGGTCCTCGGGGGGTCGTTCGACTCGGTCAGCCCCTACAACTCGACGTCCGAGACGGTTCCGGTCACCGACATCACGGCGTTCACCGCCGGTACCGGCGCGATCATCACCAGTTTCCAGCCGACCTTGGACGGCCAGGTCAACGCGATCATTCCCGGCACGACACCGGGCACCGTCTACATCGGTGGCGCATTCAAGACCGTCGACGGAGTGACCTCTCGGGTCGCGCTGATCGACACGACCACCGGCGCGATCGTGCCCGGCTTCAAGCCACCGAAGATCAACGGCGACATCAACAGCCTCGCGGTTGCCGACGGGCAGCTCTTCCTCGGCGGCTTCTTCACCACGATTACCGGGCAGACCCGCGACGGGTTCGCGACTCTGAACCCCACCACCGGTGCGTTGACGTCGTACGCGACCCTCGCGTTCACCGGACACCACAACTACGGCGTGCACTGCACCTCGCCGACCTGCCCGTCGGCGGGGGTCGGCGTCCGGTCGATGGACGTCACGCCCGACGGCACCACGATGGTGGTCACGGGCGACTTCACCAACGTCTCGGGCGCGACCCGCGACCAGGTGGCGATGCTGTCGCTGACCCCCACCGAAGCCGACGTCGACCTGAACTGGAACACCGACGGCTTCACCTCGCCGTGCGCGTCCAACTCCTTCGACGCCTACATTCGCCAGATCGCGTTCTCGCCGGACGGCTCGTACTTCGTGATCGTCGACACCGGCGCGGGCGGCACGACCGCCAAGAACATCGACGGCACCCGCGCGATCTGTGACGCGGTCGCCCGGTTCGAGACCGGGGCGACCGGTGCCGACGTCCAGCCGACCTGGGTGGACTGGACCGGCAACGACACCTTCTGGTCGGTCGCGACCAGCGGAACCGCGATCTACGCGGGTGGCCACCAGCGCTGGCTCAACAACAGCGCCGGCTCGGACCGGGCGGCGGAGGGCTCCGTGCCGCGGCCGGGCATCGCGGCCATCGACCCGCAGAACGGCATGCCACTGGCGTGGAACCCGGGCCGCAACCCGCGCGGCGTCGGCGCGCAGGCGCTGCTCACCACCCCCGACGGCCTGTACGTCGGCAGCGACACCGACTGGATCGGTAATAACAAGTATCACCACGAGAAGAACGCGTTCTTCCCGCTCGCTGGTGGCGAGACGCTGCCGAGCAATACCCTCGGTTCGCTCCCGGGCAGCGTGTTCCTGTTCGACCAGAGCGGCAACAGCAGCGGAATCAACACCGAGAACTGGGACGGGGTGTCCGCTCCGACGCCGGGCCTCGCCGTCACCGGGTTCAACAACAACACGGTTCGCGGTGCCTTCGCGGTCAACAACACGTTGTATTACGCAACCAGTACCGGCAGCTTCTTCGAGGCGCCGTTCCAGGGCCGCTCGGTCGGGACACCGGTCGCGATCGACCCGTACGACGACCCGGTCTGGAGCACGGTCGACACCGGCAGCGGGCAGACCTACCGCGGCGTCAAGTCGACGTTCTACAGCGAGATGTCGTCGATGACTTCGCTGTTCTATACCAATGGCCGGGTCTACTACACGCTGTCCAACAAGCACGGGATGTACTGGCGCTATTTCGAGACCGACGACGGCGTGGTGGGCGCCGACGAGTTCACCACGACGGACGGCAACGACTGGAGCCGGGTGGCCGGGGCGTTCCTGTCCGGCAACACGCTGTATTTCGCGAACTCGCTCAACGGCAACCTGATGTCGGTCCCGTGGACCAACGGCCAGCCGAGCGGCACGCCGACCCTGGCCAACAACTCGATCAACTGGTCGAGCCGTGGCGCGGTGCCGCTCTCGGCCTCGCAAATCCCACCGAACCAGCCGCCGACGTCGTCGTTCACGCTCACCTGTACGACGACGGCAAACCCGTGCAGCGCGGACGCCAGCGCGTCGAGCGACTCGGACGGCTTCATCACCGGCTACGGCTGGGACTGGGGCGACGGCACGACGTCTCAGACCTCGACGCCCACCACCTCCCACACCTACTCGACGGCCGGCACCTACACGGTGACGCTCACGGTCACCGACAACAGCGGTGCGACCGGGGTGAGCACCAAGCCGGCTCACGTCGTCGACTCGAACGCGCCGCCGATCGCATTCCGCGCAAGCGCCGGTTTCGACGCCAACAGCGCGAACCCGACGGTCACTGTGCCCAGCGCAGTGCAGCCGGGTGACGAGATGTTGCTGTTCTCGACGTACGCCTCGACGACCGTGACCGCGACGCCACCGGCCGGTTGGACCCTGATCGGGTCGACTAGCCGCAGCAACCTCACCACGGCGGTCTACTCGCGGTCGGCCACAGCCGGGGACCCGGGCACCGCAGTGACGGTTGCCCTGTCCGGGACCGCCAAGACCAGCCTCACCCTGGCCGCTTACGCCAATGCGAAGGACCCGGTCGAGGTGTCTTCCTCCGCGACCGACGCTTCGACGGCGACCCACACCTCACCCACGGTGACCGGTCTCGGCACCGATTCGTTCGCGGTGACGATGTGGGCCGACAAGTCGACGACCACTACCTCGTGGACGTCGCCGCCGAGCGTGACCGTCGAGTCGACCTTGCTCGGCTCGGCCGGCGGCGCGGTGAGTGCGGTGGTGGCCGACTCGGGGAGTGCGGTCACCGGCAGCTACGGGGGGCTCACCGCGACGACCAACGTCACGAGCGGGTCCGGGGCGAGCTGGACGATCGGCCTCGCGATCAACGGCTAACCCCGTTCCAAGCAATGTCACATTGCCCAGGGGTTTAGTGGGGCAGTGTCACATCACCCACCACTTTGTGGGGGTGATGTGACATTGCTTGGTCGTGGCCCGATTGGTCCTGACCCGCTTGGCCCTAGACCTGGCTCACCGAGCGCGAGTCGTGGTGCGACGGGTACGCCGAGGTGTCGAGAACGAGCTGACCGGGCTCGAGGCCGGCCGCCCACGGATAGCCGTAGATCAGCAGCTGCATGCTGATCAGGGCGATCTCGTCCGCGGACTGCTCGGGCACCTCGTTCAGCCACCACTCGAGCAGGGCGAGGTGGCTGCCGGTCCAGGCCTTCGCGAAGGCGACTACGGGCAGCCGAGGGAAGCCGTGGTTGGCCTCCATCACCTGCGTGAACGCCTGGTCGATCGCCGCGCCGATGATGTCCGCATAGGCCCGGCGGGCTCGGCCGTCCGCGGCGCCGGACAGCACCACGCGGTAGAGCTCACGATTCTGGTCGACGTGCAGGTAGAGCTCGAGGATTCCGGTGCCGTAGACGACGTGACCGGTCGGCGTCTGCGGGAGGACCCGAGCGGTCAGGTCGCTGGCCAATTCCTCGACGATCGCGGTCAGCAGGTCGTGCTGGTCGGCGTAGTGCGCGTAGAAAGTGGCGCGGGCGACGTCGGCTCGCGCGATGATCGCGCCGACCGTGACGGTGTCGAATCCCTGCTCCAGGACCAGCGTGACGAAGGCGTCCCGGATCGCGGAGCGGGTTCGTCGTACCCGGCGGTCGCTGACCGGCTGCGCAGTCCTCCTGGCCACCAGAGAACCATACACCTTGAATGTTAACGAACATCATGTATGATAACGACTCCAGCAAGGACCGTGCGGGGAACCACAGTGCATCCAGACCCCAGCACCGAACGGGAGATGGATGATGGGGACTGGCGCCCTCGGCATGCCGAGCGGCGGGCCGCGATGAGCCGGGGTCACGGACGGATCCAGTTGCAAGTGCTGGACTTCCTGCTCCGTCACGACCAATCGGCCCGCGCTCGCGGCGAGAAGACCGACTACGTGCCGCTCGACGAGATCGCCGGCCTCGGCGCGTCCCGCTCGCGGATCGAGCGGATCCGCCAGGCCGCGAAGAGTCTCGCCGCGGAAGGGCTGATTACGCTTCGTCCGGCCGGCGAGGTCCTGCTCGCCCGGATCGCGACCGCCGACGACTCGGACGGCGAGCTAAGGGCGAGTTCAGGCGCGCACTGACGCGCGCGCCGGCCTGGTCAGGTCGTGGCGAAGCTGTTCAGCAACCCGCGCATCGAGTCGGCCACCGAGTGCCGGGTGGCGACCGGGTCAGGTGAGTTGGCGATCAGCATCGCCCCCCGCGTGAGCGCGCCCAGCAACAACCTGGTCAGCGTCGGCGGATCGGCAATTCTCAGCAGTCCGGACTCCACCGCCTTCTCCAGCGCCATCACGATCACCGCGAAGGCGTAACGCTCGTCGAGCTCGGTGAACCGAGCCAGCCCGAGCACGGCCGGAGCGTCGATGATGACGATCTGCTGGACCTCGGGCTCGAGCACCGCGTCGAGGAACGAGTCGAACCCGCGGGCGAGCGCCTCGACCTCGTCCGGCGCGTCTTCGGCCGCCTGCGCGGCCGCCACCATCAGCTCGGTGTGCGCCAGGTCGAACACCGCCTCGAAGACTGCGAGCTTGGTCGGGAAGTGGTGATACAGCGCTCCGGTCGTGACCCGCGCCTCGCGGGCCAGGTCCTCGACCGAGGTGGCGGCGTACCCCTCGGTCCCGAACAGCCGCCGGCCGGCCGCGACGAGCGCGGCCCTGGTCTGCGCCACCTGCTCGGCGCGCAGGGACGGCTGCGCGGGCGGCATCACGTGATCTGGCACTGCACCTTTGTAGTCCGTCGGGAGCGCTTGCGTAACTCAGTTCCTCTAGATAGCGTCACTATGTGGAGTAACGCCAATATCCCCACGAGAGGTGCTGCCGTGACCGACCCCATCGCCGCCCTCGAGGCGGACCGGGACGCCGTGCTCAAGATCTGCGCCGACCTGAGCGACTCCGACTGGCAGGCCGACAGCGGCTGCCCGGGATGGTCGGTGAAGGACGTGCTCGGGCACATCGGTGCCCTGTTCTGGGCAGTCGTCGATCCGGGCCGCCTCCCCGATGTGACCGGCCTGCCCACCGAGGCGGCCCAGGAGGTGTACGTCGACGCCAGCCGCGGGCTGGGCGCAATCGAACTGGTCGAGGACTACGAGGCAGTCAGCACAAAGGCGCTCGAACGGCTCGCCGGCCTCACCGGCAAGGACTTCGAGGTGCCGCTCGGCGATCTCGGCACCTACCCGGCGGCGGCGATCCCGCTCGCCTTCTGCTTCGACCACTACCTGCACATCCGCGCGGACCTCTTCGCGCCGCGCGGGCCGCTGACGATCCAGGCGCCACCGTCGGATGAGCTGCGGGTCGGCCCGATGCTCGACTGGATCGACGCCGCGGCCGCCCAGCAGAATCGGCACCGCTTGGCCGCCCTGGACGGTGCGATCGACGTACAGATCGAGGGCGTCGGCGCGCGCACGGCCGGATCGGGTCGGGCAAGGCCGCCGTACGAGCCAATTGCGGCGCGCACGACTTCGCGCTGTCTGTCACACAGCGCCAGGCGTGGGATCCCGCTGCCATCGAGCCGGGTAGCAGCGCCGATGGCGTGGCGATCCTCCAGAGTCTGCGGGTGTTCTGATGACGCTGCGATTCGTCGAGGGCCGCACCGGGCGAATGTCGCGCGGATGAGCGGCCTCCTCGGCACCTGCGCGAGCTGCGCGGCTCAGGTTTCCTACGACGGGTCGAAGCTGCAGAGCCACCTTCCCGGCGGCGCCGCGTGGCGGCCGGTCACGCTCAAGCACAGCGTCGCCGACCGCTGCCCTGGCTCGTCGCGCGCCTCGGTCGAGACCCAACACCTGCCGCAGGCGCACCTGACCCGATCGCAGCGACGCGCACAATGGCGGCTGCTCTTCCAGTAGGCGCGCCGCCGTAGGGTGGCCTCGCCCGGGTGAGATTCTCACCTCCGATCCCCCCGACCGGGTGACGAAGGACCTCCCTATTTACGCCGTTTGGTCGCTTGTCCGGCCGGGTAGGTGCGTCGACTGAAGAAGGGTCCGGGACGTCAGCAGTCAGGGAGGCCACGTCGTGCGGAGCCCGGCTGGCACCACGCCGCGGCTCAGGCGCGCCCGGCGGGTCGCTGCGGCGGCGCTGTCCAGCGCGGTGGTCGTGGCGATGGTCGCGACCGCCGGCGGGTCATCGGCTGCTGCCAGCGCACGGACCAAGACCTCCGCGCACACGTCCGGCGGCACCCGCGGGACGAACGCGAAGCGGCTCGAAAGCCCGGTCCGGGTGGTCAGTTACAACTCCCTCGACGCCAGCTTCGACGGCGAGCGCCACCCTGGTGGGATCGGCGCACCGTTCTCCAAGCGGCTTCCCAAGCAGCTCGCCCTGATCCGGCAGAGCGACGCGGCCGTGGTCGGGATCGAAGAGGCCAACGCCTGCCTGCACTCGAACCCGCACGCGCCGTGCTGGCGGCAGATCGACGCGATCAACCGCGGTCTGACGCAGTACAACCTGGTCAGCACGAGCCGGAGCACCTACTACGACGGCAACTACATCCTCTACAACCCGCAGGTCGTCACCCCGGTCCGCGAGGGCGGTGACTGGGCGGCGGGTCCGATGCACCCTGCCGCGGACAACCGGTTCTCGGCGTTCCAGGTCTTCCGGATCAACGCGACCGGCGCCGAGTTCCTGTTCGTCGTGGTCCACACGTTGGCGCCGATGGGCATGACCTACGACAAGATCCGCGGCCAGGAAACCCAGAACACGATCAACGCCGCGACCGCCTACGCCAATCGGGTCGGCGTCAGCCCGACGCTGTATGTCGGGGACTTCAACAGCTATCGCGGCGAGTGGCACGTGCACGACTTGAGCGGTCAGGCGATGCGCAGGGCCGGCATCCACGACGGGATCCTGTACGCCGACCGGCTGGTCAACGCGAGGTACGACAGCATCAACGAGCTCTACCGGCACCCACGCAGGGGTCACGGCAGCGCCGACCACATCTATGGGTCAGCCGGGATCGCCTTCGAGACCTGGGGTGAGCTGCTCGACCTCAAGCACGGCGAGTTCGCCGGAACGATTCCGTCGGATCACAACCCGATTTACGCCGACGTCGAGATCCCGTACTGACCGCTAGGGCGGGTCGGTACCATCACTCGTGGTGATGGAGGTGGTGACCGTGATCGGGCCGGCCGTCGATGGCCCCTGACGCAGCCGGCCGAAAATACGGCGCGATCCTGACGCCCGATCGATTGACCCTCAGGATGGGCGGACGTACACAGGGAGGCATGCCGCAGTTGAAGTCGCTGGCGGGTCGCGACCGGCTGGCGTTGGTGACCGGCCTGACCGCCCCACTCGCGATGTGCGCGGTGCTGGTGCCGTTCCGCCGCAGTTTTCCCAACACCGATGCCGCCCTGGTGCTGGTGGCCGTGATCGTCGCGGTTGCCGCCCTCGGCAACCGGCTCGGCGGTGCGCTCGCTGCACTGTCGGCGGGGATCTGGTTCGACTTCTTCCTCACCAGGCCTTACGACCGGTTCTCGATCAGTGCCCGGACCGACATCGAAACCACCGTGTTGCTGTTCGGGGTCGGGATGGCGGTGACCGAACTCGCCGTGTGGGGTCGCCGGCAGCACCACCGCGCTGCAGAGACCGCCGGGTATCTCGCCGGTTTGACCGCGACCGCGGACGCGGCGCTTACGGGCGGCTCACCGACCAAATTGGTCCACCGGGTCGCGCAGGAGCTGACCCGGGTGCTCGACCTGCAGAACTGCCGATTCCACTTCGGGTCCGGGGTCGGCAACCCGAGGCTGCGCCACGACGGGTCGTTGTCCTGGGGTGCGACCACCTGGGATGTCGACGCCGAAGGACTGCCGCCTGACGTCGAGACCGAGCTCATCGTCGCGGCCGGCGACGGATTCCACGGCAGGTTCCTCATGACGCCCAAACCGGGGTCGCGGATCACGCTGACGCAGCGGCTGGTCGCGGTGACCCTCGCCGACCAGGTAGGTGCGGCGCTCGCGACGTACCAACCGATCTCGAGCGAAGCGGGACTGACCTCGTGACAGCGAGGCCCGGCCGCCGAAGCGACCGGGCCTGCCACGTCCGCAGCGGGGTCACATCGCGATGAGTTCGCCGACCTCCACCGCACCGCCGTGCGACAGGCCCGGGCAGCCCTTGGCGAGCAGCACCGCGGCCTCGAGGTCGGCCGCCGAGATGACGGTGTAGCCGGAGACGACGGTGCCTGCCGGAGCGTTGCCCAGCGTGCTTGTGGCACCGACCTGGCTACCCGGGTCGACGATCGATTCGCCGATGCTCCCGAACCACTCCATCCACTTGCCGCCTTCGGCCTCGGAGACGGTGTGGTCGCTGCTGTTGCGGAAAGTCAGTACGAAGTTGGCCATTCGTGATCTCTCCTCGTCTGCGCCGGCCTCGCGCCCGCGCTCACAATGTCGACGCGCGAGCGGGTGCCGGATCGACAGTTAGCGACCTCGCACAATCAGGGCATCTGTGATGAGGTGGGGCTCTCGTCCGGGATCGGCGGCAACGCGTGAGCGTGGCCGGCTGGACAGTAAGGAGGAGCCGCCATGCGACTCACGAAACGACTTGGTCTTGCGCTCGGCGCGATCGTCATGGTCTGCGCGATGGCGCTACCGGCCGCCGGCCTTCCGGCATTCACCACCGCGCCGAAGTCGGCGCCCGACCCGCACCCGACGCACCTGACCCAGCTCTGGCGGGTCCGGACCGGCGAGCACACCGCGTTCGACCGGATCGTGTTCGCCGAGCGGTTCTCCCCGTCGGGCTACAACGTCCGCTACGTCAAGCACGTGGTCGCCGACGCGAGTGGCAAGCGAGTGCACCTCAACGGAAAGTTCTTCCTCAACGTCAGCGTCCCCAACACTTCGACCAGCGGCGCGGCCGGCACGCCGACCTTCGTGCACCGGGTCTACAACCCGGCGCTGCCCGAGATCCTTCAGATCAAGAAGACCGGCGAGTTCGAAGGGGTCGTCTCGTTCGGCATCGGTCTGGCGAAACGCAAGGGCTTCCGGGTGTTCCTGTTGCACAAGCCGCTGCGACTGGTGATCGACGTCCACCACTGACGCGGTACGCCGTAACGCGGTCTAGTGCAGGGCTTCGCTCGCCGCCTTGAGACCGGCCGCCTCGAGCCGGAGATAGCCCCTGGTCCGGCGACCGGTCAGGGCCTCGACGATCCCGGCCAGCGGGCCGTGGTGCTCGGCTTCGAGCAGGATCTGAGTCGTACCGTCCGGGTTGGCGTGGAGCGTGTGGCGGCCGACCGTGCGGACTCCGGCCGAACGCGCGGTCCAGGTGAATCCTTCGGGCTCGCGCAGCTCCTCGACCACCCACACCAGGGCCGGCGTGCCGGGCTGCTTTATCCGCGCCCTGCTGCCGACCTCGAGCGGGCCCTCGTCGAGGCGCTCGACCGAAGTGATCGACGCGGTCCACTGCGGCCACGACGTGACATCGACAAGCGCCGACCAGGCCCGCTCGACGCTCGCCGTGGTCGTCGCGGTGGCATCCAGGGACATCGCCGCTCACTCTCCCGTCGCCGTCTCAGGGCCGCAATGTGTACCGACCGGTACAGTAGTCCAGGACAAGCGGTACGGCAAACTGATCTGTGTTCCAAGTGGTACGTTTGGCTCATGGTGGACGAAATCACGTTGAGCTCCGGCAGCGCGGCACGAACCCGGCTGCTGACTGCCGCGATCAGTTACGCGCAGGACAGCGGGATCAGCGACGTCAGCCTTCGCGAGATCGCTCGTGCGATCGGCACGAGTCACCGGATGCTGATCTACCACTTCGGGTCCAAGGAAGGCTTGCTGGTCGCGATCGTTCAAGCGATGGAGGCGGGTCAGGTCGAGCTGTTGGCCGAGCTAGCGGCCGACTCCGATCACGATCCGATCCACTCGGTCAGAACGATGTGGAGGCAACTCGCCGACCCGGCCATGTGGCCGTTCGAGCGGCTGTTCTACGAGATGTACGGGCAGGCGCTACAGGGCCGACCCGGGACGGTAGAACTCCTCGACGGCATCATCGACACGGTCCTCGAGCCCGCCGCCGAGTATTGGCGCGCACTCGGTCTCACACCGGCCAAGGCGCGGGCCCAGGCCCGCCTCGGCATCGCGGTCATCCGGGGACTCATCCTCGATCTGCTCACGACAAAGGACCGTAAGGGCGTTGACGCGGCGCTCGAGGCATTCATCGAGATGATGAAGCGGGTCATCCCTGAGTCGCCCGCGCGACCGAAGGCCCGGGTCGCGCGCTGAGCCGATCGTCGTCACCGCTTTGGAGGGCAACAGGCCATGCAGAAGCGAAATCTCGACGAGGTGCTGGATCGCGTCAGCGAGCAGTGGGCGCCCAAGAAGGTCGCGGACCTCAACGACTACGAGGTCAAGGTGGTGAAGGTGCTGGGCGAGTTCGTCTGGCACCAGCACGACGAGACCGACGAGTTCTTCTACGTGTTGTCAGGTGATGTCACGATCCAGCTGCGCGACGGTGATGTTGCCCTGACCCAGGGTGATGTGTACGTCGTACCGCGCGGGGTTGAGCACTGCCCGAAGGCAGCCGCGGAGGTGCGGCTGATGCTGATCGAACCGCGCGGCGTCGTGAACACCGGCGACGCCGGCGGCGAACTGACCCACCCGGTGGAGGACCTCACGTAGCCGAAGTCACTTGCCAGAGCGTCCCGGCCGGTTGTACCGTTTGGTTCATGTTCCATTCGGTACAACGAAGGCAGGATGTCATGGCACGGTTGAAGGTCGAAGCAGAGGGCGTCGCGAGCGCCAGTCCGGCGGATGTCTGGGCGTTGGTCGCGGACGCAAGCAGTTACGCCGGTTGGGGACCGTGGGACGGCAGCGGCGACAAGTACCCCGGAGACCAGCCGTCGGGCACGGTCGGCACGATGCGCTGGCTGAGATACCGCAACACCACAACCGTCGAGCTGGTGCTCGACAGCGAACCCAACGAGCGGCTGGTCTACAGCGTGCTCAGGGGGATTCCGGTGCGCAACTACGAGGCACAGGTGATCATCACCCCGATCGCCACCGGCACCCACGTCAGGTGGGCGGCGGAGTGGGATCGGACCATCGCCGGCTGGCTCGTGCAGCGCAAGCTCCGCACGCTCTACCCGCAGATCATGGCTCGGCTGCTCGCCGCAGCCGAACGGCGCGCGATCACCGCACGGTCCGAAGACCTCGCGGACTCCACGCTCGCCCGGACCGGTACGCGCAGAATCGCGTAACCGCGGCGCTGTCGCGTTAGCGTCTCCGCGCGACGCGAGGCATCGTTTGAGGCCGAGGCGGGTAGGTCTCAGAGGTGCTTGCGACTGACCAGTGCATCGCCGGGCGTTACGTCCTCCGAACCCGAATCGCCACCGGCGGGATGGGCGAGGTGTGGCGCGCCCTCGACGAACGCCTTGACCGCGAGGTGGCGATCAAGGTGCTCCGGGCCGAGTACGCCGACGACGAGGCGCTGCGAACGCGGCTCCGCCTCGAGGCACGGTCCGCTGCAGCCTTGAGCTCCGAGTGCGTCGTGGCCGTCTACGACTGGGGAGAGCAGATCGACGAGGCCGGCCGCGGGTCGTCGTACATCGTGATGGAGTTGGTCGACAGCGATACCGTCGCGGCCCTTCTCGCCCGGGAACGGCGGCTGGCTCCGGACCGCACCGCGGAGATTCTCGCGGACACCGCGTGCGGCCTCGCCGCCGCGCGCCAGCACGGCCTGGTGCATCGCGACATCAAACCGTCCAACCTCCTGATCACCGGCGAGGGACGGGTCAAGGTTGCCGACTTCGGCATCGCCCGGGCCTACGACGCGCTCGCGCTGACTGCGACCGGCACCCTGCTGGGGACGGCGCACTACCTGTCCCCGGAACAGGTCCGCGGTCAGAGCGCGACGCCGGCCAGTGACATCTACAGCCTCGGCGTCGTCGCCTACCAATGTCTGACCGGCGAGCTCCCGTTTCGCGGTGACGGTGACATCGCCACTGCAACCGCCCGGCTGAACGCCTCGCCGCCGCCGATGCCGGTTGACGTCCCGGCGCCGATGCACGAGTTGGTCGCCAGCATGCTTGACGACGATCCACTCGGGCGGCCCAGCGCGGCAGCAATCGCGGCGGGGCCGGCGCGACCGACCAGACCAATGCCCATTCCGCAGGTCCCGCATCGCCGTCCGACCACCCGCGCGGCAACCGTCGTCGGTGCCTTAGTCCTTGCGGTGGTCGCCGCCGTCCTCCTAGTGCCGGCATTGTTGGGAGGTACGCCGAAAGCAGGTGGGACTCACTCGGCGGGCAGGTCGACTCACCCGGCGGCCGCAAGCCCACGTACGACGACCAGCCCGTCCGCACCGGTGGCGACCTCGGCTGTCACTCCGCCAGGCCTTGCGCAGCCGGTCAACCGGCACGGGCCGGGGCCTGGGCCCGGGCATCGACCGCCGGGCAAGAAGCCCGGGCCGCCGGGGCAGCTCAAGAAGCACAAGCACGGCCACGGGACGAAGCCACCCGGTCCGGCGGGACCTTAACGATCGGAAACCATCGACGCAGTTGCCTGTGAAGTCCCTGCCAATCTTGGCGGCGGCTTGCGATCCACCGGTCGATCGACGAGGGTCGCCGGTAGGGGGTAAATGCCAATGTGGTTCAAACGATGTCCCGCACTGATCGGATCGGGAGCCCTCGGGCTCACCTGCCTGCTCGCCGGAGCCGCGCCAGCAAGCGCATCAGATCGGCCGACCGACGTCGCGTTCGTCCATGCCTTTCACTTCCAGGTGCTGCACCACGACGGCACGGTCACTGCGATCGTCCGCGCTCGGTGCATACCCGGCTGGGAGGCGGTCGAGGTCGACGTACGGATCACCCAGGATGACTCCGACGCTGACGGGTTCGTCGTGCCGACGATCGCGTGCGACAACCGTTGGCACCCCGTCGTGTTCCGGCTCACTGATGTCGCCGGCACCTTCCACCCCGGTGCAGTCGCCGTCTCGAGTCAGATCCTCGTGACCAACGACGAGAGCGGCGATTCTGCAGGCGGTCACGACAACCAGCGGAAAGCCGTGGCCGGGTTCCTGCACAAACACTGCGGGCCGGCCTAGAACTCGCGGGCCCGAAGACACGACCGTACGCCGACCCGGGGGGTGTCGGCGTACGGTCGCGCCGAAGACGGCGCCTGAGCGAGCTAGCACTTCACCCGAGGGTTCCACATCGCAAAGTTGCCGGCCGGGTTGTGGTACCAGGCCCACGCGTGGAGCGAGTAGAACGCCGGGAGGCCGTAGCGGTTACCGGCCGGCGTCGTCATGAACACCTGCCCGAACAGCGTGGGCGGCGACGAGTGACTCGCGTCCCACGCCTTCTTCAGCACGACGTACTCCGCGGCCGCCAGCGTCAGCATCCCGTCCTTGTTGATCCGGTAGACGAGCGCCTCCGGTTGACGGACGTGCTCGGCGGGATCGCCGACCAGCGAGCCCTTCACGAAGTGCACGCCCATCCCGCCCATGCCAGGCATGGCGATGCAGGCGACGCCTTTTGCGTCGGTGAACAGCTCATAGCCGGCATTCTCGGCGCGTTGCAGATTGCGATAGCGCCCCATGGCCTTGCGAAGCGCGGTGAGCCCGGAGGTCTTGTGTGCGCCGGCCGGGCGGGATGAGCTGTGGGTGTAGGCCACCGCTGCCCCACCGGACAGCAGCAGGGCGGAGACGGTGAGAGCGGCAATTGCGGTGCGACGAATCATGATCCCTCCTGCACTTCGAGCACCTGATCGGCCACGAGGCCGTGCGCTTCGCGGTGGACCGCCGATGCGGCCGCGGCGTTCGGCGCCTCGACGAGGCAGAAGACGTTGCCTTCGGCCTCGTTCACCCAGTAGCGCAGGTACTTCACGTCGTAGGCGTCCTGCGTCTGCAGGTCGGCCTGATGAGCCTTGGCAACGTCGTCGACAGTGACACCATCGCCAAGTCGGTGAACATCCATGAACAACGGCACGGGTTCTCCTCCGGTCTGATTGGGACCGGGCAAACGTAGGTTCGGGCGGGTGCCGGGCACATCGGCGTCAGATGCCCAGATTTCACCCCCGGATACCTATAAATCGGCGCCGCCGAGCGCGCGGCGATTCCGCCCGGGCCGGGTCCGTCTCGATCGGCAAAACTCTGCACCCCGAAGCGCTGTTTGCTCGCCTACGATCGCCTCGTGATCGGGGCTGGATGCAGCGCCGCTGCAGGCTCCACATCGAGCGGATCGCGAGGCGGCGTCGTGCTGATCGAGCGAGAGGAGCACCTGGTCGCGCTGCGGCATGCCCATGACGAGGTACGCGGTGGCGAGGACGGGCGGCTCATCCTCGTCGCCGGTGAGGCCGGTGCGGGCAAGAGCGCGCTGGTCCGTGCACTCGCCGAAGAACTGGATCCCGGCACTGCGGTCCTTATCGGCCGTTGCGATGCCCTGTTTACGCCGGCGCCGCTCGGGCCGTTTCTCGACATCGTCAGCGAGCTCGGCAGCGAAGTGCAGGAACTCGTCGGCGGAGGCGGCCGGCCCCACGAGGTCACATCCGGGTTGCTCGAGGCACTTGCAGCGAGGCCGTCCGTCCTTGTTCTCGAGGACTTGCATTGGGCCGACGAGGCCAGCCTCGACGTCCTCCGGATGATGGCCCGCCGCCTCGGTGGGACACCGGTTCTTGTCGTGGCCACCTACCGCGAAGACGAGCTCGGCCCGACCCATCCGCTCCGGCTGATCCTCGGGGACCTGGCCACCCAGCCCGACGTGACCCGCCTCGCGGTAGGCCCACTGTCGCGCGACGGCGTCGCCCAGCTGGTCGGTGCTCGCGGGTTGGACGTCGACGAGCTGCATCGCCGCACCGGCGGCAACGCGTTCTTTGTGACCGAGGTCATCGATGCCGGCGCCGGGCCGGTCCCGCTGACCATTCGCGACACCGTCCTGGCCCGGGTAGCTCGCCTCGACGAACCGGCGCGGGCCGTGCTCGACGCGGTCGCCGTCGTACCGCGGGATTGCGAATACTGGCTGCTGGAGGCGGTCGTACCAGGCCTCCGCGGACTCGACGAATGCCTAGCGGCGGGCATCCTGTCCGACGCGGGCGAGTCGGTCCGGTTCCGGCACGAGCTCGCCCGAATCACCGTGCACGACGCCGTGCCGCCGGTGCGCCGGCGCGCGTTGCATCAACTCGTGCTCGAAGCGTTGAGTGCGGCGCCGGCGCCAGATCCGGCCCGGCTGTCACACCACGCGCACGGGGCCGGCGATGCCCGCGCAACGTTGCGGTTCGCCCCGCAGGCGGCCGAGGCCGCGGCTCGGCACGGGTCGCACCGCGAGGCGGCCAGGCAGTATGCCCGGGCGATCGACGTTGCCGTGGTCGAGGACCCGTCGCTGCTCGGCGATCTGTACGACGGCCGGGCGTACTCGTGCTACTTGACCGGGGACTTCCCCAGCGCGGTCGCCGCTCAACGGCAGGCAGTCGAGCACCACCGCGCGGCTGGCGACCGGCGGCGCCAGGGCGACGCGGCCCGCGTGCTGTCCCTGCTGGTTCGGTACGAAGGCGACCTCGACGCCGCCTGGCAGATCGGCTTCGAGGCGGTCGAGGTGCTGAAGGGATTGCCCGCGAGCCGCGAGGCCGCGCTCGCGTATGCCAACCTGTCGCATCTCGCGACCAACGCTGAGGACGCGGACGCCTCGCGATCGTGGGCCAGCAGGGCACTGGACGCCGCGGATCGCGCTGATGACGTCGAGGCGCACATCTACGCTGAGCTCAACCTGGCCAGCCTGGAAGCCCTCACGGGTGATCCGGCGGCATCGGGGCATCTCGAGGACCTGCTCGCGCGCGCGAAGCAGAACGAGTTGGAAGAGCAGGCCGGGCGCTGTTACGTGAGCCTGGTCTGGTGGTCCTTCCGCGGCCGCCGGTATGCCGAGGCCGACCGGTATGTCGAGGCCGGGCTCGCGTTCTGCGACGAGCGGGGTCTCGACTTGTGGCAGGCATATCTACTGGCCTACCAGGCCCGTTCGGCGCTCGACCGCGGGCGGTGGGATGACGCGGTCGCTTCTGCGACGACAATCCTGATGAACCCGCGGACCTCGCCGGTGCCACGGTCGTCGGCGCTCGCCGTTGTCGGGCTGGTGCGGGCGCGACGTGGTGAGCCCGACCCTTGGGCGCCGCTCGACGAGGCGTGGGAGTTGGTTCGTGAGTCGGGTGAACTCCAACGAATCGAGCCGGTCGCCCTTGCCCGAGCCGAAGCGCTGTGGCTCGCTGGACGGTCTGACGAGATTCATGCCGCGACCGGCCTCGCCCTCGGCCTGGCGGTCGACCGCGGTGTTCCGTGGATCGCGGGCGAGTTCATGCTTTGGCGCCGGCGAGCGGACGCAGCGACCGGCGGACCTGACGACCTTGCCGGAGACCTACCGGAGCCCTTCCGGAGCGAGCTCGACGGCGAGTGGCGGCGGGCGAGCGACCTGTGGCGAGATCTCGATGCGCCGTACGAGGCAGCGCTCGCCCTGGCGTCGTCCACTGGCGAAGCCGACCTCCGGCAGGCTCTTGACGAGCTCCGAACGCTCGGCGCCGAGGCCGCGACGGCGATCACGGTGCGGCGGATGCGTGAACTTGGGTTGCGCGGGCTCCCGCGCGGACCCTACGCGGCAACAAGGAACAACCCTGCCCAGCTCACAGCTCGCGAGATCGAAACCCTAGGGCTCCTCGCGACCGGGCTTCGCAACCAGGAGATCGCGACGTCGCTGTTCATTTCGCAGCGCACGGTCGACCACCATGTCGCGGCGATCCTGCGCAAGCTCGACGTCCGCAACCGCGAGGACGCGATCAAGAAGGCCGCGGACCTCGGCATTCTCGCCGAGGGCGGATAGTCGCGATCACACCGCGACCAGCCCTCTCGGCCTGAGACCGAGAAGGCTGTTCGGGAAGTCAGGGTGGCCGGGTCCGACCGCGACCGCGGACCCGGCAACCCTGTTCGCGCTGCGATGTCGTTCAGCGCGGGCTTGCGGCTAGGCAGTGGCAGGGGCGTGTGCCTGCGCGCGACCGCGAAGCCTGGCGGCGAGCTGCGCGACCACAACGCCGACCAACATCGCAGCCACCGCGATCAGCAGAATCGCCCACGCACTGACTCCGGCGTTGGAAACGGTATGCACGACCGTCGGCGCTGAGTTGCCCGACGTGATGGCACGTCGAGCGCCCCGCGGCGGGAACGGGACATCCGCCAGAGCGATCTGGCTGGGCACCACGATCGCAGCGACCAACGTGGTCAGCAGAGCGGCTGCACGAGTGAAGCGAGACATTGCGAACCTCCGAGATAAGGGCAAACTTGCGGGCAGTCGAAAGCTAAGTCGCCCGCCCATGCGCCCACATCGGTGATGGCTACCTACATTTGCCGGGCCCTTACCCAGATCTCCGCCACGGCGCTAGCGGTCCACCATCGTGGCTCTCGCAGCAACCCACGGGTTGCGGTATGCCCGACACCGCTGCTCAGCAGTCGACCTTCACACCGAATCTGCGCGCTCGGAGGGATTCGAACCCCCAACCTCTTGATCCGTAGTCAAGTGCTCTATCCGTTGAGCTACGAGCGCTGGGTGCCGACGTACCAGCCGCCGGACAACGAGCCAGGCTACCGGACTGAGTGCCGGTGTGGCCGAGCCTCAGCGCCGCTCGCTTCGGCGCCGGTCGCTGACCCCTGACTGACTCGCCGAACAGATCCGGCCGGGCGGTGTCGCGACACCCCGCTGATGATCCTCAACCTGCGCTGTAGGTCGCGACCGTGATCGGATCGCCGACCTCCCGGCCACGTAGGGTGGCGAAGAAAACCTTTGCAGATCAAGAAAAAACTTGGTGTTGCTCTTTCAACACAACCAAACACCCCCTACTGTCGTCTGACTAGGCGTACGCACTTCCCCCTTCCGTTCCGACGAAAGCCTGATATGCCGCGCAACGAGTTCAACTGGACTCCGGCTGGCCGCTCCAAGGGCCGCGACCTCACCCGTCGCGGCCTGCTTGGTGCCGCCGCCGTGATCACTGGCGCCGGCATCGCCGACTTCCTGCACCGCTCGGCCACGCACAGCCCGGCGAAGGTGGCCGGCAACACCTCGCCGCAGCTCACCACGCACACCGTGACCGGCAACGAGCCCCGCGTCGTACCGAGCAAGCTGTCGCGCTCGCACGCGGCGCCGACGCCCACGAGCCACGGCGACCCGCCCGCGCACCACGGCCATGGCCACCACGGCGGCACGGTCCCCGACACGCACGGGCGGCCGGGCGAGATCGACCACCTGCGCACGCTCGATCGAGTTCAACTGCCACCGGCGAAGACCCGGGTGCGCACCAAGCCGGTTTTCTACATCGATGACCTGATCCACGACGCGCCCAAGCACGCGATCGCGCTCACGGTCGATGATGGCCCCGACCCCGAATACACCCCGAAGGTGCTCCGGCTGCTCGACAAGTACCGGATGCAGGCCTCGTTCTGCGTCGTCGGCGCGCACGCCGAGGCCTACCCCAAGCTGATTCGAGACATTCACCGGGCCGGTCATGTAATCGTCAACCACACCTTTACCCATGTGCAGCCGTTCAACCGGCAGTCCGAGAGCCGGATCGTCGGCGAGATCACCCGGACTCAGCGCACGCTCGAGAAGGTCGCCAAGGTCACGCCGCAGCTGTTCCGCGCCCCGGGTGGCGCCTGGTCGCCGTTCATCTTCAAGGCGGTCGCGGCGTACGACCTGATCCCGCTCGACTGGGACGTCGACCCGGTCGACTGGTCGCTGCCGGGCACCCGCAAGATCGAGCGCGCCATGCTCCGAGGCCGGCCGAACGACATCGTGCTCTGCCACGACGGCGGCGGCAACCGCACCGAGACCGTCCGCGCGCTCCGCCACGTCTTGCCCGAGTGGAAGCACCGCGGCTACATCACGATTCCGCTCATCGTGCCGTCGAAGGATCTCAACAACCCGCCGCCATCATCACCGCCGCCCACCCAGAGCCCGATCGTCACACCGTCGACGAACCCCTCCGACACCACCGGCGCCACACCGAGTCCGTAACCTTCCGCCTGTGGCGGCGGACAGCGACTCCGGCTTCAAGCCGCTTCACGACGATGTCCGCCGCCTCGGTGCTTTGCTCGGCCAGGTCGTCAGCGAGTTCGGCGGGCCCGATCTGTACGACGACGTCGAACGGCTCCGACGCGCGACCCGCGACGTCCGCCGCGACACCCCCGGCGCGATCGACCCGCAACAGCTCGTCGACGACCTCGACCTGGCCCAGGCCGAGCGGGTGGCCCGCGCCTTCACGGTCTTGTTCCACCTGGTCAACCTGGCTGAGGAGCGGCACCGGGTCAGGGTCCTGCGCAGCCGCGACCGCATCACCCTCGCGCCGGCCCGCGACTCGCTCGCCGGGGCGGTCGCTGAGCTGACCCCGGACGTCTCCGCGGAAGCGCTCTTGGGCGTCGAGGTCCACCCGGTGCTGACCGCGCACCCGACCGAGGCCCGCCGCCGGGCCGTCGTTACCGCGCTGCACCGGATCGCCGCGGAGCTCGACCGCTTCGACGACCCGCGGCTCGGCGACAGCGAGCGAGCCGACGCCGACCGCCGGGTCCGCGAGGAGATCTCCACCCTCTGGCGGACCGCCCTGATCCGGTCAACCCGGCTTGACCCGCTCGATGAGGTCCGGGCCACGATGGCGGTCTTCGACGAGACGCTCTTCCGGCTCGCGCCGAGCCTCTACCGCGCGACCGCGCGGGCGTTGGGTGGCGACGGCACCGCGCCACCGCGCACCCCGGCGTACCTCGTCCTCGGCTCCTGGGTCGGCGGCGACCGCGACGGCAACCCGCACGTCACGGCCGAGGTGACCCGCCAGGCGGTCGAGATCCAGGCCGACCACGTCCTGCGGGCGTTGGAGAACGCCGCAGATCGGATCGGGCGCAGCCTCAGCCAGGCCGCCGACATGACCCCGCCAAGTCCGGCCCTCGCGGCCGCGCTCGACGACGACGCGAGGGCGCACCCCAAGGCCACCGCCGGGGTGGCCAGGGCGGCGGGCGGCCAGCCGCACCGGCAGAAGGTGCTGTTCGCCGCGGCCCGGATCCGCGCGACCCGGTTGCGCGACGTCGACCTCGCCTATCGTTCGCCCGCCGAACTGCTCGACGACCTCAGGCTCGTACAGGCCTCGCTCGACGCCGCGGGCGCGAGCCGCAGCGCGTACGGCGAGCTGCAGAATCTCACTTGGCAGGTGGAAACGTTCGGGTTCCACCTCGCCGAGCTCGAGATTCGCCAGCACAGTGAGGTGCACGCGGCCGCGCTGCGCGACCTCGACGCGCACGGTGGCGAACCGGCCGAGGACATGACCCGCGAGGTGCTCGAGACGCTGCGCGCAATGGCAGCGCTGCAGGAGCGCTGGGGCGAGCGCGCCTGCCACCGTTACGTCGTCAGCTTCTGCGCCTCCGCCGCCGACATCGAGGCTGTCCCGCGGCTCGCCAGGCACGCGCTCGGGGAGCGCGTCGACCGGCTCGCGCTCACCGTCGTACCGCTGTTCGAGACCGGCGAGGACCTGCGGCGCTGCACCAGCATCCTCGATGAATGGGTCGCCGCGAACGGCCGGCCCGAGCAGCTGGAGGTGATGCTCGGCTACTCCGACTCCGCCAAGGACGTCGGGCCGCTGTCGGCGAACCTCCTGCTGTACGACGCGCAAGCACGGCTCGCCGACTGGGCCCGGCAGCACGGCGTCGCGCTCACGCTCTTCCATGGCCGCGGCGGCTCACTTGGGCGCGGCGGTGGGCCGGTCAACCGTGCGATCCTGGCCCAGCCGCCGGGCAGCGTGGCCGGCCGGTTCAAGGTGACAGAGCAGGGTGAGGTCGTCTTCGCCCGATACGGCAACCCGCGGATCGCCGAGCGCCACCTCGAACAGGTGACGGCCGCGGTCCTGCTCGCCGACACTCCGGCGGTCAGCGCGGCAATCTCTCGGGCCGCGGTCCGGTTTGCCGACCTCGGGCGGGTGATGGAGGAAGCCAGCCGGCTCGCATACCGCGACCTGGTCGAAACCGACGGCTTCGCCGACTTCTTCGCCCGGGTCAGTCCGCTCGAGGAGCTCTCCGATCTTGCGCTTGGCTCGCGTCCGGCCCGTCGCGGCGGCGGCTCATCGGGCCGGGGTCGCACGCTCGCCGACCTGCGGGCGATCCCGTGGGTGTTCGCCTGGTCGCAGACCCGCTGCAACCTGACCGGCTGGTACGGCCTCGGCAGCGGGCTCGCGGCCGCTCCTGACGTCGACGAGTTGCAGACGGCGTACCGGGAATGGCCGCTGTTCACCGCGCTGATCGACAACGTCGAGATGTCGCTCGCGAAGACCGACCGGGTCGTCGCCGAGCGCTACCTCGCCCTCGGCGACCGGCCCGACCTCACCGCGCGGATCCTCGCCGAGCTCGACCGCACGACCGACCTGGTGCTGACCGTGCTCGGCACCGGCCGGCTGCTCGAACGCCGGCACATCTTGGCGGCGGCGGTCGACCTGCGCAACCCGTACGTCGACGCGCTCTCGCACCTCCAGCTGCGCGCGCTCCGCGCGCTACGCGGCCATGACTACGCCGACGCGGGCGAGGAGGAGCGGCTGCGCAAGCTGCTTCTGCTCAGCGTCAACGGCGTCGCGGCCGGCCTGCAGAACACCGGCTAAGGGCGGCATCCAACCCGACCGGCCCATCGGGCTGGCGCCGTACCAAGCAATGTCACATTGCCCCGGGAAACCCGGGGGCAATGTGACACCACCCCCTCAAAGTGCAGGGCAATGTCACATTGCTTGGCTGCTAGCAGGCGGGGACGCGGGGCAGGGCGTCGGGCCGGCGCAGGGTGGCAACGCCATACCGCACCAGCGGGGCCGAGACCTTGTGCCACGAGCTACCGCCGAGGTTTTCGGCGAGCGGCACAAAGGGGGTCGGGTGCGCCACACCGCACTCACCGTTGCGCGACCACTGACCCACGGCCGCGCCGCCAGCACTCGACACGCTGATCGCGTTCAGCTGCGAGTCATGGCCCGGCGAGGCCGCGTGCCCGTTTCGCCACTTTCCGCCGCTGTAGACCAGGACGTACGCCGAGCTCACGGTGCCCGTCTTCGCGCTGCTAGTGCCGGCGAGGTAGGCATGAGAGCCGGATGCCGACAGGGCCGAGGTCTGCGCGTAATAGCCCGGCGAGGCGACCTTGACCCGTGACCACTTCTTGCCGTTCCAGTGCTCGGTGAACGGCTGGGGGTGCAGGGTCGTCGTGCCCACCGAGATCGATCCGGCCACCCAGGTGTTCTTCGAGGAGGTGGTCGCGATCCGGTTGACCGACGCGCCGGACGGCAGCGTGAGCTGCATCACCTTGAACTTGTGACCGTTCCAGAACGTGACCACAACGCCCTTGACGTCAGTGCCGAGGATCCACACGTTCTTCGCGCTCGAGGTGCTGACCGCGCTGTCGTTGAACCCGGTCTGCTTGGTGTCCTTCAGCACAGCCCACTTGTGACCGTTCCAGTGCGCGATCAACGGGGTCGACGTTGGCAGCCCGTCACCGACCGCCCAGGCATTCGACGCCGACGAGGCCGACACCGAGAGGAACTGGCCCTGCCCGATCGAGGTCTTCTCCGGCTTGAAGCCGCCGCCCGTGGAGTGCTCGATCAGGGTCGTGTCCGATGTACCGCCGAAGACGTCGCCGACGATCCAGGCCGAATGCGGCGATCCGGCCGCGACGTCGAACAGCTGGTCGCTCGTGACAGGGCTCGGCAGCTTCACGGTCACCTTCGACCAGTGCGAGCCGGATCGGCGCAGCGCGTACGGCGTCGACCCCGCGTTGGTCGACTGCATGCCAAGGGCGAACGCAGTGGTGGAGTGCGGCGCGACCGACACCGCGCTCAGCGATGCGGTCGTTATCTTGGCATTCGAGTGGGCCGCCGGGTGGCGGGTGGCACCGGACGCCGCGGAGCCGCTAGCGACCGCAGCCACGACGAGGCCTGACGCGATCGAAACGAGGGCAGCCCGACGGGCCAGCGAAGTCAGCATGCGGAGGACCCTAGTGCAACGCTTAGCGGCCCTGCAGGCGATCCGCCAGACCAGCCCGAATCACCACTCCGCACCGACCTCATGCAGCGTGAAACGTGCCGCGTGGGCCAAGCAATGTCACATTGCTTGGGCGACGGGGTGGGGCGTGGCCGAGGCTCCGGGATTTGAACCCGGGATGGGCGCGAACCCAAACCGCATTAGCAGTGCTCCGTGAAGCTGTCCGTAGGTGGCCGCCGATGACCACCGATGACCGGCCTGGAAAGCGTTGATGCAGGTCAGGGCCTTGCGCCGGCCCGCGACGCACTTTGGCGGACAATCGCGGACGCCGCAACGTTGTGCGAGAACTGCAACTGAAACTGCAACTGGTGGCAACCGAGACAGTGACCCAGGCGACGACGCCGGATGTGCGTCTGACAGCCCTCTCGTGGGTGAGGATCGAACCCATCGAGCAGGCCCAGGCTAAAGAGTGCCCGTGAACCCGCGCGGGCAGGCTCCTGACCTGCAACTTCACCGCAGAAGGCAGGATTTGAGCGTGGCTTCCTTACCGACCTGAACCGTGGCGAACATTTCCTGGCAGACGCTGATGCCCTGTGCATCGAAATCACAATGGAGGTGCGGCGGCTCAGAACGGCACGCCCGCTCGGTGCGCGGTACGTACGCCGGAGGCTGCGGCGGCCAGCCATCGCTGGACGCCGCGGCGGAGTCCACGAACCCAGAACATGCCCCCGGGCGCTGGTGGGGCGCTCATGCGAGAGACGAGGTCGAGCATCAGAGGCGGCCTTTGTCGAAGCGGTCGGGGTCCGATGTGCCGGCCGCCTCGCTGACTCAGCGAGGGACCGCGACAGCCCAACAGTGCGAGTCGTTGACCGCGAGGAGCTCGACTCCGAGCAGGCTTGAACGCCAGACGGCGCTGCTTCCGCTCCCGCTCCGAGGCCGATGCATCCATCAAGTCCAGCAGATGCCGGTCAGATCAGCAACCGGTTGGGACGCCCGCAGCCGCGTCCTAACCCGCCCGGTCTCGCCTTAGTGCGAGAACCGCACCGTCGGCAGCGCGCGGCGTAGCCACCGCGGGCTGTACCAGGCGTTGTGACCTGTCAGGCGAAGGATCACAGGCAGGATGATCAACCGGATCGACAACGCGTCAAGGAAGACTGCCACCGCCAGGATGACGCCCATCTCCTTGGGTGCGAGCGGGCCGGACAGCGCGAATGTGAGAAAGACCGCAACCATGACGCCGGCAGCCGCGACGACTACCCGCCCCGAGGTCCGCAACGCGGTGCGCATCGCGTCGTACGGGTCGCCGGTCGCGTCGTAGTGCTCACGCGCGGCGGACAGCAAGAACAGCGTGTAGTCCATCGCGACGCCCGAGAGCATCGCTCCGAAGAACAGCGGTGCCCAGGCGTCCACAAACCCCTGCGGCTGGAAGTGAAGCAGCCCGGACAGGTGGCCGTCCTGGAAGATCAGCCGGGCGACACCGAACGCGGCTGCGATCGAGGCGAGGTTGGTGATCACACCGGCAAACGCGACAAGCGGGCTACCGAGCGCGACGAGCAGTAGCAGGAACCCGAGCAAGATCAGCAGACCGAAAACCAACGGCGTGCGTGCGCTGAGGACCTTCTGCAGGTCGTGGTTCTCGGCAGCAGCACCGCCGATCAGCGTGCCGGCCGGGAGCTCGGTACGGATCCGGTCGATGGTCGCTCCGGTCGTCGCGCTGGAAGCGTCTGTGGTTGGGACCGCAAGAAGCATCTCGTACCCGTGACTGGTGCCGCCTGGCATCACAGCAGCGATGCCTCGATCGGCGCGAAGCGCACTGGTTGCCTCGCCGACCGACGAGCTCGGCGCCACGATTTGCAGGGTGCCCGGTGCGCCAGGACCGAACGCGCTCACGACCTGTTCATAGCCGGCGCGTGCCGACTGGTCCGCGGGCACGATCGCGATACTCGGCATCCCGGTGCGCAGGCCCAGCACGGGCCAGGCGAGCATCGCGAGAAGTGCGACCACAAACGACGCGGCCAGCCAGGGACGGCGGTGCAGCAGACCGCCCCACCGATGGAGCAGATTCTCCAGGCCGCGCGGGAGATGCGGCTCGTGGAAGTGTCGCCGTTCGAACGCCTTGATCTGCCTTCGCGCCTCGCCGAACGGGAGTGCTCCATTGTTGATCCGCGGGCCGAGTCGGCCGAGCACGGCGGGCAGCAGCGTCAGCGTCGCGGCAAGTACGGCGACAACGGCGAGCATGATCCCGAGCGCCATACTGCGGAACGCCGGGCTGGGCACGATCAGCACGGTCGACAGCGACACGAGGACGGTCAGGCCGCTGAACGCGACCGCCTTGCCAGCGGTTGCCATCGTCTCGCCGACGGCACCAATCGCGTCGTCGCCACCACGGCGGGCCATCGCGTGACGAAACCGTACGACGATGAACAAGGCGTAGTCGATGCCGAGCGCAAGTGCAAACATCATGGCGAAGTTCAAGGCCCAGATGCTGATCGGTGCCACCCTGGTCGCCACTACGAGAGCTCCCGCGGCGCTCAACAGCCCGACGAGGGTCAACATCAGTGGCAGGCCTGCTGCAACGAGGCTGCCGAAGGCAAGCACGAGGACGGCCAGCGTGACCGGCCAGGAAAGGATCTCTGAGCGAATCATCGCCGAGTGATTCACCTTGTTGAAGTCCGACCACAACGCGCTGTCACCGGTGAGCTCCACTGACACCGACGAACTCGACAGCTTCGACAGGGGACCGGTCAGCGCGTCTGCGGCGCGAACCATGTCATTGGCGCCGGCTGCGGCACCGGCTTGGATCACCCCGGTCCGGCCATCACGTGAGAGGCTTACACCCGCAGTCGGACCGACCACTGTGCTCACTCGAGGGTCGGCGCGCAAGAGTTTCTCGACGCGGCTCACTGCCGCTTGAGCGGCCGGGTCCGTCGCGATTGGCCGGGTCGAGTCATGAACGACAACCTGCAGTGCAGTGGCGCTCAAACCGGCGAAGTCGCGGGCGATCACCGCACGAGCCTGGACCGACTGGCTCCCGTTCGCCTGCCACCCGGCTCCCGCTAAGGACGAGTCCACCTTAGGCGCGAACGCGCCGAAGCCAACAAGAACGACCAACCAGCCGAGGAGCACGATCCGGAAGTGAGTGGCAGCCCACACGCCCAGCCGGGCCAGCCACGCCGGGCTCGGTGTCGCTGCGGGGCTCGGCGGGGTCGTCGCGCGCGGGGCGACGGTTGTCATGGTTCTCCTTACATTGCCCGGTAGGGTATCTGTGATCCACTAACGATCAGCTGCGTATTGAGTCCGATCAGGCCAAGCTGAGAAAGAGCTTCTCCATCTGGTCCGGGCTCAACGGCTCAACCTCACCCGCGGCGGCCGCCGACATGCACTGCCGCATCCCAGAGGCGAGCAACTTGTAGCCGGCGCGGTCGAACGCCTTGCTCACCGCGGCCATCTGGGTCACGATGTCGGCGCAGTCCCGGCCGTCCTCGAGCATCCGGATCACACCGCCGACCTGTCCCTCGATTCGGCGCAGGCGCTTGACGATCTCGTCGGTCGCGCCGTTGTCGAGCTCCATGTGCATTTCCTTCCTCAGCGATGTCGATCTGACCTCACGTCGCGACCAACTGGCACCACGCCGTGTAGCCACCGAGCAGATCCGAGACGTCACGGGCACCGGCGCGCGCAAGGACGCTCGACGCCACGATCGAGCGCCAACCAGTCGCGCAGTACACGAGGATAGGTTTGTCGAGGTCGAGTTCCGCGACCCGGCTCGGCAACTCGGCCAGCGGGATCGCGACGGCGCCGGAGAGCATGCCAGCGGCACGCTCGGTGGGGTTGCGCAGGTCGACAAGTTGAAGCTCGTCGACATTGTCGATGGCGTTCAGCGCCTCGGCGACGGTCAACCGGCTCGAACGCGCAGTCTGTGCCGGGTCGGCACCCAGGAGACCGATCGGGTCGGCGACGTAGCCAATGACGTTGTCGTATCCGATCCGGGCGAGCCGCATCGCGTCACGTTGCTCCGCGCCGGTGGGACTGAGCAAGATCACCCTCGTTTCGGGTGGGAGCACGGACCCCACCGTCTCCGCGAGCCTGCCCTCGCCGCTCACGTTGACGGATCCGCTGAGATGCCCGGCGGCGTACTCCCCCGGCTCGCGGGTATCGAGCACGACGGCACCGGTCACCCGTTCTGCCTCGACGGTGGCCAGGTCCAGCGCCGGAACGGTCCGTGCGCCGTCTAGGCGTTCGTGATCCTGCCGGTTGAGCAGGGCGTTGAAGCCGAAATAGCCGGGTGCCGCCGGTTGGTCGGCGGTGACGATCGCGACGAACTGGTCCTCGGCCATCGGCCGGCATGCGTAGTTGAGAACTCGCTGCTCACCGATGGTCGACTGGCGCTCGGTCGAGAGGTTCTTGCCGCAGGCTGAGCCCGCACCGTGGGCAGGGAAAACGCGCACGGAATCGGGCAGACCCATGAGCTTGACCTGCACCGACTGGTACAGCCGGCGGGCGAGCTCGTCGGCGGTCACTCCCACCGAGGCCAGCAAGTCGGGTCTTCCGACATCGCCGATGAACAGCGCGTCGCCGGTGAGGACGCCCCACGGCACCTCGTCAACAGCATGTTCGTAGACCAGCACGCTGATTGATTCCGGGGTGTGGCCTGGAGTCGCCATGATCTCGAGCGTCACGTCGCCGAGGTCGATCCGCTCACCATCGCGAAGGGCGCGGAACGCGAAGTCCGGCGCCGCCTCCTGACCGAAGCCGATCCAGGCACCCGTCGCAGCGGCGAGCTCCAAGTGCCCCGCGACGAAGTCGGCGTGGAAATGGGTGTCGATCACCCCGACGATGGTCAGCCCCGCGCTGGCCGCCTCGGCGAGGTAGTCCTCGACGTCCCGACGCGGGTCGACGACGACGGCGTGACGAGACGCCTCGTCAGCGATGAGGTACGACGCCTGCGACAGGCACTCGATGTAGTGCTGCGTAAAGATCACTTCTGCCTCCGCTGCTACCATACCCCGTGAGGTATATGTTGTCGACTCGAAGGAGCTTCTTGTGTGCATGCCCACTACGTGCCGTGATTGCGGCAAGACGACCTGGCGCGGCTGTGGCCAGCACGTCGACGCCGTCATGGCCGGTGTGCAAACGTCCCAACGCTGCACTTGCCCCCGGTCGACCCGCTCATCGCGGTCAGTGCTGACCCGACTGATCGGTCGGACCTCCGCGTAGGCGATGGCGGGCCTCGACGGAGTGTGCTACTCGAGCTTGAGCAACGCCATCAGCCGTTCGGCAACCTGACCGCCCGCGTCGATCGCGACGTCAACCGCATCGCTCACCCGCAGGTCGTCACGCAGCAACGAGCGGACCTCCGCCATTGTCGTGTCAGCGGCCGCGTTGGGGCGGCCGGCGGCGGACCGCAGCGCCTCGAGACGATCTGCGGCGCGCACCAGGCACGACCGGTCGTACTGCCAACTCTCAGACCACGGGCGGTCAAGCAACATGGTGCGAATGACGCCAGCCGAGTGATCCGCGAGCAGGTCGCGCACTAGCACAAGGTTTCCCACGGACTTCGCCATCTTCACGCCGTCGACATTTACCACTCCGACGCGAAACCATCGGCGCGCGTAGGGTCGCACTCCGGTCAACGCCTCACCGATCGCCGCCTCGAATGCGTGATGGGGGTAGCGCAGGTCGGCACCGCCGGCGTGGATGTCGACGCCCAGCCCGAACGTGCTGAGCACCATCGCAGTGCACCCGGCGTGCCAGCCTGGACGGCCCGGACCCCATGGGCTGTCCCATCGCTGGTCGGCCCCGGTCGAGGCCTGCCACAAAGCAGCGTCCAGCGGCTGCCGCTTCGCCGGGTCGGCCAGGTTGCCGCCGTACTCCGCGGCGAGCGCGAGCGCATCGGCCTCGGATAGACCTTCGGACTCGGCGATTCCCGTACCGGGCAGGTAGACGCTGCCCTCGCTGACGTAGGCGGCTCCACTCTCAACGAGGGCCGCCGCGAGCGCCACCACCTGGCTGATGTGGTGACGAGCGCGAGGCTCGTGATGCGGCCGGGAGACCCGCAGCGCTGCCATGTCAGCATCGAAGTGGTACTGCTGCAGGTAGGCGAAGGTGTCGTTCGGGGTGCCCGCACGGTCGGCCGCAGCGCTGAGCACGTCGTCGATGTCGGTGACGTTCCGGCAGACGATCGGGGTGGTGCGACTGTCGGCGAGCACGGCCGTGAGGACGTCGACCCAGACGTACGTCGCGGCGTGACCCAGATGCGTGACGTCGTAGGGGGTGATCCCGCAGACGTAGAGGCGCGCCCGGTCGATCATGGGCAGCGGCGATCCGGCGATCGACATCGGTTCTGGCGGGGCGGCGGTCGGGTAGACGATCTGCACGCCCCCATGATCCTCCGCGCCGCGGCGGCTCATCGACCGGTCGACGTACTTGGTACGGCAGTGAGGAGGAACTCGCGCTGCTCATCGTGCATCAGTGGCGGGAGCTCGCGGAACCAGCCGTAGGCCCGGGCCGCGTCATCCAGCTCGATCGTCCCGGTCCATTCGGTGACCTTGAAAGCGATGCCCACCGGGCTGTCCAGGTTGTTGTTGTAGTGGCTGGGGTACTCGATGTACCCGAGGAGCTCGGCGCGATCCACCGATATCCCGAGTTCCCCCCTCGCGACCCGGGCGACCGCGTCGGTCAGCGGCTCTCCGAATCGGACCGTGCCGCCCGGCAGGTGCCACAAGCCTCGGCAGGGCTCGGCATCGCGTCTGGTGAGGAGAACCCCGCGCTCGGAGACCAGCACGACTTCCACAGTCAGCCGGGGAACCTTGCGGTAAATCGTCCAGAACTCCCGCTCGGACAGCGGGTGGTCCACGTCCATCTCATCAGTCAACGCTCGTTCGCCCCTCGCGTAATAGGGTCTTAGGTCTCTATACCCACAGGGGTATCCCTGGTAGACCGGGGGCATCGTGAGGAAAGCCTGCCCGTTGGACGGTTGGCTCGTCCGCCAAGGAGCACCTGATGGCTCGTGTCGTTGTCCTCGGCGCTGGGATCTCCGGCCACACCGCCGCACTCCACCTTCGCCGGCTCCTCGCTCGGCGCCACGAGGTCGTCGTCGTCTCACCGAATGCCGACTACAACTGGATCCCTTCAAACATCTGGGTCGGCGTCGGACGGATGGATGTTGACCAGGTCACCTTCCCGCTTGCGCCCGTGTACCGGAGAAAAGGTATCGACTTTCGGCAAGCCCGGGCGGTCGAGCTCTGGCCAGAAGGCGACGACTCGAACGCCCAAGGTGCGGTCGAGATCGAGTACACCCTTCCCCATCGGTCCGGCGAGCATGAACGACTCGCCTACGACTTCCTGATCAACGCGACCGGCCCCAAGCTGAACTTTGCGGCGACGCCGGGCCTCGGCCCGGAAGGAGGACACTCCCTGTCCGTTTGTACGGCACAGCATGCATCGGCCACCGCGGCCAAGTTCGCCGAGGTCATCGCGGCGCTTGAACGCGGCGAGACCCGGCGCCTCGTGATCGGGGTAGGCCACGGCACGTGCACGTGCGAGGGCGCCGCTTTCGAGTACGCCTTCAACGTCGAGCACGAGCTACGGTCCCGCGGCCTCCGCGAGCGCGCCGAGGTGACCTACCTCACCAACGAGCACGAACTCGGTGACTTCGGCGTCGGCGGCATGACGTTCGCGCAGCACGGCTTTCTCACGACCAGTCAACTGTGGACGGAGTCGCTGTTCATGGAGCGCGACGTCAAGGCGGTCGTCGGCGCACATGTGCAGCGGGTCGAGCCGGGCAAGTTGTTCTACGAAACCCTCGACGGCGAGGAGGGCGCGCTGGAGTTCGACTTCGCGATGCTGCTGCCGCCCTTCCGCGGCCAGGATCTCAAGGCGTACGACCACAGGGGCGCCGACATCACGAGCGAGATGTTTGCCCCGAACGGTTTCCTGAAAGTCGACGCTGACTACAGCCCAAAGCCGTACAACGAGTGGAAGGCGGCAGACTGGCCGAGGACGTACGTGACTCCGAAGTACCCGAACGTGTTCGGTGTGGGGATCGCATTTGCCCCACCGCACCCGATTTCGAAGCCACGAACCTCACCCGGCGGCACCGTGATCTCGCCGGCTCCGCCCCGCACCGGAATGCCGTCAGGGCTGATGGGACGTCAGGTGGCACGCAGCATCGCGGACATGATCAACACCGGCGCGACGACGCCCACCCACACTGCGTCGATGGCGGACATGGGTGCGGCCTGTGTGGCATCGGCCGGCGCTGGCTTTCGCAAGGGCACGGCGGCCTCCATGACGATGTACCCAGTCGTCCCGGACACCGACCGGTTCCCCGGCTACGGCCGCAGCCTCACCGATACGACCGGCGAGCTCGGACTAGCCGGGCACTGGATCAAGCACATGCTGCACGTGATGTTCATCTACAAGGCCAAGGGCCGTCCAGGCTGGTCCCTGATCCCGGAGTGAGGAGCCCGATGACCGAGAACAATGCCGCGGCCTCGTCCGCGCAGCCCACAGCGGGCGGGTCCGCGACGGATCACGTGCGCGCGGTCGGCGAGGTCGCTGACTCCCTGGCGCCGATGCCGACCAGACGGACGATTCGGATCCGAACGTTCCTGCCCTATCAGGCGTACCGCTTCGGTGTCATCAACCTCAAGATGCTCAAGGTGACCCGTCGCTCCCAGTCAAGGTGAGCCTGGCGACCCCGGGTCTCGACCTAATGTTCGGACATTTCCTTGACCCGAGCGAGTAAATGTCCGTACATTGAGTGAATGAGGCAGGAGTCACACCCACCGGGCCTGGCCCGAATCGACCGAACCGGGTCGGTGTCGCTGTGGGCGCAGGTCCGCGCTGATCTGGAGCGACGGCTCGCGGTCGATGAGTTCGACGGTGACTTCCCCGGCGAACTGGAGCTGACCGCGCAATACGCGGTCAGCCGGCACACCATTCGGGAGGCGTTGCGTCACCTGCGCGCGGAAGGCCTCGTCATCAGTGAGCGCGGACGCCGCTCTCGCCTCGCCGACCACGCTGAAATCGAGCAACCGCTCGGCGCGCTCTACAGCCTGTTCGCCTCGGTCGAGGCCGCCGGTCTGGAGCAGCGCAGCGTCGTCCGCGCCCTTGATCTCCGCGCCGACGGAGTCATCGCGCCGCGACTCGACGTCGAGGAGTCCACCCCACTGCTCTATCTGGAACGGCTCCGTCTGGCCGGCGAGAAGCCGTTCGCGATGGACCGCGTCTGGCTCCCCGCGTCAGTCGCCGAACCGCTGCTCGACGCGGACTTCACCCACACTGCCCTGTACGACGAACTCGCCGCGCGCTGCGGATTCCGCCTGACCGGCGGCCGGGAACACATCCGCGCGGTCCTTCCGACCACGGCCGAACGCAGACTGCTCGAACTCGACGACACCACCGCACTGTTCGCGATCGAACGCCTTGGTGAACGGGCCGGCCAGCCAATGGAGTGGCGCCACACCCTGGTCCGTGGCGACCGATTCGCCCTCACTGCCGACTTCACCGCCCACACCGGCTACCGGCTCGAGCTGTCCGGCCCCGAACGACAGGCTTCCAACCTCGCGACCGCATCGCAAGGACACGCCCATGGCTGACCCCTTCGATCCGCAGACTCGGGTCGACGAAGTCAGCCCGGCCGCAGCGCGGGACCTCGCCGATGCCGGTGCCGTGCTCGTCGATGTCCGTGAGCCGGACGAATGGGCCGCGGGCCACATCGCCGACGCACAGCACATCCCGCTCGGCGACCTCGACCCTGACCTGTTCGTCGGCGGCCCGCTCGTAGTCGCTGTGTGCCGCTCGGGGCACCGCTCCGGCACCGCGGCGCTGCGATTGCACGACGCGGGAGTCGACGTCCGCAACATGACGGGCGGAATGAAGGCCTGGCAGGCCGACGGCCTGCCCGTCACCCGCGACGACGGCACCACCGGCTCAGTCGCGTGACGCTCGCCTTGGCACTTCTCCTCGGTGCCGTCATCGGGCTCAGCCTGGGGGCCCTTGGTGGTGGCGGTTCGATCCTCACCGTCCCGGCGCTCGTGTATGCGCTCGGCGAGAAGGCGTCGGCAGCCACGACCGGCAGCCTGATCATTGTCGGGATCACCGCGCTCGTTGGTTCCTTCGGCCACGCACGAGCGGGCCGGGTGCGCTGGCGCGCCGGGTTCGGTTTCGGTCTCGCCGGGGTCGCCTCGAGCTCCCTCGGGACAGCGCTCAACCGTCATATCAACCCGGATGTGCTGCTGCTCGCCTTCGCCGGCCTGGTGGTGATCGCAGCGTCAGGTATGTGGCGTCATGCCGGGGCTGCCATCGCGGTATCTGGTGATCAGCTCGAGCTTCGCGTCGCCGAGCCTGCTTTGGCGGTGGACGGCTCAAACGCTTCGAGGAGCGCAGCGGTCGAACTACCCGGCGACCGAGGCATCCGTCCCACACCGGCCAGCCAGCCGGAGGGATCGATCGACTTCCCCGGTGGCTCAACCACCCACGATTCCCTGAGAACCGTCCTCAAGGTGGTCGCCGCCGGTCTTATCGTCGGCTTTCTCACCGGGTTCTTCGGTGTTGGCGGCGGCTTCGTCATCGTGCCCGCCCTGGCCCTCGTACTCGCCTACCCGATGCCTGAGGCGATCGGAACGTCCCTGCTGATCATCGCCATCAACTCAGCAGCCGCCCTCGGCGAACGAGCCGGCCAACATCAGACAGTTCATTGGCACGTGATCGCGCCGTTTACGGTCGCGGCTGTTGCCGCCAGCCTCGCCGGCAAGCAGGTCGCCGACCGAGTCGACGGACCAAGGCTGACGCGCGCCTTCGTCATTCTTCTGATCGCGGTCGCGATCTACACCGCGGTCCGCAGCATCGTCGGCCTCAGCTGAGCAGACGGGAGACACCTGCTGTCACACGACACGACGGGCAAGGGTGGAGACTTCAACTGGGCACTAGCGGGGACTTCCAACTGGCCATAGTTGGGAATAGACGCCGGGCGAGTGCCGTTGAATCCTATACCCCTAGGGGTATACTGGAGGAGAAACGCCATGGAACTCGTACGCTTTATGCAGACTTCGATAGGAAGAAGCCTTCGGGCCGTGCTCGGGGTGGTCCTGATCGCCGTCGGTGTCGTCCTTGGTGGTGCCTGGCTAGCGCTGGCTGGTATCGGTCTCGTTCCCCTTATCGTCGGATCGGCGGGTCTTTGCCTCATCGCCCCTCTACTCCACGCTCCGATCCGTGGAGCTCAGAGATCATGAGTGAGGCGCGCTCCGATTTCGGCAACTCACACATGACAGTTGACGGGACACGAGCGTGACCACGCTGGACCGGCAAGGGTGGGATGAGCGGTACCGGGACACCGAGCTGGTGTGGGGCTCTGGCCCCAACCGATTTCTCGTGGACCATGTGACGAACCTGACGCCAGGGACTGCGCTGGACGTGGCGTGCGGTGAGGGTCGCAACGCCATCTGGCTTGCGCATCAGGGATGGCGGGTGGTCGGGGTCGACTTCTCGTCCGTTGGTCTTGACAAGGCGCGAGGGCTGGCAGCGGAGACTGGTGTCACGGCGGAGTGGGTGCAGGGTGACCTCACCACATGGGAGCCACCGAAAAGCTATGACCTCGTCGTTGTCATGTACCTGCATTTGCCAGGCGCTGTGCGTCACAGTGTCTTTGCGCGGATGGCAAAGTCGGTGGCACCGGGCGGGACCATGCTCGTGGTAGGTCATGACATGTTGAACCTCACCGAGGGAACCGGCGGTCCACAGAATGCTGCCGTTCTCTACGGGCCTGAGGACGTTGTCGGCGATATCGGCTCGGTACTTGCGATCGAGAGAGCGGAGCGTGTTCACCGGCCGGTCTCCGGTTCGGAGGGCGAGGCGATGGCCATCGACGTCCTGGTTCGCGCTCACCGATCCTGAACCTTTACAGGCCTTAGGCGGTGGCAGATGGCGCACGGAGCCACCGCAACCATTCGGTGTCGCCCATTAGGTCCAGCCGGCGCCAGAGCACGGGGTTATCCGTAGCCTGGCTTGCGTGGAGGGCGATGGCGCGATGCTGAATAGAACGGTCGACATGAAGCACGATGTCGACCTCGTCCTCGCTGCAGCCGGCAAAGCAGGTGCCGAAGGCGGCGTTGAGGGAATCGGCCACCGAGTCCGGGATCGACCAAGCAATCACAGGCAGATCAAGTAACTCGGCCGCACGCAAGGCTGCTTCTGTCGCCCGTTGATGGTCGCGGTGTCCCGTGATCCCACCGAGATCGAAGACAAGTAGCCCATGAGCACCAACCGCGTTGACATATCCAACGACATCGTCGACCAGGATGTCGAGTTCGATGGAGTCGAGACTTCCATCAGCGTGGTCCAGCAGCCGCACATCGCTGACCGTGAGTGCATCGGCGGCGGCGGCAAGCTCGGCGACCCGGACGACACGAAGGTCACCTGACGTCCCGTGCAGGGCTGACGCCTCGCCGTGAGTGAAACTGAGCACGGCGGTCGATGTGCCGGCGGCCGTCAAACTAGCGATGACAGCGCCCAAGCCGAAGGACTCGTCGTCGGGGTGGGCGCACACAGCAACTACGGACGGCAGCCCCACAGCATCCAGCGTCATATCGCAATCTGACGCGCTGGGACGCCGCGCGGTCATGACACGACGTTGGACTTGGCGACGAGGCGGTGGATCTCGTCCATGTCGAGGTCACGCACCTTCCCAATGAGCTCGTCCAGTGCAGCAGCCGGCAGTGCTCCGGGCTCCCTGTAGACGATCACCTCGTCGCGCAAGATCATGAGGGTCGGGATCGACATGATGCCGAACCCAGAGGCCATCTCTTGCTCGCCCTCAATGTCCACTTTGGCGAACAAGAGATCCGAGTGAGTTTCAGAGGCCTTCTCGAACACGGGGGCGAATGCCCTGCAGGGTCCGCACCACGACGCCCAGAAGTCCACCAGCACGATCTCATTGCTGGTCACCACCGTGTCGAAATCCCCTTTGGTAACAGTCACCGTGGCCACTGGCGCCCTTCCCTGGGTACCCCCTGGGGTATAGTCTACAAGGACGGCCCGCCTGGTGTCATTCCCCCTCGCACCACAATGAGATACCCGGGGTATGACCGGGGTGGGGTCGCGTTGGACCGGTCGCTCGGTGGCGCTGATGGCGTCGTCTTGCTGCTATTGCGACGGACTAGCCGGATTCGCGGCCACGCCGAGGGTGAACCAGCTCCACGGTTTCGGTCCGTTGGCGTAGCGCCGCTCGATCCGCTCGATCACAAAGCCGGCATCGCCGACGAGAGCCGGAGCATCACGTGTGAGGTGGCAACCATCTCCCAGTCGGCGCTGCCACGGGTCGAGACGGTATTGCCACCGGGCCACCGAGGCGTCGGGAGAGAGTCCGTGTTCGAGGAAATGGAAGCGGCCTCCCGGCCGGAGCACCCGGCGGAGTTCGGACAGAACCTTGGTGGGGTCGGCGACGGTGCAGAGCGTGAACGTAGAGAGCGCTGCGTCGCAGCTGGCGTCGTCAAGGGGGATCGCCTGGCCGTCGAGACCGATGTGCTCGACGGGTGTCCTGCCGGCCATGACCCGCTTCGTAGCCAATCTTCGTGCGAGCGCGGCCGGTTCGACTGCTAACACCTTCTCCACTTCTGGTGGATAGTGCTCGACGTTGAGACCGGAACCGAATCCGATCTCGACGACCCGGCCAGCGAGTCCCTCCGTCACCTCGGCGCGCCAGCCTCGCAGAGCGCCCGTGCTACATGCCCGGTCTACCAGGCGGGGAAGGACCTGCTCGCGGTAGAAGCTCACGGTCGCGACGCTACCGGTGCCGCCGGAGGACAACACCGCTGTGAGTGTCCGTGATCGAGGCGGGCGTCGTTTGGAGACTCCCTTGCGGTTGGCGTAGCGCGGATCTGCGCAACAAACCGTCAAGCGACGCGGATTGCCGCCTCGATCTCGACTCGGGCCAGCTCCTTGGTGCAGAAGAACCAGTCCTCGCACTCGATGCCGTCGATCCCGTCGTCCATGCGCTCCTTGGCGGTGCCGCATGATCCGGCGGTGGGGACGATGACCCGCTCGCCGGGCTGCCAGTCGGCGGGGGTGGCGACTGAGAAATGGTCGGCGGTCTGCAGCGCCTTGACCACCCGCAACAGTTCGGGGAAATTGCGCCCGATGCTGAGCGGGTAGTAGATGATCGTCCGGATCACGCCCTCGGGGTCGATGACAAACACCGCGCGTACCGCCTTGGTGGAGTCCTCGCCGGGCATGATCATCCCGTACTTGCGGGCCACCTCCATCGTGATGTCCTCGATGAGGGGGAAGGTGACCTCGACGTTCTTCATGTCGCGGTAGGTGATCTTGTCCTTGATGGTGCGCAGCCAGGCGATGTGGCTGTAGAGGCCGTCGACCGACAAGCCCACGAGGTCGGTGTTGTAGGCCGCGAACTGCTCTTGCATCGACGCGAAGGTCATGAACTCGCTGGTACAGACCGGCGTGAAGTCGGCTGGGTGCGAGAACAAGATGACCCACTTGCCGACGTAGTCGGACGGGAAGTTGATCTCCCCTTGTGTCGTCACGGCGGTAAAGGATGGCGCCGGGTCGCCGATGCGCGGCATCGTCGGGACAAGGGCAGGCGTCTCAATACTGGTCACGGTGCGGCTTCCTCTGTTCAAATCGTCGGTGGCCCCGCAAAAGGGGGATCTACTATGACCAACCAATACCCATGGGGGTATATTCCGCGTGATCGCCAGTTCCGTGACGCCCGCATCCGCATCTTTGCCCCCTGCTCGTCCAGCGTTCTACGTGGCGCGGCTCCGCGGCTCTCCCCGCGGGTCAGCACTGGCTGATCCAGGCGCCCGCGGTGGTGTTCGCGGCCCTTCGTCGGGTCGCGCAGCACGATCCGCTGCTGCTGGCCAACGGGGTCAATCTGGCCGAAGCTGAGGCCGGCTTCGACGGTTTGAACCCAAGCCCACTCTGGGATAGTGCACCTGTGGTCTGGTCAATGCGGTTCGGCGCAGCGACGGCCAGGATCCCGTCGTTGAGTCGATCTGCTGCATTCGATGGACACGCGCCGACGCTGCGCGACGGCAGGCGCTGTGGCGCCGTCGTGCTTCTCGTCGTGGCACTAGCGCTCTTCGTCCGTGACGTTCCTGCGCTTACGACCGACAGCGGCGGTGTTCATCCGGCCGTGAGCCATGCGCAGTTCGTCGCACATGGCGCCCTCGGCGTCGACGCCGCCACCCTCACACGCAGCCTGGATCGCGGCGGCGCCCGCTCCGCGGAGCCCGCCGTTCAGGCCGATTCGCTCAGAGAACGCCCGGTCGATGCACCTTGGGCGAAACTGCCCGCGACCCAATGGGTGCCACCGCCTCGATCGTTGCCAACCGCCCGCGCACGCGCGCCCTGAAGCCGGTCTTCCTCCCTTCGTACTTAGTCACTGCGGCACTGCACGCGCACCTTCGGCCTTGGTAACGGCCAGCGTCCGCGCGGCCGGTGAATCAACTTCGCAGAAAGGACCGGGCGTGTCAGCTAGCAACACCACATCCCCGACGACAGACAGAATCGCACGTAGCGCAGCTATCTCCGAGCCCGAGCGGAGCCCGACCGGTGTCTCGTCCCGCCTCGCCGCCATCCGCCGGGCCGCTCCGGAGGCGCTACTCGTTGTGGCCTTGTACATGGCATACACCGCGACCCGAAATCTCCTCCCGTCAGCACGTCGGAGCGCGATCGCGCGAGGACTGGCCGTGGAAAGGTTCGAGGGTTCGCTGCACCTTGACCCTGAACGCGCGCTCAACCAATTCGTGGCAAATCACGCCGTGTTGGCGAGCACGTGTGATTACTACTACGCGGTCGCCCACTTCGCGGTGACCCTCGCGGTGATGATGCTTCTATACCGACGAAGTCGGCCGACGGCACGTCGACTGGCAGCGGCCTGGTACGTCACCAACCTGCTGGCGCTGCTGGGCTTCTGGCTCTACGCGCTGGCGCCACCCAGGCTCCTTCCCGGCCGCGCATACGTCGACACTGTCGTCGTGTTCCATACCTGGGGGAGCTGGGGGACGGGTGCGGTGGCGTCGGCCTCGAACCAATACGCCGCGATGCCCAGCCTGCACCTCGCCTGGGCGAGTTGGTGCACGGTCGGAATCTGGCACCTGACCCGACGCCGCTCGGTGCGACTCCTTGGCGTCGCGTATCCCCTGGCGACGCTGTTCGTCGTGCTCGGCACCGCAAACCACTATCTGCTCGACGCCTTCGCGGGGGTCGTGGCGATGGCCATCGGGCTTGCGGTGGTGTGGTACGCACAAGAAACGATGGGGGGCTCGATCGGATGAGAGGGGGTGGGCCGCACTGACGATTTGCCAGGTGTGGTCGGGCCAATGCCCCCGACACACAGACACAGAATCCACGGACCTACCGAAGTGACCGCCCCGCAGGACACGTCCCAACAAGCGATCAAACCGTTGCCCGGGTGGCGTACCGGCGATCTCTCTTTCCGGGCGCTCGCGCTCGGTTACCTCCTGTTGGCGACTGCTGTGCTAGCTCTGGCCGCATCCGGCTCGTGGGTGGGCATGGCGGGCGCCGGCCTCGTCACCGCAGGCGAGATCGCCCTCGTCATCGTCTGGTCGGGCGCGCCGAATGCTGGTCAATTTGCCCGCTCCTCGCGACGGCCAGGCTTACCTCGTGGCGCCAAGCGGTCGCACCGAACTACCGGGTCGGGCGCCGATGCACCTGACGATCCGACAAGGGGCGGGTCGAGCCCCACCTGAGCGAGTCGCGTCGGAATGTCGCGGCCGTCAGCGTAGGTGGCCGGCACGGGCAGCTCGACGGTCACGTTGGCGACGCTCTATGACTACGAGGCGCGGCCGGTCGGACGCACCATTGCGCCGGTGGGTCATCTCATTGCCCGGCCGAGGTTGAGCAGAACCGGCAAATTGTCGGTCGACGTCTGCTGCCGGGCGCCTCGCCATGCGGTCGCTGCCGTCGCTTGCCCGGTCTAATAGCGTATAGAGGCGGGGCCGATTCATCGAGTGCCCGGATCGCTCACGAAACCTCGGATGCCGGTTCCGGATCGGTCCGGGCCGATCAGGTGAAGATGATCTGGCCGCCGGCGGCCTGCAAGCGAGTTACATCAGTGTGTTCAGCGAAAGCGCAGGTCAGCAGCGGAGGCTCCGGGATTTGAACCCGGGATGGGCGCGAACCCAAACCGCATTAGCAGTGCGGCGCCATAGACCGGACTAGGCGAAGCCTCCTCGCGGCGTTTATCGGCCGCGTCGAAGAGGTTATCCCAGCGCGGTTTGCTGGTCCCGCGCCAACAACCGCTTGCCGGGCAGGCCCAGCGGGTTCCACTCGTCGATCCCTCCGTTGTTGGTCACGAACACCACCCCGCCCGCGGGGTCGGCCGTCATGCCCTCGGCCTGGAGCAGGCCGTCGAGCCGGGCGGTCGGCACCGGATTCCGCGACCGCAGCGCGGCCGGCGAGTAGTACACGAGGTACGGGTCGTAGTGGAACGGGTTGTCGCTGCGCAGTGCGACGTACACGCCGTGCGTCGGATCGCCCGTCACAGACCCCACCTCGAGCGGCAACCGGAGGGTCACACTCGGTGGCTCGTCGATCCGCGTCTGGTAGGTCAGCACCCGCCCCCGAGCGATCCAGATCCCGTACGACGGGGCGGGTGCCATCAGGGTCAGGCCGGTCAGCCCGAGGTAGACGAACTGGCCGCTCGGCAGCACGCGCATGGTGCCGCTGCGGCCCGCGACCAGGACCGAGGTCGCACTGAGCGGGATGACGAACCGCGCGCCTGCGACGGTCGACTCGCGGTCCGCACCAAGCACGCCGTCGTGCACCGCCACCACACGGTTGACCGTCGGCTCAGTCAGCCAGGCGAAGTCCTTGGTGAAGGCCATGTCGTCGATCGCGACCGGTGGCGACGAGCGCAATGTGGTGATGGTGCCAACCGGAGTCACGGTCGCGATCGCGGTGTAGTGGAAGTCGGCCTCATTGTGCCAGGCCCAGACCTTGCCGAAGCCATAGCTGATGTGGTCGTCGGGCTGCGGCACGCGGTCGCGGCTCTGGATCGCGCCGGTCACCGGATTGCGCCCGACGACGTAGGAAATCGAGCCGCTCCTGGTCGCCCGGCTCTCGATCGTCCAGATGAGGCCGCCGCCGGTCGTCACCCCGCTCGCGAAGTCGATCAACCGCTTCGGGAACACCGCCTCGGTGACCGGCACAGCCCTGCGGACATGGTGCGGCTTGGGCGTGCGCGTCGACCCCGACCCGGACGAGCCCGCGGTCACCGCGACTGCAATCACCACCACGGCCGCGACCAACCCGGTCAGCACGCGGCGCTGTCTCACCAGCCGCAGCCGGCGAGCCAGGATCGCCAGCACCTGGTCGGCACCGAGCATCGCCGGCTCGACGACCACGGTCTCGGTCGCCTCGTCGACGTGTACGCCGGCTACCCCGACCTCCATCAGCTGGAAGTCGAGCGGCTCCTGCGGCTCCCGAGCCCGGTCGTGCATCCGGCAAGCGCGCGCCAGCGCCCGGCGTACCAAGGGAGCTGGGTCGTCCTTATCGCGGGCAAACCGCCAGCGCGCGGCGACCCGGGTCAATGCCGAGAGCGCAAGCTCCTGCGCGGTCCTCGAGTCTGCGTCGTCACAGCGCCGCGCCGCGTCCCGGACGAGATCGGGCCAGCGCTCCCGCACATAAGAGGTCAGCCGCTCGTCCACGCTGTCCCTCCGCTCCGGACCGGCCGCCTACGGATCAATCGTTTTCGGCCCGAAGTCGGTTCATTCGTACAACCCGACCGCGCCCACGGCAACCGCCCAAGCAATGTCACATCGCCCAGCCCTTTGTGGGGGTGATGTCACGTTGCCCCCACGAAGTGCGGGGCAATGTGACATTGCTCAGAGCGTGGTGACGTCGAGCTCGCCGTCCGCGTAGGCCTTGCGGAGTACCTTCTTGTCGAACTTCCCGACGCTGGTCTTCGGCACCGTCTCGATGATCGCCCAGCGCTCCGGCAGCCACCACTTCGCGACCCGGTCCGACAGCCACGCCCGCACCTCGTCCGGGTCGATCGACTGGCCCTCCATCGGCACCACGCACGCAAGCGGCCGCTCCTGCCAACGATCGTCCGGTACGCCGACCACGGCCGCCTCGAGGATCGCCGGGTGCGCCATCAGTTCGACCTCGAGCTCGACCGAGGAGATCCACTCGCCGCCCGACTTGATCACGTCCTTCGAGCGGTCGGTCAGCGTGATGTAACCCTGCGGGTCGATCGTCCCGACGTCTCCGGTCCGCAGCCATCCGTCGTCGAACTTCGCCGGGTCGTCGTCCTTGTAGTACGCGGCCGTGACCCACGGCCCGCGCACCTCCAGCTCGCCGACCGCCTTGCCGTCGCGCGGCATGATCTGGCCGGCGTCGTCCACGATCCGGCCCTCGACGCCGAACAGGAACCGGCCGGCCTTCGACTGGTAGTCCCACGCCCGCTCACCCGTGAGGCCGGCCGGCGGTTTCGCCACCGACGCGACCGGCGAGGTCTCGGTCATCCCCCAACCCTGAATGATCGTGATGCCGAACTCCTGCTCGAACGCACTGATCAACGCCCGCGGCACCGCCGAGCCACCGCACAGCACGGCCCGCACCGTCGACAGGTCGTGCCCGGGATTCGCGCGCAGGTATTGCAAGATGTCGTTCCAGATCGTCGGCACCGCCGCCGACACCGTCACCTTCTCGGCCTCGATCAACCCGACCAGCGGCTCGGCCTGCAGGTGCCGGTCCGGCATGATCAGGTCCGCGCCGGCCATCACGGCGGCGTACGGCGTACCCCATGCGTTCGCGTGGAACATCGGAACGATCGGCATTGTCCGGTCGTCGGCACCGAGGCCGTTGTTGTTGGCGGTGCTGACCGACATCGAGTGCAACCAGCACGACCGGTGCGAGTAGGCAACCCCCTTCGGGTTGCCGGTCGTTCCGCTGGTGTAACACATCGCGGCGGCCGATCGCTCGTCGATGTCTTCCGGCCAGTCGAACGAGCTCGAGGCATCAGCCAGCACGGACTCGTACGACAGGACCTGCTTGCCGGTCTCCTTCAGCGCACTGACATCGCCGTCACCCGTGACCAGCACGGTGTGCACCGCCGGCATCTCACCGAGCACCTTCGCGAGCAACGGCACGAGTGAGCAGTCGGCGATGATCACCTGGTCATCGGCGTGATTGGCGATGTAGACGACCTGCTCGGGGAACAACCGGATGTTCAAGGTGTGCAACACCGCGCCCATCGAGGGGATCGCGAGGTACGCCTCGAAGTGCTCGGCGTTGTTCCACATGAACGTCCCGACCCGCTGGTCGCCATCGATGCCAAGCGACCGCAAGCCGTTCGCCAGCTGGGCCGCGCGAGTCGCCGTCTCGGCGTACGAACGCCGCCTGCGCACCCCGCCCTCGCCCAGCGTCACGACCTCGCTGTCGCCGAAGACCTCGGCACCGAAGCGCAGGATCGAGCCGGTCGTGAGCGGAAAGTCCTGCATGGTGCTTCGCACTCGGGCCCCCAAAGGTCGCTGGCTGGACGCTCGCGCGTGAAGTACGCGCACTGACATTGTGCGGTCAGGCGCCAAGAAGGGCCAGTAGGCGTTCTAGCGAACGGTGAGCTGCAACCGGTGCGAGTGCCCGGCGCCGTGCCGCTGTGTCGCCGCGACCACGATCCGGTAGACGTCGACGGTCTTGAGCGTCGGCCGGAAGCGGAAGATGTAGCGGCCATGCGGACCGATCCGGGAGGTCGCCCACACGTGCCACGCGCCGTCGAAGAATCCTTCGCGCTCGACCCGCTGCCCGGCCCGGAACGGCGCCGCCCGGCCGCCGATCGTGACCATGCTGCCCGACCGCACGGTGGTCGCCGAGATCGAGGCTGCGACCGTCGGCCGGACCACGTAGTTCTCGAACGCCTCGGATCGCGCGACGCCGGATCCGCCCGGGAAGACCGCCTCGAGCTCCGCATTGCGCTTCGGATGCAGGACCGCCGACGCCAGCCCGTTGCGGTCGGTCCTCAGCTTGCGGACCCGCACCCAGTTGCGGTCGGGCGCCTCGCGCCGGTAGATCAACACCCGCCGGTTGGGCAATGCGGTGTGGGTGTCCGCGCGTTGCAGGGTCGCCTGCAGTGGAAGCGCCGTACCGAAGGTGGCTGCCGATTTCACCTTTGCGGCGAGCGTGGTCGGGATCGCGGGGGTGACGGGCGCAGTCGGTGCAGTGGCCGGACTTGTACCCACGCTGTTGGTCGCGGTAACCGTGAAGGTGTAGGCCTGCGTGGTCGAAAGCCCGGTGACGGTCGCCGACATGGTCGAGCCACCGACCGTCATGACCTGCCCGCCGGGTGACGTTGTCACTTGGTAGCTGGTCACCGGGCTGGTGCCGGCGTCGCCGGGCATCCACGCAACCGTCACCGAAGTGCCGTTGACCACGGTGCGCACCGAAAGCGGTGCAGCCGGAGCCGAGGCAACCCAAGGCGTTGCGACCGTTCCGTTCGACAAGGTCGCCCACGGCAGGCCGCTCGTGCCGACAAACCTCGACTCGTCGACCCGCCCCACAATTCCCTTGATCCGGGCGGACGACGTGTACTGCCAGAGGTCGGAGACCGGGCCCTTCCGTACGCCGTACTCAGCCATCCACATCGGGTAGCGCGCCAGCGCCGACGGGTCGTTGATGTCGTTGGTCCAGAACGACGGATAGGTATAGAGCATCGGCGTCCGGCCGGTCAGCGTGCGCATCTCGAGGAGGAAGTCCTGCGCCCACGTCACGAGCTGGCCGGGGTTGAGGCCACCGGTCACCTCGAGGTCGAGCGCCGGCGGAAGCGTCCCCGCCACGTTCACCGGTCCGATGGTCTGCGCGAAGAAATTCGCCTGCGCTCGTGCGGTAACACCAACCGGAAGGCCGGGCCGCGCGAAGTGGTACGAGCCGTGCACCAGGCCGGCCGCAGCCGCATCGGCGTAGTCATTGGAGTAGGGCCCGGCGAAGTAGGGATTGACGTACGACGTGCCCTCGGTGGCCTTGACGATCGCGAACTCCTTGCCCGCCCTCTTCACCTGCTTCCAGTTGATCGGCTGGCCGTGCGGGTGCGCCTTTGTTGGGTGCGGGTGCTGGTAGGACGCGACGTCCGGGCCGTCGTACACCTTCCCGGCGGACGCTGAGGACATCGAGCCGGTCGCCACCGGAACCGCGACCGCCGCCACGACGGCGGCGGTGGTGAACACGCGGACGAGGGTGGCGCGACGGTGCATCAGGCTTTCTCCGACCGTGGGGACGAGGCGGGAGCATGCGGCTTTGTCACACGCTCTCCTGTTTGTACGGCACCCCAGCCACACCACTTAACCGGATGGACCAAGGTCATCTCCAGAACTATTAGGTCTGCAAAACAGTTTGATTGTACGAAGCAATTGTTGTACCGTGTTCGGATGACCACCAGTGCCGTTGCTCCGACCCCTGCGCGGACACCCGCCCCGACCGGGGCCGCCACCCCGGCATCCGCTGCCCACCTGCTCGCTGCGTTCCGGACCGTCGTGCGACGGCTCGAGCGCACGCCGATGCCGGTCGACGCCCACACCCAGGCGGCCTGGAAGCAGTCGCCGCCGGCCCCGCGGCACGTGGCGGCACTGATGCAGGTGGTCGCCGACGAGCGGATGAGCGTGAGCACGCTGGCGTCCCAGCTCGGCGTCTCGCTGGCGACGGCCAGCCAGGTGGTCACCGATCTCGAGGACAGCGGGCTGGTCGAGCGGATCGAGGATCCGACCGACCGACGCCGCACCCTGGTGCAGGTCGCGGAGACCCACCGGGCCCTCGCCGACACGTTGCTCGACACCCGATTCCGGCCCGTGCAGCGCGCCCTCGACCGGATGCGTCCGGCCGAGCAACGTGCGTTCCTGCGCGGCCTCGAACTGCTTGCGCAAGAACTGGAGCAACCGACTGATGTCTGACCTCGACATGTCCGCGACCAGCGGGCCGATCGCGCTGAAGCCGCGCCAGATCCGGCTGGTCTTCGCCGGCCTGATGCTCGGCATGCTGCTCGCCGCGCTCGACCAGACCATCGTCGCGACCGCGCTGCCGACCATCGTCGGCGACCTCGGCGGGCTCAACCACCTTTCGTGGGTGGTCACGTCGTACCTGCTGGCCTCGACCGTCTCGACCCCGCTGTGGGGCAAGCTCGGCGATCTTTACGGCCGCAAGCGCTTCTTCCAGGCCGCGATCGTCATCTTCCTGGTCGGGTCGGCGCTGTCCGGACTGTCCCAGGACCTCAACGAGTTGATCGGCTTCCGTGCGTTGCAAGGTCTCGGCGCCGGCGGGCTGATCGTCGGGGCGCAGGCGATCATCGGCGACATCGTGCCGCCGCGCGATCGTGGTCGCTACACCGGCTTGATCGGTGCGGTCTTTGCGGTCTCGAGCGTCGCCGGCCCGCTGCTCGGTGGCTTCTTCACCGACGACCTGTCATGGCGCTGGGTCTTCTACATCAACCTGCCAATCGGCGCGATCGCGCTGTTCGTCGTGGCCGCTGTCCTGCATGCGCGCACCACCCGGATCGAGCACGACATCGACTACCTCGGTGCGTCGGTGATGTCGGCCTCCGTCGTCGCGTTGATCCTGATGCTGACCTGGGGTGGTTCGACCTACGCCTGGGGTTCGGCCACGATCATCTGCCTCGGCCTCGCCTCGCTCATCTTGCTCGGCATCTTTATCGCGGTCGAGCGGCGCGCAACCGAGCCGATCGTGCCGCTGCACTTGTTCCGCAACGGCGTGTTCCGGGTGTCGTTCGGAACCGGTGCGATCGTTGGTTTCTCGATGTTCGGTGCGTTGACCTTCCTGCCGCTGTTCCTGCAGGTCGTGCGTGGTGCCTCGCCGACGAGTTCGGGGCTGCAGCTGATCCCGATCATGGTGCTGGTCCTGGTATTCGCGATCTATAGCGGGCGCCGGATCTCCGCCACCGGCACGTATCGCCGGTTCCCGATCGCCGGCACCGCGCTGACCACGATCGCGCTGTATCTGTTCTCCCACATCAGTGCCACGACGCCGTTCTGGGAGATCGCGATCTTCATGGCGATCCTCGGCTCTGGCCTCGGTCTCACCATGCAGGTCCTCTTGATCGCGGCCCAGAACTCGGTCCCCTATACCGAGCTGGGGGTCGCGACCTCGCTCGCGACGTTCTCCCGGTCGATCGGCGGCTCGATCGGGGTCGCGGTCTTCGGAACGATCTTCGACAACCGGCTCGCCGCCAACCTGCCCAAGCACGTGCCGGCCGCGGCGCTGAAGCACCTGCACGGCACATCGGTGAGCGCCAACCCGGCCGCGGTGAAGTTGCTGCCGGCGCCAGTCCGCGACGGCCTCCGAGTGGCGTTCAGCGACTCCCTGCACGTGGTGTTCCTCGCCGCCGTACCGTTCGCCATCATCGCCTTCCTGCTCGCGTTGCGGCTCAGGGAGATCCCGCTCCGCACGATGATGGGGGCCAAGGGTGGCGAGGAGCAGATCGCCGAAGGCACCGAGCTCGGAGAGTCGCTCGGGATGTCACCGCCGCCGACCGACGGGGAGCACGAGAGCCTCGAGCCGGACACCGTCGGCCACGGCTCGCCCGGGCGGGGCGCTACGAGCCCAGGAAGTCCACCAGCAGACGGTTGAGCTCATCGGGGGCGTCGAGCTGAAGCCAGTGCCCGGCGCCCTCGATCTTCTCGAAGCGCCACGACCCTTCGATGTGGGCCTGCGAGCCGGTCATCTGCTTCTCGCCGAGCGCGATGTCGCGCGGGCCGAGCACGCCCATGACCGGGCACCGGATCGGCGGTAGCTCCGGCGGCGGGTTGACGATCGTGCGCGGGCTCGCGTTCGCGCGATACCAGTTGAAGCTCGCGGTCAGAGCACCGGGGCGTTCGAGCTCAGCGAGCACGGCCTCGCGGTCGCGGTGGCTCGCGAGCATCTGAGCACCGAACATGCCGAACCACTGCTCGGCCACCACCGGCAGGTTGAACAGCAGCATGTAGAGCACGCGCATCCGCTGCTCGAACCCGGCTTCGGCGAACGCCTTCGGATGCCCGACCGACACCGCGACAAGCCGTTCGACCCGGTCCGGTACGAAAGCCGCCAGCCCCCAGCCGGCGACCGCGCCCCAGTCGTGCGCCACCACATTGGCCTTCCCGACCCCGACCTCGTCCAGGACGGCCACCATGTCGGCCACGGTGTTGGCGATCTTGTACGCCGCGACGTCCTCGGGTTTGTCCGACTCGCCGAAGCCACGGAGGTCCGGCGCGATCGTGCGATAGCCCGCGGCGCTCAGCGCCGCGACCTGGTGGCGCCAGAGCCGATGCGTATCGGGCCACCCGTGCATGAACAGCACCGGCGTACCTTCCTCCGGCCCTTCCAGGAAGACCTCGATCCCGACCCCATCCGCACCGTCAACCCGCATACCCAGGACCGTAACAAGGACCAAGCAATGTCACATTGCCCCCCACTCCGTGGGGGCAATGTGACACCACCCCAGGAAAGACCGGGGCAATGTGACATTGCTTGGCAGGGTCAGACGGCGGGGTCGAGAGCGGCTCGGACCCTGGCTCGCGCCTCGGACGGCCCGTCGGCCGAGACCGCGGCGGCCGCGAAGCCGACGCAGTCGTCGTAGCTGTGCCGGGCCAGCGTCATCCGCACGTCCGCGAGCGCCCGCGGCGTCATCGACAACGCCGCCGCGCCAAGCCCGACCAGCACCAGCGCCAGCAGCGGATCGCTCGGTGCCTCACCACACACCGTCACCGGTCGGCCCGCCATCGCGCCGGCGCGGAGCACGGTCGCGACCAGGTCGAGGAAGGCCGGCTGCCACGGGTCGAGCAGGTCGGAGAGCTCGCTGTCGGCCCGATCCGTCGCGAAGGTGTACTGCGCGAGGTCGTTGCTTCCGATCGAGACGAAGTCGACCACCCGCAGCAGATCGCCGGCCCGAAGCGCCGCGGCCGGCACCTCGACCATCACCCCCGTCGTCGTGACGCCGGCCTCGTGCGCCTGCGCGGCGAACCACGCCGCCTCCGCCGCGGTCGCGACCATCGGCGCCATGACCCGCACCTGCGCCGCGGACCCGCGCGCGGCACTCGCGATCGCGGTCAGCTGGTCTGTGAGCAGCTCGGGGTGCCGGCGCGCGACCCGCAGCCCGCGGACCCCGAGCGCCGGGTTCGACTGCTCCCCCAACCGCACGTACGACGCCGGCTTGTCGGCCCCGATGTCGAGCGTCCGGACCGTGACCTGCCGTGCCGGGAAGGCGTCGAACACCTCCCGGTATGCCGCTGACTGCTCGGCCACGCTCGGCGGTTCGATCCGGTCGAGGAAGGCGAACTCGGTGCGGAACACCCCGACCCCTTCGGCGCCCGCCTCGATCGCGTCAGCGACGTCGAGGCTGCTGCCGACCGCGGCCATCAGCTGCACGGGGCGGCCGTCGCGGGTGCGCCCGGGACCGCGACTGGTCGCGACCGATCCGGCCGGGGCCGACTCGGCCCCGCGGTTCGCCGCGCCGAGGGCGGCCTGGTCCGGGTCGGCAGTCACCTGGCCCGCGGAACCGTCCACGAGCACCCGCTGCCCACTGCGCAGCGAGGCCACCCCCGGACAGCCGACCACCGCCGGGATGCCCAGCGACTTGGCCAGCACGGCGGTGTGGCTGGTCGGCCCGCCGCGCTCGGTGACGATCGCGAGCACCTGCTGCGGGTCGAGGCCGGCGGTCACCGCCGGCGACAGGTCGCGCGCCACCAGCACGTACGGCGAACCGGTGTCCGGGATGCCGGGCGGCGGCTCACCCAACAAGCGGGCGACGACGCGGTCGCGGATGTCGTCGAGCTCCACCCGGTCCGGCACCGCGCGCATCGGGTCCGCCGCGCGCATGTCCCGGTAGGCGCTGAAGCCCTCCCAAGCGGCTCGGGGCGCCGCCCGGCCGGAGCTGACGAGCTGGGTCACCAGGGACGCGAGCGAGGGGTCGCGCGAGATCCTGGCCTGCCGGACGAGGACCGCGCCGGAGGCGCCGGCCCGCTGCGCGAGCGCCTCGAGCTCACCGCCGACCGCGTCGAGCGCGTCAGCGGCCCGGTCGGCCTCCACGTCGATGTCGATCGGCGCCCCGTCCCGCGGCGGGAGCACCGGGCCGTGCACGCGCGCGACCGGTCCGGCCGCGACGCCCGCGCTGACGCCGATGCCGGAGTAGGTGGACGGCAAGGGTCAGCCCGGCGCAGCGGGTGGCGGAGGCGCCGGACCCACCTTCAACAACCGACGCGACCACCAGCCGATGTGACTGAACAGGCGGGCGAGGATCACACCGACACCCACGACGGCGAACCCAGCGACGACGTCCAGCAGGTAGTGGTTCGCGGTGGCGATCACATCGACCGAGAGCACGAACGGGTATGCCACGCCGAGATAGCGGGTGATCCGGTGCTTGCCGAACCGCAGGAGCTGCCAGCCCGACCAGACCGCCCAGCCGACGTGCAGCGAGGGCATCGCGGCGTACTGATTGGTGTCCTTGCCGAAGCCGCGCGGCGCGCTCGCCGCCTTCCCCCACCAGCCGTAATGGGAGTAGCGCGCCATCGTGTCGATGAACCCCGGCAGGAGCCGGGGCGGCGCGATCGGCAGCAGGCTGAAGCCGACCAGGCCCACGATCGTCGTGAACATCAGGACGGTGCGCGCGCTGGTGTAAGCGGGACCGTGCCGCCGCCACAGCCAGATCAGGACCAGCGGCGTCACGAGGTAGTGCAAGGTCGCGTACATGTAGTCCGCCGGCACCGCCAGCAGGACATGCGGCGAGACCGCGTGGTTGAGCCAGTGCTCGGGCGCGATCTTGAGCCGTTGCTCGAACCGGAGCAGCTGGGCGCCGTGCGAAACCGCACCGACGTGGTCGCCCTCGACGAAATACCGCGTGACGTCGTAGAGCGAATAGACCGCGCCGATCAGCACGATCTCGTGGAAGCCGCGAATCGCCATCCAGGCCCTGCGGTGAGCCTGCAGATTGTCGATCCAGCCGCCGAGCCGGCTCCGGGTGTGCTCTGCGGTGGCGGCGCTGGTGACGAAGTCGAGGCGCTGCTCAGTCACAGAGCTCTCCCCTCGCCGCTTGCCACGCCGCCGTATGAGCCAGTTTGTCACGCTGAACGGAGTCTTCCCCAGGTAGCGTCAGCCGACCCCTGTGCTATTCCACGCGACCCTAGACCGCGCTCCGGGGAGGCTGTCCAGCGGAAATTCTGGATCGGTTGCCGACTTCAGCCGGTCTTGGCGGATTTGGCGGACGAGGCCGGGCTCGTACCGACGGAGTTGGTCGCGGTTACCGACAGGTAATAAGTCGAATGGCGCTTCAGGCCGGCCACCGTCACCGTCAGCTTGGACGGTTTGACGTGCTGCGTCTTCACCTTCTCCAGCGTGCACTTCTTGTGGTGAGGCTTGCAGCGGGACACCGTCAGCAGATAGCTCGTGATCGTCGCGTCGCCGGCGCCGACCCCGAGACCGGACCGAGGCACGACAGCCCGGCGATCGCAAGGATCGCGATCACGCTGCTGCCGGGCCAAGGCCGGCGCATCGGCTAGCTCTTGACCTTGAGCGAGTGCCCCGATGAGTAGCCGAACATCACGTAGCCGGCGTGGTCGTCGGCCATCGCGCGGTATTTGAACGTGCCGACCGCGCTTCCCTTGATCGTGAAGGAGAACGCGCCGCTGGATGACTCCTTGGTCGAGGCGACGTTGTACCAGCGGCCCTTCCGCTCGACCTGCAGCCAGACCTTGCGGCCCTTCGCGGCCTTGCTGACCTTGCCCTTGCCGGTGACCTTGTGGCCCTTCTTGATGCTCGACTTCGACAACGAGAACGACACGCTCTGGGGGGCAAGCACCGGGTATCCACGGGCGTCGGTCGAGCCGCCCGCCCCGACGCCGAATACGAGCCCACTGCCGTTCGCGTCGAGACCGGCGTTGAAGGTCGTGTCCTTGATCGCGTTGCCCAGGTCGGTCGGGTGGGTCCAGTGCGTGCCCTTCGTCGTGGAGACCTCGAGCAGGTGGTAGATCGGAGCGACAAACTCGGATTCGAAGAACAGGTGGGTGACGCCCGAGGAGTCACGATCGATCGTCGCCCACAGGCCGAGCGTGCTGCCTTTGTAGCCCGGCACGGTGTGCGCCGAGCCGAAGCTCGAGCCGTTGAAGAAGCGAAGCAGGATGTGGTTCTTCCCCTTGGTCTGGATGGTCAAGAGCGCTTTGCCGGACATCCCGAGCAGCTCCTCGTGCGGGAAACTCGCGACCGACGAGTACGACGACGGCGAGTTGAAGTCCATGCCCGACGGTGCGTACTGGACCTTCGTCGTGTCGTCCGAACCGAGGATGTCGTCTGCGACGAGCAACCCGCTCTGGTAGGTGCCGAGCGCCTCGGTTGTCGGCTCGGTTGCCTCGACCGTCGCCGGGCCGGCCGACGGGGAGCTCGCGTTGTCGGGGATGCTCTCGATCTCGGTCCCGAACGTCGGCGAGGCGCCGACGAAGACGATGTTGCCTCCGATTCGGACCGCGGCATTGACATCGATCGCGCTGACCTTCACACCCGGTCCGAACGCATGTCCGCCATCGGTCGAGGTGTACAGGACATCGCCGTTCGGGTCGGCGTCGCAGCAGGCAGCCTGAAGGACGACGACGGTGTCCGAGGACAACGCGAAGACCTGCGTGACGTCGAAGATGTCATTCGTGCCGACTGGAGCGAGCTTCACATCGCTCGTGCAGGAGTGGCCACCTCGGGCGAGCACGCACACCCTCGCCGCGCCCTGGTGATTCTTGGTCGCGACGCCGTAGGCCACGACAAGGTCGCCGTTAGCGAGGATGGCGACGTTGCCGGCCGTCTCCGACGAGCCGATCTTGAACGGCTTCAGCTCAGGCTGCGGCTCGCCCTTGATCCCCTTGGCGTGGGCCGAGGCCGCGCCGGACATCAGCGGTACGACGCAGAGCACGCCGGCGGCGAGAGCGATGAGGGGTCGTCGTGTGCGCATCTTGGGACTCCCTTTGTGTGCGGCCGTGAGGCCGGCCGCCGATCTGCGGTGCCGGCCGGCTTCCCACCGCTTGACGGTGGCGAAGGAGCCCAGCACCTGGTGGGCGAGCTGTGCCTGGCCGACCCCAAGGCGATCACGGAACGCCCGAAGCCGGTTGGCCTGCTCGCTGTGGAGCGGTTCAACGGCATGCAGCCGCCGCGGCACCGTGGCTCCTGTCTCGACCCGCGGACACATCTGCGCCGAGCCGCACCCCCGGATTGTTATAGCACCCCGGACCGGGGTGGCGCCGCGCAACCGTCGCGCCCGTCGGGCCGTCGGGCCGTCACGTCGGGATTAGCCTCTGGCGCATGACCTTACGGATATTCACCGAGCCTCAGCAGGGGGCGTCGTACGACCAACTCCTTGCCGTTGCGACGACGGCGGAGGAGTGCGACTTCGGCGCGTTCTTCCGCTCGGACCACGTGCTCAAGATGGGTTCAGTCACCGGACTACCGGGCGCCACGGACGCATGGATCACCCTCGCCGGCCTGGCCCGCGACACCGCCTCGATCCGGCTCGGAACTCTGGTCACGCCGGTGACCTTCCGCCAACTCGGGATGTTCGTGGTCGCCGCGGCTCAGGTCGACCAGATGAGCGGCGGCCGGGTCGAGGTCGGCCTCGGCGCCGGTTGGTACGACGCGGAACACCGCGCCTTCGGCATACCGTTCCCGCCGATCGGAGCGCGCTACGACCTGCTCGAGGACCAGCTGACGATCCTGCACGGCGCGTGGACCGCGCCGGCCGGGACCACCTTCGACCACGAGGGCTTCACCTGCGGAGTGTCGATCAACCCCGACACGGTCCGGCCGGCGCAGCGCCCCCATCCGCCGATCGTGCTCGGCGGCCGCGGCCAGCAGCGCTCGGCCCGGCTCGCGGTCGCCTACGCCGACGAATACAACACTGCGTTCGTTCCGGTGGAGACGATGCGCGAGGTCCACGACCGGGTTCGTCAGGCTTGCGATGCGTCCGGGCGCGATCCCGACTCGCTCGTGTATTCGGTCGGGCAGGTCTTGTGCTGCGGCGAGGACGAAGCCGAGATCAAGCGGCGGGCGAAGGCGATCGGCCGCGACGTCGCCGAGCTCCGCGAGAACGGCCTCGCCGGCACACCGGCTGAGGTCCTCGACAAGATCGGCACGTTCGCCGATGCCGGCGCCGAGCGCTTCTACCTTCAGGTGCTCGACCTGAGCGACCTCGACCACCTGCGGCTGGTCGCCGAGCAGGTCATGCCACACGCGCCGGGCCGCTGAGCCTCGCTCAGCTGAAGAGTTCGCCGAGCGGGCAGGTCGGCACCGCGATCCAGCCTTCGGTCGCGGCCGCGACCGCCTGCTCCGGATCCGGCGTCGTGACCCGGCCGAGCGCAGCGGCCCGCGCGATGAACGCGCACAGGACCGCGTCCAGCGCGTCGTCGGAGCGGCTGCATAGCGCTGCCTCCGCTGCGCCGAGCCGAAGGCCGGGTGCCGCGCCGAGTAAGTCTCGGATCAGCTCGTCGCGGGTGGCCGCGCTGCCGGCCCCTTTGTAGCGCGGCCGGTAGAGCCCCCATTGTCGCAACGCAGCGGCCGGGTAGGACTCGACCACCAGGCCGGAGCCTGCTCGGTCGACCGGGCAGCCGGCGTCGGCGAGCGCTGAGAGGAGGCCGGCGGCGCGCATCGCGGCGTGACCGATCAGGTCGGCCGAGACGCTGAGTGGTCTGATCCCGAACTGAGCGATCACGGCGAGGTCGGTCGTGCGGTAGGCGAGCCGGCGACGAGCGGCCAAGTCGGTCGGCGGGATCGGCTGGCCGGCGCGATGGGCGTTCAGGAACTCGACGAACGGCTCCGGCCAGCCGAGTGGGCAGTCGATCCCTACCTTCTCGGCGTCGCCGAGTGCCGCGACGATTTGCTCGTCGGTCTGCCCGACCACGAGCCGCTCGACCTCAGCCGAGCCGTCGCGCCAGGTGATCGCGGCAAGCGCCGTACGACGCGGCTCGGCCGCGAGGTCAACGCCGACCGTTCGCACCGCGCCATCGTCGCAGCGCCCGGGCGCTTACGGGTTCGGGCCGGACCGGAACGTCAGGCTCAAGCGTCACTCAGCAGGCGAAGGTCTTCGTGGCCTGGCCGGCGAGGTGGGTCGGGTCGCCCGGATAGCGCGCGACGATCCGGCACTTGCCGGCCGACTGGCGCCTGAAGGTGGCCGACAGCTTGCTGCTGTGGCTCAGGACCTTGTGCAGCGCGGAGACCTTGCGGAACTTGCCACCCCGCTTACGCAGCAGCGTCACCACCGCGTGCCGGCCGGCCCGGCTCGGCTTGACGGTCGCCGAGACGGTCAGACTGGCCGCGGTCTTCGTCACGTTCGCGGACACAGCGGTGCCCAGGACCTTGTGCGTGATCGGTGGGCTCAGTCCGCCACTGCCGTCGACGACCTGCAAGGTCACGGTGTAGGTCCGCACCCGCGACGGCGATGCGGGATAGACGTGCTTCACCTTCGGGGTCATCGTGGTTGCGGTCTTGCCATCGCCGAACGTCCACTTCCACTTCGCGATCTGCCCGCCCGGACTTGCCGCCGACGACCCCGATCCGTTGAAGCTCGCGGTCGATCCGGACAGCGACTGGCTGAACTTCGCCGTCGGTGGGAACAACGCGAGGTTGAGCGACACCGTGGCCGACTCGGAAACCGCCTTGGGCTCACCGGGCAGGACGTCGTCGACCTCGGTCGAGTATTCGACCGCGAGCTCGATCTCGTCGTCGGCGGGCAGAGTGAACGACTCCGCCCAGCCCTGCGAATGCGGCTTGGTCGGCGTGCACTCACCACTGAACACGTGGAAGTGCCGGTGGATGGTCGAGCCGATGAGGTCGACCGTCACCGATGCGCACGAGTCGTTGGGGTCGGTGTTGGTCGCCTGGATGAAACCACTGAAAAACACCGGCACGGGCACCGTGGTCGTGAGGTCGACGCTGAACGAGCCGTCGGAGTCTGCGTCCGGCACCGCCGGGCCGTTCCCGGTCGCGGTCGCGTGCGAGGTCGACGTACCGTCCATCGCGATGTCGTTGATCGGGCTGATCGGGAACGGCGGCTGACCAGAGGTCTCGAGGCTGGACGCCTGGCTGATGAACGCCTGCGCCGTCCCCTCTTGCGCCGAGGAGGCCTTAGGCGCACGGTGCGTCCCGAAGGTCAGGAAGTTGTCACCGGATACGTCGTCCTGCGCCTGATGGTTGTCGTCGGCGAACTGGAAGTAGTCGAGATCGGCTGAGTCACTCTCGACCTGCACCGGCGGGTCCGGCGCCGCCATCGCCGGGATGGCCGAGAGCGCGGGCAGGCACAACCCCGCCGCAAGCAGAATCGCGATCCTTCGACGTCCGCGCATACCGGCCCCTCACCTAGGACCGAGCCCCCCGGCTCGCTGCGGGCAGGATAACCGCGCGGGGACCAAGACGCACTACGTTCACTCAGATCACCCGGTGCCCGAGTTGATCATGGCGATCCGAGCGGTCTGGCTAACGAAACGCGCGCTTTTCGCCATGATCAACTCGTCGTGGGCTAGCGGCCTTCGAGCCAGCCGCCGAACGACATCACCGACCAGCCTCCGACCGGTGTCTGCGGCGTCAGCGGCTCGGGCGGGGTCATCGGCGTCTCAGGCGTCATCGGGGTGATCGGCCGGACCGGCGGCGTCGGGGTCACCGGGATCGCGGTGCCTTCCGGCTTCTGATCCGACCCCCACGCGACCACGCAGCCCTGCCGGTCCAGACAGGTGGTTCCGTCGACCGGGCCGCACCAGCGATCGCCTTCGACCGACCAGGCGTTGCCGTCCACGACGTAGGCCACCCAGTGCATCGTCGGATCCCAGATGTCGGCCGTGGTCGGGTCGTACCAACCCACGAGATTCGCGCCAGCGTCGTACAACGCCCTCATGGCCTGCACCCTAGACGACGCGTTACCCGGCGCTTCCGGACTTGAGGTACGGCGTTAAGTCGAGTCCGCCGGCGGCGAGGATGTGACCGTTCGCGACGTCTTGGCACCCCCGGGCGCGATACCAGAGATCGACGTCCGGCCCGGCGGGGTAGTGGAAGGCCACGATATCGATCGAGCCGTCGTCCATCGGGCAATAGAACACGGCGCCATCGATGTGCCCGAGCCGGATCTGCAATGCCTGCCGCGACAGTCGCGCCGCGCTGCCGGTCGACAGGACGATGCGTCGGGCCAGGCTCAACCGCGCCTTCGCGTTGAGTCCGCCGTACTCGCAGATCACAGCCGAGCTCGGGCGGGCCGACGGGAGCAGCGCCTGGTCGAGCCCTGGGCCCGGGTTGGTGACCCCGACGTCGCCCTGGTCGCTGCGCGGGCATCCGCCGGACACTGTGACCCGCAGTCTCGGGCCGGTCGCGATGTCGCGCACTGGTCGCGGGTCGATCCAGTTGCCCTCGCCATCAGCTCGGATGATCGTTCCGCCTCGGACCGTCGCGAGACCGACGTCGAGCTGCAACTCCTGGGCGTATGAGCGGTCGGGCTCGTTCCAAGCCATTCCCTCAGTGGTGATGCCGCCGGTCACCGTTCCGCCACTCGACGTACCGCTCTGTTCGAGACCGGCCGGCGGGTGCGCCTTGAGATAGGCGAATACGGTCGCCATCGGCATCGTCGTCCGCCAGAAGCGATGCCGGTCGACCAACGACGACCCCTGTGGGATGCCCACCGCGGGTCCCGCCAACTGCCGTTGCGGGCCCTTGATCGGCGTGATGCCGGACGGCAACCGCGCGAGGCGGAGCAACCGGGCCGCCTCCTTGCGGGTCGCCGCCCGGTTCTGCGCGGCGGTCGCCGTCGAGATCGGTTGAGTCGAGGCCTCGGCGCTGGCGGAGGGGCCGGTCGACGATCCGGGCGGCACACCCTCAGCGCCCGACGACCCGGCCGTGCACCCCACGCAGGCCAAGACGGTCGCCGCAGCGGCCACGCCGAGACTCAGCCTCACAGCACTTGGACGCGGCGGAGCATCACTCGGTTCCCACTGGCGGGCCTTTCTCAGTATCGGCCGGTGCACGAGTCTTACGGCGTTGCGCCGGCCGCCGTGGCGATCACGCCGACCAGTCCGGCAGCGATAAGTGTGAGCACGAGGTTGCGTCGCAACGGGATCAGCGCGACCGCCGCCGCCGCGAGCACGCCGTATTGCCAGGGCTGGGTCAGGGCGCGCGCGAGTGGCACCGCCGAGCCGAGGATGGCACCGATCGCGGCGGGTCCGGCGCCTTCGAGGAAGGCGCGGGCACGCTTGTCGTTACGAACCCGGCCGAAGCGGTCGGCGCCGAGCAGGACGAAGCCGAACGACGGCGCGAAGGCGACGAGGGCAGCAAGGAGTCCGCCGCCGCCGACGGCTGCGGCGTACCCGACCACGGCAACGGTCTGCACCACCGGGCCGGGAGTGATCTGGCCGAGCGCGACGGCGTTGAGAAACTGCCCGCCGCTCATCCAGTGGTAGTGGCTCACCGCGTCGGCCTGCATCAGCGGGATGATCACGAAGCCGCCGCCGTACGACAGCGCACCGACTTTGAACGCCACCCAGCACAGGCTGAGCAAGGCTCCGCTCCCGACCGCGCCGGCAACAAACGGCAACGGCGCGATCGCGAGGGTGCGCGCCGACGGTGAGACGGCCCGCCGCGCGACGATCTCGATGAGACCGCACGCAAGAAGCACGACGACCAGCCAGGGACCGACCGTCGCGGCCGCGACGCCGCCGGCGACGAGGTAGCCGATCCAGCGAACCCGGTGACTGCGCCGGGCCCAGCTGGACGGGATCAAACCGGTGCCCGCCTGTACGGCGACGGCCGCAACCGCTGCCCCGGTTCCGGCGCCGGCCCCGAGAACCCAGCGAGGTGGCGAGCCGGACAGGAACAGCGCGCCAAGGGCGAGGATCACCACCAGCCCCGGGACGATGAACGCGGCACCGCCGACAAGTGCGCCCACTCGCCCGCGCAGCCGCCACGCGCAGTAGATCGCGAGCTGGGTCGAGGCCGGTCCCGGCAACAGGTTGCAGGTTGCAATCGCGTCCTCGAAATCCGCGGCGTCGATCCAGCCTCGTCGGTCGACACAGAGCTGTCTCAGCAGCTTGATGTGAGTGGGCGGCCCGCCGAACCCGATGCACCCGATCCGGCCCCACTCGCGAGCGACCGTGAGCAGTGCCGGCGCGGCAGCAGTCCCGCCATCGACGAGCTCGCGTTCACTCACCGGCACCGTCGCATTTGCGGAGGGCGTGGGATTCGAACCCACGATGACGCTTCCGCGCCATAGCGGTTTTCAAGACCGCCGCCATCGGCCACTAGGCGAGCCCTCCGAGTCGTGAGGCTACGGGATCGAGCTCAGGTCCACCCGGGTTGATCATGGCGATCCGAGCCGATTTTGGATCGGAGACCGCGCTCTTCGCCATGATCAACGTGTCCCGATGTCTCCCTCTGGTGGCTGCCGACGAAACCACGCGAGCAAAATCACGCACGGAACGACGAGACCACCGAATCCGAGAACGGCGAACTCCCGCACGCTGTCCATGTGGCCGACCAGCCACCCGAAGTTCTGCCCGAAGAAGCCGGTGACGAACGTCAGTGGCAGGAACACGGTGGCGATCTTCGTGAGCTGCTCCATGGACGCGTTCTGCCGGACGCTGACCCGGGTCTGCTCGACCGAGACCACGGCGATGTTCGCTTCGAGGATCGTGGTCAGCAGGTCGCGCTGCGCAGCGACCTCCTCGTTGATCAGCAGCAGGTGGTCATGGACGTCGCGGAAGTACGGCACCAGCTCGGTCTCGCGAACGGCGCGCTCATTGATCGAAAGCACGGCGAGCAGCGGGTGCACTGCCCGGTAGAAGTCGGTCACCTCGCGGCGCAGGAAGTAGATCCGCTCGGTGGGAGCGACGGTGCCTGAGAAGACGGTGGCCTCGACCTGCTCGATGTCGCGTTCCAGCTCGGCAACGACGGGCGCGTAGCCGTCGACGATCTGATCGAGGATGGCCCACAGCGCGGAGTAGGGCCCGACCTCGAGCAGTTCGGGGCGTTGTTCGAGTCGTTGCCGTGCATCTCGCAACTCGGACGCGACTCCCTGGCGGACGGTGATCACGAAGCTGGGGCCGATGAACACGCTGATCTCGCCGAAGTCGACTTCCTCGCGCTCATCGTCGTAACGTGCCGTGCGCAGGATTACCAGATGCACACCGCCGTCGTACGGCTCAACCTTCGGCCGTAGATGCAGCGACTGCGCGTCCTCGACCGCGAGTTCGTGCAGGCCGAAGCTCTCGCTCACCAACGCAAGCTCGTCGGCGGAGGGCTCGAACAGGCCTAGCCAGACGAACCCTCCGTCGCGACACCGCTGGGCCGCCTCTTCGAGGGACATCGGCGGGCTCTCTTGGCGACGCCCGTCACGGTAGTGAGCACAGTCGATGATCATGGCAAACCGCCCCGGTGTAGCAGCGTGGATCCGTCCCGCTGATCGTCCCCCATGAGCGGCCCGGCTCCTAGCTCGGGAATCGGTCGCCCGTCAGGGTCGAGTCAGGGCGCCGGCGTAGCCCTGGACGGGCACCGAGAACAAGTTCACTCGGTTTCTGACTACCCATCAGAAAGATTGGGCAGTACGTTCCCATGAGAACAGGTTCTCGTTTTCGAGACGACGGAGGATCTATGCGGATCAGCAAGTTCATGGCGGTCGGCGCCGCCGGATGCGCCATCACGGCCGCGCTCACGATTCCTGCTGCCGCCGGCCCCGCCCATCACGCCGCCAAGCCGGCCGCGGCCACGCCGGCCAGGACGAAGCAGTTCCCCTCCACGCTGACCCCCCACACGGTCAAGCCGGGCACACACATGGTGCTCAAGGGCCACGGCGCGAAGAAGAGCACGTCCTACAGCTGCGTCTTCGTCGTGATCAAGGGCTCCGACTACGCGATCGGTCCGATCAAGAACATCAAGTCGACGAAGTCCGGCAAGGTCACCTGCAAGCTGACGTTCCAGCCCTACAAGGCGTCTGACTTCGCCAACGGCAAGACCCACCACTGCCCGTTGACCGCGAAGGACAAGAAGGCGCACTGGAGGTGCGGGGTCGCGGTCTCGACGATCGACAAGTCATCCGCGACGATCCAGTACTTCACGGCCAAGAAGTAAGGACCGGCGATCCCGCCTCGATCACCCCGATCGAGGCGGGATCCAATCTTCGGCCAGCAAACCCATGACGAGCTCGTCCACGAACGCGCCACTGACCCAGGCCGAGGCCCTCAGCGTGCCTTCCGGCACGAAACCTGAGTTGCGCGCGGCTGCGATCATCGCCGCATTGTCGGCAAGTGTGTCGACCTGCAACCGGTGCAGCCCGCGAACCACGAACCCGTAGTGGCACATCACCGCGACGACGTCGGCGCCGTATCCCTTACCGCGGCAGGCCGACAGCAATGACACCCCGACGTGCGCACAGCGATTGAAGGTGTCGATCCCCCAGAGCAACGCGTCACCGGCGATCTCGTCGTCGGCCAGCGTCACGACCGTGAAGGTCGCGGTGTCGCCCGGCCGGGACTCCACGGCGTACGGCGACGCACCTGAGTCCACCGAGATCGGCCGCCAGGGCCGCGAGTCGGCGCGAGACCTGGTCACCACGTCGTCATAGAGGGCGGCATGCAGGATCGGGACGTCGGACGTTTGGCGGGCCCGCAGCCCGACCAGCTCTCCGTGCAACATCGCTGTCGCTCCTGCCCTCGGGTGTGATGAGAATGCGGCGTGCATCTTCCCACTCGAAGGATCCTCGCCGCCCTCGCGCTCGCCACCGCGGCCACCGTCGCCGCGGCGCCGGCCGGTGCCGCCCATCCCAGTACGGCGGCAAAACCCGCGCCCACGACGCTCACGGTCGGCTCGCTGTCGGTGCATCGGTGCAAGCTCGCGCTCGGTGTCCGCCTGACCTACTGCGGGTCGCTGAAGGTGCCACTCGACTACAACTCGGCCAAGGACGGCCTGATCACGGTCGGCTTCGGCTGGATCCCGGCCGCGAATCCCGGCACCGGCGAGATGCCGCGCACGATCGTCGCCGAGGAAGGCGGCCCGGGCTACCCGTCGACCGGCACCGCGCCTGACTACGTCGCGATGATCGGCAACAAGCTGCTCGACCACAACAACCTGCTGCTCGTCGATGAGCGCGGCACCGGCCGCTCCACCCCGATCGACTGCAAGGCGATGGAGCACCTTTACATCGTCACGACCACGCCCGCGTTCCTGCACACCGTTCACCAGTGCGGCGAGTCGCTCAACCACCGGTTCCCGCGCGCCGGCGGTGGGTTCGTCCACGCATCCGACCTGTTCACGACCGCGAACGGCGCGCGCGACTTGGTCGAGGTGCTGAAGGCGCTCAAGACCGGTCCGGTCGACCTGTACGGCGACTCCTACGGGACCTACTTCGCCCAGTCGTTCCTGTCCCGCTTCCCGACCATGTTGCGGTCGGTCACCCTCGACTCGGCGTACGAAGCGCGCGACCTGAGTCCCTGGTATCACTCGACCCTGACGACCGCGCGGCGCGCGTTCGACATTGCGTGCAACCGCAGCGCGGCCTGCCACAGCGCCGCACCGGGCAAGTCATGGAAGCGGATCGCGAAGCTGGCAAGGCTCCTGCGCGCCCACCCCTTCAGCGGCACGGCACCCGGGGTGGACGCAACCGACGTACCGGTCACGATGACCATCACGTCGCTGGTCAACATCGTCAACGACGCCGGGTATGACTTCGACCCCTACCGCCAGCTCGACGCAGCGGTCCGTGCCTACCTCGACCACCGCGACGGCACGCCGCTGCTGCGGCTCTACGCGCAGGACATCGGGTACGACTACAGCGACTACAACGCGACCGCGACCTACTACTCCGACGGCCAGTACTTCGCGGTCGGCTGCTCGGACTATCCGCAGCTGTTCGACATGCGCGCGACGCCCACCACGCGCAAGGCGCAGTTTGCAAAGGCTGAGAGCCACTATCCGGCGCATGCCTTCGCGCCGTTCACGGTGAAGGAGTGGGTCGCGGTCAACCCGTTCACCGAGACCTACCACGCCTGCACGGCCTGGCCGAAGACGATCCATCGCGCCGACCCGCCGGTGCCGGCCCACGTCTCGATGGACGCGACCCACGTGCCGGTGCTCATCCTCAACGGAGCGCTCGACTCGCTGACGCCGGCTGCCGGCGGCGCCCACATCCACCGCCAGATCGGCTCGGCGTCACGATCGATCGTGACCGCCAACACCGTTCACCTGGTCGCGCTCGATGATCGCTACGGCTGCGGCGCAAGCCTGTATCGCCGGTTCATCACCGCGCCGAGCACCCTGCACTCACTCAACGCCGCCTGTGCCAAACAGGTGCCGGCAGTTCAAACGGTCGGCAACTTCCCGCTCACCGTCGCGGCAGCTGCGCCGGCCCACGGCCCGGGTGCTCGACTGATGCGGCAACGCGCCGCGGTTGCGCTCGAGGCGGCCGGCGACGCGGCGATTCGGTGGAACTACGTCGACGGAAACCGCGACGTGGGGCTTCGGGGCGGGAAGATCCGCTACCACGCCGCGCCCGGTACGTCGTACACGGCGGTGCTGGATCAGGTTCGCTGGACGGAGGACTCGACCGTGTCGGGTCACGTGACGTTCTCACCCAACGCGCTGTCTGCGAAGGGGACGGTCATCATCACCGGACCCAGCGGTGAACCGCTGCGCTGCCGTCTGCAATGGCACGGCTCCACCGCAACCCTCATCGTCGGTGGCCGCATCCTGCACGCACCATCGCCCTAGGAGACTGCTGAACAACGCCGTCCGTCGCGAGCGACGATCCGATCCGGGCGGCGCGCAGCAGGACAGCGCGTTGTTCGGCAGCCTCCTAGCGCTCAGCCTGCTACGACGCCGCAACGTGGCCGAATCGTGACCGCAACGTGCTGTCGCAAGCCTGCGTCGACGTTAGTTTCAGGCAACCGGATTCGTCGGAGGGTGTCGCGATCAGCCGCAGGCATCTCGTAGTCGTCGCTGGTATGGCGGCGGCCGTACTCTCGGCATGTGGTGGCTCCGGTTCCGCTGCTGTCTCACCGCAGCCCAGCGCCGCAACCCCGAGTGCCAGCAGCACGTCGAGCCCGGCTTCGGCCAGCCGGTACATCGAGGCGACCGTTCACATCGGCGCTCAGCCGTGCGCGGTGGAAGGTGGCTACGGCTCGATCTGGGTGAGCGTCTACGGCGCGAACAGAGAACTGCGGATCGACCCCGCCACTCACAAGCTGCTAGCAAGTTTTCATACCGGCAAGGCGCCGTGCGGCATCGCAGTGGGTGCCGGCTCGGTCTGGGTGGAGAACTACCTAGGAAACTCGGTGACCCGGATCGACCCGCGCACGAACAAGGTGTCAGCGACGATCCGAACCGGGATTGCGCCATACGACGTGACCTATCTGGCCGGCGCCGCGTGGGTGACGAACTACTCCGATGACACGGTCACCCGCATCGATGCAGCCAGCAACCGGACCACCACCATCAGGGTCGGATCACAACCGACCGGAATCGCTCCAGCCGGCGGCGCAGTGTGGGTGACCAACAAGACGGACGGCACAATCTCGCGCATCACGCCGAGCACCTTGACGGTGCGAACGACGAAACTCGGTGAATCACCGAGTTGGACCGCCTGGGGCGGAGGTCGGCTGTGGGTGTCAGACGCCGGTTCGATCGATCAGGTCGACCTCGCCACCGGCAGGTTGTCCCACCAGACCGCGCTCGGCGGTCAGGCCAATGACGGAGACATTTCGGACGGCCACGTGTGGGTGAGCGACTCGTCCGGAACCTTGCATGAGGTGGACGCAGCCACTGGCAAGGTGCAGGGGTCGTGGCCACTCGGCCTGAACAACCCGTTCGTCCTCGCGGCTTACGCCGGCCGCTTATGGGTGGTCGACTTCAAGGGCACCGACCTCGAAGAGATCGACCCGGCCGGATTGACCTGACCAGGACAACCACCACGGTCGGTGGCAACACCCTGCATGCGCCCGCGCCCTAATCGGGCAGCGAGGGCGATGCAGGGCGGGCCAGCAACGCAGAGTTGTTATCGGCTGCTACGGCGCGTACGCCGGTAGCAACGGACGACCGCGTTGTCGCGGTCGCGCTTGGCCTGCTCGCGCAACTCATGCGTGCGTGCGGCAGCTGCCGCTGCCATCACACTTGCGTGCATCGTCTGTCACCTCCTTCACGTTTCTCGTCGGGCATCTCTAGTCCTACCGAACACCTACGACAGCCGCGTCGGTGTAGCCGCGCCACACCAGTCCGGCCTCGACGAACCCGGCTTCTCGCAGTGCCGCGACATGCCACGCCGAGGACATCGTCGACTCGGTGTGTCCCGAACCGCCGCGGTCGGCGAATCGGGCGTCACGTGCGGCCACGGCATCGGCCAACGCCGGCTCGGTGCGCAACCGTACCCACCAGCCGTCCCAGTCGGTCGCCCCCGGCACCAATTGGGCCTGCTCCTGCCGCTTCTCAGTCAACGCTGAAAGGGCTCCGGATAATCCGGTCAGACCCTCGTCCGGCATATGGTCGGCGTTGGCGAAGATCCCGCCCTGGCGAAGCACCGAGGCGGCCTCGGCATACACCCCGGCCACCCGCTCCGGCGTCAGCCAGTGGAGCGCGGTCGCGGTAAGCACCGCGTCGAACTCCGCGTCGTCGCCGAGCGCCTGCCGCCAGTCCCGGGAGGCGAGATCAGCGGTCAGGACCTGCGCCCGCTCGTCGCCCTCAAAGGTGCCCGCGGCGATCGCCAACAGGGCAGCATCGACGTCGAGGACGACCGAAGTCGCCTTCGGGAACCGGTCCAGCGCCCGGATCGTGATCGAACCGGTGCCGCCGGCCAGGTCGAGGATCCGCGGCTCATTGCCCACGGTCGCCTCGACCGCGTCGAGGATGGCGGCGAACCGCTCCTCGCGGTCGGGAAGATAGGTCATCTGCTGGCTGTCCCACTCCTGCTGGAGGGCGTTCCAGTCCACGTTTGACCTCCTCATACAGTCATCTTCGGCACGAAGTCCGGTAATAGTTAGCGTTCCTTGTTAGCACTTACTCTACCTGAGTGTGAGTAATATGTACACATGGACTTTGGTCATTACGCCGAACGAGCGGCCGACCTGGCGAATGCCGACCTCAGCACGGTCGAGACCCTGCAGTCCTACCTGGACGACCGGGACTGGCTCAGCCAGCGCGTGACCGACGCCGATCTGCGTCCGCTGCGCCGGTTCACCAGCGAGCTCAGCGTCGTGATCGACGACTCGGCCGCGGGCGACGAGGTCGCCGTGGTCGACCATCTGAACGCCCTGCTCGAGCAGCACCCAGTGCGGCCCCGGATCTCCGGGCACGACTCCGAGGACTGGCACCTACACGTGAACGACCGCAACGACGCGGTCGCGGCGATCCTGATCGGCGAGGCGCTGCTCGGGATGACCCTGGCGGTCACCGAGGTGGGCGCCGACCGGTTCGGCCGTTGCGCCGATCCGACCTGCCGTGGCGCGTTCTTCGACGGCACGGCCAACCACTCCAAGCGCTTCTGCTCCTCGCGCTGCGCCACCCGCACCAACGTCGCGGCCTACCGGTCGCGGCGGGCCCCGTCGGCTTGACCGGACCGGCCGGCAGCTCGCCGGGCAAGTCGGGAATGTACGGCGTCCGAACCGTGTCGTTGCAAGGTGAAACGATAGGGAGGACGTGACCGTTCAACCCGCTCTCCCCGCAACCGCAGACGGCGACCGCAGCGCCGGCTGGCTGCGGCTGATCTGGAGCTTCGTCGGGCCGGCCAAGCGGCTGCTGCTGGTCAGCTTCGGCGCGGCGCTGCTCACCACCGCGATCATCACCGCGACGCCCCTAGTGTCCGCCATCATTGTCGACCGCGGTCTCGACCCGCACCACAAGAGCGTGACCGGCTGGCTGGCGGTTCTGTTCGCGCTCGGCGTGCTGCGGTTCTTCGCGACCCGGGCCCGGCGCTGGCGGGCCGGCCGGGTCAGCTACGACGTACAGTTCCGGCTCCGCACCCGGCTCTACGAGCACCTGGTCGCGCTCGACCCGAGCGCGCTCGACCGGCTGCGGACCGGGCAGATGGTGTCGCGGGCGAGCGCCGACCTGACCCTCGTCCAGCAGTTCCTGGCATGGGGGCCGCAGGTCGTGGCCAACGCGCTACAGCTGGTCGCCAGCATCGTCGCGATGCTCTTCCTGTCCTGGCCGATCGGCCTGGTCGCGCTCGTCACGGTGCCGCTGACCACCTTCATCGGGATGAAGTCGCGGGCCGGTGTCTTCGCCGCCAGCTGGGACGCCCAGCAGCGCGAGGCCGAGCTCACCAACGGCGTCGAGGAGGCGGTCACCGGTGTCCGGGTGGTCAAGGGCTTCGGCCAGGAAGCCGCCGAGACCCAGCGGGTCATGGGCGCGGTCCGAAGCATGTACGCCGGCCGGATGCGGGCCGCCCGCCAGCGCGCGTCGTTCACCTCGACCCTGCAGAGTGTGCCCGCGCTCGGTCAGTTCGGGGTGCTGCTGATCGGCGGCTATCTCGCCCTGCACCACCGGCTCTCGCTCGGTGACTTCCTGGCCTGTACGACCTACCTCGTCCAGCTCGCCGCACCGGCCCGGATGATCGGCGCGGTCATGGCGCTCGGGCAGCAGGCCCGCGCCGCCGTCGAGCGGCTGGTCTCGGTGCTCGACACCTCCGCCACGCTGACCGAGTCGCCGACCGCCCGTTCCTTGCCGGCTGGACCGGGTGCGGTCAGCTTCGGCGACGTGTCGTTCCGCTACTCGGCGGACGGGCCGCTCGTCCTCGACGGTCTCGACTTCGAGCTCGCTCCGGGCGAGGTGGTCGCTGTGGTCGGGCCGTCTGGCTCGGGCAAGTCGAGCCTGGCCATGTTGCTCCCTCGCTTCTACGACGCGACTGCGGGAGCGGTGCGCATCGACGGCCTCGACGTCCGCGACGTGACCTTCGACTCCTTGCGCTCCCGGGTCGGGATGGCGTTCGAGGAGGCATTCCTCTTCTCCGACACGATCCGGGCCAACATCGCCTACGGCAGACCGGACGCCACCGAGGCCGATGTGCTCGCCGCGGCCGCGGCCGCACAAGCAGCGGAGTTCATCACCGAGCTTCCGGACGGGTACGACACGATCGTCGGCGAGCGCGGGCTGACCCTTTCCGGCGGCCAGCGGCAGCGGATCGCGCTGGCCCGGCTGCTGCTCGCCGACCCGGAGATCGCCATCCTCGACGACGCGACGAGTGCGGTCGATGCGGCGGTCGAGGCCGACATCCACGCCGAGCTCCGCCGGTGGAACACCGACCGCACGATCTTGCTGATCGCACACCGCGAGTCGACCGCTCGGCTCGCCGACCGCGTGGTCCTGCTCGAAGCCGGCCGGATCACGGCGAGTGGCACCCACGACGAGCTGATCGCCGCCAGCCCGCGCTATCGCGAGCTGCTCGAAGCCGCTCCGGTCAGCAGCCCGCTGCTCAGCCCGGTCACCAGCCGGGCCGACACCCCGCGTCGGCGCGGCGTACAGGCATCTGCCCCGCGCGGCGGACGTCCCGGAGCGGTCGGCCGGTTCGGTGCGACCTCGGGCGCGGCGAACCGCTGGATCGGACTGATGGCGCCGAGCGCCAACCTGCAGGCCCAGCTCGACGCTTTGCCGCCAACCGTCGACGAGCTTCCGGACGGGCTGATCGAGGAGGCGGCTGAGGACCAGGCGCCCCTGACCCTGCGACGACTGCTTCATCGCCAGCGAGTAGTCCTCGCCGTCAGCCTCGCCCTGGTCGTCGCCGACGCGCTCGCGACCCTGGCCCAACCGGAGCTGATCCGGCTCGGCGTCGACAACGGCGTCGCGCGCAACTCGCTGCACGCGCTCTTGTTGGTGTCGTTGGGCTTCGCGGTGGTGTCGCTGTTCGACTGGTGGGTGATGTGGGCCGGCGCGATCACCACCGGCCAGGGCAGTGAGCGGCTGCTCGCGGCGCTTCGGGTCCGGGTCTTCGCCCAGCTGCAGCGGCTCGGGATGGACTTCTACGAGTCCGAGCTGACCGGCCGGATCCTGACCCGGGTCACCAGCGACGTCGACACCCTGTCGAGCCTGGTGCAGAACGGCCTGCTCAACGCGGTCGTATCGATGGCAACCCTGGTCGGGATCGCCGTCCTTCTGCTGGCCACCGACCTGCGGCTCGGGCTGGCCGCGATGTCGGTCCTGCCGGTGATGGTGGTCCTGACGATCTGGTACCAGAAGCGCTCGACCGTCGCCTACGACCGGCAACGGGACACGATCGCGACCGTCAACGCGTCGTTCGCAGAGTCCCTCGCCGGCGTCCGGGTCACTCAGGTGCACAACCGTGAGCGCGTCGACATCGCCAACTACACCGAGCTCGGCCAGGCGAACTGTGACGCGGGCCTGCGCGCCCTTTCGATCCAGATCTGGTACGTCGCATCGACCGAGCTCATGCAGCAGTTCGCGACCGCGCTGGTGCTGACGTTGGGGATCGGGCGGCTGCGCAACGATCCGGGTTTCGCCGGCGTACTGATCGCGTTCGTGCTCTACCTCACGCTGTTCTTCGCGCCGATCCAGCAGCTCTCGCAGGTCTTCGACTCCTACCAGCAGGCCAGGGCGGGGATGCGAAAGCTCCGGACCCTGCTCAACGAGCCGATCGCGACCCCGACCGCTGCCGAGCCGGTCGACGTCGGTGACCTCGACGGCGAGCTGCGGTTCGAGAACGTGCACTACCGCTATCGCCGGGCCAGCACCGAGGCGCTGCGCGGCGTCGACCTCGTGATCCCGGCCGGCGAGCGGGTTGCGCTCGTCGGCCGCACCGGCGCCGGCAAGAGCACGCTGATGAAGCTCGCCGCGCGCTTCCACGACCCGACCGAAGGGCGGGTGCTGGTCGACGGCCACGACCTGCGTGACCTCGACCCGACGGCGTACCGGCAGCAGCTGGGCTACGTGCCGCAGGAGCCGTTCCTCTTCACCGGGACGATCCGCGACAACGTCGGCTACGGCCGGCCGGACGCGACCGATGCCGAGGTCGAGCAGGTCTGCCGCGAGGTCGGGCTCGCGACCTGGGTCGACACGCTGCCCGACCGCTACGACACCGAGCTCACCGAGCGCGGCCGCTCGTTGTCGGCCGGCCAGCGCCAACTGGTCTGCCTGGCCCGCGCGTTGCTCGTCGACCCGGCGATCCTGCTGCTCGACGAGGCAACCGCGACCCTCGACCTGTCCGCAGAGGCGGTCGTCACCCGCGCCATCGATGTAGTGGCCCGGGGCCGTACGACGATGGTGATCGCGCACCGGTTGCAGACCGCGCGGACCGCGGATCGGATCCTCGTGGTGGACGCCGGACTGGTCGTCGAGGACGGCACTCACGACGAGCTGATCGCGGCTGGCGGCTTCTACGGCAGAATGTGGAACGCCTTCACCGCCGCGTCGCGCGTGGCCTGAGGGATCGCCGTTGCATCTTCCGTCCTGGAAAGGCAGACCATGCCGCTCGACCCGCAGATCGCCGGAATCCTCGCCCTGCTCGAGCAGATGGGCGCGCCATCGGTAGCGAGCGGCACGCCGGAGCAGGCCCGCGCGCTCTTCCGGGCCTCGACGGTCGGCTTGCGCGACCCCGCGTCGAACGCGGTCGTTCGCTCGGTCGAGGACTCCACCATCCCTGGGCCGGTCGGCGACATCCCGATTCGGACCTACCGCCCCGAGGTCGACGGTCCGACCCCGACGATCGCCTTCTTCCACGGCGGCGGGTTCGTGATCGGCGACATCGAGACCCACGACGACCAGGCCCGTTTGCTCTGCCGCGATGTCGGCATCGTCGTGGTCAGTGTCGACTACCGACTGGCGCCGGAGAACAAGTTCCCGGCCGGGTTTGAGGACTGCCTGGCCGCGACGCGTTGGGTGAGTGACCACGTCGGTGAGCTCGGCGGCGACCCCGCCCGGATCGTGGTGGGCGGCGACAGCGCGGGCGGCAACCTCGCGGCCGCGGTTGCGCTCGCGGTCAGGGACACCGGCCCACGGCTGGCCGCCCAGTTCCTGATCTATCCCGGCGTGGACTTCGTCGAGGACGCCGACTATCCGTCGCGGGTGGAGAACGCCGAGGGTTACTACCTGACCGCGGAGGAGATGACGTGGTTCGGCAACCACTACATCGACCCGTCAACCGACCTCAACGACCCGCGTGCCTCGCCGATCCGCGCCGCCGACTTGTCCGGGGTCGCGCCCGCAGTGATCGGTACGGCGGAGTACGACCCGCTTCGCGACGAGGGCGAGGCCTACGCCAAAGCGCTCGCCGATGCCGGCGTCGACGTCAGGTTGCAGCGCTACGACGGCATGATCCACGGCTTCTACGGCCTCGGCGTACACAGCGCGGCCGCAGCTGCCGCGGTCACAGACCTGAACCGCACCCTGCGTGACCTCCTGAGCTAACCGTGGACACTGAGCAACCTTTTGGCGATCACGCCGAGCGAGCCGCTCGCACCTTCGGTGCCGCAGCCGACCACTACACGCTGGCGACGCTGGGGTTCTGGGACCGGTTCGGGTCCGCGACCGTGTCGCGGCTGCCGCTGGCCCCAGGGATGGCCGTGCTCGATCTCTGCTGCGGCGCCGGAGCATCGGCAATACCCGCTGCGCATGCAGTGGGACCAGGAGGGCGGGTGCTCGGTGTCGATCTCGCGGCGCCGCTCCTGGATCTCGCCCAGGCCAGAGCCGCTCGCGAAGGGCTGTCCAATCTCGAGTTCCGGTGTGGCGATGCCACCCGGACCGGACTGCCGGACGGCAGCTTCGATGCCGTGGTGTGCGTCTTCGGCGTGTTCTTCGCGCCGGACATGACGGGGTTCGTCCAGCAGATGTGGCGGCTGGTGCGGCCCGGCGGCGTTCTCGCGGTCACCACCTGGGGTCCTGGCTTGTTCGAGCCCGCCAACAGCTGCTTCTGGAGTTGCGTCGGTGCGCTCGAGCCCAGGTTGTACAAGACGTTCAACCCGTGGGACCAGATCACCACCCCTGCGGCGCTGGCCGACCTGCTCGCTCGAGCCGGCGTGCCCACACCTGCCGTAACGGCCGAAGCGGGCCGCCACGAGTTGGATCACCCGGACCACTTCTGGGACATCGTGCTCGGGTCCGGCTTCCGGGCCACCGTCGATGCCCTCAGCGCGGATCAGCGCGACCAGGTCCGGGCGAACCTGCTCGCCGAGCTTCGTTCACGTGAGGTCACTGTCGTACGAACCGATGTCGTCTTCGGCACCGCCACCCGCTCACCACGCCGGAACGCACCCTCCGCGGCCCCCGCAAGGCCGGTCGGTGAAGCTAAGCGCTACATCGCGCTGCGCCGGCGCAGCTTGTCCAGGCGCACCCGCATCGCGTCCAGCGGGCGCTTCGCCCAGGCGTACTCGGTCGCGAGGACGGCAAGACCGCCGACGATCACCAGCAGCCCAGGACCGGGCAGCACCAGCATCGCGGCGCCGACGAGCAGCAGCGAGACGCCGACCACGGTAATAGCAGTACGACGAAGGACCTGACGCATCGTGATTCCTCTCTCGTCGATCAGCGACGCGCCGATCGAGCCAGCCAGGCAGGCCGCGACCGCGGCCGGCGAGACCCACGACGGAACGTGGGTGAAGTGCTCCACGGCAAGGTCGGCGCCGATCGCGACGAGCAGAATGCCGATCCCGGCCCGCAGGTAGCGGAACCGCGCCATCGCGCCGGCGAGGACGACGTACAGCGATCGCAGGCCGAGCACCGCGAAGACGTTGGCCGCGATGATCGGGAACGGTCTCGTCGTGATCGCGAACGCGGCCAGGATCGAGTCGGCGGCGAACGCGAGGTCGACGATGACGATCGTGAGCAGGGTCGCGGCCAGAACGTTTCGGCGCAGCCGCTCCGGCATCCACCGTGACGGCCCGGTCGTGCCGGGCTCCCTCTCCGCTCGCATCATCTGCACGCCGCTCGCGACCAGTACGACGGCGAACCCGAGCAGCACCGCGTGGACCGCGCCCACCAGCGCAAGGCCTGCGGTGATGAAGACGATCCGCAGCACCAACGCGCCGAGCAGCCCGCCGGTCAGTGCCTTTCGTTCGGCCCGGATCGGCAACGCCGCGGCGCCGAGAACCGCGGCGAACATCGCCACGTTGTCGAGCGACAGCGCCTTCTCGAGCGCGAGGACCGAGAGGTAGGAGGTCGCGTCCGATCCGCCGCTGACCGCCCAGACGACCGGCGCGAAGGCCAGCCCGAGCAGCGTCCAGCCGAGGGAGGCCGCGAGTGCCCTGCGGGTAGTGGGTGGCAAGAGGACCGTTTCCCTCCGGTGCTGCACCAGGCAGCTTCCGAAGGTCTCTTCCGCTCAGCCGAACTGAGCCGGTACGCCGGGCCCGGACACCGAGCCGTACTGACGACGCAACCGCGGAGGAATACTCCCCTTCACGCTCGAGGCTAGCCGGCTCACCTGAGTGTCACCTGTGTGCGCCTTCAGCTCTGCGGCCGGCTCGCGCAACCCCACCGATGGGCCATCGGTGGGGCTATTGCCCCACCAATGGGCCATGCGTGTGGCACCGATGTCGGCCAGTTCTCGGTGGGACGCTCACCCGGCAAGGAACCCGCGGGCGCGGTCGGCGATGTGCTCGGCGAGGTCCTCGAGCGGGTCGAGCCGCTCGACGGCGGTCGCCCAGGCCACCCGACCATGGGCCGCCGACCAGCAGTCGAGCGTCAACGGGCGGGCCCTGATCGCGTCGGGCAATCGTTCGAGCTCGGCGGGCGTGAGGTCGACATGCCGCCGGTAGTACTCCAGGACCGCATCGACGAGCGCGAGGTTATGGGCACCGGCGGCGTAGAGCAGGAAACCAATAGACCACAGTCGCGGTCCGCGCCCGGAACCGACCCAGTCGACGATGGTCAGGCCACCCTCGGGAGATCGGATCGCGTTGACGGGAACGAAGTCCGGATGGACGAAACCGTACGGAAGGTCGCCGTAGTCGTCCAAGGCCCGAAGCTCGTCGCCGAGCGTCTGCCGGGCAGCAGGGTCGCCGTCGGCGTTCTCGACCATCGACAACGCGGCCGCGATCTCGTCGCGAACGGTGCCCTGCGGGACGAGGTGGTGCCAGCCGCCGCCCGGCGGCATCGTCGTGGCTGCGCGCGCGTTCAACGCCCCGAGCAGGCCGCCCAACCCGGCGAACACCCGCCGAGTCGGTGGTGCGTGCGCACCCGGCACGAACTCGGTGACCAGGACCGGGTGATCGTCGAAGACGCTGACCGGCTCATCGTGGGCAAGGCGTTCCGCCGGGAACGGAGTGGCCGCTAGCCGGCGGAGCGTCTCGGCCGTGCTCGACACAGCCTCGACCGCTTCCGGCGGGAATCGCCGCGCAACCCATGACGGGCCATCGACCCGGAACACCTCGTGATCAAGCTCGACGAGACGCTCGACGGGTACGCCGTACCGATCGGCGAGATGAGCCGCCAACCCGTCCACGCTGAAAGTGTCGCAGTCGGCAGGCGGAACAATCGGTCGTGTACCTCGGAAGGTCAGCTCTGCCGATCCGAACCTGGATGACCGGAACCCTGGCCTACCGTCACACATTCTGGGACCACGACGTGGCCGGCTTGCGCGACCGTCAGTGACCCAATCACGGTGGTGGCTGAGCCGCCGTAGGCTTCGCTCGTGTTCGCGTTCCCGGCGTTCGGAGCCTTCTTCGTCTTCTTCGGGCTGATCTGGCTCGCGGGAGTCGGTGGGTTCATCCTCGGCATCTGCGCGCTGATCAGTGTCGGGCGCACCCCGACCGAATGGTTCGGGCCGTGGTGGGACAACACCAAGCAGATCTGGATGATCGGGATCGCGGTCGGCTTCGTCATACCGTTCGGCACCTTGGTCGCCGGCTACCTGTGGTTCCACTCCGGCCGGGCCCCGCTGCGGGCGGGCTACGGCGTCGCGGCTCGGCCGTTCTGGGCCGGCCCGCCGAGGCCGGTGCCCCCACCACCGCCACCGGGGTGGCCCGGCTACAACCCGGGGCCGTACGCCCAACCGCCGCAGCAACCGCCGCCGCCGGCGCCGGCCCAGTCTCCGGGCCCGCCCCAGCCGCCGGCACCACCCGACCCGATCGCCCCCACCCCACCTCCGGTCTGAAGCCGGGTCGTCTCAGAGCGACGCGGTCGCTACGGTGGCCAGCATGTACGCCGTCGAGTGTCAGGGACACGGCGACGTCGACGTCCTGCGCTGGGAGGCCGTCGACGACCCGAGCCCCGCTCCCGGCGAGGTGCTGGTCGACGTCGTCGCGAGCGCGGTCAACCGGGCCGACCTGTCGCAGCGGATGGGCTTCTACCCGCCACCGACCGGGATCACCGAGGTGCTCGGGCTCGAGTGCAGCGGCCGGGTCAGCGCGCTCGGCAACGGCGTCATCGGATGGTCATTGGGTGACGAGGTCTGCGCGCTGCTGGCGGGCGGCGGACAGGCGGAGAAGGCGGTCGCGCCGGCCGGGCAGTGCATGCCGCTTCCAGCCGGCGTCGACCTGGCGACCGCCGGTGCGCTGCCCGAGGTCGCCTGCACGGTCTGGTCGAACCTGGTCCTGATCGCCGAACTCCGCGCCGGCGAGGTGCTGCTCGTCCACGGCGGCGCCAGCGGCATCGGCACGTTCGCGATCCAGGTCGGCAAGGCGCTCGGCGCCACCGTGATCGTCACTGCCGGCAGCCCTGAGAAGCTCGAGCGTTGCCGGGCGCTCGGTGCCGACCGCGCGATCAACTACCACGACGAGGACTTCGTCGCGGCGGTCCAGGACGAGACCGCCGGCCATGGCGCCGATGTCGTGCTCGACATCATGGGAGCGGCCTACCTCGAGCGAAACCTGAAGGTGCTCGCGTCGGGCGGCCGGCTGGTCTGCATCGGCATGCAGGGCGGCACCCGGGCCGAGCTCGACCTCGGCGCCCTGATGCGCAAGCGCGGCACGGTCCACGCCACCTCGCTGCGCACCCGCCCGTTGGCCGAGAAGGCCTCGATCTGCCGAGCGGTGGTCGAGGGCCTGTGGCCGCTGATCGCCGACGGGCAGGTGGTGCCCGTCATCGGCGCGTCGTACCCGATGGATCGGATCGCTGAGGCGCACACCCTGGTCGCCGAAAGCGGACATATCGGAAAAGTACTGCTGACCGTCCCATGAATGAGGACCAACCATCGGACGAGGTGGTCCGTCTTAGCAGCGTGGATGTTGCGGTGCTCGGTGCCTGGGAGGCTGCGGAAGTGGATGCGGCGCAGCCTGCTGACGCCCTGTTCCGCCTCCACTACGCCCCGCTCGCCGGCTGGTGCCGACGGATGGTCGGCGACGAGGAGGCCGCCCATGACATCGCGGCCGAGGCATTCGTCCGCCTCCTCGGCCGTTGGACGACCGTTACCGACCCGCGCGCCTATCTCTATACGACCGCGCTGAACCTGGTCCGCGACCGCTGGCGCCGCAGTGAGCGGGAGCGAGTGGCGCTGCGCAAGACCGTCATGACGATGACGACGGCTGCCGCGCCCGCGCCCGAGTTGCGGATGGTGGTCGCGAGCCTGCCGAAGCGGCTACAGCAGGTCGTGGTGCTTCACTACTTCGCCGACATGTCCGTTGACGCGGTCGCGCACGCCCTCGGGGTCGCGCCGGGCACCGTCAAGCGCGACCTGTACGACGCTCGCGCCAAGCTCCACGTCCTGCTGGAGGGGACGCAGTGAGCACGCCCCGCGACGAGTTCGACATCGACGCGCTGCTGAGGCAGGCGACCGAGCGCCTCGCGCCGCCCGATGGCAGCTGGGAGTTGATCAGCCGTCGGGCCCGGCGCCGTAAGTGGGCGAAGGCCAGCGTCGCCGTCACGGCCGGCGTGATCGTGCTGGCGGGCGCCGTGCCTGCGGTCATTGCGGTGCGCCACAACGGCGGGGAGCAGAGCGTCGCCATCGGCAAGAGCCCGACCCCGCCGACCCAACAGCGCCACCATCACGCGAGCACCCAGCCGGTGCCGACCGTCAGCACACCGTCGACGTCGCCAAGCGCGACTGCTCCGACCTCGCTCGCCGGCTTCGTCCCGGACTCGTTGACCTTCGTCTCAAAGACGGACGGATATCTTTGGGGCACGCTGCCCGGGTCGCACGCCGGCGTCGTCGCGCACACTGAGGACGGCGGCCAAACCTGGACCGGCATGCAGGCCCCGCCCGTAATGGACTCCGCAAGCGCCGACGGCATCGCCGGCGACGATCAGATCCGGTTCGGCAACGGCGAGGTCGGCTTCGTCTACGGCGCCGTCTACTACGTCACGACCGATGGCGGGCAGAGTTGGCACCAGTACGCCGCGCCCGGCTACATCGACGACCTCGAGACGGTCCACCAGCAGGTATGGGCCCTGGTAAGGCCGTCTCAACTGTCGCGGACTGTGGAGTTGTACTCAGCGACGACGGCAGACCCGACCCTTCGGCGGGTCACCTCGGTCACGCTTGCGCCCAGCACGCCGGGCGCTGACTCGATCGCGATCAATGGCGGACTCGGCACCGAGGTCAGCGTCAGCGTCATCGCCGGCAAGTCGTCGTTCTGGTTCTCGCCCAACGGCGCCACCTGGAAACGGCGCACGGATCCTTGCCCGGTAGACCCGCAGAGCGCCGTGCTCTCCACTCTGGATCTGCATACCGTTCTCGCCGCCTGCGGCTGGGGGGTCGGCGGAAGCAGCGAGCACAAGCAGACTTTCGTCTCGACCAACTCCGGTCAGTCGTGGACTGCGACCGGACCGGCCCGAAGCACGCTCGGGACGCTGCAGACCTTTGCGGCCGGGACGTCCAACGACCTGATCGTTGGCACGACTCGGGGCGCCCAGCTGACCACGGACGGCGGCACGAACTGGCTACCCGCGAAGGCCAACGGGATCACCCTGGGCTTTGTCGGCTTCATCAGCCTGCACCACATCGTGGCGATCTCGGACCGGGCCGACCTCACGACCGGGGCGTTCGCGACCAGCACCGACTCCGGGCAGCATTGGCAGGTTTACAAGTTCTCGTAAGATCCACATTGCAAGACCCTGACGTAGGTGGCGTTCAACCCCCTCCGAACGCCACCTACGTCAGCCCACCGCGATTGCGGTCTCCGTGGCATCCGGCATCGTCGGCCGCTGACCCGACGCGCACATCCCACTCGCACGCCCGAACCCGTCGTACCAGCGGAGTTTGCGGATTTGCTACTGGCGGGTAACAATCCAGGAACGACACGAGGAGCCGCCGTGAGCCAGGTCAGCGCGAAACAAGCCCGCCAGGTCGCCGAGGCGGCCCGAGAGACCGAGTGGACGCAGCCGAGCTTCGGCAAGGAGCTGTTCCTCGGCAACTTCCGGCTCGACCTGATCCACCCGCAGCCGATGCAGCCGGCCGAGACGGTGGAGCGTGGCGAGGCCTTCCTCGCCGAGCTGCGGGCGTTCCTGGAGAACAAGGTCGACCCGCTGGAGATCGAGCGCGACGCCCGGATTCCTGACGACGTGATCGACGGACTGAAGGAGATGGGCGCGCTCGGGATGAAGATCCCGACCGAGTACGGCGGTCTCGGCCTCAGCCAGGTCTACTACAACAAGGCCCTATCGCTGGCCGGCGTCTGGCACAGCGCGCTGTCCACGATGCTGTCCGCGCACCAGTCGATCGGGCTGCCGCAGCCGCTCATGCTGTTCGGGTCGGAGGAGCAGAAGGCCGAGTGGCTGCCGAGGCTGGCCCGCACGCACATCAGCGCGTTCCTGCTCACCGAGCCGGACGTCGGCTCTGACCCGGCCCGGTTGTCGGTCACGGCGACGCCGAGCGAGGACGGCGCGACGTACACGATCAACGGCACGAAGCTCTGGGCCACCAACGGTGCATTCGCCGACGTGGTCGTCGTGATGGCGATGGTGCCGAAGCGCGAGGGGCACCGCGGCGGCATCACCGCGTTCATCGTGCCGTGCGACACGCCCGGCGTGACGGTCGACCACCGCAACGCGTTCATGGGCCTGCGCGGCATCGAGAACTCGGTCACCACGTTCGACAACGTGACGATCCCGGCCGCTAACGTCGTCGGCTCCGAGGGGATCGGCCTGAAGATCGCGCTGACCACGTTGAACACCGGCCGGCTGTCGCTGCCGGCGATCTGCGCGAGCGTGACGAAGTACTGCTTGAAGATCGTCCGCGAGTGGGGTGCGCAGCGGGTGCAGTGGGGCGTTCCGGTCGGAGAGCACGACGCGGTCGCGCAGAAGATCGCGTCGATCGCCGGTACATCGTTCGGGCTCGAGGCGATGCTCGACGTGTCCAGCCGGTTGGCGGACGAGCATCGCAACGACATCCGGATCGAGGCCGCGCTGGTCAAGCTCTACGGCTCGGAAATGGCCTGGCAGGCGGTCGACGACATGATGCAGGTCCGCGGCGGCCGTGGCTACGAGACCGCGGCGTCGCTGAAGGCACGCGGTGAGAAGGCGGTGCCGGCCGAGCAGCTGATGCGCGACATGCGGATCAACCGGATCTTCGAGGGCTCGACCGAGATCATGCATCTGCTGATCGCCCGCGAGGCGGTTGACCAGCACCTACAGATCGCCGGCGACATCATCGAGCCGGACATCCCGCTCGGTGACAAGGCCCGCACCGCGGTGAAGGCCGGCGGCTTCTATGCGACCTGGCTGCCGAAGCTCGCGGCCGGCAAGGGCAGCAACCCGACGTCGTACGCGGAGTTCGGGGAGCTCGCCGAGCACCTGCGGTTCGCCGAGCGCAACTGCCGCAAGCTGGCCCGATCCACGTTCTACGGGATGAGCCGCTGGCAGGGCCGGCTGGAGAAGAAGCAGGCCTTCCTCGGCCGGATCGTCGACATCGGCGCCGAGCTCTACGGCATCGCCAGCGCGTGTGTCTACTCACAGACGCTCGGCGCCGAAGACCCGGCGAACACCGAGCAGTACGTCGAGCTCGCCGACCTGTTCTGCCACCAGGCCCGGCGGCGGGTGGACCGGCTGCTGCACGACCTGTGGTTCAACGACGACGCGGACAACTACGACGCGGCGATGAAGGTGCTCGACGGCCGCTACACGATGTGGGAGAAGGACATCATCGACCCGGCTGGCGAGGGCCCGATGCTGCCGGCTCACGGCAGCGCGTAACGCAACCCTTCGTGCTGGACGGTCATGCCGACCGACTGGTAGAGCCTGGTCGCTCCGGTCAGGCTGTCGGCATCCACGCCCAGGCCGACCTTGGGCAGGCCACGGCGATAGAACTCGGCAAACGCGTTGAGTAGCAACGCTTTTGCCAGCCCGCGGCCGCGATACTCCCGCAGCGTCCCGAGCACGTCGACGTAACCGGACTCCGGCAGCTCGTTGCCATAGAGCCCTGCACCTGGAACACCGTCGACCGTGGCGAACCACCACAGCGACAGGTCCCGACACGACCCGTCGGCGGAGAGCGCCAGCCAGCGCTCGTACGGCTCACGGATCGGATCGAAGTGGTCAAGGAACGCGATGTCGATCAACTCGTGCATCGTGCGCAGATCCGCCTCGGTGCGCTCGACCTGGCGAATCTCGATGCCAGCCGGCAACTCGGGGACGACCGGTGGCTGGTCGAGGACGATGGCCATCCGGTAGAAACGGCGTACGACGGTGCCGCCGGCTCCTTCATACGTTCCGCGCTTCACTGTGTTCTTCGAGTTCGCGAAGACATGGGTCGGCAACCCGGGTCCGACCTCGGCTGACGTGCGGCGCAGCCAGTCGAACAAGACCTCGACGACGGAGTCGTGGCTGCCAGGTCGCAGGATGATGTCGCCGAACACATTCGCGTGACCGGGAATCATCTCGACCCAGGAGTAGCCGAGCAGGTCTCCGGAGCCGTCCTCGACCACGGCAGCCACCAACTGGTCGTTGGCCAGATCGACGTTGATCTCGTCGATCGTCGTGTGCGGCTCGCCGACCTCGGCCAGATCGCTGAGCACCGCGAGGTCGAGGACCGCCTCGGCGTCGTCCGCCGTGGCCGCTCGCAGGTTGCCTACTGTGTTCATGTGACCAGGTTGGCGCACCCCTGCCGTGCGACGCCAATGGATTCTCGGAGACGATAGAGACATGACTGCGCCCAGCGACCGCCCCGAACCCTTCCGCGTCGTGACCGTCGGGCCCGACGGAGCCCCGGTCGAGGACGCCCACCAGGCACCGGTCGACGAGGAGGAACAGGCCGAGGCAGTCAGCGAGATGGTCGAGCAACCCGCGAAGGTGATGCGGATCGGCTCGATGATCAAGCAGTTGCTCGACGAAGTGCGCGCCGCACCGCTCGACGACGCGAGCCGGATCCGATTGAAGGAGATCCACGAGAACTCGATCAAGGAGCTTTCCACCGGCTTGGCACCGGAGCTCCGGGACGAGCTGGCCCGGTTGAGCCTGCCGTTCACCGGCGACGAAGTCCCGTCGGACGCCGAGCTGCGGATCGCGCAGGCGCAGCTCGTCGGCTGGCTCGAGGGCCTGTTCCACGGCATCCAGGCGACCCTGTTCGCCCAGCAGATGGCGGCCCGGGCGCAGCTCGAAGAGATGCGGCAGCGCGCGCTGCCGCCCGGTGCCGGCGGGCAACAGCAGCCGAACCAGCCCGGCCTGTACCTGTAACCACACGCGTGGCCCATTGGTGGGGCTATAGCCCCACGCATGGGCCATTGGTGGGGCGGCGGCTAGCGGCGGGCAAAGAGCCGTTCCAGGACCACGGCAACACCGTCGTCGTTGTTGCTCGCGGTGATCTCGTCGGCGACCGCGAGCACGTCGGCGTGGGCGTTGGCCACCGCGACGCCGAGGCCGGCCCACGACAGGAGCTCGATGTCGTTGGGCATGTCGCCGAATGCCACCACGTCAGCAGCGCCGAGGCCACGGTCGTCGAGCAACCCGGCCAGCGTGCTCGCCTTTGTGACCCCGAGCGCGCTGATCTCGAGCAGCCCGTCAATCGAGGAGTGCGTCAGCGTCGCGACCGACTCACCGACGACTGCGCGCGCCAGGGCGAGCAACTCGTCCGCGCCCATGCCCTCGCGCCGGCCGAGCAGCTTCGACACCGGCTGGGTCATGAGTCCTTGGAGCTCACCGACCTCCGCCGGGGGTCGGGGATCCCAGCGCGGGCGGTAGCCGGGCTCGTGCGCAAAGCTGCCGTCGACCCGCTCGATCCCGAACTCGATGTCCGGTACGGCGGCCCGCAGCTGCGCCGCGATGCCGAGCGCAACGTCGACGTCCAGGGGTCGCGAGGCGATGATCTGCTCGGTCTCCAGGTCGAGGACCAAGGCGCCGTTCGCACAGATCACCAGCCCGCGGTGGCCGGTCGCGTCGGCGACGCCGGGCAGCCACCGCGGCGGGCGACCGGTCGCGATCACGATCAGCGCACCCGCATCGCTCGCGGCGGCAAGAGCATCCCTTGTGCGGGGGGAGATCGTGCCGTCGCTGCGCACGAGGGTGCCGTCAAGATCGGTCGCGACGACCGCAGGCGTCATACCGGCTCGAGGGTCGTGCGACCCCCGAGATGCGGCTGCAACGCGGCCGGCACCCGCACCGACCCGTCGGCGCGCTGGTGGTACTCGAGCAGGCAGGCGATCGTTCGCGCGATCGCGCACAGCGTGCCGTTGAGGGTCGCCACCGGCGCCGGCCCATCGTCGGCGCGATACCGGACGCCGAGCCGGCGCGCCTGGAACGTCGTGCAGTTCGACGTCGACGTCAGCTCGCGATAACGCCCCTGCGACGGGAACCACGCCTCGCAGTCGAACTTGCGGGCCGCGCTCGCACCGAGGTCGCCGGCCGCGACGTCGATCACCCGGTAGGGCAGCTCGAGCTTGGCCAGGAACTCCTTCTCCCAGGCCAGCAGCCGCTGGTGCTCGGCCTGCGCGTCCTCGGGCCGCACGAAGGAGAACATCTCGACCTTGTCGAACCAGTGCACCCGGATGATGCCCTTGGTGTCCTTGCCATACGAGCCGGCCTCGCGCCGAAAGCAGGACGAGAAGCCCGAATAGCGCCGCGGCAGATCAGCCGCGTCGAGCACCTCGTCGGAGTGCATGGCGGCGAGGGCGACCTCGCTCGTGCCGACCAGGTAGAGGTCGTCGTCCCGCAGCCGGTAGACCTCGGGCTCGTGCGCGCCGAGGAAGCCGGTGCCCTCCATCGCCTCGGGGCGGACCAGGGCCGGCGCGATCATCGGGATGAATCCGGCGGCGACCGCCTGCTCCATCGCCAGGTTGACCAGCGCCAGCTCGAGCAGTGCGCCGACTCCGGTCAGGAAGTAGAACCGCGCCCCGCTGACCTTCGCGCCGCGCTCGAAGTCGATCGCGCCGAGCGCGGTCCCGATCTCGACGTGGTCCCGAACCTCGAAGTCGTACGACGGCACCTCGCCGACCGTCTCGATCACGACTGAGTCGTCCTCGCCCCCGACCGGCGCCTCGGCCTCGACCAGATTTGCGATCAGGTAGGCAGCCGCGCGCAGTGCAGCGTCGGCGGCGGTCTGCTCGGCCTCCGCCGCCTTGACCTCGTCCTTGAGCTGCTTGGCGCGCTCGATCATGGCCGGCCGCTCGTCAGCCGTCGCGGTCTGGATCGCCTTGCTGGCGAGGTTCGCCTCGGCGCGCAGCGAGTCAGCGCGCGTGACCGCCGCGCGCCGGCGCTCGTCGGCGGCAAGGGCGTTGTCGACAGCGGCCGGATCCTCGCCGCGCGCGGTCTGGCTGCGCCGGAAGTCCTCCGGTGCCTCGCGCAGTGCTCGCAGGTCAATCACGGGAAGCCAGGTTAGTGGGACCGTCAGCCGGCTTCGCCGCGGCGCAGTTGATCGACCCAGGCCGCGGCATCGGTGAAGTCGACGTCGGCGGTGCCCCGGCGCTCGGTCGGCGCGCTGCCGTCGGCGGTCGGATACGAGCCGAGGAACCGTACGTCGGCGCACAGCCGGCGAAGCGCGGCAAGGGCCTCGGCCACCCGGGCCTGGGCGATGTGACCCTCGGCGTCCATCGAGAAGCAGTAGCGGCCGAGCCCAACGCCGGTCGGGCGCGACTCGATCCGGGTCAAGTTGACCCCGCGCACGGCGAGTTCGGTCAACACCTCGAGCAGCGCGCCCGGATGATCATCGGCGATGTAGGCCACCAGGCTGGTCCGGTCGGCACCAGTCTGCGGTGGCGGCGGGCCGGGCGGTGCCACCAGGACGAATCGGGTGACCGCGCCAGGAGTGTCCGCGATGTCGTCGGCCAGGGTCTCCAGGGCGTAGTGCTCGGCGGCGAGCGGCGCAGCGACCGCCGCGTCGGCCTCACCGGCGGCCACCGCTCGGGCGCCGTCCGCCGTACTCGACGCTGCGATGAACCGCGCGGACGGCAAGGTACGGCGCAGCCAACCGCGGACCTGGGCCTCGGCGTGCGGGATGGTCGTCACGGTCGTGACGCCGGCGAGCGTCGTGCCGGGGCGGACCATCAGGGCGAACGAGACGCTGACCTGAACCTCGCGGACGATCTGCAGCGGTGAGCCGGCCGCCAGCTCGTCGAGGGTCTCGGCGACCGAGCCCTCGACCGAGTTCTCCAGCGGCACCAACGCGGCCGACACCTCGCCACGGCGAACCGCGTCCAAGGCGTCCGCCACCGAGACGTACGGGAGCCGGTCCACGCCCTGCGCAGCCGGTAGCGAGCGCAACGCGGCCTCGGAGAAGGTGCCTTCGGGGCCGAGATAGCCGTACCGCGCGGGAGGCGTGCCCATCGGTCAGGCCTTGACCTTGCGACCGAGCGCGAGCGCGATCGCCTGGGTCTCCTCAGGCGAGAGCACCTGGTCGCTATGACCTTCCTTGACACCCTTTGCGTAGGCGCGGGCCTCGGTGCGGCCGTTGATCGACGTGATCACGAGTCCGTCGCCGGAGTCGTCGAGCAATGCCGCCGTGAACGACATCCGCCCGCCCATGTCGCCGAACGCGTCGTATCGCACCACCGCGACATGGCGTAACGCATCGGCGAGCTGGCCGCGAGCGATGTCGAGCTCGCTCTTCGCCCGCGCCAGCTCGGACCGCAGTGCCTGGGTCTCCGCCACCCCGCGAGTCATCGCATCGAGCACGCCCTCCTGCCCGTTCGGCCCGTCGAGAACGGACAATCCGCGCCGGAGTCGCCGGATCCGGAGGTTGGCCATGAAGCCGCTGATCAGGCCGAGAACCGCCACCCCCGACGCCGCCAGAGTGATCTCGTCAAGCAGCGGACGATGCAGGGGCAGCACAGCAGGGCAGCCTAATGCCTCAACCTCGGGCTCTTGACCCGATCCACGAACAGGGCGCATCACCGGCAATCCAGCCGCCGGGATTAGGGTCGCTGCCGTGGACGCCGAGGAGCTACGGAGCCTGCTCGACGGCGTCGCTGCCGGCACGACGACAGCCGAAGCGGCCGCCCGGGAGCTCGCAGCCGCGCCATTCGCCGGCTTCACCGACCTCGGCTTCGCCAAGCTCGATCACCACCGGGGGATGCGCACCGGCGACCCCGAGGTGATCTACGCCGCCGGCAAGACCGACGACCAGGTCATCGCCCTGCTGACCGTACTGCAGCAGGCTCCCGGCGACCGGCCGGCGATGGCCACCCGCCTCACGCCCTCGATGCTCGCGCGGGTACGGGAGGCGTTCCCGGACGCGACCGTCGACGAGACGGCCGGCTGCGTCGTACTGGGCCCGATGCCGGAGCCGAGTGGCGAGGTCGTCGTCGTGTCCGCGGGAACCAGCGACGAGCCGGTCGCGGGCGAAGCCGCGCTGGTCGCGCGCGCCTTCGGGGCGGACGTCCGCCGGGTCTGCGACGTCGGCGTGGCCGGCCTGCACCGCCTGCTCGCTGAGCGCGACACGCTCGCCGGTGCCGACTGCTTGGTCGTCGTCGCGGGCATGGAAGGAGCACTGCCCAGCGTTGTCGGCGGGCTGGTGGGCACCCCGATCGTCGCGGTGCCGACCAGCGTCGGGTACGGCGCCTCCTTCGGAGGAATCGCGGCGCTGCTCGCGATGCTCAACTCCTGCGCTCCCGGCGTCACAGTTGTGAACATCGACAACGGGTTCGGGGCCGGCGTCTTCGCCGCCAGGGTGGCGCGCCGGAGCAGCGCCCGATGAGCCGAGCCGGCTGGCTGGACTGCTCAAGCGGCGTCAGCGGCGACATGCTCCTCGGCGCGTTGCACGGCCTCGGCACCCTCGCCGAACTGCCCGCGCTAGTCGCCTCACTCGCGGATCTCGACGTCTCATGCACTCCGGTCGAGACCACGCGGCACGGCCTCGCCGCGATCTCCGTCGAGGTGGCGTCGAGCCCGGACCAGCCGACGCGAGGTCTCGACGACGTACTCGGGATCGTCGGTCGCGCCGCCCTACCGGACCCCGCCCGGCTTCGTGCCGCCGCGGTCTTCCGGCGACTGGCGGCAGTCGAGGGCGCGATCCACGGGGTGGCGCCCGAAGCGGTGCACTTCCACGAGGTCGGCGCGGTCGACTCGATCGTCGATGTCCTGGCCGGCTGCCTCGGTCTGCATCAGCTCGGGCTCGACGAGCTGGTCGTGTCACCGATCGCGCTGGGTGGCGGGACCGTCGCCGCCGCACACGGACGACTGCCGGTGCCGACGCCGGCCGCCCTCGGCCTGCTGGCCGGCAGCCACCTGGTCGGTCACGGCGGCCCTGTCAACGTCGAGCTCGCGACCCCGACCGGGATCGCGCTGCTCGCCGAGTGGTCGACCGCGAGCGGTGCCATGCCGGCCTTGGCGGTCGACGCGATCGGCGTCGGAGCAGGCTCCCGCGATCTCGACGACCGCGCCAACGTCGTACGGCTCGTCGTCGGCACCCGCGCGGCCGAACCGACCGGCGAGGGCGGGTGGGAGGTCGTCGCCGCCAACGTGGACGATCTCGACCCCAGGTTGTGGCCGGGCGTGATCGACCGCTTGCTGAGCGCCGGAGCCGCGGACGCCTGGCTCACCCCGATCCTGATGAAGAAGGGCCGACCGGCGCACACGATCAGCGCGCTCGTCGCCACCGAAGCCGCGGAGGCAATCCGTACGGTGCTCACGACCGAGACCTCGACGATCGGCGTGCGGACCGGGACGGTCACGAAGCACGCCCTCGACCGCAGCTGGATGACCGTCGACGTCGACGGCCAGCAGATCCGGGTGAAGCTCGCGCATCGGGACGGGCAGCGGACCAACGTCACGCCCGAGTTCGAGGACGTCGCGGCGGCCGCGCTTGCCCTCGGGGTGCCGGCCAAAGACCTGCTGGCGCGGGCGACCTCGGCCGCCCTACGCGCACTCGACGGCTAGCCGATGAGCCTTTCCGTCATCGCGACCGTGTTCGCGCTGATCGTTCCTGCGGAGCTGCCGGACAAGACCTTCATCGCGTCGCTGGTGCTGGCGACCCGATTCCGCGCCGGCCCGGTCTTCATCGGCGCCGGGCTCGGCTTCGCGGTCCAGTGCGCGATCGCGGTTGCCGCCGGCAGTGCAGTGTCGCTGCTGCCGGCCACTCCAGTGCACGCGGTCAGCGCCGCGATCTTCGCGTTAGGTGCGGTCGTGATGCTGCGGGAGAACTCCGACCCGCGCGAGGAGGAGAGCAGCGTCGAGGCGGAGATCGCCGAGGTCAGTGCGGAGCCCAGCGCCCGGCGGGTGATGCTGACCAGCTTCGTCGTACTGTTCGTCGCCGAGTGGGGCGACCTCACCCAGCTGCTAACTGCATCGCTGAGTGCGAAATACCACGACCCTGCTTCGGTTTTCACCGGCTCGCTGGCCGGGCTGCTGCTCGTTGCCGCCGTCGCGGTCGTGGGTGGCAAGGCGATGCTGCGGGTGATTCCCCTGGTCTGGGTACGCCGGATCGCTGCGCTTGCCTTTGCCGTCGTCGCGATCATCACCGCGCTCGAGGCGGCGAAGGTCCTGTAGCGACCGGCGACGAGTCGGCCTAGCGCCCCGAGATCCGGGCCAGGAAGGTGATCGAGCCGAGGATCTTGCCCGCGGCGTCGCGGATCGAAGCCGACGATGAATCGAGCGTCACGATCGCGCCGTCCGCGTGCCGCACCCGCATGAGGCTCCGTGCCAACCCGGGTGAGTTGAGGACGACCAGCGGCGTGATCCGGGAGGCGTACTCAGGGTGCGCCGTACCGGTCTCGAGGTCGACCAGGTTGACGACATCGAGGATGCTCCGGCCGATCACGGTCTCGTCGCCGCAACCCAGCAGCTCGACGCCGGCGACCGACACACTGATCACGGCGCCATTCGCGTCAAGGGCGAAGCAGGCGTCGTGTGCCGCAGCGACCGCGGCGCTCCATCGGCTCAGCGACGTCGAGTTGTTCGCGCGCTCGGTCGCCGGCGGCTGGGCCGATTCGACATCGGGCATCGTGAGCACGGCGGGCTGCTCCGCGGGAGCGGTCGTCGCCGGCTCGAGGTGCTCGAGCCGCAGGATCAAGCTGGGCAATGCCGATGTCCCCCGCTCGTGACGTCGTGGTGGGTTTCACGACGACTGACTGCGTGGTCAGTTCTCGACCTCAGTATGAATGGGTTTTGGTGACCCGGTTACGCCGGTTGGTGCAACCGGAACTACCGCATAAGGGTCAGTCACCACGCCCGGTCATGGAGAATCGCAGCTTTGCCATCATATTCTCCGCACCGGGCTCGATCCCCGACTCGTCGAACAACCGTTGCGCCGCCTCGACGAACTGGCCGGGATCCCAGCGCTGACCGCCGTTCTGGATGACCGCCACCGAGGTGTGCGGGCGATAGATCTCGACCGAGTCCCCCTGCACGCCGAACACCTTGCCGGAGATGTGCGCGGACGCATCGCTGCACAGATAGGTGACAAACGGAGCGACGTTGTCCGGGTGCCAGAAGTCGAAGTCGGCGTCGTCGCGCTGAATCTCGCCGTACGCGCCTTCGGTCATCCGGGTGCGCGCGGCCGGCGCAATCGCGTTGCAGGTCACGTTGTGGCGCTTCATCTCCTGGGCCACGATCGTCGAGAAGGCCGCGATCCCGGCCTTGGCCGCCCCGTAGTTCGTCTGCCCGAAGTTGCCCAGCAACCCGGAGGTCGACGCCGTGCAGACCACGTGTCCCGGCCGGGCCTCGGTCTTCCAGTAGTCGCACGCCGCGTGGGTCAACCCGTAATGTCCGCGCAGATGCACCTTGATGACGGCGTCCCACTCCTCGGGCGTCATCTTCACCAAGGTCCGGTCGCGCAGGATGCCGGCGTTGTTGACCACCGCATCGAGGTGGCCGAACTCATCGATCGCCTGCTGCACAAGGCCACTGGCGACCTCGATCTCGCTGCAGTCACCGAGTCCGACGACCGCCGAGCCACCGGCCGCCCGGATCTCCGCGACCACGTCGGCGGCGGCCGCCTCGTCGACCTCGCCGACCACCACGGCCGCGCCCTGCCGAGCGAGCTCGATCGCCTCGCCCCGGCCGATCCCGCGGCCGGCGCCCGTGACGATCGCCACCTTGTCCTGCATCAACGTCATGGGCAGACATTCAACCGGATCGACCGAGCGGGCCCGTGGCCGCACCACAGGACCACGAGAACGGCCTAGTGTCCCGTCTTCGAAGTCCCTTGCCACGATGCGGCGTCCAGGTGTGCGCTCGCAAGGCGGAGGAGGAGTGCAATGGCAGCGTCATTGCCGACGACGACAACGCAGCGAGCGTGCATCTGGGCGCCGCAGGAGGCAAAAGGACTTCGGAGACGGGGCACTAGGCTGCCGACGTGGCCGAGCCCAACCCGTCGTACGGCGCGAACAGCGAAGTCGGCCGGTTGCGAACCGTCATGCTGCACCGTCCGGGGCCAGAGCTCGCCCGCCTGACGCCGCGGAACTCGGCCGATCTGCTCTTCGACGGAATCCCGTGGGTGGGGCGGGCGCAGCAAGAGCACGACGAGTTCGCGGGTGCGCTCCGCGAGCACGGCGTCGAAGTCCTGATCCTCCGCGACCTGTTGATCGAGGCCCTGAAGGTCGACGCCGCGCGCGAGACGCTGATCGCGCACACCTTGGCCGACCAGCGACTCGGCGACGACCTGCGGCGGATCATCGCCGACCGGCTGGCCGGATCGAGCCCGACCGAGCTTGCCGACGTCTCGATGGCCGGCCTGACCAAGGACGAGCTCCGGGCCGACTCGGGCATCGTCAGCCGCTTGATGGATCCGCACGACTTCGTGCTTCCACCGCTGCCGAACCTGCTCTTCACCCGCGACTCATCGGTCTGGCTCGGCGGCGAGGTCGCGGTGACCAGCCCGAGCATGCCGGCCCGGCGGCGTGAGACCTGGCTGACCGATGCGATCTACCGGCACCACCCGCGGTTCGCCGGAGTGCCGCTGCTCTACACCCATCACGACGAATGGCTCGAGGGCGGCGACGTCCTGCTGCTTGCCCCGGGCGTCATCGCGATCGGCGTCGGGCAGCGCACCAGGGCAGCCGGCGCCGAAACACTGGCCAACCGCGCCTTCGCCCGGGGCTTCGCGCACACGGTCCTCGTCGTAGCGATTGCCCAAGAGCGCGCCACCATGCACCTCGACACGATCGTGACCATGGTCGATCTCGACGCGGTCGTGATGTATCCGGCGGTCGCCGACTCGCTGACCGCGCTCGTGCTCACCAAGCAGGACGACGGCCCACCGCTCGTCAGCGAGCCGCGACCCTTCCTGCGCGCGGCCGCTGACGCGATGAAGATCGACGTCCTGCGGGTGATCGACACCGGCCTCGACCCGGTCACCGCCGAACGCGAGCAATGGGACGACGGCAACAACACGCTCGCGATCGGACCGCGGGTGGCGGTCGCCTACGAGCGCAATGTCGAGACCAACGCCCGGCTCGAAGCCGCCGGCATCGAAGTCGTTGCCATCGCCGGCAGCGAGCTCGGGAGCGGCCGCGGCGGGCCGCGCTGCATGTCCTGCCCGGTCCGGCGGGACTCGGTCTAGGTCTAGGTCGCGGTGCGGGCTTGCGGAGACTCGGCGAGGTGCGCAAGGACGGCGGCCGGCTGGTTCGTGATGAGGACGTCGACTCCCAGGCGGACCATCGCGTCGACGTCGTCCGGCTCGTCGACGGTCCACACGTGCACCTGGTGACCGCGCGCGTGCGCGCGCTCGACGTACGACGGGAAGGCCTTCACGCCTTCCAATGACGGCCCGGCGATCGTCGCGCTCGCCGAGATCGCGCCCTCGCGCAAACGCAGCGGGATCCGCTTCATCAGATGGACGGTGGGCAGGTCCGGGGCGAGCGCCTTGATCCGACGTAGCCCGGTCGGCGCGAAGCTCATCACCTGCACGCGCACCGAGGCATTGTCGGAACCGCCCGCGAGGCCGAACCGTTGCAGCGTCTCGACCAGGGTCAGCTCGACCAACCCGGCGTACCGGGTCGGGTGCTTGGTTTCGATCGCCAGCCGGAGCGGACGGTCGACCGCAGTGACGACCTCGAGCAGTCGCTCCAGGGTGAGGACGCTGGTGCGGTCGAGGTCGGGGGCCTCCCAGCTCGCGGTCAGAAGCGGGTCGGGCGCGTCTTCACTTGACCCGTTGCGCCACGAGCCGAAGTCCAGCTCGCTGAGGTCGGCCAGCTCCAGGGTGGACACCACGCCGCGGCCGCTCGAGGTGCGGTCAACCCGGCGATCGTGCACGCAAACCAGGACGCCGTCCCGCGTCAGCCGGACATCGCACTCCACCCCGTCGGCGCCGTCGTCGAGTGCGCGCCGGTAGGCAGCGAGAGTGTGTTCGGCTTCGACCGCCGACGCCCCGCGATGAGCGACCACTTCGGGGCGCATTCGCACAGCTCACTGTGACACGGGCGCTGCGCCACAACCTGGCAAAGAGGTGAACCTAGAGTGAAGGTGTCGCCGCGCCGTGCGGGCGTGCCGACCCGGAAAGGGCGACGATGACGACCCGCGACGAGACGCTCGCGCCGGCTGACCGCCGCTTGTTCTGGCGGTGGGTGGTCGACATCGCCCGGCCCTACCTCGGCTGGGCGCTGCTGGTGCTGGGCGCGATCGCCATCTTCCTCGGTTGGTACGGCGTCTCCGGCCAGGCGCTGACCGCGAAGCAGCTGCCCTATCTCATTTCGGGCGGGGTCAGCGGGATCGCGCTCGTCCTGGTCGGCGCCGTCGTCCTGGCCACCGGCACGCTTCGGCGCGAAATGAGCCGGCTCGACGGGGTCGAACGCAAGGTCGATGACCTCTACGCGCTGCTCGTCGCCGAGCCCGTGGCGCCTGATGCGGCGGAAGACGCGGAGGCAGCCCAGCCGGCTGACTCCGCGCCGGAGTCATTGGTGGCGTTGCCGGACGGGAGGACGTACCACCGGTCGAGTTGCGCCCTCGTCGCGGGCAAGTCCGACCAGGTGGTCGTCGACCAAAGCGAGATAGCCGCTCGCTCCCTGCGCCCCTGCCCCGTCTGCGATCCGGGTCCGTCCACCGCGAAGGACTGACGTGCTCGCCCTCAACTACGCGTTCGCGGGGCTGGCGCTCGGGGCGATCGCCTCGCTCTCGGGCGTCGGCCTGATCATCACCTACCGCGCGACCGGGGTGTTCAACATCGCCCAGGGCGCGATCGCGATGATCGCGGCGTACCTGTTCTGGGAGGCGGTTGACGACTGGCACGTGCCGGTGGTCGTCGCGGCGATCCTGGTGTTGCTGGTGTTCGCGCCCGCGCTCGGCGTACTGGTGGAGCGGATCGTGTTCCGGCCGCTGCAGCGACGTGACGCATCGCCGGCCGAGTCGCTGGTCGCCACGATCGGCCTGACCGTGCTGCTGATCGGGATCGCGTACAAGGTGTGGGGGCCGCAGGCGCAGTCCGCACCATCCCTGCTGCCGCAGCGGGTCTGGCAGATCGGCTCGATCACGATCCACGCCGACGCGATGAGCGACCTGGCGATCGTCGTCCTCGGCACCGTCGTGCTCGGGGTGATCACCCGGCGCACGCTGCTCGGCACCTCGATCCGGGCCGTCGTGGACCGGCGCGACCTGGCTCAGCTGGCCGGCATCGATGCCGACCGGGTCGCTGCGATCGGCTGGGCTACCGGCGCGTTCATCGCGGCGCTGACCGGCATCCTGATCGCGCCGCAGATCCAGTTCACGCCGTTCGAGCTGACGCTCGTCGTGCTCGAGACTTTCGCGGTGCCGGTCATCGCGGGCCTAACCAACGTGCCGGTCGCGATCCTCGCCGGTCTAGCGCTCGGAATCGGGTCGAGCGAGATGTCGCTGTTCTCGCCGACCGGCCAGGCGCTTCAGATCTGGGACGCACTCCAGGCCAACCTGCCGGTCGTAGCCTTGCTGGCCGCGCTGCTGGTGCGAAACCGCTTCGCCGGCACCGGTGTCGACGCCGGCACCACGGCGTCGTTTGCCAGGCGGCGGGCCACCGAGTTCAGCCCGCGGTGGCGGGTCGGGATGTATACGGTCGCATCGGTGGCGCTGCTCTGCCCATTGCTGTTCAGCGACAGCAATCTGCGCCAGGCCCAACAGATCCCGGCCCTCGCAGTGATCTTCACCTCGATCGTCGCCGTTACCGGCTACAGCGGGCAGATCTCGCTCGGTCAAGCCGGGTACGCCGGGCTCGGTGCCTTGCTGTTCGGGCGGTTCAGCACCAGCACGCCCGAGCTGATCGCGTTGCTCTGCGCGGCGCTCGCAGCGGGCGCGGTCGGGTTCCTGACCGGCTACCCGGCGATCCGCCGCCGCGGATTGTTCCTCGCTTTGACGACCTTCGCGGTCGGCACCTTCGTCAGCCGGTTCGTGTTCCAGCAGCCGTACTTCACCAACGGGCTCCAGGTGCAGCGGCCATCGTTGTTCGGGCTGTCGCTGTCCGGCGACCGGGTTTTCTACGGCTTCGAACTCGTGGTGCTCGGCCTCGTCTTCCTGATCATGACCAACCTGCGGTCAGGACCGATCGGGCGGGCCCTGATTGCGATCCGCGACAGCGAGCCCGGTGCCGGATCGGTCGGCGTCGATATCCGCGCGCTGAAGGTGTTCATCTTCACGGTGTCGGCGGTCATCGCCGGAATCGGCGGCGGCTTGCTCGTGCAGCAAGGCGGTGCGTTCTCCGCCGACGCGTTCGACCCGCTCGCCTCGAGCATTCCGTGGTTTGCCGTCGTGGTGGTGTTCGGCGCCGACAGCGCCGCGGGCGCGGTTCTCGGCGCGGCCCTCGTCGTACTGATCAACTCGCTGACCTCGAACCCGGACGCCTACCAGATCGTGATCGGCGCGTTCGCGACCTTCATCGGCTTGCTTCCCGGCGGCGTCTCCGACGCCGCGCGCCGGCTGGTGGTCTGGCTGCTGCATCCGGCCGCGCTCGTGCGCCGGTACGAAGCAACGGTGCCGGCCGGCCGGCCTCCGCCGGTGCTGAGCGCACGGGGCTTGCACGCCCGCGAGCGGATCCAGGCGGGCAACGCCGCACGGGCGGCGAGCCGATGACCGCCGCGACCACCGGCCACCTCGAAGGCCTGGGCATCGTCAAGCGCTTCGGCGGGCTCACTGCGCTCGACGATGTCTCGGTCGAGACCGAGGCCGGCACGATCACAGCCTTGATCGGCCCGAACGGAGCCGGCAAGACCACGCTGTTCCAATGCCTCACCGGCGTCGAGCAACCCGACGACGGCCGGGTCAAGCTCAACGGCGTCGACATCACCGGTCGCAGTCCGGACGCACGGGCCCGGCTCGGGATCGGTCGCACCTTCCAGCGACTCGCCATCTTCGAGACGATGACGGTGGCCGACAACCTGCTGGTCGGCGCCGAGAACCGTACGACGGCAGGGGTTCTGCACCGGGTCGGGGGCATGCTCGCCGGCCTGATCGGCGTCACGATCGGCGACCAGCGGTCGCACGTCCGCCGGGTCGACGAGGTCATTGGCCTGCTCGGTCTCGATTCGGTACGCAACTCCGCGGCCGGCACGCTGTCAACCGGTACGTTGCGGCTGGTCGAACTCGGTCGCGCCCTGTGTCACGACCCCCAGGTGCTATTGCTCGACGAACCGGCGAGTGGCCTGGACAGCAGCGAGATCGCGAACCTGCAGCGCACGTTGCGCGCGGTGGCCGCGCGCGGGGTGGCCGTCCTCCTCGTCGAGCACGATGTCGCGCTGGTGTTCGACCTGGCCGACCGCGTCTACGCGATCGCCGCCGGGCAGCTGATCGCGACCGGCGGGCCGGCCGCGGTTCGCGCCGATCCAGCCGTGCGAGAGGCCTACCTCGACGTCGAGTCGGCGAGCGGCGGATGAGCGTCGAGCTCTCGCTTCGCGAAGTCCGCGCCGGCTACGGACCGGTCGAGGTTGTGCACGGCATCAGCCTTGACGTCCCGCACGGCGCGCTGACCGCGATCCTCGGCGCCAATGGCGCCGGCAAGACGACCCTGCTGTCGGTGATTGCCGGACTGTTGCCGATCCGCTCCGGCTCGATCCGGTGGAACGCTGCCTCCATCGCGGGTCTGGCCCCGCACGAGCGGGCCGAGGCCGGCATGCTGCTCATCCCGGAGCGGCGCGGGGTGTTCCCTGCGCTCTCCGTTCGCGACAACCTCGAGGTGTTCTCACACTCCCGGCAAGGCTGGGATGGTGCATTCGCCGCGTTTCCGGTGTTGCGCGACCGGCTCGACCAGCCAGCCGGCCTGCTCTCGGGGGGCGAGCAGCAGATGCTGGCGATGTCCCGCGCGCTGCTCCGGTCGCCGAAGTTGCTGCTCCTCGACGAGATCTCGCACGGACTCGCGCCGCGAGTGACCCGCCAGCTCTTCGATGTCGTTGCCGACCTCGCCCGCCGGGGCACCACCGTCGTACTGGTCGAGCAGCATCTGTCCGACGCGTTGCGGATGGCTGACGTGGTCTTCCTGCTGAGCCGCGGCGAGGTCGCGTTCGCCGGCGAGCCCGGGGAGCTGTCCGGGTCGTCGCTGACCGGCTAGCCGAAGAGTTCAGTTGGCCGGGTAGCTGAAGTTCGGCACCCGGAAGCAGTTCGTGTCCATGTTGGGCACCTGGGTGACCCAGGCGTCCTTGGAGCTGACCCACCGCGCGACGTTGATGCAGTCGCGGACGGTCTTGGGCTCGACGGTGTCATCGGTGAACTTGCGCGGCGTGAGCAGGCCGTCACCGTCGTACGGCTGGCTTCGGGTCATGAACTGCTCGAGGCAGGTCCTGGTCAGGGCGCCCCCACAGCTGTCGGCCGCATCGGCGAACCAGAGTCCGCCGGCCCATCCCTCAAGCGCCCACTCCGAGAGCTGCTTCGAGCCACCGTCGCCGTCCGCGGACATCTGCTGGCGGAAAAGGGCGACTTGGTGATACTTCGTGTCCTCGAAGCTGCGGGTGTTGCCGGTGACCCACAACTCGTTGCGGCACTTGGGCGACGAGGCGTAGTTGGCGTTCACCGACTGGTTCCAGGCCTGCGTGGTGAGCACCTTCGCGGTCAGCGTCACGTCGTTGTCATCGAGGGCATTGCAGAGCCGCTGGTTGCCGCCGTTGTCCAGCGCGTCGTACACGTACTGCACGCCGGCGTGCTTGAACGCGATCGCGATGCTGTTGTAGTCGGGCAGCGCGAAGTTCACCACCTTCACCACGACGGTGTAGCCCTCGAGGCGTAGGCCTTGCGCGATGCTGTTGCCGAAACGCTCGGAGTCCGACTGGTTGTATTCGACGACACCCGCCTTGAGTGGCACCTGCGGGAACTTCACCTTGAAGTAGTGGTAGACCTCGGTGCCGCCGAAGAGCTGGCCGTGCAAGCCGGGCTGGCCGTTGCGCGGGTATGACTCGCCGTAGATGTCGAAGAGGTTCCGGTAGGTGTTGTAAGCGTTGTCGATCGGCTGACCGCCGACGTCGGGCACATTCTGGGCGTTGACGAACGAGGCACCGGCATAGTCGATTGCTGCGTTCGAGACGAGGGCGAAGACGTGGTCTTTTTGGATCAGCGTGTGCACGCAGACGTTGTTCTCGATCGAGGAGCCCTGGTCGTCGCAGGTGCGCAGCACGAGCTGCCGGCCGTGCACCCCTCCGTTCGCGTTGGTGTAGCGGACGAACGCCTGCAACCCCAACGTCGGACCGACGAAGGACTGCGGGTCGAACGGGTTGGTAACGCTGGCGATCTGGCCGATTGTGATCGTCGTCGGGGTGACCCCGACGTCGGATGCGGTGTTGCCGGTCGTCGGAGTCGGGCTGGCGCTCGTGCCGGTTGTCGGCGATCCGCTCGGGTGTTGCTGGCCGGTGAACGCACTGTCGGGCAGCCGGGTGCCGCAGGCCGCGAGGGCAGACAGCGCCGCTGCCAGCGCCACCGCCGAACGCACGCGCCGCATCACGGCGCCTTCGGCGTGATCTCGATCCGGTCAAGCAGGTCGTGCAGCCGCTCCATTCCCAACCCGACCGCGAACCACACCGGCGCGTACGCCGGGCGGACCAGTCCTCGCCAATGAGCCGGCTCGGCCTTTCGTCCTCGCGGCCGCGAGTAGTCCCACGGCACCTCGCCGGTGACCACGCGCAGAACCTCGCCACTCGCCGCCTCAACCGCGTAGATGCCCGTCGTCCACGCCAGCCCGCGTTGCCACCACGGCCGGCCGCCTCGGCGGGCCGCGTCGTACGCCGGTTCGAACAACACGGCGGCAGAGGCGTAGACCGGCAGCATCCAGGCGTACGTCGTACCGGTCAGCCGCCAGTCGCCGTCGCGACCCGGGCTCCGGATCGCGGTCGTGACCACCTCGCTGCACCAGCCGGCCAAGCCGTAGGCCAAGGCCCGCTGTCCTCGAGTAAGCCGGCTCATCCGCCCATCATCGCCGCTGGCGCCATCCGGCGGCGGCGCGCCACGACGATCGGGGCGGTTGCGAGCGCGGCAGCCGCGAACGAGAGCAGCGACGCGCTCATCCACGACTGGACACTCAGGTGCAGCCAGCCGTCGACATCGGTCCACATCCGGGCCCACCAGCCACCGGCGCTCGGCTCGATCAGCTGGTAGACGACGAAGCCGAGCAGCCAGGGCGCAACAGTGCCGAGGCGCGCAGGCGCGGCCAGGCTCACGTCCCAGGTGTGGAGTCGGCGGGTCGCGTAGTAGTCGACCAGGAAAACGGCGGTCAGTGGGACGAGAACCGAGGCAAGCAGCAGCAGGAAGTTGATGTAGTTGTTGATGTTCAACGCCAGCGCGCCGACCGTCGCGAACCCGCAGACGGCTGCTGTGAACAGCCGCCGGTCGATTCGCGGCCAAACGTTCTGCAACGACACCACTGCCGAATAGCCGTCGGCGAAGGACTCGTCGAGCTCACGCAGGACGAGCACGCCGAAAGCCAGCCAGCCGACCGGCACCGCGATGAATGCGCCGAACATGTCGTGCTGGAGGTTGCCGTCGCTGGCGCGCACGACGGTCGCGAGCGCCACCAGGCCGAGTGCGTATCCGGCGACCTGGGTGACGGTGTAGCCGATCATCGCGCCGCCGAAGGCACTGCGCGGCGAGCGGCTGTGCCGGGTGTAGTCGCTCGCCAGCGGCGCCCACGACACCGCGACCGCGATCGCGACGTCCGCGCCGGCCCAGAAGCCGGTCCACGAGCCGTGGGTGAGTGACGGCATCGGGTGGCGCAGCAGCTGGACGAACAGATACGTCGTCGTGACCACCACCGCGCCGAGGGCATAGCGCCGCAGGATGCGGACCGCACCGAGCGGCCGGATCGTCATGGCCGCGGTGAGCAAGCCGGCGATGACGACGTACGGCCAGCGGTGAGCATGCCAGGGCAGCAGCTGCTGGGCCGCCGAGGCAATGACGACGATCTCGAAGACGGTCCAGCCGAGTAGCTGCAGGACGTTGACCGTGGTCGGCAGATAGGACAGCCGCCGGCCGAACAATCCGCGCATCAAGACCATCGACGGCGCGCCGGTCTGCGCGCCCGGCACGGCCGCTGCGGCGATCAGCAGCGAGCCGAAGACCGTGCCGACCACGACTGCGAGCCCGGCCGCAAGGAACGACAAGCGCGGGCCGCCGACCTCGGGCGCCAGCACGCTGACCGCGCCGACCGGCGCGAGGATGGTGACCCCGAGGTTGCCCCACAACCCGAGTTGGTCGAGCCACCCGAGCACCTTCGGCGCCGGCTCGGCGAGGGTGAGTGGCACCTCGCCGCGGGTTGCACGCGGTCCACCCTCGACAGTCGCGGTCATCGGCCCACTTCCTACGCCGGCATGATCCGGTTCAGGTACGGCGGTCGGCGACCGGTAGTCGCCCTCTCAGCCCAGTCGCCCGGACTCCCGCGTGTCAGGCCCGACTGTACGCCGCCCCGCCTGCCTCCTTTCCAAGCGATGCGGTCAGTCGACGTCGGGCGGCTGCCCGTTCTCACTCACCAACGGGCGGCCGGCGGCCGCCCACGCGGGCATACCGCCGACCAGCTTTCGGCCGGCGTACCCGTGCTCGTTCAGCAAGGCGGTCGAGCGGGTCGATCGACCGCCGCCGTGGCAGACGACGACCACGTCCCGGTCGTTCGGGACCTCGGCCAGCCGGTCGGCGAGCTGATCCGCGGGCACGTGCAGCGCGCCCGGCGCGTGGCCGGCGGCCCATTCCTCGGGTCCGCGCACGTCGAGCAGCACCACATCCTCGGGCAGGTCGCCCGCGGCAATCAGCGGAACATCGTCTGGCTGCATGCCCAGAGTCTGGCCCAGCCCGCCCTAAGCGATGTCACATTGCCCCGCACTTCGTGGGGGGAATGTGACTTCACCCCGCGGTTTCCCGGGGCAATGTGACATTGCTTTGGGCGGGTCAGCCGATCACCTGGCCGTGAAGGCGAGCTCGGGGACGAAGCGGGCGGCATCGACCGTGCCCACACCTGACGCGAGGTCGTAACCCCGGCCGGCGCTGAAGCCCGGCACCGTGTAGAGCGTCGAGTTCTGGGTGAAGGACACAGTGTTGTTGCCCGTGGTCACGTCGACCAGGCCCGACGCACGGTGCGCGGACAGCGCGTACAACGCCGGGTTGATCAGGCCGAGCGAGTGGTGGGCCACCTGGTCCGCCATCGCCACGATCCCCGCGAACATCGGCGTCGCCTCGCTGGTACCGCAGTACACATACCAGCCGGGACCGCCCGAGCCCGCGAAACTCTGGTAGGCGTCGACCATCCCAGAGCACGCACCGCTCATCGAGATGTCCGGCACCCCGCGATGCCGCCCGGTCACCCGGGCAACGCCGTTCTGGTACCAGGGCCGCGGGAAGATCACTGACTTCCCTCCGCCGCCAGCGAGCGCGTTCGGGCCATCGTCGCCGAAGAAGACCTCGTTCAGCGAGGTGTTGTAGGTGTCGTTCCAGACCTGGTCCGGCGCGGTGCGGTTCCCGTTCGCGTCGAGCTGCAGTTGAGTGCCTCCGACGCCCGTGACGAGCGGGTCGCTCGGCGGCCAGGACGTCACGGGATGGGTGAAGAAGTTTGTGGCCGACGGGTCCGTGTAGTCGGTGGACCCCGCATCACCGGACGCCGCTAGCACGGTCACGTGGTGGAAGAAGGCGTTGAAGTATGCGCCGCGGAGCGCCAGTAGAGACTGCGCGTTCGGGAAACTCTCCTCGGTCGCGCCGAAGCTCTGGCTGATGACATCGCCGAGGTGATGGTTGATCACGTAGTTCTCTGCCTGGACGATCTCCGGGAAGCCTGCGGTGCCCTCGGTCTCCGAGACCGGGGTCTCGACCAGCAGGATGTTCGCGCCGGGCGCGATCGCGTGCGACCACTCGACGTCCAAGGTGGTCTCGCCCGCCCAGTCGACGTCCCCGTTGGCGTCCGTCGGGTCGTACGGCGGAATCGGACCGGCCGGCGTAATGATCTTGAACGACGGCGGCGCGGGCAGGCCCAGCTCCGAATCGAAGGTGGCCAGGTCGGCCGTGATCGTGGGCGACCCGAACGAATCGACGATCACGATGGTCTTGCCACGGCCGTTGATCCCATGGGCAAACAGCGGCTGCTCGTCGTACGCCGTTTGAATCTGGGCGGCGTCGTAACAGGGGACGGTGAACGCAGCGACACAGTCGGCCGAGGTCGGCGGCTGCGCGACCGTGGCTCGGCGACTGATCAGCATCGGCCGGATGGCGATCTTGGCCACCCCGGCATGGGCGGAGCCGAGCCCGACGCTCCTGGCGCCGACCACCCCTGGCGCAGCACCGGATCCCGCGACCGCCATCACCCCGACGACCGAGAGCGCTCCGACGCCCACCATCGCGACTCTGCTCCTGGTCCACGTCCAGGCCTTCATCCGGTCTCCTCTCCACACCCCCGTGCAAACCTTCCTCACGGGTAGCGCAGTTGACAAGAGGTTCCAGGCAAGATGCCAGGTGCCGTGAGAGCGCTACTTGAGCAGGCGCGACAGCCGGCGATCCGCGAGCGGCTTGCCGCCGGTCTGGCAGGTCGGGCAGTAGTCGAGCGACGACGTGGCGAACGACACCTCACGAACGGTGTCGCCGCAGACCGGGCAGGGCTGCCCGGCCCGGCCGTGCACCCGCATACCGAGCTTCTTCTCCGCCTTCAGATCGGCGGCTTTGAGCCCGCTCGCGCGTTCGAGGGCGGTGCTCATCGTCTCGCGCAGCGCGTCGTACAAGACCGCTACCTCGCCCTCGTCGAGCGTCGAGGCGAGCCGGAACGGCGACATCTTGGCCACGTGGAGGATCTCGTCCGAGTAGGCGTTCCCGATCCCGGCGATGACCGACTGGTCGCGCAGAACGCCCTTGAGTTGCGAGCGGTTGCCGGCCAGCAACGCGGCGAAGCGCTCCAGGGTGAAGTCCGAGGCCAGTGCGTCGGGGCCGAGCCGGGCGATGCCTTCGACATCGAGCGGATTGCGGACGACGTACACCGCAAGCCGCTTCTTCGTACCGGCCTCGGTGAGATCGAAGCCCGAGCCGTCGTCGAGGTGGACCCGCAGTGCGATCGGGCCCTTGCCCGGCTTCGGCGGAACGGGCGGCAAGGACTCCCGCCAATGCAGCCACCCGGCCCGCGACAGGTGCGCGATGAGGTGGAGCCCGTCGACGTCGAGGTCCAGAAACTTGCCGTGCCGTGCGGCGCCCGTGACCTGGAGCCCGGCGAGACCAGAGATTGGTGGGTCGAAGGTCTTCACGACGGCAATCGACGCGACGTCGATCCGCGCCACGACGTGTCCCACCACGCGATCGGCCAAGAACTCGACCAGCGCCGCCACCTCGGGCATCTCAGGCACGCGATCAAGTCTGCCCTGCTGCGGGCATAAGGTGGTCGCCGCTACCACAGAGACGGACGTCATGTCGCAGGAGCAGTCGCCGGCGGCCGGGCCGGACGCCCGGGCCGGTGCGCACAACTATCGCGCCTGGGTCGGACCGGCCGGGCGCTTCGACACCATCTCGGCGCAGCAGTTCGGTCTGCTCACCCTCGGCGGGCTCCGCGAGCATCACACCTTGCTCGACATCGGGTGCGGGTCGCTTCGGGCCGGCCGGCTGTTCATCACCTACCTGCTGCCCGGCAACTACTACGGCATCGAGCCGGAGAAATGGGTGCTCGAGGAGGGCATCCGGGAGATGCTCGGCGAGCAGTTCATCGCGCTGCGCCGGCCGACCTTCAGCGACGACGCCAACTTCACCTTGACCTGTTTCGACCGGCCGTTCGACTACCTGCTCGCCCAGTCGATCTTCTCCCACACCAGCCTCGAGCAGGTTCGTCGTTGCTTCGCCCAAGCGCGCGAGGTCGTCACGCCGACGTCGAAGTTCTTCGCGACGTACGTTCCCGGTGACTCCGACTACGAGGGAAGCGAGTGGGTCTATCCGGGGATCGTGCACTTCCGTACGTCGACCATGCGCAGCATCGCGGCGGAGTACGGCTTCACCATGAAGGCGCTCGAGTGGCCACACCCGTCACAGCAATGGGCGCTGTTCCGCCCCGCCGAGGCCGGCGACAAGCCGCTGCCACCTGCGCTGCGCGCCAACCGGAAGCGGATCGCCGAGCTCGAGAAGAAGCTCGCCGCGCGCGACGCCGAGTTGGCCGCCGTACGAACGCCGCTCAGCGTGCGCATCGCCCGACGGTGCCTTCGGCCATTCGTGCGCCGTTAGCAGTGCCCCACTCGTAACGGCTCACAAATCGGTCAGGGCAGGCCCATCGTGGCGGCATGGGTTCCGACCAGCGAGTACGGCGGCAACAGATCGACGCCGTCCGGGGTGTGGAGGTAGCCAGGGCCGGTGCCCGGGTGGCCACGATGTCCGTACTGCCAGACGATCTTGTTGGTCCGCGGATCGATCACCAGCACACGGTCGTCGTAGTCGTCGTTGAGCAAGATGTCGCCGTTGGGGAGCGGCATGGCCAGCGACGGATGGTTCAAGGCGGCACCCGGATTCAGCGGCCGATACCGCCACAGCGCTTTGCCCTGCCGGTTGAACTCGACGATCTTGCCCGGGTTCGTGTAGCCGACGGTCAGGAATCGATTGGGGCCGATCTGGTTGCTGTCGGACGGATAGACGATGCCGGGTGGATGGACGGACCACTGCACCGTGCCGTTGAGTGAGAGGGCATCCACCCAGTCGTTGTTGATCTCGGTGACCAAGTAGTCGCCGTTTGTCATCGGGAAGGCGCCGTTCGGGCTGCCGAAGTCGTGCGGCGGACGGTGCACGCAGACGCCGGTCTTGCCGTACGTGCGCGACGGGTGGTCGGTGCCGGGTGGCACCACTAGCACCCGGCAGTTGCGGATGTCCGCCGACAGCAGGTCACCGTTCGGCAGGAGCATCGCGTCGTCCGGGTTGTGGACGAAGCCGGCGGCCCGACCAGGTACGCCGGGATGTCCATAGCGCCGGATGATCCGGTGCGTGACGGTGTCGATCACAGAGATCACCGAGTAGTCCTCCTCGGTCGCGACGATGTCGCGCCCGTTCGGACTGAAGAAGGCGTCGTCGGGCACCTTGAACTGCTGGTGCGGCGCAAGGTCGCCAGGCCGCGGGAACTGCCATCTCACCCGGCCCTGTGGATCGATCACCAGCAATCGGTTGTTTGCGCGGTCTGCGACGAGGATCGGTCCCGGAAGTACCGCCGGATTCGACCCAGGCGCCAAGTGGCCCGGCCCGTGGGGTGGCGGCAGCGCGGCCGGGAGGAATTGAGGCGAAACCGACGGCACCCGGTCGGGCGCAGTCGCGACCGAGTGCCCCGCCGGGCCGTGCGTCGAGGCAGCACCCGGGGCGGTGCCGGCGCGATCCGGCGGCGCAGCTGCGCTTCCGACGTGGGTGACGACAACCACCACCGTGGTGATGGTCAGTCCGGTAATCGTGGCGGTGCTCGCCAGTCGACGACGACGCTTGATCGCGGCCGGGCGACGACTCGGCTTGGGTGGGCTAGCCACCCTGACCACCGGAATCTCGCACCGCGACGGTCTGGACGGTGGCGAGCGCGTGCTGAGTCTCGCCGCCAATGACGTATGCGGTGTTTCCGGCCACGATGCTCGCCGCATCCGCCACCGGAGCGGGGAGCTTCGCCACCACTCGAACCCTGGATCGGGACGGGTTGAGCTCATCGACCTCGCCGAGCACCTGCCCTCGGGGACCTCGGCCCCCGACGACGAACACTCGGCCGTCGATAACGACCGCGACCGCTTCCGACCGTGCGGCGGGGAGCCGCCCGACCACTTTGGCGGTCCCGGTCGTCGGATCGATTCGCTGGATGACCCTGGTCGGACGGGTGCCGTGCTCGCCCCCGAACACCCAGATCGATGACCCGAGCGCGGCAACGGCGGCGTACCGGACCGTGACCGGCAGCGTCGCGATCTTGGTGAACGTCGTCCCGTCGGTCGTCCGCAGAACGTCGGCGAGCGGGGTGATACCGGTGTATCCGCCGAGCAAATAGACCGCGCCACCGAGCGTCACCGCGGACAGGTCGGATCGCGGCTGCGGAAGGTGTCCGACCACCGCTCCACGGTGGCTGCCGGCCCTGGCAATCGCCTGGACCGAGCTGGTGCTGGCCGCCGAGCCGCCGCCGAAGATCATCACCCGGCCCGAGATCACCGCTCCCGCGGCGTCGTGAAATGCCTGGGGGACAGTGCCGATCCTGCTGATCCGGCCGGTCGAGAGGTCGAGCCGGGACACCGCGTTCGTTGATGTGTCCGCGGGCGTCAGGCCGCCGGCAAGGATGGCGCCTGCCCCGTCTGGCACCACGATCAGCCGGGACAGCGGCGACGGCAGCCGCCAGGGCGCCCGCGCCGTCTGTACGACGAGCCGGTGGCTTGCCTTCGGGCTCGGTGGAGGCGACGAGGATGGCGGTACCGATGGCTTCGCGCCCGCCGACGAGCAGGCCACCGCCGCAACGAGGCAGGTCAGAACGACAACCGGCCCACCGCGGCGGTCAGCCATCGGGCGTGAACCCGAAGTGGTGATGGTGGAAACGCTCGACCACGTGATTGGTCCAGCCGCCCGAGAAGTGCAGGACGAGCACACTCGTCAGTACGCCGAGCGCGAGCGTGACCGCGAGGGCAACGCCCCGCGCCGACGCTCCTGGCACATGTGCACCGTCCGACCCTTTGGCCAGCGCGACCTTGACGGCGGGGACCGTGCGGGCAAGGACGTGCAGCCCCATCACGACCAGCCACGCCGCGAACGACGCCTGGTGAATGGTCAACGCGTTGATCTGGAAGCCGGCGATCGAGACGATCGTCGTGAAGGTCGACTTGCCGAGGGCGATCAGCGCCAGACCACTGCCGAGGACGGCCAACCCGGTGAGGATGACCAGCGGACCGAGCAACCGCAACGCGGTCGGGGGCGGCCCGGCCTGCCGGTAGTCGGAGGTGCCGAGGTAGTAACGCGCGATCCGCCAGCCGGTCGTGGCCGTCTTCAGGATGACCAGCGGGATCAGGAAGGCCCCGAGCAGGATGTGCGCGGTGATGAAGTGACCCACCGAGACCAACGTGAACGTCTCGGCCAAGAACAGCGCGAGGAGGAGCAGGCCGGTCCAGGCGGTCAGGCGGGCATTGCCGGCCGGGCCACCGGTGGTCGCGAGGATCGGATCGTCGCGATGCGCGTTGCCGGCTGCCGTCGCGAGCAGCTCATTGAGGCTCGCAACCGCGCCACCATGGGCGGGCTGGCCGCCGGTCGACTCAGCCAACTCGGTTCGCTTCGTCCGCTTGGCGGGACGGGATCGCGCGCAGTGGCTCTTCCCTTTCCGCGATCCGTCGACGGGCATCGGGCTACCCCGGCGACCGCCCTGATCACGGCCGCTTCCTCATCAGTGTCTGGGGACAACTTCTGAATCTGCGCTGAACGGAAGGGGCCCGCGAACTTATTGCGACCAGGACCGCCCCGCGACCTGTGGAGTTATCCACGGCGTTCGGGGGACAGCTTCTTGTCGTCGTTCCACCTCAAAGCATGGCCGAGATATAGAAACCTTGTGGCTCGCCGGAACCTCCGCTCGACCAAGTCTGGACGAGCACGCTGTTCTTGTCAGACGTGAGGCAGGCGACTTCGCCGAGAGCAGCCTTGCGGCCGCACACTGCGACGGAGACAAGGCCCAGCGACTGACCCGCCTCGGCAACGTCATTGTGAAGGGTCGCCTCGATTGCCGCGTCGGCGACGCTCACCGGAAACGCCAACTGGTACTCACCGGTCGCCGCCTCAACCACCCGAATCCCGCCGGACTGGCTCACGATGGAGCCGCTCAGGTCCACCTGCGCCCACATCACCCGACCCTGAAACTGGCCTGGTGACTTACCACCGAAGTGCGTGGCGTTCGTTGCCCTTGGCACCGCGCCGAGGGTCGATTCCTTCACCTGTTTGCCGGTCACGGCGTTGAGCTTGAGGCGATTACCCGGGATCGAGTGGACGGCGATGGACTTGCCGTTGATCAACGTCCTTGCTTCATGCGCGGCGGCAGGAATTGCCAGTCCGACGACGAGGCCGCCCGCTGCGACAAGCAGCAGCGCCGGTGCGGCCAGGCGATTGGTGCTCATGAGACCTCCCGGGATCCCCCGGATGCGTTGACCGTACCGCCAGAACGCATCGGGAAACCCATGGTCGATGACAGCTTGTTTTCGTGCGGCGCGATAAGCCCTGCGTGTACGAACCGTCTGTACCAGCGCGGGCCTTGCGCACTACGATGCCCGCCGTTCAGCCTGACATGAATGCGGAGGAGGGCGGTACGTCGATCCAGGTCTCGAAGGTCGGACATCACGTGCGTCGAGTCCGCGATCTTGCAGGGCCCAAGTCGTAGCCGTCCCGCCAGCCGAGCACCCCGTCTGGAGGTTCAGATGCCTGATACCGAGGGCAACCGGCGATGCGGCTGATCGGCCTCGTGCGCTACCCGGTCAAATCGCTGCAGGGCGAGGTCCTGTCCAGCGCGGAGATCGAGACCGACGGGCTACGCGGCGACCGGGGCTGGGGAATCCGCGACGAGACCACCGGAAAGATCCTCACCGCGCGCCGGGCGCCGCAACTGCTATTTGCGGCGGCGACCCTTGCCGCCGACGGCGCGCCGGTGATCACCCTGCCGACCGGCGAAATGTGGCAAGGGCCTGGTGTCGAGACCGACGCGGCGCTGTCGGAGTGGCTCGGAAAGCCGGTCCGCCTCGTCAACTCGGTGGGCGCTTCGGCCGCGCAGGCCGAGTACTTTGCGGACGCGACCGACGACGCAAGCCAGGCCGTCGAATGGACGATGCCCGCAGGCCGCTTCGTCGACGCGCAGTCACTGCTCGTCCTGACCACGGCAAGCCTGCGCACCGCGACCGCCCTCTACCCGGACGGCGACTGGCAGGTCCGCCGGTTCCGTCCGAACCTCCTGGTGGGCGTCGCGAGCGACGGGTGGCTCGAGGACACGTGGTGCGGCCGCTCCACCCTCCGGATCGGCGCTGTGGAGTTGTACGCCGAACAGCCGTGCATGCGCTGCACGATGGTCACCCGACCTCAGCCGGACCTCAACGAAGACCGGGAGATCTTCCGTACGCTCGCCCGCCACCACGGCGGGCAGTTGGGCGCCTGGACGGCGGTCGGCAGGGGCGGGACGGTCCGCGTCGGCGACGAGGTCCACGTTGTGCCGGGATAGTTCCGTGAGATCAACTGTCTGGGCGACCGCGACCGTCAAGCTGTACAGTCCCAAGCCCAGGGTCCGGTGTTGCGCCGCATCTGGTTGCAGCGTCCGCGGTCCGGCAGGGACGATACGAGCGTGAGCGATCCGCCGCGGATCCGGCTGGCCGAACTGGTGGCCGCGCTTTCTCTCGGAGTGGACCTTGGCTTCGGCCAGCCGATGGAGCACGTCCTGCGACAGTGCCTGATCGCGTTGCGGCTCGCCGAGTTGATCGGACTCGGCGAGGACCAGCGGTCGGTCGTTTACTACTCGGCCTTGCTGGTCAACGTGGGCTGCCACTCCGACGCGCACGAGCAGGCCAAGTGGTTCGGCGACGACATCGCGCTCAAGGCCGGAAAGTACGACCACGAGCTCGGCTCGGTGAGCGGTGCCCTGGCGATGTTGCGAATGCTCGGCGGTGGCAACCCGCCGCTGCATCGCTTCCGGGTCGGGATGGAGTTCGTGCTGTCGGGGCATCGCGAACTCGACGGCATGATCACCGCTCACGCCGCGCTGGCGAAGCAGCTCGCCGTCGAACTCGGCTTGCCTGAATCGGTGCAGCGAGCAGTCGCTGGGTCGTATGAGCAGTGGAACGGCAAGGGCTGGCCGGGTGAGCTGAGCGGCGACGCGATTCCCATCGCCTCGCGGGTCAGCCAGCTCGCCGAGTTCGTCGAGGTGGCGCACCGGGTGGGCGGCGTCGGCGCTGCCACCGAGCTAGCGACCAAGCGGGCCGGCACCCAGTTCGATCCCGAGCTTTCGCGCACCTTCGGTGAGCACGCCGAAGGCATCCTGGCCGACCTCGATGCCCACACCTGGGACACCGTGATCGGCGCCGAACCAGCGCTACTGGTCTGCCTCGACGCCGAGCAGTTCGAGACCGCTCTCGGCGCCATCGCAGACTTCGTCGACTTGAAGTCGCCGTACACACTTGGGCACGCCCGAGCCGTGGCCGCCCTTGCTGGTGAAGCAGCGACGATCGCTGGCTTCAACTCGGACACTCGTGCGCTCGTCCGTCGCGCCGGCCTGGTGTGTGGTCTTGGCCGACTCGGGGTGTCGAACGCGATCTGGGACAAGCCTGGACAACTCGGCGCAGGCGAATGGGAGCGGGTCCGCATGCATCCGTACATCACGGAGCGGATGCTGCATCAGTCTGCGGCCCTCGCACCACTCGCCGAGGTCGCGGTCCAGTATCACGAGCGACTCGACGGCTCGGGCTACCCGCGTGGGCTGTCCGGTGGCGCCATCAGCCGACCGGCGCGGCTGCTCGCCGCCGCCGATGCCTATCAAGCGATGCGCGAACCTCGACCACACCGTCCCGCCATTTCAGGAGACGTTGCCGCCGCCGAGTTGCGGGCCGAGGTCAGGGCGGGCCGGATGGACAGTGATCTGGTCGAGTCGGTCCTTGCAGCCGCCGGTCATCGGGTACCGCGCCGCCGCGAGGGACCGGCCGGGCTCACTGCCCGCGAGCTCGACGTCCTTCGGCTGTTGTCCCGCGGCTCGACCAGCAAGGAGATCGCGGCGCAGCTCGTCCTCGCGCCGAAGACGGTGCGCAATCACATCGAGCACATCTACGTGAAGATCGGCGCGACCAGTCGAGCGGCGGCCAGCTTGTTCGCGGTCCAGCACGGGTTGCTCGATTCAGAGTCAGCCTGACCGATTCCGGTCGCCTCATTCGGGGGCCGATTCCTGCCGTCGGCACCCAAGTGATCGCGGCAGACCCGCGAGAAAGCCGGTAAAGATGGGGCAATCGCCCCAGGACACGGCTCCTCGACCGTCCGTAACGTCCCGGCAACAACCGACGAAACGGAGGGTACAGACCATGGCGATCAGCCGGAAGTTCTTCGCCGCGACCTACGACAGGCAGACCAAAGGGCTCGAGCGTCACGGCCTCGCCGCCCTGCGGGAAGAGCTCATCAGCAAAGCACATGGCGACGTGCTCGAGGTAGGAGGCGGCACCGGAGCGAACCTGCCCTACTACCAGGCGGCCAACATCCGCTCTCTGACGCTGACCGAGCCGGACCCGTCGATGTTGCGGCGGCTCGAGCGGCGGGCCGCCGCGGGAAACATCGATGCCATGGTGCTGCGCGCTCCCGCCGAAGACCTGCCGTTCGAGGACGACAGCTTCGACACTGTGGTCTCGACGCTCGTGTTGTGTGGAGTGGACGACCAGCCGCGAGCCGCGCGGGAGATTCGCAGAGTGCTCCGCGCCAACGGCCAGCTGATCCTCGTCGAGCACGTCCGCTCGCCCGACCCTGACCGCGCCCGTGGCCAAGACCGGATGAACTGGCTCAACCGCATCGTCGTCCACTGCGACTGCAATCGGCCAACGCTCGAAACGCTGACCCGCTCCGGCTTTGACGTCGCCACAGTTCGTGACTGGCAACTTCCCAAGGTCCCGAAGTTCGTCCAGCCGGGCATCATCGGCGTTGCGACCCCGCGGTCCTAGCGCCTCACCGAGACAGCCACCTCCACACCATCGACACTGAGGAGCACAGCCATGCCCAAGACCTCCAAGGACAGCGCCCCGGAACGCCGTGAGTCCGGACCGGCCATCGACCGCTTCGCCCACCTCGACGACTACACGGTCAACTTCACGACGATCCTCGAGAACAGCTCGCTCGCACCTCTGCTCAAAGGTCTGCCCGACGACGCGTGCCAGTGCCCGCACTGGGGCTACGTACTCACCGGTGAAATGACGGTGACGTACACCGACGGCCGCGAAGAGACCTACGCCGCCGGTGACGCCTTCTACATGCCGCGGGGCACGCGCCGAGTGCCATCGCCGGCACCGACTTCGTCATGTACAGCCCCAAGGAGCAGCTGGCGATCACCGATGCGGCCATCTCCGCGAACATCCAGAAGATGACGGATGCGGCAACGTGACCGGGCCTTGACGGAGTCGAGCGCCGCTGAGATCGCGCGCCTGGCTGCTCACGAGCCGCGCCCCGATCGACGCGAGCCGCCTGTTTACACCCGGCCCGAACCGTCGTCATCATCGCAATGAATCGGCGAGGTGCCGGGACAAGTAGGAGGAGACGATGGCTGCACCACGGACCGCCGGGTTGGTGTGGGCCGTCGCCCTGGTGTGCGGTATGCCAACGGCGACCGCCGTACCGGGGCATGGAATGTCCACATCCGCGACTGACCTTCGCCAGTTTCGGCTGCATGCTCCTGGCGTTGTTGCCAACGACCGGTACGGCGGAGCCGTCGCCGCGTCCGGGCGCACGCTCGTGGTCGGCGCGCCCGGTCAGGGAAGTGGAGCCGTCTACGTCTTCACCCGTCCATTGCACGGCTGGCGCGCTGGCGTGCATCCGGTCAAGCTGACCCCGCCACCGACGTCCGCCGCCGGCGCACGATTCGGGCAGTCGGTCGCGATCAAAGGCGCGACGATCTTGGTCGGCGCGTCCGGCCAGACGGTGGGCAGCAATACCGACCAGGGCGCGACGTACGTGTTCACCGAGCCGCACGGCGGCTGGCACGCGACCTCCCACCCGACCGCGACCCTGACCGCCAAGGGCGGCGCGACCTTCGACGACCTCGGGGGCGCCGTCGCCCTGTCAGGCTCGACGATCGTCGCCGCGGCGTCAGGACGAACCATCAAGGGCAACGAGCTCGAGGGCGCCGCATACGTCTTCACCGAGTCGAAGACGGGCTGGAAGTCCGGAACGCAGGCCGCCACGCTCACCGACTCATCCGGCGGCGTCGATGACGGATTCGGCTGCAGCGTCGCAGTCAGCGGCGACACGGTCGTCATCGGCGCCTTCGCCCACCCCGGAGCAGGTGTCGCCGATGTGTTCGTGAAGCCCACGCACGGCTGGAAGTCCCTGACACAAACCCGAACCCTGCAGGGAGACGACACCGCCCCGGTTGACGAGTTCGGGTTCTCGGTCTCAGAGGAAGGACGCACGGTTGTGGTCGGAGCGCCCGACCACGAGGTCCGCGGCAACGAGAACGAGGGGGTTGCGGATGTCTTCACCGAGCCCCGTCATGGCTGGGGACCGAAGAGCTCGAAGGTGGTACATCAGGTCGCGGAGCTCGCATCGAACGACGGCACCAGCGAGGACGGGCTCGGTAGCAGCGTTTCCTTGTCAGGCTCGACCATCGTGCTCGGTGCCATAGGTCACACGATCGGTGCCAATAGCCGCCAGGGCGCGGCGTACGGTTACAGAGAGCCGGGCAACGGATGGCGGGATGCCACCGAGTCCTTCGAGTTGAGCGCCACGGACGGGGAGGCGAACGACTCGTTCGGCAGCGCCACCGCCGTCCAACCCGGGGTGGTGGTGGTCGGTGCGCCGGACACCCCATCGGACACCGGCGCCGCGTATGTCTTCGCTCAGCCGGGTCCGGTGCTGTCCAAGGTGAGGCAGTCGCACCGCTCCTGGTCGCTGGGCGCCCACAACCCCGAGACCAATCCAAGGCACAAACCGGCCGGCGGGACGGTGTTCTCCTTCTCGGTCAACGAGTCCACGGCCGTGTCACTGAGCTTCAGCGAGCGCAAGCACGGGCACTACCGCCAGATCCACATCATCAGGCTGCACGTAGCGCGGGGCAGGACCAAGGAGTACATCGACGGCAAGCTGGGCGCCGGCACCGCCCTTGAGCCCGGTCACGACCGGGTGGTCGTCTCAGCAACGAATTCAAGCGGTACGACGAAGTCGGTGACGCTGAAGTTCACGACCCACTGACGTGCCGCCTCAGGCGGGCGAACGCTTCCAGTGCCCACCCGACCGGATATCGATCAGCGGCATGAACTGACCGCCGGACAGGTCGGACCCAACCGCGACCGCAAGCTTCGACGAGACCCCGACGCCGTGCAGTTGCGCGTCGTGACCGCGGCTGTCGGTGCGCTCGGCGCGCCATTTTCCCTTGCTGAAACGCACGGCCACGGGGCCCGACTTACCGTTGCCGGCAGCGACTGCCGTCGTGCCGCCCGTTGCGACGTCGAGGAGCTCGGTCGCGGCGCTCGGCACCGCCACCGCTGACCACCGCTTGCCATTCCAGTGTGAGGAGAATGATTTCGTTGGCGAGGTTTGCGTGAAACCGACCACCCACGTGCTGCCCGAACCTGCAGTTGCGATCGCGATCGCATCCCCGGTCTTCGGCATTGCCGTCAGGGTCGACTTAGACCACTTCTTGCCGTTCCAATGCAGCAGAGCCGCCTGACCGTTGGCAGGCCCCGGGGCGAGGATCCAGGTGTTGGTCGGGCCCGACGTCGTCACGGACTCGAGTTGGTACTCCGCCGGCAGGTGCGGTAAGGCCGCGGTGGTCCATTTCCCGCGGACCAGGCGGTAAGCCACCGGGACCAGGCCGTTCGCGGTGTCGTTGCCCACTGCCCACGCGTTGGTTGCCGACGAGGCGGCAACATCGACGAGCGTCGTACCCACCGCCGTGCCGGGAAGCGACGCGGGACCGAACGCCCCACCCGTCGAGTGCAGGACTAGCGCCGACGTCGAGGTCGCGCCCTGCACGTCACCAACCGCCCAGACCGCGTGCGCACTTGCGGCTGCGACGCCGTTGAGGTGGACCTGGCCGGTCGCTGACGTATAGGCGACGGGTTTCCAGCGGCCGGCCTTCAAGTGCAGGATGCTGCCGCTCACGCCGTCACTGATCGAGTTCCCGACCGCCCACGCCGACGTGCTCGCCGGAGCGACCGAAACTGAGTTCAGCGCCAGATCGCCGAGTGGCGATGGGTTGTGCTGCACCGGACTCGCATTGACGGCTGACATTGTCGCAAACACTGCGACGCAAAGCAGGCCAACGACCAGCGAGAGTTGGTAGGAACGAATCCGGTCCATTGCGCCCCCCGGCGTTGTGCCTAGCGTGCTCGATGTACATCGGGACGTGCCGCGAAGGTGCGTTGAGATGGTGGGCGAGGGGGGAGTTGAACTCCGAACCAAGGGTGCTGCCCGTGTCCGCTCCAGGTGCGCACACGCGCTCTGACCTGCGGTTTTGTTTTCGATCTTGCTAAGGCGTGGTGATCAACATTGAGCCGCTTCTACCGGTCCGGTAGAAGTTCCGGTAGAAGTCCGCGGCGATCCGCAGTCGCAACCGTGGCGTCGCAGATCAGCCACAGAACGGCCGTTACAGAGCGCCCGGCACACGCAAAGGCAACGCTCGGGATCCGGCGCTACAGGACAGCGTCGGCGGGTTCTACGCTGGCGAGATGGCCCGACTCATCTTGCTGAACGGGCCGCCAGGTGTGGGAAAGTCAAGCGTCGCTCGCCGCTACATCGACGACCATCCGCTGGCTTTCTGTCTCGAGGTGGATGGCATCCGCCGACTCATCGGGCATTGGCAGGACAGATCGACGGAGTCAGGCCTTTTCGCCCGGAAGATGGCGCTGGCGATGGTCGATGTGCACCTGCACGAGGGCCATGATGTAGTTGTGCCGCAATATCTCGGCCGTCCGGAGTTCCTTGACGCGTTGGAAGCCGCAGCCGACGAGGCGGCGGCCTGTTTCTGCGAAATCGTCCTCATGGACACTCGTGAGAACGCTCTGGCCCGCTTCCACTCCCGTGCCTCAGACGCCGAACTTGCCACCCATCACCGCGAGGCGTCCGAGATGATCCGTGGCAATGCCGAGCTAATGGAAATGTATGACCGACTTGATCTCCTTCTGAAAACAAGGCCACGCGCGCGGATCATCAGAACAACGCACGGAGATATCGCGGGTGCTTACGAGTCGGTACTGGCAGCAGTCGCACATTGCTCCTAAGTACCGCTCGCGCGTCGTCTCCGGCAAGACCGACTCGTGGTCTCACGCAGTCGGTCCTTCCCAAAACAGTTCGAGCTGGATGTTGTCTGGATCCCGAAACGTGATCATCCGATTCGCGGTGTAGGAGGGAGACTTCACACCTGAGTGACCGACGTCCAGGCCGTCGAGCCAACTCGCCCAACTGTCCAACTCATCCTCCGATGAAACGAAGAACTCAACGTGATCAAGGCCCGTCCGGGCCTCGTTGAAGGGGTGACTGCTGTTCTGGCCGTGGCTTAGCAGACAGAGCGTGAAGCCGGAGTGGCCGTTCTGAAGGCAGATCTGCTCGACTCGACCCTCGACGTCCATCTGCCGTCCGGTCACTTCGAAGCCGAAGACGTTCTGGTACCAGGTGGCACTCACCGTCGGATCACGGACGGTGAGAATCAGGCCAAGCCGACCAGTAATCGCGGGCATGGTCGAAGTCTGCCGCAGGCGTCTTCTTAGGTCACCCGCACGACGAACAAATGTGCCGTTCCCCCGCACTACCCGGCGTTCTGCTGGACAGGATGCACCCTTCGTCGAGACGGCTGCGAAGTCCTTTGATTGACGGCCGCCGCGACCGGCGTCCAACCTCTCACCGTGCTGCGTCGTCTTTTCGATTGTGAGGCGATTGGGTTGGCGTGGAGCAGGCACCGCGGTGCTGCTGAGCCTCGTCGCGCTGTGGTTGCCAGCGTCCGCGTCCGCGGCGGCACCGCACCCGAAGCCGACCGTTTCAGTCAACCCTTCTAGTGGCCTTCGCGACGGGGAGCAGGTCACTGTCCGGGTTCGTGGGTTTCCGAGCGGAGAGAAGGTCTTCCTTTCTGAGTGTGCTCGACGAAGTGAGGCGAACGGCGACGGGTGCGGAAGCGAGCTCGCCGCTCAAACCATCGGCTTCACCAATGCCGCAGGACGCGCAACAGTGAAGTTCACAATCAACTCGCATGCGGCGATCGGACCACTAACACTAACGCGCGCTGGTCGACCGCCTCGGCGGCCGTGCGTTGCTTGCGTGCTGGTCGCGACCGCTGGCGTGGATGCGGATCACCCGCACCCTGGTCTCTTTGGGGTCGCTGCTCTGTCGTTCGGTTCTGTCACGCTCCCGTTTACTGGCCTGCCGACTGAGGCGCTGGCGGTCGTGGGTGCACTAACGCTCGGTATTGGCATCATCGTCACCGCGACGGCTCGTCACCGCCGTTAGGCGAGGAGAAGTGCCTACCTGTTATTTTTCTTTTGCGACAAGGACGTTGACCGAGCAGAACGAAGCACTTCATGCGCGATCATTGGGGCGTGAGAGCCGCGAATCGACTTGCCCGAGCCGTGCTCGCCATGATGACGCTCGGGATACTGCTCTTGATAATCAACGGAATCGTTGGTGCTGGGCTGACCTTTGGCAGTCCTGCGGATCGACGCGTTCTGAGCGTGCTGGCCATCGTCGGCATCGCCGTCGGAATGGCGCTGTTGCTTGTCGCGAACTACCTGTGGCAGAGGGCACGCATGCGGGACCCCCTTCACCCTCGGTATCCCTGGGTTGCTCGGTAACCGCGGTGAGGGTCGGAGCGCTCGACCTACCTGGCAAACTCAGTTCGTTCTTCTTCGCCGGGTTCAGCGGGTCCACGCGGCAGGCCAACTCATCACTCATGCTGGCGCACGCTGATCACTCGCACCAACGTTCCTGCCTTATCCGGACGGCGTCGAAGTCGAGGCACATAGTGCGAGCAGGCCCTTGGGCGCCTTGCTCAGATCTGAGCTGTACAGAACCTTCTTGTGTCCACGTTTGAGCCTGGTCGAGTAGGTAAGGAGTCGCGCGGCGTAGTTTTGCACCGATCGACTGACCGTTGGATCCGTCCACTGAAGTTGATCGAGTTCAACCGCGTCACGGCGAAGGTGCTCGGCAACGACACTCGTCGACACGAAGCCCTGGCCGTGGGCTCGGAAGTCCACGCCGATGGAGCTAATAACAACATTCATCGCTGTACACGCAGCGAGGTTGGGGCGGCTAGGCGGATCGCCCACAACGCTCCCGCCACCACACGCCGAGAGACAAGTACCCGTCAACAGCAGGCAGGCGACCCAGCGACCGCTCATACCCGACTCGTCGACCGACTAGCGGCCGGGCTTGAGGGCACGCGCGGCCACGGCGTCCCAGAGTCCATAAAGATTCAGCCGCCGACCAGAACACCGGCTCGGCAGGGTTTGCTCGGGTCGATCTTCCGAACCGAGTGGATCTTATTGTTCGCGGTCGTGTGTCCTGATCCATGCCGGTGGCAGTTCCCCGTGAACGAGAAGTCCGTCGCCAACCCGTAGGCGGCGTAGTAGGTCGGCCGGCGCGTACGGCACTGAGGTCGCGACCCGCTGCGCTTCCTGGCCGCCGCCCGGATCAAGCAGCTGGCGACGGGTCAGGTCCGCGCGGACGTGTTCGTTGCCAACGAGAACGCTCAGGTAGTCGGTGGTCGTCGTGTCGGTCAACCCGCTGGGGTAGAACAGTTTGCTCCGGTGGTTGGTGAGGACGCTGTCGGCGTCGCGGCCGTAGGTGGTGTCGAGCTGTGCCCGTGACTGCCACACGGTGACGAGTTGGATACCGGCTCCGCTGACGGTGGCTGCCCATTGCGGCAGCTTTGGTAGCGGTGTGTTGGCTGCTTCGTCGCAGACCACGAGCAGCCGAGGGTCGAGCGGCACGCCACGACGGTTGTATGCGGTGAACGCGTCGCTGATCAGGTCATGCAGGACCGCAGCGAACACCAGGCCGATGCGGGTGTCGTCACCGAGAGGTGCGACGAGGTAGAGCGTGTTGTTGCCGCCGAGTAGCCAGTCGAGGGTGAGCTGGCAGTCGTTCGCGCTGTCCGCGATTGCGGGGTCGGCCCAGGGCCAGACGGCGTTGCGGGCGGTGGCGTAGACGCTGCTGGTGGTGCGCGGGTCGCTGCTCCACTGGCCGTGAAGCCAGCCTTGGACTTGGGTGGCGGCGAGTGCGACCTGTGGGTCGTCGTGATCGGTGAGCAGCCGGACGAGTGGTGCGAGGGTGCCGCCGTTGCCGTCGCCGGGTCGGTCGAGGTCGAGCACCCACCGGACGACGTGTCGCATCGTGTGGCCGTCGGTGTTGGCGGCGGTGTAGAGCATGCCGGCGAGGAGTTGTTCGGCTTGACCGCGCCAGAACTTCTCGCCGGGTGTGTGGTCGTCGGCGCCGGTGCGGGCGAGGATCGCGGCGGCGTTGACAGCACCGGACAGGGTGCGGGCGGCGCGCAGCGGGCTCCAGGTGCTGCTGGGCAGGCCGGTGACGCCGAGCGGGTCGAACACTCGGACCTCACCGCGTTGGCGGCGGGCGTCGATGGTGGCGCGGAGCAGGTCGGCTTTGACGCTGGACACGATCGCCGGTCCGGTCCAGGCGCTGACGCCGGTGATCAGGCCGGTGGTCTTGCCGGACTGGCTGGGCCCGAAGACGGCGACGGCGCCGGCGACGCCGCGCCGGCCACGGTCGCCCATCGCTTCTGTAGACAGGTAGCCCCGGCCGGTGCGGGCGAGGACGAACCGGTTGACTGTTGGTTTGCGGGTGTAGAGCGGCGTGAGATCGCGGCGGGTCGCCAGTCGCGGTTGGGTGGCCACCCCCAGGCGGCGTCGCTTGTCGATCGGTACCTGACGGTGCCGACTGGCGAAGGACAAGGCGGCCAGCGCCACAGCGATGAGCGCGGCGATGACGAGCGCGGTGGCGGTCCAGTACGGGATGGGGCCGGGCAGGTTTCCGCGTACCCGTGCAGGCCAGGCGAGAGCGGGATCGCCGAGGTGATGGGTCATCGCGGGCAGCGAGCTGACCGCCTCGATCAGGCTGGCGTGCAGCAATCTGGCGCGGCCGAGCAGTGCGGCGAGGTTACCGATCAGCCACTGCGCAAGGCCGATGGCGAGGACGGCGCTGAGCAGGAGCGCGATGATCAGGTCGATGCCATCGACCCCAGTGGACCGGTTGGCCGTGGGGCGGGTCATGCGATCTCGGGTGCGTCGAGAATGTCGATGGCGGCGGTCTTGGCCCGGCTGACCTCGAGCGCAGCGATGACGTGGGCCAGGTCGTGGGTGCCGTCCTCACCGACGTCGAGACTGCTGGCGACCGCGTAGAGGTGGTTGTGGGTCCGGCCGCGGGTGAGCCCGGTGTAGCCGAGTTCGGCGTAGAGGCTGTCGTCGCCGAGCAGCAGCGCGACGTCGCAGGTCAGTCCTTGGGTCTTATGGACGGTGCGGGCGTAGGCGTGAGACAGGTCGTCGGTGACGTAGTCCATCGGCACCTCGACCTCACGGTCACCGATGCGCAGCCGGATCGCGGGGTCCTCAGCGACGATGCCGGTGATGACGCCGAGGTCGCCGTTGATCAGGCCGAGGTCGTAGCGGTTGCGCCCGGCGAGCACCTGATCGCCGATGCAGAACCGTCGGTCGTCGACGAGTGCGACGAGCGGGCCGAGCTGCCCGGTGGCTTCGAGCCGGTTGTGCGCGCGGATGTTGAGGTCTGCCGCGTCGGCGCGCCGGACAGCGCCCATGACGGCGTCGGCGCCGTTCTCGCGGTGGGTGAGCCAGTCATTGACCATCTCCTCGCGCAGCGCGTCGCTGTTGGTCGCGACGGTGACGCGGCCGCCGCGATCGAGGTGCCGGACGGCGAACCGGGCGTGGCCGTGGCGCAGCGCGGTGACGGCGAGACGTTCTTCCGGGTCGTGCTGGCGGCGGTTCTCGACGAGCTCGACGCGCGGCAAGCGGTTCGACAGTGCGGTGAACAGACCACCGGCCTCGACCGCGGGGAGTTGTTTCGGGTCGCCGGCCAGGATCAGCTTGGCCTCGGCGCGTGCCGCCTCGGTGGCGAGGCTGGCGAGTAGCCGGGTGCCGAGCATCCCTGCCTCATCCACGACGAGCACGTCGCCGGGTCGCAAGCTGGACGCTGACCGGTGGCGAGGCCTCGTTGCAGGGCGTGTCCGGTGGTGGCGGGGATGCCCGATCCGGCGGTCAGTTCCCGGGCGGCGCGGGCGGCGAGCGCCGTGCCGATCACCCGGTGCCCGGATGCTTCGAACGCGTCGCGGACGGCGTCGAGTGAGAACGTCTTGCCGGTGCCGGCGTGCCCGACGACAACATCGATACGTCGACCGCTGCTGCACAGCTGGCTCGACCATGTGTCGCTGCTCGGTGGACAGTGACGGGCGATCCGCAACGGCCGCCATGACTGCCTGCGGGTCTGCGGTCAGCCGCGGGTCGGGCGGCTGCTGCGGCGAGCGCGACCACGCGGGCTTCCAGCTCGAGGATCTCCGGTGTCGTCCAGCGGTCGTCGCCGAGCGGGATCGCCAGGTCACCGGCGAGGTAGGCGTCGGTTCGGGTGAGGATGTCGGTGACGGTCGCGCCTTGGCGGGCGGCGCGGGCGACGGCGCGGATCACGTCACCGCGGTCGTAGCTGGCGTGCTCGCTCGTCACGGCGACGGCGATCTCCTCGTCACTGACCCGCAGGATCGGGGTGCGGGGGACGCGGACCACCTGGGACAGGTCGAACCGGGCGTCGAGCGCCCGGGTCCGCCACTGTTCCCGCAGTTGTGCCTCGGATACTCCCTTGGGCTTCGGTTTGCGGGTGGTGAGGGTGGCGATCCGGGCTGCGCGGCCGGTGTGCGCGCCGAGGCGGTCCATCTCGGCGACGATCTCGACCCGGCGACGGGAGAACGCGCGGCGCATCGCCGGGGAGATACCGGCGACCTCGGCGACGCCGTGCCGGTCGATCTCGTCGAACACGACCCCGAGCCGCACGGTCAGCTCGCGGCGCAACGCGGCCTGGAAGATCGCCTCGGCGGTGTACCGCTCGTCATAGAGCAGCCGCGCGTCCAACGCGGTCCGCCGCCCATCCGGGCCTTCGGTGACGTTGAACACGACCCAGTGCAGGTGGATGCCCGGATCACCAAGCCGGCTGGTCCGGTGCCGGAACACCACCCCGAGGAAGCCGCTGCCGGGTTCGGTGCTGCGCGCCGGCGTGCCCTCGGCGGACCGCGCAGGCGGTCTGCTCGAGGTAGGTCTCGACCTGCGCGCGGGCGGCGTACAGAGCGGCTTCGACCTCGGCGGCATCATGCTCGCTGCCGAGCGCCCACAGCAGCGACACCGATTTCGACGGGGACAGGGTCAGATCGAACCCGGTGACCGTCGTGCCATGTTCGGTCAATCGACCGCCGGCCGGGTGCTGGCCGGCGAACGCGGCGGCGAGCGCCTCCCGCTCGGCCGGTCCGGTCAACCCGTCAGCGGCGGCCAGAGTTCCGACCCAGGCGCCGGGTGCGGTCCCGGCTTCGGACAGGTAGTCCTCGCGGCCGTCGATGACCTCGCGCTCGTAGTAACCGAGGTTTTGGCATTTTCCGATCGAGAGCATGACGGCGGCGTCCTCACCTTCAGGTGCATTGGTGTGGAGGTTGCTGATCTGTCCGGCGATCGAGGCGCGGGAGGGATCGAGTGCCGCGGTCGGGCGGCGGCGAGTGGTCAGGTGGCGGGCTGCGCTTCGGTCGCGGGGCGGCCGGTCAGGACGCGTTCGATGAACGCGGCCAGCGCCGCGCGCGGGATGCGTTTCTGGCAGCCGAACCACACGAAGGGCAGCCCGGACTCACCGCCGGACCGGTCGTATTCCACGGTGAGCTCGTAGACCTTCGACCGGCCCAGCTGCAGGGCGGTCGCGGTCTGCGCGACCGTGAGGAATGGGGGGAGATCGTCTAGCATCATGTCACCTCGCTGTACATCACAACCGTGTGGCATTGTCGCTACCATAACAACACGGTTGTCAAGTACAACGTGAACGAGTGGAGGTTCTGTGGCGCGACGACGCGCAACGAAGACGGCCCTATCGTTTCGGTCGTCCGGCGGCCTGGATGTGAATGCGGTGGTCTCCTACAACCTGCGCACCATCCGGCAACGGCAAGGCTGGACCCAGGAAGGCGTCGCGCAGCGGCTGGCGCAGCTGACCGGGCACGAACTGCCGCAAGCATCCATCTCGGCGATGGAACGCGGATTCGAAGGCGGCCGGCGTCGCCGCTTCGACGCCCACGAGCTGTATCTGCTCTCCGTCGTGTTCGGCGTACCGATCGTCTACTTCTTCATCCCGCCGCCGACAGACGAGCGCGAGGACCGCTACCTGGCCGACACCGAACGACCGGTCCGCGAGTTGTACGCCGCGGTGCTCGGCAGCGAAGGAGAACTCAACGAACTCGACGAGCGGCTCGCCGCCATCGGGCTGACCAGTCCGGAGGAGGCCGAGCAGACACTCGCCGCGATCTGGGGCCCCGGCGGCACCGCCAATAACTGGTACCCACACTTCCGCACCTGGCGCAAACGCCGACTGCTCGCCCTCGCCCGCGACTACGGCGACCGCCTCGACGAGATCGCCGAGTTCCTCGCCGCCTTCGGCACCGAACTCAAAAACGTCGGACCCCAGGCATACCTACAGATGAAGGCTCACCGCGCCGGCGAAGACGTCCTCCCGGCAGCCACCAAACCCGAGGAGAAGTAAATGCGCGGGTCGATCGTGAAAAAAGGCAGCCGGTACTACGTCAAGCTCGAACTCGACCCCGACCCCGCGACCGGCCACCGGCGCCAGCGGTGGCACTCCGGGTACACGACGAAACGCGAAGCCGAACGGGCCCGGGTCGATCTGCTCTCCAAACTCGACCGCGGCGAATACGTCGTCCCGACCCAACAGACCCTCGGCGAGTTCCTGACCGAATGGCTGATAACGATGCGGCGTCAGGTACGCCCGTCCACCCACGACTCCTACCAGCGCAACATGCGCCTGCACGTCATCGACCACATCGGCCGCACCAAGATCACCCGCGTCGACGCCGGCACCCTGAACGCGCTGTACGCAGAGCTGTTGATCTCCGGCCGTCGACCGTCCTCCCGAGCAGGCGCCGGCTACTCGTCAGCTGTCGTCGACCGCGCCCTGGCGCTACGGGCGGCTGGGATGAGCCTGAGCACGACCGCCAAGCGGCTGCGCGCCGAAATCCCTGAGGCATCCGCGATCACCAAGGACACGCTCGCAACCTTGCTACGGCGTCGCCCGGCGACCGGGCCTAGCGATGACCTGCCGACGATCGGCCTGTCGCCGCGGACGGTTGCTTACGTCCACACGATCCTGCACCGGGCGTTCAAGGACGCCGTGCGCTGGGGCAGGCTGGCCCGCAACCCAGCCGACGTGGCCGATCCGCCCCGCGGCTCCCACGCCGCCGAAATCCAAGCCTGGGACGCCGCGACCCTCCGCGGGTTCCTCACCCTCAGCAAAGACGAGGGCGGCGGCTACCACGCGCTGTGGGTGCTGCTCGCAACGACCGGCTTGCGCCGCGGGGAGGCGCTCGGTCTGCGGTGGAGCGACGTCGATCTCGAAACCGGCCGCGTTCGCATCGTTCAGACGGTGATCCAGATCCGAGGCAACGTCACAATCGGGGAGCCCAAGACCGACCGCGGACGGCGAGCGATCACCCTCGATGACGGCACCGTCGCGGCACTGCGCGCACACCGGCGCGAGATGAACGAGCAGCGACTTCTTGTCGGCGCCGACTTCACCGATCGCGACCTGCTGTTCCGGCTGCCGAGCGGGGAGCCGCTGCACCCGGACGCGGTCAGCGCGACTTTCGAGCGACAGGTCCGACGGTACGGGCTACCGCGGCTAACCGTGCACGGCTTGCGCCACACCTGGGCGACGCTGGCGTTGGAGAGCGGCGTTCACCCGCGGGTCGTTCAGGAGCGCCTCGGTCACTCCACCATCGCGATCACGCTCGGAATCTACAGCCACGTCTCGCCGACGCTCGACAGCGACGCTGCACGCACGATCGCCGCGTTGGTACTGCCGCAATAGGACTCGCGCTCCGGCGGCGGCGCAGACAATCGCCTGAGGACGGCGTTCCGGCGTTACATTGGTGTGAGAGTTGATCAGCCAGGGAGACCGCGAAGATGTTCGAGCAGCACGCCGCGCCTAACGACTTGGAAGTCGCCAAGGCCTCCTATTGGCAATCACCTGTGCTCAGCGTCCTCATGGCCGACGTCGAGCCCTGGGGCGAGGACGAGTCCTTCTCGATTGCCGACCTCACTGACGAGGAGTGGGAAGCCTTCGTCGACGCTCTTCGAGAGTGAGCGACGGCACAGTCCTGCTGGACACCAACATATTCAGCGCCCAACTCAACCCCCGGTCCCGGCTACCGGCGCTTTACCGGAAACACTTGGTGCGAGCCCGGCTTGCCGTCCCCTTCCAGGTCGTCGGCGAGGTGCGGTTCGGCGCTCTCCAAGCGGGTTGGCAGCAGAAGCGCCTCGATGAGCTCGAGCGATTGGTCCGCCGGGTCGGCGTGCTCCCCGTGGATGACGCCACGGTTTGGGCTTACGCCGAGCTACGACTCGAATGTCTGCGGACAGGACATCCGCTCCATCAGAAGAACCACAATGGCGACCTGTGGATCGCCGCCACATCCGTTCGTTGGGAGATTCCGCTCGTCGCACACGACGGCGTCTTCAAGAACTGCCCTGGGCTCGACCTGAGAACTGAGCTGACGTAGGGCGCGACCGGCGCGAGCCGGCAAGTCACGCCACGACTTCCGGTAGAAGTTCGGTAGAAGTCGGCCTATTTTCGAGCCGCCATAGCGCTCTGACCTGCGAAGATATGGTGGGCGAGGGGGGAGTTGAACCCCCACGTCCTTACGGACACACGGACCTGAACCGTGCGCGTCTGCCATTCCGCCACTCGCCCGATGGGGACGCTCACGCTAGCACGCAGGGTCACCCCGGCCGGCCCCGATACGATCGGGTTCAGAGTGCGGGAAAGGACGCTTCGTGGGAGTCCTGCAAGCCTTCGAACGACGCCTCGGCGGCCTCGTCGAAGGCGCGTTCGCCAAGGTCTTCAAGGGCGAAGTCCAGCCGGTCGAGATCGCCGGTGCCCTGCAACGCGAGGCCGACGATCGGCGGTCGGTAGTCGGGCCGGATCGAATCCTGGCCCCCAACGAGTACGTGGTCGAGCTCGGCGACCACGACTACCACCGGATCGAGGAGTGGACCGAGCCGCTCGGTGCCGAGCTTGCCGCGATGGTGCGCGAGCACGCCGCCGAGGCGGGCTACTCGTTCGTCGGCCCCGTGCAAGTCGGCTTCGAGCACCACACCGAAATCGGCACCGGAGTGTTCCGAGTACGCAGCTCGAGCGCGGCCGGGCCGGTCGACCCTCCGGTGCAGCCGCCGGTCGAGCGCCCGGTCGCCCGGGCACCGCGGCCCGCGCCGGACGGCGCACTCCCCCAGCGACCGCGCCTCATCATCGGTGTCGGCCGCGAGGAGATGGCCTACTTCATGACCCACCCGGTCACCGTGATCGGGCGAGCCGCTGAGTCCGACGTACGGCTGGACGACCCCGGCGTCTCGCGCCGGCACGCCGAGCTCCGGTACGCCGACGGCGACGTCGAGCTGATCGACCTCGGCTCGACCAACGGCGTCTCGGTGAACGGGATCCCGATCGGGCGGACGCTGCTGCAGGACGGAGACCGCATCGACGTGGCCTCGACGACGCTGATCTTCCGGCGCGACGAGGACTGACGCCGCCGGTGCCAGTAGCAGTCGTCTTCCTGCTCCGCGCAGTAGTCCTCGTACTGCTGTGGGGCTTCGTCATCGCCGCGGTCGTCGCGGTCCGCCACGACGTATTCGCCGAGCGGGCCCCGCGCCGCTCGAAACCGGCGGCCGCGCCCGCCGCGCCTGCGCCTCCGGCACCCGCGCCTCCCGCGGTCAAACCGTCCCGAGCGTCGCGGCGCGCGGCGCGCAAGGCCCAGGTCACCGGCGCTGCCCGCGTGACCGTCATCGACGGCCCGCTGGCCGGCACATCGGTCTCACTGTCGTCCCTACCTGTGACGATCGGCCGGGCCAACGACTCGACGATCGTGCTGGGCGGTGACGACTACGTGTCCAACCACCACGCGCGCCTCGTCCCGCAGGGCAACAAGTGGCTGATCGAGGACACCGGCTCCACCAACGGCACCTTCATCGGCGACACCAAGGTCACCACGCCGGTCGTCGTACCGGTCGGCGGCCGGATCCGGATCGGTCGGACCGTGCTGGAGCTTCAGGCATGAGCCCGCAGCTCCGGGTCGGCGCGCGCAGCGATGTCGGCCTGCACCGGCACAACAACCAGGACTCCCTGTACGCCGGACCGCACCTGGTCGCCGTCGCCGACGGAGTCGGCGGCGCGGCGGGCGGCGAGGTGGCCAGCTCGGTGACGATCACCGCCATCTCCTCGCTCGACACCGACCCGATCACCGACCCGGAGGCCGCTCTGGCCGAAGCGGCCGATCGCGCCGACACCTCGATTCGCGACACCATCGCCAGAGACCCATCGCTGGCCGGTATGAGCACGACGCTGACCGCGATCCTCTCGACCGCCGACGCGCTGACGCTCGCTCACATCGGCGACTCCCGGGCCTACCGGCTGCGCGACGGCGCTTTGATCCAGCTCAGCCACGACCACACCCTCGTGCAGTCGCTGATCGACGAGGGCGAGATCACCGAGGAAGAAGCACTGACCCACCCACGGCGGTCGTGGATCACCCGCTCGCTCGACGGCCGCGGCCTGCCCGAGATCGACCTGATCACCCTCGACGTCCAGCCCGGAGACCGCTTCCTGGTCTGTAGCGACGGCTTGTCGAGCTACGTGAGCGAGGCGGACATCGCGGCCGCGATGGCCGACGGCGACCCGCAACAGGCCGCGGACCGGCTCACCGACCTCGCCCTCGCCGCCGGCGGTCCCGACAACATCACCTGCGTCGTCGCCGACCCGGTCGACACCGACCAGGCCGGTCAGCCGCCGATCGTCGGTGGCGCGGTCACCGAGCCGCCGGCCGAGCGACCGCCCGCCGCCCCGGCTGCGAGCCCGCCGCCCGAGACCCCACCCACGCCGCCATCGGCGGACGTCGGCCCGGGGCCACGCAGCATCGCTCGTCGCCTCGCCGCGGTCACGGCTGTCGTCGTGCTCCTGGTCGCGGCCGCCGTCGTCGGCGTCGCGGTCTACATCCGCCACCAGTGGTACGTCGCTCCGGCGAACGGTCAGGTCGCGGTCTATCAAGGCGTGCAGGGCAGCGCCGCCGGGATCCAGCTGTCCCACCTGCACGTGCGGACCAACCTGCCGGTCACCGCCCTCCCCCAGGACGACCGCGATCGGGTCGCGAGCGGGATCCAGGCCACCGGCAAGTCCAACGCCACCGAGGTCGTGAACAACCTGCGCAGCCAGGCCTGCGCCTTGGCGACCGCGACGCCGACCATCGCGCCGAGCCCGACCCCGACCGCGACCACCAAGAAGCACCCGGCGCCGAAACCGACCCCGACGCCGACCTGGTGCGCCGGGATCACGCCATGAGTGCGATTGCGGCGCCGGCGGGGTCCGGCGAGACCCGGCACGGCACCGAGCTGACCCTGGTGCTGTTCGCGGTGGTCCTGACGCTGGTCTGCTTCACCTCGGTCAGCGCCGCCTACACTGACGCACTGCCCAGCGGCCTGCTCGAGGACGGCATCGGCTTCGCGGCGCTCGCCGTTGCCGCGCACCTGGCGGTTCGCTGGCTGGCGCCGTACGCCGATCCGGTCCTGTTGCCCGCCGCGATCGCCCTCAACGGGATCGGGCTGGTGTTGATCCACCGCCTGGATCTCGCCGCCGCCAGCCGGGCGCACGCAGCCGGGCAGTCGGCAGGCACCGCGGACGCTCCGCTTCAGCTGGTCTGGACGGTCATCGGCATCGTCGCGTTCGTCGGCGTGCTCGCCGTTATCCGCGACCACCGTCGGCTTGAGTCGCTGACCTACACGGCGATGGTGGTCGGGCTGCTGTTGCTCGTGCTGCCCGCGCTGCTGCCGGCCAGCCACAGCACGGTGAACGGCGCCCGGATCTGGATCAGGTTCGGCGGCTTCTCCTTCCAACCGGGCGAGATCGCCAAGCTCGCCCTCGAGGTCTTCTTCGCCGGCTATCTGGTGCGCAAGCGAGACGTGCTCGCGCTCGCCGGTCGGCGGGTGCTCGGCCTGACCTTGCCACGGGCTCGCGACCTCGGGCCGGTGCTGGTCGCTTGGGCCGCGAGCCTTCTCATCCTGACCCGCGAGAGCGACCTGGGGTCGAGCCTGCTGTTCTTCGGCATCTTTGTCTCGATGCTCTATATCGCGACCAGCCGGCGGTCGTGGCTGCTGATCGGCCTGGTGCTGTTCGTCGCGGGCTCGCTCGCCGCCGACCACTACGTCGCCCACGTGCACGAGCGCGTCCAGATCTGGCTGCACCCGCTCGACCCGGCGACCATCACCAACCAGAGCTACCAACTGGCCCAAGGGCTGTTCGGCCAGGCGACCGGCGGGATCTTCGGCACCGGGCTCGGCCAGGGCCGGCCCGATCTCGTGCCGTTCGCCAACACCGACTTCATTGCCTCGACCATCGGCGAGGAGCTGGGGCTGGCCGGCCTCATGGCGATCCTGACGATCTACCTTCTGATCGTCATGCGTGGCCTGAGCGCCGCGATTCGCACCCGCGACGACTTCGGCAAGCTACTCGGCGCCGGGCTCGCGTTCGGCTTCGCTCTGCAGGTCTTCGTCCAGGTCGGCGGAGTCACCCGGCTGATCCCGCTGACCGGGCTGACTCTGCCGTTCCTCTCCTACGGCGGGTCGAGCCTGATCTCCAACTGGATCCTGCTCGCCCTTCTGTTGCGGATCAGCGACGCCTCCCGGCGGCCCGCGCCGGAGCTCCCGGCGATCCCGGACGAGTCGGCCACGATGGTGATCCGCCGGTGAACCGGCAGCTGCGGCACGTCGCGATCGCGGCGCTGCTGATGTTCGCGGCGCTGCTGATCAACAGCAACGTCGTACAGGTCGTGCAGGCCTCATCGCTCCGGGCGAACCCACACAACGTCCGCGTGCTCTACAGCGAATACAGCGACCACCGCGGGCCGATCGAGGTCGCCGGCAAGGACATCGCGCGGTCGGTCGCCACCCACGACTCGCTCAAGTACCTCCGCACCTACCCCGGCGGAGCGGCGTACGCGCCCGTCACCGGCTACTACTCGCTGGTCATCGGCGCCTCCGGGATCGAGCAGGCCGAGGACAAGGTGCTCGCCGGCACCGACAACAAGCTGTTCTTCAAGCGGCTCTCGGACGAGATCACCGGCCGCACCCCGCAGGGCGGCTCGGTGATCCTCACCCTGAACCCCAAAGCGCAGCAGGCGGCGTACCGCGGGCTGCACGGCGTGCGCGGCGCGGTGGTCGCGCTCGACCCGTCGACCGGAGCGATCCTGGCGCTCGCGACCTCGCCGTCCTACGACCCGTCGACGCTCTCGACGCACAACTCGGCCCAGATCAACCGGGCCTACCACCAGCTCCTTCGCGCGCCGGGCAACCCGCTCATCGACCGTGCCACCAGCGAGACCTATCCGCCCGGGTCGCTGTTCAAGATCGTGACCGCATCCGCGGCGTTCTCGAGCGGGAAGTTCACTCCGAACACCGTCGTGCCGGCGCCGACCGAGCTCAAACTGCCGCTGACCGACGTGTTCCTGCACAACTTCGGCGGTGAGAGCTGCGGCAACGGCTCGACCGACACCGTCTCCGACGCGTTCCGGATCTCGTGCAACACCGCCTTCGCCGGGATCGGCCTGAAGGTCGGGATCCACGACCTCGCCGCGCAGGCGAAGGCGTTCGGGATCGGCTCGTCGGTCAACATCCCGCTTCCGGTCGCGGCCAGCCAGTTCAACTCGACCGCCAACCCGCCGAACACCGCGCTGTCCGCGATCGGCCAGTACGACGACGCCCTCACCCCGCTTCAGGCCGCCATGATCGGCGCCGCGATCGCGAACCACGGGGTCGAGATGGCGCCCTACCTGGTCGCCCAAACTCAGGGGCCGGACGCCTCGGTGCTCTCCCGCGCCCACCCGCATGAGCTGCGCCGTGCGGTCAGCCCGGCGGTGGCGACCGACGTCACCAACATGATGGAGCTGGTGGTGCAGAGCGGCACCGGCGTCGCGGCCCAGATCCCGGGCATCGAGGTGGCCGGCAAGACCGGTACGGCCCAGCACGGTACGGCGTCACAGCACCTGCCGCCGCATGCATGGTTTGTCGCCTTCGCCCCCGCAAAGCATCCGACGATCGCGGTCGCGGTGCTGGTCGAGGACGGTGGCAGCCTCGGCAGCGACGCGACCGGCGGCGCGGTGGCCGCGCCGATCGCCCGCTCAGTGATGTGCGCGGTGCTCGGATGTTGAGGTCGAGCCCGGTGGGCCGGCCGGGCCACGGTGGTCGGCGCGAGCCGATGTCACGGTCAATCACGCACGCTCCGGTTACCGTTTTGACCGTGGCCTTCCCCGTTGGTGGCGTCGATGCCTGACGGGCCACAGTTGCTCGCCGATCGCTACGAGATCGGCGACGTCATCGGGCACGGCGGGATGGCCGAGGTCCACCGCGGCCGCGACATCCGGCTCGGCCGCGACGTCGCGATCAAGGTGCTCCGCAAGGACCTGAGCCGCGATCCCGGCCTCGAAGGCAGGTTCCGTCGCGAGGCGCAATCCGCCGCCTCACTCAACTCGCCGTCGATCGTCGCCGTCTACGACACCGGCGAGGGCGTGATCGACGGCGTGGCGACGCCGTACATCGTCATGGAGTACGTCGACGGCCAGACCCTGCGGCAGGTGCTGAGCACTGAGGGCCGGCTCCTGCCCCAGCGGGCGCTCGAGATCACCGCCGCGGTGTGTACCGCGCTCGAGCAGGCGCACGCGGCCGGCATCGTGCATCGCGACATCAAGCCGGGCAACGTCATGTTGACCGCGACCGGCGAGGTCAAGGTGATGGACTTCGGGATCGCGCGGGCGCTGACCGCCTCGTCGGCCACCATGACGCAGACTGCGGCGGTCGTCGGCACTGCGCACTACCTCTCGCCCGAGCAGGCGCGAGGCGAGCATGTCGATGCGCGCAGCGACGTCTACTCGACCGGGTGCCTGCTCTACGAGCTGCTCACCGGCGCGCCGCCATTCACCGGCGAGACCGCAGTTTCCGTTGCGTACCAGCATGTTCGCGAGGACCCGACGCCACCGTCGTCGGTCGAGTCCGATGTGCCGCCGGGTGTCGACGCGATCGTGCTTGTTGCGATGGCGAAGAACCCGGTCAACCGGTACGGATCGGCCGCTGAGATGCGAGCGGACATCGAGCGCGCCCTGGCCGGCCGGCCGGTGCTCGCGACACCGGTCGCCCGCAACGACGAGACGATGATCACCTCGGTCCCGCCGACGACGGTGCTGATGCGCGATCCGCCGCAACGCAAGCGGGGTTTTGCATACGCACTTCTCGCGATCGCCACCCTCGGGGTCTTTGTCGTCGCGCTGGTCGCGGCCCGAAGCCTGCTCGCGACCTCGACGGCGGACCTCAACACCCCCAATGTGCTGCATCAGTCGCTCGGGGACGCCGAATCGACCCTGACCGCGCAGGGCCTGGTCGTCGGCACGATCACCCGCAAGTACACCGGCAAGGACGACGGCGACGAGATTATCGGGCAGAACCCGCCGGCCGGCATCTTCCTGCGCAAGGGCCAGGCCGTCGACCTGACCGTCTCGCTCGGCATCCGGATGGTCCCCGTACCGATCGGTCTGCGCGGCTTGACGCTGTCAGATGCAAAGGCGGCCCTGCTCGCGGCGGACCTGCAGCTCGGCACGATCATTCCGCGCAACTCCAGCGCGCCGGCCAATCAGGTGCTCGGTAGCCGGCCGAAGGCCGGTACGTCGATCGCGGCCGGCTCGACGGTTGATCTGATCGTTTCGAACTCCCGGATCAAGGTGCCCGACGTGGTCGGCAAGGACGCCGCAACGGCCACCTCGATCCTGCAGGAGTTCGGCTTCAACCCGGTGCTGCGCCGGTCCGCGGTGTTCACCCCGGGCGAGCTGGGCAAGGTGGTTAGCCAGTCGCCCACCAGCCAGGCCTTCGCCGCCACCGGATCGAACGTGATCATCTACATCGACCGCAGGCCGCCGCCGAGCAGCCCGCCGCCGTCAAGCAGTCCCCCGACGTCAAGCAGCCCACCCCCGACCGGCTCGCCCTAACCGGTTCGTGAGTCGTTACGAGTAGCGGGGTACTGCGGGTTCACAGGTAGGTGGCGACTCCTGCCAACTGGGGTCTATGGTGCCTCGCATACGGGGAGCCCATGGGGAGATCACCTTGATGAACACTGGCCCAGCACGCCGCCGTGTCCGCCTCGCGATCGTCGCAACCGCCTCCCTCGCGACCGCGGCCGCACTCGCCGTTCCGAGCGCGACCGCCGCCGGCGGCGCCAAGTGGACAGTGATCTCCTCCGGCAACATCAACATCACCGTCGAGACGCCCTCAATCGCGAAGTTCGGCTCCACCTACGAAACAGTCTGGACCGCGAAGGTCGGAGCTAAGTACCAGTTGCAGGCTCGGATCCTCAACGCGGCCGGCAAGCCGCTCGGCAGCGTCATCAACGTGCTCGCCACGACCTGGACAGAGATCACCGGCGACCCAACGATCTTCGCCCTCGGCTCCACCCGATACATCGCGTTCAACGGCGACGAGAGCGCGACCGGCACCTACTCACTCGGCATGGAGGACTACGCCACCAGCACGGACGGTACGCACTGGGCCCTCGGCCCGGGAAGCATGTCGAATACCGAGCTGGCGGCCCAGGCGGCCGGCGTCGCGGTGATCCCGAACGGCGGTACGCCGATCACCGCGATGGCGCTCGGCAACCCGGGCGTGATCTACCACCTCGGCATCGACCCGAACCACCGCCCGGCGTCCGCGCCCGATGTTGACGCCGCCCACATGAACTTCACCGACTACACCGGGCTCGGCCGCGACGCCAAGAGCGGCGCGGTGTGGGCGCTGTGGGCTTCCGGCGACGGCACCCACCACAAAGACGGTGTCTGGGCCCAGCGGATCCTGCCGGGCCCCCAGGGCACCCCGATCCACGCGCCGGGCTCCTACGCGAGCGGCGGCGCCACGTCGTACGGTCCCGAGCAGGACGTCAGCGCAGCCGCGCGGGCCGGTGGCGGGATCTACACGGCGTACGTCACCTCGGCGAACAAGTCGGTCGACGTCTGGAAAGTCGGCGCGAAGAGCCCGTTCGCCACGTTCAAGGACGGGCAGGGCCCCTCCGACGTCATCGTCACCCCGGGCCCGGGCGGGCGGATCTGGGTCTACTGGCGGGACGGCTCGGCCTGGCACGCGGCCCGCAGCAACAAGGCCGCGACCCGTTTCGGCCCGACGTCGTCCATCGGCACGCCAAAGAACGACTTCTCCAACCTCGAAATCGCCGGGGTCGGGTCGGCTGGGCCGCTCGAGGCGATCGGGCTGCTGACGACGGCGACGAACGTCAACGAGGTCGTCGAGCACCAGTTCCTGCCGCGGCTCACGATCAAGCTCTCAGCACAGTCGGTCAAGCGGGGTCACTCGTTCACGATCCAGGTCACCGACGCGGGCGACCCGGTGAAGGGCGCGACCGTGCACTTCGGATCGACCAAGAAGAAGACCAACAGCAAGGGCAAGGTCACCTTCAAGGTCCCGCACAGCACCTCGACCGGGAAACACTCGGTCACCCTCACGATGAGTGGCTACGCCGTTGCGAGCACCAAGATCACCGTCACGAGCTGACCGCGTACCGGCTCAGCTGACGTTGCTGCGCTGCCGCTCGACCCGCTCGGCGAGAGCGGGGACGAGGGCGAGCGCGGACGGGTCACCGCAGATGGCCAGCCAGTTGGCCAGCATCTGGTGCCCGCCCTGGGTCAGCACGGACTCGGGGTGGAACTGCACGCCTTCGACCGGGAAGTCGCGGTGGCGCAGGCCCATGATCACGCCACCTGCGGTCCATGCGGTCACCTCGAGCTCGGCCGGAAGGTCCTCGTCGACTGCGGCGAGCGAGTGGTAGCGGGTCGCGATGAACGGGTTCGGCAGGCCGGCCAGCACGCCGACGCCTTTGTGTTGGACCTCGCTCGTCTTGCCGTGCAGCAGTTCGGGCGCGTGCGTGACCGAGCCGCCGTAGGCGACCGCGATCGCCTGGTGGCCAAGACACACCCCGAGGATCGGGGTCCGCTCCCCAATCGCTCGGATCAGCTCGACGCACACGCCGGCGTCCTCGGGCCGTCCCGGCCCCGGCGACAGCAACACCCCGTCGGCCTCGGTCACCAGCGGGTCGTCGACCGACACCGCGTCGTTGCGCCGGACGTCGACGTCGGCGCCGAGCTGCGCGAGATAGTGCACCAGGTTGAACACGAAGCTGTCGTAGTTGTCCACGACCAGCACCCTCGTCACGTCGCCTCACCCTTCTCGAGCTCCTCGGCGAGCAACATCCGCCGCAGCGCCTTTCCCACCACGGTATGCGGCAGCTCCGACCGGAACTCGACCCGCTTCGGCACCTTGTACGCCGTCAGCGCCGCCGAGCAGTGCGCCAGAACCTCATCCTCGGTCACCGTGCCCGGGGGCGCCACCACATAAGCCTTCACGGTCTCCCCGCGGTAGCGGTCGGGCACCCCGATCACGCAGCAGTCGGTGACCCCGGGGATGGCGAGGATCACCTGCTCGACCTCGGCCGGGTAGATGTTGAACCCGCCCGCGATGATCAGGTCCTTCTTGCGGTCGACGATGGTGAACCAGCCGGCGTCGTCCATGTAGCCGAGGTCACCGGTGAGCAGCCAGCCGTCCGCAGTGAGGACGTCCGGCTCGCCGGTGTCGCCCCAGTAACCGAGGAATACCTGCGGACCCTTGACCGCCAGCTCGCCGGTTTCCCCGACCGGCATCAGCCGGCCCGGGTCCTCGGGGTCCACGATCCGGGCCAGCGTGCCGGTCAGCGGCAGCCCGACCGACCCGGGCTTGCGCGGCCCGACCAGCGGGGCACAGTGCGTCGCGGGCGACGCCTCGGTCATGCCGTAGCCCTCGACCAGGCGGCCTCCGGTCACCCGCTCGAACCGGTCCTGGGTGTCGTGCGAGAGCTTCATCGCGCCCGACACGCAGACCCGGATCGACTTCAGCTCGTGCCGGCGGATCCGCGGCGAGTCGACCAGCGCCTGGTAGATCGGCGGCACCCCGGGGAAGAGAGTCGGCCGCTCCTCGTCGATCACGGCGAACACCGCATCGAGGTCAAACCTCGGGACCAGGACGAGCCGGCCGGCGAGCAGGACGGTGGTCAGCATGCACAGCGTCAGGCCGTACACGTGGAACAGCGGCAGCACGGCGAGGGTCACCTCACGCCCCGGCATCGCATCCGGCATCCACAGCCGCATCTGGTAGCTGTTCGCGACCAGGTTCGCGTGCGACAGCATCGCCGCCTTGGGCTCCCCCGTGGTCCCGCCGGTGTATTGCAGGACGGCGACGTCCCCGGCCGGGTCGATCGGTGCCTGGGGTGCGGGCCGGCCCGCGCGAATCAAGGTCCGGAACCGGACCACCGCCGGGTCGTCGGGCACCTCGGCGACCAAGCGCGCCTTGCGCGCCCGGATGCTCGGCAGCGGCACGTGCAACCGGCCCCGGGCCGACGGCGACAGGGAGTCGACCAACGAGGTCACCACGACGGTCCGCAACGAGGTCTCGCGGCGTACTCCCAAGACGGTCGAGGCCACCCGATCCAGGCAGACCACGGCGATCGCGCCCGAGTCGCTCAGCTGGGCCCGCAGCTCGTCCGCGCTGGCGACCGGGTTGCACGGTACGACGGTGCCGCCGAGCCGGAGCACGGCGAAGAACGCGATGATGTACTGCGGGCAGTTCGGCAGCACGATGGCCACCCGCTCGCCGGGTCCGACGCCGAGGCCGGCCAGCCCGCCGGCAAGCCGGTCGACGGCGTCGCGCAGCGCCCGGTAGGTCATCCGGCTGCCGACCGAGGCAACGGCGAACGTCGAGATCGCCACCGTCCCCGGGAAGGCTTGCGCGGCATCGTCGAGCAGCCGGGTCAGGGGCACCTGCGGGAAGTCGTGGTCGGCCGGCACGTCCGGCGGGTAGGCCGCGAGCCAGGGGCGATCGTCGTACCCGGCCACGGTCGTGATCATGCCATGCTGTCGGACGGAGCAGGCGCGTCCGCCGGCCGGGACGCCCGGTTGAGCCCGTGACCGCGGCGGCTTGTCTACCCTGAGGAGACCACGCCGTCGAGAGGAGGGTTCGTGCCCAAGTCACGAGTTCGCGCGAAGGCGGCCTACACCCCGCCGCCGACCAGATCGGCCAAGAAGCGGATCAGCCCGCCATGGGTCGCCCCGCTGATGCTGGGTTGCTTCCTGATCGGGATCATCTGGCTCGTTCTGTTCTACGTGACCGGGGGAAGCCTCCCGATCAAGTCGATCACCAACTGGAACCTGCTGGTGGGGTTCGCCTTCATCATCGCCGGCTTCGTCACCTCGACCCAGTGGCGCTAGTCGCGCTGCCTCACGACATCCGCGTAGTCACACCGCTGTCATTTGCCCACAGCGGTTATCCACACTGGGGATAGAGGCTCCGCCGTGCCGGTCTACCTGTTCAGGTGCACGTCCTGCGAGGCCGAAAGCGAGCATCTGCTCCCGCTCGGCGAGACCGGCGACCGGCCCTGTGAGCACTGTGGAGCGCCGGCCAAGCACCGATTTGCCCGGATCGCGGTGAAATACAACGACTGGGGCTTCGGCGCGACCGACCGGCTGGTCGCCGACAGCCGCGGCAAGGACTTCAAGCAGCTGCGCGAGACCGCGGAGAAGATCTCCGACGAGTAGGTGGGCCTGATCCTGATCGCGGGCGCGACGGGCGGCCCGGATACGGTCGCCGAGTGGCACGGGCGCTCATTCTCGGCGGCACCGGCGCGATTGGCCGGGCCACCGCCGATCGCCTGAATGCCGCCGGCTGGGACGTCACAATCACCGGGCGCAACCCTTCGGCCATGCCGGGCTCGCTCGCTGCCCGCGGGGTCGGCTTCGTTCAGTCCGACCGGCAGGAGCCCGCCGGGCTGCTCGCTCCGCTGGGCCCGGCCCCCGACCTCCTGGTCGACCTGGTCTGCTACACCGCCGCCGACGCGGAGGCGATCCTCCCGTTCGCCCGAGCCGCAGGCTCGACCGTCCTGATGTCAAGCAAGGCGGTGTACGTCGACAACGCGGGCAGGTCGCTCAACGCCGACGTCGAGCCGGTCTTCGACGGCCCGATCAGCGAGGCCCAGCCGACCCTCGCTGCGCGCAGCGACATCCACTACGACACCCGCGAGGGGTACGGACCCAACAAGGTCGCGGCCGAGCAGGCCTACCTCGGCAGCGGCATCCCGGTCACCGTGCTGAGGCCGTCAAAGGTGCACGGCCCGGGGGCGCGGCGGGCGCGGGAGTGGATGTTCGTCAAGCGGGTGCTCGACCGCCGGCCGGCGGTCTTCCTCAGCAACCGCGGAACCGGGATCGACCACACCAGCGCGGCCGCCAACATCGCCGCCCTGATCGAGCTGGTGGCCGCGGTGCCTGCGGCACGGATCCTCAACAGCGCCGACCCCGACGCCCCGACCGCGCTGGAGATCACCCGCGCGATCGCGGGCCATCTGGGGCACGCCTGGGAGGAGATTCTGGTCGACGGCGACGCGTTCGGCGCCAACCCCTGGCAGCGCGACCATCCGATCGTCCTGGACATGCAGGCGGCACTGGCGCTCGGTTACGCGCCGGCCGGCGACTACGCGACCACAGTGGCCACCGAGGTGGACTGGCTGGTCAGCGCGGCGAACGGTGGTGCGGACGCGGACCTGGTGCCGACGATGGCTGATCCGTTCTTCGGCGAGCTGCTGTCGTACGACGCCGAAGACGCCTACCTGGCCGCTCGCGCCAAGGGCGCCTGAGTCAGAGCAGCTCGAGGATGGTCGCGTTCGCCATCCCGCCGCCCTCACACATCGACTGCAGGCCGTACTGAATGCCGTTGTCGACCATGTGGTGCACCAGTCGAGTCATCAGGATTGCGCCGGAGCCGCCCAGCGGGTGACCGATCGCGATCGCGCCGCCAAGCGGGTTGAGCGCCTTCGGGTCGGCGCCGGTCTCGGCGAGCCAGGCCATCGGCACCGGAGCGAACGCCTCGTTGATCTCGTATGCGCCGATGTCGGCGATTGTCAGCCCGGCCCGGGCGAGCACCTTTGCGGTGGCTGGGATCGGGCCGGTGAGCATGATCACCGGGTCGTCACCGACGACCGAGAAGCTGTGCAGCCGGACCAGCGGCTTGAGGCCGAGCTTGCGGGCCTTCTCGCTGGTCGTGATCAGCAGCGCGCCCGAGCCGTCGGAGATCTGCGAGGAGTTGCCGGCGGTGATGACGCCGTCCTCGGCGAACGCCGGCTTGAGCCCACCGAGCCTCTCGAGGCTGGTGTCGCGCCGCACGCCCTCGTCGGCCTCGAGCCCGGTGCCGGGTACGACGGCGTACTGCTTGGCGAAGGCGCCCGAGTCGATCGCGGCCGCGGCCTTCTCGTGCGACCGAAGCGAGAACTCGTCGACCTGGCTTCGTGAAAGGCCCCACCGCTTGACGATCATCTCGGCGCCGAGCCCCTGGTTGATCTGCTGCCCCTCGTAGCGGGCCAGCATCCGCGGGCCGAACGGGAAGCCGACGTCCTTGCCGACCGAGGAGCCCATCGGCACCCGGGTCATCGCCTCGACGCCGCCCGCGACGGCCACGTCGTACTGGCCGGAGATCACCCCGGCCGCCGCGAAGTGCACCGCCTGCTGGCTCGAGCCGCACTGGCGGTCGACCGTGGTGCCGGGCACCGACTCGGGCCAACCCGCGCCGAGGACGGCGTTGCGACCGACGTTGAAGGCCTGCTCGCCGACCTGGCCGACGGTGCCCCAGATCACGTCGTCGACGACCGCCGGGTCGATGCCGGAGCGCTCCGCGAGCGCCTCCAGCACGTGTGCCGACAGGTCGACCGGGTGGGTGTCCTTGTAGGCGCCGTTCCGCCGCCCCACCGGGGTCCGAACCGCTTCGACGATCACCGCATCACGCATGGATCCACCCTCCGGTTGTCCGCGCCAAGACTCGACTGTGAGTATGAACCGAATCTCGTTCTGTCGTGTTCCCGCCCCAGGCGGAACCGGCTACGTGCCGGTCGAGGGTGCCGGGAAGCTACACGTGGCGGGTACGCCGTGCACGGTGGTCAGGATCGGGCACTTGTCGTAGGTGTGATGCGCCCCGATGAAGCCGCCGGCGGCGAGCAGGATCGCGACCCCGGCCACGCCCATGGCCTGGATCTGCGAACGCCGGGGGCCCTGTGGCGCACGCGAGATGATCAGCGCGACCACCGACCCGGTGACCAGTCCGCCCACGTGCGCCCGCCAGTCGATGTTCGGGATTGCGAACGTGAACACCAGATTCGCGACGATCGTGATCGCGATCCCGTTGGTTTGCAGGTTCAGGTGCCGCGCCACGATGTAGAGCGCCCCGAACAAGCCGAAGATCGCGCCGGAAGCACCTGCGGCCTGCTCGTTGAGCGGCCCGAGCGCCATCGACAGCAGGCCCCCACCGATACCGGCGAGCACGTACAGCGTGACGAAGCGCAGCCGGCCGAGCACCATTTCCAGCTGCGGCCCGACCAGGAACAGCGCGTACATGTTGAAGGCGATGTGCAGGAAGCCGTAGTGCAGAAAGGCTGCGGTGATCAGCCGGTACCACTGGCCGTGGGCAACATCGATCGGAATCAGGGCGAACCGGTCGTAGACCGTCGAGCTGCCCGTGCTGCCGGTGAAGACATTGGCGCCGCTGCTCGCGGTGATGATGAAGACGATCACGTTGATCGCGATCAACGTCCGGGTGACCAGGCCCGGCGCGGTTCCCGGCCGGACCTTGCCGCCGTAAATCGTGCGGGCCTCCCGGACCGTACGACGGCCCTCGGAGACGCATTCCGGGCACTGGAAGCCGACCGAGGCCGCCGTCATGCAGCGCGGGCAGATCGGACGGTCGCAGCGGGTGCACCGCACCCCGGCGAACTCGCCGGGATGGCGATAGCAGTGCTGGTCGACATCCGTCGCCGGATCGTCGCTTTGCGACGTCACGTCAGCTGTTCAGCCGTTCGATGGTGACCTTCGTGATGACGACATCGTTCAGCGGTCGATCCATCTTGCCGGTCGGCAGCGCGGCGATCCGGTCGACGACCGCGCGGCTCTCGTCATCGGCAACCTCGCCGAAGATCGTGTGCTTGCGGTCCAGCCAGGTGGTCGGGGCGACCGTGATGAAGAACTGCGAGCCGTTGGTGCCGGGCCCGGCGTTGGCCATCGCGAGCAGATAGGGCTTGTTGAAGCTGAGCTCCGGGTGGAACTCGTCGTTGAATCGGTATCCCGGGCCGCCGGTGCCGGTGCCTAGTGGATCGCCGCCCTGGAGCATGAACCCGCTGATCACCCGGTGGAAGATCGTCCCGTCGTACAGCGGGGAGGCCGCTCGGGTGCCGGTCCGCGGATCGGTCCATTCCCGGGTGCCCTCGGCCAACTCGACGAAGTTGGCCACCGTCTTCGGCGCGTGGTTCGGGAACAGGTGCACCCGGATATCGCCCTCGGTCGTGGTCAAAGTGGCAAACAGTTCTTCGGCCACGGTGCTCCTTTGGTTGCTGAGGCGGTGGTGAACCACCTTGATCGATGGTTCAAACATTTTTGCACGGCCTCGCGTGCGCACGAGGAAACAACCAACATTGGATTACTGCACGGCGGCGCGCTCAGGTCGCTTGCCGACACACCTGCGCGGCCAACCTACGGCACCCTGATCTAGGCCGCTGACCGGCAACTTCGGTTTGTGGAGACGAGGGGAATCGAACCCCTAACCTCCGCCTTGCAAAGGCGGTGCGACTCGAAAATCGCGGACGGTAAAACCGCAGGTCGTGCCCACAATTTGAGCGGCTTCAAGATCACGAGAATCGCCCGCGTGCCACGCCTGTGCCACATCGTCACGGGCAACAACGGCAATCCGAGGGGCCCAACGGTCGTCCCCAGCCTGCCTCGGCTCGCCATCGCCGAAGGAGCCGAGTGACTGCTTCCCAAGCTGACAGTGCGGGTTCGATTCCCGTCGCCCGCTCTCCTCTTCTACCAGGTAAAACCGCAGGTCAGGCCGTTTTCCGGCTCCGAAAACCTCGACAAGCTTGACCGCGAATACCCGTGATTTACCGGGTTGGGCCACAAGATGTGGCCCAGATGTGGCCCAATGATCTTGGTCTCACGTCGATGGACCGCGCGCCGAGAAAGTGGGCGCCGCCGACCCCCGTCGCCCCGCAAGCACGGGCGCCGCACTCGTCACACAAGCCGGACCCGAAATCGGGATCCGCATCGTCGCAGTCGGTCAGGTCTCGCTGATCAACACGCGCTCGTGGGTGTGGTCTGTGACCAGCACGATCTCGCGATCCCATCCGGTCACGACCTTGCCTCGAGTGAGGATTAGGCCTCCGAGTCCGGAGAGTCCACCGGTGTCGAAGGGACCCTTCGCAGTCCGAAGAGTGTTGTGCCGCGAGAGTGTGAACAGTTCATGGTGTTGGCATGGCGTACTCGTTGACAGCCAGGCAAGCGAATTGCCCATCACACCGACCACGCCGTCACAACGCGGCCGTGTCGCGATGATCAGATGCCCTCCGGTGGTGAAGAGGCGCAGAAAACGGTGCACGGTCCTTCCCTCGACCGAGCACGCGATGTATTTCGTGGTCACGTTCGGGCAAGAGGTGACATGGGACCGGTTGACGGGAACGAATCGACGAAAGACGCCAGGTCGCTCGAACTTCATAACGACAGCGGACCCGTTGTTGTTGCCCTCGATATCGTTGTACACGACGAGCGCGGTTGAACTGGTGCGGAGCGTCAGGATGTGGCTGCCGCGGCCAGCTGGCTCGGGCGCGCCGAGGTTCGTCGACTTGCCCTTGGTCGTCTGCAGGTAGAGGAGATCGGGCTTGTCGGTCTCATGCTTCTGGATAATCCAACCGTTCGGTGCCGCGGCAACCAGGTCCGTAGTGTTGCTGGTCCCGCCGCCGGCCAGTGATGGCTTGTCAGCGACGCGTCCATGAGCCCCAGTGTGTAGGTTTCGCCACGACAATGTCCCCGGCGTGTCGCCAGCTCCGAAGTAGATTGCCATCGCGCCAGCCAGATAGGCCCAAGACGTCGCCACATGGCTGCGCGTTGTGAGCAGATGCGGTTCGCCGTGCGCGGTCCGATAGTAGATCCCGCCAGTTCGTGCGGGCCTTCCGTCGGCCTTCTCCGCAGCGCGGGCGTATATCAGGTAGCGCGCCGACGCAGCCAAAGGCATCACCATGTGGTGCGGGGTCTTCGTTGCCAAGTGCTGCGTGCTAACGCGCAAGTTGCTCGATGCCGCCCACCCGGAGGTAGCGACGGGTGCCACGAGCAGCCCCGATGCGGCGAGCGTCGCGCCCAAACCTGTCGACCAATTCATACTTCCCCAACGTACGCTGCGGTGCGGCCGTTGACACGCCCAGTAGAAGATCTGCCAATGCTTCGATGCCGATCTCAGTTCGTGAGGGCGGCGCGTCGGCGTCAGGTTCGTTCCGGGAGTAGGTCGTCGGAACCGCCCGGACCCCTGGCTCGAGAGTCTGACGCCTTGCGCCGGGGGTCGCCCGGGGGCCAAGGCGCCTGATGACAACGCCGGCTCAACGCGCGTAACGTACTCACTTCGGGACAGGCTTGGACGGGTCATGCGACGCCGGAGGAACGCGAATCGCACAGCACTTACCTTCGTGGCCTTCGAGTGGGCCGGTCCGGGACTGATGCCCGAGGTCGATGTGATCGACGTTGAGACGACGCCCAATCCCGCCGCTCCGGCTAGAAATGCACCCCGTGATGCGCGGGTTTCCGATGTGGTTGGCCGCCGTTGCCCACATCGGGTGCGAACGCTCCCTGTCCGATTCATCGCGATTATCCGCCCTTTCCGATTTCGACTGGAGCAAGTCATGACGGTGCCATCTGGAGCAGCTCTGATCGATGTAGCAAACTCGAGCGCTCTCATCCAGACCAACATTTCAGTTTATACGGCTAATCGAAATCCACAGTCACTCGTCATATCCCCATACAACGGCGACCTATACATGATGCAGGTCGATGAGAGCAACAACCACGGCGACATCACACTTAACCGATACATCAAGAGTTCGGGGCAATGGACGTTCAATGCATTCATGCACCTTCACGAATTTGGTCATGGTGTCGTGTTCGGCATCTGGTACAAGACGTCCACATCGACCCAGCACTTTTTCTCCGAAGCCGAAGCCGGTTCGAACGGTCGAGGTCAGAAACTGACAAACTTCATATATTCAGCCGGTGAACAGCTGGATAATACCGGAATAGACACCTACGACCCGGGGCTTGGCAGCGACTATTCATGCGTCGTCGACCCGACGAACACTTACATCGCGGTTCGATACAAGACCAGTGACGGCACGTGGCACTATCAGGCGTACTACGTGGCCGACTTCATGGATGCAAACTACAGTTCGCCGCTCGTCGGTTCAGGCGGTCTGGACGAGGTCCCAGACGACGACAGCGCCGGTACCGGCGGTGACATTTCATTCCAAGGATGGACCGTGGTTGGCCATTACCTTTATACCATTTCACAGACAAACACAGCAACGCCCGACTATCCGGTAAACACGGTTCGAATTAGATCGTACGACATGAACCATTCGCAAAACGGATCGGGCGGATATATCAAGCTTGCCCATCACGGTCACCCATCCCCCGGCGACAGCAATCCGGAGTGGGAGGGCATCACCTACGGGGATTCCGACTATGCGCTCTACTACATGCTCCGCACAGTCACGAGCGGTGTTCATTACTTTAATCTTCACGCCATCCAACACAACTGAACTCAATTTCGTTTCGCAACCGTCCGCACGAGATACCGATTAGCCAGGCACGGTTCAATTCTTATGGTCGGCCTCGCCCTAGCGGCTGATGCCGTATCCGCAGTCTGGTTCGGGTGCGTGTTGCCGGTACGGGTCGCGCTCGCGATCGAGTCCGGTGCCCCGGCGAACCGGGCCGGGCATCCATCGCATCTCGGTTCGGGTCGGGCGGTGAACGACCGCTGCGTCTGGAAGTCGGGTGTGTGCAGCTGCGGTGTCACCCGTGGTGGCGAGGATCCGCTCGAGCTGGTCGGTCGGGTTGATGGGCCGACGCTGCCAATCACGTGGGGTGATCTCGGGGTCGGGTTCGCCGGCAAGGTAGATGTGGTTGGTTTCGCGACCGCGGCTCATCGCGACGTAGAGCCGGGTCCGGTCCAGCCCGGGTCGGGCGAGGGTCAGCGAGTGGTCGGCGGTGCCGCCTTGAGCGGTGTCGATGGTCGACGCCCACCCGTAGGTCGCATGGTCGCTCATATAGTCATGCGGCAGGACGGCGAGCTCGGGTCCGTCGAGGCGCTGCACGGTCAGCCCCGCGTCGGTGCGGCCGGTGACGGTGAAGATGTCACCGTTGCGCAGATGGTCGGCACCGACCGGGATCCGGCGGTTGTTTCGGGTGACGCGCAGCCGGTCACCGACCCGCCAATCGTGGTCGCCGGCGGTGAGCAGCGGTTCGCCGCGGACTTCTCCTATAGATATGGCGTGGTGGCGGGCGCGGGTGTTGAGCGCCTCGACGTCGTCGTGGGTGCGGGCGAGCAGCAGCACCCGGCCGCCCCGCACACTCAGCCGCCGGTAGTGGGTGAGGACCGTGTCGTAGGGGTCAGCGTCTAGCGCGATGGGGTGGACGCGGTCGTGGTCGAGGTAGTCGGGGATGCAGGCCGGGTTCCCGACCCGCAGCTGCAATGAGGCGGCGCGCTCCCAGACGCGCCCGATGCGGTGCACCACTGCCAGCGACGGCGCGCCGAGCCGGTTGGCCAGCGCCGGCAGCATGCCGCCGGCGGCGTCGATCGCGGTGATCTGCGCCGGGTCGCCGACCAGCAGCAGCTTCCCGCCCACCGCCGCCACCTGCCGGGTGATCGCGTGCAGGTCGGCAGTGGCGAGCATCGACGCCTCGTCGACGATCAGCACCCCGCCGCGGCGGAGCCGATAGGCCGGGTCGACCGGCCAGTGCTGCTGTTCGTGCAGGTACTTCGCGACGGTATCGGCGGCCATCCCGGTCGCAGCATTGAGTTCTCTCGCGGCCCGGGCGGACGGCGCCAACCCCATCACCTGACGGCCCGACGCCGCCCAGGCGAGCACGGCCGCCTCGATCGTGGTGGTCTTTCCGGTGCCGGCCGGCGCGACCAGCACACCGAGCTGGTCACCGCTTCGGGTCAACACGTTCACGGCCGAGGTTTGGGTCGGATCCAACCCGGCCCGCGCGCAGGCATCCCGCACCACTGTGCTCGGGCAGATCGCCGTCCCGCTGCGACGTCCGGCGTCAGCGAACTCGAGAATCTCAAGCTCCTCGCCAAGCGTGGCCGCGGAGGCGTAACGGGCGTCGGAACTGCGGACCGGGCCATCCCGCTCCGGTGTGAGAGTCACCGCTTCACTGGTTCGCAGCGCGTCGTCGGTGAGCCGCTCCACCCAGTCCCGAACAGCGTCAGCTTTCAGTCCGGCGGCGGGGAGGCGGGCTGCGACCTCGACCGCCAGATCCGACCGGCTGAACACCGCCCTGCGGGCACCGGCCGCCATCACCGCCTCGATCAGTAGCCCGTCGATGTCCGACTGGTCGAACCGAGCGTGATCGCCCACCGCCATATCGACCGCATCCCGAAGCCGGTGCGGGGTCCAGCCCAGTGCAGCGGCTTCGGCATGCCAACGCTCAGTCAGGCTGATGATGTCCACCTGCTCCTTGTCCGGCCGGGTCTTGATCACCGCGACCTTCACCACCGCGGTGCGTTCCGCGGAGGTCAGCGGCCGGCCCAGCTCCGCCTCATACGCCGCGATCACCGGCTCGGCGTCAGCCAGCGTCTGCGCGGTGCGGGCCGACCAGCGTGTCATCAGCCCGGTCGGGACACCGGCGATCTCGGCCTGCCCGTCCTTGCTCACCTCGGTCCAGCCGACGCCGAGCCGGCGAGTCAGCTCAGCACGCAGCGCGGCCTGGTAGATCGCGCCGGCGGACTTCTTGTGGGCGTAGACCTCATGGCCGTCCACCGTCCGCCAGCCGCCGTCGGCGCATGCGAGCTTGTTCAGCACCAGCGCGTGCGTGTGCAGCTGCGGATCACCCGCCCGTGACGTGCGGTGGTCGAATACCGCCGCCGCAAACCCTTCCGTGTCGACCTGAGTCAGCCCGTCCCGGCCAACCCGCGAGAACGCAGCGTGAGTGTCCAGGTAGTCCAACCCGGCCCGCACCGCCGCCGCATGCGCAGCCGTCACCAGCGCAGCGACATCGCCACCGCCCAGCGCCCACAACGTGGACACCGACTTCGGGGCGGAGAAGCACAGGTCGTAGCCAGTCACCCCGTCCGAGCGCCACCCCCGCCCCAGCTGGAACCGACCGACCGGATGCAGCGCCCGGCCGAACGTCGCCTCCAACTGCCACTCCCGCACGTGGCCGCCGACATCGAGACCTAGCTGTACAACACCCCGGCCGTACCAACGTCCCGGTGCCTCACCGACACCAAGGAAGTACTCACACGCCCCGTGCCCGACCTGGTTCGCGTAGTAGCGCCACGACCCGCACCGGATCTTCGCCGTCGACAACATGAGCCGCACCGTACGCATCCCCGATGCACATGTCTGCCGGGATTGTGGGGCGGGGGTTGAAGGTCGGAGAGTGGGAGCGGATGCGACGGAAAGTGCTGGTAACTAAAGGATTCTGGCGGTCGGCAGAGGTGCTGTTGGCGTGGTCGGACCGGACGAGTTGAGAAATTTGCGCGCGGTCGGGCGTGTCGTGGGCTCGATTCCCCGGCGGCGCGCCGTCTTGCTACGGGTGGAGGGTGAAGGCGTCGATGTGCTGCGGCTTGACCACGGTGAAGTGCCGGTGGTCCAGGGTCGCGATGTCCGTCTCGCCGAATCGTTCGGCCAACGCGATCACGGTCGCGTCGGTCGTCCCGAGCCCGAGGTCGGCGTAGGTGTCGACCAGGTCCGCGGCGCGGAGCAGGTCGACGGTCGTCGGCGACTCGACCTGGTACCGGTCGGTCGTCAACGATCGCAGGAACGCAGACTCGACTGCGGCCCCGAGTTCGCGAGCGATCAGGTAGGCGGTCTCGGCGATCACTAGCGCCGCCACGATCGCCGTACCGGTCAAGGTCTCCAGCAGGAGGCGCGAGGCTTCGTGATCCGGGTCATCGCGGTTTGCGGCCGCGACGAACACGCCGGTGTCGACGATCACTACTCGCGACCGAAACCCTCAGCCAGGTGCTCGTCGACGTCGCGTCCGCGCAGTCGGGTTGACGACCCGGCGCCCACAAACTCATATGGGTCCTGCGCCAACAGACGAAGCACCGCGTCCTTCGCCAGATCCTCTGGGCTGACACCCGCTCGCTCTGCTCGTTCCCTAAGCCGCGACAGTGTCGCGTCGTCGAGATCGAGGTGCATCGCGGTCATGGTCAAAGTGTAGGTCCGAGCGTGTCTACCGTCTCTACCTGCGATCCCGCTTGGTCCTCGCAACCGTCTTCTTTGCTGGGCGGAGCATGTACTCCGAGTCGTTGGCCTTCTCCGCGACATAGCCGCGGATCCCGACCTGGCGGAGGTGGTCGAAGAAGCGGCCCATCTCCTCCGCGGCCTGGTCGAGCCGGTCGGCGTGGGAGTCGAGCATCGCGAGCAGCAGCTCTTTGCGGCGGGTTGGGTAGTCCAGCAGCGTCCGTTCCGTCGGGCCGCCGTAGACCCTTTCGAGGACGAGGTCGGACTCGTCGGGCTCGACGTGCCCGAGCTCGGCGAACCGCTCCCGCAGGTACTCGAGCTGGTCGTTGCGGCCCATCGCGAGCAGGTACAGCTCGTTCACCCGGTCCCCGGTGCCTTGCAGGTTGCGGTGGTCCCCCGGCGGTGGGATGAAGAACCACACCAAGGGCAGGTCGAACCCGCACGCGAACGCGAGCAGCTCCTGCGCGTCGAACTCCCGGCGTTTCGCACCGCCGTAGGCGCCCTCGATCCCGGAGACCGCGGCCTGCTTCAGCCGGACGCCGAGGAACGGGGCGAGCCGGTCCGCGGCCTCGTCCTGGGTCAGACCCCGGAGCTCACGAGCGCGGCGGAAGTTGTAGGCGACGATCTCGTTGAGGTTCACCCCGTCCCGGGTCGGCCGTGCCAGTCCGTCCTGGTCGGTCTCAGTACGTCTGCCGCGTGCCACCAGAGCAACCTACACCCGCCGCAAGTGATACAGCGACTTGCCACGGTCGATATTCGGCGTATGGTCACAGGCAATACCTGCATTGCTTGCCGGTGATGTCCGGCAGCCGGCTGGAAGGAGCCTGCCGTGTCCCTGCTGACCGTCGACGAAGCCGCTGAGCGGCTGTCCACCAAGCCCCGGTTCATCCGCCGGCTGATCGCCGAAAAGCGGATTCCGTACGTCAAGCTCGGCAGCCACGTCCGAATCGACAGCACGGACCTCGATGCGTTTATCGCCGCCGGACGGGTTCAGCCACCGGCTCGACAGCTCAGCCTCGGTTATCCACAACCTGCCCGTCGGTAGCCCACTGCTGTCGGCTCCCCGCCTTCACTGAACGTTGTCATGACCAGACGGGACTTCGGAAGCGTCCGCCGGCTGCCCAGCGGCCGCTGGCAGGCCCGCTTCCGCGATCCGACCGGTCACCTTCACACCAAGACATTCGTCACTCGCGGCGACGCCTCCCGATTCCTAGCCAACGCCCGGGTCGACATCAGCCGAGGCGACTGGTTCGATCCGACCAGCGGCCAGCAGCGCCTCGAGGACTTCGCGACATCGTGGATCTCGACCCGCAGGGTCCGTGGGCGTCCGATCACACCGCGGACCCGCGAGCGCTACGAGAGCATCCTTCGCACCCACATCACCCCAGCACTCGGCCCTGTGGCGCTTCGCGACCTCGACCCGGCGCGGGTGCGGCGCTGGTACGCGGCATTAGACAGCCAGGACAAGCCCGGGCCGGCGACAGTCGCGAAGTGCTACAGGCTGCTGCACGCGATCTGCAATACCGCCGTCGTCGAAGGTGAGATTCCACGCAACCCGTGCCTGATCCCGGGTGCAAGCGCCGAAGGTAGTCCCGAGCGACCGATCGCGACGCTCGCGCAGGTCTACGCCCTCGCCGATGCGGTCGGCGCCAGATGGCGGGCGATGGTGCTGCTCGCGACCTTCTGCGGGCTGCGCTTCGGGGAGCTCGCCGCGCTGACCCGTGAGCGGCTCGATCTGGTCCACGCGACCGTGACGATCACCGAGGACCTTGACGAGATCGGCGGCCGGCTCCAGCGCGGTGACGTCAAGTCCGCGGCCAGCCGCCGCAGCGTCGCAATCCCCGCCGTGATCTTGCCCGACCTCCAAACGCACCTGACCAGCTACGCCGAGCCAGGGCCACGCGGCCTGGTCTTCGTCGGCACCCGCGGCGGGCAGTTGCGGCGCGGCAACTTCCGGCGCTCGGTCTGGCAGCCCGCCGCCGACGCGGTTGGGGTCCCCGGGCTGCGCTTTCACGACCTGCGCCACACCGGAAACACCCTCGCCGCAGCCACCGGCGCCAGCACCCGCGAGCTGATGGTCCGGATGGGACATGCCAGCAGCCGAGCCGCGCTGATCTACCAACACGCCACTCGCGACCGCGACGCCGCGATCGCCGCCGCGCTGAGCGATCTGGTCACCGGTGCCCGCAGCACCGACCGCCCGGGCGCGGTCCCGATCCTGCGCAAGGCCGCCGAGGCCGAGTAGTTCGCCCTCTCGGGACGACCTTGCAATCTTGAAAAGCCATGATCACGTGCCATTCGCGTGCCACAACGTGCCACAACGTGCCACTAGAAACGGACATTAGAGGACACCCGCGGGGTGCCTCGGTGATCATCGGTCAGTAGGCCCACAGGCCGCTGAACTGCCATTTTATCTGATTTTCGGTGGTGGAGACGAGGGGAATCGAACCCCTAACCTCCGCCTTGCAAAGGCGGCGCTCTGCCAATTGAGCTACGTCCCCGCGCGGGGAACCGGTGGGCCTGGGAGGACTTGAACCTCCGACCTCTTCCTTATCAGGGAAGCGCTCTAACCGAGCTGAGCTACAGGCCCCGGTGGTGACGTCGTACGGCGGTGCGGGCAGCGAGCCTACCGCAGCGCGCGAGGTCTCATCAGCCTAGTTTCGCTCCGCCAACGTGACCTCGATGCCACCCACGATGTCGGTGCAGACGTTGTAGATGAAGGCGGTCAGGGTGGCGAACGCGGTGAACAGTACGACGTTGATCAGGCCGAGGATCGCGGCCACCAGCAACACCCGGTCGAAGGTGAGCCAGACCGCCAGACCGCCACCGGTCGGGTTGCTGCTGACGTCGACCAGGAACGAGCGCAGCGAGTCGATCACGCCCATCGCGTCGACCACGCTGTAGAGCACGATCACCGCCACCATCAGGACGATCATCCCGGCGAGGCCGTAGACGAAGGAGAACTTCAGCGTCGACCAGGGATCGATCCGCCGGACTGTCAGCCGGGCCCGCCGGCCCTTCTTGCCTTTGATCGGCGCGGTGCCAACGGTCATCGGACGCGGCGGCGCGCTGACCCCGTCCGGGACGATGGAGGAACCGGACGGTGGTGTCGGCGTGGCGGCGTCGCCAGGGGCTCGGGCTGTCTCGGGCATCACTGCGGACGTTCGAGGCATCGGGCCGGTTGTGGTGGCATCGCCCCACATCGGGACGCCGCCCAGCATCCGGGAATCACCCGAGCCGGTCGTCACGTCTCGTCGCCCTCCTCGTCTTCAGCCTCGGCGTTACGCGCGATCGCCACCACAGTCTGCTCGTCCGGGAGGTTGATCAGGCGCACCCCCATGGTTTGCCGTCCCGCGCGTCGGACTTCCTTCACTCTCGTCCGGATCACCCCTCCACCGGAGGTAATCGCGAATATTTCTTCGTCCACTCGTACGGTCAAGGCTCCCACGAGCCCACCGCGCTTGGCCACGATCTTTGCCGTAATGACACCTTTTCCACCGCGGCCCTGCACCGGATACTCGCCGACCTTGGTGCGTTTCGCGTACCCGCCGTCGGTCGCAATCAGGATGTCGACCTCGTCGTCGCGCACAACTTCCATCGCGAGCAGTTCGTCGCCTTCACCGAATCGCATGCCGATGACGCCGCTCGTCGCGCGGCCCATCGGGCGCAACATGTCGTCGTCTGCGTGGAATCGGATCGATTGTGCAAGCCGCGAGATCAGCAGCAAGTCATCCTCGGGAGCGACAAGACGAGCCGCGATCAGCTCATCGTCCTCGCGAAGGTTGATCGCGACGATCCCGCCGGTGCGGTTGGAGTCGAAGTCGGTGAGCTTGGTCTTCTTCACCAGGCCGCGTTTCGTCGCCAACACGAGGTACGGCGCAACCTCGTAGTCCTTGATGTCCATGACGGACGCGATCCGCTCATCCGGTTGGAATGCAAGGACATTAGCGACGTGCTGGCCGCGCGCGGCCCGGTTGGTCTCGGGCAGCTCGTGTGCCTTCGCGCGATAGACCCGTCCCTTGTTCGTGAAGAACAGGATCCAGTTGTGCGTCGACGTCACGAAGAAGTGCTCGACGATGTCGTCGGTCTTCAGCTGCGCGCCCATGACACCCTTGCCGCCTCGCTTCTGCGCGCGATACAGATCGCTCTTCGTGCGCTTCGCGTAGCCGCCGCGGGTGATGGTGACAACGACGTCCTCTTCGGCGATCAGATCCTCGAGGCTCATGTCGCCCTCGTAGGCGATGATTCGCGAGCGTCGCTCGGTGCCGTACTTCGACACGATCTCGCCGAGTTCTTCGCTGATGATCGTGCGCTGCCGCGCCTCGTCGGCAAGGATCTCGTTGCACTCGGCGATGATCGCCATTTCCTTGTCGTAGTCGTCCTGCAGGCGCTGCCGCTCCAACGCCGCAAGGCGCCGCAGCTGCATGTCGAGAATCGCCGTCGCCTGGATCTCGTCGATCTCGAGCAGCGTCATCAAGCCCGCACGTGCAGCCTCGGCCGACTCGCTCCCGCGGATCAGCGCGATGACCTCGTCGATCCGGTCCTGCGCCTTGAGCAGCGCTACCAGGATGTGCGCGCGCTCTTCGGCCTTGCGCAGGCGGAACTGCGTACGGCGCACGATGATCTCGATCTGGTGCGCGACGTAGTAACCGATCAGCTGGCCGATATTCAGCGTGCGCGGCACACCATCGACCAGCGCCAACATGTTGACGCCGAACGAGTCCTGCAGCTGGGTGTGCTTGTAGAGGTTGTTGAGCACGACCTTCGCGATCGCGTCGCGCTTGAGCACGATGACCAACCGCTGACCGGTACGCCGGCTCGAGTCGTCCTTGATGTCGGCGATGCCAGCGACCTTGCCGTCGCGGACCAGGTCCGCAACCTTCTCGGCAAGCGCGTCCGGGTTCACCTGGTATGGCAGCTCCGTAATCACCAGCTGCTGGCGACCGCGCGAGTCCTCTTCGACCTCGACCACGGCGCGCAACCGCACCGAGCCACGACCGGTACGAAGCGCCTGCTCGATTCCGTCCCGACCGACGATGAGCGCACCGGTCGGGAAGTCAGGTCCGGAGATTCGTTCGATGCACGCCTCGAGCAATTCCTCCTCGCTCGCCAACGGATGCTCGAGCGCCCACTGCACGGCCGCGCCGACCTCGACCAGGTTGTGCGGCGGGATGTTGGTCGCCATGCCGACTGCGATACCCGCGCCACCGTTGACAAGCAGGTTCGGGAACCGGCTCGGCAGGACGAGTGGCTCCTGCGAACGTCCGTCGTAGTTGGCGGTGAAGTCGACCGTCTCCTGGTCGATGTCGCTGAGCATCTCCATCGCCGCCGGCGTGAGACGGCATTCTGTGTAGCGCATAGCGGCTGGTGGATCGTTGCCGGGTGAGCCGAAGTTGCCTTGACCGTCGACCAGCGGCAGGCGCATCGACCACGGCTGGGCGAGGCGGACCAAGGTGTCGTAGATCGCGGTGTCGCCGTGCGGGTGGTACTGCCCCATCACGTCACCGACGACCCGGCTGCACTTTGAGTAGCCGCGATCCGGGCGGTATCCGCCGTCGTACATCGCATAGAGCACGCGGCGGTGCACCGGCTTCAAGCCATCGCGCACGTCCGGTAGCGCACGCGAGACGATGACGGACATCGCATAGTCGAGGAAGCTGCGCTGCATCTCGACTTCGAGCCCGACCGGCTCGATGCGGCCGTGCGGGCCCGGCGGGAGGGTGGTGTCAGATGTCAAGGGTGATCTCCTGGCGGCCTTGATCAAATGTCAAGGAAACGCACGTCCTTTGCGTTACGGGTGATGAAAGAGCGCCGTGCCTCGACGTCCTCGCCCATTAAGACGCTGAACATCTCGTCCGCGGTTGCGGCATCGTCCAAAGTGACCTGCAAGAGCACCCGACTTGCCGGGTTCATGGTGGTTTCCCACAGCTCGTCGGCGTTCATTTCGCCGAGGCCCTTGTAGCGCTGGATCCCGTCGTCCTTCGGGAGTCTGCGCCCATCCGCGGTCCCGGTCGCGATCAGGCCGTCGCGCTCGCGGTCGGAATAGGCGTAGTCCGGGTTGCTGGGCTTGCTCCACTTGATCTTGTACAGCGGCGGCTGGGCCAGATAGACGTGGCCGTGCTCGATCAACGGCTTCATGAACCGGAACAGCAGGGTCAGCAGAAGCGTGCGGATGTGCTGGCCGTCGACGTCGGCGTCGGCCATCAGCACGATCTTGTGGTAACGCAGCTTCGCCATGTCGAAGTCGTCGTGGATGCCGGTGCCGAGCGCGGTGATCAGCGCCTGGACCTCGGTGTTTTGCAGCACCCGGTCGATCCGGGCCTTCTCGACGTTGATGATCTTGCCGCGGATCGGCAGGATCGCCTGGTAGACCGGGTCGCGGCCACCCTTGGCCGAGCCGCCGGCGCTGTCGCCCTCGACGACGTAGAGCTCGCACTCCTCGGGGTTGGTCGACTGGCAGTCGGCAAGCTTGCCCGGCAGGCCACCCGACTCGAGCAAACCCTTGCGACCGCGAGCGAGGTCGCGCGCCTTGCGGGCTGCCATCCGTGCCTGGGCGGCCGAAGCAGCCTTCGACACGACGATCTTGCCCTCGCGCGGGTTGCGCTCGAACCACGAGCCCAACCAGTCGTTGCACGCCTTCTGCACGAACGACTTCGCCTCGGTGTTGCCCAGCTTGGTCTTGGTCTGGCCCTCGAACTGCGGCTGGGCCAGCTTCACCGAGACGATCGCGGTCAGTCCCTCGCGGACGTCGTCACCGGTGAGGTTGTCGTCCTTCTCCTTGAGGATCTTCTGGTCGCGCGCGAACTTGTTGACCACCGACGTCAGCGCCGCCCGGAACCCTTCCTCGTGCGTGCCGCCCTCGTGGGTGTTGATCGTGTTGGCGAACGTGTAGACGGACTCGGCGTACGTGGAGTTCCACTGCATCGCGACCTCGAGAGCCATGCCCTCGCCGTCGTTGTGGAAGTGGATGACCGAGTCGTGGATCGGCTGCTTGGTCGCGTTGAGGTGCTTGACGAAGTCCTCGAGACCACCCTTGTAGACGTAGACCGTCTCGGTGGGCAGCGTGTCGCCGCGCTCGTCGCGCAGCGTGATCGACAGGCCAGCGTTGAGGAACGCCATCTCCTGCAGCCGGCGGGCCAGCGTCTCGTAGGAGTAGTCGGTCGACTCGAAGATGGTGTCGTCGGCCCAGAAGGTGATCGTCGTGCCGGTGTCGGTCGTCGCTGCCCCCTTCTGCAGCGAGCCGATCGGGCCCTTGACGTTGTGGAAGGCCTCGGTCCAGACGAACCCGTCCCGCTTGACCTCGACCTCGAGCCGGCTCGACAGCGCGTTGACCACGGAGATGCCGACCCCGTGCAACCCGCCGGAGACCGCGTAGGACTTGCCGTCGAACTTCCCGCCCGAGTGCAGCGTGGTCAGGACGACCTCGACCGCCGGGCGCTTCTCGACCGGATGCTTGTCGACCGGGATCCCGCGGCCGTTGTCCACCACCCGTACGCCGCCATCGGCCAGCAGCGTGCACACGATCGTGTCGGCGTGGCCGGCCAACGCCTCGTCGACCGCGTTGTCGACGACCTCGTAGACCAGGTGGTGGAGCCCGCGCTCACCGGTCGATCCGATGTACATGCCGGGCCGCTTGCGGACCGCCTCGAGGCCCTCGAGAACGGTGATGGACCGCGCGTCATAGGACAAGCTGTGTCTCCTGCTCCGAGCGCTCAATAAAAGCGGGCGCCGACACCGTGACTCGCACGCAGCCGTATGCGCCCAGTGGGTGGGGAATTCACTGTCCATCCTACCTGTGGATGACCCCTGGAAGGCCCATTTGGGGCCGCTGTGGATTGACGTGGCGCGTCAACGCGGGTGGACATTGGTCCCCCCACGCGGGCGGGTCGCCCCAGAGGCGCTATGACGCGATCAGCCGTAGGTGTCGCGCGGTCCCCGGCCGGTCACTCGAAGCGGTCCGTGCCGCCAATCGGGCGCGCTCGGACCGCGGACCCGCAGCCTAGCGACGACGTCCGGGCCGACCTCGTCGGCGATCCGCGCCAGCAGCTGGGTCGACATCATCCGCAGCTGTGTCGCCCACGCGGTCGACTCCGCCACGCAGGTCAGCTCGCCTGCCTCCAGCCGCTCGGGCCGGCAGTGCGCCGCCACGTCGGAGCCGACGATCTGCTCCCAGCGCGGCAGCAACCCGGCGGCCACCAGCGTGCGGCCCCAGTCCCGCTCCTCGACCAGTTCCTGCACGGCGTCGCCGAGTGGTTGCGGGTCGCGCTCGTCGGCGCCGGCACCACTCCAGGTCTGGTCGATCGCGGCCGCCCGGCGCGACCGGCGGACCGGTGCGGGCTTGGCCCGGCGGGCCCGGGCCAGCAACCGGCGAGCCGCGTCCTGAGAAGCCGCGGGCCGGCCGGCATCGGGTGTCGGGGGACTGCGGTCCTCAGCGGACACGGCGTACCTCGCCGGAGGCGATGTCCCAGCGCGCACCGCTGAGCTCGGCCGGCACGTCCCCGGCGACTGCCGCGGTGATCAGCACCTGCTCGGCCGGCGCGACCAGCTCGGCCAGGGACTCCCGCCGCTGATCGTCGAGCTCGGCGAAGACGTCATCGAGCACCAGCACCGGCTCGCCGCCGTCGCTGCACAACAGGTCGTACGCCGCCAACCGCAGCGCGAGCGCGAACGACCACGACTCGCCATGGCTCGCGTAGCCCCGCGCCGGCAGCTCGCCGAGGGACAGCACCAGGTCGTCGCGATGCGGCCCGACCAGCGTGATCCCGCGGTCGAGCTCACGCTCGCGACTCTCGGCCAGCGCCGCGGACAGCGCGGCCGCGAGCAAGTCCCGGTCAGCGGACTCGGCGACGTCGTCGGCGAGCGAGGAGCGGTACTCGAGCAGGGCCGGTCCACCGCCGTGGCTGACCCCGCTGTAGGCCTTGTCGACCAGCGGCCGGAGCGCCGCGATCAGCTCGTGCCGCCCCGCCAGCACCGCCGCGCCGGCGGTCGCGAGGTGCGCGTCCCAGACGTCGAGCGTCCGCAGCCCGGCGCCGGCCCGGCGCGCCCCGCCGGCGCTCTTGAGCAAGGCATTGCGCTGCTTGAGCACCCGCTCGTAGTCGGCGTGGACCGCGGCGTACCGCGGCGAGCGGGCGACCAGCAGGTCGTCGAGGTAGGTCCGGCGCAGCGCGGGGTCGCCCTTGACGATGCCGAGGTCCTCGGGCGCGAAGAGCACGCTGCGCAAGACGCCGAGCACGTCGCGGGCCCTCGGCACCGCTGCGCCGTTGAGGCGGGCCCGGTTCGCTTTGCCCGAGGTGATCTCGACCTCGACGAGGGTGTCGCGCTCGTCGCGTACGACGGTGCCGCGGATGACCGCTCGGTCGGCCCCGCTGCGCACCAGCGGGGCATCGGTGGCGACCCGATGGCTCGAGAGGGTGGCGAGATAGCCGAGCGCTTCGACCAGGTTGGTCTTGCCGTGGCCGTTCGGGCCCACCAGCGCGGTGATCCCGGGCTCGAACTCCAGCTCGGCGCTCGGATAGGACCGAAAGTCGGTGACGGCCAGCGAACGGACGAACATCAGGGCATCACCGGCACGAGCGAGGCCTACGCCGTGGGGTAGGCGTCGGCGGAAGACCCGGGCGCCGCACCACCGCCACCGCCACCGCCAGCTCCACCCGCCGATTCCACCGCATGTCCACCGAACTGGGCCCGCAACGCCGCGATCATCTTCATCGCCGGCGAGTCCTCCTGGCGGGAGGCGAACCGCGCATACAACGCCGCGGTGATCACCGGCAGCGGGACCGCGTGGTCGATCGCCGCCTCGACCGTCCAACGGCCTTCGCCGGAGTCCTGGGCGAACCCCTTGAGCTTGTCCAGGTGCTGGTCCTCGTCGAGCGCGCGGACCGCGAGATCGAGCAGCCACGACCGGACGACCGTGCCCTTCTGCCAAGCGGCGAAGGTAGCCCGCACATCGGTGACGAGATCGGTCGCCTCGAGCAACTCCCAGCCCTCGGCGTAGGCCTGCATGATCCCGTACTCGATGCCGTTGTGGACCATCTTGGCGAAGTGCCCGGCGCCGACCGTGCCGGCGTGCACAAAACCTGAGTCGGCGTCGGGCCTCAGGCTGTCGAAGATCGGCTGCACCATCGCGATGTCGTGATCGCTGCCGCCGGCCATCAGCCCGTAACCCTCGGTGAGTCCCCAGACCCCGCCCGAGACCCCGCAGTCGATGAACCCGATCTGCTTCTCCGCCAGTGCGGCCGCGTGCAGCTGGTCGTCGGTGTAGCGGGAGTTGCCGCCGTCGATCACCAGATCCCCCGGCTGCAGCAAGTCTCTAAGCGCCGCAATGGTTTCGGATGTCGGGCGACCGGCCGGCACCATCACCCAGACCGACCGTGGCGCGGCGAGCTTCGCGACCAGATCGGCCAGGCTGTCGGCGTCACGACCGCTGTCCGGCGACTGGTCGAACCCGACGATCGCGTGGCCAGCGCGCCGAAGCCGCTCGGCCATGTTGCCGCCCATCCGGCCGAGTCCGATCATTCCCAGCTCCACGCCAGCCTCCTGGTAGCCGCCCCGGGATCTCTACGACGTTAGTGGTCTGCCCACTCCTAACCCGGCGTGACCCTGCGGTGATCCGGGCGCCGGATTCGCAAGGCGGAGGAGGAGCGCGGTAGTAGACCTACCGCCGACGACGACAACGCCGCGAGCCGGTGTCCGGGCGCCGCAGGTCATGAAGCTAGACGGACCGGCATCAGCAGGTAACGGTGGTCGGCCCCGCCGTCGGCGTCGGCCTTGCCGGTCAGCACCGCCGGCTTGGTCGGGCCGGTGAAGGCCAGCCGGGCCTCGTCGGAGTCGAGCGAGCCCAGCCCGTCGAGCAGGTACGTCGCGTTGAACGCGATCGTGAGCGGCTCCCCCTCGAACGACCCGGGCAGCGACTCCTGCGCCTCGGCTTCGTCGACCCCGCCGGCTTCGAGGGTCACCCCGTCCGCCGAGAACGACAGCCGGATCGGCGAGGTCCGCGACGCCACTAGGGCAACTCGCCGGACCGCGTCGGTCAGAGCTGCCGAGTCGACGGTGGCGGTCGCCGAGGCGGTGTCCGGAAGCAGTGAGCGGTATTTCGGGAACTCGCCGTCGAGCAGCCGGCTCGTCGTCGAGCGGTGCGCGCCGGACAGGCCGATCAGGCCTTCACCGGGCCCGTTGCTCGCCAGCGACAGGGTGACCTCAGCGCCCGAGGTCAGCGACTTGGCAGCATCGGCCAGCGTGCGGGCCGGCACGAGCGCGGTCGCCTGCATGCCGACCTCGGTCGGCGCCCAGCGCAACGTTCGTACCGCGAGCCGATAGCGGTCGGTCGCGGCCAACGTCACCTGCTCGCCGTCGATCTCCACCCGGACTCCGGTCAGGACCGGCAGGGCGTCGTCGCGTCCGGCCGCGACCGCAACGGCCCCGACCGCCGCGGCAAAGGCATCGCTTCCGACCGTGCCCGCCACATTCGGCATCGACGGCAACGTCGGGTATTCATCCAGCGGCAGCGTCGGCAGGGTGAATCGGGACGACCCGCACGACACGGTCACTCGCGACCCATCCGTGGCCAAATCGATCGGCTGCGGCGGCAGACTACGGACGATGTCCGCGAGCAACCGCCCAGGGACCAGGATCGACCCGTCCTCGGTCACCGTGGCGTCGACCTGCGCCTGTGCGGAAACCTCGTAGTCGAACCCGGACAGCTCGACCCCGCCGTCCTTGCCGACGTCGATCCGCAGGCCGGCCAGCACCGGAAGTGCGGCCTTCTGGGGCAGGATGCGCGCTGCCCATGCGACGGCGTCGGCAAATCCATCCCGCTCGACCCGGATTTTCATCGGCACCGCCTTTCCGCTGCTGACGGCTCAATTTTCGCGGAGCCGTCGGATCCACAGTATTCGAATGAGGTCTGACAGAAATTCTTCATGACGCCGTCGTCGTATGGCCGGTGGACACTGTCGACAACCGGTAAACCCGCAGGTCAGAGGCCTGTCGGCGGCATGCGAAGGGTGTGGACAGCCGGCTGGAACTGGTGGACGGGCTGTGAACGGCGTACGACGAGTGCGTGATTAGACGATCCGCGGGTGAAACGTCCACAGAGTTGTCCCCAGGCTGTGTACGGAAGGTCATCGGGGCAGGTCCGCCCGGTCGGGCGCCGATCCGCCTCACCCGCGGGCCTGGCTCTTGATCCGGTTGGTGAGCTCGCTGACCTGGTTGTAGACCGACCGGCGCTCGGCCATCAGCGAGCGGATCTTGCGGTCGGCGTGCATCACCGTGGTGTGGTCGCGACCGCCGAAGGCCTGGCCGATCTTCGGCAGCGACAGCTCGGTCAGCTCACGGCACAGGTACATCGCGACCTGGCGGGCCTGCACCAGCACCCGGCTGCGCGAGGACCCGCAGAGGTCTTCCATCGAGATCGAGAAGTACGCCGCGGTCTGGGCCATGATCGTCGGTGCGGTGATCTCCGGCCCGGCCGCGTCCGCGATCAGGTCCTTCAGGACGATCTCTGCCAGCGCGAGGTCGACGGTCTGGCGGTTGAGGCTCGCGAACGCCGTCACCCGGATCAGCGCGCCTTCGAGCTCGCGGATGTTGGACGAGATCTTGCTGGCGATGAACTCCAGGACCTCGGCCGGCGCATCGAGTCGCTCGGCCGCGGCCTTTTTGCGAAGGATCGCGATCCGGGTCTCGAGCTCGGGTGGCTGGACGTCGGTGATCAGACCCCACTCGAACCGATTGCGCAGCCGATCCTCCAGCGTTACCAACTGTTTCGGCGTGCGGTCGCTGGAGATCACGATCTGGGAGTTCGCGTTGTGCAGGGTGTTGAAGGTGTGGAAGAACTCTTCCTGGGTCTGCTCTTTGTTCTCCAGGAACTGGATGTCGTCGACGAGCAGTACGTCGATGTTGCGGTAGCGCTTGCGGAACAGCTCGCCGCGGCCGTCGCGGATCGAGTTGATGAAGTCGTTGGTGAACTCCTCGGAGCTCACGTAGCGGACCCGGCAGCCCGGCACGAGCGCGCGGGTGTAGTGCCCGATCGCGTGCAACAGGTGCGTCTTGCCGAGGCCGGATTCGCCGTAAATGAACAGCGGGTTGTAGGCCTTGGCGGGCGCTTCGGCGACCGCGACCGCCGCCGCGTGCGCGAACCGGTTGCTCGAGCCGATCACGAAGGTGTCGAACTGGTACTTCGGGTTCAGCCGGTCCGGCTCGGTGCTCGGCCGGCGTACCGGTTGCACGGGCACGGGCTCGAGCTCGTCCATCGGGTAGGGCTCGTCGTCGGGGTCGGCAGCGGTCGAACCAGGCTGCGCGGTCCCGCTCTCAGGCTCGACGGTTACGGCCACCCGGACGTCGCGGGCGAGCTCGCGGGACAGCGCCTCGATCACCAACGGGCGCAGCCGGGTGTCGAGCACGTCACGCGCAAAGTCGTTCGGGGTCGCGAGGACGACGGTGTCCTGCACCAGCGCGAGCGGTTTGGTCAGGCGCAGCCACGCACGCTGTTGAGCGGAGACCAGATCTTCACCGAGCCCGGCAATTGCGCGTGTCCATACCGAGTCGAGGTCGAGGACCTGGTCTGACACGGGCACTCCCTGATTTCACTGATTTCGCAACGGCTTCGAACTCGGTGGAGCCGGACAAGACGCCTCGTCCACACCTCCATCCACAGACTGTGGATCAGGGCGTAAGCGTTGACGTTAGGCCAGACCCAACCGACAAAGCCACGGGGGGGCACCACTCTGCGCGCGGGTGGTCAGGGAAGGTCGGCGCGGGAACGCTAACAGCACTCGCACCGCCGCTACAACCACTCGCGCACATTGATCTGCCGGAGACCGGCGTGTCGGCTTGACGACGCTGCGGCGAGCAGGTCGAGCGCGGCGAATCGTTTGACCTGACTTCGCGTGCGACCGTACCGTGGCAGCCGCGCCCCTCGAGGGTTGCCCGAGCACGCCAACGGCACGCCCAGTGCCCGGCACCCGTGGTGGGAGTTGTAGTGAGCAAGCGCACGTTCCAGCCGAACAACCGTCGGCGCGCGAAGACGCATGGCTTCCGGCTGCGGATGCGCACTCGCGCCGGCCGCTCGATCCTTTCTGCGCGCCGCCGCAAGGGACGCGCCGAGCTGTCGGCCTAGGCTGCGACGGTGTTGCCGGCCGAGCGGCGGGTACGCCGGCGCGAGGACTTCAGCGCGACGGTTCGACAGGGACGACGCCTCAGCGGTCGTGGGCTGGTGATCTACCTCGGTGAGGAGGCCGCAGTGAACCCCGCCCGAGCCGGGTTCATCGTCGGTCGGGCCGTGGGTCCGGCGGTTCGCCGCAACCGGGTTCGTCGCCAGCTTCGCCACCTAATCGGGCCGCACCTGGACGCCTTCGCACCTGGCACCGTGGTGATCGTGCGGGCGACCGGCGCGGCCGGCGCGATGAGTGGCCGCGAGCTCGGCGCCACGCTCGGTAACCTGCTCGGCCGGCTTGCCGACCAGAGTGTGTCGCCGGCCACGGTGGCGCCGTGAGCCGGGTCCTGGTCCTGCTGCTGACCGGCTATCGGCGCTGGATCAGCCCGATGATGGCGCCGCACTGCCGATTCGCGCCCAGCTGCAGCGCCTACGCGATCGAGGCGATCACGGTGCATGGCGCGCTGCACGGGAGCTGGCTGGCCGCCCGACGGCTGGTCAAATGTCAACCTTTCTTTACCGGTGGCTATGATCCGGTGCCGATCCGTGCCGAAGGAGCCCACCGGTGAGTTTCCTCAACCCGCTGTACCAGGCGGTGGCGTGGCTGCTGGTGCACATCCATGACGGCATCGTGCACGTGGTCAGCAACAACGGCTGGTCGTGGGCGCTGTCGATCATCGTGCTGACGATGGCGATGCGGCTGGTGCTCTTCCCGGTCTTCGTCAAGCAGATCCGCAACCAGCGCGGGATGCAGGCCCTGCAGCCGAAGATGAAGGAGTTGCAGGCGAAGTACAAGAACGACAAGGAAAAGCTCAACCAGGAAATGATGGCGATGTGGAAGGAGCACGGGGTCAACCCGCTCTCCGGCTGCTTCCCGCTGCTGCTGCAGATCCCGATCTTCATCTCGCTGTTCCACACCCTGCGCGAGATCAAGCCGATCTCCGGATGCACGGCCGGGCCCAACGCGCTGTCCTGCTACAAGGGCGTGCCGGGCTTCGACCGGGCCCACATCTTCAGCGCCGCACACGCCAAGATCTTCAGTGTCCCGATCCCGGCTTCGTTCACCTCGAATACGGCGTACCTGCACGCCCTCGGCGGCTCACACACCGCGACCCGGATCCTCTGCCTCGCCCTGACCGTCGTCATGGGTGCGACCACCTTCATCACCCAGCGGCAGTTGATGGCCCGAAGCGGTCCGGCCGCCAACTCCCAGATGGCGCAGCAGCAGAAGATCCTGCTCTATGTCTTCCCGCTGTTCTTCCTGCTCTACGGCTTTAAGTTCCCGATCGGCGTCCTGATCTACTGGCTGACCACGAACGTGTGGAGCATGGTGCAGCAGCGAATCGTGATCAACCGGATGGAGGCCGCGCCGGTCGGCGGTCCGGAGATCGCACCCGCGGGGCCGCCACCCGGAGCGAAGCCGAAAACCCCGCCGCGCGCGTCGGCTCCGCCGCCCAAGCCGCCCAAGCCGCCCAAGCCGGCTCCCGCCGGCGCCGACCTGACCCTGCCCCCGGGTGGGGCGATCCCGCCACCGGCCCGGCCCGCCAACAATCCACGCCGCCCGGCCGGGCGGTCGAATAAGCGCAAACGAGGACGACGATGACCACCGACCTGCCCAGCGCCGACGAGCAGGCTCCGCTTGCCGACCCGACCGACGAGGCGGGTGCGGAGGTTTCCGACCTCGCGGATGAGCAGCCGGATGCTGCCGCCGTGACCGGGTCCGACTTGGTCACGCTGCTCGAGCGCGAGGGCGACATTGCCGCCGACTACCTCGAGGTGTTGCTCGACATCGCCGATCTCGACGGCGACATCGACATCGACGTCGAGGCGGACCGCGCCGCCGTGTCAGTCGTCGGCCCTGGTCTTGAGCGGCTGGTCGGCCCCGGCGGCACGACGCTCGAGGCATTACAGGAGCTCACCCGGCTCGCGGTGCATCGCGAGACCGGGGTCCGCAGTCGGCTGATGCTCGACGTCGGCGGGTACCGCGCCGCCCGCCGGGCCGAGCTGGCCAATCTCGGTGCGGAGGCCGCGGCCCGGGTGGCGGCCAGTGGCGAGGCCGAGCGGCTGGCGCCGATGACGCCATTCGAGCGCAAGATCGTGCACGACGCGGTCGCCGGGGTCGACGGTGTGGAGACCGAATCCGAGGGCGAGGAGCCAGCGCGCCTCGTCGTGATCCGGCCGGTGTGAGCACCGCGGCGGCGACCAGCGCGCGCGACCGGGCGGAGCTGAGTTCGGCCGCCGCCGAGGTCTTCGGGGACCGGGTCGAGCTCGCTCGCCGATATGCCGAGCTGCTGACCACCGAGGGCATCCTTCGCGGCGTGCTCGGGCCGCGCGAGGCGGATCGGGTCTGGCCGCGGCACCTGTTCAACAGCGCAGCGCTCGCGCCACTCATCCCCGCCGCCGCCCGGGTGGTCGACCTCGGCTCGGGGGCCGGCCTGCCCGGCATCCCACTGGCCATCGCCCGCCCGGACCTGTCGATGGTCCTGCTCGAGCCGTTGGCCCGCCGGGCGGCGTTCCTTCGCGACTGCCTGGCCGCACTCGGGCTGACCGAGGTCGAGGTCGCGGTCGGGCGAGCCGAGACCGGCATCACCCCGCCGCCCCAGGTCGTCGTGGCCCGGGCCGTCGCTCCGCTCGATCGGCTGATTGCGCTGTCCGACTGCTTGCTGGTCGGCGGCGGCACGCTGCTTGCCCTGAAGGGCGTTTCCGCTCAGTCCGAGGTCGACGCGGTCCGTCGAGCGGGCCAGGTGGACGCGGAGGTGCTCACCGTCGCGGCCGGCGGCGAGCCCGCGACCGTGGTGCGGGTGGTGCGCCCGTCGAGCGCGTCTAGGCGGCCTCGCCCGGCGCGCTCGCGTCGGGCTCGACCCACCAGGGGTCCGCGGTGACCTCGGGGCTGGGGTGGCCGGCCACCACGGACGTGCCGAAGGGTCGGCTCGGCTGGCCGTCGGCGGATTCGGACGTCGAGCCCGCCACCGCGAACCCTGAGGTTTCACGTGAAACCACCGTCGAGGAACCCGTCAGCGTCGAGGCGGCCGAGCCGGTTTCACGTGAAACATCGGCGGTTGGCGAGGTGACTCCCCCGCCCACGTCCGCTTGGCCGCGGCCAACTCGGCGTCGGGTGCTGACCGTGGCGAACCAAAAGGGCGGGGTGGGCAAGACCACCAGCACAGTGAACCTCGCGGCGGCGCTGGCCCAGCACGGGGTGCGGGTCCTCGTCGTCGACCTCGATCCCCAGGGCAACGCGTCAACGGCATTCAGCGTCGCGCATCACGTCGGCCAGCCCTCGGTGTACGAGGCATTGATCGGCAGTTGCACGTTGGATGAGGTGATCGTTCCGGTCGACGGCTTCACCGACTTGTGGTGTGCACCCGCCACGATCGACCTGGCCGGCGCCGAGGTCGAACTGGTCTCGGTGGTCGCCCGCGAGTCCCGGCTTCGGCGAGCGTTGGACACGGTGACGCTCGAGGTCGACTACATCCTCATCGACTGTCCGCCATCGCTGGGCCTGCTCACCCTCAACGCCATGGTGGCCGCCAGCGAGATCCTGATCCCGATCCAGTGCGAGTTCTACGCGCTCGAGGGCCTGACCCAATTGCTCAAGAACGTCCAGCTGGTCAAGAGCGAGCTCAACCAAGGGCTTTACGTCTCGACCATCCTTCTGACCATGTACGACGCACGCACCCGGCTGGCCGATCAGGTCGCCGATGACGTCCGCCAGCACTTCGGCGACCTGGTGCTCGAGCCGATCATTCCGCGCAGCGTCCGGATCTCCGAGGCGCCCGGCTTCGGCCAGACCGTGGTCACCTACGACCCGACCTCACGCGGCGCCCGGGCCTACCAGGCCGCGGCGTACGATCTGGCCAGTCGGGGATAGCCCGGCACCGATCGGGTCGAAGGAGCAGCGGGTGAGCGTTCGGCGCGGCGGGCTCGGCCGAGGGCTCGGTGCCCTGATCCCGTCCGGCCCCGGGATCGACGACAGTACGGGCGCGAGGTTCGACGAGCTGACGATCACCGCGATCGAGCCCAACCCGCGCCAGCCGCGCGAGGCCTTCGACGAGGACGCCCAGGCTGAGTTGGTGGCGAGCATTCGCGAGGTCGGCATCCTGCAGCCGGTCGTCGTGCGGGAGCTGTCGCCGGGGCATTTCCAGCTGGTCATGGGGGAGCGGCGGTGGCGGGCCGCTCGCGAGGCCGGCCTCGCGACCATCCCGGCGATCGTGCGCGAGACCGCCGACGACGCCCTGCTTCGCGACGCGCTGCTGGAGAACCTGCACCGCCAGCAGCTGAACCCGCTCGAGGAAGCGGCGGCCTATCAGCAGCTGCTGGCCGAGTTCGGCGCGACCCACGATCAACTGGCCGAACGGGTCGGCCGGTCGCGCTCGCACGTGACCAATACGATCCGGCTGCTGGGACTGCCGCCGACCGTGCAGCGCCGGGTCGCCGCGGGGGTGCTCAGCGCCGGGCACGCCCGGGCTTTGCTCGCCCTGCCCGACGCCGAGGCGCAAGAACGGCTCGCCTCCCGGATCGTCGCCGAGGGCTTGTCGGTGCGGGCGACCGAGGAGCTGGTTTCGACCGGCGAGTCGCCCCGGGCCAGCCGGGCGCGGGCGAAGCAGGGGCCGAAGGCGCCGGCGTTGGCCCGGCTGGAGGCGTCGCTGTCGGACCTGCTCGAAACCAAGGTCAGCGTCGAGCTGGGCCGTCGGCACGGCAAGCTCACGGTGACGTTCGCCTCGTTGGACGATCTGCAGCGGGTGCTCGGCGTGCTCGCCCCGCAGGTGCTAGTCGAGCACTCGTTGGTCGAGGGCGAGGCCTGACCGCGGTCATTGCCGCTCCCTGACCGGGCGACTACAGTGAACTCCGGGCCGGCGTGGTCGTTCCGCCGCCCAACTCCGGTGGCAGCGTGCGGTGGCGAGGTGTGCATGACCCGACGGCTTGCCAACGTGACCCTCGACAACCTCGATGATCTGCCGGTTCGTTGTCGGCGGTGCGTGTTCTGGGAGCTCGACCCGCTCGCCGGCACCCGGGCGATCGAGGCCGGGGATCCGGCCCTGGAGAAAGAGGCCTGGGTCTCCGCCGCGCTGCTCGAATGGGGGAGTTGCGGAAAGGTTCTGTACGTCGACGGCATTGCCGCCGGCTTTGTCCTGTATGCCCCACCTAGCTACGTTCCGCGTTCGGTGGCGTTCCCGACCTCACCGGTCAGCGCCGACGCAGTCGTCCTGATGACGGCCGCGGTCCTGCCGGAGTTCACCGGCGGCGGCCTGGGCCGGATGCTCGTCCAAGGGGTGGCCAAGGACCTGATCCGCCGCGGGGTCCGGGCGATCGAGGCGTTCGGCGACGCCCGCTGGTCCGAGGTAGGGCACTGTCTGCTGCCGGCCGACTACCTGTTGGCGGTGGGCTTCAAGACGATCCGGCCGCACCCGCGAAATCCTCGACTTCGGCTCGAGCTCAAGACCGCGGCGTCGTGGCGGGAGGACGTCGAAGTGGCGCTGGAGCGCTTGCTCGGCTCGATGACCCCGGAAGGCGTCCTGCGCCCGATTTAGGGGTTAAGCCGCGATATATCCGTTACGGCCGAGCTAGCGGCCGCTCACGGCAGCGATCTGGAACTGCCCGGTCGGCACATCGAGATGCTCGGGGAGGTACAACCGCTGGACGGCGGCGGCGACCGCCTCGGCCACGGTGTCGCGGAACTCCGGCGTAGCCAACCGGGCTGCGTCGCCCGGGTTCGTCAGGTAGCCGGCCTCGAGCCGGACCGCAGGCATCCGGGTCAGCCGGAGTAGCGCCCACGACTTGGGATGGGTGCGGCCGTCGACGAGGTCGGTTCGGCTGGTGACCTCGCGCGAGACCAGGTCGGCCAGTCGCTCACCGACTGCGGACCGGATCTCCCGGGTGGGGAGGCTGGCGCCGTAGAAGAAGCACGCGCTGCCGCAGGCGCGCTCGCTCGGCACCGCATCGAGGTGCAGCGAAACGAAGATCTCGGCCGCCAGGTCGTTGGCCAGCGCGGCCCGGTCACGGTCGTCGGGGCAGGCGTCGGCACTGCGGGTGAGGTACGTCGTCATCCCCAGCGCGCCGAGGCGACCCTCGATCCGAGTGGCGAGGTCGAGCACGATCTCGGCCTCGACCAGCCCGTTCGCCGTACCGCCCGGATCCGGGCCACCATGGCCCGGGTCGAGCACGACCACCCGGCCGGCCAGCGCGCCGACGCCGCGGCGGAGCCGTTCTTCCTCGCGGCGCTCGGCCGCCTCGCCGCCGGTCACCGTCCGGCGCAGCTGCTCGAGCGCGCGCAGCGTGCCCGGGCCCAGCGTGCCGTCGGCGCGCAGGCCGACGTTGCGCTGGAACTCCTTCAGGGCGGCTTCGGTCGCTCGGCCGAAGATGCCGTCACAGCGACCCGGGTCGAAGCCCATGTCCAGCAGCCGCTGCTGCAGGGTCGCGACGTCGTCACCGACGAACGGGCGCGCCACCGAGTAGGACAGCAGCCGATCCCCGACCCGCCAGTGCGCCTCGTCAAGGGCTCGGTAGGTCTCGGGCCCGACCACGCCGTCGACCCGCAGCCCGCGTTCCTGCTGGAAGCCGCGGATCGCGAAGTCCATCGGTTCGTCGAATCCGGTGCATGAGGCCGCCGGGAGCAGGCCGAGACGCTCGAGCTTGGCTCGGATCTCGGCTACGGCGGGGCCGCTGTCGCCGCGGCGGAAGAACTGCATGACCCATCGATGCTAACCGCCGGCCGGACCGGCGAAACCCCACCCAAAGGAGTGGGGTTTCGCGAATATCCGGGTTAGTGGCGGGCGGGTCGAGGCTTAGAGGTAGGCCTCGAGGTCGCGCAGCAGCGCAGCCTTGGGCTTGGCGCCCACAATGCTCTTCACAACCTCGCCGGAGCTGAAGACCGACATGGTCGGGATAGACATGATCTGGTAGCGCCGGGCGATCTCGGGGTTCTCGTCGATGTTGACCTTCGCGACGGTCAGCCGGTCGGAGTGCTCAGCGGCGATCTCTTCGAGCACCGGAGCGACCATCTTGCACGGCCCACACCACTCGGCCCAGAAGTCCACCAGGACGGGAAGCTCGCTGCCGAGCACGTCGGCGTCGAAGCTGGCGTCGGTGACGGTCTTGGTGTTGGCGCCCATTCAGATCTCCTTGGTCACTTGCAGGTGGTGCCTGCACAACACAACTGCGGTCGGCGTTGTTCCCTCGCGGCGAGCTGCCGGCTAGCGCTGCTCGGCCGGCAGACCGTCGAGGTAGTGCTCCACATCCAGCGCTGCCGAACAGCCACTGCCGGCCGCGGTGATGGCCTGACGATACGTGTGGTCGACGAGGTCCCCGCAGGCGAACACGCCAGGGAGGTTGGTCCGGGTGTGCGGGGCGTCGACGACGACGTACCCCTCATCGTCGAGGTCCACCTGGCGGCGGATGAGCTCGTTGCGCGGGTCGTGGCCGATGGCCACGAAGACGCCACCGACATCGAGGGTCCTGGTCTCGCCGGACTCGACGTCCTTCAACACGATCCCCGAGACGCTGTCGTCGCCGACGATGTCCTCGACCGTGCTGTTCCAGGCGAAGGCGATCTTCGGGTTGGACGCCGCCCGCTCGGCCATGATCTTCGAGGCGCGCAGGGCGTCTCGCCGATGCACGAGGGTGACCGACTTGCCGAACCGGGTGAGGAAGGTCGCCTCCTCGACCGCCGAGTCGCCGCCGCCGACGACCGCGATGTCCTGGTCGCGGAAGAAGAAACCGTCGCAGGTCGCGCACCACGAGACGCCATGGCCCGACAGCCGCTTTTCGTTGGCCAGGCCGAGCTCCCGGTACGCCGAGCCCATCGCCAGGATGACCGATCGCGCCAGGTGCTCTTCGCCGCCGACCACCACGCGCTTGATCGACCCGGTCAGGTCGACCTCGGTGGCGTCGTCGCTGATGATCTCGGCGCCGAACCGCTCGGCCTGCTTGCGCATCAGGTCCATCAGCTCGGGGCCCATGACGCCGTCGGGGAAGCCCGGGAAGTTTTCGACGTCGGTGGTGTTCATGAGCGCGCCGCCGTACTGCACGCCTTCGATCAGCAGCGGCTTCAAACTTGCCCGTGCGGTGTAGAGGGCCGCGGTGTAACCCGCCGGCCCTGACCCGATGATGATGACGTCACGGACCGCGCCGCTCATCGCTGCTCCAGACCTGGTTGTGATGCTCCGCCTGCAGAACAGGAGTCTAGGGAGCGGCATTCCCGCCGGTCAGTTGAGCGGTACCTCGTCCCTGATTCGCACCACGAGGTTGCCGCTGCAGCTCGGGTTCGTGACCCAGACGTCGACCTTGTTGGGGTCCGGGTCGCGCATCACGAGGATCGCGGACGGCGCCTTCTTGTACTGCCCGTTGGTCCAGCGGCCGAAATCGACCGCGATGGGCACCGCGTTCGGAATCCCGGTCAATGCGGCCGCACAGTGCAGGATGCGCGCGCGCGAGTCGAACAGCGGGCGCAGCACGGCTGGCACGGGCTGATCCGACAGGTTCTGCGGGTGGGTCGTCGCCGCGGTGCCCGACGCCGCGGGCTCCGGCGGCACACTGGTGGACGTCTGAGGGCTGAACTGTGCACCCGCGACCAGCCCGGGGATCAGCGTCGCCAGGTTGCTCGGCGTGTAGGTCACGCCGCTCGACGTGCGGACGTAGTCCTTCGGCTGCGCCAGGGCGCTGCGCTCGCTGCTCGGGGTGGAAGCGGTGGTGCCGCCCGCCTCGCTTCCGCCGGATGAGGACCCGTTCCCCAGGTGGCCGATGATGATGGCGCCGAAAGCGAGCACGATCACGGCCGCGGCCGCGCTGCCGGCCATGGTCGGCCGGCTGAACCGCCGCCGCCGGTGCTCAGCGAGGTTCGGTACGACGTCGGGTGAGCTCGTCGAGGCGCGGGTGAGGGCCCGGTCGAGCCGCGCCTGCACCGCCTCCGGCATCGGCTCGGTGGGAAGTGCGGCGAGCGCCTGCTTGGTCGAGGCGATGGCATCCACGCGCGACCGGCACTCGGCGCACCCGGCCAGATGCGCCTGCACTTGCGCAGCACGCTCGGGGGTGAGCAAACCCTCGTCGAGCTCGGCGAGCTCGTCGAAGTCGATGTGGTCGTCGGTCACGCTGGCTCCTCGCCGTGGTTGTTCTCTGGTTGGACGCGCGGCGCGGCGAAGTCGTTCCCGGGCCCGGATTCGGCCCGGGGCTCGGGTGGTGCGGGTCGTCTCGGGTCGAGCTCGCTCAACTGCTCGGCGAGGCGGGCTCGGGCCCGGGCACAGCGGCTCTTCACTGTGCCGGTGGGGACGTCGAGCATGTCCGCCACCTCGTTGACGCTGTAGCCCTCGATGTCGACCAGTACGACGGCCGCCGCCTGCTCGGCCGGCAGGGCACGCAGCGCGGCCATCACGGCGAGCGAGGTCTCGCGCTCCGCGACGGTGTCGCGGTCGGCCGGTTCGGAGGCGGGCTCGATCAGCAGCGGCTCGGTCGGACGCACCGATTGGCGGCGGGCCAGGTCGAGGCAGGCGTTGACGACGATCCGGTGCAGCCAGGTGGTGACCGCCGAGCCGCCCCGGAAGCCGGCCGCCCCGCGGTGCGCGGACAGCAACGCGTTCTGCAACGCGTCGGCGGCGTCCTCTGGGTGTCCGAGGGTCCGAAGCGCCACTCCCCAGAGGCGATCCCGATGCCGGTTGAACAGTTCGGCAAAGGCATCGGGGTCGCCGTCGACGTGACGGGCGAGCAGCTCGTCGTCACCCGGCGGTGCGGCGCTCATTGCAGTGAGGGTAAAGGCTCGGGTCCGCTCGGCGGTCCTGACAGGCCGCGCGGGCGGGCATGATCGCGGCTAGTGGAGCAGGGCGATTTCGGCCACCCCGAGCCGGTAGCCGCTGCCGGCCTTGGGCAGTGAGGTGATCCAGAGCAGCCAGTAGCGCGCGCGAACCGCGGTCGCGAGGGTCAGCCGAACTGCGGCCGGACTGTCGGTGCGGGACGCGACAACCGGAAGGTCGCTGGCCTGCGTGGGCCGGACCGAGCCAGCCCTGATCTCGAAGCTCGCCCCGGGCGCCGAGAGCAACAGCTGGGCGACGGCAACGGTGGTCGGGTGGCGCAGGTCGAGCAGCAGGCCGACGCCGGGCTTGAGCCCGCCGAAGTTCGGCCGGCCGATGTAGGTGTCGGTGGTCCACTGTGTCGACGGGTCGTCGTCGACCGCCAGGCCGACCCCGCCCGGATCCTCCGACCCGTCGCCGTCCGGGTCGAAGCTGGTGATGTGCGGCGGGGTCGACCAGACCACCCGGGTGGTCACCGTCCCGGTCGTCTGGCGGGGCTGCGGGAAACTCGGGGCGACCGCCCGGGCCGGGCTCGGTACACGGCCGAGATCGCTGCCCAGCGTCCACGCGCCGAGCCCGACACCGGCGACGAGAAGCGGCGGGACCACCCGCCACGCGACCCGCCGCCAGCGTCCGCGGCGTGGGTCGTCCGGATCCGGCGGCGGTGGGTTGAGGGGAGCCAGCGGAAGCCGGGCGAGGTCGTCGGCCATCGCCGCGGCGCTCGGATAGTCCCCGCCCAGCGCGCGGGCCGTGACCGCGTCCAGCTCCCGGCCGACCGCACGGCGATGGCGGCGCGGATGAAGCCCGTCCCCTCGCGTCGGAGCGGGCAAGCCGTCCCAACCGGGCAGGGGCCAGCGCCCGGTGACTGCGGCGTACAGCAGGCCACCGAGCCCGCGGGTGTCGTCGTACGACGGCTCTGGGCGCAGTGCAGTGCTCAGCTCGAGTCCGGTGATCCGCGGGTTGCCATCGCCGGACAGCACGACCTCGTCGGGGTGCAGCGCCCGGTGGTGGGCGCCGTGGTCGTTGGCTACTGCCACTGCCTGCGCGCACGACAGGACCAGTGCGGTGGCGACCGCGGGGCGCAGTGGTTCGTGGCGGATCGCGGTGGCCAGCGACGGTCCGTCCACCCATTCGCTGATGATCCACACCGTCAGCGGCAACTCGTCCGAGCTGGTGCCGACATCGAGCACCCGCACCCAGCGGGCGTCGGGCACGTTGCCGGCCCGGCCGGCGGCATCGAGCAACGCTCGGCCGGCCTCGGCGCTCTGGTCGACGACGATCCGAATCGCCACCTGGCGGCCGAGGACCTCATCGGCGGCCCGCCAGAGGGTTGCGTCGGGTCCACTGCGGTGGAGCAGCTCGTCGAGGCGATACCGGTCGGCCAGCCGGGCGCCTGCTTCGGCCCGCGGCTGCACGCCTCGATGCTAGGGGCGAGTGAGCACGTTCTACGACAGCACGGTGCCGGGCTTCGCCCATGGCCGCATCGCGCCGATGAAGCCCTGCATGTAGACCGGTTGGATCTGGACGTTCTCGCCGGTGTGTGGAGCAGCGATCATGAGGCCCTGGCCGATGTACATCGTGACGTGGTGAATCGTCGCGGGGTCGGAGGTGTTGAGCGCGAAGAACAGCAGGTCGCCCGGCTCGAGGTTCGCGATCGAGGGGTGCGGTCCGGCGTTCCACTGCTCGGCGGCCGTGCGAGGCAGGTTGATGCCGGCGTGCGCATATGACCACTGGGTCAGGCCGCTGCAGTCGAAGGAATCGGGCCCGGTGGCGCCCCACACGTAGGGCATCCCGATCCGGCTCCGGGCGGCGGCGATCGCGGCCGCAGCAGTGGCGTTCGGCGGTGCGACCGGCGTCGCCGGGTTGATCGTGCCGCCGGCGGCCCGGACCGCGTCGATGAAGGAGGCCGCGCTGGCTTCGGCCGCGGCTGCCTCGTCTGCCTTCAGGATCTTGCGGACCATGCCGTTGGCGGCGTCGAGGGCGTTCTGTTCCTGGTTGAGCAGCCCCTGGACCTTGGTCGCGTCGGCCTGGCGGACGATCTGCAGCTGGGTGACCTCGCGGGCGAGCTTGGCGTCGCGCTGGTCGAGGGAGTGGGCCTGCGTGAGGGTCGCGACCGCCCCCTGGGCGATCCGGCTCTCGTAGGAGATGACGTCGCCGGCCAACCGATACCGGTCAAGCGCCTGCGCCGGATCCTCGCCACTGAGCAAGGAGGCCATCACCACCGGGTCGCCGCCGGTTTCGTACAACGCTCGAGCCCGGTTGACCACGGTTTGCTGGGCGGCGCTCGCGGTGGCCTGCATGGCGCTGAGCGCCTGGTCGGCCTGACCGCGTCGGGCCACCGCGATGTTGAGCTCGGCCTCGGTCGCGTCGTACTTCTCGGTGACCACCTCAGCCTGGGTGGTGAGCTGGTCGACGGTCTTGCTCAGGGCGGCCGCGCGGGCGCGGGCGTCGCTGAGCGGATCAGCAGTGGCGCTGGTGGCGAGGACGGTGGTGAGCACGCTGGCACTGACGAGGACCAGTACGCCGGCGGAGCGGCTGAGGCGGCGCATCAGCTGATCGAGTTGCCGTCGCCGTGCTCGACGGTGACCGTGTACTTGCGAAGGGCGCCGATCCGATGAAACACCAGCGTGCTCACAGGGCGTCGCAGCGTCAGGTGGACAGTGCCGTCCGGGTCGACGGTGAAGTCGCGGGTGAGGACGGTCTCGTGCTTGCCGGCGACGGCAGCGACGGCGGCCTGGTAGGCCAAGTCGATGTTGGTGGGGTGGGAGTGCCAGGCGGAGCTCGCGGCGTAGGCGGCAGTCTGGGCGTCGTTCTCGGTGGAAACCCGGGAGGCCATCACGGACACGCCGTCGTAGGCGAATACGCCAACGATGGCGAGCACGACGACGAGGACCGTGATGGTCTGAAGTCGTGCGGCACCACGGTCTTTGCCGCTGGTCCGCATTGTCCCTCCTTCAGAAGGGATGTCGGCCCGATCGAGCGGCGCCTTGAGGTAGCGGAGCGGCACAAACCCGGCGTCGGCGAGCGGGCGCAAGCGGCCGGCGGACCCGGATCGAGCTCGGGGTCAGAACCGGCCGGGCAGCAGCTCCAGGAGTTCGCCCACCTCGTGCACCCGCAGCCGGCGGGCAATCAGGATGAACACGACAATCCCGACAGCCGCTGTGGCGGCGATGTCGGCGAGCGCTCCGAGCGGCCGTGACTCCCTGCCGGACCCGATCAGGCGGGTGATCAGCTCGGCCGGGACGGCCGCGATCAGACCGGCGAAGAGCAGCCGCACATGGGTTCGGATCACGTGCGTCGGCTCGGTTGCGACGATCCGGCGCCGCAGCATGATCGTGAAGACCGCAGCGCCGAGTACGTACGACGCCGAGTAGCCGAGCGCCAGCCCGAAGGCCTTGTCCCTCGTGGGCAGCGCGATATAGAGGATCACGTCGACGATCAGGTTGACCGCGGTCGCCGCGACGTTGACCAGCATCGGGGTACGCGAGTCCCGCACCGCGAGCCAGGCGCGCAACTGCATCTGGAAGGCGCAGAACGGCAGCAGCCCGATCCCGAACGCGACCAGCACGACGCCGGTCTGGTGCGCGTTGTGCGGAGTGGTGTGGCCGTGGTCGAACACCGCGATCGCGATCGACGGGCCGAGCACGATCAGCAACACGGTGGCCGGCACCAGGACGACGGCCGAGACCGACAGCCCGCGGGCGAGGGAGTGTGCGACCGCGGACTCGTCGCCGGCCGCGGCGCTTCGGCTCATCCCGGGGAACAGTGCCGTGATGACCGACACCGCGACGACGGCGTACGGCAGCGAGAACAGGATGTAGGCGTTCGAGTAGATCGCGTAGACGCCCTGGCCCTTGCCGACCGACTCCGACAGGGCCACGACCACGAGGTAACCGACCTGGTTGGTGACGACGTAGCCGAGCATCCAGCCGGCGAACGGCCCGGCCTTCCGTAGCCCGGCGTGCCGCCAGTCCCAGCGGGCCTTGAGCCGGAAGCCGACCTGGCGGAGCGACGGCATCAGGGCAATCGTCTGCACGACGACGCCGGCGGTCGTGCCGATCGACAGCACGAGGGTCTGGGTATGGCTGAGGTAGCCCGGGTGCGGGGTCGTGTGGGTGATCACGTCGAAGGTGATGCCGGCAGCGATCACGACCACGTTGTTGAGCACCGGCGCCCACATCGGCGCCGCGAAGCTGCCGCGGACGTTCAGGATCGCGCCGAAGGTCGCGCCGATCCCGTAGAAGAGCAGCTGCGGCAGGAAGAACCGCGCGAAGGTGACCGCCAGCTCGCGCTGGGCCGGCCGCGCGTAGTGCGCGTACGCCGAGATGATCACCGGCGCGAGCAGTACGGCGAGGATCGCGACCGCGGTCAGCACGACCGTGACCACCGTCAGCAGCCGCTGGGCGTAGGCCTCACCCTCGTCGCCGTCGTCGTGCGCGGCCTGCACGAGCAACGGCACGATGACCGCGCTGAGGATGCCGCCGAGCAGCAGGTCGTAGAGCGCGTTGGGCACCGTGTTGGCCACCCCGTAGGCGTTGCCGACGCCGGCCTCGCCGATCGCCGAGGCGATCACTGCGGTACGCAGGAAACCGGTGCCCCGGGAGGCGATCGTGCCGTAGGCCATCGCCCGGCTGCTCGAGGCCAGGCTGGGCGGAGCCGGCGGCGCCAGTGGTGTCGGTGGCGGCACCGGGTCCGGCTTGATCGGGATGATCGGGTAGCTCATGTGGCGGCGTCGGCCGTCGAGCGGCGGGCCGCCATGGCCCGACGGGTCAGCCGAATGGCGACCGCGACCATGAGGGCGGCGGTCGCGGCGCCGGTGATCACGAGAGTGATCGTGCCGTACACCGTGGAGCGAACATACAACCGAACCGGGCTGCCGAGCGCCCGTCCGCTCGGCGTGAGGAGCTGGACGATGAGCGGGAACACGCCCGAGGTCTTCGCTGAGGCATGCAGATCGATGGCGACCTGCTGGTGGGCCGGGATCACCCGGACCAGTGTGTTGTCCCGCGGTGTCAGACGCGGGTTCTTCACAACGTGGACGATCACGCTGACCGGGACGTCGAGGTGGTTGGCGACGGTCACCGGCACCTTGCCGCCGTGGCTGGTCAGCGTGACGTGGCTGTTGGGCGCCGAGGTGATCCGGACCTGGCCGATCTCGCCCGTCACGGTGTCTCTCAGTGCGGTCAGCTCGGCCTGGCCCAGTCGTGGCTTGTTCCGCCAGGCCGAGGAGAGCGCCTGCTCCAGGGCGGTGTTGTAGCCAGCGACCAGCGGCGTACCTTGCGGCAGGATCGCGGCGAAGTCGGCCACCTGCTTGCGGGCCGCGGTGACCTGCCCGAGATACACCGGCGACAGCTCGGCCCGGCGGGCCGGCCTCGGGTAGGTGAGCGGGTCGCGGTCGACCACGGTGATCGGGTTCTGCAGCACCGCGTCGAGGCTGATGGGCTCGATCCAGGGCACCTTGCCGGTGTCGGCGAGCAGCGACGCGGCGTAGGTCGGGCTCGGATTCCAGCGCCGCTCGGGGGCGACCACCAGAGCGCGCTGCTGGTTCGGTTGCTGGCGCTGGATCATCAAGGTCTCGGCCAGGAAGTTCTGCAGCGACAGTCGAGAGCCGTCGGGATTGTTGATGCCGCCGGTGACGTCGGCATCGATCCCCGAGTCGCTGAGCAGAGCCTGCACCGGGCCCTCGTCGGTCGTGACGATCGCGTGCGCCGAGGGCGTGGCAGCCGGTGGCCCACCGAGGATCGGGAGGTTGGTGTCCGACAGCACCATCGCGGTGTCACCGGTTGCGGTCATCAGGCTGATCCCGCGCTGGTTGGTAAGACCGTCGACGGGCCAGCCGTAGGAGAGCAGCGACAGCGAGCCGAGGTCCTTCTGCAGCAGCTGCTGACCGGTTGTCGTGGCCACCCCGATGGTCGTCGCGAAGTCACCCGTCCGGGCCGCCGCGACGAGGTCGGGGTCGGCGTAAGGAAGCGGGAGGACACTCGCGTCGGTGCGGGTGACGGCGGTCTTCAGGCTGGCCAGCCACTGCTTCGCGGCGCTCGTACCGGAGCCGGCCGAGGTGGAGTTGTTCGCGCCCTGGACCCGATATCCCGACGCCATCGACGCGACGTCTCCGACCAGCATCGGATCGATCGCCCAGGTCACCGGGACGTTGACGGTCCTCGGCTTGTGACCGAGCGGGCTCTGGTCCTCGGCGTTGGAGCCGGCCGTGAGTAGGCCGGCCAACCGCCCGCCCGCACTGATCTCCGGTGCGAGGGAGTCGTCGAACCAGGTCCCGCCGGCGCTGCGATGCGGGCGGTCGACCAGCGGCCATACCCAGGCCACCGGGGTCGGCGAGCCCGGGCCGATCGCGTCGCGAGGGGCCCACGGCAGGAAGGTGCGGAGCTGACCGACCGTGCTGGTGCCTACCGAGGTGGTGCCGCTGACCGCGATCCCGAGCTTGTTGACCTGCCACTGGCCGAGCAGGCCGAGCCGGTCGCGGGTCGCGAGATCGAGGGTGAGACTGATGCTGAAGTGCTCGCTCGCGCCTGGAGCGAGCGTGGTCAGTTGCGCCGGCGCCGGACCGGTGGCGAGCTGCTCTCCAACCAGCGGGCCGTCGGGGGCGGCGGCGTACGAGTCGAAGTCACTCCGCGCGAGAACGGCCGGGCTGATCTCGAGTGAGAGCGCCAGGTCGGAGATCGGAGCGGAGGAGACGTTCGTCATGCCGCCGGTGAGCACGAGGGTGTCGCCGGGCTGCGGGGCGACCGGCTCGAGCGAGGTGAGGCGGAGCTGGATCGGCGCGCTCGAGCCGGCGGCGGCCGCAGCCGGAGTGCCGGGCAGCACCGCCGCGGCCAGCGGCCCGAGCGCGAAGACGGTGGCCGCGACCGGCGCGGCGAGCGCGACGACGGTACGACGCCGCGGTCGGGTCATGCAGTGTCCGCGAGTAGCGCCGGCACCTGCGCGATCAGTCGCCGTTCGTCGTCGTAGGCCAGCCGGTTGGCAAGCTGGTCGAGCGGGACCCACTCGACCTGCTCGACCTCGATGTCGTCGTCGGAGAGTTCGCCGCTCGCGGCCAGCATCAGGAAGTGGTGCACGGTCTTATGGATCCGGCGGCCGTCGGCGACGAACCAGAAGTCGATCGTGCCCAGCGGCGCCACGACCCGCCCGGTGATCCCGGTCTCCTCGGCGACCTCCCGGATCGCGGCGTCCTCGTTGGTCTCGCCTTCCTCGACGTGTCCCTTGGGCAGCGACCAGCGCAGCCGGCCCCTGCGGTCGAGCCGCCCGATCAAGGCTGCGCGCGGATCGTTGGCTGCGGTGTCGACCACCAGCCCGCCCGCGGAGGTCTCCTCGACCCGCCGCAACCGATCACGCGAAGCGGGGGACATACCCCGATCGTAGGGGCGAGCCGGGCCGTGATCGGCTCGCTCGCGGGTGTTGGCGTCGCCACGATCGGTTTCGCTCATAGTCTGCACGCGTGCCTTCCGACGCCCCGAGTGCCATTGCCGCGGCACGGCACGCGGTGCGCGAGCTGCTCCGGGTGAGCGGGATCACCGATCAGCTGGCGCGGCGGTTCGGCGTCGCCGGGCACCGGCTGTACCTGGTCGGCGGGCCGGTCCGCGACGCACTGCTCGGCCGAGAGACCGCCGATCTCGACTTCACCACGGACGCCCGGCCGGAGGAGGTGCTCGCGCTCGTCGGCCCGCTGGGGCCGACCTGGACGACCGGCATCACCTTCGGCACGGTCGGCGTACAGATCGATGACCGCAAGTGCGAGATCACCACCTTCCGGAGCGACTCCTACGACCCCGAGTCACGCAAGCCGGCGGTGGAGTTCGGATCGACCGTCGAGGGCGACCTCGGTCGCCGCGACTTCACCATCAACGCGATGGCGGTGGCCCTCCCGGTCGACGCGGCGCAGCCGATCGTCGACCCGTTCGGCGGCCTCGACGACCTGGTCGCCAAGGTGCTGCGGACCCCCGACAAGCCGGAGCGCTCGTTCGCCGACGATCCGCTGCGGATGCTGCGGGCTGCTCGCTTCTCCGCCCAGCTGGGGTTCACGGTTGCCCCGGATGCGGTCGCGGCCGTGCGCTCGATGGCGGCCCGGCTCGAGATCGTCAGCGCGGAGCGGATCCGGGACGAGCTGGTCAAGCTGCTGTGCGCGGACGACCCGCGTCGCGGCCTCGAGCTGCTCGTCGACACCGGGCTGATCGAGTTCTGCCTGCCCGAGGTCGGCCGGCTGACCGAAACGGTGGACGAGCACCGTCGGCACAAGGACGTGTACGCCCACACGCTGACCGTGCTCGAGCAGGCGATCGCGCTCGAGTCGGACGGGCCGGACCTGGTGTTGCGGCTGGCCGCGCTGCTGCACGACATCGGCAAGCCCAAGACCCGCTCGATCGAGGCGGACGGCAAGGTGTCGTTCCATCACCACGAGGTGGTGGGCGCCGACATGACCCGCAAGCGGTTGGCCGAGTTGCGGTTCCCGGGCGAGATCGTCGACGACGTGTCGCGGCTGGTCGAACTGCATCTGCGGTTCCACGGCTACGCGGGCGGGACGTGGACCGACGCGGCGGTTCGTCGCTATGTCCGTGATGCCGGTCCGCTGCTCGACCGGCTGCATTCACTGACCCGGTCGGACTGTACGACCCGCAACGCGCGAAAGGCGCGGGCGCTCGCGGCGGCGTACGACTCGCTGGAGGCGCGGATCGGCGAACTGGCCGCGGAGGAGGACCTCAACCGGATCCGGCCCGACCTCAACGGCAACGAGATCATGCGCGAGCTCTCGCTCGAGCCGGGTCCGCTGGTCGGCAAGGCGTATCAGTACCTGCTCGAGCAGCGGCTCGAACGCGGGCCGCTCGCGCACGACGAGGCGGTCGCGCTGCTCCGCGAATGGGCCGCCAACCAGGGCCTCGAGACCTCCTGACCCGCGCCCAACCCCCTCGCCAAGCAATGTCACATTGCCCAGGTCTTCGTGGGGGTGATGTGACATTGCCCCGGTGATTGTGGGGGTGATGTGACATTGCTTGGCGGGGTCAGGCACCTCGGGTGACGTGCTCCGAGGCGCCGTACGCCGTCGCGGTCGCGAGGTAGCCGGCTGACAGCACGATCAACGTGATGAGCGACCGTCCGTTCGTCGGCAGCACGAAGGCGGCGAGGAACGCGGCGGCGACGAAGCTGATGTTGAAGATCGTGTCGTAGAGCGAGAACACCCGGCCGCGGTATTCGTCCTCGATCGTGGTCTGCACCAGGGTGTCGACGCAGACCTTGGTGGCCTGGGTGGCAAAGCCAAGGGCGAGTGCGGATACGAGCAGCAGTGCCATCGAGAACGGCGCGCCGAAGGCGAGTTGCGTCACGGCCGCACCGGCTGTGACGGCGACGATCCACCGCTGCTTGCCGATCCGGGTGGTGACCCACGGCGTGACTGCAGCCGCGAGGACGAGGCCGACTCCGGCTGCGGTGACACCCTGACCGACCCCGACCAGGCCGGCCCGCAGTATGCCGTGACTGTGGAACGAGTTGCGATACAGCAGCAGCGCCATGATCGACCACAGCCCGAACATGAAGCGCTGCGCGAAGATCACCGCGAGCGCTCGCGCCGCCGTCGGTCGTTGCCATAGGTGGTGGGCTCCCGAGGCGAGGCCGCGCACGATCCCGGCCAGCTGCGCGCGGAGCGGATCGGTGTTCGGCGGGTGTGGCCCGAGCGCGTCGGCCGGAAGGCGGCTCGCGACGAGCGCGGCCATCATGTAGCCGGCCGCGGCTGCCAGCGCGGCCAACGCGTCACCGTGGTCGCCGCCGCCGCCGGCCGCACGCAGTCCGAGTCCGATCCCGGCACCGGCGATTGTGACGACCGTGCCCGACGTCGGGCTGATCGCGTTCGCGAGCAGCAACCGTTCGGCCGACACGACGCTGGGGAGCGCAGCCGACAACGCGGCGAGATAGAAGCGGTTGACCGCGAGCGCGGCGAGTGCGGTCAGCGCGAAGACCGGCCCACTCGGGCCGTGTGCGACGAGCGCGACTGCGGTCGCCACCACCAGAACGGAGCGAACCGCGGCGCCGTACACGAGGACCCGTTGCCGTCGCCAACGGTCGAGCAGCACGCCGGCGAACGGCCCGATCAGGCTGTAGGGGAGCAGCAGGATCACGAAGCCGGCCGCGACCTGTTCGGGTCCGGTGTGGTGCTCCGGGTTGAACAGCACCGCGCCGGCGAGGCTGGTCTGGAAGAGCCCGTCGGACGTCTGCGACGTCAGCCGCGTGGCGAGCAGCGTGACGAAGCGACGCTCGCCGAACAACCGTCGTAGCGCATCGGCCCGGCGCACCGGGTGGTCGTCGGGTCCGGTGACCGCGACCCGGGTGGGGCTTGCTACTCGGTCTCGCCCTTGATGAATGCCTCGACCGACTCGCGCGCCTCGTCGTCGCTGTACTGCACTGGCGGCGACTTCATGAAGTACGACGACGCCGACAGCACCGGACCACCGATGCCGCGGTCCTTCGCGATCTTCGCGGCCCGGATCGCGTCGATGATGACGCCGGCCGAGTTGGGGGAGTCGTGCACCTCGAGCTTGTATTCGAGGTTGAGCGGAGTGTCACCGAACGAGCGGCCCTCGAGCCGGACGTAGGCCCACTTGCGGTCGTCGAGCCACGGCACGTGGTCGGACGGGCCGATGTGCACGTCGGCGCCGCGCATCTCGTGCGGGATCTGCGAGGTGACCGACTGGGTCTTGGAGATCTTCTTCGACTGCAAACGCTTGCGCTCCAACATGTTCTTGAAGTCCATGTTGCCGCCGAAGTTCAGCTGGTAGGTCCGCAGCAGCTCCACGCCGCGGTCCTCGAAGAGCTTCGCGAGCACGCGGTGGGTGATCGTCGCGCCGACCTGGCTCTTGATGTCGTCGCCGATGATCGGGACACCGGCGTCGGCGAACTTCTTCGCCCAGGTCGGGTCGCTGGCGATGAAGACCGGCAGTGCGTTGACGAACGCCACGCCGGCGTCGATCGCGCACTGCGCGTAGAAGCGGTCCGCTTCCTCGCTGCCGACCGGCAGGTAGGACACCATCACGTCGACCTTCGCGTCGGTCAGGACTTGCACGACGTCGACCGGCTCGTCGTCGGACTCCTCGACCAGCTCGCGGTAGAAATCGCCGAGGCCGTCGTAGGTGTGGCCGCGCTGCACGATGACGTCGGTCGGCGGCACGTCGGCGATGTGAACGGTGTTGTTCTCACTCGCGACGATCGCCTCGGACAGGTCCCGCCCGACCTTCTTGCCATCGACGTCGAAGGCGGCGACGAACTCCACGTCACGGACGTGGTAGCCGCCGAAGTCGACGTGCATCAAACCGGGCACGCGCGCATCCGGGTTGGCGTTCTTGTAGAACTCGACGCCTTGGACGAGGGACGAGGCGCAGTTGCCCACGCCCACGATGGCGACTCGAATGGAACCCATCAGCGGTTGTCTCCTTCAGTTGCGGAACTCGGCCTTGCGGCGGTCGGCGTTTTCACGGCCGGTGACGCCCGGTGTGCCCGGACGGCCACCCCGTCTCGTTCGGTGGCGATCAATTCGTTGAGCCAGCGCACTTCGCGCTCGACCGATTCGAGGCCGTGGCGCTGGAGTTCGAGGGTGTAGCGGTCGAGCTTCTCGCGGGTGCTCAGCATCGAGCTGGCGTTCTCCTGCCGTTCCTCGAGCCGGCTGCGCCGGCCTTCGAGGATCCGCAGCCGGACGTCGGCGTCGATCTGGGAGAAGAACGCGAACCTGACCCCGAACGCCTCGTCGTCCCAGGTCGAGGGACCGCCTTCGGCGAGCTGCTCCTGGAGCCGCTCCTTGCCTTCGGCGGTGAGCTTGTAGACGTGCTTCTTGCGGCGGCCGGGCCCGGACTCGCTGGCCGAGTCGTCGGTGGTGATGTAGCCAGCCGCCTGCAGCCCGCTCAGGCAGGGGTAGAGACTGCCGTAGGAGATCCGTGAACGGACCGGGCCGAGGACCGCGCGCAGCCGCTTGCTCAGCTCGTAGCCGTGCAGCGGCGATTCGTGCAACAGACCGAGTACGGCGAGGTCGAGCACGCCGGACTTTCGGCTCACGATCGCTCTCCTCGGCTGGGTCTGGGCGGTTCTGGTGGTGCTGTGCGATGTATCGAGTGGATACATCGTGGAAACTACCGTCCAGATGTCCAGAACGCAAACACCGGGTGTCCAGATCTGGTCGACCGGCCCGGAATTGAGCGCGAGATCTTCAGCATTTGTCCGGTACGGGCGGCGTACGCTGACGCCCGTGTTGACCCAGCGCACCCTGGTGGACGGCGCGAATGCACGCTGCGTCGTCGACTACTCGCTGGCCAGGCGAGCCACCCTCGACGGGCTGCGCGCCGGTCGGATCCGGCCGGAGGACGCCTGCGACGCCCAGGTCTACCTGCGCCGGGCGGCGCGCTACCACGGTCAGCCGAGCACTCAGCCCTGCCCGGTCTGCCAGGCCGAGCCGCTGGTGCTGGTGAGCTACGCCTTCGGCGAGTGCTTTCCCAGCGGTGGCAACGGCCGGGCCCGGGCCCGCAAGGAGCTTCGCGAGCTCGAGCAGGTGCTGCCGGAGTTCTCGGTCTTCGTCGTGGAGGTCTGCCTCGGCTGCGGCTGGAACTACCTGCTGACCTCCTATGTCCTTGGCACCGGTGAGTCGGTGTCGCGCCGCCGGCGGTCCGGCTCGAGCTCGGGGTCGCGCGCGTGAAGTTCGCGGATATCGCGCCACGTCCGAAGCAGGTGTTGTGGGGTCTCGGTGGTGCGGTGGTGGTGTTCGGCGTACTCGCCGCTCTTGCCTATTCCCGCACGACGATCCCGAACCCGAGCGCGATCGCGTCCGCGCAGATCACGACGATCTACTTCAGCGACGGGCACACCGTTCTCGCCCGGCTCGGCGCGACGAACCGGACCGATGTCCCACTCTCCGAGATCCCGATCGATGTCCAACACGCCGTGCTGGCCGCCGAGGACCGGCACTTCTACTCCGAGCCGGGAGTCTCGCCGACCGGGATCGTGCGCGCGCTGTCGGTCGATCTGCGCGGCGGTGACATCACCCAGGGCGGGTCGACGATCACCCAGCAGTACGTCAAGAACGCCTACCTGAGCCCGCACCGGTCGCTGACCCGCAAGCTCAAAGAGATCCTGATCGCGACCAAGCTCGGTCAGACCCGGTCCAAGGACACGATCCTTGACGACTACCTCAACACGATCTACTTCGGCCGCAACGCATACGGGATCCAGGCCGCGGCGGAGGCGTACTTCCCCGGCGTGCACAAGGTCTCGCAGCTGACGACGGCGCAGGGCGCGTTGCTCGCGGCGGTCGTCCGCGGCCCGAGCCTCTACGACCCGCAGATCAACGCGACGACCCGGGCGAACGCGATCGCGCGCTGGCACTACGTGGTCAACGGGATGGTGAGCCAGGGCTGGCTCAGTGCCGCCGAGGCCGCGACGCTGAAGTTCCCGACGACCAGAAAGCTGGCGGACCTCGTGTCGGCGCAGTGCGCCGGGTCGAACTGCTACATCCGCGACGCGGTCGAGCACGAGCTCACGACTTCGGACGGGTTGACCCAGAGCCAGCTCGACCTGGGCGGCTACAAGATCGTGACCACGATCGACAAGACCGCTCAGCAGAGTCTGCGCAAGGCGGAGCGGGCGCTCCTGCCGGCCAACAATCACGGCACTCCGCAGAGCGGGGCCGCCTCGATCGTGCCCGGCACCGGCGCGATCGAGGCGTTGTACGGCGGCCACCGCTATTGCCACGACCCGACCCAGAACAAGGACGCGTGCATCGACTTGTCGGGCGCGACCGGGCAGTGGGCGCGACCACCTGGGTCGTCGTTCAAGGCGTTCACCTTGCTGGCCGCGCTGCAGAAGGGCATCTCGCTCAACCAGACGTTCAACGGCCCGCCGGTCGTCACCGTCGACGGCACCCAGATCCACAACTCCTCACCGGGCGAGTCCTGTTTCGGATGCAGCCTGGTCAAGGCGTTCGCGGAGTCGATCAACACGATCTTCGTTCCGCTGGCCCAGCAGGTCGGTCCGCAGAACGTGGTGAACGCGGCGTACACGGCCGGTATCCCGAAGAGCCGCAACCTGGCCGCCGTCCCGGACATCTCACTCGGTCCGGACTCGGTGTCGCCGCTCGACCTTGCCGACGCGTACGCGACGATCGCCGCGGACGGGGTCTATGCCAAGCCCTACCTCGTGACGTCCGTGCGGACCAGCAGTGGCCAGCAGGTCTACAAGGCCGATCCGCAACCGAAGCAGGTGCTGTCGAAGGCGGTCGTGTCGGATGAGATCTACGCGATGACCAAGGTGCTCGGACCCGGCGGGACCGCTTTCGGCCGGTCACTCACCGGCCGGCCGGCGGCCGGCAAGACCGGAACCACGGACAACAACACCAACGCGTGGTTCACCGGTTTCACCCCGCAGCTGTGCACATCGGTGTGGATCGGCAACGTCGACCCGACCCAAACCGTCGAAGGTGCCGGGATCGGCGAGGTCTTCGGCGGTACGCTCCCGGCCGAGATCTGGCAACAGATGATGGATGGCGCACTGGTCGGTAAGGCGGTGCTCCAGTTCCCGAAGGCGGCCAACGTGGGCACGACGAAACCGACCTCGAGTCCGTCCAAGTCACCGTCCCCGACGGCGACCGCGACGGTGACAGTGACGCCGACGATCACCCCCACGATCACCCCGACGATCACGCCCACGACGCCGACCAGCACTCCGACGACGACACCGACCGGCACCCCGACCGCGAGCTCGACGGCGACGGCCGCGGCGACCGCCGAGGGACCCGCCGCCACCGCAGCCGACCGCGTTCGCCGACGGCATCGTCGGCACTGACTCGGCCAGCTCTCGATGCCGCCGCCCGCGCGTGCCCGTCACCGTCGGATCGAACAGCTTGAACCGGTGCTCCCGCCGACGCACGACGACCCGGTGGTGGCCGGTGCCAGCCGGCTGATCGGTGGGCGACGGGGCCTGCACGCCGACGGCCCGACCTCATGGTGGTGGACACCGGTCCGGGTCGCGCTCGGTCTGACCATCCTGGTCTCCGTCTTCGGCTACCTGCAGAAGACTGACTGTTTCGGCGCCGGCGGCTACGCCAACGAGCACCAGTACAGCCGGCTGTGTTACGCCGATACCTACGCGTTGTACGTCGACGAAGGCCTCAACGCCCGGACGAACAGCGCCGGCGCCGTGACCGGCCGGGTCTCGGTGCCCTACCGCGACCACCCGGTCGAATACCCGCCGGTCATGGGCGGCCTGATGTGGGCCGCTGCGGAGCTCACGGCGTTCGTGCATCCGGGCGAGAACGCCGACATTGGGGGATCGCACGACCAGACCTTCTTCAACCTGACCGCACTGGGCCTCGCGATCTGCGCGCTGATCTCGACCTGGACGGTCGCCCAGCTGGCCGGTCGGCGGCGGGCGTGGGACGCGGTCATGGTGGCCGCCTCGCCGGCGCTGTTCATGTACGCGTTCACGAACTGGGACCTGGCCGCGGTGGCGTTGACCGGGCTCGGGCTGTGGGCCTGGAGTCGCGGCTCTCCGGTGTGGGCCGGGCTGTTGCTCGGCGTGGGGATCTCGACCAAGCTCTACCCGCTGTTCGTCCTGATCGCGCTGGTCATGCTGTGTGCGCGCGCCGGTCTGTGGCGGGCCGCGGCGAAGGCGGTGGGCGGCGCGGTCGCCGGCATCATCGTCTGTTACGTGCCGGCGATCCTGATCTCCAAGTCGTTCCTGTTCCCGAACTCGACCTGTCCGACCGCACACGAGCTGTCAGGCTGGCGATGGTTCCTCTCGCTGAGCCAGACCCGGGGGGCGGACTGGGGCAGCGTCTGGCTGGTCGCCCAGCACCTGTTCCGCGGCGATTTCATCGGCCATGCGCTCAACGCCCAGCCGGCCTGTGGGTCCTCGCCCACCACGCTGAACGTCGTGTCCTCGACCTGCGTCCTGCTCGTCATCGCCGGCGTCGGCGCTCTGGTGGCGATGGCGCCCCGCCGGCCGCGGGTCGGTCAGGTGGCGTTCCTGCTGGTGGCGGGATTCGTGATGCTCAACAAGGTTGACTCGCCGCAGTACGCGCTCTGGCTGGTGCCGCTTGCGGTGCTGGCCCGGCCGCGCTGGGCCTCGTTGCTGATCTGGCAGGCCACCGAGGTGCTGCTCGGGGCCGCGAACCTCTACACCCTGATCGCACTCGACCACTCCGACCAGGGACTGCCGATGGCGACGTACCTGATCACGATCGTGATCCGGGACGTCGTCCTGACCGGCCTGCTGGCGCTGGTCGTGCGCGACATCCTCGTCCCGCGGGGTGACGTCGTACGCCGCGACGGGGTCGATGATCCGGCCGGTGGGCTGCTCGACGGCGCCCCGGACGCCCGGCTCGACATGCTGATACCGGAGCACGTGGGCTGAGCCGACCCGGCTGTGGACGACGACCGGGAGTGTCGTTCGTGGCCGTTACTGTCGTGCTGGACCACTGCTAGCCTGGGCGGCGCTCGACGCAGAGCAGCCTCCTGTCACGACGTGACGGCGCTGAACCCGCTTCCCGCTCGTTCAGTGCATCTCGTCGTGGCCGCCTCGTCACCACCGCGGTGACGTGCACAGAGTCCAAAGGAGGTGGGTTGCCCGCATGCGTCATTACGAACTGATGGTCATCCTCGATCCAGACCTCGAGGAACGCACCGTCGCCCCGTCGCTCGACCAGTTCCTCGGCGTGGTCCGCCAAGGTGGCGGCACCGTCGAGAAGGTCGACGTGTGGGGTCGGCGCCGGCTGGCCTACGAGATCTCGCACAAGGTCGAGGGCATCTACGCGATCCTCGACGTCACCGCCGAGCCCGCGACCGTCAAGGAGCTCGATCGCCAGCTCAACCTCAACGAATCAGTGCTGCGCACCAAGGTGCTGCGGCCGGACACGAAGTAGGACCGGGCCATGGCAGCAGGCGACACGACCATCACGCTGATCGGCAACCTCGTCGACGACCCCGAGCTGCGGTTCACGCCGTCGGGTGCGGCGGTAGCGAAGTTCCGGATCGCATCGACGCCTCGATTCCTGGACAAGACCACCAACGAGTGGAAGGACGGCGAGAGCCTGTTCCTGTCGTGCAACGTCTGGCGGCAGGCGGCCGAGAACGTCGCCGAGTCGCTGCAGCGCGGCATGCGGGTGATCGTCTCGGGCCGGCTCAAGCAGCGCTCGTACGAGACCAAAGAGGGCGAGAAGCGCACGGTCTACGAGGTCGAGGTCGACGAGGTCGGCCCGTCCTTGCGCAATGCGACCGCGAAGGTCGTGAAGGCCCAGCGCAGCGGCGGTGGGTCCTACTCCGGTTCCTCGGGCGGATCGGCCGGCGCGGCCCCGGCCGGGGACGACCCGTGGGCCACCCCGGCCTCCGGCGGCGGGCTCACCGACGAGCCGCCGTTCTGATCTGTCGCCGCTGAGGCGCGTTCCCCACCCGACCATCCCCTCGTGCTGAGGGGCTCGCACCGACTGGAGCACCACGATGGCCAAGCCTGTCGTTCGAAAGCTGAAGAAGAAGGTCTGTCAGTTCTGCAAGGACAAGACCGCCTACATCGACTACAAGGACACCAACCTGCTGCGGAAGTTCATCTCCGACCGCGGCAAGATCCGGGCCCGCCGGGTGACCGGCAACTGCTCGCAGCACCAGCGCGACATCGCGATCGCGGTCAAGAACAGCCGCGAGATGGCGCTGCTTCCCTACACCAGCACGGCGCGCTGAGGGGCACTGAGATGAAACTGATTCTCACTCAGCAGGTCACCGGCCTCGGTGAGCCGGGTGACGTGGTCGAGGTGAAGGACGGCTACGGCCGCAACTTCCTCGTCCCGCGCGGCCTCGCGATGCGCTGGACCAAGGGCGGCGAGAGCCAGGTCGCGGCGCTTCGCCGTGGCCGCGAGGTCCACGACATCCGCTCCTTGAGCGAGGCCCGCGAGCTTGCCGGCCAGCTTGCCGCGTTGCAGGTCACGCTGGCTTCGCGCGCCGGTGCCGGTGGCCGGCTGTTCGGCTCGGTGACCACCGCCGACGTCGTCGAGGCGGTCAGCGCCGCGGGCGGCCCCAAGCTCGATCGGCGCCGGCTCGAGCTGCCGAGCGCCCACATCAAGACCGTGGGCACCCACCCGGTCTCGGTGCGGCTGCACCCCGAGGTGACCGCCTCGGTGACGGTGGAGGTCGTCCCGGCCTGACCGCCGGCCCGGGCCGGGTGGCGTTTGCCGGTCGTTGGTCCGGTGTTCGCCGCCCCGAGGTGCGGCGTAGCGTCGACAATCCTTTGGGCACACACCTGTGAACCGGCGTCTTCGCAGGTCGCCACGCGTGTCGCCGGGTCGATCAACAGCATCGTCCACACCTGTGCACAGATTCGTGCACAGCGCCACGACGGGGCGTGCACACCGCCTGCACACCGGCGTCCACACCACGGGCAAACTGCTCGGTTCCAAGCGGGTCGCAGCGTGCGCCACCGACCTAACGTCTCGAGGAGCCTGTCGTACCCGGGTGCTTGCGTAACGGGGGACAGTACGGCGAGTCGGGGAGGCAGGTTCAGCAGTGAGCATCGCCGACGTTGTATCGATGCCGAGTGGGCCGCGCATCGACATCGACCGCACTCCGCCACAGGACATCCTTGCCGAGCAGTGCGTGCTCGGCGGGATGCTGTTGAGCAAGGACGCGATCGCCGATGTCGTCGAGGTCCTGCGGCCGAGCGACTTCTACCGGCCGGTGCACCAGACGATCTACGACTCGATCATCGACCTGTACGGCAAGGGCGAGCCGGCTGACCCGGTGACGGTTGCGGCCGAGCTGACCCGGCTCGGCACGCTCGAGCGGACCGGCGGCGGGCCCTACCTCCACACCCTGATCGAGTCGGTGCCGACCGCGGCCAACGCCGGCTATTACGCCCAGATCGTGCGCGAGCGGGCGATCCTGCGCCGGCTGGTCGATGCTGGCACGAAGGTCGTGCAGCTCGGGTACGGCGCGGCCGGCGGTGCGGGGGGCGACGTCGACGACGTGGTCGACCGAGCCCAGGCCGCGGTCTACGAGGTGGTCGAGCGCCGGACCAGCGAGGACTACGTCGGGCTCGAGGACGCGATGATGTCCACGCTCGCCGAGCTCGAGGCGATCCAGACCCACCAGGGCGCGCTGTCCGGCGTACCGACCGGGTTCCGCGACCTCGACGAGCTGACCAACGGGCTGCACCCGGGTCAGCTCGTCGTGATCGCCGGCCGGCCCGGTCTCGGCAAGTCCACCCTCGGCATGGACATGATGCGGGCCGCATCGATCCGCACCCGGCTCGCCTCGGTGCTGTTCTCCCTCGAGATGGGCAAGAGCGAGATCACCATGCGGATGCTCTCGGCCGAGGCTCGGGTGCAGCTGCAGCGGATGCGCACCGGCGGCATGTCCGACGACGACTGGACCCGGATGGCCCGGCGGATGAGCGAGGTCGCCGACGCGCCGATGTTCATCGACGACTCGCCCAACCTGACCATGATGGAGATCCGGGCGAAGTCCCGCCGGCTCAAGCAGCGGCACGACCTCAAGCTCATCGTCGTGGACTACCTCCAGCTGATGACGAGCCCGAGGCGGGTCGAGAGCCGCCAGCAGGAAGTCGCCGAGATGAGCCGGTCGCTGAAGTTGCTCGCCAAGGAGCTCGACGTTCCCGTGGTCGCGATCAGCCAGCTCAACCGTGGTGCCGAGCAGCGCGCGGACAAGAAGCCGCAGCTGTCCGACCTGCGGGAGTCCGGCGCGATCGAGCAGGACGCCGACATTGTGATCCTGCTGCACCGCGAGGATGCCTACGAGCGGGAGTCACCCCGCGCCGGCGAGGCAGACCTGATCGTGGCCAAGAACCGCAACGGCCCCACCAAGGAGATCGCGGTGTCGTCGAAGTTGCATTACTCATGCTTCGTCGACATGCAGAGATCCTGACGCTCAGATCCTCGCTCGCGGCGTTTTCCCTCGCTTGCGTGCTTCAGCACGCGGCGCTCGGTGCGGCCTTGCGAGCAAGAATCTGACCGCCAGGCTCGGCCGTGCGGTTCGGTGTCTCTCGCTTGCGGCTTCGAAGCACGCGGCGCTCGGTGCGGCCTTGCGATCGACCACCTGAGCACCCGCCTAGCGCGCGACTGCGTTCCAAGCAATGTCACATTGCCCCCACTTTGTGGGGGGCAATGCGACATCACCCCCGGGAAAGGCTGGGCAATGACACATTGCTTTCGGGGGGCACCGAATCCGGTTCGGATCGTGATCGTTAGCATCGGGTGACCGAGCGCGCACTCCTGTCGCGCCAGCGTGGTGAGGTGCGACAGCGGCGTGGCCGACTCATTCCCCGACGACACCTCACGTCCTGCTGCCTCGGTCTCACCCGAATCCCTGCGGATTGCGCTGCTGTCCTACCGCAGCAAGCCGCACTGCGGCGGTCAGGGTGTGTACGTCCGGCACCTCTCGCGCGAGCTGGTCGAGCTCGGCCACCAGGTCGAGGTCATCAGCGGCCAGCCCTACCCGCGGCTCGACCCGGGTCCCGAGCTGCTGGAGCTGCCGAGCCTCGACCTCTATCGCGAGCCGGATCCCTTCCGTACGCCGAACTGGCGCGAGATCCGGGACTGGATCGACGTGGCCGAGGTCCTCTCGATGTGGACCGGCGGTTTCCCCGAGCCGCTGACCTTCTCGCTGCGAGCGGCCCGGCTGATGCGCTCGCGCGCCTCCGAGTTCGACGTGGTGCACGACAACCAGACCCTCGGCTACGGGATGCTCTCGCTCGGCAAGGCCGGGCTTCCGCTGATCGCGACCGTGCACCACCCGGTCAGCGTGGATCGAGTCGTCGAGATCGCGAACGCGCCCAACCTGCGGCAGCGGCTCGGCAAGCACCGCTGGTACACGTTTACCCGCATGCAGGGCCGGGTGGCCCGCCGGATGACCTCGCTCGTTACGGTCTCGACCAACTCCGCGGCCGACATCGTGCGCGACTTCCGGGTCAGCCCCGAGGTGATGCGGGTCGTCCCGATCGGGGTCGACACGCTCACCTTCCGGCCACCGAGCGTGCCGCGGGTGCCGGGCCGGATCGTCGCGGTGTCGAGCTCCGACAGCCCGATTAAGGGCGTCAAGGTGTTGCTCGAGGCGGTCGCGAAGCTGCGGACCGGGCACGACGTCGAGCTCGTGGTGGTCGGCACGCCGCGCCCGGAGGGTCCGGTCGCAAGAGCGGTCGAGGACCTCGGCTTGGCCGATGTGGCCCGGTTCGTGGCCGGGCTCACCGACGACGGCATCGCCGCGCTGCTCGGCTCGGCCGAGATCGCGGTGGTCCCATCGCTCTACGAGGGGTTCTCGATCCCGGCGGTGGAGGCGATGGCGTGCGGTACGCCGCTGATCGCGAGCCGGGCCGGCGCGCTCCCCGAGGTCGTCGGCGACGACGGGGTCTCGGCGGTGCTGTTCGAGCCGGGCGACGCCGCGGATCTGGCTGACAAGCTCGGTGCGCTCTTCGACGACGACGAGCGGCGGCTCGCCCTCGGTGCGGCCGGCCGCCGCCGGGTGGAGCAGTCCTACAGCTGGCGTCGGGTCGCGGAGTCGATGGTCGAGGTCTATCGCGACGCGATCGCCGCGAAGGCGGCGAGCATCGCTGCCGCGCGCGGGTCGAGGCGGTAGGTCGCGACGTGCTGACAGTCGACTTCTCGCAGTTCCCGGTCTCGCCGGGTGATCGGGTGCTCGACCTCGGTTGTGGTGGCGGCCGGCACGCCTTCGAGCTGTACCGCCGCGGGGCCAACGTGGTCGCGCTCGACCACGACGGGGATGAGTTGGCTGGCGTCGAGACGATGTTCGCGGCGATGCGCGCGGCCGGTGAGCCGCCGGCCGGCGCGACCGCGACGGTGGTGCAGGGCGACGTGCTCGCGCTGCCGTTCCCGAACGCCTCGTTCGACGCGGTGATCGCGGCCGAGGTGCTCGAGCACATCCCCGACGACGTCCGCGCGATGGCGGAGATCGCCCGCATCGTCCGGCCCGGTGGTCACGTCGCCGTGACCGTCCCGCGCTGGTGGCCGGAGCAGATCTGCTGGGCGCTGTCGCGCGAATATCACGAGGTGCCGGGCGGACACATCCGGATCTATCGAGGCGACCAGGTGACGTCGCGGCTGGCCGCGACCGGCCTCGAGCCTCGGGCCACGCATCACGCCCATGCGCTGCACTCGCCGTACTGGTGGCTCAACTGCGCGCTCGGCCGGGAGAGCCTGCCCTCCAAGGCATGGCACCGGATCCTGGTGTGGGACATCGTCAAGGCGCCGACCTTGACCCGCACCGCCGAGCGGTGGCTGAACCCGGTGATGGGCAAGAGCCTGGTCGTGTACGCGGACAAACCGGTCAACGGCTCGGGGCGGGCACATGCCCACGCCTGACCGGCTCGACCGGGCCGACGTTCGCAGCAGCGCGGCTTCGATCGCGCGGGTGCAGGAGCCGAGCGGGGCGGTGCCGTGGTTCCCGGGCGGCCACGTCGATCCGTGGGACCACATCGAGTGCGCGATGGCGCTGACGGTGGCCGGGATGCGCGACGAGGCGCGGGCCGCCTTTGAGTTCCTGCGCGAGACGCAGCGGCCGGACGGGTCGTGGCCGGCGAAGGTGATCGGCGGCGTGGTCGAGGACGCGTCGTTCGAGACCAACCAGTGCGCCTACATCGCGGTCGGGGTCTGGCATCACCTGTTGGTGACCGGGGACGTGGACTTCGCGGCCCGGATGTGGCAGACCGTTCGCGACGCGCTCGACCTGGTGACCGGCTACGCCACCGACCGCGGCGAGATCTCGTGGTCGGTTGGCGCCGATGGCCGGCCCAGGCAGGAGGCGTTGCTGACCGGGTCGTCGTCGACGTACCACTCGCTTCGTTGTGGCTTGGCGCTGGCCGACCGGCTCGACATCCCGCAGCCGGAGTGGGAGATCGCGACCGGCCGGCTCGGCCACGTGATCGTCGAGCACCCCGAGGCCTTCCTCGACAAGTCCCGGTTCTCGATGGACTGGTACTACCCGGTGCTCGGTGGCCCGGTGCGCGGCGCCGCCGGTCGGGAGCGACTGGCGAGTCGATGGGACGGCTTCGTGGTCCCCGGCCTCGGCATCCGCTGCGTCGACGACGAGCCATGGGTGACCGGCGCCGAGACGGCCGAGCTGGTCATCGCACTGGACGCGGTCGGCATGACCGATCGCGCTGCCGCGCTATTCGCCGACGTCCAGCACCTCCGCACCGACGACGGGTCGTACTGGACCGGTTGGCAATATGCGGCCGAGGTCAACTGGCCGGCTGAGCAGTCAACCTGGACGGCGGCCGCAGTGATCCTCGCGGCGGACGCGCTGCTCGGCATGACGCCGGGCAACGCGGTGTTCGTCGGAGCCGACCTTCCGTGGGGTGTCGGCCTCGGCACGATGTCGTGCGGGTGCGCGTCGTCAGACGCCGCGACCGCGCGACGCTAGCTGCGGCGCAGGATCCGCAGGCTGCCGACCTGGCGCGCTCCGCTGAAACCGTCTTCGAGTGCGCGCAGATAGACGTGGTACGGCGCCTGACCGCCGTCCGCCGGGTGCTCGAAGACGTCGTGAATCGCCAGAACCCCTTGTGGGACAACGAATTCGGCCCACCCGGTGTAGTCGTTCTGCGCATGCTCCTCGGCGTGACCGCCGTCGATGAACAGCATTGCCAGCGGCGTCGACCACAGCGCTGCGACCGTCGTACTGCGTCCGATGATCGCGGTGACCACGTCCTCGAGGCCCGCGTCGTGCATGGTGCGGCGGAAGAACGGCAGGGTGTCCATCACCCCGGTGTCGGGGTCGACCAATGATGCGTCGTGATGCTCCCAACCGGCCTGATTCTCCTCGGAGCCGTGGTGGTGGTCGATCGTCACCACCCGGCCGCCGCGCGCCTGCGCGGCCGCGCCCAGCCAGGTCGCCGACTTGCCGCAATAGCTGCCGATCTCGAGGATGACGCCGACCGGCGCCATCGCCCACGCGGCATCCCAGAGCGCCTCGGCTTCAGCCTCGGGCATGAAGCCCCGAGCGTCGTCCGCGATCTGCTTGAGCCGCGAGTCGATCCGGACCGGCGCGACGGCCGCTGGGTCGTCCATCCGTAGAACCCTACGGCGGTTACCCAGCGGCCATCGCGGCGTCGGTGCGTTCGCGAAAGGTCAGCCTTCGCCCTGCAGCGCGTTGCTCGTGACGTGCACGCCTTCGGCGAACGCGACGATCTGGTCCGCGGACCAGTGCAACGCGAGCGGCGCCTGGATGACCACGCCGAATCCGGACGGGTCGTTGTAGGTCAAGTTCTCGCCGTACTTGCCTTGGTCGCTCACTACGCCCGGCTGTCCGTCGACCGTCACCGGAGTGCCAGGGGGCAGGTGGTGGACGTCCTTCGACTGGGTGAGCACCGCGAGCTTGCCCTCGAAGGCATCCGGGTCGTTGTCGGTGCTGCCGTCGGGGTCTATCAGCAACGCGTACTGCGTCGACGTCGAGAGGAACCAGCCGGCCGGGACCTTGTCGACGGTGAAGCCGTTGAGCTGCTTCCCGTCGTAGGAGACCAGCTTCACCGCGGCCTTACGGGTGTGCACCTGCGGCTTGGTCTTGTGGTGCGGGCTCGGGGCGACCGCTCCCGGCTGCTTCTGGGTCTGCCGCTTCGGTGCCGACCCGTTGCCGGCCTGTGTCGCGACGACCGCGATGACGGCCGCGGCGGCGATTGTCGCCGTGGTTGCCATCGACCGGCGGATCGTCCGCCGGCGGTGGTCGCGGGCAAGAGCCCGGTGGCCGCGAACGAGATCGGCCTCGATGGTCCCGGCCGCGGCCTCGTCGTCGATGTGGGGCGCGACGCGCTTGAACAGTTCGGTGATGTCACTCATGTCGATCCTCGATAGGTAGTGCGGACGGTGTCGTCGACGTGCCGGGGATCAACCGAGAGATCGAGCTCGGTAGGCAGGTCGGAGGGTGCAAGCAGATCGGGGCTGAGGGCGACGCGCAGCTGGGCGAGGCCGCGCGCGGTCTGGCTCTTGACCGTGCCTTCGCTGCAGTTCAGCGCGTCGGCGGTCTCGGCGACGCTGAGCTCGGACAGATGGCGAAGGACTACCGCCGCCCGCATTCTCGGCGGCAGCTCGGCGAGCGCGGCGAAGACCGCCGTCTCGGCCGGGTCCGTGGCCGGCGCCTCGGTCGCGACCACTTCGGGCAGCTCGGCATGGGCGCGTTCATGCCGGGCGAACGCCCGCCGCCGGGAGTCGATCAGCGCGTTGAGCAGCGCCTTGCGGGTATACGCATCGATCGTCTCCGGCCGCACCCGCGGCCAGGCGACGTACAAGCGCATCAGGGCGGTCTGGACCAGGTCCTCGGCCGCGAACCGGTCGCCGGAGGCGAGGAAGGTCGCGATCCGGACCAGCTGGCCGCGGCTGGACGCGACGTACGCGCGGAACTGCTCGTCGCGGCTGCTGGTCACCTCGGCCCTTCCCGGTGGGCCCAAAGCAATGTCACATTGCCCCGCACTTCGTGGGGGCACTGTGACATCACCCCGCATTGTGCCGGGGCAATGTGACATTGCTTTGGCGGTTCGTGGTCGGCCCACACGTCGGATATACGGCGTACGGCGCTCAAGGGTTGCATCGCCGGCACAGCGGCCGGAACGGCCGCTCGGTCAGGACTCGGCGGTCAGCGCGAGCTGCCGCGCCTGGGCGACCAGCCGCCCGGTCGAGTCCCAGACCGCGGCCTCCTCGTCGAACCACCCGCCGGCCAGCTGATGCGCGCGGCTCTCGACCAGCAGCCAGCCGGGCGCTGGCAGGCCGCGGACGAGGGTGGTCAGCTCGACGGTCGGCGCCCAGCCGATCCGGTCCAGGTTGAACACCGTCGGCGGCCCGCTGTCGGCCGCGAGCAGCACGGTGCGCACGTCCGGGTCTGAGCCGTCGCGCAGCCGGAACCAGAACCGGATCACCGGCTCACCGGTCGCGACCGGGAACGGTGCGGTCGCCGGGTCTACCCGCAGCTCGATGTGCTCGAAGAGTTCGACGTCGAAGTGCGGGTTGTAGCTCGCCACGCAGTCCTCGGGCGTCGGCATCGTGGGTGCGGGCGCAGAGTTCCACTCGATGGGCGCGTCGTGGACCAGCGCGCCGCTGGTCACGAGTGCCTCGATGCACGGCTTGCCGCCCTGCCAGATCGACGCCCGCGAGGTGCTGACCCGGCGGCCGTGGCGCAGCGCTTCGGCCCGCACCTCGACCGGCCCGGCCGAGGGCGCGCGCAGGTAGTGGGCCGAGACCGCCAGCGGGTCAGGCGTGTCCACGACGTCGCAGGCGGCCCGGGCCAGGATCGCGAGCAGGTAACCGCCGTTGGGCTTGCCGACGATGGCCCAGCCGGGGTGCAGGTCGGCGTCGTAGCTGCCGGAGTCGCCGCGCCGACGGATCGCGGTGACGTCGTCGAAGTCGCTCACAGTGCGAGCAACCCGGGGGCCAGCTCCGCCCATTCCCGTCGCGGCAGCCCTCGCCGGTCGTCGACCAGGACCTGTACGGCGACCTGATCCGCCCCGGCGTCGAGATGCGCCTGGACCCGCGCGGCGATCGCCTCGACCCCGCCCCAGGCGCAGATCGTGTCGACCAACCGGTCGTTGCCGCCGTCGCTGAAGTCGTCGCTGTCGAAGCCGAACCGCTGCAAGTTGGCGGTGTAGTTCGCCAGCCTGAGGTACGACGTGGTGTGCCGGCGGGCGATCTCGCGGGCCTCGGCCGGGTCGCTTGACAAGACGCACGCCTGCTCCGGCACGAGCAGCTTGCCCGGGCCGAGAATCTCCCGGGCGCGCGCGGTGTGCTCCGGCGGGACGAAGTAGGTGTGCGCGCCGTCCGCGCGAGTGCCGGCGAGCTCGAGCATCTTCGGGCCGAGCGCGGCGAGCAGCCGCGGTGGCCGGTTCGCCGGCGCGACCGCGCGGTAGACGTCGTACCCCTTGTCCATGCCGTCGAGGTAGTCGCGCATGAACCCGAGTGGCTGGCGGTAGTCCTCACCTCTGACGTCGAGCAGGGGCTTGTGCGAGACGCCGATGCCGAGCACGAACCGGTCCGGGTAGGCCTCGCCAAGCGCGAGCTGGCCGGCCGCGGTGGCGAGCGCGTCGCGGGCCCAGATGTTGGCGATGCCGGTGCCGACGATCAGCGAGTCGGTGGCGGCGAGCAGCAGCTGCGCCGCCGACAGGACCTCGCGGCCGACCGCTTCGCCGGTCCAGAGCGCGCCGTATCCGAGCGTTTCGACCTCGCGCGCCGCCTCGCGCACCACGTCGGCAGGGGAGAAGTCGAGCTGGCCGGTCCACACCCCGACCCGGCCGAGCCGGGCGGCCCACTCCGGCGCCACCCCCGCCTGGTTCGTCACGACGCCCGACGCTACCCGGCGTCCTCGCCCTTCTTGAACCCGGACGCGATTGACTGCATCGCGGCGGTCAGCTCGCTCGGGATGACCCAGACGGTGGCCGCGTTCGACTCGGCGATCTTCGGAAGCGCTTGCAGGTAGGTGTAGGCGAGCAGCTCGGAGTCGGGCCGACCCTCGTGGATCGCGGCGAACACGGTCCCGATCGCCTTAGCCTGGCCTTCGGCGCGCAGGATCTCCGCCTCTCGCGCGCCTTGCGCGGTGAGGATGGCCGACTGCTTCTCGCCCTCGGCGGTGAGGATCGCCGACTGCTTCACACCTTCGGCGGTGAGGATCGCGGCGCGCTTGTTACGGTCCGCGCGCATCTGCTGCTCCATCGACTCCTTGATGCTGGCCGGCGGGTCGATGGCCTTGATCTCGACCCGGTTGACCCGCACCCCCCACTTGCCGGTCGCCTCGTCGAGCACGCCGCGGAGCTGGCCGTTGATCTGGTCGCGGCTGGTCAGCGTCGCCTCGAGGTCCATGCCGCCGACGACGTTTCGCAGCGTCGTGACGGTGAGCTGCTCGATCGCCTGGATGTAGTTCGCGATCTCATACGTCGCCGACCGTGGCTCGGTGACCTGGAAATAGATGACCGTGTCGATGCTGACGACCAGGTTGTCCTCGGTGATCACCGGCTGCGGCGGGAAGCTGACCACCTGCTCGCGCAGGTCGATCAACGGCCGCATCCGGTCGATGAACGGGGTCAGGATGTTGAGCCCGGCGCTGCACGTCCGCTGATATCGGCCGAGTCGCTCGATCACACCGGCGCGGGCCTGCGGCACGATCCGCACCGAACGCACGACGACGAGGATCACCAGGACGAGGACCACCAGTACGACGATCAGGACTGCACTCACAACAGCGCTCCGTTCATTCGCCCAAGCCGGGCCGATCAGTCACGTGCCGGGTTGCGGCTGTCTTGATCACGCGCCGGGTCCCGGCTCTGTTCACCATCAAGTGGTCCCGGGCAACGTGGTCGGATGGACCACCGCGGTCGCCCCGTCGATCGCCAGCACATCCACCCACTCGCCGGCCCGGATCTGCAGCCCCTCGTCGTACGGGCGAGCGCTCCAGGTCTCGCCGCCGATCCGGACCCGTCCGCCGTCCGCGGTGTTGATGTCGGACAACGCCATCGCCCGGGAGCCGATCAGCCGCGCAGTCCCGGTCCGGATCGAGGCCGGCATGTGCCGGTGGCGGCGGGCCGCCGGCAGGACGAGGCCGAGCAGGAAGACGTCGCCGACCGCGAACACCACCACCTGCGCGACGACCGGTGCGCCGAGCGCGGCGGCGATTGCGGCCGCCGCGGCGCCCCCGGCAACCATGCCGAGTACGAAGGTCAGCGTGAGCACCTCGGCGATGGCCAGCACGACCGCCACCACGAGCCACACCAACCACGGGTCCACGGGCCGAAGCGTAATCCCCGCTCGGCCATGGCCGCTCGGGCCCGATCGCGTGACCGCCGGCGGCGGTGTCTGCGACCATGGGATCGAGCGTCGTACGGCGCTTGCACGATCGGCCGGACACACCCTGTACGGTCGCGGGTCAACACCGGCACAACTGGCGATCCCAGTCGCACCGGTGAGATGACGAGGAGCGATCCATGCCGCCTATGGCGCCGCCCGAAACGGCTACGGCACTGCCCCCGCCGCAGCCATCCGAAGGGCGGGACTTCGTTCAGCTGCTGACGCCCGAGGGCGAGCGGGTCACGCATTCGAAGTACTCCCTCGACATCACCGACGAGGAGATCCGCGACCTCTACCGCGATCTCGTGCTGGTCCGCCGGATCGACTCCGAGGCGACCGCGTTGCAGCGCCAGGGCGAGCTGGGCCTGTGGGCCAACCTGCTCGGGCAGGAGGCCGCCCAGGTCGGGGCCGGCCGGGCGCTCACCGACCGTGACTTCGCGTTCCCGACCTATCGCGAGCACGGGGTCGCCTACTGCAAGGGCGTCGACCCGGTCACCCTGATGGGGTTGTTCCGCGGCACCAGCCAGGGCGGCTGGGACCCGCAGACCAACGGGTTCGGCCTCTACACGATCGTGATCGGCTCGCAGACCCTGCACGCGACCGGGTATGCGATGGGCATGCAGCGCGACGGCGGCGACGGTGCCGCGATGGCCTTCTTCGGCGACGGCGCGTCCAGCCAGGGCGATGTCAACGAGGCGTTCGTCTGGGCCAGCGTGTTCAACGCGCCGGTTGTCTTCTTCTGCCAGAACAACCAGTGGGCGATCTCCGAGCCGCTCGAGCGGCAGACCCGGATCCCGCTCTACCAGCGGGCGCAGGGCTTCGGCTTTCCCGGCGTACGGGTCGATGGCAACGACGTGCTCGCCGTGCTCGCGGTCGCGCGGGCCGCGCTCGCCCGGGCGCGCGAAGGCAGCGGACCGACCCTGGTCGAGGCCTACACCTATCGGATGGGCGCGCACACCACCTCCGACGACCCGACCCGCTACCGGGTGGCGGCCGATCTCGAGATCTGGAAGCTCAAGGACCCGATCGAGCGGGTCAAGGCATACCTGTCCCGCACCGGCGCGGGCGACGCGGCCTTCTTTGCCGGCGTCGAGACTGCGGCCGATGAGCTCGCCGCGCACCTGCGGGCCGGCACCCTCGCCCTCGCCGACCCGGATCCGATCTCGATCTTCGACCACGTGTACGCCGGCGGTTCGACGTTGCTCGACGAGGAACGCGCGCAGATGTCGGACTACCTGGCGTCGTTCGCGGATGCGAGGCACTGAGATGGCGACGATCACCCTCGGCAAGGCGATCAACGAAGGCCTGCGCAAGGCGATGGAGGACGACCCCAAGGTCGTCATCATGGGCGAGGACGTCGGCCGGCTCGGCGGCGTGTTCCGGGTCACCGACGCTCTGCAGAAGGACTTCGGCGAGGACCGGGTGATCGACACGCCGCTCGCCGAGTCCGGGATCATCGGGACCGCGATCGGCCTGGCAATCCGGGGCTTCCGGCCGGTGTGCGAGATCCAGTTCGACGGGTTCGTCTTCCCGGCGTTCGACCAGATCGTCAGCCAGGTCGCGCACATGCACTACCGGTCGGCCGGCAACGTCAAGGTCCCGATCACGATCCGGATCCCGTACGGCGGCGGGATCGGCGCGGTCGAGCATCACAGCGAATCGCCGGAGAGCTACTTCACCCACACCCCCGGGCTGAAGGTGGTCACCTGCTCCAACCCGGCGGACGCCTACTCGATGATCCGGCAGTCGATCGCGTGCGACGACCCGGTGGTGTTCTTCGAGCCGAAGCGGCGCTACTGGGACAAGGCCGAGGTCGACCTGAGCGCCGAGCTCAGCCCGTTGTGGAAGGCCCGGGTGACCCGCGAGGGCAGCCTCGCGACCGTGATCACCTACGGCCCGAGCGTGCGGACCTGCCTGGAGGCAGCCGCGGCCGCGGAGACCGAGGGGCAGGACCTCGAAGTGATCGACCTGCGGGCGCTCTCCCCGATCGATTGGGACACGGTGTTCGCGTCGGTGCGCAAGACCCGGCACGTCGTGGTCGTCGCCGAAGCGCCGGTGTTCGGCTCGCTCGCGGCTGAGATCGCGGCCCGGATCAGCGAGCGCTGCTTCTACTCGCTCGAGGCTCCAGTGCTGCGGGTCGGCGGATACTCCACGCCGTACCCGACCTCACGGGTCGAGGAGGACTACCTTCCTGACCTCGACCGCATCCTGGACGCGGTCGACCGATCGCTCGCTTTCTAGTGAGGAGAGGCGAAAGTATGTTCACCGTTCGGCAAACGACTTCCACCTCTCCTCACTAGGAGGCTTCCCGACATGCCGAGCTTCCGCGACTTCGCGCTCCCCGACCTGGGCGAGGGGCTGACCGAGGGCGAGATCCTCGCCTGGTTCGTCAAGCCGGGCGACGAGGTGACGCTGAACCAGCCGATCGTCGAGGTGGAGACCGCGAAGGCGGCCGTGGAAATCCCGTCGCCGCATGCCGGTGTGGTCAGCGCGCTGCACTGTGCAGTCGGCGACACCGTCGATGTCGGTACGGCGATCATCACCTTCGACGTCGACCCGGGCGGCGCGGCCGCTCCCGAGGTCGACCTCACCGTCATCGAGGCGTCGATCCAAGGCGGCGACATGGTGCCCTCGGAGCCCGGCATCGCCGGATCGCCGGCGCCGAAAGCCGGGAGCGAGGAGAAGATCCAGATCCTGGTCGGCAGCGGGGTGAAGGCGTCGAAGCTGACCCGCCGGGCACGGGTGCCGGCCGGCGCGGCGCCGCCGGCCGAGGCGAACGGCGAGCAGGAGCGCCAGCCAGCCCGGGTGTCGGCGGCCGCGGTCGGCGCGCGGGCCCAGCAGCTCGCCGACGTCCACGTGCTGGCCAAGCCTCCGGTGCGCAAGCTGGCCCGCGACCTCGGGGTCGACCTGCGGGTGATCGGCGGCACCGGGCCCGACGGCACCGTGACCCGGTCCGACGTCGAGGCCGCAGCGGCCGGCGGCACGAGCGGGGTCCGCCGGGTCGCGCCGGCACCGGAGTTCGACCCCGCCACGCGAGAGCAGCGGATCCCGATCAAGGGGGTGCGCAAGCTCACCGCGGAGGCGATGGTGGCGAGTGCGTTCACCGCACCGCACGTCACCGACTTCATCACCGTCGACGTCACGGCCTCGATGGACCTCGTTGCTCGGCTGCGCGAGCACCCGGACTTTGCCGGCGTCAAGGTCTCACCGCTGCTGCTGGTCGCCCGCGCACTGATCCTCGCGGTCGAGCGCTACCCGATGGTCAACTCGGCGTGGGACGAGGACGCCCAGGAGATCGTCGTCAAGGAATACATCAACCTCGGCATCGCGGCCGCCACCCCGCGCGGCCTGATCGTGCCGAACATCAAGGACGCGGCCCGGCTCTCGCTCCCCGAGCTCGCCCATGAGTTGCAGGCGCTGACCGACGTTGCGCGCGAGGGTCGTACTTCGCCGGCCGACATGGCCCGCGGGACGATCACGATCACCAACGTGGGTGTGTTCGGTGTCGATTCCGGCACTCCGATCCTCAACCCCGGCGAGACCGCGATCCTGTGCCTCGGCGTCGTCCGCGACACCCCCTGGGTGCACGAGGGCGAGATCGCGATCCGCAAGGTCACCCAGCTCGCGTTGTCCTTCGACCACCGGATCGTCGACGGCCAGCTCGGCAGTGAGTTCCTGGCCGACGTCGCCGGGATCCTCGCCGACCCCTGGCGCCTGGTGAGCTGGCACACACCGTGACGCGCGGGTGAAGGTCCGGGCGGTCGCGCCGCTCGCGGTCGCAGCCATGCTGCTGCTCCCGGCCGGAAACGCAGCCTCCGCCGCCGCTGTCGGCCGGTACGCCGCGGCGATCTCGTCCCCGCGAGCCGATCCGTACTACCCGGCCGAGGGCACGACGAGTGTCGACGTACTCCACTATGGCCTTGACCTGACGTGGGACGCCGCAACGAGACGGCTCAGCGGGACCGCGACGATCCGGTTCAGGGCCACCCGGGCCGAAACCCGGATCTCGCTCGACTTCGGCGACCAGCTGAGCTTCACCTCGATTCGCCTCGACGGGCGGGTGCCGCCCGGCAGTGGCTACGGCCCGAACACGCTGATCGTGGTCACCGGCCCGCTGCAGCGCGACAGCCTGCATACCCTCGTGATCCGGTATCACGGCTCGCCGGGACCGGTCCGGGCGCCGAGCGAGCGCAGCGACCTCACCTACGTCGGGTGGACCGTCCAGCCCGATGGCGAGGTGTGGTCGATCCAGGAGCCGTTCGGCGCCTTCACCTGGTACCCGGTCAACGACCAGCCCTCGGACAAGGCGTTCTACGACATCACCTGGCACACCAAGGCGGCCTGGCGCGGGGTGAGCAACGGCGACCTGCTCAGCGACACGGTCAGCCATGGCGAGCGGACGATGCACTGGCACCTCGCCTCGCCGGCCGCCAGCTATCTCGTCACCGTGGCGATCGGCCCGTACCACGCGTATCACCAGCGTGGTCCGCACGGCCTGCCGATCACGTACTGGGTGCGCAACTCCGACCGGGATCTGCTGCCCGAGCTGCGGCACAGCCCGGCACTGATCCGCTGGCTGGAGGCCCGGCTCGGTCCCTTCCCGTTCGACCGGATTGGCGCGGTGGTCGCGCCGACCACGTCGGCCGAGGAGACCCAGACGTTGGTGACGATCGGCAGATCGGTGCTGACCAGGCGCGGCGGTGGACTGTCCGACCTGCTGCATGAGTACTCCCACCAGTGGTACGGCGACGAGGTGACGCCGAACAACTGGAAGGACCTCTGGATGAACGAGAGCTTCGCGATGTATTTCCAGATCCGCTGGGAGGCCTCGCACCGTGGCCTTAACATGGCGAGCTGGCGGCGGGTGCTCAACGCGGCGGATCAGGTTCTGCGCAACGTATTCGGCCCACCCGGTGAGTACATCCGCAACGACTTTGCGGAGCTCAACGTCTACTACTGCGGTGCCCGGATGCTTGACCGGCTGCACGCGATGCTGGGTTCGACGCTGTTCTGGTCGGTCGTTCGCGGCTGGCCGGCGTCGCGACGGTTCGGCAATGCCGACCGCGGCGACTGGATCCGCTACCTCGACCGCACCACCGGGCGCAACCTGGCGCACTTCGTCCGGCACTGGCTCGACGCGAGGCGTTCTCCCGTCTCACCGATCAGCACTCTGTAGCTTTCGGTTAGAAGGCGGACTCCGGCAGGTCCATGACCTCGAGCGTGGTCGTCTCGACGACGAGTCGCTCGGCGTGCAGGAGCGGGAGCCGGGTCTGGGCGAAGAACCTTGCCGCGGCCACCTTGCCCTCGTAGAAGTCCTTGTCGCCGGGCGTCGCTGGGCCTGCGGTGAGCGCGTTGAGCGCGACCTCGGCCTGGCGCAGCAGTAGCCAGCCGACCACGACGTCGCCGAGCGCGGCGAGCAGCCGCGAGGTGTTGAGCCCGACCTTGTACAGGCTGCGCAGGTCCTCGGTCGCGCCGGTGAGGTAGCCGACCATCGTCTCGACCATCGCCTGGGCGTCGCCGAGCGCGGCGCCGAGCAGCGCCCGCTCGGTCTTGAGCTGGCCGTTGCCGGCGTCGGAGTCGACGAACGCCTCGATCTGGCCGACCAGCTCGGTCAGCGCTGCGCCCTGGTCGCGGACGATCTTGCGGAAGAACAGGTCCTGACCCTGGATCGCCGTCGTGCCCTCGTAGAGCGTGTCGATCTTCGAGTCGCGGATGTATTGCTCGATCGGGTAGTCCTGCAGGAAGCCCGACCCGCCGAAAGTCTGCAGCGACTGCGACCCGAGCAGCTCGTAGGACTTCTCCGAACCGAAGCCCTTGACGATCGGCAGCAGCAGATCGTTCATCCGGACCGCGTCGTCGTCCTGCTCGCCGCGACCCGCCGCGATCATGACCGCGTCCTGGTAGGTCGCGGTGAACAGAACGAGCGCGCGCATCCCCTCGGCGTAGGCCTTCTGCAGCATCAGCGACCGACGGACGTCGGGGTGGTGGGTGATCGTGACGCGCGGCGCGGCCTTGTCGAGCATCTGGGTCAGGTCGGAGCCCTGCACGCGGGTCTTCGCGTACTCCAGCGCGTTGAGGTAGCCGGTCGACAGGGTCGCGATGGCCTTCGTGCCGACCATCATCCGGGCCATCTCGATGACCTCGAACATCTGCGCGATGCCGGCGTGGACGTCGCCGACCAGCCAGCCGACCGCCGGTACGCCGGACTCGCCGAAGGTCAGCTCACACGTGGTCGAGACCTTCAGCCCCATCTTCTTCTCGAGGTTGGTGGCGAAGACGCCATTGCGCTCGCCGAGCTCGCCGGTGGCGAGGTCGACGTGGAACTTCGGTACGACGAACAGCGACAGGCCCTTGGTGCCGGGGCCGGCACCGACCGGCCGCGCCAGCACGAGGTGCACGATGTTGTCGGGAATGTCCCAGTCACCGCTGGTGATGAAGCGCTTCACGCCCTCGATGTGCCATGAGCCGTCCGGCTGCTCGGTGGCCTTGGTCCGCCCGGCACCGACGTCGGACCCGGCGTCGGGCTCGGTCAGGACCATCGTCGAGGCCCAGCGGTGCTCGATCGCGAGTTCGGCTAGCCGCTTCTGGTCGGCGTTGCCCAGCCGGTGCAGGATCGCGGCGAAGGCCGGCCCGGCGGCGTACATGTGGATCGCCGGGTTGGCGCCGAGCACCATCTCGTTGGCGGCCCAGATGATCGACGGCGGAAGTCCCGGGCCACCGAGCTCGGCGGTCAGCCCGAGCCGGTCCCAGCCGCCCTCGAGGAATGCGCGGTAGGACGCTTTGAACGACTCCGGGAGCGTGACCGAGTGGGTTTCGGGGTCGAACACCGGCGGGTTGCGGTCGGCGTCGGTGAACGACTCGGCGAGCGGCCCTTCGGCCAAGTGCCGGATCTCCTCGAGGATGCTGTGCGCGGTGTCGACGTCGACGTCGGCGAAGCCGCCCGAGCCCAGGATCGAGCCGCGGTCGAGAACCTCGAACAGGGTGAACTCAATGTCGCGCAGGTTCGACTTGTAGTGAGCCATGTCCACTCCGTACGCCTGGACCGCGGCGCCGATCGCCGGGTTGGTGCCGTGCTACCGGTCGAGCGCTGTTGCCGTGCTACCCGCCGGTAACATCTCCATATTACCCACAAGTAACCTTCGGTGCCCGGCACTTCGCCACTGATCCGCCATCCGGCCGCATGGTTCGGCCCGATGCCTAGGCATCTTGCGCTCACGGCTGCGAGCGTTAACCTCAGACCGAGCCGCAGCACTCCACCCCGTTCATCGCTGAGAAGTCGGCCGAGCCGACAGATTCGAGGCCGCAATGGCGCGCGTGAGCATGAAGGTCGATGGGACCACGTACACCGACGAGGTCGAGCCCAGACGGCTGCTCGTGCACCATCTGCGCGACGGTCTCGGGCGGGTGGGCACGCCGATCGGATGCGATACCTCGAACTGCGGCGCATGCACGGTCCTGCTCAACGGCGAGAGCGTGAAGTCGTGCTCGATGCTCGCGGTGCAGGCCGACGGCGCCGAGATCACCACGATCCAGGGCCTCGCGACCGACGGCGTCTGGCACCCGGTCCAGCAGGCGTTCAAGGACAACCACGGCCTTCAGTGCGGCTACTGCACGCCGGGCATGATTCTGGCCGCCGTCGACCTGCTGTCCACCAACCCGAACCCGACCGAGGCCGAGGTCCGCGACGGCCTCGAGGGCAACTTGTGCCGGTGCACCGGCTACGTGAACATCGTCCGCTCGGTCCTGGCCGCGGCCGCCGTGATGCGCGGCGAAACCCCGGCCGCCTCTAGCCCTGCCGACGAGAAGGTGGGTGCGGTATGAGCGAGTACCGAAGCGAAGCGAAGGTGGCTCGCTCCAATGTGATTGGCGTCTCCGCATCGGGGCGCCCGGCAGGGGCGCACCGATGAGCGAGACGACGATGGAGGTCGGCCGGCGTCGTACCCGCAAGGAGGACGCCAAGCTCGTCACCGGGCAGACCATGTGGACCGACAGCATCGCAATGCCCGGCCTGCTGCAGTTCGCGCTGCTGCGCAGCCCGATGGCGCACGCGAAGATCACCCGGATCGACGTCTCCCCTGCGCTCGAGATGCCCGGCGTGATCGCGGCGTTCTCGGGTGCCGATCTCGCCGAGCAGCTCGGCTCGCTGCCGTGCGCGTGGCCGGTCACGCCCGACATGGTGACCCCGGCGCACCCGCCGATCGCGGTCGAAGAAGTGCGGTACGTCGGTGACGCGGTCGCCGTCGTGGTGGCACGTGACCGCTACGCCGCGGCCGATGCGCTCGAGGCGATCGAGGTCGAGTACGAGCCGCTGCCGGCGGTCACGAACATGGAGGCGGCACTCGCCGACGGCGCGCCGCTCGTGCACAGCGACAAGGGCACGAACCGCTGTTTCGACTGGCCGTTCGCGGCCGGCGACTACGCCGCCGCGAAGGCGGCCGCGGACGTCGTGGTCTCGCGCCGATTCATCCAGCAGCGGCTGTTGCCGTCGGCGATGGAGCCGCGCGCGGTCGTCGTCGCGCCGATCGCAGCGGCCGACGAATACACGGTCTACTCCTCGACCCAGATCCCGCACGTCCTGCGGGTCATGTTGGCGTTGACTACCGGCACGCCCGAGCACAAGCTGCGCGTCATCACTCCCGACGTCGGCGGCGGTTTCGGGTCGAAGCTCAACGTCTACGCCGAGGAAGTCATCGCGCTCGTGCTCGCCAAGAAGCTCGGCCGGCCGGTGCGCTGGACCGAGTCCCGCAGCGAGGGCTACCAGGCGACGATTCACGGCCGCGACCAGATCCAGGACATCGAGATCGCGGCCCGCGCCGACGGCAAGATCCTCGGCCTGAAGGTGCACCTGCTCGCCGACATGGGCGCCTACCTGCAGCTGGTGACTCCGGGCGTCCCGTTGCTCGGCGCCTTCATGTTCCCGGCGATCTACAAGATGGACGCCTACGACTTCCACTGCACGGGTGTCTTCACGACGAAGACCCCGACCGACGCTTACCGCGGTGCCGGGCGACCGGAAGCGACGTTCGCGATCGAACGGATCATGGATGAGCTCGCGGCCGAGCTCGGCCGCGACCCGATGGAGCTGCGCCAGCAGAACTGGATCACCCATCCCGAGTTCCCGTTCGAGACGATTGCCGGCCTGACCTACGACTCCGGCAACTACGAAGCGGCGACCGACGAGGCGATGCGGCTGTTCGACTACGCCGGCCTACGCCGCGAGCAGGCCGAGCGGCGTGAGCGCAACGACTCGGTCCAGCTCGGCATCGGTATCTCGACCTTCACCGAGATGTGCGGCCTTGCGCCAAGCCGGGTGCTCGGATCGCTGTCGTACGGCGCCGGTGGCTGGGAGGCCGCGAGCATCCGGATGTTGCCGACCGGCAAGGTCGAGGTCGTGACCGGTTCGTCGCCGCACGGTCAGGGTCACGTCACGTCGTGGAGCCAGATCGCCGCGGACGCACTCGGCGTGCCCTTCGAGGACGTCGAGGTGATCTACGGCGACACGCAGTCCAGCCCCAAGGGCATGGACACCTACGGCTCGCGGTCGCTCGTGGTCGGCGGGGTAGCGATCCATCACGCGGCCGCGAAGGTGATCGAGAAGGCCAAGCGAATCGCCGCGCACCTGCTGGAGGCAGCCGAGTCCGACGTCACGTTCGCCAACGGTGCGTTCTCGGTGGCCGGCTCGCCGGAGGCGTCGATGTCGATCCAGGAGATCGCGCTCGCGACCTTCGCCGCGCACAACCTGCCCGACGGCATGGAGCCGACGCTGGACTCGGACTACGTGTTCGACCCGGAGAACTTCTCCTTCCCGCACGGTACGCACCTGTGCGCGATGGAGGTCGACACCGAGACCGGCCGATCCACCATGCGCTCCTACGTCTGCGTCGACGACATCGGCAACGTGGTCAACCCGCTGATCGTCGAAGGCCAGGTGCACGGCGGCTTGGCGCAGGGCATCGCGCAGGCGCTCTTCGAAGAAGCCGTGTACGACGAGGACGGCAACCTCACCACCGGCACGATGGCCGACTATCTCGTGCCGAGTGCGGCCGACCTGCCGACCTTCGTGACCGGGCGAACCGAGACCCCCGCGACGTCGAACCCGCTCGGCGTCAAGGGAGTCGGCGAGGCGGGGACGATCGCTTCGACACCGGCGGTCATCAACGCGATCGTCGATGCTTTGCGGCCACAGGGAGTCACCGACGTGTTGATGCCGGCCACCCCGGAACGGGTATGGCGCGCATTACAGACCGCACGCAGCGAGGGAGGCAACCGATGATCCCCGCGTCGCTCGAGTACGTCGCACCCACATCCATCGCGGACGCAGTGTCGGCGCTGACAAACGGCGGCGACGAGGCGAAGGTCATCGCCGGCGGTCAGAGCCTGATGCCGGTCCTGCGGCTTCGGCTGGCCTACCCGACCACGCTCGTCGACCTGCGCAACGTGGCCGACCTGCGCGGGGTCCGCGAGGACAACGGCGACCTCGTGATCGGCGCGATGACCCGGCACTGCGACGTCATCACCGACGGCCTGATCGCGCAGCACGCACCACTGATCGCCGCGGCGACGAAGACGGTTGCCGACCCCGCGATCCGGCATCGCGGCACCTTCGGCGGCGCGCTGTCGCACGCCGATCCGGCCGGCGACCTTCCCGCGGTCACGCTCGCTCTGGACGCGACCTTCGTAGTTGAGGGCCCGAGCGGGCGTCGTACCGTGCCGGCCAGCGAGTTCTTCGTCGACTACCTGCAGTCGGCGCTGGCACCGGATGAGCTGCTGGTCGAGGTCAGGGTGCCGAAGCTGACCGGCTGGGGCGTGCACTACGAGAAGTTCCAGCGGGTCGCGCAGGCCTGGGCGATCGTCGGCGTCGCGGCCGCAGTGCGGATGGAGAACGGCACGATCGCGGAGGCGCGGGTCGGGCTCACCAACATGGGCCCGACACCGGTCCGGGCGTCGGCAGTCGAGGCGGCCCTGGCCGGCGCTGCAGCCGAGCCGGGTGCGGTCGGTGCGGCAACCGCCGCGACGGCTGAGGGCACCCGGCCGCCGTCGGACCTCGGCGGCGCGGCTGACTATCGGCAACATCTTGCGCAGGTGCTCGCCCGCCGCGCGGTGCTGGCTGCGGCCGGGAGCGAGTGAGCCCGCCGCCAGCTGACCGGCAGGGACTGCTGCCGGCGGACATCACGTCGCCGGCCGAGTTGCGCGTGCGTCTGGAGGCCTACGACTACCTCGCCGACGACGGCCTGGCGACTGCGGCGTACTTGTCGCTGGCGATGGGGCGGCCGCTGTTCCTCGAAGGCGAGGCGGGCGTCGGCAAGACCGCGCTGGCCGATGCGCTCGGCGGGTTGCTGTCGGCCGAGGTCATCCGGCTGCAGTGCTACGAGGGGATCGATGCCTCGCAGGCGCTCTACGACTGGGACTTCCCCCGCCAGCTGTTGCACCTGCGCGCGGTCGAGGCCGCCGGTGCGCCGACCGATGAGGCCGGCGTCGACCGGCTGGACCGCGAGGTCTACGACCGCCGGTTCCTGGTGGCCCGGCCGCTGCTCGCGGCGCTCGAGACGACGCCGTGCGTGCTGCTGATCGACGAGGTGGATCGGGCCGACGACGAGTTCGAGGCCTTCCTTCTGCAGCTGTTGTCGGACTACGCCGTGACGATTCCGGAGCTCGGCACGATCCGTGCCGAGGTGCCGCCGGTTGCGGTGCTGACCTCCAACCGCACCCGCGAAGTGCACGACGCGTTGAAGCGTCGTTGCCTCTATCACTGGGTGGAGCACCCGTCGTTCGAGCGCGAGGTCGCGATCGTCCGGCGCCAGGTCCCGAAGGCGAGCGATGTGTTGGCGCGCCAGATCTCGGCCGCCGCGCAGCTGCTGCGGGAGGAGGGTCTGGCGAAGCCGCCCGGGGTCGCCGAGTCGATCGACTGGGCGCTGGCCCTCGTCGCGCTCGGCGCCGAGCGGCTCGACCCGGACACCGCGATCGCAACGCTCGGTGCGGTGCTGAAGTATCGCGAAGACCTGGATCGGGTCCGCCGGATGGATGTCGGCGCGCTGATCGCGGTGGCCGTCAGCGGTGGTTGAGACGACCGACCGCTTCGACGGTGTCGACAGCGTGGTCGGGTTGGCGCGAGTGCTTCGAGCCGCCGGCGTTCCGGCCTCGCCGGACCGGGTCCACAACACGGTGGCCGCGCTCCGAGAGCTCGACCCGGCGCGCCGGGACGACGTCTACTGGGCCGGCCGGTTGACCCTGTGCGACAGCCCGATCGACATCCAGCGCTACGACCGGGTGTTTGCGGCGTACTTCGGGGATCGGCCGCTCTCGGTGGAGCGGCGGTCGCGGGTGGCCCGGTCACAGATCCAGCTGGTGGCAACGGACAGTGGGACGAGCGAGGAAGAGGACGAAGCCGGCGTCGAGCAATCCAGCGCGCGCGCCGCGGCGAGCACCGAAGAGGTGTTGCGGCACCGCGACATCGCCTCGCTGACCGGGACCGAACGCGAGCAGCTGCGGATCCTGATCGCCCGGCTGAGCCTGCCCGGCGAGCTGCGCACCAGCCGCCGGATGCGCCCGGCTCGCCGCGGGCCGATCGACGGCCGCCGGACGGTCCGGGCCTGGCTCGCCGCCGGCGGTGAGCCGGCCCGGCTGAAGCGGCACCGGCAGACCGAGCGGCCGCGCCGTGTCGTCCTGCTGGTCGACGTGAGCGGGTCGATGGCGTCGTACTCCGATGCGCTGCTGCGGTTCGCGCACGCGGCCGCGCGGCGCGGGCAGGCACCGTCGGAGGTGTTCACCTTCGGGACCCGGCTGTCCCGGGTGACCCGCGAGCTTCGGCATCCGGATCCGGACATCGCGATGGCCGCGGTGGCCGGTGCGACCCCGGACGCCGGCGGGGGCACCCGGCTCGGCGAGCTGCTGAAGGAGTTCCTCGACCGGTGGGGGCAACGCGGGATGGCGCGCGGCGCGGTGGTGGTCGTGTTGTCCGACGGGTGGGAGCGGGGTGACCCGACCCTGCTCGGCGAGCAGGCCGCACGGCTGCATCGGCTGGCCCACCGGGTGGTCTGGGCCAACCCACGCAAGGCCGGGGCCGGCTTTGCGCCGGTCGCCGGCGGGATGGCCGCGGCACTGCCCTGGGTTGACGACTTCGTCGAGGGGCACAGTCTCGACGCACTGATTACCCTCGCCGCAGTGGTGCGCGGTGCCCGCTGGTCGCCCACGACGCTGACCTTGGAGGATCTGTGAAGCTTGAGAACTCGTTCACCGTGCCGGTGACGGCTGACGTTGCCTGGCGGGTGCTGCTTGACGTCGAGCAGGTTGCGCCGTGCATGCCGGGCGCCACGTTGACCGGCCGCGACGGTGACAACTTCACCGGCACGGTCAAGGTGAAGGTCGGACCGGTGAGCCTGACGTACGGCGGCTCCGCGATCTTCGCGTCGCTCGACGAGGCGAGCCGGACCGCGGTGATCGAAGCATCCGGCAAGGAGACCCGCGGTTCCGGTACGGCGAAGGCGGTCATCACCACGACATTGACCGAGAGCAACGGCTCAACCCAGGTCGACGTCGAGACCGACCTGATGATCACCGGGAAGCCGGCCCAGTTCGGCCGCGGCGTGATGACCGAGATCAGCGGCCGGCTGATCGACCAGTTCGCGGAGTGTCTCGCCGCCAAGATCACCGCCGACGGGACCCCGCCGGCCGACGCTGCCACCGTGTCACCGTCCGACGAGGCGTCGCCGGAGCCGACCAGTGCCGGCCCAGGGGGCAGTTCCGCACCTCAAGCGGCGCCCGCCGCAACGTCTCGACCGGCGGCCGCGGCCGCCGCCGAGCGGCCCACGCCCGAGGCGATCGACCTGATCGGCACAGCCGGGATGCCGGTGCTCAAGCGGCTCGCACCGCTCGCCCTGGCTGTGCTAATCCTCTTCCTCGTGTTCCGCCGCCGGTACCGCTGAGCCCTCGACCGCCGCGCTCGCGGCCGCGCTGGATTCCCGCCGGAGCCATCGGTCGCGGCCGGAGTCGGGGCAGACTAGATCGATGAGCCGGAGCAGCGAGATCGCGCGCGAGCAGGAACTCGTGACGCGGCTCTACCACCGGCTCGACGCGCTACGGGACCAGGCCCGCGACCGGTTGGCCGAGGTACGGCGGCGCGGTGCATCGGGCACGCCGCAGGCCCGGAGCGAACGCGATGCGTTCGCCACCCTGTACGAGGACCGGCTGGCCCAGCTCGAGGCGGTCGAGCCGAACCTGTGTTTCGGCCGGCTCGACTTCACCACCGGCGATCAGCTGCATGTCGGCCGGATCGGGCTGACCGACGATCACCTCGACACGTTGCTGGTCGACTGGCGGGCTCCGGCGGCCGAGCCGTTCTACCGCGCGACACCGGCCGAGCCGCACGGGGTGAGCCGGCGCCGGCACCTGCGCACCCGCGGCCGGGCCGTGCTCGACGTGGAGGACGACGTCTTCGACGTCGACGAGCTCACCGACGCCGACCGCGAGACGCTCGGCGGCGGCGGCGCCCTGCTGGCCGCGCTCAACGCCTCGCGTACCGGCCGGATGCGCGACATCGTGGCCACGATCCAGGCCGAGCAGGACCGGGTGATCCGCGCCGACCCGGCCGGCGTCCTGGTCGTGCAGGGCGGTCCGGGCACGGGCAAGACTGCGGTCGCGCTGCACCGCGCGGCGTACCTGCTCTACACCCACCGCGACCGGTTGGCCCGCACCGGCGTGCTCGTGGTCGGACCGGGGCCGGCGTTCGTGCGTTACATCGAGCGGGTGCTGCCCTCGCTCGGTGAGACCGGGGTGCTGCTCTCGACCGTCGACGGGCTGGTCTCCGACGTCAAGGTCACCGGCCGTGACTCCCCCGCAGTCGCTGCCCTAAAGGCGGACCTGCGGATGGCGGAGCTGGTCGAGGCCGCGGTGACCGCGCGGCAACGAGTGCCCGAAGAGCCGGTGGTGATCGGCTTCGAGGAGCACGAGCTCGTGCTGACGCCAAACGACATCGCAGCGGCTCGCGCGCGCGCCCGCCGCTCGCGCCGGCGGCACAACCGGGCTCGCTACGCCTTCGCCAAGCAGCTCCTCCGGCTCGTGGTCGGGCGGCTCAGCGAGGTCGATGCCGAGCTCGCGCGGGAGCGGTGGGTCGTGCGCACGCTGATGGCGGCCGACGACTTCCGTGCGGTGGTCGACGACTGCTGGCCGCGGCTGAGCCCCGCCGACCTGATCCGCGACCTGCTGACGACCGCGGGTCTGGCGACGGTGGCCGGGGACCTGCTCTCGCCCGAGGAGGCGCGGCTGCTGGCCAGAGAGCCGGACGCGCCGTGGACCTCGGGCGACGTACCACTACTCGACGAGGCGTGGTCATACCTCGGTGACCCGGACGAGGTCTTGCGCGCCGCGGCCGAGCGTCGTCGGCTGCGGGCCGACCGGGAGTACGCGCAGCAGGTCGTTGCGGCCGGGGGCCTGCGCGGGCAGGTTGACGCGGACCTGCTCGCCGAGCGGTACGCCGGGCCGGGCGTCACGAGTCGCGCGGTCGTGGAGCGGGCGTCGACCGACCCGGACTGGGAGTACGGCCACGTCATCGTCGACGAGGCACAGGAACTATCGCCGATGGCGTGGCGGATGCTGATCCGCCGCTGCCCGTTGCGGTCGATGACCGTGGTCGGCGACATCGCGCAGACCTCCGCACCGTGGGGCGTGCGGTCCTGGGGTCAGGCGCTCGATCCGGTCGCCCCGCAGCGCTGGCGGGTCGCCGAGCTCACCGTGAACTACCGCACGCCGAGTGAGGTCATGGCGGTTGCCGCCGACGTACTGGCCGCGGTCGACCCCGCCGCCGAGTCACCGTCGTCGGTGCGCGAGGCCGGCCAGCAGCCGCTGTCGCATCGGGTCCCCCAGGGCGCGGACCTGCCCGGTTGCGTCGCCGACGTCGTCGCGCAGGCGCGGGCCGCGGTCGGCGACGGCAAGGTGGCGGTCATCACGCCGGAGCGGTGGTACGACGCGCTGGTCGGCGCGGTCGGCGACCGCTTCCCGGGCGAGGTCGGCACCGGTGCGGCCGGCCTCGACGCGGCGATCGCCGTACTCGGGGTGACCGAGGCCAAGGGCCTGGAGTTCGACGCGGTCGTGCTGGCCGAGCCGGGCGACTGGATCGCGACCGGTGACCGTGGCCTGCGCGACCTCTACGTCGCGCTGACCCGGGCGACGCAGCGCCTCGACGTGGTCCATTCCGGCGAGGTCCCTGCGGTGCTCAGTCGGTTGGTGCCGGCGTAGCGGTCGAGCTGGCCGGACGGGCGGCACCGACCTGATCGAGGTCCTCGCGGGCCAGTTGCTCGATGACGGCGATGACCGCCGGGATGCCCTCGGCCTTCGGGTCGAGCTTGCCGTCGGGCCCGGCGGTCGTGTCGACCGCTTCCCGGACGGCTCGGGTCACCGTGCGGAGCGGGATCGAGGCGTAGTCCTCGGCGAGCCGCTGGGTGAGCTCCAACACGAGCCGGTCCGGCGTCGCTCGGCGCAGGCCGGGCACGGTGAGCCTCCTTGAAGGGGGTGGGCGGTGCAACCAGTACGTAGTCCTTCCCACCCGCGGGCGGGTCAACCCCGCCGGACCGCCATCGGGGTGTTGACCCGCTGGGCCGGGCTCGTAACCTGACCGACGTGACAGCACCGGCAGAGTCGTTCCCGCGGCAGCGTGCCCGCACCCAGCGGTTCACCCTCGGCGAGCCGCGCACGGTCTCGATCTGCGCGGACGGCCGCCGGATCCTGTTCTTGCGGGCGGCGGCCGGCGACGATGCCCGGACCGGCCTGTGGGTGCTCGACCTGCCGGACGGGGACGAGCGCGCGGTCGTGGATCCGGCTGCCGACGACAACCTGCCGGCGGCCGAGCGGATGCGTCGTGAGCGGGTCCGGGAGGGTGCCTCGGGCGTCGTGTCGTACGCCTGTGACGACGCCGGGCGGGTGGGGGCGTACGCCCTCGGCGGCCGATTGCACGTAGTCGACGTCGATACCGGCGAGGTGCGGGCGCTCGGCGACGCGCAGTCGTGCTTCGACCCGCGGCCGGACCCGACCGGGCGGCGGGTGGCGTACGTCGATGGCGGCGACCTTCGTCTGGTCGGCGTCGACGGCGCCGATGACCGGGTGCTCGTCGGCGAGCCGGCCGAGGCCGTGTCGTGGGGGCGGGCCGAGTTCGTCGCGGCCGAGGAGATGAACCGCTTCCGGGGGTTCTGGTGGTCCCCCGACGGCGACGCACTGCTCGTCGCCCGGGTGGACGAGGCTCCGGTTCAGCAGTGGTGGATCGCCGACCCGGCGCACCCGGACCGGCCGCCAACCCCGGTCCGCTATCCGGCGGCCGGGACACCCAACGCCGACGTCACGCTCTGGCTGGTCGGCGTTGACGGAGCCCGTCGCGAGGTCGAGTGGGACCGCGAGCGCTTCCCCTACCTGTGCCAGGTCGGCTGGCGCGAGGCCGGCCCGCCGCTGGTGACCGTCGCGACCCGCGACCAGCACGCGATCGCGATGCTTCGCGTCGACCCGGCTGCGGCGACCACTGCGGTCTTGTGCGAAGACACCGACGAGTGCTGGGTCGATCTGCAATCCGGTGTGCCCATCTGGCTCGGCGATCAGCTGGTCCGGATCTCGGTCGCGGACGGTGGCTATCGGCTCTTTGTCGGCGACCGGGCGGTCACGGCGCCCGAGCTCTATGTCCGATCCGTGGTCGGCGTCACCGACGACGCGGTCGTGCTGACCGCGTCCGCCGGCGAACCGACCGAGGTCGGGGTCTATCGCTGGAGCGAAGCCGGCCTCGAATGCCTGACCCCGGAGCCCGGCGTCCATCGGGCCGTGGTCGGTGGCGGTACAACGGTGATCAGCTCGGCCACGATGGGCACCGACGGCAGTTGCGCGGTGGTGCACGCCGAGGGATCGACCCGGCGGCTTGCGTCGTACGCCGTGGTGTCGTCGTTGCAGCCGGCGGTGCGGATGCTGAAGCTCGGGGCGCGCGGGCTGTCCGCGGGTCTGCTGCTGCCACGCGACCACCGGCCGGGCACGCCGTTGCCGGTCGTGCTCGATCCGTATGGCGGCCCGCATGCGCAGCGAGTGCTGGCGGCCAAGAGCGCCTGGCTGGAGCCGCAGTGGCTCGCCGATCAGGGGTTCGCGGTGCTGGTCGTGGACGGCCGGGGCACGCCGGGACGGGACCCGGCATGGGAGCGGGAGATCCACCTCGATTTCGCCGGACCGGTGCTCGACGACCAGGTCGATGCGCTGCATGCCGCGGCCGAGATCGAGCCGGACCTCGACCTGCGGCGGGTCGGGATCCGCGGCTGGTCATTCGGCGGTTGGTTGACGGCGCTGGCGGTGCTGCGACGGCCCGACGTGTTCGCGGTCGGAGTCGCGGGCGCTCCGGTCACCGACTGGGCGCTCTACGACACCTTCTACACCGAGCGCTACCTCGGGCTGCCCGCGGAGCAACCGGAGGCGTACCGGCAGTGCTCGTTGCTCGACGATGCGCCGTCGCTGTCGCGGCCGCTGATGGTGATCCACGGACTGGCGGACGACAACGTGGTCGCCGCGCACACCCTGCGCTTCTCGCAGCGGCTGACCGAGGCCGGCCGGCCGCACACCGTCCTGCCGCTGACCGGGGTCACCCACATGACGCCGCAGGAAGCGGTGGCGGAGAACCTGCTGCTGCTCCAGGTCGAGTTCCTGCGCCGGCACCTCGTCGACGTCGACACGTAGCCGCTGCTGCCGATCTTCGCCCTCGTCGCCGATTCTTGCTCTACGCCGTAGGACCGGTCGTAAGCGCGCAGGTCCAGGAGTGCTTCGTTCGTGAACAGGTCATGGGGGTCGAGTTGCTGTGAAATCATCCGTTCCATGAGGCGGGGTGGGTTTCTGGCGGTGCTCGCACTTGGGGTCGCGTTGTTGATCGGGATGCCAACGGCGGTCGCGACGAGTAACGCGTTCACGCCGAAGGCGGCACCGTCGCTGAACGGCAATGGCAGCGGCTTGCAGCTGAACGCGGTCGACTGCTCCTCGCCCGGGAACTGCGTCGCCGTCGGGACCGATTCGGGCTCCGGTGCGATCGACGTGGAGTCTGACGGCAAGTGGACGGCGGTGCCCTTGAGCGCGCGTACCGGGGCCGAGTCGACCGACCTCATGTCGGTGTCTTGTCCCGCGGCCGGGGCGTGCGTGGCGGTGGGGACGTCGGGCAGTCAGGGAGTGATCGAGACCCAGAAGGGCCACACCTGGAGCGGAACCATGGTGACCGGCCCCGAGGGATTCTTCGCGTCGTACGAGGGCTCCTTTGCGTCTGTGTCATGTCCGGCGGTGGGGTCGTGCGCAGCCGTGGGGCAAGCGATCATCAACAACACGCACACCGGCTTGTTGGACACCGATGGCCTGATCGCGGACCTCATCCCCTCCGGCAAGGCGAGCGCCTGGTCGGCGCGGAAGGCCCCGGAGAACTACCGCGACGCGACCGAGGGCGCCACGCTGGCCGGCGTCTCGTGCTCGGCTCCGGGCGAGTGCCGAGCCGTCGGCTACGCGCTGGACGACACGTCGAACAAGACCAAGTACGCGCTGGTCGACGACGAGAAGCACTACGCCTGGGCTCATGGTGCCGCGGCCGTTCCGGCAGACGCGAGCGGCGGCCCGGCCGCTCTGGTGTCAATCTCCTGCATCGGAGACACGTTCATCTGCATGGCCGGCGGCAGCTACTCCGCGAAGAACCAGGGATCGGCGCCGATGATCCAGACCATCGACGCGGTCGACCACGCCCAGGTCACCGCTGGACTGGTGCCGATCGAGGACACCTCAGCCGAGCTGCTCGCGACCTCGTGCGCGACCGACGGGACCTGCGAGTCGGTGGGTGACGCTTACGACAGCCCGGGCGATCCGACCTACGGATACGGCTGGGATGGCTACATCGTCAGCCACACCTACGGGGCACCCGCCGGCAAGAGCGCGGGGGTCGTCGCGTCGAACACCCGCAGCCCGGGCGACGCCAACACCATCCAGCACAACGAGGTGCTGACCGCCGCGTCGTGCGTGGTGGGTGGAGTCTGCATCGCGGTCGGGCACTACGTGGACAACTACAACAACAACACTGGCCGCGAGGCGGGTGTCATCGACACCCGCACCTACGACAGCGACGGCAACATCACCCACGAGACCGACGTCAGGGCCCCTGAGCCTGCGAACGACCCCTCGACCGATGACCAGGCGCCGCTGAACGGCGTGAGCTGCAACACCTCCACCCACTGCGTGGCGGTGGGCAGTTACCTCAACGACTCGAATCCGCGCGGCGTGATCGAGTCGTTGGGCGGGGCGACCAAACCGCCGCCGACCATCACCCACATCAGCCCCGCCCACGGCCGCCCGGCGGGCGGCACGAAGGTGACGATCAGCGGCCTACAACTGACGCACGTCACCGCGGTGAAGTTCGGCAACAAGTCCGGCACCGGACTCCATGTGGTCAGCTCCACCCAGCTCACGGTCAAAGCGCCCGCCCATGCGGCCGGCGTCGTCGACGTGCGGGTCCTGATCGGCGGTGGGGTCAGCAGTGCGATCACGCCCACTGATCACTACACCTATGTCGCGCCGCCGGTAGTCACGAACATCAGCCCAGCGAAAGGCACCCGGCACGGTGGCACCAAGGTGACCATCACCGGCCACCACCTCTCCGGTGCCACCAAGGTGAAGTTCGGCGCTGTGGCCGGCACCCAGGTGAAGGTTCAGTCGGCCGGCACCATCGTCGTCACCGCACCACCGCACTCCGCGGGCGAGGTGGACGTGCGCGTCGTCACCAAGGGGGGCACCAGCAGGACCAGTAAGAACGACACGTTCCGCTTCACCTGATGCTCTGCCCACGCCGGCTCGGAAGCGATTAGCCCGGCGCCGTACCCGCCTGTCTTCGCCGCCCCTGCGGCCGCGCGCTCCCGCGCGAAGTCGAGCGACTCGGCCCAGGTCCCGCCGAGGTCTACGCCGACCACTTCCACTACACCTGACCCAGGTCGCTCAGATGATTCGGCGGGCGAGCACTGGGCGGCGCATCGGGGCGACCCGGACATTGCTACCGCTGCCAGGCGATTCGATCATTCGGTCGGGTCCGATGTAGATCGCCACATGGGTGATCGCTCCGTTTGAGCCGAACAAGAGCAGGTCCGCTGGCCGAAGGTGTGACAGCGCGGCGGCTCTGCCCGCAGTTGCTTGGTCCTGGGAGTCCCGCGGGATCGTCACTCCGTGCAGTGCGTATGCGAGCTCGGTCAGGCCGCTGCAGTCGACTGCAAAGCCTGATCGGCCGCCCCACAGATAGGGGCGTCCGAGGAACTGTCGTGCACTGTCCACGATGCCCTGCGGGTGGGAGGCAGCGCTGCTGTCGACGGATCGTGAACAACGACGGTCTTGGAGCGGAGGTAGCGGCGCTGGCCGGTGGGCGTCACCACCTTGACCGTCGACCCGACGATGCCCACCACGGGCAGTTGCGTGCCGATGCTGAGTTGGATCACTCGGCCACCGTCTGCAGTACGCAACCAGCTAGTCGGTCGGATCACGGTGGCGATCGTCGGCCTTGCTACCGGGTGGTGGGTGGTGACCTGCCGCGCCGGGACCCAACCGGGATACCCCCTGCTGTTGCGTCGGGTTGGCTGTGCGGCTGCGACCACGTGCAGCCAGCCGCGCCTGATTCCCGTGACCCGCAGCCGGTCGCCGTACAGTGCCTGCGTTTGCACCCGCCCGACCAGGTCGCGACGTAGCGGCGTCGACATCGACCGGAGCCACCTCGGGATGTCGACCGGGTTGGTTGTCGCGGGTGCGTCAATCGGCCGAGGTGCGCTCCGCGACGTCCACAGCGTGGCAACGGCGACGTCCACCCACACGCTGCTGCCGACGCGCACAGTGGCCGGCCCGGCGACTCGGGCTGCACGGTGGTTGTCGGCTTGTCCGGACGGCCCGCAGGCCGTAGCGGCCATCACGAGCAGGGAGAGCAGGTAACCCGCACGCAACCGGCGGGATCTCACCCGGTCGCTTCGGGGCCAGCTCGTCACATTGTCATCGTGTGCCTGGTACGGAGCACTGTTCCAGAGGACTTGGTCCCGCTGTATCGCACCCGGTCGCCAACTCGCCCCTGCAGGTCATGAGTCCGACGAGCCCGACGTACGAGCCGAACGCGGGTGCAGCCCTAGTCCGCTGTGACCGTGAGCACGAGTCGGGGCGACGCGTAGCGCACGCGGTGCGCCGTCGCCGGCTTAACAATGCGGTAGGTATGCATGCCGACGCCCGAGGTAGGCAGGCGGAAGTTGAAAAGCAGGTTCCCTGCCGTCGTCGTGTGGCGCTGGATCGTGCGCCAACCCTTGCGTGTGTGCCGCTGGAGGTTGATGGGCTGGCCGGCGACGTTCGGCTGCACCGTCCCGTACACCCTGGCATGCCCGCCCTGGCGAACGGTGCCTTCGGCGGGAACGAGGTTCACGTACACCTGCGGACGCACGTGCACGGTGACGACCGGGCTCTTGCTGGAGAGGTGGAACGGGGCGGCGAACCGGACCTGGTAGTCGACGTTCCAGTGTGGCCGCTGGAGGAAGGTGAAGTCACCCGTAGGACCGGTCTCGGTCGTCGCGACGCTCGTCCAGGTCCCGCCCTCGTGCCGGCGCTGGAACAGTTCGACGGTCCGGTCGGGGAGTCCGGTCTTGGACGGGTCGGTGAGTGTGCCGCTCAGCGCGTCCGCGCGGTCCCAGGTCACGGTGGTCCCGCGCACGTGCACCGTCAGCGCGGTCGCGACGATCGCCGCTGCAACCCCGACGGCCGGCTCGGTGCCGGGCACGAGAGTGGTCGCGAGCCCTCCGGCGACGGGAACGCGTTGGACCACGGCCGGAGCCGGGTCCTCCCCGCTGAGCGCGGCGAAGACGAGGTTCGCCGCATCAGAGGTCCAGGAGGCGGTGAGCGTGGCGTCGTCGCGTGCGGTGTCGCCGTAGATGTAGTAGTGCCTCGACCCGAGCAGCACGTGCGCGTTCGCACCGTCGCTGCCCACGACTCCGAGGCACTCGGCGAACTCCGGTGGCGAAACCGGGCCGCACTGGCTCGTGGTCGGTGGGTAGGGCCAGCTCTCGGCATCGAAAGCGATCATTGAGCCGTCCGGAGACCACACTGGCCGCCGGCCCTCGGCAAGCAGGCTCGAGGCGCCGCCCGCCGGGTCGACGACACGGACCTCCCCGGCCCGTGTGTAGGCGATCAGGTCGCCGCCCGGCGACCAGCTCGGCTCGCTCCCAGCGGCGATCGCCGTCGCGTTCGACCCGTCCGTACCGGCCACGGTCACGTAGTCGGTGCCGTCCTCCGCGTCGCGCCGAGTGAACGTCAGTTGGCCGCCGTCCGGTGAGTATGAGGGATGCGCCCCGAGCCCGAGGTCGGTCGGCGTGCCCCCGGTGCTCGGTGCAGTGAACAGGTGCGACGGTCCGGACCAGGCACCGGAGAACGCGACCGTGGAACTGTCCGGCGACCAGGTCGCAGAGAGGTCGCGCGCGAACGTGATCGGAGCGAGCCGGTGGGGGTCGGTGCCGTCGACGTTGACGACGAAGGGCTCGAGCCCACCGGCAGGATCGTCCACGTGCCGGCTGACGAGCAGATGCCGACCGTCGGGTGAGAGCACCGGCGTCCTGTAGTCGACCCCGGGCTGCTCGGGCAGCACCGTGGTGACGCCCTGAGTCACCAGGTCGTAGCGATCGATGCCGCCTCCGGGGTGTCCGTTGACGGCGGCGGTGTAGTAGATGACCGGGTCACCCCCGGTCGAGGTCGCCTCGGCGGTGACAGCGCCGACCAACCCCGTGAACGCGAGACCTCCGGCTGCTACAACCGCGATCATGCGCAGCCTGGCCCTCGTCACTGCAATCACCCATTCCGCCTCACCTCAGCGTCGATGGACAGCCCGCAACCTGCCAGAGGCGGAAGTCCCGTAGCAGGGCTCTCGATTGGTTCAGGATCTGGCTTACGTCTGCGGTCAGAAACTGTGAGGCACGACCAGAAGCACGGCGGGCCACGCGGGGGCAGCGCTCCGACCGCGCTGCCTTCTACTTCACCAGGCGATTAGCCCGGCGCCGTACCCGCTGTCTTCGCCGCCCCTGCGGCCGCGCGCTCCCGCGCGAAGTCGAGCGCCTCGGCCCAGGTCGCGCCCTTGCCGATCATCAAGCGGTACTTCATGATCTGCCCGCGTTGCTCGAGGCCGAGTGCCCCGATCAGCCGGTCGCCCGCGCGGTAAAGGGTGAGGAAGGTGTCGCCATCAACGTCTCCGGCGACGACCTGCACCTCTTCGACTCCGGCGGCGATGCCGACGAACTGGATCCGGCGGCTGTACCAGTCCGACCAGAAGTACGGCACGGTCGAGTACGCCGTCGCGCCCGCCGGGTCGATCGCGTGCCGGCCGGCGACCCCGCCCTGCTCGGCCGCGATCGTCCAGTGCTCGAGCCGCATCCGGGTGTCGAAGACCGGGTTGAGCCAGCTCGCGAGGTCGCCAGCCGCGTAGACGCCGAGGGCGCTGGTCTGGAGGGTCTGGTCGCATTCGATGCCGTTGTCCAGCCGCAGTCCTGAGTCGGACAGCCAGTCGATGGTGGGGGCAACGCCGACGCCGACCACGACGAGGTCCGCCTCGATCCGGGTGCCGTCGGCCAACCGGACCGCCTCGACTGAGTCGACCCCCTCGATGGCCTCGACGCCGACCCCGCACCGCAGGGTCGTGCCGTGGCGCTCGTGCAGACCGGCCAGTACGACGCCCATCTGCTCGCCGACCGGTCGGGCCAGCGGGGTCGGCAGCGCCTCGACGACGGTGACGGTCGAGCCGCGCTGGCGCGCAGACGAGGCGATCTCCGAGCCGATGAAGCCGGCGCCGACGACGACCGTGCGGGCGCCGGCGTCGAGTGCGGCCCGGATCCGGCGGGCGTCGTCGAGGGTGCGCAGGGTGTGCACGCCGGCCAGGTGGTCCGAGCCCGGCAGGGTGCGCGGGGTCGCGCCGGTCGCCAGTACGAGGCCGGTGTAGGAGATCGGCTCCGAGCCGACCCAGACGACCCGGTCCGCGGTGTCGAGAGCGGAGGCCGGGGCGCCGAGCCGCAGGTCGATGTGGAGCTCGTCGCGTAGTACGGCCGGGTCGCGAAGCGTCGGCGCCGGTAGCGCCTCGACCGAGGTCAGGAACTCCTTCGACAGCGGCGGCCGGTCGTACGGCAGGTGTTCCTCAGCGCCGACCAGGGTGATCGCTCCGGCGAAGCCGGCCCGCCGGGCCGACTCGACCGCGCGGAGACCGGCGAGTGAGGCTCCGACGACGACGAGATGCGGCTCGCCCTCGGCCACGTCAGCCCTCGAGGCGCAGGGCTTGGGTGGGGCACTCGGCGACAGCCGCCTCGAGATCGCCGCGCCAGTCCGGCTCGAACTCCTCGGTCAGCAGGTGGACGATGCCGTCGTCGCCGACCTCGAACACCTCGGGCAGCAGCGACTCGCACACGCCGTGCCCGGTGCACCTGTCGGTGTCAACGTGGATCTTCATCTCACTCCTCGGGGCCGGTGCCGCTCACCGGGTGACGATCACGGTAGGGGTTCACCATGAAACGCCGCCACCGCGAGCTCCACTTCGGCATCGCCGGGGGGCCAGGTGCCATAGCACTCCTGCTCGAGCGTCGCGACCGCCGCGTCGAGCTGCCCGGCCGGCGCGACCCGGTCGACGTACTCCCGCGCGGTTTCCGCACGCTCCCGCTCGGGCGCCCGGCGCCGGGTGGTGAACCGCAGGAATGCGGCGAGCACCGGCCGGGCGTCGGCGTCGGCCGAGCGCCGCGATCGAGGGCGGCCCCGCCGGCCGCGCAGCGCCTGGCCGATCGCGATCGCGAACAGCAGAGCGGCGATCGCCAGCCCGAGCAGTGCGGGCCGGCCGCCGGGCAGCGCGGCGGAGATCCGGTGCAGCACTGCGGTGAGGGTCGACCGCGAGCCGGCCGACGACGGTGCGAGCGGGACCCCCGCGGTCGGGTCGGTGGGCGACCAACCGATCCCCGGGTAGAAGACCTCCACCCACGCATGCGCATCGGCGGCGGTGAGCAGCCGGGTGTTGCCCTCGGGGGTGCCGTAGGCGAGGCCGGTCACGACTCGAGCCGGTACGCCGAGGGTCCGCAGCATCACCGCGGTCGCCGACGCGAACTGCTCGCAGAAGCCGACGTGGTCGCGGAAGAGGAAGTCGGACACCGCGTCCTGGCCGGGACCCGGCACCGGGGAGTTGAGCGAGTAGGTCTCGTGCGCGCGCAGGTAGGCCTCGATCGCCCTGACCTGGGCGTAACGGGTCGGGGCGTGCGCCGTGAGCCCGTGGGCGAGCTGGGACACCCGGGCCGGCAGCTCGGCGGGCAGCGCGGTCCACATCGGGTTGATTCGGTCGGGCCCGGTGGCCGCGTCGAGGCGGCCCGGTGACATGGTCGCGACCGCGGAGGTCACGCGGTAGCCGGAGACCTCCTGCGAGCCCACGATCCGGACGTTGGTGGTGCCGCGGATGACCCCGCGCAGTTGCCCGCCGATGCCGCGGACTTCCAGCGGTACGCCGGGGGCCCACATCAGCGAGCTGTGGAACCCGTTGGCGAAGATCGCCCGGTCCACTCGGGTGTTGCCGGACGGCACCGGGTCGACCGGCGTCGTCGGCACGGTCGCCTGGGTGGCCGGCACGAACGACAGCCGCTCGTCGGGATCGGCCAGCCACTCGTCGCCGGTGTAGGTGGTATAGATGCTGCCGCGCCACAGCGGCGGCGAGTCGGCCGGGACCCGGAGCAACGGGGTGGTCGGGAGCGACCCTCGGACCAGCAGGTCGAGCGTGCCCGCGCCGACCGTGTCGACGCCCACCGCACCGCGGGTGGTTGGTGCCGCGCTCGGTGTCGTGCCGACCGCGTCGTGCACCAGGTGGCTCGCCAGTCCGCCACCGCCCACCCCGGCCGGCAGGGCGAGGAAGACCAGGATGCCGGCCGCGAGCGAGGCGAGCACCGGCATCGCCGTACCGATCCGCCCGGGTTGAGGCGGCCTGGCCGGTTCCTTCTGGGTCGTTACGCTGGCGGCGAGCGCGGCGCGCTGGATGGCGGCCATCGCGAGCAGGACCAAGACCCACGCGGTGACGAGCAGGATGTCGGTGGTGAGGCTCTGCGACCCGACCGCAGCCGCGATCAGGATGCCCGTGGTGACGCACAACCAGACCCGGTAGTCGCGGGCCGAGCGCCACGACGGCGCCATCGCCAGGGACAGCACCACGAGGGCTTCGGTGAACGACCGCATCGTCGACACCGGATTGGCGCGGATCGACACGTCGAGGATGTCCCGGGCGGTCACGAAGATCGCGAAGACGCCGATCACCGATACCGCGACGCCACGGACGATCCGGGCCAGCGCCTCGTCGACCGGGCCGGTCCGGCGGGCCACCGCGAGGGTGATGGTCACGGTGACCGGGAGCACCCACCACGGCAGCATTCCGGCCCGCGCCGCTGCGACCTGGGCCAGGCCGGCGGCGATGACCACCCAGCCGCGGGTCTGCTGCAGGGACGAGGTGGTCATCGGCGTACCGAGGTCGGATCGATGCCGATCGCCATGATGCTCACGCCGGCGGTGCGGGCGGCGTGCTGCAGCTCGGCCGGTGCGGCTTCGGTCGAGAGCCAGAGCAGGGTCGTGCCCGGCCCTTGCTCGCGGACCAAGGGGATCACCCGGGCCGGGTCGCTCGCTGCGGTGTCGTCGAGCTCGGCGAACCAGTCCAGGATGTCGCCCGCGGCCAGGGGCGCGCCGGCCTCGGACCCGCGGACCAGCGTGACCGGATTGCCCGACCGCCGGGCGGCGACCGCGGTGGCCGCCGTGCGTGCCACCGCCGACTCCCAGCCGGGCGTGGCGGCGCTCGGGCCGACCACGACGACGAGCGCGGCTCCGGCCGGCCGCTCGCGCTCCATGACGATCAGCTGGTTGCGTCGCGCGGAGGCGCGCCAGTGGACGTTGGCGGCGGTGTCGCCCGACCGCCACTCGCGGGTGCCGTAGAACTCGATCCCGTGCCCGCTGCGACTCGACCCTGGCATCGCCGCTGCGCTGCCCGCCGCGAGCTCGGGCAGCGGGATCGGGCCGGCCGGCGCCGGGTGGACCCAGGCCGGCTCGGCGATCGGGAATCGCCGGCGCCGGACGAAGCCGCCCAGCGGCGAGTGCGCTTCGAGCACATCGCTCCCGCCGGCCGGCCAGTGCCCGCGCAGCGTCGGCCGGCCCCGCAGCTCGATCGCGACCTCGGCGCCCGGATGCAACGTCGGGGTCATCGCACGGATCGGGCTGAACGCCGGGTGGTCCTCGATCAGCAGGATCGGAGCGAGCTCGGTACGCCGTCGGCGCGGCAGCGTCACGATGACCTGGATCGGCACCTCGACGCCGGCCGTCATCCGGCTCGGGCTGTGCCGGATGAGGGTGACGCCCTCGATGTGCGGGGTCAGCGCTGCGTCGCCGATCACCGCGCCGAGCGCGGCCGCGGCAGCGACCGTGATCGAGGTCGAGCCGACCAGCCGGCCGAGCAGCTCGAGCAGGCTGGAGGCAGCGAACAGCAGCGCGGCGGTTCGGGTTGGCCGCGGGATCGCGGTGGCCCGCAGCAGGTTAGGCACCGGACAGCGGCGCGGGCGCCGTACGGATCACCTCGGCGACGATCCGGGCCGCGGTGGTCCGGTCACGGTCGTTGGCGGCCAGGGTGAGGCGGTGGGCGAGCACCGGGACCGCGAGGGTCTTGATGTCGTCCGGCAGCACGTGCGGCCGGCCGGCCAGCAAGGTGAGCGCCTGAGCGCAGCGCACCAGGGCGATGCTGGCCCGAGTGCTGGCGCCGATGCCGACCAGCGGATGCGAGCGGGTGAGCGCGGTCAGGGTCACCGCATAGGCGAGCACCGAGTCGGCGACGTGGATCTGGCGCACTGCCCGGCGCAGGGCCGCGACCTGGTCAGGGGTCATGACCGGCTGGAGGGCGTCGACGGTCGGTCCGGCTAGCTGCTCTCGCACGATCTGGCGCTCGACCTCTTCGGTGTTGAGCCCGGGGTGGATCAGCGCAGTGAAGCGGTCGAGCTGGCCCTCGGGCAACGGGTAGGTCCCCCACTGCTCGTACGGGTTCTGGGTGGCGAGCAGTACGAACGGCTCGGGCAGCTGGTGACGGACGCCGTCGACGGTCACTGCGCCCTCGTCCATGGCCTCGAGCAGGGCCGACTGGGTCCGAGGTGAGGTGCGGTTCAGCTCATCGACGAGGACAACGTTGGCGAAGATCGGGCCGGGGACGAAGGTGAACCCGCCGTGGGCCGGGTCCCACACGGCCGAGCCGGTGATGTCGGCCGGCATCAGGTCGGCGGTGCCCTGGATCCGGCGGAAGCTGCCGCCGAGGGCGTGCGCGAGCGCGCGGGCCAGCGTGGTCTTGCCGGAGCCGGGGACGTCCTCGATCAGCACGTGCCCGCCCGCGATCACCGCGGCGATGGTCAGCTCGACCGCGGCCCGGCGGCCGATGACGACCTCTTCGACGGCAGCGACGAGCGCGCGAGCGTCGTCATGGGCGCCCGTGTCCCGGGCCACCGGTGACGCGGTCACGGGGCTGCCTCCAGAATCGACATCACGTATTTCTTCGACCCAAACTGGGCACAACTTCAGCCGTGGCGTGATCGGGTGGCCGGGTACTGGCAGAATCAACGAGGACGGGTCGATGCCGTCAGGAGGTTACGGGTGCCAGACCAGACTCAGGTCATCCGCCCGGCTGCGGTGCTGCGCGAGACCGAGGCCCGGCGGGTGGTCACTGCGCTCACCGCGCTGGACGTCGCCGATGGCGGGGTCTGGAACATCAACCCCGGTCTGTGGCAGCGCTACGACAAGCCCTGGGACGGACCCGGCGGGATGGCCGGCAACTCGAAGCTGATCGGCACGATCGGGTCGACGTACGGCGTACCGACCCGCTACGACATCACGCTGTATCGCGTCACGGTCACCGTGCACGGGCTTGAGATCGGCTGGACGGTCGACTCGCTGTGCAACGACGCGCTGGGTTACGCGGGGCTCACGCTCCAGAGCTGCCATCGCGCCGAACTCAAAGAACCCCCGCGCCAGGACCCGTTCCACTAATCTACCCCAAGGCACTAACCCGTACCAAGCAATGTCACATTGCCCCGGCAAAGCCGGGGGCAATGTGACACCACCCCGACAAATCTCTGGGCAATGTGACATTGCTTTGGCCCAGGTCGGCGGGGGTCGCGTTCGTCAACTGATCGTGGACTTGATCACTTTCAGGCGGGGGCCGCTCTGGTAGAAGATGCCGGGCTGGGTCTGGAAGCCGAGGCTGGGGTTGTCGTGCAGGGTTGAGTGCGAGATCGTCGCCGAGCCGCTGTTGTCGTCGCTGACGAAGAAGATCGCGCCGCCGCCTTCCTTCGCGTGGTTGTTGGTCATCGAGCTGCCCTGGACCAACAGCGTCATCAGGTCGCCGTCCATGTAGATCGCGCCGCCGCTGCCGCCGCCCGGACTTCCATGCGGTGCCGGGTTGGCGCCATGGCCGATCGCGCGGTTGTTGGTGAACAGGCTGTTGGTCACGACCCAGGACACCCCGATGCTCGACAGCGCGCTGCCGTTGGAGCACCGGCCGCCGCGGAAGGTGTCGTTGGTGATGTAGACCGGCCGGTTGTGGAACTGCTCGAGCGCGCGGATCGCCGCGCCGCCGAGGTCGGGCCCGACCCGGTAGCAGCGGTTGTCGAGGAAGGTCGTGTCGACCACCTTGAGCTGGCCGCCGAGGTCGAAGATCGCGCCGCCGCCGTAGTTCGAGGTCGGCGTCTGCGTCACCTGCGAGTTGCCGTCCTCGAGGGTGATGTGCTGCAGGATCAGGTCCGGCCACATCTGGTTGTTGCAGTGGTCAGTGGTCCACTTCCGGCTCTGGTCGCAGGTGTTCTTGTAGAGGATCCGGCGCTTGCCGCCGCCACTCAGCGCAACTTTGCCGCCGCCGTCCAGCACGACCTGGTGCTCGGTGTTCCACAGCTTTGCGGTCGCCTTCATGACGATCGTCACGGGCTTCGGGCCGCAGTTGAACGTGATCACGCCGCCCTTGGCGACCGCCTTCACCACGGCCGCCGACGTACAGCTGGCCGGGGTGCCGTGGCCGATCACGTGGTTGGGGTGGCTGGTGTTGACCGCTCCGCCGCCGGGTGGCACCGGGACGTTGCCATTCGGATTGCCGGCTTCGGGCCGCGCGGTGGTCGACGTGGTGGTGCTCGGATGCGTCGCGTGGGCACCCACCGACACCCCGGCCGACGCGATTCCGGCACCGCTCGTGACAACCGCGAGTCCGGATGCCGCAACCGTGACCGCCAAGCCCCAACGCACGGATCCCATGGAATTCGATGCTAGGTGCGCGACCGGCCTGCGGCCGTAGGCGTACTGGGTGAAACGCCGCCCGGCTATTCGCTGGCGATCGCCGCGAGGACGTCGAGCTTCGCCGCGCGCCGGGCCGGCCAGCTCGCCGCGACCAGCCCGAGTACGGCGGACAGGATCAGGAAGATCACCAGGCTGGAGATCGGTACGACGGTGTCGGTGATGCCCTGCGCGTGCAGCGAGGCGACGAGCGCGATGCCCAGGCCGGTGCCGATGACGACACCGATGATCGCGCCGAAGACCGCGAGGATGACCGCTTCGGAGCGGATCATTGCCCGGATCTGGCGCCGTCTCATGCCGACCGCGCGGAGCAGGCCGATCTCGTGGGTGCGCTCGAACACCGAGAGCATCAAGGTGTTGACGATCCCGATCAGGGCGATGATCACGGCCAGCCCCAGCAGCGCGTAGATCAGCCCGAGCAGCTTGTTGACCTGCTTGGTCTGCGCGTGTTCGAACTCGGCCCGGCTCTGCACCTGCACGGTCGGGAACGCCGCCAGCGCGGCCTTGACCCGCTGCTCCACGCCAGCGCTGCCATCGGTCTTGACCAGCGTGGCGCCGGGCAGTGGGTTCAGGAAGTGTGACCGGTAGAACCCGTCACCCACGAGGTAGCTGCCGATCAGCGCGTTCGGTTTGAAGATCGCACCGATCCGCATCTGTGCCGCGCCGGTACGTGCGAACTTCACCGGCACGCTGTCGCCGACCGAGAGGTGGTCGGACTTCGCCGTGGTGGAGTCGACGAGCAGGTTCCCCGCCGCGAGTGCGCTGGTCCTGCCCGCGGTCAACCGCAGGATCACCGTCTCGGCGAGGCCCTTGGTCGGTACGGCGATCAGGTTCTCGATCGAGTGGCGGACTTCGAACTGGCCGCCGTACCCGGTGACCGTCGCGGTCACGCCCGGGACCGCGGCAACCAGCTTCGGCACGGCGTTGCTGAACGAGCCGGACGACGCGCTGTTGGTCGTGATGAGCAGGTCTGCGCTGATCGCGTTGTCGACGCTGCTCGTCGCCGACTTCGAGGTCGAGGCGCCGAACACCGCCATTGCCGAGACGAGGGCGAGACCAACCATGAGGGCCGACGCGGTCTGCGCGGTGCGCCGCGGGCTGCGCATGGAGTTCTCCCGGCCGAGCTTGCCGGCAACACCCAGGACCGATGCGAGCGGTCGGCCGAGCGCGCTGGACAGCGGCCGCGCGATCGCCGGGGCCAGCATCGCGACCCCGATGAACAGCCCGAGCGCGCCGACACCAACCAGTTGGATCGCCGGCTTGGCGAGCCCGATCGCCAGGGCGAGCGCGCCGAGCAGTGCGACGCCGGCGCCCCACAAGACCCGGCGCCGGATCGAGACTTCGCGACCGGCGTACTGCTCGCTGATCGCGGCGACCGGCGCGATCCGGACCGCGCGCCGGGCCGGGCTGATCGCCGCGATGACCGTCACTCCGACGCCGACCGCCAGGGCCACGACGACGGTGCGAGTCTCGAAGACCGGCGAGCCGGAGGGCAGCGCGATGCCGAAGCCGCGCAGGATCGCCTCGAGACCGATCGCGGCGAGGACACCGAGCCCGAGGCCGATCAGCGACGACACGAAGCCCACGATGGCGGCCTCGCCGAGGACCGATCGGAACACCTGCCGGCGGCTCGCGCCGACGATCCGGAGCAACGCGAGCTCGCGGGTTCGCTGGCCGACGATGATCGAAAATGTATTGAGGATCGTGAAGGCGCCGACGAACAGCGAGATGAACGCGAAGACCAGCAGCGCGGTCGAGAAGAAGCCCAGCGCCTTGTCGATCGACGTGGTCTGCTCGTTGACCACGGTCTGGCCGGTGACGACCTCGACGCCCGGCGGCAGCACTTGCCTGATCCCGCGCTCGACCGCGGCCTGGTTGGCGCCGGGCGAGGCGACGATGCTGATCGTGTCGAACTTCCCGTTTTCGCGCAGCAGCGACTGTGCGGTCGGGAGGTCGAACGCCGCGAGCGTGGCGCCGGCCAGGTTGTTGGCGCTGCCGAACCGCGCGATGCCGCTGATGGTGAACGTTTTCGGCTCGGGCAGCAGGACGCGGACCTGGTTGCCGACCGCGAAGTGGTACTTCTGCGCCGTACCTGCATCCATCACGACGTCGGTCGCGGTCGTCGGGGCGCTACCGCTCACCAGGTGCAGCTCGGAGAGCCGTTGGTCGGGATCGAAGGAGAGACCTATGGTCGGCGCGCCGCCGTTCGAGATCGCCTTGCCGGCGCGGGAGATGAACTGCGCGTAGCCGCCGACCGATCCCGCCGCAGCCTCGACCCCAGGCACCCGTTGGACCGCAGGAAGGATCGACTCGGGGATCGGGTTGCGGGTCGCGCCGGCGCCGTTGTCGGAGAACTGCGCGACGCCACGGACCTGGAAGTCGATGTTCTGGTAGATGTTGCTGACCAGACCGGTGAACGTGCTGTGCAGGGTGTCGGTGAGGATGTAGGTCCCCGAGATGAACGTCACGCCGAGCACGATCGCGATCGCGGTCAGCGCGAGGCGGAGCTTGTGCGCGAGCAGCCCTTTGATCGTGACTCGCCACATCTCAGCTGCCCAGCGTCCGCATTCGCTCGAGCACCGAGTCGGCGGTGGGTTGCTCGAGCTCGTCGACCACGTTGCCGTCGGCGAGGAACAGCACCCGGTCGGCGTACGCCGCTCCACGCGGGTCGTGGGTGACCATCACGATCGACTGGTTCAGCTCGCTCACTGAACGGCGGAGGAAGGCCATCATCTCGGCCGAAGAGTTGGAGTCGAGGTTGCCGGTGGGCTCATCAGCGAAGATCAGGTCCGGCCGATTGATCAGCGCGCGCGCACACGCGACCCGCTGCTGTTGCCCGCCGGACATCTCGGTGGGTCGATGGGTCAGCCGGTCGCCGATGCCCAACGCGGCGACCAGGTAGTCGAACCAGGCTTGGTCGACCTTGCGCCCGGCGAGGGCGAGCGGAAGGGTGATGTTCTCCGCTGCCGTCAGCGTGGGCACCAGGTTGAAGGACTGGAAGACGAAGCCGATCCGGTCCCGCCGCATCTGGGTCAGGTCGTCGTCGTTGAGCCCGCCGATGTCGAGCGATCCGACGAAGCACTGGCCGGACGTCGGACGATCAAGGCCCGCCATGCAGTGCATAAGCGTCGACTTGCCCGAACCCGACGGGCCCATGACAGCGGTGAACCGGCTGCGCTCGAAGGACAGCGTGATCCCGGACAGGGCGTTGACCGTCGCCGGCCCGGTGCCGTAGGTCTTGCGCAGGTCGACCGCATGCGCGGCCGATCCGCCGTTCTGACCGACTGGTTGGGTCGTGTCCGTCATCAGCTCTCGTCCTCGCCCGGTCCTCGGACCGGCTCGACCCCCGTGCGACCGGCAGCGTACCTACCCACCCGTACGGCGGGTCTACCCGGTCGGCTGGGTGGTCGGGCGGTCGTGCGGTCTCTCGCTAGCTGGTGACCTTCACGTGGTGCTTCGATGTCGTCACCACGCCGCTGCTGTCCTTGATCGTCAGCGTCACGGTGAACTTGCCGGTGTGCGAGTACTTGTGATGCGCCGACTTTCCGCTCGCGGTGTGCCCGTCACCGAAGTTCCAGCTGAAGCTCTTGATCGTCGCGCCGGTGTTCGGTGTGGTCGTGCCGCTCGCCGAGAAGGAGCCGCTGTGGTGCGCTTTCAGGCTCTTCGGGCCCTTGTAGTGCACCGACGCCTTCTCGCCGACGGTGATCGTGACCGACTTGATCACGACCTGGAACATGCTGTCGGTGACCGTAACTGTGGCCGAGTACTTGCCCGCCTTGGTGTAGGTGTGCTGGACCGCCGGTCCGATGGCGGTGTGCCCGTCGCCGAAGTTCCACGCGTAGCTGGAGTTCGACAGGGTCGCGCTGACCCCGCTGAGCTCGGTGCCGACTGCGGTGAAGTTGCCCGCGCTGTGCAGCTTCGGGTGCGCGGGACTGGTCATCGTCACGGTCGGCGCCGTAGACGTGAACAGCCGCAGCCCGCCTTTCGGCGTGCCAACGCCGGAAGGCCCGTCGTACCCGGTCGCGGTATTGCACTCGGTGCTCGCGACCGACTCAGTGACGTCGGTGGACGTGTGTGGCCAGCTGCAGTCCAGCAGCCCGACCGACCTCTGGGTGTCGTTGTAGACCAGGCCGTTCGGGTTGTGCGTACCCGTCTCCCCGAACAGGACGGTGCCGCAGTTCGTCACGCTCGTGTCATCGCAGAAGGAGTTGCCGGTCTGCGTCACGGTCCCCAGCAGCGACGTGGTGATGCTCGCGGGGACGATGTCCTTCAGCGAGCTCGGCGTCAGCGCCGCGTTCGTGTAGAGCGTTGTCGCCGGGTAGGCCGCGCCGCCCGAACCGCCGGCCAGCGCGAACATCGCCGCGGTGACTGGCGACGCCAGTGACGTGCCGCCGATCGGGAACCATGGCGGGTTGAAATCGGCCGGCGCGTCGGTGTCGATGATGTCGAAGCCGGTCTCCGGGTCGGCGATCGCGGCAACGTCGGCGGACAGGCGATCTGACCCGCAACCGGCCGTTGAGAAGCCGGGATAGTGCGACTGCGCGCCCAGGGCACTGAACTGGGTGCTGCAGCCGCCGCCGGTCGCGCCCCTGAAGCCGCTGCCCGCCTCAACGCCGTTGTTGTTCCAGACCGTCTCAGCGGTTCGGGCGCCGGTGCCCGTGTTGATGTCGATGCTCGTGCCGCCGACGGCGACGACCTTCGAGTCGGTGGCCGGGTACGACGCGGCGTTCTGCGAGCCGTCCTCGTTGGAGTCGTCGGCGAAGTCCCAGCCGAACCAGCCGTCGTCACCGGTGGAGGCGGTGATCACGACACCGGGGTGGTTGAAGGCGGCGAGGCTGGCCTTCGATGCGCCACCCTCGGGGCGGCCGAAGGAGTTGCTGATCTCGGTTGCACCGAGTCGCACCGCGGTGTTCTCGGCGACCGCGAGGTCGCTGTCGGTCGGGCTGCTGGCCTCGACGAGCAGGACCTTGCAGGTGTGGCACACGGCGCGCGCAGATTCGACGTCGAGCGAGATCTCGACCGAGCCTTCCTGGTCGTTCTGGCTCGGCAGTGGTGAGGCCTGCCCCTTCTGATTCACGACCCGGAACGTTTTGGCTGTCTCTGCCGGGAAGCCGTAGCAGGCGTCGAAGGTGTTCAGGTCGGTCTTGACGTTGGGGTCGTTGTGCCAGTCGATGATGCCGATCACCTGGCTGGCGCGGCTCGTGTTGGCGTTGTAGCCGTACGCGCCGGCGAGGTCAGCCGGCGTGTAGCCCAGCCCGCTCGGGCCGAAGCCGAGTGCGTCGCTGCCTGGGCAGCTCCCCGACGTGTCGGCGCGGATGCCACCCGGCGTACCGGTGCTCGTGCTCGCGGGCACGGTCACCTTGTGCGCGCCCGGCGTGCCCTTCGCGACGGTCACCTGGGCGATCGCGTAGCACTGCATGGTGTGCGGCGTCGTCGGCGGCGGGCAGACCCGCACGTCCTTGACGTATCGGATGGTGCCGGTCGGCGACGCCGAGGCGGTTGCGGCCGCGGTCGTGAGCAGTCCTCCGGCCAGAACGACGGCTCCGAAGATCGATGTGTTGCGACGCCAAGCACGGCGGGTCCCAGTCATGATTCGCCCTCTTCCCCGGATCGATCCGGCGGCGACAGTATGCCGCTTATGCGGAGGCCTGGAAAGTGCCTCCGACCGGCTACTGCGTCCGGTCGAGGACTGAGCGGGCGATCTGCTGATCAGCTACCGGACATCGTTGTGCCAGCCGGTCTCCGCGAAGCTGAACAGCCACCGCGGGGTCATCTGCAGCCAGGCCGTTGCCCACTCCAGGCTGCCGCCGGTGTTGCGCAGTTCGGTGCTGTCGCGGACGTCCTGTGGCACCGCGGTCAGGACCTCGGCCGGGCCCTCGGTGAGCACGGCCGCATGGTTGTCGTGCTCACCTTCGATGATGGACAGTGCCAGCCACGGATTGGCCCGGACGTTGCCGACCCGGACCGCGCCGCCGAGCGTGGGGAGCCAGAACGCCTCGGCGTAGATGGTGAACAGGGTCGGGGCGGCGTGCGCCCGCCCGTCGGGCCGAGTAGTGGACGCGAGCGCGTAGGTCCGGCGCGTCAGGTAGTCGGCCAACCGGGGACCGCTCATCCGCCGCTCCGGCGGGTAGGCATTGCGTACCGCCGGCCCGGCCCGGTCGAAAGACGCTTCCTGGAGCTGGCCCAGCCAAACCGCCAGAGCCGGATCGCCCGAACCCGCGGACGGCTCAGGAGGCTCGGACACTGTCCATGCCAATCCTGCTCGGCGCCTCCCAGGTGAACCCGTCCGGGTCTGTGAACGACCCGCCGGCACCGACGATGACGATCCGGTGCGCTCCGGCCGCTACCACTCCATCCCCTTGTCGGTCCACGTGACCCCTTCGTGGCGGCACAGGCAGAAGGGATGCCCGACCGGGTCGGTGTAGACCTGCCAGCCGTAGCCCTCGGGTCCGATGCAGTCCTTCTGAAGTGTCGCGCCGAGATTGACGACGCGGCGCTGTTCGGGCTCGATTTCGCGCACTTCGAAGTCGAGGTGGAACTGCTTAGGGTGTTCGTTGTCGGGCCAGCGTGGAGGGCGGTAGTCCGCCACCCGCTGGAAGGCCAGATCGACCTCACCGAAGGTAATGCCGGCAGAGTCGTCAGAACTACCCTCCATGACGGCGCGGCCTGTCACCTCTGAGTAGAAGGCCGCCAGCTCCATCGGGTCGGGGCAGTCGATGCTGAAACCCAAGAGTTGTAGCACCATGCGATGTTGCCACGGAGCAGCATGGAGCGGGTGACGGGAATCGAACCCGCACTGTCAGCTTGGGAAGCTAAGTACGTCCCAACCATTCGTTGGGTGTTTGCGCAGCTCAGACCGCCTTTTCGTCGACCTGCGTGATCTTGGTGATGGCTGTTGGGCCACACCTGGGCCACATCTCTCGGCGAGTTTCGGTGAACGGCGGCGAACCACAGCCGGCCAACCTCCCCCGCGACAGGCTGTCACTGTTCGGCTTTTAGCTGGCTTCCAACAACTGTTGGACGCGCTGGTGCGAGAGGCCGAGTAGTTCGGCAGCGTCACGTCGGCTCAGCCCGAGGTCGGTCAGTTGCTTGACGGCGTGCGCTGTCCGCTCTCGCGCCTCGGCGCCGGCCCGGTCAGCAGTACGCCGCGCTTTCGCGACGCCGTCGGCGACGGCTCGCACCGCGGCCGGGACCTGGTCCCGCACCGTGAGGCTGTCGGCGTCCGCGTCTAGCCATAGCGCGAGGGCTTCCCGGATCCGGCCCTGTGCCTGGCGCAGGCTGCGACCGTAGGTCTGGCATCCGGGCAAACCCTTGACGTGGACGTTCCAAGCGTCGTCGTGTTCGTCGCGTTGGTACACGGCGACGTAGGTCTTGGCTTCACTCATCGCAACCACCCTTTACCCAAGCATCGTTCCAATGCCCGCTCGATCGCGCGCAATGTCCCGATCGGGATGTCCTGGCCAGCGTGGACGGGGATCACGCTTTGACATCCGCCGGGGCATCGGACGATCACGTGCGAGCCGCGTTGACGGAGCCGGCTACAACCGCGCCTTAAGGCTTGACGCAGAACGTCCCGGCCCGTCATCTGTCTAGCCTACTAGACGACTTATGTCGGCGCGGGCCGGTCATGGCGATCCTTCCAGTGGGAACAGTGCCTCCTGCGCGTCGTTTGAAGCGGGTCCGCGTACACGGCGTCGGCGATCGACGCGGCGCGGCCGCCCTCCGTCGACCGGCTCGCCTGTGGGAGCGCCGGGAGCGCTCCTCGCGGCGGGTAGCTGGGCCTGCTCGACGAGATCCGACAGCGCCTTCGCGATGGCGGCGTCGCGGTCGCGGGTGGCGTGCTGGTAGCGCAGCGCGGCCTTGGGGCTGGCGTGGCCCATCCGCACCATGAGCTCGCGCAGGCTGGCACCGGTCGCGGCGGCCAGCGTGTTGCCGGTGTGGCGGAGGTCATGGAAGTGCAGATGCTCGAGCCCGAAGTTGCGGGTGGCCGGCCGCCAGACGTCGTTGACGAAGTTCGCATCACGCAGCACCCCGCCGCGTGGCCCGCGGAAGACCAGCCCGTCCGGCCCGCGGTCAGCGTAGGTCTCGAGATGCGCGGAGACGGCATCGAGGATCGCCTCGGGGATTGTGACCGTGCGTCGTCCTGCCTCGGACTTCGGCGGACCGATGTGCCGGTGTCCGCCGGGCAGGTCGGCAGCGGAGGCCCGGACTGTCACGGTGCCGGCGTCGAGGTCGATGTCGCGTCGGGTCAGGGCGGCGAGCTCACCCATGCGCAGCGAGCAGAAGGCTGCGAGTAGCACCAGCGTCCGCCACCGGTCGCCAACCGCGGTGGCAAGCGCGAGGACCTGCGGGACGGTGGCGATCGGTCGCTCGGGGCTGGACTCCTGCCCGGCGCCGGGAATCGTGCCCGGGTTGCGGGCGATCTCCTGGTCGCTGACCGCACTGGCGCAGACGGTGTGCAACAGCCGGTAGCACTTCGCCGCGGTAACTGATCCCCGGCCCTGCGGGCCGGTGACCTTGGGGTGCCAAGCCCGGACAGTGGCCGGGGTGAGCTGCCGGAGCTGCAGGTCGCCGAGGGTCGGCAAGATGTGTTTGTCGAGCTGCCACCGGTACTGCACGACCGTGCGCGCTGCTAGCGGTCGGCCTCGAACCCGGCGGGTCTTGAGCCAGATATCGGCGAAGTCGCGTAGCGGGATGCGGCCGGCGCTCGGGTCGAACCAGTCACCGCGGTCGAGGTCAGCGCGGATCCCGGCGAGGTAGCGGCCAGCGTCGCCGCGGGTGGCGAACATCCGGTTGTGGACCCGGCCGTTCGGGTCGCGGTAGCGGGCCTGCCAGCGGCCGTTGTCCCGTCGGCGGATGCTGCCGAAGTCGCGCCGGGTCATGGAGCCTCACAGAAGCTGACGATGTCCGCTCAGCACAACGCAGGGAGTTCGACGCGCAGGAGCTGCTCGCCTTCGCGTGCGGGTTCGACCTACCGATCCTCTGGTTCCTGATCCCACCACCAGGGGATCACCGCAACCTGCAAGGAACGAGCGAGCTGGTCAGCGAGCTGTATCAGCTCGCGATGGGCCGCAACGACCAGCTCGACTACCTCCGCGACCGGTTCGCCGAGCTCGGGCACGTCGAGCCGGACGAGTCCGATGCCACGCTCGAACGCGTCCACGGCGCTCCGACCGACCGGACGCTGGCGGATTACCCGACGCGGCGCAAGGAGCTGCTACTCGCGCTGCTCGACTCCCGCGCGGACAAGCGGAGCGCACGGCGGTGATGAAGATCGCGGTGCTGAAGACGAGACCTGACAAGGACCAGGTTGACATCGTCGCTCTCTCGGATCGGTGGACAGCAGAGGCGGCCGTGCTGGGATGGGACGGGCTGAGTGTGCAACGGGAGATTGGTCGGGCGAGCCGCCCATCGGCGCCAACCGCAGCGCTGGTCGAGCAGATGGACCGGGCGATTGTTGAGGCGGTCCGGGCGGCTGGGGCTCGGCGGGCGGTGTTCTCTCGCTCCGATCTGGCGGCGGAGGTCGCGACCCGGCTGCGGACCGGCGGGTTCGACGCGCACCTGGTCCGGACTCTCATCGAGCAGCTGACCGACCAGGCCCTCGGCACCCCGGACGCGGTGACACTGCGCCCGCAGGTCGAGGGATGTCATCGCGGCTCCGACGCCCGCTACGCATCCCGGTCCACGGTGGATGCGGAGCTGCGGATCCTGGGTGTCGCCGACGCCGGCTGTGCTCGGGGTGTGGCCGTTCTTGACCCGCAACAGGTCCGGGCGGTCGCGAAGCGCCGCGGGCTGGACGCCTCCCAGCAGGCCGCGCTCGTTCAGGTCACGGGCAGCGGGGACGCGGTCTCGGTGCTGGTCGCGCCGGCCGGGACCGGGAAGACCACCGCGCTCGGCGCCGCGGTCTATGCGTGGCGTGCCGCCGGGTATCGGATCGTGGGGCTCGCGCCGTCGGCCCGGGCCGCCGCCGAGCTACGGGATGCGACGTTCGCCCCGGCCGACACGGTCGCGAAGTTCCTCCACGAACACCACAAACCCCCAAGCCCGTTCGCCCTCGAGACCGGCCGGTACCGGCTGCACCCTGGGACGGTGGTGCTCGTCGACGAAGCCTCCATGCTCGCCACCACCGACCTCGACGCATTGACCCGAGCAAGCTGGGAGGCGGGAGCGAAGCTGCAGCTGGTAGGTGACCCGGCGCAGATCGGTGCCGTCGACGCGGCCGGCGGGATGCTCCCCGCCCTCGCCGAACGCCTGGACGCGCCGACGTTGGACACGGTGCACCGGTTCACCGAAGCCTGGGAGCGCCGCGCATCCCTAAGGTTGCGGGCCGGAGATCGGACGGTCATTGACGACTACATCGTGGCTGGCCGGGTTCATCACTGCCCCGATGAGACCGCGGCCTGCCAGGCCGTCCTCGCCAGCTATCTCGACGCGAGCGCTGCGGGGCGCCGGGTGTTGATGCTCGCCCGGACGCACCACGACGTCGACGCCCTCAACACTCTCGCCCGCGCTCACGCGATCGAGACCGGGCAGGTCCACGGGCCAGTGCTCCTCGACGGGCCGATGCAGTGGCGGGCCGGGGACCGGCGCCGCGCCACCCGCAACAACCGCACCATCACCGTCGGTGCGGACTACCTGCGCAACGGTGACCAGTTCGTCGTCCTCGGCGCCGACCGCGACGGACTTCTTGTCCAGACCGTCGACAGTGGCCGGGCTGCAAGGCTGCCTGCTGACTACGTGGCTGCGCACACCAGCTACGGGTGGGCCTCGACGATCGACGCCGCGCAAGGCGCCACCGTCGATCACGCGATCCTGCTTGCCCGACCCGGCATCGACCGCGAACATCTCTACGTCGGGCTCACCCGCGGCCGCCACGCCAACCATGTGGTCGTCTCCCAACCCATCAGCGACGTCGATCACCACGGGCTGCCGAAAGCCGGGGTGCCTCTGGCGGCCAGAGCAATGCTTGCCGACGCGCTCGGTGTCAGCAGCGTCCAGCAAGCCGCTCACACTCGGCTCCCCAAGCACCTCCAGGTCGAGCCGGCCACCAAGCGGGTACCAGCTCGGCCCGTGGTTCGACGGCCAACCCCGGCCAGGTCACCGCTCCGGCGGATCGAACGGCACCAGCGCAGCATGGAACCCGACCACCACTACCGCGGACTCACACACGATCACGGGCCCGACCACGATCGAGACTTCGGTCGCGGACGATAACGAAGAACTATTCGACGGTCCTAGATCAACACGAATCACGCCGAGCCGGCGTTCGCGCTCGCTGGGCATGGGCTCAACTGATGCTCGATATTGACGGTTCTGATCGGTGATATGGGCAGCCGTGGTTCGCGAGTACGCGACCAGCCTCGGCCGAGGGATGTCGGAAGTGAAGGTCATCGGCACTGCCCGGTGGACCGGTGAGCGTGAGTGAAGCGGCTAGGATGGTCAGGCCGAGCTTGCCAGCACGCTGCGTGCGAGCACCGGTAGTGGCGCGACCCTTGGTCCAGCATGGCCGCGTGGTATCAGCGGGTCGGTTCAGTCAGCGCCGTGGGTTGGGGTGCGTGCGACCGGCTGCGACTGAGTTGCGACTGGGGTCGGCGAGGGTCTCCGCAGACCGCACATCTCGCCCGGAGGTTGTCGTGACGGCTTGCCCCAGTCTGTTTAGTGCCCGCGCGCGCGCGCCACGTCGAGTTACGGTCTTCGCTGTGGCTGTGGCTGTGGCTGTGGCTGTGGCTGTGGCTGTGGCTATGGCCATGACCTCGCTGGCTGGGGCCGCGGCGTCGCCGGCCATACCTGGCGTTCATTCGGTCTCGGCTGCGAAACCTGGGCTGGCCGGTACGCCAATCACCCTCGCCAACAAGGTGAGCTTCGACGGCGACGGTCGGGCCTACTCGATCGCGTCCGACAAGTCAGGCAAAACCTACATCGCGTGGCTCTCCTCGAGCGTCAACCACCCGTCCGCACGCCAGCTTCACTTCTGCACGCTGGTGTTGCATGCCACCGGTTGCACGGGTGGCATCCAGACGCTCACCCCGACCGACCCGCAAACCTCGGCCGGCCTGCGGCTGCTCGTCACACCGGCCGGCGCCGTGACCATCGTCTGGTATCGCACGGCTGCGGGCGGCGGCGAGATTGCGGAGGCAACCTCGGTCTCAGGCGGTCCACTCTCGGCAGAGCACGACGTGGCGACTGCGCCGATCAACGGCTACCTGCTGGACGCCGAGCTCGCGCCGAATGGCAGCGTGTGGACCGTGGCGGAGTCGTCGACCGCATCAACGCTGCAGGTCCGCGAGGGGTTCACCAGCTCCCCGACGACGGTGAAGACGCCGTATCACGTGGGCTATGCGCAGCTCGCGTTCGCCGGTTCGACGCCGATCCTCGCAATCACCAAGAACGCGGCGATCTCGCAGGCAGCCGCGTTCTCCTACCAGCACGGAGGGTCCTGGACCTCGTTCAAGAATGTCCCCGGCACCGGCACAGCAGGGCAGAACGTCGCGCTGGTGCGCACCCGTTCGGGTGTCCGACTGATCACCGACATCGGCGACGCGGGCTACACCCCGGTTGTTGCAAACTGGAATGGGCACGGGTTTAGCCACCGGACACCGACCGGCGACACCTGTGTGTTGGGTGCGTATGACGCGGCAACGGACGCGAGCGGTCGGCTCGTCGATGTCAGCAGCGAGTGCGACAAGATCGCGGTCAGCGACTTCGGGTCCGGGAGTCACCCCGCGATTCTGCGCTTCTCACCGCACGGATTCGCAGCCGGCGGACAACCGCAGATCGCCAGCGTGCCACGCGGTTACGCGTGGGTCGCGTGGTCCACCGAGCAAGGCTCCTCAGGAACCCAAGGCGACAACCTCAAGGTCGTTCTGGTGCGGCTGCCGGGAGTGCATCACCGGGTTACACATCGCGGTCGGCACGGCAGCGTCACGGTCGTCGGACCCGCGTCCTGCCTGCCCGCCGATGCGATCTCGGTCAGCGTCAAAGGCCACCCGAAACACGGCTGGAACGTCACCTCACACGAGCTCGTGCTCGGGCACAAGAAGCTGCACACGAGCCTGAACGGGGCCGCGCTCAAGGCAGGCAAGAAGTACTCGCTGAACGGCACGGTCGTCTTCTCCAGGGGCTCATCGCACGAGAAGGTGTCGGCAAAGGTGAAGTTCAGCTCCTGCCCGAACCCCTGACCACCCCAGGTCGAGCCACCTGGTACAGAGTGCATCGCGATGAGGCTGAAGGTGGCGCGGTCGTGGTGACCGCGCTGCGGCCTGGTCATAGTCGTCGTTGAGGTGCTCGCCTGCCTCGACGAAAGCGCTCGATGGTCAGCTCTGGTCGGCTAAACGGAAACGAGCTCGATCCGTCTTTCGTGCACCAGAATGCCAGTTCCGATGCTCCGACAAGGTCGGGCCGAATGCACCTCCGACAAGGTCGGGCCGAATGCACCCGAGGTGCCGTTCTTCGACACTCGATCGTCGCGCACTTCGTGCACGTGATCCGGCGCTATACGACACTGGTCGCGCTCGGGAAGTCGCGATTGATATCAGCAGGCATGATGACGTACTCGCCCGGAGATCGCACGAAATTTAAACCCCTCCCTAATGAAGCCGCTCCATTGAGACCACCAGCCACTCTCCTCCCCCGCACGGCCCCCCTTCCCACTACCCCCTCCCCTCCTCACTACCCCTCGGAGACTCTCCCGCTCTCAACAACTTTTCCCCCCCTCTCCCGCGCCCCTCACTCGTCCTTCCGCCGCCAACCGTCCCCCCCCGCCCCTGTCTCCTGTTACCCCCCCCCCCGAACAACCTCCCCTCCCCCCTTAGCCAGTTGAATCCTATGGCGTTTCGTTTCCCTAGCCCGGCGACCACCGCAACGCTCGATCGCGGGCGGATGAGGTTTCTCTTCAGGTGACAGCCTGATCCAGCCACGCCGACCCCTCCTCCATCTGGGTCGCATGCACGTCGCCGAAACTCGCCCACCACCCCCCCCTCCCGCCCACAAACCCACTCGCCCCATTCCGATCCGTCGAGATATCCTCCACTTCTCGGAACCCAACCTTCATCACCTCACACTATTCTCATTCTCCAAACGTCCCTCGTCGCGCACATAGTGGCCCAGTCGACCCATCTCCCCCCCCCCCCCCCCTCCCTCCGGCTTCTTGCCGCTGATCGCAGGCGCCGAAACGGTCATGCCCGTGTGCGGAGTGCCAGAACATCGAACTCGCGGGCTCGCCAGCCGCCGCTCTGAAGGCGCTCTCGGGTCTGAGAGCAAGGAAGATCACAAGCGGCGCCGTGGCTGTACCGATCCGTCCGAACCGGCTTCCCAGCCGGGATCGCTCCTCTAGCGCGGATCAGCGGGCCATAAACGCAGAGCCAGGGCTGAGGTCAGTCCGAGAGGCCGAGGGCCGGTATCGACCCCATACGTGCCGTTCTTCGACGCTCGATCGTCGCGCACTTCGTGCACGTGATCCGGCGTAGCGTGCGCGAATGGCACGCCTTGCTGACATCGTGTTCGACTGCGAACATCCCGCCTCGCTGGCGCGGTGGTGGGCCGCGGCGCTCGATGGCTACCGGGTCGCTGCTTACGACGAAGTTGAACTTGAGCGGTTGCGGGCCCGGGGGGTGTTCGATCCTGAGGATGACCCGAACGTCTTGGTCGAACCGAAGAGTGGCGAAGGGCCGCGCTTTTGGTTTCAACGGGTGCCAGAGCACAAGGAACATAAGAACCGGCTGCACCTCGATCTGCGCGCGGACGACCTCGAAGTTGAGGTGAGCCGCTTCGTTGAAATGGGCGCGACGGAGCTTTACCGACTCGGGACCAACGTGACCTTGACGGACCCTGAGGGCAACGAGTTCTGTCTCGGACCGGGCTAGCGCGAGGCGATGTCGCGGCCGGTCGGTCCGTTTCAGGGCGCCCGCGAAGTGTGATCGCATGTGCTTGCCGGCGTTCACACTGTCGCTATTCGTCTGCGAGGCTGTATTCGACGATCACAACTTGGGATCGGGACGGCGGGCATTGCATCGGAGTTGAGGGCGTGAGGGAGGGAGCGGAAGCGGTATGCGCATCATCGGAGCTGGCCTCGGTCGGACGGGAACCAACTCGCTGAAGCTGGCGCTCGAGCGGCTTCTTGGTCGCCCGACCTATCACATGATTGAGGTGCAGCGGCATCTTGACCATGTCCCCACCTGGCGCGCAGCCCTGCGCGGCGAGGCCGTCGACTGGGAGCCGGTCCTCGGCAATTACGCGGCGACTGTGGACTGGCCAGGTGCGGCGGTCTGGCGTGAGCTAGTTGCCGAGAACCCGGAGGCGGTCGTCCTGCTCTCGACGAGACGTGACGCGGCCACCTGGCTGGCGAGCGCGCGGGCGACGGTTATGGACAGCTCTGATCGGCTGGAGGACGAGCCCGACATGCCGGGATACATGGCGATGGTCCGAGAGATGTACGAGATGTTTGACCCCCTCTGGCGGGATGACGGCGCTGCGATGACTGCTTATCAGCGGCATGCAGCGTCAGTGCGTCGCGAGGTCCGCGCGGATCGGCTCGTCGAGTGGCAACCGGGCGACGGTTGGGGGCCACTATGCGTCGCGCTCGGCGCGGCGGTGCCGCCAGAGCCTTTCCCACATGTCAACTCAACAGAGGAATACCGCGCGCGGCTCAGTCAGATCGAGAGCCGGCTGGCTGCTTCGGGAGACACCATCCACGAATGATCGCCATACAGGTGCCGACATGGTCACCGGCTCGCGCGAATTGTCATCGAGCTGGTCGTTCTCGATCGTTCGCGTCTCTCTCGACGCGACGGTCTGGGAGGCCGCTATGTTCGGCCGTGCTGACCCGGGAGGTTGATGTGCGGATCCGAGTCTGTAACCAGTGTCGCTGTCATCGCTCGGACGCGCCAGCGAGCCGCGCGGGCTACATGGAGGCTCTCGGGCTGGCCCTCAAGCAGCTGGACGGTAGCTCCCTGCTGCCGGCGCGCGCGCGCGCCCGCGCGCGCGCAGTCCTGCGGGTGCAATCACTTCGGAGTGTGGCCCATGGAACGAGCTACCGCGAGGCTCCTTCGGCTAACGGTGGTGTAGCAGGAGGGGCATAGCAAGACCTCAGGTGAGCGTGGAGTTTGAGCTGGCATCTGCGCGGCCAGGGCTGTGAGCGACGGCGTGCGGGAATTGCGGTCCCGTGGATACGAGATGCTGCACAATGCCAAGGTCAGAACCGTGGGGAACGGAGCGGCGCACGTATTCATCACCCGGAAGGCGCCGTCTTGGGCTCTCGTACGCCCCGTCGCTGCACGAGCATGCTGGACATGACGAACGCGATGCACGGCGGGTAGTGCCGGTTCGCGAGGGCGGCTGGGTTTGGTCGTGACGCAATCAAAACCGCGCTGAGCCGGCGTAAACGATCCTGGGCTGCGGCAGACTTCCAGCATGTCGCTGTGGGATGTCAGCCGTCCGCAAGTCATCTGCGGTCGCTCGCCACTGCTTGCAGCGGCAGGGTTTGCTGCGCTTGCTGGCCGGGATGACGCCGTTGCCGAGTGGCTCAGCGCGAACTGCCATTCCGGGATGGACGGTCAAAGACATCGCGCTTCATTTGCTCGACGATGACCTGACATGACCTGGCTTTCTCAGGAGCGTGATGGCGAACTTAGCGGGCAGATCAACATGTCAGATCGTCGGATCTTTCCGAGGTGCTCGCAGAGAAGAACCAACGGTGGGTAGACGCGGCTCGGGTGATGAGCCGACGCGTGGTCGAGGACCTGCCGCAGTGGAGTGGCGAGCAAGTCGACGCGCTTCACGCGGGCCGGGACCTACTTGACGAAGGCTGGGTCTCATGGGCCAGCGACGAGCCGGTGCCCTACTGGTTCAACCTGGCGCAGGAGTTCACCGAGCGTTGGGTCCATCAACAGCAGATGAGAGAGGCCGTGGACCGCGTGGAGGACCACGACGTGACCCTTCCGGACGTGCTACGTACCTTCTATTTGGGCCTTCCCTCACCAATTCCGCGGTGCCGTCGGGGCGCGCGTGATCCGAATGAGGATCGACCCCCTGGGCGACTGGACGCTCAGCGCCACGGACGACGGCGGCTGGAACCTCTCCACAGGATCGCCCGGCAGTGCAGATGCCCGTTTGCATCTGACGGCTGATGCGGCGTGGCGCATGCTTACCGGCGCCGAGGTGCCTGCAGCGTCGATTACGGCAGAAGGTGACGCCGCCATCGTCGAGGCGCTCGAGCATGGTGCGCGCAATCATCGTGTAAGTGATGCCGGTCCAGATCTGTCGGATTCGCCGCGACAGCCGAGCGCCAGTGCAAGTTCTGCTCAAGGCCGCTCGAGGAACAGAAGTGCCGTTTACCTATGCCGACCGTCCGCCTGTCAAGGGTTTGTGTTCTTTTCGTTCTTGTTCTTCGGCGTCGTTCTCGCAGGCGCGTTCCTTCTGGCGGGCGGAAACGGGGTCAAGGTGGAGCGCCCTACTGGACGAACGACCTTGACGCCGGCGCCGCCCGCCAGATTGTTGTGCGCTGAGAAGAACGCCAGGTGTTTGTTCGTTAGCGCATGGCGTGTCCTCACCGGTCGTGGGTCTGATTGTGTCGACGGTTGACGGTGAGAGCGCCGCGGGCGCCCCAGGCTTACCTTGGCGCGCGGGCGCATCGTGTCGCCCGGTCACAAGAGGAGTGATGGGGTGCCCCGCGACGGGCATGAGGGTGCGGCCGTTCAATCTAGTACGGGTCGTCCAGCCGGGGCTGGCGAACAACGGCATATTGGGAGTTGGTCGGCGCACGGTCCCTAAGGTCCTCGGTGGTGGGCTGGTAGGCGGACACGGTCACCGTCCCTCGTCGTTGGTTTGCTAGGTGGGAATCTCGATCCAGGCCTGGTCGCCGAGCGCACGTAGCCGGTGGTGACAGCGGCGTGCGAGTTTACGGGCGACCGACAGCCGCGCTCGACCGCCACCGATGCGATGAGCCAATCGCAGGTAGTAGCCGTTGTCCGGGCTGGTCTTCTTGTGGGCATGCAGCGCGCCCTCATAAAGCGCCCAGCGCAGCACTGGTGGTCCTTGGCGGGTGAGCCTCGGGCGGCCACGGTTCTTGCCGTCGGAGTCATAGACGGAGATGTCCAGTCCGGCGTGACGCACCGCTTGTCTAGACGCGGAGAACCGGCGGGTGTCGCCGAGTTCTTCCCAGACCATCGTGGCGAGCAGCGCACCCAACCCGTACTCATGAGACAGCTCCCGCGGTCCGGGATGACGGCGACCAAACGCGGTGAGCTCCGCGCGCAGCGGCACCAGATCGGCGTCGATCGCCGCGATCATCCGCACCGCCACGTCAACAGCCTGCGCGCCGGCCGGGGACAGGTCCGGATCGTCAAGCCCGATCTGCACCCGGTCTCCTCGCAACAGCTTGCCGTCAGGCTTGGGCACGCCCTGATGAAAGAAAGTGGCATGAGAATTAGTTTGCTGCCATGCCTGCTTGCCCTGGACCAAATCCAGATACAGCCGGACCTTCTCCCGGATCTCCAGGACCTGCCGCGGCGGGATCCACGAGTCGTGGATCTCACCCTTCTCCAGTTGCTCCCGAAGCTTCCGTGCATCGATCCGGTCAGTCTTCGCCCCACTGCTTACGGCTTCGTGCACCGGCCACCTCGGCCGGATCAGCGACATGCACCTCGGCGCCAGCGGCGAGACATTCCTCCGCGATGAACCGCCAACCGGTGCAACCCTCCACCACCAAGCCGACCTTCTTCTCATCGAACTGAGCGAGCCACTCCGGAAACCGACCCGGTCCGCCGGGCTGATCCGACCCCGCCCAGACTCCCAGTTATCGCAGTCCACCCAATCGAAGGTGATCTGTTGCCGATGAATGTCCAACGCTCCTACGATCGCCATACCCGGACCTCCTCCAGCTCCTGCTGAGGAGACCCGGCCTCACGACCGCAGATCCTTCTCTGTGCGGAGGGGGTCCGGCATATGCCATCTACTTCACACAGTTGACCCAGCAAGCAAAGCGTGAGTAACGCACCTATAGTCTGCCGCCGACAAGCGGCGGACGGTGCCGCGGGCAAGAGCGGCGCATATCGTTCAGAGGGTGTCCTTTGCTGCGCTTGCGCCGCTGGTCATTCTTGGTATCGGGATAACCGCGGACCTGTGGGGTCTACGCGGACGCGAAGAGGCGTGCAGACTCCGGGAGTCCGGTCGTTTTCGAGGCGGGCACGTTCGTTATCGACACACCCGCCGCATGGGCAAGCGGGATGCCTGATCCTCTGGATCCTGTTTTTCCCGCTCTATCTCACGTCCCGCGAATAGGCCCATCGCGTGCGGGCAAGTGTCGGCCGCTATGGGCACTTCTTGTGACGTTCTTGATAAGGAATGAAGGCGTGAACGAGTTTCACATTTCTCGCGGGTGGCTCCGGTTATCCCGGTGGCCAATCTCAAGCGGGCGCTGCGGCGATATCGCATGCTCGGCTTCTCCTGAGTGCGCTCGTATGGCGGACCGGCCGAGTATGGATACGTCGAGCGAGATGGCGTCGAACTTCATGTGAGCGAGTCGCCGGATCACGACCGCCATCACGGCGCCGAGGTGTACCTGTTCGTCTCTGATGCTGACGCGGTGTACGCCGCTTGGTTGGCTTCCGGCGTGAAGGGCCGGTTCATCCGGCCCCACGACCAGGACTACGGCGTTCGCGAGTTCGCTTTCGTCGATCGCGACGGGACGGCGCACCGAGTCGGCTCGCCGCCAACCCAGAACGGACGAGTCATCGGCCATTCGGGATCGGAACCCGGCGAATAACGCCGGCTCGCGGCGCTGGCTGTGGACAAGCTCGCGCCTATTGTTCGCTCTTATGATCGGATCGTGGTGCGATCAGCGCCGGGGTGGGAGGGCGTCGAACCCCGCGTCGGCCAGCCACTGTCTGGCCCTTCCGGTTCGGGTCTCTGCCGAGTACGAGTACCAGGAGGAACGCAGGTCGTCGTGGTCATCGAGGACTCGGCGAAAGCGGGAGAAGGCGCCACGGCCATCGATGGCGTCGAGTAGCCGGTCGCGGAGCGCGGGATCCTGAACTGTCGTGGCGAACTCGCGCATGTCCTCCCACGCCTCGCGCGAACCCTCATTGGGGATGAACAGGTACCGATCCGGATCGTCCTCCGGGTCCGGTCGCTCCCCGTCGCCCACCCAGTCATCAAGGGCCCCCTCGGGCCAGGCATCGCCGGTGTTGCAATCCAGCACACCGCCGAAGCCCATCTCGAGAAGGTGTCCTCGAGCAGGTCGGAGACACCGTCGAGGTCGGTGCGGATGCGGCGCCGGCCGGGCGGTAGACCGTCGACGATGGCGAGGAGCAGCTCCGCCAGCTCAGCGTCGCCGACCCATGACCGTTCAGTGAGTCGCCTCGCGAGGGCCTTGCAGGTGTCCGCGCAGCCGGAGGGGTTGTCCGGAGCGAGCGCCAAGATCGTCTCCCCGGCTTCCTGCAAATGCGGCTGCAGTGACTCGGCCTGGACGAGCCCGACAGCGGCATGAGGTTGACCAGGTGGCGGCCGCGATGCGCCATGATCCGACCAGATTTCGCGCGCCCTCGTCCGTCGTCATGAGCCGAGCCTTGCCCAGTCGCCGACCGCCCGCAACTTCGACGTTCTTGGTACGGGTCCCGGGCCGTCGACCAAGATCGTTGGGCCACATCTGGGCCACGTCTCGTGGCCCAAGGCGGTAAATCAGGGTCTCTGGCGGGCAAGGACGCCGCACTTGTGGAGGCTCGAAAACCGGCCGTGACCTGCGAAAACACTCCGAAAAAGCCTGGAGCGGGTGACGGGAATCGAACCCGCACTGTCAGGTTTGGGGAAGCTGACAAGTAG